>NZ_OZ309109.1:0-3967872 GCF_968206495.1 Vreelandella sp. EE27 | reverse complement strand
TCATCTCACCATCAGTTGAAAACGGCCGCCTATTGTAGCGCCCAAAGAGCCGGTTATCCACACGTGCAAGGGGCTCTTTTCAGCCTGTGGACAACTTGCGATGAGCTTTTGGGACAAGTCGCGTAGACGCTGCGGATAAACCATCCACAGGGGCTTTTTTACCCGGTCGTCCACACCTGCCACACACCTTACAAGCCGCTTTTCTACGGCTTATGCACACATTTTTTATGCCTATAACAGGTTGTTTATAAAAATATAAAACCACTTATCCACAAATAGTATCCCCACTATTAATAACAACAGGTTTTAAATAACTTCATTAGTAATAGTAGTTGCGTCAAAGGCGTTCATTGAAGGCATGTTACGAGCCGTTAGCGCATATTTAGCGTTTTTTGTGCGCAGAAAAATTGCACCGCGGCGCCGAAGTCTCTACAATTTCCGGTCTTGAATTGGATCTCCCCGGCTAGTTCCTCACTGGACCGGGTCGTTTGGAATTCACTTTCGTCCTAAACCACGTGGGAATAACGAGTTATGAAACGCACTTTTCAACCCAGCGTTCTTAAGCGCAAGCGCGCGCATGGCTTCCGTGCTCGTATGGCAACCAAAAATGGCCGTGCTGTCATTACACGCCGTCGCGCCAAAGGCCGTAAGCGTCTGAGCGCCTGATTTCGGATTGCGTGTGTCGCATCAAGGCTATCCCCGGGGTTTACGTTTACTGAACGCCGGGGATTTCAGCTACGTATTTGAGCAGGCAGACCTGAAAGTCCATGGCAAAGGTATGATGGCGCTCGCACGCTTCAATACCCGAGGTCATCCTCGCGTTGGACTGGTGGTCAGCAAGAAAAACGTCAAGCGTGCCGTTGACCGTAACCGCTTCAAGCGTCTCGTTAGAGAATCCGTTCGGCTTCGCCAACACCGCTTACCCTCTGTGGATATAGTGATATTGGCCAAGCGCGGTGTTCAGGATATCGATAATGAAACACTTTACCGCCAGCTACACGGCATGTGGAAACGACTCCAGCGCGACGCTTTGGCAGCACCACCGCCTCCCCCGCTTGCTAACGCTACGCATGGCGCTTGATCACACACTCCGCCGCTCGGCCTCGGCCTGCCTTATGGCAGGCTTTCGTGTGTCTTGGGCCGAGTAAATGACGCCGCGCCATTAGCATGTTCACCACCCATCGGGCAGAACCCTCATGGACGTAAAACGACTTTTATTGCTGATTCCACTGGCTGTACTGGCCTATCTTCTAGTGATTCAGTGGAATCAGGACTACGGGCAAACCAGCTACGACTCGACGCCGGAAATCACCCAGCGTGAAAGTACCGGGGCCAATACCGAGTCGACCAACGATGACTTGACCGTACCCAGCACCGGCGCCCCCCAGGGTAGCGCCAGCGAAGAGATGCCGGCGGAAGCGGCCGGTGAGTCCGAAGGTCGCGACTTCATCGCCGTCACCACCGATGTACTCGATGTACGTATCGACCCCTACGGCGGGGATATCGTGTTCGCCGCCCTGCCCCAGCACAAGATGACCCTGGACTCCGAGCGCAACTACGTGCTGCTCTCGGACAACGCCACGCGCAGCTACGTCGCGCGTTCGGGCATTCAGCTGGACGGCCAGGCAAGCCGGATCGCCTTCACGCCGGAGCGCAACGAATACCGTCTGGGTAACGACGAGCAGACCCTTGAGGTCGACATGACCGCCGAGGTCAACGGCGTCGACGTCACCAAGCGGATGACGTTTGAGCGCGACAACTACGCGGTGGACGTCAGCTACTTCGTGGCCAACAACACCGAGAACCCGGTCAGCGCCCGCTTTATCGGCCAGCTTGCCCGGGACAACAGCCCGGACCCCTCCAGCGGCGTCACCCTGGGCATGAACTCCTACATGGGTGCGGCGTACTCCACGCCGGACACGCGTTACGACAAGATCGATTTCGACGACATTCAAAGCTCGAGCTTTGAAAACCGCGAAGCCGAAGGCGGCTGGATTGCGATGATCCAGCACTACTTCGTTTCGGCCTGGGCCCCGTCGCAGAATCAGCAAAACCTCTACTACGTCACCACCGACGCACGCGATCGCAACGTGGTGGCCTTTGCCGGCCCGACCAGTAACGTTGCCGCCGAAGGCGAAGCGACGCTGGGCGCTACGCTCTACATGGGCCCCAAGGTGCAGGACTACCTGGAACAGGTCGCGCCCAACCTGCAGCTCACCGTGGATTACGGCTGGCTCTGGTTCATCGCCAATCCGCTTTTCTGGCTGCTGGACCATATCCAGGACATCGTCGGTAACTGGGGTTGGTCGATCGTACTGCTGACCGTACTGGTCAAAGCGGTGCTCTTCCCGCTCTCGGCCAAGGCGTACAAGTCGATGGCGCGGATGCGCAAGCTCGGCCCGGAGATGCAGCGTCTCAAGGAAATGTACGGCGACGACCGTCAGAAGATGTCTCAGGAGATGATGAAGTTCTACCAGAAAGAGAAGATCAACCCGCTAGGCGGCTGTCTTCCGATTCTGGTTCAGATGCCGGTGTTCATCGCGCTTTACTGGATGCTGCTGGAGTCCGTTGAGTTGCGCCACGCGCCGTTCATGTTCTGGATTCAGGATCTCTCGGTGAAGGATCCCTACTTCATCCTGCCGATTTTGATGGGCATTTCGATGTTCGTTCAGCAGATGCTCAACCCGACGCCTCCCGATCCCATGCAGGCGAAGATCATGAAGATGCTCCCCATCATCTTTACCTTCTTCTTCCTGTGGTTCCCGGCAGGCCTGGTCATCTACTGGGTGGTCAACAACATCATCTCGGTGGCGCAGCAGTACTTCATTACAAGGCGCATCGAGAACGACCCCAGTGTCGGTAAAGGGATGCGAACCAAGTAATCGCCCCCTCGCTTGACTCACCAGACCCCCGCCCTCGTGCGGGGGTCTGGCGTTCAGGGCCGGACAAATTCACAATACCGCCATTCATCCAGGAGGCGTGCCATGGCACAACGACTTTATACCCAGGACACGATCACCGCCCTTGCCACCCCGCCCGGGCGCGGCGGTGTCGGCATCATTCGCGTCTCCGGGCCCGCCTGCGGCGATATCGCCCGTGCCATCCTGGGGCGCTACCCGGCCCCGCGTTACGCTCACTACGGCGCCTTTCACGGCGAAAACGCCATCATCGACGAAGGCGTGGCGCTCGTATTCGAAGGCCCGAACTCGTTTACCGGCGAGGACGTGCTGGAGCTTCAAGGCCACGGCGGGCCGGTCATCATGGATATGCTGCTCGAGCGCTGCGTGGCCCTGGGCGCGCGCCTGGCGCGGCCTGGCGAGTTCTCCGAGCGCGCCTTTTTGAACGACAAGCTCGATTTGGCCCAGGCCGAGGCGATCGCCGACTTGATCGATGCAACCTCGCGCTCGGCGGCCCAAAACGCCGTACGTTCGCTTCAGGGCGAGTTCTCCAACCGGGTCGCCCAGCTCGTCGAGCGCTTGATCGCCCTGCGGGTCTACGTGGAAGCCGCCATCGATTTTCCCGAAGAGGAGATCGACTTTCTCGCCGACGGCCACGTGGCCAACCGCCTCACAGAGGTCCAGCAGTCGCTTTCTGAGGTGCGCCGCGCCGCGGGCCAGGGCGCGCTTTTGCGCGAGGGCATGAGCGTGGTGATCGCCGGGCGGCCCAACGCGGGTAAATCGAGCCTTTTAAACACTCTGACCGAGCAGGAAACGGCGATCGTCACCGAGATCGCCGGCACCACCCGGGACGTGCTGCGCGAGCATATTCACATCGACGGCATGCCGCTACACATCATCGACACCGCCGGGCTTCGAGACACGCCAGATGCAGTGGAGAAGATCGGCGTGGCCCGCGCCTGGGAGGAGATCGAGCGTGCCGACCGGGTGCTGTTGATGGTGGACGCCTCGACCACCGAGGCCACGGACCCCATGGACATCTGGCCCGAGTTCGTCGCCCGCCTGCCGGATCAGAGTCGCCTGACGCTGGTGCGCAACAAGATCGATGAAAGCCAGGAAGACGCCGGGCTAGACGACGCCACCGCCACGCCGACGCTGCGCTTGTCGGCGAAAACCGGGGCGGGTGTGGATAACTTAAAAACCCACCTGAAAGACGTGATGGGCTTTGCCGCCACCACCGAAGGGCGCTTCTCGGCCAGGCGGCGCCACCTGGACGCGCTGGACCGAGCCATGGCGGCACTGGACAACGGCCGTGCCCAGCTCGAAGGCATGGGCGCCGGCGAGCTGCTCGCCGAGGACCTGCGCGACGCTCAAGCCTCGCTTGGCGAGATCACCGGCGAGTTCAGCGCCGACGACCTGCTGGGTGAGATTTTTGGCAGTTTCTGTATCGGCAAATAGCGGGGCTCACCACGCAAGCGGCGCCCCCGTATAATCGATGAAACGCTGTTCGAGACAATCGGAGTGAGTGTTCACTACGTTGACGATACCCTTTACGCTCTCCTCAACGGAGACCGGCGCGTCGTCGCCGCCCATTCCGGTTCTCACCCAACCGGGGTGGATATTGAGCACGCCCACCCCGGCGGGCTGTGCCTCGTGACGAGCGAAGCCGCGGGTCAGGCTGTTCAGCGCCGCTTTGCTTGCCCGGTAGAGTTCGCGGTCGCCCTCTTCGTTGAGGGCAACGCTTCCCATGCGCGAACTGATAAAGGCAATGCGGCCCTTCTGGCGCATATGGGGCAGTAGCGTGCGCGCCAGGGTGACCGGCGCGGTGGCATTGATCCAGAAAAGCTCGGCCAGCGCCTCGCGGCTGACACGTTCGGCGCGCTGGTGCTCCGGCCCCATGACTCCCGCCGCGATCAGCAGCAGATCGATGGGGGACTTTACATCCAAAGCACCAACGCTCGCCGGGTCGGCGAGGTCAACGTGGACGATGTCGAGCTTACCCGGGAAGCGCTGACCCAGCGCGTCCAGCGCCTCGGTGGAGGCACTGGGGCGAACACCCGCCGCGACCTCGAAGCCCTGGGTTAGTAACTCGCCCACCAGGCCAAGGCCGATTCCGCGCGAGGCGCCGATCACTACGGCGCGCTGAAGGTTGCTCATTGTCTGCTCCTTTTAAACGTCTCATCCACGCGATAGATCACGCCGACTCGGCGGCGCCGGCCGTATAAGCGCCGCCCTGCTCTTTTTGGCTCGCCAGCCAGCAAAGCACGAGCGCCAGCGCCCCGCAAATCGCGATGGTCGCGGGCAGTTGGGCAGGGCTGACGGTGGTCAGGCTGACCGCGAAGCCGACCAGGGCGGAGAGCAGGTACTGAAGCACGCCCATCAGCGCCGAGGCGACGCCGGCGGGTGAATCCGCCGCGTTCATGATCAGCGCCATTACGTTGCCGAACACCATGCCGAGTGAGGCGATCGCAAGCCCGAGGATCAGGCTATAGGTGAGCAGCGTCGGTGCGCCGAGCGCATTGACGCACCAAAGCGCCGTGCCTGCCAGGGTATAGATCGCCGTACCGGCCATCATCACGCGCCAGGCCGACCACTCGCGCTTGATCAAGGCATTACTGACCGCACCGCCCAGCACCAGGCCCACCGAGTTGGCGGCGAAGAGCTGGCTGTACTGGGTCGACCCCAAGCCGAAGTGCTCCATGAACACGAAGGAGGAGCCGCTGATGTACGAAAAAAACGCCCCCATCACCAGGCCGCTCGCCACGCTATAAAGCATGAACACCGGCTGGGCGAACAACCGGGCGTAACCCTTGACGATACTCGCCGCACTTAGCGCCACGCGCTGCTCTACCGCCAGGGAGTCGGGAATGCTCACAAGCCCCCAGACAAGGCCGAGCGCCCCCAGAGCCGCCATGGCCCAGAAGATCAGATGCCACTCGGCGTAGATCAAAATGAGCCCGCCCAGTACCGGCGCGACGATTGGCGCCACCATCATCACCTGCATGAGAATCGAAAACTTCTGCGCCGACTCCTTGAGCGCATACACGTCATCGATGATCGCCCGTGGCGCCACCAGACCCGCTGCCGCACCCAGCGCTTGAAGAAAACGCGCGGCCAGCAGTGTTTCAAAAGAGTGGGCGAGCGCGGCCAGGACAGAGCCTGCAATGAAAACGCCTAGCCCGATCAAAAGCGGCCAGCGCCGCCCGAAACGATCCAGCAGCGGCCCGTAGATCGCCTGGCCCACCGCCAGGCCGATCAAAAAGATCGCCAGCGTCTGCTGGATATGGCCGGCGGAAACGCCGAGATCCTCGGCGATATCCGGCATGCCGGGCAGGTACATGTCGATCGCCATGGCGTCGAGCGCGGTGATCAAGGCCAGCAAAATGAGAAGCCCGGTGCCGATGGCCTGGACGGGCGGTTTAGCGAGGGTCGTCATGACGTTGTACTCATCGAATGGCGAAGGGTCAGAGAGTCTTCGAAAGTGTGCATCAGCGCTTCGAGGCGGCGTTCACTAAGCGTGGCGGAGGTGTAGATCAGCTTGACCTGCAGACTGTCCACGATGCCCAGATACGCCAGAGCGAAGCGCTCCGTCTGTGTTGGTGATAGCGGGATTTTGGCCTCGCCCCAGCGCGCAAGACGGTCCAAAAAGGCGTCTTTCAACTGCGCAAGGTAAGCTTCGTGGAGCGCGTCGATCCGCTCGGCAAGCGCAAGCGGCGGCATGTAGCTTACGCGCAGAAAAAAGCGTAAATGAGCGGTCTCACCAAAGCGCTGCACCAGCGCCTGGCAGTAGCCCGAGCCGGGGAGCACCTGGGCGCCTTCGCCTGCGAAGCACTCGCTGGCGAAGGCGCGCTCGGCGTCGAGCGCCTCCTCGAAGGCGGCCATGAAAAGCGCCTCCTTCGAGGCAAAATGGGCATAAAGCGAAGCCTTGCGAATACCGACGGCCTCGGCGATGGCGGAAAGCGAAGCGCCGTCGTAGTTAGCCTCGGCGAAGTGCGCCACCGCCGCCGACACGATGCGCTGGGTAGCCTTTGAGCGAGCCATGAAGAGCCTCGTAAACGAGCTGAGTAAGAGCGGCGCAATATACTACCTACCGGAAGGTAGGTAAAGTTTTCAGCACGACTCTTCTTCATTTCCCCAACACCTCGGCACAAAAAACCCCGCCAGGCGCTGGCGGGGTTTGGTCAAACACAAAACGGCGAATAGGCCACTACCCGGGTAACGGCTTCATGCCCCGGGGCAGCGCAATGGAGCTAGTCACCCCAGACCTCGCGAGCGACGCGAACCACCAGCTCGAGCTTGGCCTGTTGCTCGGCCTCGGTGATCGCGTTGCCCTCTTCGGTAGAGGCAAAGCCGCACTGAGTGCTCAGGCAGAGCTGCTCGAGCGGCACGAACCGGGCCGCCTCATAAATACGCGCCTTGATCGCCTCCGGGTCTTCGAGCTCACCGGTTTTGGTCGTCACCAGGCCAAGCACCGCCTTCTGATGACCGGACTTGATAAAGCGCAGCGGCTCGAAGTCGCCGGCCCGGTCGGAGTCGTACTCCAAAAAGAAGGCGTCGATATTCACCGAACCAAACAGCAGCTCGGCGACCGGCTCGTAGCCGCCCTCGGAGATCCAGGTCGAGCGGAAGTTGCCCCGGCAGACGTGCATGCCCACCACCAGGTCAGAAGGCTTGTCCGCCAGCGCCTCGTTGATCACCCGGGCGTAGGTTTGAGCGAGTTCGTCCGGGTCTTCGCCGCGCTCGATGACCTGGGCGCGCTGTTCATCAGAACAAAGATACGCCCAAACGGTATCGTCGAGCTGCAGGTAGCGACAGCCCGCGGCGTAAAACGCCTGAATCGCATCCTTGTAGACCTGGGCCAGATCATCAAAGAAGTCGTCGATGTTCGGATAGGCGTCCTGGCTTACAACGTTACGCCCGCCGCGAAAGTGCAGCACGCTGGGGCTTGGGATGGTCATCTTGGGCGTGGCGCCGTCGCTGATGCTGGCAAGGTACTTGAAGTCCTCGAGCATCGGGTGCGCGCCAAAGCCAAGCTTTCCGGTCACGCGCACGTTGCGCGATTTGGTCTGCACGCCGGAAAACTGGATGCCTTGCGCCGCGTCGTAGCCTTCCACGCCTTCAAGGCCCTCGAAGAAGTCGAAGTGCCACCAGGCGCGACGGAACTCGCCGTCGGTGACCACCTTCAAGCCGCACTGGCACTGCTCGGCGACGGCGTGCTTGATCGCCGCGTCTTCTATTTGACGCAGGTCGCTTTGGCTTTTTTCACGGGCGTTCTTGATCGCCGCCGGGCGCAGCAGGCTGCCGACGACATCGGCGCGAAAAGGGGCTTTATGTTCGCTCATCGTACTCTCCTGCTCTGTTTGAATGTTTCTCGATGCTCCCATGCTCGCGCAAACCTGGCAGGGACAAAAGTGATCTTTTCTTGATCCTGCGTGAATCATTTTAATAGTGCAGTCAGCAGGCCGTACGCGGGCGCTGCCTTGCCCTTTTCACCCCGAGCCCGCCTTCCACACAGAGCACCGCTACGGCCAGCCAAATGGCGGCATAGGTTGGCCACTCGTTCGCGCTGACCGACTCCCCCATGCCTAGCGCCACCACGAACAACAGCAAAGGCTCGACATAGACCAGCAGGCCGAAAAGGCTCAGGTTGAGAAGCGGCGCCGAAAGCGCCTGAAACACCAGCGCCAGGGCGCTTAACAGCCCAAGGCCGAGCACCAGGCCAAGCGGCGCGATGCTGGCGGCGCCGAGCACCTCCCCGCCTTGAACGACGAAATAGACGCTGACCGGCAGGGCCAGCAGCATATCGAACCAGAGACCGCCAATGTGGTTGGTATCGGTCACCCGGCGCAGCCAGAAATAGAGCGGATAGCCAAGGCTCACCAGAAGCGTTGGCCAGGCAAGCGCCTGGGAGAACAGCAGTTGATTGAGCGCCCCCGCCAGAGCGAGCAGGCTAGCGAGCGTCTGAAAGCGCGACAGGCGATCCTTGAAGGCCAGACGGCCAACGAAGACCATGGTGATCGGCATCAGAAAGTACCCAAGCGACACCGCAAGCCCCTGGCCATTGCCCGGCGCCCACATGAAAAGCCACAGCTGGAGAGCAAGGAGCGCCGCGCCGAGTAATCGGGTGGCCCAGAAGTAGCGCTCGGCCTTGAGCCGTCGATAAACGAGCGCCACCTGCCCGCCATGGCCGCGCAACAGAATAAAAAACGTCAGGCAGGGAAAGGTGAGCAGCATTCGCCAACCGTATATTTCCCCACCATCGAGCGTATCCAGCAGCGACGTATAGGCGAACAGAAGCGCGAAAAAAAGCGAAGCCGTCACGTTCAAGACGACACCGAGCGCCGTGTTAGGGGCGGTTTGCATAAAGCGTATCCGGGCTAGACAGTGTCGCGGTACTTTATTGCATCGGATACGATAAAGGCGCTCGAATTAACGCCTTACATTGATAAATTTTCTCACCGAGTGATCAGCATGGCCCTGGACGACTACGACCGTTCTCTACTCAAACATTTGCAGCAGGAGTGCCAGACGCCGCTTCGCGAACTGGCCGAGACGGTGCATCTCTCCACCGCTTCCGTACAGCGGCGCATTCAGCGGCTCAAAAAGGAAGGCTACATAAAAGCGAACGTGGCGGTACTCGACCCGGACAAGCTGGGTCAGGTGATCACTATCTTCGTAGAAGTACGCGCGGACAAGACCCACGCCGCGGACCTGGACGCGCTGAAAGCCCGCTTCTCCGGCCCGGAGATCCAGCAGTGCTACTACGTCACCGGCGAGGCGGACTTCATGCTGGTGTTACTGGTCCCCAGCATGCGCCGCTTCCAGCAAATCTGCGATGCGCTTTTCCACGAAAACCCCAACGTTAAGTGGTTTCGCACCCTGGTGGCGCTGGACCGGGTCAAATCGACCCTCGAGGTCCTTTAAACACCCCGCGAACGACTTGTTTATTCTGCTACCAGCCACTGCGCCTGGTAGCGGCTCTCCTTACCCAAAAGCGGGGTAATCTTGTTCATGGCCCCCTTTAGATGCTCATCGAGCCCCCAAGGCGGGTTGATCACCAGCATGCCGCTTGCGTACATGCCGTGGTTCTGGCCGGCGGGGGCGCGGTGTAGCTCGCTACGCCATATCTTGCGCACGCCGCTGGCCTTTAACGTCTCCAGCAGCGTGTGGTGATGCCCCGCCGGAAGCAGTGGATACCAGATCATGATGACCGCGTGGCGGGCCTTTTCGAGGGTTTGAATCACGGCGTCGGCCACCTCGCGGTACTCCGCTTTTTGCTCATAGCTTGGGTCGATCAATACGCAAAGCCGCGGCGTTTTGACCGGCACGCGCTTTTTGAGCTCTTCCAGTCCGTCGCCATAAAGGCGCTTTGCCGTCGGCGGTAGCGCCTGGGCGTCGAGTTCGGCGTGCTCCCCCGGGTGCAGCTCGCAAAGACGCAGCGCGTCTTGCTCGCGAAGCCGCTGGGAAAGCCACCAGGGCGAGCCCGGGTAGTGGCTCAACGGGCCACTTTTTGGCTGGATCGTCTGAATACGCGCCAGCCATTCGTTCAGAAGTAGCTCGTCGAGCTGCTCCCGCGCCTGCCAGAGAGGCACGACGCCCTCGCGGTGTTCTTCGAGCTTCAAGGCCTCCCTGGTATCCAGAGGATAGAGCCCTCGACCCGCATGAGTGTCTATATATGTAATGGCGCTTTCTTTACGTAATAGATAGCCAGTGACGGCGTAAAGCGTAAGGTGCTTATGGACATCGGCAAAGTTGCCGGCGTGGTAGGCGTGTTGATAAGAGAGCATAGCGGTTCACAACGAGGTGTAAAAAAGCCCGCTATCAAATAATAGCGGGCTCGGATTAAAGGCCTTGGCCGGGGCGTTTGAGCCTACCGGCCTACCGGAGCATCAGCTGTTTAGTAGCCGCTGCCCTGGCCCTGCTGGCCTTGCTGACCCTGGCCGTTACCGGTGGGCGTCAGGGTAATTTCAACGCGGCGGTTCTGCGCGCGGCCCTGGTCGGTGTCGTTGGTGGCCACCGGTTGATTGGCGCCGTAGCCGCGGGTATTAAGACGCGACGAAGAGACACCGTTTTGGCCCAGGTAGCTGCCGACCGCTTGGGCGCGGCGCTCGGAGAGGCGCTGGTTGTAGTCCGCATTACCGACGCTATCGGTGTGGCCGGCGATATTCACACGGGTATCGGTGTACTGGTTAAGCACCCCCGCCACCTCGTTGAGCGCGCTGCGTGCTTCACCGGTAAGCTCGGAAGAGTCGAAGCCGAAGGTTACGCTGCTGGGCATGTTGAGGACGATATCGTCGCCGCGGCGGTCGATTTCGATCCGCGAGCCCTGCAGGCTTTCGCGCAGCTGATTCTCCTGGCGGTCCATATAAGCGCCGACACCGGCACCGGCGGCGGCACCTACGGCGGCGCCGATCAAGGCACGGTCGCGGCGGCTGGTGGAGCCATCACCGGAAAGCGCGCCGGCCGCCGCCCCTACCGCGGCACCAATACCTGTTCCCATACCGGTGCTGGAGCGCTGCGATTGGCCACCGTAAGGGTCAGAGGAAGCACAGCCGGCAATTAACAGGGCGGCGGCTACCGGGGTCAGCAGTCGAGAAATACGCATCACTCACTCCTTAAAAAACTCATTTGATTAACCAGGCTGCCGGGCTAGTCGTCACTGATTTGCTCAAGCAGCTCGTTCAAGAATAATAGACCTTGCGGCGATGCACGTAGTTTTTCGGGCATTTCCATCAAAAGTCCTTTTTTGTCGGCACCGTGCAAGCGCGCCAATAAAGCCTCTAGCGGCTGGCCGGTGTAGGCAGGCCACAGCGCCATGTCGACACCGTCGGTCAAACGCAGCGCGTTCATGGCAAACTCCAGCGCAAGCTCGGAAGGCTCGATCACCGATTTGCCGGCGATAAAGCCGCGCGGGTCGGATTGGCGGCGAAGATAGGCGTCGGGCTGGCGGGTTTTCCAGCGCCGTTCGATCGTCCAGCGGCCATCCGCCCCTATGTGCGAAAGCTTGCCGTGGGCGCCGGCGCCTATCCCCAGGTAGTCGCCGAACTGCCAGTAGTTGAGGTTATGGCGGCTTGCCTTGCCAGGCTTTGCGTAGGCGGATATTTCGTAACGCGAAAGCCCCGCCTTGACGAGACGCTCGTGGCCTCGCTCCTGAATATCCCAAAGCGCCTCCTCTTCGGGGAGCACCGGGGGGCTTGAATGAAACGCGGTGTTGGGTTCGAGCGTAAGCTGATACCAGGAGAGATGCTCCGGCGAAAGCGCGAGTGCCTGGTCGATATCCTCCAGGGCAAGCGTAGGTGTCTGACCCGGCAAACCGTGCATCAGGTCGATATTCAGATTATCGAAACCCGCCACGCGGGCATGGCCCACTGCCTTGATGGCTTCATCGGCGCTGTGAATGCGTCCAAGGGCCTCGAGCTGAGCGCTTTGAAAGCTTTGGGTGCCGATCGAAAGGCGGTTGATCCCTGCCTCCCGGTAGCCGACGAATCGCGCCTGTTCGGTGGTGCCCGGGTTGGCTTCCAGCGTGATTTCGATATCCGGGGCGAAGGGCAGGCGCGCCTGTACTTCGCCTAAAAGGCGTCGGTAAAACGCCGGCGAGAGCAAACTCGGCGTGCCGCCGCCGATAAAGATCGTGGCGAGTTCGCGTCCGTCGGCCAGGGCCAGGTCATCGTCCAGGTCACTTAAAAGCGCCTCGAGATAGGCGTTTTCCGGCAGCGCCCGGGAGGTCGGCTCGTGGGAGTTGAAGTCGCAATAAGGGCACTTGCGAACGCACCAGGGGGTGTGGATATAAAGCGAAAGCGGCGGGGTACTACCCATGCGCCACCTTCAAAAAATCGACCAGGCCCTGTAAGGCGCGGCCGCGATGGCTCAGCCGGTTTTTGGTATCCGCAGGCAGCTCGGCCACGCTCATGCTCTGCTCGGGCAGCCAGAAAAGCGGGTCGTAGCCGAAACCGTTTTCGCCTCGCGGATGGGCGAGAATTTCACCGTCCCAACTGCGCTGAACGATGATCGGTACCGGATCCTCGGCGTGGCGCAGGTACACCAGCACGCACCAGTAGCGCCCGCTACGCTGGCCTTCGGCGCAATCGGCAAGCGCACTCAAGAGTTTCTCGTTGTTGCGTTCATCGCTTTTGGGCTCGCCGGCAAAGCGCGCCGAGTAGATGCCCGGGGCACCGTGGAGCGCGTCGACTTCCAAACCCGAGTCGTCGGCCAGCGCCGGCAACCCGCTAACCCGGCTGGCCTCGCGCGCCTTGAGCAGCGCGTTTTCGACGAAGGTCAGTCCAGTCTCTTCTACGTCATGAACGCCAAACTCCGACTGCAGGCGCACATCGAGCATCAAGGGGGCCAAAAGCTGTTTGAACTCTTTTAACTTGCCAGCATTGCCACTGGCTAACACAAGCGTATTGACGGCGGACATGGCGTAACCTCCCAGTAAGAGCCGCTCAGTTTACGCCTAACCGCACGCCAGCTAAAGATGCCTTGCCTGCGTAGGGCGCCATCACACCGGCCGCCGGCTGGCGCCGCTTCAGTCTTGACCGCTAACTTCTCTAATCGAATGGTTGTATAAAAACTACTTTAAACATATTTTTAGTAACATAACTTTACTAAAAAAACATTATAGGTAACAATCCGCGCATTATCGTCTCACACTTTATTAGCAGCCGGAGGGTTATCGATGGCGCAGCACAAAACCCCGGGCGTGGTGTATATCGTCACCGAAAAAAGCCCCCAGTCTCACTTGTTTGCCGAGTATTTGAATAAGCAGACGGGTTACACCATTCATCTGTATGCCCCCGGGGTTTCACTGCCGGAGGCCACTATCGGCAAACAGCTTCTGCTGGTGGATGCCGACCACGTCAGTGTCGATGTCATCCCGGATTGGCAGGAGAAGCTTCCCGAGTCGCTCTCCCAGGCACCGCTGGCGGCGTTTAACATCCGCGACATGGATCACGCCCTGGAAGCACTCTCCTGCTCCCAGCTCAAGGGGGTTTTCTACCGTAACGAGAGCCTCGAGGTGATCTGCAAGGGCATTCACGCCCTGCTCAACGACGAGCTTTGGATGTCCCGCGATTTAATGGCGCGGCTGATTATTTTTTACCGCAAATACCAAAGCAATGCGTTCCGCCCGGCCTGCGGGCTGACCAACCGGGAGATGGAGATCATCTCGCTTCTCAGCGGCGGGTCCTCCAACCAGCAGATCGCCGAGAAGCTTTTTGTCAGCGAGCACACGGTCAAGTCGCACCTTTACAACATCTTCAGAAAGATCAATGTGCATAACCGTATTCAGGCGCTGAACTGGATCCACCAGAACCTCGGCCCCATCCTGCCCAATATCGAGACAGCGCGTAGCCTGCAGCGCGGGCGCTAAACCCTACCGAGAAAACGACCATGGCCTTGTATCGCACGCTACTGCTGTTGGGTGCGCTGTCACTGGCGCTTGCGGGGCCGGTATCGGCAAGCGAGCCGGTATCGCCCCATCAGCCGGCCTCGCCGAGCGACTCGTTGCCGGGCAACGAGCTGCCGGAAAACGAGCAGGCAGCGGTCGATGCGATCAACCGTCTCTCGGGCCCTGACGGGGCCGAGGTCGAGCCGCGCGGCTACGGTAGCAGCGAGCTGACCGGTGTGATGGTCGACCGCACCATCACCATGGCAGGCAAGACCTTCTACCGCGCTTTTAGCCAGCGGGCCATGGGTAATCCGCTGATCAATAACGCGACCCTCATTGTCCAGGAGCGTCCGGATGCCCGCTGGGGAAGCCAGCTTTGGATCCTGCAGGGCAACCAGATGTATTTCCGTACACAGCTTTCGCCACGCATCAATCAGGCGGATCAAGCGGCAGAAGAGGCCGTGCAAATCGTTCAGGACGCGCTGCTGCGGGAGCAGTTGGCTACCACCCTGACCTTCGATAAAGACCTGGGAAGTGAGGAGTTACGATAATGAACGTCAAACGACACCCCCTGTGGCTGGGCACTATCGCGGTGGTAGCACTTGCCGGGGGGAGCGCGGCGTCGGCAGGGGATCTGGTGTACCGGCCGCTGAACCCATCCTTTGGTGGCGACCCCTTCATGGGCTCGTATCTGCTGGGTAAGGCGCAGGCGCAAGACACCAACACCGACCCCAATGCGCGCAGCATACAGCAGCTCTCCTCCACGGACCGTTTGGTTCAAAACCTGGAAAGCCGGCTGATTTCACAGCTGATCTCCGATGTAGGCGCGGGCAACGTCAATCAGGGCTCTTTCGATAGCGGCGAGTTCAACGTGGTGGTCAGCGACAACGGCGGCCAGCTCGTGGTGCGCGTGGTGGACAAGCTCACCGGCGATGTCACCAATATCAGCGTGGGCGGGCTCTTCAACCCATAGTGAAGCGGTATTCGACACTGTTCAAAAACCAACCGGCTAAACGCCAACATAACGCTTACGTGTGTCGTCAGGGGAACATCAAAATGAAAATCATCGCTTCACTCATGCTGGCGGCGCTATTGAGCGGCTGCGCCGGCATGGTCGCTAATTCCAACGATCTGGAAGGCGCCCAGGCCACGCTGACCCCCCGCGGCTCGACCTACCAGGACCTGGTTTCTTTACCGCCGCCGGCGGGTAAAATTTTCGTATCGGTGTACGATTTCCGCGACCAGACCGGCCAATACCGCCCGGCACCGGCCAGCACGTTCTCGACCGCGGTGACCCAGGGCGCGGCAGCAATGCTGACCGGGGCGCTCGCGGACTCCGGCTGGTTCATTCCGCTAGAGCGGGTCGGCCTGCAGAATCTTCTAACCGAGCGGCGTATCATCCGCGCCGAGTTCGAACGCTTCAATCAGCCGGATACGCTGCCCTCGCTGCGCGCGGCCTCGGTCATGCTCGAAGGCGGCATCATCGCCTACGAATCCAACGTGCGTACTGGCGGTGCCGGGGCGGAATACTTCGGTATCGGCGCGTCGGGCCAATACCAGGTGGATCAGGTGACGGTCAACCTGCGCGCGGTCGAAATATCTACCGGCGAGATACTCGCCAACGTCACCACGACCAAAACCATCTATTCGAAAGAGCTTCGCGCAGGCGTTTACCGGTTTATCGATTTCCGCCGCTTACTGGAAGCCGAAGTCGGTATTACCTCCAACGAGCCTGTCCAGATGGCCGTCATGTCCGCGGTCGAGTCGGCGGTCATTCATCTCATTGCCCGGGGTGTCGAGAATAATCTCTGGAACCTGGCCAACAACGCTAACGCACAGGACACTCTATTAGCCGAGTATCTTAATGCGCCAACGCCTGCCTTATAGGCCACTATCATGATTGGCTTACTAAAAAACTAGTCACACGTTTCATTAAAAAAAGCGGCGCTACTTCTCGGTAGCGCCGCTTTTTTTAATTTTATTACGGGATATTAGAAAAACCGTACTTCAGAGTGCCGCTTTTTTTAGATATTTGATCACGCGTTTAAGAAAAGCCCTGATAGCGCAATTTATTAAATAGTCCAAACTCAACGAATCACTACATTTAGATACAAAACTTTTCAAAAGGTAATGAGATGACGACTCGACAGGCGTTTTTACCACGTAAAGCGCTGGCGCTCTCGAAGCCCCTGGTTCGGTCTTTTCTAGCGTTTGTCATCACCTATTCAGCCGCGCTGAATGCCCAGGCGCAAAGCCGTGTAGAGCAGTACTTTCAAACCTCGCAAGCACCCGTTTATACAGACAATTACAGCATCATAAGGCAAAACGGCCATCACAACCGTACCACCGTAACACAATCGTATTCCGCCCAGTATCAACACGGCAACTTTTCCAATATTCGCCAAACCGGCAACTTCAATACCGCCTCCATTACGCAAGCCGGAGGTAATAACGTTGGGGTCGTTTTACAAAATGGTGACCGTCACCTCGCCACCATTAATCAATCCTATGGCGTTCAGGGGTTACACGCCTTTGTGTCCCAAACGGGTCATCAAAGCGATATCGAGATTTCACAATCGGGGAGTGGCTACCGCGGCGTTAGCGTGGAACAGCAGGCGTTCTCGGGTAACGCACGACCAGTCATCGTCGACACTTACTGAGCCAATCTCTTTGTCTCAGTAACAACTAAAGCAAGCGTCTTGAAGGGGAAATCCACATGAAAACTCAAATCACCACTATTGCCGCCGCCATTGCCATCGCCATGAGCACTGCTGCCTCCGCCCAGTTCGCTGGAAGCGACTCCACTATCAATCAAAGTGGCGACCACAACGCTAACAACGTAACCCAGTGGGGCTCACAGACATCTCGCGTTCAACAAAACGGCGCGTACAACAAAACGACCGTCAACCAGGATGACGTTGACGGCGTTGCCACCACGCTTCCGGGCTGGAACGATTCAGGTATCGAGCAGGTCGGCGAAGGTAACGTGGCAAGCGTTGATCAGATGGGCGCCAAGAACCAGTCAACCATCTACCAGGGCGGCCTGAACAACCAAGCCTCTGCTGACCAGAATGGGGTTGCCAACGTCTCTGTTACCAACCAAAACGGCGAAAACAACACGACGGATGTTACCCAGGACGGCTGGCTGAACGACAGCTATGCCTATCAGGAAGGTACGGGTAACAACGCGACCGTCACCCAGCAAGGCAAGCTCAACCAGTCCGTCATCGAGTCCGTCGGCAGCAGCAACGACGCCACTATCGCTCAGGATGGCACCGCCAATGACAGCTACGCCTACCTGGAAGGCAACAACAACGTGGCCAACGTCAGCCAGCAAGGTTATTACAACGAAAGCAACATTTTGACCACCGGCGGCTACAACACGGCCGACATCTCGCAGTCTGGCTACAACCACGACTCCTACGCTTACACCGAAGGTTACGGTAACCAGCAAACCGTATCCCAAAGCGGCAGCTTCTTCGGCGGCGGCCACACCTCCAGCATCACTACCGTGGGCAACAACAACATGAACGTTGTCGCTCAAGGCCACTAAGCCAGGGTTTTGATGCCAGAGCCCCGATATCAGGTCCTCCACGCGCTGCTCGCTCGAAGGACCTGGAGTCAAAAAACCGCCCTTCGGGGCGGTTTTTGCGTTTTGTTGCTAACGAATAGTGAGCGTCAGCGTGCCACCTTTGCCTTGGGTCGACGAACGCGAACGGTTGGTGCCCTTCAAAATATCCACTTCCAGCCGTTCGTTATCGGTTAAAAGCGTCACCTCCCCCTCGAGCGCGGTGCCTTCATAGCTGAACTCAAAGGGTACGCTTTTGCGTTCCTCAAAGTACTCGGTGACTTCATCGCCGTTGCTCACCCGCCAATGGGCGGAAAACTCAGCACCTGGCGTGCCGCTTACGTTGATCTGAATGGGGGTCATATGCTGCTCCTGATAGGCAAGCGCACCTGTGGATAAAACAGAGGCCAGGCTTGCAACGCCAAGGGTGTAAGACCAAAACGACTGCCATTTCATGATGATTGACCTTGTGAACCAACAGCGCCGCTTCGATGAGCGGCGCTTTGAGTATAGCAGTGCGTTGGCCAGCGCCGCGGTTTATAGCAGGGCAAACGCCTTCTCGGCGGCGTCCAGGGTTTGCTGAATGTCTTCCGGCGCGTGGGCACTGGACATAAAGCCCGCCTCATAAGCCGAAGGCGCCAGGTACACGCCCTGGTCCAGCATGGCGCTGAAAAAGCGCCGGAACATGTCCGCATCGCAGGCGGTGGCCTGGGCAAAGTTATCCACACGCGTTTGCGAGGTGAAAAAGAGCCCGAACATGCCCCCGGCGGACTGGGTCATCATGGCCACGTTCGCCGCGTTCGCGCGCTCCTGCAAGCCTTCGCAAAGCGTTTGCACCCGCTGGGTCAGCGCATCGTGAAAGCCCGGTGTCTTGAGCTTTTGCAATAGCGTAACCCCGGCGGCCATGGCCAGCGGGTTGCCCGAGAGCGTACCGGCTTGATAAACCGGGCCCATGGGCGAGACGTTCTGCATGATGTCGCGCCGGCCGCCAAAGGCGCCCACCGGCATACCGCCGCCGACGATCTTGCCAAGGCAGGTCAAATCCGGGGTGATACCGTAGTGGGCCTGGGCGCCGCCGAGCGCGACGCGAAAACCGGTCATCACCTCGTCGAAAATCAACAAGCTACCGTACTCGTTGCACACCCGGCGCAGCGTTTCCAAAAAGCCGGGCTGAGGCGGAATGCAGTTCATGTTGCCCGCCACGGGTTCGACGATAATGCAGGCGATCTGCTCGCCGATTTCGGCAAAGCAGGCCTCGACGCCTTCCGGGTCGTTATAGGAGAGCGTAATGGTGTGCTCGGCAAGCGAGGCCGGCACGCCCGGCGAGCTCGGCTCGCCGTGGGTCAGCGCCCCGGAGCCGGCTTTCACCAGCAGCGAGTCGGAATGACCGTGGTAGTTACCCTCGAACTTGACGATCTTGTCCCGGCCGGTGCTGCCCCGGGCCAGGCGAATCGCGGACATCGTTGCCTCGGTGCCGGAGCTTGTCATGCGCACCATGTCCATGGACGGGATCATTTCGCAGATCAGATCCGCCATGGTGGTTTCCACCGCCGTGGGTGTGCCGAAGGAAAGTCCGTTATCCAGGCGTGCACGTACCGCATCGAGCACGTCCGGGTCGGCATGGCCGGTGATCATCGGCCCCCAGGAACCGACGTAGTCGATATAGCGCTTGCCCTCGACGTCGAACAGGTAAGCCCCCTGGGCGCGCTCCATGAAGACCGGCGGGCGGTGAAGGCCCTTGAACGCGCGAACCGGCGAGTTGACCCCGCCGGGAATATGGCGGCTTGCAAGTTCAAAGAGTTCGGCAGAAGTGGTCATGGCATCCTCAACGTGAATGACTCGAAAGTGAATAGCTTAGTCCTTTAAACGCGGACTTAAATAGACGCGTTACCGACCCGGCGGCCAATGAGATCAAAAGCGGGTTGGGCGTGACAAGCGGTTGGGCAGGTACTGCCCGTCCGGCGGCTCGAACGCCTCGGACAGGGCCTGCCAAGTAAAGCGCTGGGCCTGCTCGCAGGCAGTGGGTAAGCGCTCACCTACTGCCATGCGCGCGGCAATGGCGGAAGCCAGCGTACAGCCCGAGCCGTGAAAGCGCTGCGCCAGGCGCGGCCACTGCCACTGGCGCGTGGTATCCGGCGAGTGCAGCGTATGCACGACCTGGCCGTCGTTTCCCGGCAGCGGATCGTCGGTGGCCGTTACCAGCACCGCCTGGCCCCCCTGGGAAATAAGCGCCACCGCGCGGGTGGTATCGTCCGCGCCCTCTTCTACGTCCGGCGTCAAGGCGGCGAGCTCGAACCGGTTGGGCGTCAGAATATCCACAAGGGGGAGCAGGCGCTGCACATAGCGTTTTTGAAGCGCGGCTGTGGATAACTCAGCACCGCCCCCCGCCTTGAGCACCGGATCGGCAATCACCGGCACGCCGGGAAAGCGGCGAATGATACGCTCGGCGGCCAACAGCGTCGCTTCATCGGCCAAAAGGCCCAGCTTGATCGCGCTGACGGGAAGCCCCTCGAGCGCTTGGGCCATCTGTAACATCATTTGCGGGTCGGCGGGCAGCACACGCTGGACATCGTGGCAGTTTTGCACGGTGGTGGCGGTGGGAATGGTCATTGCCCAGCCGCCACAACCGGCCACGGCTTCGCTATCGGCGATCAGCCCCGCGCCCCCGGTCGGGTCGTGACCCGCCAGTACCAATACCACGGGAGGAAGCGGCTTTATCATCAAAAAGGCTTAATGACGGCAAGCAGAACGACGGCGATCAACACGATGACCGGGGCTTCATTGAAGAAGCGGAAAAAGCGATGGCTTTTGGTGCAGCGGTTTTGCGCAAACTGCTTCAAATAGATCAGGCAGACGTGATGGTAGGCCACCAGTAGCGCCACCAGCGTCAGTTTGACGTGCATCCACCCCTGGCTCATCCAGCCGGGTATCAGATAGAGCATGATCCCACCAAACAACAGCACCAAAATCATCGAGGGGGTCATAATGCCACGATAGAGCTTGCGTTCCATGGTCTTGAAGTAAGTGATCGCTTGCTCATCCCCGTTGTCGCGGGCAGTGGCGTGGTAGACATACAGCCGCGGCAGATAAAAAAGCGCGGCGAACCAGGTCACAACGGCCATCAAATGCAGGGCCTTCATCCATAAATACATGGTTTCTCCTTACGCGGTCGGCTCATTGTCACGGGGGTCGGTTTTGTCACGAGGGTCAGCATAGTGGTAGTAACGCTCGATCGCCCCCCGGGTAATGATACCTGAAATTCGCTGCTGCTTTGGCCGATAACCGTGCACCACGTAAAGCGCTCCCAGGGCGTTGTCCTGAAGCTTCAAAAAAGCTTCGGAAAGCGTGGCCTGTAGCGCGATCGGCGCCATCTCCACGCGCTGACCGGGAATTTCCAGAAGGTCCACCTGCTCGTCGTCCGGCGGTGGCTCACCGGCCAGCGCCTCGTCGTGCTCCAAAAGCCAGCGCGCCAGCGCCGAGGCTTTCAAACCCAGCACCGGCTTTTTATCGCTGGAGCGCTCGATCAGAAGCCACATTGGATTAGTTTCCAGGAGCTTACGCGCCTGGTCCGGCGTGACGATTCGCTCGGTACGCACTAGCTGGCGCTCCATCACCGCGGGTACCGACACCCGGGAAAGCGCCTGCATCAGCGGCTGTTGAAGGGGGTGTAGGCCGTAACGTACCGAGCTGATAAAAAAGCCTTCGCAGCCCGTTAGCTGGCGCGAGGTCAGACAGGCCACCACGACCACCAGCATGCCCGGCAGCATGATGTTCGGGCTGTGGGTCAGCTCCAAAAGCGCCATCAGCGCGGCCAGCGGCGCCTGAAGCACCGCGCCCATCATGGCCGCCATTCCCAGCATGGCAAAAACGCCAGGGTCGGCGGCGGGCGCCGGCCAAAGCCAAAGACCAAGCGAGCCGCTGAGCGCACCGGCGGCCGCCCCGACCACCAGTACCGGGCCGATAATGCCAATCGGTACACCTCCGGCCACGGTCAGCGCGGTGATCAATAGCTTGGCAATGACCAGCCCCAGCAGCACGCTAACGCTTAGCTGGTCGTTGAGCGCCGCCGCCAGGCTGTCGTAGCCAATGCCCTGTACCTGGGGGAACCACCAGGCCACTGCGCCGGTGGTCACACCGACCACCGCCAGGCGCAGCCAAAGCGGCAGACGGCTCAAACGCTGAGTGCGCGCAATGTGAATGAAAAGCCCGGCGAGCAGGCCGATCCCCAGGCCGGTCACCACCACCCAGGGCAGGTTCATCAGCGAGCCCAGCGCTACATCGGGAATGCGAAAGGCGGGTTCGCTACCGTAAACCGCCTGAGCGACCACCGCGCCCATGGTCGAGGCCAAAATGACCGGCATGAAGCTCATCAGGGTGTACTCCATCATCACCACTTCCATGGCGAAGATGACCCCGGCGATCGGCGTATTGAACGAGGCAGAAATACCCGCCGCGGTACCACAGGCGACCAGCACGCGAAGGCTGTTGTTGGGCAAGCGAAGCTTGAGGCCAAGCCCGCTGGAGGCGGCCGCGCCCAGGTGGATCGCCGGGCCTTCGCGCCCGGCGGAAAGCCCGCCGAGTACCGACACCACCCCGACCCACCACTGGTTGAGCCAGTTGCGCATGGGAAAGCGCCCCTGGTGGTAGGAGAGCCGCTCGATCACGTGACTAACGCCGAGCTTGTGTGCCGCGGCTTTCTGGCGGTAAAGAAAAACGCCGATGAGCGTCACCGCCAAAAGCGGCAGCAGCGCGCGAAGCCAAGGAGCAAGACCTTCGAACGCCTCCGGGTCGCCCTCGGGCATATAGACGATCGCGCCGGCTTCCAAAAGCAGGCGAAAGCCCACCATCACAGCGCCGGTAATGACGCCGGAGACCAGGCCCAGTACGCAGAGCTGGGGCAACGCGTCGACGTTGGCCAGCTGGCGGCGGAAGGCATCGAGGGTGAAATCTGCTCGGGAATAGCGTGCCACAGCCGCGTTCCTTGCCTGTTGGTGGGTTCTTATCAGTCGAGGTTAAAGCGTAGTGCGTTTATTCGGGGCGGCCAAAAGTGAGGACTTACTCATTGAATCCGTCACGCCTGGGCTGTCACTCTTGTGTATCATAGCTTGAAGCGCTTAGACAGCCCGGCGCGGGTTTATTAGGCTTGAAGACGCGCGGTTCATATCAACGAACGGACAAGAGGTGACTTGTGATCAAGGTCGGTATCGTAGGCGGTACAGGGTATACCGGAGTGGAGCTTTTAAGGCTTTTAGCCGGGCATCCAGAGGTCAGCGTCGAGGCGATCACCTCGCGCTCGGAGGCCGGTGTCAAGGTGAGCGACATGTACCCCAACCTGCGCGGCCATTTTGATGCACTCGCCTTCAGCGAGCCCGATGCCAACGCGCTGGGCGCCCTGGACGTGGTGTTTTTCGCCACGCCCCACGGGGTGGCCCACGCGCTGGCCGGTGAGCTATTGGCGAACGGCACGCGGGTCATCGACCTTTCCGCGGATTTTCGTCTGCGCGACGCCGAACTCTGGAGCCAGTGGTACGGCCAGCCTCACGGCGCGCCGGCGCTGCTCGAAGAGGCGGTCTATGGCTTGCCGGAAATGAACCGCGAAGCGATCAAGGGCGCGCGGTTGATCGCCGTGCCTGGCTGCTACCCCACCGCCGTACAGCTTGGTTACCTGCCGCTACTCGAGGCCGGGCTGGTCGACGAAACACGGCTGATCGCCGACTGTAAATCCGGCGTGACCGGCGCCGGACGCGGTGCCAAGGTAGGCTCGCTTCTCGCCGAGGCGAGCGAATCGATGAAGGCCTACGGCGCCTCGGGCCATCGCCACCTGCCAGAGATCCGCCAGGGCCTGAACGATATGCAGGAACACCCGATCGAGCTGACCTTCGTGCCTCATCTAACGCCGATGATCCGGGGCATTCACGCCACGCTCTATAGCACCCTGAAAGTCGACGCAACGGAGCTGCAGGCGCTTTTCGAATCGCGCTATAAAAACGAGCCGTTCGTGGATGTGATGCCCGCCGGCAGTCACCCGGAAACGCGCAGCGTCAAAGGCAACAACACCTGCCGGCTCGCGGTTCATCAACAGGGCGGTACCGTCATCGTGCTGTCGGTCATCGACAACCTGGTCAAGGGCGCTTCCGGCCAGGCGATTCAGAATTTGAATTTGATGTTTGGCCTCGACGAGACCCTGGGCCTCAACGCTCCGGCGCTGATGCCCTAGACGGAAAGCGCTGTCGCAGAGGTGCTACTTAGAAAAAGGCGACGTAATAGTTGACCCTTTTGCTCGGGATTACCCATAATTGCGCTTTCACCCAGCCATTTTAGCTCGCGGGAGGTACCCATGAGCGGTGCAGAAGCTTTCGTACCAACCCCACTTTTGCTGTCCGACAGCGCGCGACGGCGTATTCAGGCGCTCATGACCGAGGAGCACAACGACGCGCTGAAGCTTCGCGTGTACGTGACCGGCGGCGGCTGCTCGGGCTTTCAGTACGGGTTCGACTTTGCCGACAACGTCGCCGACGACGACACCCTGATCGAGTTCGGCGCCGCCGCTCTGGTCGTCGACCCGCTTTCCTATCAGTACCTGGTCGGCTCGACGATCGATTTCGAAGAGGGTCTGGCCGGCGCCCGTTTTCGCGTGCAAAACCCCAACGCCACCACCACCTGCGGGTGCGGTGCGTCGTTCATGGTTTAGGTCGTGTTTCAGAGCAAGACCCACTTCTTGCGTTAATACCACCCCCGGTTCGTGACTTGACGCCTTGGCGGTTTCTCGCCAAGGTTGATAGGTCTACAACATTGCGCGCGGTCGACGGGCATGACGCCCCACGACCGTTAGCGTCATATAAAACACGGGGAAACACATGAACACTCCGCTTACCTATAGCGCCATTGCCGCCGCGTTGACTCTAAGCCTTGGCAGCGCTTCGGCGCTTGCGCAGACGCCTTCGGTCAACGTTGCCACCGACCCAAGCTTCGTGCCCTTTGAAATGATGGATTCCGAAACCGGCGAAATGATCGGCTTCGACATGGACATCATCAACGAAGTGGCCAGCCGCGCCGGGTTCGAGGTCAATCTCACCACCATGGAGTTTTCCGGCATCATTCCGGCGGTACAGACCGGCAGCCAGGAAATCGCCATCGCCGGCACCACGATTACCGAAGAGCGTGCCCAGGTCGTCGATTTTTCCGACCCCTACTACGACTCCGGTCTGCAGATCATCGTGCGCGCCGATAACGACGACGTCGAAGATCTCGAAGACCTGCAGGGCTTGAGCATCGCGACCAAGATCGGCTCGACCAGCTACAACTTCCTGCAAGAAGAGCTGGGTGACGACGCCGAGATTACGCCTTATCCCGATACGCCTGACATGTACATGGCACTTCTGGGCCGCAACGTCGACGCCGTGCTGTACGACGCCCCCAACGTCGCCTACTTCTCGCAAACACGGGGCGATGGCCGTACCAAAGTGGTCGGCCCACTCTACGAAGGCCAGCAGTACGGGATCGTCTTTCATAAAGGCAGCGAGTGGTTAGAGCCGACCAACGAAGCGTTGGCCGCCATGCGCGAAGATGGTACCTACGACGAGATCTATGAGAAGTGGTTCGGTGAAGCCCCGGAAGCCGAATAACGCCTCGCTCTCTTCGACGCGAACACCACTTCTTCAGGGTCGGGCG
The DNA here is from genome assembly GCF_968206495.1 of Vreelandella sp. EE27. NCBI lineage: Bacteria > Pseudomonadati > Pseudomonadota > Gammaproteobacteria > Oceanospirillales > Halomonadaceae > Vreelandella > Vreelandella sp. EE27. The sequence continues at coordinate 3,942,350 of NZ_OZ309109.1, read as the reverse complement.
GATAGTCGCTCGGCCCTTTGTATTTTACTCATCTGGAGATAACGCGTGGACGTTACCTTTGAGTTCGACTGGTCAGCGGCGCTGGCTTCGATCCCCCACCTGTTACCCGGTATTCCCTGGACGCTGGCGATCTCCTTCGGGGGGCTGGCAATCGGTTTTTTCATCGGCATCTTCTTCGGCCTTCTGCGCATCAGCTCCGTGGCCTGGATGCGCTGGGTCGCGAGCATCTACATCGAAGTATTTCGTGGCACGCCGATACTGGTGCAGGTGCTGTTCATCTTTTACGGGTTGCCGCAACTACTGGGGGGCCCCATCGATCCGCTGGTGGCAGGTATCGCCGCCATCGCGGTGAATTCCGGCGCCTACATTTCCGAAATCGTGCGCGGCGGCGTGCAGTCCATCGAGCGTGGCCAGCGCGAGGCGTCGCTGTCACTGGGGCTTTCGCGCACCCAGGCGTTTCTCTACGTGATCTGGCCCCAGGCGCTACGGCGCATGGTGCCGCCTTTGGGCAATCAGGCCATCATCAGCATCAAGGACACCTCGCTGTTCTCGATCATCGGTGTCGGCGAGCTGGTCCGTCAGGGCCGTATCTACATCGCGACCACCTTCAACGCCCTCGAGGTCTACTTCGTAGTGGCGCTGATGTATCTGGCGATCACCTGGACACTTTCCATAGCGCTGCGTCTGCTCGAGCGTAAAGGCATCGCAGGACAATAAGGAACGCACAATGAACACTCACAAACCGCCCATTGTGCAAATGCGCAAGCTCAACAAGCACTTCGGCAGCCTGCACGTACTCCAGCACATTGACCTGGAAATCACTCCCGGCGAAGTCGTGGTGGTGATCGGCGCCAGTGGCTCGGGCAAGTCCACGTTGATTCGCTGTATCAACGGACTCGAGGAGTTTCAGTCGGGCACACTGGAGGTCGATGGCAATGTCCTCGAGCCCAAAGGTAAAAGCACCAAGGCGCTGCAGACCATTCGCACCGAAGTCGGCATGGTGTTCCAGCAGTTCAATCTATTCCCGCATCTAAGCGTTGTGGACAACGTAACGTTGGCACCCATCAAGGTACGCCGCCAAAGCCGCGAGCAGGCCTCACAGAACGCCAAACGGCTGCTCGATCGGGTCGGCATCGCCGACCAGGCCAACAAGTACCCAGGCCAGCTATCCGGTGGTCAGCAGCAACGCGTCGCCCTCGCTCGGGCACTCGCCATGGAGCCGCGCCTCATGCTCTTCGACGAGCCGACCTCGGCGCTGGACCCGGAGATGATCGGTGAGGTACTCGATGCCATGCGCGAGCTCGCCAAGGAAGGCATGACCATGGTGATCGTCACCCACGAAATGGGCTTTGCCCGGGAAGTGGCGGATCGCGTCATCTTCATTCATAAAGGCGAAATCACCGAAGAGGGGCCGCCTGAACAATTGTTCGATGCGCCTCGACACGAACGTACCCAGTCGTTTTTGGCGCGGGTGCTCAAACACTGAAACACACCTGCCGAGGGCGTTTTTAAACCCTCTTTTGGGTTAAAAATGCGAATAAAAAAGGGCCTGTCACCATGACAGGCCCTTTTTTTGCCTGTGGATATCATTTTTTCAATTTTCTTCACGTTTGTCTGTAGCCCGCGCCACTTGGGCCATCGGCGCTTTAGCCCGGTTACCCACAGTGTGTTTATAGCCACACGCACAGCACAGGTATGCAGCGGTGGATAACCCGTGTTTTTTTAGCGCTGTGCATAAGTGCCCCTTTCATCCACAGCCCCAACACTGCTTCTGCGCAGGCACTCCGCTGGTTAATCACCATTCGTTCAACAATATAATTGATTAATAAATATAATAAATATTCAGTTATGCACAGATTTTATCCACACCAATAGTTACAACATCAACAGAACTTCTCTCTATATTTTTTATTTTGTTATTTATAAGTGCAAGGACGTGAAATCCCGGTGTGGAAAAACCTGACTGTTATTCACAGGAGGTTTATACTGGCCGGCTTATCGAGTCCTGCTCGTTTTCAAATGATCAATAGGCGCTTTTTGAAGGGCCAAGTTGAGGTGTTAATTGAATTACCCCGACCGCTTTGACGTGATTGTCATCGGCGGTGGCCATGCGGGAACCGAAGCCGCACTGGCCTCTGCTCGTATGGGTTGTCAAACCCTACTGCTCACCCACAACATCGAAACCTTGGGACAAATGTCGTGTAACCCCGCCATTGGCGGCATCGGCAAGAGTCACCTGGTCAAGGAAATCGATGCGCTGGGCGGCGCAATGGGGCTTGCCACTGACCTTGGCGGTATTCAGTTTCGCGTTCTAAACGCCAGCAAAGGCCCGGCGGTTCGCGCCACCCGTGCCCAGGCCGACCGTGTACGCTACAAAGCCGCCATTCGCGGTATGCTGGAAAACCAGCCGAACCTGACGATTTTTCAGCAGGCGGCGGGCGATCTGGTTGTGGATAACGACACCGTCCGCGGCGTGGTGACCGAGACCGGTATTCGGTTTATGTCCGAAACCGTCGTCCTGTCGACCGGTACGTTTTTGGGTGGCGTGATTCACATTGGCTTGGATAAAAGCCGCGGCGGCCGAGCCGGCGATCCGCCCTCCAACGCCCTGGCCGAGCGGCTACGCGCACTGCCGTTTCACGTCGACCGGCTTAAAACCGGCACACCGCCGCGTATCGACGCCAAAAGCGTGGATTTCAGCCAGCTCGAAGAGCAGCCCGGCGACACCCCGACCCCGATCATGTCCTACATGGGCTCGCGGGATATGCACCCGCGTCAGGTCAGTTGCCACATCGCGCAGACCAACGAACGCGCCCACGACATCATCAAGGCGAATCTGGACCGCTCGCCGATGTACTCCGGGGTGATCGACAGCACCGGCCCGCGCTACTGCCCGTCGATCGAGGACAAGGTTCACCGCTTTGCGGATAAAACCAGCCATCAGGTTTTCATCGAACCCGAAGGGTTGGAGACCAACGAGCTCTACCCCAACGGCATCTCGACCTCGCTGCCTTTCGACGTTCAGCTTCAGGTCGTGCGCTCGATGAAAGGCCTTGAAAACGCGCATATCACCCGGCCCGGCTACGCCATCGAGTACGATTTCTTCGACCCGCGAGACCTCAAACACTCGCTGGAGACGAAATTTATCCACAACCTGTTTTTCGCCGGCCAAATCAACGGCACCACCGGCTACGAAGAAGCCGGTGCCCAGGGGCTGCTGGCCGGTTTGAACGCCGGCCGCCGAGCCCGAGAGCTGGAGGCCTGGCATCCGCGCCGCGACGAGGCGTATCTGGGCGTGCTGGTGGACGACTTGATCACCATGGGCACCAAAGAGCCCTACCGGATGTTCACCTCGAGGGCGGAATACCGGCTGATGCTGCGTGAAGACAACGCGGATCTGCGCCTGACCGAAAAGGGCCGCGAGCTTGGCCTGGTCGACGATGCGCGCTTTGCCGCGTTTAGCCAAAAGCGCGACGCCATCGAGCGCGAAAGTGCACGCCTTGCCACCGTCTGGGTACAGCCAAAAACCCCGGCAGCGGAGAAAGTCGCCGAAAAAACCGGCCAGCCTCTGCCGCGAGAGTATTCCCTCGCGGATCTTTTGAAGCGCCCGGAGCTTAGCTACGCCGATATCACCGCGCTTCCCGGCCTTGAAAGCGATCTGGTCGACGACGAGTTCGTGGCCGAGCAGGTCCAGATTCAGGCCAAGTATCAGGGCTATATCGCCCGTCAGCAGGACGAGATCGACAAGCTCAAGCGCCACGAGGCGACGCCGCTTCCCGCCGAGCTCGACTACCAAAAGGTCGAGGGGCTTTCCAACGAGATTCGCCAAAAGCTTGCCGAAGCGCGTCCGGAAACCCTGGCCCACGCGGGGCGTATCTCTGGCGTGACGCCGGCGGCGGTCTCGATTTTGCTGATTCACCTGAAAAAGCGCCGCATGATCAAAAATGCCGAGGTGGCGAACGGATGAGTTCGTTAGCGCCTTTGATCAAGGAGTTGCCCGGCGAGGTCGCGTCGCGCCTGGACAGCGGCCTCGAGCAACTCGACATCGCCATCAGTGCCGAGCAGCGCGACCAGCTTTTAGCGCTGGTGGCGTTATTGCACAAGTGGAACCGGGCTTATAACCTCACTGCGGTGCGCGATATAAACGACATGGTCGCCCGGCACGTGCTCGACAGCGCAGCGATCGCCCCCTACGTGACCGGGGCGACGCTTTTGGACGTGGGCGCGGGCCCAGGACTTCCGGGGCTGGTCATCGCCATTTTGAAACCGGATATGCACGTCACGCTGGTCGACAGTAACGGCAAGAAGGTGCGCTTTCAGCGCCAGGCCGTGATGGAGCTTGCCATTAAAAACGCCACACCCACCCAAACCCGGGTCGAGGCGTTCAATGGCCAAACCTTCGATCAGGTAGTATCGCGCGCCTTTGCAAGCCTTGACGACTTCGTCACCCTGACCCGGACGCTAGTGGCCCCCGGTGGGCAGTGGCTGGCCATGAAAGGCCCCGGGGCCGATGAAGAGCTTGCGGCACTTCCCGCCGATATCGCGCTCATCGCGCGGCATTGGCTGCAAATCCCTTATGATACGGCGAAACGGCAGCTGTTGATTCTGACCCCTGAAGGAGCCTCGTAGTGAGCCAGATCATTGCCCTGACCAACCAAAAAGGCGGCGTGGGCAAATCCACTTCGGCCGTTAATCTCGCGGCGAGCCTTGCAAGCCTTGACCGGCGCGTACTGCTGGTGGACCTGGACCCCCAGGGCCACGCCAGCATGGGCAGCGGCATCGACAAGTACGCGCTTGATAAAAGCGTACTGGACGTGCTGCTGGGCGAGGCCCGCGCTGCGGATGCGATCGTGACCAACCTGCCGGTCAATTACGACGTACTGCCGGGCAATGGCGACCTGACCGCCGCCGAGGTGGAGCTTCTGGATAGCGAAGAGCGCCAAAGCCGACTCTCCATGGCGCTTAATACCGTGGCCGGTAACTACGACGTCGTCCTCATCGACTGTCCGCCGTCGCTCAACATGCTCACGGTCAATGCCTTGACCGCCGCCGACGGCGTGCTCATTCCCTTGCAGTGCGAGTTCTACGCCCTCGAAGGCCTGTCGGCGCTGTTGGACACGGTCGAGCAGATCAAGGAGAGCGTTAATCCAGCGCTTGCGATTTCCGGTATATTGCGCACGATGTACGATAAACGCACCAGTCTTACCCGGGAAGTGGACAAGCAGCTTCGCGATTTTTTCGGCGACGCGCTTTTGAAGACCACCATTCCGCGCAACGTAAAAGTGGCCGAGGCGCCCAGCCACGGCTTGCCGGTGACCCACTACGCACGCTTTTCCCGGGGAAGCCAGGCGTACCGCGTGCTTGCTAAAGAGTTGATTCGCAAGCTTTCGCTTTAATGGCGGTAAGTGCCTGAGGACAGGTTCTTGATACAACGTTTAAGGGGAAACGCATGACGCGTAAACGCGCGCTGGGACGTGGCCTGGATGCCCTCATTGGAGCGGGCGCACGCCGCCGTGACAGTCTGGATCTCACCAGTGAGGAAACGTTTGAGAGCATCGACCCGGCTGCGCCTGCCAGCGCAGCCTTCGACGCCACCAGCGAACGCCTGGAGCGTTTGCCGCTTGGCCAGCTAAGCCGCGGCAAGTACCAGCCCCGCCGCGACATCCAGCCCGAAGCCCTGGAAGAGCTCGCCGACTCCATCCGCGCCCAGGGCGTCATGCAGCCTATCGTGGTGCGCCCGGTCGGTGAAGCGCGTTACGAGATCATCGCCGGCGAGCGGCGCTGGCGGGCCGCGCAGCTTGCCGAGCTCGACGTTATCCCCGCGGTGATCCGCGAAGTCAGCGACGAAGCCGCGCTGGCGCTGGCGCTGATCGAAAACATTCAGCGCGAAAACCTCAACGCGGTAGAAGAGGCGCTGGCGCTCAAACGGCTAGGGGACGAATTCGAGCTGACCCAGCAGCAGGTCGCCGATGCGGTGGGCAAGTCGCGCACTCAGGTGGCGAACCTTTTACGGCTTTTGACCCTGGACCCCGAAGTACAAACGCTTTTAGAGCGCGGCGACTTGGATATGGGCCACGCCCGGGCGCTTTTATCGCTTGCCAGCGCCCAACAGCGCCGCATCGCCCACGAGGTGGTCAATAACGACCTGACCGTGCGCGCCACCGAAGCATTGGTGAAAAAGCTCGCCAGCGACGAAAGCGCGAAAGCGACCCCCAAACGCTCGATCAAGACGACGGATGTGACCCGGCTCGAGACCCAGCTGGGCGAGCTTCTCGGCGCGCCGGTCTCCATCGACCACGGCCAACGAGGCAAGGGAAAGGTCACGATCCGCTATACGAGCCTTGAAGAACTCGACGGAATTTTGGGCCATATAAAATAAATAGCAGGCTTATTAAAAAGTCGCACGATAGCGTCTTTTTTTAACTCTTTGGTCGCAACTGCGCGCTTGGACGGGCAAATTAGGCGCAACTTCGGTTGAAGGTACGATAGCGCTTCCCTATAATCGCGCAAGATTTGTGCAGGTTGTTTCGATAATCAAAACGCCCGCATCAGGATTTTACAACGACTAGCCCGAGAAGCTGGGGCAACAGGTGCTGAGAAATCATGCAGCGATTCGAAGCCCAGCGCCGCCGAGCCTACAGCGTTTCGCTTTTACGGGCTCAATCGGGGGTTATGCTGATCGGGATGGCGCTGGCCTACGTGCTGGCACAACCTGGCGGGGCGATCTCGGTGGCGTTGGGTTCGCTGGTCGCGATCGTACCCTATGCTTTTTTCATAAAGCGTATGGGCGTTTTTTCGAAACGCCAAAAACGCAATGCAACGCAGTTGATGCGTGCAGAAGCAGGCAAGTTTGGTTTGACGGTGGCTCTTTTTACGCTGGTCTTCGTGGCAGTGCCCCCCTCAAACCCTACTTTATTTTTTAGTGCTTACGTTGCGGTAATTTCGACGCATTGGCTCGCGCCCTGGCTAATGCTCAAAAAACCGCACAACTGATTGAGGTGACAACTCTATGGCCGCAGGAAACGAAGTCTCGACGACTTACTATATCCAGCACCACCTGCAGAATCTGACCTTCGGGCATCACCCGGTCAACGGTTGGTCGCTGGCGCAGTCGGCCGAAGAGGCAAGCGACATGGGGTTCTGGGCGATCCACCTGGATACCATGGGCTGGTCCATTGCCATGGGGCTTTTGTTCATCTGGCTGTTCCGCAAGGCGGGTAAAATCGCCACCTCCGGCGTGCCCGGTGGTCTGCAAAACGCCGTCGAAATGGTCGTCGAATTCATCGAGAACTTGACGCGTTCGACCTTTCACGGGCGTAACCCCCATATTGCGCCGCTGGCGCTGACGCTGTTCGTGTGGATTCTGCTCATGAACACGCTCAAGATTCTACCCGTCGACTACGGCCCGGTGCTGTTTGCCAAGCTCGGCGTGGATTACATGAAGATCGTGCCGACCACCGATGTCAACGCCACACTGGGCATGGCGCTGGGCGTGTTTGGTCTGATTCTTTACTACAACATCAAGGTCAAGGGCGCGGGCGGCTTCGCCAGAGAGCTCTCGCTAACACCGTTCAACCACTGGCTGCTGATTCCGTTCAACCTGGTGCTCGAGATCGTCTCCTTGCTGGTCAAACCGTTCAGCCTGGCGATGCGTCTGTTCGGTAACATGTTTGCCGGCGAAGTGATCTTCATTTTGATCGCCATGCTGCCCTTCTGGGCCATCTGGGTACTGGACGTGCCGTGGGCGATTTTCCACATCCTTATCGTGACGCTTCAGGCCTTCATCTTTACCACGCTGACCATCGTGTATTTGAGCGCCGCGCACGAACATCACTGATTAAGGCGTACCCGGCGCGCGGCGCCGGGTGTCGCTTGAGTTTTGCATCAACACCCGTTTCATTAACCCTCAACCCTTAACCAAAACTTGAACTCAGGAGCAACATCATGGAAATGGTTTATCTCTCAGCTGCCATCATCATCGGTCTGGGCGCACTGGCAACCGGTATTGGCTTCGCCATTCTGGGCGGCAAGCTGCTCGAATCTACCGCGCGTCAGCCGGAGCTTGGCGACCAGCTGCAAACCAAAACCTTCATCATGGCGGGTCTGCTCGACGCGGTTCCGATGATCGGTGTTGGTATCGCGATGTACCTGATCTTCGTTGTTGCCGGTTAATTTAACTTGACCGAGCGGTAGATCGCTCGGTTTTGTTTCACTCCGGTCGCCACGAACTTGTCAGAGGTACAGTCCTGTGAATATCAACATGACGCTTATCGGGCAGACGATCGCCTTCGCGATCTTTGTCTGGTTTTGCATAAAGTACGTGTGGCCTCCGATCAGCAATGCGCTTCACGAGCGCCAGAAGAAAATTGCTGATGGCTTGGACGCAGCCAGCCGTGCAACGCGCGATCTCGAGCTTGCTCAGGAACGCTCCGAGCAGACGCTCAAAGAGAGCAAGGAGCAGGCATCCCAGATCATCGAGCAGGCCAACAAGCGCTCTGCCCAGATGATTGAAGAGGCACGCGAAGAGGCTCGCGCCGAAGGCGAACGCATCGTTGCAAGCGCCCGCTCCGAAATCGAGCAGGAAGTGAACCGTGCCAAGAATGAGCTTCGCGCTCAGGTTTCTCGTCTCGCGGTCATCGGCGCTGAGCGTATTTTGCAAGAGTCGGTCGACGAGTCAGCACATCGCAAGTTGCTTGATGAGCTTGCCGCCGAACTGTAAGGAGGTGACCCATGGCGGAACTACTTACCGTCGCTCGTCCTTACGCTAAGGCAGCGTTTGAATACGCGCGTGATCACGAAGCGTTTGATAGCTGGTCTCAGGCGCTGAATTTTTTGAGCGTTGCGGTTGCCGACGACGACCTACGCCGAGTGCTGGGTAGCCCAAAAGTCGTCAATGAAACCAAGATCGAGCTGCTTTCCAGCATTTTGCCGGAACAGCCCGAGGGCATTACGCGGTTTTTGACGACCCTGGCGACCCAGGGCCGTCTGTTGGCACTGCCTTTCATTGCTGATCAGTTCGAGCGCCTGCGCGCCGAGTTCGAGCAGCGTGTCGAGGTGATGGTCACGTCGGCCTACAAGCTGACGGCGCCGCAGAAGACCAAATTGGCAAACGCGCTTAAGAAACGTCTGAATCGCGAAATCTCAATTTCTACTCAGGTAGACAAGTCGCTCATCGGCGGTGTCATCCTGCGTGCCGGCGATACCGTCATTGACGGCTCGGTGCGTGGTCGATTGAACCGCCTTACTGATGCGCTAACCGCTTGAGTCCGAGGGACATGGCATGCAGCAACTGAATCCTTCCGAGATCAGCGACATCATCAAGCAGCGAATCGAGAAGCTTGACGTCGCATCCGAAGCCCGTAATCAGGGTACCATCGTCACCGTTTCCGACGGCATCGTGAAAGTTCACGGCCTCGAAGACGCGATGTTTGGTGAAATGATCGAATTCCCGAATAGCATCTTCGGCATGGTGCTCAACCTCGAGCGCGACTCCGTCGGCGCCGTGGTACTGGGCGACTACCTCCAGCTCGAAGAGGGGATGACCGCCAAGTGTACCGGCCGCATTCTCGAAGTGCCGGTGGGTCCGGAACTCGCGGGCCGCGTAGTCGACGCACTGGGTAACCCCATCGACGGCAAGGGCGACATCAACGCCAAGCTGACCGACGCGGTCGAGAAAGTCGCGCCTGGCGTCATCACGCGTCAGTCCGTCGACGAGCCGATCCAAACCGGTCTGAAGTCGATCGATTCCATGGTGCCGATCGGCCGCGGTCAGCGTGAGCTGATCATCGGCGACCGTCAGATCGGTAAGTCGGCGATCGCCATCGACGCGATCATCAACCAGAAAGGCAAGGGCGTCACCTGTGTCTACGTGGCGATCGGTCAGAAGCAGTCGACCATTGCCAACGTCGTGCGCAAGCTCGAAGAGCACGGTGCGATGGAGCACACCATCGTGGTCGCGGCCGGCGCGTCCGACCCGGCGCCGATGCAGTTCCTCGCCGCCTACTCCGGCTGCACCATGGGCGAGTACTTCCGCGACCGTGGTGAAGACGCCATGATCGTTTACGACGATCTCTCCAAGCAGGCCGTGGCGTACCGTCAGGTATCGCTGCTGCTGCGCCGCCCGCCGGGCCGTGAAGCCTACCCGGGTGACGTGTTCTATCTCCACTCGCGTCTACTTGAGCGCGCTGCGCGCGTCAACGCCGACTACGTCGAGAAGTTCACTAACGGCGAAGTCACCGGCAAGACCGGCTCCTTGACCGCACTGCCGATCATCGAGACCCAGGGCGGCGACGTTTCCGCGTTCGTTCCGACCAACGTGATCTCGATCACCGACGGTCAGATCTTTCTGGAAACCAACCTGTTCAACTCCGGTATTCGTCCGGCGATCAACGCAGGTTTGTCGGTATCGCGTGTCGGTGGTTCGGCCCAGACCAAGATCATCAAAAAGCTTGGCGGTAGCGTGCGTCTGGCGCTTGCGCAGTACCGGGAGCTTGCGGCGTTCTCGCAGTTCGCTTCTGATCTCGACGAAGCGACGCGTAAGCAGCTCGAACACGGTCAGCGTGTCACCGAGCTGATGAAGCAGCACCAGTACTCGCCGATGTCCGTGGCGGAAATGGCGCTGACGCTCTACGCCGCCAACGAAGGCCATCTGGATGATGTCAGCGTCGACAAGGTGTTGGACTTCGAGCGTGCCCTGCACGACTACATGAAGTCCGAACACGCTGAACTGCTCGACAAGATCAACCAGACCGGTGACTACAACGACGAGATCAAGGACGGCATGAAGTCCGGTCTCGAACAGTTCAAGGCGACTCAGAGCTGGTAATGTCCGGCCCGCCTATCGGCGGGCTTGCCTACTTTCTGAGAGCCACGAACGAAGGGTAGATCGCTATGGCAGCTGCAAAAGAGATACGCAACCAGATCGGAAGCGTCAAAAATACGCAGAAAATCACCAGCGCTATGGAAATGGTCGCTGCGTCGAAAATGCGTAAAGCGCAAGATTTGATGAAGGCAGGCCAGCCGTACGCCAGGCAGATTCGTAACGTGGTCGGCCACATCGCGGACGCAAACCCCGAGTACAAGCACGACTACATGGTCGAGCGTAACGAGGTCAATCGCGTCGGTTATATCGTGGTCTCTACGGATCGTGGACTGTGCGGCGGCTTGAACGCCAACCTGTTCAAGGCCGTGGTGAAAGACGCCAAGGCCTGGCACGAGCAGGGCGCGGAGCTCGACTTCTGTGCCCTCGGCTCCAAGGCCAGCGCGTTTTTCCGTAACTACGGCGGCAACCTGGTGGCCGCGAAAAGCGGGCTGGGTGAAAAGCCAACGGTTGAAGGTTTGATCGGCAGCGTCAAGGTGATGCTGCAAGCGTACGATGAAGGACGTCTCGACCGGCTCTACGTGGTGTTTAACGAGTTTATCAACACCATGACGCAAAAGCCGGTGGTCCGTCAGCTTCTGCCGCTTTCGCCGGATATGGGCGACGACGACGCCTCCAACGATGAAGAAAACGCCCGTCCCGGAAGCTGGGACTACCTGTATGAACCGGATGCCAAGGCGTTGCTCGATGGCCTGTTGGTTCGCTTCATCGAATCCCAGGTCTATCAGGCGGTGGTCGAAAACGGCGCCTGCGAGCAGGCCGCCCGGATGATCGCCATGAAGAGTGCCACCGATAACGCGGGCAATCTGATCGACGATCTGGAGATGGTGTACAACAAGGCCCGCCAGGCCGCCATCACCCAGGAAATTTCCGAGATCGTCGGCGGCGCTTCAGCCGTATAACGCCCTTGATGCCGCGAGTCGGCATCGGGCAGACAGGTTTCATTTGCAGGTTTTAAAGAGGAACCAAGATGAGCGGACGTATCGTACAAATCATCGGCGCGGTGATTGACGTAGAGTTTCCGCGGGACTCTGTGCCCAAGGTCTACGACGCGCTAAAGGTCTCTGAAAAAGAGACCGTCCTCGAAGTCCAGCAGCAGCTGGGCGACGGCGTGGTGCGGACCATCGCGATGGGCTCCACCGAGGGCTTGAAGCGTGGTCTGGACGTGACCAACACAGGGGCCGCAATTTCTGTACCCGTCGGTACCGAAACGCTAGGCCGGATCATGAACGTGCTGGGCGAGCCGATCGACGAAGCTGGCCCGATCGGCGAAGCCGAGCGCATGCCGATCCACCGCAAGGCACCGAGCTACGCCGACCAGGCGGCTTCCAACGAGCTTTTGGAAACCGGTATCAAGGTCATCGACCTTGTGTGCCCGTTTGCCAAGGGCGGCAAGGTTGGCCTGTTCGGCGGCGCCGGTGTGGGTAAAACCGTCAACATGATGGAGCTTATCCGCAACATCGCCACCGAGCACAGCGGCTACTCCGTATTTGCCGGTGTGGGTGAGCGTACGCGTGAGGGTAACGACTTCTATCACGAAATGACCGAATCCAACGTTATCGACAAGGTATCGCTGGTTTACGGTCAGATGAACGAGCCGCCGGGTAACCGTCTGCGCGTGGCGCTGACGGGGCTGACCATCGCGGAGAAATTCCGTGACGAAGGCCGCGACGTGCTGTTGTTCGTCGATAACATCTACCGCTATACCCTGGCGGGTACCGAAGTATCGGCCCTGCTTGGCCGTATGCCGTCGGCGGTTGGTTATCAGCCGACACTGGCCGAAGAGATGGGTGTGTTGCAGGAGCGTATCACCTCCACCAAAGCAGGCTCTATCACGTCTGTGCAGGCGGTTTACGTTCCCGCGGATGACTTGACCGACCCGTCACCGGCGACCACCTTCTCGCACCTGGACGCCACCGTGGTACTGGCGCGTTCTATCGCCGAGCTGGGTATTTATCCTGCGATCGACCCGCTGGACTCCACCTCGCGTCAGTTGGATCCGCTGGTCATCGGCGACGAGCACTACAACGTCGCTCGCGGCGTACAGGGTGTGCTGCAGCGCTACAAGGAACTCAAGGATATCATCGCCATTCTGGGTATGGACGAGCTGTCGGACGAAGACAAGCTGGCCGTGGCCCGGGCGCGTAAGATCCAGCGCTTCTTGTCGCAGCCGTTCTTCGTCGCCGAGGTGTTCACGGGTTCGCCGGGTAAATACGTGTCGCTGAAAGACACGATTAGCGGCTTCCAGGGCATTCTGGACGGCGAGTACGACGATATGCCCGAACAGGCCTTCTACATGGTCGGCTCTATCGACGAAGCGGTCGAAAAAGCCAACCAGATGAAGAAGTAATCCCGTTCACTAGGGGGATTCGCTATGGCGAATAGCTTCACTTGCACTATCGTCAGCGCCGAAGCGTCCATCTTCTCGGACAGCGTCGAGCAGGTCATCGCCTCGGGTCTAATGGGCGATCTGGGTATTTTACCCGGCCACACGCCGCTTTTGACCGAGCTTCAGCCGGGCCCGATCCGGGTGATCATGAACGGCGGCGTGGAAGAGAACTTCTTCGTGTCCGGCGGCTTCATGGAAGTCCAGCCCGAGGTGGTGACGATTCTGGCCGACGCCGCGGCGCGGGCGAGCGACCTTGACGAGGCCGCCGCCGAGCAGGCGCGTCAGGACGCGCTCAAGGCCTTCAACGAGAAGTCCGCCGAGCTCGACTACACGCGTGCCTCGGCGGAACTGGCCGAAGCCGTTGCCCAGCTGCGAACGATTCAGCAGCTGCGCAAGAAGGCGGGTAAAGGCTAGAGCTCACGCGTGACGTGAATAAAACGCTCCTTGAACCCCTGGCGGTTTAAGGGGCGTTTTTTTTATCTGCTACTATAAATTCCGGCAATGTAGCGAGCTATCTATCTGCAAAACTCATCTAACATAACGCCTCTTTCAGGGAGATTGCGATGTCGCTATCCGATGAAACCTTGCAGGAATTGAAATCAACGCTGCTGGGCGAGCTTTCCCAGCAAGCGCCGAGCCAGGCGGTGTCCGAGCGTCTGGCGGAAGTGCGTTCGGCGGATATCGCCCAGGTGCTCGAAGAGTTCATCGAAGATGACGAAGAGCTCACCGCGGCGATAGCGATTCTCGATATCCTTTCCACCGAGCGCGCGGCCAACGTGCTGGGCTACCTGCCCGGCGAAAGCCAGCTCGAGGTAGTCGCCGAGCTCTCCGATACCCAGGTCCTGAAGCTATTGGAAGAGATGGGCTCGGACGAGCGGGCGGATCTTTTCAACCTGCTGGGGGAGGATCGCCGCGAAGCGCTTTTGCGGCGGATGGCCCACCAGGAGCGTGAAGACCTAAAGCGTCTGGCAAGCTATGTAGAGGGCACTGCCGGCGCCATCATGACCTCTGACTATGTAGCGATAGCCAGTGGCATGACGGTGTCGCAAGCGCTGATGCGGGTACGCCAGACCGCGCCGGACGCCGAAACCGTGTACCAGCTCTACGTGCTGGACAGCGACGGCGAGCTGATCGGCACGATGTCGCTTCGCCAGCTCATGGTCGCGCGCCCCGGGGCGATGGTCGACGACATCATGATCAAGGACGTGATCAGCACCGCCGTCGATAACGGCCAGGAAGAGGTCGCCCGGGTGGTGGCGCGCTACGACCTGCTGGCGCTGCCGGTGATCGACATCGACGGGCGCATGGTGGGGATCGTCACCCACGATGACGCCATGGACGTGGCGGAGTCCGAGGCGACCGAAGATATCCACAAAGGGATGTCGATCGGCCAGCTCGAGGACGGCGTCAGCCGCGTCAAGCTCTGGAGCCTTTATCGCAAGCGCGTGACCTGGCTGGTGCTATTGGTATTTGCCAATCTGTTTTCCGGGGCGGGCATTGCCTACTTCGAGGACGTGATTGCCTCTCAGGTGGCGCTGGTGTTCTTTTTGCCGCTTCTGATCGGTAGCGGCGGTAACGCCGGTGCCCAGGCGGCGACCTTGATGGTGCGCGGGATGGCCACCGGGGATGTCGGCGTCAAGGACTGGGGCAAGATGCTCGGACGCGAGCTCATGGTCGCCGGGGCGTTGGGGCTGACCATGGCGATTGCGGTCACGCCGATCGGTATCATGCGCGGCGGCGAAGCGGTGGCAATGATCGTGGCGCTGAGTATGGTGACCATCGTGCTGTTTGGCAGCTTGATCGGTATGTGCCTGCCCTTCGTGCTGGAGCGTTTCAAGGTCGACCCGGCCACGGCGTCGGCGCCTTTGGTGACCACCCTGATCGACGCCACGGGCGTACTGATCTACTTCACCATCGCGACCATCATCCTCGCGGCGGTCTGAACCACCGCCCCAAGCCGGCGCTGCCCCTGTAGTGCAAAAGGCAGCGCCCGCGCCACCCTGCGCCGATTCACGATTCACGATTCACGATTCACGATTCACGATTCACCGAAGCGCGCTGCTCGCCGCCCGGGTGATAAAGAGAATCTCCACGTGGCCCAGCCACTCGATATCGCTGGCCATGGCCTTGAGCTGGCTGGCCAGGCACTGGGGCGGCTGATGCACGGCGTCGCTGATGATCAGCGACACCGAGACCTTGTTGTCCAGGTAGTGAAGCTGCAATTCGTTCAACGTGCGCCATACCGGGTGGGCATACCAGCGCTCGTCGAGCGCTGCCTCGACCTCCGGGCGAAGCGGCAGCCCCGGGAGCTTACTTGGGTCGCCTTCACCGGCGTCGTCCTCGGGGTCGATATGAAAAATGACGTCGGTGAGCAGGGGAAACTCGTGGCGCAGCCGCCGGCTCACCTCGTTGCCGATCTCGTGAGCCTCGGACACCGTAATGGTGGGGCCGACCACGATGTGTAGATCGACCATGACCCAGCCCGCGGATTGGCGAGTGCGCAGGTCGTGCACGCTATCAACACCGGCCACGCTACAGGCCACGTCGTGCATCTGCTGCTGAACGTCTTCGGGAAGCGCGGTATCGACCAGCTCCCGAGCGGATTGCCACAGTAGATCCCAGCCGACCTTACCCACCAAAAGCCCCACCACTACGGCGGCTACCGCGTCCACCCAGCCAAGCCCGAACTGGGCGCCAAGAAGCGCCACCAGCACCACGGCGGTCGAAAGCGCATCGCTTCGCGAGTGCCAGGCGTTGGCTTCCAGCAATTTAGACTGCACACGCTTGGCCACGCGCATGGTGTAGCGGAATATCCACTCTTTACTGGCCAGTGCGGCGACGGTGATGGCGATCGCCACGTACCCCGGAGCGCTTACCCCCTCGCCGCTTAACAGCCGGTCAACGCTTGACCAGGCGATACCGCCGGCGACGAATATCAGGATACTGCCCAGTAACAGCGTGGTCAGCGTTTCGATACGCCCGTGGCCGTAGTGATGGTCGTTATCCGGTTCCTGGCGGCCGTAGTGGATCGCGGTCAGCACGAAACCATCGGTGACCAGGTCCGAAAGCGAGTGGATACCGTCGGCGACTAGCGCCGCCGAGCCGACCAAAAAGCCCACCGCTACCTTGACGATGCTCAAAAAGCCGTCCAGCCAGGCGCCAATGTAGGTCACCCGTTTGGCTTGTTCGTGGTCAAGTGTATGATTTTGAACCACTGACGATTCTACGGTCTGAGACATGGGTACCTTGCAGGGCGTGCACGTTCATTAGAGCCCCATTGTAGCGTATAGCGGCGTAATCTATAGCCCCTTGGCGCTTGTTCGTTGAGAGAAACGGACAATGCGCCAAGAGGCAGGTATTGTTTGCTCGCCTGACAGGTAAACATTCTTTAAATAACGACAGACGAATAGGACAATCCATGGATTGGCTTCAGGTGGTAGTGTTAGCGGTCGTGCAGGGGCTGACCGAATTTTTACCCATTTCGAGTTCCGCTCACCTCATTTTAGTGCCCGTATTGACCGACTGGGACGACCAGGGCCTGGCCTTCGATGTCGCGCTTCATCTGGGCAGTTTGAGCGCGGTCATCCTCTACTTTCGCCGTGAACTCTGGCAGATGGTGACCAGCAGCCTGGCAGCGGTGGGCGGCCGGGGTGTCAACCGCGAGGCAACGCTGGCGCTTTGGGTCGTGGTGGCCACGATACCGGTGTGTCTGGCCGGTTTTTTGCTGCAAGACATCGTGGAAGGTTATATGCGCTCCACGCTGGTGATCGCCATCAGCCTGATCGTCTTTGGCCTGGTACTGGGCTACGCCGATTGGAAAAAGCGCGGCACCCGCTCCGAGTATGATATGCGCTTGAGGGATGCGCTGTTTATCGGCGCCGCCCAGATACTCGCGTTGATCCCCGGTACCTCGCGCTCGGGGATCACCATTACCGCCGCGCTGATGGCGGGCATGAGCCGCGAAAGCGCTTCGCGGTTCTCGTTTCTGCTTTCCATTCCTGTCATTATATTAGCCGGTGGGCTCGAGGCGTTTAAGCTGGCAAGCAAAGGCGCCTCGGTCGACGTGCCGGTCATGCTGGGCGCGACGGTGCTGTCGGGCATCAGTGCTTACCTGTGTATCCACTACTTTTTAGCGGTGATTAAAAAGCTGAGCATGCAGCCGTTCGTCCTCTATCGTGTGCTGTTCGGCGCTTGGCTTTTGTGGTTTTTTTATTTCTAATGCCTGGGCGTTTTAAAGGGACCCAACATGAAAAACTATTCGCCGAGGTTGCACCACGCCGCGTTTTTGCTGATGGCGCTGCTGCTTTTGGGCTGCTCCGAGCAAGACCGCCCGCTTGATTCCCCCGTACGCTTCGAAGGCGGCATTTTTGGCACGTTTTATCAGGTGACCATTGCCGATTCGCTCACCCAGGGCGAAGCTCAAACGCTGGAAGAAGGTGTTCTTGCCGAGCTCGAAGACGTCGACCAGGCGATGTCCACCTACCGCGACGACTCGGAACTGATCGCGTTCAACAACGCCCCGCTGGGCGAGTGGCAACCGCTTTCCAACGAATTGATCGAAGTAATGGCGATTAGCCAGTCGGTGGCCGAGGCGAGTAACGGCGCTTTCGATATCACCATCGGCGAGCTGGTCAATCTGTGGAGTTTTGGGCCCGAGGCCCGCCCGGAAGAGGTTCCTTCCGAGCAGGAACTCGAGGATCGCCTGGCGCGCATCGGCTTCGACGCCGTCGAGGTCGACACCCAGCGCATGCAGGCCAGGCGCAATCGCGACGTTTTCATCGACCTTTCCGGCGTGGCCAAGGGCCACGCGACGGATCGCGTGGCGGCGTATCTGGACCAGCAGGGCATCGAGGATTACCTGGTGAACCTGGGCGGCGACTTGATCTCCCGCGGTCATCGCAGCGAGGTCGACCAGGAGCCCTGGCGCATCGGTATCGAAGTACCTCAAAACGGCCAGCCCCGGGCCCAGCACGTCATTCCACTGGAGACGCTGTCGGTGGCGACCTCCGGCGACTACCGCCACTATTTCGAAGCCGACGGCCAGCGTTACGCGCACACCCTCGACCCGCGCACCGGCCGCCCGATTACCCATCGTTTGGCCTCGGTATCGGTGTTTCACCCCTCCAACGCCTGGGCGGATGCCTGGGCCACCGCGCTTTCGGTGGCGGGGGAAGAGGGTGGCATGGCAATGGCCGTCGACAATGACTTGAGCGTGCTGATGCTCGTCAATATCGGCGAAGAGCAGTGGCAGAGCCTGGCAAGCCCCGCTTTCGTCGACTATTTCGGTGAAGCGTTGATGGCCGAGCTGGGTATCGATGCCTGGAACGCCGAGACCTCACCCGCTTCAATCAGGGACTAACATGCAAGAACTCGACATCGTCATCCTCGCCGCCGGTAAAGGTTCGCGGATGCGCTCGCAAACCCCCAAGGTGCTGCATACGCTTGCCGGCAAGGCGTTGGTGCAACACGTGCTCGATACCGCCGCCACGCTCGCGCCTACCCGCACCCACGTAGTGATTGGCCACGGCGGCGAGCAGCTTCGCCAAGCCCTGGCCGGTCAGGCGGTCACGTTTGCCGAACAAACCGAGCAAAAAGGCACCGGCCACGCGGTGATGCAGGCTACGCCCGCCTGTGGCAGCGGCAAGGTGCTGGTACTTTACGGCGACGTGCCGCTGATTCAGGCCGAGACGCTCACCGCACTGCTCGAGCAGGTGGACGAGACGCACATGGGGCTTTTGACCGTGACCCTGCCTGATCCCAGCGGCTACGGGCGCATCGTGCGCAACGCCGAGGGCGAGGCGGTGGCCATCGTCGAACAAAAGGACGCCCGCCCCGCCGAGCTTGCCATTACCGAGTGCAACACCGGCATCATGGCGATGACCACCGAGCAGCTCGAACGCTGGCTGCCGAAGCTTTCCGACCAGAACGCCCAGGGCGAATACTACCTGACCGACGTGATTGGCCTGGCAAGCGCGGAGGGCACGACGGTGTGCACCGCCCAGCCGCAAAGCGCCGCCGAGGTCGAAGGGGTCAACAACCGCGCGCAGATGGCGCGGCTCGAACGCACCTATCAGCTCGATTTGGCCGAGGCGCTGATGGCCCAGGGCGTTGCCCTGGCCGACCCGGCAAGGCTCGATGTACGCGGAACGCTCACCTGCGGCGAAGACGTCTTTATCGACGTGGGCTGTGTGTTCGAAGGCGACGTGCGCCTGGAAAACGGCGTACGCGTCGGCCCCTACAGTGTGATTAAAAACAGCGTCATCGGCGCGGAAAGCGTGATCGAAAGCCACAGCGTCATCGAAGATACCTGGAGTGCGGGGCGCAACCGGGTGGGCCCCTTTGCCAGGCTTCGCCCGGGTACCCGGCTGGCGCTCGACGCAAAGGTCGGCAATTTCGTCGAAACCAAGAACGCCGAGGTAGGCGAGGGCAGCAAGATCAACCACCTAAGCTACGTGGGCGACGCCACCCTGGGGCGGGGGGTGAACGTAGGCGCCGGCACGATTACCTGCAACTACGATGGCGCCAATAAGCACCACACCGTGATCGGCGACGAGGCGTTTATTGGCTCCAACAGCGCCCTGGTCGCCCCGGTCACCGTGGGCGCCGGGGCCACGGTCGGCGCGGGCTCGACGATCAGCCGGGATGTCAGCGACCAGGCGCTTGCGCTCACCCGTAGCCCGCAGACGCAAAAAGCGCCCTGGTCGCGCCCGACCAAAAAAACCTCTTGAACCCATCGCCCAAAAGCCAAGGAGAGACCCATGTGTGGCATCGTCGCAGCGGTTGCACAGCGTAACGTACAGGAGATCCTGCTGGAGGGACTCAAACGCCTGGAGTACCGCGGCTACGACTCCTCCGGCATGACGGTGCTTAGCGAAGGGGCTCTAAGGCGCCATCGGGCGGTGGGCAAGGTCGGCGCCCTTGCCGAAAAGCTCGGGCGTGAAGCGCTTCCCGGCACCTCGGGCATTGCGCACACCCGCTGGGCCACCCACGGCAAGCCCACCGAGGCGAATGCACACCCGCACCACAGCCAGGATCAGGTGGCCGTGGTGCATAACGGCATCATCGAAAATTTCGAGCCCATCAAGGTGCGCCTCGAAAATGACGGTTACGCGTTCAGCTCACAAACCGACACCGAAGTGATCGCTCACTTGCTCAGCGAGAAGCTGGCCAGCGGATCGGATTTGTTCGAAGCGACCCGGTATATCGTCAAAAATCTGGGCGGCGCCTACGCGCTGGGTGTGATGAGCAAAAGCGAGCCCGGTGTGGTGGTCGGCGCCCGCCAGGGCAGCCCGCTGGTGGTGGGGGTAGGCATCGACGAGGCATTTCTCGCCTCGGACCCGATGGCGCTTTTACCGGTGACCGATCGGTTTATTTATCTGGAAGAGGGCGATCTGGTCGTGCTGCGCGACAAGGGCGCGATCACCGTGGTCGACCGCGACGGCCAGACCGTCGAGCGGCCTATCCACACCTTCGAGCACGGCGATGGTTCGGCGAGCAAGGGCGAGTATCGCCACTATATGCTTAAGGAGATTTTCGAGCAGCCCGCGTTGATGGGCGAGGCCCTTGAAGGCCGGTTAAGTGATGACGGTGTTTTGGTTGAAAGCTTCGGCCCCGATGCCTACGCGCTTTTCGAAAAGGCCCGCCAGATCCACATCATCGCCTGCGGCACCAGCTTTCACGCGGGGCTTGTGGCGCGCTACTGGCTCGAGCGCTACGCCGGTGTACCCGTGCAGGTGGAAGTGGCCTCGGAGTATCGCTACCGCTACCCGGTGGTACCGGAAGGGACGCTGTTCGTGACGCTCTCCCAGTCCGGGGAAACCGCGGATACCCTGGCGGCGCTGCGCTTTGCCAAAACCCTGGGGTATCTGGGTACGCTTGCGATATGCAACGTGCCGGGAAGCTCGCTGGTGCGCGAATCCGACATGGCGCTGATGACCCGGGCCGGCCCGGAGATCGGCGTGGCCTCGACCAAGGCGTTCACCACCCAACTGGTCGCGCTGATGCTTTTGACCCTGAGCGTGGCGAAAGCCAACGGGCGTGGGGATTACGGTGAGATCGTTGAGGTGTTGCGCCAACTGCCCGCGCTTTGCCAAAAGGTGCTGGCGATGGACAGCCAGATCGAGGCGCTCTCCCAGGCGTTTGCCGAAAAGCACCACGCGCTCTTTCTGGGGCGTGGCGCCCACTATCCGGTCGCGCTGGAAGGCGCGCTCAAGCTCAAGGAAATCTCCTACATTCACGCCGAAGCCTACCCCGCCGGCGAGCTCAAACACGGGCCGCTAGCGCTGGTGGACAGCGAAATGCCGGTGATATCAATCGCGCCCAACGATGACCTGCTGGAGAAGCTCAAGTCCAACCTGCAGGAAGTACGCGCCCGGGGCGGGCAGCTTTTCGTGTTTGCCGACGAGAACGTGGGCATCGTCGCCCAGGAAGGCATCGAGGTACTGACGCTACCCCACGTGCACGAAGCGCTGGCGCCGCTGCTCTACACGCTTCCGCTGCAGCTTTTGAGCTACCACGTGGCGGTTCTCAAGGGGACCGACGTCGACCAGCCCCGCAACCTGGCCAAGAGTGTAACCGTCGAGTAGGGCTCATAAACCTTCGTTAATCGACTTTGCAAGGCGCAGTGAATTGGCGCATCTTATGCGCAACCGCTGCGTTGCAACACTTAGTTAGTGTGCTTATCATTTGGCGGTGTCTCTCCATTCCTACTTAAAACGCTCAGGATCCCGCCGCCATGACTTCATCGAACGTCCTTGCAACCCGGTGCTCCAACCGCCGGGGTGCTTGGTTGTTGATCACGCTTCTCCTCCTCGCTTTTCCTTCGCTCTCCTTTGCCGCTGCTGGCCCGCTCGATCTGACCACCACCGTCGCTGGTATTAGCTGTGTGATCATCTTCATTCTCGCCTATGCGCTGGTGATGAGTGAAGAGATCATCCATATGCGCAAGTCCAAACCCGTGCTGGTGGCCGCCGGGCTCATCTGGGCAATCGTTGCCTGGATTTACGTGCAGGCGGGGATGCCCGAGGAGGCCGAAACGGCGTTTCGCGAAACGCTTTTGGAGTACACCGAGCTTTTGCTCTTCTTGCTGGTGGCGATGACCTACATCAACGCCATGGAGGAGCGGCGCATTTTCGATGCGCTGCGCGCCTGGCTTGTGCGCAAGGGCTTTAGTTACCGCAGTCTTTTCTGGATCACCGGCTTTCTCGCCTTTTTCATCTCGTCCATCGCCAACAACATGACCACCGCCATGCTCATGTGCGCGGTGGTGCTCAAGGTCGCCGAAGGCGATAACAAGTTCATCGGGCTTTGCTGTGTGAACGTGGTGGTGGCCTCCAACGCCGGCGGCGCCTTCAGCCCCTTCGGCGATATCACCACATTGATGGTTTGGCAGGGCGGACAAATCCCCTTCGAGGGTTTCTTCGTACTGCTGATACCGGCGATCATCAACTTCGTCGTGCCCGCCACTATCATGAATTTCTTCATTATCAACCGCCAGCCCGCGGCCTTGACCGAGAACGTTTGGCTCAAGCGCGGCTCGCGGCGCATCATCGCGCTGTTTTTGGTGACCGTTGCGATCTCGGTGCTTTGTCACTCGGTGCTCAACCTGCCGCCGGCCATGGGCATGATGTTCGGCCTGGGGCTTTTGCAGTTTTTTGGCTACTACCTGCGCCAGAGTTTGCCCCGCTCGCTGGAGCGCAAGCGCGAGCGCTACTCCCGCCGCGGCGATTGGAAAAAGCTCGAGCAGTTGGGTAGCGTCGTACCGTTCGATATTTTCAGCCGGATCGCCCGCTCGGAGTGGGACACATTGCTGTTCTTCTACGGGGTCGTGCTGTGTGTCGGCGGTTTGGGCTTCATGGGGTATTTGAGCCTGCTCTCCGAGACCCTCTACGGTAGCTGGAACCCGATCTGGGCCAACGTGGTGCTGGGGCTCATTTCGGCGGTGGTCGATAACATTCCGGTGATGTTCGCGGTGCTTTCCATGGCGCCGGACATGACCGAGGGCAACTGGCTGTTGATCACTCTGACCGCCGGCGTGGGCGGAAGCCTGCTCTCCATGGGCTCGGCGGCGGGCGTGGCCTTGATGGGCCAGGCGCGCGGCATTTACACCTTCGCGGTACACCTGCGCTGGGTGCCGGCCATTTTGCTGGGCTACGCGGCCAGCATCGGCGCGCATCTTTGGATCAACGCGTCGCTGTTTTAAGCCAGGGGGCACCGCAGGGTGCCCTTGCCTGACCAGTTGGCATGAAAGTATTGGCCAGCCAAACAAAAACCGCCCTCTAAAAGAGGGCGGTTTTTTCGTGATGGGGTGCGGCGCGTTTTATAAATCG
The DNA here is from genome assembly GCF_968206495.1 of Vreelandella sp. EE27. NCBI lineage: Bacteria > Pseudomonadati > Pseudomonadota > Gammaproteobacteria > Oceanospirillales > Halomonadaceae > Vreelandella > Vreelandella sp. EE27. The sequence continues at coordinate 3,918,754 of NZ_OZ309109.1, read as the reverse complement.
TGGCCGGTGATGACCTGGCAAATGTCGGCGAAGCTGCTAGCCATGGGCACCACGGTATTGTCGATCTTGCCATTGCCCTGACCGATAGCGTTTTGAATATCGGTCACTGAAATCAGGCCGCGAACGCTCAAGGCGTGCTCGGCGTTGTGTTCGGTGATCAAAAGATGCTGCTCGGTGAAGCTCTCCATCGAGAGGATCAAATCCTGGATGCTCATGGACGTGAGCTGCTCCATGGGCATGGCGCTGAGTTTTTCCCAGGGCGTCATGATCATTTCGGCGGTGATCTCTTCGCGGTCGAGCTGGCGCTGCTGCATGGCCAGGTTCACCCGGCGGGTGCCGATGACTTCCTTGGCGGTCAAAACACCCACGCAGTGCTCGTTGCGATCGATCACGAACAGCAGTCTTACGCCGCTGTGGCGCATTTTCAGGTGCGCTTCGTTGATCGGGGTGTCCGCGGCAATGGACTGCGGCGCTACCTGGGTGAAATCGGTCAACAGCGAAAGCGCCGGGCTTTGCTGGGTAAGCTCCTTGGCCGCGGGGGTGGTCAAAAGCGGTGTCTGGCCAAACTGAACGAGCGGCTTGGGCTTGCGAACCATTAAATTCATGGCAGTACCTCCGTGATCTGTCAGGGTGCGCAGGCGGTTACGCCTGCTTTATGCATTCAGATTTACACGGAATCCTTACCACAACCTTAAGGGTGTCCAATTATTGTTTAATCAACATGATAACCAACGGCTATGGTGGCTCGGCGTTGCCGCCTTTGGCCAGCACGGCGCGCACGCGAAGCCCACCCTGGGGGGCGTCTTCCAGGCTTAGTTGCCCGGCGTGGCGTTTGACCAAACGCTCGACGATCGAAAGCCCCAGGCCCGCACCGGCACCCGGGCCTGCGCGCTGAAAGCGCTCCATCGCGCGCAGCCGCTCGCTTTCCACGATCCCCGGGCCCTGGTCGTCGACGGTGATCGTGACCGTATCGACGGTGGCGCTGAGGGTTACGGTAATGGTGCTTTGCTGTGGGGCGTGTTGAAGCGCGTTGCCCACCAGGTTTTGGATCAGCGTCTCGATCGCGCCGGGCTCCTCGTTCATTTGCCACGGGGCCCGGTCGTCGGCGTCGAGCAGCAGCTGCTGGCCGCCTTTCGCCGCCAGGGGGGAGAGCTTTGCCAGGGTTTCGCGTGCTTCGATGGCCACGTCGACCTGCCTCGAGGCCGGGTGTGCGTCGGTGTCCGGGTCCAGCCGCGCCAATGTGAGCAGTTGGCTGACCAGGCGGGTAGAGCGGGCCACGCCGTCGCGCAACCGTGTCAGCGACGCTTCGCGGTCGTGAGCGTTATCGGCGGCCAGGGCGTTCTGGGCGTGAAGGTCGAGCACGGCAAGCGGGGTGCGAAGCTCGTGGGCGGCGTCGGCGATAAAGCGCTTCTCGCGCACGCGCAGGCGGCTGACCCGTTCGAGCAGCCGGTTGAGGGCGCCGGCGATGGTATCGAGTTCAAACGGCAGCGGCTCGCGCGGCAGCGGCTTCAAATTATTGGGGTCACGGTTTCTGATCTGTTCGGCCATGCGCGAAAGCGGCGCCAACCCCCAGCCGATCGACCACCATAAAAGCACCGTTAATAGCGGCAGGCCCAAAAGATCCGGCAACAAGGTACGCAGCGCCACCGTGGTAATCAGCTCGTCGCGCATGTCTTCGCGCTCGCCGACCACTACCTGGCGGGCGGTGTTGGGCACGTCCAGTACGTAAATTCGCCACTCGGCATCGCCAAGCTCTAGCGACGAATAGCCGGAGGGCTGCTGATTCAGCGAAGCCTGTGGGGCGTTGGCCGAGCGCAGCAGCAGTGCATCCGCTTCCCACAACTGGAAGACGAGCTGGCTTTCGTAGCGGTGGCCCGCCGCGTGCTCGGGGGCCTCGTTGGCCGTGCGCAGCGCGTCTTCCAGGCTGCCCAACAGCACCGCCCGGTCGGCCTCGGGCAGTGGCGCGCGCAGCAGGCCTTCCAACAGGCGCGCGTTTTGCGACAGGCTGGCGTCGTAAAGCTCTTCGATCTCCTGGGCGGCGTAGCGGTAGCTAATGAACCCGATGACCAGCATGCTGAGCCCGAACACCAGCAGCGTAAGCCCCAGCGTGCGCTGGCGAAGCGACTTCATGAGGCCGACCCCGAGGCCGCTTTATCCATTACGTAGCCAATGCCGCGCACCGTGCGTACCGCATCGCTGAACAGTTTGCGGCGCAGGTGATGCACGTGCACTTCGATGGCGTTGCTTTCGACGTCCTCCTCCCAGCCGTAAAGCAGTTGAGCGAGCGTATCCCGGGTAAATACGCGGCCGGGGTGGCTCATGAACTCCTGTAACAGGGTCAGCTCGCGACGCGAGAGCGCAATCTCCTGACCCTGGTAGGTCACGCAGAGCGTGTCCGGGTCGAGTACGATGCCCCGGCAGGTCAACTGCGAGCTCACCTGACCCTGACTTCGCCGGAGCAGCGCGCGCAGACGCGCTTTTAGCTCTTCGACTTCAAAGGGCTTGGTGAGGTAGTCGTCGGCGCCGGCGTCGAGCCCGGCAATGCGGCTGTCCACGTCGTCGCGGGCGGTCAGCACCAGCACCGGCACCTGGACGCCCTGGCGGCGGGCGCCTTCCAGCACCGCCATGCCGTCCAGCCGGGGAAGCCCCAAATCCAGAATGACGGCGTCGAAAACTTCGTTTTTCAAGGCGTTCAACGCCGCGGTACCTTCGCTAAGATGGTCCACGGTATAGTGCTCGGGCTTCAGGGCCAGGCGAATGCCGGAGGCCAGGCTGGGATCGTCTTCGACCAGCAGTATACGCATAGGGGCGGATGACTCCTTTCATTCACAGCGGGCTCGTTCAGGGGCTATCGCAACGCGTCGGAAAATCTAACATGCCATGTCACGAGGCTTTCGACCACTCCTACCTTGGCCCTTGTCCTGCCCATCGACGGTTGGAGGCGCTAAGCCACCTGGCCGCGTTTTACGACCCGGCACAGCAGTCGGCTCTGAAAGCCTCTTTGGAGCGCGCCCAGGCCGGCCCGCCGCTCAATTGGGAAGGCTTTTGGATCATCACGCGCGCAGAGCGCATCGAGGCCACCCTTTGGGTAGAGCCGCTGGCCGACGCCACCGCCCAGCTTTGGCTACCCGCCCGGCAAAATAGCGCCGCCGAGGCGTTACTCGCCGGTGTCCATCGGTGGGTAAGCCGCCAGGGCTTCGATCTTTGCCACGTCATGCTAAGCAGTGGGCAAAGCGACTGGGCGGCGATGCTGGCGGCGAGCGGGATGGAGCGCATCGCCCGGGTGGCGCATTTGCGGGCGCCCTGCGCGGCGACGGACACCGCCTCGTCGCCTCTTCTCATGGCGCCCTTTGGCGGACTGGCCCGGGCGCGTCAGCTCGCGCTGTTGCGCGCCATTAGCGAAGCGTCGCTGGACTGCCCGGCGCTGCTCGAGGCACTGTCCATGGAGACCTTATTAGCCGGATTTTACGCCCAGGCGCCGGCGGCGCCGCGCCATTGGTACCAGGCCATCTACAAGGGCGAGACCGTCGGTGTTTTGCTGCTGGCCCCGCAAACGCCGTCAAGCTGGGCGCTGCAACTGATGGGGATCGTTCCGGCCTGGCGCGGTAAGGGGCTGGGCCAGGCGCTTGTTGAGCAGGCGCAGGCGCTGGCCCACCAGGGCGGCGCCCAAACGCTCACGCTAACGGTCGATGCGCACAATACGCCCGCCTGGCAGGCCTACACACGGGCCGGTTTCAGCGGCGATAGCACCCAGCAGCTCTACGCATGGCGCCGGGAAGAGCCCGAGGGTCGAACCGGCTGACGCAAGGGGGCTGAAGAGCGGGTCTGACAAGGTCGTCATGGTGCGAGTTTTTACTCTATACTGAGCGCGTTCCATTAAGGAATACCTGTCTACTCATGGAGGAATCGCAATGAAAATTATCCTGGGCATCATCGTATTCATTTTTCTTGTCGGGCTTTTGACGCTGACCGGTGTCTTTAACCTCATTTTCTGATCCCGCGGCCCCAGGCAGGCGCCGCTCTGCCGATGCTTTACGATTGGATCGCTACACGCGCTGGTATCACGCCTTCTACGCACCAAGGGGCGCGATGCCAGCGTTTGACGTTAACGGTCGCGTTTTATAGGGGGTCCGGAGTGAATTTCAAGCGCGTGGCAGGGGCTTTATTAAGCGTTGTCTCAAGTTTTGTGTGGGCTGATAACGACGCGTTGAGAGCGCAAGGCGAGGCGGTCTACGACAGGCTTTGTATGGCGTGCCACCAAACCGGGGTGGCCAGTGCGCCGATTCGCGGTGATAGCGAGGCCTGGGAGGCCCGCCTGCCCCAGGGCTTCGAGGTACTGCTGCGCCACGCAATCGACGGGGTCGGCGCGATGCCACCGCGCGGAGGCAACCCCAATCTTTCCGACGACGAAATGCGCGCAGCGACGTTCTATCTGGTCGAGCCCGTGATGGAGGAGCCGGCGCCGCAGCAACGAGGCGAAGCGCCAACCGAGCCCTCAGCCCCCGATTCTGCTGACGACGAAGAGGGCGCTTCCCACCGCCAACTCGATGGTGAAGCGCTTTACGCCCGCGCCCGGTGCGCCTCCTGCCACGCCACCGGCATTGCCGGTGCTCCGGCGCTTGGCGATTCCAACGCCTGGGGCGAGCGCCTGGATAAAGACCCCGACGTGCTCTATCAAAGCGTGATTGCCGGTAAAGGGGTGATGCCACCCCGCGGGGCGAGTACCGCTTCCGACGACGAGCTCAAGGCGATGGTCGACTTCATGGTCGAGCGCTCTCGCTAGCTCACTTCGTTTATCCACAGCCGCATCGAACGAAGGCGCTGTGGATAACCCAAACCGCTAGTCGAGCAGCGAGCGCAGCCCGGCGATGGCATCCTTACCACGCGCCTGCTTTTTAACCGGGTCCTCTTTATCGGCGCGGCCTTCCCAGTCGAGATCCTCCGCGGGCAGCTCGTCCAAAAAGCGGCTGGGCTGGCAGTCCATCAGCTCGCCGTAGGCCTTACGCTGGCGAGCGAGCGTCATCGTCAGTGTGCGCCGCGCGCGGGTGATGCCCACGTAAGCCAAACGGCGCTCCTCTTCCACCGTGCCGACCTCGATGGCGTTGCGGTGGGGCAGCAAGTCCTCTTCCAACCCCATCAGGTAGACATGAGGGAACTCGAGGCCTTTGGAGGCGTGCATGGTCAAAAGCTGCACGCGGTCCGAGTCGTCCTCCTCGGCCTGCTGCTCGAGAATATCGCGCAGCACCAGCCGCGAAATAGCGGCTTCGACGCCGTCGGTTTCCGTCGCGGTAGAGTCGTCATCCTCTTCCGGGTCGCGGTTGAGCGATTTTTCGAGCTGGTCGATCAAAATCCACACGTTGGCCATGCGCCGCTCGGCGATGGTCGGGGCGCTGGCGTTTTGATAAAGCCAGGCTTCGTAGTCCATGTCGCGCAGCATATCGCGAATGGCGGCGATGGCGTCGCCCTGGTCCATGCGCTTGCGCACGCCTTCTATAAAGTGGGTAAAGCGCGCGAGCCGCTCCACCGCTTTGGTCGGCAGCACCTGCTCGAGACCCAGCTCTCGGCAGGCGTTAAAAAGCGAAATATTGCGCCCGGTGGTCTGGTCGTTGGCGTAGTTGGCGAGCTTTTCAAGCGTGCCCGGGCCGATCTCCCGGCGCGGCACGTTGACGATGCGCAAAAAAGCGTTGTCGTCAGATGGGTTGATCAAAAGGCGCAGGTACGCCATGGCGTCCTTGATCTCGTTACGCGAGAAAAACGACGTGCCGCCGGAGAGCTTGTAGGGAATCTGGTAGTGCTGAAGCTTCAACTCCAAAAGCCTGGCCTGGAAGTTGCCCCGGTAGAGCACCGCGAAGTCGCGCCACTCGGCACGCTCCTTGATGCGCCGGGTGAGCATTTCGCTGGCCACGCGCTCGGCTTCGGCCTCTTCGTGGCGGTTGACCACCACGCGGATCGGCGCGCCGTCGCCCATGTCCGACCAAAGGGTCTTATCGTAAACGTGGGGGTTGTTGGCAATCAGCGTGTTCGCCGCGCGCAGAATGGTCCCGGTGGAGCGGTAATTTTGCTCGAGCTTGATGACGTTCAAGCGGGGAAAGTCCTCGCCCAGGGTGACCAGGTTTTCCGGCCGCGCCCCGCGCCAGGCGTAAATCGACTGGTCGTCGTCGCCGACCACCGTGAAGGTGGCACGCTCGGCCATCAACAGCTTCACCAGCAGGTACTGAGACACGTTGGTGTCCTGGTACTCATCCACCAGCATGTAGTGGATCTTGCGCCGCCAGCGGGCCAGCGCCTCGGCATCGTTTTGCAACAGCACCACCGGCAGCAGGATCAGATCGTCGAAATCCACCGCGTTGTAGGCTTTCAGGTGGCGGTTGTAGGCTTCGTAGACGCGCGCGGCGAACTGCTCGTCTTCGTCTTCGGCGTACGAGAGCGCCTGACCGGGCAGTACCAGGTCGTTCTTCCAGGTGGAAATCTTGCCCTGCACCGAGTTGATCTGCTCGGCGTCGACCTGGGCGTCCTTGTTCATCAAATCGCGCAAAAGCGCCTTGGCGTCTTCCGGGTCGAAAAGCGAGAAGCCGGGCTTGTAGCCCAGGGTCTTGAGCTCGCCGCGAATGATGTTGAGCCCCAGGGTGTGAAAGGTCGACACGGTCAGGCCGTGGCCCTCCTTGCCCTTGAGCATCTGGCCCACGCGCTCTTTCATCTCCCGGGCGGCCTTGTTGGTGAAGGTGACCGCCGCGATCCGCCGAGCGCTCATCCCGCACTCCTGCACCAGATAAGCGATCTTGGTGGTGATCACGCTGGTTTTGCCCGACCCCGCCCCGGCAAGGACCAGGCAGGGGCCATCGATATACCGAACAGCCTCTTGCTGGCGCGGATTAAGGCCTTTGATGCGGCTTAAAATAGAGGACATGGACACTACCTGGCAGGAAAGCGGGACGCTTTGGCCGTATCATACAGGGCGGCGGGTCGAAGGCGAAACCGGTGAATAAATACGTCGAATGGAGTCAAAAAAATCTTTTCTAACATTAGACCAAAGTTCTATAAGAGTTTGTATAATACCGCGCCACCGTTGGGCGAAATCGTCACCCGGCGGGGGCGTGCCACCGGAGCGACATTGCGCAGGCCAAAGGGTACTCGTCATGTTTGAAGTAGCGCTGTTCGAGCCGCGCATGGCGCCCAATACGGGCAACATCATGCGCCTGGTCGCCAATAACGGCTGCCGGCTTCACTTGATCGAGCCATTGGGCTTTGATCTTGAAGAGAAAAAGCTGCGCCGCGCCGGGCTCGACTATCGGGATCTGGCCAACGTGACGCGCCACGCCGACTTTGCGGCGTTTGCAAAGGCCATGGCCGGGCGCACCATGTGGGCCATTACGACCAAGGGGGGAAGGGCGCACAGCGAGGCGGCGTTTGCCCCCGGGGACGTGCTGCTGTTCGGCTCGGAAACCGGTGGTTTATCGGCCGAGGTGCACGCAGCACTGGCAGAGGAGCAGAAGCTGCGCATCCCCATGCAGCCCAATAACCGCAGCCTGAATTTGTCCAACGCCGTGGCGGTGGTGAGTTTCGAGGCCTGGCGGCAGCAGGGCTACAAAGGCGCGCTATAGCGCCTGGGAAGCCACCACGCCGTAGCGGTCGCGGTAGGCGCGTACCGCCTCGGCGTAGGCGAGCATCTCGCCACCTTCGTGCTCTTCGAGATATTCAAGTACTTGCTCGAGAGTGACGATACTTACCACGGGCATGGCGTACTGGTCGCTCACTTCCTGCAGGGCGCTTTTCTCGCCCTGGCCGCGCTCCTGACGGTCCAGCGCGATGATCACCCCGGCGGCGTGGGCGTTTTCGGCCTCGATCAGCGCCATGACCTCGCGAATGGCGGTGCCCGCCGTGATCACGTCGTCGATGATCAAAATATTGCCGGCAAGCGGCGCGCCGACGATGTTGCCGCCTTCGCCGTGGGCCTTGGCTTCCTTGCGATTGAACGCGTAAGGCATGTCCTGGTCATGGTGGTCGGCCAAAGCGGCGGCGGTGACGGCGGCCAGTGGAATGCCCTTGTAGGCCGGGCCGAAGAGCACGTCGGCCTCGAGGTCGCTGTCCATGATGGCCTGGGCGTAGAAGCGACCCAGCTTGGCCAAGGCGCGACCGGTTTGAAACAAACCTGCGTTGAAGAAATAGGGGCTGACGCGCCCGGACTTAAGCGTGAACTCGCCGAATTTAAGCACGCCCTGCTCAATAGCGAAGGCAATGAAGTCGCGCTGATAGGGTTTTAAAGTCGCAGTCACGGCGATGGTCTCTTAAGCAAAAATGTGAGTGAACGTAACCGTTAATGATCAGGTAAATAGTCTGATTAAGCTTGCCTATTTACCCAAACGTCTAAACGTCGGGTATCATACAGCAGCGACGCAAAAGGGACGATTTATGAAAATTGCCAGCATTAATGTCAATGGTATACGTGATGCCGTCGACCGTGGCTTCCTGGACTGGCTGGCTCAGCAGGATGTCGACGTGGTCTGCGTGCAGAACCTCAAAGCCAAAAGCTTTGAGCTGGGCGACCATATCCTCTATCCGGAAGGTTTCGAAGGCTACTTTTTGGACGCCGAAGAAGATGGCTTCGCCGGGGTCGGTTTATATTGCCGCAAGATTCCCAAAGCCATCATGTACGGGTTGGGCTTTCCCCAGTGCGACCACGAAGGGCGCTTTTTGCAGGCGGACTACGACCGTTTCAGCATCGCTACCTTCCTGATGCCCGACGGCTCCGATCAAAAAGCCAAACAGGCCTTCATGGAGCAGTACCAGGAGTACCTGACGAAGATGTCGCGCAAACGCCGCGAATACATCATCTGCGGTACCTGGCACGTCGCCCATAAAACCGTGGATCTGGCCAACTGGTCCGACAACCAGCTCACCTCGGGCTTTCGCCCGGAAGAGCGCGCCTGGATGGACCAGGTGCTCGGCCCGACCGGCTTCATCGACACCTTCCGCGAGATCAATCGCGACGCCGGTGAGTATACCTGGTGGCCGAAACTCGACCAGCAGGTTCCTCGCGACCGCCAGGAAGGTTGGCGCATCGACTACCAGCTGGTCGGCCCGAACTTTCGCCGCCACGTGGTCGACGCCTGGATCGACTATGACGCGACCTTCTCCGAGTACGCCCCGCTGATCGTCGAGTACGACCTGGCCCTTTAAGGCTGAGCGACTTCCCGCGTCGCGCCGGTAGTCACTTTCAAGTAGCCGTCAAAAAGGCCAGCTTAGCGCTGGCCTTTTGCGTCTCGATAACGGCGTTATGGTTTACCCGCGAATGCCCAGCGCCTCGCGCTGATGTTCGCGCAGCTCCTCTCCGGCCTTCTCGGCCAAATCCAGCATGGCGTTGAGTTCGGCGCGGCTGAAGGACTCGGCCTCGGCGGTGCCCTGCACCTCGATCAGCTCGTTGGTGTCGGTCATCACCACGTTCAGGTCGGTGTCCGCCTTGCTGTCTTCCGGGTAGTCGAGATCGAGCACCGGCACGCCTTTGTAGATACCTACCGAAATGGCGCTGACCAACTGCTTGAAGGGGTCGCCTTTGATCTTTTTCTCGCGCTGTAGGTAGCGAATCGCGTCCAGCAGTGCCACACAGCCGCCGGTGATCGCCGCGGTGCGCGTGCCGCCATCGGCCTGGATCACGTCGCAATCCACGGTGATGGTGAACTCGCCAAGCTTCTTCAGATTCACCGCCGCGCGCAGGCTGCGCCCGATCAGGCGCTGGATTTCCAGCGTCCGGCCGCCCTGTTTGCCCCGGCTGGCTTCGCGGCCGCTGCGCGAGTGGGTCGCCCGGGGCAGCATGCCGTACTCGGCGGTCACCCAGCCCTGGTGCTTGCCACGCAGCCAGCGCGGCACGCCCGCCTCCACGCTTGCGTTACACAGCACTTTGGTGTCGCCAAACTCGACCAGCACCGAGCCTTCGGCGTGGCGGGTATAGTCGCGGGTCAGGCGGATATCGCGCAGCTGGTCGGCCTCGCGGCCACTGGGGCGAACAACATCGGGACGCATAGCACCTCTCAATCGCGCTCAAAAGCGCATCACTCGGAAAAGCCGTCTATTGTACACGTCCTGACGGTTAAACCCGCCCCTATCGGGTAGACTGAAGAAAATGCGCTTTCAAAGGATCTGATCAATGGGTAACACTCGCTGCGTACACAGTATGACCGCTTTTGCCCGGACCGAGCAGGCAAGCGCTTTCGGCACGCTGCAGATCGAAATTCGCTCCGTGAACCAGCGCTACCTGGACCCGCATTTTCGCCTGCCGGAGGCGCTACGCGAGCTCGAGCCCACGCTTCGCGAAATGCTCAGGCAGCGTCTGGCCCGGGGCAAGATAGAGTGCAACCTGCGCTTTGAAAGCGCCGATGACGTTCAAGCGCCCACGGTCAACCAGGCGCGGCTAAAAGAGATCGCCGACGTGCTCGCGACCATCCAGGCCCAAGTACCCGGCGCCGCAGCGCCGACGACGCTGGCGCTTTTGAACCACCCCGGCGTGATGGAGACCCAGCATCTCGACCAGGAGGCCATCAAGACCGCCGCCCACGCCCTTTTTGAGCAGGCGTTGGACGAGCTGGTCGACGCCCGCGCCCGCGAAGGCGAAAAGCTCAGCGCGATGATCGAAAGCCGCCTCGATGCGGTCAGCGAGCAGGTGCGCCTGGTGCGCGGTTTTCTCCCGCAGATTCTAGAGCGCCAGCGCGCATTGCTGCTCGAACGCCTGGAAATCGCCCGCACCGAGCTCGACCCCCAGCGCCTGGAAGCGGAGCTTGTCATGGTCGCCCAAAAGGCCGACGTGGACGAAGAGCTCGACCGCCTGGAAGCCCACGTGGATGAGGTACGCCGCCAGCTTATTGAGCCCGGCCCCCAGGGCCGCCGGCTGGATTTTCTGATGCAGGAGCTTAACCGCGAAGCCAACACACTGTCGTCGAAATCCGTGGTGGCCGACACCACCCGCTGCGCGGTGGAGTTGAAGGTATTGATCGAGCAGATGCGGGAGCAGATTCAGAATATTGAGTGATCGACGCTTTTGACCCAAAGCGTTGGGTTTTCGCAATGGCCGCCCCGTGCACTACGCTGTCTCTATACCGTTTAGCAGACACGAGCCTTGCCCATGCCCATGACCCTCTACGCCCATCGCCTCTCAGCCTTCGCGGGCTGTCGAAATTTTTGCCCGGGAGCTGGGCGTCGAGTACGACTTCCACGAGATCGACTTCGCGGGTGGTGAAACCCATGCGCCGTGGTTTGCCGAGATTAACCCCTTCGAAACCGTCCCCGCCCTGCAGGCTACCTCCGCGGCAGGTGATACGTTCTCCCTCGGCGAAAGCCAGGCGATTATGAAGTACCTTTGTCGCACGGCGAGCGATCGACAGTGCGCCAAGCGCTGGTATCCGGGGGATGAAGATGCGCTTGCCTCCGTTCGGATCGACCAGTGGCTTGCCTGGATGCACGCCGGCGTGCGTCGCTTCGACATGTTCCACTCCATCATGAACCTGCACTTGACGCTGCCCATGCTCAAACGCGAGATTCAGGCCACCCAGCTGAAACCGCTACAGGATGGCCTGGCGTCGGGGCTTGGCGTGCTGGAGGCGCAGCTTGCGCGACACGCGAAGGCCGGCCACTCGGCCACGCTGCTGGGCGGCGAGCACCCCACCCTGGCCGACCTGGCCATTAGCTGCGAGCTCTATCAGATCAAGGCGACGGGCTACTCGTTCGGCGGTTATCCCAGCGTCGACACTTGGCTTACCGGCATGGCCGAGCGCGCGCACTTCAAGGCCATTTGCGAAGAGATCGACGAACAAGGGCGCGAGATCCACGAGCAAAGTGGAGCGTATCTGGCACTGGAAGCGTTCGGGTAGTCTTGATTGGCCATGCGGGCGCTTAAAGCCGCCCGGGCCGTTAGCCGGGCGCACCGGTTTGAATCGTCGTCTCGACCGAGAGACCGACCCGCAGTTTGTCTAGCCCCGGCTGGTCCGGGTCCAGAGCGATGCGCACCGGCAGGCGCTGGACGATCTTGGTGAAGTTGCCCGAGGTTTCGTTGGATGAGACCGGCGAGAAAGTCGCCCCGGTGGCTGGCGCCAGGCTCTGAACGTGGCCGTGCAGGGTAAGCTCGGGGAAAGCGTCCACGTCGATATCCACCGGCTGGCCGGGGGCGACCCGGGTAATATCGACCTCGCGGTAGTGAGCGGTGATATAGATCGCCTCGACCGGCACGATGGCGAGCTGCGCGCTGCCGGTATCCACCCAGGCCCCTTCGCGGGCCGCCTGTTCGGCGATCACGCCATCCACGGGCGCTTTTATATGGGTACGCGACAGCGCCAGCCGGGCTTTTTCCTGCTGTGCCAGGGCTTGGTCCAGCGCGGCGGCGGCGCTGTCACGCTGCGCCTGGAGCACCTCTGCTTGCTGGCGCACGCTCTCCAGATCGGCCTGGTCGGCCTGGCGCTTGGCTTGAAGCGCCCGGGCATTGGCATCGGCCTGCTGGGCGTTCTGGTCCGAGACGTTGCCGTTATGGCGTAGGTGGCGAAAGCGCTCCGCCGTGGCGTGGGCGTAGTCGGCGTTGGCCCCATCCTGGGCGAGCTGCGCTTCTGCCTGGCGAACCCGGGCGGGTTGCTGGGCTCGCTGCGCCTCGATCCGCGCAAGCTCCGCCCGGGCCGCGGCTACCTGGCCCTCGGCTTCCTCCAGCGCTGCCTGGTAGTCGCGCGGGTCGATCTCCATCAACGCATCGCCGCGGCTGACCCGCTCGTGATCCTCGACGTGAACGGCCACCAGATCGCCGCTCACCTGCGGCGCGATTACCACGTAGTCGGCGTCCAGGCGCGCATCGTTGGTCCAGACGGTGTCGCTGTGCCACTGCTGATAGGCCAGCCAACCGGCGGCGATGGCCGCGAGCATCAGGATGGTCGCGCTCAGTATCAGGGGTGTTCGCGCCCGTGGGCGGGCGTCATCGGTTGGGGTACTCATGGCATTCTCAGGCTAGGGATTTTAGGGTTAGAGCGGCTTGGGCCGGTTGAAACGTGGCGCAAAGGTACGCTTGGGCAGTAGACACAGTGGCAGTAGCAGCAGGGCGGCCAGCGCCAGGACCCGCCAGATATCGGCGTAGGCGAGCACCTGGGCCTGCATCTCGAGCTGCTCGTACAGCGCGTGAAAGTGCTCGCCGCCTTTGGCGTTAGCCGACCAGGCCAGCGCTTCGCCCTCGTGGCCCCCCAGCGGCAGCGCGTTGGCCAGACTGAAGCGCTGCCCGCCCAGGCGGTCCAGCAGGGTCTGTAGGTGGTGAGCGTGGGTGGTGACTAGCGCATGGCCGATGAGGCCGCTGGCCACCGGCCCGGCGAGCGCCCGCGAGGTGTTGATCGTGGCCGAGGCGAACGGCCCCTCCCAGGGGTCGATCACCGCCGTGGAGGTCGTCAAAAGGCTCACCACTACGATCGACTGGCCCATGGAGAAAATCACCTGCGAGAGGTAGAACTGCTCCCGGGTCCAGGCCAGGGTCGCGCCACTGTTCATCCAACTGGCCAGCGCCATCAGCACCAGCCCCAGCGCCACCATCCAGCGGCTATCCACGCGCTCGAAGTTCAATACGAACGCGGTCAGCGGCAGCACCACCAGCGACGGCAGCGCCAGCGCCAGCATGACGGGCAAGCTCTGCAGCGGGCGGTAGCCGTGTATCTCGGCCAAAAACTCCTCCGGCAGTGAAGCCGCCGAGGCCCCCAGGGCGATCACGCCGATCAGCATGGCGATGCCGAAGCCGAAGTTGACCCGTTTGACCAGCCCCGGCTGGATCAGCGGTACCGGCGCGACGCAGCAGCGCAGGATGAACAGCGGCAACAGCGTCATGCAGGCCAGCGCCAGCCAGCCCGCCTGGGGGGAGTTGAACCAGTCCCACCGCTCGCCCTGGGTGAACAGCACCACCAGGCTTGCGCAGGCGCTCCAGCCCAGCAGCCAGCCCAGCCAGTCGAACTGACGCCAGCGGTTGGGCGGGCGTGGGTCCTGGGGCAATCCGTAAAGCAGCAGCGCCGCCGCCAGCACGCAAAGCGGCACTACCGCCCAGAACACGAAGTGGGTACCCAGGTCATGGTGGGCCCACGCCACGATAGGGTTGGCAATGTTAGGGGCGAAGGTGGCCGTCAGGCCGTAGGCGGCCAGCCCGAAGAGCTTGGTCGACGGCGTCAGAAAGCGCAGCGCCACCGCCATCAACAGCGGAATCAGAAAGCCGTTGGTGAGCCCTTGCAGCCAGCGCAAGCCCAGCAGCACCGCCCGCGATTCGATGAACGTACAGCAAAGCCCCAGCACCCCGAGGGCGAGTACCGCCGCCACCGCGAAGCGGCGCATCGAATAGGTCACCGCCAGCCAGGGCGCAACCAGCATGCCCATGGCGACGCCGGTGGCGTACAGCGTGGTGAACCAGCTACCCTGGTCGACACTAAAGCCGTAGACGCCGCGAATGTCCGCCAGGGCCAGCGACGTCGCTTCTTCGTTGATGTCGGCACCGATACAGGCCAGCAGCATACCGACCAGGCCAAGAACCAGGCGTAGGGACATGAAACACTCATTGCGATGAAAAACGGGCGGCCAGGCCAGCCCAAGGGCGGGCAAACCTATAGCTATAAGTTGACTTTGTCAACTTATGCCGGCGTCCATCGCACTAAGTGATTGTTTTAGGGTGTCTCGGGGAGATCGTTACCGATATGTTCCAGCATGCGGTCGAGCAGGGTCTCGAACTGCCGGGCTTCGTCCGGTGTCAGCCCTGCGGTCAACGTGGCGGATAGCTCGCGGCGCACGTCTTCCAGGCGCTCGAACAGCGCCCGGCCCTCAACGGTCAAGGAAACCTCGGTGAGCCGCTTGGCCGTCGAATTGCCGCAGCGAATGATCAGTTCCTGGCGCTCCAGCTCACGAAACGCCCGCGCCACCTGGCCCTTGTCCCACCCCCGGCAATGCAGCAGCGCTTGCTGGGGCTGGCCGGGAAAGCGCCCCACCACCGACAGCACGCGCATTTGAAAGGTCGACAGCGCGATACCGTCGCGCTTGGCAAGCTCCGCCAGCCGCGCCCGGCTTAAAAAACTCACTTCGGCTAGCTTGTCGATCATGTTCTGCTCCATGCTCTTTTTATGGGGGCTCACCGTTATCGCCAAAGGCTGGGCGATGCGCCTGATACGCTCACCCTTGGATATTGACTTTCCGTGTCGTTACTTACACGCTCTGTGTCAAATGGACTGGGAGTGCCCGGTCGGCGTCTAAACCTCGGTGAGTTCATCGGGGTTTTTCGCTATCTGGACGAAGCAAAAATTCAAGGCAAATGCTTGAGCCTTTACTGATCATACCCATCGCCTACCGCTTGCCTGCCGCCTTCGCAGTAAAACTTTCTTCGCAGCACATCGAATGCCTGATTGGGCTGTTCCCGCTTGATCCAGCTGGGAGAGGGTCAAGCGCATAAAATGATAAGAATCCAATGTCGAACAGTCTAACGAATCGAGGCGATGGAGGGAGAGGCAAGATTCGTAAAAATGAAACCTTGCATAGCGCTGCTCTAACCCCCCAGCAACTCTTCCACCGGCAGCCGGTTCGTAGCCTTCACTTCCCGTAGCGAAAGGTTCGAGCGGATGCTCGATACTCCGGGGAGCTTTCGCAGTACCGTCTCCACGAACCGGCTGTAGTCGTCCAGGTCGCGGGCGATGACCTGAAGCAGAAAGTCCGCCTCGCCGGTGGTGTTGTGGCAGCTAAGTACCCGCGAGCTTGCTTGCACCAGGCGTTCGAACTCGGCGGTGGCGGCTCCGTCGTGCTGGGTGCAGGTGATCTGCACGAAGGCCAGCACACTGGCGCCGAGTTCACGGCGGTTGAGCGTGGCCTGGTAACCTTCGATCACGCTCGCCTCTTCCAGGCGTTTGTGGCGCCGCCAGCAGGTGGCTTCGCTGATCGAAAGCCGCTCGGCGAGTTTGGCATTGGAGAGGCGGCCGTCGGCCTGCAGGTAGGCGACGAGCTGGGCGTCTATCTTGTCTAGTGGGGCCATGGTGAAAGGCTCTTTCTTAGCTGCGCTATTAATGGAAGAGTGCTTCAAAACGCGCTTGTGTGTCCATGGATCAGAAAAGTAATTTCAGCCGCGGCTGGTTATATTGGGACGATTCAAACATGCCCTGGAGTGACCCATGAAAGCCGTTGTTTTCGAAAAATTTTCTGCACCGCCCGCTCTTCAACAGGTGCCGGACCCGACCCCGGAGCCCCACGGCGTGGTGGTGAAAGTAATGGCCAATGGGGTGTGCCGCAGCGACTGGCACGCCTGGATGGGCCACGACCCGGATGTGGCGCTTCCCCACGTGCCGGGGCATGAGCTGGCTGGGGTCGTGGAGGCGGTGGGCAAGGATGTCACGAAGTGGCGGGTTGGCGACCGGGTCACGGTACCGTTCGTGGGCGGCTGCGGCACCTGCCCGGAGTGTAATGCCGGCCATCATCAGGTGTGCGACCACCAATTTCAGCCGGGCTTTACCCACTGGGGCTCCTTTGCCGAGTACGTGGGCATCCACTACGCAGATGTGAACCTGGTGGCGCTGCCGGAAACCCTCGAGTTTGCTACGGCAGCGAGCCTGGGCTGTCGGTTCGTGACCTCGTTTCGTGCGGTGGTCGACCAGGGCAAAGCGGCGCCGGGGCAGTGGGTCGCGGTACACGGCTGCGGTGGCGTGGGGCTTTCAGCGGTGATGATCGCCAGCGCCCTGGGGGCCAACGTGGTGGCGGTGGATATCTCGAATGAGGCCTTGAAGCTTGCCCGCCAGCTGGGGGCGGTAGCCACGGTGAGTGCGGCCGAGGTCGCCAGTGTGACCGAGGCGGTGCGCGAGATCACCCGCGGCGGTGCCCACGTTTCGCTGGATGCGCTGGGCCACCCCACTACCTGCTTCAATTCGATCAGTAACCTGCGCAAGCGCGGCAAGCATGTACAAGTGGGGCTGATGCTCGCGGACCACAGCACCCCCGCCGTGCCCATGAGCCAGGTAATCGCCAACGAGCTGGAAATCCTCGGCAGCCATGGCATGCAGGCGCACCGCTACGGCGACATGCTGGCGATGATCGAATCCGGCAAGCTCGCCCCGGAGCGGCTGATCGGCCGGCGCATCAGCCTGGCGGCGTCGATCGATGCGCTGGTCAATATGGATAAATTCGAAAGCGCGGGGGTGACGGTAGTCACCGAGTTCTGAGGCGAGGCGGCGCAAAAACGTTCATAAAGCGGTTCTCAGGCAATGTTTCAGCTATTTTTTCCATCATGGCGAAGCAAAAGATTCGCTCCTCTTTGGCCCGCGCAGGTTTTACGCTAGGGCCATATAAAAGTGTCCATGGAGATTGTCATGCCAGCTACTAACGCTACTCGCCGCGTCATCGCCCAGCACGCCGCCCACCGGGACGATATCGGCGACCTGACCACGCGCCGCCCGCTACCGGGGCCCGGGCTCGATCAGCTCGACCCGTTTCTGTTTTTGAATCACCACGGCCCGCAGACCTACCCGGCCAATAACCAGGGGCTGCCCTTTGGCCCGCACCCGCACCGCGGGTTCGAGACGGTCACTTTTATTCTCGAGGGCTCGCTTGCCCACGCCGATAGTACCGATCACCAAAGCGTGATCCATGAAGGCGGTGTGCAGTGGATGACCGCGGGCAGCGGCATTGTGCACGCGGAAGTCTCGCCGCCCGAGTTCAAGCGCGAGGGCGGCCCGCTGGAAATCCTCCAGCTCTGGATCAACCTGCCGTCAAAACTGAAGATGAGCGACCCGCACTACGTGGGCCTGCAGCAGCAGGATATCCCGGCGCTGGCGCTTCCCGGCGGCGGTGAGCTGAACCTGATCGCCGGGCAGTGGGACGACAAGACCGGCCCTATCGAGGCATTGACCGGCATTTTCATGTCGACCCTCACGCTGCCCGCAGGTTCGAGTGAGGCGTTGCCCGTGGCCGCTGGCCGCCAGGTGTTTCTCTACGTGGTGAACGGCGAGGTAAGCGTGGGCGGTGAGCCGGTCAAGGCGCATCACCTGATCGAGGTCGACCGCGAGGGCGAGACCCTCGAAATCGAAGCCTCATCGGGTGCGCGGCTGCTCTTTGGCCACGGTGACGTTATCGACGAGCCGATCTTCTCCCACGGCCCCTTCGTGATGACCACCCGCGAGGAGATCGTCCAGGCGGTCGAGGACTACCAGGCGGGCAAGTTCGGCGGGTTGAACGCCTAAAGCGGCTCGCCCCGGTAGTAGTGCCATAGAAAAAGCGAGCCTACGCTTCGCCAGGGCGCCCAGTGCTCCACCATCTGACGCGCCTGCTTGGGCGTGGGCTTGTCGTCCATGCGCTTGAGGCGGCCCAGGGCGACGCGCAGCGCCAGGTCGTCCGCGGGGAAAATATCCGCACGCTTGAGCGAGAACATCAAATAGATCTCGGCGCTCCAGCGGCCAAAGCCTCTGAGTTGGGTGATCGCGGTAATCGCCGCGTCGTCGTCCAGCGCCTCCAGGCCGTCGGCGCTGAAGGTGCCGGCAAGCTCCGCCTCGGCCAGGCCCTTGGCGTACTCGACCTTGCGCCAGGAGAGCCCGGCGTCGCGCAGTGCCTGGCCTTCGACCTCCATCACCGCCTGGGCGTGAAGCTCCGGTAGCAGCGTATTCACGCGGCCCATGATCGCCCGCGCGGCGCCGGTGGAGATCTGCTGGCTGACGATGGTCGAGAAGAAGGTGGCGAAGCCCTTGTCGCGTTGGCGCGGGGCGGGCGGACCCACGTGCGCCAGGGCCCGGGCGATATCGCGGTCGGCCTCGGCAAGCGCGGCCATGGCGTGGTCGAGGGTGGGCTGGGTAGAGATATCGAACGACATGAATCACCAATGGTTAATGAGCAAAATAATGTTCATTAGAGTCTATTTTGAGCGCTGATGCGCAATAAAGTGCACAAAATAAGCCCCTGAGCTATAATTTTGAGTAATAAATTACTCAATCAAGGTAGCCCGATAGTGCTGATGATCCAACTATTTCATCGCGGCCAATGGCAGGACGCCGCCGAGCTGGTCATCGAGCACCCCTTGCAGGGGCGCCGAGGGGCGGCCCGGCTGGGCTATGTGACCGATTACGCGCTCGAGTATCTCGAGCGCGACGATGACGCGGCCTGCAGCTTACGTTTACCCGTCGCGTTAATGGAAACCCACCATTCGTCGACCTGGTTTACGTTTCTTGATGACATCATGCCGTCGGGCGCTAGCCGGCGCTATTGGGTCACTCAACTGGGGATCGCATCGCTGAGCGAGGCGGAGCAGGATTACACCCTATTGGCCAACGGCACCATCGCGCCGGTAGGCAATCTGCGCATCAAGGAGTCGCTGCCCGCACGCCCGGCGGGCAGCACACTGGAGCAGCAGCGCTTTCCTTTACGTGATGTCGTAGACCGGGATAGTGACTTCCTGGCCTATGCCCAGCAAATGGGCGCCGCGGGTGGGGGCGCGACCGGTGCCGGTGGCGAGGCGCCAAAGCTATTGCTGCGCTGTACGCCTGATGATCAGGTCTGGATCGATACCTATCAGGACGACCAGGCCAGCACCGACCAGCACTATTTGGTCAAATTTCCGCGCGGTCAACGCAGCGAGCTCGACAGCAACATTCTGCGCGCCGAGTACCACTTCTACCAGGAACTCACCGCCCTTGGCGTGGCCACCATAGACACCCAGGGTATGCGACTGCTGGAAGGCGAGCGCTATCCTTCGCTTTGGCTACCGCGGTTCGACGTGGCACATATAGCGGGTCAGCGTACTTTTTTCGGTCTGGAATCCGTTTACGCCGTGATGGGCCGCGAACCCGGAAGTTTTCTGAATCACTTTGCGGTGATCGAGGCGTTGACCGGCAGGCTTGGCAAGCAGTATCGCGTATTGGAAGAGGGACAGCCCTTCGATCAAGCGCCGTTCGTGTGTGAGTGGGTCAAACGTGATCTGCTCAACATTGCGTTTGCCAACAGCGATAATCATGGCCGCAATACGGCGTTACTGAAAACACCGCAAGGGATTTGGCTGGCGCCGATTTACGACTTTGCACCGATGAAGGCCGACCCGGAAGGTATCATTCGCACCACGACCTGGGGCGCACCTTTCGAGCAGGGGCGAGAGGTCGACTGGTTCGCCATTGCCGAGGCGCTGAAAACCTACCTGCCCCCGGAGCAATTGATGGGCGAGCTGCAAGCTCAGGCCAGGCAGTTGCTCGGCTTGAAAGAGCGTCTTGCCCTGCGCGGGGTGGCGCCCACACTTCTGGACTCGCCGGCGCTGGGGCTCGATTACCTGGACGATAAGCTAAAGCGTTGGGGGCTACTATGAAGCGCAAAGCGTTAAGTAGTATCGAGCGCGAGGCGCTGCTGGTGGAGCTGCTCGACCGGCTGCTGCGTGAGGAAATGAGCACCGGCCAGGTACTGCGCCAATTGCGTCGTGAGGTGCTGGGAATGTCGCAAACGCAATATGCCGAGAAGGTCGGTATCAGCCGCCGCTCGCTCTCCGATATCGAAGGGGATAAAGCGAGCCCGACGCGGGCGCTGCTGGACCAGGTATTCCGCCCGCTAGGGTTGCAAGTAGGGTTGATACCCAAGAGCCGTCAGCTGCGCGAGCGTCTGTTATCCGTCAAGGCGGATGGCCGCTCGTCTTGAGGGTACCTGCCGAGATGCCAGGTTTTCGTGGTGAAGAGTTTCTACTTTAGTCTAATCCTGCGATCATTTACCCCATTCCAAACGTTTTAAAAGCGGGCTAACCCCCGAGGAGCAGAGTGTGCAAGAGTCTTCCGCGGGCCGGGCGAGTAACCCTCGTCTGGCCGAATTTGCGTTAGCGCTGGGTGGTTTTGGTATCGGGACCAGCGAGTTCGTCATCATGGGGCTAATGAACCGGGTGGCGGGGGATTTGGCCGTGACCGTGCCCCAGGTGGGGTATGCGATCAGCAGCTACGCCCTGGGCGTGGTGGTCGGCGCGCCGATCATTTCCGCGATGGCGGCCCGGGTGCCCAAGCGCTCGCTTTTGATCGTGCTGATGCTGGTGTTCGCCGTGGGTAACATTGCCAGCGCCATGGCGCCGGGTTTTTGGTCCTTCGTGGGGCTGCGCTTTTTGGCCGGCCTTCCTCACGGGGCCTACTTCGGCGTGGCGGCGCTGGTGGCCGCCGGGGCGGTCCCCGTGGACCAGCGGGCGCGGGCGGTTTCCCGGGTCATGCTGGGGCTGACGGTGGCGATTTTGCTCGGCGCGCCGCTGGGCACCTGGGCGGGTAACCAGTTTGGCTGGCAAATCGCCTTTGCCGGGGTGGGGGGCATTGCGCTTTTAACGGCGCTGCTGATTCGCCTTTACGTGCCCGTTCAACCCTTCGATGCGCTGGCGAGCCCGCTCAAGGAGCTTTCCGCGCTGATCAAGCAGCGCGTGCTGGTCACGGTGGCCATTGCCTGCGTGGGCTGTGGCGGCATGTTCTCGATCTTTAGCTACGTGATGCCGACGCTGACCCAGCAGGCCGGTATGAGCGAGGCGCTGGGCCCGCTGGTATTGGTCATCTTCGGTGTCGGCTCGATCATCGGTAACCTGGTGGGCGGGCGTATGGCCGACAAGAACCTGATGCGGGCCATTCCACGTATTTTGATCTGGTGCGCGGTCATTCAGGGGCTTTACTACTTCGCGGCCAATAACGTCTGGACCGGGCTTTTGTTCGTGGGCCTGGTAGGTACCAGCATGGCGCTGGCGCCGTCGCTGCAAACGCGGCTAATGGATGTGGCCGGCGATGCCCAGACCATGGCGGCCTCGCTCAACCACGCCGCCTTTAACGGTGCCAACGCGCTGGGCGCCTGGCTTGCCGGGCTTGCGATCAGCGCCGGGCTTACGCCGTCGAGCACTGGCTTCGTGGGCACCGGGCTTGCCCTGTGTGGTTTGGTCATTTTCGTGTTCGGGCGCTGGCTTGAAAAGCGCACCTACCAGGTAGCCCAGGCGCGGTAGCGAAGCGTTGGCGTAATTAAATTGGCGCAGGTGGGTAATTCTTTCTAAGGTATAAGAGTGCACCCCCATAAGGAGATGACTCATGCATACTCAATTTGTAAAAGCCTCGCGTATTTTGACCCTGGGCGCCATTGCGGCCCTGACCATCGGCCTGGCGGGCTGCGGCTCGACCTCTGGCGAGCGCGCCACCAGCGGCGCGGGCCTTGGCGCGGCGGCGGGTGCCGGTACCGCGGCGGCGACCGGTGGTAGCGTTGGCGGCGGCGCGGTGCTTGGCGCAGGCGCCGGTGCGGCGGCGGGCGCGCTCACCGACGAAGACGACATCAACCTCGAGTGATCGCTCGCCGCGCCTAGCGGCAAAGGCTGAACCCGCGCATGCCCATATGAAAGTGATCGGCATGCGCGGCGTTGTATTCGGGCCCTAGTACGTTGCCAAAGGTGTTGCAGGCACCGTCCCGCGCTTCTCGGAAGAACTCGCCCACCGCCCCTTCGTCATTCCAGTTATTGATCAGCGTAATACGCTGGCCGTTCTCGAACCTAAATCCGGTGACATCCAGCGCTTCTGCCGTAGCGTGCTCGCTGCGCCTGCCCGATTCACGCCCGTATACGTTACGACACGCAAAGCTTCCCACGTGGTCGACCTGGCTTACGCGGCTGCCCATGATCCGTTCGGCGGCGGGCTGTAGTTCGTGGCGTTCGAACATTACCCAGGCAAGCGCCATCGGGCAGGTAGCCACGAAGCTTCGGTTAAAGCGCACGCTGCTCGCGTTCATGCGCACGACGTTGGTGAGCGGGCAACTGGCCGTGGGCGAGTAGTCGTCCATGGGGGTGACGTCGAGTTCGCCGGGTGGCGCGGTCTCGAGCGCTGCCAGGCAACCGGCGCGGTCGCCCTCCAGCCGTTTGAGTTTTAACTGCGTGACCGGGGTGACCGGGTCGTCGATGTGCAAAGGCGCCCAGGGCGCCCACTCGCGGGGGACCTCGATCAGGCCTTTTTGCAGCGCCACGCCCAGCGCGATCAGCGCTAATATAAAGATCGTTCCCCGCATACCGCACTCCTTTCGATGACGTTCGTTGCGTGGCTTCTACCATGTCGTCTACTTATGTCTTCTACTCATGTCTTCTACTACAGACCGCGCGGCAGGTATGCGATACTGCCCGCCTTTAGTGCGCACCGCGGCCAGCAAGCGTGGCGGCGTCACAGGGCTAACGACTGTTTTTATCAATTAGGGAAGCGTTTCATGTCCCAGGGTACGCTGTTTATCGTTTCGGCGCCGTCCGGCGCTGGCAAAACCAGCCTGGTTCGCGAGCTGATCGAGAGTATGGATGGCCTTCAGGTATCGGTCTCGCATACCACACGGGGCCGCCGCGAAGGGGAAGTGGACGGGGTGAACTATCACTTCTGCCAGACCCAAGCGTTCGAAGAGATGATCGAGCGTGGCGACTTTTTCGAGTACGCCAGGGTCTTTGATAACTACTACGGCACCTCGCGTCAAGCCGTTCAGTCGCTGCTGGCCGCCGGCCAGGACGTGATTCTGGAAATCGATTGGCAGGGCGCGCAGCAGGTCAGAGCGCAGATGAAAGACGCCGTCTCGATCTTCATTTTGCCGCCTTCCCGGGCCGAGCTCGAACGCCGCCTGGCCAGCCGCGGCACCGACGAGCACGCGGTGATCGAGCGGCGCATGCGCGACGCGGTCAACGAGATGACCCATTTCGATGAATACGACTACCTGGTCGTGAACGACGACTTCACCACCGCCCTTGGCGAGCTCACGTCGCTGGTCATCAGCCAGCGGCTAACGTGTGTTGCCATGCAGCATCGCCACGCGCCGCTGCTCAAAGCGCTCTTGTCACAGGCGCCGGGCGTCGAGTAATCTATCGGGTCAAGTTGCCCATTTTGCCGGGCTGGCAGGCGTTTTAAGCGCTGCTGGCCCGGCGCCGTTATTAAAGGAAAACCCCATGGCACGCGTAACCGTTGAAGATTGTTTGGAAAATGTTGAAAACCGCTTCAAGCTGGTGATGATTTCCACCCAGCGTGCCCGTCAGCTCGCCCGTGGCTCGCGGGATTCGCAGCTGGCCTGGGAAAACGATAAACCGACGGTCCTGGCGCTGCGTGAAATTGCCGCGGGTCTGGTCGATCATACCGTGCTGGACGAACCGGTCGAGGCGCCGGTGCGTCAGCGCCCGGCCGCGCCTAGCGTCCAAATCGACGACTAAGCCTAAAACCGATCAGGGGCGCGGTAAATGTTCACCATCGATGACCTGGCCGACCGACTCGGCGGCTATTTACCCTTGGATGAAATCCAACAGGTCAAACGCGCCTTCTACTACGCCGAGCAGGCCCACGACGGCCAGCGCCGCCGCTCCGGCGAACCCTACGTTACCCACCCGCTCGCCGTCGCCAACATTTTGGCCAACATGCACATGGACCATCAAAGCCTGATGGCCGCCATGCTGCACGATGTCATCGAAGATACCGGGGTCTCGAAACACGCCCTCGGCGAGCAGTTCGGCCACCCGGTGGCGGAGCTGGTCGACGGTGTCTCCAAGCTGACTCAGATCACCTTCGAAGATAAGGCCGTCGCCCAGGCCGAGAACTTCCAGAAGATGGTGCTGGCGATGTCGCGGGATATTCGCGTCATCATCGTCAAACTCGCCGACCGCCTGCACAACATGCGCACCCTGGGGGCGCTTCGCCCGGACAAAAAGCGGCGCATCGCTCGCGAGACGCTGGAAATCTATGCCCGCGTGGCCGGGCGGTTGGGTATCAACACCATTCGTATCGAGCTCGAGGATCTCTCCTTTCAGGCGATCCACCCGATGCGCGCCGAGCGGATCAAACGCGCGGTAGCCAAGGCTCGGGGTAACCGGCGCGGCGCGATGCGCGAAATACAGTCTTCGCTGCAACAAAGCCTCGACGACGAAGCGCTCAAGGGCACGGTGGTCGGCCGGCAAAAGCACCTGTTATCGATCTATAAAAAGATGCGCGACCAGCGCAAACCCTTTGCCGAAATCATGGACGTGTTCGGTTTTCGCATCATCACCGACGATGTGGCGAGCTGCTATCGCATCCTGGGCGTGGTCCACAACCTGTTCAAGCCGGTACCCGGGCGCTTCAAGGATTACATCGCCATTCCCAAGGCGAACGGCTACCAGAGCCTGCACACCACGCTCTTTGGCCAGCGCGGTATGCCCATCGAGGTGCAGATACGCACCCGCGAAATGGAAGCCATGGCGAACAACGGCATCGCCGCGCACTGGCTCTACAAGGCCGGCCAAACCTCCCATCCTATCGCCGAAGGCAGCCATGCCCGGGCGCGGGCCTGGGTGAAGGGACTTTTGGAGATGCAGCGCCACGCCGGCGACTCGCTGGAGTTCATCGAGCACGTCAAAAACGACTTGTTCCCCGACGATATCTACGTCTTCACGCCCAAGGGCGACATCATGGAGCTCCCCCAGGGGGCGACGGTGGTCGATTTCGCCTACAGCGTGCACACCGATATCGGCAACAACTGCATCGCGTGTCGTATCGACCGCCACCTGGCGCCGCTTTCCACGCGCCTTGAAAGCGGCCAGACCCTGGAAATCATTACCGCCCCCGGCGCGCGGCCCAATCTATCCTGGCTCAACTTCGTTTCCACCGCCAAGGCGCGTTCGGCCATTCGCCACGCGCTGAAACACCAGCAGCAGTCGGAAGCGATCATGCTGGGGCGGCGGCTTTTGAACAAGGCGCTCGCCTCCTTCGAGACGAGCCTCGAGGAGCTCGACGAACGGATCTTCCCCCGGGCGTTCAAGGAGCTGGACGTGTCCTCGCTGGACGTCTTGCTCGAATCATTGGGCCTTGGCAATCGCATGGCCTACGTCGCCGCCCGGCGGCTGGTGGACGTTGCCCACGGCGTCGATGGCGGCCCCAAACGGCTGGAAAACAGCGATGACGCCGTGGTGATCAGCGGCAGCGAAGGCATGGTGCTGAGCTTTGCCCGCTGCTGCCACCCGCTGCCCGGTGACCCGGTCGTCGGGCATTTGTCCGTGGGCAAGGGCATCGTCGTGCATCGCAGCGAGTGCAAGAATTTGTCGGATTTGAGAAGCGATCCGGAAAAGCTCTTCAGCCTGGAGTGGTCGGAGAACATCGACGAAGACTTCCCGGTGGCGCTGCGTATTGAGATCGAAAGCCGCCGGGGTCTGGTGGCCGAGCTTGCAGGTCTTGTGACCGACGCCGACGCCAATATCGAGCGTATCGGCATCGAAGAGCGCGACGCTCGTCTATCCACGGTGAACCTGACGCTCTCGGTAAAAGGGCGGGTTCACCTGGCCCGTATCATGAAACGTATCCGCAACCTGCCAAGCGTCAGCAAAATAACTCGAATAGCCAACTAAGCCCTCCCTGACCGCGCGCTTTCAATGCCCTTGATGCGCGGGCGGGAGCGGCTTTTTCTGTACGGTTGGAAGGTTTTATTCGTTTAACACATTTATTAAAAATGCCATTGAATGGCCGCAACAGGAGCAAGGCACCATGAGCAATAAAGCCGTTATCAATACCGAGAAAGCCCCGGCCGCCATCGGCCCCTACTCTCAGGCCATCAAGGCGGGCAATACGGTTTATATGTCCGGTCAGATTCCGCTCGACCCGGAGTCCATGGAACTCGTAGCCGGTGATATCGAAGCTCAAACGCGTCAGGTGTTCACCAACTTGCAGGCGGTGTGCGAAGAAGCCGCCGGCTCGCTTACCGATATCGTCAAGCTCAACCTGTACCTGGTGGACCTGGATAACTTCGCCATCGTTAACCGCGTAATGGAAGAGTTCTTCAAGGCGCCGTTCCCCGCGCGCGCCGCGGTGGGCGTTCGCGCGCTGCCCAAGGGAAGCCAGGTGGAAGCCGAAGCCGTGATGATCATTGGCGACTAGGCGCTGCCAAAGAGCCAAAAAAAGAGCGAGCCCGCGGGCTCGCTCTTTTGTGTCGAAAAGCCGTTACGCTTTTTGTGGCTTGAAGCCGCCTTCCTTGAGGATCTGGGCGTAGCCCTCGCGAAAGCTCGGGTAGCGAAACGCGTAGCCCGTCTCGCGGATACGGCTGTTATCGCAGCGCTTGCTGGTACGCCGGCGAAGCGGCGACTGCATGGTCTCGGTGGTTTCCACCTTGAGCTCTTTGGCAAGCCAGCTCATGACGTCGTACATGGTGGCGGGCTCAGAGTCGCTGCCCAGATAAAGCTCGGCCAGGGGCTTGCCGCTCTCCTGACACTGGATCAGGTGGGCGAGTATGCCGGCGCAGTCGTCGCGGTGAATACGGTTGGAGTAGATCGCCGGCGTTATGGCGGCCATACGCCCGCCCAGCACCTGGTGAATCAGCCGGTCGCGGCCCGGGCCGTAGATGCCCGAAAAACGCACTACCGTGCCGGGCAGCGGGTGGTTCAAAAGCGCCTGCTCGGCTTCGCGCATCAGGCTGCCGGAGAAGCTGGTGGAGTCCGTGGGGCTGACTTCGCTGACCGCTTCGCCCTCTTGCTGGCCATAAACGCTGGTCGAAGAGACGAAGAAAATACGCCGTGGCGGCACGTCGTGTTGCTCCAGTACGCCGAGCACGCGCTTCAAGCCATCCGGGTAGGCGCTTTGGTAGGCGCTCTCCTCGAAGCGGTCGGCGCTGACGGTGTAGATCACGTAGTCCGCCTGGGGTAGCGCCGTGGCGCTCGCCCCTTCAAGTTGGTTAAGATCGAGGGCCAGGGGTTCGATACCAGTACCCTGTAACGACTCGGTTTGGCGGCGCACGCCCACCACGCGATGCCCTTCACTCAGGAGCTCGCGCCCCAGGGTGATGCCGATATCGCCACAGCCGATAATCAGTACAGTGAGTTTCACCTGCGCACTCCTTCTGATAAATATTCCCTATTAGATACAAAGTCCCTTTGAGATATGCCATCGTCAAAGAGATTTGTCTGTCCTTGCCATCCCGTTCATGGCCACGACGATGCGTCACGACCTGCTACGAGAGGATGCCAGCCGGCACCGTTATGACTTTAACAGAACTTCGCTACATCGTAACCCTTGCACAAGAGCGCCACTTCGGCCGCGCTGCCGAGCGGTGCCACGTCTCCCAGCCGACGCTCTCGGTGGCGGTCAAAAAACTCGAGGACGAGCTCGACACGCCCTTGTTCGAGCGCTCCAAGTCCACGGTGCAGGTCACCCCGCTTGGCGAGAAGATCATCGCCCAGGCCCAGCGTGTGCTGGAGCAGTCCAGTCTGATTTTCGAGCTGGCAAGCGCCGGGCGCGACCAACTGGCCAACCCGCTACGCATCGGGGCCATTTACACCATCGGGCCTTACCTTTACCCGCACCTGATTCCGGCGCTGGCCAAGGTAGCGCCGCAAATGCCGCTCTACATCGAAGAGGGGCTGACCGGCACGCTGCGTAGCAAGCTTAGAAGCGGCGAGCTGGACGTGATCATCGTGGCGCTGCCGTTTACCGAAACCGACGTGGTGACCAAGGCGATTTACGACGAGGCGTTCGAGGTGCTGATCCCCAGCAACCACCCCTGGGCTGCGCGGGAGGCGATCGATAAGGAGGATCTGCTCGAGGAGCGGCTTTTGCTGCTGGGCGAGGGGCACTGCTTTCGCGACCAGATACTGGAGGCCTGCCCGGCGATTACCCACAAGCTCAATAGCCCGAGCAATACGCTGATAGCCGAAGGCGGCTCCCTCGAGACGATCCGCCATATGGTGGCCTCGAAGCTGGGCATTACGGTGCTGCCGCAGTCGGCGTTGGGTACAGAGAAGCACGAGCAGTCGCTACTGACAAGCCGGCCCTTCGTGGCGCCGGCGCCTTCGCGTACTGTGGCCATTGCCTGGCGGGCGAGCTTCCCTCGGCCCAAGGCCATCGACGCCTTGATCGAGGCGATCAGCCAGTGCCGGCAGCCCGCGCCATGAACGAGCTCGATGCGCCGGTCACCGAGCTCAAGGGCGTCGGCGAGGCGCTAGCGCTCAAACTTGCGCGGCTAGGGGTCGAGCGCGTGAGCGACCTGCTGTTTCACCTGCCGCTGCGCTATCAGGATCGTACCCGCGTCACGCCCATCGGGCTCTTGCGCGCGGGCAGCGAGGCCGTGATCGAGGGCGAAGTCACCGCCTGCGATATCGTCAAGGGGCGAAAGCGTAGCCTGCTGGTGCGCCTGCGCGATGCAAGCGGCATCCTGAGTCTGCGTTTTTTTCACTTCTCGCCGGCCCAAAGCCAGCAGCTGCGCCCCGGGGTTACGCTGCGCGCCTTTGGCGAGGCCCGCGCCGGCGCCACGGGTCTTGAGATCTACCACCCGGAGTACCGGCCAAGCGGCGCCGCCGATACACCGGTCGAAGAGCACTACACGCCGATTTATCCCACCACCGAAGGGCTGCACCAGACCCGGCTGCGCGCCCTCACAAGCCAGGCGCTCGCCAGGCTAACCGATACTCCGCAGGCGCTGCCGGACATGATTCCGCCGGCACTTGCCGAGCGTTTCGACCTGCCGGGGCTTCACGAAAGCCTCGCGCTTTTGCATCAGCCGCCGCCGGATGTGGACCTGGATACCCTGGCCCAGGGCCTGCACCCGGCCACCCGGCGGCTGGCGCTCGAGGAGCTTCTGGCCCACCAGCTAAGCCTTCGCGAGGTGCGCCTGCGCATCCAGGCCGATGGCGCGCCCAGGCTTCCCGCCGGGCGCAGCCTGCAAACCCGCTTTTTGGCTCAGCTGCCGTTTGCGCTTACCGGCGCCCAGCGCCGGGTGCTCGAGGAGATCGAACTCGATCTGGCCGAGCCCGCCCCGATGCTCAGGCTGGTTCAAGGCGATGTCGGTTCGGGCAAGACCGTGGTGGCCGCCATGGCCGCGCTTTCGGCGCTTTCCGGCGACTGCCAGGCGGCGATCATGGCGCCCACGGAGATCCTGGCCGAGCAGCACTACCGCTCCTTCAAGGCCTGGTTCGAGCCGCTGGGAATCGAGGTGGCGTGGCTTGCCGGCAAACTCAAGGGCAAAAGCCGCCTGGATGCCAAGGCGGCCATCGCCGATGGCCGCGCGCGCATGGTGGTCGGCACCCACGCGCTTTTTCAGGACGATGTGAAGTTTCACTGCCTGGGGCTTGCGATCATCGACGAGCAGCACCGCTTCGGCGTTCACCAGCGCCTGGCGCTACGTGAAAAGGGCGAAGCGGGGGGCTTGACCCCGCACCAGCTGATCATGACCGCCACGCCCATTCCGCGCACGCTTGCCATGAGCGCCTACGCGGACCTGGACGTCTCGGTGATCGACGAGCTACCGCCGGGGCGCACGCCGGTGAAAACCGTGGTGGTGTCTGACGAGCGCCGCCCGGAGGTGGTCGAGCGGATCCGCCGCGCCTGCAGCGACGGCCGCCAGGCTTACTGGGTCTGCACGCTGATCGACGAGTCCGAGGTATTACAGTGCCAGGCCGCCGAGGTCACGCGGGAAGAGCTGACCGCCGCGCTGCCGGAGCTTGCCATCGGCCTGATCCACGGGCGCATGAAGGCCGGCGAAAAAGCCGAGGTAATGGCGGCGTTCAAGGAAGGCGAACTTGATCTGTTGGTCGCTACCACGGTGATCGAGGTGGGAGTGGACGTGCCCAACGCGAGTCTCATGATCATCGAAAACCCGGAGCGTTTGGGGCTTTCCCAGCTCCACCAGCTGCGCGGCCGGGTGGGGCGGGGCAGCCTGGAGAGCTTCTGCGTGCTGCTTTATCATCCGCCGCTCTCCAAAAGCTCCAAAGAGCGCCTAAGCGTGATGCGCGAAACCACCGACGGCTTTCGCATCGCCGAAAAGGACCTGGAGATTCGTGGCCCCGGCGAAGTGCTGGGCACCCGTCAGACCGGGCTCGCCCAGATGAAAATCGCCGATCTTGAGCGCGATGCTGATCTGCTCGAACGGGTTACGGCCCTTGCCCAGGCGCTGCAAAGCGACAGCGAGGCTACCGCCGTGCTGGTGCGCCGCTGGCTGGGCGAGGCGGCCGGGCGCTACGGCCAGGTATAGCGGTTCATGAGGCTTCGGATTTGGTTTGGGTCAGCCGCCCGGCGCTCTGCGCCAGCGGCGTTAGCTGTTCGGCGATCAGCCGTAGCTGGCTCTGAATGGGCCGGTAAAGCGTAACGGCGTTGACGTCGCTCTCGGGCGTTTGCACCGGCTCGCCCAGCGCGTCCAGAAGCGCACGGGTCTGGTCTTCCAAATCCGTGACGGGCCGGCGCTTGTGGAGTTGCTCGGTCAGCGCCGCCAGCAGCTCGCTAATCCGTTTGGCCTGGGGCATCAGCGCGGCGTCGTCTTCGGCTTCGGTTAGCCGGTGGCGGTGGGCGCCCAGCGCGGAAAGGTGGCTCAGCAGCGTATTGGAGAGCACCAAAAAGCGCAGGCCGCTGTCCGCATCCTGCTTGCGGTAGTGGCCCGGCTCGTGAAGCATGTTGGTCAAAAGCGTCGAAAACGCCGCATCGGCGTTGTGCGCGTTGCGCCGCGCCAGGCGGTAGCTCAAATCGTCCTGCTTGCCCTCTTCGTACTGGTGGACGATCTCGTCGAGATAGCCGCGGTGGCTGGTCAGCACCTTGGCGGCTTCGCGGTAAAGTTTGCGCCCCTGCCAGTCCGGCAGAATGAAAAATACCGCCAGCCCGGCAATGACCGCGCCGATCAGCGTATCGAATAGCCGCGGCCAAATCAGGTTAAAACCGTCGCCCACCTGGTTGAAGCTGCAAAGCACCAGCAGGGTGATCGAGGCGGTCGCGACCACGTAGCGCCGCTCCCGGTTGGCAAAGAACGCGACCCCGGCGGCGACCGCGATGATGCTTTGAACGCCAGGCTGGGGGAACAGGCTGATCGACGCCCAACCCACGATCAAGCCGATCACCGTGCCCAGAATACGCTGGGAGAGAAAGCGCCGAGTGGTCGCGAAATTGGGTCGGCAGACGAACAGCGTGGTGAGCAGGATCCAGAAGCCCTGTTCCGGGTCCAGCCAGTGCAAAATCGCGTAGCCCGCCATCAGCGCGGTGGAAAGGCGCACGGCGTGGCGAAAGGTCGGCGAGCCCAGCGTCAAATTCAAGCGCACGCGGCTCCAGGCATCCTTGAGGCTGGCCGGCGAGCGGTCATAAAGCGCGCTGTCGCGCCGCTCCACGCTGCTGTCCGGGTTATGGGCGCTGGCGATCTGTGCCTCTAGCGTGGCCAGGTTGTCCGCCAGCGCATTGAGTGGGTGAATCAGGTTGCGCCACTCCGGCCGGCCGCGGTCGCGCAGGTTGTCGATCGAGGCGCGCAGATCCGCGAGCGCCTGCTCGCTTTGCTCATGGCTAAACGGCCGGTTCAATAGCAGCGATTTGGCCAGCTGGCGGCACGCCCGGCCCTGCTGGTCGAGAAGGCGCTGGCAGCGAAACAGCACGTCGTGGTGGAAAAACGCCTCGGTCAGCGCGCCGTAGGGGTAGTGGGTGGAGCTTGCTCGCTCGTGGATATCCTGGGCCACGAAATAGATGCGCAGGTAACGATTGAGCTTACGGCTGCCTCGTTGGCCCTCCAGCCGGCGAAAGATCATCTCCTTGGCCTGGTTCAGCGCGGCGACCACCTGGCCGTTTTGGTGCGCCAGCGCCACTCGGCGCGCCTCGACATCCACCCCGCGCACCGGCTCAAAAAGCGCCGACTTGAGAATCAAAAACTCGCCCAGTGTTTTGTAGACCCGCGCCATGCTCTGCTTGAGCGGCTGGCGGGAAAAAAGCGCGCACCAGATGACCGAAATGACCCCGTACCAGGCCGCCCCCGCCAGCAGCAGAAGCTGGCGCGAGGCCACGTCCGCATCCACGCCGCCGTGCTGCTCGATATTGATCATCGAATAGATCGATAGAATCAGCGTGCCCGAGGCGATCGTCGCGTAGCGCTGGCCGATGGCGCCGAGCATGATCAGCGTAAACGCCGACACCCCCAGGCCCAACGCGAACAGCCACGGCCAGGGAAACAGCCACTGGACGATAAAAGAGGCCAGCGCAAAACATAACAGCGTGACCACCAGCGCCTGCAGGCGGCCCTGCCAGCTATCGTCGGTTTCCGAAAGCGCGCAGGCGATAATGCCCAAAAACAGCGGAATCACCAACGCCACGTCGGCCTGCAGCACGCTAAAAAGCAGCGCCCCGCTAAAGGCGATAAATACGCGCAGGCTGTAGGCGAACTTGTCCAGGGTCCAAAGGCGGCGCAGGATCGGCATGGCGTCTCTTCGTTTGATTTATTAGACGTTAGTATAACAATGGCGGCGCGTGAGTTGCTATGGCGCACCTGGTGCTTGGTCGCTTCAAGACATTTCCACGACCTGTTTACCCAGGTTGTCGCCGCTCAGCACGCCGATGAGCGCTGCCGCGACGCTTTCTAGCCCGCCCGGTACCTTACTCAACCGCCAGCTTAGCTGATGCTCAGTGACGAGCGGTGCCATAAAGCGCTGAAACTCGGCCCAGTAGCCGAGATAGTCGGGCACCACGAAGGGCGTCATCGTGATGTCTTTCGCGGGAAGCGTCGCAATGTTGTTGGGCCCCTGACGGGGGTTCGCCGACTGGTACTGGCTGACCAACCCGCATAGTACGATGCGCCCGCCTTCACGCATCGAGTCGATCGCCGCGCTGAAAGCGTTGCCGCCCACGTTCTCGAAGCTCAACGTAATACCTTCGGGTACGGCGCGTTCGAGATGGCGGGCGTAGTCGGGGTGGCGGTGGTCGAGCACGGTGTGAAAGCCTGATCGGCGTAGCCACGCGCGCTTGTCATCGCGCCCGGCCGTCACGATAACGCGAGCCCCCGCGTGCTTGGCAAGCTGCGCGGCAAGTGACCCCACCGCCCCGGCGGCGGCGTTGACCAGTACCGTATCCT
Source organism: Vreelandella sp. EE27 (assembly GCF_968206495.1). Classification (NCBI taxonomy): domain Bacteria; kingdom Pseudomonadati; phylum Pseudomonadota; class Gammaproteobacteria; order Oceanospirillales; family Halomonadaceae; genus Vreelandella; species Vreelandella sp. EE27. The sequence continues at coordinate 3,885,004 of NZ_OZ309109.1, read as the reverse complement.
GCGCTAAAGGCTTGCCCAGTAGCGCCATGCCTACCCAGGCTGTCAAACCCGTCATGCCCAGCGGATGTAAATAGGCGAGCGGGTTCTGCGCTTTGGGCAAGAGGTAAAGCCCCTTCGCGCTGCTGGCCACGACTTCCTGCATGGGCAGATGCCCCGCGACGAGATCTCCCGGCATGAAGCCTGCCTGGCGACTTTCCAATACTTCGGCCAGCGTCCAGCCGGAAAGCGTGCTGCCGGTTTGCCAGCGCGCAATATATCCATAGCCTTGGGCGTGCATGCGGGTGCGCATGTAAGGGTCGACGCTGATATAGCAGGGGCGTAGCAACAACGCAGGGTCACGGGGCAGGTCGACCGAAGTCGTTTCGATATGCTCAGGGCACAGTAAACCGTTAGGCAGGCCTGAGAGGCGCAGCCCGCGCGTTTTGAGCGTGTTTGCCACCATGGGGGAAGACTCGAAGAAAAGCCGACGTGTGAGCGCAGGGATTGTCTCAACCACAGACTAAAACAGCCCGCCCCCTTGGCGGGGGCGGGCTGTTAGCCGTTACAAATACTTCAAAAGCTTCTGCAGCTTGTTCATATCGCTGGAGTCGCCGACCAGGCGTACGTCGCCGTTCATCATGCCGTGCAGAAAGGCTTGCTGGGTCGGTTTTTTGAGTATTTTCAGCGCGGCGTCCTGGTCGCGAAAACGTAGTTCGAGGTCCAGGTCGATGGGCAGGCCTTTACCGGTGTCGATGCCGTTAGGCGTCATTCGGTAGTGGCGGGCAGTGCCGAGGTCTTCCGTGGCAATGCCCCAGTCCAGACTGCGCATACGCTCAAGCTGTTCTTTGAAACGCGGCTTACGCCGCAGTGCTCGCTTGAGCATCAAGCCAAGTAGCCACAGCGTTAGCCGGAGTTTCATTAGGAAACGGCGTCCTTGAGCGCTTTACCGGGCTTGAACGCCACGTTTTTGCTGGCCGGAATCTTCAGCGGCTCGCCGGTTTGCGGGTTTTTACCGGTACGGGCGGCGCGTTCGCGCACGGTGAAGGTACCGAAACCGATCAGGGCCACGTCTTCACCCTTGGCCACGCTATTGGTGATTTCATCAAGAATGACGTTCAGCACTTGGCCCGCTTTGTCTTTGGAAAGATCAGCGTTTTCAGCAATGGCAGCGGCGAGTTCAGGTTTGCGCATAAAAGGGGTCTCCCTGATAGAAAAAGTAAGCGTAACGCTTATGAGTGTTATTGAAAACAAACGAGTGTTTTAACTTTATGGCCTGATCACCAATCGGTCGTGGATCAGCCTAGCAGCGCAGGCACCGCTCTGGAAAGCTCCACTTTCCTTTTGACGCAACTGCCTGTCAACGCAAACCCGACTAATTGACCATCTTTATCTTCGCCAAGGGCGGCGAGCGCATCGCCTTCGCCCTCGATACGCCACTGCGCGACGGGCGCAGGCGGGGAGTAGGCCACCACGGGCAGCAGCGGCGTTTTCACTACCACCGGCCAGGCGCCAAAGCTTACTGGGGTTGGGGTGCCGGCCAGGGTGGCCGCCAACGCCTTCACACTGGCTTGAAGGGGCTGTACGTACATGGCATTGACGCCGTCGACACAGGCGGCATCGCCCAGCGCGTAGATCGCAGCGTTCGAGGTTTGCAGGTAGCGGTCCACCTGGATACCGCTTGGCGACACGTCAAGCCCCGCCTGGCGAGCAAGCGCTGTGCGCGGGGTCAGACCGGTGGCCATTAGCACGGCATCCACGCGGCAGGTTTCGGCGTTATCGAGGGTGAGCATCAGATCGTCGTGTTCATCCGTTGCGATAGCGCTCACCGTGCGGCCCAGCGCCAGGGCAATGCCGCCCGCTTCGAATGCGCTGCCCAGCGCCTCGCCAAGCGGCGCGGGTAGAAGGCGCGGTAGCGGCGTGGCTTCCGGGGCGATTAGCGTGACCTGGTGACCCGCGGCGTGCAGATCGTTGGCGAATTCGCAGCCGACCAGTCCTGCACCAATGATCGCCACCCGGGCACTGCGCGAAGCCAGTGCTTCATGCAAGCCCCGGTAGTCGTCCAGGTCGTTCACGCTGAAAAAGCGCCCGGTCAACGTGTCGGGCACGTCAAGGGCCAGGCGTGGGCTGGCGCCGGTGGCCAGCACGAGCTTTTCGAAAGCAAGCTGCTCGCCGTTGGCAAGCGTCAGGCGCCGGCTATCGACGTCGAGCGCGGTGACATGGGTATGGGGGCGCAGCGTGGCGTCGAGCTCGCGGGCCACCTCGTCGGCGCTTTGCCTGGCGAGTGCCTCGGGCGCCAGGCGTTTGCCAAAGCCCGTGGAGAGCAGTGGCTTGCTGTACTCATCGCCGCTGTCGAAACTTACCAGGGTGATCGAGCGGGTGTCACCTTGGCGCCGCAATGCCCGGGCCAGACCGACACCGGCCATGCCGGTGCCCAGGATGATCAAATCCACCGGCTTTTCGGTTTGAGAGAAGGAATGGGTCATGCCATCACCCAGTGTTGGAACCATGATGTTTTCAATGACTGTCTTTAAATGAAGGGTCTTTAAATGAACGGTCTTCAAGAAAATGTCGTTGAGAAAAGTGCGTTAGAACGTCATGTTACACTAGCTTCAACGACTTGACCGCCCAGGAGGCCGCGTGGCTTCACACCTTTTGCACCCTACCCCCTACGCGCGCTGGCAACCCGTGAACGCGCTGCGCCCGGCCATGAGCGCCGCCTGGTGGCAGTGGGTGGCCTCGACCGATTCCCTGACCCAGCGGCTGGTCTCGGCAGGCCAGCCCAACCCCTTTCGTGTGCAGCTTTTGCGCCAAACGGTAGGGGTGCCCACCCGCGACGAAGCGCTGACACTGGGCCTGGCGCCGCGCCGTCTGGCCTGGCTTCGTGAAGTGGCTCTGTGCGTGGATGACGCCCCTTGGGTAGTGGCGCGCTCGGTGGCGCCTCTCGAGCAGCTTCAGGGGCAACACCTAAAGCACCTTGGCGAACGTTCACTGGGGAGCTGGCTGTTTCGCCAGCCGGATCTTGTACGCGGGCCCCTCTTTGCTACCCGCCAGCGGCCAGCGTTTGCCCGCCGCTTGTGTCCTCCTGGGGCGGCCGGGGTGTGGGCGCGGCGTTCGGTCTTTTATCACACCGGCCTGGCGCTATTGGTCCAGGAGGCCTTTTTATCCACGATGGCGGATGATCTTGGCATGGCTTCGCGCTAGGCTAGACGCGCGTTTTGTCTTTGAGAGGTAAGCATGGATCGTTCACTGCTGCGCCCTACCGGGTGGTCTCGGGCGGCGGATTTCATCACCCTGATGCGCCTGGACCGGCCCATCGGCACCTGGCTTTTGATGTGGCCGACCCTTTGGGCGCTGTGGGTGGCCGGCGAAGGCGTGCCGGGGCGTGGCGTGCTGCTGATCTTCATCGCCGGGGTCTACACCATGCGCGCGGCGGGCTGCGTGGTGAACGACTACGCCGACCGCCACTTCGATGGCCACGTCAAACGCACTAAAAACCGGCCGCTGGCGACCGGGCGTATCAGCGAGGCCGAAGCCAAACTGCTGTTCATCTTGCTGGTCGCCGCCTCCTTCGTGCTGGTCCTGCTGACCAACTGGTTTACCGTGGCCCTCTCGTTGGGCGGCGTGGCGCTGGCGTTTATCTACCCCTTCATGAAGCGCTATACCCATTTCCCGCAAGTGGTACTGGGCGCCGCGTTCTCCTGGGCGATCCCCATGGCGTTCGGCGCGGTGCTGGGCTACGTGCCTCTCGAGGCGTGGATTCTGTTTTTAGCCAACGTGCTGTGGACCGTCGCCTACGACACCCAATACGCCATGGTGGATCGCGACGATGACCTGAAGATCGGCATCAAATCGACCGCCGTGCTGTTTGGCGAGGCCGACCGGTTGATCATCGGGCTGCTGCAGGCGGCCACGCTTGCGCTGCTGGCGCTGGTGGGCTGGCGTGTAGGGCTTGGCGGATTCTTCTGGCTGGGCCTTGTGGCCATGGCGGTGACCTTCGTGCATCAGCAGCGCTTGATCGTTGGCCGCGAGCGCGACGCGTGCTTTCAGGCGTTTTTGAACAACCACTGGTCGGGACTTCTGGTATTTGCCGGGCTGGCCTTGAGCTGGTGGCCGGTGACAGGCTAATGTCGGGGATGTCATAAAACTGTCACCCGCCCATGGTGTGATTGTCACCGATATGTCATCGAACCACTTTCGTTTGGACACCGTGAGGCCCGCCAATGACCGCCAAGACCGTTTTGATCGTCGATGATGAGGCGCCCATTCGCGAGATGATCGCGGTGGCGCTGGAAATGGCGGACTATCGCGTGCTCGAAGCGGACAATGCCCAGGACGCCCACGCCCTGGTCGTGGACCATCAGCCGGACCTTCTGCTGCTTGACTGGATGATGCCGGGCACCAGCGGGATCGAGCTTGCAAGGCGGCTGAAGCGCGAAGAGGCGACCGCCGAGATCCCGATCATCATGCTGACCGCCAAGGGCGAAGAAGATAACAAGATCCAGGGGCTCGAAGCGGGGGCAGACGACTACATCACCAAGCCGTTTTCGCCTCGCGAACTGGTGGCACGTTTGAAAGCGGTGCTGCGCCGAACGACGCCACGCGGCGTGGAAGACCCCATCGAAATCAACGGTTTGATGCTCGATCCGGTAAGCCATCGGGTCAGCGCCCACGGCAAGGCATTGGATATGGGGCCCACCGAATATCGCTTACTGCAGTTTTTCATGACCCATCAGGAGCGCGCCTACACCCGTAGCCAGCTGTTGGATCAGGTATGGGGCGGCAACGTCTACGTCGAAGAGCGCACCGTGGACGTGCATATCCGCCGTCTGCGTAAGGCGCTGGGCGATGCCCACCAGAACCTGATTCAAACGGTGCGCGGCACCGGGTACCGCTTCTCCGCCCGGGTGTAGCGCGTGCGTTTGTGGAGCCGAGAGCTTTGGCGTATCGCGGGTCTGGCCACCCTCGGCGTCGTCCTGGGTTGGCTGTTTGGCTCGCCGGGGCTGGGGCTGTCAGCGGGTTTGGGGGCGTGTCTTTTCTATCATCTGCGCCAACTGCGTACCCTGCATCAGTGGCTGACCTTCACGCCCAACGAAGAGCCCCCCGCGGCCAAGGGCCTTTGGGGTGAGCTGCTGGACCGACTCTACCGCTACCAGAAAAGCCAGCGGATCACGCAAAGCCGACTAAGAGCCACGCTTGCGCGTATCCAGGAGTCTTCTGAGGCGATGCGCGACAGCGTGGTCATGCTCGACCGCCACGGCGATCTCGAATGGTGGAACAGCGCCGCGCACCAGATGCTGGGACTGCAAACCGCCCACGACCGTGGCCAGCACATTACCAATTTGCTGCGCGATCCCGCCTTCGTACGCTACTTCTCCGCGCGCCAGTACAGCGAGCCGTTAACGCTTACCTCGCCGATCGACGAGCGGCGTATTCTCGAGTATCAAATCACGCTCTACGGCGATGACGAGCGTCTGGTAATGGCGCGCGATATTACCCGGCTGCACCGCCTGGAGCAGATGCGCCGTGATTTCGTGGCCAACGTGTCCCACGAATTACGCACGCCGCTTACCGTGCTTTCGGGTTACCTGGAAACCTACAGCGATTTAAAAGACGAGCTGCCGCCCCGGTTGGGGCGCAGTATCGGCCAGATGCAGGCGCAAACCCTGCGTATGCAGAACCTGGTCAATGACCTGCTACTGCTTTCCCGATTGGAAATCGACCAGGGCGGTAAGGATCATCAGCCGCTGGCGTTGGCGCCGCTTTTACAAAGCATTCACCAGGATGCCAACGCTCTTTCCCAGCAGCAGCACACCGAGCCCCAGAGTATCGAGCTTGTGATCGAAAGCGACGCGCGGCTGATCGGAAGCGAGCAGGAGCTTCGAAGCGCCGTTTCCAACCTGATGTTCAACGCCGTGCGTTACGCCCCCGGGGGGAGCGAGATCACGCTGCGCTACGCCCCCCTCCTTGACGGCGGCGTCTGTATCGAAGTGGAGGATAATGGGCACGGTATCGACCCGGTCCATATTCCCCGCCTGACCGAGCGCTTCTACCGCGTGGATAAAGGCCGCAGTACCGCCACCGGTGGTACCGGGCTCGGGCTTGCCATCGTGAAACACGTCCTGCTGCGCCACGACGGAAAGCTTCAAATCGACTCTCACCCTCAGCAGGGGGCGCGTTTTCGCTGCGTCTTTCCCGTCTCGCGAATTGCTCAGACCTAGGTATATGAGACCAAAGTTGTACAGTGTGTCAAAATGGCATACAAGATTGGGTCACAAATTGTCTATGTGTCATTATTAGCCACTTTTTAGTGTTGCAAACGCCGTTGTCCGGCTTTCTGTATAAGACTTGTAATATTTTAAGTTACTGTTTTTAAAGTAATATTAATTTTTATGCCATGTTTGGCACAGCCTCTGCAAAGCTTTTGGTAAGAAAGACAGCTGCTTCAAAGTAGTCGACCGAAAGGTACTCTTTCTTACTTTAAGCGGTAACCACAGCGATTCAGGAGGTGGAATATGATGTCCAAGGAGCTACTCAAGAAAGCTGGTATTCTAGGTATTTCGTTTGGCCTATTGGCAAGCCCGATGGCGTTTGCAGATACCACCGATCACTCGTCGATCGAGGAAAACCAGGACAGCATGGTCGAGCAGGATCCGGCGCACGAGTCATCCGGTGTCAATATGAACACCAATGACAACCCGGATTACACTCAGGAAGAGCTCGAAACCGACCATCACACCCAAGGCCCTAACGATGAAACCATCGGTGAGCCGGACTCAATGGGTACTGCAACCGAAGAGGGTGCAGAAACTTCTCCGGAAGGCGTAGTTGAGAAAAACTCTGATTCATAAGTAACATTTTGTTGCATTTTCTGTACAAAGCGTTACGCTTAGGGAGTGAGCATTTATAAGGGACAGGATGTCCCACTGCATGGATGCTCCATACGATTCAAGGATTGAATCAAGCGACGATAGAAAACGTTAGTTAGGGTTAGATTCCACGGTTGGAGCCCCTCAAAAGGATAGGAAGCTTTCGTTACACATCGCAATCGCTAAGCATAAATGAAGACCCCGCCTCGTAGCGGGGTCTAGTTTTTTATGGGTATAACGTTTTTTTGCTATAAACCTTTTGATCACTATAAAGGTTTACGCCTCGCCTACCTCGCGTATCCCACCTTTGAAAAGCCTGCCAGCTCAGACTCGATCATGAGTCAACTGCTTGATATCCCGGTAATGGGCGTCCCACATCAGCACCGCTCCGGCCACGGCCCCGGGTAGCAAGAAAAGGTTGGCAAGCGGTATCCAGGTAATCAGCGTGACAAGCCCCCCGTAGCTCATGCTCGGCCACCAGCGCGCGGCCAGGCGTTGGCGCATGTCTTTAAAACTCACCTTGTTGTTATCCATGGGGTAGTCCAGGTAGGTGATGGCCATTACCCAGGCGGAAAAAAGCGCCCAGAGTAGTGGGGCCACTAAATTGAGCCCGGGTATCCAACTTAAAACGAATAGAAGGGCGGCGCGGGGCAGAATATAGCGCAGCTTGACCAGCTCGCGGCCCACCGCGTCCAAGGCCGTTTTCGCCAGGCCCCGGTCGTCCAGCGGCTCGACACCGGTGGCGCTGCGCTCTATGTGGGCGGCCAAAAAGCCGTAAAAAGGAGCGGCGATTAGATGCGTCACCAGCGTGAAGGTAAAAAATATCGCCACCAGCAGGCTCAAGACGAACAGCGGCCAGATCAGCCAGGAGAGCCAGTCAAGCCAGGCCGGTATGCTCGCCATGGCATGGTCCAGCCAGCCGGAAAAGCGCCGAGCGGTAAAGCTTGCAAGACTGATGTAGACGATCAGATTGATCAGGATGGGAAGAAATATATAGCGCCGTAGTCCTTTTCGATAGACCAGGCGGATGCCCTGGCTCAGGGCGGAGACCGCAGTTAGCATCGAGGATCCTTATAAATACGCCCGGGTGGAATGCCTGGGCGTATTGCAGGCTCAACGCTTTAAAAGGTCAAGGCTTTTTTAGCATCTGCTCATCGAGGCTGTCCGGCGCGGTGTGGCGAATATCGAGCCCCTTCACCAGGTAGACCACGTACTCGGCCAGGTTGTTGGCGTGATCGCCCACGCGTTCGAGCGCTCGCAGCACCCACATGATGCTCAGCACCGAGCTGATCGAGCGCGAATCCTCCATCATGAAGGTCATCAGCGAGCGCATGGCGCTGCCGTATTCATCGTCCACGGATTCGTCTTCGCGCACGACCTGCATGGCAAGTTCGGTATCGAAGCGGGCAAAGGCGGTGAGCGCGTCGCGCAACATCTTGCGAACGTGCTCGCTGATATGGCGCACTTCGACGAGGCCACGAATACCGCTGCTGTTGTCGGATAGCATCAGGGCGTTACGCGCGATCTTGCTGGCTTCGTCGCCGATGCGCTCCAAATCCGACGTAGCGCGAATCACCGCCAGGACCAGGCGCAAATCCGAGGCGGCGGGCTGGCGCCGGGCGAGTACGCGGGTGCACTCCTCGTCGATCTTCAGCTGCATGTCGTTGACCTGGCGGTCGTTGTCGCGCACTTCTTCGGCCAAGTGGCTGTCGTTTTCCATCAGCGCGTGTACGGCGTTTTGTACCTGCTTTTCTACCAGCCCACCCATCGCCATCAGACGGGTTTTCAGCTCTTCCAGTTCCTGATTGAACTGGCGCGAAATATGCTGGCTATGGGTATCGCTTGTAATATCCATCGAGCACTCCTGCGGGGATCGGCGCCGGGCTATGTGACCCGGCCGGTGATGTAGTTTTCGGTCCGCTGCTGTTTCGGGTTGGTAAAGACCTGGTCGGTCGGGCCGTATTCGACGAGCTCGCCGTCATTCAAAAAGGCGGTGTAATCGGATACTCGCGCGGCCTGCTGCATGTTGTGCGTCACCAGCACCAGGGTCAGCTCGTTTTTAAGATTGCGAATCAACTCCTCGATTTTGAGCGTGGAGATCGGATCCAGCGCCGAGGCCGGCTCGTCGAGCAGCAGTACGTCGGGCCTGACCGCCAGGGTGCGCGCGATCACCAGCCGCTGCTGTTGGCCGCCGGATAAAAGCCACGCCGAGCGGTGCAGGCGATCCTTCACCTCGTCCCAAAGCGCGGCGGATCTAAGCGCCCACTCGATGATGTCGTCGCGCTTGCGCTTGGGCAGGCGCCGCTCCAGGCGCAGGCCAAAGGCTACGTTTTCGTAGATCGACATCGGGAAAGGGTTGGGGGTTTGAAACACCATGCCCACTCGACGGCGAAGCTCGCTCACATTGATGTCCGCCTCGAAAATATCGCGCTCTTCAAGCTCGATACGGCCGTGGTGAACGGCGCTTTCGTTAAGGTCGTGCAGCCGGTTGAACGCGCGCAAAAGCGAGGACTTACCGCACCCGGAGGGGCCGATAAACGCGGTGACCCGGTGGCGCGGCACTTGCAGCGTTAGCGCCTTGAGCGCGGGTTTGCCGCCGTAGGTCAGGCTGAAGTCCTGAACGTTCAAACAGCGCTGTTCGGCGTCGAACGTCACTACCGGCGGCGGTGCGGCTTTCAAGGGCGCGGCCATGACTCTCCTCGTTGACGCCGTAAATAATGACGTAGAAATATGGCAGTTAGGTTAAGCACCAGCACGATCAGCACCAATAAAAGCGCCGTGGCGTAAACCAGCGGAATGGCGGCCTCGACATCATCGCCATGAAAAGCGGTATCAAATAGATGATAGCCAAGATGCATGAATTTGCGCTCGAGATGCAGGTAGGGAAACTCCCCGTCCAGCGGCATCTGCGGGGCCAGCTTGGCGACGCCGACCAGCATCAGCGGTGCTACTGCTCCCGCGGCCCGGGCCACGGCCAGAATCACGCCGGTCAGCATTGCCGGTGTCGCCATGGGCAGCACGACCCGGGTCAGCATCTCCAGGCGGGTCGCGCCCAGCGCCACGGCGCCTTCGCGCTGGGCGATGGGCACGCGCGCCAGGCCCTCTTCGGTGGCCACGATCACCACCGGTAGCGTCAGCAGGGCAAGCGTCAATGAGGCCCACAAAAGCCCGCCGGTACCGAACGTGGGCGAGGGCAGGGCGTCATCGAAAAACCACTCATCGATCGAGCCCCCTACGCCGTAAACGAAAACGCCTAGCCCGAACACGCCGTAAACGATCGAAGGGACACCGGCCAGGTTGCGCACGCCGATACGCACCAGCCGAGTCAGGCGATTCTGGTGGGCGATCTCGTTGAGATAGATCGCCGCCAGTACGCCAAAGGGCGTCACGATCACCGACATCAAAATCACCATTAAAAGCGTGCCGAAAATGGCCGGCCAGACCCCGCCGCCGGTATTGGCCGCCCGCGGGCCTTCGCTCAAAAACCGCCACACGCCTCGACCCCAAACGGCGGTTTTTTCCAGCAACGAGAGCGCATTGGGCGTCTGGAAGGCGCTGATGCTTGAAAGCGGCTGCACCAGGCGCTGCCCTTGGCTGGTGAGCAGTATTAGTTGGCCCTCCGGGCGGTGCTCCCGGGATGTAGCGACCAGCCCGGCAACGCGCGTTCGGGCGGCGGTGCCGGTTAGCCGCTCGCCTTCGAGCTCCAAAGCGCTCAGCCGACCGATGATATCCCCTCTGGGGCTTCGCTCGAGCCGTACCACGTCATCGGGGGTGGTCCGGCTTGTGATCTCGTCCAGCGCGATCCAGCGCCAGTCGGCGCCGGTTCGTTCGCGGTTGCCGGTAAAGTAAAGCCGCTCGTCGCCCTCGCTCTGGGGAATGGGGGCCTCGCGTATCGGCTGGCCGATCACCTGCTCGCCGGAGCGCAGCGTCAGCTCTTCGAGCGTGGCCGGCCAGAAATGCCCCAGCCCTTTGACGGTGAGCAGCGTGAGCAGCGTCGCCAGCATCAAAAGCGACAGCGCCACGCAGCCGGCGCAGAGCCAGGCCCACAGGGTGTCGCCGGGCCAAAAGCGGCGCTTGCCACCGCGTACCATCAGTACCCCCCCAGCCGCTGGTAGCGGCGGCGCAGGCGCTGGCGAACGACTTCCGCCAGGGTGTTGACCAAAAAGGTGAACATGAACAGCACGAGTGCGGCCAAAATCAGCAGGTGATAGGTCAGCCCGTCCGGCGGCGCCTCGGGCAGCTCGATGGCGATCGCCGCCGAAAACGAGCGCAGCCCCTCGAAGGGGCTCAGGCTCATGAGCGCGGCGTTACTGCTCGCCATGAGGACGATCATGGTTTCGCCCACGGCGCGGCCGGCGCCGATCATCACCGCCGAAAAGATACCCGGCCCCGCCATGGGCAGGGCGACCCTCCAAAGCGCCTGCCAGCGGCTGGCGCCGAGGGCCTGGGCGCCTTCCATCAGCGTTTGGGGCGTCCCGTAGAGCGCGTCTTCGGCCAGCGAATAAACGCTTGGAATGATGGCAAACCCCATGGCAAGGCCGACGATCAGCGTATTGCGGGTGGTGTAATCGATACCGAAGCGCTGATCCAGCAGCCGGGCCAGGTCGCCGCCCAGCCACTGCTGCTCGATCATGGGCGCAAGCCAGAGAGCGAGTGCCGCCATGACGGCGACCCAGGGCAGCAGCCAGAGCCCGGCCCGGTCGAGCGAGAGCCTTCGGCGCAGCGCTTTCGGCGCCCTATGCCATAAAACGCCTGCCAGCGCCGCGCTCAGGGGCAGCCACACCAGAAGTGTCAGCGCGCTGGCAAGGTGGTGCTCCACCCAGGGCGCCAGCACGAGCCCCGCCACGAAGCCGATGACCACGCCGGGCACCGCTTCCATCAGTTCCAGGGTTGGCTTGATCCGCGCACGAAGCCGCTCGGTCATGAAAAGGGCCGAAAAAACCGCCGCGCCCAGCGCCAACGGCACCGCCAACAGCAACGCAGCCAGGGCGGCCTTGAGCGTGCCCCAGGCCAGAGGCGACAGCCGCGCCAGCGAGAAATCGTCGAACCGGGTCAACAGCGGCAGCGTTTCCCATACCAAAAACACGCCGATAGCCAGAATCGCCAGCAGCACGCCAACGCCGGCGGCGGTGATCATGGCGATGGCTAAGCGGTCCTTGAGTGTTCGCCAGGACAAAGGCGCAGGCAAGGGAGGTCGCGTCATAGGAACATCTTAAGAGAGCGCGTAGGGTAACCGGAGTAAAGCATCAGCTCTCCTTAACGTAAGTCATTTTTATGTCAGTCGTGTGACAGCGACGACGTTTCGCGCTGCTCGTCAGTTAGCGGTACAAAGCCTGCGTCCCGCACGATTTGCTGGCCCTCGACGGACATGATCAGTTCGATGAAGGCCTGCTCGACCGGGGGCAGCGGCGTATCGGGAGCGGCGTTCACGTACAGGTACAAATCTCTTGAAAGCGGATACTCGCCGCTTTGGATCGTCGCCTCGGTGGGGAAGATCGCTTTGCCCTGGCCATTGATGATGCCCAGCGGGTGCACCATGGGTGTCAGGTGATGATAGCCGCTGTAGCCCATGGCGTCCGGCGCGTGGCCCACCGCGGCCACGACCGCCGAAGAGCCCGGGTATTCGCTGATGTCGGCCCGAAACTGCCCGCCGCACAGCGCCCGCTGGCGGAAAAGATCGAAGGTGCCCGAGGCCAGGTTGCGCCCGCTGAGCGCGATGCGCCCATAAGGCCACTGTGGCGGTGGCGTGATGTCGGCCCAGCGACGAATCGGCGTGCTGGCCCCGCAGGCGCGAGTGGTGGAAAAGATGGCGTCCAGCGCCTCGGGGGACAGCGCGTTCAAGGGGTTGTGTCGGTGCACCACCACGACCAATGCATCCCGGGCGACGCGCAGTTCGCGTGGCGGATAGCCGTAGCGCGCTTTGAAGCGGGCACGCTCGCCTTCGCTCATGGGCCGCGACATAGGGGCGAGGCGCGTCGTCCCCGCGGTGAGCGCCGACGGTGCAATCGCCGAGCCGCCCGCCTGAAACTGCACGTTGATATCCGGATGGCGCGCGGTGAGCGCCTCGCCCCAGCGCAGCACCAAACTCGCCATGGTGTCGGAGCCGGTCGCCCCCAGGGTGCCGCTAATCGGCGCGCTCGCAAAGACCGGCGCGCTGAGCCAAAGCAGCAGCCAAAGTGCAAGGCTTACGTATTTATTGGCTGGGCGTAACCCGCGACTGTTCAAACGATCCACCTCTTGTGATTAGCTGACGCCGGATGCTAACCGTGCCATCATGTCCGCATCCTGTTACAAAAATACGTTACAGCCGTCTTTTACAAAAATAAGCCTTTGAAGCGACCCGACTATGACACCGCTTGAACATGACCTCGACGATGCGCCTGCTCCGCTTGGGCAGTTGACGCTAAAGCTACTGGCTTCGCGTCAGGATACCAATCTTTATGGCGATATTGCCGGCGGCTGGCTGGTCAACCAGATGGACCAGGCCGCGGAGTTGGCGGCCGGCCGTGAAGCGGGCGGGCGCACCGCGACGGTTGCGATCGAGTCGATGGACTTTCTAAGCCCGGTACGGGTGGGCTCGATGGTCAGCGTATACACCCAGGTACAGGAAATCGGCCATAGCTCGATCAAAATCGATGTCGAGGTGTGGGTGCGCCCGCCCCAGGGGCGCACCCTCGAAGAGCGCCAGAAGGTGACCGAGGCCCGCTTCGTGGTCGTGGCCCTGGACGATAACGGGCGTATTCGCGCCGTGCATAGCGACTAGCGCGACCATCAAAAAGGGCGCCCTGGGCGCCCTTTTGCGATGCTTTGACGCCTGAACCTAGGCGCCGATGCTCTCGCGGCCTTTGAAGTAGGCGTACTCGCCGATATCGCTGAACGGGCGCATCAACTGCTGGAACGCCGAGTAGGATTCGTAGACGCGGCGCGACTCTTCGTCGTTTTCGGTCTGGCGCTGAATCACTTCTTTCGATGATTCGAACAGCGCCTGCATGACGTCGTCCGGGAAGGTGCGCAGTTGAACGCCGTGCTCGTCGACCAGGGTTTCAAGCGCTTGGGCGTTATGGAAGGCGAACTCGGTGAACATGGCCAGGTTCGAGGCCCGGGCGGCTTCGCGAATCACCGCCTGCAGATCTTCCGGCAGTTCGTTCCAGGCGTCCAGGTTGATGAAACTTTCGACCAGCGCACAGGGCTCGTTCCACACCGAGGTGTAGTAGTAGTCGGCGACCTGGTGGAGACCGAAGGCCATATCGTTGTACGGGCCGACCCAGTCCGCGGCGTCGAGCACGCCGGTCTGCATCGAGGTAAAGATCTCGGAGCCTGGCATGTTCACGGTGCTCACGCCGATGCCGTTCATCGCCTCACCGGCAAGACCGGGCAGGCGCAGACGAAGGCCCTGCATGTCGTCCAGCGAGTTGATCTCTTTTTTGAACCAGCCGGCCATCTGCGGGCCGGTGTTGCCCACGGCGAACGGCTTGAGGTTGTGGTTGGCGTATACCTCGTCCCAAAGCTCCTGGCCGCCGCCGTGGTAGATCCAGGCGTTCATTTCGGTGGTGGTCATGCCAAACGGCACCGCCGTAAAGAACTGCGCCGCCGCCACCTTACCGCGCCAGTAGTAGGGCGTGGAGTGGCCAATCTCGGCGGTACCCGCGGACACTGCATCGAATACTTCGAGAGCCGGGACCAGCTCGCCGGCGCCGTGTACGCGAATACGCATGCGGCCATTGGAGAGCTCTTCTACTCGGCGGGCGAAGTCGTTGGCGCCGGTGCCCAGCGCCGGGAAGTTTTTCGGCCAGGAGGTGACCATATCCCAGGTGTAGGTTTCTTGGGCCTGGGCGCTGCTCACGAAGGGGGCGGCGGCGACACCAGCGGCGCCGAAGCCGGCGGTTTTAATGAATTGGCGGCGTTGCATGAGAGGGGATACTCCAACAAGGTCTGTTTTTTTATAGTTGCACAAAGGCGCAAGCGTCGCTTGTGAGTATGCGCCAAAGGGGTTTTGTTGGGCAAGTGAGCCTAAAGCGGGGTGAGCTTGGCAAAACCGAGCACCAGCCACTTGTCGCCTTCGCCTTCGAAACTAACGTGCACCCGGGCCCGCGCCCCCTGGCCTTCGGCGTTGAGGATCATGCCTTCGCCGAACACCGGATGACTCACGCGCTGGCCCACGTGAAGTTCCGGAAGCTCCCCGTCGCTCTCGATGGAGGTCTGCGCGTAGTTGGGCCGCGCCGAGGCGGTGACCGGGCGGGCGACGTGGCCGCGCAGGCGTACCTCTTCGAGCAGATGCGGCGGCAACTCGCGCAGAAACCGCGACGGCCGGGGGAAGACCTCCTTGCCGTGCAGCCGCCGCGTTTCGGCGTGGGTCAGGTAAAGCTTCTGCATGGCGCGGGTCACGCCCACGTAACAAAGCCTTCGCTCCTCTTCCAGGCGCCCCGGCTCCTCGACGGACATCTTGTGCGGGAAGAGGCCCTCTTCGACGCCGGCGATGAACACCACCGGAAACTCCAGACCCTTGGCGGAGTGCAGCGTCATTAGCTGCACGCTGTCCTCGAACTCCTCGGCCTCGTGGTCGCCGGCGTTGAGCGCGGCCTCGGACAGAAACGCTTCCAGTGCGGTCATGCCTTCGCCGGCTTCCGGCGTCTCGAAGGCGTCGCCCTGGGTGAAGGCCCGCGCCGCGGTCACCAGCTCGCCCAGGTTCTCCACTCGCGCCTGGCCCTTCTCGCCTCGCTCGCTCTTGTGATGCTCGATCAGCCCGGTGTGCTCGATGACGTGATCGATGATCTCGTAAAGCGAGAGCCCTGCGGCGTCGTTGTCGAGCTGCTCGATCAGGTTGGCGAATGTCTGTACGGCGTTACCCGCGCGGCCTTTCAACGTGCCATCACCGACGGCGTCGTGCAGCGCCTGCCAGAGGGAGACGCTCTCCAAACGCGCCCGGTGGCGCAGGATTTCCACGGTACGTGTGCCGATACCCCGGGTGGGCACGTTGATCACCCGCTCCAGTGAGGCGTCGTCGTCACGGTTGAGCAAAAGACGCAGGTAGGCCAGGGCGTTCTTGATCTCCAGGCGCTCGTAGAAGCGGTGGCCGCCATAGATGCGATACGGCATCCCCTGGCGGATCAGCGTCTCCTCGATCAGCCGCGACTGGGCGTTGGAGCGGTAAAGAATCGCCACGTCGCGCCGGTTCACGCCTTCGTCGACGCGCTCCTTGATGGTGTCGACGATGTAGCGCGCCTCCTCCAGGTCGTTGAAGCCGGCGTAGACCGAGATCGGCTCGCCTTCGACGCCGTCGGTCCAAAGATTCTTGCCCATGCGCTCGCTGTTGTGGCTGATCAAGGCGTTGGCGGCGTCGAGAATGGCGCTGGTGGAGCGGTAGTTCTGCTCCAGGCGCACGGTATGGGTCTGGGGGAATTCGTCTTCGAAGCGGCGGATGTTCTCGATTTTCGCCCCGCGCCAGCCGTAGATCGACTGGTCGTCGTCGCCGACCGCGGTCATCGGCGTCTGCATGCCGGTCAGAAGCTTCAGCCAAGCGTACTGCAGGGTGTTGGTGTCCTGGAACTCGTCCACCAGCACGTGGCCGAAGCGCTCGCGGTAGTGGTTCAAAAGCGCCGGGTTGTCGCGCAAAAGCTCCAGGCTTCTAAGCAAGAGCTCGCCGAAATCGACCAGCCCGCCGCGCTCGCAGGTGAACTGGTAACGCTCGTAGAGTTCGACCATCTGGCTCAGATAACCGTCGCCGTCCACATTGACCTGGTGCGCTCGCAACCCCTCTTCCTTGCAGCCGGAGATGAAGCTCTGCACCTGGCGCGGTGGGTAGCGCTCGTCGTCGACGTTGTAGTCCTTTAGCAAGCGCTTGACCAGGCGTAGCTGGTCGTCGGAGTCGATGATTTGAAAGTTCTGGGGGAGTTTCGCGTCCTGCCAATGGGTGCGCAAAAGCCGGTGGGCGATGGAGTGAAAGGTGCCCACCCAGACGTGGCGCATGGAGATGCCCAAAAGCGCTTCCAGGCGCGTGCGCATCTCCCGGGCGGCCTTGTTGGTAAAAGTAACGGCGAGCAGCGCGTAGGGCGAAAGGCCCTCGGCCTGCATCATCCAGGCGATGCGATGCACCAGTACCCGGGTTTTACCCGAGCCCGCCCCGGCGAGCACCAGTAGATTGCCCTGGGGGGCGCTGACCGCCTCGCGCTGCGCGGGGTTGAGCTGATCGAGAATCGCCGTCACGTCGTCCATGGTAGCCGCTGCCGGTTTGCAAATGGGCCGACAGTTTAACACAGCCCGGCCACTGGACGACCATACAGTGCGTGCTAGCTTTCGTCCGGGTAGCGCAGCGTGTTCAAGCTCTTCTTCACCGCTTTTAACTGCTCGGCAAGCTTCGGCCCGCGGGTTTTGGCAACGCCCACCGCCAGCACGTCGATCAGCACCAGATGCGCAATGCGCGAGCTAAGCGGCGTGTAGATCTCGGTATCTTCGTGGACATCGATGTAGAGCGGCAGGCTCACCTCGTCGGCCAAAGGCGACTCGCTCGGGCAAAGCCCGATCACCGTGGCGCCGGCTTCCCGGGCCAGGCGAACGCTTGCCACCAGCGCCTTGGTGCGCCCGGTTTGCGAGATCGCCACCACCACGTCGCCTTCCTGGAGCGTGACCGCGGACATGTTCTGCATATGCGGGTCGGCGTAGGCGGACGTGGAAATCTGCAGGCGGAAGAACTTGTGCTGAGCGTCGAAGGCCACCGCCCCGGAGGCGCCAAAGCCGTAAAATTCGACCCGGTTGGCCATGGCCAAGGCGTTGACCGCGCGGCCGAGGGCGTCGTTATCCAGCCGGTCGCGCACCGATAAAAGCGTACCCACGGTGGAGTCGAAAATACTGTGAGAGAACTCCGCCACCGAGTCGCTATCGTTCATCGAGAACTGGGCGAACTGGCTGCCCGAGGCAAGCATCTGCGCCAGCTGCAGCTTGAAATCCTGAAAGCCGTTACAGCCCAGCGCCCGGCAAAAGCGCACCACCGTGGGTTCGCTGACGCCGGCTTCCGTTGCCAGGTCCACGATGCGCATGTGGATCACTTCGTCGGGGTTACGCAGGACGAAGCGCGCGACTTTTTGTTCGGAGCGGCGAAAGTGCTCCATGCGGCGTCTCATTTCATCGAACAGGGCGCGACTCACGGTGAGCTCCTTGATTATTCGGTACACGCTACGATCCCATAGCGTTTTCGACAGTATGCCTGACCCAAGCGCGTTATGCGCCGTCAAGCCGTTCGCCATTCCTGCGTGGCGCTTGCGCGTTTAAAAGCCGTTAAAGCTTTTCTTTCCGGACCGTCATCATTTTGTCAAGTAGGTTATAGTAATAAGTGACGTGCCGCACTGCATCATAAATAGTGGTCACGGATGCAGGTGGACGAACGCCGATTCACCTGAGGGAGCATCGATTATGAAAAACGTCGAACGCTTGACGTCGCTTAAAAGCGAACTGCTCGAACTATTCATGGGAATGGAAGTCGCCGAACACACGCAGCGCCGGAGAAGCGCCGCCCAGCGCAATCTGAAGGCGCGCCGCGGCATCGAGCTGCACCGGGAGTCACAAAAACTTTCCCGAGACATCGCCCCGCTGCCGGACGACGAGGAGCTGGCGCACCGCGCGCTTCACTAGCGCGTAACGGGTTAAAGCGCCGGGTCCAGCCTTGCGCAGATACCAAAAGGCCCTGCCAATGGCAGGGCCTGATAAGTGGCCGACATCCGTTTTGCCAAGCGGCTTAGATGAAGCCCGCCACGAACACCACAACCACGCCAATCGGTGCCACGTATTTGGTCAGCAGATTCCAAAGGCTGTAGTCGTACACGTCCATGCCAAGCTCCTTGCGCGACTCTTCCTTGTCCAGGCAGAGCGAGTAGAACACGATCGCGCCCAGGCCGGTCAGCGGCAGCAGAATCTTGCCGGTGAAGGTGTCCAGGAAGTCGAAGATGTTCAGCCCGAACAGCAGCACGTCCTCCCACACGTTGAACGACAACAGCGCCGCCACACCGACCAGCCAAACGGCCACGGCACTGACCAGCGTGGCGCCCAGGCGACCAAGATGCGTGCGCTCCTCCAGGGTTTCCACCACCGGTTCCAGCAGCGAAATCGCCGAGGTGAGTGCTGCGAAGGTCAACAGCAAAAAGAAGCCGAGTCCCAAGAGGCTTCCGCCGACCATGTTGCCGAACGCGATGGGCAGCGTAACGAAGATGAGGCCAGGGCCGCTGGAGGCATCGAGGTTCGTGGCGAAGACGATCGGGAAGATCGCAAGGCCCGCCAACAGCGCGATGGCGGTGTCGAGGACGATGACCGTCCGCGCAGTACTCAGCAGGTTGACGTCCTCACCCAGATACGAGCCATAGGCCATCATGATGCCCATACCCAGCGACAGCGTGAAAAAGGCTTGGCCCATGGCGGCCAGCATGACGCCGCCGTTGAGCGCGCTCCAATCCGGGGTGAACATGAAGGCGAACGCCTCACCGAAGGAGCCGCTCACCGCGCCGTAACCAACCAGCACCAGTAGAAGGACGACCAGTGCCGGCATCAGGATGCGCGCGGCGGCTTCCAGCCCTTTGGTAACGCCGCGGGCCACGATGCCCACGACCAGCACCATAAAGAGCGTGTGCCAGATCAAAAGCGAACCCGGATCGCCCAGCAGCGCGCCGAAGGCTGCTTCGCTGGCCTCGGCGTCCTGGCCGCTGAACGAGCCGGCCACCGCATTGATGGTGTAGTTGAGCGACCAGCCGCCGATCACGCTATAAAACGACAGGATCAAAAACGACGCCAGCACGCCGCTGATACCCACCAGCGCCCACCGACGCGTGCGGCCATGGCGTTTGGCGAGATCCGCCATGGTGTTGATCGGGTTTTTCTGACCACGCCGGCCGATCATCCACTCCGCCACCAGAATCGGTAGGCCCACCAGCGCCACGCACGCCAGGTAAACCAGAACGAAGGCCGCACCGCCGCTTTCACCGGTCAGGTATGAAAAGCGCCAAATATTCCCCAAGCCAACCGCTGAACCAGCGGCCGCCAGCACAAAGCCCATACGCGATGACCATTGTGCATGTGCCAGTTTTGCCATACATCACCCAAGGTTTTCAGTTTGTAATAAGCTTTTTTAAGCTAACGCCCCCACTCGATAACATTAAGTGGCTATCGAAAGTATGCGCAATTTATATGAACAGCGCCCACCATGCCAGCGTCCGCCGGTGCCCGGTGGGCAATTCCTCACGCTGAAGGCTCGGCTAGAAGAGCGGTGTTTGGGTGTCGCCGGGGAAGGTAGCCAGTGCAGGAAGCGAAACCTGTTCGCACAAGGCGTTATAAAGCATTTGTGCCATCTGGGGCGACTCGCGGTTATCCGCTGTATGCACAAACAAGAAAGGGGTTTTCCCCTGATTTATCCACAGGTTGATACGCGCTATCCACGGCGTGAAATAGTCCTTGTTGATCGCCTTGTCAATGTGCCCGATGAAACGAATGACCGGCTGATTCGCCGTTGAAAGCA
Organism: Vreelandella sp. EE27; assembly: GCF_968206495.1. NCBI lineage: Bacteria > Pseudomonadati > Pseudomonadota > Gammaproteobacteria > Oceanospirillales > Halomonadaceae > Vreelandella > Vreelandella sp. EE27. The sequence goes on along the minus strand of NZ_OZ309109.1, from coordinate 3,864,664 downwards.
CGTGTAGCGGGAGTTTCGGCTTTTCCTGACGCGCTTTGTCAAGCCCCGGATGGCGTTGGTCCGGCGTTGAAAACACCGGGCGCACATCCAGCATTACGCGGTTAGCCGAATAAGTTATCAACAATTGGTTAAGCGCTTTTTCCGCGGCGCCTTTCTGGAAAAACTCGGGGTGGCGTACCTCGACGGCGCAGGGTAAATGCGCCGGCCACTGGGCGAGCAGCGCCTCCAATCTGGGTAGCTCCTGAGCGCCGAAATCCCGGGGCAGTTGCACCATGGTGGGCCCTAGCCGGTCGTGCAGCGGCGTCAAGGCGTCGAGAAACGCCCAGGCGTCGCCGAGCGAGCCCAGCCGCTGGTCGTGCGTTACTCGCGCGGGCAGTTTGAAGCAGAAGCGAAAGTGCGCCGGCGCCTGACGCGCCCAAGCCGCAATGGTGTCGCTCTTCGGCGCCCCGCTGTAAAAGGTGGTATTGCCCTCGACACTCGAAAATACGGTGGCGTAGTCGCTTAAAAGCTCCGTTTTCGCGTGGCGCGGGTAAAGGCTACCTTGCCACTCCTGGTTGGCCCACATGGGCAGGCCAAGGTAAAGGGGAGGAGGCATACTCATCAGCGGACACCCTTTTAGTGAAGCGCAGCTTTCAAGCGAGATTTAAACGAAGGTTAACGCGTAATGGCGGTGCGTATCTGCGCGGCCTTTTGCTGTAATAGCGGCAGATACTCCTTGAGCAGCGTGTCCATATCGACACGCGCCGCATTCGTGCTGATATTGATCGCCCCCAGCAGCCTACCCGAGGCGTCAAAGGCCGGTACGGCAAGCGAGCGTAGACCGGAGTCCAGCTCCTGGTCGGCAACCGCGTAGCCCTGCTCGCGAACGGCGTGAAGCCGCTTTTTGAGCGCCGTTTTATCGACCAGGGTCTTGTCGGTGTAGCGCTTTAGGGCGATGCGCTCCAGATACTCCTCGAGCGCCTGCTCAGGGAGCTGGGCAAGTAGAACGTGGCCCATCGACGTATGCGCCGCCGGCAGGCGAGTGCCGATGGAAAGCGTAATGGCCATCAAGCGATGAGGCGCCGCTGAACGCGCGAGGTAAATGACCTCGTCACCGTCGAGCTGGCCAAGCGAGGAGGACTCCCCGGTCCGGGCGGTAATGTCTTCCAGGAACTGCTGGATAACGCTACGATAATTGTTCGCGGAAAGAAACGAATAGCCCAGCTGCAGGACTTTGGGCGTCAGCTCGAAATAACGCTGGTGCTTTCGCACGTAGCCAAGCGCGTGCAACGTGAGCAAAAAACGCCGCGCCTTGGCGCGATTCATGTCGGTGCGCGCGGCCACTTCGCTCAAGGTCATACGTGGATGCGCATCGTCGAAGGCCTGAATGACCTCCAGGCCACTGGCCAGGGCAGAGACAAAGTCACGGCTATCGGGCGTGAGCACATCGTCCGGTAAAGAGTCTTTCATAGCGAAGGGGTCACCGTTGGCACGCGGTTATAAAAAAGCTAATGTAACATAGTGTTCGAATAGCGAACAATTATTCGTTAGTCTGCTCCAGCACCCTCAACCCGCCATCAAGGAAGCCATCTACTATGGGTCACAAAAAGGTAACGGTACTGCACGGGCCGAACCTCAATCTTTTGGGCACCCGCCAGCCCGATATCTATGGCCACGAAACCCTGGAGGACGTGAACAACCGGCTGCGCGAAGCGGCGCTGCAGTCAGGGTGGGAGGTCAACTGCTTTCAAAGTAATCACGAAGGCGCGCTGATCGATGCGATCCACACTGCCCGGCAAGACGGGAGCATGGCGATCATCATCAATCCGGCGGCCTATACCCACACCTCCGTTGCCATCCTCGATGCACTCAACGCCTTCGAAGGGAGGGTCATCGAAGTGCATATTTCCAACGTGCACAAGCGCGAAAGCTTTCGTCACCACTCCTACGTGTCATTGCGCGCTGACGGGGTGATCGCCGGGCTTGGAACACAAGGCTACCTGGCGGCGCTTGAGGCCATCATGAAAGCGTCCAGCACGCTCTAGAGCGCCAGCATCGGTATGCTCAGCAGTAATGCTATGAACAGGCTCAGCGTGAAAAAAGACGCAATCGTCGCCATTAACATCGCGGCTGCACTCATATCGCCAACGCCGTAGCGCTGCCCGAACAGGGGATAGATGCTGATCATCGGCGCCGAGGCAAATAGAACGGCGCCGACGATATAGATTGGCTCGATGTTGGGTACCACCAGAAAGGCCGCGAGCACGATAAGCGGATGAAGCAGCAGCTTGCCAATCACGATCAGGCTCACGTACCGGGTCAGTCCTTTCGGCCTTAAACCGAAAAGCGCCCCGCCAATCACGAAAAGTGCCGCGGGCCCCGCCGCTTCGGCCAGCATGTCGATGGGCGTTAGCAGTGTATCCGGCAGGGGTAAGCCCGAAACGGCGAAGCTCAAACCGATTGCTAACCCCGCCAGCACGGGATTTTTAGCCAGATTGAAGGCGGTTTTCTTGAGTGTCGTACTTAGGCGCGTGCTTTTTTGTGTGGCCATTTCTGCCAGTATGAGTGCGGCGGGGATGATCAACAGATTCTCGATCATCATATTGAGTGCCAGCAGCACCGCAGCCGGCGAACCGATGACCATCGCCGCCACCGGATAGCCAATAAAGCCGCTATTGGATGCCGACATTCCCAGCGCTTGCATAGCGCCTATCTGCAGCGGCTCGTGCCGGCGCTGCATGCTGATGAAGAGGCCGATGCCGAACACCAGCACGGATCCTGCGCCGTAAGCCACCAGATAGTTGATCTGAAGAATCTCTTCCAGCGGCTGTTGATTGAGCGCACGTATCATAAGCGCGGGTAGCGCAAGGTACAGCACGAAAATCGCAACACCCTGCATTTGATCCGCCGTAATGAGGCCGCTTCTTCTGGCGATATAGCCGGTACCGATCAACAAAAAAATAGGCGTTGTAATTGCGAGGATGGCGAGCATGGTGATCCTTTCAGCTTATGAAAGCGGACGGCCGCTTTATCCACCGCCAGAACTGCCTTGGCACCTGCGTCTTGTCAATCAGTTGGATGAATCAAGGGGCGCCGGCGTGGTGACGAGCCGCTCGATATAATGCTGTCGCAACGATATGACGTGTGGGTCGATCCTGTCGGCGCTTAGGCGATCCGCGGTAAAAAACCGAAAGGCGTCCACGCCCTGAAATACAAACAGCTCTACCCCCGAGAGCGTATCGGCGCCCGCTTGGCCGGCAGCGGTCAAAAGCTCGGTATGCGCGGGGATGTAGACGGCATCGAACACCCAGTGTTGCTTGCCAAGTCCAGCGGTAGCGATGGGGCAGCCGGGATGATTGATATGGCCAATCGGGGAGCAGTTCACCACGCCCTGCCAGCCAGGCAGCCCTTGCTCGGCCTGTTCTGGAGTCACGCACACCGCGGTGATCCCCATGGCCCCAAGGTCGCGGGCCAGGCTTTCGCCGCGTGCGCTATCGCGCTCCAGGATATGCACGCACGTTGCACCCAGCTCGCCCAGCGCGCACGCTACTGCGCGGCCCACGCCGCCAGCACCGACCAGCAGTACATCGCCGGCGAGGCGGCTGCCGAACGAGTGGCGATAGGCGCTGATAAAGCCGGTGTAATCGGTGTTCTCCGCACGCAGGCCTTGCGCGTCGAACAGTAATGTATTGGCGGTACCGACCCGCTTGACGCCTTCGCCGCGAATGTCGGCTAGCTGTGCGGCTCTTTCCTTGAAAGGAAAGGTAACGTTGGTACCGCGGTAGCCCTCGGCGCACAAGGTCTGTATGGCCGTGGGGAAGTCGAAGTCATCGACGCCACGGCTATCTACCAGGTCATAGCGTACCGTTTCGCTCAGCGCGGCCCCCAAGCGAACATGCAAGTCGGGCGACTGCGATTTGGCAATGCCTTCTCCTACCAGTCCGAGTTTGATCATGCTTGATTCTCTTTCACGTTATGAGGTCTCACTTATTGGGCGATAGCGTCGATCTCGGCTTCCAGACGCTGCTGGGCCGTTACCCGAACGAAGGCGTTGGGCGCGCCGAGTCCCTGATAGCCGTCGCGCTGTACCAGTTCGAAGAAGAACGCCTTGCGCCCCGGCTGGGTGTATAGCTGGTGGAAGTCGCCGCTGCCGTCCTGGTCGAACAGAATATGGTTTTCCTCCATCCACTCGCGGGTCTGCGCGGGCAGATCGAAGCGTGCGGCCAGGTCGCGGTAGTAGTTGCCGGGGATCGGTAGGATCGGTGTATTCGCCTTTTGAAGCGTGGCGCTGGTGTCGCGCAAGGTACGGGTTTGCAGGGCGACGTGGTGAATGCCCGAGCCGCCGTACTGGCGGACGAAGCGATTGCTGGCGGTATCCGGCGACGCGCTGGCATTCAGCGCCAAGCGGAAGCGGCCGTTGTAATTTTGCAGTACCTGGCTTTGGATCAACCCGCGGGGGTCGGTCACATCGAAGGAGGGCGTGATTTCCAGCTCGAAAATGGCGCGGTACTGCAGCATGAGCGAAAGATAGTCGTGATACGACAATGCCACGCTGATGTGGTCGATATCGATGATGGCGCTTTGAGGTACCGGCCGAACATCGATAGTGAATTCGCGATCCCAAGTACGGCTTAGCTGCGAGTCATCGATAATGTAGGAGAGACTGCCGTCCACATTGCGCAGCGCACTCATGCGATGGCTCGAGCCGACTTCTTCGGGTTCGACGATATCGTAGCCCAGCTTGTCCGCTCGTTTGAACGCCTCGTACGCGTTGCCCACTTTCAGACCAATGGCGGTAATCGCGGTCGCATCGCGTCCGGGCACCCGGCCGGTGAAGCTGGACTCGGTATTGATCACCAGGTTGACGTCCCCCGCTGCCCAGCGTTCGGCATCAAGGGTATGGTGGCGGCCTACGCAGGAAAGCCCTAGCGCGGCAAGCTGCTCGCGAAGTGGCGCCAGATCCGCCGGTTCGACAGCGATTTCAAGAAAAGCGACCGACTCGACGGGCTGCGGCGCGGGAATGCCGCTGTCTTTTTGCATGCTGCGCAGTAAATGGTAGGAGCGCAAACCGTCGCGAGCTGTCTGATCGCTATGCCCCATACGAAAGACATCGTTGAAGATTTCGTGGGAGAGCGGGCCGTCGTAGCGCGTCTCTTCTAGCATGGCCATGAACGCATTCATCTGAAGCTCCCCTTGGCCTGGAAAGCAGCGGTAGTGGCGGCTCCAGGAGAGATGGTCCATGGAGAGCCGCGGCGCATCCGCGGTCTGCACCAGAAAGATATTGTCGCCCGGAATGCGCCCGATGGTGCCCAGTTCGGTCTGGCGCGAGAAAATATGGAAGGTATCCAGCACCAGGCCGACGCTTGGGTGCGCGGCGCGGCGCACCACTTCCCAGCTGTCGCGATAGTCGTGAATATGGCGACCCCAGGCCAGCGCCTCGTAAGCCACGCGCAAGTTGCGACGCGCGGCGCGCTCCCCCAGTTCATGAAAGTCGTCGGCGGCCCGGCTCATGCCCGGCAGCGAATCGGGGTGGGTCGTACTGCACGTCATCAATAGATCCGTACCCAGCTCCTCCATCAGATCGAACTTGTGCTCGGCGCGATCGAAGGCCTGTTCACGGGCATGCCCTTGGAGCCCTTCGAAGTCGCGAAACGGCTGCAGCGTCACGAGCTTGAGCCCGCGCGAGCGAATCAGTTCGCCGGCTTCGCGCGGCGTGCCGGTAAAGGCGGTCAGGTCGTTTTCGAATAGCTCTAGTCCTTCGAAGCCCGCCTCGGCGATGGCGTCGACCTTCTCTTCGAGTGAGCCACTCAAGCACACCGTGGCAATGGATGAATACATGACATCGTGCTCCTTGCCGTCTGAAAACAGCAGTCGATAAAATCAGTAGCCCGCCAAGCGCGGTAGAAAGGTAACCAGCGCGGGTACGAACGTAATCAGCAGTAGAATCAGAAACTGAACGGCCAGCATCGGCAGAATGCGGCGAATGATGCGGCCCATGCCAACTCCGGAGACCGAGTCGGCCACGAACAGACATAGCCCCATGGGCGGCGTGATAAGCCCCATCATCAGGTTGAAGATCACCACGATGCCAAAGTGCAGCGGGTCGATCCCCAGCGCCATGGCAATGGGGTGAAGAATGGGCACCAGCACCAGAATGGCCGCGATACCCTCCAAAAACAGCCCCACCACCAGCAGCAGTCCAATGACGGCAATCAGAAAGGCCCACTGGGTATCGATATTCATGAGCGCCCATTCGGTGAGCATATTGGGCACGCGCTCGAAGGTGAGCACCCAGTTGGCGGCCGCCACCGCGCCCATGATCAGCATGATGACGGCGCTATCGCGCATGGCGCGCGCGAAGATGGCGGGCAGGTCGACGAGCCGGATGTTGCGATAGAGCAGCACACCCAAAATCAGGGCGTAGACCACCGCGAAGGCAGCCGCCTCGGTGGGCGTGACGATACCGGCCAGAATGGCCCCGACCACGAAGACCGGCATGAGCGCCGGGAGCAGGCCGTGAAGAATCGCGTGGCGGCGCGACGGTACTTTTGACGTCGAAGCGCCCAAGTCACCGGCAAAGAAGTAGACGTAGACCGAAAGCCCCAGGGCGAGCAGAACGCCGGGCACGATACCAGCCAAAAAGAGTCCGGGTACCGAAACACCCGATACCGTCAGGGCATAGATGATGACCGGAATACTGGGCGGAATGATGGGCCCTATCACCGAAGACGCCGCAGTGAGCGCAGCGGCAAAGTCGCGTGGATAGCCTTGTTTTTCCATCGAGGGAATAAATACTCGCCCCAGCGCCGAAGTATCGGCAATCGCCGAGCCGGAAAGCCCGGCAAAAATGACCGATGCCCAGATATTGACGTGGGCAAGCCCGGCCTTGAGTCTGCCCACGATGGCGCTGGCCAGGTTGATGATGCGATGGGTAATCCCCGCCTCGTTCATCAGCTCGCCGGCCAGAATGAACAGCGGGATCGCCAGCAGGGGAAAGGACTCCAGCCCGCCGAAAAGCTGCTGCGAGACGATGCGGATATGGTAGGGCAGATCGCCGGTACTCATCAGCACTGTTAGCGTGCCAAGAATGGCAAAGGCGAACGGCACGCCGAGCAGAACGAGGGCCAATAGCAGCAGGAAAATCATGGGGCGATCTCCTCTTTGGCGGGCGTGTTCAGGCGTAGCGCAGCCATTACCAAAGCAGAAAGGCTGAGCAGCCCGCCGCCCACCAGCATGGAGGATTGAAACAGCCACATCGGCATGCCCGTGCTGGCTGAGGTGCGTCCGCCACGGGAGCTAATGAATTCAACGGCCGACACGATCAAGCCAAGGCCGACGGCCAATACTACAAGGTCGATCATGATGGACTGCCAGCGTTGCCAACGGGCGGGTAAAAAACGCCGTACAAGATCGAAGCCGATGTGCTTGTCCTGTAAATACGCCCAAGCCATGCCGAACATGAGGCCGTAAATCATCAGGTAGATCGCGGTATCTTCTCCCCAGCTGATAGAGCCACCGTAGGTGTAGCGGGCAAAGGCGTTACCCGCGACCAGGATAAAAATAAGTATCATGGCAAGGCCCGCCAGGCCGCCATTGAGAAGGATCAGGCCACGATGTAGCCGGATGAGAAGACAGGACATGAGAGCACCTTCAAGGGTTGGTCAGGCACACGAAATGGCGAGTGGGCCGTAGGCGGCCCACTCGCAAAGCGTTTTGACAAGGCAGACTTAAAAGCGCAGTGAGGCTTCTTCAACGGCTGAAGAGAGGCGGTCGATCCACTCGGAATCGTCGCCCAGTTCATCGCGAAGATAGGCCTGAACGGGAGGTTGCGCCGCCTCGCGGAAAGCTTCCATCTGCTCTTCGCTTGGCTGGGTCACTTCCATGCCTTCGGCCTGGAGTTTGGAGATGCCTTCTGCCGAGTTGAACTGCTGAATAACGCGCCCCGTCGTACCTGCGACGACGGCGGCGCGTTTAACCGCGGCCTGGTCTTCAGCGCTCAGCGACTGGAAAATCTCGTCGTTGATCAATAGGTGGTCGACACCATAAACGTGACGGTCGAGCGTCAGGTAGTCCTGGAACTCGTAGAAGTTGTTACCAAAGATCACCGAAATAGGGTTTTCCTGGCCATCGACCAAGCCCGTGGCCAAAGCGGTCGGCACTTCGCCCCAGGCAATGCCTTGAGGCTCCGCCCCCAGCCCGCGCACCATTTCCAGGTAGAGGGGAATGGTCTGCACACGGAATTTCAGACCACGCATGTCTTCCGGTGAGTGGATTGGACGTACGGAGTTGGTGAAATGGCGAAAGCCCGTTTCACCGTAAGCCAGCGTACGTAGGCCTGTCTGCTCCAGACAGTGCTCGGCAAGCGCCGTACCGAATTCGCCATCCATAACGGACCAGGCCACCGGCGCCGACGGAAACGTATATGGCATGTCCGTCACGGCAACGGCTGGGCAGAAGTTGGCGTAAGCGCCGGATACCATGGCGAGGCTAATCGTGCCATCCTGAGCACCTTCGATAAGCTCGGTTTCACCACCCAGCGAACCCGCCGGGTAGAGCTCTACGGTCAGGTCTGTTTCGGCTTCCACGAGATTTTTGAAAACCTGCCCCGCCGCGCCTTTTTTCGAGGTGGTCCAGTCATCGGGGTCCACGTGGGCGAACCGGAGTGTCTGGGCGTTTGCTTGGGCGGCAGCGGCGAGCGTGATGGTGGCAATAGCGGCAGTCAGGGTGCGCTTCATGGCTGTGAGCTGTGGCTGTTGAGACATTATTGTTGTCCTCTTTTCAGACTGTTTTAGGGGGATAAAAGTCTTTTTTAATAGGCGTGCTAAGGCGTTTTTCATTCTTTTTAAAACAATGTACGAAATGGTACGTTCAGTCAATATAAGGCATACTAGACCAAAGACTACCATCACAATAATAGGCACCTTTATGGCATCTCCTACCAACAGATCCGGCGTTAGCGGCGGGCAAGCTCGGCGTAAAAATGACCCCGAATCCGTACGCGCGGATATTTTGGCAGTCGCTACGCACGAGTTTTCCGAAAAAGGCCTTTCCGGGGCGCGAATCGACGAAATCGCTGAAAAAACCCGTGCCTCCAAACGCATGATTTATTATTACTTCAAGGATAAAGAGACCCTTTATCTGCATACCCTCGAGGCGGCCTATCAAAAGGTTCGTCTTCAAGAGACGGAGCTTGCGCTCGACCACCTGCCGCCCGTTGAAGCGTTGAGCCGATTGGTGCGGTTCACCTTTTGTCATCATGCGCAAAATCCCGATTTCATCCGCCTGGTCATGATCGAGAATATTCATCACGGTCGCTTTTTAGCGCAATCAGACCTCATTCAGTCGCTCAATGCGGGTGTTATCGACGTGCTTACCGATGTTTACGATCGTGGCGTGGAGGCGGGCTGTTTTCGCGGCGGATTGGATGTGCGTGAACTGCACTGGTTGATCAGCGCGCTGTCGTTTTTCAATGTCTCCAACCAGCATACGTTTTCACGTATTTTCGAGTGGCAGCAGGCGGCGCCTGAAAACCAAAACAAGCTTGAAGAGCACGTCACCGAAATGGTGTTGCGGTATGTACGTCACGATGAAGTACCGCGCCCTCAGTGAGTGGCTATAGCCTTTAACGCACCCCTTGCAAACCAGTAGCTAGAGGGTGCGTACATGCGCATCTCTCACTTAACCACTGACTGTTAACAGAGCGAATATTGATACCGTTTTTCATTGAGAGCGGTTTTTACGCTATTTTCATGCTCTGAATAATCGTCATTGGAGCCCCATACCCATGCCCGCCCCCTTCTTTAAGCACCCCTTCATGAGCCAGAGCGCGCTTTCCACCTGTGACGAAAACGCCATGGTACGCGCCATGCTGGCCTTCGAGCTGGCGCTGGTGGAGATCCAGGAAGCCTCGGGGGCAGCGCCCGAAGGCGCAGCCCTGAAAATGCGCGAGCAGCTCGAAAGCGCTACCTTCGATACCGTCGAACTCGCCGAGGGCATCGCCAGCGGCGGTAACGTCGCGATTCCGTTCGTTAAGCAGGGCCGGGGGCGACTCGGTGACGACCTCAAGCGCTACTGGCACCAGGGCGCCACGAGTCAGGACGTGGTGGACACCGCGCTCATGCTCCTGCTCAAGCCGCGTCTCGAAGCGCTCGATCATGGGTTAAAGCGCTGCCGGGCCGCGGCGGTTTTGCTCATGGAGGCCCACGCTGAGACGCCCATGGTGGGGCGCACGCTGATGCAACAGGCGCTGCCGATCACCTTCGGGGTCAAGGTGGCGCACTGGGCCATTGGGCTGGAGCAGGCGCGCCGGCGTTTGGCAGAGGTGGAGCTCCCGGTTCAGTTTGGCGGCGCCGTGGGCGTGCACTCGGGCTGGGGGGATCACGGCCTTGGCTGGATGGACGCGTTGGCCAAGCGGCTGGGGCTGGCGGCACCGGTGCTACCCTGGCACACCGACCGCTACCCGGTTCAAAGCCTGGGCGCCGCGCTTGATGGCGTCGCAGGGGCGGTCGAGCGCATCGCCCTGGATATTTCGCTGCTGACTCAGACCGAAGTCGGTGAAGTGGCCGAACCTTCGGCCCCCGGTATGGGCGAGTCCTCCTCCATGCCGCATAAGCGCAATCCGGTGCGCTGCGCGTTGATTCGCGGCGCCGCCCGGCAGGTACACGGCCATGCCAGCGTGCTTTCGAACGCGGCGGCGCAGCCTCTGGAGCGTGGCCTGGGCGAGTGGCATGCCGAGTGGGCCCCGCTCACGGAAAGCGCGCTATTGGTCGAGGGCATGCTGGAGCAGGCCGCGGTGCTGCTCGAGGGGCTGGAAGTGAACCCGCAAGCGATGCGGCGCAATCTGTCGGCAACCGGCGGCGGCATTATGGCCGAGCCGGTCGCGCGTTTGCTGACACCCGCGCTGGGGGCAGAGCGGGCAAAGACGGTGAGCGCCGAAGCCGCCGAACGAGCGCGCAAGCAGGAGCGCCCCTACGCCGAGGTACTCGCCGAGTACGCCGACGTGGCAAACGCCGTTAGCCAACAGGCACTGGAGAAGGCCTGTGATCCCGCTTTATACCTTGGTAGCAGCGTCGCCCAGGTAAGTCGCGCTAAGGATTGGCTGGAAAAATCATAAGCAAATGAATTATATGGATTAATTAAGCGGAGTTTAAAAAGGGCGCCGGTTATCGAAGCGCTACCGCCATGGCCTGGGGTTTGACGCTATTCGCTTAGCGCAGTAACTTGTTCGTATAAAGAATGTATGTTCGTTATGTGAACAAGTTGTCAGAGATGGCAATTCCCTGCTAAGAGGCACCCCCTATGGCCGAGTTTCTCAGCCTGCATGACGCGGTGGCGCGCTACGTCGAAGACGGCGCGACCGTGGCCATGGAAGGCTTTACCCACCTGATTCCGTTTGCCGCGGGTCACGAAGTGATCCGCCAGCAAAAGCGCGACCTCACCCTGATCCGCATGACCCCAGACATCATCTACGATCAGTTGATTGGCGCCGGTTGCGCCAAAAAGGTGATCTTTTCCTGGGGCGGCAATCCGGGCGTTGGTTCGCTTCACCGCCTGCGCGACGCGGTCGAGAAGGGCTGGCCTCGCAAAATCGAGATTTTGGAGCATAGCCATGCCGCCATGGCCTGCGCGTTCGAAGCCGGTGCGGCGGGGTTGCCGCTGGCGGTGCTGCGCGGCTACGTGGGAAGCGAGTTGCCAAGCGTGAACGACCAGATCAAGTTCATCGAGTGCCCGTTCACCGGCGAGCGCCTGGCGGCGGTACCGTCGGTGCGCCCGGATGTCTCGATCGTGCACGCCCAGCGCGCGGACCGCCAGGGCAACGTACTGGTGGAAGGCATCGTTGGCGTTCAAAAAGAGGCCGTACTGGCGGCCAAACACAGTATCGTCACGGTGGAAGAGATCGTCGACGACCTGGCGACCCACCCCAATGCCTGCGTGATTCCGGGCTGGGCGATCAGCGCCATCGCGGTGGCCGAAAAGGGCGCGCTGCCCTCCTACACCCACGGCTACTACGGGCGCAGCAACCGCTTCTACAAGGAGTGGGACGCCATTGCTCGGGACCGCGATACCTTCACCCAGTGGCTTGACGATAACGTCTACCCGGCAGGGGAGAATGCCCAATGAGTCTTGAGTACACCTCGTCTGAAATGATGACGGTCACCGCGGCCCGGGCGCTGGAGAACGGCTCGACCTGCTTCGTGGGCATCGGCCTGCCGTCGGAAGCCGCCAACCTGGCGCGGCTGACTCACGCCCCGGATGTCGTGCTGATTTACGAGTCCGGCACGCTGCAGACCAAACCCAACGTGCTGCCGCTCTCCATTGGTGACGGCGAGCTGGCCGAAACCGCGCTGACCACCGTCGCCGTGCCGGAGATGTTTCGTTACTGGCTACAGGGCGGGAAAATCGACGTCGGTTTTTTGGGCACCGCCCAGATCGACAAGTACTGTAATCTCAATACCACGCTGATTGGCGACTATCGCGAACCCAAAGTGCGCCTGCCCGGCGGCGGTGGCGCGCCGGAGATCGCTACCAACGCCGGGGAAGTGTTCATTACCTTGAAACACTCCAGCCGGGCCTTCGTCGAGCGGGTCGATTTCGTGACGACGCTCGGTTTTGGTCGCGATGGAAAGGGGCGCGATAACGTCCCCAACATCGGCAAGGGGCCCACCCGGGTGATCACTGATCTGTGCGTGATGAAACCCGACCCGCAGACCAAGGAGCTGGTGGTGGTGTCGCTTCATCCGGGGGTAACCCGGGAGCAGGTGCAGGAAGCCACCGGCTGGGAAATCCGCTTTGCCGAGCAGCTTTCGAGCACCCCGGAGCCAAGCGACAACGAGTTATCAGTTCTGCGCGAGCTGAAAGAGCGCACCGACCGCGCCCACGCCGGCCAGTAGGCATTTGAGTTGCAGGAGAGAACGATGAGCGACGTTTATTTGTGCCACCCCCGCCGCACCGCGGTCGGCCGCTTCGGCGGCACCCTGGCGCCGGTTCGCCCGGACGATATGGCCGCAACGATTTTCAAGGCGGTGCTTCAAGAGGCGCCGAGCCTCGACCCGGCGGCCATCGAAGAAGTCTTCATGGGCTGCGCCAACCAGGCCGGCGAAGACAACCGCAACGTGGCGCGCATGTCGTCGCTTTTGGCGGGCATTCCCACCTCGGTGCCCGGCACCACCATGAACCGGCTGTGCGGCTCGGGCATGGACGCCGTGGGCACCGCGTTTCGCGCCATTAAAGCCGGGGAAATGGCACTCGCGCTTGCCGGCGGCGTGGAGTCGATGTCCCGCGCCCCTTATGTCATGGGCAAGGCCGACAGCGCTTTTTCCCGCGGTCAGAAAATCGAAGACACCACCATCGGCTGGCGCTTCGTGAACCCGGTCATGAAAAAGTCTTTCGGTATCGACTCCATGCCGGAGACCGCGGAAAACGTCGCCGAGCAGTTCGATATTGCCCGGGAAGATCAGGACGCCTTCGCGCTGCGCTCTCAGCAAAAAGCCGCCGCGGCGCAAAAGGCCGGCCGCTTCGCCCGCGAAATCACCGCCATCGAGATCCCCCGGCGTAAGCAGGACCCGCTGATTTTCGACACCGACGAGCACCCGCGGGAAACGACGCTTGAGAAGCTCGCTGGCCTTCCAACCCCGTTTCGCGAAGGCGGCAGCGTCACCGCAGGTAACGCCTCCGGGGTGAACGACGGCGCCGCTGCCATGCTGGTGGCAAGCGAAGCCGCCGTGAAGCAGCACGGCCTGACGCCCATGGCGAAGATCGTCGGCATGGCCACCGCCGGGGTCGAGCCCCGCATCATGGGCTATGGCCCGGTACCGGCGGTGAAGAAACTGCTCGCGCGTACCGGCATTTCCCTCGACGATATCGACGTCATCGAGCTCAACGAGGCGTTCGCGTCCCAGTCGCTGGCCTGTATGCGCGATCTGGGACTCAAAGACGACGACCCGCGCGTGAACCCGAACGGTGGGGCGATTGCGCTGGGGCACCCGCTGGGCATGTCCGGCGCGCGGCTTTTGCTCACCGCCGCTTATGAGCTTCAAAATAGCGGCAAGCGCTACGCACTCTGCACCATGTGTGTCGGCGTCGGCCAGGGTATTGCCACGCTGATCGAACGCGTTTAACGGAGGCCACCATGGCGTTTCATACGATTAATGGCCGCAGCGTTGCCTATCGGCTGCTCGGCTCGCAAGCCAATCCGCTGGTGGTGCTGGCTCACCCTTTGGGCATGAGCCAGGCCGTGTGGGACGACGTGATACCCACGCTGCTCCCCCGCTACCGCGTACTGACCTGGGATCTGCCCGGCCACGGCGCCAGCCAAGCGGTCAACGACGCCAGGGTCAGCCCTGCCGATCTGGCCCAGGAAGCCTTGGCGCTGGCAGAGCTTGCCGGCGCGCGGCGTTTTCACTTCGTGGGCACCTCGATCGGCGGCGTCGTGGGCCAGCAGTTGATCGCCGAGCATGGCGATCAACTGCTCTCCGCGACCCTCACCAATACCGGTGCGGTGATCGGTAACCCGGATTTATGGAACACCCGCGCCGGCCGCGTGCGTGAAGAGGGGCTCGAGGTCATGGCAAAGGAGATCGTCCCGCGCTGGTTCGCGCCCCAGGCGTTCGAGGCGAGCCCCGCCCTCAAAGCGGGCTGGTGTGTCCAGATGGGCCGCGGTGATGACGAATCCTACGCCCAGCTTTGTGAGATGCTGGGCCGCGATACCTTCACCGGCCGGCTGGCCGGCAAGCGCGCCAATGTGCACCTGCTTGGCGGAAGCGAAGACCTCGCGACGCCGCCGGCGACCCTCGAGGCCCTCTCAAAAGAACTCGGCGGTGCACCGCTCGAGGTTTTTGACGGCGTAGGCCATGTGCCGTCGGTCGAGGCGCCGGCGCGCTTTGCCGAGACACTTCTGAGCGTCATGGCGATAGCGCTTGGCGATGTGGCCAACGAAGGCGTGGCCTACGCCACCGGTCTTGAAACCCGCAAGCAGGTGCTGGGCGAGGCGCATGTCGAGCGTTCCACCGCCAACGCCAACAGCCTGGATGCGCCCTTCCAGCAGATGATCACGCGGCTGGCCTGGGGCGAGCTCTGGAGCAACGAGGACCTAACGCGGCGCGAGCGCAGCATGATCACCACCGCCATTTTGGCAGCACTCGGCCGTGAAGAGCTGACGCTGCACCTGAAAACCGCTCAACGTATCGGTTTGAGCGAGGCCGAGCTGCGCCAGGTGTTGATGCACGTGGCGATCTACGCCGGCGTACCGGCGGCCAATCACGCCTTTGCCCTGGCCAAGGAGCTTGGCTGGGGTGAGGGGTAGCCAATCTTTCGTCAGTCGTTCTTAATAACAATTCAATGAACCCCAAGGAGCCACGCCATGACGCCTGTTCAACTGTTAATCGACGGCCAGACCTGCCCGGCCTCTCAGAACGCCACGTTTACGCGCAACAACCCGTTGAGTGGTGAGGCGGTGTCCGAGGTGTCGGCGGCGTCGCTCGAGGACGTGACGCGCACGGCCGAGGCGGCGCAGCGCGCGTTCAAGACCTGGTCGCAGGTCGGCCCGAGCGAGCGCCGGGCGAAGCTCAACAAGGCCGCCGACCTGATGGAGGCGCGCCGAGAGGCGTTCGTCGACGCCATGGTCGACGAGACCGGCGCCACGCCGGGCTGGGCCGGGTTCAACGTCATGGTGGCCGCAAACGTGTTGCGCGAATCGGCGGCGCTGACGACCCAGATCCAGGGGGAGGTGATCCCCTCCAATGTGCCGGATAACCTGGCCATGAGTGTCCGGGTGCCCTGCGGTGTGGTGGTGGGTATCGCGCCCTGGAATGCGCCGATCATCCTCGGCACCCGCGCCATCGCTGGGCCGCTTGCCTGCGGCAACAGCGTGATCCTCAAGGCCTCTGAGATGTGCCCGCACACCCACGCGCTGATCGGCGAGGTGCTCGATGAGGCGGGTCTGGGCGACGGCGTGGTCAATGTCATCCACAACGACCCGGCACAGGCGGCGGACGTGGTCAGCGCGCTGATCGCGCATCCGGCGGTGCGGCGCATCAACTTCACCGGCTCCACCCACGTGGGGCGGATCATCGCCGAGCAAGCGGCCAAACATTTAAAGCCCGTGCTGCTCGAGCTGGGCGGCAAGGCGCCGTTTTTGGTGCTCGATGATGCGGACATCGACGCGGCGGTGGAGGCGGCGGCCTTCGGTGCCTTCTTCAACCAGGGCCAGATCTGCATGTCCACGGAGCGCTTGATCGTCGATGACGCCGTGGCTGATGAGTTTGCCGAGAAGCTCGCGGCGAAGGCGAAAACGCTGCGCGCCGGCGACCCGCGCGACGACAGCAACGCCCTGGGCACGCTGGTGGCCGCCGCCGCTGGCGACAAGCTCAATGCGTTGATCGACGACGCGACCGGCAAGGGCGCGCGGCTCGCGTGTGGCGGCAAGGCCGAGGGCGTGGTGATGCAGCCCACGCTGTTGGATAACGTGACCGCCGAGATGCGCCTCTACGCAGAGGAGTCCTTCGGGCCGCTGGTGGCCATGATGCGCGTCAAGGGCGAAGAGGAGGCGATTCGCATCGCCAACGACAGCGAGTACGGCCTTTCCGGGGCGGTCTTCACCCGGGACAGCGCCCGCGGGCTGCGCGTGGCGGGGCAGGTCGTCACCGGCATTTGCCACATCAACGCGCCCACGGTGCACGACGAGCCGCAGATGCCCTTCGGCGGCGTCAAAAGCAGCGGCTACGGCCGTTTCGGCGGCAAGGCGGTGATCGAGGAGTTCACCGACCTGCGCTGGATGACGCTACAGACCGGGCCGCGCCACTACCCGATCTGATACCTGCATCATTAGCTATCTTTGAGTCACGACCCTGAAAGCGGCGCCTTGTGCGCCGCTTTTTTGGGCCGGGCCGCCGCGAGGCTACGCTCGTTGTGCGGCGGTCACGGCGTCGATGACGGTAGCGCAGAACCAGCGCTGGGACGCCGCGCTGCGGGGTTGAGCATGCCAGTGCAGCGCGACCTCGAAGCTCGGCACCGCGAAGGGCAGCTCATGGACCCGGAGCCTGGCATCAGCAAAGCGCGCGGCGATCTGAAGGGGCAAAATCGCGATGAGATCGCTGCCTTGCAGAACCTGGGGGAGCACCGAGAAGTGCGAAAGCGACAGGCTCACCTTGCGCTCGATACCGCGCTGCGCCATGACCTCCTCGACCAGGTCGTGGCCCGACGAGGAGGCGATCGACACGTGCCGACCGTGGACGAACCGCTCGATGCTCAAGTCGCCGTCGGCCGCGCCGCCTTGCCGGTCGAGCAGGCAGACGTAGCGATCCTCGAGCAGCACGTGCTTGTCGATATCGGCGCCGCCGAGCGCCCGGCTGCAGATCACCGCATTGACCTTGCCGGTGGTCAGCCACTCCCGCGCCTTGTCGATCTCCAGCGGAACCACGTCGAGCTCAGCCTGGGGCGCCTGGGCGTAGAAGGCTTTCAAAATGGCGGGCAGCAGTGCCATTTCGCCCAGGTCGGTCAGCGCGAGGCGAAAACGGAGTTTGCAGTGCTCGGGCGTGAAGTGGCGGCTGGCGTCGATGGTGTCGTTGATCTGGCGCATGGCCTCTTTCAGCGACGGATAGAGCTGGCGCGCGACCGTGGTGGGCTCCATCCCCTGGGCGGTGCGCACGAACAGCCGGTCGTCGAACAGCTCTCTTAGCCGATTCAAGGCGTAGCTGACCGACGGCTGGGTGACGTGCAGCTTTTCGGCGGTCAGCGTCACGCTGCCGGTTTCATGCAGCATCAGGAAGGTGCGAATCAGGTTCAGATCGACCTGCGCCATAACTATAAGCCTCATCTATTTTTATAAGAAATATTATTGATTTGATCAATTATAGGCGAGCCCGCTAGGTTGGATGCAAGACATCCAACAAGGAGCAGCCGATGCCCAGCGTCCACGCCACAACCTACGCGCTCTTGCGCCGCCAGGGGATCACCAGGATCTTCGGCAACCCAGGCTCCAACGAACTGCCGTTTCTCAAGGGCATGCCGGAGGACTTCGAGTACATTTTAGGGCTTCACGAGGGGGTGGTGGCCGGCATGGCGGATGGCTACGCGCTGGCAAGCGGCAAGCCCGCCTTCGTGAACCTGCACGCCGCGGCGGGCACGGGCAACGCCATGGGCGCGCTGACCAACGCCTGGTATTCCCACTCGCCGCTGGTGCTCACCGCCGGCCAGCAGGCGCGCTCGATGATCGGCGTCGAGTCGATGCTCGCCAATGTCGACGCGCCGCAGCTTCCCCGGCCACTGGTCAAGTGGAGCTATGAGCCGTCCTGCGCCGAAGACACGCCGCGGGCGCTGAGCCAGGCAATTCACAGCGCGAGCGCGCCGCCCAGGGGGCCGGTCTACGTCTCCATTCCCCACGACGACTGGGAGCGCGAGGCCGGCGAGGAGGCACGCCACCTGCTGGAGCGCGAGGTGCGCCATGCCAGTGCGCCGCAGGTGGGGCAGGTCGAGCGTCTGGCCGGGCGGCTTCAGGCGGCGGTGAACCCGGTGCTGGTACTCGGCCCGGAGGTCGACGCCGAACAGGCAAGCGCGCTGGCCGTCGAGCTTGCCGAGCGCCTGAAAATGCCGGTATGGGTGGCGCCGTCGGCGTCGCGCTGCCCATTTCCCAACCGCCACCCCTGCTTTCGCGGCGTGTTGCCCGCGGCCATCGCCGGGATCAGTGAGCAGCTCGAGGGCCATGATCTGGTCATCGTCGTGGGCGCGCCGGTGTTTCGCTATCACAAGTACGCGCCAGGGCACTACCTGCCGGATGGGGCCCGCCTTATACACGTTACCTCCGATGCGGACGAGGCCGCCCGAGCGCCAGTGGGGGAGGCCTACGTAGGCAGTGTGCACGGCATGCTCGAGGCGCTCTTGCCGCGTCTCGAGGCAAGCAGCCGCGCGATGCCCGAAGCGCTACCGACACCGGGCGCCGTGCAGGACGAGCAGGACCGAATGGCGCCGGCTAACGTGTTCGAAGCGGTGAACGCGCTGGCGCCCAAGGATGCCATCTACGTCAAGGAGGCCACCTCGACGGTGGAAATCTTCTGGGAGCGGGTCGAGATGCGCCACCCCGGTAGCTACTTCTTCCCCGCCGCCGGCGGGCTCGGCTTTGGTTTGCCGGCGGCGGTCGGTGTCCAGCTCGCCAAACCCGAGCGCCAGGTGATTGGCCTGGTCGGCGACGGCTCGGCCAACTACGCCATCACGGCCCTCTGGAGCGCGGCCCAGTACCGCGTCCCGGTGATCTTCATCATTCTCAAGAATGGCACCTACGGCGCCCTGCGCGGCTTTGCCCGGCACATGCAGGTGGATGACGCCCCGGGGCTCGACGTGCCCGATATCGACTTCTGCGCGCTGGCCGAAGGTTACGGCGTAAAGGCCGTATGCGCCACGAACCGCGAGGATTTGGAAGCCGCGCTGACGAAGGGCCTTGGCATGGATACTCCGCTGCTGATCGAGGTGCCTACGCTCCAGACCTAAACATGGGCGCCACCACGCTTTCGCAACTCGCTCGACAATGACTTTCGCTCGACAATGACCATCGCTTGATAATGACAACAAGAGGACGACCTCATGAAACGCGCCATCTCACTCAACCTGCTGGCCGCCTGCGTCGCCACCGCGTCCTTCGGCGCCCAGGGCGAAACGCTGCGAATGTCCCACTTCTGGCCTTCGGCCTCCGCCGTCCATAAGGAGATTTTCGAAACCTGGGCGCAGAGCGTCGAACAGGCCTCCCAGGGCGAGCTCGACGTTCAGATATTTCCCTCTGGCACGCTAAGCAAGCCGGACCATGCCTACCAGGGCGCGGTGAACGGCGTCTCGGACATCGCCGCCTCGCTTCAGGGTTACACCTCCGGTCGCTTCCCGCTCTCCGAGATCGTGCAGCTGCCGGGGGTCTCCAGCAGTGCACCGCAAGGCTCGTGCATTCTCCAGACGCTCTTCGACGAAGACCTGATCGCCAGCGAGTACGAGGACGTCAAGGTGCTGTTTTTGTTCACCACCGGGCCGGCGTACCTGCATACGCGCAGCACCGAAATCGAGTCGCCTTCGGATCTGGCGGGGCTGCGTATCCGTCGGCCGAGCGACGTCGCCGGTGAGATGCTCTCGAGCCTGGGGGCGGATCCGCTGGGCATGCCGGCGCCGGATATTTATACCTCGCTGCAGCGCGGCGTCATGGATGGTTTGAGCTTTCCCTGGGAGGCGATGCGCGTGTTCGGGATCAATGAGCTGGTCGACTACCACCTGGAGGTGCCCTACTACTCGGGGGCGGTCATGGCGGTCATGAATCGTGATGCCTATGAGGGGTTGAGCGATGATATGCGCGCGGTGATCGACCAGCACAGCGGTATGGAATGGTCCCAGGTGGCCGGTGAGGTGTATCACCAGCTCGATGCGGTGGGCCGTGAAGAAGCGCTGGAGCAGGGCGATACCATCCACACCGTCGAAGACCCCTTGAACGACCCCGAATGGGCAGGGCCGCTGGAAGAGGGCACCGAGCGCTACCTGACGCGGCTCGAACAGCGCGGCCTGGATAACGCCCGCGAGGTCCATGAGCGCGCCTTGAGCCTGCGCGACGAGTGTGCAGAGTGAATCGCGTGGTTTCCTTGCGCGGGTGAATCGGCGAAGGTAGGGGCTTTCCTTTCGCGGATGGAGAGCCATGCTGAACGCTCGCATCAAACTGCGCCACCTGATGGCGTTTCTCGAAGTGGCCAAGCGGCGCAGCTTCGCCCGCGCCGCCGAGGCGCTGGCGATCAGCCAGCCGGGCATTTCCAAGGCGATACGCGAACTCGAGGAGATTCTCGAGACGCCGCTTTTCGAGCGCGCATCCCAGGGGGTGTCGCTCACCCAGGCGGGGCTGACGCTGCTGCGCCACGCCGGCCCCGCCATGCGCGCGCTGGACGAAGGGGTGGGCGCCATTGGCGATGCCCACCGTGGCAAGCGCTGGCTGCGCGTGGGCGCGCTTTCCACCGTCGAGAGCCGGCTGCTGCCGGTAGCGATCCAGCGCTGGCATAGCGCGCCGCCGCCGGGCCAGGGCGATACCTGTGTCTCGGTGGTGAGCGGGGCCAGCGCCTATCTGCTGTCGCGGCTGCGTTTGGGCGAGCTGGACATGGTGGTGGGCCGCATGACCGAAGCGCGGGAGATCGGGGATCTTTACTTCGAGCACCTCTACTATGAGCCTTTGGTTATCGTTGCACGGCAGGCGCACCCCCTGGCGGCGCTCTCTTCGGTGGCCGCCGAGCAATTGATTGCCTACCCGTGGGCGTTGCCGCCACCCCAGACCACGCTGCGCCAGCAGGTCGATAGTTTCTGTGTACGCCACGCCATCACCTTGCCGGCGCTGCTGCTGGAAACCCTCTCGCTGCCGGTCAGCCACCGCTACACTCTGGAGAGCGACGCGCTTTGGATCGCCCCGCGGGAAGCGGTGGTCGGGGAGCTCGAAAAAGGGGAGCTCGTCGAAATCGCGCTGCCCTTCGAAGCCCAGGGGGGCTCGGTGGGGATCTGCACCAACGCGAGCATGGAAAAGTCGATGACCCGGGATGCGTTCTGCGAAACGTTGCGCCAGGTCGCGGCGCAGCGCATTCAACCAAGGTCTTAGTGGTCATAACCCATGGGTTATGGGCGGACATGACTCTTCAATTGGCAAGGGTGGGGCGACGCGCCACACTCGTAGCTTACCGGCGCAAGAGCGGCCGGTGCTTACAACGTCATCAAGAGCTTCGCCCATGACCCATAATCATAAACGCTTCGTGACCCGCGACCGTAACTGGCACCCCCCTGCCTACGCCCCCGGCTACAAGACCTCGGTGGCGCGCTCGCCCCAGCAGGCGCTGATGAGTCTGCAGCAGCCCACCGCCTCGGAGCTGACCGGCCCGGACTTCAGCCACCTGCACATGGGCCGTTTCGATAACGACCTGCTGATGAATTTCACCCAGGGCGAAGGGTTGCCCCAGGGCGAACGGATCATCATGTATGGCCGCGTGGTCGACCAGTTCGGCAAGCCCGTGCCCCACACGTTGGTGGAAATGTGGCAGGCCAACGCCGGCGGGCGCTACCGGCACAAGAAAGATGCCTACTTGGCGCCGCTGGACCCCCATTTTGGCGGCGTGGGTCGCTGTCTGACCGACGACCAGGGCTTTTACCGTTTCCGCACCATCAAGCCCGGCCCCTACCCCTGGCCCAACGACGTGAACAGCTGGCGCCCGGCGCACATTCACGTCTCGGTGATGGGGCCGTCGATCTCGACGCGGCTGATTACCCAGATGTATTTCGAGGGCGACCCGCTGATTCCGCTTTGCCCCATCGTTCATACGCTGAACGACCCGGAGGCGGTCGAAACGATGATCGGGCGGCTGGACATGGCCCAGAGCCGGCCGATGGATTGCCTTGCGTACCGCTTCGATATCGTGGTGCGCGGCGAACTCCAAACCTATTTCGAAAACCAGTGAGGCGGGGGAGACCATCATGAAACAGCCTAACACCCAGCCGACCAGCGAGCTGATGCTGCGCGAAACCGCCTCGCAGACTGCCGGCCCTTATGTGCACATCGGCCTGGCGCCTGCCGCCGCCGGCAATCCCGAGCGCGACGAAGAAATCTGGAACGAGATGGCCGGGCCGGATGCCAAGGGCGAGCATATCGAGATCGTCGGCACCGTCATCGACGGCAACGGTGACCCGGTGCGCGATGCCTTTTTGGAGGCTTGGCAGGCCGACGCCGACGGTCATTATCAAATGAATTACGATTTACGTAATGTATTCAATAGCTTCGGGCGCACCGCTACGATCGCCGAGCAACAGGGCGAGTGGTTGTTCAAGACCGTCAAGCCGGGCGCCGTCGTTCACCCCAGCGGCACGCCGATGGCCCCGCACATCAATCTGGCGGTGTTTGCTCGGGGCATCAATATTCAGCTGCAGACGCGCCTCTATTTCGACGATGAGGCTGAGGCCAACCGCGCATGTCCGGTGCTCTCGCGGGTCGAGTCGGACCAGCGCCGTCAGACGCTGATCGCCAAGCGCGAGGAGCACGACGGCATCACTCGTTACCGTTTCGACATCCACCTGCAGGGGCCGCAAGAGACGATTTTCTTCGACTTCTAGTCGCCCTGGCTGGCTTGCCGAGTAAACGAAAAAGCGCCGGGCTTGCCCGGCGCTTTTGCTTTGCGAAAATCCAACTGGCCACGGCCCGCCGTTCGGCCGCTAGGTATCGCTGGTCGCGCATTCCGTTTTGAGTGCCATCGCGGCGTCGTACACTTGCTGGGCGTTGCCGCCGACCTCGTCGATGTAACCGTCGATGGTCTCCTGCAGCACCGGCCCCCAATCCGGATCCTCGAGCGCATCCTCGATAGCGATGAACGTATGGCCCGCCTCGACGGCCTCCTGGCGGCCCTGCTCAATTAAAGTGTCGTAGACCTCGGCGGCGCGCATCGACCAGGCCATGCCACTATGCTCGTCCACCACCTGGCGAAGCTCTTCCGGCAGATTGTCGTAGTTGCGCTGGTTCATGACTGCGAACAGCGACAGA
Source organism: Vreelandella sp. EE27 (assembly GCF_968206495.1). Taxonomy (NCBI): domain Bacteria; kingdom Pseudomonadati; phylum Pseudomonadota; class Gammaproteobacteria; order Oceanospirillales; family Halomonadaceae; genus Vreelandella; species Vreelandella sp. EE27. The sequence goes on along the minus strand of NZ_OZ309109.1, from coordinate 3,841,167 downwards.
TCATAAAGCGGCACTTCGGTGTGGTAGTTGGCCAGTTCGTTGAGGCGGAAGGTTTTCATGCCCTCCCAGTTGAAGCTCAGGCCATCCACCACGCCGCGCTGCATGGCGGTGAACACATCCGGGGCGGGCATGCCCACGGCCTGGGCGCCCAAACGCTCCATCATGTCACCCACGACCGGGGTGGGGCGTCGCAGTCTCAAGCCCGCCAGGTCGTCTGGCTTTTCAATTTGGCGCTCCTTGGTATGCAGGTAGCCCGGGCCGGTGGTGAAGAAGAACAGCGGATGCGTATCGGCGTACTCGTCGTCCAGGTGGCCCTGCTCATAAAGCGATTGCAGAATGCAGGCGCCTTCGTGCGCACTCGAGGAGACGCCGGGCAGCTCGACGATCTGGGTCAGCGGAAAGCGCCCGGCGGTGTAGCCCTGAGCGGATGAACCGATATCCGCAATCCCTCGCCCGGTGCTCTCGTAGGTTTGTGCGGATTTGGCCAGTGTCTGGCTGGGAAAGACCTCGACATTGAGCTCGCCGTTGGAAGCCTCGTTGATGCTTTCGGCCCAGGTCTGAAAAAGCGCGCGGTCGATCATCGAGCCGCCGGGCCATACGTGGGCCAAGCGAAGCGTCGTTTGCGCCTCTACGGCGGCGGGCAGTAAAACCAGCGCGCTCATCAGTGCGGCGCGGGTCACGGTCGTCGGGGTTTTTTTCATTATAGTTATCCTTTTGTCTATCCAGAGAAACCAGGGGCGTTGGAACTCTTAAAGATCCAATACCAATACACTGCTTTTAGCACGCGAACAGCACGGCGTGAACTGGTCATTGGCCGCGTGCTCATGATCTTCCAGATAAAGGTCGCGATGATCCGGCTCGCCCTCCAGTACACGGGTCAGGCAGGTGCCGCACACGCCTTGTTCGCAGGAGACCATGACCTCGATGCCGTTTTCGGCGAGCACCTGGTGTACCGTCTTGTCCGCGGGTACGGTGAAGCTTTGACCGCTGCTGGCGATACGCACCTCGAAGCTTCCATCGTCGTCGCTCGATGTCTCGGCGCCGCTGAAATACTCGGTATGCACCCGGTCATCCGGCCAGCCATCGGCCTTGCAGGCGGTCAGGACGGCGTCGATGAAGCCCTTGGGGCCGCAGACGTAGACGTGGGTATCCGGATCCGGCTGGCCGAGCAGCGTCTCGAGGTTCAGGTGTTGGCTTGGCTCGCCATCATCGAAGTGAAAGTGCACCCGCTCGGCGAACGCGGACGCCTTCAGGCGCTGGTAGAACGCGGTTCTTTCCTGCGATCGGGTGCAGTAGTGGAGCTCGAACTCCCCGTCGGTGTGCGCTAGGCGTTCGGCCATGCAGAGCAGCGGCGTGATGCCGATACCGCCGGCCAGCAGCAGGGTGCGTTTGGCAGGTTCCAGGGGGAAGTGGTTCTTGGGCGCGCTGATCTGCACCAGCTCGCCCACCTGTAGCTCGTCGTGCATGGCGGTGGAGCCGCCGCGGGAGGCCGGGTCGCGCAGCACGCCGATCAGGTAGCGCGCGCGGTCGTCCGAGTGGTTGCAAAGCGAATACTGGCGGATGAGTCCCTCTTTGACGCGCACATCGATATGCGCGCCGGCGCTAAAGGCCGGGAGCTCCCGGCCGTGCGGATCAGCGAGTTCGAGCGTGACGATATCGAGCGCTTCCTCGTGGCGTGCCTTGACCTCCACGATCAGCGAAGGGGCCGTATGGCTCATGCGCTCGCCTCCACCGCCGTTTCACGCTCCTCGGTGAGGATGCGGTCGATGATCCGGCGCGCCTGTACACCGCCGCCGTCGATATTGAGCTTCAGCAACTGCCGCTCGGGGTAGGCGAGCAGGTTGCGCTGCTGCGCTTCGAGCATCTCGAGGTCTTCTTCGAAGATCTTGCCTTGGCCTTCGCGGATCCTCTCGGTCAATGCCTGATCTTCGGGTTTGAAGTTGCGCGCCATGCCCCAGAAGTACCAGATCGAGGTGTCCGATTCCGGGGTGATGAAGTCCACCACGATGCTCGAGGCTTTCTTGTCCGCCGGTGCGTCGACGCCGCCGTTGCCCGCGTGGGCGACCCCGACTTCGATCAGCACGTGGCTTGGTGGGGTGAAGCGACAAATTTGCCAGCGGTCCACCGGCACGTCGTCGGCCAGGCCGTTGCCGCGCAGCGCCGCCTGCCAGAACGGCGGTGCGGAGATGTTTTCCATTTGGCGGCTGGTGATGACCTCGTCGCCATTCGTTTTGGTGTCGGGAGCGGATTCCTCGATCTCGGGCTGGCCGATACTCGAGGCGTGCACGTAGGTCTCGTGGGTCAGGTCCATGAGGTTGTCGATCATCAGCCGATATTCACAGCCGATGTGGTAAAGACCACCGCCGTAGGCCCACTCGGGATTATCCGCCCACTCGAGAACCGGGATGAGGTCGGCGTCGGCCTTGTCCGGGTCGCCGGGCCAGATCCAGATAAAGCCATAGCGCTCCTCGACCGGGTAGGACGTGACGCTGGGGAAGCCGCGTACGCGCTGGCCGGGCATGCTGTCGCACTTGCCACTACAGTTCATTTCCAGGCCGTGGTAGCCGCACACCAGCTTGCCGTCGCGCACGAACCCGAGAGAGAGCGGCGCGCCGCGGTGGGGGCAGAAGTCTTCCATGGCGGCCACGCGGCCTTCGTCACCGCGGAAGAACACGAGTTGCTTGTTGCAGATGGTTCGTCCTAGCGGCTTGCCGTCCAGTTCATCAGGCGTGCAGGCGACGTACCAGGTATTCAATGGGTAGGGAGCTTGTTGCGTCACGGTGATATCCTCTTTGAAGTTTTCTTTTTTATTGGATCCAAAGTAAAGGGCATGAGTGATTTGGTGGTCAACCCATACTTTGGTTTAGCCTGCTCGCTGAGTGGGGCTAAAGGCTGTTGATATAGGGACGCATTGATGAGTAGCAACGATAAAAGCGTTGCCAGCCGGCTTCGTAAATTGATCGAGGAAGGGGACTACCCGCAAGGTGAACGGCTGGGCGAAGAGGCCGTCGCCGAGCATCTGGGGGTCTCGAGAACGCCTGTGCGCCTGGCGTTCAGGAGCCTGGAGCAGGAAGGGCTACTCAAGCGGGCGGGTAAACGCGGTTTTATGGTGCGCGAGTTTACCGAGGACGACATTCACTGCGCCGTCGAGGTTCGTGGCGTTTTGGAGGGTTTGGCCGCGCGGCGCCTGGCCGAGCGGGGCGTATCGGAAGAGCAGCGCCGTGAGTTGTTCTTTTGGATCCAAAAAGGGCGAGAGGTGATCGAGAAGGGATCTTTGAGCGAAGCCGATATCGAGTGTTGGATCGAACTCAATTACCGTTTTCATGAAAAGATCGTGAATTCAGCCGGTAGTAGTGTCATTGGCGATGCCATTGCGCGTAACAACCACCTGCCCTTCGCGGCCGCGGCCTCCATCGTGATCGATGACAGTGAATTGATCCGTGAATTTAGAAAGTTGCAATTGGCCCAGCTGCATCACGAGCTTATTTATCAGGCGCTTGAAAACGGCGAGGGGGCGCGTGTCGAAATGTTGATGCGCGAGCACGCTTTGATTGGTATCCGCTATGCAGAACGCTTCTGACCCACTGCTTGGCGTCGCTCACCAGGCGCCTGTGCCCAAAGGATTTTACAAAAAAGTAGACCAAGGTCGATTAGCTCTGAGGGGATTAGTGGATTAAGGTTGTTTTCATAAAACGAACTAATATTCGTTATGCGAACAAGTGCGTTCTACTGACTGGACTGGAGCTTCTCATGAAAGCAATTTTCACTCGGTGTGCGATTGCCGCCACCATTGCGGGTCTCTCGATGGCCTCAGCCCAGGCGGCCACCACGCTACGTATGGCCCACTTCTGGCCAGGCGCATCCGGCGTCAATGAAGACGTTCTGCAAGCCTGGGCCGATACCATTGCCGAAGAGTCCGACGGCGATCTGACGGTCCAGATGTTCCCCTCGGGGACGCTTGCCAAGCCCGATTCCATCTACGAAGCGGCGGCCAACGGTATTACCGATATCGGGGCGACGGCGCAGGGGTACACGGCGGGCCGTTTCCCGCTTTCTCAAATCGTCGAGCTACCCGGTGTTGCCAACTCGGCGACCCAAGGCGCGTGCGTACTGCAAACCCTCTATGACGATGGCCATCTGGATAGCGAGTATGAAGATACGCGCCCGCTTTTCATGTTCACCACCGGGCCTGGCGGTATCCACACCATCGATACCGATGTTCAAACCCCCGCTGACCTGGAAGGCCTGCGTATCCGCCGCCCGACCGCCGTTGCCGGTCAAATGCTGGAGAACATGGGCGCAAGCCCGGTCGGGATGCCAGCGCCGGATATCTATACCTCCATGCAGCGCGGCGTGATCGATGGTTTGAGCTTCCCCTGGGAGGGCCTTGCAGGCTTTCGTATCAACGAGTTGGTGAGCTATCACACCGAAGTGCCGTTTTATACGCTGGTGTTCGTCGCCACGATGAATCAGCGCGCTTACGAGCGTCTTTCTCCCGAACAGCAGGCGGTGATCGACGATAATTCGGGCATGAAGTGGGCCCAGAAGGCCGGTGAAGTATTCGATCGCCTGGACGTAGAAGGCAAGCAAGAGGCCGTCGACGCGGGACACACCATTCGCGAAATCGAGAACCCGCTCGAGCACCCCGATTGGCAGGGCCCGCTGGAAGCCGGTATCGAAACGTATCTGAGTCAGCTCGAAGAGCGTGGGTTGAGCCAGGCACGCGAGGTTTACGAGGCAGCGTTGAGCGCCAGCGCCGACTGCGCCGCACGCCAGGAGTAATGAATGCAGACTTCCCTGGAAAGGGCCAGCCATGGGCTGGCCCTGTTATGCCGTGTCATTGCCGGGATCGCCCTGGTGGCGCTGCTGATGGTCACGATTGCGGATGTCAGCACCCGCTATCTGTACCGGTTGACGGACGGCGCGTTCGCGCTGCGTGTCAGCGGCAGTGTGGAGCTTGTGAGCTATCTCATGCTGTGCTCCTTGCTGGCCGCCATGGCCGCCAACGTCGAAAAAAGCCAGGTCGTGGTCGAGGCTTTTTCACACCGTCTGCCCGCCTGGATGAAAAACCGACTTCATGGGGTTTATCTGTTCGGCTTTGCCGCCCTGGGGCTGGTGCTGTTCACCGGGCTTTTGGATTCGGCGGCAGCGGCGTCGCGACACGGAGAGGTAACCCAGGATTTACGCCTGCCCATGGGGCCCATTTATTACGCCGCGGCCGCCATGAGCCTGATGCTGGGTATTCGCAGCGCCCTGCATGCTTTGCTGGGTGCGCTCTTTGGCGCTGAAGGAGACGTTGCCCATGGGGAGTGAAATGATCGGGGCCATAGGCCTTGGGCTACTGCTGGTCCTTATGGTGCTGCGGGTGCCCGTCGCGTTGACCATGCTGGTGATCGGAGTGGGCGGTTTTGCGTGGATCATTAGCTGGGACGCCGCCATCGCGCAGCTGAAAACCGTGCCCATCGAAGTGCTTTCGAACTACAGCTTCAGTGCCGTGCCCATGTTCATCTTGATGGGCGTACTGGCCGCGCATTCGGGCATGGCGGGCAAGCTTTTCGATGCCACGCGCACGATCTGCGGGGGCTGGAAAGGGGGGCTGGCGATCGCCGCGGTGGGGTCGTGCGGGGTGTTTTCGGCCATTTCGGGATCGTCGCTTGCCACGGCGAGCACCATGACCCGGGTGGCCCTGCCGGAAATGGAACGCTATGGCTATAACCGGGGTCTTGCGACCGGCGCTCTTGCCGCTGGCGGCACCTTAGGCATCATGATTCCGCCCAGCATTGCCCTGCTGATCTACGCGATTTTAACCGAGCAGTCCGTTGGTGACATGTTCATGGCCGGACTCATTCCCGGCCTGATGGGGCTTGTGATGTACGCCCTGACGGTGACGGTGATGATGCGCCTGCGCCCCCAGCTGGCGGTAGCCGGCGAGCCGACCACCTGGCGGGCGAAGCTGGGCTCGATCTCCGGGCTGCTGCCTTTCTTCGCCGTGTTTTTGGTGATGATTCTGGGGATCTATTTCGGCCTTTTTACCCCGACCGAAGGCGCAAGCGTGGGGGCATTCGCCACGCTTTTGTACGCTTTCTATAAAGGGATGCGCCTGGTCGGTTTATGGCGAAGCCTGCAAGAAACGCTGGCGCTTTCGGCGGTCGTTTTCTTCATGCTGGTGGGTGCCGAGACGCTGGGTTATTTCATCTCGGTCTCGCGGATCTCTTTCTCGATCAGCGATTTTTTGATGGGCGTGGATCTGGCACCCATCGCGATCGTGCTCTGTATCCTGCTGCTCTATTTCGTGCTGGGCATGTTCATGGATTCGATCGCCATGCTGGTGATCACGGTGCCCGTGGTGTATCCCATTATTCAGGCACTGGGTATCGATCCGGTTTGGTTCGGGATTATTACCGTGTTGACCGTGGAGCTTGGGTTGATCACCCCGCCGGTGGGAATGAACGTATTCGTGATCAAGGCCATGGCGCCTCATGTGGGCCTTGGTGAGATTTTCAAAGGCGTTGCGCCGTTTATTGTCTCGGACTTCATCCGCCTGGCGCTTTTGATCGCATTCCCTGTCTTGAGCACGTTTTTCCTGCTCTAATCTTTCAAGGCGTGCCCTGGAAATAGGGCGCGAGCCGAGCGCTGAGCTCGGCTCGATACGCCGCTCCCTCGATGCGGTTATGCTCGAGCATGTGCTTGAGCAGTTTGGCCCGTTTGCTCGTCGAGGACGGCAGCGCCTTGATATGGGTATCGATCCAGATCAAATGGTGCTCACTGTCGACCAGTAAATTATCGATGTGCAGGTCGCGGTGGTAATAGCCTGCCTGGGCAAGCTGAGCGACCTGCTGGCCGAGGGATTCGATAAACGCGTGGCGCCCCTGCTCATTCTGCGCTTCGAAATAGGCGCTGCCCGTGGTGCAATTATTCATGTACTCCATCGCATAGAGTGACCCCAGCGGGTTCAGAAAGTTGAGCGCCACGCCGTAACAGCGCACATCCACCGTGCGCTGGCCCAGCTTTTTGAGAATCCGGCGGCTTTTGAACTCCTTGTGAGCATCGTAGGAACCCGCCAGGCGCTTGGAGAGAATATCGCGCCCCAGCCAGCGCCAGAAATTCCGCTTGGGGGAGTACTTGTCGCCCACCAGCTTGAACAGGGTGCTCGACTGCGGTTGGGCATAAAAGCGGCTGCTGCTCTGCGCATCGAGCTGCGGCATGGGCTGCAGCTCGCCAAGGCTTAGCAAGCGGGCATGCTGGGTGTCGCGGACCAGGTACCAGGACGGTTTTTCGGGAAAGATGAAGCGCTGTAATTTTTTCTTCATTGAAATCTTGGATAATGACGTTAATCGGGGGAGCTACGCTCGCAGCGCCGGCGGCCGGTTGATCGATCTACTCCGCTAGTGCGTTAACAGGTGCGTTTGCCGCTGGCGAAACTCGCGAGGGGCCTGCGCCGTATTACGCTTGAAAAAACGCGTAAAGTACGCCGGCTCGGAGAACCCCAGGCTATCGGCGATTTCGGCAACCGTCATGTTAGTGTAGGTAAGTTGCCGCTTGGCTTCCAATAACACGCGCTCGTGAAGAAGTTGCAGCGCGCTGAGCCCCGCTTGTTTGCGACACGTCAGATTGAGGTGGGCGCTGCTCATGCCTAGCTGGTCTGCCAGCATCGCGATGCTGGGTTGCTGGCGGTAGTGCGTTTCGACCAATGCCTGAAAACGCTCGAAGTGCTGACGCCCTTTCTCGCTTCGCTGGGAGCGGCGGCTTTTGATGCTCGTCTTTGCAGGCAGGGTGAGGCGCTCCAGCTCGATCGCCAGCGCCTGCGCCAATATCTCCAATAGCTGACGACGCCCCGGCGCCGGTCGATGGTACTCCCGGCTGATTTGACCGACCAGCGTCGCGATCTGCTGCTGGTTGCTGGCGCCTTCCAAACGGTAAAACCCCGCCTTCGACAGTACTCTGCTCCCTTCCAGGGCGCGGGAAAGGTGCTCGGCCAACGGTTTGGCGAGGGTAATGATGTCGCCCTCCACGTCAGCAGAGAAACGAAAACCGTGAATCGTCATGGCCGGCACTACGATCGTACCCATATCCTGGAAGTGGTGATGGGCGCCCTCCAGCTCCAGCGCCACGCTGCCCCGCTTGATCAACAGGATATGCACGAGATCGGCGTGCCGGTGGGGGCGAATACGCCAATCGTGCAAGCGGCTGCGCTCGGCAATGGATTCACAGTGCAGCAAGTCCGGCGTCGGCCAGTGCTCGGTTTCGCCGTATAGCTTGAAGACGGGGACGATCGGGCGCTGTGTCATCGGGCGGCAATCACCGTGTTCGACCAAGGTGGGTCATGGATACGTGAAAAGTCCAAGAGACTCTCGATATTCTGCCTTATGTTAGCGCCTTTATCGGTCAAAAATACAAGCCATACGTTTCGCTTGATAATAATGACGATGAGGCCTCCCCCCATGAAGACACAAGTTGCGATTATCGGTGCCGGCCCCTCCGGGCTGTTGCTGGGCCAATTACTGCATCGCCAGGGTATCGACAACGTGATCGTCGAGCGGCGCAGCGGCGAGTACGTGCTGGGCCGTATACGGGCAGGCGTGCTCGAGCAGGGCATGGTGGATTTGCTGCGCGAAGCCGGCGTCGATGAGCGCATGGACAAGGAAGGCTTGCCCCACGACGGTTTCGAGCTGGCCTTCGATAACCGTCGCGTGCGCGTCGCGCTGGATGAGTTGACCGGCGGCAGTCAGGTGATGGTCTATGGGCAGACCGAGGTCACCCGTGATTTGATGCAGGCCCGTGAGGCCGCTGGCGCCACGACGCTCTATGAAGCTGAAAATGTTCAGCCTAGTGATCTGGAAAGCGACTCGCCCTATTTAACCTTCGAGCACAACGGCGAAACCGTACGCCTGGACTGCGACTATATCGCCGGGTGCGATGGCTATCACGGCGTTTCCCGCCAGGCCATCCCCGAAGACCGCCTGACCGAGTTCGAAAAGGTTTACCCGTTTGGCTGGCTCGGGATGTTATCGGACACGCCACCGGTCTCCGATGAGCTGATCTATGCCCGCCACCCGCGCGGTTTCAGCCTATGCAGCATGCGCTCCGCGACCCGCAGCCGTTACTACCTGCAGGTGCCGCTGGACGAAAAAGTCGAAAACTGGTCGGACGAGCGTTTTTGGGAGGAGCTCAAGCGCCGTTTGCCCGAAGAGGTGGCCGAACAGCTCGTGACCGGCCCCTCGATCGAAAAAAGCATCGCGCCGCTGCGCAGCTACGTGGTCGAGCCTATGCAGTACGGCAAGCTGTTTCTGGTGGGCGACGCCGCGCATATCGTGCCACCCACCGGTGCCAAGGGGCTGAACCTGGCCGCCAGCGACGTGAATACGCTTTACCGGCTGATGGTGAAGGTCTACCAGGAAGGGCGCACGGATCTCATCGAGCGCTATTCGCAAACCTGCCTAAAGCGCATCTGGAAAGCCGAGCGTTTCTCCTGGTGGATGACCTCGATGCTGCACAACTTCTCCGATGAAGAGGATTTCAACAGCCGCATGCAGCTAGCGGAGCTCGATTACGTAACCAGCTCTCGAGCCGGTTTGACGACGATTGCCGAGAACTACGTGGGGTTGCCTTACGAGCCGCTGGAGTAACGCCCATTCGAGTCTGATTGATACAACAAAGCCCAGGCAAGGCCTGGGCTTTGTATCGGAACGAGCCCGTTCCCGTATCAACACTCGATCGCATTCACCGCCAGCCCCCCCTTGGAGGTCTCCTTGTACTTGTCGAGCATGTCGCGGCCGGTGTCGCGCATGGTGCGGATCACTTTATCGAGTGAGATGAAGTGGGTGCCGTCGCCGCGCAGCGCCATTTGGGCGGCGTTGATCGCCTTGACGGTGGCGATGGCGTTGCGCTCGATGCAGGGTACCTGAACAAGCCCGCCCACCGGGTCGCAGGTTAGCCCCAGGTTGTGCTCCAGGCCAATCTCGGCGGCGTGCTCGACCTGTTCCGGGGTGGCGCCCATGACCTCGGCAAGACCGGCGGCGGCCATGGCGCAGGCGGAGCCGACCTCGCCCTGGCAGCCCACTTCGGCGCCGGAGATCGAGGCGTTTTTCTTGCACAGAATGCCGATCGCCCCCGCGGCGAGCAGAAAGTCCACCACGTTACGCTCGCTTGAGCCTGCCTGGAACTTCATGTAGTAGTGCAGCACCGCCGGGATGATGCCCGCCGCACCATTGGTCGGCGCGGTGACCATGCGCCCGCCAGCGGCGTTTTCTTCGTTCACGGCCAGCGCGAAGATGTTGACCCACTCCATGGCGGAGAAGGTGGTCGCGATCAGGCAGGGGTCCTGTTCGGCGGCCGACAGGCGTTGATGCAGAAGTTTGGCGCGACGTTTGACGTTGAGCCCGCCGGGCAGCACGCCTTCGTGGGTCAGGCCGTTGTCGACGCACTCGCACATTACCCGCCAGATGCGCCACAGCTCGTCGCGCACCGCCTGCTCGGGCCGCCAGGTTTTTTCGTTGGCCATCATCAACTGGCTGACGCTCATGTTTTCGCGCTTGCAAAGCGCCAGCAGCTCCTCGGCGGAGTTGAAGTCGAAGGGGATCTCGGCGGTGTCCATGTCTTCGAGCTTGGCGTCCACCTGGCTTTGGTCGACCACGAAGCCGCCGCCCACCGAGTAGTAGGTGTTTTCCAAAAGCGTACGGCCGTCTTCGGCAAACGCGCAGAGCTTCATGGCGTTGGGATGGTGGGGCAGGCTTTCCTCGTGAAACACCAAATCTCGGTCCCACACGAAGGCCACGTCCTGCTGGCGACAAAACGACAGGCGCTGGGTCTCTTTGAGCGCGCTGATGGTTGGGCCGATGATCGCCGGGTCGATCGTGTCCGGGCGCTCGCCGAGCAGGCCCATGATGATGGCGTGGTCGGTGGCGTGGCCGATGCCCGTGGCCGAAAGCGAGCCGTAAAGGTGCACTTCCAGGCGGCTGACCTGGCCAAGCATCTGGCCCTCGTCCACGGCCGTGGCAAACTTGAAGGCCGCCATCATGGGGCCGACCGTGTGCGAGCTGGATGGACCGACGCCAATCTTGAAAAGGTCGAAGACACTGATAGGCATGGGAGACCTCTGAATTGAGAGTATAAAGCCCGCTCACTGAGTATAGGACACGCGAAGCGCACATTGATGCTACGCCTTCGCACGCGCCTTGCTTGTAAGCAGACTTCATTGTTGTTGTGCTGTGCCCATCACGTGGGCCGCAAAGGCCAGGCGGTACTAGTTACCGAACACCACGGTGCGGCCGTTGTGCAAGAACACGCGCCGCTCGAGGTGGTAGCCAATCGCCCGGGCGAGCGTCAGGCATTCGATATCGCGCCCCTTGGCCACCAGGTCCTCCGGGTAGTGCGCGTGGTCCACCGGCTCGACGCCCTGGGCGATGATCGGGCCTTCGTCCAGGTCGTTATTAATGTAGTGGGCGGTGGCGCCGACGAGCTTCACCCCTTTTTCGTAGGCCTGGTGGTAGGGTTTGGCGCCCTTGAAGCCCGGTAAAAGCGAATGGTGAATGTTGATCGCCCGGCCGTCGAGCAGCTCGCACATGCGTGGCGAAAGTACCTGCATGTAGCGTGCCAGAATCACCAGCTCCGCCCCGGTTTTCTCGATGATATCGAGCACCTGGGCTTCCTGCTCGGCCTTGGTATCCGGGGTGATGGGTAAGTAATGGTAGGGCAGGTCGTGCCACTCGGCCAGCGCTTCTAAATCCGGATGATTGGAGATGATCGCCCGGATATCCAGCGGCAACTGCCCAGTGCGGTAACGGTAGAGCAGGTCGTTCAGGCAGTGGTCCGCCTTGGAGACCAGAATGACCGCCCCGGTGCGCTTGGCCGGCGGCGTCAGCTCGAAGGCCATCTCGAAGGCGTCAGCGCGGGACGTGAAATCCTCCAGGAACGCCTGTTCGTTGAAGGGCTCGCGCTCCGGGCGAAACTCCGCGCGAATGAAGAAACGCTCGCCGAGCCGATCATCGAAGGAGCTCAGCTCGGTAATGTAGCAGTGTTGCTCCTTTAAGAAGCGGGTCACGACATCGACCGTCCCCAGAATGCTGGGGCATTGGGCAGTGATAATCCAGGTATCCGTCATTCGGCTCATGGCGCGTCTCATTCATCCACAGTCAGGGGCGGCCGGCGGGGCCGGCCGAAGTGTTTGTTATTGTGTGTCGATCCCGTATTCTTTCGATGCATCGAGCAGCCAGCGGTAGCAGTAGTCGGCAAAGCTTCGCCGGATGACCAGCTCCCACTCGGTGTCAGACGAGCGGCGCAGTACCACGCTCGCCTTGGCGAATACCGTGGTCACGCCCTTGCCCACCGGGAAGGCGCTGGGGTGAACATCGAAGGAGATCGATTTCATCAGCACTTCGCGCGCGTTCGCGCCGCCAAGCGTCAGTACGGTTTGGCCGCCGCTGACGTTGACGATGCTGAAATGAGCGCCCCCCAGCGCCTCGCGAAGCGCCCGCTCCAGGGCGAACTCTTCGCCGCCAGGCACGATCACCAGCCACTCGTCCGGCGAGATCCACTGAATCGAGCGCTCGCCGCTTTCGTCCTGCGTCATCGTGTTGGGTTTGGCGGGAAGACTCAGCCCCAGCACCTGGCGCACCGCCTCGTCCAGCACGATGGCGCCGCCGCGCAGCACCAGATGGCCCATTAGGGCTTTTTCGCGCAGCACCACGCCCGGCGACGCTTGGCGCGCCTCCGGCGTCGCTTGCTGCTGGTAGCTCCAGGCCAGCGGCGACTCGACCGCTGGGTTGCCGTCAGGCACGGTGTTGAACTCTTGCACGTTCGATACGCTCGCGTTAGACATGCTGACGCTCTCCTTTCGGGTCGATGAAGACGGGGCTTACGATTTCGGCCTCGTGCATCGTGCCGTCGGTCATGGGCAGGTAGACGGTCTGGCCCATGCGCTCGCGGCCTTCGACCACCACCGCCAGAGCGAAGCCGTGGCCTAATGAGGGGCTGTAGTAGCTCGAAGTTACGTGGCCTTTCATGGCCATGGGGATGCTTTGCGTGCTGTCGAACACGATCTGCGCGCCCTCTTCGAGTACCACGCTCGGGTCTTTCGGCTTCAGGCCGACGAACTGTTTGCGGTCGCCGCGCATGGTGTCCGGGCGGCTCAGCGCGCGCTTGCCGATCCACGGGAAGGGTTTGTCGTAGCCGATCGCCCACTGCATGCCCAAATCTTCCGGCGTTACCGAGCCGTCGGTGTCCTGGCCGACGATGATCAGGCCTTTTTCGGCGCGCAGCACGTGCATGGTTTCGGTGCCGTAGGGCGTCAGCGCGTACTTCTCGCCGTGCTCAAAAAGCTTTTTCCAGACGTGCAGGGCGTAGTTGGCCTGAACGTTGATCTCGTAAGCAAGCTCCCCGGTAAACGAGATTCGGAACACCCGTGCCGGGACACCGGCCACGTTGCCTTCCTTCCAGTCCATGAATTTGAACTGCTCTTTGTCGAGATCGATATCGGTGACTTCCTCCATCAGCTTGCGCGCATCCGGCCCGGTCACGGTCATGGTCGCCCAGTGATCCGTCACCGAGTTGAAGTAGACCTGAAGCTCCGGCCATTCGGTCTGGTGCCAAAGCTCCAGCCACTCCATCACGCCGGCGGCACCGCCGGTGGTGGTGGTCATCAGAAAGTGGTTGTCACCGAGGCAGCTGGTGGTGCCGTCGTCCATCAACATGCCGTCTTCTTTACACATCAGGCCGTAACGCACGCGGCCGACGTCGAGCTTGGCCCACTTGTTGGTATAGACGCGGCCCAGAAATTCGCGGGCATCCGGGCCCTGAATGTCGATTTTGCCAAGCGTCGAGGCATCGAGAATCCCCACGCCTTCGCGCACCGCCAGACACTCCCGGGCGACGGCGTCATGCATGGTTTCTTTTTTACCGTTCACCGTACGCGGGAAGTACCAAGGGCGTTTCCACTGGCCCACGTCCTCGAACTCGGCGCCGTTTTCCAGGTGCCACTGATGCAGCGCGGTGTAGCGTTTCGGATCGAATAGCTCGTTGCAGTGACGGCCGACGATGGCGCCGAAGGTGATCGGCGTGTAGTTGGGGCGGAACACCGTGGTGCCCACTTCCGGAATCGAGCGGTCCAGGCAGCGCGCGGCGATGGCCATGCCGTTGATGTTGCCAAGCTTGCCCTGGTCGGTACCAAAGCCCAGCGCGGTGTAGCGTTTGACGTGCTCGATGGACTCGAAGCCTTCCCGGGTGGCAACTTCGATGCCCGCGGCGGTGACGTCGTTTTGCAAATCGACGAACTGCTTGGGCGCGCGCAGCGTACTCTTTTCGTGGGGGACCTGGTAAAGCGCGCAGGCGGGGCCTTCGCGGCGGGCGCGGGTGGCGGGCACCTCACACGCTGGGGCGTTTTCGAAACCGCTTGCCTGGGCGGCCTTTTGGCCGGCGCGGGCGGCGTCCGCCAGTGTCTCGGTAAGCGCGAAGTGGCCGGCCACGCCGCCTACCGAAACCATGCCTTTTACTTCGCCGGGCACGAAGCCCAGAAGCTCTTCGTTCCACTGCGGGCGGGTGCCGGTGTGCGAGGAGAGATGCACCACCGGGCTGTAGCCGCCGGAGCTTGCGATGGTGTCGCACTCGAGGTCTTCGGTTTTACCGGTGACCACGAAGCGCTCTAGATCAACGGCGCAAACGCGGGCGCCGGTGACGCGCTGACCGCCGCGCGCTTCGACGACGCAGCTTCCGGTGATCACGCGAATGCCGCTGTCCCGGGCCTGGCGCACCAAATCGCCGTCCGGGTTGGCGCGGGCATCGACGATGGCGACGACCTCGCGGCCGGCCTCTTTCCAATCGAGCGCGGCGCGGTAGGCGTGGTCGTTGCTGGTCGAGAGCACCAGTTTGTTACCCGGCACCACGGCGTAGCGGCGAATATAGGTCGACACCGCACCCGCGAGCATGGTGCCGGGCAGGTCGTTGTTGGCGAACACCAGCGGGCGTTCGTGGGTGCCGCTTGCAAGCACCACCTGGGTTGCCCGTACGCGGTGAAGCCGTGCCCGGGACTGCCCCGGGAAACCGGCTTCCCGGGCGGTGTCCGCCAGGTGCTCGGTGCGCCGCTCGTGCAGCGTCACGAAGTTGTGGTCGTGGTAGCCGTTGGCGGTCGTGCGGGGCAGTAGCGTGACGTTGTCGAGACCGGCAAGCTCTCTTACGGTCTCGTCGACCCAGCGCACCGCGGAAACGCCGTCGAGCGTCTCGCGGCTATCCAGAAGCGAGCCGCCCATCTCTTCCTGCTCGTCGCAGAGAATCACCCGGGCGCCGGCGCGGGCGGCGGTCAGCGCCGCCATTAGTCCGGCGGGGCCAGCACCCACGACCATCACGTCGCAGTGGTGGTGCATGTGGTCGTAGATATCCGGGTCGGACTCGGTCGGTGCCCGGCCAAGGCCCGCGCCCTTGCGGATGTACTTTTCGTAGGTCATCCACATGGAGGCCGGGGCCATGAAGGTCTTGTAGTAAAAGCCTGGCGGCATGAAGCCACCGCCTAAACGGCCCACCCAGCTCATCACGTCGCGCTGGACGCTGGGCCAGCCGTTGGTGCTGCGCGCGACTAACCCCTTATAAAGCGCCTGCTGAGTGGCGCGTACGTTGGGCACTTGGGTGTCGTCCCGGGCGCCGAGCTGGACCACGGCGTTGGGCTCTTCGGCACCGGCGGCGACGATGCCGCGGGCCCGCGAATACTTGAAGCTGCGGTTGACGATGTCCACGCCGTTGGCGAGCAAGGCCGAGGCGAGCGTGTCGCCCTTGAGGCCGTGGTAGCGCTGGCCGTTGAATGTGAACTCGAGCACCTGGGAGCGATCGACACGACCGCCGGCATCGATACGATTGGTCTGCGTCATGACGAAGCCTCCTCGTTCAGGGCCTTTGTTTCGGGCTGGGCACCGATGGTTTGCCAGCCGCCGTCGGCGGTTTGTACGCCCTCTTCCTTGCGGACTTTTTCGGACTCGGCGGTGATGGTCGGCTGCTCGCCCATCGGGTAGGTCTCGAGGATTTCGTAGGTCACCGTGTTGCGGGTGATGTTGAAAAACTTGCGACAGCCCACCGAGTGCACCCACATTTCATGGTGAATACCGCGCGGGTTATCGCGAAAGAACAGGTAGTCGCCCCACTCTTCGTCGGTGGTGTTTTCCGGGTCCGCGGGGCGCATCAGGTGAGCCTGGCCGCGAGGGTGAAACTCCTCTTCCTCGCGGTGCTCCTGGCAGTAGGGGCAGTGAATATAGAACATGTTAGCTCTCCTCAGTGCGCAACGCCGGCGGCGCCGTGTTCGTCGATCAACGCGCCGGTGTGGAAGCGGTCGATGGAGAAAGGCGCGGCGATCGGGTGCATTTCACCCTTGGCCAGGCTTGCCGCAAACACGTGGCCGGATCCGGGGGTGGCCTTGAAGCCGCCGGTGCCCCAGCCGCAGTTGAAATAAAGCCCCTTCACCTTCGTTTTCGAAAGTATCGGGCAGGCGTCCGGGCAGGTATCGACGATGCCGCCCCATTGGCGGTTCATGCGCACCCGCGAGAACATCGGGAACATCTCGACGATGGCCTGCAGGGTGTGTTCGATGGTCGGGTAGCTGCCGCGCTGGCCATAACCCACGTAGCCGTCGATACCCGCGCCGATGACCAAATCGCCCTTGTCGGACTGGCTAACGTAGCCGTGCACGTGATTCGACATGGTGACGGTGTTGAGCACCGGCTTGAGCGGCTCGGAAACCAGCGCCTGCAGCGGGTGGGACTCGAGCGGCAGCTTGATGCCCGCCATGTTGGCCAGCACCCCGGAGTTACCCGCCGCCACGCAGCCCACGGTATTGGCTTCGATGTCGCCGCGGTTGGTGTGCACGCCCAGCACCTTGCCGTCGCGAATCTTGAAGCCGGTGACTTCGGTGTTCTGGAGAAGATCCACGTCCAGGGCGTCGGCGGCGCGGGCGTAGCCCCAGGCCACCGCGTCGTGGCGGGCAACGCCCGCGCTTTTCTGCCAGGAGGCCCCCATGATCGGATAGCGCGCGCGGTTGGAGATATCCAGCTCCGGCTCGATCTCCTTGATCTGCTGCGGGGTCACCACTTCGCTATCCACGCCGTTCAAGCGGTTGGCGTGTACGCGGCGCTGAATGTCGCGCATGTCCTGCAGGGTGTGGCCCAGGTTCAATACCCCGCGCTGGGAGAACATGACGTTGTAGTTCAAATCCTGGGAAAGGCCTTTCCACAAGTCGAGGGAGTGGTTGTAAAGCCTGGCGGCTTCGTCCCACAGGTAGTTGGAGCGCACGATGGTGGTGTTGCGCGCGGTGTTGCCGCCGCCCAGCCAGCCTTTTTCGACCACGGCGACGTTCTTGACGCCGAACTCCTTGGCCAGGTAGTAGGCGGTGGCCAAACCGTGGCCGCCGCCGCCGACGATGATCACGTCATAGCGTTTTTTTGGCTCGGGATTGCGCCACTGGCGCTCCCAGTTCTCGTGATGGCCGAGCGCATGTTTGACCAATCCGAAGCCGGAATAACGTTGCATAAATCTCTCCTGAATCGGCGCCGGAAAGCCCGCCGCGGCGATCGTTAAGCGATGGAAGTGGCGCTTTCGGTAGCCTGCTCGCCCTGGGTTTGGGCCTGGCCGTACACCGGATGGCGGGCGCACAGCTCAGAGACGTTGTCGCGCACCTGGTTCTCCACCTCAGTGGTATCTTTTTGATCGGCAAGCACGTCGAGAATGTCGCAGATCCAGCCGGCCAGGTGTTCGCAGTCGGCTTCATTCATGCCGCGGGTGGTCACCGCCGGGGTGCCAATGCGAAGGCCCGACGTGACGAACGGGCTTTGTGGGTCGTTGGGCACGCTGTTCTTGTTGACCGTGATGTGCGCGCGGCCAAGCGCGGCGTCGGCGTCTTTGCCGGTTACGCCCTGTTTGATCAGCGAGACCAAAAAGAGGTGATCGTCGGTGCCGCCGGAGACGACGTCGAAGCCGCGCTCGACGAACACCCGCGCCATGGCCTGGGCGTTGACGATGACCTGGCGCTGGTAGTTGACGAAGTCCTGGTTCATCGCTTCCTTGAACGCCACGGCCTTGGCGGCGATGACGTGCATGAGCGGGCCGCCCTGCTGGCCCGGGAAAACCGCGCCGTTGAGCTTCTTGTAAAGCGCCTCGTCGCCGTCGTCGGAGAGGATCAGGCCACCGCGCGGGCCGCGCAGTGTCTTGTGGGTCGTGGTGGTCACCACGTGGGCGTGGGGTAGCGGGCTTGGGTAGAGGCCCGCGGCGACCAGACCGGCAACGTGGGCCATGTCGACCATCAAGTAAGCGCCTACTTCATCGGCGATGGTGCGAAAGCGGCGCCAGTCGACCACGCGGGAATAGGCCGAGAAGCCGGCGATGATCATTTTCGGCTGGTGCTCGCGGGCCAGACGCTCGACTTCTTCATAGTCGATCTCGCCGGTGCCCTCGACCAGGCCGTATTGGATAGCGTTGTAGTGCTTGCCAGAGAAATTCGGTGCCGCACCATGGGTCAGGTGGCCGCCGTGGGCCAGGCTCATGCCCAGAATGGTGTCGCCAGGCTTGACCAGCGCCATGAAGACCGCCGCGTTGGCCTGGGCGCCGGAGTGCGGCTGCACATTGGCGTAGTTGGCGCCGAACAGGCTGCAGGCGCGCTCGATGGCGAGTGCTTCGACCTTGTCGACGAACTCGCAGCCGCCGTAGTAGCGCTTGCCCGGGTAGCCTTCGGCGTACTTGTTGGTCAGCTGCGTGCCCTGGGCTTCCATCACCACCTGGCTTGTGTAGTTTTCCGAGGCGATCAGCTCGATATGGGCTTGTTGGCGCGACGTTTCTTCAGCGATTGCCGAGGCAAGGGCTGTGTCGTAGTCGGCCAGACGGGCATCAGAAAGAAAATTATTGTGTGACATCGAGTGCTCCAGGCTAGTCGCTCTATTCGGTCTGAGAGTCTGTTAGCGCCGGTATTTTGACTACCGTTTGACGCTATCCTGCCGCGATAGTATCGCCGGGCCTCGCCCCCAGGATGCTTGCCGACGTCACCGCTCGGCGTATTTGCGACATTCGCTGAAAAATCGTGTCGCGGGGTAAAAGAGGTCGTCCAGCTACCGTTCGATGTCGTCTGTGAGTAACTTTCGCGTCGGCTAATAGACCATGCTGGGGCAGCAAGCTAATGCTCTTTGGCGGGTTTCTGACAAGCACCGGCTTGTGTCGCCGCGCCAAGTACGCCAGTTTTCTTCAAGAATAACGATGCAGCGTGGTCACGGCCGCGCGGCACCTGGAAAAGAGGATGTCCCATGTCCAATAATCGTGGTGTTGTTTATATCGGCGACGGGAAGGTCGACGTACAGGATATCGCCTACCCGAAAATGGAAACCCCCAATGGCAAGCCCATCGATCACGGTGTGATCCTGAAAGTGGTTTCAACGAACATCTGCGGCTCCGACCAGCACATGGTGCGCGGGCGCACGACCGCCCCGACCGGCATGGTGCTGGGCCACGAGATCACCGGCGAGGTGATCGAGAAGGGCAAGGGCGTCGAATTCCTGGGCATCGGCGATATCGTCTCGGTGCCGTTCAACGTCGCCTGCGGGCGCTGCCGTACCTGTAAAGAGGGCCATACCGGCCTTTGCTTACACGTCAACGACGACCGCGCCGGCGGCGCCTATGGTTACGTCGACATGGGCGGCTGGGTCGGCGGTCAGGCGCACTACGTCATGGTGCCCTACGCGGACTTCAACCTTTTGAAGTTCCCGGACCGGGGCCAGGCCATGAGCCAGATTCGCGACCTGACCATGTTGAGCGACATCCTGCCCACGGGCTTTCACGGCGCTTTAAAAGCCGGCGTTGGCGCGGGCTCCACGGTGTATGTGGCCGGCGCGGGCCCGGTCGGTTTGGCCGCGGCCGCCTCGGCGCGCCTGCTGGGGGCGGCGGTGGTGATGATCGGCGACTTTAACAAGGACCGCCTGGAGCACGCGCGCAAGATGGGCTTCGAGCCGATCGATTTGAACAACCACGACCGCCTGGGCGAAATGATCGCCGCCGTGGTCGGCGAGCCGAGCGTGGACAGCGCCATCGACGCGGTGGGCTTCGAGGCGATCGGTCACGGCGGCAAAGAGCAGCCCGCGGTGGTGCTCAACCAGATGATGGACATTACCCGCGAAGGCGGCTCCATAGGTATTCCGGGCCTTTACGTGACCGAAGACCCGGGCGCGACGGAAAAAGCCGCGCAAACCGGAAGCCTTAGCCTGCGCTTTGGCCAGGGCTGGGCCAAGGGCCTTTCGTTTCATACCGGCCAGACCCCGGTGGTGCAGTACAACCGCCAACTGATGCAGGCGATTTTGCACGGCCGTTTGAACATCGCCGAGATCGTCAACGCCCAGGTGATCTCGCTCGAGGACGCGCCAGCGGGCTACGAGCAGTTCGATCAGGGCGTAGCCAGCAAGTTCGTGCTCGACCCGCACGGGCTGCTCGGCGTCGCTTAACGCGTCTCCTCGTCTCGTCCAACGCCTGCGGCCACTGCCGCGGGCGTTTTTTTATCTTTGGTTCCAGCAGGATATGGGCATAAAAAAGCGAATACCACGAGGTGGTATCCGCTTTGCGTCCTTTGAGTTGCGACCTTTGAGCGTAGTGACTTAGAAATCCACCACCAGGCTGTTCTTGGGCCGACTGCAGCAGCTGAGAATATAACCCTCTTCGATATCCTCCTCGGTGATACCGCCGTTGTGCTCCATCTCCACGTCGCCGGACTTGAGCTGCACTCGGCAGGTGCCGCAGATCCCCATACCGCACGCCTTGGGAATATGTAGCCCAAGCTTGGCCGCGGCGGCGTGGACCGTCTCGCCAGGCTGAATGCGCACGCTCTTGTTCGACTGGGCGAACTCGACGCTGAGAAGGTCTTCGGGCTCGGCAAGCTCGGCTTCCACTTCCGCTTGCTCGGCAAGCTCCTTGACGTCTTCTTGAACGTCGACCGGCGTGGCGCCGAAAAGCTCTTCGTGGTAGTGGTCCATGTTGAAGTTGTTGGCCCGCAGAATCGCCTTGATGGCGTTCATGTAGGGCACCGGGCCGCAGCAGAAAATCTCCCGCTCGAGAAAATCCGGGGCCATCATTTCGAGCATGGGCTGGGTCAAAAAGCCCCGATAGCCCGCCCAGGCCTCACCGATATCGTCTTTTTTCTCACAGACGATATGCAGTTTGAATTCGGGGATCCGCGAGAACATGTGCACAAGCTCGCGGTGATAGATCACGTCCCTGGGCGCCCGGGCACTATGAATGAACTCGACGTCCACATTGGTGTTGGTGTCGAAGAACCAGCGCGTCATCGACATCAACGGCGTGATGCCCACGCCGCCGGAGAGAAACAGCACCTTGTCAGCGGGGAAGTCGATGGAGTTGAAGTTACCCACCGGCCCGTGGACCACCAGCTCGTCGCCGACTTTCATGTTGGTGTGCAGCCAGTTGGAGACCTGGCCGCCCGGTATCTGCTTGACCGTGATCGAGAAGCTGTAGGGGATCGAGGGCGAGCTCGAGATGGTGTAGGAGCGCATCACCGGCTGGTTGTCGATTTCGAGCTCCAGGGTGACGAACTGGCCCGGTTTGAAGAAAAACATGACGGGCTGCTCGGCCATGAAGCAGAACGTGCGCACGTCCGGGGTTTCCTGAATGATCTTGACGCACCGCACGTGGTGGCGGCCATTGGTCCAGGTCTGGGTCGTGACGGGGTTGAAATAGTTCGTTGTCATCGTCGTCTCAATATGGCCGTGCTATCGCGTTGCCTTCACCGGCCCGTCCTTGCACTGCACGGTCCAGCACCATTGCCTGCATTCTGGGTACGCGCTTTCGGGCCAGCTTACCTGTTAGCGACACGTACTTATCTGGCGCCACCTCAAGGGCGTGAGAAATCCGTTTTCGCGTCGTCGGTACGCTACGCAGTGTCGTCGGCAGATAATTGACGTCAAAACCCCTGGACCACAATCCTTTTCATAAGTGGCAAACCACAAGTAGCCATCGCCGCGCGCCCGCACAACGTCAGGTCACGCAACTTAAACAACAAGACAATTACGTTCGGTCAATGACTGTGTCGCCGCCCTCAAGGGGAGGCGGGTTTAAAAGGATATCTGGTATGAACAACACGACGGATTACACCCAGAACGACCCCCTGGCCGCCATGCGTGAGGAGACGATCGAGATGCTCACGTCTCGGGCGCGCACCTACTCGTTGCCGCAGCCGTTTTATAACGACGCGCGGCTTTTTGCCCTCGACATGCAAGAGATCTTCGAGAAAGAGTGGCTGTTTGCCGGCATGAGCTGCGAGATTCCGGCCAAGGGCAACTTCATGACCCTCGAGATAGGCGACAACCCGGTCGTGATCGTACGCGGCGGCGAAGGCGAGATTCACGCCTTCCATAACGTCTGCCGTCATCGCGGTTCGCGCCTTTGCAGCACCGAAAAAGGCAAGGTCGCCAAGCTGGTCTGCCCCTACCATCAGTGGACCTACGAGCTCGACGGGCGTCTCTTGTTCGCCGGTAGCGAAATGGGCAGCGACTTCGATTTGAATGAGTTCGGCTTGAAGCCGGTGAGCGTACGCACCGCCGGCGGCTTCGTGTTCATCAACTTAAGCGAGAACCCCTCGTCGATCGACGACTTCCTGGTGACGCTGGAGCACTACCTCGAGCCCTACCAGATGGACAACGTCAAGGTGGCGGTGGAGTCGAGCATCGTCGAGCAGGCGAACTGGAAGCTGGTGCTCGAGAACAACCGCGAGTGCTACCACTGCAACGGCGCTCACCCGGAGCTTTTGAACTCGCTGATGGAGTTCGACGACACCGAAGACCCGCGGGCCACGGACAAATACAAGGACCTGGTGTTTCGCAAGCAGTCAGATTGGAACGGCGAGCAGGTGCCCTGGCAGCTCAAGCGCTTTGGTAGCCGCAACCGCATCACCCGTACGCCGCTTCTGGATGGCGTGGTCTCCATGACCATGGACGGCAAGCCCGCCTGCAGCAAGCTGATGGGCCGCTTGACCAGCCCGGATATGGGGTCGCTACGCATTCTGCACCTGCCCAACTCCTGGAACCACTTCATGGGCGATCACTCGATCGTGTTCCGCGTGCTGCCACTGGGCCCGCAGCAGACCATGGTGACCACCAAGTGGCTGGTGCACAAGGACGCGGTCGAAGGCGTGGATTACGATCCGGAGAACATGCGCCGGGTGTGGGACGCCACCAACGACCAGGACCGCCGGCTTGCCGAAGAGAACCAGCGCGGCATCAACTCGAAGGCCTACCAGCCCGGCCCGTACTCGGAAACCTATGAGTTCGGCGTGATCGATTTCGTCAACTGGTACGCCGAGCGCATGCTGGAGAACCTGGGCGGCGAGGGCGTTTCACTCACGCTTGCCAAGGCCCAGGGCTAACCGCCCGCTTTTTGCCTACCTACCGGCGCTCCCGCTTAGCGGGGCGCCGGTTTTTCGTTTCTATCCCTTCAAGATCCCTTCAAGCACTGGCGGCCGACTGGCCTACTCGACAAAGGCCAGATGACGCTCGACCGCCTCGCGGACCTCGGGCAGCACGATATCCTGCCGGGCTTTTAGCGCTTCAATGCAGGCGGGTAACCCATCGACGGGCTGCTGGCGGTGGGCGCTGGCCGCGATCCGGGCGCAGGTGTCCGGGTCGGCATCCTGAGGGAGCGCGATCCCCAGCGTCTCGAGCCGCGCACGAAAGTCATCACCGTCGATCAGTTCGACAATCATCATGGCTGCATCCTCTTATCAATGGGTCGCGACAAGCGAGGCTAAAGCGCTCAGTGTACGCAAAGTCGCTTTGTACGTGCGCGATAGGCAGCGTCTTTGGCTACGTCGAGGTCGGTTTTGGGTAACCGGGTTTCGGTGCCGGGCTCAAGGCTTTATAAGCCGTGGCCGGTACAGGCGTGCCGCGCACAACAAGGGGTGAAAAGGTGATGTCGCTTGCCCCAGAGCTGCCTTTCTCGCAGGTGCATTGGCGTATGTCGTAATTCCGGCAGCCGCTGGCGCTAATAGCTAAGAGTACGCTTATAAAGCGCTGCATCATGCTGTAAAGCGTCTTGAAAGCGCTTGGCAACCCCGCTTAACAACATCAATAACCTTACGGCTGCGCTTATGATTTACACCATCGCGATACTGTTGAGCCTGGTCGGCTACTTTGTGATCGGGCATCTGGCCGGCCGGCGCGTCAAGGGCCTGGATGACTACCTGGTGGCTGGACGCAACGCACCGACCTTTTTCATTCTGGGCACCCTGGTGGCAAGCTACCTAAGCACCAGCGCCTTTCTGGGGGAAACCGGGTTTGCCTACCAGGGCTATCCTTTCGTCATGCTGATCTTTGCCGCGATCAGCACCTCGGGCTGCTTGCTGGGCGCGCTGGTGTTTGGCCGCTATCTGCGCCGAAGCGAGGCGAATACCGTGCCGGAATTTTTCGGCAAGCGCTTCGCCTCGCGTCGGGTGCAAATCATTGCCGGGCTCACCACGATCATCGGCCTGGGCGCCTACCTTTTGGGCGTGATGCAGGGCGCGGGCATCATGTTTGCCGAGCTGACCGGTATGCCCTACTGGGTGGGCCTGGTACTGGTCTGGGCGACTTACACTGGCTTTATTCTCTACTCCGGCTCCCCCGGGGTCATGCTCACTGACACGATCATGTTCGTGATCTTTTCGCTGGCAGCAATAGGCGGATCGATCTATGTGATTCAGGACCTGGGCGGCTTCAGCGGTGTGATCGAAGGGCTTCTAAGTCAAACCGACAAGCCCGATATCGCGCTGTGGCACGGCGTGCTGGAAGGCCCGAACGCTACTTTCTCCACCCCCGGCGAGGCGCTGGTTTGGGGTTTGACGCTGGGTCTTGTGTGGGCGGCGGTGCTCGCGGCGAGCCCCTGGCAGTCGAGTCGCTACCTGATGGCGCGCAACGAGCACGTGGTGATGCGCTCGGCCATGCTGACCGCGGTGGCACTCGCCGTTTTCTACGCGCTGATGATGGTGACCGGGGCGGCGATCAACCTGTACGACCCGGGCCTGGACCCGGAGCGCTCGATGATTTGGGTGGCGCTCAACATCCTGCCGACCTGGCTTGGCATCGTGATTTTGACCGGCGTGTTCGCCGCCGGGCTCTCGTCGTGCTCGACCTTTCTGTCGATCATCGGCTTTAGCATCTCCAATGACATTCTTGCCGCCTCGAAAGACGAGGCCTCGGCGATGCGCAAAAGCCGCCTGGCGGTGCTGGCTGCCGGGCTGGTCGCGCTGGTGCTGGCGCTTTTTCAGCCGCCGGCGGTCATGGCCGTGGTGTGGTTTGCCGCGACGCTCTTCGCTTCGTCCTGGGGGCCGGTGGCGCTTTTGAGCATCTGGAGCAAGCGGATCACCGCCGCAGGTGCTGGCTGGGGGCTGGCGGTGGGCTTTGCCGGTAACGTGGCGATTTCGTTGATGGTTCAGGCCGAGTGGCTGAGCCTGCCGGTGTATCTGCACCCGGTACTGCTCAGCACGCTGATGGCGCTGGTGGCCATTGCGCTTGCCTCTAAAGCCACGCGCGTCAGCCAAGCCGAGCACACCTACCGCGCGTTTCTGCACGACGTTGATACCGAGGCCGTTCGCGGCTGGGTGCCGGGTACCCGCTGGATCGCGCTTTGCACCATGCTCTGCGGCGTGGCGATCGGCATCTTTTTGTGGCAGCAGTACGCGGTCACGCTGGCGGGCTTTGCCGAGCCGTTTGGCGTGGCGCCCGGGGCGGTGCAGGGCGCTTACGGGCTGGCTATTGGCTGCGGCGCCATGTTATTGATGGCCGGCGGCGTCGGCTTCTGGCTGGTGCGCCCGCGCTCGCCAAGCGCTCCTCATCAAACTGTCGCGGCGAGCCGCTAAAACCAAAGGACGTCCGCTTACCGCCCAACCGCCCGCCTTTATGGCGGGCGGTTGGTTTTTTTAACCGACCCGGAGCTAAAACAATGCAGCCAAGTGCTTATCAACGCGGCCTGGTCATCGTGGTGCTGGGCGTGGTGTGTCTCAGTTTCGACGGTTTGTTGATCCGCCTGGCCAATACCGATGGGTGGACCATCGTCTTTTGGCGCGGTTTTCTGATGTTGGGTGTGCTGGCGCTGTTTTGCCTTTCCGGTAAACGCCTCGCCACGCTGCGCGACACGCCGCTCGCAGCGCTCGCCTCGTCCGTTCTGCTGGGGCTGATTTCGCTACTCTTCGTGCTGGCGGTAATGAACGCCAACGTTGCCAACGTGGTGGTGATTCTGAGCTCGGCACCGCTATTTGCCGCGATCCTGTCACGAGTGTTTTTGGGCGAGCGCGTGGCGCTGCGTACTTTGATTGCCATTGCGCTCTGCATGGCCGGTATGGGCCTGGTGTTCATGGGTGAGGGCGCCCAGGGCATGCTTTTGGGCAATCTTTACGCGCTCGCCGCCGCCGCCGCGGTAGGGGGCAATCTCACGCTGTTGCGCCGCTTTCCAGGTCTTGACCGTATCGCGCTGATCGCCGGGGGCGGGCTTCTATCGGCCGCGCTCGCGCTGCCCATGGCCGCACCGTTTGCGCTGAACGCCCCGCAGTTTGGCGTACTGGCGCTGATGGGCCTGGTGCAAATGCCGCTGGCCACCGTGCTGATCAACAGCGCCACGCGCTACTTGCCCTCCACCGAAGTAGCGCTTTTCTATCTGGTGGAAACCGCGCTGGGCACGCTCTGGGTGTGGTGGCTGCTTGGCGAAGAGCCCACCGCCTCCACGCTGGCCGGCGGGGTGGTGGTCATTACCGTGCTGGTGCTGCACTCCTGGATTGGCCTGCGCCGAGAGCGCCAGCGGCTGAGGTTGTATCCGGGGGTGGCTGGAAAGTAGTGCGCTTGCCACTTTACGTTATGAACCTGGGGGCTTGATGCGCTCTTTGGGTGGCTACATGCAATTCAACCCAGGGTGGGTGTCACAGTCGCGGCGTCGACCCCAGCGGCGTGAAAGGGTCAGGGCGGCGGCTGGCATCCTGATGATCCACCATCCAGCCGGGGTAGTAAGGCGGCAAGGCACTCACGGCCTCCAGCCGCGCCAGCTCCTCGTCCGTAAGAGTGACATTGACCGCCCCCAGGTTATCGTCGAGCTGATCCATGCGTTTGGCGCCGATAATGACGCTGGTGACATGGGGTTTGGAAAGCAACCAGGCCAGCGCCACTCTGGCGACGGAAATGCCCCGCGCGTCCCCGATGGCGCGCATCTCGGCAATGCAGGGCCAGGCCTGATTCAGATCCACGGGTGGAAAGTCGAAAGTACTGCGCCGGGCCCCCTCCTCAATCGATGCTCCCGGGCCGAACTTCCCCGAGAGTAATCCACCGGCAAGCGGCGACCAGACCAGCAGCCCCATCTGCTCTTCGATAACCAGCGGCACCAGTTCGCGCTCTATATCCCGTCCGGCAATCGAGTAATAGGCCTGGAGTGTCTCAAAGCGTGTGGCATTGAGCGCGCTACTCAGCCCCAGCGCTTTGCCGATCTTGCCCGCGTGCCAGTTCGAGACACCGACATAGCGGACCAACCCTTGGCG
Organism: Vreelandella sp. EE27; assembly: GCF_968206495.1. Taxonomy (NCBI): domain Bacteria; kingdom Pseudomonadati; phylum Pseudomonadota; class Gammaproteobacteria; order Oceanospirillales; family Halomonadaceae; genus Vreelandella; species Vreelandella sp. EE27. The sequence goes on along the minus strand of NZ_OZ309109.1, from coordinate 3,813,662 downwards.
CGTCAGGTCATCCAGCGCCCGCAGTGTTTCCTCTATTGGGGTGATGGGGTCGCTGGCGTGAATCTGGTAAAGGTCGATATGGTCGACCTGAAGACGCTCCAGGCTTCGCTGAACAGAATCCATGATATGACCGCGCGACGCCCCTTGATCGTTGGGTTTGGGCCCCATGACCCCCGCCGTCTTGGTCGCCAGCACAATGTCGCTGCGCCGCACGCCGAGATCTCTCATTGCCTGACCCAGGATGCGCTCGGACTGACCGAAAGAGTAAATATCGGCGGTGTCGATAAAGTTGATTCCTTGCTCTAACGCATGGGCAATCAAATCGTTGGCGTCAGCCTGATCCACCGCCCCGATGGCCGCCCACATGCCCGCGTCCGCATTGCCACCCAGTGTCATCGTGCCCAGGCACAGCTCGGACACATAAAGGCCCGTACGGCCCAGTCGATTGTATTTCATGGCGCCTCCTTCGAATTCGTGGATTCCAACGTCAGCATGACGCCGGGCGGACCTCGCCGGCATGAAGTGAGCTCAGAGGGGCTGAGACTTCCCGGCTCGAAACTGCCCGGCAATCAATGCGACCCGCGCGCCATACAGGCGGGCCGTTTCCAGATCGCCTGGCGACATCTCTTCCGGCGACGCATCGGCCGGCGTCTGCGCCATGGGGGCGATGTAGGAACCCATACGGTTCAGGTCGTCGCGTTTCGACGCCTTGGCGTTCGCCGGTTTGATATCCAGGCCAACCCATATCCCGGCGTGCTGCCCGGAGAGCAGGACGAAATACTCGAGCGTGTTGAGTTTGTCGCCGTTGAGGCTCGCGCTGTTGGTGAAGCCGCCAAAGATCTTGTTTTGCCAAGCGCCCTCGAACCAGGGCTTGGAAGAGGCATCCGCGAATTTCTTGAACTGCCAGCTAGGGCCGCCCATATAGGTCGGCGAGCCGAAGACAATGGCGTCTGCGCCTGCGAGGGATGGCCAGGCATCGTCGGCAATATGGCCCTCGGGGTCGATGGCCACCAATACGGCGCCGGTGCCTGCACCTTCGGCGACAGCCGCCGCCATGCGCGTGGTGTGACCGTAGCCGGAGTGATACACGATGACCGTTTGGACAGGCATGGAATCTGAGTTCATGAGGGTTCTCTTATGGGGATGTAATGGTGTGGTGGAGGACATGAGCTACTCTACTGAGTGTCCAATGCGCTATAAATCATCCCAATCTGAACGCTCTGTTATCTATTTGGTGAACAATGCCCAATCTCCAGGCCCTTTTGATATTTGTCCGCGTGGCGGAAATGTTGAGCTTCACGCGTGCGGCGGAAAGTCTGGGGGTCCAGAAAGGGCGAGTATCGACGGTGATTCGTGGGATCGAGCGCGAGATGGGCGCGGCGCTTTTGCACAGAACGACGCGCAGCGTGCAGTTGACCGAAGACGGCCGTGCTTTCTACGAACGCGCACGCGACCTGCTGGCCGAGGCTCAGGACGTGCAGTCCATGTTCGCTAGTAGCGATGCTCCTCTTAAGGGGAGGCTGCGCATCGATATGCCGACCGAGTTGGCAAAGACCGTCGTGATCCCCGCGCTGCCGCAACTGCTCGATGCGAACCCTGAGTTGGCACTTGAGATGTCCAGCACGGATCGCCGGGTCGATCTCGTTCAGGAAGGGTTCGATTGCGTCATCCGTCTCGGGCCCATCATCGACGACCGGCTGGTCGCCCGCGCGCTTGGCAAGTTGCGAATGGTGAACGTGGCAAGCCCGGGCTATCTGGCAAAGTACGGCACACCGCAAACCCTCGATGACCTGCTCACCCAGGGCCACCGGATGGTTCACTACGCGCCGACCCTCGGCGCCCGACTGGAGGGATGGGAATATCCGGAGGGGAATGGCTATGCGTCACTTGCCCTGCCTGGGGCGATGCAGGTCAATAACGTGCAGACCTATCATGCGGCGGGCCTGGCGGGGCTTGGACTGATCCAGGCCGGTTATTCGACCCTTGCGCACCACATCGAACGCGGCGACCTGGTGGAGGTTCTGCCCGATCTACGCCCCGAACCGCTGGCGGCATGGCTGGTGGTCGCGCATCGGCGCAACCTTTCCCCTCGCGTGCGGGCCTTCATGACGTGGATCGAGCGTGTATTGGAGCCCTATTTCGATTAGCAGCTTGCATGGCTAGCAAAGACGCCATGGCGGCTGTTGGGCTGGAAGAGCCAGCAGGTTTGCGAGACGTTCTGCTTATGGGCTCCGGTAGAGGGCATTGCTAAAGGCTGCCATCGGCTAAAGGCGACCATTCAGCCCAATAAATAGATCTGTTCTTTTTTCTATACCGCTATGGATGCTTGGTGACTAGACTGAGGTTTCGCACCCACGAAAGAAGAGATGTCATGCCGATATGCCGCCCTCTGCTGCACGGGTTCATCACCGCCGCCCTGCTTGCGTTCACGAGCACATCCCAGGCCGACACTGAGCAAAGCCCGCATGACGCGGACTACGTTCCGGTCCCGCTGAATTCTTCGATCGACCGGGTGCAACCCATGACCGGCATCGTGTTGTGGAACGACAACGCCCGTGACCTCGCCGCACTTGGCGATGACGTGCAGCTTGAGTTCGCCTACTTCAAGTACAGCGATGTCGTCACCGAGCCGGGTGTCTATGACTGGTCTCGGGTCGAGGCCACGCTGGCGTCCTCGGCGGCGCGGGGTCACCAGATGATCCTGCGCTTTCATGACACCTACCCCGGACAGACCCGGGTCTCGATTCCTGCCCACATCGCAGACGCGCCGGATCACGCGCTGAGCTACCACGATATCGAAGGCGAACGGACCTTCGTGCCGGACTGGCGCTCAGAAACCCTCCAGGCGTTCATTCTCGAGTTCTACAGCCGGTTTGCGCAGCGCTACGACCTCGATTCACGGCTTGCCTTCCTGCAGGTCGGTTTCGGCTCCTACGCCGAGTACCACCTCTGGGACGGGCCGTTGACGCTCGGCACCACGTTTCCGTCGAAGGCCTTCCAGCAGCAGTTTTTGACACACCTGGGTGACACCTTCGTAGAAACGCCATGGTCGATTTCGATCGACGCTGCGAGTTCCAGATACACGCCGTTCTCGGCGGTACCGGCCCTGCGCCAGCTGCGCTTCGGCCTGTTCGACGATTCCTTCATGCACGAAACGCATTCGGAGAGCGATCAGGAATACAACCGCGCCTCCTGGCTGTTCTTCGGCAGCACGCGCTATCACGACAACCCCGCGGGCGGCGAATTCAACTACTACAGCGATTACGACCAGGAGCATGTGCTGGCTCCGGACGGTCCCTGGGGGCGAAGCTTCGAATCCCTCGCGGCGCAGTATCACATCAGCTACATGATCGGAAACGACCAGCCCGGCTATCAACCCCGCGAGCGGATCCGCGAGGCGTCGATGGCGACCGGCTACGCGTTTCGGGTCACGGCGCTCGCCAGCAATGGCGAGTGCGTGCGTCTGACGGCGCGTAACGAAGGCGTGGCGCCGATCTATTACGACGCCTGGCCCGCCGCGGATGGTCAGCGCATGGACACTTCGTTAAAAGGGTTGCTGCCCGGCGAGGAACGCACCGCCGAGGCCTGTATCGGCCCGCATGCGCGGGAGGCACTAGAGATCAGCATAGAAAGCGATCGGCTGGTGCCGGGTCAGCGCATCCAGTTCAACGCATCGACGCCGTAGGCGCATCGAGCAAAGGCCACGGGGTTTCAATCCGTGGCCCCAGCCGGTATTCGAGGTCACCCACGGCCTTGATGCGCTGTTAAGCGCCTAGCGCAGCACGCCTTCCTCCTTGAGCAGCTTGAAGATCGCCTCGGCGCCCTGTTCCGGGGGGACATCGCTGAGCGTTTGCCCGCCGCCGCCATCGGCCTTGGCCGCCGCGGCTTTGAAGCGGTCCCGCGCCGAGGAGGATTTGACGATCTTGAGACGTTTGGGGCGTTTGCGGGCCGGGTAGAATTGCCAGCCGGCAAGGGGTTCGTCGAGCACGCTTTGCGCCTCGCTCGGGGCCAGCTCGCCGCGTTTGGCCGGGCCGAAGGCGCTTTGACGCGCCGCCGGGGCGCTGGTGTCCACGGTGGCAATCGCCGGCAGGCGAATACGCAGGCGCCGGCGCTTGCCCCGGGGCAGGGCTTGAAGCACCACCGCCGTGCCCTGTTCGACTTTCTCTACCGCCGCCAGGCTTGTGATGATCGGCCAGCCCAGCGCCTCGGCCAGCAGGTACGGCAGTACCCCGGAGGCCTCGCCGGTTTCGGCGCGGCTGCCGGTCAGAATCAGCTGCGGCGCGTTTTCGCGAAGCGCCTCACTCAGCGCCGGTACCACGTCGGCGTTGGGTGCCTGCTCGATCAGGTTGACGCTCTCGATCCCCATGCCTAGATAGCCGCGCAGCGCCTCTTCGTGCTCGCCGGCGTGTTGGCCGGCGTGGAGCAGCTCGATAGAGGCCCCTTTAAGCGACAGCGCCATTTCCACCGCTCGGGCGTCCTGGTCGGCGCGTCGGGCGCGGGCGGTCAGCGGGTGGCGGCCGATGGAAACCAGCACGGCCACGTGCAGCCCGGCGTTTTGGTGAGCGGGTGAAGTGCTTTGTGACGTGGGGTAAGGGTTAGGCGGCATCGCGGTTCTCCTGTTGTTCCAGGCGGTGCTGCTCGACCCGTGCGACCAGCGCGGCCAGCACGGCGCTGGCATCGCCAATGATGGTGAGATCGGCGCGCTTGGCCATATCGCAGCCCTCGTCCAGATTGACGGCGACCACTTTTTCGCAGCTTTGGATCCCCTGCAGGTGCTGAATGGCGCCGGAAATGCCGATCGCCACGTAGACCCGGGCCGAGACCCAGGTGCCGGTGGCGCCCACCTGGCGGTCCCGCGCCATGTAGCCGTCGTCCACCGCCACTCGAGAGGCGCCCTTGGTCGCGCCGAGCACCTCGGCGGCGTGGTGATAACCCTCCCAGTCCTTGACGCCGTTACCCGCCGAGAGAATGAACTCGGCTTCCGCCAGCGAGACACTGGCCGGGTCGACCGCGACTTCGCCGAGATCCTCGATACGCCCAAGCACGTCGGGAAGCGCCTGGTTCAGCTCGAGGGCCTCGGCGGCGTGGCGGGTGTCGCTGACCGGGTCGGCGCACTCGGCCAGCGCCAGTACGATCCGGGGCAGGGCGCGGTGAATATCGTGGCGCCCGGCGCCGGCCCGCGCGGTGGCCCGCCAGGTCGAAGGGTCTTCGTTGGCCTCGACCTGCCACACTTGGGCCGCCGGGCGCTCGCCAAGCCTCGCGGCCAAGCGGCGGCCAAGTTCGCCACCGCCGAGAGTGGAATCAGGCAGCAGCCAAAAGCGCGGCGCCAACTCGCGCTCCACGCTTTGCAGCGTGGCCACCTTGAGCTCCGGCAGGTAGCCGGAGAAGCGCTCGCCCTCCAGGTGCATCAGCCGGTCGATACCGGCGTCACCAAAGGCGCTCTCCTTGTGCTCACCAAACACGATGGCCACCACCGCACCGGGGTTGGCCGGGTCGGCATCGGCCAGCTGGCGCGCCAGGCCCAGCAGGTCGCGATCATGGGCCGACAGCCGTCCGCCGGCCATATCCGGCACCACGGCAACCATAAACGCCGGCGACTCGATGGTGACGGACTGGCGCGAGTCCTTGGCCTCGGCGCTGTGCGCCGGGGCCTGAGCCGCTTGCTGCGCGCCGCTACGATCAATGCGGCGAACGCCGTTCGGACCCATAAAGCCGACCGCGCGAGGGTCGCGGCGCATCACGCCGTTAGGGCCCATCCACTCGGTGGCTTTGGTTCCACCGCCAAGCTCGGCCAGCACCGTCAAATGTTGTGGGTGCAGGCGGTTTCGGGCGATCCACTCCTTGCGAGGATCGCGGCGCAGAATGTCGCTCATGAGGTTTCCTCCAGCGCCGGGGCGGGCGCGGCCTTGGCCGGTGCCGCTTTGTCGGCGGGTGCATCGATGATCAGCGCATCGGCGACCAGCTCGGCGATATCCTTGATCCCCGCGCGGGGCTCGACCACGCCTTCCAGCATCGCGGTGCACTGTGGGCAGCCTACGGCGACGAGATCCGCGCCGGTTTCGCGGACGTCTTCCATGCGCATATCGGGGATACGCTGTTTGCCGGGAATGTCGGTGATCGGCGCGCCGCCGCCGCCGCCGCAGCAGCGCGAACGGTAGCCGGAGCGGGCCATTTCCTGCACCTCGATGCCCAGCGCCTTGAGCACGTCCCGCGGTGCTTCATACTCGCCGTTGTAGCGGCCCAGATAACACGGGTCGTGATAGGTCACGCTGCCGCCTTTCCACTCTTTGAAGGTGAGCGCACCGCCCACCACCAGCTCGTTGATATAAGTGCTGTGGTGCTGAACGTGATAGGTAGCGGGGGCATCGGACGTGCCCAGCTCACCGTACTCGTTTTTGAGCACGTGGAAGCTGTGCGGGTCGCAGGTGACGATGCGCGCGAAACGGTAACGGCTCATGGTCTGGATGTTGCGGCGGGCCAGGGTCTGGAAGGTCGCTTCGTCGCCCAGGCGCCGCGCCACGTCGCCGCTGTCGCGCTCTTCATTACCCAGCACCGCGAAGTCGACGTTGGCTGCCCGCAGTACGCTGATGAAGGCGCGCAGGGTGCGCTGGTTGCGCATATCGAACACGCCGTCGCCCAGCCACAAGAGCACGTCGGCCTCGCCCTTTTCCGCCATCAGCGGCAGGTTCAAATCCGCCGCCCAGTAAAGGCGCGAGTCCGGATCGAAGCCGCCGGGATTATCGGTGGCGATCAGGTTGTCCAGCACCTCGGCGCCCTTGTTGGGCGTGTTGCCGTGCTCAAGCGTTAGGAAGCGGCGCATATCGACGATGGCGTCGACGTGCTCGATCATCATCGGGCACTCCTCGACGCAGGCGCGACACGTGGTGCAGGACCAGAGCGTTTCAGGATCGACCAGCGCGGTGCCTTCGCGGGCGACGATCGGACCAAAGGGGTCGCCTTGATGCTCGCCGACCGGCTTGCCGGGGTAGGGCGAGCCGTAATAGTTCGCGTCACTACCGCCGGCCATGCCCACGACCATGTCCTGAATCAGCTTTTTAGGGTTGAGCGGCTGGCCGGCCGCAAACGCCGGGCAGGCGGCTTCGCAGCGCCCGCACTGCACGCAGGCGTCAAACCCTAAAAGCTGGTTCCAGGTGAAGTCCGCGGGCTTTTCGACGCCAAGTTTGGCGTGGTCGTCGCCCAGGTGCAGCGCTTTCAGGCCGGTGGAGCGGTGCTCACCGCCGGTCTTGTCCGAGAAGCGCTCCGGGCGGCGGTGAAAGGCCAGGTGCAGCGCACCCGCGAAGGCGTGCTTCATCGGCCCGCCCCAGGTCATGCCGAAGAACATCTCGCCCAGGCCCCAGACGATGACCGCCGCCAGCACCAGCGCGGCAATCCAGCCCATGCCGCTTTGGAAAACGCCTTCCGGCAGAATGCCGGCGGTGGGCAGCGTGACCACGAACATACCGATCGAGAACGCCATCAGGCTTTTGGGCAGGCGCATCCAGGGCCCTTTGGATAGCCTTGATGGCGGGGGGCTTCGCCGCTTGGCGACCAGGATACTGCCCAGGAACATGCTGGTGGTGGCGGCCAGCAGCACCCAGGCGAGAATCGCGCTATCCAGGCCAAAACCGTGGACGATGATCGCAAGCAAGGCCGCCAGCACGAAGCCGCCAGCGGTGGCTACGTGGGTGTGGGAGATGTACTTGTCCCGCTCGACGACGTGGTGCAGGTCGACCAGGTAGCGCCTGGGCACCTGCATCAGGCCCTTCAATACGGGTACGGGAGAGGGCCGCCCCTGGCGCCACAGGCGGGCACGGCGAACCGCCCCGACGATGGCCAGCGCCAGCGCGGAAAACAGCAAAATCGGTAACAGGGTATCGAGCATGGCGTCTCTCCTCTCAGAGACACCGTAAGGTCTGCGGCCCGGGGCGTGCCCCGGGCCGTTCAGCTTACAGCGTTATTGTGTCAGAAGTCCTTGCAAAGGCGCAGCGCATCGTAGATGGCGGCGTGCGTGTTGCGTGGCGCGGTACAATCCCCCAGGCGGAACAGGGCAAAGCCTTCACCGCTTTGTGAGAGGCAGGGTTGGGGCTCGATCGCGTAGAGCGCTTCGATATCGGTTTGGCCCTTGTTGCGCGACTGCGCCTTGAGCGCGTAGTAGAGCGCCTCGTCCGGGCGCACGCCGTTTTCGACCACGACCTGATCGACCACGCGCTCCTCCAAGGCGCCGGTGTACTCGTTCTCGAGCACCGCGACCAGGGATTCGCCTTCGCGATACACCTTATGCAGGGCGAGATCCGAGGTCATGATGACTTCTTTCTCGTACAGGCTTCTGTAGTAGGTGGGGAAGGTGGTACCGCCCACCGCCGCCCCCGGCTTGAGATCGTCGGTGACGATCTCGACTTTTGAGCCCTTGTCGGCCAGGTAGTCCGCCGCCGAGACGCCGGAAAACTCGCAGATGGTGTCGAAAATCAGCACGTTCTTGCCCGGTTCGACGTCGCCGTTGAGGATCGCCCAGGTGCTGACCACCAAACTCTGCTCGGTGTCCTCGTCATAGCCCCACTCGGGCACCTGGGAGAGAAACGGCTGGCCGCCGGTGGCCAGAATCACCACGTCCGGGCGTAGATCTTTAATGGTGGCTTCATCGGCTTTGGTGGCCAGGCGCTGGTCGACGCCCAGCCGGTTGAGCTCCAACTGATACCAGCGGGTGATGCCGGCGATCTGGTCGCGCTGGGGCGCTTTGGAGGCGATGGTGATCTGCCCGCCGATCTGGTCCTTGGCTTCGAACAGCGTCACGTCGTGCCCCCGCTCGGCGCAGACCCGGGCGGCTTCCATACCGCCCGGGCCGCCGCCCACGACGACGACTTTGCGCTTGATGCCGTCGGTTTTCTCGATGATGTGCGGCAAACCCATGTACTCCCGCGAGGTCGCGGCGTTCTGGATACACAGCACGTCGAGGCCCTGGTACTGGCGGTCGATGCAGTAGTTGGCGCCCACGCACTGCTTGATCTGATCCACCTGATCGTTCTTGATCTTGGCGATGATGTGCGGGTCGGCGATGTGCGCGCGGGTCATGCCGACCATGTCGACGTAGCCGCCCTCCAGAATGCGTTGGGCCTGGTTGGGGTCCTTGATGTTCTGGGCGTGAATGACCGGCACGTTGACCACTTCCTTGATGCCCGCAGCCAGGTGCAGAAAGGGCTCCGGCGGGTAGGACATGTTGGGAATGACGTTGGCCAGCGTATTGTGGGTATCGCAGCCCGAACCCACCACGCCGAAGAAATCGACCTTGCCGGTGGCGTCGAAATAGGCGGCGATGCGCTTCATCTCTTCATGATCGAGACCGTCCGGGTGGAACTCGTCGCCGGTGATGCGCATCCCCACCACGAAGTCGTTGCCGACCTCGGCGCGCACCGCCTTGAGCACTTCCATGCCGAAACGCATGCGGTTTTCAAACGTGCCGCCCCACTCGTCGGTACGCTTGTTGACCCGTGGGCTCCAGAACTGGTCCATCAGGTGCTGGTGCACCGCAGAGAGCTCGACGCCGTCGAGGCCGCCTTCCTTCGCCCGGCGCGCGGCCTGGGCGAAGTCGCCGATGATGCGCCAGATCTCCTCTTCCTCGATGGTCTTGCAGGTCGAGCGGTGGACCGGCTCGCGGATACCCGAAGGCGAGACCAGCGTCGACCAGTCAAAGCCGTCCCAGCGCGAGCGGCGGCCCATGTGGGTAATCTGAATCATGATCTTGCCGCCGTGCTTATGGACGGCGTCCGCCAGATTCTGAAAGTGCGGGATGATGCGGTCGGTGGACAGATTCACCGAGCTCCACCAGCCCTGGGGGCTGTCGATGGAAACGATCGACGAGCCGCCGCAGATGCAAAGCCCGCAGCCACCCTTGGCCTTCTCTTCGTAGTATTTGACGTAGCGATCCGTGGTCATGCCGCCGTCGGTGGCGTGCACCTCGGCGTGGGCGGTGCTGACCACGCGGTTACGAATCGTCTGGCTGCCGATCTGGATCGGTTTGAATAGTGCATCGAATGCCATGGGAGTAACCTCAGCTCAAGGGCGTTACGACAAACAGACCGTGCTCGCAGCCATCTTCGGCGCCGCTTTGGGTCTGCTCGGCCACCGTGCGCGTCTCACTCCCCCGCGCGGCCAGAATCTGGTCCATGGCGCCGGCGAACCAGCCGGTGAACATGTACTCGATCTTACGATTCACCTTGCCCATCTGATACACGAAGGCGCTGTGCTCCAGGCGTACCCGCGCGGTGCCCGCGTCCAGGTCTATTTCCTCGGTGATGAAAAGCCCCCAGCCGCGCTGGGAAAGCCGCTTCATGTAGTGCTCGAAAACGGCCTCGCCTTCGAGGCCGTGAAGCTCGGCCTCTTTTTCGCACCAGTGCCAGGCGCTCTTGTAGCCGGCGTGATAGAGAATCTCGGCATACTTTTCCGCGCCCAGGGCTTCTTCGACCGCCATGTGGTTATTGACGAAGAAGTGGCGCGGCACGTACAGCATCGGCAGTGCGTCGGTCGTCCAGATACCGGTTTCGCTGTCGACGTCGATCGGGAGTTCGGGAGCTGTCTTGGTCACGGTGGTCATCCTTAAAACTTGTACTTGTTCAAACAAGAGAGGGTCATCGGGGCGGCGCTTTTTTGAATCGACTCGCCCCGTTTTCGATCGTTACTCGCCCCACACATCTTTCAACGTGCGCACCCAGTTCTCGCCCATGATCTTTCTGACCTGGGACTCGCTTAAGCCCCGCTTTAAAAGCGCTTCGGTCAGGTTGGGGAACTCGCCGATGGTGCGAATACCTTCCGGGTTGATGATCTTGCCGAAGTTGGTCAGGCGCCGCGCGTAGCCCTTGTCGTGGGTCAACCACTCGAAGAAGTTTTGGTCGTGGCCCTGGGTGAAGTCGGTGCCGATGCCGATGGCGTCTTCGCCGACGATGTTCATGATGTACTCGATGGCTTCGCAGTAGTCGTCGATAGTCGAGTTGATACCGTTCTTGAGGAACGGGGCGAACATGGTCACGCCGACAAAGCCACCGTGGTCGGCAATGAACTTGAGCTCTTCGTCGGACTTGTTGCGCGGGTGCTCTTTAAGGCCCGAGGGCAGGCAGTGGGAGTAGCACACCGGCTGATTGGATTCGAGAATGACTTCCTCGGAGGTTTTGGCGCCCACGTGGGAGAGATCGCACAGCATGCCGACGCGGTTCATCTCCGCGACGATCTCGCGACCGAAGCCCGAGAGCCCGCCATCGCGCTCGTAGCAGCCGGTGCCCACCAGGTTCTGGGTGTTGTAGCACATCTGCACGATGCCCACGCCGAGCTGCTTGAAGACCTCCACGTAGCCGATCTGGTCTTCAAAGGCGTGGGCGTTCTGGAACCCGTAAATGATGCCCGTTTTGCCCTCTTCCTTGGCGCGGGTGATATCCGCGGTGGTGCGCACCGGGCGGACCAGGTCGCTGCACTCTTCCATCAGCTTGTTGGAGGCGACGATGTTGTCCACCGTGGCCTTGAAGCCCTCCCAAACCGAGACGGTGCAGTTGGCCGCCGTCAGGCCACCGCGGCGCATGTCTTCCAGAAGCTCCCGGTTCCATTTGGCGATGATCAAACCGTCGATGACGATGGCGTCTTGGTGTAATTCAGCAGGGTTCATAACGAGGCTCCAGGGTTGTCCATGAAGGGGAGCATAGCGCTGCCCTGGGCCTGCTCTGCTCCTGGAAACGACGACGGAAATTCCAAAAGCGTCATCATGAGCAATGCGCGTGGCAAAGCCCTCGGCTTCGCGTTAAAAAGCACCGGGGTGCTGGGAAGGGGCGGTATAAAAAAGAGCTGCCCATGGGGCAGCTCTTGGGCAGTGCTTACGGCAAATGGCCGGGCGCGCTAGTAGTTCACCAGCGGCACGCTTGCAAAGGTCGGCTCGCCCTGGGCGTAGGCCAGCGCCAGCAGAGCGCTCGAGGCGGGTTCGCCGGCGGCTGGCTCGACGCCCCAGGGCTGGATTATCGGCGCGGCCTTGATCTGGGGCGACTGACGCGACTGCGAGCCCAAGCGCTCGTCGCGTGGGGGAATGCCGAAACACTCGCGGTAGCACTTGGAGAAGTGCGGCGTGGAGACGAAACCACACACCGAGGCGATCTCGATGATCGAAAGCGACGTCTGCTTCAAAAGCTGGCGCGCACGTACCAATCTAAGCTTCAGGTAGTAGCGCGAGGGCGAGCAGTGCAGGTAGCGCTGGAAAAGCCGCTCGAGCTGGCGCCGGGATACGTCCACGTAGGTGGCAAGCTCGTTAAGCTCTAAAGGCTCTTCGAGGTTGGACTCCATCAGCGCCACGATATCCAAAAGCTTGGGCTGGGTGGTGCCCAGCACGTGCTTCAAGGGGACGCGCTGCTGGTCCTGCTCGTTGCGCATGTGCTCGTAAATGAACATCTCCGAAATACCCGCCGACAGCGCCTTGCCGTGGTCCTGGGTAATCAGGTTGAGCATCATGTCCAAAGGGGCGGTGCCGCCGGAGGCGGTAAAGCGGTCCCGGTCGATGGAAAAAAGCTTGGTGGTCAGCACGATCTTCGGGAACGCTTCCTGCACCGAGGCCAAACACTCCCAGTGAATGCTGGTTTCGTAGTGATCCAGAAGCCCCGCCTTGGCCAGCGCCCAACTGCCGGTACAGATGGCGCCCAGGTGCTTTAGCTGGCGCGACTGGGCCTGCAGCCAATGAATGTGCTCGCGACTGACGCTGTGCTGGGGCGCCACTCCGCCGCAAACGATCACCCAATCGAGCGAAAGCGGCGCCTGCATGGCCGCATCCGGGGTCACGTTGAGGCCGTCGCTGGCGCGTACCGACGCACCGTCCTGGGTGAGCGTATACCAGCGGTAAAGCTCGCGACCGGCCAGCTGATTGGCCATGCGCAGGGGTTCGATGGCAGACGCCAGGGAAATCAGGGTGAAATTATCCAGCAGCAGAAAACCGAGGGTTTGCGGTGCGCTGGGGCGGCTCTCGGGAGCGCCGTATGTTACTTGATCGGATGTCATGGTCTTTACCTCTATCACCTAAACGTCTTGGGTTTTTTATTGTTTTTCTGGTATGTCGCTGGCGTGTTGTTTTAATCCATGAACGAGCTTTATCGCGTCCTGCCTGCATAGTGGCATGGATGACACTTATACTGACAAAGCAATCTTGAAAGAGGTGCGCGGCTTGTCGCAAATAGAATGGCCAAGGTCGCCTGTAAAACCCTCCAATGAGGTTTTCTCGCATTAACCAATAAAACGCAACGTTTTCTGAACACCCGGCGTCGCTTTTTATAAGTTATTGAAGTAGCGGGTTTTATGATTAAAACGTTATATGCTAATAAACTTTCTAAACGAGGAGTGCTGAAATGTCGGGGTTTTTCAAGGAGTTTCGCGAGTTTGCCGTTAAGGGAAACGTCATCGATATGGCGGTGGGTATTATCATCGGCGGCGCTTTTACGCTCATCGTCCAGCGTCTGGTGGCGGATATCATGAATCCGATCATTGGTTTGTTGATCGGCGGAATCGATTTCTCGAACATTTTCATCGTGTTGCGCGAAGGGGCGGTAGCGGGGCCTTACCTGACACTGGCGGCGGCCCAGGCGGCGGGGGCGGTAACGCTCAATATCGGGCTCTTTCTAAACGCCGTTATTAGCTTCGCAATCGTCGCCTTCGTGGTGTTCATGCTGGTACGCACCATCAACCGCCTAAAGCGTGAAGAAGTGGATGAACCCAAAAGCCCGGTAGAAAAGTCCTGCCCTTACTGTTTTATGGCCGTGCCGATCAAGGCAAGCCGCTGCGGGCACTGTACTTCTGCTTTAACAAATGTGGAGGAGGACGCGCCAAAGGCACAGAGCTAATGATCAGCGCCGTAGATTCGGGTATATAAATGCGGTTTACAAAAGTCTTTGCTACTAAAGTTGTAGTCTCGTCTGAAACGCCCGGCATTCGCCGGGCGTCGCTTTTTGGGAGTGCTTTTTTTCTACGCGTTCGGGCAATCTGCTTTGATCGTTACTAAGCTAATTAATCGGTTTTGCATTAAGCTAACCGCCATAATTAAAAGAAGTCTTATAAACGCTTCGCTTGTAAAGCGCTTGAAGGACTCGTCACGCCATGGCCCGTCGACGCAAAGAAGAGGAGAGCACGTGAGCCTTAAAGACGCATCACGCCGGCGCTTTATGAAAGGCGCCTTGACCAGTATCCCCGCGGTCACCATCGGTAGCGGCGTTTCGCTGACTGCCCCCGCCGATGAACCCCCCGAGCAGCTTGGCGACTACCAGCCGATATTTTTCGATGAGAGCGAGTGGGAATTCATCATCGCCGCCTGTGACCGGCTGATCCCCGGCGATGGCCCCGGCCCCGGCGCGCTCGAAACCAACGTCCCCATCTTCATCGACCGTCAAATGGAAGGCCGTTTCGGCCACGCCGCCGACTGGTACATGAAAGGGCCGTTTCCCGACGACGTCCCTGAACTGTTCGGCCATCAGATATCGCTGGCCCCCCGCGACATGTACCGGCAGGGCATACCTGCGGTCAACGCGTTTTGCCAGCGCCAGCACGGTCAGGCCTTCGCCGCCCTCGACGACGCGGCGCGCGATGACGTACTCACCGCGCTCGCCCAGGGGGATGTCGAAATGGAAGCGATGCGGAGCAGCTACTTTTTCGACATGCTGCTGCAAAACACCAAAGAGGGCTATTTTGCCGACCCCATTCACGGCGGCAACAAGCATATGGCGGCGTGGAAGTTCATCGGCTTTCCCGGCGCACGCGGGGCGTACCGCGAGTGGGTCGACCAGCATAACGTCGAGTATCCGCTGGGACCGGTCAGCATTAACGGGGAGAGAGGATAAGCATGGCTAAGACACAATCACCCGTTGACGTGGTGCTGGTGGGCTTCGGCTGGACCAGCTCGATCATGGGCATGGAGCTCACCGACGAGGGGCTCAACGTACTCGCGCTCGAGCGCGGCGAGGACCGGGACACGGTGCCGGATTTCGCCTACCCCAAAATGGCCGACGAGCTCACTTATGGGGTGCGCTACCAGCTGATGCAGCGCCCGGCCAAGAGCACGCTCACCGTTCGCCACGGGCTGGACGACATGGCCGTTCCCTACCGTAACCTGGGGTCGTTTCTACCCGGCGACGGCGTGGGCGGCGCGGGTACTCACTGGAACGGTCATACCTGGCGCCCGCAGCCCGAAGAGCTGAGACTGCGAAGCTACGTCGAGGAGAACTGGGGCGCGGACATCATCCCGGACGAGATGACCATTCAGGACTTCGGCGTCAGCTACGACGAGCTCGAGCCGTTTTTCGACTTCTTCGAAAAAGTGGCGGGCATTTCCGGCAAGGCGGGTAATCTGAACGGCGAGATCCAGCAGGGCGGCAACCCGTTCGAAGGCTGGCGCTCGGATGAGTATCCGATGCCGCCGCTGGCGCGTACCTACAACGACGAACTCTTCGCCGATATGGCGCGAAGCGAGGGCTATCACCCTTTCCCCTTGCCCGCCGCCAACGCCTCCCAGGCCTACACCAACCCCTACGGTATGCAGCTGGGCCCGTGTAACTTCTGCGGCTTCTGCGAACGCTATGGGTGTCTGAACTACTCCAAGTCGTCGCCGCAAACCTGCGTGCTGGGCGCGCTCAAGCGCCGCGAAAACTTCTCCTACCGTACCAACAGTGAAGTACTGCGCGTGGAGCTCGATAACGACGGCCAGCGCGCCACGGGCGTGACCTATGTGGATGGCGACGGCAATGAAGTCTTCCAGCCTGCGGATCTGGTGATTCTGGGCGCCTATTCGCTGCACAACGTCCACCTGATGTTGCTCTCTGGCATCGGCACGCCCTACGACCCGGAAAGCGGCGAGGGCGTGGTGGGTAAGAACTACGCCTACCAGATGAACGGTGGCGCCACGCTCTATTTCAACGACAAGGAGTTCAACCCCTTCGTCGGCGCGGGGGCCAACGGCGAGATCATCAACGACTTCGGCGTCGAGCAGATCGATTTCGGCCAGGAGGGCTTCATCGGCGGCTCCTATATCAATGCCGCGATGACCAACGGCCAGCCGATTCGCAACATGCCGCTACGCGGGGACGCGCCGAGCTGGGGCGTGGGTTGGAAAGAAGCGGTACAAGAGACCTACGGCCATACCATGACCATCGGCTCCCACGGCAGCAACATGTCGTATCGTGACTGCTACCTGGATTTGGACCCCATCTACACCGATGACCACGGTCGGCCGCTCATGCGCATGACCTTCGACTGGAAAGCCAACGACGTGCGCATGACCCAGTTCATGAAGCAAAAGATCGACGCGCTCTCCAAGGCCCTGGGCCCGGACGACTACAAGCTGTCGTTCAAGGACTTCGACTCCCATTACGACGTACGTCCGTATCAAACCACCCACAACGTGGGCGGAGCGATCATGGGCACCGACCCCTCCTCCAGCGCGCTGAACCGCTACCTGCAGAGCTGGGACGTACATAACGTGTTCGTGATGGGCGCCAGCGCCTTCCCCCAGAACCTGCAGTACAACCCGACGGGGCTGGTCGGCGCGTTGACCTACTGGTCGGCGAAAGCGATTCG
The DNA here is from genome assembly GCF_968206495.1 of Vreelandella sp. EE27. NCBI lineage: Bacteria > Pseudomonadati > Pseudomonadota > Gammaproteobacteria > Oceanospirillales > Halomonadaceae > Vreelandella > Vreelandella sp. EE27. The sequence continues at coordinate 3,797,087 of NZ_OZ309109.1, read as the reverse complement.
CGAGCAGTACCTGCCTAACCCCGGCCCGCTGGTTCAAGCCTAAGGAGAGCGACCATGAAGCATTACCCAAAATGGCGCCAGGGGCTTATTGGCGTCGGGCTTTTAAGCGTGGCCTCGCCCTTGCTGGCGTTCGACGACGCCGACATCGAACGCGGTGAGTACCTGTCCCGCGCCGGCGACTGCGTGGCCTGCCATAGCGCGCCGGGGGGCGAACCCTTCGCCGGCGGCCTGGCGGTAGACAGCCCGTTTGGCGATATCTTCTCGACCAACATCACACCGGACCCGGAAACCGGCATCGGTGACTACAGCCGCGACGAGTTCGCCGCCGCGCTGAGAGAAGGCAAGCGTGCCGACGGCAAGAATCTCTATCCGGCCATGCCGTATCCGTCCTACTCGCTGATCAACGATGAGGACATCGACGCGCTCTATGCCTACTTCATGGAAGGGGTGGAGCCTGTGCATAACGAGCCGCCGCAAACGGACCTGAGCTTTCCGTTCAGCCAGCGCTGGGGCATCGGGGCCTGGAATTGGCTGTTTACCGCAGACGAGCCCTTCACACCCGATACCGAGCGCAGCGAAGAACTCAACCGCGGCGCCTACCTGGTGCAGGGGCTCGGTCACTGCGGTAGCTGTCACACCGAGCGCGGGCTCTTTTTCCAGGAGAAAGCGCTCAGCGATGGCGACGAGGCTTTTCTGTCCGGTGAGGTATTGGATGGATGGTATGCGCCCAACCTGCGCGGCGACGGTGATGGCGGCAGCGCCATGGAGCGCTGGAGCGAACAGGACATCGTCGACTACCTGGCCACCGGGCGTAACGACCATAGCGCCGTGGCCGGTGAGATGACCTCGGTGGTGGCGCACAGCACCTCGCGTCTTGACGAGAGCGACCTACACGCGATCGCTGGCTACCTGAAGTCGTTGGGCAATAGCGAGGGGCGCCGCGTGATTACCACCGAGCAGGTGGATGAAACCGATACCCGGCTGACCAGCGCCGACGTGGGGGATGATCTGGGCGCGCGGCTTTATCTGGATAACTGCAACGCCTGCCATTTCTCCAACGGCCAGGGCGCCTCCGGCGTCTTCCCTTCGCTTTCGGGAAGCTCGATGGTCAATGCCGACGATGCCACCGGGCTGATTCGCGTGATTCTGGCCGGCGCTCGCTTGCCGTCTACCGAGCAGCGCCCGGCGCAACTGGCCATGCCGGACTTCGCCTGGCGGCTCTCTGACGACGAGGTCGCCGAGGTGGCCAACTTCGTGCGTAACGCCTGGGGTAACGAAGCCGGCGGCGTCAGCGCGGGTGACGTAGCCGACATCCGCGAAGAGCTGCCCGAGGAGCGCGTAACGAGCGCGCCGGTCATCGACGACTGACCTTTCGCGCAAACCAAAAAAGGGTGCCCGACTAGGGGCACCCTTTTTTAATGAAAACCCCACCAGTGCGTGGGGTTTTTTAATGCTTAGCCGTGGGTGCGAGCGCGTGAAGCAGCGTGATCGGTCTGCTCGCCGGTCGAACCGTTTCTGGCCAGTACCTGGTCCAGAGAGGCGCTTTGATCGGCGTTCGAGCTGCTGGAAGCAGCGGGCGTGACGTGCTCGCCGGAAGCGCTGTTTTTAGCGATCACCTGATCCATGGAGGCGCTGCGCGCTTCGGCCTGGTGTGTGGCGCTCGATGCGGGCTGGCTGATGGCGTTCAGTTCGCCGGAGCCGCGCTCGGCCAATGCAGAGCCAGAAACGAGTGCAAGTGCAATGGCGGCAGTAGCGGTCAATTTTTTCATGCTGGCGTACCTCAAGATATCGATTGGAAGGTTGTTCGGTTCTTGTCGCAGCGGTTGCTTCAGAACATGAACGTATAATAGGACTAAAAAATTAGTATAAAAAGCGCTTAAAAGTATCTAGACCATTCGATTAATATGAAAGTAAAGGGCCATTAACCTTGTTGCTGTTTGATGAGGTACCGGAGGGCACTCCTGGTCGATCAAGTCGTTAAGCGGTACATGCCACCCAACCATTGTCGGTCAGGGAGAAGATCGTTCAGCCCGGCGCGGCAACGACAACGCCCCAAGCGCCGCGCTCACGACAAAAAAAGGGTGCCCCAGAATGGGCACCCTTTTTAGTGAAAACCCCACCAAGCGGTGGGGGATTCGTGCTTAGCCGTGCGAGTTAGTGCTTGAAACGGCGTTATCGGTCTGCTCGCCGGTCGCACCGTTTCTGGCCAGTACCTGGTCCAGGGAGGCGCTTTGATCGGTGTTCGATCCGCTGGAAGCAGCGGGGGTGACGTGCTCGCCGGAGGCGCTGTTTTTAGCGATCACTTGCTGCGTGGAGGCGTTGCGCGCTTCGGCCTGGTGCGTGGCGCTCGATTCCGGCTGGCTAATGGCGTTCAGCTCGGCGGAGCCGCGCTCGGCGAAAGCAGAGCCAGAAACGAGAGCAAGTGCGATGGCGGCAGTAGCGGTCAGTTTTTTCATGGTGGCGTACCTTAAAGTAGTTATCGAATATGTTTAGGGGCTCTGTTCGCGCCCTGCGCTTCAGAACATGCACTCATAATAGTATCGAAAAAGTAGGATAAAAAGCGCTTAAAATCGCATAGACCGTTCGTCTATTTAGAATATTGCCGCAAGCACGCCATAACTAGACGTACTGCGTTTTCCGAGCCCGCCGGGTGGCCAAGAGGAGGAGATGAGAGGCGTTTCAAGTACCGAGGACAATCAAAAAAGGGTGCCCGAGGGCACCCTTGAGAAGGGACAGCTTGCTGGCAGGGCTTGCCTAGCGGCGCTTTTTGGCGCCCTTGTGGGGGCCGTCGCTGTCGCTTGCATCGCTTGGCTGGGGCAGTGAAGGCAGCGACTGAGCCATCATGTCGACGCTTTGGCGGTAGTAGAGCTGGCTCTTGTTGTGCTCGCCAAGGCTTGCGTAAAGGCGAGCGAGCTCGGCACATACTTCGCCGCTCGGGCGCTGGCGCTGGCTGGCTTCGAAGTACTCGAGCGCTTTCTCCCACTGGCCGGTACGTAAGGAAAGCCGCCCGCAGGCAAGCAGCAGTTCTGGGTCGTTGGGGCGCTCTTGCAGCCATTTTTCTGCCTTGGCCAGCTGGCGCGCCGCGTCGACACCCAAAAGCCCGTAGCGCTTCACCAGCCGCGCGTCCCAGTGAACGTCCAGCGACTGGTTCAAAAGGCGCTCGGCAATGGTTTCTTCGCCCGCCTGTAGGAGCGCTTCGACGTAAAGCACGATCAGCTCGGTGTTACCGCGCAGGTACTCCGGCATGTCCGACCACAGCCCGCGAACGCGCTCGATGTTGGCCGGGTTGCCGGCTTCGAACACGATCAGCTCGCGGTAGGCTTTGAACTCGAGCTGCTCGCGCTCCTGCTCGGTAATCAGCTTTTTGGCGGTCAGCCGTGGTACCAGGTGGCGCAGGCCTTCCCAGTCGCTGACGCTCAAGTACACCTGCTTGAGCAGCTTGAGCACCTGCGGGTGGTTGGAGAGCTTCTGGTCGAGGCGGTTGAGAATCGCCAGCGCCTCTTCCGGCTGCTGCCGGTCGACCATGAGCTGCGCCTGCATCAGGCCCACCGCGGTACCCGCACCGTCGGTCGAGAGTTGGGCCTGGTTCAAGTGCTCCTGGGAGCGCTCGTGATGGCCCTGGTAGTGGGCGGCAAGCGCGGCGGAAAGATAGTTCACCATCGGCGCGCTGGAGTCATCCGCGGCACCGGCCAGGGTGCGCTCGGCGCGTTTGAAACGGCCCTCGGTTAGCGCGACCAGGCCGCGCTCCGTGCGCTTCATGGCGCGGCGGTTACGGGCCCGGCTATTCCAGGTGCGAAACCGGCCCATCGGACGAAGGATGCCAGCGAGCAGCCGAAGCACGAAGTGCACCAGGATAAACGCGCCCAGTAGCAGCACCAGGCCAAACCAGAACGAGGTCTGTACGGAGGTATCGCCGACGCGAATCAGCCAGTAGCCGGGTACCGACATCATCAGATGGCCGAACAGGGCGCCCACGGCGAGCCCGGCGACGATTAACAGCAGCAGTTTTCTCATTCGTCACCTCCGCCCTGGCGGCGTGACTCGAAACGGTTGTCGATAAAGCGCGACATTGCTTGCTGCGAGCCGCTGATATCGGGAAGCTCGGGTTCGACGTCGTTTTGTTTGATCTCCTGGAGGCGCGTAATAACGCTTTGCGTCTCTTCGCGTTCGGTGTCGTAGTAGCTATCGAGCAGATTCAGCGCTTTATCCAGGCTTGCCTCGAAAAGCGGCTGCTCTTCTCGCAGCAGTGCAAGCTGGGCTTGCTCGAGGATCAGGCGCAGGCTCTGGCGCAGATACGACTCTTGCTCCGGCGTGACCAGGGCCTCCAGCGCTTCGTCGTGATGACGCACCACGACCAAATCACGTAGCTCGGCGCCAAAGCGCGCCAGCTGGCGCTCGAAAGAACCCTGGGGCGGCTGTTCGATACCGGAATTGACCGCGCGCTCCTCGATTTCCTGGGAGAGGCGAAGCCCGGCTACGCGCTCCTGCTGGGCGTTCAGCGCCAGGTAAATGCCGGTACGGTCGACGCGGGGAACGGCATCGAGCGCGGCCAGCTCGCTGGCGATTTCCCGGCGTACCGGCGTCAGTGCCGGGTTGTCGGCGTCTACCAGGCGGGCGTCGGCGGTGCGCAGCAGTGCCGCGGCGCCCTCTACGTCGCCTTCGAGCTGCAGGCGCTGGTTGGCCAGACGCAAAAGGTAGGCGGCTTCGGCGTGGAGCCAGTCGCGCTCATCGGTATCCTGGGTCTGGGAGAGCTGGTCGAGCACGCTATTGACGGTTTCATCGACACTGGCCTGCACCTCGTCGAGCTCGGCGCGCAGTTCGCGAGCGGTGTTCTCGAGGGTTTCGTTGCGCTCGGCTTCATTGCTTTCAAGGCGCGACTCCAGCTCACTCAAGTTCTGCTGAGTGGCGCTGCCCTGGGTCTGTTGGTCGAGCTCGTCGATACGCGCCTGCTGGTTATCCAGGCGCTGCCAAAGCTGCCAGGCGACCACGCCCAATACGAGCGCCAGAATCAGCACTAACACGAGTGCGACCACGCCGCCTTTACCGCCGCCGCCGGAAGAGGCCGGTTTTTGCGAGGCGGGTGTTTTCGGGGGCGGCGTGGCGCTTTTGGTGCTGTTACTTGCCGGAGCGCCGGACGCCGGTTTGGCACCGGTGCTGGCTGCGGTGGTGCTGGTTTTGTCGGGCGCGGCGTTGGATGAACCGGGCGTGCTGGTGCCGGTCGTGGCCGGGGCACTGGCGTTTTTAGCGTTGTTGCCGCCTTTGTTGCGGCGACGCGAACGGCTGTTTTTAGTGGCGTAGTCGTTTTGCGCGGCCTGGTCAGCGGCGTTTTTATCATCGACCGGGGGCGAGGCCGCGCTCGATGTCTCATCCGCCACAGGCGTTTCGCTCGCTGGTCGGTTTTGAGAGGCATCGTCAGGCGTTTTGTTGGCGCCTTCCTGGTCAAGTGGTTGTTTGCTCATCTGTCGCTAGCCCTTGTTAAGTTCTTTGATCGACATCGGCATCCCGGGGAGTGCAGGATTCGTTCAACGCTGCTACCAGCGCGGCTTTCGATGCGCCCGACGCCACCTTGAGGTCGCTAAAACCCAGCTTACCGGCAAGCGTCGCTAAACGGTGACTGGAAACGATTAGGGGTTGATCCAACGCCGCCTGTTGACACCATTTTGCCAGATATTCAAGCAGCTCGCCGCTGGTCACAATCAATGTATGAAAACTGCCACTCGCCAGGCGCCTTTGCAACTCGGCGCTGGGCGGCTGGTAGACGCGCCGGTAGACCGCCAGCCGCGTCAAGGCGGCGCCGCGGGCGGTCAGCGTATCCGCCAGCAGCGGCCGTCCGCCTTCGCCGGCCACCAACAGCACGCGCTGATGGGTAAGGCGTTGGAGCGAGGGCAGCGACAAAAGCGCTTCGCTGGTATCCTCGCCCGCGCTTGCCGGGGGGACATGCACACGGGCACCCAGCGCGTCATGAAGGACCTCCGCCGTGCCGCGGCCGGGGCTATAAAAGGCGATGCCCACCGGTAATTGCGGCCAGTAGCAATCGATTGCCTCCGCCAGGCAGCGGGCCGCAAACGGGCTGATGACGACTATCTTATGGTACTGATCCAGATCCAGCCATACGCTTCGAAGCGTGGCGTCCTCGTCGAGTGCTTGAAGGGTCATTACCTCCAGCGGCTCGACCCAGGCGCCCTCGGCGCGCAGCGCCTCGGCGAGCACTTCGCCGCGCTCGCCCGGGCGGCAGATGAGTACCGGCTCCTTCATGGTGCGGGCGTGCTCATACGTTGTTGCCGTAGACCTCGGCAAGGATTTCACCCGCGCCCTGGTCGAGCAGGTCTTCGGCGACGCGAATGCCCAGCGCTTCGGGCTCATGGATAGAGCCGCGGCCCTCGGCGCGCAGCACCTCGGTGCCTTCCGGGTTGCCGACGAGCCCGCGCAGCCAGATGGTCTCGTTGGCTTTATCCAGCACCGCGTGGCCGGCGATCGGCACCTGGCAGCCGCCTTCCAGGCGGGTATTCATGGCGCGCTCGGCGCGTACCCGGGTGGCGGTATCGTGATCGTCGAGCGGGGTGAGCAGGCCAATCAGGTCCGGGTCGTGGAGACGACATTCGATACCCAGCGCCCCCTGGCCGCAGGCCGGCAGGCAGATCTCCGGCGGCAGTTCCTGGGCGATGCGCGCATCGAGGCCCAGCCGCTTGAGCCCGGAGGTTGCCAGGATAATGGCGTCGAACTCTTCGTCGTCGAGCTTGGCAAGGCGGGTTTGCACATTGCCGCGCAGATTCAGAATTTCCAGGTCCGGGCGGGCCTCGCGCAGCTGCAGGCCACGGCGCAGGCTGGCCGTGCCGATACGCGCCCCTTCGGGCAGCTCGTCAACGCTTTGATAGCGGTTGGAGACGAAAGCATCCGTCGGCTCGGCGCCTTCCAGAATCACGGAAAGCCCCAGCCCTTCGGGGAAGTGCATGGGCACATCTTTCATCGAATGCACGGCGATATCGGCGCGGCCGTCGAGCATGGCGTCTTCGAGCTCTTTGACGAACAGCCCCTTACCGCCGATTTTAGAAAGCGGCGTGTCGATGATTTTATCGCCCTTGGTGGACAGCGCCACCAGCTCGACTTCAAGACCGCTATGTGCCGCCATCAGTCGATCCCGGACGTGTTCGGCTTGCCACATGGCCAGTTGGCTCTTACGCGTGGCGATGCGCAATTTGGTGATGGATGACACGTTATTCTCCCTTTGCCGCTGACACGGCGTGTCGAACTATGATAAATCTCATCATAAAGCACCCGGTCTCGCAGTAAAAACAACCAGCCGTAATTGGCTAACGTATAATATTGGCTAACGTATAATGTAAATGTCTTTGCACAGGTAATGCCCTATGCCCTCTGCCGATCTTCAAGGCGAGCTGGATCAATTTTTTCTGTTGTCCCAGGACATGCTTTGCTGCATCGATTTCCAAGGGACGCTGATAAATGTTAACCCCAGCTTCGAAAACCTGCTTGGATATTGTGCCGAGGAGCTCATTGGCCGCCCCTGCGGTGTGATCATCGAGCGCCAGGACCACCCCATTATAGAGAGGGCGCTTGCGCGGATACACCAGGGGGAGCTGGTCGACCCGTTTGATGTTCGCGCTACAAGTCGCGCCGGTGAGCTCAAGTGGTTGGAAGTGAGCGCGTTCGCCAACGACAAGGTGATCTACGTGATCGCCCGGGACATTACCCTGCGTAAAACCTCCGCGCAGCAGTTGGCGCTTTTGGAGCGAAGCGTGGAGTCGAGCACCAACGGGGTCATCATCGTCGATGCCCTGGCCGACGACTTGCCCATGGTCTACGTCAACAAGGCCTTCGAGCAGATTACCGGCTATGAGCGCACCGCGGTGCTGGGCCGTAACTGCCGCTTTTTGCAAGGCGAAGAGACCGACCCGGCGATACGCCGACAGCTTCGTCGGGGGATCAAGGAGCAGCGCGACGTGCACGTGATGCTGCGCAACTACCGCCGCGACGGCACGCTGTTTTGGAACGACTTGTATATTTCCCCGGTGCGAGATGACCAGGGGGTGGTGACCCACTTCGTCGGCGTGCAAAACGATGTCACCGCCCAGCGCGAGTACCAGGCGCAGCTTAGACACAACGCCAACCACGATGCGCTGACCGGGCTTCCCAATTTGCAGCTTCTGAATCAGCGCCTGGCCCAGGGTTGCGTGATGGCCAAGCGCTATCAGCGCTATCTGGCCGTGCTGTTCATCGACCTGGACGACTTCAAACCGATCAACGACTCGATGGGCCACGATGTCGGCGACTTCATTTTGATGAGCGTGGCACGGCGCCTTGAAGAAGAGCTGCGCCCCTGGGATACGGTCGCGCGCATTGGCGGCGACGAGTTCATCGTGCTGCTGCCGGATTTGGCCCACGAGCAGGACGTCATGCAGGTGGTCGAGCGTTTGCTCGAGCGCATCGCCGCGCCTTACTGGTATCAGGACAAGGAGCTGCGCATCACCGCCAGTATCGGTATCGGCACCGACAACGGGAGCGTCGCCAAGCCACGCACCCTGGTGCAACAGGCCGACCTTGCCATGTACAAGGCCAAGCGGCGCGGGCGCAACACCTACCAGTGGTACACCGACGAGCTCAACCGCAAGGTGAGCGAGCGGGTCAACCTGCGCCACGCGCTGCAAAAAGCCATCGAGCAGGAGCAGTTCGAGCTTCACTACCAACCGCAAATCGATAGCGTTACAGGCCAGGTGGTGGGCGTCGAGGCGCTGATTCGCTGGCAACACCCGGAGCGCGGCAACGTCCCGCCCATCGAGTTTATCGGGCTTTCCGAAGAGACCGGCCAGATCATTCCGATTAGCGAATGGGTGCTTAGCCAGGCGTGCAAGGACGCGGTGCGCTTGAATAGCGGGGCGTATGGTCCGATCACCATGGCGGTGAACGTCTCGCCGGTGCAGTTTCAGCGCCCGGGGTTCGTCGCATCGATCGAAAAAGTGCTGAACGAGAGCGGCCTGGCCCCGGCGCTTTTGGAGATCGAGATTACCGAAGGCGTATTGATGGACAGCACCGAGCACGCGATCGAGGCGCTCAACGGGCTGCGAACGCTTGGCGTGCATATCGCGCTGGACGATTTCGGCACCGGCTTTTCAAGCCTGAGCTACCTAAAGCGCCTGCCGATCAACAAGCTCAAGATCGACCGCTCGTTCATCCGCGATGTAACCCACGATGAAAACGACGCCGCCATCGTCGAAGGCGTGATCACCATGGCGTCGAAGCTGGGGCTCGAGGTGCTCATCGAAGGTGTCGAGACCCTCGAACAGTTTCGCTACCTGCGCGAGAAGCACCCCACCTACCTGCAGGGCTACTACTTTGCCCGCCCCATCGCGTTCGACGCCCTGGTCGATTATCTGGATCACTTCGACTGCGACACGGTCCTTTTGGACCGCCTGGGCGCCTAACGCGAATACTTTGAGAGCGCCCAAAACCCCGTGCCGCGAACGGGGTCGACTCTGATACACTCGTCGACAACGACTCCCCTGATTTTTGTCACCTTTTTTGTCAGCAGGAACCCTCGATGACCCAAGCTACGAATCAGTCCTGGGGTGGACGCTTTAGCGAGCCCACCGACGCCTTTGTTGCACGCTTTACCGCCTCCGTGAATTTCGACCAGCGCCTGGCACCCCAGGACATTCAAGGCTCGATCGCCCACGCCACCATGCTAAGCCGGGTGGGCGTATTAACCGAAGACGAGTGCCAGGCGATCATCGACGGACTGACCGAGATCCAGGGCGAGATCGAGCGCGGTGAATTCCAGTGGTCGGTGCCGCTTGAAGACGTGCACATGAACATCGAAGCGCGCTTGACCCAAAAGATCGGCATTACCGGCAAAAAACTGCATACCGGGCGCTCACGCAACGACCAAGTGGCGACCGACATTCGCCTGTTCCTGCGCGACGCCATCGACATGATCGATGCCGAGCTTTCGCGGCTGCGCGAGGGCATGATCGGCCTTGCCGAGAATGAGGCCGACACCATCATGCCCGGCTTTACGCACCTGCAAACCGCCCAGCCGGTCACCTTTGGCCATCACCTGCTGGCCTGGCAGGAGATGCTCGCCCGGGACCACGAGCGCCTTTTGGACACCCGCAAGCGCGTTAACGTGCTGCCCCTGGGGGCGGCGGCGCTGGCCGGTACGACCTACCCGATCGATCGGCACGTCACCGCCGAGCTTCTGGGCTTTGATCGCCCGGCGGAGAACTCGCTGGACGCGGTGTCCGATCGCGACTTCGCTATCGAATTTACAAGCTTTGCCAGCATCCTGTTGATGCACATGTCGCGCATGAGCGAGGAGCTCGTGCTCTGGACCAGCGCCCAGTTCGATTTCATCGATTTGCCGGATCGCTTCTGCACCGGCTCCTCGATCATGCCCCAGAAGAAAAACCCGGACGTACCGGAGCTGGTGCGCGGCAAGACCGGACGCGTCTATGGTCATCTGATGAGCCTTTTGACGCTGATGAAGTCCCAGCCGCTGGCCTACAACAAGGACAACCAGGAAGACAAGGAGCCCCTGTTCGATGCCGTGGACACGGTGCTCGACTGCCTGAAAGCGTTTGCCGACATGGTGCCGGCCATCGAGCCGAAAAAAGCGAGCATGTACGAGGCGGCGCGGCGCGGCTTCTCGACGGCCACGGACCTGGCGGATTACCTGGTGCGCAAGGGCGTGGCCTTCCGCGATGCCCACGAAATCGTCGGCCAGTCCGTCGCGTTTGGTCTGAAAGAGAAGAAAGATCTTTCCGAGATGAGTCTGGAGGAGCTCAAGCAGTTCTCCGATACCATCGAAGAAGACGTGTTCGAGGTGCTGACCCTGGAGGGGTCGGTGGCCGCGCGTAACCACATCGGTGGCACCGCCCCGGATCAAGTGCGCGCTGCGGCCAGCCGCGCCCTGGAAGCCCTTAAGGCGCACCGGGAGGCGAAATGAAAGCGCTCGTTTCGATCATGCTCATCGCCCTGCTGCTGGCCGGCTGCGGGCAGAAGGGCCCGCTCTATCAGCCCGACGATAACGCGCAAACCGCCGCCGAGGAGAGCTAATGGATCACTTCAACTACCGCGACGGCGTGCTGTTTGCCGAAGAAGTGCCGCTTGGCCGCATTGCGTTGGAGGTCGGCACGCCGTGCTACGTCTACTCCAAAGCGACGTTAGAGCGTCACTTTCGCGCCTATACCGAAGCGCTGGGCAGTCACCCGCATCTTATTTGCTACGCCGTGAAGGCCAACTCCAACCTGGCGGTGCTGGGACTTCTGGCGCGCCTGGGCGCGGGGTTCGATATCGTCTCCGTCGGTGAGTTGGAGCGCGTGCTGGCCGCCGGCGGCGACCCGTCCAAAATCGTCTTCTCTGGCGTTGCCAAACGCGCCGATGAGATGGTTCGGGCGCTTCAGGTGGGTATCAAGTGCTTCAACGTGGAGTCCACGCCGGAGCTCGAGCGCTTGAATCAGGTGGCCGGTGAGCTTGGCCTGGTCGCGCCGGTGTCGCTTCGCGTGAATCCGGATGTGGATGCGGGTACCCACCCCTACATTTCCACCGGGCTCAAGGACAACAAGTTCGGCATCGCCGTTAGTGAGGCCTTCGATGCTTACGAGCTCGCCGCCCGCCTGCCGAACCTTGAGATCAAGGGTCTCGATTGCCATATCGGCTCGCAATTGACCGAGACGGCGCCTTTTCTGGATGCCCTGGAGCGGCTTTTGCTGCTCATGGAGCGGCTGCGCGAGCGCGGCATCGAGATCGAACACCTGGATCTGGGCGGCGGGCTCGGCGTGCCGTACCGGGACGAAACCCCGCCCCAGCCCTTCGATTACGCCAGTAAGCTTTTGGCGCGGCTGTCGCGCTGGGAAGGCGGCGAGAACCTGACTTTGCTGTTCGAGCCCGGCCGCTCCATCGCCGCCAACGCCGGCGTAATGCTCACCCGGGTCGAGTTTTTAAAGCCCGGCGAGACGAAAAACTTCGCCATCGTCGACGCGGCCATGAACGATTTGATCCGCCCGGCGCTTTATCAGGCCTGGCAAGCGATCGTCTGCGTGGACACCCGCGAGGCGCGCCCGAAGGCGGTCTATGACGTGGTCGGCCCGGTCTGTGAAACCGGTGATTTCCTGGGCAAGGAGCGCGAGCTCGCCATTGCCGAAGGCGATCTACTGGCGGTGCGCTCGGCGGGCGCCTACGGCTATGTGATGGCGTCGAACTACAACAGCCGCCCACGGCCTGCCGAGGTCATGGTGGATAGCGAGCGTTTTCACATCGTGCGCGCCCGGGAAACGCTCGAGAGCTTGTGGGCGGGCGAAACGCTGCTGCCAGACGAGGCGTCTTGATGCTTCTTCACTTCACCAAAATGCATGGCCTGGGCAACGACTTCATGGTCATCGATCTGGTCACCCAGCGCGCCCGGCTCACCAATGAGCTGATCGCGCGATTGGCCGACCGGCGCTTCGGTATCGGCTTCGACCAGCTGCTGGTGGTCGAGCCGCCCCGGGACCCGGACATGGACTTTCGCTACCGAATATTTAACGCCGATGGTAGCGAAGTAGAGAACTGCGGCAACGGCGCGCGCTGCTTTGCGCGCTTCGTCCGCGAGCAGCGCCTGACCCACAAGCACGAGATTTGCGTGGAAACCGCGGGCGGGCCGCTTACGCTCCATGTACAAAATGACGGCCTGGTACGGGTCGATATGGGCCGCCCGCGTTTCGAGCCCGAGGCGCTGGCCTTCGACGCCGCCGAAGACGCCCCGCTGCACGCGATCGATGTTCAAGGTGAGCGGCTCAAGATCGGCGTGGTCTCGATGGGCAACCCCCATGCGGTGCTCACCGTTGAAAGCGTCGAGCAGGCCCCGGTCGAACGGCTGGGCCCGCTTTTGGAGGCGCACCCGCGCTTTGCTCATCGCGTCAACGCCGGCTTCATGCAGGTGGTATCGAAAAGCGAGATCCGCCTGCGCGTTTTTGAACGCGGCAGCGGCGAAACCCTGGCCTGCGGTACCGGCGCCTGCGCGGCGGTGGCCAGTGGCATTCGCCAGGGGCTTTTGCAAAGCCCGGTGACGGTCCACCTGCCCGGCGGAAAGCTGCTCATCGAGTGGCCGGATACCAACGGCCCGCTGGTCATGGTCGGCCCGGCCACGCGGGTGTTCGATGGCCGCGTGACGCTCAACTAGTTCCAAGGAGAATAGCGATGTCGCAAGCCCCCGAGCCGCGCAAAACGCTCGACCCGGACCAGGTCGCCTTTTGGCTGGCCCGCCATCCGGATTTTTTCGTCGGCCGGGAGGGCCTGCTTCAGCAGCTCAAGGTGCCGCACCCGGATATCGGCGGCGCCGTGTCGCTTCTGGAGCGGCTGGTGCTGGATCTTCGCCAGCGGGCAGAAGGCGCCGAGGGGCGCCTGGAGCACCTGCTGGAAACCGCCCGGCACAACGAGGCGCAGTACCGGCGCCTGCGCGAAACGATGCTTTCGCTGATCGAAGCCGAGGACCGGGACGCCCTGGCCCAGGCGCTGGCCACCCAACTGAGCGAGCGCTTTGACACGCCGGCCATGGCGCTTTGGTGCCCGCCGGCGCTTACCGATGACGAGCCCGCGCTGCCCCAGCCGCCGCGCCACGTGCTCGACCAGCACGCCACTACGCGGCTGAGCGCGCTACTCGATGGCCGCAGCAGCCGCTGCGCGAAGCTTAGTGTGAGCGACTGGAAACGCCTATTGCCCCATACCAAAGCGCCGCGCAAGGCCGGGTCGTGTGCCATTTCGCGCCTCTCCGCCGGCGAGCCCATGGGCTATCTGGTGCTGGCGAGCCCGGATGCGGAGTGTTACAAGGCGAGCATGGACACGCTATTTACCGAGTACCTGGGCGATATCGTCGCCAGGCTGTTGCAGCGCCTGGGGCCGCATGGCTGACCCGACGCTTACCCTCGCGGATGCCATCGACGGCTACCTGACCACGCTCGCCAGACGGGCGAGCCCGGCGACGGTGGCGGGCTACCGCCAGGATCTAGTCGCGTTCGCGCGGTTTGCCGATAAGCGCGGGATCACCGAGGTCACCGCCCTCGACGCGCCGCTGGCGCGCGCATTTTTGGGGGCCGAGCGAAGCCGCGGGCTCGCCCCTCGTAGCCTGGCGCGGCGCCGCGCCGCGCTCTCCCGCTTCGCCGATGACCTGGTAAGCCAGGAGGTGCTGGCGGACAACCCGATCAAGCTGCTGCGCACCCCCAAACAGCCCAGCCACCTGCCAAGGCCGCTGGATGTGGATATTCTGGCGCAGTTTCTCGACACCCCTCACGACGGCTCGCTGCTGGCCCAGCGCGACCAGGCGATGCTCGAGCTTTTCTACTCCAGCGGGCTGCGCCTGGCCGAGCTTGCCGCGCTGGATGTGACGAGCCTGAATGCGGGCTACGTGCGGGTGCTGGGCAAGGGCGGCAAGCCCCGCCAGGTGCCGGTCGGTGGCCGCGCCCGCGCCGCGCTCGATCAGTGGCTCACGGGCCGCGGCGGCTGGGCCGGGGTAGAAGAGACTGCGCTGTTTATCGGCCGCCAGGGCCGGCGCCTTGGCCACCGCGCCATTCAAAAGCGCCTGGCGCAGCTTTCTATCGAGCGCGGCCTGCCCGAGCACTTGCACCCGCACCGGCTGCGCCACTCCTTTGCCAGCCACCTGCTGGAGTCGAGCCAGGACCTGCGCGCGGTGCAGGAGCTTTTGGGCCACGCCAACCTGGCCACCACCCAGGTCTACACCCGTCTTGACTGGCAGCATCTGGCCCAGAGCTACGACGCCGCCCACCCCCGTGCCAAACGCCGCCCCCGGAGCGAGCCATGACCGAATCAAGAGCCGAACCAAGAGCCGAGCTAAAAGCCATCACCTTCGATCTCGACGATACGCTTTGGGATAATCACGGCGTGATGCTGAAAACCGAGCAGGGCCACTACCAGTGGCTTTTAAACGCGCTGGCCGAGTGGCAGCGCGGGCGCGGCGAAGCGCCGCTTGCGATCGACTTCGAAGAAGGTCTGGCGGATTACCTGACAAGGCGTCAGGCATTTGCAAAAGCGACCCCCAAGCGCCGGGGCGACTTCACCTGGCTGCGCCTTCGCGCCCTCGAGGCGCAGTTGGAGGCGGCGGGGCTTACGCGCAGTAGCGCCATTTTGTGGGCGGCGGCGGCGATGAACGAGTTCCACCGCCTGCGCGTGCAGGTGACGCCGCACCCGGAAGCCGCCGAGCTACTCGAGACGCTGGGCCAGCGCTTTCACCTGGCGGCCATCACCAACGGCAATATTCACCTCAAGCGCCAGCCCCTGGCCGCCTACTTTCCCATCGCCGTGGCGGCTGGGGAGCTTTTTGCGCCCAAGCCCGACCCCCATGCGTTCGTCACCGTGCTCGAGCAGATGAACGTCGATCCACACAACGCCATGCACGTCGGCGACTCCTGGGAGGAGGACGTGCTGCCCGCCAGCCGCTTAGGGATGCACGCGGTGTGGATCGCCGCCGAGAGCGACCAGGTGCTGCCCAGCCGCGTTTACCGGCTGAGCCACGTCAAGGAGTTGCCCGCGCTGATCGAACGGCTGGAGAACGCGGCGGGCTGAGTGATTGGACTTGGTTATTGGACCGAGCTATTCGGGCTCCGGGGCGTCGAGCCAACGGTCCAGGGTCTGGCAAAGCGTGGGCACGCCGTCGCGTTTGAGCGACGAGAAAAGCTGCACCGATACCAGGTCTTCCCACTCGACAAGGCGCGAGCGCACTTTTTGAAGTGACGCGCTGGCCGGGCCCTTTTTCAGTTTGTCCGCTTTGGTGAGCAGAATGTGCACCGGCAGCCCACGCTGGTCGGCCACGTCGAGCATGGTCAGGTCGAACTCGGTCAGCGGGTGGCGCACGTCCATCAACAGCACCACGCCTTTCAGGCTAAAGCGCGCGGTCAGGTACTCGGAAAGATGGCGCTGCCACTCGAGCTTGACCGACTCGGGCACCTTGGCGTAGCCGTAGCCGGGCAGATCCACCATGCGCGTGGCGGGGTTGTTCATCAGGCTGAAGAAGTTGATCAGCTGGGTGCGCCCGGGCGTACGTGAGGTGCGCGCCAGTGCTTTTTGCTGGGTCAGCGCGTTGATCGCGCTCGACTTACCCGCGTTCGAGCGCCCGGCGAAGGCGACTTCGGCGCCGGTGTCGTCCGGGCAGAGGCCCAGGTGCGGGGCGCTCACCATGAACTGAGCGGTGGCGTAATTAAGGCGCGGGCTAGCCGGGCGAGGGCTTTCGCTTTCGCGATCTTGAGTCGGCATGGAAAAGATCCTGAATGCTTGAGTCACACATCAAGGCTACCCTGAAGCTGTAAATCCTGGCCCGCACAGTGGCCGGTTCAGAGGCGGCCATTTAAGCCATGGGCGGGATTCGTTACACTTGGTCAGGCCGGTAGGCTTGCTGAAAACGCTAGTGTAACACTGGGCGGCGGCGAAAAAGCGGGCAAGTATGGCTTTTGAATCATCTTCACCCTGCGCTTTCACGTTTGTCTGACGGGCTCAGGCGCGGGCTATAAAGGGCCTTACCCGGGAACCGCTTGGCGGTTACGAGAGTCATAGGCTTCGCTCAACTTTGGAGAATTTTTATAATGCTTAAAGTATTCGTGGCGGCCCTGGCCGGTCTTACCCTTTCCGCTGGCGTCAGCGCCCAGGACGTCGTAGAAGGGCAGGATTACACCCTGCTGGAAAACCCGGTAGCGACCGTAGCCGACGACGCCAACGTCGAAGTCACCGAAGTGTTCTGGTTTGGCTGCCCGCACTGCTACGCCCTGCAGGAGCCGGTCAACGAGTGGTACGAAACCCTGGGTGACGATGTCGAGATCGTCAAAATGCCGGCCACCATGGGCGGCAACTGGAACACTCACGCGACCGCCTTCTACGCCGCTCAGTCGCTGGGTATCGAAGAAGACCTGCACGAAGACTTTTTTGACGCGATTCACCAAAACGGCCAGTCGCTGACCGACGAAGACGACATCGCCGCGTTTTTCGCCAACTACGGCGTGAGCGAAGACGAGGCCAAAAAGGCCCTGAACTCCTTCCCGGTGCGCAGCGAAACCAACCGTGCCAACAGCCGCATGCGCGAAATGCGCCTGATGGGCGTGCCGGCACTGGTCGTCGACGGCCGCTACGTGGTCACGCCCAGCAGTGCCGGTGGTCTGGACAACATGCCGGTAATCGCCGAGGCGCTGATCGAGCGCGTGCGCAGCGAGCGTGACGAGTAATCGTGCTGAGCACCTCGGCCAACGATAAACCGCTTGGCACGGATAGCCCGCTTTGGGAAAAAGGGTCGCTGAGACTTTTGACCTTCAATCTCCAGGTGGGCATTCAAACCTCGGCGTACCATCATTACCTGACCCGTAGCTGGCAGCACTTCTTGCCCCACCCGCGCCGCGTCAAGCGGCTGGACGTGATGGGCGGGGTGCTCGGCAAGTTCGACGTGGTGGGGCTTCAAGAGGTCGACGGCGGAAGCTTTCGCTCGAGTCGCATCAATCAGGTCGAATATCTGGCCACCCAGGCCGGGTTCCCGCACCACTTCCAGCAGCTCAACCGCAACCTGGGGCGCATGGCCCAGCACAGCAACGGGCTGCTCTCCAAGCTAAAACCCAGCCGCATCGAAGAGCACCGCCTGCCCGGCACCCGAGGGCGCGGCGCCATTCACGTGCGCTTTGGCGACGGCCCGGATGCGCTGCATATTTTCGTGGCGCACCTGGCGCTTAGCCACCGCGGCCGGGTGCGCCAGCTCAACTACCTGAGCGATATCATCGCCCCGCTTCGCCACGTGGTGGTGATGGGGGATCTCAACTGCACGCCGGAGCAGCTGCACGCCCACGAGCGCTTCAGCGCCTCCTTGCCGCTGCATCCGGTCAAGCCGCTTTTGAGCTACCCCTCCTGGCAGCCGCGCCGGGCGCTGGATCATATCCTGCTCTCGCAAACCCTGGAGGCCGCCGAGGTGAACGTGCTCGATCACCTCTTCTCGGATCATTTGCCGGTCGCCGTCGATTTGCCGCTGCCCGCCGCCTGCCTGCAAGCCCTCAAGGATAGCCAGCACCAACGCCCCGCCAGCGCATCGGACTAAGCGCTATAACCGCCCGTAAGCGCTCTTTAAGCCATAAAAGGGCGCTTTGAAGACCTATCGTGGTCGCAGGGGATGACGCAAGGGCTAGAATCAGCGATCATTTCGAGTCGATTCTTGAAGGCAGGACACCCTAATGCGTGCAAATTCTCACGAGCCGCGTCTGCTGCGCGCCCTCGATGGGCTAACCGAAGGCGTTGGCCGAGCGATCGCCTGGCTTGTGATCGTCATGATGCTGGTGCAGTTTGCCATCGTGGTGCTGCGCTACGTGATTGGAACCAACAGCATCGTCATGCAAGAGTCGGTCATGTACATGCACGCCGCGGTCTTCATGCTGGGGTCGGCGTGGACGCTCAAGCACGACGGCCACGTCCGTGTGGATATCTTTTACCGCAAGCTCTCTAGTCGGGCGCGGGCATGGATCGACTTCCTCGGCACGCTCTTTTTGCTCATTCCCGTGGCGCTTTTCATCGCTATTGGAAGCGTCCACTACGTGGCGAGTAGCTGGGCCATTCTCGAACGCTCGCCCAACGGCGGCATTCCGGCGGTGTATCTATTGAAAACGCTGATTCTGGTCATGGTGGGGCTATTGCTTTTGCAGGCGGTGGCGCAACTGATCCGCCAGGCGCTGATCATCCGCGGCGCACTGCCCAACCCCTCCCATGAGCACGAGGAGGTCGTCTAGTGGCCGTTTTATTGGACTTCATGCCGCTGGTGCTCTTCGCCGCCGTGTGTGGCGTGCTGATGCTGGGTTACCCGGTGGCGCTGTCGCTTGCCGGCACGGCGCTGGCCTTTGCGGGTATCGGGATGGCGCTACAGGCGCTGGGCGTATCGGTGCCGTTCGAGGCGCGCATGATGGGCGCGATGCCCAACCGTCTTTACGGCATCATGACCAACTCGACGCTTTTGGCGGTGCCGCTTTTCATCCTGATGGGCGTGCTGCTGGAAAAATCCCGAGTGGCGGAGACGCTTTTAGACGCCATGGCGATGCTCTTTGGCTCGCTGCGCGGCGGGCTGGGGCTTTCGGTGGTCATCGTGGGCATGCTGCTGGCCGCCTCGACGGGTATCGTCGGCGCCACGGTGGTCACCATGGGGCTCTTGTCCTTGCCGACCATGCTCAAGCGCGGCTACTCGCCGGCGCTTGCCACCGGCACCATTTGCGCCACGGGTACCTTGGGTCAGATCATTCCGCCTTCGATCGCTCTGGTGCTACTGGGCGACGTGCTCTCCAACGCCTACCAGCAGGCGCAGCTCGCCATGGGCGTCTGGAGCCCGAAAACGCTTTCGATCGGCGATCTGTTCATCGGCGCGCTGGTACCGGGGCTGATTCTGGTCGTGGCCTATATCGTTTATCTGTTGATCTTCGCCTGGCTCAAGCCCGCCTCGGCGCCGGCGGTGGATCGTGAGACGCTCAAGGCGGAGCTCAATCATCCGGGGGCGATTTGGCCGCTTTTGTTGAAAGGGCTGGTGCCGCCGGTGCTTTTGATCGTGGCGGTACTGGGGTCGATTCTGGGCGGTTTCGCCACGCCCACCGAGGCCTCGGCGGTCGGGGCGTTCGGCGCGCTGGTGCTGGCGGCGGCGAATCGGCGCTTGAGCTTTTCGATGCTGAGAGAGGCGCTTTACTCCACCGCCCAGGTCACCAGCATGGTGTTTTTGATTTTGATCGGCGCGGCGCTGTTTTCACTGGTCTTTCGCGCCTACGGCGGTGAGGAGCTGGTCACCAGCCTGTTCGAGTCGATGCCGGGCGGCGTGGTCGGGGCGACGATCATCGTGATGCTGGTGATCTTTTTGCTCGGCTTCATTCTCGACTTCATCGAGATCACCTTCGTGGTGGTACCGATCGTCGGGCCGGTGCTGCTCGCCATGGGGGTCGACCCCATTTGGCTGGGCATCATGATCGCCGTGAACCTGCAAACCTCGTTTTTGACGCCGCCGTTCGGCTTTGCGCTTTTCTACCTGCGCGGCGTTACGCCACCCGGTGTGCCGACCTCGGCCATCTACAAAGGGGTGATTCCGTTCATCCTGCTGCAACTGGGTATGCTGCTGGCACTGTCGCTTTTCCCGGGAATCGCGACCTGGCTCCCTTCCGTGATGTAAGAGGTAGGTAATGATGACGGACATTGCAAAGGTACTGACCATCGCCGGCTCCGACCCTTCCGGCGGCGCCGGGCTACAGGGGGATATCAAGACGTTCTCGGCGCTGGGCGTTTACGCGACCAACGTCATCACCGCGGTGATCGCGCAGAACACCCAGGGCGTGGCCCAGGTCGAGCCGGTGTCGCCTTCGATGATCCGCGTCCAGCTCGAAAACCTGTTAGCGGATGTCGAGATCGACGCGGTGAAAATCGGCATGGTGGGCAGCCGCGAGGTCGCCGAGGTGATCGCGGACGTGCTCGACAAGCACCGCCCGCGCTGGATCGTGCTCGACCCGGTGATGGTGGCGAAAAGCGGCGATATTTTGGTGGATGACGAGGGCATCCGCGCGGTGCGCGATATCCTGGTGCCGCTGGCCCATGTGATCACCCCGAACCTGCCCGAGGCCGCCGTGCTGCTGGGGTCGGCTTCGCCGAAAACGCCGGATGAAATGGAGGCGATGCTGCCCGGGCTCACCCGGCTCGGCGCGCCGTTCGTGGTGCTCAAGGGCGGCCATCTGACCGGTGAAACCTGCCCGGATCTTTTGGCGACGCCTTCTGAGCACACCTGGCTTCCCGCCTCGCGCATCGCCACCGAGAACCTGCACGGCACCGGCTGCGCGCTCTCATCGGCGGTGGCGGCGTGTCTGGCGAAGCTGCCCCCGGAGGCGGACAGCCAGGCGCCGATTGCCGCGATCAAAGAGGCCAAGCAGTGGCTGCACGCAGCGCTTGAGGCCAGCGAGCGGCTAAACGTCGGCCACGGCCGCGGGCCGGTCCATCACTTTCACCGCTGGTGGTAATATGAAGGCCTTGATTCAGCGCGTTAAAAACGCCGATGTCAGCGTCGAGGGGGAGAGCGTCGGCGCCATCGAGCAGGGGCTTTTGGCCCTGGTGGGGGTGGAGCGCGGCGATAGCGAAACGGACGCGGACAAGCTCCTGCACAAACTGCTTCACTACCGCGTGTTCAGCGATTTGGAGGGCAAGATGAACGACAACCTGCAGCAGGCCGAAGGCGGTTTGCTGCTGGTCTCTCAGTTCACGCTGGCCGCCGATACCCGCAAGGGGCTGCGCCCGGGCTTTTCGAGCGCCGCCGCCCCCGAAGAGGGCGAGCGGCTCTTCGATTATCTGGTTGGTAAGGCTAAAGCGGCTTGGCCGAACGTCGAAACCGGCCGGTTCGGCGCCGATATGCAGGTAGCGCTGGTCAATGATGGCCCCGTGACCTTCATGCTCGAAAGCCGCTAGCGTTCGAGCGGGCGCTAGTGCGCCTCGCTTTCGAGTATTTCGGCCTCCATCGCCTCCAGCGCTTCTTCGGCGGCGAGCCACTGCTGCTCGGCGCGCTCGACGCGCTCCTTGCAGTTGGCCTGCTCGGCCAGCGCATCCGTTAACTCGGCCTTGCGTGCCGGGTCGGTGTAGAGCTCGGCATCGGCCAGGCGCTCTTCGACGCTCTCGAGCGCTTTTTGCGCGCTCTCCATCGCCTTTTCCGCCTTGTCGCGCTCCTTCTTCTGCGGTCTGAGCTTTTCGCGCAGCTCCGCGGCGGCCTTGCGGGACGCCTTGCGATCCACCGTCGGCGCCTGGCGCTCGTTTTTCTCCTGGCGCTCCTCCCGGCGGCTCTCTTCCAGGCGCGCTTTCAGCCAGGCGCGGTAGTCGTCCAGGTCGCCATCGAAGGGCTCGACCCGATGATCCGCCACCCGCCAGAACTCATCCACCGTGGCGCGCAAGAGGTGGCGGTCGTGGGAGACCAGAATCACCGTGCCTTCGAAGGCCGAGAGCGCCTGGGTGAGCGCCTCGCGCATCTCCAGGTCCAGGTGGTTGGTGGGCTCGTCGAGCAGCAAAAGATTGGGCTTTTGCCAGGCGACCAGCGCCAGTGCCAGGCGCGCCTTTTCGCCGCCGGAAAACGTGGCCACGTTGCTAAAGGCGTCGTCGCCCTTGAAGCCGAAGCCGCCGAGGAAGTTGCGGATATCCTGGTCGCTGGCGGTGGGCGAGAGGCGCTGCACGTGCACGAAGGGCGTGGAGCTTACATCGAGGCCTTCGAGCTGGTGCTGGGCGAAGTAGCCGATCGAGAGGTGCTCACCGGGGATGCGCTTGCCGGTGAGTAGTTCGAGCTCGCCGGTCAGCGACTTGATCAGCGTCGATTTACCCGCGCCGTTGGGGCCCAGCAGGCCGATTCGGCTGCCTGGCAGCAAGGAGACGTTGACCTTGTCGAGCTGCACGTTATGGCCGTTTT
This sequence comes from Vreelandella sp. EE27, assembly GCF_968206495.1. Taxonomy (NCBI): domain Bacteria; kingdom Pseudomonadati; phylum Pseudomonadota; class Gammaproteobacteria; order Oceanospirillales; family Halomonadaceae; genus Vreelandella; species Vreelandella sp. EE27. Next base: position 3,774,667 of record NZ_OZ309109.1, on the reverse strand, counting down.
CGCCGGCATAGCCCAGCTGGGCGTCGTCGAGCACCAGCAGCGGGTGGGAGGTCTTGTCCGCGGCGGGCAGGGTGAAGTGGAAGGGCGAGTCGACGTGGGCCACGGCGATCTCTTCCATACGCTCGAGCATTTTCACGCGGCTCTGCGCCTGACGGGCCTTGGTCGCCTTGGCCTTGAAGCGGGTCACGAAGCGCTCGATCTCCTCGCGCCGGGCCTGCTGCTTGGCGGCTTCGGCCTGCTGCAGCGCGAGCTTTTCCGCCCGGGTGCGCTCGAAACGCGAGTAGTTGCCGCGGTAAAGCTCGACGTCCTGGTGGTGCATGTGCACGATGTGATCGCACACCGCGTCCAGAAAGTCCCGGTCGTGGGAGATCAACAAAAGCGTGCCCGGGTAGCGGGTCAGCCAGTTCTCCAGCCACAATAGCGCGTCCAAATCCAGGTGGTTGGTCGGCTCGTCAAGCAATAGCAAGTCGGACGGCATGAACAGGGTGCGCGCCAGGTTGACCCGCATCCGCCAGCCGCCGGAAAAGCTCGAAAGCGGCTGGGTCAGATTCGCCTGCAAAAAGCCAAGACCCACTAGCAGCTGCGCCGCGCGAGATTCGGCGGTGTAGCCATCGAGGGTTTCGATCAGGCCGTGCAGTTCGGCTTCGCGGTGGGCATCCTGGGCGTTTTGGGCATCACTCAGGTCTTGCTGGGCCTGGCGCAGGGCGGTGTCGCCGTCCAGCACGTATTCGATGATCGAACGGTCCAGCGCCTCGACCTCTTGCGCCATGTGGGCCACGCGCTGGCCGCCGCTCATTTCGATGTCGCCCTGGTCCGGGCCCAGCTCGCCAAGCAGCAGTTTGAAAAGACTCGACTTACCGGCACCATTGGCGCCGATGATGCCCGCCTTGACGCCGTTATTGAGCGTCAGGTCGGCGTTGTTCAGCAGCGTTTGCGTGCCCCGTTGCAGGGCGACTTGGCGCAGTGCGATCATGCTTTCTCCCGAATGAGGCTTACGTGATGCCCGATTCTAACCGATTGCAGCGCTTGCAGCAGGCACCGCTTTGGGATTTCGCCTGCGACTTCTACGCCTTTGATGAGGTGGCGATGGCGTGTCTGACCCTTCAGGACAGCGCCGGGGTCGATGTGTGCGAACTGCTGTTTCACTGCTGGCTCTACCGATACGGGCTGCAGGCGCAAACCGCGCGGCTCGAAAAAGCCCGTGCGGCGCGAAAGCATTGGCAGCAAAGCGTGACGCAAACCCTACGCGCGCTGCGCCGCGACCTAAAACCCGACGCTGCCCACAGCACCTCGATTGCCAGGCTGCGCGAGACGATCAAAACCGCCGAGCTTCAAGCCGAAAAAGAAAATCTCCAGGCTTGGCAGGCGTTTATCGAGCAAACATCCCAGGCTGTGTCCGCGATTGACGAAGTCGGAAGAAGCGCGCGTGATGTCGGCATTTGGCTGCAAAGTAGGCTTTTTTCGCTCACTTTTGCCCAAAGTCAAAAGCGCATGGACGAGCAGGGCCGAGACGTTAAAAGCGCCTGGCGCACGCTGGTGCGCCGCCTTGACCCCGTTAACTGTGCGCGCTAGCCTCAAATTAAGCTATTTTTGAATAACGCGTGGTTTTTGAGTTGCCGTGCCCGCTTTCAAACGTAGCGGGTAATGCATCGACTCCTGCGCTAGCCGTTATTCGAAAATGGATTTTTGCGCACTTCTTGACGCGCTTACCACTGCAAGGGGAACACTGCATGAAGGCTCATAAGGCTTTATCAACGCGCTCGGTCACCTCGAAACTTCTTACCTCGGCAAGCGTAGGCGCGCTGCTGTTCGGGCTAAGCGCCACCGCCCAGGCAGACAACTGGCGCTATGCCCACGAAGAGTACGAGGGCGACGTTCAAGACGTCTTCGCGGTGGCGTTCAAGGAGTACGTCGAGGATAACTCCGACCATACCGTTCAGGTTTATCGCTTTGGCGAGCTGGGCGAGTCCGACGACATCATGGAGCAGACGCAAAACGGTATTCTGCAGTTCGTCAACCAGTCTCCCGGCTTTACCGGCGCGCTCATTCCCGAAGCGCAGATTTTCTTCATTCCGTACCTGCTGCCCACCGATGAGCAAACCGTTCTCACGTTCTTCGATGAAAGCGAAGCGATCAACGAGACGTTCCCCGAGCTCTATGCCGAACAGGGCCTCGAGCTTTTGCAGATGTATCCGGAAGGCGAAATGGTGATCACCACCAATGAGCCGATCAGCTCGCCGGAGGACATGAGCAACAAGAAAATTCGTACCATGACCAACCCGCTGCTGTCCGAAACCTACAGCGCGTTTGGCGCCACGCCGACACCGCTGCCCTGGGGCGAGGTTTACGGCGGTTTGCAGACCGGTATTCTCGACGGTCAGGAAAACCCGATTTTCTGGATCGAGTCCGGCGGTCTGTACGAGGTGTCGCCCCACCTGACCTTTACCGGTCACGGCTGGTTCACCACCGCGATGATGGCCAACCAGGACTTCTACGCCGGGCTCTCCGAGGAAGACCAGCAGCTGGTACAAGAGGCGACCGAGGCGGCCTACGAGCACACCATGGAGCACATCCAGGGGCTGGCCGAAGAATCCCTGGAGAAAATCCAGGCAGCCTCCGACGAAGTAACCGTTACTCGCTTGAACGACGAGCAGATCGAGGCGTTCCGCGAGCGTGCTCCCCAGGTCGAAGAAGAGTTTCTTGAAATGACCGGTGAGCGTGGCGCCGAGCTTCTCGAGCAGTTCAAGGCCGATCTCGAAGCCGTCAATAACGAGTCATGAAGCGCCTGCCATCTTACGTTGGCACCACAAAGCAATGACGCAGGGGCAGCCACGGCTGCCCCTTTTTTGTGTCACCGGTTGACCATGGCCGTTTAACCACCACTTTCCAGACGCTACTTTTAAAACCGCTCAAGGAGAAACCCATGACCGATGAAGAAGCCGAAGATAACTACCGCTCGGGGTTACCCGGCGTGCTGGGCATGATCGACACCGCAATTAGCAAAATCGAGTCAGTGATTCTGGCGCTAGGGGTTTTGCTAATGGCGTTGAATACGGTAGTCAACGTGATTGCCCGGTTCGTGTTTGGCAACAGCATTATGTTTTCCGGCGAGCTAAACCGTATTTTGATCATCATGATCACCTTCGCGGGTATCGGCTACGCTGCCCGCCACGGGCGTCATATCCGCATGTCGGCCATTTACGATGCGCTGCCGGTGGGTGGGCGCCGGGCGCTGATGATCGTGATTTCGCTTTTTACCTCGCTCGTCATGTTCTTTCTGCTCTACTACTCGGTGGTGTACATCCTCGATCTTTATAGCAAGGGGCGGGTGCTGCCCTCGCTCGGGCTGCCCATCTGGATGATTTATATCTGGGTGCCCATGGGGTTTCTGATCACCGCGCTTCAGTACTTGCTGACCGCGATCAAGAACCTGACCAGCCACGACGTCTACCTCTCGACCGGCGTCGTGGACGGCTACAAAGATACCGAAACAGAAGTCTAACAAGCATAAGGCAGGCTTAGGGAAACACTATGACGACGATAATGGTAGTGACCATGATCGCCCTGCTGTTGCTGGGCTTTCCAATGATGGTGCCGCTGATTACCGCCGCGGTAATCGGCTTTTATATGATGTTCAACGGCTTCGGCCAGATGGATACGCTGATTCAGCAGATGATGGCGGGTATTCGTCCGGCCTCCCTGATCGCCGTCCCCATGTTCATTCTCGCCGCCGATATCATGACCCGGGGGCAATCGGCCAATCGGCTGATCGAAATGGTGATGTCGTTTATCGGCCATATCAAGGGCGGCCTGGCGGTGAGTACCGCTGCCTCGTGTACCCTGTTTGGCGCGGTGTCCGGCTCTACTCAGGCAACGGTGGTGGCGGTGGGCTCGCCGCTTCGCCCCAAAATGCTCAAGGCGGGCTACTCGGACTCTTTTACGCTGGCGCTGATCATCAACGCCAGTGATATCGCCTTTTTGATTCCGCCGAGTATCGGCATGATCATCTACGGGGTCATTTCCGGCACCTCCATCGGCGAGCTATTCATCGCCGGTATCGGGCCGGGCCTTCTGATTTTGTTCATGTTTTCGGCGTACTGCATCCTGTATGCGATCGTCAAGGATGTACCCACCGAGCCCCGCGCGAGCTGGAAAGAACGCGGCCTGGCGGTGCAGAAGGCACTCTGGCCCCTGGGCTTTCCGGTCATCATCGTCGGCGGTATCTACGGCGGGGTATTCAGCCCCACCGAGGCGGCGGCGGCCTGTGTGCTCTACGCGGTACTGCTGGAGTTCGTGGTATTTCGTTCGCTAAAGATGAACGACATCTACACGATCGCCAAATCCACCGGTTTGATCACCGCGGTGGTGTTCATTTTGGTGGCGGTGGGTAACGGTTTCTCCTGGATCATCTCCTTTGCCCAGATCCCCCAGGCCATTCTGGAAGCGGTAGGCGTCAACGAGGCCGGCCCCACCGGCGTATTGATCGCGATCTGCGTGTCGTTTTTCATCGCCTGTATGTTCGTCGACCCGATCGTGGTGATTCTGGTGCTCACGCCCATCTTCGCCCCGGCCATTGCCGCCACGGGCTTGGACCCGGTGCTGGTGGGTATTCTGATCACGCTACAGGTGGCCATCGGCTCGGCCACGCCACCCTTTGGGTGCGATATCTTCACCGCCATCGCGATATTCAAGCGCCCGTACCTGGACGTCATCAAGGGAACGCCGCCGTTTATCTGCATTTTGATTCTCGCCGCGGCGCTTTTGATCATGTTCCCGCAGATCGCGCTGTTTTTACGCGATGTCGCCTTTCGTTGAACGCAAGGAGTGTGAGGCATGTTTCATCGTATCCTGATACCGGTGGATGGCTCGAAGGGCGCCGTGAAGGCGCTCGAAAAGGCAGTCAGCCTTCACCTTCTAACCGGTGCGGAGCTCTATATTCTGTGCGTTTTCAAACACCACAGCCTTTTAGAGGCGTCGCTTTCCATGGTGCGGCCTAACCGGCTCGACATTCCCGACGACGCCTTGAAAGAGTACGCCACCGAAATCGCCGTCTACGCCAAGTCCCACGCGGTGGAGCTGGGGGCGGAGGCCTCCAAAGTGCGCGCCTTCGTAAAGGGCGGGCGGCCATCGCGTACCATCGTGCGCTTTGCCCGAAAACGGGAGTGCGATTTGACCGTGATTGGGGCTCAAGGCACCAACGGCGACAAGAATTTATTGCTGGGCAGCGTTTCGCAGCGTGTCGCGGGAGCATCGCACTGTCCTACACTGGTGGTGTAGTCTTAAACCTTTGACGCAACATAAGGTCTTAAGCGAAGGTAAGCGTATCGTGTCAGCGAACGCTTTGCGCAGAACAGCGACACCGCATTTATTAGCCGGCGCACAGCGTCCTTGAAGAAGGTTTTAAAATGAAAGCAATGGTCTCTACTACGTTCAAAACCACATTCAAAACTACGTTCAAAACCGCGGCTTTGACGGGTCTTCTTTTGGTGGCCCCCTTTGCCGCCGCCGAGCCGGAAACCGACGAGCAGCGCCTGGCCTACAGCCTGGGCGTTACGCTGGGTGAAAGCATGCAAGCCGATGTCGAAGATCTCGATATCGATACCTTTTCCGAGGGTATGCGCGACGTGTTCGAAGGCAACGAGCTTGCCTTGAGTGAAGAAGAGATGATGGAAACGCTGGTCGCGTTCCAGCAGCGCTCCATGCAGGAGCGTGAAGAGCAGGCCGCCGAAATCGCCGAAATGAACCAGCAAGAAGGCGAAGAGTACCTCGAGGAAAACGCCGAGCGCGAAGGCGTCGAAGTCACCGAATCCGGCCTGCAGTATGAAGTGCTCGAGTCCGGCGAAGACGACGGTCAATCCCCCGGCCCCGAAGACACGGTGGAAGTGAACTACGAAGGCATGTTGCTCGACGGCACCGTGTTCGACAGCTCGTTCGAGCGCGGCGAGTCGGTCACCTTCCAGGTCAACCAGGTGATCGAAGGTTGGCAGGAAGCGCTTCAGATGATGAGCGTCGGCGATAGCTGGATGATCTACATTCCGTCCGAGCTTGCTTACGGCGAGCAGGGCCAGGGCCCGATCGGTCCCAACGAGATGCTTACCTTCCGCGTCGAACTGCTGGGTATCGAGTAAGTATAATCCCGTGCCTTTAAGCTACTCTGCGCCGCTTTTTAGCGGCGCTTTTAGTATCAGGGACGCTTGGTCATCGTTTAAACGCCTTACGGTAAACAGAGTTTTCAATGAAAGGTTTTCAATGAAAGGATTACTGTCTTCTATCGCTTTGGCTGGTTGGCTGCTGACGGCGCCTTATGCGGCGGCGGCGCCGGACACTGACGAACAGCGCTTCGCCTATAGCTTTGGTACGACGATCGCCGAGGATATGCAGGCAAACCTCGAAATCGAAAACCTCGATTTACAGGCACTCGGCGACGGCATGCGTGATGTGTTTGATCACAACGAGCTGGTGTATGGTTGGCCGGTGATCAATACGGCGGTCCAGCAAGGACCGGGTGGCGCCCTCGACGGGCATCATCTTGGCTACAGCTACGGTGCTACCATGGCGCAAAACTTCATGCGTAATACCGAAGGCCTTGCTGAGCCACTCGAAGTCGACATCGATGCGTTTATCGACGGCATGCGTGACGTGTTTGCCGGTAACGCGCTGGCGCTAAGCCGCGACGAGATCAGTGCGACAAGAGAGGCGTTCGAAGCACGCCGCGCTCAAACGGCCGACGAGAAAGAGCGGCTCTTGAATGCCGATAGCGAGGCCTTTCTGGCGCGCAATGCCCAGCGTGACGGCGTGATCGAAACCGACGCCGGGTTTCAGTTCGAAAAGCTCGAGTCCGGCAGCGGCGCCTCGCCCGGCCTGGACGATAGCGTCGAGATTAGCATCCAACGTATGAACCAGGACGGCACCGAGTCGGGTGACCCGGCCTCGACGAGTACCTACGCGATCAGCGAAGCGCAAAGAGGGTTTAAACAGCTGCTGCCGCTCATGCGCGTGGGCGATGTCTGGATGCTCTACACGCCCGCAGAGCTTGACCACGGCAATGGGCTGCAGCTGCAGCGTATCGAGCTATTGAGCATCGAATAAATGAAAAACCCCTGCGTTTTTACCTTTTGGTTGGCGGGCGCGCTTTTGTCGATGGCGGGCGCGAATAGCGACGCTGTCGCCGAGAATGGCATACCCGGGGCGCTACCCCCGTTAGGCACCGCCCACGGCCAGGCAAGTACGGTGGGGGTGTCGTCCGGCGGCTATATGGCCAGCCAGCTCGCGGCGGCGTGGCCGGAGCGCTTTAAAGGGCTTGGCGTCGTGGCCGCTGGGCCCTGGGGGTGCGCGCAAGGGACATTGAGCCTGGCGCTTCGCCAATGTATGCAAGTGAGCCGGGGGCTGCCCTCGCTCGAGGCCTTGGACGAGCGCCTCGCGCGCTACCGCGAGCAGTCGCTGGTGGGCAGCCGGGAAGCGCTTGGCGCGCTTCGCGTATTCATTGCCCACGGCGACGACGACGATGTAGTAGCACCAGAGTTGGGTGCGCTGCTGGCCCGCCAATGGCGTGGCTGGAGCGCAGAGGACCAGGTGCGTTTCACACCCGGCGGCCAGGGCCACGGCTGGCCGGTGCGCCTGCCCGCGCAGGCAAGCGTTGGCCCCCACGCGCTGGGGGGCTGTCGTCAGGGCGGGGGCAGCTTTGTGCTCGCCTGCGACGACGACCTGGCCGCGGGTATGCTCGAGTGGCTCTACCCTGAGCGCGCCGGGGCAGCGTCCGACGGCGCGCTAATCGCCTTTGATCAAAGCGATTTCGCCGCGAAAGGCCTGGCCGACACCGGCTATCTTTTCCTGCCCGAGGCGTGTGAAGAGGGCGGGTGCCCGGTGACCGTGGCGCTTCACGGCTGCCAGATGAGCGTCGAGGACATTGGTGACGTGTTCATCCGCCATAGCGGCCTGAATGATTGGGCGGCCGCGCACGGCCAGGTCGTGCTCTACCCCCAGGCCGAAAGCAGCCTGGCCAACCCCCAGGGGTGTTGGGACTGGTGGGGCTTTGCCGAAAGTACCTGGCAGCTCAACCCGCAGCACGATACCCGCGAAGGCGTGCAGGTACAGGCGTTGATGAATATGCTGGATAGACTCGAAGCGCCCCAGGATTGAGCGCCTTCGCGGCGCTCGTTAGCTTTTTTGGCGGCGAAGCTCCCGGTCCAGGGCGGACACCAGCGCGCCGGGCGTGGGCGAGTGAAGCACCTGCTCGAGAACGTCTCCTTCCCGATTGACCAGAAAAAGCCCGGCGGTGTGATCCAGGGTGTAAGCCATGGAGGAGTCCGGCGTGTCGACGCGCTGCCACACCACGCCGTAGCGCTCGGCCACGTCCGCAAGCTCTTTGGGCGACCCCACCAGGCCAATGAACTCCTCACCGAACGCTTCCATGTATTCGCGCATGCGCGCCAGGGTGTCGCGCTCGAGATCGACGGTCACCATTACCGGCACCACGCGTTCACGGGTCTCTTCGTCGAGCTGAGCCAGCGCCTGGCGTTTGACCGCCAGGGTGATCGGACACACATCGGGGCAAAACGTGTAACCAAAAGAGACCACGGCCACCTGGTCCTCTTCCAGCTGGGTCAGCGCGAAAGCGCCGTCGGTCGAGGCCATGGCGATCGGCCCGCCGCGCAGGCCTTGCTCATCGTCGCTCGAGCCCATGATGAAAAGCGCCACCGCGGCGAGCGCGGCCACCCCCAAAAGCGCCGCTGAAATGACCGCAGGGCGCTTTTTTAAACGTGTTTGCATTGACTAACTCCTGGTGACGTCGAAATCGAACCAACTGCCGATTTTCCCTTCCGGGGTGGTTAGTATGACACGTGCGCGCCAAGGCATGACGGCCTGGGTGCACATACCCACCTGGCCCTGGCCGTTGAAGTGGCCCGGGGCGGTGGCCATCAGGTTAAAGCGATGAAGCCCCATGTCCATGTCACGGCCGTTGAACACGACGCTTACCTGGCTTGCCTCGATCCCTTCGATCTTGACCTCTAGCGGCAAGACACTCAGTGCGTCGATCGAGCCGTCCACGTCCACGGCGAAGCTGATCTGGCCATCACCCAAGGGGGCGGTGCAGGCACTGTCGTGGAGTTGGCAGCCCGGGTTTGGGGCAAACCAGGTGATATCGTCGCCGCCGCGCACCCAGCTGTTCAGGCCATACACCAGGCAAGCCATCAGCGCCACGGCGGTCACCAGCATCAGCACATTGAGGACAGGAAATCCGGTAACGTATCCCGAAGAGGTTGGTTTGTTCATGGGAAAAGCGTCACGATACGGCCATAGGCTAGAAAAGATACTGCATGGTAGCAGCAAACGTGCCCCAGGCCAGTGGCCAGGATGTCGCACGTGGGCGGGGTCAATCAGGAGTAGCGATGAACAGTATTACCGGGGCGCTAGGGCCACTTTTTTTACTGATTCTGCTCGGCGCGGCCCTTGGCTACAAGCGCTGGCCGGGCAGCGAGTTCTGGGCGCAGATGGAAAAACTCATCTACTTTCTACTGTTTCCCGCCATGCTGGTGGCAACGCTTGCCACCGCGGATGTAAGCCAGGTGCCGGTGGCCAGGCTTGCGGGCGTGCTGCTCGGCGCGATTATCCTTCTTACACTGCTGCTCTGGGGGCTACGCGGGTGGCTTTTGCTCCCCGCCCCGGCGTTTACCTCGGTCTTCCAGGGGGCGATTCGTTTCAATACCTACGTGGGGGTGGCCGGTGCCGGGGCGCTGCACGGAAGTGCAGGGGTAACCACCGCGGCGGTGGCGGTCGCGGTGATGGTGCCGGTGGTCAATGTTCTCTGCGTGGCGAGTTTCATCAAGGCGGGGACGCTTGGCCCAGCGAGCCTTCGCGCCAGCGCCCTGGCGCTGATCAAGAACCCGCTGATTCTGGCGTGCCTCGCGGGTATTTTTCTGAACCTGACCGGCATCGGCCTGCCGGGCTGGAGCGAAGACGCCGCGAAATTGCTGGGCCGCGCGGCGCTACCGCTGGGGCTGGTCGCCGTTGGCGTGGCACTGCGCCCGGCGGCGCTTTTACGTATAGACCGGGGAACACTCACCACCAACGTGACCAAACTTTTGGTGATGCCCGTCGTCGTGCTGCTGCTGGCCTGGGCTCTAGGCCTTGATGCGCTGAGCCGTGACGTGGCGCTTTTGTTCGCGGCACTCCCCACGGCCACCTCGGCCTATATCCTTGCCCGCCAGCTCGGCGGCGACTCTGAGCTCATGGCGGCGATCATCACCGGGCAAACACTTTTGGCGATGCTCACGCTGCCGTTATGGCTTCAATTAGCCAGCGGGTAAAAATAAATAAAAAGTATTCGCATTTGTGTTGACGCAGTAAATGAGAATGATTATATTGTCCTTACTGGCGTTTGATGAGACGTCAGGGCCAAGGCAGCAGACTTTTTCTGTCATGGTTTCTCCCTCTCATTGCTAGTCACGGTCTTTTGCCACTCCTCTGGAGTGGCTTTCTTTTTTTGGGCCCTTCGAATCGTTATCTCAGGCACGCCGTGGCCTCAACCCCCTGCCGATGATGCAAGCTGCGCGCGCTAAAGTGTCTAGACTGAGGCGCTCACTCATTGTCCTTCATTCCAGGCTCTCGCGATCATGGCCCACAAGAAACCCCACCTGCCGACCAAAATCTGCCCCGTCTGTCAGCGCCCCTTCACCTGGCGCAAGAAGTGGGCGCGGGATTGGGACAACGTCGTTTACTGCTCGCAGCGGTGTCGGCGTTCGGGCGTTTGATATCGGGTGGCCATAAAAAAAGCCGCCAACGCTGGCTAATGCCGATCAGTTAAGCTTGGCTATTACCTGTGGGACGGAGCTTTAGCTCGCGACGGGTGGCTTGGACAAGGCGCCTGACGGCGCCATTCGCCGAATTGTCGGATCACCGCTGAAGTGGGCTCCACAACAACGAAATCTTGCATCCATCCCTTGTAGGAGCAGGCTTCAGCCAGCGATGCAGCGCAACGCGCTGCCGGGGTTGGTGATGATGGCAACCAAAAGTGCCGTCGCCACCGAAGGGCGGCTATCGCCGCCATCGCCCAATGGAGTTGGGCTCCTACAATGGAGTCGTGCCCCATCCCTCGTAAGAGCAGGCTTTAGCCAGCGATGCAGCGCAACGCGCTGCTACAATAGATTTACCGCTCGTTGTGGGTAGGCAAAAGCCTTAATTGATCGGCATTAGCCAACGCTGGCGGCTTTTAATCATCGCGGGTTAACGCGCCTTCCGGTAAATCAGATCCCACACACCGTGGCCGAGCTTCTCGCCGCGGGCCTCGAATTTGGTGAGCGGGCGAAAGCCGGGGCGGGGCACGAAGGGCGCGGTGTCACTCTCAGCGGTGTTGACGTAGCCGGGCGCGGCTTCCATGACCTCGGCCATCCACTCGGCGTAGGCTTCCCAGTCCGTCGCCATATGAAAAAAGCCGTCCGGCTCCAGGCGGGTGCGAATCAGCGCCACAAACGCGGGCTGCACGATGCGCCGCTTGTGATGCTTTTTCTTCGGCCAGGGGTCGGGGAAGAAGAGCTGCACGGTGTTGATCGAGGCTTCCGGCAGGCACTCTTCCAGCACCTTCAAGGCGTCTTCACGGTAGACCCGCAGATTGGTGAGACCCAGCTTGTCCGCCTCGTCGAGCAGCTTGCCTACGCCCGGGGCGTGTACTTCGATACCGATGAAGTCGGTTTCGGGATGGGTTTTGGCCTGCTCGATGAGCGAGTTACCCATGCCAAAGCCGATCTCGACCACCCGTGGCGCTTTGCGGCCGAACAGCGCATCGAGATCCTGTAGGCCGTCGGCGAGGGTGAGGCCCAGGCGGGGCCAGACGTCGTCGAGCCCGCGGGTTTGCGCCGGGGTCATGCGCCCGGCGCGAATCACGTAGCTTTTGATGCCGCGGCGGTGAAGCGGAGCGTCCTGGCTTTCGGGGCCGGTTTCAGGCGAAGGTGCGTTGTCGTCGTTCATGGTGTCTCGGCAGGGTCTCTCTAAGGGGCGTTGAATCAGCCGTTGATGCGGCCGGCAAACGGGGTCGACGGGTCGGCGCTTTGGCGCCGCGGCATGCGCCCGGATAAAAACGCATCGCGCCCGGCCTGAACGGCGAGCTTCATGGCGTTGGCCATACGCAGCGGGTCTTTTGCGTGGGCGATGGCGGAGTTGAGCAGCACGCCGTCGCAGCCAAGCTCCATGGCCTGAGCGGCTTCCGAGGCAGTGCCGATCCCGGCGTCGACCAGTACGGGCACGCTTGCCTGTTCGATGATCAGGCGAATGTTGTAGGGGTTTTGAATGCCGTGGCCGGAGCCGATCAGCGAGCCCAGCGGCATGATCGCGCAGCAGCCAAGCGCCTCGAGCTCGCGGGCCACGATCGGATCGTCGCTGGTGTAGACCATGACGTCGAAGCCATCGTCGATCAGCGTTTTGGCCGCGCTGAGTGTTTCCACCACGTTGGGGTAGAGCGTGGTCTCGTCGCCCAACACCTCGAGCTTGACCAAATTGTGGCCGTCCAGCAATTCGCGGGCCAGCCGGCAGGTGCGCACCGCATCCTTGGCGGTGTAGCAGCCGGCGGTGTTGGGCAGCAGGGTGTAACGGCTGGGCGGGATCACGTCCAAAAGGTTCGGCGCGTCGGCGTCCTGGCCCAGGTTGGTGCGGCGCACGGCGAAGGTGACGATCTCGGCGCCGCTTTGGGCCACGGCTTCGCCGGTCTCGGTCATGTCCTTGTACTTGCCGGTGCCCACCAAAAGGCGCGAGCCGAAGGTGCGACCGGCAACGGAAAACGGCGTATCGTGTAGTGCTGTCATAAAAAAATCCTCGAGCGCGAGCAAGGCCTGGCTAGCCGCCGCCGATGGCGTGAACCACTTCGATCTGGTCGCCTTCTTGCAGCGCGGTGGCGCCAAGCTGGCTTTTGGGAACGATCTGTTCGTTGATCTCGACGGCGATGCGCCGCTCGGTCAAGCCGAGCTGGGCGACGAGGTCCGCCGCCGTCAGCCCTTGATTAATGGCGTAAGGTTCGCCGTTGAGCCTAAGCTCTATGGAGGCATTAGGGGTAGACATGGGTGATGAGTATCCCTTGAATGAGGCAAACGATCCCTATTGTAGCGGTTTAGAGGCGCTCAAGGTATGTCACCCAGGATATGAAAGCGCTAAAGAATTCGACAACCTTTCAAGGAGCGTACTGTGCAGCAAGCCGATAAAGGATGGTGGTGTTGGGTCGCGGTTTCCGGTGCGCTCATGGTCGCGCTCGGTGCCTACGCCGCCCACGGGCTGGCCGAGCGGGTGAGCAGTGATATGGTCGCCGCCGTGGAAACCGGCGTGCGCTATCAGGCCTGGCATACGCTGGCCATGCTGGCGGTGCTCGTATGGCGCGCTCAACGCGCCCGCGCCGGGCAGCGGCTGGTGCTATCGCTTTGGCTTTTGGGCACGCTCTGCTTTTCCGGCTCGCTTTACGCCATGGCACTGGGCGGGATAAACCTGGGGCTGGTCACGCCCATAGGCGGGCTCGCGCTGATCGGCGGGTGGTTGTCGCTTCTTTTGGTGGTGCTGATCGCACGCCCTTGAGGGCAGCGCCGCCGGTCGCAGGAAGATGAAGTAAAACGCAGTTTTTGACGAGGAGAGACGCATGAGCGAACAAGCTCCCCGCCGTTTGCGGGCGGCCATGCTGGGCGGCGGCCAGGGCGCGTTCATCGGCGCGGTGCACCGCCTGGCGCTGCGTCTGGATAACCATTTCGAGCTACTTGCCGGAGTGTTCTCCTCGAACCCCGAGCGCAACCGGGCCAGCGCCCAGGCGCTCTATATCGAGCCGGCGCGCTGTTACAAAGACGTCGACGCGCTGATCGAGACCGAGGCGAGGCGAGACGATGGCATCGAGGTGCTGGTTATCGTCACGCCCAACCACCTGCACTTCGACGCCGCGCTCAAGGGCCTTGAGGCGGGGCTTCACGTGGTGTGCGAAAAGCCCATGACGCTGACTTCAGCTCAAGCCGGGCGCCTCGAAACGGCGGCGATGCAAAGCGCGGGGCACTTTTTGCTCGCCCACACCTACGCGGGTTACCCGATGATTCAGCACGCCCGTGAAATGGTCGCCACGGGGGCGCTTGGCAAGTTGCGCCACGTTCAGGTGGAGTACGTGCAGGAGTGGCTGAGCGAGGCACAAGGCGAGGATAACCGCCAGGCGGCCTGGCGAATGGACCCGGACAAGGCGGGGGCAGCGGGGTGTCTGGGCGATATCGGCGTGCACGCCTTTCAACTGGCGCAGTTCGTCAGCGGTCAGAAGATAACGGATGTGAGCGCCTCCTTGACCACCGCGGTCGAAGGGCGGCTACTGGACGACAGCGTTCAGGCGTTGTTGCGCTTCGAGCCCGGTACCAGCGGCATGCTCTGGGCCAGCCAGAGTGCCCCTGGCTTTGAAAACGAGCTGAGCATTCGCCTGGTCGGCGAGAAGGCGAGCCTGCAGTGGGCCCAGGAGAGCCCCAACGAGCTGTGGCTCAAGCCGCTCAACGCCCCCAGCCAGCGTTTGACCCGCCGGGAGGACGCCGTCAGCCAAACGGTGGGGCGCAGTATTCGCCTTCCCGGCGGCCACCCGGAAGGCTATATCGAGAGTTTCGCCAATCTCTATCAGGGGTTTGCCGATGGCGTGAAGGCGAAGACGCCGCCCGCTTGGCTACCCGGCATCGAGGATGGCGTGGACGGCATACGCTTTATCGAGGCGGTGCTCGCCTCCAGTCGACAAAACGGCGTTTGGACCCGGCTCGGCTAAGAGCCCCCGGTGTTCGGGGTGCCGTGTGACGGGCCGGCCAGGTCCGCCGGCCGGTCGATATCCATCGCCACGCCCGGGTCATCGACCGGCAGCACTCGATGGTGCGCCGCGTGGGCCTTCAATACCCGCCTGGCGCCTTCGCCGCCTTTGATGCTGGAAAGTGCTTCCCAGAAGGCACGACCGAATATCACCGGGTGGCCCTGCCTGTCCTCGACGCTGGGCGAGACGATGATGTCGGGCCCACTCATTGCCATGAGCGCCGTTAGGGTTCCGCTTTGGATATAGGGCATATCGCCCAGCAGTACGGCGGCAGCCTGAATGTCTGACAGGGACGGGTCCTCCAGGATGGCGCTGAACGCCTCGCCAATACTCGCCCCCAACCCGTGGCGGGCGCTTTGCACGCGGATCAGCGAGCACTCCTCAAGGCCCTTGGGCATATCCTCTTCGCGCACCACCACCCGCAGGCTCGTAAACGCTCGCCGGGCGTTGGCAACGCTTGTGATCAACAAGGAGCGACCATCGCTCAGCGCCGCTTGGCGTTTATCCGCCGCGCCGAACCGGCTCGAGTAGCCCGCCGCCATTACCAACGCCATCACCGTATCAGAGCTCATCGAGACTTTTCCCGTGCTGTACGCGCACGATATCCGCCATCACCGCCAGGGCGATTTCGGCGGGGGTTTTGCTGCCAAGCGACAGGCCGATGGGCATGTGGAGGCGCGTGATCTCGGCCTCACTCAAACCGCCGGAGCGTTTAAGCCGCTTGGCGCGGGCCTGGGAGGTGCGTCTTGATCCCATCACGCCGATGTAAAACGCCTGGGTGCGCACCGCTTCCATCATCGCCAGGTCGTCGATGCGCGGGTCGTGAGTCAGCGCCACCACGGCGGTGGCGGCGTGACAGGTGCCCTGGGCGATATACATTGACGGCAGCACGTTCTCGACCCGGGCCCCGGGTACCTCGAAACGCGCGCAGGCGCGCTCATCCGGATCGCACACGATGACCTCGAACCCCAGAGTGAGCGCAAAGGCGGCGCAGGGCGCGGTGATCGGCGAAATACCGGCGATCACCAGCCGGTGCGCCGGTGAGACGCGCAGGTGGATAACGTCATTTTCGCTTTCCACGCGCGGCCCGGTCGGTGGGGCAGGGCGAAGCGTGCGCGCCCCGCTTGCGGTATTCACTTCGCGCATCAAGGGCGCGTGGCCTTCGAGCGCCGCGAGCAGCGCGCTCAAGTGTTCGCGGGTTTGTGGGGCGGGCAAAAGCCGCTCGACCAGCACATCGAGTACGCCGCCGCAGGGCAGTGTTACGTTCGGCGCGTCGGTGTCGGCGGTGTCGCCATAGCGGGTAGTGGTGACGGCCTGGTCGAAGGCGCCCTGGGTGAGCCGCTGTAGAAAGTCCTCCTCCACGCAGCCGCCGGAAAGCGAGCCGATGTGCTCGCCGCGGGCATTCGCCACAAGCCAGGCGCCCGGCGCCCGGGGCGAGGAGCCGAAGGTGTCCAGTACGGTGCAGAGCCAAATCGTTTGGCCCTCGTCACTCCAGTCCCGCGCTCGTTCGATGACCTTGAGGTCGAGGTGTTGCATCGAGAAAACCATTCCTTGTTGGGCGGGCCTTTTAAAACGGCCCGCGTTCATCTGCCTGCTTAGCGTAGACCACTGGCGCGCTTTAATTTGGGTTATTGGATGCGTTGAGGCGCTGGCTTTAATAGCGACTATGCTTAATGCGTCATGACCGTGACCAGGCTATAGCGACGAAAAAATCAAAGGCAATTCAAAATGACCTCAACGACGACGTTCGAGAAGCATCCTGACGGCGCTCAAACGCGCTCAGCAGTTGCCCTTTCCATCAACGGCCAGCGCTACGAGCTGGAACTTGATAACCGCACCACGCTGCTGGACGCCCTGCGCGAACATCTAAAATTCACCGGCTCCAAAAAAGGCTGCGATCTTGGCCAGTGCGGGGCGTGTACGGTGAACATCAACGGCGAGCGGGTGAACGCGTGTTTGACCCTTGCCGTCATGCATCAAGGCGATGAGATCACGACCATCGAAGGCGTGGGGGATGTCGAGCACATGGACCCCATGCAGCAGGCCTTCGTCGACAACGACGCCTTTCAGTGCGGCTACTGCACCCCGGGCCAGATCTGCTCGGCGAAAGCGACCCTCGAAGAGATCCGTGCCGGTATCCCGAGCCACGTAACGAAAGCGCTCGAGGGCCCCATCGAGATCAGCGATGAGGAGATTCGCGAGCGCATGTCCGGCAATCTTTGCCGCTGCGGCGCCTACGCCAACATTCTCAAAGCCATTCACCAGGTAGCCGAGGAGCGCTCATGAAATCCTTCTCCTTCGAGCGCATCGACGATGCCGCCCAGGCGGCGGCGCGCGCCTTTGAAGTGCCGGGCAGCAAATTCATTGCCGGCGGCACCAACCTTTTGGATCTCATGAAGCATGAGATCGAAGTCCCGCCGCATCTCATCGATATTACCGGTACCGGCCTTGACGCCATTACCGCGACCGACGAAGGCGGGCTGCGCATTGGCGCTATGGTGAGCAATACCGCGCTGGGCGCCGACGAGCGTATCAAGCGCGACTATCCGGTGCTGAGCCGGGCGCTTTTTTCCGCCGCGTCGAGTCAGCTTCGCAACAAGGCGTCCACCGGCGGCAATCTGCTGCAGCGCACCCGCTGCCCCTACTTTTACGATACGGCGATGCCCTGCAACAAGCGCGAGCCGGGTGCTGGGTGCGCGGCGCTGGATGAAGGCGCCGATACCCGCCAGCTCGGCGTGATCGGCACCTCGGATCACTGCATTGCCACCCACCCCTCGGACATGGCCGTCGCGCTTCGCGTGCTGGACGCCGAGGTGGAAACCACCACGCCCCAGGGGCAAACGCGCAGACTCACCCTCGATGAGTTTTACAAGCTGCCCGGCGATACCCCCGAAGTGGAAAACGCGCTGGAGCCGGGTGAAATCATCACCGGCGTGGTGCTGCCCGCGCCGGTCGGCGGACGCCAGCGTTACTACAAGGTGCGTGATCGCGCCTCGTACGCCTTTGCCCTGGTATCGGTGGCGCTGATCGAAACCGACGACGGCCAGGGCCGCGTGGCACTCGGCGGTGTGGCGCCCAAGCCCTGGCGGCGCGAGGACGCCGACGCCGAGCTGGGTAACGGTGCCCAGGCGGTGATGGCGAAGCTGCTGGACGGCGCCCGCCCTACCGAGGAAAACGCCTACAAGCTGACGCTTGCCGAACGTACGCTTGCTGCCCTGCTGGCCAAGGAGTGATGTATGGATTTTAATCAGTCAACCGACGACAACCTGTTCGATCGCGCGCGCATCATCGGCAAGCCCCACACGCGCATCGACGGCGCGCTCAAAGTGACCGGCACCGCCCCTTACGCCTACGAGCGTCACGACGTGGCGGCGAACCCGCTGGTCGGCTACCCCTTGGGGTCGAGCATCGCCAAGGGCCGGATCACCCGCATGGACGCCTCGGCGGCGCGCAATGCCGAGGGTGTGGCGGCGGTGATCACCGCGCTGGACATCGATGAGCTGCCCCGGCCCTCCACGAACGTGGCCAAGCTGTTCGGTGGCGACATCGTCGAGCACTACCATCAGGCCATCGCGGTGGTGGTGGCCGATACCCTGGAGCAGGCGCGAGCGGCCACGTCGCTCATCGAGGTGGAGTACGAGCAAACGCCGGGGGAGTATGACCTGGACGATGCCTGGAAGCGCCTTCAGGACAGCGATGTGGTCGCGCACGTGGGCGATGTAGACGCGGCGTTCGAGCGCGCCGACGTGACCATGGACGAGACCTATCACACCGCCTCGCAAAGCCACGCCATGATGGAGCCCCACGCGACCATCGCGGACTGGTGCGATGGCAAGAAAATGACGCTCTGGACCTCGAACCAGATGATCGAGTGGACCCACCAGGCGCTGGCGACCACCTTCGAGCTCGACCCGGACGACATCCGTTTGGAAAGCCCCTACATTGGCGGTGGCTTCGGCGGCAAGCTGTTTCTTCGGGCCGATGCCGTGCTCGCCGCGCTGGGTTCTCGAGAGACCGGCCGCCCGGTGAAGGTGGCGCTGCCGCGTTCGTTCATCTTCAACAACGCCACCCACCGCTCCGGCACCGTGCAGCGGCTGCGCATCGCGGCCAACAAGGATGGGCACATTACCGCCTTCGATCATGCGGCCATTTCGCATACCCTGCCCGGCGGCAGCGGCGAAGACGCGGTGAACCAGACGCGCTGCTTCTACGCCGGCGAAAACCGCCGCACCGCCCATCACGCTATCGACATGAACCTGCCGGAATCCGCCGACATGCGCGCCCCCGGCGAGGCGACGGGCCTGGCCGTTCTGGAAATCGCCATGGACGAAATGGCCGAAAAGCTCCAGATGGACCCGGTGGAATTCAGGATTCTCAACGACACCCAGGTCAATCCGGAAACGCCCGAGAAACGCTATAGCGACCGCCATTTCGTGGAGTGCTTACGCAAGGGCGCCGAGGCGTTCGGCTGGGCCTCGCGCAACACCACCCCCGGCGGGCAGCGTGAAGGGCAGTGGCTGATCGGCCAGGGCGTGGCGGGTGCCTACCGCGGTGCCCCCACCCTGGATTCCGGCGCGCGGATACGCCTTAGCGAAGGCCGTTTGATCGTCGAAACCGATATGACCGATATCGGCACCGGCTCCTACACCATCATCGCCCAGACCGCTGCGGAAACCATGGGGCTGGAAATGGACGATGTGGAAGTGCGTTTGGGCAATAGCGCCTACCCCACGGCCTCGGGCTCCGGCGGCCAGATGGGCGCGGCCAGTGCCACCGCCGGGGTTTACGCGGCGTGTCTGGCGCTACAAGGCGAGATCAACAAGCGCCTGGGCGTCGCGTCGGCGCGCTTCGAGAACGGCCAGGTGATCACCGATGATAAAAGCGTTGCCTTGCGCGATGTGGCCCAGGGCGAAGAGATCGTCGGCGAAGATACGCTGCACTTTGGCGACTTCAAGGATGACCTGGAGATCGGCACCTTCGCGGCGCATTTCGTCGAAGTGGCGGTACACGCCTACACCGGTGAAACGCGCCTTCTTCGCATGCTCTCGGTGTGCGATGCCGGGCGCATTCTCAACCCGATTACCGCACGAAGCCAGGTACTGGGCGGCATGACCATGTCGATCGGCGCGGCGCTGACCGAAAGCCTGACCGTGGATAACGCGCGGGGCTTTTTCGCCAATCACGATTTCGCCGGCTACGAGATCGCGGTTCACGCCGACATTCCCGACCAGGACGTGATCTTCCTGGACACCCAGGACAGCGCCTCCACCCCCTTGAAAGCCAAAGGGGTCGGGGAGCTGGGCATTTGCGGCGGCGCCGCAGCGGTGGCCAACGCCATGTACAACGCCACGGGCATCCGCCTTCGCGACTACCCGCTGACCCTTGATCGTATGCTCGATAAATTGCCGGCGCTCTAACCTTCGGCGCGCCTTGTCAGCGCGTTCGTGGCCGCTTCATGGGAAGCGGCCCTCGCCGTCAGAGCGCTGAAGGTGGCATCACCCATGAAAAAGGCCCCGGGCAGTGATGCCCGGGGCCTTTCGTTGGTGCTGGCTTACTTCGCCTTGTGCGCTTTTTTCTTATGCACCTGGCGCCACTCGTGGAGGAGCGGTTCGGTGTAACCCGAGGGCTGCTCGCGGCCCTTGAAAATCAGGTCAGACGCTGCCTTGAAGGCGGTGGAGCCGTCAAAGTCGGCGCTCATGGCGGTGTAGCTTGCATCCTGGGCGTTTTGCTCGTCGACGACCTTGGCCATGCGCTTGAGCGTTTCTTGCACGCGGGCTTCATCGACGATGCCGTGGTGGAGCCAGTTGGCGATGTGCTGGCTGGAGATACGCAGCGTTGCGCGGTCTTCCATCAGGCCGACATCGTGAATGTCCGGTACTTTGGAGCAGCCCACGCCGTGCTCGACCCAGCGCACCACGTAGCCCAGAATCCCCTGGCAGTTGTTATCTAGCTCCTGCTGAATCTCGTCATCCGGCCAGTTGGTGTTATCGGCGACCGGCACGGTGAGTAGCTCGTCGAGCAGGTCCGTCTCGCCCTGGCTTTCAAGCTCACGCTGAACGTCGGCGACCTTCACCTGATGGTAATGCAGCGCGTGGAGCACCGCCGCGGTGGGCGAGGGCACCCAGGCGGTGTTGGCGCCGGCTTTCGGGTGGCCGATTTTCTGCTCGAGCATGTTATGCATCAGATCCGGCATGGCCCACATGCCCTTGCCGATCTGGGCGCGGCCGCGCAGGCCGCAGGCCAGGCCCACCTGTACGTTGTTCTTTTCGTAAGCGGTGATCCAGGCGGCGGACTTCATGTCGCCCTTGCGCACCATCGGGCCCGCTTCCATGGCGGTGTGCATCTCGTCGCCGGTGCGGTCCAAAAAGCCGGTGTTGATGAACACCACTCTTGATGTCGCCTCGGCGATACACGCCTTGAGGTTCACCGTGGTGCGGCGTTCTTCGTCCATGATGCCCATTTTCAGGGTGTCGCGGCTCATGCCGAGGATATCTTCCACCCGGCTGAAGAGTTCGTTGGCAAAGGCCACTTCTTTGGGGCCGTGCATTTTCGGTTTGACGATGTAGACCGAGCCTGCGCGGGAGTTGCGCGGTTGGTCGGCGTCTTTTTTCAAATCATTCAGTGCGAGCAGCGAGGTCATGACGGCGTCGAGAATGCCTTCGGGCAATTCATTGCCGTCTTCATCCAGAATGGCCGGCGTGGTCATCAAGTGGCCCACGTTGCGCACGAACATCAGCGAGCGGCCGGGAAGCGTGACGCTTCCGCCCTCGGTGGTTTGCCAGGTGCGGTCGGCGTTGAGCGTGCGCGTGGTCGTCTTGCCGCCTTTTTCGATCTTCTCTTCCAGATCGCCGCGCATCAGGCCCAGCCAGTTGCTGTAAATGCCGACTTTATCCTCGGCGTCGACCGCGGCGACGGAGTCTTCGCAGTCCATGATGGTGGTCAGTGCGGCTTCGACCACGACATCCTTCACCCCCGCCGGGTCGGTCTTGCCGATCGAATCCGTCGCGTCGATCTGTATCTCGAGGTGCAGGTCGTTGTTGGAGAGCAGTACCGCGCTTGGCGCGCTTTCGTCGCCGTTAAAGCCGATCAGCTTGCCGGCATCTTTCAGGCCGGTTTCGCGCCCGCCCTCCAGGGTCACCACCAGGTGGCCGTCGCGCAGGCTATACTTGACCGCGTCTCGGTGGGAACCGGTGGCCAGGGGCGCTGCGCGGTCCAGCACGCCGCGGGCGTAGGCGATGACCTTTTCACCACGCTTGGGGTTGAAGCTTGTGCCCTTCTCGGCGCCGTCCTCTTCGGAGATCGCATCGGTGCCGTAGAGCGCGTCATAGAGGCTTCCCCAGCGGGCGTTGGCGGCGTTCAGCGAGTAGCGGGCGTTGCTGACCGGCACGACCAGCTGCGGGCCTGCCTGAATGGCGACTTCACGATCGACGTTGGCCGTTGTAACGTTAACGTTGGCCGGGGCGTCCACCAGGTAATTCTGCTTTTTAAGGAAGCTTTTATAGGCGGCCATGTCATTGATCGCGCCGGGATGCTCCTTGTGCCAAGCGTCGAGCGCTTGTTGCAGCGTTTCGCGCTCTTCCAGCAGGCGCTGGTTTTTCGGGGTAAGATCGAAGAACAAGGCATCGACGCCGGACCAGAAGGCGTTTTCGTCGATACCGGTGCCCGGCAGGGCGTGTTCGCTGATAAAACGGTCCAGGCTGGCGGCCACCTGTAGACGGTGGCGCGTGATACGCTCGCTCATGGGTCTCTCCTGTGAAGGTGCCCGTGGGGATGAAGGGGCCACGGCCCGTATCAATGAGTATTTATGGAAAATACTTCCACAAACGCTGGGGCGTGTAAATAGCGTAGTCGTTAAAGCGCCGCCGTGCTCGACTAAATGATAATAACGCGCGCGATGGCCAGGCGGGCTACATGGCCATTCAGGGAGACAGGTAATGCACGAGTTCGATCATTTATCAGAGGTGTTCCGCCAGGCAAGCGATGCCCCGGCGCTGCACTACCTGGCGCCGGGGACGGCGCTGACGCAGGCGGTGAAAAGCTACTTTCAGCACTACCAGCTCGACATCCTTTTCGAGAGTACGCCTTCGGTCTATGCCGGGTTTATCGATACCGGGCAGTTCAACTTGTGGTGTCAGGTCTGGAGCCCTATTGCGCCCAAGGGCACCATCTTCGTGGTGCACGGCTATTTCGACCACCTGGGGCTTTATCGCCACCTGCTGAAAAGCCTGCTGGACAAGGGCTGGCTGGTGGTGCTGTGGGATTTGCCCGGCCACGGGCTTTCCAGCGGCCCCCGCGCGGAAATCAACGAGTTCAGCGACTATCAGCACTGCTTTACCCACTTAAAAGAAACGCTGCAGGCGGCGAGCTTGGCGCCCACGCCCTGGGTCGGCATTGGCCAAAGTACCGGCGGGTCCATTCTGATCACCGACGCCCTGGAAAAACGCGAAGCGGCCCGCTGGGCGGGTATCGTCCTGCTGGCGCCGTTGGTGCGCCCCTGGCGCTGGAGCCAGGCCAGCTGGGTGCATCTAATCGCCAGTCCCTTTGTAAAAGAGCTGCCCCGTAAGTACCGCCCCAACTCCACCGACGAAACCTTCACCGCGTTTCTGCGCGACCAGGACCCGCTGCAGCCCGAGCGGCTCAGTGTTGCCTGGATTTCGGCCATGCGCCGCTGGATTCCCAGGCTGCTGGCGTTCGAGCCGCTGGCGCTGCCCACGCTGATTTTACAAGGCGAGCAGGACATGACCGTGGACTGGGAGCGCAACCTCGAAATCCTGGCCGACAAACTGCCCGAGGCGACGGTGTATCGCCACCCCGAGGCGCGCCACCACCTGGTGAACGAAGCCGCGACTATCCGCGAGGCGCTTTTTGCCGAGCTCGAGGATTTTATCGACCGGGTGGATACCGAGTTTCCCGCCGAGCCCGAGCGCAGGGCCCGCGGCAAGAAGGCGGCCTCTTCCAAAGCGCTGACGCCCTAAAGCATATGGCACGACGCGCTTTTTCTTCGCCGGGCCTTTTGGCCAAAAGGCCGGTGGCCGTGATCGCTTTCGCTCAGTTGCTGGGCACCTCCCTGTGGTTTAGTGCCAATAGTGCTTTTGATGAGCTGATGCGCGTCTGGAGCGTGAGCGCCACGGATATCGGCTGGCTGACCGGCGCGGTGCAGGGCGGCTTCATTCTGGGTACGCTCTCGCTGGCGCTTACCGGGCTGGCGGACCGCTTTCGAGCCAGCCACCTGTTCGTTGGCTGCGCGCTGGCCGGGGCGCTATTTAACGCGCTGTTTGCCTGGGGGGCGCAGGGGCTTGGGGACGCGCTTTTCTGGCGCTTTCTGGTGGGGCTGAGCCTGGCGGGGATCTACCCGGTGGGCATGAAACTGGTGGTGAGCTGGGCGCCAGAGCGCACCGGCCAGGCGCTTGCCCAGCTGGTCGCCATGCTCACGCTAGGCACCGCCTTGCCCCACGGCCTCAAACAGCTGGGGGCCGAGATTGCCTGGCAGGTGGTGATCAGCGCGTCTTCGCTGCTGGCGCTTTTGGGGGCGGCGTTGATTTTTTGGCTGGGCGATGGGCCCCACCTGCCCGCGCGGCCCAAGCCCGGGGCCAGGCGTATTCGTGTGATCGAGGCGTTCAAGGTTCCCCGCTTTCGCGCGGCGGCCTGGGGCTATTTTGGCCATATGTGGGAGCTCTATGCTTTCTGGACCCTGGTGCCGCTGCTGGTGGCAAGCTCGGTGCTGCTTGGCGCCTACCCGGGCCTTGGTATTTCGGGCTTGGCCTTCGGTGTGATCGGCATTGGGGCGCTGGGGTGTCTGCTGGGCGGGGCGCTTTCGCGAAGGTTTGGCAGCGCGCCGGTGGCGCTTGCGGCGCTGGCGCTGTCGTGTCTCTGCGCGGTGCTGTTCGCGCTATTCTGGCGTCAGCTCCCCCCGGTGGCGCTTTTGGCGCTGCTGCTGGTGTGGGGCGCGGCGGTCGTGGCGGACTCGCCGCAGTTCTCGGCGCTTTCCGCCAGGGCCTGCCCGCCGGCCATCGTCGGCGCGGCGCTGGCCATTTTGAACGCTATCGGCTTTGCCATCACCGTGGTGTCGATTACCGCCATCACCGCCCTATTCGAGCGTACCGGCCTGGACGCGGCCTGGCTTTTAGTGCCAGGGCCCATCGCCGGGGTTCTGGGGTTTGCTCTGACGTTGCGCCGCCACCACGCGCGCTAAGCTTGCCCACCCGGGGCAGACACGCCTTGACCCATGGGTGGCCCATAGGTTCTACGCTTATTGACGAACC
Source organism: Vreelandella sp. EE27 (assembly GCF_968206495.1). Lineage (NCBI taxonomy): Bacteria > Pseudomonadati > Pseudomonadota > Gammaproteobacteria > Oceanospirillales > Halomonadaceae > Vreelandella > Vreelandella sp. EE27. Next base: position 3,749,617 of record NZ_OZ309109.1, on the reverse strand, counting down.
CCATGGATTCGAAGACCCCTTCAGGAGGCGACGATGGCAAGTACTACCCAGGGCACGGCCCGCGTCTATCGTATGAACATGACTACCCACCGCTGCCCGTTTGGCGTGAAAACGGTGGATCTTCTCAAGCGCAAGGGTTTTACGGTGGAGGATCACTGGCTGACCTCCCGCGAGGAGATCGACGCCTTCAAGGCGCGGGAAGACGTCAAGACCACGCCCCAGACCTATATCAATGACACGCGCATCGGCGGTTACGAAGACGTACGCAAGCATCTGGGCCTGCGCGTGCGCGACCCCAACGCCACCACCTACCGCCCGGTGCTGGCGATCTTCGCCGTGGCCTTGTTGATCGGCCTGGCCGTGAGCTGGGCCGCTCAGGGCACGTTGCTGGGCCCGCGTATGCCGGAGTACGCCATCGCCACGGCGATGGTGCTGCTTGGCCTGCAAAAACTTCAGGACGTGGAAAGTTTCAGCACCATGTTCGTCAACTACGACCTGCTCGCTCAGCGCTACGTGCCCTACGGCTACGTGTATCCTTTCATCGAAACCCTGGCCGGTCTTTTGATGCTGGCCGGGGCGCTTATTTGGCTGGCCGCGCCGCTGGCGCTTTTTGTCGGCGGGGTGGGCGCGGTCTCCGTTTTCAAGGCGGTTTACATCGACAAACGCGAACTCAAGTGCGCCTGCGTGGGCGGGGGCAGCAACGTGCCGCTGGGTTTCGTGTCATTGACCGAAAACCTGGTGATGGTGGGCATGGGCCTTTGGATGCCGCTGCGCATGTGGCTGGGTTAAAAAGCACGGTTTATTCACTCTTGCCGGCGCGGGCGTCTTGGCGCCGGCCCGCGGCCAGCAGCGCAAGCACCGACACGAGGGTAAGCACGTGCACTACCCCCACCAGTGCAAGGGCCCCCGCCCAGCCCCAATGGCTGTAGCAGAAGGCGGCAAGCGTGGCGCCCAGGGCGCCACCGGCGTAGTAGAAAGTAAGGTAGAGGCCACTTGCAAACGAAGCGGGCACGCGTTGCGCCCGGCTTACCATACGCGTGGTCAGCGTTTGCAGCAGGTAGGTGCTAATGGCAAAGAGCCCGACACTTAAAAGGCTCGTGTAAAAGCCGGTATTGGCGAACGCCAGCGACACCCACAGCAGCGCAGTAAAGGGCAAAAAGAAGCGCGTCTCGCTGCTGTTTCGATAGAGTTTGGGGCTAGCGATGACCGCGGCGATGGCAGGCAAGGATGCAAGGTAGACCAGCCCGATCTGCGCGGAGGAGTAGTTGAAGGGCGCCTGGGCGAGGCGCAGCCCCAACACGGTAAAGACAGCGCTTTGGGTAAAGAGCAGGGTAAAGCCCACGCAGTACGCCACCGCCAGGCGGTTCTCCAAAAGCGCCTTTTTGAGCAGTTGAAGGTAAGGCGCCTGCTCGCTCGGCGGCGCCAGCTTAAGCGGCTGTGTTTGCGTTTGCCGGAAGATGACCAGCCACGAAAGCCCCAAAAGTGCCGCGCAGCTCAAGAACCCGCCGCGCCAGGCGAATACATCCAGCGCCCAGGCGGGGTAAAAGCGGCTTAACGTGCTGCCGATAATGGTGCCGGCCACAAAAAAACCGACCCGGCGGGCGCGCTGCGCCTCGTTGTCAGCCTGGGCCAACAGCGCGACGGTAGACGTCAGAACGCAGGGCAAGACTACGCCCTGGGCCACGCGAAGCCACCAGGTGACGCTCAGCGTAGTGCTGAACGCCAGCAGGATATTCAGCGCGATCAAAAACCCGACGCCCATCAAAATGGCGCTATGCGAGGAGCGCCCCCGAGTAATGCGGTTGGCAAAGGGGGCGGTCAGCATCATGCCAAAAAGAGTGGCCATATTGAGCCAACCCGCCTGAGTGAGGCTGGCATCGAGCCGGCCTACAAGCCAGGGGTAGATCGCCTGCAACTGGTACAGGTTGAAAAAAGCACTCGTGGAGCTTGCGAGTATCAAAAGGCGCATGGCCGCTTCCTGTACCAGTAGAGAAGGTGACGAGGTGTGGCCCCATACTACCTAACAATAAGGCGCTCAGCGGCCCAGGGTCGCCCGGGTTTTTACACGCCAGTCTGTTCACTTAGCGTGATTTTATCGTTTGGTTACCATTGGGTGGTTTAAATAACCAGGTTTTTATTTAAGCCAAAGTAAATAACGTGTGTTATTAGTTGTACAAGAGAATTATTTGTTTCACTGGCTAGACGGCTAATTAAAAAAACCATAATATCCTTAGAAAAGAAAACAGCGAAAAACAGCTGATATAGCGTTTCAAGCGCACGCCTATCGATATCACAACAACCAGATAAGTCATATTTATCAGATCCTTGGGAGATCACTATGCGCCTTGTAAGCGGTGTGCACAAACGTGCACTGTCCACTGCGGTATTTATTGCGTCTGCAGCCCTTGCTAGCCAATCGGTTCAGGCTGAAACACTGGATATCGGTGTGATGGGCGAACTTGCGTCTTTCGATACTTCCCAGGTCTCGGGCGGTGTTTGGGAGTCCCAGGTGCTCATGGACGTGTTCGAAGGTCTCTTCAAAGAAGGGCCGGATGGCGAACTCCAGCCGGGCATGGCAACGGATTACGAGATCTCCGACGATGGCCTGACTTACACCTTCCAGATGCGCGATGGCGCGGTCTGGTCGGATGGCGAGCCGGTCACCGCCGAAGACTTCGTGGTGGGTTGGCGTCAGATGCTTAACCCCGCCAACGCCTCCAAATACGCCTACATGCTCTACCCGGTGGTCAACGCACGGGCCGTCAATCTGGGCGAAGAGCCGCTTGAGGCCCTGGGCGTAGAGTCGCTCGACGACGGGCGCACGCTGAAGGTCGAACTCAATCATCCGACGCCCTACTTTACCCAGCTTTTGACCCACTACACCGCCTACCCGCAGCCCGCGCACCTGGTAGAAGAGCACGGCCGGCGCTGGATCGATCTGGATCATATCGCCTCCAACGGCGCCTTCCATCCGGTCGAGTGGATTTCGCAGTCCACCATCACCACCGAGAAGAGCCCGACCTACTACGACGCGGACGACGTGAGCCTGGACGGCGTGGTGTTCCACACTACCGAAGACCGCAATGCGGCGATCTCGCGCTTTCGCGCCGGGGAACTGGATATCATTCGGGACTATAATTCCGAGCGCTACGAGTGGCTCATGGAGAACCTGCCCGACGCCACCCAGATGGCGCCTTACCAGGGCGCCTACTACTACGTGTTCAACCACCGCGACGGCCACCCGACGACGGACGCGCGGGTACGCGAGGCGCTCAACCTGGTGATTCGCCGCGACGTAATCACCGAGCAGCTGATGAAAGGCACCTTCGAGACCGCCTTTTCGTTGGTGCCGCCCGGCACCAGCCACTACGAGCAGCAGCCGATGGCGATTGCCGACGAGTCCTTCGATGACCGCATGGCCCGCGCCCAGGAGCTGATGGAAGAGGCGGGCTATAGCCAAAGCAATCCTCTTAATCTGCGCCTACGCTACAACTCCAACGATGAGCACCAGCGCATTGCCGTGGCCATCGCCGCCATGTGGCGCCCGCTTGGGGTCAATGTCGAGATGGTCAACTCCGAAGCGACGGTGCACTACCAGTCCATCGCCGAAGGCGATTTCGATGTCGCCCGGGCTGGCTGGATTGCCGACTACAACGACGCCGAGAACTTCCTGGTGCTGCTGCAAAGTGGCGTAGGCAACAACTACGGCGCCTACAGCAATTCCGAGTTCGACGCCTTGATGGACGAAGCGGCGCAGACCCAGGACCTCGACGAGCGCCAGGCCATTCTCGAGCAGGCCGAACAGCTGGCGCTTGAAGATAACGCCTTTGCACCGCTGATGTTCTACGTCAGCCGCAACCTGGTCAATCCGGCGCTCTCCGGCTGGGAGAATAATATCCAGGACGACCATCCGTCGCGCTGGGTAAGTTTCGACGAGTAGTCACTACTCGCAAGGCCGGTACGGCCGGCCTTGCCTTCAAAGCGTTTTATTTCCCGATTTTAACTGCTTACGCCTCACAAGGCCGGCGAAGCCGTGCGTGTCCCAAAGGACGCGACCGGCCCAAAAACAGGAGGCCGTATGCCCCATTTATCCCGTTTGGCGGTGGCCATCGGTGCTGCCACGCTTGCACTGACAAGCCTTGGTGCCCAGGCCGCGACGCTGCGTATCGACAACGGCGCGGAGCCGGGTACGCTCGACCCGCAGCGCTCCAGCGGTGTCTGGGAGTCCCGCATCATCCGCGAGATGTTCGAAACCCTGGTAAGCTATAGCCCGGAAGGCGAGCTGGTGCCGGGCCTTGCCGAGCGCTGGGAGATGAACGAGGCCGGTGATGAGCTGACGCTTTACTTGCGCGAGGGCGCCGAGTGGTCCGACGGCGAGCCGATTACCGCCGATGATGCGCTTTACAGCCTGCGCCGCCTGTTGCGCCCCGAGCTTGCCGCGCACAATGCCCAGCTTTACTACCCCATCGAAGGCGCTCACGCCGTCAATATTGGCGAGGCCGAGCCGGAAAGCCTGGGCGTTGAAGCGCTGGATGAACACACCCTGCGCATTCATTTCGCCAAGCCCGCCGCCTGGTTCATGCAGGCGCTGGCGATGCCCGAGGCCGCGCCGCTGCCCGAACATTACGTGACCGCCCAGGGCCAGCGCTGGATCACCCCGGGGCAGACGCCGGTGAGCGGACCCTTCACGCTTGAGCAGTGGCAGCCCCAGGACCATATCACCCTGGCGAAAAACCCGGCCTACTACGCCGCCGATGACGTCGCCCTCGACGAGGCGATCTTCTACCCCATCGAAGACGCCAGTGCGGCGCTGACCCGTTACCGCGCGGGGGAACTGGATATCAGCTATAGCGGCGTGCCCGGCCAGCAGTTCGGCTGGATCGAGGAAAACCTGGCGGATGCGCTGCAGGTGAGCCCGATGGTCGCCAGCTACTTCTACATGTTCAACATGGAAGAGGACAGCCCCTTCAGCGACATACGCGTGCGCGAGGCGCTGAATCTCGCCAGCCGCCGCGAAGTGATCGCCGACCAGATTTTAGGCATGGGACAGGTGCCCTCTTACTGGTTTGTCCCGCAGGCGACCTCGGGCGGCACCCAGGGCAAAATGGCGTTTGCCGATATGCCCATGGACGAACGCCTCGAGCGCGCCCGGCAACTGCTGGATGAGGCGGGCTACGGGCCGGACAACCCGCTCGAGGTCGAGCTGCGCTACAACACCCTGGACGATCACCGCCGGGTCGCCGTGGCCATTGCCGCCATGTGGCAGCCATTGGGCGTCGAGGTGTCGCTCAACAATAGCGAAGCCGCCACCCACTTTGCCAACATCAATGAAGGCAAATTCGAGCTGGCCCGCTACGGTATGGTCGCCACCATCGACGACCCCTACGACTTTTTGAACGCCTACAGCGACGGCGGCACCTCGGCGCGCAGCACCGGCTACCATAACGCCGAATACGACGAACTGGTCGCGCGCAGCGATGCGATTCTCGATCCCGAGGCGCGGGCCGAGGTGCTGACCGAGGCCGAGCAAATGTTGCTCGACGACTACGCGCTGCTGCCGATTTACGACTACGTCAATTTGGCGCTGGTCTCGCCCAGGGTTTCCGGTTGGCACGCCACGCCGCTGGACGTTCACCCGCTTCGTTACATCACGCTCGAGGAGTAGACACCGAGATGGCACACCACGCCGCACCTGGCCTGCACGATCGTCAGCCAAAAAGGGCAGAGGCATGCTGACTTATATTGCCAAACGCCTTGCCATGGCGATCCCGACGCTTTTGATCGTCATTACGCTGTCGTTCTTTTTGATGCGCATGGCCCCGGGCGGGCCTTTCGATGGCGAGCGCCAGCTGCCGCCGGAGATCGAGGCCAACCTGATGGCCGCCTATCACATGGACGAGCCGCTGTGGCAGCAGTACCTGCGCTATATGGGCAATCTCGCCCAGGGCGATTTCGGCCCTTCGTTCGTCTACAAGGACTTCTCGGTCAGCGACCTGCTGCTCCAGGGCTTTCCGGTCAGCCTTCAGCTTGGTGCGCTGGCGATCGTGCTGGCGCTGCTGCTGGGGATTCCCATGGGGGTGTTTGCGGCCTTGAAGCGCAACAGCGCGGTGGACTACACGCTGATGGGGGTGGCGCTGGGCGGCATTGCGGTGCCCAACTTCGTGATTGCGCCGCTGATGGCGCTGTTCTTCGGCATCGTTCTTGGCTGGCTGCCAGTCGGTGGCTGGAACGGCGGCGCGCTGCCTAACCTGGTGCTCCCCGTGGTCGCGCTGGCGATTCAGCAGATCGCCTATATTGCCCGGATGATGCGCGCCTCGATGATTGAGGTGCTGGGCAGTCATTTCATCCGCACCGCCCGGGCCAAGGGACTCACCGAACGCGAAGTGATTCTGCGCCACGCGCTGCGCCCGGCGATGCTGCCGATTTTGTCTTATCTCGGGCCGGCGATTGCGGGCATCATCACCGGCTCCGTGGTGATCGAGCAGATCTTCGGGTTGCCGGGCATTGGCCGCTACTTCGTCCAGGGCGCGCTCAACCGGGACTACACCCTGGTGATGGGAACGGTGGTGTTCTACGGCGTACTGATCGTCTTGATGAACCTGATCGTCGATCTCCTTTATTCGCTATTCGACCCCCAGATCCGCTATGACGATTGAACGGAGCGCGTTATGACCTCTACTTATCACGCCACTGACGAGCAGCCGGGCAACGGTGTTGGCGGCGGTAGCCCCAACCCGCCCAAAGCGCCGCTCAAGGGCGAGAGCCTGGGCCAGGAAGCGTGGCGCCGGCTGCGCCAAAACCGCGCCGCCATGGCCAGTATCATCGTGCTTTCGCTGATTGCGCTGGTGTGTATTGTTGGCCCGTTTTTGCTGCCCTGGGGGCTTGCCGAAGTGGACTGGAGCGCCTTTGGCGTGCCGCCCACCACCGAAGGGTTTCATTTGCTGGGCACCGATGCCAACGGCCGCGATCTTCTGACCCGCACGCTTTATGGGGGGCGTATTTCGCTGTCCGTGGCGCTGGTGGCGACCTTCGTAAGCCTGGTGATCGGCGTGCTCTATGGCGCCATTGCCGGGTACCTGGGCGGACGAGTCGATAACCTGATGATGCGCTTTGTCGACATCATGTATTCGCTGCCCTTCATGTTTTTGGTCATCCTGCTCATGGTGGTGCTGGGGCGCAATATCCTGCTGATCTACGCCGCCATCGGCGCCGTCGAGTGGCTGGATATGGCGCGTATCGTGCGCGGTCAGACCCTGGCGCTCAAGCGCCGCGAGTTCGTCGAGGCCTCCCAGGCGCTCGGCGTGAAGGATTCCAAGATCGTCACCCGCCACCTGATTCCCAACTCCATCGGGCCGGTGATCATTTACGTGACGTTGACGGTGCCCAAGGTGATTTTGCTCGAAAGCTTCCTTTCGTTTTTGGGGCTGGGCGTTCAAGAGCCGCTGACCAGCTGGGGCGTTTTGATCAGCGAAGGGACCTCCAACATGCAAGGGGCCCCCTGGATGCTGATCGTGCCCGCGGTATTTTTGGCCGTAACGCTTTTTTGTCTCAATTTTCTGGGCGACGGGCTGCGCGACGCCCTCGACCCACGTACCCGCTAGGAGGCCAGGATGTCCAACGATTTACTGGAAGTCGATAACCTCAAGGTGGATTTCGAGCTACCCAACGGCACGGTCTCCGCGGTTAAAGGCGTAAGCTTCAGCATTGCTGAAAACGAGACCTTGGCGCTGGTGGGCGAGTCGGGGTCGGGCAAGTCGGTGACCTCTACCGCGCTGATGCGGCTGTTGCCGAGCCTTGCGAAGATCTCCGGGGCGATCCGTTTCGAAGGGGAGAACCTGGTCGAGGCCTCCAACGCGCGGATGCGAAGCCTGTTGGGTAACGATATTTCGATGATCTTTCAGGAGCCGATGACCTCGCTCAATCCGCTCCACCCGATTGGCCGCCAGATCGCCGAGGTCCTCAAAAAGCACCGCAAGATGAGCGGTAGCGCCGTACGCAGCCGCGTGGTCGAGCTGTTGACCCAGGTCGGTATTCCCGAGCCTGCCAAGCGCGTAGCGAGCTACCCGCACGAGCTTTCCGGTGGCCAGCGCCAGCGCGTAATGATCGCCATGGCGTTGGCCTGCGAGCCGCGGCTACTGATTGCCGACGAGCCCACCACCGCTCTCGATGTCACCGTTCAGGCGCAGATTCTCGACCTGCTGCGCGATCTGCAAAAGCAGTACGGTATGGCGATTTTGTTCATCACCCACGATTTGGGCCTGGTGCGCCGCTTTGCCGAGCGGGTCTGCGTGATGTGCCAGGGCGAGCTGGTGGAAAGCGGGACGACCGAAGAGGTGTTCACCGCGCCCCAGCACGACTACACGCGCATGCTGCTCGACGCCGAGCCCAGCGGGCGCAAATTGCCGGTGGCCGACGACGCGCCGGTGATTCTGCAGGCCGACGACATGAAGGTGCGCTTTACGGTGCGTAAACGCCTGTTCGGCAAGAACGAGTACTTCCAGGCGGTGCACGGCATCAGCCTCGACGTGCGCCGCGGGCAGACCGTGGGCATCGTCGGTGAGTCCGGCTCCGGCAAGTCCACCCTGGGCCGCGCTCTGCTGCGGCTTTTGAAAAGCGACGGCCGCCTGCGCTTTGAAGATACCGACATCACCGGCTTCGACAAGTCGCAAATGCGCCCGCTGCGCTCGCGCATGCAGGTGGTCTTTCAGGACCCCTTCGGCTCGCTTTCGCCGCGTTTGACCGTCGGCGAGATCATTAGCGAAGGGCTCAAGGTCCACTTCCCCGAACTCGGCCGCCAGGCCCGGGAAGAGCGGGTCATCGAGTCCCTCGAGGAGGTGTCGCTGGACCCGGCGATGCGCAAGCGCTACCCCCACGAGTTCTCCGGCGGCCAGCGCCAGCGTATCGCCATCGCCCGCGCGCTGATTTTGAAGCCGGACTTCTTGCTGCTCGACGAGCCGACCTCGGCGCTGGACCGGTCGGTGCAGATGAGCGTGATTCGCCTACTGCGCGATTTGCAGCAAAAGTACGGGCTCACGTATCTGTTTATCAGCCACGATCTCGCCGTGGTCCGGGCCCTGGCCGACAACGTGCTGGTGATGAAAGAGGGCCGGGTCGTAGAGCAGGGCAGCACCGAGGCGATCTTCGATCGTCCTCAGGACCCCTATACCCAGGCGCTGCTCGAGGCTGCCTTTCTTAATGATGACAAAGTCGCTTGAAAAGTCGCTTGAAAAAGTCGCTTGATGTGCCAACCAAAAAGGCGGCTTGAAAAAACTTGTGCCAGGGCGGTGTACGCCATGGCGTGAGGGGTCGGCGGCCGGGGGAGAGGGGTTATCCCGGTGAGCGGCCGCCGATGCGTAGTAAAACTAAAATGAACGACAGGAGAAGCGTTGTAATGAAGATAAAAATGGCATTAGTCACGGGATCCATCATTTTGCTCGGGGGCTGCTCACAGCTGCCCTATGGGGATGGCGAGGGCAGCTTTGCCGAAGCCAAGAGCCAAAATGCGATACCGGCGGATGTGCGCGCTGCGTTCGATCGCCTGGATACCGACGGCGACGGCGTGATCGACCCGACGGAAGCGTCTACGTCCTCTGAAATTAGCGGCAGCTTTAATCTTTATGACACCAATGCCGATGGCGTCATCTCGCTGGAAGAGTACGCTGCCCGCATCAGAGACGAGCGATAGCCAAATAGCTTAGCGGCTTGCGACAGCAGGGCGGGTGTACGAAAAAGGGGCCCAGCCGCTATAAATTGGCTTATAGAAATATTTATATAAAATTAAATAAAGTCAGGGATACAAAAAATGCTTAACCGTATAAAACCTTTTGCAGTGACAGGCGTACTCGCAGCAATGGCCATGAGCCAGTCGGCCCAAGCGGCCACGGTGTACGAAACCGCGGATACGCGACTACAGATTGGGGGCAGGATTGCCGCCGCCAGTACGTTTTTGAACGGCGTCGAGAACGACAACGATCCGAAAAACGCGGGCTCGCGTATCAACGTGGTGCACGAGTTCAACCTGGCGGATGGCTGGTCGACGATTTCCCGCGCGGAATGGGGCTTCGATCCGTTTTTTACCGATGGCACTAACGACCGTTTCAAGCGTTTGCTCTATACCGGGGTGAGCAGCGAAGAGTACGGCACGGTATTGATCGGTAAACAGTGGTCGCTTTGGTACGACATGCTGGCCTGGTATACGGATTACTTCTGGATCAACGGCGCTGCCGCCCAGGGTAGCTTCAATGCGGGCTTCAGTGGCGATGGCGGCGAGAACGGCCTGGGGCGTGCCGACAACGCAATCTCCTGGCAGAACACCTACGACAAGCTCACCGTGGGCCTGATGTATCAGATCGAAGGCAGCGAATTCGATGCCGAGGTGCCCGAGTACAGCAACATCGAGCGCTTCAAGCGCAAGTACGGCGCCCAGGGCGTGGCCCGCTACGCGGTGACCGATGACTGGAACGTCGGCGTGGCCGTTCAGCACAGCAATATCGACAGCACCCTGGATGGCGGCTCAGAGAGCAGCGCCGATGCCAATGCAGCGCTGTTTGGCACTAACTATGCCCCGGGCAACTGGTACTTCGCGCTGACCGCCGGTGAGTACCGCGATACGGTGTTCGATAGCACCTTTTCCGGCCTGGAACAGCAGGGCAGCGGCATCGTCGATACTGCGCGGGGTTATGAAGGCGTAGCCCACTACACCTTCGAAAACGTAGGCCCTGGCAAGTTCGAGCTCTACTCCGGCTTCAACCGCCTGGAAGATGACGACTCCAGCGCCCGTAACGCCTTCTACCTGCTGGGCGGCGCTTACTTCCTGATGGACGACAACCTGATCCTCTCGGCGGAGTACAGCCTGGACGACTCCAAAGACGCCAATGGCGACGACATTAACGCCAACAGCACCTCTTTGCTGGTGCGCTACAACTACTAGGCGCTGTCCCGCTCGCTAACTAGCTTTTTGCCCCGCTTTTCGAGCGGGGCTTTTTTGTGTCGAACCGCCACCTTTGGCCGGCGTTGGCCAGGCCCGCTCAGGCGATGCGCTGCCTTGTTGGTCCCTAAATTGGCCGCGCGCGGTGTCCGGTGAGCGTTGTATAGTCAATGTATCAACCAACGGGAGCTTCCTTTCATGTCCGATATTCTGCTCGCCGCCCCACATCTTTGGGATCGTTTGAACGGTGACGCACCGCCCAAAGTGCTGGATGCCTCGCTACCCAATAGCCCTATCGCGGCTTACGTCGCGCAGGATGACCGTAAAATCCCCGGATCGCTCGAATTCGATATCGAGCAGGTTTTTTCCGATCCCAACTGGGCGTTTCCCCATACGCTGCCCGCCCTGGAGAGCCTGCAAGAGGCGTGCAGAAGGCTCGGTCTGGCGCCCGAGGACGACATCGTCATCTACGATAACCGGGGCGTTTACTCTTCTCCGCGGGCCTACTGGCTGCTGACCCAGGCAGGCTTTACCAACGTGAGCCTGCTCGACGGCGGCTTGCCCGAGTGGCTGGCCCAGTCGCTGCCGGTTCAGCAGGGCTATACGACGCCGAAGCCGCTGGCCGCACCGCCGGTACTCAAGGCCAATAGCAGCGTGATGAGCGTCGATGACGTCAGCACCAATATTGCAAAGCCGCGTTTCAAGCTGGTGGATGCCCGAAGCACCGAGCGCTTCTCCGGCGCAGCGGCCGAGCCCCGCCCCGAGCTTCCCAGTGGGCACATTGCGGGATCACATAACCTTCCTTTCACGGAGGTTCTGGAAAAGGGCCACTTCAAGAGCCCGGAAGAAATCTCACGGCTCATGCTCGGCCAAGCGCTTTACCCGTCGGATCACCTGACCTTCAGCTGTGGCTCCGGTATTACGGCCTGTATCCTCTGGGTCGCTGCCGAGCTTGCCGGTTACGAACACCTTTCGCTGTTCGATGGGTCCTGGACGGCGTGGGTGATGAGTGGGCGCCATAGGTAATGGAAGGCTCTGCTTCTCGCGACATCTTTAGCTTTTTCCCAGCATCCGCTCCTGCTATTGGTAACCATAGGTGTCAATTAACTATGGCTGGAGGGAGGTCTTGCCCTTTAGAAGTTGTCCAACGTGAGCGCTACTCGCAACATCGAAGGTAGGAGCGGGCCGAGTGTTTGTGTCATTTTTTGAACAGTGAAATTTCCAGCGTTAAGGGGTTGGCGCCGAGCCTGTGGTATCGATTAGAGGTAAAACTTACTTTAGATTCAGATCAGGGCTTTAAACTTCTACTTCGAGAGCTTATCTATTTCAGCTATTAATAAATCTAAAAGGAAAGATACATTTTTCGGCATTTTTCTACCTTCTAAAGTCTGCACTTCTACATTTCTTAGATTAAGCTCTTTATGAATAAAGGGTCTAACTACAACAGATTGGTTAACTTGGTTGCTCATATGCGATGAAGCTGAACTTGTAAGCGTTATAGCGTTTGATATAGCTGCAAACTGTTGTAGAATGCCAGAATAGTTGCTCACCAAGGTAGGTTCTATATGGATACCTACTGAGTTGCAGCAAATTTCAAATAATTGCCGCTGTGTTGTTCCCTCTGGCATAATGGCTAAAGGGTATAGCTCAAGGTCTTTTGCATGAAGTTCTTTTTTCCTTGATAAAGGATGTTCTGCTCTCATTAGAGCAAGGATGGGTGATTCTTGAGAGAAATTTATCTTGATTCCCGATGAATAAGAAGAACTAAAAGTTAAAGCAATGTCTGCCTTTCCTTCTTCTACTAATTCGGTTGCTGCTGAAGGCGATACGACAGTAATAGAAAATTTTACATTCGGATAATGGTTATGGTATTTCGTGATAACAGTTGGTAAAAAACATCTTGAAAGTCCTTCTGGACTTGCAATATTGATACTTCCTACCGTTCTATCATTTTCACCTTTTATTTCATCAATGACGCGTTTTTCTTCTAGGAAAAGTTTTCTAGTATAATCTAGAAGCTTTACTCCTGATGAACTCAAACACATTCCTTTAGGAGAGCGTTCGAATAGTTTGGCGTCAATTTCATGTTCCAAGAGCTTAATCTGTCTGCTAATAGCAGAAGAAGCTACGTGTAGCTTTGCGGCGGCATTTCCTAAAGACCCTGTTTCGACTACGGTCAAAAAATAAAGTAAAGCTTTGTTATTCAATTGTTTACCTCTGTTCTAAAAAAGAGAATGCCTTGCATAAATTCTCTTATAGTAGCAATTTAAAATAAGCAATTACAATGAAATAATATTTCGAATCTGCAATTGGTGTTGAAAATCATGAATAAGAATAAGCTTTTAAAAAATATAACACTAGCTTTTGAAAATGGTGATTTTGAAGATACATTGAGACGTAGAGTCACCTACCAATCTGTGAGTCAAGGAAATGCCGATCCTCAGTTTCTAAAGGGTTATATGGAACAACATATAAAGCCAGAACTTGAAGGTATGGGGTTTGAATGTCGATTCTTCGAAAACTCCGTGGAAGGAAGAGCCCCTTTCATGGTTGCTTGTAGAATAGAGAAAAAAGATAGTCCAACTGTTTTGACATACGGTCATGGGGATGTTGTTGCTGGATATGATGAGCAATGGACAGGCGATTTAAAACCTTGGGAAATGAAACTGGTTGGTGATGCATGGTACGGAAGGGGTACGGCTGATAATAAAGGTCAGCACACAATAAATATCATGGCTTTGCATGAGGTTATAAAAGAAAGAAATGGAAGTCTAGGTTTTAATATAAAAATGATTTTTGAGATGGGCGAGGAGCAAAGCTCACCAGGATTACGCCAGTTTTGTAGAGAACAAAAAGAGCTGCTTGCTTCTGATGTGTTTATAGCATCCGATGGGCCACGCATAAGTAAAGAAAGCCCAACCTTATTTTTGGGTGCGCGAGGATCTATTTTACTTGAACTTTCTGTAGAACCAAGACAGGAAGGGCTTCACTCCGGGAATTGGGGAGGAATAGTCAGTAACCCCGTTATCGTATTGTCCAATGCAATATCAGAAATTGTGAGTAAATCCGGCAAGATATTGATACCGGATTTAACACCAAAGGAAGTTCCTGAAAATATAAAAACGATTTTGAAAAATATAAAAATAGATGAATCGTCTTTAGGTCAATTGATTGATAGCGACTGGGGAGAAAAGGAATTAAGTCTGGCCGAAAAGCTGTTTGCCTGGAATACCTTCGAGGTTTTAGCCATTAATGCAGGTGATATTGAAAAGCCTGTTAACGCTATTCCTCCCAATGCAAAAGCAATATGCCAGCTTAGGTTTGTAGTCGGTACAAATCCCGAAGCTATCGAGAAAAATATAAGAAAGTACTTTAATGAAAATGGTTTCAAAGATGTATCTTTAAAAGTGCTGAGAGGTTCTCCTGCCACTAGGACTTCTTTAGATTCACAATGGGTAAAAGATATAACAAGATCAGTTGAAGAGGTGATAAACAAGCCTCTATCAATCATTCCTAATTTTGGTGGAGCACTACCAAACGATACGTTTTCTGAAATTTTAGGCCTTCCCACTATCTGGGTTCCACACTCCTATCCTGGTTGCAAGCAGCATGCTGCAAATGAACATTTACCTAAACAACTTGCTTATGAAGGTTTGTTAATAATGGGTAGCATCTTCTGGGAATTGGGTAACTCCAAAAAAACTAAAACGGTACTAAACTAAGATAGACAGGAGAGATGAAAATGAAAAACAATTCAGCATCTTCACTTATGTTAAAATCGCTGTCAGGGGTTGAAAAGCTTGGTAATAAGCTGCCCCATCCGTTTTTACTTTTTATATGGCTAACATTGATCGTTGCTATCATATCGGTCATAGGGAGTTTTCTTGAATGGTCTGTTATTCATCCCCTTACGAATGAGACTATTAATGTCAGAAATCTGTTAGGAGCAGAGGGCCTATATTTTGCATTAACTTCAGTGATACCCAATTTTGTCGAATTTAAGCCGCTAGGGCTGGTGCTGGTTACTATTTTGGGTGTCGGAATTGCTGAGAAAACAGGGTTTTTCGAAGCTGTTATCAAGAAAACATTGTTGAGAACGCCAGCAAAGCTAGTCACGTATATGGTGTTTTTTGTTGGAATTACAGGTAACTTAGCCTCTGATGCAGCCTATATGATAGTGCCTCCCCTAGCTGCGCTAATATTTAAAAGTGTTGGGCGAAATCCTATTGCTGGACTGGCTGCCGGTATTGCAGCAGTAGGGTGTGGGTTTACAGCAAATATTTTTATTGCTGGAACGGATATGTTGTTGTCTGGTATTACGACAGAAGCTGCATCAGCGGTTGATCCCGATGCTATCGTATATGCAACCGATAATTGGTTTTTTATGATAGCTTCCGTGTTCTTTCTATCATTTGCAGGTGTTGTCGTTTCTGAAAAAATTGTTGAACCAAGGCTAGGTAATTATAAAGGAAGTAATAACGAAGAAGTAAGTGATTTACCCATCGAAGCTAACAAGGCTCTACGTAGGGCGTTTATATCAGCTGCTATTTTCTTGTTTGTAGTTACCACGTTATGCTTGGTTCCAGGGTCAATATTGTTGACGGAAGATGGTGGTATTTTGGGGTCACCGCTACTTAATAATATTGTTATATTTATAACGCTCTTCTTCGCTGTTGTAGGTATCGTGTATGGAATAAATGTTAATAAAATAAAGTCGACCAAAGATGTGGTAGACTTTATGGGGCAGACCGTGGCTGAGATGTCTGGCTTTATTGTGCTCATATTTATTGTTTCTCAATTCATTGCCTACTTGAAATGGACGAATATTACTATTTTTCTAGCCGTTGAGGGTGCTGCCGTTTTAAGCGGAATGTCTTTGGATGGGCCGCTTTTGCTAGTTGCTTTTGTTTTCCTCTCGACATTATTAAATATGTTTATTACAAGTGGATCGGCTCAATGGTCATTAATGGCGCCGGTATTTGTTCCTATGTTTATGATTTTAGGGTTTGAACCAGCATTTACGCAGCTAGCTTTCAGAATAGGTGATTCAGCTACAAACTTTATTACCCCACTCCAGCCTTTTGTTGCCGTTATGCTAGGGTTTTTATATAAGTACGATAAAAACGCTGGTTTTGGAACACATGTTTCACTTGTATTGCCGTATACCTTAATGTTCTTGTTCGCTTGGCTGGTTTTACTTTCATTCTTCATGGTTTTCGATTTGCCGATAGGCCCAGGTATATATATGAGAGGGTAATTTTTAATTCAAAGGAGTAAAGAAAGAGAGCCCTTTAGGCTCTCTTTCTCATGTGTTAAAGTTTAGATTGGAGTTAAAGGGGGGGGGGCTTTTTTATGATATTTTATTTCAATTCCGATAGCTAAAAATAGAGTTTTTATTTTTGATAATGCTTTAGAGTTTTCAGGGAGAAGATCAGGTCTAAATCGGCAGAGTTAGCAATGACTTCAAACATTACCTCTAGTTTCTTTTAGGAAAAGAGCTTGCTTTTGAACACTATCGGTTAAGGTTTTTCCTGCGCCCGGAACCCTATAGGAAGAAGCGATATTGTTTAGCAAGTAGTGGTCGCCCCAGTGCTCGATAAAAGTTTCCTGGTTTTAGGATGAAATTTTCTTCTTGAAGATTAAGCCTAAAGTAGAGACAAAGCACATAGCTAAAAATGCAACAAAAAATATGCTAGCAGAAGAGAAGTTCATCATGGCAAAAATGGTGATTAGAGAAACCACGAGCATTCCAGCATATTCGCTAGTGATTTTTTTTCTGTACGATGAGTTGATTTCAGATGAAGTGTGGACCTTTTGAAGTTGCCTAAGAAAGGCGAGGTCGGATAAAGGCGTACCTATTGCTAATAAGAAAGATACCGCGCTATAAAATAACAGCGAGCTCGGTGCTATTAGTAGTAAAAAGAACCCAAAGGCTGTAAGGACTCTTCCCAAGATTAAAAAGGATCCTGGTCGAGACATCTTGAGCTTTCGGCAGAACATGTTAGATACGACATTGCCGACGCCATAGCAAAAGCCTACTATGGCATAATGACTGACTCCAAACTCATCGCTAGTACTGCTAAAGATTAAAGCCATACCGATAACCATAGAAGCGTACCAGCAACCAGCGTTAATGCCCTGTGAAAGGAATGCATACTTCAGAAACACTGAGTTATTGGTTTTATCTCTTCTTTGGACTTGATCATGGGATATCAGTGTATCCTCTCGATCCTGGTTTTCAATTTTAGGCTTGGAGTTGATCTGTCGATATGTCCAATACTGCCCCATCGCAGCAACTAAAAAGAGACAAGAGCTCAATGCTGCTATATTTTTATAGGGTAGTAGATAAGCTAATAACCCCACCACAGCGGGCGACAAAATCCGAGCTACTCTTGAAGCATTGTCGACTTTTGCAGTTGCTATCTTAAGCTCCTGTTCCGGCATTTCTATGTCGGATAAGCCGGAAAAAATAGCGCCGTCTAGATGTGGTCTTATAGCTGAAAGGGACATGGCAATCAAAACTAAAAATGTTTGTTGGATGTTGTAATAGAAAATTATTACCGCTATTGCCGACAAGACGAATCTGGTTATGTTTAATTTTGCAGAAAATTTATAGGGTTCAAATAGACGTGATTTCGTAAAATTGAATTTGAACAAACCACTAACAAAAGCTGATGCTAAAATAAAAAGTACTAACAGGCTTCCATTGGAACCATAGCTTTCTATGATATAAAATATTACTCCGATGTTGAATATTTCCAAAGCAGCGCACCCTGCTAGTTCGGAGTAAGCTATAAGGTTAAGCTGTCTTCTTTGCGAAGTTACAGTTTTGTTCATACAATGCTGTCTTCTTTTGTTAGTCTAATAAATAGCTCTATAGATTTTTATAGATTCATTCCGCTTTGTAGCTTTATAGGAGTAATTAAAGCCGGCAGGATTGGCTAAATTGAGCCCAACAAGTTTGGGTGGAAAATGCTAAGCCAGAAAATAAACTCCTATTTTCCTTAAACAGCACCCTCTCGATTTAACCCCATCCAGCTCGTCTGCGCCTAATTCCACTCCGGAAAAATTAGCGCCAATGACCCTCAGCCACCCTTCAACAGCCGGTCCAACTGCCGGTAGCCGATGGCCTCGATCAGATGCGGTTGGCCGGGTTTGGGTTCGCCCTGTAAATCCGCAAGTGTTAGCGCCACGCGCAGCACCCGGTGGTAGGCCCGCGCCGAAAGTTTGAGGCGTTCCAGCACCCCGGCAAGCCAGGTGCGCTCTTCGTCGTTTAAATCACAGGCGGCTTCCAGGGCCTTGCCGCTGAGCTGGCTGTTGAGCGCGCCACGCGTCATCTGACGCGCTCGGGCCGCCATTACGCGCTCGCGCACCGCCTCAGACGATTCGCCTTGGGTCTGGGCGGTGAGCTGCTCCGGCGGAAGCGCCGGCACTTCTACCTGCAGGTCGATACGGTCGAGAAGCGGGCCGGAAAGCCGCGCCTGATAGCGCTGGATCTGACTCGCGGTGCACTGGCAGCGGCTGCGCGGGTCGCCCAAATGCCCACAGGGGCACGGGTTCATGGCGGCGACTAACTGGAACCTGGCTGGGTAACGACGCTCGTGACTGGCGCGTGACAGATGAATTTCCCCGGTTTCCAGGGGCTGGCGAAGCACTTCCAATACGCTTCGCGAGAACTCCGGCAGCTCGTCCAGAAACAGCACGCCCATGTGGGCAAGCGAAATTTCGCCGGGTTTGGGTTTCGAGCCGCCGCCGACCAGCGCGGCGGCACTGGCGCTGTGGTGGGGTTGGCGAAAGGGCCGCTGGCCCCAGTCTGCCTCTAGTGCCAGCCCGCATACCGAGCGCACCGCGGCGACCTGTAGGGCGTCGTCTTCACTTAATGGCGGCAAAATGCCCGGCAGGCGGCTGGCCAGCATGGTTTTGCCGGTACCCGGCGGGCCCGCCAGCAACAGGTTGTGGCCCCCGGCGGCGGCGACTTCCAGCGCCCGGCGCGCCTGGTGCTGGCCGCGCACGTCACAAAGGTCCGGCGCCGGGTTTTTTGCCTTCGGCGGGGCCGGTAGCACGTGGGGCGTGATGCGGGTTTGATCCAGCAGATGAGCGACCACTTCCCAAAGCGACGCGGCGGGCAGCACGTCCAGGCCGTTACCCGCAAGCGCGGCTTCGTCGGCGCAGGCGTGGGGCACGATCAGCTTGCGCCCGGCGGTCTTAGTGGCCATTGCAAACGGCAGGATACCGGGCACCGGGCGCAGCTTGCCGTCCAGGGCCAGTTCACCGGCGCACTCGATGTCTTCCAGGGTATCGACCGGCAACTGGCCGGAGGCGGCGAGAATGCCCAGCGCGATGGGCAGGTCGAAGCGCCCGCCCTCCTTGGGCAGATCCGCCGGGGCCAGGTTCAGGGTGATACGCCGGGTATTGGGGAAATCGAAGCCCGCGTTGACCAGCGCGCTTCGCACGCGCTCGCGGCTCTCCTTCACGGCGGCCTCCGGCAAGCCGACCAGGGTCAGCCCCGGCAGGCCGTTGGCCAGATGCACCTCGACCTGCACCGCCGGGGCGTCAAGCCCCACACCGGCACGCGTATTGACAATGGCAAGCGTCATCCCCGCCCCCTGTGCAGATGTCTAATTTTTCTTTTGAAAATTAAACTTAACGTATTTGGCACGTCCTGGGTAGGCGCCAAGGGAAATTAGGGGTAAGTCAAACGCAAATCGTTTAGCCGAGAGAGCGACGCGGTCGGGTGGCTGTTCACTCGCTATGCGACAGCGCCGCGACAAGCTCCCGAGCAAAGCGCTGGGCCGAGGGCAGCGCCCCGAAGCTCCATACCGGTGCCAGGCGGATGACGTTGTCGCTTTCGATGGCGGGCAGGTGCTGCCAGAGCCCGCTCCGGGCCAGCGCGTCTTCCACCCCGGCGGGGATCGGGTCGATGATCAGCAGTGTCGCCTCAGTATGGCGCGCGAGCGCCTCGACCCCGACCAGTGAAAACCCCCAGGCGTTGGTCCCTTCCTGCCAGGCATTCTCCAGGCCCAGCCGCTCCAGTACCGCGCTGTAGAGGCTGTTCGCGCCAAATACCCGCACGTGGCGGGCGTCCATGAACTGAATCATCAAAAGCGGCGGTGTGGCCGCCGGGACGTCGCTGCGCAGGCTTTCCAGCAGTGCTTCGGTGTCGTCGACCAGCGCGCGCGCTTCGTCCTCGCGCCGGGTCCGCTCGCCCAGGCGGTGGGTGAAGTCGATGATCTCCTGCCAGGTGTCCGCGCCCGGCGAGTAGAGCGCAAGCGAGGTGACCGGGGCGATGCGCTCAAGCTTCGGCGTCAGCCCTTCGAACATGGGCGATATCAAAAAGCCTTCCGGCGGCGACTGCGCCATCAGCTCGAAATTGGGCTGCTGGCGAAGCCCCAGGTCGGTAACGTCATCGGGAATGCGCGGCTCGCCGACCCAGTCGTGGTAGGCGGGGATCTGGGCGACGCCGCTGACCGGGGCGTCGATCGCCAAAAGGGTTTCGGCAATGGTCCAATCGAGGGTGGCCCACTGGGCCTGGGCGGTCAACGGCAGCAGGCCCGCTACGAAGAGCAGGCCGCGAATGAAAGTCGTGGTGGCGTTAGAGCGCATGACGAGGCGTCGCTTGAAGAGTCAGCCGGTATTTAAACGATAATCCTTCTTGTGTGCAAACCACGCCGCGCCAAAACGCCGGGCGCAGCGGCCTGGGCGCGGCGGTGGCGCAAAGGGCATCGCTAAAAGCGGTAGTGAACGCTTGCGGTAACGCTGCGCTCGGCGCCGAAGTAGCAGTAGTCCAGCGAGTTGCAGCTGGCAACGTACTCTTTATCCAGCACGTTGTTGACGTTGAGGCGGGTTTCGACGCCGTCAAAGCCCTGCTGGCTCCAGTCGTAGCCCAGGGTGGCGTCGACCAGGGTGTAGTCGGGCACGGTTTCGGTATTGGCCCGGTCGGCGGCGATATCCGCGTAGTGGCGCACACCCACGCCCATATCCACCCCCAGCAGCCCGCCGCTTTGGGGCGTGTAGTGGCCCCAGGCCTGCAGCTGGTGGCGCGGGGCGTAAATAGCCCGGTTGCCTTCGTTGCCGTCATCGCTTTTGGCGTAGGTGATGTCGGTAAAGCTGTAGCCTGCCTGTAGGGCCAGGGTGTCGGTGAGCTGCGTTTGCGCGCTCAGCTCGAGCCCCTGGGATTCGATTTCGCCAACGGCCCGGTAAGGGTCGGTGGGCTGCTCCTTGGTGGCCACGTTCTCCTGGCTGATATGGAAAAGCGCCGCGCTGTACGTGCTTTGACTCCCCTCGGGCTGGACCTTGACCCCGGCTTCCCACTGCTCGCCCTCCATGGGCGCCAGCAGGTCGCCGTGCGCGTCCACGAAACTGGTGGGGGTGAAGGCGGTGGAGTAGCTAAGGTAAGGGGCCACGCCGTTATCGAACAGATACACCGCCCCGGCGCGCCCGCTGAACTGATTGTCGCTCAATGCGCTGGTGTCGTCGGTGGCCAGGTTGGTGTTGTCGATGTCGACCCAGTCATAGCGCCCGCCCAGGGTGAAGCGCCAGTTGTCCATGGCGATCTGATCCTGCAGGTAGACCCCGGTCTGCTCGATCTTGTGGTGTTCGCGAGTAGGCGCGTAGAAGCTCGCGCCCTCGAGCCCGACACCGTAGACCGGCTCGAAAGCGTCGAGTGAGGGAAAGGCGCCGGAGGGCCAGGAAACGTCGTTTTTGCGCCGCTGATAGTCCACGCCGAACAGCAGCGTGTGATCCAGAGCGCCGCTCTCCAACCGCGCCTGGAGCTGGTTATCGACGGTCCAGGCCTCGAGGGATTCGTCGCTGCCCGAGTAGTAGCGGGTCAGCTCGGAGGCGTCCGGCGCGGTCCAGCCAAAGCCGTAGACCTGGTTGAGCACGACGTCCGCATTCAGGTAGCGCAAAAGCTGGCGCCCGGTGATGGCCTCGTTGAAGCGGTGTTCGAGGGTGTAGCCCAGCATGCGCTGGGTGCGCTCATATGTATCGAAGGCCTCTTCGCCGTCAAAAAAGGTGTTGCTGATTTTACGGCCGTTGTGCGGGGTCACCGCGCCCTCGAAAGGTACGCCGGAGTGGTAGCCGCCTTCGGGTTCGTCCTGCAGGTAGGCCTCGACGGTCAGGCTGGTGTCGTCGGTCATGTCCCAGGTCAGCCGCGGGGCGATCGCGTAGCGCTGCTCCTCGGCAGGGTCGAACTGGGTATCCGCGGCGCTGGCGATGCCGGTCAGGCGGTACGCTACGCGCTGCTGCTCGCCGAGCGGCCCGGTCAGGTCGAACGCGGCGCTGCGCTGGTTATTATTGCCCAGCCGAAAGCGCAGCTCGCCACTTTGCTCGAATTCGGGGCGCTTGCTGTTGAGCGCCACCACGCCCCCCGGCGAGGCGCGCCCGTAAAGTATTGATGCCGGGCCGCGCACCACCTCGATGCTCTCCAAAAACCAGGGGTCGACGCGCATGGAACTGTGGGAGTTGGCATCGCCCATGACTTTCAGGCCGTCCAGAAAGGTATTGCTGAGACTGCCGTCGGAAAAGCCGCGCAGTACTAGGTAGTCGAAGCGGTTGGAGGCGCCGACCTGGTTGGAGTAGACCCCCGGGGTGTAGTCGGTGGCGCGCTGCACGGTGTCCACGCCGCGGCGCTCGATCTCTTGCTGGCTAATGGTCGAGACGCTTTGCGGTGTTTCGATCGCCGGGGTTTCGACCTTGGTCGCCGCCTGCTGGGCGGTGACCGTCACGGTAGGCAAGCCAAGAGGGTCGCCTGGGTCGGTTTGTGCATGGGCGGCGGATAAGGCGCTGGTTGCCAGTGCCATGGCAAGCGTCAAAGGATGATAGATAAAGCGGTGCTGAAGCAAAAACATGACCCATTCCCGGCGTTTATAGTAATGAGAATTATTGCTTTTTATTCAAAGGAAAGGATATGCCGGATGCCAAATGAGCTATGCGCAACGCCAGCAATGCTCATGCATCGACGCGGCGCAGGACAGCCGTGGGCGCGACCCCGAACTGGCGTTTGAAAGCGGTGGCAAAGTTGGTGGCCTGGCGGTATCCGCAGGCGTGAGCTACTTGCTGGACGCTGTAACCCTTTGCGAGCTGCTGGTAGCCCTTTTGTAGGCGGCACTGGCGAAGGTGGTCAAAGATCGTGCAGCCGTAACGCGCGCGAAACTTTTGGCGCAGGCTGCTCGGGCTCATGGCCGCGCGTTGGGCCAGCGCCTGCAGCGAGTAGTCGGCCATTGGGTGGCGGCTTAACGCGTCACGCAACTGATCAAGCCGTTCTTGCTCGCGCGCTTGGGCGCTGGGCGGCGCAACGGGGTGGGTCGCCGGCGCAAAGGGCAGCCCATGACCCAGTAACTGAAGAGCCAAGCCATGCCAAAGCAGTTTCTGGCGTTCATCATTGAGCGGATGTTCGCCAAGGGCCAACAGCTGTGAAAAAAGAGCCGCTGGAAGAGAGCAGACGCGCAGCTGGGGGCCCTGAGGCTCTGGCAGGGCATGGGTTGCGGTCGTCAGAACGGCAATATTGAGCGTACGCAAACGCGTCTGCGCGGGTTGCTCGACGACCAGCGGCGCCTGGGCGGTAAAGTGCGCGCATAACGCCTGGCCTTTGCCAATGTGGGTCTGCTTCTGGCCCTGGGCAAGGTGGATGCTCCCCTCCATGACCACGCACATGAACCAGGGCACCGACCGGGTCGAGCGTGAGAGGTAGCCGTGGCGCACCTCGAGATCCGACAGGGTGAGGTGCAGCGCCGGGGGCAGCGACAGGTCGCGAATGCGCCCTTGAGCAACCGGTTCGTCGGGAAGCGCCTCCGGGTGCCCGTAGTCGATGCCGAATCGATGCCCCAACAGGCGTAGCGCCGTTGGCGTGAGTGACGTGAGGGTCGGCATCGAAAGGCTCTAGTACTCCAGCGACCAGCCCAGAGTGAACGTACGCCCCCGGGCCTGGTAATCGTAGAGGTACTCCGGCCCATAGTTGGGCGAATAAAAGCCCACGGCCCGCTGGCCCCAGGGCGTGGAGTACTGCTTGTCGGTCAGGTTGCTGATCCCCAAACTCAGGGTGCCGATATCGGTCTGCTGGCTTCCGATCACATCGAAGGTGGTAAAGCCGTCGATGCTATCGCCCTCGGCGTCTTCGTACTGGCGGGCGTGGCTGCCCTGAAGGCGCAGCGTGCGCGCGTCATCTTGCCAGGCCACGTGGGCGGTCAGGGTGTCCTGGGAGGGGTAAGGGGCTACGGTAATACCGCGGTCCTGCCAACTGCCGTCTACCTTGCGTTCGGAGGCCAGCGCGTGGAGGGTGCCGCCCACTTCCCAGTGGTGGCCGATGAAGCGGGTGAGCGAGGCTTCCAGGCCGTAGTCGCGGCGGTCGTCGTCGATCTGGGTCACATTGAGATCGTCGTCGAGCTCCATGGCGGTGTCCGACCAGGCGTAGTAGACCGCCGCCTGGGTCAGCCAGTCGCCGCCCTGGTAGCGCCAGCCAAGCTCGACTTGGCGGGTCTTGATACCGTCCAGCGGGTTGTCCGCCACGGTTTGCCCGGCGCGGCCATAATACTTGGACGGGTCGGGTAGCTCGAAGCCCTCCGAGTAGCCCAGCCAGCTCTGATGGCCGTTGTCGAAATCATACAGGGCGCTGGCGTTATAGAGGGTGACGTCGTAGTCGCTGGAGCCGCCGGGCACGTCGTTGAAATCGTCGATGTCCACGTCCATGCGCTGGTGGCGGATGCCGCCGCTGAGCTGAAGCTGGTCCGTGGCCCACCACTCGCTTTGGGTAAACAGCGCCAACGTGTCGATATCGAAACCCGGATAGCGGGGCGTGACGCGATCGGCGCGCTGTACGAGCCCACCGGAGCTATCGCTTGCGGCGCGATCGAAACGCATCTGCGAGGCGTCAAACGACTCCCGGTCCAGGTCCGCGCCGTAGGTCACATTGAGATCGTCACGTGGATCTGCCGAGAACAGCGCCTTCAAGCCGCTAAGCTGGGTGTTCTGCTGGGAGGCGGCGAAGTAGTAACCGCCGTCCTGGGCGGCGTAAGGGAAGGGGTAAAAACTCGATTCCTCCTCCCGATGAAACGCCTGCAGGTAGAAATTCTGATTCAAAAGATCGGCGTGGTGGTAGCTTGCGCTGATCATCTTGCGGTCGGTACGCGGTTCGCGGTCGGCGGTGAAGCCGTCGCGGATATCGGCGCCGTCGAGATTCGCCGTGGTGGCGGCCAAATTCGGGTAGTAGACGCCGCGGTTGCCCTCTTTGCCGGAGTCATAAAGCTGGCCGCTGAGCATCAGCGTCTGTTCGTCGTCAAGCTCGACGCGTAGGTTGCCGAGGATATCCAGCTGGCGATTGTCCTGCAGGTCGCTTTGCGCGATATCGGGGAAGATTTCATCGCCCCCGGCGTCGTACTGGCGGCCGTTTTCCATCAGGGATACGCCAATGCGGCCCTGTACCGTTTCATTACCGCCGCTGGCCGACTGGGAAAGGCGCCGGTCGAGGTCGTGGCGCGTGTTGAAGCCGCTGGTGACGCTCGCCTGGGTCTCGAAGTGGGGGCCGCCGCGCTCGCCTTGCTTGGTGATGATGTTGATCAAGCCGCCCGTGGCGCCGCCGCCGTACAAGCTGCTGGTGCCCGAGAGCACCTCGACGCGCTCGATATTGAACGGGTCGATGGCGTCGAACTGACGCGACAGACCGCGGGAGTTATTCAGCGATACACCGTCGATGAGTACCTGAACGCTGCGCCCGCGCATGTTCTGCCCTGCATTGGTGCGCCCCTGGGGGCCGAAATCCAGCCCCGGCACCAGCCGGCCCAGCGCCGTTTTCAAATCGCCCCCGGCGTTGATCTGCTGCTGTAGATCGGGCCCTTCGACCACGTGTACCGCCCCCGGGATCTGGCTGATTTGAGTGGGCGTGCGCGAACCGACCACCACCAGCGTGTCCTGGGCGGCGGGTTCCGCGCTGGCCGTCGGTTGGGATTGAGAAAGGGCCGTCAAGGGAAAAGCACCGCTCAACAAAGCGGCGCTCAGGGCGACATAGCGAGTCATGAGAGATCCAGAAAGCAGATTGTTATTGATAGAACGCCGTTCATCGACGCTGCAAAGCGCAATGATAGGTGTTCTCATTTTTTATATCAATCTACGTGGATCGGCGCTTCGAACGTCACAAACGCCCGCGCGGCAAAGGGGATAAGCCGCGCGGCGTTTCGAGTATGGCTACCCTAAAGTGCTGTTATAAAAGACTTCTCAAGGGCTGCTTATAAAGAGCTACTCGCCCAGATCGTCCACCGAACCCGTGGCATCCTTGGCCGCCTTGGCGGAAGAGGCGCGGGGCTTGGGCGTCTTTTTGGCGGGCTCCTGGGGGGCCGGCGTGGTCTGCGCCTCGGCTTCCATGGGGGTGGCCTTGTCGGCCTGGCTTGCGTCGATCGAGGCTTCCAGGTTGGCCACCTGGCGCTCCAGCGCTTCGACCCGGGAGCGGGTGCGTTGGAGCACGTCCATTAGGATGTCGAAGTCTTCCCTGGACACCAGCTCCATGCGATCGAACGCGCCGCGCATGACTTGCTGCACGCCTTTTTGAATGTCTTCCGGTGCGTGAGAAGCATTTTGCAAGCGGTCGCCAATTTGCTGTGCGAGTCGGCTAATGCGGTCTTGGGTCGCCATGGCTATCTCCTGATACGAACGCATAAATGTGAACGGCTTTCTCGTAAGGATACGCAACCCAGGCGAAATACGCATGTTTCACATGCGTTTGGGCGGTGACTTTTTCGCTTGCATCAAAATGAAGCGACCCGCTTTGGCGGGCGCACTCCTATAGTGCGTCCGCTTTGTCGTGCACCGGCTTAGCGCGCGACAACGTGTTGGTTTTGCCTTGGCTGCAGGCTTAAGTAGCTGATTTATTATTTAAATTTAATGAGTGGCACGGTATGCGCATTATCGAGGCAAGGCATTAATTTCAGGCGGCGGCGCCGCTATTTATCCAGCAGGGGAGCTCCGGGATGAAACTCATCACCGCTATCATCAAGCCATTCAAGCTCGACGATGTCCGTGAAGCACTTGCCGATAACGGTGTGCAGGGGATCACGGTGACCGAGGTAAAGGGGTTTGGGCGTCAAAAAGGCCATACCGAACTTTATCGCGGCGCCGAGTACGTCGTGGATTTTCTACCCAAGGTCAAGGTGGAGATCGCCGTCGACGACGATCGCCTGGACAGCGTGCTCGATGCGATCTGCAGCGCGGCGAACAGCGGCAAGATTGGCGATGGCAAGGTGTTCGTCACGCCCCTTGAAGACGTCATTCGTATTCGTACCGGCGAGCGCGGCGCCGACGCCGTATAACCCGAACCAATAAGTCACACGGCGATTTTGTGAGCATTTTTGCTTGATACAACGTTTTAGTAGACGGGGAACGACTCATGAACGAGGTAACCGATCTGAGCTACGCGCTCGATACGTTTTACTTTTTGATTTGCGGCGTGCTGGTCATGTGGATGGCCGCCGGCTTTTCGATGCTGGAAGCCGGTATGGTGCGCTCCAAGAACACCGCGGAAATTCTAACTAAAAACATCGCGCTGTTCGCCATCGCCTGCACCATGTACCTGCTGGTGGGCTACACCATCATGTACTCCAGCGGCGAAGGCGGCTTTTTGCCGAGCCTGGGCTTTCTGATTGGCGCGGAAAACGGTGTCGACGCCGTGCTGAATGGCGGTGAAGACGCGCCCTACTACGCCATGCGCTCTGACTTCTTCTTCCAGGTCGTGTTCGTGGCAACCGCCATGTCCATCGTTTCTGGTGCGGTGGCCGAGCGCATGAAACTCTGGGCGTTTTTGGCCTTTGCGGTGGTGATGACCGGCTTCATCTACCCGGTCTCCGGCTACTGGACCTGGGGTGGCGGCTGGCTGGACGCGCTGGGCTTCTCCGACTATGCCGGCTCCGGCATCGTGCACATGGCCGGTGCGGCCGCTGCACTGGCGGGCGTGCTGATTCTGGGCCCGCGCAAGGGCAAGTACGGCAAGGACGGCGCTATTCACGCCATTCCTGGTGCCAACATGCCGCTGGCCACACTCGGTACCTTTATCCTGTGGATGGGCTGGTTCGGCTTCAACGGCGGCTCGGAACTCAAACTGTCGGATGTCGCCTCGGCCAATAACGTCGCCCAGGTGTTCGTGAATACCAACGCCGCCGCCGCCGCCGGCGTGCTCGCCGCGCTGGTACTCGCCAAACTGTGGTTCCGTAAGGCGGATCTCACCATGGCGCTCAACGGGGCGCTGGCAGGGCTCGTCGCGATCACCGCCGACCCGCTTTCTCCCACCGCGCTGGGGGCGGCCACTATTGGCGCCGTGGGTGGTTTGATCGTCGTGGCGGCCATCGTCACCCTCGACAAGCTCAAGCTGGACGATCCGGTCGGTGCGATTTCGGTGCACGGGGTCGTGGGCATCTGGGGCCTGCTCGCCGTGCCCTTGAATAACGGTGACGCCTCCTTCGGCGCGCAGCTGATCGGTATCGTCGGCATCTTCGGCTGGGTCTTTGCGGCAAGCCTGGTGGTCTGGCTGGTGCTGAAAGCCCTCATGGGCATCCGCGTCAGCGAAGAGGAAGAGTACGAAGGCGTGGATATCGCCGAGTGCGGCTTGGAAGCTTACCCGGAGTTTAGCGTCAAGAAATAACCAAAGCGGTCCTTTTACAACGATGTGGCCTATACAACGATGTGACCCATACAACGATGCAACATAGTGAGCTTACGGCCTCCCTTGGTGGGAGGCTTTTTTATTCTCTGGCGGTAGCGGTGTATGCTTGGGGTAGCGGGCAACGGTTTCGTCGTTGTGAACGTCTGCCCCACAACAATCGGACAGCAAGCGAGAGGATGTCACCATGAAACTCATATCAGCCATTATCAAGCCGTTCAAGCTTGATGACGTACGCGAATCCCTCTCGGACATCGGCGTGCAGGGGATTACCGTAACGGAAGTCAAAGGCTTTGGCCGTCAGAAAGGCCATACCGAGCTTTACCGCGGCGCCGAGTACGTGGTGGATTTTCTACCCAAGGTGAAGCTGGAAGTGGCCGTCGACGACGAGCTCGCCGAGCAGGTCATCGAGGCCATTACCCAGGTGGCGAATACCGGCAAAATCGGCGACGGCAAGATTTTCGTCATGCCACTGGAGCAGGTCATTCGTATCCGCACCGGCGAAACCGGTAAGGATGCGGTTTGAGTTAGTGAAGGGTCATTGGTGAGTGGTGAATAGTAAGTTGTGAGTAGTAAAAAACCCCTGTGGAGTATCTCCAGCAGGGGTTTTTTGTTGGTATCGCGATGAAGGTGGCGCCGAACATCACCATTCACCATTCACCATTCACCATTCACCATTCACCATTCACCATTCACCATTCACCATTCACCATTCACCAGCCCATCACTTCTCGACAAACGCCCGCTCGATCACGTAGTCGCCGGGTTCGCCCATGCGCGGCGAGATATTCATGCCCAGCTCGTCGAGCAGCGCACTGGTATCGTCGAGCATCGCCGGGCTTCCGCAGATCATCGCGCGGTCCTGGCGCGGATCGATGGGCGGCAGGCCCGTGTCCTCGAAGATCTTGCCGCTGCGAATATGGTCGGTCAGCCGCCCCATGGTGTGGAACTCTTCCCGGGTCACCGTGGGGTAGTAGACGAGCTTTTCGGCGATCTCTTCGCCCAGGTATTCGTGAGCGGGCAACTCCTTGGTGATGAAGTCGGCGTAGGCAAGCTCCGAGACTTCGCGCACGCCGTGAACCAGCACGATTTTTTCATAGCGCTCGTAGACTTCCGGGTCCTGAATCAGGCTCATGAACGGCGCCAAACCCGTGCCGGTGGAGAGCATGTAGAGGTTACGCCCGGGCAGCAGGTCATCGCACACCAGCGTGCCGGTGGGCTTGCGGCTCACCATGATCTGGTCGCCCACCTGAAGGTGCTGAAGGCGCGAGGTCAGCGGGCCGTCCGGTACCTTGATGCTGAAGAATTCGAGGTGGTCTTCATAGTTGGGGCTGGCGATGGAGTAGGCGCGCATTAGCGGTTTGCCGTCCACTTCCAGACCGATCATGACGAACTGGCCGGTCTTGAAGCGCAGGCTGCGCTCCCGCGTGGTACGAAAGCTGAACAGGGTATCGTTCCAGTGATGAACGCTCAGCACGTCTTCCAGGGCAAACTTGCTCATGACAACTCCTTGGGTGCGAATGACGACGCGAGTAAGCACTCATTCGCATTTCATATTCTTAAAAAGAATAAAGGCGGTTAGGTATGTTGCCGTCAAGTCTAAACAGCGGGCGCATATCTGTTAAGTCAATTATACTGATAAACGTTATCCGTAAAATCGATATAGGCCGGGTATGCACTATACGTTACGCCAGCTCGAGGTCTTCGTGGCCGTGGCCCAGCACGAAAGCGTCTCAAAGGCGGCGCGCGCGCTTGCCATGTCCCAATCTGCCACCAGCACCGCCCTCACCGAGCTCGAGCGCCAGTTCGACTGCCAGCTGCTCGACCGGCTCGGCAAGCGGCTAAAGCTCAATGCCCTGGGCTTTCAACTGCTGCCCAAGGCGGTGGCACTTTTGGACCGAGCCGAGGAGGTAGAGGAGCTTCTGCGCGGCCAGAAGGGCGTGGGGGCGCTCGAAGTGGGGGCGACGCTGACCATCGGCAACTACCTGGCCACGCTTTTGATCAGCGATTTTATGCAGCGCTACCCCGGAAGCCGGGTGCGGCTGGCGGTGCGTAACACGCGTCATATCATCGAAGGGGTGCGCCAGCACTCGCTGGATTTAGGCTTGATCGAAGGGCAGTGCGACGACGAGATGATCGTCAGCCAGCCCTGGGTCGAGGACGAACTATGCGTGTTCTGCTCACCGCGCCACCCGCTTGCCGGGCGCAAGCATCTGGAACTCGAGCAGCTTTTACGCGAGGACTGGATCATGCGCGAAGAGGGCTCGGGCACGCGCATGACGTTGGAGCATGCCGCCCGCCACCGGCGCAGTCGCTTCAATACGCTGTTGGAGCTCGAACACACCGAGGGCATCAAGCGTGCGGTGGAGTCGGGCCTTGGCATCGGCTGCGTCTCGCGGCTTGCGCTGCGCGACGCCTTCCGGCGGGGCAGCCTTGTTGAGCTGCCCACACCGGAATTGGATTTGAAGCGCCAGTTCACTTTCATCTGGCACCGCCACAAGTACCTGACCACCGGCGTGCGCGAGTTTCTGCGCCTGTGTCGCGAGATGACCGCCGGTGCCAGCCGCAGCGACGATATCGAGCTACCGCCGGTGCCCTAGAAGGAAAAGCCCGGGCCCAGGATTAGAACGACGGCAGCGAACGCGTGGATTGATTCTCCGTCAGCGGCGGCGCTGCGCGCTCGGACAGCTTGAAGCTGCCGATTGTCTCGGCCAGGTGATTCGCCTGCTCTTTGAGCTGCTCGGCGGCGGTGGTGGACTCCTCCACCATGGCGGCATTTTCCTGGGTCATGCGGTCCAGGTCGGCCACCGCGATGTTGACCTGGTTGATACCGTCGCTCTGCTCGCCGGTCGCGGCGGTAATTTCCTCGAGCACGTCGGACACGCGGGTGATGTGCTCCACGATGCTTTTCATGGTGGCGCCGGCGTTACGCACCAGGGTGGTGCCGTTATTCACCTTGCTCTGGGAATCCTCGATCAGCTTTTGAATGTCGTTGGCCGCATCGCTGCTGCGCCTGGCCAGCATGCGCACTTCTTCGGCCACCACGGCAAAGCCGCGACCGTGCTCGCCGGCGCGCGCGGCTTCCACCGAGGCGTTCAGTGCCAGCAGGTTGGTCTGAAACGAGATGCTGTTCATCAGGGTGACGATCTCACCGATCTTGTCCGAGGCCGTCGTGATCTCCTCCATGGTGGTCACCACGCCCGCGACTACTTGCCCGCCTTCATTGGCGACTACAGACGCGGTTTGCGAGAGCTTGTTGGCTTCTTTCGAGGACGCCGCGGTTTGCTGCACGGTGCTGGTGATTTCCTCGATGGAGGCGGAGGTCTGCTGCAGGCTGGCGGCGGTGTTGTCGGTACGCCGCGACAAATCCTGGCCACCGGTGGCAATCTCGCTGGCCGCATGGTGAACCGACTGGCTGCTGGTGCGAACGTCGATCAACACCGACTCCATCTTGTCGACGAAACGGTTGAAAGCGCCACTGATTTGGGCCACTTCGTCGCGGCCTTGCTCGGGCAGGCGGCGGGTCAGGTCGCCTTCGCCGCTGGCGATGTCGTCCAGCGCATCCCGGGCGCGCTCGAGTCCCTTGAACATCTGTTTGAGCCACACGCTCAGCAGTAAGGCCGTGACGACGAGAATGATCAGCAGCACCACCAGCGCCGATTTGATCATGGCCCGCAGGCCCGCCGTGGCTTCGCGCTCGTCCAGCGCCACGCCAAGCTCCCATTCGGTGCCGGCAATGGGCGTGGAGGCGATGCGTTTGTGTCGGCCATTGACCTCGATGTCTTCCCAGGCGTTACGCGTTGCGTTGAGCCGATCGATGGTCGCCGGGCTGAGGGTTTGGCTAAGCCGGGTCAGCGGCTGAAGCGTCAGCGCCGCATCCGGGTGGGCAATCAGGGTTTCGCCGCTGTCGCTTAGAAAGGCGAAGCTCGACGGGGTCGGCTGGATGGCGTTGACCTGATCGATCAGCGTGGTGATTTCCACGTCGCCGCCTATGACGCCGTAAAGCTGGCCACTACGCTTCACCGGAGTGGCAAAGGTAACGACGAGTCGACCACTTTCAGTATCGGCATACGGAGGCGTAATGATCGTCCGGTCTTGGGCGACCGCCGCTTGGTACCAGCCCCGCGTACGAGGATCGTAGTCCGGCCCTGGTGCGTTAGCAGTGGCCAGATGGCTGCCATCGGGTTGGCTAAAAAAGGCGGCCATGAAATCACCAGAGGCATCTAGCTGCATCAATGGCGCCATCGGGTCACCGCCTTTCATCGGTTCGCGCGCAGCCTCCATCATTTGAGTACGCGCTGCAACCCATTCCTCGATCGCCAGCGCATTGCCCTGGGAGATGGAGGCAAGCTGTTGGGTCACCTGCTCGTCGTTGTGGGATTTTAGCGTCAGGTAGCTGACCGCGGCGTTGATCGTGAGCGCTAAAGTAATCACCACCAGGGTGATTACCAAAATGCGCATGCGTAGCGAAGAAAGCATGGCGTGATCTCTGTCAGGAAGGTGGGTAATTGAGTAGACCATTCGGTCTTGAAATAATGGGGTTGTCTCTCTATCGGCGTTGTGGGATGCGACTTTAGTTTTACCGAACTCTTTTTCGCAGTCCGGCCCCATAAAAAAAGGGCCTCCTGTGGAGGCCCTCGATGGGTACCGGGTAGTGTCAAAGCGGCCCGTTTAGCGGCCGGGTAAGGAGAGCGGCGAGGCCTGTTGCTCGCGACCCGTACGCTCCTCGGCCAGGGTAAAGGCGCCGACCAGCTCGGCCAGACGTTCCGCCTGCTCCTTCAACTGCTCGGCCGCGGTGGTGGACTCTTCGACCAGCGCGGCGTTTTGCTGGGTCATCTGATCCAAATCGCTCACCGCAGTGCTCACCTGGCTAATGCCGTCGTTCTGCTCGGCGGCGGCGGTGCTGATGTCACCCAGCATCTGGTTCACCCGGGTGACGCTTTCGGCCAGCTCATGCATGGCCTGTTCGGCCTGGTGCACCAGCTGCGTGCCGCTTTCGACTTTTTCCGTAGAGGCCGTGATGCGCTGGCGGATGTCCGCCGCGGCGTCGCTGCTGCGCGCGGCGAGCATGCGTACCTCTTCGGCCACTACCGCAAAGCCGCGGCCGTGTTCGCCGGCGCGCGCCGCTTCCACCGAGGCGTTCAACGCCAGCAGGTTGGTCTGGAAGGCGATGCCGTCGATGACCTTGACGATCGCCTGGATCTCATCGGAGGTCGTACGGATATCGCCCATCGTCACGACCACTTGCTCGAAGGCGCTGTTGGTGCGCGTGGCCAGTTGCGCGGCGGTTTGTGACAGGCCGCTGGCTTCTTTCGAGGCGCTGGTGGTGTGGCCCACGGTGCTGCTGATCTCCTCCATGGCGGAAGAGGTCTGCTGCAGGCTTGCCGCCGCCTGGTCGCTGCGCCGGGAAAGATCCTGGCCGCCCTGGGTGATCTCGTTGGCGGCGTGGTGAACGGAGTTGCTACTGGCGCGTACGTCGACCAACACATCGTGGATTTTATTGGCAAAAGCGTTGAACTGAATGGCGAGCTCGGCGGCTTCGTTACGTCCGCGCACCGGCAGGCGCTGGGTCAGGTCGCCGTCGCCGGAGGCGATGTCGCGCATCCGCTCGGCCAGGTGGCGCAGCGGCCGGGAGATGCTGTTACCCAGCAGCCAGCTGACGAAAAGGCCGGCCAGCGCAATCAAGAGCCCCATGAGAATCATGCCCCACATGGACGAACTGGCCTGCTCGCCGAGTTCGTCCTGCAGATTTTGCAGGCCGGCCATGACCGCGCTTTCCGGCAGGCGCAGCATCAAAACCCAGGGTGTTTCGATGTCGCCGATGGTAAAGGGCCAGTAAAGCTCGATGACCCCTTGCTCCCGGTCGTAGCGGCGTACGGGCTCGCCCGCCTGGGCGCCTTGAATAGAGGACTGCAGAGACGCGTCGAGTACGTCGCTGCTAAGCTTACCAAGCGCTTCCTGGTGGGCAGTGTGCGCCGCCAGGGAGCCGCCCGAGGCGATCAAGGCCATTTCGCCGGCACCGTCGTAGAGCGACTGATTGGCTTCCTGCAACATGGATTGAATGAAGTTGACCGATAGATCGACACCGGCGGCGCCGCGGAACTCACCGTCGACCAGTACCGGTACGCTGAACGAGGTCACCAAAACGACCTGACCGTCGTAGTCGTAGGGCACCGGGTCCACGATGCAGGTGGTTAGCGTATCGCGCGGGCAAAGGTAGTACTCTCCCTGGCGGACCCCGTTGGGCTGGCGCGTTTCGCTTTCCATGCTCTCATCGAGCGGAAGCACCACGATGTTGTCGCTATCGTCGCGGTACCACAAAGGACGAAAGCGGCCATCCGGGCCGTAGCCAAGCTCTTCACGGCCGGCAAAGACCTCGTCACGCCCGAACGCATCCGGCGCCCAGCCAATATAGGTGCCCAGCAGTTCCGGGTTATCGATGGCGGTCTGACGGATCACCTGGGAAAGCTCGCGGCGGCTCAAATACAGCGAAGGGCGGCCGGATTCGTCGGTCACGCCCATCAAGGCGTTGGTGCGCGCCAGGTTTTCGCTCAGGAGCAGGGCATTTTCCAGCTCACCCTTGATGCGCTCGGCCTGTTCCCCCGCCACGGAATCCAGGCGGACTTCGATGTTGCGCTCGAGAAGCTCTTTCGTCTGGCGCTCTACCAACTGGTTGGAGCGCCCATCGGCGATGATCGAATAGACGACCAGCGCAGCCACGACCAGCAGAATACAACTGCCCACCAAAAGCGCGATGAGCGTGCGTACGGATTTGAAATTCATTTCAAACGCCCTTGTGAGCCGCTTGCCAAGCGATGTGAGAGTGAGGCTGCGGCATCCGTTAAGATGCGCAAACGCAGTGAGTGCAGCATTGAACGTTCATCCTGTAGGGGAATATGGCGGAGCAAATAGACCGTGTGGTCTATGCCGATAATCATCTATCGACCTCGCCCCATGCGACTTGAAGCTTTTATGACGATTACTTGACAATGAGTGTGCAGGGCCTCCTCGGGAGGCCCTAATGGTCAGTGGCGGGAATGAAGCGCCCAAGGCTCTTACCGATCGCCCGAGTGAGCGGGCAGGGCGTGGGGCTTGACGCTCGCATCGTTGTCGAGTGTAAACGCGCCGACCAGCTCGGCCAGGCGCTCTGCCTGTTCCTTCAACTGTTCGGCAGCGGTGGTGGACTCCTCGACCAGCGCCGCGTTTTGCTGGGTCATCTGATCCAAATCACTCACCGCGATGCTCACCTGGCTGATGCCATCGTTTTGCTCGGAGGCGGCGGTGCTGATATCGCCCAGCATCTGGTTGACCCGGGTGACGCTTTCAGCCAGCTCATGCATGGCTTGTTCTGCGTCGCGTACGAGCTGCGTGCCGGTGGTCACCTTGTCCGTCGAGGCCGTGATGCGCTGGCGGATATCCGCCGCCGCGTCGCTGCTGCGCGCGGCGAGCATGCGCACCTCTTCGGCCACCACCGCAAAGCCGCGGCCATGTTCGCCGGCCCGCGCCGCCTCCACCGAGGCGTTAAGCGCCAGCAGATTGGTCTGAAAGGCGATACCGTCGATCACCTTGACGATGGCCTGGATCTCTTCGGAGGTCGTGCGGATATCGTTCATGGTCACCACCACCTGGCCGAAGGCGCCGTTGGTACGTTCCGCCAGTTGCGCGGCGGTTTGCGACAGGCCGCTGGCCTCTTTCGAGGCGCTGGTGGTATGGCCCACGGTGCTGCTGATCTCCTCCATCGCGGTGGAGGTCTGCTGAAGGCTGGCCGCCGCCTGGTCGGTGCGTCGGGAAAGATCCTGGCCGCCCTGGGTGATCTCGCTGGCGGCGTGGTGGACCGACTCACTGCTGGCGCGCACGTCGACCAGTACGTCGTGAATCTTGACCGCGAAGGCGTTGAACTGGGTGGCGAGGTCGGCGCTCTCATCGCGGCCGTTGACCGGCAGGCGTTGGGTCAAATCGCCGTCGCCGGAGGCGATGTCGCGCATGCGATCGGCCAGGCGGCGCAGGGGGCGAGCAATACGGCCACCTATCCACCAAAGCGCCAGCATACCCAGCGCGGCCAGCACCAGCCCAACGGTCGTCATGCCTAAAGTGTTTCGATCGCGCTGTTCGCCGAGCAGGTCTTGCAGCGCATTGATGCTAGCGAAGACGACGTCTTCGGGAAGCTGTAGCACCAGCACCCAGGGCCGCGCGGTATCGCCCACCTGGAGGGTGTGGTAGCGCTGTAGCATCCCGTCGTGGGTATTGCTGCGCAAGCTCGCCTGGGACTGGGCGACCTCGATCCCTTCCAGTAAGTCGCTACTCAGCGTATCCCGGGCGGGTTGGCCGAGGGTTTCGCTATTGGCTGTATCGGCGACCAGACCGCCCTGGCCTGCGACCAGCATCATGCGGCCCGCGCCGCCGTAAAGTTCCTCGTTCGCCTCGCTGAGCAAGGTTTGGATGAAGTTCAGCGATAGATCGACCCCCGCGACGCCGCGAAATTCGCCGTCGACCAGAATAGGGGCGTTGAAGGATGTCACCAGCAGCGATTCGCCGTTGTAATCATAAACGGCGGGGTCGATCACGCAGGGGGAGAGCGTCTCTTTGGGGCAAAGATAGTACTCGCCTTCGCGAACACCGCTTTCCATCACGGTTTGGCTATCCATGGTGTCGCCCAGCGGAAGCACATCCAGCTCGCCGTCTTCGGTGCGGTACCACCAGGGCATAAAGCGCCCGCTGCCGTCGTGGCCGTACCGCTCTTCGCCCACATAGAGGGCGTCGTCGCCAAAGGCGTTGGGCTCCCAGCCGATGAAAACGTCGAGTAACGACGGGTTATCGGCAACGGTCTGACGA
The DNA here is from genome assembly GCF_968206495.1 of Vreelandella sp. EE27. Classification (NCBI taxonomy): domain Bacteria; kingdom Pseudomonadati; phylum Pseudomonadota; class Gammaproteobacteria; order Oceanospirillales; family Halomonadaceae; genus Vreelandella; species Vreelandella sp. EE27. Next base: position 3,712,220 of record NZ_OZ309109.1, on the reverse strand, counting down.
AGGAGGTTGGAAAGCTGGCGACGGTTTAACGACAGCGCTATTTCGCCTTCGGCATCGGTGGCCCCCATGAGTGCATTCGTGCGCGCTAGCGACTCGGCGGTTTGCAAGGCGCTATCCAGCTCGGCCTGGATACGCTCACCCTGGGCCTCGATGATCGCGTTCAGGCGGGCGTTCAGCGCTGTTTGCGCCTGTTCGCGGGTGTGCTCGTCGATGGTGTGTGCCGTGCGGGTGGTGGCCACCAGGTTATAGATCACCAGAGCCGCCACAATCGCCAGCAGGCAAGGAGTCGCGAGCGCAAGCATATAAGTTCGCAGCGAGCCAAAATGCATAATCGATCCTTAAGAGGCAGACCAGTGAAAAGGGGGGTTAGCGCATCCTTCCATGGGGTGATCCTGGGGCAGGAGAAAACAGCGCGAGGCTTTGCGTGGACTGCCTGGCGCCGACGTGATGACCACCCCTTAAAACGTGATAGCGTTCATGTCAGGTTATCGACGCTTGCATCGTTGACTTGAAATGAAGGATTAAACGGCCCGCCGCGCCGCTTTGGGTCTGCGGTGTTAAGGGATGAAAAGGGGCCCTCGAAGGGCCCCTCGAAGGGCCCCTCGAAGGGCCCCTAAAAGGTCTGCTTAAAAACCCGACCGGGCAGGCGGGGCAAGCTGGGGCGAGGAAGACGGCGAGGCGCCTTCGAGGGTAAAGCCGCCGACCAGCTCGGCCAGGCGCTCTGCCTGCTCTTTAAGCTGTTCGGCAGCGGTAGTGGATTCCTCGACCAGCGCCGCGTTTTGCTGGGTCATCTGATCCAAATCACTCACCGCGATGCTCACCTGGCTGATGCCATCGTTTTGCTCGGAGGCGGCGGTGCTGATATCACCCAGCATCTGGTTCACCCGCGTGACGCTTTCGGCCAGCTCATGCATGGCCTGTTCGGCGTCGCGTACGAGCTGCGTACCGGTGGTCACCTTGTCCGTCGAGGCCGTGATGCGCTGGCGGATATCCGCCGCCGCGTCGCTGCTGCGCGCGGCGAGCATGCGCACCTCTTCGGCCACCACCGCAAAGCCGCGGCCATGTTCGCCGGCCCGCGCCGCCTCCACCGAGGCGTTCAGCGCCAGCAGATTGGTCTGAAAGGCGATACCGTCGATCACCTTGACGATGGCCTGGATCTCTTCGGAGGTCGTGCGGATATCGTTCATGGTCACCACCACCTGGCCGAAAGCGCCGTTGGTACGTTCCGCCAGTTGCGCGGCGGTTTGTGACAGGCCGCTGGCCTCTTTCGAGGCGCTGGTGGTATGGCCCACGGTGCTGCTGATCTCTTCCATCGCGGTGGAGGTCTGCTGAAGGCTGGCCGCCGCCTGGTCGGTGCGCCGGGAAAGGTCCTGCCCGCCCTGGGTGATCTCGCTGGCGGCGTGGTGGACCGACTCGCTGCTGGCGCGTACGTCGACCAACACGTCGTGAATCTTGACCGCGAAAGCGTTGAACTGGATGGCGAGCTCGGCGGCTTCGTTGCGTCCGCGCACCGGCAGGCGCTGGGTCAGATCCCCCTCGCCGGAGGCGATATCGCGCATCCGGTCGGCCAGGTGGCGCAGCGGGCGCGAGATGCCGCTCCCCAGTAGCCAGCTGACCACCAGGCCCAGCAGGGCAATGATCAGCCCCATGATGATCATTGCCCACATGGAGGACCGGCCCTGGTCGTTCAACTGCGCTTGCATGTTGTTAAGCCCCGCCATGACGGCGCTTTCCGGCAGGCGAATGATCAGCACCCAGGGGGTGCCGCTTTCATCGACATCGAACGGCCAGTAGAGCTCGATCATGTCGGATTCGCTGTCGAGATTGCGAACCGGCTGACCCTGACGGGCGCTGGCAAGGTCGGGCAACAGGTCGGCGGGAAGCGCCTGCTCGGCGTTTTCGCCCAGCAGGGCGGGCTCGCTGGTGTGGGCGGAAAGCGCCCCCTGGGAGGCGACCAGCAGCATCTGGCCGGCACCGTCGTAAAGGGTTTGGTTGGCTTCTTCCAGAAGCCCCTGAAGGAAATCGACCGCAAGGTCGACACCGGCGCTGCCACGAAACTCGCCGTCGACCAGGATGGGCGCGTTGAACGAGGTCACCAGCAGGTTTTCGCCGTTGTAGTCGTACCAGTGCGGGTCGACTACGCAGGTGCGCTCGGTCTCTTTGGTACAAAGATAGTATTCCCCCTTGCGAATACCGTCGTCTCCGCGCGCCTGGTTTTCTATGTCGCTACCCAGCGCGAGCACCTCGATGGCGCCGCTCTCGGTGCGGTACCACCAGGGCATAAAACGCCCGTCCGGGCCGTAGCCCAAATCTTCCTGCTCGGTGTAGAGCGCGTCGTTGCCAAAGGCGTTGGGCTCCCAGCCAATGAAAGCGTCGAGCAGATCCGGATTATTGACCACCGTTTGGCGAATCAGCATCGAAAGCTCGCGGCGGCTCATGGTCATGAGCGGGCGGCCCTCGTCATCCTCCAGGCCCAACATGGCGTTGGTGTTCGCAAGCGACGTTGCCAGCGTCAAGGCGTGTTCGAGCTCGCCCTGGATATCTTCGGCCTGGGCCGACGCGATGGCGGTCAGGCGGGCCCCGATGTTCTGTTCGAGCAGCGCATGGGTTTCATCCTCTACCAGCGCCTGAGAGCGCGCGTGGGTAATGAGCGAGTAGATCACCAGCACGGCGACGACCACCAGGATACAGCCGCTGACCAGGGTCGCGATCAGCGTACGGACAGATTTAAAATGCATTTTATTTTATCTCTGCAGCGTTGCGATTAGTGTTACCGGCTCTGCAAGGCGCCATGGCCGCTGGCAAGCGTAAGGCTCTCCAGCACCTTGCGCACCTTGCGCGACCTGGTCGCCAGGGCGGCAATGTTTTGTTAGGGGGAATGAGTTATATCACTTAATGCTTATCGGCAAGCGGGATAATTTCTTGAAGCGCGGGGGGCCGTTTCAGCGCACAGGGAAGGATTGGGTCGCAAACAGCTTTGAAAGGGTCGTCGGGGGGCAGGTGATCGACGAGAGCGGCGCCACTTTGGGAGAAGCGCCGCTCGAGGTGCTAAAGGGTTTAGTTCAGCTTGCTGATGGCTTTATCGATATCATCGACGGAGGCCTTGCTCAAATCCTTCGAGAGCGTATGCGTCACCATCTTCTGGGTCGGCTTGTCGAGCTTATCGCGCAAAAGCCCCAGGAACTTGGGAGCGGCGACCAGGATGAGTTCATCCATCTTGTTGCTCGTGCGGGCGTCGAACAGATACTTGACGACCTGCTTGGCGAACATCTCGTTTTCGTGCTCGAGCGCCGCACCGCCTTCAGCAGAGGAGTGCGACGAGCTAGAGGCGGAACCATGAACGTCCGCGCCGGGGCTGTCGGTGACCAGGTCACCTTCGTGCATCTGCCCTTCGGCGTGTACCAGGCTCTCTTTTTCCGTGAGCTTGTTGGCTGCGTGGGTAAAAATACGCGCTCTGCCCGCATCGGCCACCACAATATAAGTTGCCATAATCAAACGTCCTCCGTGTCGTTAATGGTTGATTAAACATGGCAAGCGTTTAGCGTTAGGTCAAACGAAACCCCTCGCTCACTCACACGGTACACAAGATGCTCGATCAGCAGAGAGAACAACGCGATGGCCGCTGGCGTAACCGCTACCTGTTAATGCGCCACGGCCATAGCCTGGCCAACGAACAGGGGCTCATCATCAGCGCGCCGGCCCAGGGCCTTAATGCGTTCGGGCTTTCAGAAACCGGCGAGCGCCAGCTTGCGGCGGTAGTGGCCGACTGGCGCTGGCCGACGCCTTCGCGCATCGTCCACTCGGACTTTTTACGCACCACCCACACCGCCCAACGTGTGGCCGAAGCGTTCGGGCTTTCGCTTGAAAAGGAGCCTCGTTTGCGCGAGCGCTATTTTGGCTCACTGGATGGCCAGGGCGACCGTTTTTACCCAAGCGTATGGGCGCTGGACGCCGAGAATGCCGACCACCAAACGCACCAGGTAGAGTCGGTAAGCCAGGTAGCGGCGCGGATGCAGGCGGTCATCGAGGAGATGGAGAGCCGCCTCGAGGGGGAGGTGGTGTTGCTGGTCAGCCACGGCGACCCGCTGCAGATACTGCTCACCGCGCTAAACGCCAGGCCGCTCACCGAACATCGTGAGCAGCCTGCGCTTTTGCCTGCCAGTATCACCCTTATAGGGGCGAACGGCGGCGCCTAGTGGCCGAGAATCTGGCTCAGGAACAGCTGGGTACGCTCGGACTGGGGGTTGTTGAAAAACGGCTCCGGGGCGTTCTCTTCGATGATTTGGCCCTGGTCCATGAAGATCACCCGGTCGGCCACGGTTTTCGCGAAGCCCATTTCGTGGGTCACGCAGAGCATGGTCATGCCTTCGTTGGCAAGCTCCACCATGACGTCGAGCACCTCCTTGATCATCTCCGGGTCGAGTGCCGAGGTGGGCTCGTCGAAAAGCATGACGTCCGGGTGCATACACAGCGAGCGGGCGATGGCAACGCGCTGCTGTTGGCCGCCGGAGAGCTGGCCCGGGTATTTTCGGGCCTGCTCGGCGATGCGCACCCGCTCGAGATATTGCATGGCCTGGGCTTCGGCTTCCCGGCGGGACTTTTTCTGCACCCACATTGGCGCCACGCAGCAGTTCTCCAGCACGCTCAGGTGGGGAAACAAATTGAAATGCTGAAACACCATGCCCACGCTGCGACGTACCTGCTCGATACGCTTGACGTCCTGGGTCAGCGGCACGCCGCCGACCACGATTTCGCCCTGCTGGTGCTCTTCCAGGTGGTTGATGCAACGAATCAGAGTGGATTTGCCCGAGCCCGAGGGCCCGCAAATGACGATACGCTCGCCGCGTTTGACTTCGAAATCGATGTCGCGCAGCACGTGGAAGTCGCCGTACCACTTGTTGACGCCGCGCATCTCGACCATCTGGTCCTGGGTATTTAAAGCTGCTTCGCTCATGAGGTTATCCTTGAAATCCTAAGGGCGGCGTTAACGCTTGTGGCCGGTGTTGAGGCGGCGTTCCAGATACTGGCTGTAGCGCGACATGCTGAAACAGAAAATCCAGAACATGAACGCGGCGAACACATAGCCTTCTATCGAGAAGCCCAGCCAACGCGAGTCGGAAAGCGCTGCCTGCACGATGCCCAATAGATCGAAAAGGCCGATGATCATGACCAGCGTGGTGTCCTTGAAGAGCGATATGAAAGTATTCACGATGCCGGGGATCATCATCTTGAGCGCCTGGGGCATGACGATCAGCCCCATGCGCTTCCAGTAGGTCATACCCAGCGCCGCCGCGGCTTCGTCCTGGCCTTTGGGAATCGCCTGTAGCCCGCCGCGAATCACCTCGGCCATGTAGGCGCTTTGAAACAGCGTAATGCCGATCAAGGCGCGAATGAGCCGGTCGACGCTGAGCTCCGAAGGCAAAAACAGCGGCAGCATCACCGAGGCCATGAACAGCACGGTAATGAGCGGCACACCGCGCCAGAACTCGATGAACACCACCGCGAAGCTTTTGACGATGGGCATGTTGGAGCGCCGGCCCAGGGCCAGCACGATGCCGATAGGAAGCGCCCCCACCATGCCGACGGTGGCAAGCAGCAGGGTCAGCATCAGCCCGCCCCAGCGGTGCGTGGGTACCCGCGGCAGGTCGAAATAGCCGCCGTGGAGCAATACGTAGGCGATCACCGGGAAGATCAGCAGCGCAAATACCGCCACCCAGCGCTTGAACGGCAGGCGCGGAATGGCAAGCCAGGCGATCAGCGCGAAAAAGCCGACGAACACGATATTGGCGCGCCAGATTTCCGAGCGGGGGTAGAGCCCGTAGATGAACTGAGTAAAGCGCGCCTTGATGAACACCCAGCAGGCGCCTTCCCGGGAGCAGTCTTCGCGGGTGGTACCGACCCAATCCGCGTCGATGATCGCCCATTGCACGGTGGGCACCACCAAAAGGTACAGCACGTAAAGGCCAATCAAGGTAAACAGCGTATTGATCGGGCCGTTGAAGAGATTGGCGCGCAGCCACGCCACGGGGCCGATGGTGCTTTTCGGGGCCGGGCGCTGCTCGATCATGGTTTGATTGTGAATCATGGTTGTTACCCTCGCCCTAGCGTTCGACCAGCGCCACGCGGGCGTTGAACCAGTTCATGAACATGGAGACCAGCAGGCTGATCGTTAGATAGACCCCCATGGTCATGGCGATGACCTCGATGGCCTGGCCGGTCTGATTCAGCGTAGTACCCGCAAAGACCGAGACCAGATCCGGATAGCCGATGGCGGTGGCAAGCGACGAGTTCTTGATCAGGTTCAGGTATTGGCTGGTCAGCGGCGGAATGATCACCCGCATCGCCTGGGGGATCACCACCAGCCGAAGAATCAGGTTGCGCGGCAGGCTCAGCGCCTGGGCGGCTTCGGTCTGCCCATGAGAGATCGCCTGAATGCCCGAACGCACGATTTCGGCAATGAACGAGGCGGTGTAGATCGAAAGCGCCAGCCACAGCGCCAGAAACTCCGGAATCACCGTGACACCGCCACGGAAGTTGAACCCGCGAAGTTCCGGCACGTCCCAGGTGATCGGCACGCCGGTGGCTAAAAGCACTAAAAGCGGCAGGCCAAAAATCAGCAAAAAGGCGATCCAGTAGGCAGGCAGGCGTTTGCCCGTGGCCTCGTGGCGGCGCTTGTTCCAGACGATCAGCGCGATACTGGCCACGATCGCCACGAGAAAGGCGGCGGGGATCAACCCAAAGCCGGACTCGAACAGCGGCTCGGGCAGGTAGAGCCCGCGTACGTTCAAAAACATGACTTCACCGAAGGCGAGGCTGTCGCGCGCACCTGGAAGGGTGCGCAGAACGGCGAAGTACCAGAAAAAAATCTGCAAAAGCAGCGGGATATTACGAAAGGTCTCGATATAGGCGGCGGCCAGTTTGGCGATGAGCCAGTTGGGCGAAAGCCGGGCGATGCCCACGATGAAGCCCACGAGAGTCGCTGCCAGCACGCCAAGGCCGCCCACCAGCAACGTGTTGAGCAAACCCACGAAGAAGGTGCGCCCGTAGGTGCTCTGCGATGAGTAATCGATCAGGCTCTGTACGATGCCAAAGCCTGCGGTGTTGTCCAAAAAACCAAAACCGGTGGTGATGCCCCGTGCGGAAAGGTTGTCCTGGGTGTTGCCCACGATATAGAGCAAAAAGATGGCGACGACTGCCACCACCAGCACCTGAAAAATGAGCGCGCGTTTAGCGCGGTCTCGCCAGAAAGGGGGCTTGTGGCCCATCGGGCGAGCATTGGGTCTTACTGACATGAAAGCGTCTCCGCAATACGGCAGGATCAATCAAACGGCCCGCCTGGGTGTTAGCGCGGCGGGCCGGGGTCAAGCGAGACGCTTAGCGAATCGGCGGTGCGTAGTGGAAGCCGCCCTGGTTCCAAAGGGCGTTCACACCCCGTTCGATTTCAAGCGGTGAATCCATACCGACGTTGCGATCGAAGCTTTCGGCGTAGTTGCCGACCTGACTGATGATGTTGTACGCCCAGTCGGCTTCAAGGCCCATGCCTTCGCCGTAGTTGCCGTCCTGGCCCAGAAGACGCGCGATATCCGGGTTTTCACTGTCCATCATGTCGTCGACGTTTTCGCTGGTGACGCCGTACTCTTCGGCGTTGAGCATAGCAAACAGCGACCACTTAACGATGTTGAACCAGGTGTCGTCGCCCTGGCGAACCACCGGGCCCAGCGGCTCTTTGGAGATGATCTCGGGAAGGATCATCGCGCTGTCCGGCTCGTCGAGCTGGATGCGCAGCGCGGCGAGCTGGGAGGTATCGGAAGTCAGCACGTCACAGCGCCCGGACTGGAAGCCGCCCACGGTTTGCTCGGAGGTGTCGAAAACGATCGGATCGAAGGCCATGTCGTTGGCGCGGAAGTAGTCCGCCACGTTGAGTTCAGTGGTGGTGCCGGACTGGATGCAGATCGCCGCGCCGTCGAGCTCGTCGGCGCCGTTAAGGCCCAGGTCACGATTAACCATGAAGCCGATACCGTCGTAGAAGGTCACGCCGGTGAAGTTCAGACCCAGGGTAGTGTCGCGGGTGGTGGTCCAGGTGGTGTTACGAGAAAGCACGTCGATCTCGCCAGACTGCAGCGCGGTGAAGCGCTCGACGGCGTTCAGCGAGATGTAGTTGACCGCGTCTGCATCGCCCAGCACGGCAGCGGCCACGGCGCGGCAGACGTCAACGTCCAGGCCTTGCCATTCGCCGCTGTCGTCCGGGGCGGAGAAACCGGGCAAACCATCACTCACGCCACACTGCACGGCGCCTCGTGAGCGCGTATCTTCCAAGACATCTGCCTGAACGCTCGCTACACCCGATAAGGTGATGGCGCCAGCACAGCCCAGCAGTACCACGTGTTTTTTGTTAAGCATGGTTGTTTCCCTTCCTCGTTATTAAATTTCGTTATAAATGCCGAAGCACGGCACATAACGCTAGCAAGGAAGATGCCAGAAAGGACATATCTACTCATTCAGCGCTTTTCAACGCAAAATCGGCAACGTTTTGACCAAAGTTGTGCTGCAAAAAAGTGCGACTTCGGCTACTGGTTGAGCTTATTTGGTGCACCGGCCGTGCGGCCCCTGCCGAATCGGCCAGTGAAAACAGGCGAGTGGGGCAAAAATGGTTAGCGAATGGGCGGGGCGTACTGAAGGCCGCCATCGCGCCACAGCCCGTTCAGCCCACGTCCGATATTAAACGCTGAACCTGCACCCACGTTGCGATCGAACATCTCGGCGTAGTTGCCCACCTGCTTGACGATTTGATAGGCCCAGTCGGCATCAAGGCCCATCGCCTCGCCGAAATTGCCGTCGCGGCCCAGTAGGCGCAGCACATCCGGGCTTTCGGATTCGAGTTGTTCGTCCACGTTGGCCATGCTCACGCCCAGCTCCTCGGCGTTGAGCATGGCGAACAGCGACCATTTAACGATGTTGAACCACTGATCGTCGCCCTGGCGCACCGCCGGGCCCAGGGGCTCCTTGGAGATCGTCTCGGGGAGGACGATGGCCATGTCCGGGTCGGCCAGCTGCATGCGCTGGGCATAGAGTTGCGAGGCGTCGGAGCTTAAAACGTCGCAGCGTCCGGACTCGAAGCCGGCGATGGACTGCTCCGGGGCGTCGAACACTACCGCATCGAAGCTCATGCCGTTCAACCGAAAGTAGTCGGCCAGGTTGAGCTCGCTGGTGGTGCCGGACTGGGTGCACACCGCCGCGCCGTCCAGCTCGCTTGCGCTTTGAACGCCCAGGTCGCTTGCCACCATGAAGGCCTGGCCATCGAAATAGCTCACCCCGGTGAAGTGGATGCCCAGAGTGGTATCCCGGGTCGAGGTCCAGGTGGTGGTACGCGAGAGCACATCGACCTCGCCGGACTGAAGCGCCGCAAAGCGCTCGACCGAATCCAGCGGTACGAACTCGACGTTGGCGCCTTCCCCCAGGGCGGCGGCGGCCACCGCGCGGCAAATGTCGGTATCCAGCCCCCGGTAGGTGTCTTCGTCGTCCAGCGCCGAGAAGCCGGGCTGGGCCGCATTGACTCCGCAGCGCAGACTGCCGCGCTCTTGCACCGTTTCAAGCGTGGTGGCCAGCGCCAGGCCGGGCAGCAAAAGCGCCGCCCCGGTCACCAGCTTGATGCGCCAACCCGCGGCCCCTGGGATAGCACTTGTGAGGGTCCTTTTGATTGCCCTTGTGTGATCCGCTTTGTTCATTGTTGTGTCCCTTGCGTGGGTAAGCGCTACAAAAAAGGCCGAGCAGTGCCCGGCCTCGATTCAGTGCGTGTCGCTTTGGGGAATTTAAGCGAAAGCGGCGCGCATAAACGGCGGCAGCGCCAGGGCGCCGCGGTGAGCCTCTACCGTGTAGTACTGTAGCGGCATTTCATGCTCCGCGGCAGCCTCTTCGCGAAAGCTTTCAACGTTTGTCGCCTTGCCCGCCAGCGTCACGCTCCACCAGCCCGACGGATAAACCGGCTGGGGGAAGGGCAGCGTTGCCACGCTTTCAAAGCCTGCTTTTTTCATATCCTTGCGCAGTTCACGAATGATCGACCCGCTGTGATAAAGCGGCGATTCGCTTTGCTGCACCAGCACGCCGCCGGGGCGCAGAATGCGGTGGCAGCGCGCCAGAAATTCGGTCTTGAAAAGCCCTTCCGCCGGGCCGACCGGGTCAGTGGAGTCGATGATCAGCACATCGATGCTTTCATCGGCTGCGTCATCCACCCACTTCACACCATCGGCGAACAAAAGCTCGGCGCGCGGGTCGGCGTTGGCTTCTACCAGCGCCGGGAAGAAGCGCTCGGAGGCCTTGGTGACCTCTTCGTCGATGTCGATTTGAGTGACTTTTTCCACGCTTTCGTGACGCAGCACTTCCTTCAGCGTGCCGCAGTCGCCGCCGCCGATGATCACGACGCGCTTCGGGTCCTGATGGGTGAAAAGCGCCGGATGGGCGATCATTTCGTGGTACAGGAAGTTGTCCCGGTCGGTGAGCATCACGCAGCCGTCCAGCACTAACAGGTTGCCGTAGGTCTCGGTGGCATAGACTTCCAGGTGCTGATAGGCGCTTTGTACATCCCAAAGCTTCTCGCTGACTTTGAGCGAGAACGCGCTGCCGTGGGCGTCGAAGACTTCGGTGAACCACTGCGCTTGATCGAAATCGTTCATCGGGCCTCTCCGGCGTCGCTTTGCTGGTCGTTTTTATGGTACTGGGGGCTAAGCTCGTGCAGTGCCTCCATGAAGGCGCTGACGTGGTCGGGGTTGGTGAACTGGCTGATGCCGTGACCCAGGTTGAAGATATGGCCCGGCCCGTGCCCGTAGCTTTCCAGTACCCGGGCGACTTCGGCGCGAATGGCCGAGGGCCGGGCAAACAGCACGTTGGGGTCCAGGTTGCCCTGTAGCGCCACCTTATGGCCCACCCGGTCGCGGGCGTCACTGAGCTCGGTGGTCCAATCAAGCCCCACCGCGTCGGCACCGGCGCAGGCGATGTGTTCGATCCACTGCCCGCCGTTTTTGGTGAACAGAATCACCGGCACGCGGCGGCCGTCGTGCTCGCGGATCAGGCCCGAGACGATCTGCTCCATGTAGCGAAGCGAAAACTCGAGATACGCCGGTGTGGAGAGCGAGCCGCCCCAGGTATCGAAAATCTGCACCGCCTGGGCGCCGGCGCGAATCTGGGCATTGAGGTAGTCGGTCACCGCGTGGGCCAGCGTATCGAGGAGCTGGTGCATGGTGTCCGGGGTGTCGTAGAGCATGGTTTTCAGATGGCGGAAATCCTTGCTCGAGCCGCCTTCGACCATGTAGGTCGCCAGCGTCCAGGGGCTGCCGGAGAAGCCGATCAACGGCATGCGGCCATTGAGTTCGCGGCGAATGGTGGACACCGCGCGCATCACGTAGTCCAGGTCGCGCTCGACGTCGGGCACGCCAAGCGCCGCGACCTCTTCCGGGGTGCGTACGGTCTTGCGAAATTTCGGCCCTTCACCGGTTTCGAAATAGAGCCCCAGGCCCATGGCGTCGGGAATGGTCAGTATATCCGAGAACAGAATCGCGGCATCCAGCGGAAAGCGCTCCAGCGGCTGCAGGGTCACTTCGCAAGCGAAGTCCTGATTGCGGCAAAGGTCCATGAAGCTGCCCGCCTGTGCGCGGCGCTCGCGGTACTCGGGCAGGTAGCGCCCGGCCTGGCGCATCATCCAGACCGGCGTGCGGTCCACCGGCTGGCGGGCCAAGGCGCGTAGAAAACGGTCGTTTTGCAAATGGGGAGGAGATACAGCGGAAGAGGACATAAACGCCTGCTCTAGGGAAATTTGCCCCTATTGTAGGCGAGGTAGTGCGCATCAGGATAGCGGCGCTCGTCGGGCGGCGGTGGGTAGAAGGTGGCCGATTCGTCGTTTTATCGCCGCTTGCGTGGATGCAGGCCGTGAGGCCGGCGCCGCTTTTTGGTAAACTACCGAGTTCTTTTCCTACTCACATCGTTTCCGGCTCTGGTCGATTTGCGAGGTAACCCGTGACCATTCGCTTCATTGCCGCCTCCCGGCTGCCCACCCCCTGGGCCACATTTACCATGCACGGCTTCGAAGACGATGCAACGGGCAAGGATCATATCGCCCTGACGCTTGGCGATGTGACAGGCGTTGCCCCGGTGCTCGGGCGCGTGCACTCCGAGTGCTTGACCGGCGATGCGCTGTTTTCGATGCGCTGCGACTGCGGCTATCAGCTTCAAGAGGCGCTCAAACGCATCGCCGAAGAGGGGCGCGGGGTGCTTTTGTACCTGCGCCAGGAAGGCCGCGGCATTGGCCTTTTGAACAAGATTCGCGCCTATAACCTGCAGGACCAGGGCGCGGACACCGTCGAGGCCAACGAGCGGCTGGGCTTTGGCGCCGATATGCGCCGCTACGATCTTTGTGTGCCGATGCTCGAGCATCTCAATATCCAGGCGCTCAAACTGATGACCAACAACCCTCGCAAGGTCGAGGCGCTGACCAACGACGGCGTCAACGTGACCGAGCGTTTGCCCATTACCACCGGCCTCAACCCGCACAACGAGCAGTACCTGGCCACCAAGGCCGGCAAGCTTGGCCACATGATGGCGCTGGGGGATTTTACTCAGGCCGAGGATGTGGATATCGAGCGTAAAAAGTGAGTGATTGACGACGCTTGACTCTTGTCCGCCTTCTGAGCAGTCTTGCCAAATGAACTGGCAGAAGGCAAACAATGAAACAGTCATCGAAACAGGTGGGAAAGCCGTTATCGATAGTGCTGGTCGAAGACGACCCGGGCGACGCGGCGCTGATCCAATACACCTTCAAGTATGATCATGGCGATAGCACGCTCACCTGGGTCGAGAGCCTTGCTCGGCTCACCGATTTTTTGACGCAAGCCGCCTCCTTTCCGGATGTCATCCTGCTCGATCTCAGCCTTTCAGACGCCAGCGGTATCCAGACCGTTTTGGCCTGCAAGCAGATCGCCAGCGGCGTGCCCATCGTGGTGCTGACCGGGTTCGATGACGCGGACTTTTCTCTCGAAGTACTCGAAGCCGGCGCCCAGGACTACCTGATCAAAGGCAAGATCGACGCCGACTCCCTTCACCGCGCCATTCGCTACGCCATCAGCCGGGCGAAGCTCGAACAGCGTTTGGTGATTTCGGAAGAGCGCATGGCCGCGGCGATCGAGGGCGCCAAGCTTGGCGTGTGGGAGTGGCTTCTGCAGGAGAACGCCTTTATCTACAGCGATCGCTGGCTGGCAACGCTTGGCTATCAGCGAGAGCACGCCGACCTTCCGAAAAGTGTGGAAGAGTGGTTTGCCCAGATCCACCCGGAAGACGGCGATCGGGTCGAGGCCACCATCGCGCGTCATACCCAAGGGGAGGAGCCCAATTACCAGTGCGAGTTTCGTATGCGCCACCGGGATGGCCACTGGGTCTGGGTGTTCGAGTCGGGGCATTTGGTCAGCCGCAGCGCCGACGGGCGGCCACTCAGGATGGTCGGCGTCCAACAGAACATCAGCGAACGCAAGGCCATGGAGGCGCAGCTAACCCAGCTTGCCATGTACGATGAGCTGACGGGGCTGCTCAATAGGCGAAGCTTCATGGACCTGGCAAGGCGCGAGCTGGCGCGCTTGAAACGCAATGATGGCTACGCCGTCTGCGTGGTCATGCTGGATCTGGACCGTTTTAAAAGCGTTAACGATACCTACGGCCACGGCGCCGGCGATGCGGTATTGAAGCAGTTTTCCGCGACCGTGACACGTCAGCTGCGCCAAACGGATGTGTTTGCACGTTTGGGCGGCGAAGAGTTCGTGGTGGTACTGTCCGACACCGACCTGGCCGGCGCCGAGATAGCCGCCGAAAAGCTGCGCGCCTCGGTCGAGGCGATGCAGGTACCGCTTGAGTGCGTGAATTCACCGCTCAAGGTCACCACCAGCATTGGCGTCGCGCGCATGCAGGGCAGCGACTCGCTTCCGGACGGCGCCCTGGCGCGGGCCGACAGCGCCCTTTACGAGGCGAAAAAGGCCGGGCGTAACCAGGTGTGTGTCCATCATGAGTAGCGAACCCCTTCAATTTGCGGCCATCTTCGGTCAAAACGGCTGGCCCTGGGTCGTTTTTTTGGCCGTCGCTTTGGTGGTCTCCATCGCGCTGCAGGGGCTGATCTATTGGCGCAGCCGCCAACGTTTAGTCCGGTTGAAAAGCCAGCAGAAAGCGCTGAGCCATATCCTTTGGGGTACCTCGGCAGGTACCTGGGAGTGGAACATTCAAACCGGTGAAACACGCTTGAACGAGCGCTGGGCAGAGATGGTCGGCTATACACTCGATGAGCTAACGCCCACCACGGTAGCGACCTGGGAGCGATTTTGTCATCCGCAGGAGCTGGCCCGCGCCCATCAGGCGTTACGCGCGCATCTCGAGGGCGAGACCGAAAGCTACAACATCGAATTTCGCATGTGCCACCGCGACGGTCACGATATCTGGGTGTACGCCCGCGGCCGGGTGGTCGACCAGGACGAGGCGGGCAATGCGCGATGGATGGCCGGTACGCACATCGATATTACCCAGCGTAAAGAGGCCGAGGCCCGGGCCCAGGTAATAACCGATCGCCTCACCAAACTGAGCGCGCGGCTACCCGGCGCTATTTTCCAGTACTGGAAAAAGGCCGATGGCACGGTACACGTTCCCTACGCGAGTATCGGCATCAAGGACATCTACGGCCTGACACCGGAGGAGATCAACGAAGACGTGGGCCGTGTTTTTGCCGTGATTCACCCGGAGGATCTCGACAAGATGGCCGATAGTATCGACGCCTCGGCCAAAGCGCAGAGCGTCTGGAATCTGACGTTTAGAGTGAATCACCCGGAAGCGGGGCTTCTGTGGATAGAAGGGGACTCAAAGCCCGAGCGCCTTGCCGATGGCAGCACGATTTGGCACGGCTACCTGCGCGACGTCACCGCCTCCTACCTGCTTCAGCAAGAGCGCGACGATTACCGCGAATCCCTGGAGAAATCCAATCGCGAGCTGGAACACTTTGCCTACGCGGCCTCCCACGATCTACGCCAGCCGCTGCGTATGGTGACCAGCTACGCCCAGCTTCTAGAGCGCCACCTGGGCGAGCGGCTGGACGACGACGCAAGCACCATGCTGCATTACATGAGCGATGGCGCCAAGCGTATGGACGCGATGCTGCTTTCCCTGCTGGAGTACTCCCGGGTGGGGCGGCAAATCCCGTCGTTGAGCGTCTTTCCCCTGCGCGAGTCTCTCGATGAGGCGCTTCACTTTCTCGCCCCGGCGATCGCGGACGCCAGCGCCACGGTGGCGGTACAAGGCGAGTGGCCCGAGGTGAATGCAAGCCGCGATGGGCTAACCCGGCTTTTCCAAAACCTGGTGGGCAACGCGCTCAAATATCACGCCTTCGATAAGCCGGTCGAGGTGACGGTCGCCATTGAGCGCTGCCCGCGTGAAGATACCTTGCATATCACGGTGGCCGACAACGGTATCGGCATCGAGCCGGACCAGATACCGCGCCTGTTCAAGGTGTTTCAGCGCCTGCATAGCCGCGAGCGGTTCGAAGGCACTGGCGTGGGGCTTGCGATATGTCGCAAGATCGTCGAGCACCACCACGGGCAAATCCGGGTTTCCTCCGCCGGTTTGGACCAGGGCAGCTGTTTCCATGTCACGCTACCCTGTGACGTACTGAGAACGCCATGAAACATCAAGCGCATATCACGGTGCGTACGCTTTTGTGGATGTTGATGCTGCTGCCTTCGTCGGGGTGGGCCGACCTGAGCTTCGATGAGTACTTTTCGCACAGCCCAGTGCCGATGTGGATGGTGGCGGTAGACGATGGCGATATCCTGCGCGCCAACGCGGCGGCCGCCGCCTTCTACGGCTACGCGGATCTTGAAGCGATGAACGTCGATCAGATCAATACCTTTACCCCCGACCAGGTGCGCCAGGAAATCGAGCGCGCCAGCCGCCAGGCGCGTAACCACCTCATCTTTCGACACCGGCTGGCCGATGGCAGCACCCGCATCGTCGGGGTGTATTCCCAGTCTTATCGCCAGGCAGACGAAGACGTCATGCTATCGTCGATTTACGATATGAGCGCTATGGATGGGGCGAGTAAACGGCGCTATATCGAAACGGTCGAGCAGCAGGTGGACCTGCAAATAGCCGAGCTGAGCCGCGCCCGCGAGCGCGCCCGCTGGTTTTGGATAGGCAGCGCCCTTGCCCAGGCGCTCGTCATCGTGTTGTTGGCGCTGGCCCTATGGCGCCTGCGTAGCGCCCAGCGCGAAAACGTCCGGCTGATCGACGAGCTTTCGTTTCGTAACCAGGAATTGGAGCGCTTGAGCCAGGCCATGGCGCACCATTTCCAGGAGCCGAGTCGACGGCTGGTGAGTTTCGCCCATCAGTTGCAGCGCTCGTCCCAAACGCCGAGCGACTCGAACGGGGCGCTGGCGGTTCACTTTATCGCGGACCAGGCCCAGCGCCTGAGGGACCTGGTCGGCGATGTTCAATGCTACCTGGGCGTGGGGACGGTCGCCGCGCCCCCGGAGCGCGTCGATGTCGAGCAGCTGGTCAACGAGCTCTATCAGTTCGAACCCGCGGTTTCAGCCCTGCGCGAGGCGGGCAGCTTGCGCATCGAAGGTGAGCTTTATGAGGTCTGGTTCAACCACAAGCAGCTTGCCCAGTTGTTCAACGTGCTGTTGCACAACAGCTGGCAATACCGCCATCCAGAACGGCCGCTGGACATCGTGATTAGCGCCAGCGTGAAAAAAGGGCGCGTCCAGTACCGGGTGGCGGATAACGGCCAGGGCATCGCGCCGGAATACCGCCAGCAGGTCTTCGAGATGTTTGCACGGCTGGTGCCTAACAGCGAGGAATACCCCGGTACCGGCGTAGGGCTTGCCAAAGTCGTCAAGATGCTGCGCAAGGTGAATGGGCGTATAACGGTGGAGGACGGCATGGCGGGTGGGGCGTGCTTCGTCTTCGATTTGCCACTGGTCAGGGAGAAACCGTAATGGATGGACATTTCGTTGTGCTATTGGTGGAAGACGAGCCCGCCGACGTGCATCTTGCCAGAATGGCCTTCAAGGAGGGCCATATGCTGGTGGATGTGCACGATGTCGGCGACGGCGTCGAGGCATTAGCGTTTTTGCACCGTGAAGGTAAATACGCGTCAGCGCCGAGGCCGGATCTGATCCTTCTGGATCTCAACATGCCGCGCATGGACGGCAAGGCGTTTTTGAAACGCGTGAAGTCTCTGGAAACGCTGCGCCAGATTCCGGTGGTGGTGTTGACCACCTCGGAAGCCGAAGCGGATATCTTCGCTTCTTATGATTTGGGGGCAGCCGGATTCATCGTCAAACCCATGGATATCGAGCAGTTCGTCGCCTCGATTCGCTCATTGGAAGACTACTGGCTGACACTGGTACGCCGGCCAGGCTAAGTGCCTGGCTTTCTGGGTGGCGCGGGCCTTGGCCGGGTGGCAGAGCGTGCGCCTTGTGGGCGGTAAGCCAGTCCCGAGCGTTAATATTTATAATTTTCTCGTTGATATATCCAATAATGAATTCGGCTCATTTTCATGGGGCGGATTTTTCATTGGTTTTACGCCGACCAGGCCTGCCAAACTGAGCCTTCATTGACGATAAAGCTCATTTCGGAGGCACTCCCCCATGGTACAAGACCTGATCACCCGCCGGCTCGATGACGGCCCGCTTATCTGCGCCGAGGGCTTTCTTTTCGAGCTCGAGCGCCGCGGTTACCTCTCGGCGGGGGAGTTCGTCCCGGAAGTGGCGCTGCTGCGCCCGGACGCGTTGGAAGCATTGCACCGCGATTTTCAACACGCGGGTTCGGACATCGTGCAGGCGTTCACCTACAACGGGCACCGCGAAAAAATGCGCGTGATCGGCAAGGAGGAGCTGCTGGAGCCCTTGAACCGGGCCGCGCTCAAAATCGCCCGCAAGGTGGCCGATGAACAGCCCGGCAACCTGATGGCCGGTAACATTTCCAACAGCAACGTATGGGACCCTCAGGATCCGGCGTCCCAGCAGAGCGTGCGCGCCATGTTCGATGAAATGGTGCAGTGGGCCGTCGAGGAGGGCGCGGATTTCATCATCGGCGAAACGTTCTACTACGCCGGTGAAGCCCAGGCAGCGCTGGAGGCGATCAAGGCCAAGGGGCTGCCGGCGGTCATCACCCTGGCGCCGATGGCCGAAAATAAAATGATCGACGGCCCCGGTATCGTGGAGACCTGCGTGGCGCTCGAGCAAAACGGCGCCAGCGTGGTCGGCCTGAACTGCTTTAGGGGGCCGGATACCATGCTGGACTGGATCCAGCAGATTCGCGAGGCGGTGTCTTGTCACGTCGCGGCACTGCCGGTGACCTTTCGCACCACGGCCCAGGAGCCCACCTTTTTCAATCTTTCCGACACCCAGGGGTGCAGTTGCCCCTCGCCTCACGGGCGCCCTTTCCCCACCGCGCTGGACCCCTTGTTCTGCAACCGCTACGAGCTGGGCGCCTTTGCTCGCAAGGCCTTCGATAGCGGCGTCAACTATCTGGGCGTCTGCTGCGGGGCCGCGCCCATGCACATCCGCGAAGTGGCCATGGCCGTTGGCCGCGAGCCTGCCGCCGCGCAGTTTGCCGAGCGCATGGAGAACCACTTCATGTACGGAAGCCACGAGCGCTTGCCGTCGCATATCGCCGCGCTGGGCGAAAAGGCCTGATCAGGGGCTGGCGCTCACTCCCGGGCGCGGCTGATCCGCTCGTAAGCGTTGCTGATTTCGCTGGTACGCTGCTGGGCCATGTCGCGCATGCTTTCAGGTAAGCCTTTGCCGGCCAGCTTGTCCGGGTGATTTTGGCTCATCAGGCGCCGGTAGGCTTTTTTGACCTCGGCGTCGCTGGCCTCTTCACTAACCCCCAGTACCCGGTAGGCGTCTTCGAGGGAGGTTTCGCTGGTACCCGCGGCGTTGGCGGAGGCGCGCTGCATCATCGCCTCGATCTGGCGTACTTCGGTTTCGCTACAGCCAATGCCCTGGGCCACGCGCATCATCATGGCGTGTTCGCTTTCTTGAATCTCGCCATCGGCGGCGATGGCGCTGAGCTGCACCTGCACGAACATCTGGCGCATCACCGGCTGGCGCTGCGTCAAGCGGCCCACCCGGGCAAGTTCTGCGTCCAGGTCGAAGCTGTCTGCCTGGCCACGCTCGAAGGCGGTGCGCATCTGGGCGCGCAGCGCATCGCTTAGCTGCATCTGACTGAAAAGACGCTCGGCGATGTCGCGCTCGTTGTCGCTAACGCGGCCATCGGCCTGGCAAAGACACCCCATCACGGCGAAGACCGACTCCAGATAGCCCTGTTCGATCTGGCGGCGGGCGGTGATCAGCCGGCGTATCGCGCGCTGGGCGATCCAAAAGCCAACCCCGCCGCCGACCAGCAGGCCAATGGGGCCAAAAATGGCCAAGCCCAGCAAACCAAACAGCAGCGTCGAAATAAGCAAAAACGTCATAGTACTCTCAAGCGGTCGATGGAAAAGAGGCGGTGAACGAATTTATCACTTTCAGCGCCGCTATATTGGACAGTAGCGTCATTATAGAGGGATTCGTTTTAAGTGCCTGTAGCCGGCGACGTTTGTTTAAACGCATGCTCACCGGTACGAGGGCTAAAAGCGGGGCCATTGGTTCGACGCTACCTTCGCTTTTATCCTTTGTTAAACGTTTATTTTAGGAGGTGCACTATAGTGATAGCTGGCATGGCATCGGCCATGGCTAACCCTTCAGGAGAGCCACCATGAAAGCACTATGTTGGCACGGCAAGAACGATGTCCGTTATGACACGGTTCCCGATCCGGAAATAGAGCATCCTCGCGATGCCATCATCAACGTCAGTAGCTGCGCGATCTGTGGCTCTGACCTGCACCTCTATAACCACTTTATCCCCGCTATGGAAAATGGCGACGTGCTCGGCCATGAGTTCATGGGCGAGGTCATGGAAGTGGGGCACGATAATAAGAAACTCAAAGTGGGCGATCGTATCGTCGTGCCGTTCATCATCACCTGCGGCGAGTGTCCTCAGTGTCAGCGCGGCAATTTCTCGGCCTGTGAGCGCTCCAACCGCAATAAGGGCCTGGCGGACAAAGCCTTTGGCCATGCCGGCGCCGGGCTTTTCGGCTACTCCCACTTGACCGGCGGCTACGCCGGCGGCCAGGCCGAATACGTGCGCGTGCCCTTTGCCGATAGCACCCATATCAAGGTGCCAAGCTCACTCACCGACGAGCAGGTGCTCTTTCTGGGCGATATCTTTCCCACCGGCTGGCAGGCCGCCGTCCAGTGCGATATCCAGCCCACCGATACGGTGGCGATCTGGGGGGCGGGGCCGGTGGGTCAGTTCTGCGTGCGCAGCGCCGTGCTGCTCGGCGCCAAGCAGGTGGTGGTGATCGATAACGTTCCGGAGCGCCTTGCCATGGCCCAGGCGGGCGGGGCGATAACGATCAATTTCGACCAGGAAAGTGTGCTGGAGAGGCTTCAAACGCTGACCAGCGGTAAGGGCCCGGAAAAATGTATCGACGCCGTCGGGCTCGAGGCCCACGCCACCCGGTCACTGGACTCGGCCTATGATCGGGTCAAGCAGGCGGTCATGCTGGAATCCGACCGTTCCCACGTGCTGCGCGAGATGATCTACGTCTGCCGGCCGGCCGGGGTGCTGTCGATTCCCGGCGTTTACGGTGGTCTGATCGACAAGTTTCCCATCGGCGCGCTCATGAACAAGGGGTTGACCGTACGCTCCGGCCAGACCCACGTGAACCGCTGGAGCGAGGATCTTCTGCGCCGGATCGACGAAGGCCAGATCGATCCTTCTTTCGTGATTACCCACTCCGTTGGGCTCGACCAGGGGCCTGAAATGTACAACACCTTTCGCGAAAAGCAGGATGGGTGCATCAAGGTCATTCTCAAGCCGTAAACGAGCCAAGGGAGGTTTCGATGGCAAACTATCCAAACCGTACGCCCAGGCGTATGACCCGTTCGATGAGCGGGGCCGACCGGGTGGCGCGGGGCCTTGGTTGGCTAAGCCTGGGCATCGGGCTTTATAAGCTGCTGGCGCCGAAAAAGCTCAGCGGCGCGCTGGGCATGAAAGGTGTCAGTGGACGGGTGCGCGCCGGCGGCGTTCGCGAGATCGCAAGCGGCGTCGGGGCGTTATCGGCCAACCCTACCCAAGCGGTATGGAGCCGTGTCGGCGGCGATGTATTGGACCTGGCCGCGCTCTCCTATGCCCTGCAGGACCGCCATAATCCCAGGCGCCAGAATATTTACCTGGCACTGACCGCGGTAGGGGTACTGACCGCTGTCGATCTGTGGTGCGCCAAAGCGCTTTCTCAGCGCCATGCCTACCAGGGCGGCGTCACGCCGGACTTTCGCCGCCGAAGCGGCTTCCCCGGCGGCTTGATTAGCGCCCGGGGAGCGGCGCGCGGTTTTGACGTGCCCAACGACATGAAAGACGCGCTCCCCACCCCGCCGCGTTAACGTTACGTTCTTTATATCCACGATGGCCAGAACTCGGACAGCCCAAAAGCGTCCGAGTTTTAGTCCTTTCTAAATGGTCAGACCCGGCCGGGGCGCTTGACCCCGCCCGGCTTTTACTCGAACGTTACGCCTATAAAGGCGCCCGCCGCGCTTAGGGGCGTGGCGCCTGCCAAGACGACATTTGGAGATACATGATGGCCTCGCCCACTTTTGAAACCGCGGACACCAAAAAAGCGGCCAAACACGACCCTGACGTGGGCGAGTACCATAGCCCCGCCGGCGGCTGGGGGGCGCTCAAGGCGGTGGGCAAGCACTTGCTGCACAGCCGTTCACCGGCGACCAACGCCCGCTCGCTTTTCAAAATCAACCAGCCCGATGGCTTCGATTGCCCTGGCTGCGCCTGGGGCGACCCGGAACACGGCTCCTCCTTCGAGTTTTGCGAAAACGGCGTGAAAGCGGTGACCTGGGAGGCAACCGCCAAGAAGGTGAAGCGCGATTTTTTTGCCAAACACAGCGTCACCGAGCTCAAGACCTGGGATGACTACCGCCTGGAGGATCAGGGCCGGCTGGTCGAGCCCATGGCATATAATGCCCAGACCGACCACTATGAGCCCATCGAGTGGGGCGCCGCCCTCGAGCTGATCGCCGCCGAGCTCAAGGCGCTGCCCACGCCGGACGACGCCATTTTCTATACCTCGGGCAAGGCCTGTAACGAGTCGGCCTACGTGTTCCAACTGCTGGCCAGGCTTTACGGGACCAACAACCTGCCGGACTGCTCCAACATGTGCCACGAAGCCAGCGGTGTGGCGCTGGGGGAGGCGCTGGGCACCGGTAAGGGCAGCGTGCGGCTGGAAGACTTCGAGCACGCCGAGGCGATTTTCGTGTTTGGCCAAAACCCGGGCACCAACCACCCGCGCATGCTCGGTACCCTGCGCGAGGCCGCCGAGCGCGGCGCGACTATCGCAAGCTTCAACCCGCTGCGCGAACGGGGTCTCGAGAAATTCGCCGACCCGCAAAAGCCGCTGGAGATGCTGCGGGGCGGCAGCCACCGGATCAGCTCGCACTACTTCTGCCCGAAGCTTGGCGGCGATATGGCCACGCTGCGCGGTATTGCCAAGGCGCTGTTCGAGCGCGAGGAAAGCGGCGAGTCGGTGCTGGATGAGGCCTTTATCGCCCAGCACACCGAGGCGTTCGAGGCCTACAAGGCGCAAGTGGATGCGACCGACTGGGCAGCGCTGGAGGCGCAGTCCGGTTTGAGCCGCGACGAAATGGGCCAGGCCGCCGAGCTCTACGCCCGCTCTAACGCGACCATTATCTGTTGGGCGATGGGCATTACTCAGCACGTGCACTCGGTGCCCACCGTGCGCGAAATCGTCAATGTATTGATGCTGCGCGGCAATATGGGCCGACCCGGCACCGGTACCTCGCCGGTGCGCGGCCACTCCAACGTGCAGGGCGACCGCACCATGGGCATTTTCGAAAAGCCCACTGACGAGCTGCTGGACGCCCTGGAGGCGCGCTACAAAACGCCGATGCCCAGGGAGCACGGCGTGGACTCCGTCGCCGCCGTGGAGGCGATGCGTGACGCGCCCGGCAAGATATTCATCGGTCTGGCGGGTAACTTCACCCGGGCGATTTCGGACAGTGGGGTGGCCGAGGCGGCGATGGGCCAGTGTCGTCTGACCGCCTTCATCAGCACCAAGCTCAACCGCAGCCACCTGATTACCGGCGAGAAAGCGCTGATTCTGCCGTGCCTGGGGCGCAGCGAAATCGACAAGACCGGCGGCAAGACCCAGCTGATCACCGTCGAGGACTCGATGAGCATGGTGCACGGCTCCGCCGGCATCAACCGCCCGGCAAGCCAGGACCTGCCGTCGGAAATCGCGCTTTTGACCCAGCTTGGCGAGCACCTGCTGGGCAGCGAGAAGGTGGACTGGGCGGCGATGCGCGAGGATTACGACGTGATTCGCGATCACGTGGAAGCGGTGATTCCCGGTTTCGATAACTTCAACGAGCGGGTGCGCGTGCCGCGCGGATTTTGGCTGGGCAACCCCACCGCCGAGCTCACCTTTCCCACCGAAAGCGGCAAGGCCGTGTTCTCGAGCGAAGCGCTCCCCGAGCGCGTCATCCACCAGCAAATGGCCGAACGCGACGGCTGGCTGACGCTGCAAACCATGCGCTCCCACGATCAGTACAACACCACGGTGTACGGCTACAACGACCGCTACCGCGGCATCGAGAACGGCCGCCAGGTGGTGTTTTTGAACGCATCCGATATTGCGCGTCTGGGCGTTGAAGCGGGGCAGTGGGTCGACCTGGTGGGCGAGTCCGACGATGGCGTAACCCGCCGCGTCGAGGGCTTCAAGGTCGTGGCGTATGATACGCCCAAAGGGTGTGCGGCGGCGTACTACCCGGAGACCAACCCGCTGGTGCCGCTCTCCCACAAGGGCGACGGCAGTCACACCCCGGCGTATAAATCCATCGCCATCCGCCTGGAGCCCAGCGCCCGCATTGCCTGATGACCAGGATCTAAACAGCGCGTTAAAAGCGCTCCAGCGCGCCCATCCAAAGCTCGACACGTTAAGCGCGCTGGTGTTGGTGGCGCTGGATCGAGTGGCCGGGGAGGCCGCGCTTTCCACCGCCCAACTGGCGCGGCGCCTCGAGATCGAGCACGCCCTGATTCGCCGCGCCTGCGCCGAGCTCGAAACCGAGGGCTGGGTGGTGATCGAGCCCGCCGCCGGGCCGGGGCCGGCGCTACGAGTACGCCTGAACGCCTCGCCTCGTCTTTAACGCCGGCTCTTTAGCGTGGGTGGGGCGTTTATTTTGCCAGCAAAGCCAGGCGTTTTTCGATCGCCGCCTGAATACCCGGTGCATCCAGCCCGCAGTCGCGCAGAAGCTCGTCCGGGGTGCCGTGCTCGACGAAGCTATCCGGTAGACCCAGCGTCAATACGTTCGCCTGGATATTTTCGGCGTGCAGCAGCTCCAGCACGGCGCTACCCGCGCCGCCGGCCACCACGTTTTCTTCAAGTGTCACCAGCAGGTCATGCTCGGCGGCGGCCTCCAGCACCATTTGATGATCCAGCGGTTTGATCGAGCGCATGTTGATATGCGTGGCGCCCAGGGTCTCGGCAACTTCCTGTGCCGGGCCGTTCATGCTGCCAAAGGCGAGCAGGGCGACTTTGGGGGCGCCTTCTTTGGCCCGCGCCCGAAGCTCCGCCTTACCGATGATCATCGGCGCCAGGTCTTCCGGGGTGGCTACGCCCGGGCCTGTGCCGCGCGGGTAGCGCACCGCGGCGGGGCCTTCGTGATAGTAGGCGGCGCTCAGCATGGCGCGGCACTCCGCTTCGTCCGCCGGAGCCAGCAGCACCATGTTGGGCACGCAGCGCAAAAACGAGATATCCATGCTGCCGTGGTGGGTCGGGCCGTCTTCGCCCACCAGCCCGGCGCGGTCGATGGCGAAGGTGACATCGAGCCCCTGTACCGCCACGTCGTGAATCAGCTGATCATAACCGCGCTGCAAAAAGGTCGAGTAGATCGCCACCACCGGCTTCATTGCCTCACAGGCCATGCCGGCGGCCAGGGTCACCGCGTGCTGCTCGGCGATCGCCACGTCGAAGTAGCGCGCCGGGTACTCTTTCGAAAAACGGATCAGATCCGAGCCTTCGCGCATGGCCGGGGTAATCCCCATCAGGCGTTGGTCGGCGGCGGCCATATCGCAAAGCCAGTTGCCGAATACGTTGCAGTATTTCTGCTTCGGCGCGGCGGGGGCGGCGCTCTTTTGGGCCTGCGCTGCCGCCTTGTTGGGCTTTTCAAGCTTGGTGATCGCGTGGTAGCCGATCTGGTCCGCTTCGGCAGGCAGAAAGCCCTTGCCCTTGACGGTTTTGATATGCAGAAACTGGGGGCCTGGTTGGTCGCGAAGCGCGCTCAGGGTGTCGGTCAGCGCTTCCAGGTCGTGGCCGTCGATGGGGCCCACGTAGTTGAAGCCGAGCTCCTCGAACAGCGTAGCGGAGCTTACGAAGCCCTTCATGTGCTCTTCGGTGCGCTTGGCAAGCTTGAGCGCTCCCGGCAGGTGCGAAAGCACTTTCTTGCCCTCTTCGCGCATCTTCAAATACGGCTTGCTGGCGAGCATGCGCGCTAGATAAGTGGCCAGGCCCCCGACGTTTTCCGAAATCGACATTTCGTTGTCGTTGAGCACCACGAGCATATTGGCGTTCATGTGGCCGGCGTGGATCAGCGCTTCGAACGCCATACCGGCGGTCAAGGCACCGTCGCCGATGATCGCGCAGACCTGGCGCTCATCGTTTTGGGCGCGGGCGGCCAGTGCCATGCCGAGCGCGGCGGAAATCGAGGTGCTGGAGTGGCCCACGCCGAAGGTATCGAATTCGGACTCCGCGCGGCGGGGGAAAGCGGCCAGGCCGCCGTGCTGGCGAATGCCGGTCATGGCCTCGCGCCGTCCGGTCAAAATCTTGTGCGGGTAGGCCTGGTGGCCGACATCCCATACCAGCCGGTCGCTTGGGGTGTTGTAAACGTGGTGCAGCGCCACGCTTAGCTCGACCACGCCAAGCCCTGCGCCGAAGTGCCCGCCGGAGACCCCCACGCTATATAAAAGGTACGCGCGCAGCTCGTCGGCCAGTTCGGCCAGCTGACGGTCGTTCATGGCCCGCAGGGCCGCGGGGTGGTCAAAGGAGTCGAGCAGCGGCGTGGCCGGGCGCTCGCGGGAAATCTCGTCGAACAGCTTCATGGGCATGGTGTCACGGTCGTTTTTTGTACAGGCATCGTTAATGGTCGCGCTCGATCATGTAGTCGGCAAGCTCGGCCAAGGGTGCGCCTCTTTCACCTAGCGGCGCAAGGGCGGCGGTGGCCTCTGTGATGAGCTCGCGGGCCTTGCGCTTGGCGCCTTCAAGGCCCAAAAGGCTCGAGTAGGTAGGCTTGGCCCGCAGGGCGTCGGCGCCGGATATCTTGCCAAGCGTAGCCGTATCGCCGGTCACGTCCAGTACGTCGTCGTGGATTTGAAAAGCGAGCCCGATGGCGCGGGCGTAGCGAGCCAGTGCTGCAAGCCGTGGGTCGGTTTCCTCGACGGCGACAAGCCCGCCCAGGCGTACGGCGGCTTCGATCAGCGCGCCGGTTTTATGGGCGTGCATGTGGGCAAGCGAGGCGACATCGGGCAGCCCGCCCACGGCGGCCAGATCCAGCGCCTGACCGGCGACCATGCCCTGGCGCCCGGAGGCCGTGGCCAAGGTCGTCACCATGGACCCCAAACGCGGATGATGAGTGCGTGCCAGCACTTCAAAGGCCAGCGCCTGCAGGGCGTCGCCAGCCAAAATGGCGGTGGCTTCGTCGAACGCCTTGTGCACCGTGGGTTGGCCGCGGCGCAGGTCGTCGTCGTCCATGGCAGGCAGGTCGTCGTGGATCAGCGAGTAGGCGTGAATCAACTCGATGGCCGCCGCCGGGGCGTCCAGCGCCTGCTCTTCGGCGCTCAGTGCACGACCCGCCAGATACACCAGCAGCGGGCGCAGGCGCTTGCCGCCCACCAGCAGCCCGTGGCGCATCGCCGCCTCCAGACGTGCGTCGACGGCCGTGCTCTGGTCGAACAGCGCGTTTAGCGTGGCATCGACCCGGGCGCTGCTGGTTTCGCGGTGCGCGCTTAGGCGCAGGGGGCTTTCGCTTACCATGGGGGCGTGTCCTCGGCGTCGTCCTCAGTGGGGGCATCACCTGGCGCGCTGGCCGGGCCATCGAAGGGCGTCATGCTCAACTTGCCATCACCGTCTTCGCTTAACGCGCGCACTTTGAGCTCGGCGCTGTCGAGGCGCTTCTGGGCATCGCGAGTCAGCGTTACGCCCTCTTCAAAGGCGGTCAGCGCCTCCTCCAGGGAGAGCTCGCCTGATTCAAGCCGCTCCACCAGGGTTTCCAGTTGGGAAACCGTGGCGGCGAAATCCTGTGTGGGGGGAGTGCTATCGCTCATTGACCCATGCCTACTTATTGACGCCCTTTGCCTGGGCTTCGAGTGTGCCTACTATGAAGGGCACAGTATACACCCAGGCCAAGGGGTGGCGCCTGCCCAAGGCTACGCCGAGGTTTCAACGTGCGCCCCGTTCATTTTGAAAGCGCACACTTTTCATCCGCTCGGGCCGCCGGGAAGGGGCCTTGTCGTGCTACCATGATGGCCTTTCATGAACCGATAAACGGCGGCTTCGCCGAGCATAGGGGTTGATTCAGCCATGGCCAAAACGTCCCTGGACAAGAGCAAGATCAAAATCCTGCTACTCGAGGGCGTCCACCAGAGCGCGGTGGACAATTTTCGCAACGCCGGATATGAAAATATCGAGCACCTGCCCACGTCCCTGGACGAAGAGGCGTTGATCGAGAAAATCCGCGATGTCCACTTCATCGGTATTCGCTCCCGCACGCAGCTCAACGAGCGCGTGTTCGCCGCCGCCGAGAAGCTCGTCGCCGTTGGCTGTTTCTGTATCGGTACCAACCAGGTGGATCTGAACGCTGCGCTCAAGCGCGGCGTGGCGGTGTTCAACGCGCCGTACTCCAACACGCGCTCGGTGGCCGAGCTGGTGCTGGCGCAAGCCATCATGCTGCTACGCGGTATCCCGGAGAAAAACGCCCGTGCCCACCAGGGCGGCTGGCTGAAATCGGCGAAGAACTCCCACGAAGCGCGCGGCAAGACCCTCGGAATCGTTGGCTACGGCAGCATCGGTGCGCAGCTTTCAGTACTGGCCGAGGCGCTGGGCTTCAAGGTGATCTACTACGACGTGATCACCAAGCTTGGCATGGGCAACGCAAGCCAGGTCGGCAGCCTCGACGAGCTGTTGACCCGCTCGGACGTGGTGAGCCTGCACGTGCCGGACCTTCCTTCGACCCGCTGGATGATCACTAAAAAAGAGATCGCGCGGATGAAGCCCGGGGCGGTTTTCATCAACGCATCCCGCGGGAGCGTAGTGGAGATCGAGCCGCTGGCCGAGGCGATCACGTCGGGTCATCTCAACGGCGCGGCGGTGGACGTTTTCCCGGTGGAGCCCAAGGGCAACAGCGAAGAGTTCGAAAGCCCGCTACGCGGCCTCGAGAACGTGATTCTTACCCCGCACATCGGTGGCTCGACGCTGGAAGCCCAGGAGAATATCGGCGTCGAAGTGGCCGAGAAGCTCACCACCTACTCCGATAACGGCACGACCATCACCTCGGTCAACTTCCCGGAAGTCGCGCTGCCTGCGCATCCGGACAAGCACCGCCTGCTGCACATTCACGACAACGTGCCCGGCGTGCTTTCGCAGATCAACCGGGTGCTCTCGGAAAACGGCATCAACATCTCGGGCCAGTACCTGCAGACCAACGAAAAGGTCGGCTACGTGGTGATCGACGTGGACAAGGCCTACGGCCCGCAGGCGCTCGAGGCGCTCAAGCAGGTCGAGCATACGCTGAAAATCCGCGTGCTCTACTCGGCGCACAATAGCTAAGCGGCCTTGTCCCGAGGGCCGTGCCGACCCGCCCAACGCGAGGGCGCTGTGAACCCTTCCCTGGGCGCTACTTTCGCCCTCCCTGGCGAAAGACCCTCGCTACGGGCGGCTCGGCACGGCAGCTATAACGGCCTCCTTCGGGAGGCCGTTTGGCGTTGTGCTTAGGCCAAATCGAACAGCAGTACCTCGGCGTTGACGGCGTCACCCAGTTCAAGCGGCTCGTCCGGGGTGAGGGCGGCGGCGTCCCCGGCTTCAAGGCGGGTATCGTTGACCGTCAGCTCGCCTTTCACCACGTGAAGCCAGGCGTGGCGCCGGGGCGGCACTGCGCCGACGTCGCCGTCGAACAGGCCGCCGTAGAGGTTGACGCTCTGGTGGATACTCACCGAGTCATCGTCTCCGTTTTGAGAGACGAGCAGGCGCCACTGCCCCTGGCGGGAGGCCGTGGAGAACGCTTTTTGCTCGTAACTCGGCGCGATGCCGCGGCTTAGCGGCTCGATCCAGATTTGGAGAAAGTGAAGCCCCTGGGTTTTAGAGTGGTTGTACTCGCTGTGGCGCACGCCGGTGCCGGCGGACATGCGCTGCACATCGCCCGGGCGCATGACTTCGCCGTTGCCCATGCTGTCCTCGTGGGCCATTTCGCCTTCGAGCACGTAGGAGATGATCTCCATGTCCCGGTGGGGGTGGGTGCCAAAACCGTAGCCTGGTTTGACCCGGTCTTCATTGATGACCCGCAGGGCGCGAAAGCCCATATGCGCCGGGTCCATGTAGTTGGCAAAAGAGAAGGTGTGGTACGAGCGCAGCCAGTCGTGGTCGGCGTAGCCGCGCTCCAGGGAGCGGCGAATCTTCATGAGAATTCCTGGGTGAACGGGCAAACGTTCACTATACGCCGGGAGAACGCACTCGGAGGTGAAGCTTTTAAGCCCTTAACGTCGATAAAATCGACGAATGACGCTTTTTGGGCCGGGATTGACCTGCGTCAACGTGCCGGCGTTCAAGCGCCCGGCGGTTTGCGCTAGAATGGGCGCGTTTTTAACCCGGTCCGCCCTTTACGAGGGCGACTACCTGGAGAGTTCGATGACCCAATCTACCCCGGCGGCGCCTATCGTGGTGGCCGCGCTTTATAAATTCGTCACCCTGAACGATTTCGAAGCCCTGCGCGAGCCGCTCAGAAAGACCATGGCCGATAACGGCGTAAAAGGCACGCTGCTGATCGCCAAAGAGGGCATCAATGGCACCGTGGCGGGCCCGCGGGAAGGGGTCGATGCGCTGCTTGGCTGGCTCACCGCCGACCCACGCCTGGCCGATATCGACCATAAAGAGTCCTTCTGTGACGAGATGCCGTTCTACCGCACCAAGGTAAAACTTAAAAAAGAGATCGTCACCCTGGGCGTCGACGGTATCGACCCCAACGACACCGTGGGCACCTACGTCGAGCCCGAAGAGTGGAACGACGTGATTTCTGACCCGGAAGTACTGGTCATCGATACGCGCAACGACTACGAAGTGGAGATCGGCAGTTTCGACGGCGCCATCGATCCGAAAACCACTACCTTCCGGCAGTTTCCCGACTACGTGCGCGAGCACTATGACCCGGCCAGGCACAAGAAAGTCGCCATGTTTTGCACCGGCGGTATCCGCTGCGAAAAGGCCTCGAGCTTCATGTTGAAGGAAGGCTTCGAGGAGGTGTACCACCTCAAGGGCGGCGTGCTGAACTATCTGGAAAAGGTGCCCGAAGAGAAGTCGCTGTGGCACGGCGAGTGCTTCGTGTTCGATAACCGCGTTACCGTGCGTCATGATCTTAGCGAAGGCGCCTTCGAGCAGTGCCACGCCTGCCGCCGGCCGATTTCCGAAGAAGACATGCAAAGCTCGGCCTATGAGCCGGGTATTAGCTGCCCGCACTGCATCGACTCGCTGCCCGAGAAGACCCGCGCGGCGGCCCGGGAGCGCCAGCGCCAGATCGAGCTGGCCAAGGCCCGCGGCGAACCCCATCCGCTGGGCCATGACCAGCGTAAAAGGGCCTAAGCGCTAGCGCTGCCCTCATCGACAGCGCCGCTCGGCGCTGTCGTACCCCTGCCCGCCAGAATGGGATTTATTTCCGTAAACGCGACACCGGCCCACGGCTCGCGTTATCCTGCTCGCTTTGCGCCGCAAGTGAGTAAGGAGAGAGCACGGTGAGTGACGCCAAGCGCAGGTCAGTGGGACGCCCGGCAGGCACCGCGAAAGCAAGCGGCGGGCACAGCCAGTCGCTGGTACGTGGCCTAACGCTGCTCGAACATCTGGCGGCAAGCCCGTTGGGGCTGGCCCTTTCAGAGCTTGCCGAACAGGCCGAGCTCGCCCCCTCGACTGCCCATCGGCTCCTTCAAGCGCTGCAAAGCCAGGGGTTCGTGACCCAGGAGAGCGAACAGGGACTTTGGCGCATCGATGTCAAAACCTTTCGCATCGGTAACAGCTTTTTGGAGGCCCGCGACGTGGTCGCCACCAGCCGCCCGTTTCTCAGAAGGCTCACCTTCGAAACCGGCGAAACCGCCAACCTGGGTATTCGCGATGGCGCCACGGCCGTGTTTCTCGCCCAGCATGAATCCCCCCAGATGATGCGCATGATCACCCGCCTTGGCTCCCGCGCGCCGCTTCACGCCTCCGGTGTGGGCAAGGCGCTGTTGGCCGGCATGAGCGATGACGAGCGCAGCGAGCTTTTAAAAGACGAGGCGCTCGCGCGGGTGACCCCCAATACCTTTTTCGACCCCGAAGCACTGGAGGCGGAGGTGCGCGCCATTCGCGCTCAGGGCTTCGCCTGCGACCGCCAGGAGCACGCCGTTGGCCTTCACTGCGTGGCGGCGTGCATTTTCGACGAGCGGCGCATGCCGGTCGCGGCGATCTCGGTGTCCGGCCCCATGACGCGTATTCCCGAAGAGCGCCTTTTGACGCTGGGGGCGCTCGTGCGCGAGGCGGCCCACAATATCACCGCTAAGCTTGGCGGCCGGCTACCCTGACCCGCCGTGTTAAGCCTTTTCTGGATTGCGCTTTTAAGTGCCACACTGCTACCCGGTGGCTCCGAGGTCTGGCTTGCCCGCCAGTGGTGCCAAGGGCAGGAGTGGGCAGCGCTTTGGCTGGTGGCGACGCTTGGCAATACCCTGGGCAGTCTTATCAACGTGGCGCTAGGGCGCTACGCCCGCCACTTCCAGCATCGGCGATGGTTTCCCGCCTCCCCGGCGCAACTTGAGCGCGCCAGCCGCTGGTATCAGCGTTTTGGTGCCTACAGCCTGCTTTTTAGCTGGGTGCCGGTTATCGGCGACCCACTCACCGTCGTGGCCGGGCTTCTACGCCTTGCGTGGTGGCGCGCGATAGCACTTATTCTGCTGGCCAAGGGCGCGCGCTACGCGCTCATACTCGCGCTCGCCGGCCAGTGGTTGGCGCCTTACTGTTTTTAATCCCCGGGCGAATAACCCGGCCAAGGGCGTGCATGTTACCCTGCGGCTCTGCGATGCGGGCCACAGGACGCGGCGCGACTTAACGCTATGATTTGCATAATACGGTTTTGCCGTTAGATTAAATCGACTACATCACCCAAAGGGAGACTCCGGTGTGACGCCATCACGTTTACTACCTTGGCTGGGCGTTTGGCTGCTTGCGCTTTTTGCCATCATGAGCCCGGCGCTGGCCCAGACCACGCCAGGCGCCGACGGCGAAACCGCCGACGCAAGCGCCCAAGCACCACCCTCCTACGAGGCGCTCGCCAACCTTCTTGAAAACGACCAGTCCCGCCAGCAGCTCATCGAGCGGTTGCGAAGCGAAGCCTCTACGCTTCCCGGTGAGCTCGACCAGGAGCTCTCCCCGGAGGCCGCCGCTGCCGGTGGCAACGTGGCCCCCGAGGACGTTTCGCTGCCCCGCCAGCTCGCCGAGCTGACCAGCCGGGTCGTGGGGGATGTCGGCACGCAGCTCGAGCAGGCGGTCGGCATCGTCGGTGGTCTGTTTAGTGGCCAGGGCGGCGGCGGTAGTTTCGATACCGCCGCTTTCATTAGCGCGGCGATCAATCTGGGAATCGTGATTGCGGCCACCTTCGTCGTCTTCATGGTGTTTCGGCGGTTGGCGAAATCGGTATTCACACGGCTTAGCGGCTGGTCGCAAATCGGTGAAGGAGCCTCCTCGATACTGCGCCTGGTGGCCTGTGTGGCGATTGCCGCCGTGGTCGATGCGCTGCTGATTGGCGCCTCCTACGTCGTGGGTAATTTGGTCGCGACGTTTGCAGTCGGTGAAACCGGCGAGCTTTCCACGCGCGCGTCGCTCTTTCTCAACGCCTTTTTGATCATCGAGCTGATCAAGGCGGCGTTTCGTATGCTCTTCTCGTCGCGCTACGAAGGCCTGCGCCTGCTGCCGATTTCCGCGCCGGAAGCGTCCTACTGGAACAGTTGGATCGCCCGGCTGGTGGGGATGGTCGGCTACGGCCTGATGGTCGTGGTGCCGCTGATCAACTTCTATATCACGCCCACGCTTGGCCAAGCGGTCGGCACGCTGATCATGGTGCTGGCGTTTATCTACGCCGTAACCGTGGTGCTTAAAAACCGCGTGCGCCTGCGGGATAACCTGCACGGCATGGGCAGCCGCACCACGATGACGGCCAGCCGTATTTCGCTGAACCTGTTCGCCCGCACCTGGCACCTGTTCGCGCTGCTCTATTTCCTCATCGTATTCGTGCTGACCCTGGTGCGCCCGGGCGACGCGCTGCCCTTCGTGCTGTTCGCCACGCTCAAAACCCTGGTGGCGGTCGTGGTGGGGATTCTGCTCTCCGGCTTCTTGACCCAGTCCATCGGCCGGCGTATCCAGCTTTCCGAGGATCTGCGCCGCAAGCTTCCGATGCTGGAGCACCGCCTCAATAGCTACGTGCCCAATGCGCTTCGCGTGCTACGCACGATCATCCTCGTGGCCGTGGTCATGGTGGTGCTGGATGCCTGGGGCGCCTTCAACCTGGCCGGCTGGTACGCCTCCGAGCGCGGCGCGCTGATCGTGGGTCGTTTGATCAGCATCGCGGTAATTTTGATCGTGGCGCTGGGGGTGTGGCTCGGCCTTGCCAGCCTGATCGAGCACAAGCTCAACCCGGAAACCGGCGGCGGCGAACCCTCGCCCCGGGCCAGAACGCTACTCAGTCTTTTCCGTAATGCCCTGGCGGTGGCCATGGTGACAATCACCGGCATGATCGTGCTGTCGGAAATCGGCATCAATATCGGCCCGCTGATTGCCGGTGCCGGTGTGCTGGGTCTGGCCATCGGTTTTGGCGCCCAGAAGCTGGTGCAGGATGTGATCACCGGCGTATTCATTCAGATCGAAAACGCCATGAACACCGGCGACGTGGTCACCGTGGGCGGTGTCACCGGTACCGCCGAACGGCTGAGCATTCGCTCGGTGGCGATTCGCGATCTCTCCGGCACCTACCACGTCGTACCGTTCTCGAGCGTGGATACCGTATCGAACTACATGCGCGAGTACGGTAACCACGTCGGCGAGTACGGTATTGCCTACCGTGAAAGCATCGATTACGCCATTGAACAGCTGCAGCTCGCATTTGAAGATCTTAAAGCCAGCGAAGAGCATGGCTTCAAGCTGCTGGCGGATATGACCGTGGCCGGCGTGACGGCGCTTGCCGACAGCTCGGTGAATATTCGCGTGGTGATCAAGACCACCCCGGGCGACCAGTGGGGCGTCGGCCGTGCCTACAACCGCCTGGTCAAGATGCGCTTCGACGAAGCCGGTATCGAGATCCCGTTCCCGCATACCACGCTCTACTTCGGCGAGGACCGCGACGGCAAGGCGCCGCCCGCGAACCTGCGCATTCTGGACTCGACCGCCAAGGAGAAGAGCGCGGTGCAAACGCCGGCCTCCGAATCCGCGGTGCCCAGCCAGCACACCAGCGAAGCGGACCACAAGACACCGCACCACGACGATGTCGAGGACACCGACGATACGTAAACGTATCTAAAGTGAACGACCAGCAGGGCCGCCTTCGGGTGGCCCTGCTGCGTTTGGGCAAGCCAGGAAAGGTAGCAGCGTGAGTTATGCGAAAGGTCAAGAGAAACGTACAGGGGGTAAGAGCGGCGAGCTAAATTTATGCAGCTGTAAACGTTACGACTCATTTACAGCCTGACGGACTGCTCGTTAACTGAACGTATTATTGCGGCGAAATTGCTCGATTAAATGACGCTCTGCTCCACGAGCGTGCTCTTCGACCACGCTAGCGGCACTCTCTGTATCGGCGGCCGCAACGGCGTCAATGATACGCCTGTGTTCTGTATTTTGAGCGTTTCGGCGTGCAGGGCTCGATGGGTAGCGCAAGCCAAGACCGCTTACAACTTGAGCATGTCGTTCGCGAATAGCAAGGGCTTCGGTATTGAAGTGGTTGGAGTAGGAGATATCATGAAACGCCTTATCCAGTCGGCTCAAGGTAATCTGGTCACCGATCTCGATTGCCTCTATTTGTTTCTGAATGTCGTACATCCGATTAATATCCTCTTGCCGCGCATGACCCACAAATAGGCGTATCAGGTAAGGCTCGATCAGGGCACGTATATCAAAGATATTGCGGATAAATGCTTCGTCAAGAACACGGACCCGCGCGCTACGGTTACGTGCCAAAATAACGAATCCCTCTCCACTAAGACGATGTAATGCCTCACGAATAGGGTTAATGCTCACCCCATAACGTTGCGCTAAATCCTGTGTTTTTAGAAAGGAACCCGCAGGGATAACGCCACTAATAATGTCTTGGCGCAGGGTGTGAGAAATTTCGTCTGGACGGGGAGCCGCATCGGTCACCGAAGCGGGCAGCTCTTTCAACATAGGTGTGCCTCAAGAATCGTTTGAGACAGTATGCACTATTAAATAGATGATCAAAAGCCTGTTGATTGTGTGTAATTTATATGAAATTATGTGTAAACAATCAAAATAAACAGGAGAATTAACAATGTTTCCAGCCCTCAAGCGCGCCACACTCGCCGCATCGCTTTTAACCATAAGCCTTGCCGTTCAAGCCAATGAAATTAAATTCGCATTCGAAATGTACGAAGGTGATAACCCTGAGTTCAATGCAGCTTCCGCATTTAAGGAGTATGTCGAAAACAAAAGTGGGGGAGAACTATCGGTACGTCTTTTTCCTGGCAATCAAATGGGGTCTGTTCGCGAAACGACCGAGATGGTTCAGCAAGGTACCCTGGAGATGACGCTACCTTCCGATGGGGCCTTTGCAGGTTTTTATCCTGCTATCCAAGCTTGGTCGATGCCGTATCTTTTCCCTTCTGCTCCAGTAGCTTGGGAAGTTATGCAGGGAGAGTTTGGCCGTTGGATGCTCACCGATATTCGTCAACAAACAGGTATTCGGGCACTCGCTTTTTCGCAAAGTGGCTTTAGGTCTTTCATGAACAATGGCCAGCAGATAATTGAGCCTTCGGATATGCAGGGTATGAAAATTCGTACCATGGAAAGTCCTGTCTATATGGAAATGGTAGAAGCGCTTGGTGCTGATGCTACACCCATTGCAGGTTCGGAAGCTGTTATGGCCGTGCAACAGGGCGTGGTCGATGGGCTGGAAAGCCCGCCTCCGGTGCATTTGTCTGGTGGGGCGGCGGATGTGTCCGAGTATCTGACGCTTAACGAGCACATTTTTGGATTACATATTGTCGTTGCCAATGACGACTGGTTTGAGAGCTTATCAACGGCTCACCAGCAGATCGTTATGGATGGCGCCAAACTTTTCGCCGCCGTGGAAAATGTAGAAAAGACCATAGGAGATTGGCAGGCGCTTGCTGAAATCGAAGAGAGAGGTGTTCAGGTACATATATCAACTCCCGAAGAGAAGCAGCTTTTTCGGGATGTGGTTTACGAACCCGTTCGTAACTTTGTGGCGGGGGAAGTGGGTGAGGAGGTGTTACAGCATATTGAGGCAGCCGTCGCCGAAGCGGAAGAATCGCTGTATGAATCTGCTAATTAACCGTTGCTAATTTTTTCATTGGAGGCTTGCCATGTTTGCTCGACAACTAACATGCCGCTTGGCTCGGTTTTGTGAAGTAAGTGCTGCGGTTATTTTCATCATCGTTTGCCTGCTCAACTTTGGGCAGGTCTTTAGCCGCTACATTTTAGGCAGTTCTTTTGGTTGGGCCGAAGAGATAATGCGCTATAGCATGCCTTGGATAATGATGTTGGGTGGCACGGCTGCTATCTATCGTGGAGAGCATATGGCTGTCGACGCTGTGCCCGATATGTTTTCTGGGCGCCTGCAGCATATTGTGCGCAGTCTGCTTTACGGTGTGGCCATGATTTTTTGTATGTTGCTGGTTTTGTATGGCTGGCCAGCAGCACTGGCCAATACTCGCCAAAGCGCAGCAGCCTCTGGCCTCCCCATGGTCGTTCCTTATATGGCACTGCCTATCGGGGGGGCGCTAATGATCGTTCAAATCACGTTATGTTGGATAACCGGCTTTGATCAGCATACTTCCGAAAAGGAGCCGATCTAATGGCATGGGTTGCGGCAGTATGTTTTGCATTGGTATTCGTAGGTGTGCCCATTGCATTTGCATTAGGGTTGGGAGGTACGCTGGGTATATGGCTTGCAGGTATACCGATACCCGTTATCATCACGCGCTTTTTTGGCGGTGTCGATAGTTTCATATTTCTTGCTATGCCCTTTTATATCCTGGCAGCCGAGATCATGAACCGCAGTGGTATTACCGAGCGGCTCATTCGGCTTACCTCGCTTTTTACAGGGCGGGTGAGTGGTGGTACGGCTTATACCAATATTGGTACGTCAGTAATGTTTGCCGGAATTTCGGGAGCGGCCATTGCGGATGCAAGTGCGTTAGGGCGTTTTTTTATGAAAGTAATGCCCCATGAAGGGTATACGCGACCTTATTCGGCAGCAGTGACCGCTGCTTCTTCCATTATCGGTCCTATCATTCCCCCTTCTGGACTCGCCATTATCATGGCGGCCGTTACCGGTTTGTCGATTGTAGACCTTTTCGTGGCTGGCATTATTCCCGGGCTTTTATTAGCGGGTGGCTGTTTGTCTGTCGTTTTTGTACAAGCTCTACGGTCAGGTCTGCCTAAGTCAATTATCGAAGTGAAACGCGCGGAGTTGCCGAAACTGTTGCTCGAGGGAGTGGTTGTCGCGGCACTTCCGGTATTCATAGTAGGGGGAATGATTACCGGGGCTTTTACCGCAACAGAAGGAGGCGGTATTGCCGTGGTGGTGGCGGCATTGTTAGGGCTTTTCGTGCTGCGTTCCATGAGCATGCGCGATTTATGGAACGCCGTCGTCGTTTCTGGCCGGATGACGGCTGCGATTTATTTGTTGGTAGCATCAGCCGCTATCCTGTCATTCGCGTTGAACTTGCTGGGAATTGGTGGGTTGGTTTCTTCTCTAGCTCCTTATTTCGAGAGTAACCCGACGCTTTTCCTGCTGGGCATCATGCTATTGATGCTGGTGCTGGGTATGTTTATCGATATTGGCGCAGCATTGATCATATTCGTTCCTTTGCTTATGCCTTCTATCACTCTTTTAGGAATCGACCCTATACAGGCGGCACTGGTCGTAATGCTAACGTTGGCTCTTGGTTTGATTACTCCGCCCTTTGGGGTGGTGCTCTTTATCCTAATGAAAATCGGCAATGTTCGAATGCTGCCTCTGGTAAAAGCTTTGACACCTTTCATTCTTGTAGAGCTTGCAGTGATTGTGGCATTAGTCCTCTGGCCACCTCTTACAATATGGCTACCCGGTCTTTTGAACTAATCTAAAGGATTACAATAGTGAAGATTACGGCTATCAAGTGCTACCCGATCAGAGTTGGAGTTCGCAATCAGCTTCTGGTGAAGGTTGAAACAGATGAAGGTATTTATGGCTGGGGAGAGTCGGGCCTATCCTTCCGTGAAAAAGCCGTAATGGGGGCGCTCGAGCATTACCGCGAGTTTCTTTTAGGACGTGACCCCATGAATGCTGGCGCGCTTTGGCAGGAAATGTACCGTAGTCAGTATTTCGAAGGCGGCAGGGTCTTGAGTGCTGCAATATCTGCGCTCGATATCGCCTTTCATGATATCAAGGGTAAAGCGCTTGGCGTGCCCGTTTACCAGCTTCTGGGTGGTGCACACCGACATTCGGTACCTACCTTTGCAACGACCAGTGCTGATCCTGGTGAAGACATGATTGCCCAAGCGCGAGAGTTAATAAAGGCCGGTTGGAACTGCATTCGCTTCATGGCTGATGGGCAGAAAAACGAGCAAGAGTTCGAGCCTCGTGACTCTATTGCCAAAACGGCGGAATGGGTCGCTATCGCTCGCGAGGAACTCGGAACCGAGCCAGTGCTGGGCGTTGAATATCATCACCGCTTAAGCGTCGCGGAAGCCGCATCTTTCTGTCAAAAGCTTCCACGCGGAGCTATCGATTTTTTAGAGGAACCCATTAGAGATGAGTCGCCGTCTGCTTATGAAAGCCTGCGCCGATTAACGGAAATTCCTTTTGCTATTGGCGAGGAGTTCTCTTCCAAGTGGCAGTTCATGCCATACCTTGAACACGATATTTTGCAATATGCTCGTTTGGATATTTGCAATGTCGGCGGCTTCACGGAAGCGTTAAAGATCGCGGGTTGGGCGGAGGCGCACTATATCGACCTCATGCCCCATAATCCATTGGGTCCGATCTGCACCGCCGCCAGCGTTCATCTGGCGGCTGCGATACCGAATTTTTCATGGCTTGAATGCCGTCAAACACCGGTCGAAAGGGATTTAGGCTTTGATGAGCAAGCGCTTTTTCCTGCTCAGTTACGTCTTGAAGGGGCCTCTTATCCTGTGCCAAAGGGAGTTGGATTAGGAGTAGAGGTCGATGAGGAGCGACTCAAGTCGGCGTCCTTCAGGTGGTCGGAACCACCGCATTTAAGGCGTAGAAACGGCGCCTTTACAAACTGGTAGGGGGCACTATGAAAATCGCATCAGTAACGGCTTATCCAGTTTGGGTTGGTGACAGAAACCAACTGCTTATTGCTGTACGTACCGTGTGCGGCGTGACGGGCTGGGGAGAGTCAGGCTTTTCCAGTCGAGAGTTAGCCGTAGCAGGGTGCCTCGAAGATCTAGGAGACTGGCTCGAAGGGCGCGACCCTTTGCAGCCCGGAGCGATTTGGGAAGCCTATCAGGGTTTACCGAATCGGTCTCGGGACCGAGTAGCCGCGGCGCTGATGTCAGCGATAGACATCGCCTTGTATGATATCGCTGGTAAAGCGCTGGATCTGCCGGTGCATGCATTATTAGGTGGGGCATGCCGGGACAGAGTAAAGACCTTTGGTTGTGTACGTGCCGATGATGAAGATGAACTGATTTCTTTAGCTTCTCATGCCATGAGTAAAGGATGGAGCTGTCTACGTTTGGGGTGGCGCACCGATGCACCGCCCCGCTTTGACCCTCAAGACGCCATTGCCCGATGGCCAGAGATACTTGTCCAAGCGCGCCGTGCGCTTGGCAATCGGCTCATGTTAGGGATTGATTTGCACCATCGTTTTTCAGTGGCTGAAGCGGCTTCTTTTATGGCGCGTGCCGAGGGCGCGCAGCTCGATTTCGTCGAGGAGCCCATTCGAGATGAGGCCCCGTTGGCTTATCAAGGTTTAAGACGCCTAACGCATGTACCGTTTGCGATCGGTGAAGAGTTTTCATCATCGTTTCAATTTAGCCCCTACATAGAGCAAGGGTTGTGTGATTTCGCTCGTATAGATATCTGCAATGTAGGCGGTTTTACTGAAGCGATGCGGGTAGGTGCCTGGAGTGCAGCGCATGGTTTGGAAGTAATGCCGCACAATCCTTTAGGGCCAATATGCACGGCAGCGACTGTTCACATGGCGGCTACCTTGCGTAACCACAGCTTCCTCGAGTGTTGGGAAACACCGGGTGAAGATAATGCTTCACGTCAAGACTCACCGATTTTTTTGAGGCGTTTAAAGTTGGATGGGGCAGATTTTATTTTACCTAACGAGCCGGGTCTTGGCATCGATGTGGACGAGGTCGAGCTGGCTGATGCAATGCCTTTTCAGCACTCAGAGATGCCTCACCTGCGCAGGCGGGATGGTGCTTTTACTAATTGGTAAACTCGACTATCAAGCAGTTTTCTTAATGCGAATAAATAAAATATTTAGCTAAGTTAGAATAATTTCGAGTGTCAGGCCCAATAAATTCATTAAATATTAAGTTTTTTAAAATTCAGGCCGATATCAGTATTGCTTCTATTTCTAGAGCCGTGCAGTCGAGCTGCCCAACAGAGGGCCTGAATTGTTTAGTCTCAATACGAATATTGGCTCCTTATTGGTGCAGAACAACCTGCGCACCAGCCAGCAGATGATGCAGACCTCCATGCAGCGGCTCTCTTCAGGGCTGCGGATCAATAGCGCCAAGGATGACCCGGCCGGGCAGGCGATTGCCAACCGCATGGGCGCGCAAATGCGCGGCATGGACCAAGCCATTCGCAATACCAATGACGGTATCTCCCTGGTGCAAACCGCCGAGGGCGGGCTAAATCAAATCAACGATAACCTGCAGCGCATCCGCGAGCTGAGCGTACAGGCCTCAAGCGACACTTACTCCGCCAAGGACAAACGCTCGATCCAGGACGAGATCGACCAGCGCCTGGACGAGATCGACCGCATCGCGGGCCAAACCAACTTCAACGGCAACAAGCTGCTTAGCGGCACCCGGGAATTTTCCATTCAGACCGGCGCCAACCCCGGCGACAGCATCAGCGTGCGCATGATGTCGATGGACCGTCAGGCGCTGGGCCTCGACGGTTTTAGCGTACTTCAAGGAGAGGCCACGGAAAAGCCCATGGCGCTTTTGGATGAAGCGATTGGCAAGCTCGACCGCCAGCGAAGCTACTTCGGCGCTACGCAAAACCGTTTCGAGAGCGTGATCGATGGCCTGGGCAACAGTATCGTCAATCTATCCGCCGCCCAGTCACGCATCCAGGACGCCGACTACGCTCGGGAAGCCTCCAATATGGTG
This sequence comes from Vreelandella sp. EE27, assembly GCF_968206495.1. Lineage (NCBI taxonomy): Bacteria > Pseudomonadati > Pseudomonadota > Gammaproteobacteria > Oceanospirillales > Halomonadaceae > Vreelandella > Vreelandella sp. EE27. Next base: position 3,670,240 of record NZ_OZ309109.1, on the reverse strand, counting down.
CGTGCGCAGATTCTCCAGCAGGCCGGCATCGCCATCCTGGCCCAGGCCAACCAGCAGCCCCAGATGATCCTGCGCTTGTTGCAGGGGCTGTAAGCTCCAACGCCCCCAAGCCTTCCTTTCTAGCCTGACTTCTAAAAAATCACGCGACGCCATTGCCGAAAGCAGGGCGTCGCGTGTTATTTCGTTTGTGGTGCGCCGCACTTGTTTGCTTTGATAAGGGGAATCTCCCTACAACACAGTGAGGCAGCGCCATGGCTCAAAGCTCGTTTCTATCCACCGATGAGGTGCGCGATCGTTTCTCCAAGGCGATGTCGGCCATGTACCAGGCGGAGGTGCCGCAGTACGGCACGCTGCTGGCGTTGGTCGATCAGGTCAACAAGGAGACGCTCGAGTGCCAGCCAAGGCTTCGCCGGCGTTTACAAGCCCAGGACGAGCTGACCCGGCTAAGCGTCGAGCGCCATGGCGCCATTCGCGTAGGCACCGCCGACGAATTGGCCATGCTCGGCCGCTTGTTTGCCGTGATGGGTATGCATCCGGTGGGCTACTACGATCTTTCCGAAGCGGGGGTGCCGGTGCACTCCACCGCCTTTCGCCCCATCGACGACGATGCCCTGGCCCGTAACCCCTTTCGCGTCTTTACCTCGCTTTTGCGCATGGAGCTGATCGAAAGCGATACGCTCAGAGCCCGGGCCGAGGCGATTCTGGCCGAGCGGGACATTTTCACCTCCAAAGCGCGGGCGTTGATCGAGCGCTTCGAAACCCAGGGCGGTTTGAGCGAGGAAGAGGCCGAGGCCTTCGTGACCGAGGCGCTGGAGACCTTCCGTTGGCATCAGGAAAGTACGGTCGATCTGGACACCTACCAGGCGCTTCACGACGAGCACCGCTTGATTGCCGATGTCGTCTGCTTTCATGGCCCGCACATCAACCACCTGACGCCGCGCACGCTGGATATCGACGAGGTGCAGCGGCGCATGCCCCATGAAGGTATGAATCCAAAGGCGGTGATCGAAGGGCCGCCGCCACGGGCGTGCCCCGTCTTGCTGCGACAAACCAGTTTTAAAGCGCTGGAAGAGTCGATCCGCTTTAGCGGGGCTACCGAGGGCAAACACACCGCCCGCTTTGGTGAGATCGAACAGCGTGGCATGGCCTTGACGCCCAAGGGGCGGGCGCTTTACGACCAGCTTTTGAGCGAAGGCCGCACGCGGGCTCAGGGGTTGGACAATAACGCCTACCAGGCAGTGATGAGCCAGGCGTTTGAAACGATGCCGGATAGCTTCGAGGAAATGCGCCGTGAAGGTTTGGGCTACTTCCACTACCGCCTGACCGACGCAGGCCAGGCGGCCAGCGGCCAGCACAGTGGCGATATCGAAGCGCTGATTCACCAGGGGCTGGTCGAGGCCCAGCCGATCACCTACGAGGATTTTCTACCGGTGAGTGCGGCGGGCATCTTTCAATCCAACCTGGGCGGTGGCGAAAACGCGGCCTATGCCGGTAACGCCAACCGCCAGGCGTTCGAAGAGGCGCTCGGGGCGCCGGTCATCGACGAGCTGGCGCTTTACGCCGAGCGCGAACGGGCCTCCATGCAGGCGGTATTGCGCGCGCTAAAGGCCTGACCGGCGGTGGGGGCTAGTCGATAATACCCTGTTCCCGCGCCATGGCATAAGCCGCCTGTGGGCCGTTCCAGAGCGAGGGAAGAAGAATCAGCGATACCGGCACCGCGGTGATCACGATGAACTGCTGGAGCGCGGCGATCTGGCCTTCACGCATGGCCAGCAGCACCGCGGCCATGATCGCCATGACCACGCCCCAGAAGGCACGCAAAAACGGGCTGGGTTCGTCGTGGCCGGCGCCGACCATGGCAATCGAGTAGCTCATGGAGTCGCCGGTCGTGGCCACAAAAATGGTGGTGAGCAGCAAAATCGCCAGCGCCATCCAGATGCCACCGGGCAATGCCTGGGCCAGGGTGAGGGTGGCAATGTCGAACTGGAAGCCCTGCAGCGCCTCGGTCAATTCGATCACGCCGGTCAACTGGTAGTAAATGCCCGAGCCGCCCAGCAGGGTGAACCAGACCGTGGTGGCGAGCGGGGCGATGACTGCCACGGCCAGAATCATCTCGCGAATGGTGCGCCCGCGGGAGATACGTGCCACGAAAATGGCCATCAAGGGGGCGAAGGCGATAAACCAGGCGTAGAAGAACACGGTCCACCACTGCATCCAATCCGCCGGCGCGGTCTGGGAGGTCATGGTCACCATGCGGAAGAAGTCATCGAAATAGGTGCCCATAGCGCCGAAGTATGTGTCGAACAGAAACAGCGTCGGCCCGAACAAAAAGACGACCGCGCCGATGCCCAGCGCCAGCATGACGTTGAAGCGGCTCAAGAGCTGCATGCCCTTATGCACGCCGCTGACCCCGGAAAGCACGTACACAATGCCCAAGGCTAGCAGAACCGAAAGTCGTGTAACGAAGGTGTTGGGCAGCCCGAACAGCACCTCAAGGCCATGGCTGACCTGGGTCGCCAGAAAACCGATCGGCCCGACGGTGCCCGCCACCACGGCAATCACGCAAAAGGCGTCGACGAGCCCGCCCAACGGGCCGCTCATCAAACGCTCGCCGAATACCGGGTAGAGCAGGGTGCGGGGCTGTAGCGGCTGGCCTTTTACGTAGTGAGCGTGGGCCAGCACGATCGCGGTGAGCGAGCCCAGAATCGCCCAGCCAACGAACCCCCAGTGGGTAAACGACTGCGCAAGCGCTCCGGGCACGGCAGCGCGCACGCCCGGGTCGGTGTCGAAGGCGGGTGGCACGTTCACGAAGTGATAGATCGGCTCACCGGCGGCGAAAAAGACGCCACCCCCGCCGAGCAGCGTACACAAGATGATCGAAATCCACTTGAAAGTGCTCATTTCTGGTGCATCGAGATCGCCGATTTTGGCCTTGCCCGCCGGGGTCAGCGCAAGCCCAATGGCAATGAAGAACGTCACCAGCATCAAAAACTGGAAGTAGGTGCCGAAAGTGAGCGCGCTCCAGGCAAAGCCTTCGCTGATCGTATCGGCGACCAGGTCCAGATCAAAAAACGACATCGCGAGAAAAACCACGATGAATCCAATACTTAGAGTAAGTACGACGGGATCGCCTAGCGTAGAACGCCTGCGGCTTTCACCGTCGTGAGCCGGTTTATTCATCAAGAAGAACACCTTTGGTGGGACGAGAGAAAGCCGTTTGTTTTGCGTAGAGCGTAGGCAAAATCTGGATAAAAAAAAGCGCCATTGGGGAAATGGCGCGAGGACAGGAAACAGCGTTTAGTATACAAGCGCTGTAGACCAAAGTCTAACGTGTTTTGCTTTGGTGCGATAAATAATTTCATCCGCACCTTTTTGGCGCAATAAAAATAAGGACCTCCTTGAAAAGCCTCTTTTAACTGACTGATTTTAATGCACAAGCCAAATAATGGCAGCGTTGCTGCAGAGTTCAGGACTCGTTCGATCGTATACAAGGTGCTCACCATGGCTTGCTGTTTCTTCCCCATTCAGACATATAAAGGTGCTTTTTCACCGCGTTGGGCGGGCGTTGCCGCGCTTTTGCTGCTGCCCGCCTCGGCCATGGCCGACACGCCCATTCGCTTTCAGCTGGATTGGCGCTTCGAGGGCCCGGCCGCCCCCTTCCTCATGGCCGAGGAGAAGGGCTATTTCACCGATGAAGGCCTGGACGTTCAGATCGACTCGGGCAGCGGTTCCGCCGGGGCGATCAACCGGGTCGCCTCCGGGGCCTACGAAATGGGCTTTGGCGATCTCAACGCGCTGATCGAATTTCTCGCCGAGAACCCGGATGGCCCGGGTATTCAGGGCGTCTATATCGTTTACGACGGCACCCCGGCGGCGGTCTTCGCGCGCAAGGGCAGCGGTATCGAAACACCAAAGGACCTGGCTGGCAAGACTATCGCCGCCCCCGCCTTCGATACCGGCTACCGCGCCTGGCAGATCTTTGCCAACGCCAACGACCTCGAATCTGACGCGGTCGAGTGGCAAAACGTCGACCCGACCCTGCGGGAAACGCTGCTTACCCGGGGCGATGTCGATGCGATTACGGGCTTTTACTTTACCAGCCTCTTGAACCTGGAGGAGCGCGGCCTGGCCGAGGAGGAGCTGACCATCATGCCCTTTCCGGAGTACGGGGTGCCACTTTACGGCAACGCCATCATCGCAAGCCAGGACTTCGCCGAGGAGCACCCGGAGGCCGTCGAGGGCTTCCTGCGCGCTTTCAACCGCGCCCTGCAAGAAACCATGGACGACCCGGACGCGGCCATCCAATACGTGCAAAACCGCGACGGCTTGATCGACGCCGAGATGGAAACGCGGCGCCTCAAATTGGCCCTCGATAGCGTAGTCGATACGGCGGATGCCCGCGAAAACGGCGTCGGCGATGTGGACGGCGAGCGTCTCGAGCAGGCCATTGCGCTGGTCGCCGAGGCGTTCGAGCTACCCTCGACGCCGACCAATGAGCAGGTCTTTACCTCGCGTTATCTACCGCCGCTGGATGAGCGGATGTGGCTGGAGGCCGAGTAATGTCGCAAGCGTTCGTCCGTTTCGATGACGTCAGTCTCTCCTATGACGGGGTGGATAACGCCATCGAAGCCATCGATCTGGGCATCTCTGAGGGCGAGTTCGTCGCCTTCGTGGGGCCATCGGGGTGCGGTAAGTCGACCTTCATGAAGCTTTGCACCGGCCTTCACGCGCCCACCAGCGGCGCGATAAGTGTGGATGGCAGCGCCGTGACCGGGCCGCTCAAGATATCGGGCATGGCGTTTCAAAACGCCAACCTGCTGCCCTGGCGCACCACGCTCGACAACGTGCTTCTGCCGCTGGAGATCGTCAAACCCTACCGCCACCAGTTTCGCAAACGCCGCGAGGAGTTCGTCGGCTGGGCGCGCCAACTCCTCGAGACGGTGGGCTTGGCCGGTTATGAAGACCAATACCCCTGGCAGCTCTCCGGCGGTATGCAGCAGCGCGCCTCGATTTGCCGGGCGCTGATTCACCAGCCGCGCCTTTTGATGCTCGACGAGCCCTTCGGTGCGCTGGACGCCTTCACCCGTGAGGAGCTCTGGTGCGTGCTGCGCGACTTATGGGAGGCGCAGCGCTTCACCGTGGTGCTGGTCACCCACGATCTGCGCGAGGCGGCGTTTCTGGCGGATACGGTGTACGTGATGAGCCCCCGGCCGGGCCGGGTGATCGAAAAACGCGCGATCGATCTTCCTCGCCCGCGCTCGATCGAATCCACTTACGAGAAGCCCTTTATCGATCTGGTGCACGAACTGCGCGGCCGGATCGGCGATGTGCGCGCAACTTGAGGCTCTTTCATGAAACAACCGAGTAAATCCGCCGAACGCCTGGCGCCCTGGATCGCCGTGCTGGTGCTGATTGTGGTGTGGGAAGTCACCGTGCGGCTTTTCGATGTGCCCAGCTTCATCTTCCCCAGCGCCCTGGACACCGGCCAAGCGCTCATCGACTACGCCGGGCCCATCGGCGTCCACTCCTGGCAAACCTTCTGGACTACGCTGATCGGCTTTGGCCTGGGGGTGGCCGTGGGGCTCGCGCTTGGCTTCATCATTGGCTCGTCGCGCTTTTTGTATAACGCCTGCTACCCGCTGCTGGTCGGCTTCAACGCCATTCCCAAGGTGGCCTTTGTGCCTATCCTGGTGGTGTGGTTCGGCATCGGCTCCGTGCCGGCGATTCTGACCGCGTTCTTGATCTGCTTTTTTCCCATCGTGGTCAACGTGGCCACCGGCCTTGCCACCCTGGAGCCGGAAATGGAGGACGTGCTGCGGGTATTGGGGGCGCGGCGCATGGACGTGCTCTTGAAAGTGGGCCTGCCGCGCTCGCTGCCGTATTTTTTCGCCTCGCTGAAGGTGGCGATTACGCTGGCCTTCGTGGGCACGGTGGTCTCGGAAACCGTGGCCTCGAACCAGGGGATCGGCTACTTGATGATGAGCGCGGGCTCGCAGATGCGCATGGGGCTGGTGTTTGCGGGCTTGATCGTGATCAGCGCCATGGCCATGGTGATGTACGAGCTCTTCGCGGTGCTTGAAAAGCGCATGACCGGCTGGGCACACCGCGGTCAATAAGGCCGTCGCGGCCCGTAAAAGCTAGCGCGCTACCAGCGGTACAAAAGCGAGGCGCTGGTGGTGTTGTCGGTGCGCTCGCTGGCGTCTTCCGGCGGCTCTGAGTTGTGTTTGATCTCGTGGGACAGGCGCATGGAGATGCGCGCACTCACCCGAGCGGTCAGCGAGGTAAACGAGCGCGAAGTGGTGTTGGAGTCGGTGTACTCGACGGACATCTCCTGCTCGAACTCGGTGTACTCGGAAAACCCATAACGGTAGGCCAGCGCGCTGTAGGCCACCGCCAGGCGCTCGTTATCGTTGTCGCGCAGCCGGTCGTCACGGTAGCCCGGCCCCGCCTCCAGCGAAAGCGAATGGGGTTCGCCGGATAGCAGCTGGCGGCCGTAGCCGCCGATCACCGAGAGCTGCTGGTCGTAGCCGGCAAAGCGGTCCTTCTCCCAGCGGGCGAAGCCAAACAGGTAGTGCGGGCCGTTGAAATCGAAGCGCTCGCGCCCGGCCAGCAGGTACTGCTCGGCGCTGGTTTCGCCGTCCTTGGTGACGTTGCGCACCTCGCCGCGCAGCGAATGGGTCAGATCCCCGGTCAGCCAGGTCAGGCGCGTCTTGCCGATCAGGGTCTGGCTGTCGGTATTGCCCGAAAGATGGGTGAAACCAAGCTCGGCATCGCCGGTGAAATTCGGCGAAGCCTCTTCCGGCGGCGGCGGGGCGTAGAACGGATTGGCCATCGCCACGCCTGCAAAAAGCGGCCAACTCACCAGCACACTGCTTCTTAATAAAGTAAGCACGTTAGCTTTTTTCCCTGAAATTGACGAAAGCGAGCCAGCGCTCGGGTAGGCAAAAGCGCCATAGGTTACCGTGGCTTCGCGCTGCGTGCCATAATGACGCCACCGCGCACGTTGAGTTCCCCTTATGACGACTTCCCGGCCCCGCTCGCTTGCCGATCTCAATCCTGCCCGGCGGCCGCGTTCCAGGCGCCGCTGGTATAAACGCAGTTTCCGCCTACAGGTGATGCTGCTGGTGGGTTTTTTGCTGGCCGGGATGCTGCTGGCCCAGGGCGCCTACCTCAACCACCGCAAAACCGATATCGTCACCCAGCAGATGGGCGAACGGGCGCTGGCCGTTGCGAAAACCGTGGCGGGGATGCCGAGTATCGTCGAGGCCTTCGCCGCGCCGGACCCGGCGGGCATCATCCAGCCGCTGGCCGAGCGGGTGCGCCAGGAGACCGGGGCGCGCTACGTGGTGGTAGGCAACGCCCGCTCGATTCGCTATTCCCACCCGGTGCCCGAGCGCCTGGGCCAGCGCATGGTCGGCGGCGACAACGAACAGGCGCTGATCTACGGGCAGTCGTACATTTCCGAAGCCACGGGGACGCTGGGCACGGCGATGCGCGGCAAGGCGCCTGTCTGGGATAACGAGGGCAATATCATCGGCCTGGTGTCGGTGGGGTTCATGACCGACCGGGTGGCCCTGGACGCCGCGCGCTATACCACCCTGAGCTGGGTGCTGGTGGCGCTGATGATTTTGCTCGGCTTTGCCGGCGCCTACTGGCTCTCCCAGCATCTCAAAAAAGTGATTTTAGGGCTCGAACCCTACGAGATCGCGCGCATCGCAATCGAAAAAGAGGCCATCCTGCAGTCCATCCACGAGGGCATTTTGGCAGTCAATCGGGAAGGCCATATCACGCTGGTCAACCAGCAGGCGCGCCGCTTTCTCAAACTTCCCGACGACCACGTGCTGCTGGGCCAGCCGATTCGCGAAGTGGTCCCGAATTCCCGGCTGCTTGAAGTGCTCAAAAACGGCGAGCAGGAGTTCGATCAGCAGATGTGGCTGGGCGATCATCCGGTGGTGGTCAATCGCGTGCCGATTCTCGACGGCGACGACATCGAAGGCGCGGTGGCGACCTTTAGAAGCCGGCGGGAAATCATCGACCTTTCCCAGGCGCTGACTCAGGCAAGCCGCGATGTGGACATGCTGCGCGCCCAGGCCCATGAGTTCTCCAACAAGCTCTATACCATCTCCGGGCTTTTGCAGCTCGAGCGCACCCAGGAGGCGCTCAAGCTGATTCACCAGGAAACCGAGCGCGCTCAAGCGCAAATGAGTTTTTTGATAGCCCATGTCGCCGATACGGTGCTAAGCGGTACGCTTTTGGGCAAGCTGACCCGGGCCCGCGAGCTTGGCGTTGCGCTCGAAATCGACGAGCAAAGCTCGCTCTCTCAGCCGCTTACGCCAAGCGGCCAGGAGGTGATGATGAGCGTGGTCGGCAATCTGCTCGACAACGCCTGCTTTGCCGCGCTCAATGGGCCCCTGGCGAGCACGCCGACCGTGCGGCTTTTTTTCACGGACTTGGGCGAGCAGCTACTGATCGAGGTGGAAGATAACGGGGCCGGTGTGGCACCGGAGCACGCGAGCACCATTTTTGACGAGGGTTTTTCGACCAAGAGCGGCAGCCACCGGGGCATTGGGCTTGCTTTGGTGGCCAGGCTTTGCCGCCAAAACGGCGGGGCGGTCACGCTGGAAGAGAGCGAGCTGGGCGGGGCGTGCTTTATCGCGGTGCTGGACCGGTCGCTTTGCAGTACCGCGCCTTGAGGGGCGCGTCGAGTGATAACAAGATAACGCCGAAGGGGACACGGCATGACTAATACGCAGTACGGCATTCTGGTCGTCGAAGACGACTTTCGCATCGCCGACATCCACCAGGCCTTCATCGAGCAAAGCGACGGGTTTTACGTAGCCGGCTCCGCGCGCACGGCCCGGGAAGCGAAGGCGCTGCTCGACGCCCGGTCGGATTCGATTCATCTGGTGCTATTGGATGCCTACCTGCCCGATGTCGAGGGGCTGGAGCTTCTATGGACCATTCGCCGGCACTACACCCGCGTGGATATCGTCATGGTAACCGCGGCCAAAGAGGTGGAGACGATTTCCGAGGCGCTGCGCGGCGGCGTATTCGACTATTTGATCAAACCCATCGAAGCCTCGCGGATGACTCGGATGCTGACTCGCTTTCGCCGCGAGCGTGAAGCCATGGCGAACCGCGGGGAGATGAACCAATGGGAGCTGGACCAGGTGCTGGCCAGGCTCACGCCCGAAAGCGCTCATAAAGCCGAGCCCCAGGCGCTGCCCAAGGGCATCGACCGGTTGACGCTGGATCGCGTCGTGGCCGCGCTGGCCGCCGATGCCACGGCGCTGACCGCGGTGCAGGTCGCCCACGCCCTGGGGGCTAGCCGCTCGACGGCGCGGCGCTATCTGGAATTTCTGGTCGCCGAGCAGCGCGTCGTCGCCGAGCTGGGCTACGGCGATGTGGGGCGCCCGGAGCGGCGCTACCGGCTCGTGGATACCCCCGCGCTATCCTGAAGCAGTCCATCTTCCAGGGCATCGGTTATCGAGCGTGAACAAAATGAACAAAATGCCCATAAAGAATTTTTTAGCGTTTATGACCACAAGCTTGTTTCGGCCCGCCTGGGTCTTCTAACGTTCGCGACGTAAAGATCATAACAACACCGACACGTGGAGAACGCCATGACGCTATTTTTAAAGACCACGCCCTCAAAACGTCTCGCTCTGCTGGCCCTGCCCGCTGCCCTGCTGGCTGCCGCGGGGTCCTCCGCCCAGGCTCAGGAGTGGACGCCGAGTAAATCCGTCGAATTCATCGCCCCCGCCAACCCGGGCGGCGGCTGGGATACCCTGGTACGTACGGTGTCTCGCGTCATCCAGCAAGAAGGCCTGGCGGACGAGAACTACGCCGCTATCAACGTCCCCGGCGGCGGCGGGGCGGTCGCCTGGGCGCAGATCGCCCGCGACGACGGCAACCCCCACAAGCTCTTCGCCACCAGCCCGCCCATCATTTTGGTACCGCTGGCCGGCGCCTCGCGCTACGACCACACCGACTTCACCCCGGTGGCGCGGCTGATCACCGACTACTCGATCATTCTGGTGGCCGAGGATTCCGAGTATCAGGACCTCAACGACCTGTTCGAAGCGCTTGAAGAGAACCCCAATCTGAGTGTGGGCGGCGGCAGCGCCCCGGGCTCGATGGATCATATCTCCATGGCGGGCGTGGCCTCGGCGGCGGGGCTCGACGCCTCCAGCGTCAACTACATTCCCTTCTCCGGCGGCGGCGACGCCATGACCAACCTGATGGGCGGTCACGTCGAAGCGGTGATCACCGGCGCCGGCGAATCCGTTGGCCAGCTGGGTGAAGGCAGCCAGCTGCGCGCCCTCGGCGTTTCTTCGCCGGAGCGCCTGGGCGGCGGGCTTGCCGATGTACCCACCTACCAGGAACAGGGCGTGGACTACACCTTCGATATCTGGCGCGGCGTAATGGGCGCCCCGGATATGCCCGAAGAGGCGGTCGCCTACTACGAAGAGCTCTTCGCCGAGATGCTCGAGACCGACGGCTGGCAAGAGGCCCGGGATCAGCTCGGCTGGATCGACGCCTACCAGGACAGCGACGCGTTCGGTGACTTCCTGGACGCGCAGCAGGAGCAGTTCAGCAGCGTGCTAAGCGACCTGGGCCTTCTGCGCCAGTAAAACGGCCGTCGCGTTACGACCCCGGTGGCCGTATGGGCCGCCGGGGTCGTGTGCCTGAAACGCTGGCCTGAAAGGCGGGCGCTAGCCCTACCTTCGCGGCCCTTCTTTTGAAAGAGACTCCTCATGACGCGATTAAACACCAATCAGTGGCTGGCCCTCGTGCTTGCCGTGTTCGCGGCGGCGTATCTGGCCATGGCCTGGCAGGTGCCGACGTTTCCGCTGCCGCGCCCGGTCGACTCGGACCTTTTTCCCAAAGCGCTCGGCGTGACGCTGCTGCTGCTGGCCGGGTTTCTGTTTTTCGAAAAGCCGGCGCCGATTGCCGGCAGCGACGAGATCGACGAGCAGGCCCAGCAAGGCCCGCTGTTGTTGACCCCCTGGGCGCGCGTCATCGTGACCTCGGTGGCGATCGCCGCCTACGCGCTGCTGCTCGTGCCGCTGGGTTTCGTGGTGGCCTCACTGCTTTTGTGCGTGGGCCTGACCGCCTACTACGGCTACCGCCGTCATGGGGTGAACCTGGCGGTGTCGCTGGCGGTGGTGCTGGGGCTTTATCTGTTGATGACGCGGGTGATGGATGTCTACCTGCCCACCGGCATACTGCCGATTTAAGCGCCGTCGTCTAAACGCTGCTAACGAGAGACACGCCCATGGATGCCTTGAACAATCTCATGTACGGCTTTGGCATCGCGCTCGAGCCGATCAATATCGCCTACGTTTTCGCCGGCGTGTTTGCCGGTACCATCATCGGCATGCTGCCGGGCCTTGGGCCGATCAGCGCGCTGGCGCTGATGATTCCGATCACCTTCTCGATGGAACCCTCCTCCGGGCTGATCCTGATGGCCGGGGTGTACTACGGCGCCATCTTCGGCGGCTCGACCTCGTCGATTCTTTTGAACGCCCCAGGGGTTGCGGGCACCGTGGCCACCTCCTTCGATGGCTACCCCTTGGCCAAGCAGGGCCTGGCGGGCAAGGCGCTGGCCATTGCCGCCTACTCGTCGTTCGTGGGCGGTACGGTCTCGGTGGTCTTTCTGATGCTGGTGGCGCCGCTTCTGTCCAAAGTGGCGGTAAGCTTCGGCCCGGCGGAGTACTTCGCGCTGATGGTGCTGGGGCTGACCGCGGTGGTGTCGCTTTCGGACAAATCCCTGGTGAAAGGCCTGATCGCCGCCGTGGTGGGCGTGATGATTTCGATCGTGGGCATCGATATGCAAACCGGCACCGAGCGCTATACCTTTGGCTCGGCGCAGCTGCTCGACGGCATCGATTTCCTGGTGGTGGCACTGGGTATCTTCGCGCTGGCCGAGGTGTTCTACATGCTGCTGCGCGGCGGCGGTGGCAAGGAAGCGCCGCGTAACGCCATCGGCTCGCTGAAGCTCACCCGCTCGGAAGTGGGGCAGATCGCCGGGCCGGTCAGCCGAAGCTCGGTGCTGGGCTTTTTCACCGGCGTGCTGCCCGGCGCCGGCGCCACGATCGGCTCGTTTCTGGGCTACAGCATGGAAAAGCGCATCGCCAAAGACGGCGATACCTTCGGCAAGGGCAACATAAAGGGCGTGGCCGCGCCGGAAGCGGCCAACAACGCTGCCTGCACCGGCTCCTTCGTGCCGCTGCTCACTCTGGGTGTGCCCGGCTCCGGCACCACGGCGGTGCTGCTGGGCGCGCTTCTGGTCATGGGCGTGACGCCGGGGCCGATGATGCTCGAACAGCGCCCGGACGTCTTCTGGGGCGTGGTGGCGAGCATGTACGTGGGCAACATCTTCTTGCTGGTGCTCAACCTGCCGCTGATTCCCCTGATCGCCAAAATTCTCGATCTGCCCCGGGCGATGCTGCTCTCGCTGATTTTGATATTTTGCATGATCGGCGTGTACGGCATGAGCTTCAGCGTGTTCGATCTGCTGCTGCTGTTAGGCTTCGGTCTGCTGGGCCTTGGGATGCGCTTATTCGGCTTTCCCGCCGCGCCGCTGATTCTTGCGCTGATTCTGGGCAACATCATGGAGGAGTCCATGCGTCGGGCGCTGCAGATCTCCGGCGGCGACTGGATGACCTTCGTCGAGAAGCCCATTTCGCTCTCGCTGCTCGCCGTCGCGCTCTTGTCGCTTTTGCTGCCGCTGCTCAAAAAGCGCCGCAAGCGCGCCGTGTGATGTTCGCGTTCCACCCATGCTTTGAAGCGCCCTTCGGGGCGCTTTTTTGTGCATAGGTGCTGGCTCCATGAAACGCTTTTGGTGCATGGCGTGGGCGGGTGCATCAGAAACGATCAGCGCCGAGCCTGTATTGATCCGAATTGGTGCAGCTAAAGCCGGCTAAGCCGGGTTTGGTGTTGATAACCCATTGACTTAAAACGCATGAATGCCCAAGGCGCCATCCTGGCGCATCCCTTGCAAGAGTGATAAGCGATACCTGCCCGGTTTAACGCCCCCGCAGGCCCGCTATTCAAATAACGAGCCCTTTTCAAAGGGCGCAAGGAGATCCAAGTGGCCAAACCAACGCTTCCTCTTTCCCGCCGTTTCATGACCTCTCTACTGGCTGTCGCCGTCATGGGCGCCGGCGCCCAGGCCGTGGCTCAGGAGAGTAACGACCCGATCAAGGTCGGGATTCTGCACTCGCTTTCCGGCACCATGGCGATCAGCGAGTCGACCCTGAAAGACACCGTCGAGATGCTCATCCAGCAGCAAAACGACGCGGGCGGGCTGCTGGGCCGGGATCTTGAGGCCGTGGTGGTCGACCCGGCTTCCAACTGGCCGCTGTTCGCCGAGCGCGCCCGGGAGCTGCTCGCCCAGGAAGAGGTGGACGTCATTTTCGGCAACTGGACCTCGGTTTCGCGCAAGGCGGTGCTGCCGGTGGTCGAGGAACTCAATGGCCTGCTCTTCTACCCGGTTCAGTACGAAGGCGAGGAGTCCTCGGAAAACGTCTTCTACACCGGGGCGGCCCCCAACCAGCAGGCGATTCCCGCCGTCGAATATCTGATCAACGAAGTGGGCATCGAGCGCTTTGCGCTGATCGGCACCGACTACGTCTACCCGCGTACCACCAATCGTATTCTCGAAGCCTTTTTGAAGGACGAGCACGGCATCGCGGATGAAGACATCATGGTCGACTACACGCCCTTCGGCCATTCGGACTGGCAGAACATCGTCTCCGAGATCCGCCGCTTCGGCGAAGAGGGCAAGCCCACCGCCGTGGTCTCTACCATCAACGGCGACGCCAACGTGCCGTTCTACCGCGAGCTTGCCAACCAGGGGATCGACGCCGCGGACATCCCGGTCATCGCCTTTTCGGTAGGTGAGCAGGAGCTTTCTGGTATCGACACCGGCCCGCTGGTCGGCCACCTGGCCGCGTGGAACTACTTCATGAGCGTGGACACCGACGAAAACTATGACTTCATCGACGCCTGGATCGAGCATACCGGTGATGAAGCGTCGGTCACCAACGACCCGATGGAGGCCCACTACATTGGCTTCAACATGTGGGCGGAAGCGGTTCGTAAAGCGGGCACCACCGACGTGGACGCCATCAAGGACGCCATTATCGGCGTGAGCGTGCCGAACCTGTCCGGCGGCTATGCGGCCATGATGCCCAATCATCACATCACCAAGCCGGTGCTGATCGGCGAGGTGCAGGACAACGGCCAGTTCGACATCGTCTGGCAGACGCCCTCCACGGTGGCCGGTGACGCCTGGTCGGATTACCTGCCCGGCTCTCGCGACCTGATCAGTGACTGGCGCAAGCCCATGGAGTGCGGCAACTTCAACGTGGTCAACGGCTCCTGCGGTGGCAGCACCGCGGCTGAAGAAGCCGAAGCGGCGCTGGCCGAGTAGCGTTTTCGAGTACGCCTTTTACCCGGGCCGCGTAGGCGGCCCGGGGCACGCCATCTCTTACTCATACTCAAAGGAAGAACCCGATGAGGCGTTTCCTTTTCTGGGCGCTGCTGTGCCTGCTGGCCGGCTTTTTGCCGAGTGCAGCGGCGCAAACCAGCGCCGCTTCGCCCAACGACGACCCCGGCTACGCGCTGCTCGAAACCCTGGATGTGGATTCCTACCGCGACAAGGGCGAGGCGATCACGGCCATTCTGCAAAGCGACGACGAGCGCGCCCGGGAGTGGCTCCAGGCGCTGTTGGACGGCCGATTACAGCGAACGGATGACGGTCGCTTCGTGGTCGTGTTGGATAACTCGGGGCGCAACTGGCCGGTGGAAGACGCGCTGACCGGCGAGGCGCTCGGCGAGATGTCGCGCCGCGAACTCGACCGGATCGGCATCAATAACGCGCTTCGAAACCAGCTGCGTAGCGCCATCGCCGTGGTGGATCTCTACTCGCCCAACGTGGAGCGCCGGCGCACCTCCGCGGATCGCCTGCTGGGCGAGGTGGACGACGAGCTTTTTGATACGCTGGCCACGGTGATCACGGAAGCCGACGACGACTACGTCAGCATGCGCCTGGCCCAGGCCGTGGCGATCTACCAGGCAGAAAACGGCGAGATGGAAGGCATCGAGGCGCTTTCGGGCAGCCTGCACCCCCGCGCCCGTGTAGCCCTGAACCGGGCGGCGAGCGGCGACAATCCGGCGGTGGCCGAGGCGGCGCGCAACGCCCTGGGCAATATCGAGCAGAGCCTCAAGATCAACCGCGGCGTCGAGACGCTTTACTTCGGCCTGAGCCTGGGCTCAATACTGGTGCTCGCGGCGATTGGGCTTGCGATCACGTTCGGCGTGATGGGCGTGATCAATATGGCCCACGGCGAGCTGATGATGCTCGGCGCCTACACCACCTGGATGATGCAGCAGCTACTGCCCGGACAACCCGGCCTTGCGCTGATTCTCTCGATACCGGCAGGCTTTTTGGTGGCCGCACTTGCCGGCATTGCCATCGAGCGCAGCGTGATTCAGTTTTTGAAGGGTCGCCCGCTGGAAACGCTGCTGGCCACCTTCGGTATCAGCCTGATTCTTCAGCAACTGGTGCGCACGGTGATTTCGCCGCTTAACCGCACGGTGATCACCCCGGAGTGGATGAGCGGGTCACTCGTGATCAACGACGCTTTGTCGCTCACGCTCAACCGCCTTTACGTGATGGGCTTTGCGCTTTTGGTGTTTGCCGGGCTGATGCTGGTCATGCGCCGCACGCGCCTGGGGCTCGAGGTGCGCGCCGTTACGCAGAACCGCGCCATGGCACGCTCCATGGGCATTCGCGCCACTCGGGTGGACATCATGACCTTCGCGCTGGGCTCCGGTGTGGCTGGGCTTGCCGGCGTGGCGCTTTCTCAGCTCACCAATGTGGGGCCGAACCTCGGTCAGAACTACATCATCGATTCGTTCATGGTGGTGGTGTTCGGCGGGGTGGGGAATCTTTGGGGGACGCTCGTGGCCGGGCTTTCGCTTGGCGTCATCAATCAGGTCCTCGAGCCCTGGGCCGGGGCGGTACTCGCCAAGATCATCGTGCTCGTGTTCATCATCCTGTTCATTCAAAAGCGCCCGCGGGGACTCTTCCCCCAGAAGGGCCGCGCGGCGGAGGGTTAAGCGATGAGCCTGCATTCAACCTCGAGCCGCTTCTGGCTCACCCGCCCCTTTGGCGAGCGCGCAACCCAAATATTTCTGGGCGTACTGCTGGCGGCCCTGGTGATCGTCACCGTACTGCACGTGGCGCTGCCCCGGGGCCACGCGCTGCATATCAACGCCTATACGGTGAATCTCTTCGGCAAGTACTTAAGCTACGCGCTGCTCGCCGTGGCGGTGGATCTGGTCTGGGGGTATCTGGGCATCCTGAGCCTCGGTCACGGGGCGTTTTTCGCCATCGGTGGTTACGCCATGGGCATGTACCTGATGCGCCAGATCGGCGAGCGCGGCACCTACGGCGACCCGGTACTGCCGGACTTCATGGTGTTTCTCAACTGGGAGAGCCTGCCCTGGTACTGGCACGGCTTCGACATGGCCTGGTTCGCCTTCGCCATGGTGCTGCTGGCGCCCGGGCTTCTGGCGCTGATCTTCGGCTTTCTGGCGTTTCGCTCCCGGGTCACCGGGGTGTATCTCTCGATCATCACCCAGGCGCTGACCTTTGCGCTGATGCTGGCGTTTTTCCGCAACGAGATGGGCTTTGGCGGCAACAACGGCCTGACGGATTTCCGCGAGATACTCGGCTTCAACCTGCGCAGTTCTGACACGCGCCTCGGGCTCTTTATAGCCTCCGGCGTAGCGCTGGCGCTGGGCTATATTCTCTGCCGGGCGATCGTCACCAGTAAGCTGGGCCGGGTGTGTGTGGCCACCCGGGACGCCGAGGCGCGTACGCGCTTCATCGGCTACCGGGTCGAGCGCTTCCAGCTTTTCGTGTTCGTGGTCTCGGCCATGCTCGCGGGTGTGGCCGGTGCGCTCTACGTGCCGCAAGTCGGCATCATCAACCCCAGCGAGTTCGCGCCGCTGTTTTCCATCGAGATCGTTTTATGGGTGGCACTCGGTGGCCGCGCCACGCTCTATGGCGCGGTGATTGGCGCCATTCTGGTCAACTACGCCAAGACCGTGTTCACCGGCGTGATGCCGGATGCCTGGCTCTTTGCCCTCGGTGGGCTGTTCGTGCTGGTCACCGTGCTGCTGCCCAAGGGCGTGGCCGGGCTTTTGCCCCATCTTTCGCGGCGGCGTACCCCTTCATCCAGTGAGCCCCGGGAGGCGAACGCATGAGCTTTATAGAGTCGCTAAAAGCCCGCGATCGGGTGTTCGATTTCATGACGCCGCAGGCCTCAAAGGTGGATGTGCGTCATGGCCCGATTCTCTACATGGAAGACGTCACGGTCAGCTTCGACGGCTTCAAGGCGATCGACAAGCTGAACCTGACCATCGACGACGGCGAGCTTCGCTGCATCATCGGCCCCAACGGGGCGGGCAAGACCACCATGATGGATATCATCACCGGCAAGACCCGGCCCACCGAGGGCAGCGTCTGGTTCGGCAGCCGCCACAACCTTTTGAACATGAACGAGCCGGAAATCGCGAGCCTCGGCATCGGGCGCAAGTTTCAAAAGCCCACGGTGTTCGAGGCGCTCAGCGTATTCGAGAACCTGGAGCTCGCCATGGCCGCGGACAAGCGCATCCTACCGACGCTCACCGCGCGCATGACCGGCGAGATCCAGGACCGCATCGACGAAGTGCTGGAGACCATCGGCCTGACCGGGCTTCGTTTTCAGCCGGCGGGCATTCTCTCTCACGGCCAGAAACAGTGGCTGGAAATCGGCATGCTTTTGATGCAGCGCCCAAGGCTTTTACTGGTCGACGAACCCGTAGCGGGCATGACCGAGCAGGAGATGGAGCGCACCGCAGAGCTTCTCACCGGGCTTGCCGGCAAGCAGTCGGTGGTGGTGGTCGAGCACGACATGGGCTTCGTGCGCTCCATCGCCCGCCAGGTGACCGTGCTGCACCAGGGCAGCGTGCTGGCCGAGGGCAGCATGGATCAGGTCGCCAGTGACCCGAAAGTGGTCGAGGTGTACCTGGGTGCCGACGACGAGGAGGCCGCCTGATGCTCGCCATCGACAAACTCAACCAGTTCTATGGCGAAAGCCACACGCTCTGGGATCTCGATCTCGAGGTACCCAAAGGGCAATGCACCTGCGTAATGGGGCGTAACGGCGTGGGCAAGACCACGCTGATGAAAGCCATCATGGGCGAGGTCGTGGTGAAAAGCGGCCAGCTTCGTTACCAGGGCGGCGATACCGGCGAGATCGAACTGACCAAAAAAGCGATCGAGGCGCGCTCCCGGCTGGGCATCGGCTACGTACCACAGGGCCGGCAGATTTTCCCGATGCTGACGGTGGAAGAGAACCTGCGTACGGGCCTGGCCGCCCGCGGCGACGGGCTGAAGAAGATCCCCGCGCGGATTTTCGAGCTCTTCCCGGTGCTCGAGGAGATGAAGCACCGCCGCGGCGGCGATCTCTCCGGCGGCCAGCAGCAACAGCTCGCCATCGGCCGGGCGCTTGTGATCGAGCCCAAACTGTTGATTCTGGACGAGCCGGGGGAGGGCATTCAGCCCAACATCGTCGCCCAGATCGGCCAGGTGATTCGCCAACTGATCGAAGAGGACGGCCTCACGGTGCTGCTCGTCGAGCAGAAACTGCCGTTTGCGCGCAAATACGCCGACCGCTTCGTGATCATGGACCGCGGCCGCCCGGTGGCGAAAGGCGAGATCGGGGAGCTCTCCCAGGAGCTGATCAAGACGCACCTGACGGTTTGAGTTATCCACACCCGGTTTGCGCGTGCTTCCAACCACACGGCTGTCATTTGGCTGGCGTGTGGTTGTTGAAGAATCAGTGGGCTTTCAGTGCCTGATAAAAGGCCGGGTTCTCCTGAATGGTCGCCAGCACCTTGGCTGCTAGCCCGGTCGGGTTGCGCCGCTTGCTCTCCCAGCTTTTGACGGTATCCACACTGGTGCCCATCGCTTGGGCAAACTCCGCCTGGGACACATCCAGCGCGGTGCGGATCTGTTTGACATCCGCTACCTCGAAACGCGTCACGCGAGACGCGGGGGATCGCTTCTCCTTGATCTGGACGGCTTCTTCCAGGGAGTCCTTGAGTTCGTTAAAAACGTGCATGTCGCTTACTCTTCATTCATTTTTAAGGGTGTACAGAGTACACTTTTTTAAAGTCTAGAGTCGGCTTGAAAAGAGAGTTCTTTGGCGGTGGCCGTAATTTGATCGAACAGTGGATGCGCCGGGTTGAGCATGTAGTTGAGCTCTCGCGGCACGATTACGCTGGGTAGCGCCAGTGCCAGGCTTTGTTTTGATGCCAGCCAGCCGTCGCCCAGCTCCGCGGTTTCCGCGGGTGCCGGTGCTTCTTGCCAGTTGTCGGGGAGGTCTTCTACACCAACGCGTAGAATGCTCTCGGCGGGTAGCGTCAGGCGCAGTAGTGCATAGGCATTGAGCAGACGATAGCTCTCCAGGTGCACCATGATTTCGAGAAGCGCAAGCGACTCGGAGCTTGCCACATACACACAGGTGTTGCCGGGGCTGTTCCAACGCCCGCCGTAAAGCCGTGCGCCCTCGCCATCGAAGGCGGTGTCCTGGTACTTGCGCTTGACCAGCCTGTACGCCTGAACCTCGCTCACGCGGTCACTCCGTGCTCCAGCCGGCCAATCAGGTTCAGCACCGTTTGGTACTCGGCGGAGGTCGCGCTCATTTCCACCGGCCTGCGCCCGCCCAGGCCCACATTGGGTTTGAGCAGCCAGGCGCGGGCGCTCTCGGCGTCACCTTCGAACAGATCCAGCGCCGCCTTGAAGAGTTCGGCGAAGCGGTAAAGCCGGTCGCTCTCGGCCATCTTGAAGCGCCCCGATTTGGCACGGCGGCTCAGCGTGGCCGGGGGGATATCCACATAGCCTGCCAGGGCCTTTTGCTCGATACCCGATACCCTGGCAAGCTGAGGGTAAACCCGGTATTCCACGCCTTCATGCAACAGCTCATGCAGTTTGCGACCACGGGCGGGCAGGCCAACCTGCTGCCAGAAACCGGCAGCCAGCGCTTTGGGGGGCTGGTATTGAGTAAAGGACGTATTCATTGAGTTTTCACTTGATATGTCTGTAGACTATCAAATGGTATAGGCGCGAACGTCGTTGCTGTCAAGCGATAGGCTTGGACCGCGCTGCCTGGCGCTTGACGTTCCTGCCGCCTTTTATGAGGTCGGCGGCGGCTCCACCGGCGCCTGGCGCGCCCGGCGGCGTTTGAGCACCTGGGTGGCGAGCCCATACCGCGGCCCGCCCAGAAAGGCGAGGATCAGGAACATGCCGGTCATCACCGCCATCATGCCGCCGATCGAGACGTTCAAATGCACGGCCAGGTAATAGCCGCTAATGCTTGAGGCAATCGAGATCAGCGCGCCGATGATGAACATCATCCACAGGCGGTCGGTGAGCAGGTACGCCGCGGAGGCGGGCACGATGGCAAAGGCGATGAACAGCACTGCCCCCACGGCGTCGAAGGCGGCCACGGCGGTGGAACTGGTCAGCATCAAAAGACCATAGAACAGGATCGTCGGCATGAAGCCAAAGGTTTTGGCCAGCGCCGGATCGAAGGTGGCGAGCTTCAGCTCCTTATAAAAAACACCGATAAAGGCGTAATTGAGCAGCGTCATCACGCTCATCGACACCAGCGCTTGGGGAATGGGCAGCCCAAACATGTCGACGGTATCCAGCCAGACGAAGCCGATCTCGCCCAGCAGTACCGTGTGGGTGTCGATGTGCACGTCGTGGGCGTAGATATTGAGCAGCAGCACGCCGATCGAGAACAGCGCCGGGAACACCAGGCCGATGGCGGCGTCCTGCTTTACGCGTTTGGTGTTAGCGAGCGCCTCGGTGAGAAATACTGTCAAAAGCCCGGTCAGCGCGGCGCCGATGAGCTGCACCGGCCCGCTTTGCTGCTTGGTGAGTATCCAGACGATGACGATGCCGAACACGATCGAGTGGCTGATGGCATCCGATAACATGCTGTTGCCGCGCAGCACCAAAAAGGTGCCCACCGCCGAAGAGGCGATGCCCACCATGGCGCCGACCAGAATGATCGGCAGGGCGGTGCTGTCGAGTAGTGCCTCGATCATGGCGCGACCTCCTCGAACGTGGCGACCACCTGCCGGGCCTTGGCCTGGCCGGAAGCGGTCAGCCCCCAGCCCGCCTCATCTTGCGAGTGGGCCAGATACCCCTGGCGCTTGAGCCGGGTAAGCGTTAGCCACGCACCCAGGGATAAACGGCGTGGCGCGGGTCTGGCCGGGTGTTTATAAAGCGTGTAGAGCAGCTGCTGCTGTTGCAGCTCGGCTTTCTGGCGGTAGTGTTTCATCATTCCCCACAAAAGACCGCGGCCCGGGGCCAGCGCAAGCGACAGCAGCACGATGGCCGTAGCGGTCAGTACGATCAGCGGGCCTGTGGCGAGCCCGCGGGACAGCGTGCTGATCGTCGCCCCGGATACGCCGCTGACGATGCCGACCCCCGCGGCAATCGCCAGCATCGTGCCCAGGTGGCGGCTCCACTGGCGCGCCGCCGCTGCCGGGGCGACGATCATCGCCGCCATCAGAATCACCCCGACCATCTGCAAACCAACCACCACGGCGAGTGCCACCATGGCGGTGAGCGTGGCCTCGATGGCCGTGGCAGGCATGCCTAAGGTGCGGGCGTATTCGGCATCGAAGGTGACCAGCTTGGCCTGCTTCCAGAAGGCGGCGAGCAGCGTGAGAGTCGCCAGCGTTACGCCGCCCATCACCCAGAGATCCGAGCGCAGCGTGGCGGCGGCCTGGCCGAAGAGAAAGGCTTCTAGCCCGCCCTGGGAGGCGTTGCGGGTGCCCTGGATGTAGGTGAGCAGCACGATGCCGACGGCAAAAAAGAGGCTCAAACACACGCCCAGGGCGGCGTCGGTTTTCAAGCGGCTTTTGCGGGTGAGCAGCAGCATGATGAGCGCGGCGAGCGAGCCGGTGGCAAGCGAGCCCAGCATGATGCCGCCGATGTCGCGGCTGCCGGTGATGATGAAACTCAAGCATATGCCGGGAAGCGCGGCGTGGGAGATGGCGTCGCCCAAAAGGCTCTGGCGGCGCAGTACCGCAAAGCAGCCCAGCGGCCCGCTGATCAGGCCCAAGAGAGATGCGCCGATCACCACGTTTTGAAAGGTGTAGTCCGATAAGAGCGCGAGCCAGTCCATGGGTCAGGTCACTTTCGAGGCGGGAAACATCAATGATTCGCTGTCGCCCAGCAGGGCGATCTGGCCGCCGTAGGCCTGGCGCAGGTGGTCGATCTTGAAGACCTCGTCGGCCGGGCCGGCGGCGATCACCCGGACGTTCAAAAGCAGTAGCCAGTCGAAGTAGCTGCTCACCGTTTGCAGGTCGTGGTGGACGACGATCAGGGTTTTGCCCGCGTCTCTCAAACGGCGCAGGATATCGATGATCGCCCGCTCCGTGGTGGCGTCCACCCCGGCCATGGGTTCGTCCAGAAAGTAGACATCCGCCTGCTGCACTAGCGCCCGGGCCAGAAACACCCGCTGTTGCTGGCCGCCGGAGAGCTGGCTGATCTGGCGGTGGGCAAGCTCGCTCATGCTCACCATCTCGAGCGCCTCCATCGCCTCCTGGCGCTCTTTACGGCCCGGTCGCTTGAACCAGCCCAGGCGCCCGTAAAGGCCCATGGTCACGACATCCAGCGCGGTGGTGGGGAAGTCCCAGTCCACACTCGAGCGCTGGGGCACGTAGCCCACCCGCTTGCGCTGGGCCGCGTAGGGCTTGCCGTGCACCTTCACCTCGCCGGAAAGCGACGGCACCAGCCCCAGAAGACTCTTGATCAGCGTGCTTTTGCCCGCCCCGTTGGGGCCGACGATGCCCGCCATCACGCCCGCCGGGATATCCAGATCGATATCCCAAAGCACGGGCTGGTTGTGGTAGCTCACGGTCAAGTTGTTAATGCTGAGGGCCGGCTCAGCGCTTGCGGGTATTGCCATTAAGCGTGCCTTTTATCCCTGTTGGTCGAGCTGCCACTGGCTTGCCCACTCATCCAGCGTATCGGGCAGCGGGGCAAGGGTACCGCCCAGCGCCTCGACGATATGCTGGGTATTGCGGTAAAGCATGCCCATATAGGTGCCGTCGACGGTGCCCGTATCGCCCATGGCGTCCGAATAAAGCTCGCCGCCCACGCTCACCGTGTGGCCGCGCTGCTTGGCCGCGTCGATCACCGCCTGAATCGTGCGCGGGTTGATCGTGCTTTCGACGAACACCGCCGGCACGCCGCGCTCTACCACACTATTGGCCATGCTGCGGATATCGGCAATGCCGGTTTCGGTTTCGGTGCTGATACCCTGAATGCCCTCGACCTCGATGTCGTAGGCGCGGCCATAGTAGCTAAACGCATCGTGGGCGGTGACCAGCACGCGCTGCTGCTCGGGAATGCTGGCAATGCTCTCCGTGACCCATTCGTCAAGCGCCGAAAGCTCGCCCTGGTAGCGCTCGCTATTGGCCTCGATGGCATCACGACACTCAGGCCGCGCCTCTATCAAGGTGTCGCTCAGCGTAGGTACGATCTGCGCCCAGAGTGAGATATCCATCCACAGGTGCGGGTCGACGCCGTAGGCCCCCTGGGCGCTGATCAACGCGTCCTCGCCGATCGAGGCCGGGGCCACGGCCAAAGTCGGTGTGCGTTTGGAGAAGTTCTCCAGCACCGAGCCGAGCTGGCCTTCAAGCGAATAGCCGGAGTAGAGAATCTGCTCGGCGCCGCGCAGTAGCGCCACATCGCTGGCGCTGGCCTGGTAAAGGTGTGGGTCGACCCCCGGGCCCATCATGGCCTCGACGCTAACGCACTCGCCGCCCACCTGTTGGGCGACATCGGCAATCATGCCGATGGTCGCCACCACATTCAGCGGCTCCTCGGCCAGGGCCTGCGAGCTTAGCGGCAAAAGCCCCAACGCCATGATCGCGCGTTTTAGTGCCATGGATACCTCCGGGCATCGAATGAAAAGAAACCGTGCATTGCACTGCGCAATTTATTTTACATGCAGTAAGAAGTATAGCCTTTGCTAAGTTTCTTGCCTTACAAAAATTATGTCAAGCCGCCGCGTCCTTCACCGAACTAAAAATGTGCGCAAACCATGATGTGGATAAAAAAACCTAAGGCGAATTTTTGTTAATGTTATCGTTTGGTCTAATTAATCTTAATTGGCGGGGTGGACGATGCGCTATAAAGATAAGTACCAGCTAGTGACCCAGTGGGAGACGCTTCAAGAGCGTACGCCCAGGTCGGTACGCCAGGCAGTGGCTCAACTGGTCTACGCCTATCATGAGCCGTTCGCCCACCATTTCTACCACACCATGATGGAGGACCCTCACGCCAAGCTGTTTCTGTCCCATGACCAGGTCAAGCAGCGCTTGAATCCTTCGATGCAGCGCTGGCTGATTTCGATGTTCAGCGAGGAGCACGATGATTTACTGGCATTGGTAGAGCAGCAGGAGAAGATCGGCCAGATTCATGCCCGGGTCGATATTCCGGTCAACCTCGTTCTTGGCGGTGCCCGCCAGCTAAAACAGGCTTTTTATC
Organism: Vreelandella sp. EE27; assembly: GCF_968206495.1. Lineage (NCBI taxonomy): Bacteria > Pseudomonadati > Pseudomonadota > Gammaproteobacteria > Oceanospirillales > Halomonadaceae > Vreelandella > Vreelandella sp. EE27. The sequence continues at coordinate 3,645,603 of NZ_OZ309109.1, read as the reverse complement.
AGCGCATCGAAGAAGACCTTTGCGAAGCGCACACGGCGGGCCGCGCCGCTATTTACGTTTCTGACACGATCGATATGGCCATGGAGATCATGAGCTACGCCTACTCGGTCGCCAGCGAGCGCAACGCGCGTACCGAAGAGGCGTACAAGCTCTTTACGCTCACGCAAAATATTGGCGATGAGCGCGAGCGGCAGCGTTCGGCGCTGCTCGATTGGGAGAATACGCTGATGTATGCCGTAGCCTCGCAGCAGCCGGTTCAAACCCTGCTGCCTCTTGCGAGCTCCGAGTTTGGGCTCTGGTATTTTCACAAGGCAAGCCACGTGTTCGAAGGCGTACCCGAGATCGGGAGTATCACCGGCTGCATCGAGCGGATCGACCACCAAACCCTGCCCGAGCTGGCCCGGCCGGAGGCGGAGCAGCGCCAGGCAGCGCTTGCCAGTATTCGTGACGGTATTCGCAGCATTTTGATGCTGCTGGACGACATGCTCAAGCGCGCCTCCCAGCTGGAGGCCGGGCGCGATAGCTTGACGCTGCTACTGAATCGCAAGTTCCTGCCGGTGGTGCTGGGCCGCGAAATCGAGCTTGCCCGCCAAGCCGGCAAGCAGTTCGTTTTGTTGATGCTCGATATCGATCACTTCAAGTCGATCAACGACCGCTTCGGTCACGAAGCCGGCGACCACGTGCTGCAGCACGTGGCCAGTATCATGGAGCGCTCCACCCGCGGCGGCGACTATGTGTTCCGCATGGGCGGCGAGGAGTTTTTGATCGTGCTGGTCAATAGCTGCGCCGAGGGCAGCCGCCTGTTCGCCGAGCGGCTGCGCCAGGCCATTGCCAAGGAGTCCATGCTGGTCGGCGCCGACACGCTGCTCAACGTCACCGCAAGCTTCGGCCTCGCCTTGTACGATGGCCACCCGGACTACCAGCGCACGATCCAACGCGCCGACGAGGCGCTTTATAAAGCCAAACACACCGGGCGTAATCGGGTCGTGATGGCGGATAACGGCTAGCCTGAACGTCCTGGCGCCTTCACGCTTGGCGAGATGTGAAACGGCGCTCCTGCAACGGGCGAACCAAAAACCAGTCGATGACCAGCATTACGGCAATCGCCGCACCGGTCAGCGGAAACAGCACCCCGCCGATTACCAGAATGGCGATGATGCCGCGAAAGGCGCGTTTATCTGTAGGCAGTGGCGGCACGCCGACGCCCCCTTTCGGGCGGCGTTTCCACCACATCACGCCGGCACTGACACATAGCCCGATGATGGCGATACACACCGCCAGAAACACCAACTGGTTCGCCAGGCCGAATTCCTGGCCCATGTGGACGCTAATGCCGAATTCCAGCCAGCGGCCCAGCGGCCCGTAGTCTTGGTAGCTCATGTCCACAAGCGGCTCGCCGCTGTACTGATCCAGATGCACCACGCGCTGCTGGCTTGAATCGTTGGGGTAGACCGAGCCCGTGTACACGCCCGTGGCGCTTCCTGGCAGGCTCACCGCGAAGCCGTCATGCAGGCCGAGCCTCTCGAAGGTCGCCACGGCCTCGTCCAGGCCGATACCCGCCTGGGCCGCTGCTGGAGTGGGCGCGTTGGATTCGGGAATGCGCGCTTGCTCCATCGACCAACTGGTGGTCGTTCGCTCGCTCAAGCGCGCCTCGGACATCGGCACCTCGACCCGCACCCCGGCGGGGTAGCCGAAGTTGTTGCCGTTGGCCCATTGGTTCACCTGGCCACCCCAAACCCCGGACCAGGGCATCCCGGTGATCGCCAGAAACAGGATGAAGCCGCCGACGAACAACCCCGTCACCGCATGCAAATCGCGCCAGAACACGCGTTTTTTCGGCGTGCCGCGCACGCTGACCACACCGCCGTTGGCTTGGCGCCGGGGCCACCACAGGTAAATGCCGGTCAGCACCAGCAGAATCGCGAAGCCGCCGGTGATCTCGATTAGCTTGCGCGGCGTGGCGCCGAAAAACTTGAGGCTGTGCAGGGTGCGCACCGTCCACATGAGGGTGCCCTGGTCGTCCAGCGTGCCGAGCACGTTGGCGGTGTAGGGGTTTACATACACCGCCAGGCGCTCGTCTTGTGGGGTGCGCACGGTGATTTCCGCCGAGCTTTCCGGAGTGGCCGGGGCGGTGTACTTCAGGGCCGTGCCTGGCTGTGCTTCGAGGGCCGCGCTCACCAGCGCCGAGGGCGCAGCGGTGCTCGCTTGAGCCTCCACGCGTTTGACGTCGGCGTGAACGATGGCGTCGATCTCATGATGAAAGAGATAAAGTGCGCCGGTGATCGACAGCATAATCAAAAACGGCAGGACCAGAAGGCCAGCATAGAAATGCCAGCGCCAGACGGCGAGGTACATATCGAACGGCTTTTCCGCCGTCGACGGGGTAGTGGCGTGAGATGACATCACGGCTCCTTGAGCGCCCGATTAATGGGCGCTTTGATAGCGACAAGCGCCTGGCGGTCAAAAGCCGTCAGGCGATCAGAAATTGAGAGACGAGTCGCTAGGCAGCCGGCGGTGCGCGGGGAGGTGCGTGACGGTAGTGATCGAGGGAGGCAAACCCCTGCAACGGCATTTGCGGCAAGGGGGCCTGGTGAATGAACGCCTGCCGGGCAATGGTGGGCAAAAGCGCGTGGGCAGAGGGGAACTGCTGCCAGATCGAGCAGTAGCCGCACTCGTGAAACCAGGTGAAGATCGGCTCGGGTGGGGCTTTCTGCTGCCCGTGGTGGGCGTGATGCCCTTCGTGACCCAGCCCTGAAGGCTCTTGATGGCCGCCGTGGTGGGCATGATCGTGCGCTTGAAGCTGTGAGATCAGCGGGCCCACCAGCAGCAACAGCATCGCCACCAGCGCCATACAAAGCGCTATGCGATACCAGTGCTTGCCTGTTGAGCGTTGTAACTGCACGAAGCGATCTATCCTGATGAGCCACGAGGTCGTTGGCGGGGAATGGCTAGATCGTAACGCAAAGTTGTTCAATGGGCAGTATTGCCCAGGTGGTCTTTTGTCACATGGCCATCAGGCGGCGTGCGTGCCGCCTGGTCAAGAACCGAAAGCGCCAGCGGCGATAGCGTTATTCAATCACGTAATCTGCGGCGTTGGGCCCCGCTTCACTGAAGCGAATTTCGACAGGAAACTCGCTATCGCAGCCTTGCACCATCCAAAGCTCCTTCCATTGCTGGGCGCCCTCACTTCCCTCGGGCATGGCCATCACGTAAGGATAGAGCTCTTCAGGGGTGTCGCAGCCCATCATGTCGACCTTGGCGGCAACGCCGGTCATGGCATCTTGCATCAACTGCTGGTTGGCAAGGGTGCTTGGCTGGACGGCGCCTTCGGGCAGCGGCTCTGCAGCAACGGAGCTGCTCATCACGCCAACAAGCAGGCTAGCGGTCAACAACGTGGATAGTTTCATGAATAAGACTCTTTAAAGGTGATGGGTTAAAGGCGAAGCTTGATTAGCTTTTGACAAGCTTTCTTATATAAACGCTACAGGAAAAGGTTGTCTAGTAACTTTAGCGAGTGCCCAACATTGAATGCGCAGGGCAAACAGTCGACCCTGGCGTCAAAAAGGTGACTCGAACAGTGCATTACGCCAGTAGCGTTGCCACTTTTTGGTGCGCGATAGTGTTTATTTGTTCTTTTTTGGTGCGAGAAGATAGCCGCGATTCTTGAGATAGCATTCCAATGCTGGATTCGAGCACGCGCCGAGACGTTTCACCATTTTGGCGCATTAATTGCATTTCCAGGTGAACGGATTGTTTAACGGACAAAAGCGACAGCTCCTATGACCTTATGCGATAGCGCACCTTCGCTCGCGTCTTCCGGCCACCGCTTCGATAAAAGTCGCCGTTGGGCGGCTTCACTGGGCCTGGTTTTCGCCCACCGCGACGGCGCCACGCGTCTGGTCCAGGCGCGCCACCAGGGTCCACTTCGCGTACAACGCCCCTTCTACCCGGAAGGCCGTGGCCAGGCGTGCCACGTTTACGTGCTGCACCCACCCGGGGGCCTGGTCAGCGGCGATGCGCTGACCATTAGCGCCCATATTGAGCCCGGCGCCCACGCGCTTTTGACCACGCCCGCGGCCAACAAGCTCTATAAGGCGGACAGCCAGGGCGTGGCCTGGACCCAGCGTACCAGGCTCACCGTGGACGACGGCGCGGTGCTCGAGTGGCTGCCCCAGGAAACCATTGCTTTTGATGGCTCGAAAGGCGAGCAGCACACCCATATCGCCCTTCACGGCAGTGCTAAATGCCTTGGTTGGGAAGTCATGGCGCTGGGCCGCCCGGCAAGCGAATTGCCGTTCGTTTCCGGGCGTATCGAGCAGCACTTTCGTTTGACCCAGGATGGCAAGCCCCTATGGCTCGAGCGCCAGCCGCTGGACCCATTACACCCGCGCTTTGTGGGCCGCTGGGGCCAGGGCGGTGCCACCGTGCAGGCCACGCTGTGGGCGGTAGGGCTCGATGATAATCAGCAAGCCGTCGAGGCGCTGCGCGAGGCGCTGCCGGATAGCCCGCACTGGGCGGTCACGCAGCGCCACGGCGTGCTGCTGCTGCGTTTTCTGGGCCAATCACGTAATGAAGCCTGGGCGCTTTGCGAGCAAGCCTGGCGGCTTTTGCGCCCGCGCCTGATCGAGCGCGAGGCCCATACGCCGCGCATCTGGTTAACGTAATCCCTCTTTTAAGGACGACGCCCCATGGAATTGACCCCACGAGACAAAGACAAGCTGCTGCTGTTTTCCGCCGCCCAGTTGGCCGAGCGGCGCCGCGCACGTGGCCTGAAGCTCAACTACCCGGAAGCGGTGGCGCTGATTAGCTTTGAGATTATCGAAGGCGCCCGCGACGGCAAGAGCGTGGCGGAGCTGATGAGTTTTGGCCGCGAGATCCTCAGCCGCGAGGACGTGATGGATGGCGTGGCCGAGATGGTCGATGAGGTGCAGGTCGAAGCCACGTTTCCCGATGGCACGAAACTCGTGACCGTCCATACGCCGATTGTGTGAATCGTGAATCGTGAGTAGTGCTTTGCGTATGCGTGAATCATGGGGTTGATACCACCACTCACCACTTACCATTCACTACTCACCTGTCACAAAAAACAGGAGAGCGCCATGATTCCTGGCGAATATCAGTTAAAAGAGGGCGATATCGAGCTGTGCGTGGGCCGCGAGCGCATCACGGTGGAGGTCGCCAATACCGGCGACCGGCCGGTGCAGCTGGGGTCGCACTACCACTTTGCCGAGGCCAACCCGGCGCTTGTGTTCGATCGCGACAAGACCCGCGGTTTTCGTCTGGACGTGGCGGCAGGCACCGCCATTCGCTTCGAGCCGGGCCAGACCCGGGAAGTCACGCTGATCCCGTTCGTCGGCAAGCGCGAGATCTACGGTTTTCGCGGTGACGTGATGGGGCCGCTGGAAGGAGACAATCAATGACGACCAATAAAATCAGCCGCCAGGCCTACGCGGACATGTACGGCCCCACGGTGGGTGACCGTGTGCGCCTGGGCGACACCGAGCTGTGGATCGAAGTCGAGCGTGATGCCACCCACTACGGCGACGAAGTAAAATTTGGTGGCGGCAAGGTGATCCGCGACGGTATGGGCCAGAGCCAGCGCGTCGATGAGGCGGTGATGGACACCGTGATCACCAACGCCTTGATTGTCGACTGGTGGGGCATCGTCAAGGCCGATGTCGGTCTGCAAAACGGGCGCATCGCGGCGATCGGCAAGGCCGGTAACCCGGACACCCAGCCGGACGTCGAGATCGTCATCGGCCCCGGCACCGAAGTGATCGCCGGGGAAGGCAAGATTCTCACCGCCGGCGGCATCGACGCGCACATCCACTTCATCTGCCCCCAGCAGGTGGAAGAGGCGCTGATGAGCGGCGTGACCACTATGCTGGGCGGCGGTACGGGCCCGGCCACCGGCTCCAACGCCACCACCTGTACGCCCGGCGCCTGGCACATCGGCAAGATGCTCCAGGCGGTGGACGACCTGCCCATGAACATCGGCCTGCTCGGCAAGGGCAACGCCAGCCTGCCGGAAGGCCTGGAAGCGCAGCTTGAAGCCGGTGCCATGGGCCTCAAGCTTCACGAGGACTGGGGCACCACGCCGGCATCGATCGACAACTGCCTGAGCGTGGCGGAAAGGTATGATGTGCAGATCGCGATTCACACCGACACGCTCAACGAGTCGGGCTTTGTGGAGGATACGCTCGCGGCGTTCAAGGAGCGCGGCATTCACACCTACCACACCGAAGGGGCGGGCGGCGGCCACGCGCCGGATATCCTGACGGCCTGCGCCAAGGAGTACGTGCTGCCGTCCTCCACCAACCCGACGCGCCCTTACACGGTGAATACCATCGACGAGCATCTGGACATGCTGATGGTGTGCCACCACCTGGACCCGAACATCCCGGAAGACGTCGCCTTCGCCGATTCGCGCATCCGCCGGGAAACCATCGCCGCCGAAGACATTCTGCACGATTTGGGCGTAATCTCGATGATCGCCTCGGACTCCCAGGCCATGGGCCGGGTGGGCGAAGTGGTCTGCCGCACCTGGCAGACCGCGCACAAGATGAAGACCCAGCGCGGGTTGCTGCCCGAAGACGAGGCATTGGGTGCGGACAACCTGCGCGCCAAGCGTTATATCGCCAAGTACACCATCAACCCGGCGATCACCCACGGCATCGCGCATGAAGTGGGCTCTGTCGAGGTGGGTAAGCTTGCGGATCTCGTGCTCTGGAAACCGGCATTTTTCGGCGTGAAACCGTCGCTGATTTTGAAAGGCGGCATGATCGCCGCCGCCCCCATGGGCGACCCCAACGCCTCGATCCCCACGCCGCAGCCGGTGCACTACCGCCACATGTTCGGCGCCTTTGGCCGCGCGGCGAGCCAGACCCGGCTCAACTTCGTAAGCCAGGCCTCGATCGACGCGGGCATCAAGGAGCGCCTGGGGCTGCAAAGCGCGCTATCCGCGTGCAAGAACGTGCGCGGCGTTCGCAAAAAGGACATGAAGCTCAACGACGCCTGCCCGGAACTCAGCGTGGACCCGCAAACCTATGAAGTGCGCTGCGACGGCGAGCTCCTGACCTGCGAGCCCGCCACCGAGCTTCCACTGGCCCAGCGCTATCACCTGTTCTAGAAACCGTCGCTAGCTAAAGCGGCTCCTACGGGGGCGTGGGCTCGCCCTTGTAGGAGCTGGATTCATCCGGCGATGGAAGGCGCTAGCCTTCCCCTGCTCGCGGCGCCCCCTTAAAGAGATCGCTAGCTAAAGCGACCCCTACAGAACAAGGGCTCATGGTAAAAACTCAATTGATTGGATGATCAAGAGGTCGATCATGCTGAAACTGATAGAACGTCTAGGCCCGATAGACGAAAGCGCGGCCACCGACACGCTCACGCTGCCCTTCGAGCTGCGCATTCGCGGCCGCCTGAAGGCCGAAAGCGACGGCGGCCGGGCGCTGGGGCTGTTTCTCGACCGTGGCCCGGTGCTGCGAAGCGGCGAGGGCTTGAAAGCCGAAAGCGGCGAGGTGATCCGCGTGTGCGCCGCCATCGAGCCGGTGGTCACCGCGCGTATCGAAGCGGGCCTGCCCCTGGCGCGGCTGGCCTACCATCTGGGCAACCGCCACGTGCAGCTGGCCCTCGGTGAAGACGCCCAGGGCGGCTGGGTGCGCTTTCCGCCGGATCACGTGCTGGAGGAGCTAGCCACGCTACTCGGCGCCACGCTCGAGCATGGCGAGGCCACGTTCGACCCGGAGCCCGGCGCCTACAATCAGGTGGGAGGGCATTCCCACGGCCACTCCCACGATCACGGACACAGCCACGACCATCACGATCACGATCACGATCACGCCCATGAGCACTGAGACCGACAGCGACCTGGCCCTTTTGGGGTTGATGCAACTGGTAAGCCCGGCGCTGCCCATCGGCGCCTTCGCGTTCTCTCAGGGGCTGGAAAGCGCCTTCGAGCTTGGCTGGGTCAGCGACGAGGCGAGCCTGGCCGCGTGGCTGGAGGGCGTGCTGGAAGACGGCCTGACCCGCTGCGAGCTGCCGGTCATCGCCAGGCTTTTCAAGGCGTTCGATGAAGACGACAGCACCGCCATAGCCGAGTGGGACGCGTGGCTCGCCGCCACCCGGGAAACCTTCGAGCTGGCCGCCGAGGATAGCCGCCTGGGGGCGTCACTCAAGCGCCTGCTGGCAAGCCTCGAGCTGCTACCCCAGGCCGGGCTTCTGCCCGAGCAAGCGGGTTACGTGACGCTCTTTACCTACACCGCCCACCGGCGTGGCGTAGGCCCGCGCCAGGCGCTGATCGGCTTTGGCTGGGCGTGGCTCGAAAATCAGTTGGCGGTGGCCTGCAAGGCGCTGCCCCTGGGCCACACTGCGGCCCAGCGCATCATCGAGCGGCTGCGCCCCGCGCTGGTAGAGGCGGTAGACGCGGCGCTGGTGCTCGATGACGACGCACTGGGGCCGATACTGCCCGGCGTGGCGCTGGCCAGTGCCCTGCACGAAACCCAATATTCGCGGCTTTTTAGAAGCTGATGGACCGATCGAGGAGAACGACATGACACACTGTTTACGCGTAGGGGTCGGTGGCCCGGTAGGCTCCGGCAAGACCGCACTACTCAAGCAGCTCTGCCTTGCGCTGCGCGATCACTACGACATCGCCGTGGTGACCAACGATATCTACACCCGCGAAGACGCGGACTTTCTGCTCAAGCACGACGCGCTCCCGGCGGACCGCATTCTGGGCGTGGAGACCGGCGGTTGCCCGCACACCGCGATTCGCGAAGACGCCTCGATGAACCTGGCGGCGATCGACGACCTGCAGGCGCGCCACCCGGGCCTTGAGCTTGTGATGGTGGAGTCCGGCGGCGATAATTTGTCGGCGACCTTCAGCCCGGAGCTTTCCGATCTCACGCTCTACGTGATCGACGTCTCCGCCGGCGACAAGATTCCGCGCAAGGGTGGCCCGGGCATTACCAAATCCGATTTGCTGATCATCAACAAGATCGACATTGCCGAGCAGGTGCACGCCTCACTCGAGGTCATGGAGCGGGACTCGAAGAAAATGCGCGGCGAGCGGCCCTTCGTGTTCACGAACCTGTACGACGGCGTAGGTCTCGAGGAGATCATCCGCTTCATTCTCGATAAAGGGATGCTGGAGGAGCGCCGCGGCCAAAGCGCGACGGCGTAAGCGGGGGGCAATAGCGCTTTTTTTAATTAAAAAGGCCGCTCTGACCAGGCGGTTAAATGGTCAGAGCGGCCTAAAAGCGTGTGGTGCAGTCCTTGTCCAAACGGGCCATCCTTGGCCACCACACGCACACAGTGGACGCCACGGCCCTCAATCACCTTAACCCAGGTTATAAAGCGTATTTTATCGCCGGAATTAGTCGTTTCTTGAGGCTAAATAGTCGCTCACAAAGAAAAAAATGGCGCTTGAAGCTTTTTTGACGTTGTTGTTTCAAAGTAGGTATTCAGCTTGCCTGACGCTTATCGAGCCGGTCGGACAATAGCGTTGCCGCCCGGTGAGCGGCCGGTGAAAGTCCGCTCTCTTCTCGTTGAAGGCTTTCCACCAGGCGCTTTTTCATGGCGCGGGCCCAGAAAGTTTCGAGATGGCGGCAGGTGGCCTCTGCGGTAGCTTCTTCGTCGCGCCCGCCGCCCAGGTTGGCGGCGATCTGGTTGGTCATATGAATCAGGTTGTCGTCGTTGGCCGACATGACGCGTCTCCTTGAGGGTGCGCCGCGTTTGGGCGGTGGTAGATCACATGGCGGTTGCCGCGGGCGAAGCCGACGAGCAGCAAGTCGGCCGCCTCGGCCTGCTTGACGGCCAGCGCCGTGGCGGCGGAAACGGCCACCAGCGCACCGATACCGGCGCTGGCGCACTTGTGCACCATCTCGTAGCTGGCCCGGCTGGAGACCAGTACGAAGCCCTCGATGAGCGGCGTCTCGCTTTTGGCCAGCGAGCCAATGAGCTTGTCCAGGGCGTTGTGGCGGCCCACGTCCTCGCGCACCCGCTGGATCTCACCCTTCGCGTTACACCAGGCCGCGCCGTGCACCGCGCCGGTGGCGGCCTTGAGCGGCTGATGGTCGGCAAGTGTTGCCAGCGCCTGGGCAATGGCGGCGTCCTCGATGGCGGGCGCCGCTACCCGGGGGATCGGGCGAATCGCCTGGTCGAGGGCTTCGGTGCCGCAAAGTCCGCAGCCGGTGCGCCCGGTCATGCTGCGCCGGCGCTCTTTCAGCGCCATCAAACGCTCGGTGGCGATGTCCAGGTGAACGGCCAGGCCGTGCTCTTCTTCCACGACCTCCCAGTCGTAGCACTCGTGAGGATGCGCGATGATGCCTTCGGTCAGGCTAAAGCCCAGCGCCAGATCCTCGAGGGCGCCCGGGCTTGCCATCATCACCGCGTGGGAAATGCCGTTATAGATCAACGCGACCGGCACTTCCTGGGCCAAAGCGTCCTGTTCGGCCTGGCCTTGCCAGCCATCGTGATACCGACGCACCTCGACCTCGAGGCGCGCCAGGGCGTTGTCGTCAGAAGGCACGCTCATGGCGCCTCCTGTTGAGCCCTTGCCAGATGGCCCTTCTGAGTTTGATCGAAGGTGCTGAAACGCTGCTGCCAAGCGGAGGGCTGGCTGACTTTTTCGACCTGCACGGCGGTCACCTTGTATTCGGGGCAGTTGGTGGCCCAATCCGAGTTATCGGTGGTAATCACGTTGGCGCCACTGCCGGGGTGGTGGAACGTCGTATAGACTACCCCAGGTTGCATGCGATCGCTAAGCCGGGCGCGTAGCACCGTCTGCCCGGAGCGGCTGGTAATGCCCAGCCTGTCGCCGTCCTTCACGCCGCGAAGTTCGGCATCGGATGGGTGCAGTTCCAGCACGTCTTCGTCGTGCCAGTGCTGGTTGTGGGTGCGCCGGGTCTGGGCGCCCACGTTGTACTGGCTGAGAATCCGCCCGGTGGTCAACAAAAGCGGGAAGCGCCGGTTAGCGCGCTCCTCGGTGGCGACGTACTCGGTGATCGCGAAGCGGCCAAGCCCGATCGGGAAGCTGAACTCGTGCATGGTCGGCATGCCGAGCGGGTTGTCGTCGTTGCACGGCCACTGCAGGCTTCCGTACTGCTCGAGCTTTTCAAAGCTGACGCCTGCGAAGCTCGGCGCAAGCGAGGCGATCTCGTCCATGATTTCCGACGGATGGGTGTAGTTCATCGGGTAGCCCAGCGCGTTCGCCAGATCCTGGGTTACCTCCCAATCCTGCTTGCCCGCCACCGGCGACATGACCTTGCGTACCCGGTTGATACGCCGCTCGGCGTTAGTGAAGGTGCCGTCCTTCTCCAGAAAGCTGGAGCCGGGCAGCAGCACGTGGGCGAACTTGGCCGTCTCGTTGAGGAAAATATCCTGCACGATCAGGCAGTCCAGCGAGCGCAGTGCGGCCTCAACGTGCTGGGTGTTGGGGTCGGACTGAGCGATATCCTCGCCCTGCACGTACATCGCCTTGAAGGTGCCCTCAATCGCCGCGTCAAACATGTTGGGAATGCGCAGGCCCGGCTCGTCGTCGAGTTTTACGCCCCACACTGACTCGAAACGCCCGCGAGCGGCGGGGTCCGCCACGTGTTGGTAGCCCGGTAGCTCATGGGGGAAGGAGCCCATGTCGCAGGAGCCCTGCACGTTGTTCTGGCCGCGCAGCGGGTTCACACCCACGCCTTCGCGGCCGATGTTGCCGGTGGCCAAAGCCAGGTTGGCGATGCCCATTACCATGGTGGAGCCCTGGCTGTGCTCGGTCACGCCCAGCCCGTAGTAGATCGCGCCGTTGCCGGCGGTGGCGTAGGTGCGCGCGGCCTGGCGGACGGCCTCGGCAGGCACGCCGGTAATCAGCTCAGAGGCCTCCGGCGAGTGGCGCTCTTCACTGATGAACGCACGCCAGCTCTGGTAGGCATCGGTGTCGCAGCGCTTGGCAACGAAGTCTTTGTCCTCGAGCCCTTCGGTGACCACCACGTGGCCCAGGGCATTGACCAGCGCGACGTTGGTGCCCGGGCGTAGCGGCAGATGCTGGGCCTCGCTCATGTGCGGGGTCTTTAAAAGGTCGATACGGCGCGGGTCGGCGACGATCAGCTTCGCGCCCTGGCGCAGGCGCTTGCGCATCATCGAGCCAAACACCGGGTGAGCGTCGGTAGGGTTGGCGCCGATGACGATGATCGCGTCGGACTTCATGACCGAATCAAAGGTTTGGGTGCCGGCGGATTCGCCGAGGGTGGTTTTCAAGCCGTAGCCGGTCGGCGAGTGGCAGACCCGAGCGCAGGTGTCGGTGTTGTTGTTACCAAACGCCGCGCGGATCAGCTTCTGCACGAGATAGGTTTCCTCGTTGGTGCAGCGCGAGGAGGTAATGCCGCCGATGCTCTCACGGCCGTGCTCGGTTTGAATCGATTTCAGCCGGTTGGCGGCAAAGCTGATCGCCTCTTCCCAGCTGGCCTCGCGCCAGGGCTGGTCGATGGTGTCGCGGATCATCGGCGTGGTCAGGCGGTCCGGGTGGGAAGCGTAGCCGATGGCAAAGCGCCCCTTCACGCAGGAGTGGCCGTGGTTCGCGTCGCCGCCTTTATAGGGCACCATGCGCACCAGCTTGTCGCCCTTCATCTGGGCCTCGAACGAGCAGCCCACGCCGCAGTAGGCGCAGGTGGTCACCACGCTTCTGTCCGGCACGCCCTGGTCGATCACGCTCTTTTCCATCAGCGTAGCCGTGGGGCAGGCCTGCACGCAGGCGCCACAGGAGACGCAGTCCGAGTCCATGAACGCTTCGTCCTGACCCGCCGAGACCTTGGAGTCGAAGCCGCGGCCGTCGATGGTCAGCGCGAAGGTGCCCTGCACCTCGTCGCAGGCGCGCACGCAGCGCGAGCAGACGATGCACTTGCTCGGATCAAACGTGAAGTAGGGGTTGGAGGTGTCTTTTTCGGCGTCCAGGTGATTTTCGCCGCTAAAGCCGTAGCGCACTTCGCGCAGGCCGACGCTGCCGGCCATGTCCTGCAGTTCGCAGTCGCCGTTGGCGGAGCAGGTCAAACAGTCCAGCGGGTGGTCGGAAATGTAGAGCTCCATCACGCCCCGGCGCAGCTTGGCCAGGCGCTCGTTTTGGGTCGTCACCCTCATGCCTTCGACCACCGGCGTGGTGCAGGAGGCGGGCAGCCCCCGCCGGCCTTCGACCTCTACCGCGCAGAGCCGGCAGGAGCCAAAGGCTTCCAGGTTGTCCGTGGCGCAGAGCTTGGGAATGCTGATGTCGGCGAGTGCCGCGGCGCGCAGCACCGAGGTGCCTTCCGGTACGCTGATGGCGACGCCGTCGATCTCCAGACTAACGGCGGCGGCACCCGGGGTCGGGGAGGGCGTGCCGTAGTCCTTGCTGAAATCGACGCTGTTGGCCTGGCGCCGGGGATCGAAATGTTCAATCATGAGCGTTCTCCACTGGCCGAGCGCTGGAAGTCTTCAGAAAAGTGGTTCAGCGCGCTCTGTACCGGGAAGGGCGTCATACCGCCCATGGCGCAGAGCGAGCCATCCACCATCGTCTCGCATAGATCGTGGAGCAGGGCGAGGTTATCCGCGCGGTGGTCATCGGTGCGAATGCGATCGATCACCTCCACGCCGCGGGTCGAGCCGATCCGGCACGGCGTGCACTTGCCACACGACTCCACCTTGCAGAACTCCATCGAGAAGCGCGCCTGCTCGGCCATGTCGACACTTTCATCGAACATCACCACGCCGCCGTGGCCCACCCCCGCGCCGACCTCGGCGAAGGTTTCGTAATCCAGCGGCATATCCCACTGGCTCTCCGGCAGGTAAGCACACAGCGGCCCGCCCACCTGCACGGCGCGCAAGGGCTTGCCGCTTAGCGTGCCGCCGCCGAACTCCTCCATCAGCGCTCGCAATGTGGTGCCGAAGGCAAGCTCGATAAGCCCGCCGCGCTTGACGTTGCCCGCCAACTGAAGCGCCAGCGTGCCCCGGGAGCGGCCCATGCCGTGGTCGGCGTAGGCCGCCGCGCCTTCGGCGAGAATAAACGGCACCGCGGCGAGCGAAAGCACGTTGTTAACCACGGTGGGGCGGCCAAACAGGCCTTCGATGGCGGGCAGCGGCGGCTTGAAGCGCACCATGCCGCGCTTGCCCTCCAGGCTTTCCAGAAGCGAGGTCTCTTCGCCGCAGATGTAGGCCCCGGCGCCCAGGCGCACCTCCAGATGAAAGGCACGACCGCTTTCGCGGATGTCATCGCCGAGATACCCGGCAACGTTGGCGCGACGGATGGCCTCGTCCAATATCTCCTTGGCCAGCGGGTACTCCGAGCGCAGGTAGATGTAGCCTTGGGTCGCGCCCACGGCGAGCCCGGCGATGGCCATGCCCTCGATGAGCATGTAAGGGTCACACTCCATGGCGAGGCGGTCGGCGAAGGTGCCGGAGTCGCCCTCGTCGGCATTACACACGATGTACTTTTGATCCGCCGGCGCGTCCAGCACCGTCTGCCACTTGATGCCGGTGGGAAACGCCGCACCGCCGCGCCCGCGAAGCCCGGAGGCCTTCACTTGTTCGACGATGTCCTGACTTGTCAGCTTTAGCGCCGCCTCGAGGCCCGCAAAACCGCGATGAGCGCGGTAGTCGTCAAGACATAGTGGGTCGGTGATACCGATACGCGCAAAGGTCAGGCGCTGCTGACGGGCGAGATAGTCGATTTCCTCCGTTAGGCCGAGCGCCAGCGGGTGGCTGACGTTGCCTTCGAGCAGGCCGCTGTCGAGTAGGGCGGGCACATCGCTTGGGGTAACGGGCCCATAGGCAAACCGGCCCTGAGCGGTTTCCACCTCGACCAGCGGTTCGAGCCAGAAAAGCCCCCGGGAGCCGTTGCGCACGATGTTAATGCCTTCGTGGCGGGCAGCGGCTTCGCGCTCCAGGCGCTTGGCCACGGCGTCGGCACCCACGGAGCGCGCGGTGGTATCACGGGGGACATATACACGAATACTCATGCCATCACCTCCAGCGGCCGCGTTTGCAACTCATCCAGCAGCTCGTCGAAGGTCTCCGGCGTGACGCGCCCGCGCACCTGGTCATCCACGCGAATCGACGGCCCGCAGGCGCAGTTACCCAGGCAGTAAACGGCTTCCAGGGTGATCTCCTGGTCCGGCGTGGTCTGGTGGTAATCCACCCCCAGCCGCGTTTTGGCGTGGGCTTCGAGCTTGCGTGCGCCCACGGACTGACACGCCTCGGCGCGACATATCTGCACGACGTGGCGCCCAGGCGGGGTGGTGCGAAAATGGTGATAGAAACTGATCACACCGTGTACCTCGGCGCGAGTCTGCTGGAGCGACTCGGCGATGAGCGGTACGGCGTCATTGGGGATAAAGCCAAAGCGGTCCTGGAGGGCATGAAGAATTGGCAAGAGCGCGCCTGGCGTGTGTTTAAGCGCGTCGATCTCGGCCTGTATCGACGGCGACGACCATTCTCGAGACTCGTTCATCAGGTCTCTCCCGGTGCTGATTGTTTATTATAAATATGCACGCTTATGCTTGTTTGAAACGGTCATTAAAAGGGCGTGCACCACGGTCAATGTCACGCTGGCATCAAGCCAACATTAACCTACGCCACCCAGGGCCTGGGTATCTCATACCGGCACGTAGGAAGCTTATTGCGCCAGGGGCGTGCCGTTTGGCACGCCCCTGGCGTCAGTGCGCGTAAAGTGTGTGGAACGCGTGGCGGCTAGTTTCCCGACCACCCCATGAAAATGGGCACGTAAACCACCAAAAGCAGCACGCCGATCAGCCCGAGTAGATACGGGATGATCGCGCGAGTAATGCGCTCCAGCGGGAGCTGGGTAACCGAGGAGGCCACATATAAGTTGATCGCCACCGGCGGGGTGATCATGCCAATCGAAAGCCCCACCACGATGATCAGGCCAAAGTGGATCGGGTCGATGCCGAGCTGCAGCACCAACGGCAGCAAGACCGGCGTGAGAATGATCAGGGCGCTGGCGGTTTCGATGAACACCCCGGTGAGCAGAATCACCGCGACCACCAACAGCATCACGACCAGCGGATCGGTGGAGAGCGACAGTACCGATTGGGCAATGGCGCCGGGCACCTGCCAGCTCGAAAGCGTCCAGCTCAGCACCGCCGACATCGCAATCACCAGCATGATGACCGCCGTGGTCATCGCCGAGCGGATCAGTAGCCGATACACCTGGGGCAGCGTTAAGTCGCGGTAGACGAACAGCGACACCAGTAGCGCGTAGTTCACCGCCACCACGGCGGCCTCACTCGGCGTAAAAATACCGGTGAAGATACCGCCCAGAATGATTATTGGGGTCATCAGCCCCCAACTGGCGGACTTGAAGGTGCGCCAGATCGTTTTGGGTGAAAGCGGCGTGCCCTTGGGGTACTGGCGCTTGTAGGCCTGGGTAATGGCAATGGCCATCAAGCCCAGGCCCATCGCCAGGCCCGGCAGAAAACCGTTCAAGAAGAGGGTCGATACCGACTGCTGGGCGATCACCGCGTAGATGATCATGGGCACCGAGGGCGGGATCACCACCCCGATGGTGCCGCTGGCCGCGATCAAACTGGCCGCCGAGGCGGGCTCGTAGCCCTTGCGTTTGAGCTCCGGCACCAGGCTCGAGCCTACCGCGGCGGTGGTCGCCGCCCCGGAGCCGGAAATCGCGGCGAAGAACATGCCCGCCATGATGGAGACGATCGAGAGCCCACCGCGCATAAAGCCTACCAGGGAGTCCGCGAAGCTCACCAGCCGCTCGCTCACCTTGCCCTGGGCCATCAAATCGCCGGCCAGAATGAACATCGGAATGGCGACCAGCGCAAACGAGTTGATGCCCTGAAACATCTGCTGGGTGACCACCATCAGCGGCACGCCGGCCTGGTAAAGCGCGTAGAGCGAACTGGCCCCAATGGCGAAGGCGATGGGTACGCCCAGCAGCATCAGCAGGAAAAAGAGCCCAAAAAGAAGCAGTGTCATGGCGTTTGCTCCCCCATCGGCTTTCTCGGCTCACCCTCGAGGGCGATCTCGAAAAGATCCACCAGCGCGTACCAGGCCATGATCGCGGCGCTGATTGGCATCACTGCGTAGACGTAGGACATCGGCAGGCGCAGCGAGGCGGATTTCTGGAAACTCTGCACCTGCATGTAGCGATAACCGATCACGATCAGCGTGATCATGAACGCAATCACCGCGAGCACGGCGAGAAAGCGCGCTGCCTGACGAAGCCTTGCGGGCAGCGCATCGACGGCGAAGGTGACGGCGATATGATGACCACGCTGAAAGGCCAGCGTACCCGCCAGAAAGGTGATCCAGATCAGCAGAAAGCGCGCGACCTCCTCGGTCCAACCCACGGCGGTGAACAGCACTCGCGAGACGATCTGCAGCGTGATCACCCCGATGAGCGCGGCCATACCGGCGAACACGACGGGCTTGAGCACGGCGTCGAGGCCGCGCTCGACGGCTCTCGACAGCGAAACGGCAGCGTTCAATGACGATGTTAACGACATGGCGGCCTACTCGAGCGCCTCTTGAATGCGCGGTAGGTAATCGCCGAACTGCTCGCCATACTGCTCGTAGATCGGCGCCACGGCCGCCTGGAAGGCCTCGATATCCGGCGATTCATTGATCTCCATGCCGGCTTCTTCCAGGGCGGTGAGCTGCTCGGCTTCCATCTCGGCGTTTTGCGCGCGGGCGTATTGGGAAGCCTCGCGGGCGGCTTGCTGCACCAGGGTTTGCGCCTCTTCGGGGAGCGCGTTCCACTTGGGCAGGCTCATCACGAACAGCGCCGGGGCGTAGATGTGGCGCGTCATGGTCAGGTAGTCCTGGGTCTCGGCCAGGTTGAACGCGTGGATGGCGTTGATCGGGTTCTCCTGGCCGTCGATGGTGCCCTGCTGAAGGGCGGTCAGCGCCTCGGTCCAGGCCATGGGCACGGCGTTGGCGCCCAGGGTGCGGAAGGTATCCACGTAGACTTCGTTTTCGATCACGCGCAGGCGCAGGCCGTCCAGATCCGCCGGCTCATTGATCGGGTGGCGGCTGTTGGTGATGTTGCGAAAGCCGCGCTCGGCAAAGGCCAGGCCTTTCAGGTTGACGTCTTCGAGCGAGTCGAGAATCTCCTGGCCGATCTCGCCGTCGAGTACTTCGTAAGCGGCCTGTGCATCGGGAAAGAGAAACGGCAATTCGAACACCGAGAACGCGTCGACGAAGTTGGCCACCGGCCCGTTGGTGATCAAACCCATGTCGACGGTGCCGATCTGCATGCCTTCGAGCAGGGTGCGCTCGTCGCCCAGGCTTGCGTTGGGGAAGATCTCGACGCTGATCGCGCCGTCGCTTTGCTCGCTTAAAATCTCCTGAAAGCGGGTCGCGGCGAGGTGGTAGGTGTCGTCGCTATTGACCACGTGGGCCAGGCGCAGCGAGGTTTGCGGGAGCTCGGCGCTGGCCGTGCTGGTAAAACCCAAAAGCCCTGTGGCGGCAATCATGAGCGCGCCGCGCAGGTGGGCCAGGGAGAATCTGAAAGAGGGAGAAGAGGTTGGATGTTCCACGAGATGTCCTTCGGTGAGTCGCTTTTTTAGTGATTGGCGGGCGTATTATAACGGCGTGCGTGCTCTACCATAGCGGTTTTGGCGCGCAATTCCCCGCCTGAAAGGGCGGTATTAGCCAAAAGAACACTATGGCCCCCGGGCGCTTGAGCGGGGCTTGCGTTGGCGGTAGCCTGCATACCCCCCAATGCTTGCCGGTCAGGCTTTCGCGCTTATAAGGTTATGGGGTGATTTTATATACGCTATAGCTAAATTAAAAACAGGCGGGCCATCGCGTCAGGGCCCGCCCTCAAGGTTGAGATCATGGACACGTTGATTAACGAGCTCGAGAACATTGTTGGTAAAAAAGGCGTTTTGCTGGGCGACGACGTTGCCCAGCGCAGCGTCGACTGGTTCACCAAGGCCCCCTGTGAAGCCAAGGCGATCATTCGCCCGCAAAGCACCGAGCAGCTCAGCCAGGTGATGGCCGTTTGCCATGGCGCCAAGCAGGCGGTGGTGACCCACGGGGGCTTGACCGGCGTAGTGCACGGCGCGGTGGCCAGCCCCAACGAGCTGGTCGTGTCCCTCGAGCTGATGAACAAGATCGAATCGACGGATGCGGTGGGCTCGACCATGCAGGTGCAGGCCGGCGCCACGCTGCAAAGCGTGCAGGAAGCGGCCGAGGCGATCGACATGCAGTTTCCGCTCGACCTGGGCGCGCGCGGCTCCTGCACCATTGGCGGCAACATTGCCACCAACGCCGGCGGTATCCGGGTGATTCGCTACGGCATGATGCGCCAGCAAGTGCTCGGCCTCGAAGCGGTGTTGAGCGACGGCACCGTGGTCAGCTCCATGAACACCATGCTCAAGAACAACGCCGGTTATGATTTGAAGCAGATGTTCATCGGCAGCGAAGGAACGCTGGGTATCGTCACCCGCGCGGTGCTGCGCCTGCAGCCGCTGATGCCCAGTGAACAGACCGCGCTGGTCGCCGTACCCTCGTTCGAGGCGCTCACCGGGCTTTTGAAGCTTGCCTCCAAAGAGCTCGCCAACAGCCTGAGCGCCTTCGAGGCGCTTTGGAACAATCACTACGCGCTGATGACCAGTGAGGCCACCAAACACGCCGAGATTCTCGCCGGCGACTCGCCCTTTTACGCCATCATCGAAACCCTGGGCAGCAATGAGGAGCAGGACGCCGAGGCCTTCGCCGCGGTGCTCGAAAGGGCGCTGGAGGAGGAGTTGATAACGGACGCGGTGCTGGCGAACTCCAGCACCCAGCGCCAGGGCATCTGGGACATCCGTGAAGACATCGAAACCCTGGTGTACGAGCTGAACCCGATGTTCTCTTTCGATATCAGCCTGCCCATCGCCCATATGGACGAGTACGTCACCACGCTCGAAGAGAAGCTGAAAGCGCAGTGGCCGGAGACCGCGCAACTCGTGGTATTCGGTCACCTGGGCGACGGCAACCTGCACATCATGATCACCGTGCGCGATGCAAGCCCGCATAGCCGCCGCGACGTGGAAGAGCAGGTATACGGGGCGCTTGCAAAGTACCAGGGCTCGATCTCCGCCGAGCACGGCGTGGGGCTGGAAAAGCGCGACTACCTGGCGCTCTCCCGCTCGCCAGAAGAGATCGCGCTGATGAAACGCATGAAGCAGGCGCTCGACCCGAAGGGGCTGTTGAACCCGGGCAAGGTGCTCGCCTAAGCGCATCCTGTGATGCCAAAAGCCGCCCCGTGGGGCTAATGCCGATCAGTTAAGCTTGGCTATCACCTGTGGGACGGAGCTTTAGCTCGCGACGGGCGGCTTGGCCAGGGCGCCTGACGGCGCCATTCGCCGAATTATCGGACCACCGCTGAAGCGGGCTCCCCAACAACGAAATCTTGCATCCATCCCTTGTAGGAGCAGGCTTCAGCCAGCGATGCAGCGCAACGCGCTGCCGGGGTTGGTGATGATGGCAACCAAAAGTGCCGTCGCCACCGAAGGGCGGCTATCGCCGCCATCGCCCAATGAAATTGGGCTCCTACAATGGAGTCGTGCCCCATCCCTCGTAAGAGCAGGCTTTAGCCAGCGACGCAGCGCAACGCGCTGCTACAATAGATTTACCGCTCGTTGTGGGTAGGCAAAAGCCTTAACTGATCGGCATTACCCCTTGGGGCGGCTTTTTAGCGCGGGCGGCCAAGCGCGGTTTACTCGGCCAGCGCCTCGCGAATGCGCGGCAGGTACGCGCCAAACGGTTCGCCGTACTGTCTACCGCTTCCCGGCTGGACAGCGCCCGCCCACAAAGGTAGGATACGCCCCCTACGCGCCCGTAGCTCAGTTGGATAGAGTATCGGCCTCCGAAGCCGAGGGTCGCAGGTTCGAATCCTGCCGGGCGCGCCATCCAGACTTCTCAAGCCTTCCAGTCAGTTCCCCCGTAGACGAGAAAAACAGCAAAATCAGCGGTTTTTGTCCCGCGCTTTGCCAAGTGTTCCTGCCGAATCCAAGCCCGTTTGTGGTATAGAACAGAGTGTAGAGTCACCCGAATGGTCGAGCCTCTCTGGCGTGTAATATGCACAGCCGAGCGCCGGTCATCCTGGCTCTTGGCGAGCAATCCGTTATCTGAACGTCTACGCTGAAACGTTTCGCCACGTGGGCAAAGGGGGCAGTGATGTTCGAGGGATTCAAGCTGGAGACGGTCGAGCTGGCCGAGGCGACGTTGAGAGTAAGACATGTCGGCTCGGGGCCGCCGGTGCTGTTACTGCATGGCCACCCTCGAACCCACATGACCTGGCATCGCGTCGCCCCGCTTCTGGCGGCGCATCACACCGTCGTTTGCCCTGATCTTCGAGGCTTTGGGGAATCCTCCAAGCCCGTCGATACGCCGGACCATGCCGGCTCCTCCAAACGCGCCAAGGCGCGGGACTGCGTCGCACTGATGCGCCACCTCGGCTTCGAGCGCTTCGCCGTTGTTGGTCATGACCGCGGCAGCTACACCGCCTTTCGCACGGCGATGGATCATCCCGAGGTGATCGACAAGGCCGTCATGCTCGACGGCGTACCCATCCTCGAGGCGCTGGAGCGCTGCGACGCGCGCTTCGCGACCGAGTGGTGGCATTGGTTCTTCTTCGCCCAGCTCGACAAGCCCGAGCGTGCCATTCTTGCCGACCCGGATGCATGGTATGGCGGAAGTCGTGAGGCGATGGGAGAGGCGTCCTACGTGGACTTTCGCCGGGCCATTCACGACCCGGCGACCGTTCACGGCATGATCGAGGACTACCGGGCCGGCTTGAGCGTGGACCACCTCCATGACCGGCAGGACCGTGAACAGGGCAAGCGCCTCCAATGCCCGGCGATGGTGCTGTGGTCGCTGCGTGACGATCTGGAGCGCCTTTATGGCGACGTGCTCGAAGTCTGGCGCCCGTGGACGACATCGGTGGAGGGGCACGGCCTCGACTGCGGCCACCACATGGCCGAGGAAGCCCCCGAGGCGCTGGCGAGCACCCTTCTCGACTTTTTGGGGCGGTAGGCGTCCTGGCCACGTGGCGCTGATCCTGGTTTGTTCTCGAATTGCGTCAAATGTGGCAAGGGGCGCTTTGCGATTATTTAAATATAAAACAATTTCTTAACATGTGTCATCGAGCCCTTCCGGGCGCGCCAGGATTCATTGAAAGAAAGCCTTTGAGTGATCACGCGCCCCTTTTTTGTATCGCGACGATACGCACGTCCGGCGTGTTCTCGGGTCAGACGCATCATGACGGTGAATTTGAGTGGGTTTTAAACGGTTAATTTAGGCATTGCGTCACGGGGGGATAGGCTTTAATTAATTCTTGAAGTATCGCTTTGGGTTATTACTATTATTTAAGTGCGCCTGCTGCTTCCAACCTTGGCATCTGGCGGCAAGGTGCTGGCAAGCCCGGCTCACTCAACCGGTAGGGCCGTGCTCAGTTCGCCCGGGAGGAGCCAGCGGAGTAGGTCTCGGGAGTATTCACCCTTTTTAAGTTAGCAGTTGCTTTATTTTAATGCGTTAAACATTGCTCTCGATAAAATTTTTATTTTCGGGATTTTTTAGCTCCCTTTTACCAGTGACGATCAGTCAGCCTTGGTTATCGAGGGTTTTAAAGGTACGCGGATGCAAAATAGTATTAATGTGTTTGGTTGTACTGTTTACTTAATGTTGATAATTCTTTTTTTATGGATTAGCTACGTTCCCGGTACGAAAAGTGGGCCTGGATGGTGGTGCATGGCGCTGCTTTTTGCACTGCTTTCCCGCTTTTCACTCATTTACATAGACCCCACGTTGCAAAACGAGTTAACCACGATTTTCTACTTCGTGTTAGGTACCATAGAAAAGCCTTTACTCATTCTTGGGCTTATCCGGTTTTTAGAATTAAAGCGCAGTATCGTGGCCATTTGGTTTGCCGCTGCCTTTTTAGAGGTATGGTTTTTTTCGGTCTGGTTTTTCGATTTATCCATTTGGTTATTGAGACCGTTAGGCGCCGCGTTTTTCTGCTTGACGATGCTTTATCTTTCTATTATCTGTTTTAAAAATAGAAAAGCCTTACCCGGCGGCGTTATGTACGGGATCTCTTTTTTTAGTTTGGCTTTTTCGATTAATTGGATGATGGCTTACCCGATCTTTGCGCGCTTTCCTGGCTGGGGCGCCTTCGTACTCATAATCACCTCTGTGAGTAAGATGGGGTTGTACCTGTTTCTACTGGCGGGCGTGTTTCTTTCCTTTAAAACGAGATTGGAGCGTGCCGAAGCCGAAGCGCTTCATTTGGCCCATTACGACGCGCTGACGGGCATGAATAACAAGCTGTATCTGGACGGTATTTTTGATTATATGGTCAGCTCTGCCGAGCGCTCTGGAACGCTACTGGCGGTCATTTTTATAGACCTCGATGATTTCAAACCGATCAATGACTCGGCGGGGCACGAGGTGGGCGATAAAGTGCTTGCCAAAGTGGCGCAACGAATAACCGGCTGCGTAAGAGCGACGGATGTCTGCGCTCGTTTGGGCGGTGATGAATTCGTGGTATTAGCGGCCCACCTGGATAAACCCGAACAATCGATTTTGTTGGCAGAGAAGCTGATAAAAAACATCAGCCGAAATATCAGGATAGCGTCGAAGGACTATCGCGTCGGCGTGAGTGTCGGCATATCACTTTATCCGCTCCATGGTCAAGACCTCTCAACGCTGCTGGCCCTCTCTGACAAGGCGATGTATGAAGTCAAAAAGCGCGGAAAAATGAACATCTCTCTTTATAATGGGAGAGAAGCTTAAACTTAAGCGCAAACGTAAAACGACACCTTGCCATCGATAGTGGATGCATCGATTTTCAATCCACCCGGCTAATCGCCTCGCGGTCAGGGTCCACATACCACACTAGGCCAAGGCGCGAGTTGCGCTCCAGGTCGGCGATGACCTGGGCGCCCAGCAGTAAAATGATCGCGCCTACTTCAAGGCTCAACAAAACGATGATCAGTGCGGCTAAAGAGCCGTACACGGCATTGATGAACGATAGGTGGGTAAAGTAATAGACCAAAAAGAGCCTGACCCCCTCCCATAAAAGCGCTGCCACGAAACCGCCCACCACGGCTCTTCCGATAGCGATCTGGACCACCGGTAATATCTTGTAAATCGCACTGAAAAGCAGGAATACACCGAAAAAGCTGAACAGGTTCAGGACGGGCTCGGAAAGGCCCGCCAGGGGGAGTTCCTGGGCGAACAGCGCAAGTGCCAGGGCGTTGA
This sequence comes from Vreelandella sp. EE27, assembly GCF_968206495.1. Taxonomy (NCBI): domain Bacteria; kingdom Pseudomonadati; phylum Pseudomonadota; class Gammaproteobacteria; order Oceanospirillales; family Halomonadaceae; genus Vreelandella; species Vreelandella sp. EE27. Next base: position 3,621,366 of record NZ_OZ309109.1, on the reverse strand, counting down.
GCGAACTTGCCAGTGTCACGACCAGCGTGAGCGCCATCAGCCCGGCGCCCAGCACCAGCATGAACGCGTAAGGTAGCACCAGCGAGACCCAGGTACTGCGCCGGGGGCAGTCCGGGGCGTTGAAGATGAACGAAAGGGCATCTTCGAGCATACGAAAGGCAAACGAGCTAAGCAGTAGCAGTATCGGCAGGCTGAGAATGCCGATCACATCGCGAGAGTCGAGTAGCCCGCGTACCGCGTCCATCACGACATCGGCATGGGCCGGGGCCAAGTGGCGGGCCTGTATCGCCAGCACGTTCAGCAGATGCTGCTCGTCGACTACGCGGGTCGACATGACCCCCAGCAAAGCAAAGAGCGGCACGACGGAGAGCAAAATATTGTAGCCCACGCCGCCGGCCAGCAGGATGCCGCGATTTTTCAAAAAGTGGCACAGTACCCGCCAGGCAAACGATGCCAGACGGGGGAGCAGAAGGAGAACGCCACTGACGAATGTGCGGTTGTGGGCCATCGCGCGCTACGCTCCTTATACATCGGGGGATATCGGGCTTTGTGCATCGACCGGCCATTCGAGAAGCCGGTAAAGCGCCACTGTCTGCAAGAAAGTGGCGCCTTTGGTATCTTACCCTGATTAGCCCGGGAACGCGTTAAAGCGCTGAAACCCAAGGGGGCCTGCCGCGTCATCGAGTAACGGGCAGGCAGGTGCTTTAGACTCTGTCTGAAAAGTGCCTGTGCTCGACAATACGGCGTTAAAAATTGGCTCAAAATACTCATTTACACATGTAAACTCCGTTTTTTCGCCAATTTTTGCCTTGTCTTGTCTTCGCTCGTCGACTTTTCAGACAGACCCTGGGTTACTCTTTCGGGTTGAGCTCGCTTTGGCTGGGCGGCGCTTTGACCGTCACTTCGTGCAGATTTTCCTGGGAGAGCGCGCGGTAGAGGGAGAACATCATGGCGAATACCAAAAGGAACATGGGTAGCCCGACCACGGTCACCACCTCCTGCAGCGCGGTGAGCCCGGCATCGCCCGCCAGCACGATGAGCATTGCCGCCAGCACGCCTTCGGAGACCCCCCAGAATACCCGCTGATGCCAGGGGCCCGCGTCCGGGCTTCCGGTGCACAGCATATCGACGACCAACGAGGCGGAGTCCGACGAGGTGGCAAAGAAGATCGCCACGATCACGACCGCCAGGCCCTGAATAAGCGTGGCGGCGGGGAAGTTATCGAAAAACGCGAACATGGCCAACGGAATACTCTCGCTTACCGCCGCGGATAGCGTACCGGCCTGCTCGCCCAGCGCCTGGCGTGCTTCGGGGCCAATGCCGTCGATCTCCATGGCCGACCAGCCAAAGATGGCAAACCACACCAGGGTAAACATCGACGGAGCGAACAGCACCCCTAGCACGAACTCGCGAATGGTCCGCCCGCGGGAAATACGTGCCACGAAAATCCCGATGAAGGGGGACCAGGTCACCGTCCACGCCCAATAGAACACGGTCCAGCTGCCCTGCCAGCCCCAGTCGACGCCGTTGCCGTCGTAGCTTGCCAGGGTGTCGTTCCAGAACGCCAGCGGCAGCAGGTTGGTCACGTAAAGGCCAAAGGTCTCCACGACCGCGCGCAGTAAGAAGACGGTGGAGCCGGTAAAAAGCACGAAGATCATCAGCCCCACGGCCATACCGATATTGATATTGGAGAGCCGCTTGATACCGGCATCCAGGCCCGCCACGATCGAGCCGACCGCCACGCTGGTCAGTACGGCGATGATAACGACCTTCGTAAACACGGCGTCGGGAATACCGAAAAGCTCAGTGAGTCCTGCGTTGATCTGTTGCGTTCCCAGGCCAATCGAGACCGACACGCCAAACAGCGTGCCCAGGATCGCGGCGATATCGAGGGTTTTGCCGATGGGGCCGTAAATCCGGTCGCCGATGAGCGCGTAAAAAACCGAGCTGAAGCGCATCGGCAGATCATACCGGTAGATAAAGTAGGCAAACGCCAGCCCCGGCATGGCGAAGATGGCCCAGGTATGAAGCCCTAAATGGTAGATGGCAAAGCTCATCGCGTCGTCGGCGGCTTCTACCGTGAACGGCTCGACCCCCGCGCGGGGTGGGGTCGAAAAGTGGGAAATGGGCTCGGCGACGCCCCAAAACATCAAGACCGTCCCGATACCACCGGCAAACAGCATGGTGAACCAGGAAAGGTTGGTGTAGGTGGGCTTGGCATCATTCCCGCCCAGGCGGATGGCGCCGTAGCGGCTCATGGCCAGCCAAAGCAGAAACACCACCCAACTCGAGACGCCGAAAATGAACACCCAACCCAGGTTGGTCACGATCCATTCACGGCCGGCACCGAAGGCGGCGCCAATCGCCTCGGGGGCGATCAGCAGCACGATCAGAAAGGCCACCATGATCCCGGCCGAGGTGAAAAATATGAAGGGGTCGGTTTTTAACCTCAGCTTCCCTGCAAGTGCATTCAACATCTTTTTGCTCCCTGTATTTCTTTCAACATAGGAGCTATTGGCTTTTAGCGCCAAAGCAAAGCGTACCGTGGCGTTGCACGGGAGGCTCGTTTTTCCGGTGCCCTTTCAGGTTCACGTGCCGCTATCACGCCGCCCAGGACGGCGTGACGTGAAAACGGCGGCCCGTTAGCTTTGCGTTGAGCGGTTACCGGGCAACGCTTGCACCTAGAGCCCCTCTTCCAGCAATTGAGGCGCAAAGTAGGTCATGATCAGATCCGCGCCGGCCCGACGCATGGCGCCCAGGGTTTCGCGCACCACGGCGGATTCGTCGATCACCCCCTGTTGTGCAGCGAACTTGATCATCGCGTACTCACCGCTGACCTGGTAGGCCACCAGCGGCAGTAGGCTTTGGCGGCGAATGTCGGCCATGATGTCCAGATACGCCAGCGCCGGTTTGACCATCAGAAAATCCGCGCCCTCGGCTTCGTCGGCCAGCGACTCGTTCAGCGCCTCGCGGCGGTTCATCGGGTCCATCTGGTAGGTCTTGCGGTCGCCTTTTAGCTCGGTACCCGCGGCTTCACGAAACGGGCCATAAAGCGCCGAGGCGAACTTGGTGGAGTAGGCCATGATGGGGGTCTCAGAAAAGCCCGCCTCATCGAGGGCTGCGCGGATCGCCGCGACCTGGCCGTCCTGGGCGGCGGAAGGCGCGATGATATCGGCGCCGGCCTTGGCCGCCTGCACGGCCTGAACGCCGAGGTTCTTGATCGTGCGGTCGTTATCTACGGTGTTGCCCTTCAGGATGCCGCAGTGCCCGTGGGTGGTGTATTCGCAAAAGCAGATATCCGGAATCACCACTAGCTCCGGCGCGGCTTCCTTGATGGTACGCACCATGCGCGCCACCATGCCGTCTTCCTTGAGCGCATCGCTGCCGGTTTCATCCTTGTTATGGGAAATACCGAACGGCATGATGCTTCTAAGCCCCAGCGCGCTCAGGCGCCTGGCCTCGTCACCCAGCTTGCTTTCCGGCACGCGGTACTGGCCCGGCATGCCCTCGATCGGCGTGTACTCGTCGGTCTCCTCCTCGACGAAAATGGGGTAGACCAGATGTTCGGCGCGAAGCGAGGTTTCACGCACGATGGTGCGAAGCGCGTCGTTTGAGCGCAAACGACGAAGACGGGCCTGGGGAAACTGGGCCGGCATGAGACCTCCTGATGAGAGTGGAAAAGACGTTCCAATCACCAGTATAACGCTGTGCGTAAGGCCGGTCAGGGTATCAAGCTCATGAAAGGGCGCTATTGAAGGACACGCCTACCCAAGGGCGTAGAGCAGGCTGATAGAGAAAGGCAAGACCCCATGCCGGCGTTTGACCGGCATGGGGAGCGCTCGATGAAAGCGCGGCGGGCTTAGAACTCGGTGCGCAGGGTGAGTGTCGCGCTGCGCGGCGTGCCGTAGACAGCGCCGGCGTAGAAGCCGAAGTTGTCGTAGTAGGTTTTGTCGAACAGGTTGTCGACGTTGAGGGTGACGTTGGTCGCGTCTGTCACGTCGTAACGCGCCATGGCGTTCACGGTGGCGTAGCCTGCCCAGTTGGCGGGCGTGGAGCCGGTGCTGATGCCGTCGACGGGTTTACCGGCGGGGCCGGAGATCGCATCGATACTGCTCTGCGCATAGACGCCGGTACCGAAGGTCCAGCGATTCAACATACCCGCCGGCTCATAAGTGGTGTGGAGCTTGAGCAGGTGGGAGGGGTCGCTGCGCCCGTCGGAGTCGATGCGGCGAAAGTGCAGGTAGGTGTAGCCGCCGTAAACGTTCCAGTTCGGCGTAATGGCGCCGGCAATCTCCAGATCCACGCCGTCGGTTTCGTTACCGGTGCCGGCGCGGTAGGCCTGGTTGCCGTCCGGTGTGAGGTTGGCGCCGTCGAGCACGGCGCTGTTTTCCTGGCGGGTGCGGAAGTAAGCGGCGGAGGCGTTCAGGCGGCCGTTGAACCACTCGCCCTTCACACCGGCCTCGTAGCTGTCGCCGTCGATAGGCTCGACCGTGTCACCGCTCACGGTTTGGCTGCTTTGTGGGGTGAAGATGTTGGTGTAGCTTGCGTAGAGCGAGTGGTTGTCCGTGAGGTCATAGACCAGCCCCGCATAGGGGGTGAACACGCCGGTTTCGCGGCGGGTAGTCGTGTCGCCGGAGGCGGTTTCGTTTTCGGTTTTATAGTAGCTGGTACGGCCACCCAAAATGACGGACAGCGGTTCGGTGACGCTTAGCCGCGTAGAGGCATACAGGCCGCGCAGGTCGGTTTCGGTGGTGCTGCGCTGGCCGTTTCGCGCGCCGCTCAGGCCGATGTCGCGGTCGACGCCGTTGCGCCAATCGGTGATCGGCAGGCCATTGGCGTTGCGGTACATGCAGCCTTCGGAAAATTCGGACATCGTGCTGCTGGACAGCGTGCAGTCGTGATCATACGTGCGTGAACGGGTGCGGCTGTCGCTGTAGCCCACCGCTAGATCATGACGGCGGCCGAGCAGATCATAAGCCCCCTTCAGGTCGATACTGGCAGAGCGCTGGCGCGTCTCGTTGTCGTTGCGCATCCCGTTGAGAATGGCACCGCCGCCATCTTCTTCCCAATAGCCGTTGTAGGTGCCACTTACTGGCCCGCGGTTGACCTTGCCCAGGGCAAGGTTGCTCAGCGCATCGGTTTCACTTTGGGCGGCCTGGACTTCGACGCTCCAGTCATCGTTGAAGCGGTGAGTCAGCGAGGCGAAGGCGGTGTTGGTTTCTTGCTCGGCGTAGCTCCACTCTGGCACCAGGTTGGTGCTGCGCGAAAGATCCGTGCGGCGGCCGCTGGCGAACCAGATGGGCACGTTGGCGCCCCAGCCCGCGCCGGAGGTTTTGTTGTACTCGTACTGATAGCCCAGGCCGAACGTGGTGTCGTCGCTTACATCGAATTCGAAGTTGGCCAGCGCCGCTCGGTTGCGGTTGGATTCGTGATCGCGAAAGCCATCGCCTTCGCCTTGGGTTACGACGAAGCGCGAGCGAACGCTGCCATCCTCGGTGAGCGGCAGGTTCAAGTCCGCCCCGGCCCGGGCGTTGTCCCAGCGCCCGTAAGAGACGTAGGCGTTGCCGCCGAACTCCGTGCCCGGGCGCTTGCGAACCAGGTCGACGGTGGCCGAGGGGTCGCCGGTGCCGCCCAGCAGGCCGTTGGCGCCGCGCACGATATCCACGCGCTCGTAGAGATCCAGGTTCAGGGAGTTGCCGCCACCCGCGAATCCGGTGTCGCCCGGAAACTGTAGGCCGTCGATCTTCCAGTTGCTGATACCGTAGCCCCGGGCGCGGAAGGTGTTACGCACCCCCACTTCCGATTTGTTGGAGGTGATGCCTGGGGTAAGCTCTAGCGCATCTTCCAGGTTGACCACTCGCTGGTCGTCTAACTGCTGGCGGGTCACGCTGGTCACCGACTGCGGCGTCTCCCGGGGGGAAAGGTCCAACCCGGCGGAGCTGCTGGTGTCGGAAACCGTGTAGCTTCTGCTCGGGTCACCCTGGTAGCGGGCCTGGACCGTGATGGTGTCCATCTCGACGTTGGCCGAGCTCTCAGAATCGGTTTGAGCTAACGCGCCACCACTCAAAAGGCCCGCACTTATAGCGGCGGCAATAGCGATAGCGAGGGGCTTTTTTGACCATTCAGCGGTATCGAGCGAGGGGGGATGAGCACCGAGCATCTAAATGTCCCTTAAAATAATAATGATTAGTATTTACGATATTAGAAGCCGCGATTATATTAGCGCTTTGGTTTAAGAAAGTTTTGGTCTATGAGGCGTATGTAATGGATTGTTTGGCAGCGGACTCACCCACTACATCAAGTACCGGCCGCCAGGTTGAATGCGACGTCATTCTGGTGGTGGACAACGATGAGGAAAGCAGCGCCCAGGTGTGTCGCTACCTGGCAGGCGTAGGGTATCGCACGCTTAGGGCCGCCAGTGGCGACGAGATGTGGGAAAAGCTCGATGACCGCGTGGCGCTGGTGCTGTTGGAGCATCTGCTGCCGGGAGAGGATGGGCTAAGCCTTTGCCGAAGCTTGCGCTATCAGAACGATACGCCGGTGATCATGACCAGCGCCCGGGGGGCGTCGGCGGAACGCATCATCGGCCTGGAAATCGGTGCCGACGACTATCTCTGCAAGCCCTTCGACTTTCGCGAACTGCTGGCTCGTATTCGCGCCGTACGTCGGCGGGTGGCGCAAGGCTTCGCGCCGGCGCCGCCCGCACAGGAAACCGAGCGTCATTTCGCCGGTTGGCGTTTGGATCTGCGGCTGCGCCGGCTCCATTCCCCGACCGGTAGTGTCTACGATCTTACTCGTTCGGATTTCATGGTGCTGGAGGCGCTCAGCGAGACGCCCAATCAAATCATCAGCCGCGATGCGCTGAGCCGTCATGCCCTGGGGCGGGAGTATTACCTCAACGACCGCTCGGTGGATGTCTGCATCAGCCGGCTGCGTCATCGCCTCGAAGACAACGCGCGCAAGCCCCGCCTCATTCGCACCGTACGCAATGAAGGCTATCTACTCGAATTGGCGACGGCGTAAAGCAGGCATCCGCATCGAAGTGCCGCGTTGTTCTCGGCGTATTATTCCGGCGAAAGCCACGCCACCCTTCTTGCCATGAAGACAGCGCGCTATCATCGCGCACGTCCCGTCAAGCGGTGACGTTTTCAGTGGTGCAACGCTCGTGTCGGGAATCCGGTTGTTAGGCATAAAGCAGGCGCGTTATTGACGCGGGGGCCTATCGGTCGCCACGTGAAGGAGATGGCCATTACCAGTGGGCTAAGCCTGTTGGCGCTGTTCTTGATCGAGATCCTGACGCTTACCTGACCGAATGGCTGGATAGCTGGCCTGAACGGCTGCCCCAAGAGGGATATGGAAAAACTCACGGCCGTCTGTCGTTTCAAACTCAGCGGTGGCCACCAAAAAAGTGGCGAATTGACCAAGTGAAAACCCGGGGAAAAAACCAATAAAATTTGGGCTTATAAGGGGAACGTGTTATAGAAATATGCCGATAAATAAATGTTAATAATATAACTCGGTTAAAATACAGTTTTTTCAGTGCGTTCATAAGGTTTACGATGTACATACCCGGCCCGCTATCGTTCGATGAGTTCCCCGTGGGATGTATGGTTACCGATGATAGCCGCCGGATCCTCTATAGCAATCAATATATGAGCGACCAGTACGGCTACGCGTTCGAGTCGCTGCAAAACCGGGATCTGTTCGAGTTATTCAGTAAAGCGTCCCAGGTGCTGATCGAAACCTTCGTGGCGCCCGCCCTGGCACGCGATGGCCAGTGCGAAGAGATCCGTTTGTCGCTGGTTCCCCCTTCCCAAAAAAGCCAGCCGGTAATCATTAGCGTCGTCGCTGATAGCACGAACGCGCGTCTTTTTTGGAGTATCGCGAACGCGAACCGCTCGGAGCAGCTGTTCGTCGAGCTAAAAAAGACGCAGCAACTGCTGGAACAAAAAGTGACTCAGCTGCGCGCGCTCTCAAGCGTCGACCCTCTTACCGGGCTTCCCAACCGCGCCGCGCTCAGCCGACATCTCGACCGTCAAATTGCCGCGCGGCAAAGCGGCTTTGCACTCGCCTTCATCGACCTGGATGGTTTCAAAGAGGTCAACGACCGGTATGGCCACGAAACCGGCGACAAGGTGCTACAGCAGATTGCCAAGCGGCTGACCGATACCCTTCGCCACAAGGATATGGTCGCCCGTTTCGGCGGCGACGAGTTCGTCGTGGTGCTGGATGGCTATTTCGATCAAGCGCTTGCCCAAAGCCCGCTTTACCGGCTCATCGACCGGCTTGCAGAGCCGGTTTTCGTGGACGATGTTTCGCTCACGCTGTCGGCCAGTATTGGGCTTACGCTTTACCCGCAAGCCAAAGCGTTGGAGCCCGACCAGCTGATTCGCCAGGCCGACCAGGCCATGTACCAGGCCAAGGTCGCGGGTAAAAACCGGGTATGTTTTTTCGATATCGATGACGAAGAGGTGCAAAAGGAGCGCCACGCCGAGCTCGTGGCGATCGACCGGGCAATGGCCGCGGGGGAGTTTGCGCTGTTTTACCAGCCTAAAATCAATATGCGCACGGGCAGGGTCGTGGGTGCCGAGGCGTTGATTCGTTGGCACCACCCGTCGCGGGGGCTGGTCGGCCCCCAGGATTTTCTGCCGGTATTGAGCGATACGCCCAATGGGATGCGGCTCGGGTACTGGGTCATTCGCCAGGCGCTTGCCCAGCTAAGCGCCTGGCAAAGCCAAGGCCTGGAGACGGTAGTGAGTGTCAATATCGACGGTTACCACTTCCAGCACCCCCGGTTTTTACAAGAGCTTGGCACGATTTTGGCGGATTTTCCCGAGGTGGCGAAACGCTGCCTGGAGCTCGAGGTGCTGGAAACCAGCGCCATCGACGATATCGACCAGGTGGCGCTGGTGATCAGCGCGTGCCGCGCTTTGGGGCTTCAGGTATCGCTGGACGATTTTGGCACCGGCTACTCGTCGCTTAGCCACTTAAAAGAGCTGCCGGTGGATACGCTCAAAATCGATCGCAGCTTTGTCCAGAACATGCTCGAAAGCCGGGGGGATCTGGCCATTTTGAAAGGCGTGATCGGCTTTGCCCAGGCGTTCGAATTCGGCGTCATTGCCGAAGGCGTGGAGACCCTGGCGCACAGCCGGGCGCTTTTGGAACTGGGCTGCGAAATAGGCCAGGGCTACTTCATTGCCCGCCCCATGCCCGCCAGTCACTTCCCCGGGTGGGTCGCGGCGTGGGCGCGAGAGGAGTTTCAAAGAAAGTACGGGGATTAAAGTACGGGGATTAATGTTTCAACCAGGGAGGAAGCGGTTTGTTAACCAAAGCGGGCGTCATGGCGCGCAACAATATTACCGTGGTGGGCGAGGGCGCCCAAACGCTCATGTTGGCCCACGGGTTTGGCTGCGACCAGCGGGTATGGCACTACCTGCTGCCGGCCTTGAAAGAGCGCTATACGCTGGTGCTATTCGACTACGTAGGCTCCGGGCAGTCGCAGCTAGCGGCGTTCGATATGAACCGCTATGCAACGCTCGAGGGCTACGCCCGGGACGTCATCGAGATCATCGAAGCGTTGGATTTGAACGAGGTGCACTTCGTCGGCCACTCGGTCAGTGCCACCATCGGCCAGCTGGCCGCGCTCGAAATACCCGAGCGCTTCGCCAGCCAACTGATGATCTGCCCCTCGCCATGCTTTTTGAACCTGCCACCGGATTATCACGGTGGCTTCGAGCGCGCGGACCTGGAAGAGCTTTTGGATTTGATGGAGCGTAACTATATCGGCTGGGCCCACTATCTGGCGCCGCTGGTGCTGGGCCCGGAAAGCTCCGAGAAGCTCATCGGCGAGCTCTCCGAGAGCTTCTGCTCCACCGATCCGGTCATTGCCAAGGTATTTGCTCGGGCCACGTTCTTTGCAGACTACCGGGCGGTGCTGCCCCGCGTGCGCCACCCGGCGCTGCTGCTACAAAGCCAGGTCGATACGCTGGCCAACCCGGAGGTGGGCCGCTATATGCACGCGCATATGCCGGACAGCACGTTGAGGGAGCTGCCCTGCGTGGGCCACTGTATTCACATGACCGACCCGGAGACCGTGGGCCTTGAAATCAACGCCTGGCTCGACCGCTACGTGCGCAACAGCGCCTGATCGATAGGGATGAAGGCGCTGGCCGCTTGAATCAGCGAGGCGGCAGTGAGCGGGGCGACGCCGTATACTTCGACGCGTTTACCGTGAACCCGGCGAATCTTTTCCGCGAGCAGGTCGAAGTCGCCGTCGCCGGAGACCAGCACGATCACATCGGCAAGCGGGGCGTGTTCGATGGCATCGAGGGTGATGCCGACATCCCAGTCGCCCTTGGCCGAGCCGTCGGCGCGCTGGATGAACGGCTTTAACTTCACCTCGAAACCGATTCGACGAAGGATGTTCTGAAACTCGCGCTGTTTGGCGTCGCCCTTGTCGATGGCGTAACAGTAGGCCGCCGTGACCTCGCGATTCGCGCTAACCCGCCGCCAGAACGCATGGTAATCGAAGTGTTTACCAAACGCGTCGCGCACGGTGTAGTAAACGTTTTGGGTATCCACAAAAATGGCGACGGTGGTCATAGGCGTGGGCCGTTTTGCGCGGTGCAAGGGCCGCCAAACAGTCGGGTCAGTCGTTGGGGCATCTAATGAATCCTTTGAAAAGCGATGAGCGGCGCGCCGCCTTCCGGGTCGTCCACCAGGCGGGCATTCACGGCAAATAGCGTGTTCATGAGCGCCGGGGTGAGCACCTCGGTGGGCGTGCCGAGGGCCACGATGCGCCCGGCTTTCATGGCCAGCACCCGATCACAATGCAGCGCGTGTTGCAGGTCGTGTAGTGCGACGACGGCGGTGATCGGAAGCCGCCGAATGAGTTCCAGTATGGCGAGCTGGTGGTGAATATCCAGGTGGTTGGTGGGTTCGTCGAGCAGCATCAGCTGGGGCGTTTGCGCCTGGGCCCGGGCGATGTGCACGCGTTGGCGCTCGCCGCCGGAAAGCGAGCTCCACTCACGGTGGGCCAAATCGAGCATTTCGACCGCGTGCAGCGCCTGGTCGACGGCGGCTTCGTCCGCGTCGCGCCAGCCGCCCAGCCGCCCAAGCCAGGGCGTGCGGCCAAGCTCGACCGCGTCGCGGGCGGTGATGCGCTCGTCGGTGTCGGCCTGCTGGGCCACCAGCGCCATGCGCTGGGCAATCTGGCGCCGGCTCATGCGGGCAAGCGGCGTGCCGTTGAAGCGTACCTCGCCCTGGGCGGGCGTCAAAAGCCCGGCCAGCAGACGTAGCAGGGTGGATTTTCCCGCGCCGTTGGGGCCGATCACGCCCAGCGTCTCCCCCGGGTGAATATCGAGGTCCACGCCCTCGACGATCGTTCGCCCCTGGAGCACCCCGCTAAGGCCGCGGGCGCTGAGCAGCGGCGGGGGTGAAGCGGTCGGCGTCTTCATCGCCGCCCCCGCACCATCAAGTAGGCAAACGCCGGGGCGCCGACCAGCGCGGTAATCACGCCGATCGGCAGCACCTGGCCGGGGATCACCACCCGGGAGACGACATCGCAAAGCACCATGAACAGCGCCCCGCAGAGCGCGGTGGCGGGCACCAACTGGCGGTGACGCACGCCCACCAAAAGGCGGCAGGCGTGAGGAATCACCAGGCCCACGAAGCCGATTGCACCGGTGATCGAGACCATGACCGCCGTGACGAGCGCGGCGGTGCCGATCAAAAGCGAGCGGGTCAGCCGCAGATTCACGCCTAATGAGGCCGCGCTTTCCGCGCCGAACGCGAAGGCGTCCAGCGCGCGCACCTGGCTAAGCGCCACGCCAAGGCTTGCGACCGCCACGGGCAGGGCAAGCCAGGCATCCGGCCAGCGCACCGCAGAAAGATTGCCCAAAAGCCAAAACATGATGCCGCGGGCCTGCTCGGCGTTGGCCGAGTGGGCGATGATAAAAGCGGTCAGCGCGTTGAAAAGCTGCGCCCCGGCGATGCCGGCCAAAATCAACACCCCCGCGCCTCGGGTGCCGGGGCCGCTGCCCGCCATGTGGGCGAGCAGCGCCACGAAGCTGAACGCGGCTAACGCGCCGGCAAACGCACCCATCGACATCGAGATCATGCCCGCCCCCACGCCGGCGACGGTCACGGTGACCGCGCCGGTGGAGGCGCCCGCGGAAATACCCAGCAGGTACGGGTCGGCCAGGGCGTTGCGTAAAAGCGCCTGTAAAATCACCCCGGACACCGCCAGCCCTGCGCCGCAGCAGGCGGCGACCGCGGCGCGCGCCATGCGGTAATGCCACACCACGGCTTCATCCAGGCTATTGAGCGGCTGGTCGGTCAGGCCGGTCTTTTTGGCCAGCACGTCGAGCACGGTGGAAAGCGGAATGCGCGTTTCGCCGACCGCGGCGCCGATAAAAAGCGCGGCGAGCAAACAAAGCGGCATCAGCCAAACCCAGGTGGCGGCGGCGGGGCGCGCCGTTTTCGCGCGCATCAGAGCGCCAGGTCGAAATCGGCCAGGTGCTCGACCAGCGTCTCGAGGGCGAAAATGCTGCGTATCGAGGGGTCCATGGCGTGGGCGTCGATTTCGATCACGCGCTCGCTTTGCACCGCGTCGAGCAGCCCGGTCACCGGGTCGCTTTGTAGGTAGTCGCGTTTGGTGGCCAGGTCGTCGGCGGGGAAGCGGCGGCGCTCCATGCGTGCGGCGGCGATAAAGGTAGGGTTGGCGCGGGCGATGTGCTCCCAGCCCACGCTCGGCCACTCCTCTTCGATGCTCACCACGTTGTCGATGCCGAGGGTGCTCATCATCCAGTCCGGTACGCTGTTCACACCCGCCACGTAAGGGTCGCTACCCAGCTGTGCCGAGGAGTACCAGAACACGCCGCTGGCATCCTTGGGCAAGCTGAGTGCCTGGGCGGCCTCGATCGCGGCGGTTTCTCGCGCCTTGAGCGCCTCGATGGCAGCATCGCCGCGCTCTGATACATCGAACATACGCGAAAGCGTCGCGATGGCCTGATACACCAGCGCCGGGTCGAAGAGCGTGCGCCGCGCGCCGTCCATGCTTTGGGCGTTGTCCTTGCCCTCGCACTCGGTAGGCAGGGTCCAAAGCGCCACCCCCGCGTCGTCGAACATCTCGGGCGTGCCCACCACACCGGCCGGCCCGACCATCCACTCAAAAGCGGAAATCACCAGGTCCGGCTCTTTGTTGATCACGCTTTCGAAACTGGGCGCGTCGTCGGAAAGGCGCTCGACGCCGGCATTCGCCTCGGCAAACTCATCGAGCACCGGGTTGACCCAAAGCGAGGTGCCGACCATCCGTTCTTCGAGGCCGAGCAGATAGAGCATTTCCGTCGCCGCCTGGCCGATGGTGACCACCCGCGCCGGCGGCGCTTCGAGGGTGATGGCATGACCGCAGCTTTCAAGCGTGAGCGGGTAGTCGGTGGCCGCCAAGGCAGCCGGCGCCGCGCAAAGGCCCAAAAGGGCCGTTGCGTTACGTAATGTCAGCATCATGTACACTCCCGTGCATGATCCGCGGCCGCCTGGGGCGCCGTGGTGAGTGAAGAGTCGTCGGCAGTTCTCCTGACTGACGGGTCATGGCTAGCTCACCTTCCCGGACGTAGCGTCCAGTGGTCTCTTGAGCGTCGCTCGCCGCCTACAGTTGCGGGGGCAGTTCCGGTTCGCGGCCAGGCCGCTTTGGATTCTCTATTAAGTTTCCGAAGAAACACCGACGCGCGCTATTCTAGAGAGCGCTCCTGGGCAGGGCAATTGCTCATTGCGCCAGGCGCCGCCCGCCCTTTACCCAGGGTTTGGGCTTGCCTACGCTTACATGACTGTCAGGGAGAACGGCGATGACTAGAATGGCGAATGCATCTACCCCGTTGAGCGTAAAACGCTCGCTTTGGGCGGCGTTGCTGGTGGGCATCGGGGTCATGGCGGCCGTCGACGAGATCGTCTTCCACCAGCTTTTGCAGTGGCACCACTTTTTCGACTTCTCCACGCCGGCCTTCGGCATTGTGTCCGACGGGCTGCTGCACGCTTTCGAGCTGCTGGCGGTGGTCGTGGGGGTCTTCATGCTGTTGGATCTCTCCCAGCGCCAATGTTTGAACATTGCCTGGGCGAAAGCGGGCTTTTTTCTGGGGATGGGCGGCTTTCAGCTCTTCGACGGCCTGATCAACCACAAGGTGTTGGGCCTGCATCAGATTCGTTACGGCGTGGACCCATTAATTTACGACCTGGTATGGAACGCCTTCGCCCTCGTCTTTCTGCTGGTCGGGGCGTGGTTTTTCCGGCGCGCCCGGTCAAGCGCCGCGCGTTAAATGCACGCCCACGCCAACCCCCACGGCTCGCTGCTGGATTGGTTGCCCTTCGCGCTGGTCGTCCTCATCACGCTGGTGTACCTGGCCGCCGCCCAGGGGCTTCACCGCCGGGCGTTCTGGAGCCGCAAGCGGTGCGGCTTCTTCGTGCTGGCCAGCGCGCTGCTAGGCGTGGCTTTCTGGCCTTCGCTGATGAACTGGGCACACCACGACCTGACCGGGCACATGACGCTGCACCTTTTGATCGGCATGTTCGCGCCGCTGGCCTGGGTGTTGGCCGCCCCCATGACGCTGCTGCTCAAAACGCTTCCACAAGCGGGCGGCAAGGTGGTAGTGGCGCTGCTGCATAGCCGCTTCATTCGCTTGATTGCTCACCCGGTCACCGCACTGTTTCTCAACGTGGGCGGCATGTACGTGCTCTACATGACGCCGCTTTACGCCGCTTCGCTTGAAAGCCCGGCGCTTCACTACGCCATCCACCTGCACTTCCTGCTGGCAGGTTATCTTTTCTGCTGGGCGATCCTCGCCGAGCCCGACACCTCACCCCACCGGCTCAGCCTGCGCTTTCGCCTCGGCGTGCTGTTCGCCGCCATCGCCACCCACAGCCTGCTCGGCAAACTGATGTACGCTCAAGGCTTGCCCCAGGGCACCGGCCACACTCTGGAAGACGTGCAAGCCGCCGCGCAGCTGATGTACTACGGCGGCGACCTGGCCGAGGTGCTGCTGGCGGTGGTGTTGATGACGTTTTGGTTGAGACGGCCGGTGGGGCGGCGGGAGGGGGGCTTTTACCCGGTGTCGGGTCGTTAAGTGGCCGAGTCAATTGCTGTGCCGTGGTTGTATACAGCGTTCAAAGGCGACAGTACTCATCACTGAGCGCTTCTCTACCTGCATCCATCAGCATCGTGTTTATCATGTCAGCATCCTGGGACCCGAATACACGTCCGCCTGTCTGTTGTGCGATACAATCAGATAGCCCACTGTTGGATATATCCACGACGTTAATTTTGAGCCTGGGCTGCCTGCTGGCAATTTCCTGAGCGACGGCACAATGGTTTTGACCGCAGCCATCGGCTCCGTCAACAAAGGCTAAAATAATCGCATCGCGCTGTTGGCCATCCACCGCACGAGCGGCCTGAAGCAAACTAGCGGCAAGCGGCGTACCAGCATAAGCCGTCAACTGATGAATGCCCGCTACCAGTTGGGGGCGCTGCTCAGCAGAGAATACGCCCTGCATAACGGGCATTTCGCATCCCTGATACGTGATTAACCCAATATCGATATCGGGGTCGATGGCATTGATCAGGCCAGTAAAGCCGCCTTGGGCAACGTCAAGGCGCGAGGGGCCTGCCATCAGGCGTTGCATGCGTGGATCGTTGGCTCTTAGTTGACGTAAAAGATCCGGCATGTCGAAAAACCAGCGTTCGTCTTCCTGTGTGGTTTCAATATTCAAATTCATGGAGCCTGATGTATCAAAGATAGTGAAAAACTCCGGCGGTGGCGGGCTGTCCGCTCGGCAAGCAAATGGCAGCACTTGGGTATCGTTATTGAGCCAGGGGAGTTTAAAGCGGTCCCAATAAGAAAAGGCCAGCCAAAAGCCGAGTAGTGCCAATCCGAGCAGCGGCAACAGTAAAAAAGGCACCAGCCAGCGGGTTCTACGCCACCACCATAGGGTGGTCGTTTGCGTAGCCGCTGGTTTAAGTGGTGCTGCTACGGTGGGGCGAGCCGCGGCGGGCGTCGCGCCAGTCGCCACGGTGGGTACCCAGCGAATCAAAAGCGGTTCACCGTTAACCGAGTACAGCTGCTCGGTGTTGGGTGTTGTAGGCAACTGCCGTAATGCCGTGGCGGCTTCATCACCGCGGTTTTCAAGCTCGCCGATTAGGTTGTCGAGTGCCGATAAGCGCTGAGTCGCTCGTTTTTTGAGCGCTTCCTGCTCTTGGGGCGAAAGCTCTGCTAGTGCGCGGGGTTGCCCGGTAAGCTCCGTCCACCACTCCAGACCATTTGCTTGGCCTGATCGTGGGGTAGCAAACAGATTGCCAATACTAGGTGGGCAGTAGCGATGCACGAGCCTTTGCAGCCGTTCTGGTTGCAAAGGCTCTACCAACGCCATGCCTTCTTCACGAAGGGCGCGCTGCATGGCGTCTCCCCGTATACATTACGATTGTGTTTATCATCAGGGAGTATAGCCAAGGCTTTGCTGGAGTCGGTTGACCTGCTCCTGTAGAGCATTTAGACGTTCTTGCCGTTCGGCAAACGTTTCTTCATCAGCGTTTTGGGGGGAGGATGCTGAGCTTTTTTGCTGTTCAAGCTCGTTCAACTGACGCCGTAACCCCAACTGTTCGTCCGCGCGGTTTTGTAGCTTTGCGACTAGTTGCTCAATCGAACGCTCAAGCTCGTATTGTTGTTGGTTAGTGATACGTAGCTCGTCGCGCGTGGCGCGCTGCTGTTCCATGATCTGACGCTGAATATCACGAAACAGCTCGTTCTCCGCTTGATCAAGGTGAACCTGCTCTTCGCCGCTATCAATGCGCGCACGGTAGCCGCCCCCTGCGTCGCAAGACAGCTTGGCGATTAGGTTGACTTCCTTGCTTGGGTCGCAGGCTTGTGGGCCGGTGGCACAGCCGCCAAGCATGAATAGGGCGGACAATGCCGCGATAGTTTGAAGTTTCATCAGATACCCTTAACCCAGCGTGATGGCAGAACGCATGCTATAGAGGTCGTCTACTTCCTGCTGAAGCGCGAGGACTTGCTGGTTCATAACTTGGATTTCCTGCTCTACGTGTTGAATCTCGCCAGGGCTTGCGACTTCGCGCTCTAACGCGACCACTTCTTCATACTCTTGAACGGACTTTTGCATGTTACGAAGGTCGCGGCGCAGTATGCCAATATTGCTGTCGATGCCCGCGAGCTCTTTCTCTGCCATTTCTTGATTCAAGCGTTGTCCGGCCATCTCTTGCTCTATTCGGGCAATGCTTTGGCGATCTTCTTCCAGGACCTGACGCGCAGTATTGGTACGCGCAATCACCTTTTGCGTATCCTGTTGGATATCCTGGCTCATAACCGCTAGACGCTCCTCTGTCGACGCGTATTCGTTGCGCCGCTGCTCGAGGTAATAGTTGGCCCCCATGGCAACACCGCAGGCGCTCAGCCCTGCAATAATGGCGCACTGGGTTTGATTGCTGGAATTACTGAGCATACAGCCCATGACACCCACGGCAGCGCCCGCTGCGCAGGCCTGAAATCCTGATTTATTAAAAAAGCTAGCATCAGTGCCTTGCGTCAGGCGCGGGTCTGCAGACTGGTTGTCAGAATTACCCAGAAAGCTACTCCCTGTACTCGCGCACCCCGTTAGCGCTAAAGCGCCTGTGACAAGTGAGCCAAGAAAAAATTGTTTAATACGCATTGCACGAACCGTCATGAAAGATCCCTTAATTTTGATGAGTTATACTATTGTTGTGCCATGGCTTTACAGCTTTCGAGCCAAGCCTCAGCGGTGATGTGTTGGTCATCCAAAAACTGACGTTGCTGCTGCCAGTAAGTCTGAAGGTAGGGTTCTAGTCCGCTTAGTTGAGCGTTTAGCGACAGCATCTCACTAAATACCTGAACCTGTTCTTCAAGGGCTTCAGCGCTATAGAGCGTGGCTGATTCCACCAGGCTACTCGCGTAATAGCGGCTAAGGCCCTGAAGCCGTTGCTCTTGCTCTTCCAGACGCGCCTCTCGCATTGAGCAACTGGCATCGGGCGTGTCGTTTTCACAGTTAACTTGATAGTTACCGGCCAGAAAGTCGTAAAAAATGCCATCATCTTCTAATTTGGTGCAGAGAAACGCGCCCAGGTTGAGGCTGGCACGAATGGCTTGGTTTCTTGCTTCTTCCTGACGCTGGTTACTGGCTCGCAGTTGACGCTCTAGTGACTGGAGTTCTTGCTGGAGTGCATTGTCTTCGACACCGGAGGCCAGCGCTGCCAGTTGAATCGTTGCATCTGGCGTACCATCTTCTGCTTGCTCCCCCTGGCCAAGCTCTGACCACTGAGATTCAATGGTCGCGATTCGCTCTCGAGAGGTAAGTGTCGGGGCGACAACGACCAGGCGCATACCCGTGGCACGGCCTTGTGTACGCTCCGTATTGGAGTAGTAAGGCTCTTCACCGCGCAGTGCCGTGCGTATGTCTTCGCGAGGGCTTAAATAGTTACCCCCGCGTACGATATAGCCGCCGGATTGCCCATGTTGGCGATCAAGTTTGTTGAGATGAAAGGGTTCAAACATGATCTCACTGGCGTTACCCAGAAGGTCATGAAGACCAAGAGGATTGGGCGCCAGCAGCCCGGCCAACTGTAACCTTCCGTTAGAGGATTGGGCGCCCGTGAACCATTCGTAGGCGTTCAGGCCATCGGGCATAGGGTAGTGAGAATCCCGATATTCAGCGGTGCTGACTTCAAGCCCGCCGCGCGCGGCGAACTCCCACTCCACTTCGGTAGGCAGGCGCGCAAAGCCCGCAACGCCGTCTTCCTGGGGAATGGAGTCCAACGCATTTTCGCGTAGCCACAGGTTGTATGTATCGCTGATTTGAGTGGCCTCAAACCAGCTTAGCGCGACTTTAGGCAGCCGCTTTCGATTAGAAGGTTCGGGGCAGGTGTCTGCCGTCAGCGCTTCGTATTGCAGCTCGGTCAACTCATACTTGGCCATCAAATAGTAGCGCGAAGAGGCATCCGGCGCGTCTGAAAAGCTGCCTGAAATATGTGCGGGACGGCTCTGTTCAACGTAACCCCACCCGGTACCGTCTTGCCCTATTTGAATAGGGAAATCATCCAGTGGTTTATAGAGAGGTACGTGCACTTGGCGAAAGGCCATTGCGCCCCCGCAGGGCATTGGCAATACAACGTCGTCATCCAGTGCGGCCGGGTTATAAACCCGTTCCGGCCACTCTGGCTCTGCGTGAGCCGGGGTCGTCACTCCCAAGCCCGCAATAAGTAAGATAAGTAGGCGTTCAAGCTTCACGTAGACTCTCCGCAGGTTGAATTCCGTAAGCACGGGCAATGCTCACCACCACCACTAGCAGACCAACGCCAAGCGTTAGCACCAGCGCGGTCGCTGCATGGAAAAGGGTGATATGGCTCACGACACCCGATACCAAGTGACTCGTGGCCAGAGCGCGATTAACGATGGCCGAGCCAAGTGCAAAAAGCCCCAAGCCAACGGTAAAGGCGGCCAGGGTCAGCGTGCCAACCTGAACCGCGATGTAGGCCGCTATAGCAGGGCGCTGAAAGCCCAATAAACGTAAAACTGCAAACTCACGACGTTTGCGGTCGATATTAGCCAGAAAGGCACCGCTCATGGATGCCATGCACCCCACCAGCGCGGTAGCGGCAATGACGCCAAAGACAAGCCCCAGTACTCTATTGATAGCACGGACATTTTCGATGTCGGCGAGATGGCTGGCGGTATCGATTCGCTGGGTTTCTAGCCACTCTACGAGCGCCTGAACGGCGTCTCCATCTTTAGCGTAAATACGCGCGCGGGCATAACGTAACGGATAATCTCCTCGGGTTATGCCGTTATCTACGCCCAGACGTGGACTTGAATGCCCATCGCGAAAGCGTTCAAGCTCAATGAGCAAGGGAAGGTCGACAAACGCCGCTGGGCGAGAAAATTTGGCCGGTTCCAGCACACCGGCTACTTCGACGTCCAAGCGGCCTCGCTCCAAGCGATCGTCAAGTCGTCTGCTTACCGCCAGCGTTAAACGATCGCCCTCCGAGGCCTCAAGGCGGCGTGCGGCGGGCTCACTCAAAATAACTTGAGTTCCTTCAGGGTAGCGGTCCAGCTGGGCGAGCAGTGGGTCGCCAGGGGCTGAAGGAAGCAGCTCAATGCCGTTTACAAACGTTTCCCGGCTTTTGAGTAAATCAGCCTGGGTGTTGAGTGAGCGCGTTTGTCCGATAGCAAAGCCAACGGTGGGCTGTTCACGCAGGCTAATTAGCCAAGCATCATCAAAGCTACCGCTTGTCAGCATGCGCACTTCCAGATTGCGCGGATCATCGAGTAGCTCTTGCTGTAGCTGGCTAACAACGCCGTATTTGAGACCAAAAAGAAGCAGTAATGGCGCAATCACGGCCACCAACGCCGCTGCGATACAAAAGGAGACTTGGCGGTCGAACCAGAGATCCTTGAGCGCTAGGCGGACAATTAAAGCGCCATGCTGGCTACGCGAAAGCAAAGCGACATCCTCCTGGTGCTACGTTGGCCGTAAGTTTTGGTAGCTTGAATCTGGCTACCAGAGAAGCGTCGTGGGAGACCACTAGCGCGGCCATGTCGAGCTCCTGGACCAAAGACACAATAAGGTCGAATAACCGTGTTCCAGAGTGAGGGTCTAACGCGGCGGTGGGTTCATCAGCAAGTAACAGGCGTGGCTCGTGAGCCATCGCACGGACAAATGCCGTGCGCTGGCGCTCACCGATAGAGAGTGCGCCAGGGCGTTTATTGAGCAGTTGCTCCAGCCCGAGGACGCGGTAGGCATGCTGAACTCGGTCACTGTGCGGGGAAAGCCCTAGCAGGCGTCTGGGTAGCATGATGTTTTCTTGCACGCTCAAGTAGGGCAGCAGGCCACCATTTTGTAACAAGAAGCCGATGTCTTTAGAGCGAAGATTGGCGAGCGCTCGTTCATCGTTGTGGTGTAGCAGGGCAGCCACATCGATATTGGTTGGCCCAAGCGTATAGCGGCCAAGCGACTGAGGCGTCAAAAGCAGCCCTATTGCTTCAAGCAGGGTACTTTTGCCACAGCCACTAGGGCCCACTACTGCGGATACCTGGCCCGCCGCGAGCATCAGGTCAGGTAGATAAACCTCATGCTGCTCCTGTCCTGCTCCGCGCACCGCGCGTAGCTCTTTTATATTAAGCACGGCGAGCCTCAAGGCATCATTTCAAGGGGGATCGGGTAGACGTCATCCCGAGGGTCAGCGCCTTCTGCCAAGGAGATCCAGCGGTCGACATCCTCGTTGTAGCGCTGATAATGGCGCAGCTTGGTGGTCAGTCGGCGTATGAAGCGCTCCTGCTGAAGGCCGTCCCAACTCAGCCAGGTTTCTTCATCGAGGTTGAGCACTTCGCTTTGATAGGGTAGGTCTTCCAGGTACTCACCCATCAGCCCAAGCTCGCCCAAGTGCTGACCTTCACTTTGCTGTACCTGGTTGGGGTCCGCGCCCATGGCGGCCGCGACCGAGCGTAGGCGCTCAAACATGTCGGTGGGCGAGATCAGCCCGGCATTGGCTGCATTTAAAATCTCTGCCACGACATCGCTAAGATCGCTTAGCTGGCCTTTGGTCAGCAGTACGCGCACCTCGGTCGTTGGCACATGTTGGGCAATCAAGTCCCGATCGCTTATCCAGGCTTCAAAGATGGGCGGCGCTTGGCTACCGGTGACTTGGCCCAGATAGGCAAGGCGCATGGCATGGCCGATCACTTCGAAGTCGTTCCTCAGACGCTGCTCGCCGGGATCCTCTGCCTCTTCCGCATTCAAGGCGCTGCCAATGGCTTCTTCGCCTAGATAAGCGGCTTGCACCTGATCGGTGATTGCTGATGCTAAAGCATCCACGCGTTCGCCAAACAGCGCAACGTCGCCGGTATCAACTTGGTAATAAAGCGATGTCCCCGTTCCGGCGAACGTCGACAGGTTGCTGTACTGGGCTTCGGCTTTGGCATGGTCGCCATTACGCTCACCGCCGGGTGTTTTCAGGTGCAGCGTATAGACCGCAATGCCTTGTCGAGCGGCTTCAAGGCGTACCTGGTCGGCGTTAAAGCCCGTGGAGGAGCGCTCACTGTCGCCATCAATGGCGCTGGCATCAGTGATCAGTACGATATAGCGCGCGCCGAAGTTGCTCCATTGGATCTCTTCTACTGCTTGCATGACGCCGGCGTAGGCATCTTCTTCCCAGCCAACGGTCGAGGTTTGCGCTTCACGAAGATCTGCCACCTGTGCCATGAAGTCGCTACCATCCTTAATGTCCGCGGGGTTAGCGAACATGCGCGTTACATATTCGACATCCGGTGATGCGTCTACGCTATCGCGGAACGATACCAGACCAAATTTGACCTGTTCGGTGAGCTGCTCTTGTTCAATGCGTTGATAAATACCCGCTACCGCTTCGCGAGTGCGCTCAATATAAGGGCCCATCGATACCGTGGAATCGATAACGAATACAACGCCTGCATTGAACTCGCGTAATTGTGCGGAAGGGTCGGTTTGTGGGTTGGCTGGCTCGTCTTCTCCTGCCTCGCTCACCGAGGCAACGCGAAGCAGGCGGGTCATGAAACCTGCCTCGGTCATGACTTCTTCACCTTCCAAAATGGGCAGTAAGTAAAACTGCTCATTGAGATCGACAAAGTACTCAGGCTCTTGTGCGACCACGCCCGGCGCTTCGCCATCGCGCCGTAATTGGGCACGTAAAGGCGCTACTTGTCCCGAAGGCTCGAAGTCATCAAGGATCGTGAGCAGATCGTCGCGCTGACTGAAAAATACCAGGCGTTCTCGGTTGGCCGGGTTGGTAAACGACAGCGTTAACTGCATTTTCCAGTCGACCGTACAGGCTTCAGGGAGCCAGCCAGTGACGCTGCCGTAGCTATCCGGGCCGACTTCAAGCCAGTTTTCGCCGTTTTCTTCACTTCGCTGATAGACATAAAACCGGCTAAACGCAGGCTGAAGTTCCCCTTCGCTGTTGCCAGGCTGTTGGGCTAACTGGCAGCCAGGGGTCGTTAGAATGCGCTGGTAGAGCGTTTCCTTGCCTTCCTGGATGAGGGGGCGGGTATCAGAAAACGCCAAAGCAGGCGTTAATAAACCGACCGTTAAACCTAGCAGCGCCGCGCGAAAGGTCATTGTGATAGTGCCTCCAGGCGCTGATTGGCTTCTGCATTATCGGCATCAATATTCTGCGCCGTTTCGTACCAGAAGATGGCTGTTTCGGTATCGGCCTCCGGGAAGCAGGCGCTGGCGGTGTGCTGCTTAGGGTCAAACTGGCGTGCATAGCCAAGGGCTGCTTGGATCTCGCCGCTGAGCGCACCATGCGCATATAGACGACGGGCGATAGCGCAGTGCTCGTTGGCTAACGCGTTATCGATGACCTCCATCATGGCGTCCGGGTCGATCTCGGTCGACGTACAGCCTTGAATGAACTCAAGCTCTGCCTGCTCGCTCATGCGTTGTAGCGAGCACGGTGCAGCTTCAACCTCTACTGGTACGGGCTCCGGGCTTTCAGGCGGCTCATCGACAGGTTCTGATGCAGCGGGTTCTTCTTCACCGGCAGCCTCTATGTTGCCATCCCGCATGGAGAGCCCAAACCATAGAGCGGCCGCTAAAGCCGCTAACAGTACAAGAGCCAGTGCGATCCACAGCCAGCGTTTGCTGCTCTTGGCGGGTTTGGGAAGCGGTTCCGGGGCTGGCGGTGGTGCGTCGACTACCGGCGGGTCTATGGGGGCTTGCTCAACCGGGGGCGCTTCAGGTTCGGAATCGGGAGGCGGCGTCTCAGCGGTTTGGAGCGCAGCGCCTGCATTTAATGCTGGCGTACTTCCACTTGCGCGGGAGGCCAATAAATTACGCGCAAGCTTGATGCGGGCGCGACCTAGTTCAGTGCCATCCGCACTATAGAACCTGGCCATATTCGTGGCATGAGGGTTCTCAAGCAGTGGATCGACGATCTGCTCGTCGACGACGGCGGTCGGGTTGCCGTCTTCATCGATTTGTAGCGCAGGTAAGGTGAATTTAAACGAGTGGCTTCCCCACTGGCCATCGGCTTGTAGGTAGTGGTCATCCTGATTTCGTTGGATGTCTACCGACACTCCCTCTTCGGGTACATCGCCGCCGATTAGAACGAGTTGGCCATAGCCTGGTCGTGTATCAGATAGTGGGCGAAGATCAACCTTACGCATGGGCTTGCTCCCGGAAAGTGAACTGCTTGAGTACTTCACCCAGACGCTCATTCTGTTCAATGGTGATCTCACGACCACCGCTATGACCCGCATTTTCCTGGGTCATAAGGCAAAGCCCGGATAGCCAGTCGCCAAAGTATACGGCGACCTGATTGATTGGCTGCTCTGGTAGCTTGGGTAATTCGCCCTTGGGGATTTGACGACTTTCATAGCTGAAAAGAGGCGCTTTTTCACCGACGAAGCTTGTTGGCCGTTGGTCAATAGGGTCGTACTGAAAACCAAGCCAGGCGATAAAATCGCGAAGTACCAGCTGTGCGGCTAACACCTGGCGCGCGACAAGGCGGTCCCGACGAGCGCCACTTTGAATACGCTGCAGCAAGGTCTCTTGCAGCTTCTCCTGCATCTTTAATCTGCTGGCGCCGGTAATCAGCTCGTCGGCCAACAGCTTCATCAGCTCTCGGTCAATGCCCAGCAGATTGAGCAGCGCCTGTCGCTGAGGTAGTTCGCGCAAATGGCCTATCCAAGCGTTATAAACCGTTTTAGCAAACCGGTGGTCGGCGCTTTGCATCACTGGCGTATGCGGTGCAGTGGTGGGAAGGTCGGTTGCGCTGCCGGGACCATCTCCAAAGGGGAGCTCTCCAAAAATACCGCCAAGTTCAGCGCTGTTACCCCCATACAAACCACCACTCTCTACGGCCTCATCGTCTGATGACGAGAGCGGACTATCTTCGCTGTCGCTCAGGTAAAGGTCGCGCACGGTTTCATCGGACAGTTCCAGGTGATATTGCAATTCACCAAAGGATTGCATGCGCCTTTGAAGTTCTGTCCAGAAACGGCCGGCAACGGCGCGCTTCTGCGCCACTTCACCATCGGCGTCATTAAAATGCCATTTGGCAAGACGATCCGTTATCAGCGCGCGGTACGTTTCATTGAGCTGATTTTCGATACGCCCTAGCTTGTATTCGAGACCGGCAATACGGCCTACGTAGTCGCCAACCCGGGCCATGCCACCATCGTCCAGCTTCATCATGGCCTGCCAGGCCTCCGTCGGTTGCCCTACGTGCTGCTGTACCGATGGGCTTTCGCCGAAGGTAGTGCGCATGCTGGTCAAGGCATCGCTGGTGGCTTCATTAATGGCGACTTCATGGCCTTCTTGTTTGAGCAAAAAGGGGACATCCAGACGCGGCTTGCGTACCAGAAAGGTGTTGTTAAACGACTGACCGGGTGACCACTCCTGCATCCATGCGTAGCTTCCGAAGCGCTCGAGCATGGTCATTTTGATCAGCCCTTCCCAGCCTTCGCGCAGTTGGCTTTCGGTTTGTTGTAACGAGGCGCTAATGCGCTTATCAAACATGGTGAGCGCCCAGATCAAACCAGGATCGCGTTGACCACGCTCAGCGGCGGTTTCGCCTTGGGTTTTTTCGATCCATCGGGTGAGCACGGGGCCTACGCTGGTGACATCGCTTTGCTTATCTGAGCTTGTGCAGACCACCAAGCCATTCATTTCCTGGCTGTCCGTGTAGCGTTCGAACAAATAAGCCACCTTGCCTCGTAGCAAGAGCTGGGAAAGCCCTTCCTGACTGCCGGGTTCACCGATATTGCGAAGGCTTAAACGGCCGCGATAGCCGGGGAAATCCAGCAGGTCGACCTGCTCTACACGCGGGTCGCGTGTGGCCTCAATGAGGGGAAAGGCAAGCTCCGCCGTGAGAGCGGCAAGCTGGGCCACCGGCAGGCTAACCGGCGCGGCCAGAGTGTCGCCGCTTGAAAGGCATACCTCGAGCATGAAATCCTGTGCGGTGCCCAACCGTTCCAGAATATCGACGTTCATAATGCTGTCGCGCTGGCTAAAACCCTCGCCGCTTTGCTCCACCAGGCAGCGCAGGGGCGCATAAACGCGCGTGGCGTGCCCAAGTGAGTCCAGCGTGTGGGCCAACTGACGATAAAGGTTTGTGAGTTCGGGCTGCTCGCCCCATAAAATGGAGAAAAGCTCGGCGCGTTGATGGCTAGTAAGCTGCGGAGCAAGCGTGAGCACCTGAGGCCAGTAGCGGGCATTGAGCTTGCTGACTGATTTGGGGAAGCTCGCCTGCAGGTAGTCCCAAAGCTCGACGACCTGTTCTGACGTGACCCCTGATGTTTGCTTGCCATCATGCTTGGCTTCATAAAGCGCTAGCAGACGAGCGACCTTGCTCTCATCGATTTCGTAGACGTCTTCACGTTCGTGATCGAAGTCGTTGAACCAGGCATTGGCCAAAACTTTCGCGACTTCAACTTCGCTAAATAGTTTGAGCTCAATAGGAAATTCGCTGGGTCCGGAGCTTGCCGTGCGGCTAAAGCGTGTCACCAGCCCCGTTGCTTCCTTGCCGCCACCCACCGGGTTGATGTGGTCGATAAAGTCCAAACGAGTCGCGCCGTAGCACGTTTCCAGCTTGCCGTTTTCTCCCGCTGCCAAGGCAGAGATAAGATACGATTTACCCGCCTGAGAAAGACCAAAAAAGCCGACAGTCATGGGCGTAGTGGCCGCATGTGCCAGGCTTTTGGCAAGGTTGCGAGACCGATATAGTGCTAACCCCAGGTTGTCGGCTTCACTGTCCAGACTAGGAGCGCTTTGGCGCACTGACTCAATCCACTCCAGCGCTTCGCCTGCGCCCTGATAAAAGGACTGCCAATGGCCGCTTAGACGTGTCTGTTCGGGTGTCAACTGGTTCATGTGCGTTTTATGCTCCCGCTGTCTAGCCAGTAGTTGGTATCGCCAAGCCCAGCATCGTTGAGTGTGTTGAGCTGCAGCTTCAGGTCTCGCGTACTAAAACTGCCATCACCGCTGGTTTCGACGCTGGCTACTTTTAAACGATCGCTGATAAGGCTGCCTTTACCGGCGCGTTCATCTACCGCCAAACGTACCTTCAATATGAATGGACGGTCTGACTTGGCTTTTGCTTTGGCAAACTTCTCTGCGCCACCCGGTGTGAACGTCAGCGTATAAAGTGGTGATGCCGACCAGCGTTGAGTGCTTAATTGTCGAAAACCAATGCGCAGCGGCCCGCGCATCTCAATCGCGGGCGTTTCGCCTGTTTCATCGGGCTGGAGATGAATAGCGGTGCCGTCTTCCGTGGTCGATATATCGCGATAGGTGACATCGGTATCAGGGATTGTGTTGTTATTATCGATCAAGCCGATATGACGAATAGTCGAGTAAGGCTTTAGCTTCGCCGCATTGAAAAAGAAGTTGGACAGACCATGACGTGCGCAAAGCGAGCAAAGCATCGCGCCGACAGAAGCGGTGCTCTTGGGGTCATCGATACGACCATTGCGATGGAAGGGATACCAGCTTCCGGTACGGTAGCCTTGCAGAGGTAAAATGCGCCCCGGGGGTAATGGCAGCATTTTGCGCAAATAGGCCTGAACCCCCGGCAAGCGTGAGGGACGACCGGTAATCAACAGCATATCGCTCTGATACTGGAAAACTACTTCACATAGCGATGCCAGGGTTTTGCAGATGTTGAAGCGATCTTTTAAGAATGCGCCATGCACTTCAAGCAGGTTGAACGTTAGCGGAATGCTCATTAAATCAAACGTCATCTCTGCGCCCAGCTCACGCCTTAGTGCTGTCTCGACGTAGCGATACACCGACGAGCTAACGCTATTCTCGCCCAAGCGCTCTCCATAGGTCAGCGTCTCTGAGCCGCCAGGGTGTTCAGGATCGAAGGATTCATAAGCCTCGAGCAGTGCCAGGCCCAGAGGAGTAAACACCTGCAGGTTGAGCTGCTGGCGAAGCACCTGATTTTGAGCGTTAGTGCTTTCCTGGCCGCATAGCCGTGACATCATGGCATCGGGCGATACGACTCCTGCCTGTTTGAGTGCGGCCTCGAAGCTTGGGAGTATGAAAAGCTGAATGACATCAAGCAAGATGTCGTCTCCGGCTACTCGGAAGCCATCCCGGAAGCGCTGCTCCGGAGTGACGAATACATTGCTGCCACCGCTGGTTGAGCCATTGCGATCGAGGTGGTAATCGGTAATGACCAGGTCGGTCGTGCCGCCGCCGATATCGATGGTAGCGAGGCTGACCTGCTCACGGTAAGGCTTGCCGGGGCGCGCCAACGTTGCAAAGAACTCTTCCGGGTGGCCGGCAAAGTTCTCTTTTATTTCAGTGTACAGATACACCAGCTGGCCGCAGGACGCTTCATCCCAATCCACGTTCAATGTCGGCATTGGCACCTGGAGGCTTCCATCATGGTCTGCCTCAAAGGGATCACTCTCTTCATCGCCGTGATCCCAGCCGAGACTTTTCCAGATAAGAGCGACCGCCTGCTTAAGGCGAGAGAGCAGCAGACTGCGTTCTGCCTGTGGTAGCGCTGGTGGGACTGTCAGCGTGATAGAACGTAGTTGGCGAGGACGGTTCGTATGCCCTTGGCGAGCCCGCTGGGAGGGGCTGTTCATCTGCATCAGCGCCTGGGCCAACACTTCTGACAGCATGAACGTCATCAGCGAGCTGCGCGAGTAATGCGGTTTGAAAACCGGAAGCTGATCGTCTTCATCGAGGGTGTACAGCGCATCGCCTAGCTCGTTAATCAGATGCGAGAAGGGTGCCGCCGTAGCATGAGGCTCCGTATCGGTGCGCACGTAGGCACTATTAAAGCGCCAGCCGTGCTGGTAAATCTCGTCATCCCACAGGTAGCGTTTAGGGCTGGAGAGGCCGGTCGAGCCCTCGGTACCTCGGCGCCGTCCGGCCAGGCGGCCTGCTTCCACTCCAACGCGGGCGATGGTGGGCCATAAGAAAGCATCGTGGCGGCCACTTTTAACAGATAAGTGGTCCTTTCCAAAGAAGGTCTGTGAGAACTCAATACGACTTTCAAAAGGGTCCCGATAGACGCGCTCCGGATCGACCAGGTCACGCAGTTCCAGCACATAGTTATGTCTTAAGCCCATGCCCGACTGGCCATGATCTTCGATCAGAATGCCACACGTACGTGAGTTGCCGACGTCGAGCACCAGATCGACAGGGATGACGCCTTCTTGCTGGGCGATCACTTTAATATCAGGAATATGAACACGTTTGCCCTGCTTGCTGTGCTCTTCTTCGATGGGCTGGCGCAGCAGGCTGAGTACGTTCAGGTAGTGGGCTAAGTGCTGGCACTCTTCAAGGGCATCGCGCATTTCCTGGCTATCAAACTTTGGGTTCGCTTCCCGAAAAAGCTCTTCAAGCCACTCTCTTACCCACGCCTGGTCAAGAAACCAGCGCATATTCGAGGTGCTGGTGGCCAAGCGAAAACAGGTGCCCGAGTTGACGTCGTCAGTGGTGGGGCAAAGATACGCCGTGTTGTCATGACGGGGCAGTGTCTGTGTATCAAACGCGAGCGTCAGGCGGTGTGTATGGCCATCAATGTCGGGCTCATCCAGGGCCGTCAAACGCATGCGTGCCCAGTTGGCCGGGCCTTCATCGAACTTGCTGGGTGGCTGAAAACGGAAAAAGGGCAGCGGAAGCCAGGCACTGTTCAACTGTTCAAGGCTTGTAGACATCGCCATGTCGAATTGAGGGCTCTTTACGATCTCGAACTTGCCAGGCTCAACTTCATGGAAAAGGGAGCCGTCTTCTTCGTTGACCAGCAGACGCGCCAGCATTCTGTCTGTTGTGGACAGATAAACGAATTCCCCCGCGGCTTCTTTACGCGGTTCCAGTGTTAAGCCAAAGTCCAAAAACTGAACGCCAGAGTGGCTGACAAGCGTTGCCACCTCTTCGAAATTGATAATCTCAGGTAACATAATCTGTTTATCGTCCTATTCGCTGGCTTTTTGCAGCCGCATGGGGAATGGCTCGTCGTCGTAGCTGGCTGCACAGTCAGCCATTTCACCCTCGTTCTGACGGCACTCCACGCGTGGCATCTCATAATTGCTGCCGTCATCACAGCGGGCACGCTCTTGCGCTTCAATTTGCAACTCACCGTTTTGCATAACGGCAGCGACAGGGCCTGCGCAGGTGACACCTTCACGGCCACCGCGGCGAATATACATTTGCCCGTCGCCTTGATCGAAGGCGTAACGCACTTGTAAAGGCTGTCCGCTCTGGCTATCCATAACGCCAGCGCCCTGCCACTGACCGTTAAGAAACGATGCGGCCCCCTCGGGCGCGCTTTCGGGCAAGCTTAAAGGCTCTGGTGGGGGAGGTGTGGCCTCTGGCTGGCCGCTTGGAGGTGCCGGCTCAAGCGCTGGCGTGCCTGCACTGGGTGAAATCGGGTTAGTGTCCGATATGTCTGGCGCCGTCACTGCAGGCAGTGACGTTGTGTCAGGCAGTGAGGCGGTTTCAGGCACTGGCGTCGTTTCGGGCAATGAGATGTCAGCCGAGGGAATATCACGCGTCCCCAAACCGCCGCTGAAAGTAGGTAAGCCGCTATCACTGTTGAGGCGTAGGGTGCCATTGGGCAGAGCAAGGCTTCTGGTGCCGGTATTAAAGGGCCATACGTCTAAACCCTTTAAACGGGGCTGAGACGCTGAAAAGCCAGGGGCTGTCAACGTAGGGCGGTTTATGTCAGTACCCCACAAAGGCGGGCGTGGTGAGCACGCTCGCAGCCCTAAAAGAAGCAGGAGTAATCCCAAAAGCAGAAGCAATGGCCACATCCACCAGTAGCGCCGCCACCAAGGGCGCGGCGTTGGCTCTAAGGTGACGGCTGGCTCGTTAACAGGCGGCGCTACATTAAACGGGGCAGTGGGCGCTAAGGCGGGGTTGGCGAGTGAGGGCTCAGGTGCCGCTTCAGGATAAAGGCACTGAAGTGGGTTGGCATGGCGGTCCGTTTCCGGGTGTATGAAACCCCAAAAGGTGAGAACGGGTGTACCGTTAACTAAATAAACAAAGTCTTCATCGGGAAAATGGCAGACCCATTTGATGAGGCGGGCAAAGACTTCCTGATCTCCGCCCTGCCCCTCCTTGGGGTTTTCAACGGCCTGAATTTCTTTCCGAAAAGCCTCTAACTGAATACGGGCATCTTCACGCTCGCCTTCAGTCGCGCTTTTCCATGGCACTACGTCGCCTTCCAGGCTGCTATACCAGTCCACCCCCTCGCCCTGTTGGTCGCGCTGGGGAATAGCCAAGTGGCGTTCACGACCCTTGAGGCGTCGCGCGATCGCTTTGCGTAACTGGAGTGCTGAATGGTAGACCGGCTGCCCCGTCTCACCGAGAGGCCGATACTGATCCGTTTTACCGCTGTGTAGCAACAAAGATGCCATGACGATACCTTTACTTCTATAGAACCACCGTTGGCTGGTTCAGATTGGCCAGCGTTAAATCGATGCGTTCGATAAAGCAAGGAGTGGGGATGCCTTGGGCGCGTAATGAAATAAATACAGTTTTTGCAAGGCAGGTGTTCCCGAATAAATTTAAATTTGGTGATTGATTTTTTGGCTATATTAGCAAGGTTAATTTAGTAAAAGAAGCGCAGGCGGTTGTTCAAAATATTAATGCCGGGCCAGCCCACGATCAGCATCAATGTTACTAAGGTTTCTTAAGGGCGAATGGGGGATATCGCACTTTAAAAGGTCTTTTTTAGGCCTTTTGAAAAATGAAGAGTTTGATCCTGACTTCAAGCATCAAGCGCAGCACCCGAAGATGTCTGCACTTCTGAATATGCTCCTTGGGGCAACTGGCTTTTTATTCCGGATTAACGCATGCATGGCCCCTCTTGGCGTATGAAAGGCCCATTGGCATACGCCATGATCGACGATGCGGTCCAACGTACTCCGGTTATTCCATTAAGCCCGTTTTCTTGATCTCCAGTAGCTAACAAAAATTTGTTATTGTCAGTGGTGCTTTAGCTTTGTCTGAATTATCGCGGCGTGTGAGCGATGTTATTCGGCTTGGATGTGTGTGTATTTTCAACTTTTAAGAAAGGGAGTATCTATGTGGGATTTCCGGCTTGGCCAGGCGATTGGCCTCATGCTCAAAACGTTACCTTTTATTATCTTCCGGTTAGCCGTGTATTTCGGGGTGGCGTTGGCTTACCTGTTGATGACTGGTATCGGCGCCGGTATTGGGTGGGGCGTTGGCGGTTTGGGTGACGCGGGCTTTCAGGAGTCAACCACGTTCTGGGGAGGTGCTATCGGGTTTGGTATCGTGGGTGGCGTCATGTACTTCTTGCGAGAGTATCTCCTGTACATGGTCAAGGCAGGGCATATCGCCGTCCTGGTCGAGCTACTGGAAGAACAAACGCTACCCCAGGGGCGGGGGCAAATCGAACACGCCAGTCAAGTCGTCAAGGAGCGGTTCGGTCAAGCCAACGTGTTATTTTTGGTCGATCAACTGATTAAAGGTGTGCTCAAGTCGTTTATCGGCCTGGTGAAAACCGTCTTCGGCCTTCTTCCCATTCCAGGGGCTCAGCAGTTTTTGAATATTCTGCAGGCGTTTTTGCGTATCGCGGTTGGGTTTATCGATGAAGTGATTTTGGCGTACTGCCTGCGCACACGCTCAACGAATGCGTGGGCGGGCTCCCGGGACGGCCTAATTCTTTATGGGCAGAATCTTAAACCGATGATGCAGAATGCCGCTTGGCTGACGGTCATTATTTATTTACTAGCCTTCGTGGTGTTTCTCGTCATGTTGGCGCCGGCTGCTTTGGTGGCGTATCTCATTCCAGGCGGGTGGTCAGCCACGGGCATCTTGATTGCACTATTGTTTGCCTGGAGCGTGAAAGTCGCCGTGCTCGAGCCGCTAGCCGTTACCTGCATGATGCAGGTCTATTTCAAGGTGATCGAGGGGCAAACGCCGGACCCGGAATGGGAGGCCAAAATCGAGGGTATGTCCGGCAAGTTTCGCCGGCTGAAAGAAAAAGCCACGGATGCTTCAAAGGGCAGTGATACGCCCGCTAGCAGCCACGTCAACTCGTAGGACGCGTTTGCCGCCGTTGCTTGGCAGGGGGCTGAGAATATGAGGATGTCAGCTCGTTTCTAAGCGAACTACGCTTGGCGCTTTAGAATGTCACGATTAATAAAGCGCCAAGGTATGAAGACGCCATCAAAGGCGTTTGGCCGCCCCCAACACATACAAAAACTCAAGCCCCAGGGTGGCGGCGGCCAGGGAGGTGATCTCGCCGTGATCGTAGGCGGGATTGACCTCCACCACGTCCATGCCGACCAGCTCCATACCGACCAGGCCGCGAATGACCTTCAGCAGTAAATCGGTCGACATGCCGCCGCATACTGGCGTGCCGGTACCCGGGGCAAACGCCGGGTCCAGGCCGTCGATATCCAGGCTTATGTAGGCCGGGTGGTGGCCCACGCGGGCGCGGATTTTTTCGAGCACCGCTTTCGGGCCATGGTCGTTCACCCAGTCGGCGTCCAATACTTCGTACGGGTGCTGATGACGGTCATAGCTTGTGCGAATGCCGATCTGTAGCGAGTGTTCGGGCACGACCAGTCCTTCTTTCAAGGCGTGGTGAAAAATGGTGCCATGATCAAAGCGCGTGCCCTGCTCGTAGGTGTCGGTGTGGGCATCAAAATGGATCAGCGCCATGGGGCCGTGTTCGCGGGCGTGGGCGCGTAGAAGCGGCAGGGTAATGTAGTGGTCGCCGCCGAGGGTCAACATCTTTTTGCCCGCCCCTAGCCAGCGCCCGGCGTGGCTTTCCAGGTTGTCCACCAGGCTTTCGGGCTCGCCGTAGGCGTAGTCCAGGTTCCCCGCATCGCACACCTTTAGGCGCTCCTCGAGCGCGAAATCCCAGGGCCAGCGCTTGCCTTCCCAAATCAGGTTGGCCGTGGCCTGGCGAATGGCGTTGGGTCCCATGCGCGTACCCGCTCGGCCGGAACAGGCCAAATCGAAAGGCACGCCGCTCACCACCACCTCGGCATCGCTCGTTTTAGGGTCGAGGGCCTTGGGCACGTTCATAAAGGTGGAAATCACGTCGCCGTAAAGGCTTGGCATGGTGGGTGAGGCAAGAGAGGAGAGCTGAGTCACCGGCAGATGTCTCCAAAAGGAGGAGGGAAAGGCCGCGACCATAAAAGGTTTTAGGTAATGAATAAAATGAATGTTTAGAATCAATCCATTCACTTCATTGATGATGGTGATTCATGCGCTTGCCTCACACCTTCGATCTCAACCTGCTTCGGGTGTTCGTCACCTTGATGCAGGAGCGCCACGTGACCCGGGCCGCGCTTAAGCTACACCTGAGCCAGCCCGCGATCAGCCACGCGCTCCGGCGCCTGCGAGAAGGACTGAACGACCCGCTTTTCGTGCGTACGGACCAGGGGATGCTGCCCACTCCTCGGGCCGAGGCGTTGCTGCCGGTGGTGCGCCAAGCGCTCGCCCTGCTGCAGGAGGGCCTCGCGCCGCCGGCCGCTTTCGACCCGGCGACCAGCACACGCCACTTTACGCTGGCCACGACGGATTATTTCGAAGAGCTCATGTACCCGCCATTTCTAAGCGGGTTGCTCAGCGGCGCCCCCCATATAAGCTTTGCCATCGAGCTCATAACGCCCCAGGTACTGGGCGAGGGATTGAAAAGCCACGAGGTGGATATGGTGGTCGGGCTGGATAGCCAGGTCGAGCTGCCCTTTGGTGTAGTGGCAACGCCGTGGCTTGCGGAGCAGTGGGTATGCCTGGCCGCGACGAGCAACGCCCAGGTAGGGGCGTCGCTTAGCCTGGCCGAGTTCGCCAAGCTACCCCACGTGGAGCTTGCCGACATCAGCGGGCTGGGGCCGAGCTCTATCGACAGTTGCCTGAGCGCGCACGGCTTGACCCGGCGGGTGGTCTCTCGAAACCTTAACTATATCGCCGCCGCGCGGGTGGTGGCGCTAACCGGGGCGGTGATGACGCTTCCTCGGCGTATGGCCGAGCGGTTCACCGCGCTGTTGCCGGTACGCCTGGTCGACGCCCCGGGTGAGCTTGGCGCGCTCACACTCACGCTGATTCAGCACGAGCTTTACGCCCACGAGCCCGCCACCGTCTGGCTCTTCGATGAGCTGCGCGGGTTTGTCGCATCCACCGAGACGTAAGGCTGGCCCCGATATTGCTCGTTCAAGGCAGTGTTATGTCGGGCGTCCGCGAGGGGATATACGCTTTGGACGATAGATGCGGTAGGCTCGTGGAAGACCTTTGATAGCCACTTTTTATAACAACTGTTTTACAGAATCGGGAGGCGTTATGGCGTTGAGTATTGTCGTGATTGGCGCGGGCATGGGCGGGTTGAGCGCAGCGCTTGCGTTCAAGCGCCAGGGGCACCGTGTGCAGGTGTTCGAACGGGTCGAGGTCATGCGCCCGGTCGGGGCGGCCATTTCGCTTTGGCCCAACGGCGTCAAAGTGATGCACCAGTTGGGCCTGGGCACCACGGTGGAGCAGATCAGCGGTGACATGACGCGCATGCGCTACTTGAGCCATGAGGGCCACCTGCTCAGCGACTTCTCGCTGACGCCGCTTTATGACGCGGTCCATCAGCGCGCCTGCCCGATTTCCCGCGCCGCGCTCCAGCAAACGCTGTTCGATGCGGTCGGGGCGGAACATATCGCGCTGGGGCGTAGCTGCGTGGATTACGAAGCCGATGATGACGGCGTGACCGCCGTGCTGGAAGACGGCGAGCGCGTCGAGGCCGACCTGTTGGTGGTGGCCGACGGCACGCACTCACGCCTTCGCAACAAGATCGTCGGTCAGCGTGTCGAGCGCCAGTACGTAGGCTACGTGAACTGGAACGTGCGCGTGGCCGCCCATCCCGACCTGGCCCCGCTGGAAAGCTGGGATCAGTACGTCGGCGAGGGCAAGCGCGTCTCGCTCATGCCCATGGGCACCGGAGGAAACGACGAAGGCCAGCAGGAGTTCTATTGCTTCTTCGATGTGCCGCTAAAAGCGGGTACGCCCGCCGATTCCGAACACTACCGCGATGAGCTTAAAGCGCACTTTGCCGGCTGGAGCCCGGCGGTTCAGAAGCTGATCGATCAGTTCGACCCGGCGCGTATGGCGCGGGTGGAGATCCACGATATTGAGCCGTTGAGCACGCTTATCGATACCCGCGTGGCGCTACTGGGCGACGCCGCCCACGGCATGGCACCGGATCTGGGCCAGGGCGGCTGCCAGGCGATGGAAGACGCCTGGGTGCTGGCCGAGGCGGTCAATAAAGCGCTAGCGGAAAATGACGAGAGGGCACAGGCGTTAGCGCAAGCGCTGGCGCAGTACGATCATGCCCGGGTAGAGCGCGTGGGCGAGATCGTTGCGCGGGCGCGCAAACGCGCCGACATGATTCACGGCGAAAACCCCGCCGAAACCCAGGCCTGGTACGAGGCGTTAAAGCACGAGGATGGCCAGGGCGTGCGTGAAGGTATCCAAAAGACGGTGGTAGGCGGCCCGTTGAGCTAGGCCGCCGGTAAAGGCTTACAAAAACTGCACGACGATATAGCCCAGGGATAAAAGCGTCAGCGTGGCAATCGCCAGCCAGCTCCAGGCGTTGATCAGCTTCGAGGGGCGAAGCGCTGGGGGGACGGTCGCACCGTTGGCGGTGAAGTGGTTCAGCGCGGCAAGTATCGGGCTCAGCAAAAAGGCCACGACCATGACAAAGTCCATGAACAGCCGGAAGTTGCCCATCAACGTGTAGAGAATCACCGCCGCCAGCAGCGAAAGCCCGGCCAGCGATACCAGAAACGCCGGGCTGCCTTCGAGGGTGCGCGTCTCTTCGATGGCTCCGGCGGGCCGGGTAAAGGTATACCAGGAGGCGCTGATCATGCGCGGAAAACCGTCGAGCACGGTCAAAAGCGTGGTGAGCATGACGGTAAAGGCGGAAATGCCCACGACCACGCCGCTCCACTCGCCCAGGGTGCTGGTGTAGAGGCTAATCACTTGGGTGGCAAAGCCGACCGCGCCGTCCGCCGGGTTGATGGCCTGGCTGTGCATGACCCCCGCGCCCATGATCACGAAACACGCGGCCAGCACGCCCGCGCCGATGTAGCCAATGTTGAAGTCGATTTTTTCGGCGGCGGTCTCGCTGCGCGTGCCCTGTTTTTTGTTGCGCGCCTCGGACCAGAGCGAGTTCATGATGGCCAGTGTGATGTCGGAGGGCATCAGGCCCAGTACGGCGACCAGGGTGACGAAAGTGGCCACACTCCAGAGCGGCGATGCCGCGGTGACCGGGTAGAACGTCCATTCCACCAGCGGCAGGGCGGCGGCAGCGGCCAGCACCGTGGTCACGCTCAAAATCACCACGAATACCTTGTTGACCCAGTCCAGCAGCTTGTAACCCCCGGCAAAGGTGAGCACGCCGCAAAGCGCAATCAAAATCACCGCAACGGTAGGCGGGCTCAGCGTCAGGGGCACGATGCTGCCCGCAAGACCTGCGGTAGTGATCGCAATGGCGGCGATGATGATAGCGGTGACTGGAATCTGCACCAGCGCGAAAAGGCCGACCACAGAGCGACCAAAGGTTTGGCGGTATCCTTCGACCAGGGATTGCCCGGTGACGCTGACATAAAACGGGCCAAAGAAGAAAGAAGGATACTTCAAGAGCACCGCCAGTAGAATGAAGCCCAAAAGCCCAATACCGTACTCGGCACCGGCTCTTGTAGATTGCACCACGTGGGAGGTGCCAATCGCCGCGCCCGCAAACAGAAAGCCGGGGCCTAGCGCCGCCAGGTATTTTTTGGCATGGGACGGTCGATGCGGTGCATCGTCACTCAAGGAAGTGGAGTGTTGAGAGGGCATGAAATGCTCCTTATGAGCCAGATAACCAGTCAGGCGGTGTTATTGTTTTGCCCGTGCTGCGCGTGGCGCTATGGTAGCTTAGCTTGACTGCGCT
Organism: Vreelandella sp. EE27; assembly: GCF_968206495.1. Classification (NCBI taxonomy): domain Bacteria; kingdom Pseudomonadati; phylum Pseudomonadota; class Gammaproteobacteria; order Oceanospirillales; family Halomonadaceae; genus Vreelandella; species Vreelandella sp. EE27. The sequence continues at coordinate 3,583,406 of NZ_OZ309109.1, read as the reverse complement.
TTCATGCCACATTCGAATATAGACGCAGATATTGTTAAATATAAGTAACGCTTGATTGACTCTAAACCACCCATCTTATGAGTAGGCCCGCCCATGCTTAGTGCGATTGTTTACGCTTTGATCTTTATCGGCGTCACCGCCACGCTTTATCAGCTCTATGCGGTCAACTACGCCATCAATTTCGATAATCACAAGAAGCTTTCGATGAAGGACCGGGCGCGCCTTGAATCACTCAAGGCGGCGGCCGAGCGCGACCGGGAAAGCGGTGGCCAGGAGTTCGATCAGGCGGTAGAAACGGCGCTGGGAACGGAGTTCGATAAGACGTTGGCCCGGGAGGCGTTCGAGCGCGAGGACGATGAAGCCGCCATGGCGCTACTGCGTCGTCGCTCACAGCTGCGTTTTGGCCCCCGTTTGAGCGCGCGTCTTCCGCTTGTGGGCAGCATGGCGTTGCCCCGGCGCGATTGGCGGCCGCTTTTTATCGGCCTGGTCATAGTCAACAGCCTCATTGCCCAGTTTTTGGGCGGCATGAGTATCTACACGCTGCTTTATCCCGTCATCACTCCCTCGCTTGGTTGGCTGAACGAGCCGGTCATTCTGATGGTGCTGATTTTTCTGCTCATACCGCTGAATTACCTGATCGGGCAGCTGGATTTCTACCTGAACGACCTTTACCAGCTAGGGCGCCTGGAGCGGAAGAAGGTCTCCTCCACCGCCTATGCGTGAAGCGATGCCGGATAAGCGCTACTCCCGGCACAGGGGCCTTTCACCCACCGGCGCTAAACGCGTAAAGTAGCCGGCTTGCTAAATCGATAAAGGCCGTGGTGATGGTTCGAAAAATTTTCCCCGAGCAACGCCTGCTGGCGGCGCGCAAGCTGCACCCGAAGTTTACTCCGCTGGTGTTCGCTTTTTACATGTCATCCATCATGGCTTTTTTGATGACGCTGGTGATTACCGCCGTTAACAGCGGTTGGGAGCCGGGGTTCATGGGCCGGGTATGGCAAGCCTACCGGGTGGCGATGCCGGCCGCTTTCTTGTGCATTTTGGTGGTGCGCCCGCTCGTCGCCCGGCTGGTTCAGTGGACCGTGCGGTCCTGGTGAGCCGCGAGCGCTTTGGGTCGAGCTGCCTGCGCTATTCCCCGGGTACTTGGCGCCAGGAGCGGCGACCCAGTGGCGCATCGTTTGAACTGACCGCTAATGAGCCGCTGCCGTCCGGCGAGGCGCTGGGCTCGCCAGGGTTGCCCACGAAGAGAATTTCCTGGCCGTCCGGGTTTTTAACCCCCACCAACCGCTCGCCGCTGCCTATCTGCACGCCCACAATGGCATCGTCACCCAGCCTGGCGTCGCTGTCGATGTTTCCATCGCCGTTCAAATCAAAAAGGGTGGCGCTGCCGCTACCACCGGTGTCCGCCAAAAGCGATAAAAAGTAGCCCGTACGCTCGCCGCCACAGGGGTTCGAATCATCCGGTAGCATGGTCGAAAACCGTACCCGCCTTGGCAGGCCGCTAGAAAGCGATGGCGAGGCGATGACCCGCTCGCCAGCGGGCAGCTCCAACCGCCATCCCGGTTGACCGCCCGTCAGCGCCCGGTTAGTGGTTGCGCGGACATTCAGACCGTTTTGAGAGGCCGAGGCGGTAATAGTTTGGGAGAGCAGTTGAGAGCTTTTGATTTCGGTCGAGCGGCCCACCTGGTCGCGAATGCCGATTAGCTGTTGGACGCCTTGATGACCCACGTCCTGGTTTCGAAAATAGCTGCCGGTGCCGAACAGCACCATGAGCTCATTGCGGGTATTGCCGCTTAAGGTAACGGCGGGCGCCGTGGTAACAGGTTGGCTCGGCGAGCCCGCGTAGAGTTTGGTGGCGGTGCCACTGCCGGTCAGCGAAAAGCGCCACAGGTTGCCCGCAAGATCCCCGGCATAGGCAAAGCGGGCGCCATTGACGAAATCAGGCCAGGACGTGACCGTGGGGGTGGCGAGCCCGTTGGGCGTGTCGGCGTTCCCCTCGCCGGCCTTAAGGCGATCAACGGTCGCGCCGGTGACGAGGTCGACCACGTAGAGCGAGGCCTGATAGCTGGCGCTGTTGTAGCCATTGCCGAAAATGGCGACCCACCGGCCGTCGCTAAGCTGAGTAATAGTGGGCTTGCTCACGCCGCTACCCAGTTCGGGACGGCGAAACTCCCAGAGCACATTTTGCGCGTTCATGCGGCCGGGTTGGCTAACATCCAGCGCGAAGACCGTACGTCCGCCGGCGCCCATGGTGCCGACGACGACCGCCTCGGGGCCGCCTTCGATGTTGACCTCTCGTGCGGCCGGGGTGCCGTCCATGAAGTAGCGGTGGCTGTAGCCTTTTTGGGTCAGTTCGCGAAGCGGCGGCGACTCGCCTTGGGTGAGCTCGGCGGGCAGATAGGCAAACAGTTCGCGCCCGGTATCTGCGTTGAAGCCATGCAGCATGCCATCGTTGGCGGCCACCAGCAGCAGGGGGGCGCGCGTGCCGTTACCGGGTAGCACCACCGGGTTGGCATTGATAATGTCCCCCAAAGGCGATGGGCGGGCCCGCAGCGAAGGATGCTCGAGCCCTTGGAACCAGTCGATTTCGGCTTGGGTGAACCCACTGGTCGCAGGCGTTAGCAGTGCGCCGGTTCGTGGGCCCTCCTTCGGCTGGCGGGAGGTCAGCAGTGTCCTGTTACCCGCTTGGCTGGCAAGCTGGGTCTCGGCGTTCCAGCGCGGCGTACGCTCGCCGTTGGGTCCGATGGCGGCGGCGGTGAGTCGGCCCGACCACCCGTCGCTGCGAAAGCCCGCGCTATAGAGCAGGTTGTCGCTTTCCAGGTCGAAGGTATCGCTGTTGACCGCCGAAGACGTATTGGACTGCGAGGCAGCGATGATACTCCCCAGCACCTGCTGCATGACTTGGCTCAGTGAGGCCTCGTCGTCGGCAAAATAGGCGCGCTCGGTGCCGCCGGCGCGGGCCAGCTCGCCCAACGGGTCGTCGGGAACTCCCGGTAGATTATTGATATCCGGCGGCAGGTTAAAGCCCACCACGTAGGTGCGCACCGGGTTGGGTAGGACACTTGCGGTATCGTCGTAAAGGCGGCGAATGGCGTTCTGGGCATCCGCCAGCGCCCTGCTTACGTTGTTACCCAGCGAATTGCCACGCCGATCCACCGAGGGTAGACCATCGGTGAGCCAGATGTTGGCGTTGACCAGGCACTGCTGGGCCGTGGAGTTGGTCATGTTGGGAATGCCGATCCCCGACCGATACCCCTGGTCGTTATTGAAGGCACTACCCCGGCTGCCGTTATTAACGAAATAGTCCCGCGCGGTGTACATGGTGCCTTCGATGGGGGTAAGCCCGGTCGCGAGCAACGGCCAGGCGGGGTCGATCATCGGGTTGCCACTGCCGTTCCAGTCGTGGCGCTGCGGCTGCAGTTTGGTGAGAATCCGACTCCAGTGGGCGTTGTCGATCGAGCCATCTGTATTGAGCCCGCCTATGGGCACGTGCAGATAGCCAAGCCCGGGTGAGGAGGTGGTGCGCCACTCCAACTGGTTGAGCTGTAAGGAGAGAATGTTTTGACCCCAGTTAGGAATGCCGCGCTGGCGCATGCTGTCGACAAGCGCAATTTGAGCTGCACCGTCGTAGTCCGAGTAGGACAGGCCGTTCGAGCCTTGAAGGATACGAAGATAACGGTTGATGCTCTGATCGCCGCTTGCGCTCACACCGGTGTTTGCCCAGTACTCGGTTCGATCATCGCTTGCGTCCGGCGGCGATAGTCTGGTTCTGTTGATGATGTAATAACCGGGGAGGCCGACATTGAAAAATGCGTGGATGTTGCTATTGGGCAGCCGCGTCCGATAGCGTTTGGTTGTTGCATTCCAGGCACCATCGAAATTCGGGTTGTACCAGCTGGGGCTGGAATTCGTTGAGTAGCGTACGTCCAGGGCTCGCTCGGTTAGACGCCAGAGAACGGTGTTGCCGCTGGCAAAGCTGTTCCGGTCCCTGGATGCCGGATTCTGTTGATAGGCCATTAGCCCCAAATTGACCTCGCCCCGATAGCGATTGATCAGCTCGCGTCCCACGCTTTTCATGATGCTTGATTTGCTCAGCGGTGAGCGCGCCCCGGCAGGACACTGGGACGCGTCGAACGTGTTGGTCTGACAGGCGGGTAGATTTTCACGATTTCCCGTGGAGCGGCCGATTGCCACGCGACCATCCAGCCCCTCCTGGCCGCTTTCTGAGTTATCCAGAATCAAAAGAATGTTGGGAGCGACCTGGCTTACGACGTTGAGCGGCGCGTTCGCCAGGCCGGTCTCGTCGTTGGGGATCTCGTAATCGTCGTCGTTGGCCTCGTCGTCGCCCCCATCGATCGGCGAATCGGGCTCGGGCTCTTCGGTCTCGGCGTCTTCTGGCTCTTCGGTGGGCGGATCGGTCGGTCCTGTGGGGGATGAGGGAGGATAAAAACTCGTCCCGCCCCAGGCGGGCGCGACGGCCAAGCCGACCCCAAGGACGACCAAAACAGTGCAGAGAGTGCGATGGTAATGGCGTTTGTTCATATCTCTACTCGCTGTTCACGCACAAAGAAAGCTTCCAGGGCGACGTGGGTCTGCGCCGATTGGCCGGTCCCTTCGGCCTCGATCCTGTAAAGGACCTCGAGCATCTCGACGCTTTCGCTGGTCGCGCGGGATCCGACGATCCTGACCGTATCGGGGCTAACGCGATACCGGGCCTTGAAGTCCCGCCCAGCCTCGTTGGCCGGGTAGGGGGACCAGACGTTGGAAGGCTCCATGCCCTGCTGGAGCCTGCGTTCGGCCTCCTTCAAGGCGGCCTCAGCGGCCTGTAGGGCCACGCTGTAATCCTGCTGATTGGCGGCCATGCGCCCTTGGAGCATCGACCCCTGCATCGATGACAAACTCACCAGAGTCACGATGGCGAGAAAAATCAGACTCAGCACCAGCGCCATGCCGCGCTGGCCCGCGGGATAAGCACACTCTCGCTTCATGACCGATTTCTCAGGGTTATGGTAGTGGTAAATGCTTGGTAAAGACGTCCCGCACTGCCGGTGAACGCTTCATCATCGAAGTTGCCGGTCTCAATGACGGTAGAGGTCGGGCGCAAGTCATCGCGCTCACTTTGTACGACCAGACTGATACGTACGGCACGCACCGCGTTCCAGTCGGTGTCCTCGATATTGTCGGGGGCCTGGTACGCATCATCGACGAGAAAGCGTGCGCGCAGCGCGACGATATGGCTTGCCAGCACTTCGCTGCGCGGCGTGGGGGTGCTGGTATCCAGACGCATCAAGGAGAGGGTATCGTCGTTGTTGGAATCGGCGCCCAGGTAGTAAGTGGCGCTGTCCAGCGCCATCAGCAGTGGGTTGCCCTGCAAGTAATCCGTGTTTTCAAACGCGGGCCAGCCGCTTGGCATTGATGCAGCATTATAAAAAAGCGCGCAGGTTTGTAGCCCTTGAAGGAGGACGAGGTGACCCTTGTAAGCCTCGGGAAGCACTTTGGAGGGATCCTCGATCTCGTAGTAGGCGGTGCCCTGTACGGGCCCGCCGCGAAACGCGATGCTGTGCGAGTCTGACACCGCCTCGTCTCGCGATTCGGGCGGATGGCTAAATCCTTGGAGAGCTACGGCGGGGCGAACGGCGTCGTCTACAGTGGTTTGGCTAGCGGCGCAGCCCCCCGTGAAATCCGCGTGACGAAGCTCCCGGGAGAGCGTTTCCAGCGCGAACCGCCCGGTATCCTGCATATTGGCCAGCGCCGTGGTGATTTGGTAGCTGCGCTGGGAGGCGACAAAGAGCTGCGTGGCGCCCAGCACCACCATGACGCCGATCACCATCGCCACCAAAAGCTCGACCAGGGTAAAGCCTGCCTGGGGCGGCGAAGCGCTGGGCGAGGGAAAAAGGCGGCGATCGCGCATCTTAAAGCTCCGAAACCAGTTGGATGCGGCGCCGTTCACCGGGGGAGGACGGCTCTTCAAAGCTCACTGTTACGCTTATCTCTGGCGGGGTCACCACGACCTCGCCCAGGCCCTGGGGCAGTACGTCGGCCAGGTCACGCACCCAGCCTTGGGTGTCGCTGGCCACCAGGCCGCTGCCGCTCGAGGGCTGCCCCGGGGTCAGCGCGTAGGCCCTTGCATCCTCTTTATTGGCACGAATACGATCCAGCATGTCCTGGGCCATGTTGGTGGCCTGGGTTTCCAGATAGGCGCTTCGCTGCTGCGAGAGCGCCTGGGTTTGCAGCGCGACCACGCCAAGTAGCCCAATCGACATGATGAGCATGGCAATCAGCGCTTCTAAAAGCGACACCCCGCGCTGCGCGTTTTTCATGGACCCCCGGTGGCGCGTTGTTCACCGCAGCCCTGTACCCGCGAGAGGCCGCTGCGCTCCAGGCGAATACAGCGCGCCTGGCTGCCAAGCTGAAGGGAAAGGGGCCCGGTGATCGGGTGGGTAAAGCGCCCAAGGCTATTAAAACGGATGGAAGACGGGGCGCCCGCGACGTTCAGGTTTTCAAGCGACTGCGGCCAGCGGCGCAGTGAGTTGCCACTCGGGTCGACGACCTCCCAGCCGGACGCCCAGCCGCCCGTTAGCGGGGTCAGCGATACGCTTCGGTTACGCCGCACGGCTTCGCTTCGCGCGAAATTCAGCGCGGTCTTGAACTCGTTGGTGGCGCCCACCACACGGTTTGTCTCGATCAGCCGAGCGAAGTTGGGAAACGCCACCGCCGCGAGCAAGGCCAACACGGCCAGCGCGACCAAAAGCTCTAAAAGCGTAAAACCAGTCATAAGGCGGTATCTTTTAAGGGCCACGGCGAACTCTTTAAAGACCTGCCAGACGCTACCCGGCAAGTCATTCATTATCGTGAGTCGTTGCCCTTCATTAATATTAGTCGACAACGGCTTGTCTGGTCATAAAGTATCAGAAGTGCTTGAAAGGGTAGGCGTGAAATACCCGGCTTAAATGCACGTAATTAAGCCGATGCCGGGCACCGGGAAGGCGCTTTGGCCGCCCAATGCGCGTAAGGCAGAGCACCTGGCGTAATGTCCTGATGTTTTGACGGTGTTTTTAACGCAAACTTGTGTAAAGCATCACGCTTTCTTGACAGAAGAGTTGGCAAGGGCAAAGTATGCTGAAATGCTTTGTCTGCCTGTCAGTGGCGTTTCAAGGCGGGCAATAGGTCGATATCGCCAATACAACAAGAGGTACATCATGGCGCGCGAAAAATGGATATGGGCCGTTTGGGCAGTGGTCGTACTGTGCTGTCTGGTGCCTTATACCGTGTTGGCTCACGTAGCGGCCTGGTACGGCAGCTTTCTGTTCTGGAGCGGGGCCGGGCTTTTGGTGATCGTGCTGAATATTTTCATCACCCAAGGATTCAAGGAGTACGACGGTGACTGAGTCGATGATATGGGTCGCCATCGTGCTTTATCTTGTCGCATCGGTCGTGATCGCGTTTTTATCCCGCCAGGGGCGGGTAGACAGCATGTCCGGGTATTTTCTGGGCAATCGGCAGATGAACGGGTTCGTGTCCGCGCTTAGCTATAGTGCCACGACCTACAGCGCCTTCATGATGGTGGGGCTGGCCGGGCTGACCTACGCGGGGGGCGTCGGGGCGCTGGGTTTTGAGATCATCTATTTTGCCGGCGTGTCGTTGGTGGCGATTTTCGGGCCGCGTTTCTGGGCAGTGGGTCGCGCGTTCGGTTTCGTCACGCCCAGCGAGATGTTGGGCTTTCGTTATCACAGCAAGTACGTGGCGCTTTCGATGTCGGTGGCCAGCTGTATTTTTTTGATCCCCTATTCGGCGGTACAGCTGGCCGGCGTGGGTTACCTTTTGGAGGGCATGTCTGGCGGGGCGGTGAGCTTCACTACCGGGGTGATGCTGGCCACGGCGATCGCGGTGTTCTTCTCCTACATCGCCGGCATTCGCTCGGTCATGTGGACCGATTCGCTGCAGGCGCTGGTGATGATCGTCGCCTCGACGCTGGTGGCGCTGTTGGTCATTCGAGGGCTGGGGGGCTTTAGTGGGCTTTTCGCAACGCTTTCGAGCGAGCACCCCGAGGCGCTCACCGTACCGGGGCCGGGGCTTTTTAGCCTGACCACCTTTTTGGGGTTAAGCATCCCCTGGTTTTTCTTTAGCCTCTCCAACCCCCAGGTGAGCCAACGCCTTTTTATGCCGGCCTCGCTCACTGCCATGCGCCAGATGCTGATCGGCTTCATGGTGTTCGGTTTGATCTACACCCTGGTATCGGTGCTATGGGGGTTCTCCGCGCTGGTGGCTTTTCCCGGCCTCGAACGCGCTGACCTTGCCACGCCGACACTGCTCGGCTCCGGTCTCGTGCCGCCACTGCTGGGCGTGATCGTGATGGTCGGTATTCTGGCCGCCGCGGTTTCCACGATCGATTCCATCATGCTGACGCTTGCCTCGATGCTTTCCCGCGACGTTTATACCCACGCTCGGCCCGGCGCGGGCGAGAAGCGCCAACTGCTGGTCGGCAAGCTGGTCGTGCCGGTGATCGCGCTGCTGGCGCTGGGCTTTGCCGAACTCCAGCTGGATTTGATTGCGGTGCTTTCCGTGGCCGCCTCCTCCGGGCTGGTGGCCATGGTGCCAGCCATCGTGGGGGCTTTTTATTGGAAACGTGGTACGGCATTTGGGGCACTGGCCAGCATCCTGGGGACCAGTATGTTCGTACTCGCGATGTACGCGACGGGAAACTCGCTACTGGGCTTACCGGCAGGTATCTGGGGGATTTTTGTCGCAACGCTGTTGTTTGTGGGGGGAAGTTTGTTGACGGCGCCTCACGCTGCATCACGCGCAGCGTTTTTAGACGCGGTCAACGACGTGCTCGTTAAAAAACGGCGATAAGGCCTTCTCGACCTACCTTGCGCGTGGTGTCGAATAACGGCTTGATGGTGGTCAGCAGAGCACCTCAACACTTGGCTTTCGCCGGTGGGCCGACCGTTTAACGCCGATGATAAAAAAACCCGCGATCCAGGATCGCGGGTTTTTTTACAGGCGAGTGTCAGGTGAGAGGCGAAACGTCTTAGAACTCTTCCCATTCGGCAACATCCTGGCGAGCAGCACGCGGGGCGGCAGAGTGCTCGGGCTTTGGAAGCGCGCTGGCGCTACGCTGCGTAGACGGCAAGGGGGATGTGAAGGAGGTGGTTTCGTTACCCAACACGAAATCACTCATCAGCCGATCCAGACGCTGGGCATTCTCGCGCATTTGCGCGGCCAGCGAGGCGTTTTGACTGACCATCGAGGCGTTCTGCTGCGTCATGGTGTCCATTTCCGCCACCGCGGTGTTGACCTGCTCGATGCCCGCCGTTTGTTCTCGAGCGCCGGCGGCAATCTCGCCCATGACGTCGGTCACTTGGGTGATGCTTCGATGGATCTCTTCCATCTGCTGAGCCGCCGCGGAAACGATCTGGTTACCCTCCTGGGTGTGGCCCACCGACACATCGATCAGGGCACGGATATCCTGAGCGGCGGTAGCCGAACGGCTGGCAAGCATGCGCACTTCACTGGCAACGACGGCAAAACCGCGGCCCTGTTCGCCTGCGCGGGCGGCTTCGACCGAGGCATTGAGCGCCAGAATGTTGGTCTGAAAGGCGATCGAGTCGATCAAGCCGATAATATCGCTGATCTTGTGAGAGGACTCGGTAATCGCCTGCATTTTGGTCTGCATCTGGCGCATGGACTCGTTGCCACGTTGCGATGCACCGGACGCCTCGAAAGCCAAGCCATTGGCCTGTTCGGAAGCTTGCGAGGTGTGGGCGACCGTCGAGTGAATTTCCTCCATCGAGGCGGAGGTTTCCTGAAGGTTGGCCGCTGCCTGGTCGGTACGCGTAGAGAGCTCCTGCGTGCCGTCCGCGATGTCGCCGGCGCCGGCCAGCACGGTCTGCGCGTTTTGGCGTACCTCCTGAAGCGTTTCCTGCATCCGCTCCACGAAGGCGTTGAAGCCTTTTGCCAAATCGCCCACTTCGTCCTGGGATTTGACCTCCAGACGGCGGGTCAAATCCCCTTTGCCCTGGGCGATATCCGCCATGGCGCTGGCGGTATGCCGGATGGGGGCAAGCGCTCGGCGAGCGGCGAAAGCGACCACGACCAGCAATAGCCCAAAGAGAATTAGGCCCGCCACCAGCAGTGAGAGCAATAGATGGTGGGTTACGCCGGTAAACACGGCGGCGGGCACGGTAGTGCCCACCACCCAAGCCGTATCGTCGACCGGGTTCCACATTAGGGTTTTATGCTCACCGCTTGGCATGGTGGCTTGGCCCGAGCCTGGCTGGCCACCCAGCATCTGAGTGCCAAGCGCGTTCAAGCCTTCGTAACCATGGGTTTGATCGCCACTGGTGTAGTTAAGCGCAAGGCGATAAGACGCCTCCGGATGAGCGATGACGCGCCCTTGGCTATCGAGCATCCAGCCGAAGCTGCCTTCACCGACCTCGATCTCAGAAGTGATAGATGTCAAAGATTCGAGTGAAAGGGCGACGCCCAGTAGCCCCATCCGGTTGCCGCGCTCATCGAATATCGTCTCGACCATCAAGGCGGCCGGTTGATTGGTGGCCTTGGAGATGAAAGGGTCGAGAAGCAGGCTATCCGCGGTGCCATCCACTACCAGCGCTTGGAAGTAGGGGCGTTCGGCGATATTAAGCGGCATACCTTCCTGATTAATCGTATTGCCGGCCGTATCCGAGACAAACAATGACTCGATGGTGCCATCCGACACATGACGTTTGGCGAGCCAGTCAACGTGTGAAGCAAGCGGAGCGCCCTGCGCCAGGCGTTCATCCTGCGCTAATACGTTGAGCCAACTGCGATAACCATTGATCCATCGACTGACCTCATCGGCCCGCGCGTCTACCTGGCGCATAGCGGTATTGTTGATCAGTGAAGGAATCGCCTGATTAAGTTGCATGTTGACGACTACGCCCAGCACGATGGCAACGGCTAATAAGGGTAACGCCACTGCGAAGAGCAGTTTTTGCGTTAACGATAGGCGATAAAGCGTGTTCATTGATAGCCCCAATAAATCGAGAAACGACCGTTGCTGCCCCTCAGCGACGCAGCGTGATCGAAAGAGAATTGTGTTTAGTGTTGTGACAGGCGTTATTAACGGCGACTAAGCGCGAAGCTTGAGCAAAAAATTGCCCGGTAGGGTGGGGCTGTTTCATTCTTTGGCCATTCAACCCCTCGTAACACTGGCCAACGTCATTCCGGTCTTATGTGGCTTTTTTTGTTAATCGTTTTAAATTGAGGCGCTTATAGGAGCAGTTTGCCCGGGCGCTCTGCCCTGATGGCGTACCCGGGGGCGCGACCACCCCGGGCCTTGTTGCCGATGGCTTGAGCAAGTACGAGATGAATATCCCGTGCCTGGATCCGTTACCCCCTTGCTGCTAGCAAGTTCACACCCATGCTGCGAGCTGTTTTCGATATAAAAGCTGTGCCCGGGTGGCGCTTATCGGTTGAAGCCGGACTTCGGTGCCGGGCAGGCACTGGGCGAGCAGCGCACAGGCGCTGGGGGTAAGCGCGCCGATACGTGGGTAGCCACCGATGGTTTGGCGGTCGTTCATCAGCACGATGGGTTGGCCGTCCGGCGGCACCTGGACCGCGCCCAGGGGAATGCCCTCCGAGACGATACCCGACAGCGCGCTTTGAAGCGGCGCTCCGGTCAGGCGAACCCCCATACGATCGGCGCGCTGGTCGACCGTCCAGGGTTGATTGAAGGCGTTATAAAGGCTTTGTCCGGCGAAGTGGGATGACTGAGCACCCAGTACCATCGGTAAGTGGTTGCCTGAGATGGGCAGCGGTAGCTGCGTGCCCTGCGGCAAAACGCGTGAGGCGAGCTTGCCGCCAAACCAGGTGAGGCGGTCGCCCGTTTGCAGCGGCTTGCCGTCATCGTGAAGCCCGCCCATCTGTTCACGCGCGGTGCAGGCGCGGCTGCCCAGCACCTCGGGAGCGTGCAGCCCGCCTGGAAAGGCGAGGTAGGCGCGAAGCCCGGCCTTGGGCTGACGAAAGATCAGACGCTGCCCGGCGCGCAGAGTGAAGGAGGCGTTGGGGGCCTGCGGCGTATCGTCGATGTGGGCGTCCAGGTCGGCGCCGGCCAGCGCCAGTGTGACGTCCTCTTCGGCTTCCAGCGTTAGATTGCCGCCCATCACCACCTCGAGCGCTGCCTGAGTGGGGACGTTACCCAGTAGCCAGTTGGCCCAACGAAACGAGATCCAGTCCGCCGCACCGCCTTGCGTCACGCCCAAGTGATTGACGCCAAAACGGCCGATATCCTGAATCAGCGCAAGTGGGCCGGCCTGGCGCACGATCAAACCTTTCTGGCTCATGAGCGCTCCTTTAGCGGGGTGGGATCGCCGCCGGCCGCTTCAAAGTCCGCCTGGGAGACTGATTTGAAGCGCACTTTATCGCCGGGGTGAAAAAGCGGTTCGCCTTTCTTGGCGTACTCGAATAGCGGTACCGCCGTGCGACCCAGAATGTTCCAGCCGCCGGGGGAGGCCAGTGGGTAAATGGCGGTTTGCCGCTCGGCGATACCGACGCTGCCCGGTGCGACGTGCTTGCGCGGCGTTTGCAGCCGGGGCGTGGCCAGGTCTTCGTCGACCAACCCCATGAAGCCGTAGCCTGGCGCGAAACCAAGAGCGAAGACACAGTAGTCGTGGCTAGTGTGACGCTCGATGAGTTGCTCCACGCTGATGCCGGCGCGTTCGGCTAGGCGGGGGAGCTCCGGCCCGACGCTTTCGTGGTACCAGACGGGTATCTCGTGGAGCTGACCGTTTTGCGTATCTGCGGGTGCCAGGTCGGCCAGGGCAGACTCGATCAAGGCCTTTGCCTCGGCAAAGAAGAGCTTCTGACAGTCGTAGTGCACAAGCAGCGTGGTATAGGACGGGATCAGATCAATCAGCGCCTCGCTGAAAGCACGGCGTAGCGCGGTATCCGCGGCGATGATCCAGCCCATGTTGGCCTCATCGATGGCGTCAAAAAGACGAACCGTGATCGCCTCCATGGCGGCGGTTTCAAGACGCAGCTTCACGCCGATTCCATCGCGTCGAAGGCCTCGCGAATGGCTTGCACCGCCGCAACAGACTCTGGATTGTCGCCGTGCACGCAGAGCGTGTCGCAGGGAAGTTGAAGCGGTGTGCCATCGAGGGCGGTGAGGGTCTCGCCCCGGGCAAGCGCTTTGGCCTGGGCGACGATGCTCGCCTGCTCTTGATGCACGGCCCCGGGCAGGCGGCGTGAAACCAGGTGGCCGTTGGCGTCATAGGCGCGGTCGGCGAAGGTCTCGAACCAAAGTGTCACGCCCATTTGGGCGGCAAGCTTACGGTGTGGTTCGCTGTCGGCGGTGGCCATTACCATTAGCGGCAGGCGCGCATCGAAGCCGCGAACGGCGCGCATCGCCCCTTCCAGAAGCTCCGGGTTGGCGGCCATGTCGTTATACATCGCCCCATGAGGCTTGATGTAGGCAAGCTCGGCGCCTTCGGCGCGGCAAATCCCGGCCAGCGCCCCGGCCTGGTAGAGCATCATGTCCTCGACTTCCGCCGCCGAACAGGCCAGGGAGCGCCGCCCAAAGCCCATTAGATCCGGGTAGCCGGGGTGGGCGCCGATGCGCACGCCGTGCTGGGCGGCCAGCGCCACCGTGCGACGCATGACGTGGGGGTCGGAGGCGTGATAGCCACAGGCGATGTTGGCGCAGTCGACATAAGGCATCACCTCGGCATCCAGCCCCAGAGTCCAGTTGCCAAAGCTTTCGCCCATGTCACAGTTGAGCAAAGGGAGGGCCATGACGTCTCCAATTTTATGTAAAGCGTTGTTGATCGTATGTAATGAAAATTCCACCAATATAGGGGAAAGGCTCTTCACGTTACCAATCGTTTTTCCCCAAATGTTTCGTAATTGGTTTCTAACACCATGTCATTTATAAGAAAAATAGTTGGCGATGGGTCCTGGTCCAATGATCGAATGGCCAATACGATAAAGCGAAGCGGCAGGCGCATGCGGCTTGAGTGGTTCATGACGGCGAGTCCAAATTAACTTCCGTTTGAAGCGAGCCATACATTTGGCCACTAAACACCAATACTTAACTCCTTGGCTGTGTATTTTGGCCTCGAATTTGCAGTGTAAATAGTTCACATCGTCGAGCGCGCTTTGCGACTGGAGCCAGCGGTGGGCCAGTTTTATCGTATTGCGCTACCCAAGCACCTGCTGGCGATGTACTACGATGTTATCTGACGAAGAGCCCGTTATTCACGTTTTACCGGTCAATGGGTTCAAATCCTTGTCTTTTCACTCTACACACCACTACAAGATGCCTAAAGAGAGGAAACAACGTATGCGACTCACAACACCGCTGGTGCTGGTCTCCGCCTGTACGATGGCTTTTACAGCGCAAGCCGATGAGTGGACCATGGCAACGCCCTACGGCGATGCAAGCTTTCATACTCAAAACACCCGACAGTTCGCCGAAGATGTGGCCGAGGCAACCGATGGGGAGCTGACGATCACCTTACACAGCGGTGGTTCGCTGGTATCTCACGGTGAAATCAAATCGTCGGTACGACGTGGCACGATCGACGCTGGTGAGGTGTTTTTATCGGTTCTCTCTAACGACGATCCGATCTTTGAAGTGGATACCCTGCCCGGCGTAGCTGGCAGTTACGACGAGGCGTTTGCGCTGTGGCAAGCCACCAAACCCATGATGACCGAACTGTTCGCTGCCGAGGGGTTAATGCCCCTGTACGCGGTAGCTTGGCCGGCCCAGGGGATCTATACCGCCGAAGAACTGGCCGACCCTGGGCAGTTTGAAGGGCTTCGGGTTCGCGCGCCAAATATCAATACCCAGCGGTTCATCGAGTTTTTAGGCGGCAGCCCCACCGAGACCGAAGAGTCGGACATCCCGACAGCGTTCAGCACCGGACGCGTGGACGCCATGATCACCTCGAGCTCTACCGGCAATGCGATGACGGCTTGGGACTACGTCTCCCACTACACCGATGCCACTTTGTGGTTCCCCAAAAATATCGTGTTCATTAGTCAGCGCAGTTTTGATCGTTTAGATGAGCCAACCCAAGAGGCCCTGATGGAGGCCGCTGCGCGAGCTGAAGAGCGTGGCTGGCAGTCAAGCCGCGAAGACAACCAGCAGAGCCTTGAGGCGCTTGAAGAGAATGGCATTACGGTGTCTCAGCCCAATGAGGATATCGCCGCTGCTTTGCAGGAGGCCGGGGATGAGCTCTTTCAGGATTGGCTCTCGCGCGCCGACGATGATGCCGAACAGGCACTCGACGAGTACCGCGAACAGATTAATAACTAAGCCCTGTCGTACAGGAGGCGGCGAAGCGCCGTCTCCTCACATTCGCGCGTTTTAGTGAGGCAGCGCACCATGGTATTCAAACTTGATAAGCTCTATCGCCTTGGGGCGTGGGGCGCAGCGGCGTGCATGATCGCTATCTGTACGCTAATTACACTCCAGGTACTTTTTCGTTTAATTGATGCGCTTTTGGTCCTGATCGGACAAGGCCGATTGGGAATCAGTATTACCGGGGTCTCCGAAATGGCGGGGTACCTTCTGGTGGGAGCGACCTTTCTGGGGCTGGCCTACACCTTCACGCACCATGCTCATATTCGCGTCACACTGCTGATCTCGAAGCTCCCTTCGAGTGTGCGTGTCTGGTTTGAAGTGTTCGGGCTGGTAGTGGCTCTCGCCATCAGTGTTGCGCTGGGCTATAGCCTGGTCGGGCTTGCGCGCGAAAGCCTTCAGTATAACGATGTCTCCTCCGGCTTTTTATCGCTCCCCCTTTGGATACCCCAAACGGTATTGATCATAGGGGTAGGACTTTTGTGCCTGGCGCTCACCGAAGCACTGATCATTACACTCCGTATTGCCAAACGCGACCCGTCCCGCTTTCGTGAGGCAACTGCCACCGAAGATGGCAACATGCATTGAGCATTCGTGTTCGCGCTATGTAGCATGAGCGCGCCGGCCCAGCATATCGATCGCTCGAGCGCCTCGATGAATAATACAACGTTGGAGAAGAGCCCGTGCTACTACTGAGTTTGGTTACTATTGTCACCCTCTTTGCGCTGCTGGGAAGCGGGGTGTGGGTCGCCTTTGCCCTCATGGGAACAGCCTGGATAGCGCTTGAGTTTTTCAGTCCCTTTGCGCCCGGGTCGGTGCTGGCATCGGATTTCTGGGGCGCCAGTTATGGATGGGATTTAACCGCGCTGCCCATGTTTATCTGGATGGGCGAAATACTGTTTCGCTCCGGCTTGGCCGACAACATGTTTCGTGGGCTTTCGCCTTGGCTAAACCGACTCCCCGGACGTCTGTTGCATACCAATATCATTGGTAGTGGGATGTTTGCCGCCGTATGCGGCTCCTCAGCCGCTACCTGTGCCACGGTCGGCAAGATGACGTTGCCTGAACTCGAGCGGCGTGGCTACGACAGCAATATGGCGATCGGCACTCTTGCAAGCGCCTCGACGCTTGGTCTTTTGATCCCTCCCTCGATCGTCCTGATCGTTTACGGCGTGGTGACCGAACAGTCGATCTCGCGGCTCTTTATGGCGGGTATTGGCCCGGGGCTCATGATTTTGGCTCTGTTTATGAGTTACCTGGTGCTCTGGTCGTTGCTCAAGGGGCGAAAAGCGGGGCTGACCGGCGCCGATGAATCCGACATGTGTTTGAAAGAGAAACTGCGCAATACGTTGGCCCTGTTGCCCATTCTTTTATTGATTGGCGGTATCATCGTTTCCATCTACGGGGGACTTGCTTCACCCACGGAAGCCGCTGCGGTAGGAGTCGTGCTTTCGATTATCATCGCGCGCATCAACGGCCAATTCGATCGTGACATTTTCACCGGCTCACTCTTCGCTGCGGTACGCACGGCCTGCATGATCGCCTTTATCATCGCCGGGGCCTCTTTTCTGACGTCGGCCATGGGCTTTACTCAGGTGCCCATGCGTTTGGCGGAGGTGATCAGTGAAATGGGGCTGTCGCCCACTATGTTATTGGTAGCATTGACCCTGTTACTGCTGATAATGGGCTGTTTTCTGGATGGTATTTCGCTAATCTTGTTGGTAACAGCCATCATCATGCCGGTGATTAGCGCTGCGGGATTTGATTTGATCTGGTTCGGTATCTATCTGGTCATCGTCGTAGAAATGTCCCAGATTACCCCGCCGGTTGGGTTTAACCTGTTCGTCATTCAAAGCCTGACCGGCAAGGATATTCTGACAATAACCAAAGCCACGGTACCGTTTTTCCTGCTAATGATGCTCGCTATTGCGATGATGCATCTTTTCCCGGCTATCGCGCTTTATCTGCCCCGGGCAATGACGGGCTGAGTACCCACTCAACGCCCATAAATTGCCACACCGCTGCGCCCGGCGCGCTTGATGTGGTACATGCTCTGGTCGGCGGCGGCGATCAGTTCGTGCTCGTTGTCGAAGACACCGTCTTGCACACAGGCAATGCCGATGGAGACGGAGATATGAAGTGGGGTTTCGCCGCTGTAGAACATGGGTTCTTTTTCGAGTAACGCCATGATGCGGTGCGCGAGTCGCTCGGCGTTTTGCGCCGTTTCATCGGGCATGATGATGAGAAACTCCTCGCCGCCGTAGCGCCCAGCGATATCCGAGGCGTCGACCAGCGAAGCGAGCACTTTGCCAAAGCGCTGCAGCACGTTGTCGCCGGCGCGGTGGCCGTGCTGGTCGTTGAGCTTTTTGAAGTGGTCAAGATCGATGAATACCACGGACAGGGTGCGGTTTTTCTGACGGCACAGGGTAAAGCGCATCTGAAGCTGTTCATCGAGCCAGGCGCGATTGGCCAACTGCGTGAGAGGGTCGATACGGCTTCGCTCGAGCAGCGCGTCGTGCTGATGCTCCAGTTGTCTGAAGCTCACCTGCTGTGCCTCCAGCCGCGCGCTAATAGCGAGAGCGTGCTGAAACAGCAGCTGTTTCGCCTCGCTCAGTACTTCCTGGCTATCGATAGGCAACGGCACGGCCAGCTTGAGTAGGTCGCTTAACAGATTGATTTGCTGATGCATTCGATGGAACAGCGATTCGAGCAAGACCACGTGCTCGGTATCCGAGGCAGAGAGTTCATAAAGCAACGTTGCAAAGGACTGAGCCGGGGTATTCGATAGCCACGCATCCGCCAGCGGGCCTGAAAAGCGGACGCATATGTCGAACGGGGCCTTCGCCAACACGCTGTCGTGGCTCTCGTCGATCGCGGTGACGATATTTTCCGGCAGGCCCCACTTGGCCGCCAGCCACGCGCCAATCAGCGTATGGTCGCAGCCAAAGCGCTGGCGCTCCTCCTTGGCGAGCCGCATGTGAGAGCGGTCGGGCTGGGTGTAGAGCGTGGTCGCTTCCTCGGGGTAAGCCATTTGCAGCGCCAAAATGCCAATGTCTTGCAGCAGCGCAACGGTAAACGCCTGGCCCAGATAATCGGGGCAGAGCGTTCGGGCAAGCTGGCTTGCAATCGCCGCCGAGGTAATGGCCCGCTGCCAGACCGGTATGGCGATCTCGTTGGTTTGGTCATCTTTAAAAAGTGCGAAGCTCAAAACTGCCGCCAGCGTCGCGTCGGTGCCCAAGCGCTGCGTGGCCTCAAGGCTCGTTTGCGCCGGGTTGGGCGCGCGCACGAGATGCGCCGTATTCGCCACCGCAATCAACTGCGCGGTAAGCGCCGGGTCGTGTTCGATGACACAGGCATACTCCTTGAGCGACGCGTCCGGCATGCGCGCGACCTCCAGCACCTGCATGGCGACCGCCGGCATCGACGGCAACGAGGCCGTATTCAAAAGTGATTTGCTTAGAAAGCTGGGCAACTTTTCCGACAGCGCTGCATAGAGCGTGCCGTTAGCCACTGAATGGCTCTTCATCTTCTCTCCATATGCAATGCTCAGCGCAATAAGCGATTATTATGGCCTCACGAAAGCATATACTTTTAAAGGACTTGCGTCGTCGTTAAAACGCTATAACGTCTTCTCTATACAGCAGAAATTGCTATTTAAAATTAGTCGAAAGCCGCTGATTTAAAGCGTCGTCAATTCTTCGGGCGCGCGTGTCGTGACAATGAGGCCGCCGCTCGTTTGCGTCAATTGGCGAAAGGTACAGGCACTCTGTCGCGCTTACGCCCCGGTAGATGCGCTCATTCGGGCCTGGAAACTTAGTGCTAAGCGCTTAGGGATTGCACGATCAGGTTGGTGCCCACCAGTAGCATGGCCAGGATGACCAGCCGGTAGAACAGTACATCGTTCACTCGGCTTTGCAGCCAAAGCCCGTTGCGCACCCCCACCCACGCCACCGGTACCAGTAAAAGCGAGGCCCAGGCACTGGTCAGGTTGACTTCGCCCAGCCACAGATACGGTCCGAGTTTGATGGCGTTGACGATGGCAAACGCCACCGCACAGGTAGCAATGAACGTCTCCTTGGCAAGTTTGCGCGGCAGCAGATACACGTTGAGCGGCGGTGCGCCGGCGTGGGCGATAAAGCTCGTGAACCCGCACACACTTGCCGCGGGCAGAGCCCAGCGTGTGGAGATGGGCTTTTTGGCGACCGGCTTTAACAGCATGTAAACGGCAAACACCAGCGATAAAAGCCCCAGTACCAGCCGAACGCCCTGATCGCTCAAGCTGCCAAACAGCAGCGTCCCGATCGCCACGCCGATAAAGAGCCCGGGCAGAAAGCGCCACACTTCTGCCATATCGTGCTTGCCCCACCACGCTTTCACCGCGAAGACGTCCATCACCAAAAGCAGCGGTAATAACAGTCCCGCCGCTTGGGTCGGGCTGATCACCAGCGCCATCAGCGGCACCGAAAGCGTGCCGAACCCTCCCGCAAAACCACCCTTGGAGACGCCGGTGAGGTACACGGCAAAAACGATCAATATCCAGGCGGTGGTGGAGTAATCGGGAAGCATGGGGACCCTGGTCTAATAAAGTGAAGTCTGCAACGCGTCGTGAAAGAGTCGAGTCGGGCACCCGACTCGCTTTCGGCGGAGGATAGTAACACGTCATTACTTCCTTACCGTCTTGTTTGAACTGATTTTCGACTTTTATCAGTGTGTTAATGGTTTTTGGCTATTTAGTTGAATAGATTAAATGAATTGAAGTTTTAATGGTTTTGGCCGTTTTTAGACATATCGGAAATGGGTGATCGACGACGAAACTCCGCTTTTTATCATGGGGCAGTCAGCTCGATCGTATTACTCTGCACCGCCGCTGATTAGCCTGGTTCGTTCAGCAGGCTGGCCTCAAGGTGTTGGTAGTAAAAGGAAACGCCTATAAAAAAGCGCTTTGAAGCGTTCGATCTTCAACCGCAATGGCGCCTATAAAACGACTGTTCAGTGAATGTCCCGTCCTGAGTTCTCTATCACCTAATGGAATATACATAATGAAATTCAAAGACCTTTCTATTAGTAAGCAGATTGGTTTAGGGTTTTTAGTGCCTGTCTTGTTTTTAGTGTTTACGGGGCTTTTGAACTCGCTCAGCCTTCGCAGCATTAACGACACCATGAGTTCTCTTTATTATGATCGCGTGGTCCCCTTGCAGGATCTTAAAGTGATTTCGGATTCTTATGCGGTGGATGTCATTGATGCCGTTAACAAGGCCAATGCAGGCTTGATGAGCGCCGAAGAGGCGCTCGAGGCGGTTCATGGCGCCCGCGATGTCATTGCCGATCGCTGGCAAGCTTATATAGCGACGACGCTGACGGCCGAGGAGGCGGCGATAGCCGATCAGGCCCAGGCGCTATTTGAACCAGCCAACCGCGCGTTGGATGGGCTCGAGCAAACGTTGCAAACCATGTCAGGGCGGGCCGTGGGCAGACTCGACGCTCACGATGGCGCCTTGTACGCCTCTATCGATCCTATAAGCGCGACGATCAATCGACTGATCGATGAGCAGCTCGTCGCCGCGCAGCGGGGGATGGAACATGGCGATGCCCGGTACTATCAGGCGATGCTGTCGACCCTGGTACTTGGGTTATTAGCGGTGCTGATATCGGTAGGCGCGGCCGTCGTCATCACGCGAGGTATTACCCGGCCGCTGGGCCAAGCCGTTCAGCAGTCCCAGGCCGTCGCCGATGGCGACTTATCGACCAGTATCGAACCCGACTCCCAAAACGAAATCGGTCAGCTGCTGATGGCGCAAAAGTCGATGGTCGCCAGTCTTGCCCAGGTGGTGTTCGATGTGCGCCGTAACGCCGAAAGCGTTGCGACGGCGAGTGCGCAAATCGCGCAGGGCAACGACGACCTGAGCCAGCGCACCGAGGTGCAGTCCTCGGCGCTTGAGCAGACCTCGGCTTCGATCGAGGAGATGGGCTCTAGCGCGACCCAAAATGCTGAAAATGCCATGAATGCCAACCAGCTTGCCGCCAGTGCCAGCACGGTCGCTCGGGAAGGGGGCGGTGTCGTGGAGCAGGTCGTACAGACCATGCGAGACATCAATGAAAGCAGCCGCCAGATTAACGATATCGTGGGTGTCATCGACAGTATCGCGTTTCAAACCAATATTTTGGCGTTGAATGCCTCGGTAGAAGCGGCGCGGGCCGGTGAGCAAGGCCGCGGCTTTGCCGTGGTGGCCGGTGAAGTGCGTAATTTGGCCCAGCGCAGTGCGCAAGCGGCTCAAGAGATCAAGGCTTTGATCAGTATCAGCGTAGAGCGCGTGGGTAAAGGCACTCAGTTGGTGGATCAGGCGGGCGTTACCATGCAAGACATCGTTGCCTCGATTCAGCACGTCAGCGATATCGTGGGAGAGATCAGTAGTGCCAGCAGCGAACAGAGCGCCGCCGTTAGCCAGGTGAGCCAGGCGATCAGCCAGCTCGATCACACCACCCAGCAAAACGCGGCGCTCGTTCAAGAGTCGGCCGCGGCCGCCGCAAGCCTTAAAGATCAGGCCCACGACCTGGTGGGGGCCGTGGAGAAATTCAAGCTGTCAGAACACCCTATAACGGCGAATACCAGCGGTCGGCCTTTGCTCGATAAAGCGCCCGCGAGGTGAAGGGGGTACCCATCTTCATAAAATGATCACCGTCGCCAGGCCCAGAAACGATAGAAAGCCGACGACATCGGTCACGGTGGTCAAGATAACCGCGCCGGAGAGCGCTGGGTCGATCTTCAGCCGCTTCAAGACCAAGGGGATCAGTACGCCCGAGATATTCGCCAGACTCATGTTGATAAAAATGGCCAGCGTGATGACCACGGTGATGAGCACCTGGCCAAACCAAAGATAGGAGATAGCGCCCACCACCAGTGCCCAGACCAGGCCGTTACTCATGCCGACCCAAAGCTCCTTGTTATAAAGCCAGCGCTTGTTATTACCGGCCAGTTGGCCAAGGGCCAGGCCACGGATCACCACCGTTAGCGTTTGGCTGCCGGCGATTCCCCCCATGCTGGCGACCACCGGCATTAGAATCGCCAGCGCTACGATTTGATCCAGCACCGCTTCGAACCGACCGATGACGAACGCCGCCAAAAAAGCCGTCATTAAATTGATGCCAAGCCACACGCCGCGGCTTTTGGCGCTACGCACGATGGGCGTGAACACCTCTTCTTCGTCGCTGACGCCGGAGAGGTGCTTCAGCGTTAGGTCAGCGTCGTCCTGGGTGATTTCCAGAACATCTGCCGCATTGAGCTGGCCCACCAGCAAGCCGTCGCTATCGCACACCGGGACGAAGGGCAGCTCTTTCGAGCGCAGCAAAATAGCGGCGTCGCTGACTTTCATCTGATCGTTGAGCGTGAAAAAGTCATCCATATAGTCATCGACCACTGCGTCCTGGGGCTGCTTGATCAAGTCGATCAGCGTCAGCGTACCCAGCAGGCGTTTGTCTTTGTCGGTGATCATCACCTGCTGCGACTCATCGTCGAGCAGGTGATGGATGCGGATATAACGCTGTACGGCTTCGAGGGAAACGCCCTGCTTTACATTGACCGTCTCCGGGTCCATGTAGCGGCCCACGACATCCTCTTCGTAGGCGTGCAGGTTCTCTACCTGGGCGCGAATATTGTCGTCGAGGCTTGCGTAAACGCTCGTCTTGACGTCCTCGTCAGCCACCTCGAGCACTTCGGCAACGTCTTGGGCGTCCAGGCCCCTGACGATGTTTTCGATATCGCTGATCGACAGATCTTCGACGTAGTCCGCGCGGATATCTTCATCGACGCTTGCCAGCACTTCGCCGATCAGCGTAGCGGGGATGAGTTCCCACAAGAGGTTACGCGTCTTGGTGGGAAAGGATTCGAGGATGCGCGCTATTTCCAGGGTTTCAAGATCGTCGAACAGGGTCTTCAGTGCCGGCGTATCGTTTTCATCGAGTCGCTCTTGAATGTAGAGAAGCGGCGTCTCGCCATCGGTGTACGGTTCGTCGTCGGCCATGAAATCCTTCCTTGGGCGCATGATCGGTAAAAGAGGGGTGCGTCGCGGTATAATGGCCCACCTTTCAGTCTATGGTGTACCTGCGTGGAAAGCCATACGCCACAATGGATTACCAATGCGCACGACATCCCGGGGTACGGCGCATAAAAAGCCCCACTTGTTGATCAAGAGGGGCTTAAGAGCCGCTGCCGTTATCGCCTCGAAGAAAAGGGCGGAGTCGCGCTTGATACTCAGTCGCGTGGAAACCGCGCCTCTAGTGCCGCGACCTGTTCAGGCGTCAGGATACGGGGGTTCTCGCCACGAAGTAGCAAAAAGAGTTTTGCCGTCTCTTCGAGCTCTTCCGTTGCGTAGACGGCGGCTTCCAGGTTTTTACCGGCGACGACCGGGCCATGGTTGGCCAACAGAACCGCGCTATGTTGGCCCGCTAAACCACGTACCGCATCGCCCAGCGCTTCATCGCCGGGTATATGGTAAGGCACCAGCGGAAGCTTACCGACGCGCATGGCGTAATAAGCCGTAATGGGGGGGATGCAGTCGCAAGGGTCGATGTTGGGTAGACACGAGACGGCCACCGAATGCGTCGAGTGCAGATGTACGATAGCGCCGGACTGCGGCCGCTCGTCATACATGGCCGTATGAAGGAAGTGCTCTTTGGTGGGCTTGTCGCCGCTCAAGAGCTGGCCGTTTTTATCCAGGTGTGAAATGCGCGCCGGGTCCAGCCGGCCCAGACACGCATTGGTGGGCGTCATCAGCCAGCCGCCGTCGTCCAGGCGAACGCTGATGTTGCCGCTCGAGCCCATGGTCAGGCCGCGATCGAAAAGTGATTTTCCGAGCAAGCTGATGTGTTCGCGTAGCTGGTTCTGCTCGTGTGTGCTCATGACAACACCTCAAACGCTCGAGTGAAGAAATCGACGCCGCCAAAATTACCTGATTTCAGCGCTAGTGAAAGCGGCGCCGTATGGCCGTCCAGTGTCGCCTGAGTCCAGGGAACGCCGGGATCGATCTGCTCGCCAATGCGAAGCGCGGTAATGTTCAGCGCGGACACCACCGCGCCCGAGGTTTCGCCGCCGGCCACCAGCAGGCGGCCGACACCCTTGTCGACCAGCG
This sequence comes from Vreelandella sp. EE27, assembly GCF_968206495.1. NCBI lineage: Bacteria > Pseudomonadati > Pseudomonadota > Gammaproteobacteria > Oceanospirillales > Halomonadaceae > Vreelandella > Vreelandella sp. EE27. Next base: position 3,558,935 of record NZ_OZ309109.1, on the reverse strand, counting down.
ATACCGCGAGCTGACTCAATGCGTTTTCGACCAGGTGGCCAGCCTTTTCCACGCCGAGCTGGTTCTGAGCCGCTTTGACTTTCTCCGGATCGGCGGAGGCATACACCAGTACCGGGGCGTTTTGCTCGATACGCGCAAGCGCAAATGCCAAGGCCTCGTTCCAGTGAGTATCACCGTTTGACAGATCCAGCGGATGGATCGCAAAGCCGCCTTCTGGATGGCGCGCCAGGAAATCATCCACTTGAGCAAGCGTTGCCCGGGAGCAACTGCCGGAGAGCACCAGTGCGCTACCCGAGGCGGGCAGCAGGCGGCCAGGCTCGGTGATCTTGTCCAGCCACCCTTGCCGGCGGTATTGCGCGGGCAAGGCTTGGCCAAGGCCCGAACCACCGGTGACCAGCGCTAAATTGACGGTCGCTTCGGCAAGGACCTCCAGGTCACGATCATCCACGCTGTCGCAAATCACATGACGCACGGTGTCCGCCTGCAGGGCGGCGAGGTGGTCGCGCGTGGCTTCGGCGCCTTGGGTCAATACGCCACGCGAGGCCAGGCCCACGGCGTGCGGCGTTTGCTTCGAGAGCACGCGCACCAGGTCCGCATCGGTCATCGGCGTGAGCGGGTGGTGCTGCATGCCGCTGTCGTTCAAGAGTCGGTCACCGACGAACAGATGCCCTTGATAGACCGTACGCCCATTGACCGGAAAGGCGGGCACCAGGACGGTTTGCGAAGCCTTCAGGCGATCAAGCAAGGCATCGGCCACCGGGCCGATATTGCCCTGATCGGTTGAATCAAACGTCGAGCAGTACTTGAAAAAGAACTGCCGGGCCCCTAGCTTGCGCAGCCAGTCGAGCGCGGCGAGCGAATCGGCAACCGCCTCATTCACCGGGCAGGAGCGGGATTTGAGCGCCACGACCACCGCGTCGACATCGCGCAAGTCGGGCAGGGCGTCGGGCACGCCGATCACCTGCACACAGCGCATGCCGCCGCGTACCAGGTTGTTGGCCAGGTCGGTGGCGCCGGTAAAGTCATCGGCGATAGCGCCTAGTACGATCGTCATATTCGTTCTCCAAATCCCGGCTTAAGAAGCAGTACGGCGCCGCGCGCGTTTAATCAGCGGCATGATCAACGTTGCCGTGAGCAACAAGAGGGCGATTGCCAAGAGCGTGGCGCTAATCGGGCGATCCAAAAAGATGCCGAAATTTCCCTGTGACATCGAAAGCGAACGGCGAAGCTCACTTTCGGCAATGGGGCCGAGCACCAGCCCCAAAATGATCGATACCATGGGGAAGTTGATCTTCTCGAGCAGGTAGCCCGCGACACCAAAGCCCAGCATGAGCCATACGTCGAACATCGAGTTTCGCACCGAAAAGGTTCCCACGATGCAGCACATGATGATGATGGGGCCCAGCGCCGAGTAAGGTACGTTCAAGAGTTTGGTGAACAACACGATAAACGGCTTGGAGAAGAGCAAAATCATAAAATTGACGATGAAAAGGCCGGCAAAGACCGCGTAGATCAAGTCGCTACTGGTGAGCATGAACATCGGCCCCGGCTGCAGGCCGTGCATGATGAAGGCGCCCAGGATGACGGCCGTTGTACCGCTGCCCGGGATGCCCAGGGCGAAAAGTGGTACCAGCGCCCCCATGGCGGCGGCGTTATTGGCGGACTCCGGGGCGGCAATGCCTTCCGGGGCGCCCTTGCCGAATTTTTCCGGGTGCTTGGACCAGCGAACCGTTTCGCTGTAGCTGACCATGGCGGCGGTACTGGCCCCGATACCCGGCAAAATGCCGATGACGACGCCAATGATCGAGGAGCGAGACAGCGTAGCGCCAATCTGACGCAAAACGGGCAGATCGAAAATCTTGACCTTCACTTCCTTGAGCGGCTGGTGGCTCGCGTGATCCAACGTGCGCTTCATGACCTCGGACACCGCGAAAAGCCCGACGATCACGGGAATTAGCCCAACGCCTTCCGCCAGGTTGAGGTTATCGAAGGTATAGCGGCTGGTGCCGGTCAAGGGGTCGATACCGATGGTGGCGATAAATAGCCCCAGCGCCGCCCCGATCAAGCCAAAGATAAGGCGCCCGCCGAGTGAAGCCACCACGGTTAGCCCCAGCACGGCCAGCGCGAAGTACTCGGGGGATGAAAATCTCAGCGCCATGGTGGCCAGCACTGGTGTAAAGATGATCAGGGCAACGGTGCCCACGATGCCGCCGATCGCCGAGCTCAAAACGCCGATGCCCAGTGCCTTGCCCGCTTCGCCCCGCTGGGTCATCGGGTAGCCATCAAAAGCCGTCATGACCGCCTCGGGGGTGCCGGGGGCGCGGTAGAGGATGGCGGTGATCAGTCCCGAGAAGACCGTGGCTCCATAAATGGCGGTCAGCACCATGAAGGCGGTGGTGGGCTCCATGCCGTAGGTCACTGGCAGCAAAATGACCACGAGGATCACGCCGCTGATGCCGGGGAGCGCACCACCGATAAAACCGATAAAGACGGCTGAGGTTAATAGCAGCAGGTTCAGTGGCTGCATCACCACGGCTAACCCGCCCAAGAAATTTTCTAGCATGATCGACTCCCTGGAAAGTGGGGAATGGGGGCAGCCTTACGGCATGGGAATGCCCAGCAGTGATACGAACACGCCCTGCATGAGCGCCGCTGCCACCACCAGGGTAATGGTGATCGTCACCCACGAGCGGGCGCCGAGTAACAGCGTGCCGACCAGCGTGAACACCAGGCTTGCAATAAGGAAACCGACGCTTTGCATCAAGAGCGTGTAGCCGGCGGCGGCGGCCATGAACCACCAGTGACGCGTACGTCCCAGAGAGAAAGAGAAGCGGTGGGTCGGGGGCTCGTCGTCCGTCACCCCGCGCGTGGGATCGCGCCAGGTCAGCACTAAAAGCACCAGTCCAAGTACGCATAAAACGGCGAGCAGCGTTAAAGGCCAAACCCGTGGCCCAATGAAGGTGGAGACCTGCGCCGAGCTTGGAAACTGCAGCGTCGGGTAAAGCCCAACAACCGCAAGTAGCACGATCCCCAGCGCGAAAATAGTGATTCTGACGTGCATGGCCAATCCTGAGGGGAACATTGGAAGACCGGTCAGTTGACCGGTCTTTGAAGCAAACAGAACGTAACGCTTTTACAAATCTGTCTATCAGTCGTTTTGTAGAAGCCGCGAATAAAGCTCGAGGTTGTTTTCCAGGCGTTGACGATACTTATCGCCATTCATCCAGCCATCGCGATAATCCAGATTCACGCGTTCGGCGTAGCTCTGGTACTCCTCGGAGTCGTAAACTTCCTGGAAGGCGTCCTGCAGGCGCTGAACAATAGGCGCCGGGGTATCGGCATGTACGAAAATGGCGCGGTCGTTACCGTCGGTCAGATCCCAGTCGTGCTCCACCGTGGTGGGTACCTCCGGATAATCTTCGAGACGCTCGTCGCTAAAAATCAGAATCGGCGCCATCTGTCCTGCGTCGATATAGCTCAAAAGCGGGCTCAGTGACGTCGTGGTGGCATCGATGTTGCCGCCCAGCACGTTCGCCGTGGCGTTACCCGTGCTGTCGTAGGGAATGAAGTTCATATCCAGCCCCGAGGCATCCACCAGTGACAGAAACGCCATGTGGTCCGGACTCGCCGTATGGGTGCCGCCCACGGTGACTTCGCCCGGGTTTTCCTCGGCGTAAGCCATGAACGCCTCGAAATCTTCAAAGCGCTCCGGATTGACGAACAGCGCCATGACGTCGGATTGCATGCGCGCGATAGGCGTCAGCTGATCCAGACCTACCGGGTTTTGCCCGGCGGCAAGCGATGTCACAAGCGTCGTAGAGGCGAAATCCAGGGTATGCCCGTCGGCGGCGCCGTTTGCGGTGCGTTGGTGAGCCAGGGCGCCGGAAGCGGCCGGCAGGTTGACCACGGTGATGCGCGCACCACCCACCGCTTCTTCGAACATGGGGCGAACCACACGGGCGAAGTTGTCGGTGCCGCCGCCAGCGCCGGCGGCCACCAGAAACTGGATGGGTTTGCTGGGGAACGAGTCGGCGTCGCTTGCATTGACAGAGGTGGCGACACCAAGCAGGGCTAACCCGAGAGCGGCGTATTTGATACTGAACTGAGTAGGCATGATTTTCTCCAGAGCGATTGTTGTTGCTTTTAGGGACTGTCTACATGGGAAAAGGGCAATAGCGTCTATTGCCCGGACGTAAGGTGTTACGGGCTCAAAAGCGCATCTTGCTTGAGGCGAAGCTCTTTTAACTTGCTCTCAGCCAAAGTGATATCGGCAAGCGTAATCGGCTGGCCCGGGGCGATATCGCGAACCACTTTCGCCCCCGGCAGCAGATAGAACGGCACGTTGGCATCACCGGAAAGCGCCGCGGCGGGGTGGATCTCCGGGCGCAAGCCTTCGATATGGCGATGATGACCTTTCATCTCGAGCAGTTGTCCCGCCGGGATCGCCTGAGTGGTGCGCGCCGTTAGATCGAACCTGGGTATCGTGGCGTGGCCACCGCCGGAGGTGATGCCGTTGAGTACCGCATCGAGCAGTGAAATCGGCGCTTCGAGCCCGAGCAAGTGCCGCGGTAGATAGACCATGGCGCTATCGCCACTCTGGCTGAGCACGTGCCCCTTGTCGCGAAGCAACTGCCAAACGTGAGGGTCTTCGCAGCGCACTACGGCGAACACGCCGCCAGCGAAGCTCAGCTCGTCAGGTCGGCGCAGGCAGTTGAACACTTCGAGTCGCTGGGGGCCCTGAAGAACGCCGCCGTGGACTTGGGTATCCAGAAGGGTGGGCACTTCGTGGGTGCGCAACACCATGGCATGAAACTCGGGCAGGTCGGGCTGTAGGCCGGTGGCGTTGGCGACATTGACCATTTCGCACAAGTCGGGCACTGAAATCTGTGGGATGTCGGAGAGGGCCTCGCTGCGTGCTTTCACCGTCGCACGTGGGTCGCGTTCATCCAGTGTCCAGAGCGACGCCATGTCAGCGGCATCGTAGGTGGCGCCGTTACAAATAACGCAGCCCCGGGCTTCATCCCAGATAAAATCGTATTCGCTGCTTTTGCCGGCTGAAACGATTTCAAAGCCCAGGGTTTTCGCCCAGGTCAACAAACCGATCAAAAGGCTTGGTTGGTCGCCGTCGAGCGGCGTAAAGATTCGCCCTTGCTGTTCTGCCAAACGCGTGAGATAGGGCCCTACCACCGATTCGGTTTCTTTGGTCGCGATACCCACGTGCTTGCCGGCCAGCAGCGCACTCTCGGCATATTGCGCGCCAATATCCGGAATGCCGGTGGATTCAACCAGGATGTCGAACGGTAGTGTGGCCACGGTATCGAAAGACGCTGTTGCAATGAAAAAGCCTTTCTCCCAGGCATTTTCAGCTTCCGCGCCAGAATGGCATACCATTATATCTTTATCTGAAATACCCGCATGGCGTAAGGCGTCAGCTGCTCTTTCCGGATTGATATCGATCGCAATACGCGCTGACAACTTTTCCATCTGGCGTGCCTGGCGCAGTACGCCACGGCCAAAGTCGCCCGCGCCCGCAATGCAGGCTTCGACCGTTTTAGCGGTTTCAAAATGTTGTAAATAGTTCATAGATAAAGGGTATTTCCTGATAAATCGATAGCAGGCAACAGTAAGAGAACGAACGTATACCTGCCTCGATGACATAACAAAACGACACACGGATCGAAAGAATGTAGTGGTATACCATTTGGAGGGTCAACGCATCGCCCATGCTACTTTAGTAGTTGTTTGTTCATGATTGGCTATAAGTACATGAATATTATGGAGAAGCATTCCGCTTGAAGTTGCCGACTCATTTGAAAGGTGTTTTTTGGTATGCCACTCTTGCTCGTCGCTAACAAAAGTGAATAACGCTATGGAAGAGACCGTTCAAGTCAGTCATGCCGGGTTGGTAGAAAAAGTCGCTACCTATTTGCGCGAGCATATCGTGATGGATCATTTTCAGCCGGGCCAGCGCTTGCCCGAGCGTACGCTGGCCGTCGAGCTTCAGGTATCGCGAACTCCCCTGCGTGAAGCGTTGAAAATTCTTGCGGCCGAAGGGCTCGTGGTGATCTCTCCCAACCGTGGAGCCGTAGTGGCGGATGTGAGTGCGGCGGACATGAAGGAGAAGGCGTACGTACTTAGTGTGCTGGAGCAGGCTGCCGCGGAGCTTACCTGCGCCGTGGCTACTGAAGAGGATATTGCAGAGTTTCAGGCGCTTCATTACGAGATGAAGGCGGCTTTCGTGAGAAGAGATCGGCAGAATTACTTTCGTCTGAATCAGGATATCCACAATCGGATCGTGGCGCTCTCTGGAAATTCCACCTTAATCGATATGCACGCCAACTTGAGCCGCCAGCTTTACCGCGTCCGCTACCTTTCGAATCAAAAAAACGAGAAGTGGGCGACCGCCATGGAGGAGCACGAAGCCATTCTGAAGGCGCTAGAGGCGCGCGATGGCAAACAGGTAGGGCATGAGCTACGCAACCATTTGGGTAAAACCTGGATCAAGTATGCTAACGGTGAACCCGTTCGTGATACATCGGCTTAAAGACCGATAGGAGCGCTAGCGCCACGTCTACTTTTTGTTCTTACGCATGAAGGGCAGCACTTTTGCCATGGTATCTGCCATCACCTGATCAAGCGGCTTATGATCGAGGCTCACGGCTGCCCGGGCGGCGGTATAAGTGCCCTTGTACTCTTTGGCAATGGCCTCGTCGCTCATGCTCTCGGGTAACTGCTCTTTCTGGCGTATCGCATCGATGACGTGTTGATCCATATCGCTTCGCCTCCAAAAAGTCGTTTCCTGTAGTTTAGGCTATAAATTGGCAGAAGGGGCTTGGCGCCAGCTTGCCTAAAAAATTCGACTCCGGGGGATGCGTCCATCTCACAGGCACAAAAAAAGCACCCGAAGGTGCTTTTTTTGTGGGGTGTCTGGTGGAGGCGGCGGGAATTGAACCCGCGTCCGCCAGCACTCGCCCATTGGCTCTACATGCTTAGATTTCGTCATTTGCTTTAACGTAGCTGGCTCCGACGATCAGGATCCAGTCACGCGAGCCTTCTAAAGTTTAACGGTTGACGAGAAGACACCGCCAACCGCGGTCCTATCAGCTTTAGCTCATATCCCCGCAGTGATGAATAGGCACATCACCTTGGGGCCAGACAAGAAGCTAGCAGTTGTTACGCTGCCAGCGCGCCTTGAGCATAGTTTTCGTCGTTTGCGACTATTTTTCGTGATGTGGTATTTACGAGATACATCACGCTCTCGGCATGCACCGCAGGGTTTGTCACCGGCGTCGAAACCATGTCGCCCCCAGGTCAGAGCAGTATTCTAACGTGCACAGCGCTAATTGACCAGCTACGCGCGGTTATGTTCCCGCATGATTCGACCTTTCTGACGGTCCCAGTCGCGATCTTTTTCGGTCGCGCGCTTATCGTGAAGCTGCTTACCGGTCACCAGCGCCAACTCACACTTCACCATATTGCGCTTCCAGTAGAGCTTGAGCGGCACGCAGGTGTGGCCCTTGTCCTGGGTGACCGAGAAGATCTTGGCGATCTCCTTGCGGTGAAGCAGCAGTTTGCGCGTGCGGGTCGGGTCAGCAATCTCGTGGGTGCTGGTGGTGTTGAGCGGCATGATGTGGCTACCCAGCAGCCACGCTTCGCCATTACGCACCAGAATATACGTGTCGGTGAGCTGACCCTTGCCCGCGCGCAGGCTTTTAACTTCCCAACCCGCAAGCGAAAGGCCTGCTTCGAAGGTTTCGTTAATGTGGTACTCAAACCGCGCCTTCTTGTTCTGGGCGATGGCGCTGTTGCTGGGGCCCTTGCTCTTGCCGTTCTTAGTGGCCATGAAACCTCATCATTAATCTGTCGATAGCACCCCCTTCGTTATATGGGGAGGCGTGATACCATTCAAGGTCTGAAATATTATTTCCCATGATACGCTTTGGGCACTGTGAAGTCAGCGGAGAGGTCAATGCCAACCGTTAATCGTACCGCCATGGTGCGGCACACCCCCCAACAGATGTTCGATTTGGTCAACGATTTCGAACATTACCCCGAGTTTTTGCCCGGGTGCCGCCGTGCCCGCCTGATCGAGCGTGACGAAACGCATCTGATTGGCGAGATGACGCTGGGCCGCGCGGGAGTGGAGCAAACCATCACCACGCGCAATGATCTGTACGCCCCGGAGCGTATCGAGCTTTCGCTGGTAAAGGGCCCGTTCAAGCGGTTAAAGGGCCGCTGGCTCTTCACGCCCATAGGCGAGGGCACCTGCAAGGTTAGCCTGGAAATGGAGTTCGAGTTTGCCAACCGGTTGCTGGGTATGGCGTTTGGCAAGCTGTTCCAACAAATCGCTGGCCAGTTGGTCGATGCGTTCACCAAGCGCGCAGATGAACTATATGGCCGATGAGACCTCGAGCGCGCTTTTCTGCGTGGAAGTGGTGTTTGCCACGCCGCAGAAACAGCGCATCGTGAAAGTGGACGTTACGCCCACCACCACCGCCCGTGAAGCCGTCAAAAAAGCCGAACTCCCCGCGCTTTTCCCCGAGCACTCCGCCAATACCTTTGATGAAGCGCCATTGGGCGTTTTTGGGAAAGTGCTGCGCGAGCCAAGCGTGCAAACGCTTTCACCCGGCGATCGCATCGAGGTGTACCGCCCACTTCAGATCGACCCCAAGGCCGCCCGTCTGGCGCGTGCCAAGCGCCAGACGGGCGGCTAGCCCTTAGTCCAGAATCACGGGCTGCGGGTCTGGCGCGTTCTCCGGGGTCGGTGTGGGCGCGTTCTCGGGCGCTGGCGTCGTCGTTTGCTGGTTCGGCGTCATGATCGGCGTTGCTGGGTCGGCGGTTTCGGTCGCCGGCCCTGCGCCTTCACTGCGACTGACCGTCGGTGCGCGCGAAAGATCGCCCTGCTGCTCGACGTTGGCGAGCCGCCCCTGTTCGTCAAAAGTGAGCGTTACGCGGCGTTGCTCGACGCCGGCGTACGCCTTGTCCAGCCGGTAGACGTAGTCCCACTCGCGGGAATCGAAGGGTGCCTCTAAAAGCGGGCGTCCCATGACGTAGGTGACCTGCTCCTGGGTCATGCCGGGCTGCAGCTGGCTGACCATTTCCTGGGTCACCAGGTTGCCTTGAGGGATGTCGCGCTTGTAAACGCCGACGTAGCTACAGCCGCTGACGACGGTCAGGGCAACGGAAAGCGTAATGATACGAGTCAATTTTTGCATTTGGGCCTGTTCTTCACTATCGTGGTTTCGGTCGATCATACCCGACCTAACCTGTTACTGCGAAGAGCAACCATGGCCGATCAGAACCATGAACTACGCAAAGCCGGGCTAAAAGTGACCCTGCCGCGTGTCAAGATTCTCCAGATTCTCGAAAATGCTTCGGGCCAACACCACCTTAGCGCAGAAGAAGTGTATAAAACACTGATCGATGCGGGTGAGGATGTGGGCCTGGCAACCGTCTATCGTGTGCTGACTCAGTTCGAGTCGGCGGGTCTTGTGATTCGTCACAATTTCGACGGCGGCCACGCAGTGTTCGAAATGACCCAGGAAGACCATCACGACCATATGGTGTGCCTGGAAAGCGGTGAGATCATCGAGTTCGTCGATGAAATCATCGAGCGTCGTCAGCAAGAGATCGCCGAAGAGCACGGCTTCGAGCTGATCGACCATGCGCTGGTGCTGTACGTACGCCCCAAGGCGTAACGCGCACTCCTTCAAGCGGTTTGATTGATTCAACGAACCGCAGCGCTCACAAAAGCGTCCCGGCTGCTATCGCAGTCGGGGCGCTTTTGGTTTCGGGCGCGGCAGGCTTTTAGCCGCTAGTGCGTTGGGCGCTGGCTGGCGTTGAGCATCTCCCGGGCGTGGGCCAGGGTTTGCTCGGAGAGTTTTACGCCGCCCAGCATGCGTGCCAGCTCGCTCACCCGGCCCTGATCGTCGAGTAGCGCCATGTGGGTCAGGGTGCTGTCGCGCTTGGCTTGCTTTTCGATATGCAGATGCTGGTGCGCCTGGGCGGCGACCTGGGGCAGGTGGGTGACGGTCATGACCTGGCCTTTTTCGCCCAGTTTGCGCAGCAGTTGACCGACGATTTCCGCCGTGGCACCGGAAATCCCCACGTCCACTTCATCGAAGACCAGGCTTGGGATGGTGGAGTGGCTGGCCGCCACGACCTGGATCGCCAGGCTGATGCGCGAAAGCTCACCGCCGGAAGCCACTTTGGTGAGCGGCTTGGCCGGCTGGCCCGGATTGGCGCTGATCAAGAACTGCACCTGGTCCAGGCCCTCCTGGCTGGGCGTTTCACGTGAGGAAACGGCCACCTCGAAGCGCGCCTTGCCCATGGCCAAAAACGCCAACTGCTGCTGGACTTCCTTGCCGAGTTTGATGGCGGCTTTCTGGCGCGCCTCGGAGAGCGCTTTGGCCTCCTGGCGGTAGCGCTCGCGGTACTCGGCCACCTGGCCGCTTAACGCCTCGATGTCTTCGTCGCTCGCCTCGAGCTGGGCGAATTCCTGGGCAAGCGCTTTGTGAAGCGCACAGAGCTCTTCCGGGGCGATGTGGTGCTTGCGTGCGATGCGGTGAACATCGGTCAGGCGCTCGTCCACCCAAGCCAGGCGCTCCGGGTCAAGCTCTTTGGCGCTGGCGAAGTGGGAGAGCTCGCTGGCGGCTTCCTCTACCTGAATGCGGGCATCTGAGAGCATGGCAAGCGTATTGGCCAGCACGCCCTTGTCGCTGCCGGGAAGCGCCGTCAAGCGCGCGTGGGCCTGATTGAGCAGTGACAGCGCCCCGCCTTCATCGCTTTCGCAGCACTCCACGGCAAACTGGGTTTCGCGAATGGTTTCCTCGGCGTGGGCCAGCGTATGCTGCTCCTCTTCCAGGGTTTGCAGCTCGCCCTCACTCAGGTCCAGCTGGTCGAGCTCTTCGACCTGGTAGCGCAGTAGCTGACGCTTGGCCTCGACTTCGCTGCCGGCCTCGCTGCGTTTTTTTAGCCGTGCCCGGGCGCTGCGCCACTCCTTGAAGGTTTCGGTCAACGCCTGACGCTTGGGTTTGAGCCCGGCGTAGTCGTCCAGCAGGGCAAGGTGCGTCTCTTCGCGCATCAGCGCTTGATGAGCGTGCTGGCCGTGTACCTGAATGAGCAGTTCGCCCAGCGCTTTAAGATCGGCGATGGTCACCGGTTGGCCGTTGATCCACGCCTTCGAGCGACCGTTGGCGCTGACCACGCGGCGCAAAAGGCACTCTTCCGACGAGAGCTCTCGCGCTTCGAGCCACTCGGCAGCGGCGGGCAGGTGGGTAATGTCGAAACTGGCGGAAAGATCGGTGCGCTCGCAGCCGTGGCGTACGCTCCCGGCCTCGGCGCGTTCGCCCAGGCAAAGCCCCAGGGCGCCAAGCAAGATGGATTTGCCCGCCCCGGTTTCACCGGTGATGGCGGTCATGCCGTCGGTCAAGTCGAGCTCCAGACGGTCAACGATGGCGTAGTCCTGGATCACTAGCTGCGTCAGCATAGGGCCTCCTGGGCAGGGCGCTATAGAAACTGGATGCTTATACAATGATTGTTGTTTTATACAGTAGTCGATAACTCACTTCAATGCCCCTCTTGAGATGACGGCCAGGGCCCCCATATAGCGTGCATACGCATCGATAAACCCTTTGTTTCATCAGGCAGCCGCATTAGGCGCCGCGACCTCATTTAGGAGTACGGCATGGCGAAAGAACCGCAAACCCCCATGGATGACGAGCTGGCCCGCCAGGAGCAGGAGGCCGACGTCACCGAGCAGGCCGACGAAGAGCGCTTGGTCGAGGGCGACCTGGAAGGCGTGCTGGACGACGAGTCGCCGCTGGGCACCGACACTTTGGAGCAGGGCGTGGATAACCCGGAAGCCGAAGTGTTGGCCGCGCGGGTAGAAGAGCTCGAACAGAGTTTGTCCGAAGCCAAGGACCAGTCGCTGCGCGCCTCGGCGGAAGCGCAAAACATTCGTCGCCGCGCTGAAGCCGAAGCGGAAAAAGCGCGCAAGTTCGCGCTCGAGAAGTTCGTGAAAGAGCTTCTGCCGGTGGTCGACAGCCTCGAAAAAGCCCTCGAGAACATGCAAGAAGACGCCACTGACGTACACCGTGAAGGCGTGTCCATGACGCTCAAAATGCAGCTGGACGTGCTGAACAAGTTTGGTGTCGAAAGCGTGGAGCCCCACGGCGAGCCCTTCGACCCCCAGGTGCACGAAGCGATGACCATGGTCCCCAACCCGGAGCTCGAGCCCAACACCGTGATGGACGTGATGCAAAAGGGCTACCTGCTCAACGGTCGTCTGGTTCGCCCGGCGATGGTCGTGGTCAGCAAGAAAGCAGAGTGATCGAGTTAGGGGTTAATACAAAATCCCCCCTTGAAAAGTTCAAGGCGGCCCCCAGATAAAGGCCAACCCGCGGTAGTTACCGCACACCGATTGCTCAACAGCATTTAGTTTTGTCACAACCGAATTCGAGGTTTTTGCTATGGGACGTATTATTGGTATTGACCTGGGCACCACCAACTCTTGTGTGGCGGTTCTCGATGGTGATAGCTCCAAGGTAATTGAAAACGCCGAAGGCGGCCGCACCACGCCGTCCATCATCGCCTATACCGATGACGGCGAAACCCTGGTCGGTCAGGCCGCCAAGCGCCAGGCCGTGACCAACCCGGAAAACACCCTGTACGCCATCAAGCGTCTGATCGGCCGTCGCTTCAAAGACGACGTCGTTCAAAAAGACATCAAGATGGTGCCGTACAAGATCGCCGAAGCCGATAATGGCGACGCGTGGGTCGAAGTAAAAGGCAAGAAAATGGCACCGCCGCAGGTCAGCGCGGAAGTGCTCAAGAAGATGAAGAAAACCGCCGAAGACTACCTCGGCGAAGAAGTGACCGAAGCGGTCATTACCGTACCCGCCTACTTCAACGACAGCCAGCGTCAGGCAACCAAAGACGCCGGCCGCATCGCGGGTCTGGAAGTCAAACGGATCATCAACGAGCCGACCGCCGCGGCCCTTGCCTACGGCATGGACAAGTCGCGCGGTGACAAGACCATCGCGGTTTACGACCTGGGTGGTGGTACCTTCGATATCTCCATCATCGAAGTGGCCGACGTCGATGGCGAAACCCAGTTCGAAGTGTTGGCCACCAACGGCGACACCTTCCTGGGCGGCGAAGACTTTGACCTGTCGTTGATCAACTATCTGGTCGCGCAGTTCAAGTCCGACAGTGGTATCGACCTTTCCGGCGACAATCTGGCCATGCAGCGCCTGAAAGAAGCCGCCGAAAAAGCCAAGATCGAACTTTCAAGCGCCCAGCAGACCGACGTGAACCTGCCCTACATCACGGCAGACAACACCGGTCCCAAGCACCTGAACGTCAAAGTGACCCGCGCCAAGCTCGAGTCGCTCGTCGAAGAGCTGGTACAGCGTTCGCTAGAGCCGTGCAAGATGGCGCTGAAGGACTCCGGTCTTTCCGCCTCTGAAATCGACGACGTCATCCTCGTCGGTGGCCAAACGCGTATGCCGCTGGTTCAGCAGAAAGCCGCTGAGTTCTTTGGCAAGGAAGCGCGTAAAGACGTCAACCCGGACGAAGCCGTTGCCGTAGGCGCCGCGATTCAGGGCGGTGTACTGGGCGGCGACGTGAAGGACGTGCTGCTGCTCGACGTCACCCCGCTGACACTGGGTATCGAGACCCTCGGCGGCGTCATGACGCCGCTGATCGAGAAGAACACCACCATCCCGACGAAGAAGACGCAAACCTTCTCCACCGCGGATGATAACCAGACGGCCGTGACCATTCACGCCGTGCAGGGTGAGCGTAAACAGGTATCGCAGAACAAGTCGCTGGGTCGTTTCGATCTCGCTGACATTCCGCCGGCACCGCGCGGCGTACCGCAAATCGAAGTTGCCTTTGACCTGGACGCCAACGGTATCCTGAACGTCTCCGCGAAAGACAAGGCGACGGGTAAAGAGCAGTCGATCGTCATCAAGGCTTCCAGCGGTCTTTCCGATGAAGAAGTCGAGCAGATGGTGCGCGACGCCGAAGCCCACGCCGACGAAGACAAGAAGTTCGAGGCGCTGGTCCAGCTGCGTAACCAGGCCGACGGCATGATTCACGCCACGCGCAAGACGCTGGAAGAAGCCGGCGACAAGGCGACCGATGAAGAGAAGCAGAACATCGAAACCGCCATTGCCGATCTCGAAGCGGCGGTGAAGACCGACGACCAGGACGATATCCAGAAGAAACTGGATGCCCTGACCGAAGCCTCCGGCCAGCTGGCACAGAAGATGTACGCCGAGCAGGCTGAAGGCGCTCAGGCAGAAGGCGAAGGCGGCGAAGAAACCGCTTCCAAGCCGGAAGACGACGTGGTTGACGCCGAGTACGAAGAAGTCAACGACGAGCAGAAGAAGCAGTAATTTCTCTTTCTGCCAAGGTTAGCAGCAACGCGGGAGCCCTCTCCCGCGTTGCTGTTTCCGCGGCCAGGACGTTTATCGTGACCTGTACCGTCAAGTGCATACCTAACCAGGAGGCGTAGGACCCATGTCCAAGCGCGATTATTATGAAGTCCTGGGTGTTGAAAAAGGGGCCGATCAGAAAGAGATCAAAAAGGCCTATCGCCGCCTGGCGCAAAAATTCCACCCTGACCGTAACCCGGATGACGAAACCGCCGCAGAGAGATTCCGCGACGTATCCGATGCCTACGAAGTGCTCAGCGACGAGCAAAAGCGCGCTGCTTATGACCAGTTCGGCCACGCCGGTGTAGACGGCCAGGGCGGCGGCTATGGTGGTGGCGGCTTCGGCGGCGGCGGTGGCGCCGGGGACTTCAGCGACATCTTCGGCGACGTGTTCGGCGATATCTTTGGTGGGGGCGGCGGTCGTCGTCGTGGCCCGAACGCCCCGGCCCGCGGCTCGGATCTACGCTACAACCTGGAGCTGGATCTGGAAAACGCCGTCGCCGGTACCACGGTCGACATTCGCGTACCGCGCCACATCAACTGTGACCGCTGCGACGGTGAAGGTGCCGAGCCCGGTACCAGCAAGGAAACCTGCCCGACCTGTCAGGGCATGGGCCAGGTACGCATGCAGCAGGGCTTTTTCGCCGTGCAGCAAACCTGCCCGACCTGTCACGGCTCCGGCATGCAGATCAAGGTGCCGTGCCACAAGTGTAATAGTGAAGGCCGCGTACGCGAGACCCGTACGCTGTCCGTGAAGATTCCGCCTGGCGTGGATACCGGCGACCGTATTCGCCTGAATAGCGAAGGCGAAAGCGGCGTGAACGGCGGCCCGGCCGGCGATCTTTATGTGCAGGTCGCGATCAAGTCGCACCCGATCTTCCAGCGCGACGGCAAGCACCTGCAGTGCGATGTGCCGATCAACTTCGTCGATGCGTCCCTGGGGGGCGAACTCGAAGTGCCGACGCTCGATGGCCGCGTGAAGCTCAAGATCCCGCCGGAAACCCAAACCGGGCGGCTCTTCCGCCTACGCGGTAAGGGCGTCAAACCGGTTCGCGGCGGCGCGCCGGGGGATCTGCTCTGCAAGGTAGTGATCGAGACCCCGGTGAATTTGAACGAAGAGCAGAAAGGTCTGCTGCGTCAGCTCCAGGAGAGCTTCGACGGCAGCAACAGCCACAGCCACTCGCCGAAGAAAACCGGCTTCTTCGACAGCGTGAAGAAGTTCTTCGAAGAGATGAAGCCGTAAGCTGAAGGCCTCGGCGTTGGCCAGGTGCTCCATGGAGTACCTGGCGCGCCATTAGCGTACAAAGTCCCCGGTGCCTGGCGCCGGGGACTTTTTTGTAGAAAAAGCGAGTCGACCATGACCGGAATCGAAGACCGCCCAGGGCTGGGCATTTTCTTGCGCGTGCTGTCCGGGGTGATGTTCACCGGCATGCTGGTGTGCATCAAGGCGGTGAGCGAGTCGGTCCCGGTGGGCCAGTCCATCTTCTTTCGCTCGCTGTTCGCGCTGATCCCCATCGTCATCTTTTTGATGATCCGCCGGGAATTCCCCGGGGCGCTGGCCACCCGGCGCCCGCTCGGGCATCTGCTGCGCTCCGGGCTTGGGGCGGCGGCGATGTTTTGCTCGTTTTCGGCCGTCGCTTTTCTGCCGGTGGCCGAGGCGACGCTTTTGGTGCAGCTGGCGCCGATCTTCATGGCGGTGGGCGGCGTGCTGCTACTCGGCGAAAAATTTTCGTTCTACCGCGGCGGGGCCATCGTGCTGGCGCTGGCCGGTATGGCGGTGCTGGTGGTGCCCCAACTGAGCGGGGCCGGAAGTGACGGCCGGCTGTTGGGCTACGCGCTCGGCACCGTGGGGGCGCTTTTGACCGCGGGCGCTCTGCTGACCATCCGGCATATCTCGCGTACCGAAACCGCCGGGTCGATCGCGTTTTATTTCATCGTGGTGTCGTCGCTGGCGGGGCTTGCCACGTTCCCGTTGGGCTGGGCAGAGCTTACCGGCACCGAGTTTGCCCTGCTGGTGCTTTCCGGGCTGTTTGGCGGGGCGGGTCATATCGCCATGACGCTGGCGTTTCGCTATGCCGAAGTGTCGCGGCTGGCGCCGTTCGAGTACGTGGCGCTGGTCTGGCCGATTGCTGCGGACTGGGTGCTGTTCGCCATTCCCATCTCAAGTGGCTTCATCATGGCGCTGCCCCTGATGCTGGCCGGCGTCGCGCTGGCCTCCCTCGAAGGCCGCCGCTCTAAACGGCCTCTTCGACGATAAGCTGAGGGTGGCCCTTCGAGCAGGGCTCGATGCGCGCCGCCACTTTGTAGACCTGGCGCAAGAGATCCGGCGTGATGACCTCTTGAGTGGGGCCGCAGGCGATCAACCGGCCGTACTCCAGCACCATCGAAGCATCGGTGAAGCGCAGTGCGTGGCCCAAATCGTGCAGCGCGACCAGAATCAGCATGCCGCGCTCGTCGGCCAGCCGGCGCAGTACGCTCAGCAGGCTGATCTGGCGGTTCAAGTCCAGCGCCGAGGTGGGCTCGTCGAGCATGAGGATGTCCGGCTCCTGCACCAGCGCCTGGGCGGCACTCACCAGCTGGCGCTGGCCGCCGCTCAAATCGCCGATGTCGCGCTCGCCAAGGGCGGCAATGTTCAGCTCCCCAAGCGCCCGGTCGACCTGGGCAAGATCCTCCGGCTGTACCTTTAGGCTTCGCCCTTGCATGCGTGCCAACAGCACCGACTCATAAACACTGAGCACCGCCTTCGCGCCGGTGTCCTGGGGCATGTAGGCCACCGGGCGTTCGGACTGGGTATTGCCGATGACCACCGTGCCCTGACCCTGCACCAGGCCCAGGATGCGGCGAAAAAGCGTCGATTTACCCGCCGCGTTGGGCCCCAATAGCGCCACCACCTGGCCGCCGTGAAAGGTGGGGGTCGTGACGTCATCGACGATGGTGCGACGCCCGTAACGCGCCGATACGTGATTGAGCGTGAGCGTTACCATGAGGCCTTCTTGTGGTTTAACACGAGAAACAGAAAGAACGGAATGCCGACTAATGAGGTGACGATGCCGATGGGAATGATCGTGCCGGGAATGATCAGCTTGGAGATCACCGAGCCCACCGACAAAATCAACGCGCCGCAAAGCGCCGAGCCCGGCAGGAAAAAGCGCTGATCCTCGCCCACCAGCATGCGGGCGATGTGTGGGCCCACCAGGCCGATAAAGCCGATAGTGCCCACGAACGCCACCGCCACCGCCGAGAGCAGCGAGACCAGCACCAATACTTCCAGGCGCAGCGCGCGCGGCTTGACGCCCATGCTCTCGGCCTTGGCATCGCCCAGGCGCATGGCGGTCAGCGCCCAGCCGTGGCGGGCCAGAAGCGGCAGGATCGCCCCCAGAATGCCCAGCGCGATCCAGAACTTGGGCCAGGTCGCCTTGGTCAGACTCCCCATGGTCCAGAACACGACCGCGGTCACCGCCTCCTGGCTTGCGAAAAACTGGATCAGCGACATCAGTGAATTGAAGATGAACACCATGGCGATGCCCAGCAGCACGATGGTCTCCACCGTAACGCCGCGCTTTAAGCTCAGCGCGTGGATCAAGAACGCCGTGAACATGGCCATGATGAAGGCGTTGAGCGGCACCACGAACTCGATGGAGGCGGCGGGGATGATCGCGACACCAAACGCAAGGCCCAGGGCAGCGCCGAAGCTCGCCCCGGCGGAGATGCCCAGGGTGAAGGGGCTGGCCAGCGGGTTGCTCAGAATGGTCTGCATCTGCGCGCCGGCCACTGAGAGGCTTGCGCCGACCACCAGCGCCATCAGCGCCACCGGCATGCGCATCTCCCAAAGGATCACGCGGATCTGATCGCTGACGCTTCCGGGAGTGAGCAGTGCCGCGATGACTTCGCCGAGGCTATAGCGGGCCGGGCCAAGCGATAGATCGACACATAGGCTGAAAAACAGGGCCACGACCAGCGCGACGAGAATCAGCTGTCGGCGTAGCACCTGGGTTTTATAGTGGCTGCGCCCCTGGCTTGCCGGGACGCTCAGGGTGGTATCACTGGCCATCGAGGGAGATCCAGTAGCCGGGTTCATAGTCGATCGGCAAGAAGCGCTCGTGAAGCTCGCGCATCGTGGCCTCCGGGTCCAGGTCTTCGAAAAGATCCGGGTGTAGCCACTTGGCGAGCTGCTGAATGGCGACGAAGTAGTAGGGGCTGTTGTAGAACTGGTGCCAGATCGCGTGGACGTTGCCATCCTCGACGGCTTGAACGCCGGTCATCGCCGTGCGGTGGGTGAGGCCTTCGAGCTTGGCTCGCGCCGCGTCCATGTCCGCGCCCGGGCCCATGCCGACCCAGTCGCCGCCGGGAACGTAGGCGTCCCAGTTGCCGCCGGTCACGACGATGTGCTCCGGGCTTGCGGCGACGATCAGTTCCGGGTTGAGCGTGCCGAAACTGCCCGGGATGATGCCCTCGGCGATATTCGCGCCCCCGGCAAGGGTGACGTACTCGCCGAAGTTACCGGGGCCAAAGCTCATGCAGCACTCATCGGAGTAGCCGCCGGCCCGGTCGATGAACACGCTCGGCCGCTCGGGGTCGGCCTCGTCGATCACGGTGGTGACACGGGCCAGCTGCGCCTCGGCGAAGTCGATGAATTCCTCTGCCGCTTCTTCGTCGTCCATGATCTGGCCCATCAGGCGGATCGAGGGGATCGTGTGGGCAATCGGGTCTTCACGAAAATCGACGTAGACGATGGGAATGCCGAGCTGGCCGAGCTTATCGTCGTAGGCGGCGTCCTCGGTCGCCGCCTTGGCTTCCAGGTTCATGAACACCACGTCCGGGGTTAATGAAGCGGCCTGCTCGACGTCGAAGGTGCCGTCCTTGAAGCCGCCGAAGGTGGGCAGCTCGTCAATCGCCGGAAAGCGCTCGGCGTAGCGCGCGTAGTTATCCGGATCGGCCTGGGAAAAATCTTCGCGCCAACCCACCACGTGGGTGAACGGTGCTTCAGGCTCGAGCAGACCCAACAGGTAGATCTGGCGGCCTTCACCGAGTATGACTCGTTCGGCGGGAGCATCGAAATGCACCTCGCGCCCGGTAATATCCACCACGTCGATACCGTCGGCCATGGCAGCCGTGCAGCTCAGGGCGGCCGCGCCGGCCAGGGCTTTTAGGTGTGAGCTCATAAATTTTCCCGCCGAGTCTGCCCATAAAAAGGCTGAAGATAAAAAGTCATCATGGTGTCTATAAAGAGTCGGGCCGTTCAACGGGGCCAGGCGCCCTGAGACAACTGTGTATGATTCGCATTTACATAGGGTATTATCGAGAAATCCCCGATAGCTGTCGAGCGGTTAGCGCCAAACTGTTCCAATTATTCAAACACTGCGTTGCGTAAGCGTTCAACGCAGCGTTTGTCAGTTTTCAACGCCGATCTTAAGCTACATCGATCGTTTCTTATGAAAGGAGAGTGTCATGCCGATATCCCGTGCTGAAATTGCCACCGAATCCGGCGAGCGCTTGATCAACCGTTTGTGTAAGCACTGGTCGCACAAGCTCGAGGTCGAGTACACCGCTCAGGATGCCAAAATCGTCTTTCCTGAAGGCGGCACCTGCCTGATGCACGCCGAGGCCGATAAGCTCGCGGTCTCGATCGAAACCCTCGATGAGGCAACGCTGGATAAACTCGAAGGCGTCGTCCAGAACCACCTGGAGCGCATGGCCAAAGACGAGACGCTGGAGATCGTCTGGGAAAACTAGCCAGGCCGCCCGCCGGCCGTGATGGCCGGCGGGCTCTGGTATACTCCCGCGGATGAATGAATAAAAGGCGCCGCCTGGCGCCTTTCAGACGATTGCACCCAGGAGATTGTATGACACGAGTGGCCATCGTAGGCGTAGCGGGGCGCATGGGCCGCACGCTGGTAAGCGCGCTAAATCAGGATGAGAACGCAACACTGGCCGGCGGTATCGTCGAGCCGGGAAGCTCGCTCGTCGGTGCCGATATCGGCGAGCTGGCGGGTACGGGTAAGTGCGGCGTGACCGCGGTCGACTCACTCAACGCCATCGTCGACGACTTCGACGTGCTGATCGACTTCACCGCCCCGCAAGTAACGCTTTCGAATCTGGCCTTCTGCGCCGAGCACGGCAAGGCCATCGTGATCGGTACCACCGGCATGAACGATGACGAGCTCGCCGCCCTCGATAGCTACCGCGATAACGTCGCCATGGTGTTCGCGCCCAACATGAGCGTTGGTGTGAACCTGACCCTCAAACTTCTGGAAACCGCGGCCAGGGCGCTGGGCGATGAAGGTTACGATATCGAGATCGTCGAAGCCCACCACCGCCACAAGATCGATGCCCCCTCCGGTACCGCGGTCAAGATGGGCGAGGTCATCGCCAAAAGTCTGGATCGCACGCTGAAAGAGCATGGCGTGTTCGAGCGCGTGGGCCAGTGCGGGCCGCGCACCGATACCGAGATCGGCTTTGCCACGGTGCGCGCCGGCGATATCGTCGGCGAGCACACGGTGATGTTCGCCACCGAAGGCGAGCGCATCGAGATCACCCACAAGGCATCGAGTCGCATGACGTTTGCCAAGGGCGCGGTGCGCGCGGCGCGCTGGGTCGCGGAGCAACGAAGCGGGCGTTTCGATATGCAGGACGTGCTCGGGCTGGGTGAGGCTTGAGCTGGATTTGTAGCCAAAAGGCTGGTCTGGTCGCCTGAAATGCTGTAACATTCCAAAAATTTTGGCCGGGTGGTGGCATGTGAGTAGAAAGTAAACGGCGAACGCTGCGCTTGTTGCACTGGCTTTATTGAAAAATTGCCCAACGCCGTACGCTAAACCATGGCCACCTGCCACGGAAGAACAACAAGCGGGATGAAACCGATTTTTTCTTTATCGGCTTCGTCCCGCTTTTTTACGACCCGACGTTTGCACGCAAACGCCGACACCGGATCGCCGAGCCTGCGCCCCCAGGCGCCTAACAGCATGGGAGAAGTTGTCTTGAATAACCCCGCATTGAGCAAACCTGCGATATTGGCCCTGGAAGATGGCAGCGTGTTTCACGGAGTTGCCATCGGCGCCGAAGGCGTCACGAGCGGGGAGGTGGTGTTCAATACGGCCATGACCGGCTACCAGGAAATTCTCACCGACCCCTCCTACACCCGCCAGATCGTCACACTCACCTACCCGCATATCGGCAACACCGGCATTAACCCGGAAGACGTGGAGTCTGCCTCCATTGCCGCCGCCGGTCTGGTGATTCGCGATCTCCCCTTGATGGCCAGCAGCTTTCGCAGCCAGCAGAGCCTTTCCGAGTATCTGGAAAGTCAAAACGTGCTGGGCATCGCCGATATCGACACCCGCCGCCTGACACGCCTTTTGCGCGACAAGGGCGCGCAGAACGGGGCGATTCTGGCGGGCAGTGATGCCGAGGGCGACGACGCCGTCGAGCGGGCGTTGGCGGCGGCCCGCGCCTTTCCCGGGCTCAAGGGCATGGATCTGGCCAAGGAGGTCTCCTGCAAGCAGGCCTATGAGTGGAGCGAAGGCGAGTGGAGCCTGGGCGCGGGCTACGCCGATACTTCGACCTTTGATCGGCCTTACCACGTGGTGGCCTATGACTACGGGGTGAAATTCAACATCCTGCGTATGCTGGCCGCCCGCGGCTGCCGCTTGACCGTGGTGCCCGCTCAGACCCCAGCTGCAGAGGTTCTGGCGATGAATCCGGACGGCGTATTTTTGGCCAACGGCCCCGGCGACCCGGAGCCCTGCGACTACGCGATCACCGCGATTGGCGAGATTCTCGAAACCGATACGCCGGTGTTCGGTATCTGCCTGGGTCACCAGCTTTTAGCGCTGGCCTCCGGGGCGAAGACCGTCAAAATGAACCACGGCCACCACGGCGCCAACCACCCGGTGCAGGATCTCGACTCTGGCACGGTGATGATCACGAGCCAGAACCACGGCTTCGCCGCCGACGAAACCACGCTGCCAGGTAATGTGCGCGCCACGCACCGCTCGCTTTTCGACGGCACACTGCAGGGCATCGAGCGCACCGACCGCCCGGCGTTCAGCTTTCAGGGGCATCCGGAAGCGAGCCCCGGTCCGAAGGACGTATCGCCGCTGTTTGATCGCTTTATCGACCTGATGCAGGCGCGTCGCTGATCCGTTTGCCAAGCCCTATCGAGCTCATCGTCACTTTTTTGCGGGAACCGTTATGCCCAAGCGTACCGACATCAAGACTATTCTCATCATTGGCGCTGGCCCCATCGTCATCGGCCAGGCCTGCGAATTCGACTACTCCGGCGCCCAGGCGTGTAAAGCGCTGCGCGAGGAGGGCTACCGGGTGGTGCTGGTCAACTCCAACCCGGCCACCATCATGACCGACCCGGTCATGGCCGATGCCACCTACATCGAGCCGATCACCTGGCAGGCCGTCGAGAAAATCATCGAGGCGGAAAAGCCCGACGCGATCCTGCCCACCATGGGCGGGCAAACCGCGCTCAACTGCGCCCTCGACCTTGAAAAGCACGGCGTGCTCGACAAGCACGGCGTCGAGATGATCGGCGCCAACGCCGACGCCATCAACATGGCCGAGGACCGTGATCTGTTCGACCAGGCCATGAAGCGTATCGGCCTCGAGTGCCCGAAGGCGAAGGTCGCCCACACCATGGATGAAGCCTGGGAGATTCAAGCGGAGCTTGGCTTTCCGACCATCATCCGGCCTTCCTACACCATGGGCGGCTCCGGCGGCGGCGTGGCGTACAACAAGGAAGAGTTCGAGGAGATCTGCACCCGCGGTTTCGAGCTTTCCAACAATCACGAGCTTTTGATCGACGAGTCGCTGCTGGGTTGGAAAGAGTACGAAATGGAGGTCGTGCGCGATAAAAACGATAACTGCATCATAGTGTGCGCCATCGAGAACTTCGACCCGATGGGCGTGCACACCGGCGACTCGATCACCGTGGCCCCGGCGCAGACGCTGACGGATAAAGAGTACCAGATCATGCGCGACGCAAGCCTTGCGGTGCTGCGCGAGATCGGGGTGGAAACCGGTGGCTCCAACGTTCAGTTCGGCATGGACCCGCAAACCGGGCGCCTGGTGGTCATCGAGATGAATCCACGGGTCTCGCGCTCCTCGGCGCTTGCCTCGAAAGCCACCGGCTTTCCGATCGCCAAGATCGCCGCGAAGCTCGCGGTGGGTTACACCCTGGACGAGCTGCAAAACGACATTACCGGCGGGGCGACCCCGGCGTCTTTCGAGCCGTCCATCGACTACGTCGTCACCAAGATTCCGCGCTTCACCTTCGAGAAATTCCCCCAGGCCAATGACCGTCTCACCACCCAGATGAAGTCGGTAGGCGAGGTAATGGCGATTGGCCGTACCTTCCAGGAGTCGCTGCAAAAAGCGCTGCGCGGTATGGAAACCGGCAACGACGGCCTCGACCCGATCATTACCGACTTTAGCGATGAGGCGATGGCGCAGATCAAGGGCGAGCTGCAGGCCGCCGGCGCCGAGCGCATCTTCTTTGTGGCCGACGCCATGCGCGCCGGTATGAGCGTCGAAGAGGTCTTCGCGCTGACCAACATCGACCGCTGGTTTTTGGTGCAGCTCGAAGACCTGATTCTTTCTGAGGCCTCTGTGGCCAAGCGCGCGCTGGGCGACTTCTCGGCCCGCGAGCTCTACCAGCTCAAGCGCAAGGGCTTTGCCGACGCGCGCCTGGCCAAACTGCTCGGCGTCAGCGAAAAGGAATTCCGCCAAACCCGCCAGGCCGCGGGTATTCGCCCGGTTTACAAGCGTGTCGATACCTGTGCGGCGGAGTTCGCCTCGAGCACCGCCTATATGTACTCCACCTATGAAGAGGAGTGCGAGGCCGACGTTTCCGATCGCCAGAAGATCATGGTGCTCGGCGGTGGCCCGAACCGCATCGGCCAGGGTATCGAGTTCGACTACTGCTGCGTTCACGCCGCACTCGCGATGCGCGACGACGGCTATGAGACCATCATGGTCAACTGCAACCCGGAAACCGTCTCTACCGACTACGACACCTCGGATCGGCTCTACTTCGAGCCGGTGACGCTGGAAGACGTGCTCGAAATCGCCGATAAAGAGAAGCCGGCGGGCGTGATCGTCCAGTTCGGCGGCCAGACCCCGCTGAAGCTCGCCCGGGAGCTCGAAGCCGCCGGCGTGCCGATCATCGGCACCACACCGGATGCCATCGACCGCGCCGAAGACCGCGAGCGCTTCCAGCACATGATCGAGAAGCTCGGTCTCAAGCAGCCGCCCAACGCCACCGCGCGCAGCTTCGACGAGGCCTTCGCCAAGGCCGAGGCGATCGGCTACCCCTTGGTCGTGCGCCCCAGCTATGTGCTCGGCGGGCGCGCCATGGAGATCGTCTACGACGCGTCTGAACTCGAAAACTACATGACCAACGCAGTGAAGGTCTCCAACGACTCGCCGGTGCTGCTGGATCACTTCTTGAGCGCCGCGGTCGAGGTGGATATCGACGCGGTGTCCGACGGCGACGCCGTGGTGATCGGCGGCATCATGCAGCACGTCGAGCAGGCCGGGGTGCACTCCGGCGACTCCGCCTGCGCGCTGCCGCCGTACTCGCTGCCCGCGGATGTGCAGGACGAGATGCGCGACCAGGTCAAGCGCATGGCGGTGGAGCTGGGTGTGAAGGGGCTGATGAACGTGCAGCTCGCTTGGCAGGACAATGAGATCTACGTGATCGAAGTCAACCCGCGCGCCTCGCGTACCGTGCCGTTCGTCTCCAAGTGCATCGGCACCTCGCTTGCCCAGATCGCCGCGCGCTGCATGGCGGGCCAGACCCTGGCAAGCCAGGGCTTCGAGCGCGAAATCGTGCCGCATTTTTATAGCGTGAAAGAAGCGGTCTTCCCGTTCAACAAGTTCCAGGGGGTCGATCCGATCCTTTCGCCGGAGATGAAGTCCACCGGCGAAGTGATGGGCTCCGGCGATACCTTCGCCGAGGCGTTTTTCAAGGCGCAGCTGGGCGCCGGGGAGGCCATTCCGGCCCTCGATGGTCCGCGCAAGGCCTTCTTGTCGGTGCGCGAGCCGGACAAAGAGGGGATTATCGAAGTAGGCCGTTCTCTGCTAACATTGGGCTTCACGTTATGTGCCACGCGCGGAACGGCCGCCGCACTCGAAGCGGCCGGGCTCACAGTCGAGCACGTCAATAAAGTTTACGAAGGTCGCCCCCATATCGTCGATTCGCTCAAGAACGACGAGATCGCCTACATTGTGAACACTACCGAAGGTCGTCAGGCTATCAACGACTCTTCGATCATTCGCCGTACTGCTCTCGCGCGCAAGGTGCCCTATGCGACCACCCTGGCGGGCGCTAATGCCGTTTGCATGGCGCTCGAGTACGGTCGGGAGATTACGGTGCGGCGCCTTCAGGATCTGCATGCAGGAGCAAGTCAATGAACAAGGTCCCGATGACGGTAGCGGGCGAAAAAAGTCTTCGCGAAGAGCTCAGTCACCTGAAGGGCGAAGCGCGCCCTGAGGTGATTGCCGCGATCGCCGAGGCGCGCGAGCACGGCGATCTCAAGGAGAACGCCGAGTATCACGCGGCCCGTGAACAGCAGGGATTTATCGAAGGACGCATTCAAGAGATCGAAAGCAAGCTCTCCGGCGCCCAGGTGATCGATGTCACCAAACTGCCCAAAACCGGCAAGGTGATCTTTGGTGTGACCGTGGCGCTTTTGAATCTGGATAGCGACGCCCAGGTCACCTACCGTATCGTCGGTGAAGACGAAGCGGATATTAAATCCGGGCGCATCTCGGTCACATCCCCCATCGCCCGCGCGTTAATTGGCAAGGAAGAGGGTGATATCGTGGTGGTCAAGACCCCCGGCGGCGATGTCGAATACGAAATCGAAAGCGTCGAGCACATCTAAACCTGGCGTTTGATGGCACAAAAAAAGGCCCGGGCAGTGATGCCCGGGCCTTTTGCATGGCGCTTCTCGATAGCGCTTTAGCGCGTGCTCAGTGGCGGCCGTGATGGTTCTCGAAGCGGCTGACGTTGGAAAGTTTGGGGTTGGCGCTTGGGTTTCGGCGGTAAAAAAGCGCCATCTTGCCAATGGTTTGGACAAGCTCCGCGCCGCTTTCATTGACCAGCTCCTGCACCATGGCCGCGCGATCGTCGCGCTCGGGGAGGGCCAACTTCACCTTGATCAGCTCGTGATCGCGCAGTGCGCGGTCGAACTCGGCGAGCAGATTCTCGGAGATGCCGTTTTCAGAGACCGTCACGACTGGGTTCAGGTGATGGCCAATGCTGCGAAATGCTTTCTTTTGTGCCTGTGACAAGCTCATGGTATCTTGCGGTATCCCGGTTTGCGCTTAACGCTCCATCTTACGGTGAAACGCCGTCAAGTGAAAGCAGTCCACCCGGCACTTTCGCACATTCACCCCCATACGCTAGATGTAGACGCCTCATGCAGCAAAAGCCAGCAGGTCCCAAACGCTCCGCCAGCAAGACCAGCGCCAACTGGATGAAAGAGCATTTTGACGATCAGTACGTCAAGCAGAGCTGGCAGGACGGCTACCGCTCGCGCGCAAGCTACAAGCTTTTAGAGCTCGATGAAAAAGACAAGCTCTTTCGCCCGAACATGACGGTGATCGACCTGGGCGCCGCCCCCGGTGGCTGGAGCCAGGTGGCCGCCGATAAAGTCGGTATGGACGGTGTGGTCGTCGCCTCGGACATTCTGGAAATGGACGCGCTGGCCGGCGTTGACTTCATCCAGGGCGATTTCACCGAAGAGAGTGTGCTGAACGCCATTCTCGAGCGGCTGGGAAATCGCCGCGTCGACCTTGTGATGTCGGACATGGCCCCCAATATGAGTGGCATGGCCGCCATCGACCAACCCCAGGCGATGTATCTTGTCGAGCTGGCCCTGGAGCTTGCCCGGGAAACGCTCTCCAAAGGCGGCACCTTTCTGGCCAAGGTGTTTCAGGGTGAAGGGTTCGACGCTTATTTGAAGGAGTTGAGAGGCGACTTCGACCGCGTAGTGACGCGCAAGCCCGGCGCTTCGCGGGCCCGCTCTCGGGAGGTCTATTTTCTAGCCCAGGGGTTTCGCGGCCGCTAATTCACGCCGCGAAGAAAACGATCATGGCGATTGCCGCGAAGGCAATCGCACTGCGTGTCATACGGGTCGTAAGGCCCCTATGGCATACATGGCCCAAAGTCAAACGTGCTTTGGCAATGGTTGAACGTAGTGCTCTAGTGTAAGGTCTGAGTATCGACGGTTAACTGACGGATTCTTGTAATGAGGGTAGCCCCTTGAACGATATGGCGAAGAACCTGATTCTGTGGTTGGTCATTGCGGCCGTGCTACTGACAGTGTTCAACAATTTCAGTACGGAAAGCGCACCCCAGTCCACTAACTACTCCCAGTTCGTGCATCAGGTGCAAAATCAACAGGTTCGCAGTGTCACCATCGATGGCTACACCATTCAGGGTGAGCGCACCGACGGGTCGCAGTTCCAGACCATCCGGCCGGCGGCGGAAGACCCGAAGCTGATGGATGACCTGCTGAGCAACGACGTCACCGTGGTCGGCAAGGAGCCGGAGCAGCAGAGCATCTGGATGCGCCTACTGATCGCCAGTTTCCCGATTCTGCTTATCCTTGCCATCTTCATGTTCTTCATGCGCCAGATGCAGGGCGGCGCCGGTGGCGGCAAGGGTGGCCCGATGAGCTTTGGTAAATCCAAGGCCAAACTGCTCTCCCAGGATCAGATCAAAACCACCTTCGCCGATGTCGCCGGCTGCGACGAAGCCAAGGAAGAGGTCGAAGAGCTGGTCGACTTTTTGCGCGACCCGACCAAGTTCCAGCGCCTGGGCGGTACGATTCCCCGCGGCGTGTTGATGGTGGGCCCGCCGGGTACCGGTAAAACGCTGCTGGCGAAGTCCATTGCCGGCGAAGCGAAAGTGCCGTTCTTCTCGATTTCCGGCTCCGACTTCGTCGAGATGTTCGTCGGTGTGGGCGCATCCCGTGTGCGCGACATGTTCGAGCAGGCCAAGAAACAGGCACCCTGCATCATCTTCATCGATGAGATCGACGCCGTGGGCCGCTCGCGCGGTGCCGGCATGGGCGGTGGTAACGACGAGCGCGAACAGACCCTCAATCAGCTGCTGGTCGAGATGGATGGTTTCGAAGCCAACGAAGGCATCATCGTGATCGCCGCGACCAACCGTCCGGACGTTCTCGACCCGGCGCTTCTGCGCCCGGGCCGTTTCGACCGTCAGGTCACCGTGGGTCTGCCCGATATTCGCGGCCGCGAGCATATCCTGGGCGTACACCTGCGCAAGGTGCCGCTGGCCGAGGACGTCAAGCCGGTCTTCATCGCCCGTGGTACCCCCGGTTTCTCCGGTGCCGATCTTGCCAACCTGGTCAACGAAGCCGCGCTCTTTGCCGCGCGTCGCAACAAGCGCCTGGTGGGTATGGACGAGCTGGAGATGGCCAAGGACAAGATCATGATGGGCGCCGAGCGCAAATCCATGGTCATGACCGACAAAGAGAAGCTCAACACGGCGTATCACGAATCCGGTCACGCGATCATCGGTTTGGTGATGCCCGAGCACGACCCAGTCTACAAGGTGACGATCATCCCGCGGGGCCGGGCGCTGGGTGTCACCATGTTCCTGCCGGAAGAGGATCGTTACAGCCTCTCGCGTCAGCAGATTCTCAGCCAGATCTGTTCGCTGTTCGGCGGGCGTATCGCCGAAGAGATGACGCTGGGCGCCAACGGCGTGACCACCGGCGCTTCCAACGACATCAAGCGGGCCACCGAACTTGCCCACAACATGGTCGCCAAGTGGGGCTTGTCGGATGAGATGGGCCCGATCATGTACGACGAGGACGAATCGCACCAGTTCCTCGGCGGCCCGGGGCAGAGCGGCGGCAAACTGAAGTCCGGCGAAACCACCACGCGTCTGGACAAGGAAGTGCGCAAGATCATCGACGACTGCTACGAGCAGGCACGCCAGATCCTGCACGATAACCGCGACAAGCTCGACGCCATGACCGAAGCGCTGATGAAGTACGAAACCATCGACGCGAGTCAGCTCAAGGACATCATGGAAGGCAAGGACCCGCGCCCGCCGGAAGGCTGGGATGACGGCGACTCCTCCGGCGGCGGTACGCCGGCGGGTGGCGAGCCGCAGCCAAAAGCGGACGAGCCGGACCATGGCGATGCCAATGACGATGGCGAAGAGGACGACGACGAACCTCGCCGCCGCCCCTCCGACCCGCTTGGCGGTCCGGCCGGGCCCTGAGCCTAACGCTGGGGTCGTCATGCTCGCCCCGCTTCTAAAGCGCCCCACCTCGGGGCGCTTTTTTTTGGTATGCTAGGCGCCATCAAGCCGCCCCGTTTTCTATCTATCAGGCTGTTCATGAAACCAACGCTCGATCCACACCAGGCCCCCAGCCACGTCACTCAGTTGCAGTGCGGTCGTCATCGGCTGGATCTCTCCTTTCCTCGGGTCATGGGGATATTGAACGTCACCCCGGACTCTTTCTCCGACGGCGGCCGCCACGTCTCGCTCGACGACGCGCTGCGCCGCGCCGAGCAGATGCTGGCCGAGGGCGCGGCGGTGATCGACGTCGGCGGGGAGTCCACGCGCCCCGGCGCCGACGCCGTTCCCGAACAGCAGGAGCTCGACCGCGTCGGCCCGGTCGTCGAGGCGCTAGTGCGCGAACTCGACGCGCTGGTCTCCGTCGATACCAGTAGCGCTTTGGTGATGCGCGAGTCCGCCGCCCTCGGTGCCGGTATGATCAACGATGTACGTTCTCTCGAGCGCGACGGCGCCTTGGCCGCCGCCGCCAGTAGCGGGCTGCCTGCTTGTTTGATGCACCGCCAGGGCGAGCCCCAGGATATGCAGCATTCGCCGGCCTACGACGAGCCCATCGAGCAGGCGGTCGCCGATTACCTGACAAGGCGCATCGCGGCCTGCGAAGCGGCCGGGTTCAAGCGCGATCAGCTGCTGCTCGATCCGGGGTTCGGGTTTGGCAAAACCGTTGAGCACAACCTGCGTCTTTTGAATCAAATGCGCGCGCTCGAGGCGCTGAACCTGCCGCTGTTGGTAGGCATGTCGCGTAAAAGCATGATCGGCAAGGTGCTCGGTCGGCCGGTCGAGGAGCGTCTGCCTGGCGGGCTTGCACTGTCGGCCATGGCGGTCGAACGCGGCGCCAAAATACTACGTGTGCATGATGTCGGCGCGACGGCGGATGCCGTTACCATGGCCTGGGCGGTCCTCCAGGAAAGCTGCGAGCCGCCGGTCCACAAGGAACTCTTCTCATGACACGACGCTATTTCGGAACCGATGGTATTCGCGGCACGGTCGGCGAGACGCCGATCACCGCCGACTTCATGCTCAAACTCGGCTGGGCGGCAGGGCAGGTGTTGCGCCGCTCGAACGGGCGCACGCGGGTGTTGATCGGCAAGGACACGCGCATCTCCGGCTACATGTTCGAGTCGGCGCTGGAGGCGGGGCTCTCCGCCGCCGGGGTCGATGTCTCGCTGCTCGGCCCGATGCCCACGCCGGGCATCGCCTACCTGACCCGCACCTTTCGCGCCGATGCAGGCATCGTCATCTCCGCCTCGCACAATCCGTTCGAGGATAACGGCATCAAGTTCTTTTCCGCCGAGGGCAAAAAGCTTCCCGACGAAGTCGAGGACCGCATCGAGGCGATGCTGGACGCGCCGCTTTGCACCGCCGAGGCCGGGCAGCTTGGCAAGGCCGCGCGCATCGACGACGCCGCGGGGCGCTACATCGAATTCTGTAAATCGACGCTGCCCGACCGACTGAGCCTGCACGGCCTGAGCGTGGTGCTCGACTGCGCCCACGGCGCGACCTACCACATTGCGCCGAGCGTATTTCGCGAGCTGGGCGCCGAGGTCAGCGTGATCGGCGCCACGCCTAACGGGCTCAATATCAATCAAGAAGTGGGCTCGACCCATCCGGCGGCGCTGCGTGCGGCGGTGATTCAGCAGGGCGCTGATTTAGGCGTGGCCTTCGACGGCGACGGCGACCGGGTGCTGTTGGTCGATGCCGACGGCCGGGAAGTCGACGGCGACGACATCCTTTATCTCATCGCCCGGGACCGCCATGAGCGCGGTCTTTTGCAGGGCGGCGTGGTCGGTACGCTGATGAGCAACTTCGGCCTGGCCAAGGCGCTGGAAGCGCTAGGCATTCCCTTCGAGCGCGTCAAGGTCGGCGACCGCTTCGTGATGGAGAAAATGGCGGCCAACGGTTGGGAGTTGGGCGGCGAGTCCTCGGGTCATATCGTATGTGGCCATGCGCAGACGACCGGCGACGGTATCGTCTCGGCGCTTCAGGTGCTGGCGCTGATGATGCGCGAGCAAAAAACGCTCGCTGCGCTGTTAAAGGCCTTCGAGAAGGTGCCCCAGGCGCTGGTCAACGTCCGGCTGCCCGCCGGTACCCATGCCAAAGACGTCATGGACGCTCCGGTACTCAATGAAGCGGTCGGCGAGCTCGAAGCAAAGCTCGGCGACCAGGGGCGAGTGCTACTGCGCCCCTCGGGTACCGAGCCGCTGATTCGTGTAATGGTCGAAGGCCGCGCGCACCTGGACGTTCAGGCGCTGGCCGAAACCCTTGCAAAGCGGGTCGAAGCACTACTGACCTAAGCCTGGCCCGCGTTCGGCCCAAATGTGGGCAGCGGTTGTCTTGACAAGGCCGCTCCTATACCATTTCGCTCCACCTTGAGTGAGGATATTGAATGCGCACACCACTGATTGCCGGTAACTGGAAAATGAACGGCTCAAGGTCGCTGATCGACACCTTTGCGGACACCCTGGCGGCCACCCCCTTGCCCGAGCAGGTCGAGGCGGCGCTGATCGTGCCTTTTCCCTACCTCGACGCCGCGCAGCGGGCGTTTCAGTCGACCTCGCTCAAGCTGGGGGCGCAAACGCTCAATACCGAGGCCTCGGGGGCGCATACCGGCGAGGTGAGCGCGCCGATGCTCAACGAGTTCGGTGTCTGCTATGTGCTGGTGGGCCATTCCGAGCGCCGCGCGCTTTACGGTGATACCAACGAGGCGATCCTTGGCCGGGTCAACGTCGCGCTCGATCACGGTCTGACGCCCATTCTATGCGTGGGTGAAACCCTGGAGGAGCGCGAGGCCGAGCGCACCATGGACGTGGTGCTGGCTCAGGTGGACGCAGTGCTTACCCATCTAAGCCACGAAGCCCAAAAGAAACTGGTCATCGCCTACGAGCCGGTATGGGCGATTGGTACCGGGCGTACGGCGACCCCGGAGCAGGCGCAGGATGTAATGGCCGAGGTGCGCGCGCACCTTGCGCGTTTTGATGACACCCTCGGTGAGGAGCTCGTGCTTCTCTACGGCGGTAGCATGAATGCCGGTAATGCAGCCGAGCTACTTGCAAAGCCGGATATCGACGGCGGTTTGGTGGGCGGTGCCTCGCTCAAAACCGATGATTTTTTCGCTATTTGTCAGTCAGCAGGATAACGCCATGCAAGTTGCAATTTTAATGGTTCACGTGGTCATCGCGATCGCGCTCGTAGTACTTATCCTGCTTCAGCAGGGTAAAGGGGCCGATGCCGGCGCCTCCTTCGGCGGCGGTGCCTCACAGACGGTCTTCGGTTCCCGCGGCAGCGGTAACTTTCTGTCGACCGCGACCGGCGTTCTGGCGGCGGGGTTCTTCGTCACGTCCATGGCGCTTGCCTACTTTGCCACTCAGGCAGGACAGGCCCCGGAAGCCGGTATTCCGGACTCGCGCTTAGTCGAGCAACAACAAAGTGTTCCAACACTTGACGACGACTCGGGAAGTGTGGATAATACCGCGCCAGTGCTAGAGGAAAACGGCGACTAAGTATTTGAGATTAAATGCTTGTTGACGCTTTCTTTAGCCTCCCCTGATGCCGAAGTGGTGGAATTGGTAGACACGCTATCTTGAGGGGGTAGTGACCGTATGGTCGTGCGGGTTCAAGTCCCGCCTTCGGCACCACCGAGAAACTGGTTGGATCGGTTTCGAGGATTTCAGGGTGGTACCTGAGACGAGAAAGCCCTTGACGAAGGTCGTATAAGGGACTAATATCGTCCAGCTAGATTGATGCGGGGTGGAGCAGTCTGGTAGCTCGTCGGGCTCATAACCCGAAGGTCATCGGTTCAAATCCGGTCCCCGCTACCATCTTTTTTCAAACGGTGTATGCACAGCGCTTCAGTATTGGCTGGCAATAGAATCACACCGGTTTGTTAAAATGGTATTACAGGTTTCTTTTAAAAAGCCCCTTCCTGTGAAGGGGCTTTTTGTTAGTAGCGTCTTTACACACGCTGACGCTACCGGCAGATTTAAGAGTAGCTTTTTGCGAGCCAAGCGTGTCTTGCGCGCCGGCACCTGCCGCGACGTCGAAGACACATTTTCAGGTAACGCCAATCAGCCACCTAGCTTTTCTCATGACTCCTGGCCAGGTGCCTGATGCAACGGCTATAGGAGCTTCGTCTGTGGCCACAAAACACGCAGCGCTGCACGCGCTGATTGAGCCTGTTGTCGCCGCCATGGGCTTCGAGCTATGGGGCATCGACCATCTTTCTCAGGGCAAACATTCACGCCTGGTGATCTACATCGAGCGTGAAAGCGGCGTCAGTGTCGAAGACTGCGCTGATATCAGCCGTCAAGTCAGTGCCGTCATGGATGTCGAAGACCCTATTCCCGGCGAGTACCGCCTGGAGGTTTCGTCGCCCGGTATGGCGCGTCCTTTGTATACCCTGGATCATTTCACACGCTACCAGGGCCACCAGGTGGCGCTCAAGCTGCGCACCGCCTTTCATGGCCGGCGTAAATATCAGGGGCTGCTCGCGGGCGTGGAAAGCGACGAAGTGCTGCTTCAGCTCGACGGCGAAGAGTACTGCTTTCCCATCGAAAGCATCGATGCTGCACACATTGTCCCGCAGTTCGAAGATTAAAAAAACGGCGGCCCCCCACGGCTTGGGCGAGGCACAAAGGACAGGTTTACTGGCGAGGCATACGCATGAGTAAAGAAATTTTAATGGTCGTTGACGCGATCTCTAATGAAAAAGGCGTTTCACGCGACGTAATTTTCGAAGCGGTCGAAGCGGCGCTGGCTAGCGCCTCGCGCAAGCGTTTCGAGCAGGAAGAAGCCAACGTGCGCGTGGAAATCGACCGCCGCACTGGCGACTACGACACCTACCGCTACTGGACCGTGGTCGAAGACGACGAGTTCGAAACGCCGGATTACGAAATCAAGCAAACCGTTGCCGAACGGCGCGACCCGCCTTTGGCGCTGGGTGAGGTCACCGAGCAGAAGATCGACAACGCCGTGTTTGGTCGTATTGCCGCCCAGACCGCCAAGCAGGTCATCGTCCAGAAAGTCCGTGAAGCCGAGCGCGCCGAAGTGGTCAGCCAGTACGCCGACCGCGAAGGCGAGCTGGTCGCCGGTATCGTCAAGAAAACTACCCGTGACGGGCTGATCATCGACCTGGGCGAAAACGCCGAGGCGTTTTTGGCGCGTAACGAAATGATTCACGGCGAGCGCTACCGCATGAACGAGCGGGTGCGCGCGCTGCTGGTCAAGGTCGACCCGGAGGCTCGCGGCGCACAGCTTCAGCTCTCGCGCACCAATGCGCAGTTCATCATCGAGCTTTTCAAGATCGAGGTGCCGGAAATTGCCGAGCAGCTCATCGAGATCAAGGGCGCGGCCCGCGATCCGGGCTCGCGCGCCAAGATCGCCGTCAAAACCAACGACCGTCGTATCGACCCGGTCGGTGCGTGTGTAGGTATGCGCGGCTCGCGGGTGCAGGCGGTGTCATCAGAGCTTCAAAACGAGCGTGTAGACATCGTGCTGTGGGACGATAACCCCGCGCAGCTCGTCATCAACGCCATGGCGCCGGCGGACGTTGCCTCCATTTTGGTGGATGAAGATGCCCACGCCATGGACGTCGCGGTCGCCCAGGACAATCTCGCTCAGGCCATCGGCCGCAGCGGCCAGAACGTGCGCCTGGCATCGGAACTCACCGGCTGGCGGATCAACGTCATGACCGAAGACGAGGCCGAGTCCAAGCGCGAGCAGGAAATCGATAGCCTCGTGGACTCCTTCGTTCACCACCTCAGCGTGGACGAGGACGTTGCCCGGCTATTAGTGGAAGAAGGGTTCACTACCCTGGAAGAAGTCGCCTACGTGCCGCTCGAAGAGATGCTCGAAATCGAAGAATTCGATGAAGAGCTCGTCGAAGAGCTGCGCGCACGTGCCAAGGACGAGCTACTGACAATGGCGATCGCCTCGGAAGAAGCGCTCGACGGTGCCCAGCCGGCAGACGATCTGTTGGAAATGGAAGGAATGGAGCGCCACCTGGCCTTCATTCTTGCCAGTCGGGGCATTGTCACCATGGAAGATCTCGCCGAGCAGTCTGTCGACGATCTGGTCGATATCGAGGAGTTAGACGAAGCGCGCGCAGCGGCACTGATCATGACTGCCCGTGCGCCCTGGTTTGAAGACGATAGCGAAGCGGCTTCGAACACACAGTAAACAGGTCACGGGCTTGGGAGGGTCACAATGTCAGATATGACGGTTAAAGATTTTGCAGTAAAGGTGGGCCGCGATGTGCCCCGCCTGTTGGAACAGATGAAAGAGGCGGGCCTTAAGCACGCCTCGGAAAGCGATGCGGTCTCTGAAGACGACAAGCAGACGCTGTTGAGCTTTTTGAAGAAAAGTCACGGCGGCGGCGACGCTGCGGATGCCGGTAAAAACCGCATCACGCTGACGCGCAAAACGCGTAGCCGGATCAAAACCGGTGAGCGCGGCAAGACGATCGAAGTTCAGGTCCGCAAGAAAAAGACCTACGTCAAGCGCGCCGAAGAAGAGCAGCCGAAAGCGCCGGAGCCCACGCACTCGGGCCCGCGCCAGCTGGTAGGCGATATGGCCGAGGCCGAAGCCGAGAATAAAGCACGCGAGGCTCGCGAAGCCGAAGAGCGCGCCGAGGCCCAAAAAGCCAAGGCCGCTGAAGAAGCCGCGCGTAAGGAAGCCGACGCCAAGGCGCCGGCCCCGGCCGAAGCCGCCGTGCCCGAGCTTCAGATCGACGAAACCCCGGCCTCCGAAGAGATGCCGCCGGCGCCGCCGAAAGAAGGTCGTACCGACCGTCGCACCGCGCCGCCCAAAAAGGCCGCGGCGAAGAAAAAAGGCCGTGACGAAGACGACGACCGTGGCGATCGCGAAGAGCGTAAGCGTGGCGGCAGTGCCAAGAAAGCCAAGCGCTCCGAGCGTCGTGGCGGTCGCCGCGGCCCGGGCCAGAGCGGCAACGGCAAGCACGGTTTCCAGAAGCCCACGCAGCCGATCGTTCGCGAAGTCTCGATTCCCGAATCGATCAGCGTCGCTGAGCTGGCCGACAAGATGTCGATCAAGGCCAATGAAGTGATCAAGGCCATGTTCACCATGGGCGCGGCGGTGACCATCAACCAGACGATCGACCAGGATACTGCGGCGATCGTGGTGGAAGAGATGGGCCACAAGGTCAAGCTGGTCAAGGACGATGCGCTCGAGACCGAAATGATCGAGGGCATCTCCTACGAAGGCGATGAGATTACCCGCTCGCCGGTCGTGACCGTCATGGGTCACGTCGACCACGGTAAGACCTCGCTTCTCGACTACATTCGTCGTGCCAAGGTGGCCACCGGTGAAGCCGGCGGTATTACCCAGCACATCGGCGCCTACCACGTCGAAGACAACCACGGTGGCGTGACCTTCCTGGACACCCCCGGCCACGCGGCGTTTACCGCCATGCGTGCCCGCGGTGCCAAGGCAACCGACGTGGTCATCCTGGTGGTGGCGGCGGACGACGGCGTCATGCCGCAAACCGTTGAAGCGATCGAGCACTCCAAAGCGGCCGAAGTTCCCATGGTCGTGGCGGTGAACAAGATCGATAAAGACGGCGCGGATTTCGACCGTATTCGTAACGAGCTTTCCCAGCATGGCGTGATTTCGGAAGAGTGGGGCGGCGATACCCAGTTCGTTCACGTCTCCGCGAAAACCGGTGACGGCATCGAAGAGCTGCTGGAGGCGATCCAGCTGGTATCCGAAGTGCTCGAGCTCAAGGCCGTACCGTCGGCGCCGGGTAAAGGTGTGGTCGTCGAATCGCGCCTCGACAAGGGCCGTGGTCCGGTCGCGACCGTCCTGGTACAAAACGGTACCCTCAAGCGCGGTGATATCGTGCTGGCCGGCCTGCACTACGGCCGTGTACGGGCGCTGACCAACGAACTCGGCCAGCAGGTCGAGGAAGTCGGTCCGGCGATGCCCGTCGAGATTCAGGGCCTGGACGGTACGCCGGACGCCGGTGACGACTTCATGGTCGTAGCCGACGAGCGTAAAGCGCGGGAAGTTGCCAACTTCCGTCAAGGCAAGTACCGCGAAGTACGCCTGGCGCGTCAGCAGAAAGCCAAGCTCGAGAACATGTTCAGCCAGATGGGCCAGGACGAAGTGGCCAAGGTCAACATCGTCTTGAAAGCCGACGTTCAAGGTTCGCTCGAGGCGATCCGCGGTGCGCTCGAAGAGCTTTCCACCGCCGAAGTCGAAGTGGCCGTGGTTTCATCTGGTGTGGGCGGTATCACCGGTACCGACGCCAACCTGGCGCTAGCCAGTGAGGCCATCCTGGTCGGCTTCAACGTCCGTGCCGACGCCGCCGCGCGCGAAATCGTCGAACGTGAAGGCCTGGATCTGCGCTACTACAGCGTCATCTACCACTTGATCGACGAGGTCAAGCAGGCGATGAGCGGTATGCTCGCCCCCGAGTGGAAAGAAGAGATTGTAGGTATTGCTGAAGTCCGCGATGTCTTCCGCGCGCCGAAAATTGGGGCAATTGCCGGTTGTATGGTGGTTGAAGGCAACGTGCATCGTAATAAGAAGATCCGCGTACTGCGTGATGATGTAGTGATTTACGAAGGTGAGCTCGAATCGCTGCGTCGCTTCAAAGACGATGTGCAGGAAGTGCGCAACGGCGTCGAGTGTGGTATCGGCGTCAAGAACTACAACGACGTCCAGGTCGGCGACAAGATCGAAGTCTTCGACCAGGTCAAGGTCGAGCGCACCCTGTAAGGCTGCGAGGAGCAATCATGCGCGAATTCAAGCGTACCGACCGGGTAGCCGACCAGCTCCAAAAGGAGCTGGCGGTGCTTATCCAGCGCGAGATCAAGGACCCGCGCCTTGGCATGGTCACGGTCAGCGGCGCGACCGTCAGCCGTGATCTGGGCTACGCCGATATCTACGTCACCCTGTTGGGTGAGCAGGACCCGGCGCGCATCAAGGAAAACCTGCAGGTGCTCAAACGCGCCAGCGGTTTTCTGAGAAGCCAGATTGCCAAGCGCATCAAGCTGCGTCATGTGCCGGAGCTGCGCTTTCATTTCGATGAAAGCGTGGTGCGCGGCCAGCAGCTCTCTTCGCTGATCGACGAGGCGGTCTCGACCGACCGCGCCCGGCAGGACGAAGAAGAGGGCGGTAACGAAGACGAGGCGCCGCGGTAATGGCGCGTCGTCGTAAGGGCCTGCCGGTCAACGGCGTGGTGCTGCTGGACAAGCCCCAGGGCGTGTCCAGTAACCATGCCTTACAGCGCGTGCGCCGGCTGTTCGAGGCGCAAAAAGCGGGACATACCGGCACCCTCGATCCCATGGCGACGGGCTTACTGCCGATCTGCCTGGGTGAGGCGACCAAGTTCTCCGCGCACCTTCTGGAAGCCGACAAGATGTATCGCACCCGGGTCGAACTCGGGGTGATCACCGATACCGGCGATGCGGAAGGTAGCGTGGTCGAGCGCCGCGAGGTGCCGGCGCTTTCGAATGACGACGTCGAGGCTGCCATTGCACGCTTTCGCGGCGAGATCGACCAGGTACCGCCGATGTACTCGGCGCTCAAGCATCAGGGCAAAAAGCTTTACGAACTGGCCCGCGAGGGCAAGGAAGTGGAGCGTGCAGCGCGCAGAATTAGCGTGTATGATGCCCGGCTGCTCGCGTTCGACGGTCAAGCGTTCGAGCTCGAAGTAAGCTGTAGTAAAGGCACCTACATTCGCACGCTGGCCGAAGATATCGGTTTGGCGCTCGGATGCGGCGCTCATATCAGCCAGCTAAGACGGCTCAAGACCGGCCCCTTCGATGGCAGCGCGATGTGGACCCTGGAGGCGTTAGAAGCTCTTGGTGAGCAGAGCGCGCGTGAGGCCGAATTGATGCCCGTGGACGTACTGGTCGACCACCTCCCTGCGCTTAGCGTGGACGAGGCCGCCCATACCTCCTTGTCCTACGGTCAATCCGCCAGGCTCGACGTGGGGGCACTGCCGCCCAACGAGCTGGCACGACTTTACTACGCCGAGTCGTTTCTCGGCTTGGGCGTGGTGAAAGGGCCCCAGGAAGTGGCCCCCAAGCGGCTGTTAAGCACGGTCGCGCTTTCGTAAGTTCGCTGGTAAAACGTTGCAAGGACGCCGCGATTTACGCGAAAATACCCTTTGAGACTGCAAATATGCGTGGTCTCACCCATTCAATGTTAAGCATATTGCTGACTGGAGAGACAGATGGCACTAACCGCTGAGAAAAAGGCCGAGATCGTCAACGAATACGGCCGCGGCGAGAGCGACACCGGTTCCCCCGAAGTGCAGGTTGCCCTGCTGAGCGCCAACATTAATGGCCTGCAGGACCACTTCAAGACCAACAAGCAAGATCACCACTCGCGTCGTGGTCTGATCCGCATGGTAAACCAGCGTCGTAAGCTGCTGGACTACCTCAAGCGCAAGGATTTTGAACGCTATCAGTCGCTGATCCAGCGTTTGGGTCTGCGCCGCTAAAACGCCTTGTCGCGCCCCTTTTCATGAGGGGGCAGACAAGCCGCGTAGCGTGCAATCAAAACGGGTAGCCCTTTGGGGCTACCCGTTTTTTTATGCCCAAAACGCGCTAAAAGCGGGAGGAAAGGGGCGAATTCGGGTTTCTGGTAGCCCTTGAGCGCCACAGCGCCTAGAATAGTGGCGAGTCAAAACGACCCCAGAAAAGACAAGTAGCTATTTTATGTTAAAGGAAGTCGCCGTGAATCCGGTAAAAAAAACGTTCCAGTACGGTCGTAGTACCGTCACCCTCGAAACCGGCCGTATCGCTCGCCAGGCCAGCGGTGCCGTGATGGTCACCATGGACGACACCGTCGTGCTCTGCACCGTGGTCGCCAAGAAAGACGTCAATCCTGGCCAGCCCTTTTTCCCGCTCTCGGTACACTACCAGGAAAAGACCTACGCGGTCGGCAAGATTCCCGGCGGCTTCTTCAAACGCGAAGGGCGCCCCACCGAGAAAGAGACGCTTACCTCGCGCCTGATCGACCGTCCGATTCGCCCGCTTTTCCCGAAAGGCTTCATGAACGAAGTACAGGTCATCTGTACCGTTCTCTCCACCGACCGTAACCACGACCCGGATATCGCCGCGATGCTGGGTACCTCGGCGGCGCTTTCGATCTCCGGCGTGCCGTTCAACGGCCCGATCGGTGCCGCGCGCGTGGGCTTCAACGAAGAGCAGGGTTACTTTCTGAACCCGACCGTCGAAGAGCTTGCGACCTCCGAGCTGAACATGGTCGTCGCCGGTACCGAAAAAGCCGTGCTGATGGTCGAGTCCGAAGCCCAGGAGCTTCTGGAAGACGAAATGCTCGGTGCGGTCCTCTTTGGCCATCAGGAAATGCAGGTGGCGGTCTCCGCTATCAACGAACTGGTCGCCGAGGCCGGCAAGCCGCGCTGGGAGTGGCAGGCCGCCGAGGAGAACGCGGCGCTTAAAACCGCCATGGCCGAAGGTTTTGAGGCTAAAGTCGGCGAAGCCTATCGCATCACCGACAAGATGCAGCGCCAGGACGCTCTGGCCGCGCTGAAAGACCAGGCGCTCGAAGAGCTGGTGGCCGTCGAAGGTGAGCCGGTCAACGACAAGTTCGCCAAAGACGACGTCAAAGGCGCCTTCGCAAGCCTCGAGAAGCGCGTCGTGCGCTCGCGGGTCGTGAAAGGCGAGCCGCGTATCGATGGCCGCGACAACACCACCGTGCGCCCGCTAGACATCGAAGTCGGCGTGCTGCCCAAGACCCACGGCTCGGCGGTGTTCACCCGTGGTGAAACTCAGGCGATCGCCATCGCGACCCTGGGTACGCTGCGCGACTCGCAGCTGATCGAATCGCTGGAAGGCGAGCGTAAAGACCGCTTCATGCTGCACTACAACTTCCCTCCCTACTCGGTCGGCGAAGCCGGCTTCATGGGCGGGCCGAAGCGCCGTGAAATCGGCCACGGCCGCTTGGCGCGCCGCGGTGTACAGGCCATGCTGCCCTCGGAAGAGGATTTCCCCTACACCATTCGCGTGGTCTCCGAGATCACCGAGTCCAACGGCTCGAGCTCCATGGCCTCGGTTTGTGGCTCCTCGCTTGCGCTGATGGATGCAGGTGTGCCGCTGAAAGCGCCGGTGGCGGGTATCGCCATGGGCCTGGTCAAAGACCCGGAAGGTTACGCGGTGCTGACCGATATTCTGGGCGACGAGGATCACCTCGGTGACATGGACTTCAAGGTCGCCGGCTCCGTCGAAGGCGTGACCGCGCTCCAGATGGATATCAAGATCGAGGGCATCAACGAAGAGATCATGGAGACCGCGCTGCAGCAGGCCCACCACGCGCGTATCTCGATCCTCGAGCAGATGAACGCCGTCATTAATCAGAGCCGCACCGAGGTTTCTGATAACGCACCGTCCATGGCGACGATCAAGATCGACCCGGACAAAATCCGCGACGTCATCGGTAAAGGGGGCGCGACCATTCGCAAGATTTGCGAAGACACCGGCGCCTCCATCGATCTCGACGATGACGGCACCGTGCGTATTTATGCCGAAGACAAAAAAGCCGCCAAGGCGGCCATCGACACCGTGCTGGCGATCACCGCCGAGGCGGAAATCGGCAAGCTTTACAACGGTAAGGTCGTGCGTATTGCCGACTTCGGCGCGTTCGTGAACATCATGCCCGGCACCGACGGTCTGGTACACATCTCGCAAATCGTCCAGGAGCGCGTCAACGACGTGCGCGATTTCCTCAACGAAGGTGACGACGTGGTCGTGAAGGTGCTCGACATCGACAACCGCAACCGCGTGAAGCTCTCCATCAAGGAGATCACCGAAGAAGAGAAAGCGGCGTTTGCCGCACAAAGCGAAGCCACCGTCGAATAAGCGATCCGCAGGTGCTCCCTCCGCCCCCGTTGCCTTTGGCTGCGGGGGCGGCGTTGTTTGGGAGAGCGGTCGATAAGGAGAAATCATGGAGAAGGATGTCGCCAGGTGGTGGGCGGTCATTGCGGTCATGTGCGGGATTTTCCTGCTGGTCACCGCCGAGCAGCTGCCGATCGGGCTGCTCTCGCAGGTAGCGGGCGAAATGGGCGTCAGCGAGGGCACCGCTGGCTTGATGGTGACGGTACCCGGGGTGGTGGCAGCGCTGTCGGCGCCGCTTTTGCCGGTAGCGGTGGGCCGCATGGACCGCCGGGTGATGCTGACCGGTTTGATGATCATCATGACGCTGGGCAGCGTGCTCTCGAGCATGGCCGAAAGCTTTGTCATGCTGCTCGTCGCGCGGGTGCTGATCGGCATGAGTATCGGGGGTTTCTGGGCGGTCGCGGGCAGCATCGCGCCCAGGCTCGTGCCGGAGGAGAGCGTGGCCAAGGCGATGACGATCATCTTCGGTGGCGTCACGGCGGCCTCGGTGCTGGGCGTGCCGCTGGGTACG
This sequence comes from Vreelandella sp. EE27, assembly GCF_968206495.1. Taxonomy (NCBI): domain Bacteria; kingdom Pseudomonadati; phylum Pseudomonadota; class Gammaproteobacteria; order Oceanospirillales; family Halomonadaceae; genus Vreelandella; species Vreelandella sp. EE27. The sequence goes on along the minus strand of NZ_OZ309109.1, from coordinate 3,515,756 downwards.
CTCTTGGGGGATATCAGCAGCTGGCGGTGGGTGTTTGGCGGCCTGGGCGGCTTTAGTCTGCTGACCGCGGGTATGATCTGGCTATGGTTACCCAGCCTTCCGCCCCGGGAGCCGGTACGCCTGCGCATTCTCGCCCAACAGGTGCTCAATCGCGGCGTGCGCGTAGCGGTACTCACCACCGGCTGCGTGGTCGTGGGCCACTTCGTCGCCTACACCTTCATCAGCCCGATTTTGCAAAACGTCAGCGGCATCGAGCAGCGCAACGTGGGCACCCTGTTGCTGCTTTACGGGGCGGCGGGCATTATCGGCAACGTGATCGCGGGCATGCGTGCGGCGCGCAACCCCTACATCGCCGTGCTCATGATTCCGGTGCTGCTGTTGGTCGTGGTGGCGAGCTTTCCGCTGCTGGGCACGAGTCCGTTCAGCGGCGTGGCGCTCTTGACGGTGTGGGGCGCGATCTTTGGCAGCATCTCGGTGAGCATTCAAACCTGGATTCTGCGCACCGCGCCCAACACTGAGGCGGCGACCGCTTTAATGGCCTTCGTGTTCAATATGTCGATTGGCCTGGGGTCACTTCTGGGCGGGCGCGTGGTGGATGCTACGAGTCTACCCACCACCATGTGGGCCGCCGCCGGGCTTTTCCTGATGGGGGTGGTGCTGGTTGGTCGCACGCCATCACGGCTAGTCAATGGCGGCAGGATTCGGTAAACCGCTGCGTTCAGACACTAAAGACCCCGCTTTCGAGCGGGGTTTTGGTTTTTAACACTGCCAGCTACAGCGCTAGAGGAGGGCAGAAGCGACCCGTAGCGAGGGTCTTTCGCCAGGGATGGCGAAAGTAGCGTACAAGGATGTATTCACAGCGCCCTCGCGTAGGGTTGCTTCTGACCGAGCCACCATAATTACGGCCGCTCGATGGCCAGCGCTACACCCTGACCGCCGCCGATACACAGCGTGGCAAGGCCTTTTTTGGCATCCCGAGCGATCATTTCGTGAATCAGCGAGACCAGTACGCGACAGCCCGAGGCGCCGATCGGGTGGCCCAGCGCAATCGCACCGCCGTTGACGTTCACTTTGGACACGTCCCAGCCCAGCTCCTTGTTGACCGACATCGCCTGGGCGGCAAAGGCTTCGTTCGCCTCGACGAGATCCAAATCCTCCAGGCTCCAGCCGGCTTTCTCAAGGCACCGCCTTGTCGCCGGGGCCGGCCCGATACCCATGATCGCCGGGTCCACGCCGGCGTTGGCGTAGGCCTTGATGCGCGCGAGCGGCTCGAGGCCCAGCTCCTTGGCTTTCTCCGCCGAGCAGACCATCACCACGGCGGCGCCGTCGTTGAGAGAGGAGGCGTTGCCCGCGGTGACGGTGCCGTCTTTCTTGAACGCCGGCTTCATACTACCCAGTTTTTCCGCAGTGACTTCCCGCGGGTTTTCGTCGGTATCGAACACCACCGGGTCGCCCTTGCGCTGGGGGATCTCGACCGGCACGATCTGGCTTTTGAACTTGCCTTCCTTGATGGCGTTGGAGGCGTTCTGCTGCGACTGGGCGGCGAACTCGTCCATTTGCTCGCGGGTGATGCCGTACTTCTCGGCCAGGTTCTCGGCGGTAATGCCCATATGGAAATCGTTGAACGCGTCCCACAGGCCGTCGTGGACCATGGTATCGATCGCTTTCCAGTCGCCCATGCGTTGGCCGTTGCGCGAGTTGGGTAGCACGTGAGGCGAGGCGGACATGTTCTCCTGGCCACCGGCAATGATCAGGTCGGCATCGCCGCACAGGATGGCTTGAGTGGCCAAATGCACCGCTTTGAGGCCGGAGCCGCACACCTTGTTGATGGTCATGGCCGGCACCGAGTCCGGAAGCCCCGCATTGATGGACGCCTGGCGAGCCGGGTTTTGGCCCACCCCCGCAGTCAGCACCTGGCCGAGCAGCACTTCGTTGACCTGATCCGGCGAGACGCCGGTGGATGAGAGGATGTCCTTGATGACCAGCGAGCCGAGTTCGCTGGCGGGAATGCCCGCGAGCGAGCCGCCGAAGCTACCGACCGCGGTGCGCCGTGCGGCGACGATGACCACTTCTTGCATGACAGAACTCCCGAAATGAATAAGGCCGTAAGCCTATGAGCGAGCGTATTGAATTCAAGCGTGTTCAATCAGCATAGGGGAAAGTCGTGCGTCGCGACAATACGCTTTTGGTTCACCCTCGTGGGTCGCGCCTTTGCAGGGTGACGGCCACGTTATCGATCAGAAGCGTCGGGCCGAGCTTTGCCGCCGCTAATAGTACCGCCGCTGAAGTGGTGGGCGTTACCGGGCCAAGCGCTGCGCTTTTTAGCTCTACGTAGTCCGGTGTAAAGCCCGCAGCCCCCAGGGCCGCGATCGCCTGGTCGAGCACGAGCGGGGCGGGCTCGCCGTTTTCCAGCGCCGCTTTCGCTGCTTGCAGGGCCTGGTAAAGCCTGGGCGCGGCGGCGCGCTGTTCGTCACTCAAGTAGCCGTTACGCGATGAAAGCGCCAGGCCGTCCTCGGCGCGCTGTGTCGCGACACCGATGATCTCGATGGGCATGTGCAGGTCCGCGACGAACTTTCGGATCACCGCCAGTTGCTGGTAATCCTTCTCGCCGAACAGCGCGATGTCCGGCTGCACCAGGTTGAATAGCATCGTCACCACGGTGGCCACGCCGTCGAAGTGGCCGGGGCGGGTGGCGCCGCAAAGCCCTTCGGAAACCACCGGCACCTGCACCCGCGTCTGAGCGTCCAGGCCGCCCGGGTAGAGCGCGGCGGCGGTGGGGGCGAATAGAAAATCGCAGCCGGCCTCGGCAAGCTTCGCCTGGTCCTCTTTTAGGGTGCGCGGGTAGGCGTCCAGGTCTTCACCCGGGCCAAACTGCATCGGGTTGACGAAAAGGCTCGCCACTACGATATCCGCGTGCTGGCGCGCGGTTTCCACCAGCGCCATGTGCCCGGCGTGCAGGTTGCCCATGGTGGGTACCAGCGCGATACGTTTCCCGGTTCGGCGGTCGTCGTTGAGCGTCGATCGAAGGTCGGCGATGTCGTGCAGCGTGCGCATTATGGTTGGCCTGGCAGGGGTAAGACAAAAATGGCGCGGGCGACGTCGAGCCCCGTGGGTCGTTAACCCGGGACGTCTTCGACCAGTCGCTGAATGCCGGGGTTTTCGATGCGCTCCAGCCAGTGGCGGGCGGGCTGATCGTGCAGGGAGATCGCAGCATCAAGCTCGGTAAGCGGCATCAGCACGAAAGCGCGCTCATGCATGTGCGGGTGGGGAACGCTTAAGCGGGGCTGCTCGATGCGCCGCTCGTCGAAGAGCAGGATATCGAGATCCAGGGTGCGTGGGCCCCAGTGGCGCAAACGGCGGCGGCGATGGCGCTGCTCCAGGCCCTGGAGCTGATCCAGAAGCGCCAGCGGTGAGAGCGCGGTATCGAGGGCGACGACGGCGTTGACGAAATCCGGCTGATCCTGGGGGCCCACCGGGCGGCTGGCGTAAAGCGAGGAGACGCCGCTTACCCTGGTGAGCGGCAGCTCGCCCAGCTCGACTATCGCCCGGCGTACCTGGGCCAGCGGCTCTTCGATATTGCTGCCAATGCCGATATAGGCAAGCGATGAGATCATGGCGCTGGCTCGCTAATCGCTTTTGCGCGTCGGCTTACGGCGCTTTTTACGCCGCCGGTCGCCCTGGCTTGCCGGGTCGCCGCCCACCTTTTGCAGCAGGCGGCGCTGTTCGTGCTCGTCGCCCTGCTGGAACGCTTCCCACCACTCGCCAAGCCCGCGGGGTATTTCACCGGCTTGCTCGCGCAGTAACAATAGGTCGAAAGCGGCGCGAAAGCGCGGGTGTTCGCGGCTTTGAAACGCGCGCTTGCCGCGACGCATGGGCAGGCGTGCCTGAAGCTCCCAGATCTCGCGCATCGGCATACCAAAGCGCTTGGGGATCGAGATATGCTGAAGCTGGCGCATCACTACGTCCTGGGCGGCGGTTTGCAGCGCGGGTACCGCAGGCATGCCTTCGCCTTCGAGCTCTGCCAAGCGTAGCGAAACCGGCCCCCACAAAAACGCGGCGAACAAAAACGCCGGGGTCACCGGGCGGTCGTTGGCGATGCGCTTGTCGGTATTCATTAGCGCCTGTTCGATCAGCTCCTCGACCCAAGCGGCGTCGGCCATGGCTTCCTCGGCTTCGGGGAAGAGCATGCCGAACAGCCCGTAGTGGCTCAAAAGACGGAAGGTCAAAAGCCCCTGACCGGACATGAAGAGCTTGAGCGCTTCGTCGAATAGGCGCGCCGGCGGAATTTGCAGCAAAAGCGGCGCCAGCTCGTACATCGGCGCTTCGGTTTCCGGAGCGATCTCGAAGCCCAGCTTGGCGGCAAAGCGCACCGCGCGCAGCATACGCACCGGGTCTTCCCGATAACGGGTCGCCGGGTCGCCGATCAGGCGCAGCGTGCGTGCGTTGATATCGCCGATGCCGCCGGCGAAGTCATGAATCGAGAAGTCGGCGATGCTGTAGTAAAGCGCGTTGACGGTGAAGTCACGGCGCAGCGCGTCCTCTTCGATGCTGCCCCAAACGTTATCGCGCAGCAGAAGCCCATCGTCGGATTGCTGAGCGATATGATCGCCGTGTTCGTCCTGGGGCTTGCCTCGGAAGGTCGTTACCTCGATGACTTCGCGCCCAAAGCGGACGTGAACGATACGAAAGCGCCGCCCGATCAATCGCGAGTTGCGAAACAGCTCGCGCACCTGATCCGGCGTGGCGTTGGTCGCCACGTCGAAATCCTTGGGTGTTTGACCAAGGAGCGCATCACGAATGCAGCCACCGACCAGATAGGCACCAAAGCCTGCACCGTCCAATCGATAAAGTACTTTCAAGGCGGCGTCGCTGATCTGCTGACGAGAAACAGGGTGCTCGGAGCGGGGGATAACGTGAGGCGTTAAGGCCTCTGTAGGGTTTTCTTGGGAATCGAGCAGGTTTTTCAATTGCTCTCCCGAACCAGGTAAAAAACGGGTAAGTCCTCTAAACATGCGACGACATCGACTCGCAGTTAAAACGTAGGTTATTTAACAAAGGGTTTGATAAATGATAAGTCGATGAGTGTAGCCGACGCCCAACGCCTTGCAAAGCATTCAGACGAGGATTGTACAAAACGTTTAAAAAACGACGTTCATAAAGGCGTCAATCCCCCGCGGCCAGATGCGGAAAGGGGAGGCCAAAAGGGCCTCCCCTGTCAATTGGGTCAATCAGCATCCGTGCTGCTGTTTTTCTTCATGATGGCACATCGCCCTGAATACGCACCGCAGTCAGTAAAGCGTTACTCACTCTGCTCCGACCGCCTCGTATTCAAAACAATAATCCAACCGCGAACTCTTCTCTCCCGGCGAATTGTTATTGGTTCCGGGGGGTACATCGCAAAGCGTTTATTATTGTTGGCCGCTTTGAGGGTGTACGTCGCGTCCTTTTTCGGGTGGTTGCTTTCGATTGTTTTTATGGATGCGCCTGCTTTCAAGCGCCAGCAATTTGCAAGACATCAGCCGTTTGTTGTTATTGGTCGCTTATCTTGCCCCCGCCCTGTTGTTTTTGTTTTGGCGAGGTCTGTGCGGTATGACTTGTTATTGTTGTTGTTTAACCGTTACCCGATTTGTTTTTCTTACCCAGTAATACTGCACTTGGCGTGCCACTTGTTAAAAAGAAACGTCATTTCATGAACTTGTAGTATTCGAGTATTTTTTGAGCGGGCGTAGCGCACCAAGTGTTACCTTCGAAACAGCGTTTTTAAACGTGTTGTGTGTGGGAAGGTAACAGCCCAAATGCCCACTTTTTTAAATATTTTTTATTGAAATCAGGATATTAGACGTTAGTCGTAGGGCGCGGTGCGTGGCATCAAGGCGTGGAGGTATCGCCCCCCACTCCTGGGCGCTTGGCGGTCTTTTTACGCGGAATACCCAGCCGCTGGCGCCGTTCCCAGAGGTTTTTACGGCTAATGCCCAATTTTTGTGCAAGCTCGGTTTCGCTCATCTGATCCTGGTGCTCGAGCACGAAATGCTGAAAGTAATCCTCCAGCGACAGATCCTCTTCGTCTTCGAACGACTCTTTCGCTTCGGACGTTGCACTGGGCGCCGGGCGGTGAGGTACCGGCCCCAGCCCTAAGTCGTCAGGGTGGATCAGGTGGCCCTCGGCGAGAATCACACCGCGCTCGAGCGCGTTTTCGAGCTCGCGCACGTTGCCAGGCCAGGGGTAGTCCTGCACATCCTGACGCGCGGCGCGCGAAAGGCGAAGACCTGGCCGGTCGTGGCGCTGGCAGGCTTTCTCCAGCAGGATGTCGGCGATTTTCAAAACGTCCTCGTCACGCTCGCGAAGCGGCGGCAGGGCGATCTGCATGACGTTGAGGCGATAATAAAGATCCAGGCGGAACTCACCGCTTTTGGAAAGCGCGCGCAGGTCCCGGTGGGTCGCGGTAATCAGGCGGACGTTCACGTGACGGGTTTCCACGGAGCCGATCTTGCGGATTTCGCCTTCTTGCAGCACGCGCAGAAGCCTTGCCTGGGCATCCAGCGGAAGTTCGCCGATCTCGTCGAGAAACAGCGTACCGCCGTCGGCGGCTTCTACCAGCCCGGTGCGAGCGGCACTTGCGCCGGTGAAGGCGCCTTTTTCGTGGCCGAAAAGTTCGGACTCGATCAGCGTTTCCGGGATCGCCGCGCAGTTGACGCAAATAAGCGGGGCCGCCGCGCGCTTACTCTGCTGATGAAGCGCCCGCGCCACCAGCTCCTTGCCGGTGCCGGACTCGCCCTGGATCAGCACGCTGACATCCGCCGGAGCGGTTTTACGAATCCGGGTGTACACCTGCTGCATGGCGGCGCAGTCGCCGATCATGATTTGGCGGGTGCCGCCTTCGTCGGTAATCGCCGGGGCGCTGCCGGCCGCCATGGCGCGCTTGTGCAAAATGCCCTCGACGGTTTCCAGCAGCTCGTCGTGATCGAAGGGTTTGGCGACGTAGTCCACTGCGCCCAGCTTCAATGCCTCGATCGCCGAGCGCATGCTGGCGTAGCTGGTCATGACCAGCACCGGCGCCGGGGCGGCGGCTTCGATCAGCGCGGTGCCCGGCTCGCCCGGCAGGCGCAGGTCGCTGATGATGAGATCGAACTCGGCAAGCGCCAGCGTTGCCGTCTCCTCGACGCTGGCCGCCTCGACGACCTCGTAGTGGCTGCGCTCGAGTAGGCGCTTGAGAGCGCTGCGAATAATCGCTTCATCTTCAACAATCAGTATCCTGGCCATTTAGGGGTCGATCATCCTGTTGGTAAAGCGGCAGCCAAAGCGTAATGGCGGTACCGCACGATTGTCCGCTCGGGGGCGAGGCGCATTCGATTCGGCCCTGGTGCTCGTTGATAATCTGGTACGCCACCGAAAGCCCGAGCCCGGTGCCTTCTCCCGGTGCCTTGGTGGTGGTGAAGGGCTCGAACAGGTGATCCTTCACGCTTTCCGCGATACCTTCGCCGTTATCCGTGACGCGCCACCAGGCCTGCCCGGCCTGCTCGCCGGCGTCGATTAAAACCTCGCCCGGCCCCTGGCAGGCGTCGCGCGCGTTGCCCAGAAGGTTCACCATCACCTGGGTCAAGCGCTGGGCGTCGCCCTGAACGGTGAGGTGCGCCGGGCAGGCGTTGTCAAAGCTAACATCCTCGCCCGACCGGGCCAGGTGGATCAAGTGTAGCGCGTCGTCGCTGATATGGCGGAGCACGACGCGCTCTGCCGGGGGCGGCAATGACTGGCGCCCGCCGTGGGCAAAGCCCACCAGCGAATTGACGATTTTAGTCACCCGCTGGGTCAGCTCCTGGATGTGATCGGCGGTTTCCAGCAATGCCGGGTCGCTGGTATCGAAACGCAGGTTTTGGGCAAGCGATGAAATCCCCGTGATCGGGTTGCCGATCTCGTGGGCCACCCCGGCGGCCAGTTGGCCGATCGAGGCCAGACGCGCGGCGTGCACCAGCTCCTCTTCGAGCCACTTCATCTCGCTGTGGTCCTCGACCAGGATCACGCTACCGCCGCGGCTATCGAGCCCGCTCAGCGCGGCCTGGTGCAGGGTCAGGAAGTAGTCCCTGCCGTGCAGGCACACCGGTTGCTTGTAAAGCGGGCCGCCTGGCGCGTGCTGCGCGCTTTTCAATAGCTCGGGCCAGGGCGCGGGGAGGCTGTCGCGGTGCGCGCCGATCACACTCTCGCCGCTAATGCCGGATAGCTCGGAAAGCGCCTGGTTCCACATGGTCAGCTCGTCGTCATCACCCAGTACGCAAAGCCCGACCGGAAGGTAAGCCAGGGTCTGGCGGTGGTGGCGGCGCAGCCCGTCGAGCTCCCGGGCGAGGCCGGTGAGCCGGGAGCGATAGGCCTCAAGGCGGCTCTCCACGAAGTGGATATCGTCGGTCACCGGCGCGTCGTCGTGGCGATAGGGCAGGTAGCGGTCGACGATGTCGCGGGCAACAGAGGGGCCCATTAGCCCGGAAAGGTTCGCCTGGAGCCGGTCGCGCAGCCGGCGCAGCGCGTAGGGCCGGCGCTCCTCGGGGCCCAGGTTGAGCGCTTTCATTGCCCGGGCCACTTCGCGTTCGGCGGCCTCGTCGCCCAGCGCCTGGGCCAGGTGGGTGTGAAAATCCCCCGGGGTGGCGGCTTCCAGCGGCAGGCGCTTGGAGCGGATCACCGCATCGACCGAGCACGCCTCCGCGGCGCTCTGTTCGCCTTCCGAGGTGCGGGTGAAAAGCGAGATGACGATCAACAGCACGATATTGACTGAAAGCGATATCAGCGTGGTGGTGTACCAGTCCGGGGCGCCCGGCGGCATCATGTCGACGAACGGAAGGCTGGGCAGCGAGGTAGAGAGCAACAGCGGCAGCCAAAGCCCCCAAAGCCATATCAGCGCGCCGCCGATAAGACCGGCCACCATGCCGTTACGGTTGGCGCCGGGCCAGTAAAGAAGCGCGAGCATTCCCGGTAAGCACTGGGCGATGCCGACAAAGGCGGCGAGCCCCAGGTCTGTGAGGGTGTGGTGGCGGCTGATGCCTTCGGCAAACAGCCAGCCGCTGGCCACGACGGCCACGACCAGCGCGCGGCGTAGCCATAAAAGCCAACCATAAAGATTACTGCGCGCCTCCGGCGGGCGGGCGACCAGCACCACGTGGTTGAGCACCATGCCCGATAGCGCAATGGCCATCACCGCCATGGTGCCGCTGGCCGCGGCCAGGCCCGCCAAAAAGGCCAGCGCCCCGACCCACCAATGGGTGGAGAGCTGATAGGCGGCGTAGGCGGTCAATGAAAGATCGCCCCCCAGCGACTGCGCCGCCCACCAGATCAGCGGGATGGGAAGCGCCATCAGCAGCAAGAACAGCGGCAGCGTCCAGCTCGCCTGTAAGAGCGTATGCCGCGAGAGATTCTCGGCAAAGGTGATTTGAAAAAGATGCGGCATCATGAAAGCGGCGGCGAAAAACAGCAGCAGCAGCGTACGCCACTGGGCGGGGTCCAGCCTGGGCGTGGCCGCCTGGGCAACGAGCCCGGGGCCGTCGAGCCACTGCTGCAAATCCTGGGGGCCGCTGAACACCCACCAAAGGGCGATGGCGCCGAGCGCAAGCATCGCCAACAGTTTGATGAGCGCCTCGAGGGCGAGCATGCTCAAAAGCGTGTCGTGGCGGTGCTGATGGCGGTGACGAGCGCCGCAAAGAATGGCGCCCAGCGCGATGATGGCGCAAAAAAGCAGCGTTGCGACGTCGCTGTAGCGGCTATGGGTCAAGTGAAAGACCGCATCGCTCAGGGTTTTGACCTGAATACCCAAAAGCGGCAGTACCGCCAAAAGACTTAACAGGGTGACCAGGGTGCCCACCCAGCGCGAGCGAAAGCGAAACGCGAACAAATCGGCAAGCGAAGAGAGCTGGTAGGTGCGGGTGATGCGCTGAATGGGCACCAGCAGCACCGGCGCGAGCAAAAACGCCCCGGCCGCGCCCAGGTAGTAGGCCAGGTAGCCAAAGCCCGCCTCGGCGGCAAGCTCGAGGCTGGCGTACACCGCCCAGGCGCTGGCATAGATGCCCAGCGCCAGCGTGTAGACCAGCGGGTGGCGGGTCAGGCGTACCGGAATGAGCCCCCGTTCGACCGCTACGCCGACGCCCAGTAGCAGGCCAAAATAGCCAAGCCCCAGGGCGATGACGCCGACTAGTTCAACGCTCATCCAGCTTCCTTTTTTGCTCGAGCCATAGGGTCAGCGCGATCAGCCCGCCCCAGATCAAAAACGGGCGGTACCACACCGTCCCCGGCTCGCTCCAGCCGCCCATCAACACCGGCGAAAGCAGGTAGCCGCCGAACACCAGAAAAAGCAGAATACGGTAGACGTACATATCAGTGCTCTTCCGGCATGGGCCGCTCGACGTTGGGCACCAGCCGCGCCGGCTGCCAGTGGGCGATGGCCCAGGTAAGCTGCTGATCGGGCGGGGCGCTTTGAAGCGCGCTCGGCGGGGCCTGGTCCAGCGCGACCAGTGCCTGGTAAAGCTGGCGGCGAACGGCATCGGGTTCATCCGCCAGCGCTGGCGCCAGGTTCTGTTTGGAGAGCTTTTGTCCCGCCGCGCTCATCACCAGCGGTAAGTGCAGGTAGCGTGGGGCCGGGTAGCCAAGCGCGGTTTGCAGTTGGCCCTGCCAGGGGGTGTTGTCGAGCAGGTCGTGGCCGCGCACGATATCGGTCATGTTTTGGTCGAAGTCGTCCACCACCACGGCGAGCTGGTACGCCCAAAGGTGATCCTTACGCTTCAATACGACGTCGCCAAGTGCGGCCGGGTCGAAACACTGCTCGCCGAATAAGCGGTCGTGCCAGCGAACGGGGCGCCTGGCGATATCGCTGCGCAGCCGCCAGGCGACGGGCTTGCCCGGGTCGCTCACGCCCTGGCGGCACCAGCCGGGGTAGATCGAGTAGTCCTGCCACTGCTTGCGCGAACAGCTGCAGGGGTAGGCAAGGCCTTGCTCGGCGAGGTTATCCAGAGCGTGCTGGTAGCGCGCGAGCCGGCTACTTTGCCAGACGACGTCGCCGTCCCAGTGAAGCCCAAAGGCTTCGAGCTGGCGCAAAATGGTGGTGTCGGTGCCTTGTGGACAGCGCGGGGGGTCGAGGTCTTCGATCCGCACGTGCCACTCGCCCTTTTGGGCGCGGGCGTCCAGGTAGCTGCCGAGGGCGGCCACTAGCGAGCCAAAATGCAGCGGACCGGAAGGCGTGGGCGCAAAGCGGCCCCGATAGCGAACGGTGTTGGTCATAAAGCCCATCATGAGCCAGGTGGAAACGCTCGGCAAGACACAAAAACGGGCACTCGCGGTGCCCGATTAGAGGGGGTAGAGCCCCGGCGTGATTATCCGCCCAGCTGTTTTTCTTTCAGCTCGGCCAGGGTTTTGCAGTCCACGCAAAGCGTGGCGGTGGGGCGCGCTTCCAAACGACGAATACCGATTTCGACGCCGCACGCTTCGCAGAAGCCATAGTCGTCTTCATCGATGTTCTCGATGGTTTCGTTGATCTTCTTTAAAAGCTTGCGCTCGCGGTCCCGGGTACGCAGTTCCAGGCTGAAGCCCTCTTCCTGGGTTGCCCGGTCGGCGGGGTCGGCGTAGTTATTGGCGTCTTCTTGAAGGTGGCGCACGGTGCGGTCCACCTCTTCCATGAGGTCCTGCTTCCAATTGAGGAGTAGCTGGCGAAAGTGCGCAAGCTGCTTGGCGTTCATGTACTCTTCACCCGGTGCCGGCTCGTACGGGGTGAAGGATGTGGACGCTTCCGGTTTCTGTTCCGCTACTGACATGGGAGTGCCCCTTACTCAAGTGACTGCTGATCGACCGTGACAACGCCACGATTTCACGTCAAAGGGATGCTTGTTTAGCGGAAAATTGGCCGCTATGCAAGTATTATAGGGTGCCTAAGACGTTAGTCTAATTGTCGCCCGGGGCCGAATAAAATCAAACGATCGAATGAACAAGGAGTTTGAATGGGTTGGAATCCACGCCTTGACCAGGTGGCCCCTTTTCGCGTGATGCACCTGTTGGAAATGGCCCAGGCGCGCGAAGCCCAGGGCTTTGACGTCATTCATTTGGAGGTGGGCGAGCCGGACTTCGCAACGCCGGCGCCGATCATCGCCGCCGGCCAACGAGCGCTCGCCGATGGCAAGACCCGCTACACGCCAGCGGCAGGCCTTCCCGCGCTGCGTGAGGCGATCAGCGGCCACTACTTCGATCACTTTGGCGCCGAGGTCGACCCCGCGCGCATTATCGTCACCCCCGGCGCCTCCGGGGCCTTGATGCTGGCAAGCCAACTATTGGTCAGCGAAGGCGACCGGGTGCTGATGGCCGACCCCAACTACCCCTGCAATCGCCACTTCATGGCGCTGGCCGGCGCCGAGGTCGACGTAGTGCCGGTGGGGCGTGAAACCGGCTGGCAGCTCGACGCCGCTTTGATCGAGAAGCACTGGCAGCCAGCTACGCGCCTTGCCATGCTCGCCTCCCCCTCCAACCCGACCGGGCATACCTTGAGCCGCGCCGGGCTTGCCGGCGTGTGCGAAGCCGTGGCGGCCCGGGGCGGCGAGCTTTTGGTCGACGAAATCTACCAGGGGCTCAACTTCGACGACGCGCCGCTTTCCACCACCGCGCTCTCGAAGGAGGCCTTCGTGGTCAACAGCTTCTCGAAGTACTTCGGCATGACCGGTTGGCGCCTGGGCTGGCTGGTGGCGCCGGAGCGCGCGGTGGAACCCTTGACGCGACTTGCCCAGAACGTTTTTCTCGCCGCGGCCACGCCCTCCCAGCACGCGGCACTGGCCGCCTTCACGCCGGAGTGCCTTGCAGAGCTCGAAAGCCGCCGGGTGACCCTGAAAGAGCGCCGCCAGGTGCTGCTCGATGGCCTTTTCGATCTTGGGCTGGCGCCGGACGTTGCGCCCCAGGGGGCGTTCTACGTCTGGCTGGATATCTCGCGCTACAGCCGTGACAGCCAGGCGTTTTGCGAGCGGCTGCTGGTCGAAGAAAACGTAGCCATCACGCCAGGCGTCGATTTCGCGGTACACGGAGGCGAGCATTTCGTGCGCATCGCCTTCACCAGTGACGTGGCCCGCCTGCAGGAGGCACTGGTGCGCCTGGCGCGCTTTGTCAGCCGGCTATGATCACCTACGAAAGCGCCCTGGTGCCGGGCATACTGCTGCGCCGCTACAAACGCTTTTTGGCCGATGTGCGCCTCGATGACGGCCGCGAGGTCATCGCGCACTGTCCCAATACCGGCTCGATGAAAAGCGTCAACGTGCCCGGGTGCCGGGTGTGGCTCTCCCAAAGCGACAACCCCAAACGCAAGCTCGCCTGGACCTGGGAGCTGATCGAACTGCCCGGCCTGGCTGGCCAGGTGGAGCTCGCCTCGATTCATACCGGGCGCGCCAACCGCATCGTCGAAACGGCGCTTGCGGCGGGCAAGCTCGAAGCGCTGGCCGGCTATGCCCGGTTTCGCCGCGAGGTCACGGTAGAAGGGTCGCGGCTCGACTTTCTGCTCGAGGATGATGAAAGCCAGCGCCGCGCCTATATCGAGGTCAAGCAGGTCACGCTGATGGAAGACGATGGCCACGGCTACTTCCCCGCCTCAGTCAGCACGCGGGGTCTCAAGCATCTGCAGGCGCTCGAGGCGCTGGCGCGCCAGGGCGAGCGGGCGGTGTTGGTATTCTGCGGCGCCCGCGAGGGCATTTTCGATGTCGGCCCGGCCAGCCACATCGACCCGGCCTACGCCGCGGGCCTTGAAGCCGCGGTGGCCCAGGGGGTGGAAGTGCTGGCCTACGGTATCGGGGTGGGCTGGGAGGCGGGCGCGCCAATCAGTATCGGCATCGAGCGCGCCCTGACGGTCCGCCTTTGAGCAGCTAGCGGCGGCGCACGCGAAAAATCGCGATTTCGCCGAACAGGTTGGGCCACCAGCGCGAGGTCCAATGGCCGCGATGTTCGCCCACGCCCACGGCACGGTCGACGATCACCAGCCCCTTCTCGCGGCAGAGCTGCTCGAAGTCGTTGAAGGTGGAAAGATGGATGTTGGGCGTGTCGTACCAGGCGTGGGGCAACGACTTGGACACCGGCATGTAGCCGCGCAGGCCCAGGTACACCCGGTGGCGCCAGTAGGCGAAGTTGGGGAAGGTGATGATGCCCTCGTCCGCCACTCGCAGCATCTCGTCGAGCATCTTGTCCGGGCGGCGCAGCGCCTGTAGCGCCTGGGTCATGATCACCTGGTCGTAGCGTTGATCGCCGAAGTTGCCGAGCCCATCGTCCAGGTTGTGTTCGATGACCGAGACCCCGCGCGCCACGCACTGGGTAATGCCCGCCGGGTCGATCTCCAAACCGTAGCCGGTGACGTTTTTCTGCTGGGAGAGGCGCTCCAAAAGGGCGCCATCGCCGCAGGCAAGATCCAGCACGTGGGCGCCTTCGGGCACCCAGTCAAAAATCAGCTCGAGGTCGGTGCGCATCATGCCGGGCTCTCCCCGCGGGTGTCTGAAAGGCCAAGGCTTTGCGCCGAGCGCTCCATGAAGGCGCTAAACAGCGCCTCGTAGCGCGGCTCCGGCAGCAGGAAGGCATCGTGGCCGTGGGGGGATTCGATATTGGCGTAGCTGACCGGTTTACCCGCCCGAATCAACGCATCGACCAGCTCTCGGGAGCGTGAAGGCGGAAAGCGCCAGTCCGTGGTGAAGCTTACGATGAGAAACGGACACTGGGCCGGGGCGAGCGCAGAGGCGAGGTCGCCGCCGTGCAGCGCCGACGGGTCGAAGTAATCCAGCGCCTTGGTCATCAGGAGATACGTGTTGGCATCGAAGGCGGTGGAGAAGGCGTCGCCCTGGTAGCGAAGGTAGGACTCCACCTGGAACTCCACGTCGAAGCCGAAGTTCAGGTCGTCGGTTCGCAGGTCGCGGCCGAACTTGCTGCCCATGGCGTCTTCCGACAGATACGTGATATGGCCCACCATGCGCGCGAGCTTCAAACCGCGCTTGGGCACCGTATTCTGTTCGGCGTACCAGCCCTCATGAAATTCCGGATCGGAGCGGATCGCCTGGCGGGCGACCTCGTTGAAGGCGATGTTCTGCGCCGAAAGGCGCGGGGTCGCGGCAATCACCACCGCATTGGCGACCCGTTCGGGATGCGTGATCGTCCACTGCAGCACCTGCATGCCGCCCAGGCTTCCGCCCACGGCCGCCGCCCAGCGTTCGATGCCCAAATGGTCAGCCAGCCGCGCCTGACTGGCCACCCAGTCGATGACCGTGATCACGGGAAAATCCGGCCCCCACTGGCGGCCGGTGGCCGGGTTGTGGCTTACCGGCCCGGTGCTGCCGTGACAGCCGCCCAGGTTATTCAGCGAGACGACGAAGAAACGGTCGGTGTCGATCGATTTGCCCGGGCCGATATGAGCGTCCCACCAGCCGGGTTTGGTATCGTCGGGATGGTGATACCCCGCCGCGTGGTGGTGGCCCGACAGCGCATGGCAGATCAGCACGGCGTTGCTGCGCTCGGCGTTGAGCGTGCCGTAGGTCTCATAAATCAGCTCGTATTCGGGCAGCACCTTGCCGCAGGCAAGCGCCAAGGGGGTGTCGAAACGAGCAACGTGGGGCGTAACCGTCCCGACGGAGTCCGCCGGGTGGTCAGGTGTTGGCCGCGTGTCTGGATCAGGCATTGAAAACGGTAATCCTGCTAAAAAGTCGATAACGGCGCGCGTGACGCGCGCTTAAAGCCCGACCAGCGCGCCCGGCGCACCCGCCTGGCGAATCAGCGAGCCCACGACCAGCGCGTCGATCAGGTTGATGGCGATAAACACCACGATCGGGGAAAGGTCGATCATGCCAAGCGGCGGAATCACTTTACGCACCGGCGCCATGATCGGCTCGACCAGTTGCATGACCAGCAGTGCGCCCGGATGACTTGCGTTGGGAGCGACCCAGCTCAGAATGATCATTACGATCAGGGCGAAGAAGTAGATCTTCAAAATGGCGTTGGCGAGCGCGGCGACCCCGGCGATCACCAGTTGCACCACCGGCGGCATGCCGAAGCCGATGAGCATCAAAAGGGCGATGATGCTGACCACCTTGAGCACGAAGGCCGCCGCCAGGGTGGCAAGATCAAAGCGCCCAGCGACCGGGCCTAGAAAGCTCTGGAACGGCCCGACCACGGGTTGGGTAATTTTGACCACCGACTGGCTCAGCGGGTTGTAGTAATCCGCGCGTGAGGCCTGCAGCAAAAAACGCAGCATTAGTATGAATAAATAGATGTTGATGAGGGTGTTGACTAGCGTTAACCCGGCGCTACCCATTTGGCTGCCCATTGCTTGCGTCTCCGTTGCGTTAAATCGTGCTGAATGTTGGGGTGAGCGTTTGGCTCAGTGGCCGCGCAGCTCTTTGGCCATTTCGCTGGCGCGCTCGGCGCAGGCCTGCATGGCGCTCGCCATCGTGTCACGAAGTCCAGCGGACTCCAGGTGCTCGATCGCCCGCTCGGTGGTGCCGCCAGGTGACATGACGTTGCGCTTGAGTGTGGCCGGGTCGTGTTCGCTTTGCCGGGCCATGGTCGCCGCGCCCAGCGCGGTTTGAATCGCCAGACGCCGCGCGGTCGCCGCAGGCAGGCCCTGGGCGACGCCCGCCTCTTCCATCGCCTCGAACATCAAAAAGAAGTACGCCGGCGCACTGCCGGAAACGGCGGTCACCGCATCGAGCAGCGCTTCGTCCTCGACCCACTCGACGATCCCGACCGCTTCCATCAGCTCGCCCGCCAACGTGCGCTGGGCATCGGACACGCCGCGGTTGGCGTAAAGACCGCTGGCGCCAACGCCCACCAGCGAAGGCGTATTGGGCATGCAGCGCACAAGGGCGGTGTTGCCGCCCAGCCACGCATCGATTGTAGCGGCTTCGAGGCCAGCGGCAATCGAAATGACCAGCGGCGCTTGTGCCCGAAGGGTGTCGGCAAGCTCGGCGCAAACGTTTTGCATGATTTGCGGTTTGACCGCCAGAATCACCACGTCGGCATTTTGGATCGCCTTGCCGTTGTCGGTATGGGTGTGGATGCCCATTGCGTCGCGAAGCGGGGTTAGCGCCTGCTCGGTAGGGGCGGTGGCGGTAATGTGCGTGGCGCTGACGCCGCTTTCGATGAGCCCGCCGATAATCGCCTTGGCCATGTTGCCCGCGCCGATGAAGGTAATGTTGTTCGCCATGGGAAATCCCTTGTTAAAAATGTACCGCCAGTGGCGGGGTCGTCGGTTGAGCGCGTGCGGGCGCCTGGCGTGTTAATCCCGGGCGCCGAAAATCGCGCTGCCCAGGCGCACCAGGGTCGCGCCTTCCTGCACTGCCGCCTCGAGATCGTCGCTCATCCCCATCGAAAGCGTATCCAGCGGTGCGTCGGGGAGCGCTGTTTGCAGCTCGGCGAGCAGCGCAGCCAGGGCGGCAAAGGGCGCGCGCTGGTGCTCGAGGTCCTCTGCCGGGGCGGGGATCGCCATTAGCCCGCGCAGGGCAAGCCCGGGCAGGGCAACGATCTCCTCGGCCAGGGGCTGCACCATCTCCGGCGCAAGCCCTGATTTGCTCGCTTCACCGCTGATGTTCACCTGCAGGCAGACATTGAGCGGGGGCAGGTGCGCGGGGCGGTAATCGCTCAAGCGCTTGGCGATCTTGATGCGCTCCACGCTGTGCATCCAGGCGAAGTGTTCCGCCACCGCGCGGGCCTTGTTGGACTGAAGCGGGCCGATGAAATGCCACTCGATATCGTCCAGATCACTTAGCTCGCGCTGCTTGTCCAGCGCCTCCTGCAGGTAGTTTTCGCCAAAGGCGCGCTGACCAAGCTGCCACGCCTGGCGAATCGTCGCGGCCGGCTTGGTCTTGCTGACGGCCAGCAGGCGGGCGCTATCTGCGGGGCGGGCCGCGGCGTCAAGCGCGTGCTCTAAACGCATGCGGGCCTTGGCAAGGGATTCGGAAAGCGCGATCTCTGTCATACTGAATTACCTTAACACCGCCAGGGAAGAGAGATGGATATTACCGAACTGCTGGCATTCTCGGCAAAGCAGAATGCCTCGGACCTGCATCTGAGCGCCGGTTTGCCGCCGATGATTCGCGTCGATGGCGATATCCATCGCCTCAACGTGCCCGCCATGGGCCACGAAGAGGTCATCGCGCTGATCCACGCCATCATGAACGAGCGCCAGCGCCAGGAGTATGCCGAGCACCTGGAAATCGATTTTTCCTACTCGCTGCCCGATGTCGCCCGCTTTCGTGTCAACGCCTTTACTCAGGCCCGGGGCGCCGGGGCGGTGTTTCGTACCATTCCAGGCGAGGTGCTCTCCATGAAAGCACTGGGCCTGGGTGACGTGTTCGAGCGTTTGGCGATGCTTCCCAGGGGGCTCGTACTGGTCACTGGCCCGACCGGCTCGGGCAAGAGCACGACGCTCGCCGCACTGATCGACTACATCAATCAGTACCGCTTCGAGCATATACTTACCATCGAGGACCCGGTGGAGTTCGTGCACGATAGCAAGCGCTGTTTGATCAATCAGCGCGAAGTGCACCGCGACACTCACAGCTTCGCCAACGCGTTGAGAAGCGCGCTACGCGAGGACCCGGACGTCATCATGGTGGGGGAGCTTCGCGATCTCGAGACCATTCGCCTGGCGCTGACCGCCGCGGAAACCGGCCACCTGGTGTTTGCCACGCTGCATACCACCTCGGCGGCGAAAACCATCGACCGTATCATCGACGTTTTTCCCGGCGAAGAGAAATCCATGGTCCGCTCGATGCTGTCCGAATCGCTGCAAGCGGTGGTCGCGCAGACGCTGCTCAAACGCGAAGGCGGCGGGCGCGTGGCCGCTCACGAGATCCTGATTGCCACCTCGGCGGTGCGTAACCTCATCCGCGAGGACAAGGTGGCGCAGATCTACTCGGCGATGCAGACCGGGGTGAACCTGGGCATGCAAACCCTCAACGCCTCGCTTTTGAAGCTGGTCAACGAGGGCGCGGTGAGCTTCGATGAAGCCCAGTCCCGCGCTCAAGGCGCACTTACGCCCCCTCGGGAGTAAGCCTTTCAAGGGGCGTACACGCCGCCCAATACCCGTGGGCCCCGGGCGCCGGTGACCGAGGCCAGGTTGCCGGGCAGGCCTTCCAGACGCTGGTGGGCTAGCCAGCCAAAGGCGCCGGCTTCGATCCAGTCCTCTGGCCAGCCATAGGCGGCGGGCGAGGTCAGCACTGCGTTGGGCAGGTGGTGGGCAAGCCTGGCCATCAGGTGTGCATTATGGGCGCCGCCGCCGCCGGTAATCAGGGTAAGCGGCGCGGCCGACGGTAAAAGCTTATCGATCGCCCCGGCAACGCTTACGGCGGTGAGCTCGGCAAGCGTTGCCTGCACATCCGCCGCGTCCTCCTCGCCGGTTAGCTTTGCAAGCAACCACTCGGTATGAAACAGCTCCCGCCCGGTGCTGCGCGGCGGGGTCAGCACAAAAAAGGGCTCGTCGAGCAACCGGGCCAGCAGTGCCGGGTCGATTCGGCCGCTTTTCGCCCAGCCGCCGTCTTTATCGAAGCGCGCGGTTGGGTGTTGGGCGTGGCGGGTAAACCAGGCGTCCATCAGCACGTTGGCAGGGCCGGTGTCGAAGCCTAAAACGGGCTTTTCCGGCGCGGCGGGCAGCCAGGTGACGTTGGCAATGCCGCCCAGGTTGAGCACGAGCTGCTCTTCCCCCGCCGTTTGAAAAAGCGCCTGGTGAAACGCCGGGGCGAGCGGCGCGGCCTGGCCGCCGGCGGCCAAATCGCGTCGGCGAAAATCCGCCACCACGCTCATGCCCGTCAGTTCTGCTAAAAGACTTGGGTTGTCCAACTGGTGTGTATAAGCCGGCCCCCCTGCATGGCCTTCGGGGGCATGCTCGATGGTTTGGCCGTGGCTGCCGATGGCGCGAATCTCGCCAGGCGTTCGGCCCGCTTTTTCCAGCAGCGCCTTTACGGCCCAGGCCTGGAGCGCGCAAAACTGCTCCTCGGCGGCGGCGAGCTCGGAAAAGCGTGTGTGCTCGGCGTGGCACAGCGTTAAAAGTGCCTGACGCAGCGGTTCGGGCATCGGCTCGGCGTGAGTGTCCAGCAGTTTGGGGGCGCCGGAAGGCGATATGGCGACCAGGGCGGCGTCGATACCGTCGAGGCTAGTGCCGGACATCAGCCCTATATAGAGGGGTGTATCGGGATGGTGCGATGTAGCGGGTGCGAGAGACGTCGTCATTAGCGTTTCCAAAGCGGTGAAGGCTCAACCGTGGCCGATTGGCATGGTAACATTGCCGGTTGTTTATCATCTGTTGCCCCTACCGGGCAAAGCTTAAAGTGGAGAGAGGCAATGAGTGAGGTGGATCAGGCGCTAGCGCTACTATCGCGCGGTACGCACGAAATCCTGATAGAGGACGAGTTAAAGCAGAAGCTCGCGTCAGGGCGCAAGCTGCGTATCAAGGCGGGCTTCGACCCCACCGCGCCTGATTTGCACCTGGGCCACAGCGTACTGCTCACCAAGATGCGTCAGTTCCAGGACCTGGGCCACACGGTCATTTTCCTGATCGGCGACTTCACCGGGCGCATCGGCGACCCGACGGGCAAGAACGTGACCCGTAAGCCGCTCACCGAGGAAGACGTCAAGGCCAACGCCGAGACCTATAAAGAGCAGGTCTTCAAGATTCTCGATCCCGAAAAGACCGAGGTGCGCTTCAACGCCGAGTGGTTCGGCGAGATGAGTGCGGCAAAGATGATCGAGCTGGCCGCGCAAAGCACCGTGGCGCGTATGCTCGAGCGCGATGATTTCGAGAAGCGCTACAAGGCCAATCAGTCCATCGCGATTCACGAATTCCTCTACCCGCTGGTGCAGGGCTACGACTCGGTAGCGCTGGAAGCCGACGTGGAGCTTGGCGGCACCGACCAGAAGTTCAACCTGTTGATGGGCCGCGAGATTCAAAAGCACTTCGGCCAGGAGCCTCAGGTGGTCATCACCATGCCGCTGCTCGAAGGCCTCGACGGCGTGCAGAAGATGTCCAAGTCACTGGGCAACTACGTCGGCGTCGATGAGTCGCCAGGCTCGATGTTCAACAAGCTGGTCTCGATGCCGGACAGTTTGATGTGGCGCTACTTCGAGCTCTTGTCGCTCAAATCCAACGAAGAGTTGGACGCTATCAAGCAAAGCGTCGAGCAGGGCGCTAACCCGCGCGATATTAAAATGGAGCTGGCCCGCGAGCTGATCGCCCGCTACCACGGCGAGGAAGCCGCGGCCAACGCCCACAAGTCCGCCGGTAACCAGCTGGCCGATGGCGAGCTGCCCGAGGACCTGCCGGAAGTAGAGGTCGACTTCGAGGGTGGCGAAGCGCCGATCGCCAGCGTGCTCACCCGCGCGGGGCTGACCAAAAACAGCGCCCAGGCCAAGGACATGCTCAAAAACGGCAGCGTTAAAGTCGATGGCGAGGCAGTGGCGCCGAGCACCATGTTATCCACGGGCAAGGCCTACGTTATCCAGGCGGGCAAGAAGCGTTACGCGCGTGTGACGCTAAAGTGATCGTTTTTTGAAAAAGCCCTTGCACTCCCGGCAGTGAATCCGTAAAGTACGCATCCGCTGCCGGGGACGCAAGGCGTTGCCAGCGGTGGATGAGAGTGAAAACTCTCGGTTTGTCAGGAAGTTAGCGGTTTTTTGTTCGCTCGCTTCAGTCGCCAAAATCGGCGGTTGACAAGCTTCAGGAAATGCGTAGAATACGCCTTCCTCGCTACGGCAACCGGCTCAGGTCATCGAGTCAAGTATTAGCCGAAGCGAAACCGCTCTTTAACAATTTGATCAGGTAATTCATGTGGGCGTTTGCCGATGAGGGTGACAAGTCACCAAATATCAAGGCAAGCGCACAAGAAGAATTTTCGAATTCTTCAAATTCGTTTGAACCTTGAGCCAGGATTGATTCGCCTCTGTTGCTTTCGAGCGACAGGCAAGAATCACAATGATTTTAAACTGAAGAGTTTGATCATGGCTCAGATTGAACGCTGGCGGCAGGCTTAACACATGCAAGTCGAGCGGTAACAGGTCCAGCTTGCTGGACGCTGACGAGCGGCGGACGGGTGAGTAATGCATAGGAATCTACCCGGTAGTGGGGGATAACCTGGGGAAACCCAGGCTAATACCGCATACGTCCTACGGGAGAAAGGGGGCCTTGGCTCCCGCTATCGGATGAGCCTATGTCGGATTAGCTGGTTGGTGAGGTAACGGCTCACCAAGGCAACGATCCGTAGCTGGTCTGAGAGGATGATCAGCCACATCGGGACTGAGACACGGCCCGAACTCCTACGGGAGGCAGCAGTGGGGAATATTGGACAATGGGCGCAAGCCTGATCCAGCCATGCCGCGTGTGTGAAGAAGGCTTTCGGGTTGTAAAGCACTTTCAGCGAGGAAGAACGCCTGGCGGTTAATACCCGCCAGGAAAGACATCACTCGCAGAAGAAGCACCGGCTAACTCCGTGCCAGCAGCCGCGGTAATACGGAGGGTGCAAGCGTTAATCGGAATTACTGGGCGTAAAGCGCGCGTAGGTGGCATGACAAGCCGGTTGTGAAAGCCCCGGGCTCAACCTGGGAACGGCATCCGGAACTGTCACGCTAGAGTGCAGGAGAGGAAGGTGGAATTCCCGGTGTAGCGGTGAAATGCGTAGAGATCGGGAGGAATACCAGTGGCGAAGGCGGCCTTCTGGACTGACACTGACACTGAGGTGCGAAAGCGTGGGTAGCAAACAGGATTAGATACCCTGGTAGTCCACGCCGTAAACGATGTCGACCAGCCGTTGGGTGCCTTGTGCACTTTGTGGCGAAGTTAACGCGATAAGTCGACCGCCTGGGGAGTACGGCCGCAAGGTTAAAACTCAAATGAATTGACGGGGGCCCGCACAAGCGGTGGAGCATGTGGTTTAATTCGATGCAACGCGAAGAACCTTACCTACCCTTGACATCCTGCGAACCCGGAAGAGATTCCGGGGTGCCTTCGGGAACGCAGAGACAGGTGCTGCATGGCTGTCGTCAGCTCGTGTTGTGAAATGTTGGGTTAAGTCCCGTAACGAGCGCAACCCTTGTCCCTATTTGCCAGCACGTAATGGTGGGAACTCTAGGGAGACTGCCGGTGACAAACCGGAGGAAGGTGGGGACGACGTCAAGTCATCATGGCCCTTACGGGTAGGGCTACACACGTGCTACAATGGCCGGTACAAAGGGCTGCGAACTCGCGAGAGTAAGCGAATCCCAGAAAGCCGGTCTCAGTCCGGATCGGAGTCTGCAACTCGACTCCGTGAAGTCGGAATCGCTAGTAATCGTGGATCAGAATGCCACGGTGAATACGTTCCCGGGCCTTGTACACACCGCCCGTCACACCATGGGAGTGGACTGCACCAGAAGTGGTTAGCCTAACTTTGGAGGGCGATCACCACGGTGTGGTTCATGACTGGGGTGAAGTCGTAACAAGGTAGCCGTAGGGGAACCTGCGGCTGGATCACCTCCTTAAACGATGCGTCACTCTCCCGGCAAGCGCTCACAATGAATTACCTGATCAAGTAGCTGCTAAATGAGCAGTGATAAGTCAATCGCCTTCGGCGATGCCTTATCACTGCTTATGGCAGTCGCTCTTTAACAATGTATATCATGCTGACAGTATCGAATGACGATACGAAGACAAAAGCCCCCGGGCTTGCGTGTTCGTGGCGTGATCTCGATACGCAATTGTTTTGTGATACGTTTCAAGCGTATCCGGCAATCGTTGTCATTGCGGGATCCAGACTCCTTCGGGTTATAGGGTCAAGCAATGAAGCGCACACGGTGGATGCCTAGGCAGTCAGAGGCGATGAAAGACGTTGTAGCCTGCGATAAGGTTCGGTGAGGTGGCAAACAACCTGTGACCCGGACATCTCTGAATGGGGAAACCCACTGACCACAAGGTCAGTATCGTATCCTGAATACATAGGGATACGAGGCGAACCGGGGGAACTGAAACATCTAAGTACCCCGAGGAAAAGAAATCAACCGAGATTCCCCCAGTAGCGGCGAGCGAACGGGGACCAGCCCTTAAGCATGTGAATGGCTAGACGAACGGATTGGGAAGTCCGGCCGTAGCGGGTGATAGCCCCGTAGTCGAAAGTCTGATCATGTGAAATCGAGTAGGTCGGGGCACGAGAAACCCTGATTGAAGACGGGGGGACCATCCTCCAAGGCTAAATACTCCTGACTGACCGATAGTGAACCAGTACCGTGAGGGAAAGGCGAAAAGAACCCCGGCGAGGGGAGTGAAATAGATCCTGAAACCGTGTGCGTACAAGCAGTAGGAGCCCACTTGTTGGGTGACTGCGTACCTTTTGTATAATGGGTCAGCGACTTATATTCAGTGGCGAGCTTAACCGATAGGGGAGGCGTAGCGAAAGCGAGTCTTAACTGGGCGACCAGTCGCTGGATATAGACCCGAAACCGGGCGATCTATCCATGAGCAGGGTGAAGGTTGAGTAACATCAACTGGAGGCCCGAACCAGGATCTGTTGAAAAAGATTTGGATGACTTGTGGATCGGAGTGAAAGGCTAATCAAGCCCGGAGATAGCTGGTTCTCCTCGAAAGCTATTTAGGTAGCGCCTCACGTATCACCACCGGGGGTAGAGCACTGTTTCGGCTAGGGGGCCATCCCGGCTTACCAACCCGAGGCAAACTCCGAATACCGGTGAGTGCAGCGTGGGAGACACACGGCGGGTGCTAACGTCCGTCGTGAAAAGGGCAACAACCCGGACCGTCAGCTAAGGTCCCCAAATCCTGGTTAAGTGGGAAACGATGTGGGAAGGCTCAGACAGCTAGGAGGTTGGCTTAGAAGCAGCCATCCTTTAAAGAAAGCGTAATAGCTCACTAGTCGAGTCGGCCTGCGCGGAAGATGTAACGGGGCTCAAACCAGGTACCGAAGCTACGGGTTCATCCTCTGGATGAGCGGTAGAGGAGCGTCGTGTAAGCCGATGAAGGTGGATCGAGAGGTCTGCTGGAGGTATCACGAGTGCGAATGCTGACATGAGTAACGATAAGGGGAGTGAAAAACTCCCCCGCCGGAAGACCAAGGTTTTCTGTTCGATGCTAATCAGAGCAGAGTGAGTCGGCCCCTAAGGCGAGGCCGAAAGGCGTAGTCGATGGGAAACGGGCTAATATTCCCGTACCGGATGTCATTGCGATGGGGGGACGGAGAAGGCTAGGTGAGCCAGGCGTTGGTTGTCCTGGTGAAAGCGAGTAGGCCTGGGTCTCAGGTAAATCCGGGACCCTTTAAAGCCGAGACGCGAGACGAACGGACTATGGTCCGGAAGTCACTGATGCCACGCTTCCAGGAAAAGCCTCTAAGCTTCAGATGACATGCGACCGTACCCCAAACCGACACAGGTGGTCAGGGTGAGAATCCCAAGGCGCTTGAGAGAACTCGGGTGAAGGAACTAGGCAAAATGGTGCCGTAACTTCGGGAGAAGGCACGCCGGATTAGGGTGAGAGGACTTGCTCCTTTAGCCCGAACCGGTCGAAGATACCAGGTGGCTGCAACTGTTTAGTAAAAACACAGCACTCTGCTAACGCGCAAGCGGACGTATAGGGTGTGACGCCTGCCCGGTGCCGGAAGGTTAAGTGATGGTGTTAGCCCTCTGGGCGAAGCTCTTGATCGAAGCCCCGGTAAACGGCGGCCGTAACTATAACGGTCCTAAGGTAGCGAAATTCCTTGTCGGGTAAGTTCCGACCTGCACGAATGGCGTAATGATGGCCACGCTGTCTCCACCCGAGACTCAGTGAAATTGAAATCGCCGTGAAGATGCGGTGTACCCGCGGCTAGACGGAAAGACCCCGTGAACCTTTACTATAGCTTCACACTGGATACTGATGTTGCCTGTGTAGGATAGCTGGGAGGCTTTGAACTCCGGACGCCAGTTCGGAGGGAGCCAACCTTGAAATACCAGCCTGGCATCATTGGTGTTCTCACTCGGGTCCGTTATCCGGATCGAGGACAGTGTGTGGTGGGTAGTTTGACTGGGGCGGTCTCCTCCCAAAGAGTAACGGAGGAGCACGAAGGTACCCTCAGCACGGTCGGACATCGTGCAATGAGTGCAAGAGCATAAGGGTGCTTGACTGCGAGACAGACACGTCGAGCAGGTGCGAAAGCAGGTTCTAGTGATCCGGTGGTTCTGTATGGAAGGGCCATCGCTCAACGGATAAAAGGTACTCCGGGGATAACAGGCTGATACCGCCCAAGAGTTCACATCGACGGCGGTGTTTGGCACCTCGATGTCGGCTCATCACATCCTGGGGCTGAAGTCGGTCCCAAGGGTATGGCTGTTCGCCATTTAAAGTGGTACGCGAGCTGGGTTTAGAACGTCGTGAGACAGTTCGGTCCCTATCTGCCGTGGGCGTTGGATGTTTGAGAAGGGCTGCTCCTAGTACGAGAGGACCGGAGTGGACGCACCTCTGGTGTTCCGGTTGTCACGCCAGTGGCATTGCCGGGTAGCTATGTGCGGACGGGATAACCGCTGAAAGCATCTAAGCGGGAAGCCCCCTTCAAGATGAGACATCCCCGAGGCCTCGAGCCTCCTGAAGGGCCCAGCGAGACCAGCTGGTTGATAGGCACGGTGTGGACGCGCTGCAAGGCGTTGAGCTAACGTGTACTAATGGCCCGTGAGGCTTGACCCTATAACACCCAAGGGGTCTGGTTTCGCAGTGACAACGACGCTCGACAGAGCACCGGATACGCAAAAAAGAAACGATCACAAGACAGTCAGCCGATATACATTGAAAGTTACGCCTGACGACCATGGCTTGCGTGAACCACCCGATCCCTTGCCGAACTCGGAAGTGAAACCGCAACGCGCCGATGGTAGTGTGGGGTCTCCCCATGCGAGAGTAGGTTATCGTCAGGCACCTCTTCGAAAAAGCCCCGAGCACACTGTGTTCGGGGCTTTTTTATGTGCGCAGGAAAAGGAAAACGGCTCGAATAATGCCCGCCGCCACCCAGGCGGCGCGGTGCGCCGCATCGCTGGCTGAAGCCTGCTCCTACAAAAACAGGGGCACAACAAGGCCTCGGTGCCACCGCCCCTGCAGGAGCCCGATTCATTGGGGGTCCGATACCTCGGCGATGGCGGTCTCGCTCTTTTTGCTAAAAGTTAAAATTTTGCTCGCCCTGCAATGGCATTTAATTCGGCAGCTCCTTAAAATCGGGGGGTAGAGACAGTCTGGTATCGTTCAAAAGGAGAGGTTGGTATGAAAGCGCCGCTACTGAAAAAACTGACGTTGGCCCTGTTAATGGGCGTGATGCTGGGCGGCTTGGCCGCGTGTGACAATCAGGGCCCGGCGGAAGAGGCGGGGGAGAGCATTGACGACAGCATGGAAAGCGCCGGTGAAAGCATCAAGGAGATGGGCGAAAGTATCGAAGATTCCGCCAACGATGCGTCCAACTAACGCTTTTGCGTGACATTGAACGTTTCGAAACAGCCGCTTATAAGCGGCTGTTTTACGTTGCGGCCCCGCCGCGCCTGCTGGGCTAGACTGCAAAGACAGCGTGCGCGAAAAAGCGGGGCGCCGAGGGCAACGAACAGGAGGCGACGTGCGTTTACGAGCCGACAATACGCTAATGCTGTGCGTGGATTTTCAAACGGGGCTGATGCCCGTGATCGAGCACTTCGAGCAGGGCCTGGCAGAGGCCGCGTGGCTTGCCGGCGTCGCGCAAGAGGTCGGCGTGCCGGTGTGGCTGACCGAGCAAAACCCGGTAAAGCTGGGACCTACGGCACCGGCGCTGAGCGATGCGCTAACGGATCACCGTGTATGGGAAAAGCAGCACTTCAGCATCGCCGAAGAGCCCGAGTTCATGGAGGCGCTTAACGCCCTGGGGCGGCGTCAGGTCGTGTTGTGTGGCACCGAGGCGCATATCTGTGTGCTGCAGAGTGCGCTGGGGTTATTGGAGGCCGGTTACGAGGTTTACTGGCTGGTGGACGCCACGCTAAGCCGGCGCCCGGTGGAAACCGGGCTTGCCCGCAAGCGCGCTGGCCAGCACGGTGCGATAACGGTGACCGCGGACATGGTCGCCTACGAATGGCTTCACCGTTGCGACAGCGCGCTTTTTAAACGCGTACACCGGGCGTTTTTGAAACCTCGCGCCGGGAGTACGCTGAGCTTTCTTAGCGATCCGCCTCGCGGCGAGTAAATACCAGGGTGTTACCCTCGGACGCCGCCTTGTCGAAACCGTAACCCGCCACATCGAATGCCTTGAGCGCTTCGGGCGCGTTGATCTGCTCGCGAATAATCCAGGCGCTCATCAGCCCCCGGGCCTTTTTGGCGTAAAAGCTGATGATTTTGTAGTGACCGTTCTTCTCATCCTTGAACACGGGCGTGATGATTTCGGCGTCGAGCTTTTGGGTATCCACCGCCTTGAAGTACTCGTTGGAGGCAAGATTCACCAGATATTTCGACCCGCTTTCACCGATCGCCTGATCGAGTGCCCGGGTTAGCGTAGGCCGCCAGTAGGCGTAAAGGTCTTTACCGGCCTCGTTGGGGAGCTTCGTGCCCATCTCCAGCCGGTAGGCCTGAATCAAATCCAGCGGGCGCAGCAAGCCGTAAAGGCCGGAGAGAATACGCAGATGCGTTTGGGCGAAGCGGTTATCGGCCTCGCTAAAAGTCTGCGCCTCGAGGCCGGTATAAACATCGCCCTGAAACGCCTGAGCGGCGGGCTTGGCGTTGTCCAGGTCAAACGGCGGCTGCCACTCTTTAAAGCGCGCGGCGTTGAGCCCGGCGAGCTTATCGCTGACCCCCATCAACTCGCTGATCTGTTGAGGCGAGTAGCCG
This sequence comes from Vreelandella sp. EE27, assembly GCF_968206495.1. Lineage (NCBI taxonomy): Bacteria > Pseudomonadati > Pseudomonadota > Gammaproteobacteria > Oceanospirillales > Halomonadaceae > Vreelandella > Vreelandella sp. EE27. The sequence goes on along the minus strand of NZ_OZ309109.1, from coordinate 3,486,955 downwards.
CGCAGGATGTCGATCAGCGGCTGGCTATACTCGAGCAAATCCGGTTGGGTAACGTGTTGGGTCGTCGAAGGGGTTTCAAAGTCCAGCGTCTTGGCTGGCGAAATGACGCTTAGCATCGTTTGCTCCTTAAGCGCAGCTTCAAAATGGGCTACGAGCGGTGTCGAAATGGACACCATGATACCAGGCCCCGGCCTTGGCCGGGGCTATGGAGCCGATAGTAAAAGCCACCGTCAGGTCGCTTTTGAAAGCGCTTAGGGGCTCGGGTTGGAGATGCGCCGATGAATCTCGTCGATGCCTTCGAGTACCTCGTCATCGAGCTTCAACGACTCGCTTGCCAAGTTGGCTTCGAGCTGCTCCATGGTGGTCGCACCGATGATATTGCTGGTCAAAAAGGGCCGCGAGTTAATAAAGGCCAGCGCCATCTGCGCCGGGTCCAGGCCGTGCTTTTGGGCAAGCGAGACGTAGGCCTGAGTAGCTTCCTCCGCCTGGGGCGAGGTGTAGCGCTTGAAGCGCTCGTAAAGCGTCAAGCGGCCCTTGGCCGGGCGAGCACCGTCCAGGTATTTACCCGAGAGCACGCCAAAGGCCAGCGGCGAGTACGCCAGCAGGCCGACGTCCTCGCGGTGGGCGATCTCGGCAAGGCCGACTTCGAAGGAGCGGTTGAGCAGGTTATAGGGGTTTTGCACGCTGGCAACGCGGGGCAGGTCGAACTCATCGGCCAGCTGTAGCATGCGCATCACACCCCAGGGCGTATCGTTGGAAAGGCCGATCGCGCGCACCTTGCCCGCATCCACCAGCTCCTTGAGCGCCTCGAGCGTTTCTTTGAGCTGCGTGGCGTCGTTATCGTCGGCAACGGTATAGCCAAGCTGGCCGAAGAAGTTGGTTTTGCGCTCTGGCCAGTGAAGCTGGTAAAGATCCACGTAGTCGGTTTGTAGGCGCGCAAGACTTGCGTCAACCGCCTGGTGGATATGCGCGCGGTCCATGCGTGAACCCCCGCGAATATGCTCGACGCCCGGGCCGACGATCTTGGTGGCCAACACGACATCGTCGCGGGCGCCGCGCGCCTTGAGCCAGCTGCCGACATAGCGTTCGGTAAGGCCCTGGGTCTCGGCCTTGGGCGGAACCGGGTACATCTCGGCGGTGTCGATGAAGTTGATACCAAACGCCACGGCGCGGTCGAGCTGTTCGTGAGCTTCGGCTTCGCTGTTTTGTTCGCCATAGGTCATCGTACCTAGACACAAACGGCTGACGTCCAGGCCGGTTCTACCAAGTGGGCGGGTCTGCATGAATACCTCCTGAGTGGCGTAATGCCGCATTGCAACACTTTTAGAGGGTGCAAGGCGGCGGCGTAAGGGCATGTTAGCGATGCTTGGATAAAGCAGCAAATGAAGGGGGTTGAGTCGGGGCAAAGGCAGGCGTATGCTTGCCAGCCCATTCGCCGGCCAAACGCCGGTTTACCGTAGGGTTAGCCGCTTGAAGTGATTGGCTAGCTTAAGCTCTCAACAGATAGGCAGGGTGGTTTGCCATGCCGCAGGCATCATCTTTGTTTATTCGGCTCGAGTTTCGTTTGGCCGAACAGCTATTTCGTTCCCGTTGGCTACTGCCTCACTCGCGCCGTACGCAGCGCCTGACCATGCGCTTGTACAAGCGCTGCGCCGAGGCCGGGCACCCGGACGCGCTTTCGACCTACGGTCAGATGCTGTTTCAACGCAGCCTCTCGCCTCAGGACAAGGCACGCGGCGCGCGCTACGTGCTGGAAGCCGCCCAGGCCGGTGACGTTCAGTCCCAATATCAGGCCGCGCGTATCCACGAACACGGCTGCGTGCAGTACCCGTGCCGTGAAGATTACGCCGTCACCTGGTACGCCCGTGCGGCCCAGGCGGGCCATAAACTGGCTGCCGAGCGCCTTTCGCGCGCCTATCAATTAGGTGAGCTGGGCCTGGACGTGGACGGCGAACGGTCGGCCTACTGGCAAAGCGTGGCGAGTCCCTCCCAAGTAGTCGCAGCGTGACGGTGGGCGTATGACACCCCCCGCGACAGAGGCACTCCCCACTATTCTGGATATCGAGGCCTCGGGGTTTGGCCGCGGCAGCTACCCCATCGAGATCGGCCTGGCCCGCGCCGATGGGAGCTGCTGTGCGTTCCTGGTACAGCCGTTGGAGGAGTGGACGCACTGGGACCCCAAGGCGGAGCTTCTTCACGGGATCTCCCGCGAGCGTCTGTTTCAGGAAGGGTATCCGGTACGTCAAATCGCCCACTGGCTCAACGACGAGCTGCGCGAGCTGGGCAAGGCCTACAGTGACAGCTGGGGCTACGACAACACCTGGCTTTCGTTACTGTTTTATCACGCCGGTATGCTGCCTCACTTTCGCCTCGAGGCGCTGCGTATTCTGATGACCGAGCCGCAGCAGGCGCTTTGGAGTCAAACCAAGGAAGCGATCATCAGCGATGGCTCGATCCAGCGCCACCGCGCCGGCGACGACGCTCGCTTGCTGCAGCTCACCTACCAACGTACGCGCGCCGACATTCAGGACGTGATTACCCGGCCCCGTTAATCGTCGTCGCGCGCTTTGCATGCATCGAGTTTGCGAGATTAGCCGAGCTGACTTTCCAGCATCTGAATCAGTGCTTCGGGGGTGTCGGCATCCATCAGCATGCTGCGGGTGGAAGAAGACAAAAAGCCCTGCTCTACGGTGTTGTCCAAAAAAGCTAATAGCGGCGCGTAGAAACCCTCGGTATCCAGAAGCGCCAACGGCTTTTCGTGAAGCCCTAAATAGCCCCAGGTCCAGACCTCGAAAAGCTCCTCGAACGTGCCGATACCGCCGGGCAGTGCCACGAAAGCGTCGGCATGGGCCGCCATGGTGGCCTTGCGCTCGTGCATGTTGGCCACGCGGATCAGCTCGGTCAGGCCAAAATGCGCCTGCTCACGCTCGACCAGATGCGTCGGCATCACGCCGATGACCTCGCCGCCGGCGTCCAGCGCCGCATTGGCAAGCTCACCCATCAGCCCGACACTTGCGCCGCCGTAAACCAGCGTATGGCCACGTTTGGCCAGAGTGTCACCCAGCGTACGGGCCGCTTCCATGAAGGCCGGGCGACTCCCCGCGCGCGAGCCAAGATAAACGCAGAGTCGCGACATACCGATTCTTCCTTAAAGCGATGGTGTGAAGATTTCGCGTCGTGCTCAGGGCACGAACCGATCGATCTGGTAGTGCTCGTCCATCCACGCCCCGATCACGTTATGGCCGCCCAGGTGGTGGGCATACTGGGTATGCAGGCAGCGTATCTGCTGCCAGTTGCTGATACCGCCGATACCGCGCTCGGTGAACACCTCGGTGTAGCCCAGGCGCGCGACTTCCTCGCGTTGGGCATCGCTCATGAAGGACCAGCGCGCGGCCACGTAGTCACGATGGCTTTGCTGATAGTGTTCGAGAAAATCGGGCTCGTCCTGAAGACGTTGTTCCAATGACTTGATGACGCCCACCGCCTCGACCCGGGAGATCTCGATCTTGAGTACATCGGAGCAAAGCCAGTAAAGCGTGGGGAAGGGTTTGCCATCGACGATCGGCGCCATACGCAGCGCCAGGGGCGTGCCGTTTTGGTCGGTGGCGGCAACGGCTTCGATACCGCGGGGCGCCCGGCCAAGCTGCTGGGTAATGATCGCCAGTTGGCGCTCATCGGGGGCATGATCGGTACGAATTACCATCGAAAAATCTCTTAGCGTTGCTCGTCTTGAACAAATTTATTGGAGCGGCCCACCGCGCGGTAAAAGCAGCGGGTGAGCTGTTCCGGGGAGGCCACGTAGCACCGGGTGCGCTCGCAGTATTCGGCGGCGCGCGCCATCAGCGCATCATACAGGCGGTTGAACGGGGCATCATAATCGTAGGGGTCGGCGTCGAACAAGCGGATATGCGGATAGTCGGCAAAACGCTCGATGAAGTAGCGCTCCAGGTCCGCTTCCACCGCCTTGTGCTGGGCCGTGTTGTCCGGGTCTAGCCAAAGGTTATAGCGAATAGCCATCGGTGCTCCTCGGGGCCCCTTGCGCGGGCCGGTACTTAGGCAGGCGCATCCTGTAAATGCGCGGTCAACGCCTCGCGTAGCGCGCCTTCGATGGGAACGGCGCGTTTTGCCTGGTGGTCGTACTGCAGCATGACGGTATGGCCCACATTGGTCAGCGTGCCCTGCTGGTGCGCCTCCTGCGTGACCGTGAACGAGCTGTTGCCCAGGCGCGTCAAGTAGGTACGCAGTTCGATGTCGTGACCGTAAAACAGTTCAGCGCGGTAGTCGATCTCCATGCGCGCGATCATCAGCCGCCATTTTTTAGGGTCCAAATCCGGCGTGAAGAGCTTGAAAAGGTCGTTGCGCGCCAGCTCGAACCAGGCGGGCAGGCGCGTATTGTTGATATGGCCCAACGCGTCGGTATCATAAAAAGCGGGTTCAATCCTGCGGGTGAACATGGGCGATGCCTTGTGGGTAGAGGGTGATGGGTGACGCCTTCAGAATCGGCCCTGATACCCGCCGGGTCAACTGGTTTGACCCGGCGCGGGTCGACGATTGGCCCACCAACGCTGGCCCTGCATCCAGCCGACGAGCCAGAGCGTTGCGAGCGCGAAGCCTGCCAGGGTACCCGGCAAAAGCCCCCACTGTTCGTAGGTGTAGGAGACGCACAGGGCGTAGCACAATAGCGAGCCCAGCCCCATCGGGTAGTGTTTGATGACCGTGGCGGTAGGCGCGGGGCCCTGGCTTAGGTGCAGAATCAGCAAAAAGGGCAGCATCGTGATGGGAAAGGCAGCCAGCGTGCCCGCCCAGGCCGTTGGCACCCAATGAGCGAGGCTTGTGATGACAAAGATGATCAGCGTGGCGAGTAGCGCGCGCAGGCAAAGGGCTCGCCAGGAAAACGGCGCCCGCGCGGTTGCCATGCGCTCGGGAATGCGCCGAAAAAGCGTGCTGAACACGGCGATGGCACAAAGCGTTGTAAGCGTGCCGGTCAGCCGCGTGAAATCGAACTGGGCCAGCACCAGGCTCACCGAAAACCAGGCCGCGATACCCCCGGCGGTGCCGGTGAGAACACCGGTAAGCCCGGGTTTTCGCCCACAAAGCCAGTAGCCCGCCCCCAGTGCCATGGTGGCGGTGAAGCCTGCCAGGGTATGGACCGCGCTCTGCGCGGCGAACAGCGGCGATATTTCCAGGCCGATAAAGAAAAGCGCCAGCGCGGTGCCCAGCGGATAGCCCGCCAACAACCCGGCCACTTTGGGACTGACCCGCACCGCGATCACGCCAAGGCCCAGCACCATGACCACCGATACCACTATTTTGGCGAGCTGCCAGCTTAAGGGAACTTCCAGCATTGCCGATTATCCTTATAGTCGATACGTATTATGGGTTTTTATTTCTGGCCTGGAGGGCCGCGCCTTTTGGACTTTGCTTCTCGGTCGGGCCAGTCGCTTTCGCCGCCGGACAAACCGGACGCCTGCGAGCTTTGCCAGCGCCCCGCGGCGTTGACCAAACACCACCTCATTCCGCGTACTCTGCATAACAAGGCGCGCTATAAAAAGCGCTACAGCCGCGAGGTGCGCCTGACCGCCATCGCCTGGCTTTGCCACCCTTGCCACAAGCATATTCATGGACTTTATAGCGAGCGCGAGCTGGCCGACCGCTTCCCCTCGGTCCAGGCCCTGGCAGAGGACCCGGACACGCGTGCTTTCGTGGCTTGGCTTGCCACCAAGCCCGCGGGCTTCAAGCCGAAGTCGCCGGTACGTCGGCGCTAGACCAGGCGAAGGCCCTGCTGGTCGCGCCAGGCCGCCTCGAGAGCGTCCTTGAGCGGCGCCTGCAGGTGGCCGGGCAGCGCGGCCTGGGCGGCCTCCCGTGAATCGAACGCGCGGTTTTTGAGCCAACAGTACGCCCAGGCGCAGGCCTCTTCTTCGCTTTGCGGCGCCGGGCGGGCGGGCATCTGGTTGAGCAAAAAGACCGCGGTGCGCGGTGCCCAAAGCGGCATATTCCCTTGGGTGTCACCGCTCCACTGCGTAAGCTCGGCGCCGCTGGGCGTTGTTTCTGGCGCGCCCAGCTTGGCGACGCGCGCGGTCTCGGCCAAAATGAGCGCCAACTGATCGGCATCCGCTTGGCCAAGCGAGCGCCACTGGCGCAAAAGCGCTGCAAGCCCGGCGCGCACCTTGGTGTAAAAATCGTTTTGCGGCATGCTCATCGATACCCTTTAGCAATCAGTGAGATGTTTCATGGCCTTTGATTTTGCCACGCCTGTCGAGCGGCGCCAGCCCGAAGGCGACTATTCTTCACAAAAATGGCACCGCTACGGTAGTGAGATATTGCCGCTTTGGGTCGCGGATATGGATTTTCACTCGCCGCCCGCGGTCATCGAGGCGCTCCAGGCGCGGGTCGAGCACGGCGTTTACGGCTACGGCGAGGTGTCCGAGACGCTCAAACAGACGCTTTGTCAGTGGAGCGCGGCCCACTACGGCTGGCCCATCGAGTCCGAATGGCAGCACTGGCTGCCAGGCGTGGTACCCGCGCTTCACTTTGCAACCCTGGCGCTGACCGAGCCCGGCGAGGGCGTGCTCACCGTCGCCCCCATTTACCCGCCGTTTTTGGCCGTGGCCGAACGTACCGGACGCCTTGCTCAGCAGGCGATGCTCGCCGAACCGGAAAGCCCCGGCGAGCCCTGGCAGCTCGACATCGCCGCGCTGGAGGCGGCGATTACCCCGCAAACGCGCCTGCTGCTGTGGTGCCAGCCGCACAACCCCACCGGGCGCGTCTGGCGCCAGGAGGAGCTTGAAAGGCTCGCCGAGCTGGTCGAGCGCCATGATCTGTGGGTGGTCTCTGACGAGCTACACTGCGATTTGCTGCTCGACGAAGGCGCGACGCACCAGCCGTTTGCGGCGCTGTTTCCCGCGCTTGCAAGGCGTACGATTACGCTCTGGGCGCCCTCTAAAACCTTCAACCTGGCAGGGCTTTCCAGCGCCTGCGCGGTGATACCGGATACCAACGTGCGCCAGCGCTTCGCCCAGGCGTGCAAAGGGTTTTTGCCAGAGGTGAACGTGCTGGGGTTGGTGGCCGCGCAAGCCGCCTACCAAGAAGGCGAGCCCTGGCGCCAGGCGCTGCTCGACGTATTGCGAGGACACCGCGAAACACTGGCCGGGTACGTGGCGCGCTGGCCAGGTGTCGAGATGAGCGCACCGGAAGCGACTTACCTGGCCTGGCTCGATATGCGCCGGGCGGGGCTTGGGGAGTCGCCCTATCAGACGCTCAAGGAGCGCGCGGGGGTCGCGCTCTCCGACGGGGCCGCGTTTGGCTGCCCGGGCTTCGTGCGCCTTAATTTCGGCACGACCGCCTCGCAGTTGGAGGCGGCGTTAACAAGGCTGGACGCGGTGCTGGGCGCGCCCTGATCAGTAGAGCAGGGCGAACAGCTTGCGGCGGTAGGCAACGGTCAGCGGGTGGTCGGCCCCTAGCGCATCGAACACCTGCAAAAGGGTCTTGCGCGCGGCGTCGTCATTGAACGCGCGGTCGCTCTTCATCAGCGCCAGAAGGCCTTCGAGCCCTGCGTCATAGTCGCCGTCGGCCACCTGGCGCAGGGCGCGCTGGTAGCGTGCTTCACTGTCGTCGCGCTCGCCTAGCGCGGCGATCTCCTCATGGGAGAGCGCCTGCTCGCTGAATTCGATGCTGGCGCGTACGCCGCGCGCCTGGGGAGCGTCGCGCTCTTCCGGCGGCAGGTTATCGATGACGCTACGCGCTTCATCGAGCTCGCCTTTGGCGGCCATGACGCGGGCAAACGCCACCTGGTAGGCGTAGTGCTCCGGGTATTGGGTCATCAGGCCCTGGTAGATCTCCTGGGCGGTGGCGGTATCGCCTTCGGCCAGGGCCGCCTCGGCCTGCTCTTCCGGGCTTGCCGGGGCGTTTTCCGGCGTCTGAATGTAGCGCCCGAGCCACTCGCGCACCTCCGTTTCGGGTAGCGCTCCCTGGAAGTTATCGACCAGGCCGCCCTGGCTTATCAGTTTGACATCCGGCACCGAGCGCACGCCAAGCTGTGCGGCGATCTCGGGGTTGGCCTGGGCGTCGAGCTTGGCCAGCAAAAACGCGCCGCCGTATTCGAGGGCGAGCTTTTCGAGCACCGCCATGAGCTGCAGACACGGCTCGTTGTCCGGCGAGTAGCAGTCCAGCACGACCGGCACCTGGGCGGAGGCTTCCAGCACCTTTTGGATATTGGCAGCGCTTAGCTCGATGATGACGTCGTCACGCGAGATGTTACCTTGAGGGCTACCGGTTTGTGCGGTTTCGGTGGGCTCGGCGGACAGCGTGTTGCCAGTGCGGGGATCAATAATCGACATGATGAATTCTGTGCTCTGCTGGATAAAGTGATAAGACAAGCATGACACATGATATGCAGGCAGGGGCGGGGTTATTCAAGCGGTGCCGTCGCGTTTGGCGGCACCGCTTTCAAGCAAGGAAGGAGGGCGGGGCTTACTGTTGCGCGTCGAGCTCGGCCTGCATGTCGTCGAGCATGGTGTACATGTCGTCACAAAGCGCCTGGGAGGGCTGATGATCAGAGCCCGGCTCCATCATCTCGAGCTCGCCCTGGTGGCGTTCGATGACCTCTTCGGCGTTACCCGCCGCGGTGATCTCCTCCATGGACGCCGTTACTTCTTCCATGCTGCGGCCCTGGTCCATCTGGTTGGCCGTATAGGCCTCGAACTGATCGTACATGCTTTGGTTGGCGGCCATCAGGGCCTCGGCGGAGCACGCCTGATTTTGCGCAAACGCGCTCTGCGCGGTCAGGGCGGCGGCCAGGCTCAGCAAAATAGCGGTCTTTTTCATTCGATCAGTTCCTTTAAAAATGGGGCGTAGCCGTTAAAGGACAGTCGCGGGCGCGAGTCGTTCCCCGGGCGCGGGCGCCTTGGCTGGAAAAGCGGGCAGCACCGCGTCCAAAAGCGCCCGGCCCTCTTGGGAGGCAAGCGCCAGCGGCGCCGTGACGGGGCTCTCTTCCACCACGCGACCGCGCTCCATGACCAGCACCCGCGAGCAGAAGCGCTCGACCAGGCGAAGGTCGTGGGTCACGAACAAAAACGCCACGCCCTGATCGCGCCTTAACGCTTTAAAGAGCTCCAGCATCTGAATTTGCAGGTGTAGATCCAGATTCGACACCGCTTCGTCGAGTACGATCAGCGACGGCCGGGGCGCCAGTGCCCGGGCGATACACACCCGTTGAAGCTGGCCGCCGCTGAGCTCAAAGGGGTAGCGCGTGGCCATGCGCGCCTCGAGGCCGGTAGCGTCCAGAAGCGTTGCCACCCGCGCTGCGCGCTGCGCGCGGGTGAGCCCGGTCAGGTGGACAAGAGGCTCGCTTATGATCTCGAAAACGCTAAGGCGCGGGCTCACCGCCCCCTGCGGGTCCTGAAACACCATCTGCACCTGGCGGCGAAACGCCAGCCGCTGGGCATGCGTCATGGCCGAAAGCGGCTGCCCCTGAAAGGTCACGGCGCCGCGCGCAGGCGTCTCCAATCCGGTCAAAAGCCGCGCCAGCGTACTTTTTCCACAGCCGCTGCGGCCCACCATGCCCACCGTTTCGCCCTGTTCGATGGCCATCGACACCGCCTCGAGCACCGGGGCCGGGCGTTTGCCAAAAAGCGCGCGGCGGGCGTAGGTGTGATCCAGATCCTGGGTGGCCAAAAAGCTCATGGTGCTCCCCCGGAATGCGGGTAGAGCGACAGGTGCGCCTCGACCAGCCGCCGGGTAACGGCGTGGCTTGGGTGGCTGAATATCGTCGCCACCGTCGCGCTTTCGACGATCCGCCCCTGGTCCATGACCAGCACGCGATCGGCCAGGCGCGCGACCACGCCCATGTCGTGGGTCACGAGCAAAAGACCCAGCCCGAAGCGCTCGCGCAGCCTGGCCAGCAGGTCGAGAATCGCGCGCTGGTGAACGCTATCCAGGTCGGTGGTGGGTTCGTCGGCAAAGAGAAACGGCGCCTGGCTTGCCAGCGCCAGCGCGATCATTGCCCGCTGAAGCATCCCGCCGCTCATCTCGAAAGGGTAGTGCTTGAGCAGACGTCGAGGCTCGTCGAGCCCCGCGTCGATCATCGCCTGATGAATACGCGGGGCGCGCTCCTTTTTGATCACGCCCAGCGCTTTTAAGCTCTCCTCGGCGTGGTCCTTGAGCGTGCGCACCGGGTTAAAGGCGCTGCGCGGGTTCTGCATGATCGACGCCACCACCCGGCCCCGCAAAAGCGAGGCCGCGATCGGCGCGCCGTCCAGGGATACCTGGCCGGCGCTTTTCTGCACGCCGCCGGGCAGGGCGTCGAGGGCCGCCGCGCAGGTCAGCGATTTACCCGAGCCGCTGGCGCCCACCAGGGCGACGACCTCGCCGCGATTCAGCGTCAACGAAACGTCGTCCACCAGCCGTTCCTGTTGGGCATCGACGGTCATGTTCGAAAGGCTCAAGGTGCGATGGGGCCGTGGGTCGCTCACAATAGCTGCTCCCGGTGGAGGTGAGGGTCGAGGTGATCGCGCAGGGCATCGCCAAGCAGATTGAAGGCCATCACGCTGATAAACAGCGCAAGCCCGGGCCAGAGCATCAAAAGCGGCTCGGTCCAGACGAACTGGCGCGCATCCGAGAGCATCACGCCCCACTCCGGCGTCGGGGCGGCCACCCCCAGGCCCAAAAACGAAAGGCTTGATACGTGCAGCATGATGTGGCCGATATCCAGCGATGCCAGTACCGCCAGCTGCGAAAACGTGGCCGGCAGCAGGTGGCGCAGGAACACCTGCGTTCGGCTGGCGCCGGCCATGGTGGCGGCGCTGATGAAATCGCGGTGCTTGAGGGAGAGCACGACGGCGCGGACGATGCGCGCGTACCAGGCCCAGTGGGAAAGCGCGATGGCGAGCACCACGTTGGTAAGCCCGGTGCCCAGCACCGCGATCATGAAAAGCGACAGCACGAAGGTGGGAAACGTCAGGAAAATGTCGATCAGACGCATGATTACCTGGTCGGTGCGCCCGCCGATGAAGCCGGCACTGCCGCCGACCCCGATCCCCAGCAGCAGCATCAACGAAAGCGTGATGGCCACCACGCCCAGCGAGACCCGCGTGCCCGCCATCAGTCGGGTGAGAATGTCGCGCCCAAGGTGGTCCGTGCCTAGCCAGTGCGCGGCGCCGGGCGGCGTTAGACGCTCGGCCAGCACCACCGCATTGGGGTCGTAGGGCGAAAGCCAGCCGCCGAATAGCGCAGCGCCGGCCAGTGCCGCCACCAGCAAAAACGCGACCCGTGTGCTCGGGCGTGCCTGGCGCCACCCGCCCTGGCGGCGTGGCGCGGTCGTGGCGGTCGTGTTCATTGCACCCCCTCGCGGGAGACGCGAATGCGCGGGTCTGCCCAGGCGTAAACGATATCGACGATCAAATTGCACACCACAAAGATCGCCACCAGAAGCAGTGTGAAGCACTGAATGACCGGGTAGTCACGGTTGAAGATCGCCGACACCGCGAAGCGGCCAACGCCTGGCCAGCCGAAGATACTTTCGATGATCAACGTGCCGCCGATCAACTCGCCGATATGCATGCCGGAGGCGGTAATGATAGGCAAAAGGGCGTTTCGAAAGACGTGGCGGCGTTCGACATCGCGCTCACCGAGACCGCGCAGGCGGGCGTAACGCGCGTGGCGCTGGCCGGCGACCTCCAGCATGCTGGCGCGCAGCATTCGCGCGTTGATCGAAAGCGACATGAGCGAGACCGCCACCACCGGCATGATCAGGTGCGCGATGCTCCCGTAACCCATGGGCGGCAGCCACCCAAGGGTCACCGAAAACAGCAGCACCAGCAGAAAGCCGAGCCAAAAGTTGGGCATGGAAACGCCGAAAAAGGCGATCAGGCGCACCGCCGCATCCGGCCCGCGGTGATGGTGGCGCGCCGCCCAGCGCCCCAGCGGTATCGAGACGACGAGTGTCAGGACGAAGGCCGCCCCCGCCAGCTGCAGCGTGGCGGGCAGAAAATGAAGAAGATCCGGCAGCACCGGCCGCTGGGTCGCGTAGGAGACGCCAAAATCCAAGCGCAGCGCGCTCGAAAGCCAGTCGAGGTACTGCTTGATCAAAGGCTGATCGAGGCCCAACGCCGCTCGGGCGTGTTCCAGTGCCTCGGCGGTCGGCGGCACCTGGGAAAGTCGCAGGTAGTCCAGCGCCGGGTCCGACGGCCCCAGGCGCAGCAGCAAAAAAATCAGAACCGAGGCGGCCAGCAGCAATAGCGGCAGCAGCAGCAGGCGTTTGGCAATGAACCCCGCCATTAGTCGGCGTGCTCCGGGGTAAAGCGCTCGAAGGGGATCTCGCCCGGCATGGCGCCGAAGTGGATCGCCCCGATAGCCGGGTCCGCCACCGCGAGCACGTTGCTATAGGTCAGCGGCAGATAAATGGCGGACTCGTGCAGGCGGGTCAGCAGCGTCTCGAAGAGCGCCTGGCGGTTTTGTTCATCTGTCGAAACCAGAATCTCTTTGATCAGCGCATCGATTTCCGCCTTGTCCGGCAAGCCCAGCTGCGCCTGGTAGTCGGCGTGGGCGGGCACGCGCATGGCGCTAATGAAGGCGTGCGGGTCGAAGGGCGCCCCCCAGGTGCGGTTGAAAATCATGCCAAAGCGGCCGTCGCGCTGGCGGGCATAGACGCTGCTCTCCTCCTCACCAATCAGGCGGATCTGAATACCCACCTGACCAAGCTCGGCCTGAATGATCTCCGCCATGGATTTCGCCACGGCATCGTTGCCCACGAAGACCAGATCGATGAGCAGCGGCTCACCCTCTTTGGTGCGCACGCCACGATCCATCGTCCAGCCCGCTTCGTCGAGCAGCTCGGCGGCGAGCGCGCGATCGAAGTCATAAGGGGGCAGGTCCACATCGGCGTAGGGCACGCCTGGCGCAAACAGCGAATCCGCAGCGCGCTGGGTGTCGTAGAACACACTCTCCACAATGCCGGCTTTATCCACCGCGTGATTGATCGCCTGGCGTACGGCGCGCTCGCGTGTGGCACCATGCTGGCTATTGAGCGCCAGCATCAGCGTCTCGGCCGGCTCTGAAAGCGCGGTGGTGTAGCGCCCGCTATCGGCCAGGCGCTGAAAAGTGTCCGGCGAAACCGGCCCTTCGGCGCCGTAGATCAAATCGACGCTGCCGGTTTGCAGCGCGATGGCGCGGGTGTTGGGGTCGGGAATCACGCGGACATCGATCTCGTCGAAGCCCGGCGTTTGGCCCCAGTAGTGCTCGTTTTGCGCAAAGCGGTCAAACTCGCCCAGGCGCGTCTCGTCGAGCACCCAGGGGCCCGTGCCGATCGGCGCCAGGACGCCACCTGTGCTGTCATCGAGCTGTGACGGTGCCACGAAGCGAAAAGGGCGGGGCAGGGTAAGATCCTGCAGTGCCGGGTAGTAGGGCTCGGCCAGGGTCAGCTCGACGGTGTCATCATTGAGCGCGCGCACATGCTCGATCTGATTGACGAGCTCGAGCCAGGCGTGGGGGGCCGGATGGGCGAGCACCGCCTCGAAATTGGCCACCACCGCCGCCGCATCGAAGGGCTCGCCATTGGAGAACGTGACGTCGTCGCGCAGCTGAAAGGTGTAGGTGCGCTTGTCCTTGGAGACCTCCCAGGAGCGGGCCAACCAGGGCGCCACCGACCCATCCGATTGATACTTTACCAGCGGCTCGTACACCATGGATTGAGCGAACATCTGATTGGGCGTGTAGCCGTGCGGGTTCAAGGGGCCCACGTTGCTCGGCCATGAGAAATTGAGGCGTGTTTGCGCCTGAGTCTGACCGGTAAGCCCCAGGGTTAAAGAGAGTGCCAACAGGGCACCAAGAGCTGCGCGCACGGCTACCTCGAAAGTCTTGAAGAGTATGATGAATTACCAAAATTATCATACTTGGGCGCCGGGGCGTAGATGGGGGGCGACTCTCTGCCGCCTTGGTGCTTGGCGGCAGCGCTTTAGATAGCCCTCTTCATACAGTGCATTCCCCGCGTGCCGAGTGGGCAGTCGGCACGCAGGTCGAGTGTTTAAAGCGAAGCGCTGCAACGCGTGATTTCCTCGGCTATTTGCTCCAAAAGCGCTGTATAAAGCGTCTCGCCCACCGGCAAGCCGACCCCCAGCGGATCGAGTACGCCGATATACGCCGAGGTGTCGCCGAAGACGTTGTCGACGAGCTGTGCATTGAATTGGGGCTCGCTGAACACGCACTGGATGTTTTCATCGCGCACCAGCGCCTGTAGCGCTTCGATACGCGCCGGGCTCGGCGAGGAGGCGTCGCCGAGGGAAATCGCCCCGGCGGCGGGCACGTCAAACGCCTCCTCGAAGTACTGATAGGCGTCGTGGAAGACGATGTAGCGCGTATCCAGGTGCTCGGCCAGGCGCCCCTCCAGCCTCGCCTGCAGCTCGGTGAGCGCTTCCCGACCGCGTTCGGCGTTTGCCCGGTAGTCGTCGGCGTTGTCCGGGTCGAGCTCGCCAAGCTGCTCGGCGATCACGCTCAGCCATTGACGGGCGTTGGCGGGCGAAAGCCAGGCGTGGGGGTTGGTGCCCTCATGGCTGTGGTCGTGTGCGTGATCATGGGCGTGCTCGTGCTCGTGCTCATGGTCATGGTCATGGTCATGCGTGTGCTGATGATCATGAGCGTGGTCGTGTCCGTCGCTGTCGTCGAGGGCAAAAGTGGCGCCGTCGCGGTACTCGAGCGTGGTGGTGCCGGGGGCGTTCAAGAGCTCGAGGTGATGAGCATCGCTGGCAAGGTTTTCGATCGGCGTGGTGAGCCAGGGCGTCAGGTCGCTGCTCACCCAGACCACCAGATCGGCGTCATCCAGAGTTTGCGCCTCCGAGGGGCGCAGGGAGTAACCGTGGGGCGAGGCGCCGGGCTGGATGAAAAGCGCCGGCGTGCCGTGTTCGCCCATGACCGTGGCGACCAGCGAATTAACCGGAGGAATGTCCACCGCTACGCTTGGGACATCCGCGGCGGCGGCGAGAGGGAAAGCCGCCAAAAGAGACCATGATAGACGCGCTGATTGCATGCTGTGCTCCTGTAAACGCTCGTCGTTGACGAGTGACGCGTGAGTGATGGGTGAGGCATTCATCGATGATGGCAGTCGCCAATATCTGTATTATATGTTATAACATAACAAATACACATAAAGCGATGGTTATCCATGGGATTAGCTCAACACGCACAGAGCGACGCACTCGTGACCGTCTCCCAGCTGAACGTCCGGTTCGGCGGGGAGCTCGTCTTGCAGGATATTGATCTGGCGCTCTATCGACACCAGGTGGTCACGTTGATCGGCCCCAATGGTTCCGGGAAGTCGACCCTGGTCAAGGCGTTGGTGGGAGCGGTGAAGCCCGCCTCGGGTCGGGTAGAGGTGCGCCCGAACCAACGCTTCGGCTATGTGCCGCAGCGGCTTCACCTCGACCCGACACTCCCCATGACGGTCAAGCGCTTCATCGACCTGCCGCGTCGCCATAATCCAGGCGAGGTGGACCAGGCGCTCGAAGAGGCTGGCGCTCGGCATTTATTGAAGGCGTCGATGAGCACGCTCTCCGGCGGGCAGCTTCAACGTGTGCTGCTGGCGCGGGCGTTACTGGTCAAGCCCGACATCCTGATTCTCGATGAGGCCACCCAGGGGCTCGATCAGCGTGGCACGGCCGAGTTCTACCAGCGTATCGAAACCGTGCGGGAGCGCTACAGGTGCGCCGTGCTGATGGTCAGCCACGACCTGAACGTCGTGATGCGCACCGCCGACCACGTGCTGTGTTTGAACCGCACGGTCTGCTGCGAGGGCAAGCCCGAGCGCGTGGCGGTCTCGCCGGACTACCAGGCGCTGTTCGGCGAAGAAACCGCCCGAACGCTTGCGCTTTACCGCCATCATCACGAGGCGCCCGCCCATGCTGGATGACTTCATGGTGCGGGCGACGCTCGCCGGCGCGCTGGTGGCCCTGGCAGCCGCCCCGCTTGGCTGCTTCGTGGTCTGGCGACGCATGGCTTATTTCGGCGATGCCACCGCCCACGCCGCCATCCTCGGCGTAGCGCTGGCGCTTTTGATGAATATCTCGATCTTTGCCGGGGTGCTGGTCGTAGCCCTGCTCATGGCCGGCAGTGTCTCGCTGCTCAGCGGCCGGGGCTACGCCATGGACACGCTGCTCGGCGTCGCCGCCCACTCGGCGCTGGCGCTTGGTCTGGTCGCCGTGTCGTTTCTTTCCGGGGTGCGTATCGACTTGAGCGCTTACCTGTTCGGCGACATTCTCGCCGTGGGCAAGGCCGACCTGTGGGTCATCGGCGGTGGCGCTGCGCTGGTGCTGACTCTTTTATTCTGGCGCTGGCCTTCGCTTTTGATGGCCACCCTGAGCGACGAGCTGGCCCACGCAAGCGGCATCGACCCGCGCCGCGAGCAGCTCGTGCTGACCCTGGCATTGGCCGTGGTGGTGGCCGTGGCGCTGAAGGTGGTGGGCGTTTTGCTGATCACCGCGCTTCTGATCATTCCGGCGGCGGCGGCGCGGCCGTTTTGCCGCACGCCGGAGGCCATGGCGGCTGGCGCTATCGCCGCTGCACTCATCGCGGTGACCGGCGGGCTCAAGGTGGCCTACGTGGCCGACACACCCACCGGCCCGACGATGGTCGCCCTCGCCGCGGTGCTGTTCGTGCTGGCCACGCTTGCAAGCCAGGGCTGGCGCCTCGCTCATCGTTTGAAGGCGCGGTTTTAACACCGCGCTCTCTTTTGTCACCCTCTCGGGAGATTCTCATGACTCCACGACTCGCCTCTGACGTATCCATGCCCGCCCACGCCGCGGCGAATGACGACATCAGCGTGCTGCCGCGCATCTTCGAGGACGCGATCAACATCGCCATTCTCCAGCGGGCGCTGCCAGCGGATATCACCCTCAGCGCCCAGGCGCAGTGCCGGACCGAGCGCGCCTGGCAGTTCAACTGGCTGGGGGCGGTCGATGACGCCTTTGCCGCTGATCTTCGCCGCCACCTGCCCGCCCCGCAAGCGGGGGAGGCGCTGATCGAGGACATCACCACCGTGGCGTCGGCCATCGCCTTTTTGTTCGAGACCGAGACGGTCGGCGTTCGTCTGCGTCTCTTGACCAGCGCCATGTGCCCACGCTTTCACTGCGACAACCTGCCCGTGCGCCTGGTGACGACCTACGTGGGGCCGGGCAGTGAATGGCTGCCGGAGCACGCCATCAATCGAGCCGGCCTGGGGGCGCCGCACCCACAACGTCCGGACATTATCACCGACCCGGGGGCTATCCAGCGGCTTTCGAGCGGCGACATCGCACTGGTCAAGGGCAGCGGCTGGGTCGGGTGCGAAGAGCGCGCCCTGGTGCACCGAAGCCCGGCCCTCGATGGCCAGGAAAAGCGTCTGTTGATGACCATCGACCCAGCCTGATTCAAACCCGGAATGTCATTTTTAAATTTAAAGGGAGCGTCATGAGCGAACCCGTACAGAAGCCGTCTGAAGCCACGGACGGTGCTGCCTCCGAGGCGGTAGAGCCCGGCTCGAAAGCGCCGATCTCCAAGGAAGTCCTGCTGGCTATGCCGGACAGTGACTATATGAACGATCGCCAACGGGCGTTTTTCCGTCAGCGGCTGCTGGATGAACGCCAAGAAATCGAGGCGCGCTTGAAAGAGGTGAAGGAGGCGATTGCTTCCCACGAGCGCGACAGCGACGAGGCCGACCAGGCCTCCTTCGAGGAGGAGCTGCAGCTTTCGCTGCGCCAGGCCGGCCGTGAAAGCCGTCTGGTCACCAACATCGACGCCGCCCTGAAGCGCATCGAAAGCGGCGATTACGGCTATTGTGAGGAGAGCGGCGAACCCATCGGCATTGCCCGGCTGCTGTTCCGGCCCACGGCCCGGCTCTGTATCGAGGCCAAGGAGCGCCAGGAACAACAGGAAAACCACTACCGCAAGACGCGTTGGGAGTAGCCGCCATGACCGCGCCTTCGTGCATCCCCATCAACGTGCTCACCGGTTTTCTGGGTAGCGGGAAGACCACGCTGCTCAACCGCTGGGTGCGGCAATCTTCCATGCGCAATACCCTGGTGGTCATCAACGAGTTCGGCGACATCGGTCTCGATCATCAGCTCATTACCCAAAGCGACGAGCAGGCCGTCGTCGAGATGAGCAGCGGCTGTCTGTGCTGCACGCTGCGCGGTGACTTGAGTCGCACGCTGCGCGAGGCGCTTGATGACCTCGACGCCCAGGGCAAGCCTGCGCCCTTGCGCGTGGTGATCGAAACCACCGGCCTGGCGGTACCGACGTCCATTTTGCAGCTGTTGATGACCGACACTTGGCTGGTGCAGCGCTTCCGGCTCGACAGCGTGGTGTGCTGCGTGGACGCGGTGAATGGTGCGGCGACCCTGGCCGCTCATGATGAGTCGACCCAGCAGGTGGCCGTGGCGGATAAGCTCTTGATCACTAAAACCGATTTGGCTGATGAGGCGGTAGTGTCCACGCTTGCCCACCAGCTTGCGCGGCTCAACCCGACCGCCGAGCAGTGGCAGGTAGTGGACGGCAAGCTCTCGGCGAGCCTGCTGGTGGACGCCGGGCTCTACGCTGATAAAGAAGGCTACCGGGTCGAGCAGTGGCTCAAGGCCGGGCGTTACACGATCGAGCCCGCCGCGGGGCACGCCGGCACTGCTATTTCGTTAAGCCGCCAGCCGTTGTCCGATACCGCCCACCATAACGATTCAATCAAATCTTTCTGCTTCAGCGTGGAGGAGCGCATCCACCCGGACACGCTGGAGAGCTGGCTGGATATTTTGATGTCGCTAATGGGCGAGCGGATGCTGCGCATCAAGGCGGTCGTGCACCTGACCGACCGCGAGGCGCCGCTGGCGATCCACGGCGTCCAGCAGATCTTCCACCCGCCCGCGGAGCTCCCTCTAGCGAGCGTGAGCGATCGGATCTCGCGATTCGTGTTCATTACCCGGGACGTGTCGCCGGAGACGGTGGCCGAGATGTATCACTTCTTCAGCGCCCCGAAAGGGGGCGTCTGAAACGCCTTTCATCGCCGGGCTTGCTTAGTGAAGCGCCTCGCCGCGCGCTCAGGTGCTGGTTGGCGTGGGTGAACACGCTCAGCAGCCCGACCGCCTCCATGAACCTGATCCCCGGGTAGATGACCAAGTGTACCGCGGCGGGCTCGTCCGGCGCTGCCGGCTAGTGTGTCGCCTTTTCTCATGCGTTTCTCTTTTGAAGGACTTTTAGTGGTGAGCACTTTTGGAAAGGCTTTCCTTGAAGTCCTTGAAACCCTGCACGATGTCCTGATTCGATTGAGCCACAGCCGCTACCAAGGCAACCAGGCCACTATCTTCCGGTAGCGGCTTTAGCTCGCCCGTTTTATCGTCTTTTCTTATGCATTTATAGGGCTGACAGTCATAGCTGTAGCAATAATAGCTATACTCTAATGATAATTTAGAACTGCCAGCCAAAGAGTACTGACCGGAATTGCTTCATGATTCTACGGAGCTGCTTTGTCTAAGACTAAAGTTACACCTGAATGCTGTGCTTCGTCTGTGGCTATGGCCACTATCGGGTTGCAATATTTTTTTGGGGAGAGCTTGTTAATTAGTACTATTGATATGTTTCTTTTTTAGTTTTCTCAAGTGATTGTTCATGAAGTAATTGTCGATTTTTCTGAATGGATGAGCTAATTGAAATGTGCGTAAGACACTTCATGCCGCGCCGAGTTACCGATCGGGTTGATTATTTAATTGTCAATATATACGAAAGTATAAGTACATTGTGGTTGTGTTAGCTAAGCTTAGTGCAAGCTTGTTACCTTTTTATATAGAAAATTATTTATAAGCTAAGGCGATAATCCATTCGGAAAGTACAGGTTGTGAGTTGCTGCTTCTTTGATAGGGTGAAAAGCAGGTATAGGCGGCTGGCTTGCTGCTTAACCGTTAATTGGGAGGAAAAACAATATGTCCACAGCTGAGAACCCTGAAGTTAACTCTACCAACTTCTATACGCGGCCACCGGTCGATTTATCGGCAGGAAAGTGCCCATTTAGCGGCGGCGGACTGGGGGATGAGTTCAATCCTTTCGAAGACCCATACCTCACCAATCCATGGCCCATTCTGGAACGAGCACGCAAAAACGAGCCCGTTTTTTATAGCCCGCTTATCGATCATTGGGTAGTGAGCCGCTACGACGATGTTCGCCAGGTGCTTCGAGATACCGAGAGCTTTTCCAACCGTATGACCCAAAGCCCGGTCAAGCCTTGGCCCCAGCGCGCGATCGATATCATCGAGGCCCGTAACTTTCCGCTGGTCCCGAACCTTAACAACAGCGATCCCCCTGTTCACGGCAAGTTGCGTGCGTTCATGCGAGGGGCTTTTACGCCACGTAGATTGCAGTGGCTTGAGCAGCCTACTCGTGATCTCATCAATGAAGCCATCGATGGCCTCAAGGGTAAAAATAGCGCCAATATCGTGGCAGACGTGCTTCACGATACTCCCGCGCGTGTACTTTTCAAGTTATTGGGTATTCCTGATGAGGATATCCCGATGATAAAGCGGTGGTCGGAAGGCCGTGCGCTGTTAACCTGGGGACGCCTCAGTGATGAAGAGATCGTGGAACAAATTCCGTCGTTCTGCGACTATCTTCAATACTGCTTTGATCGGGTCGATGCACTGGAAGCTAATCCAGGCGAGGATTATATTAGTGAGCTGATTCAGCAGTGGCATGCCGAGAAGCCTGAAGGTATCACCAAGCAGAATATCGCTGTCATGCTATTCGGCCTGCTGATGGCAGGACATGACACAACAACCAATCTTTCTGGCAATACGCTGCGCGCGCTGCTCAATCACCGGGACCAGTGGGAAATGTTGTGCCGTGATTCATCCCTGATACCGAATGCAATTGAAGAAGGGCTGCGCTATGAGGGTAGCGTTATCGCTTGGCGCCGGGTGACAACGCGAGACGTGCAAATAGCTGGTACAGATGTTCCGGCCAATTCAATGGTCCTTGTAGTGCTTGGTTCTGCCAATCGTGATAGCTCACACTTTTCGGAGCCGGACAAATTTGATATTTGTCGCTCGAATGCTCGGGAGCATCTCTCGTTCAGTTTTGGCGCACACTTTTGTATGGGGTCACCTCTTGCTCGGCTGGAGATGAAAGTCTATCTCGAAGAATTGACAAGGCGTATGCCTAGCCTTCGAATGTTACCCGATCAAAAGCCCGATTATTTGCCTAATACATCGCATCGGGGTTCGTCGACGCTTTTTGTCGAATGGGACGAGATATTGCCATAACCCGCAATTGATTTACTGATAACTATAGCAGGCGCCTGGTCCTGCTATAGTTTTTTTAATTGATAGTTTGTCGTATTTTTGATTATTCATACGTGGTTGACTAGTAATAAATATCATGTGAATCGTTAATATCTTCGGATTCTACTTGTTTTAACCATTCTTCTGCATAGCTATGGGTGAATTTTACAAAACTCTCGGCGGCGGGTGACAACGCTATCCCTGAACGCGTGAAAATTGCTGTCGTTCGATAAATTTCGGGCTCTATTAAAGGGCGGAATGCTAATCCAAAGCCCTGTGCGAGCGCACGCGTAAAGGCTGGGCAGACGGTAACGCCTCCTTGAGCCTTTAGCATCGATAAGGCGGTGTTGATGCGCTGAACGCTTTGAAGCTTATGAGGATGATTGTTAACTGGAACGTTTCTGAGTACGCGCTCTGAAAAGTTTCTCAAAAAAGTAATTAGCGTATGAGATTGAATATCCTTCCAGGTCAGCCGCGATTTGCTTGCCAAAGGATCGTCTAAACGCAGTGCCGCCCAGAACCGGCTTTTCATTAATACATCAGGATCAAAGTGCGGGTCGTCGTTCGTGTAGGGAGCGATGCCTACATCGATTTCACCGTTGGCCAAGCGGGCAAAAACCTCTTCTATGGGGATATCGAGAAAGCGAACCTCGATGTCCGGGTATGCCTCTCTATAAGCAAGAATCAATTTAGGTGCTAACGTACAAGAGAGTACTTCCGGACAGGCAAAGCGTACGATGCCCCGCCGCATCTCGGTGAGATTTTTGATATTGATCAGCGCATCGTCAAGGTCCGCCAACACGCGCTCGGCCAAAGGAGAAAACGCCTCTCCTATCGTCGTCAGGTTAACCATGCGGGTACTTCGATTAATAAGTCGCACATCCATCTGTGACTCGAGTTCTTTAATAAGTCCGCTTAATGCTGCCTGGGATAGGTGAAGCTGCTTTGCTGCCTGAGTAAAGCTTCCTGCGTTGGCTATCGCACAAAAAGCTCTTAGCTGGCGTAAGGTGACATTGTTTTTCATTTCTTTATAAATTCTCTTGTTGTTTGCTTTTGATGATAAGTGACAGTTTTTGCTTATGCAACAGATTCCAGAGAGAGGGTTTCAGCAAAATTTTTGAATTTCTATGCTGGAGTAACGACCGACCATTTGCTTGATGGAATGGATTGTTAAAAAAAAGTGAATAATCGATAAGAATTTACAGTTTGTGTGATAAGCCAGCGCTCCTTACTTTGTGAATTAAACAAGAAGGAGATGCCTGTGCTTGGAAACGCTGACTATCAAAAGGCTGTCGACATGTTGCTCACCGCGGAGCGGAACTGTTATCCGGCTCCTCGTCTATCCGACATGTTCCCGGATATCAGTATGGACGATGCTTACGCTATTCAGCGCAAGGTCATCGATGCAAAGCTGGCTAATGGCGGTCGCATTCGGGGGCACAAGGTTGGCCTGACCTCTCGCGTGATGCAGGAGAGTGTGGGTATCGATGAGCCCGATTTCGGTCACTTGCTCGATGAATCCATTCTCAGTGCTGAACGCCCCATCCCTACTGATCGTTTTCTTGTACCTCGTATCGAGGTAGAGCTGGCCTTCGTGCTCGGTCGTCCGCTGCGCGGGCCGAACGTTACCCTGGCTGACGTATTAATGGCCACGGATCTCGTCCAACCGGCTTTGGAAATTATCGATAGTCGTACAGAGACGCCTCGTACGGTGTTCGACACTATCGCCGACAACTCTGCCTGCGGCGCCGTCGTGCTGGGAGGACGACCAGTTCCCCCAAGTGATATCGATCTTCGGTGGGTCTCTGCCGTGCTCTATCGAAATTCTGTCATCGAGGATAGTGGCGTTTCTTCGGCCGTACTGGGCCATCCTGGGGCTGGTGTAGCCTGGCTTGCCAACCGTTTGGCGACATTTGATACGGATTTGGAGCCGGGCCACGTCGTGCTTGCAGGATCATTCACCCGTCCTGTTCCTGTCGCTTCAGGTGACATTTTTCACGTGGATTACGGGCAACTGGGCGCCATCGCCCTGGCTTTCTCATAGAACGAGAGGAGTAGTAATGAAACAAGCTATCGAGATCGAAGGCATCCAGGTCTCTCCACACCATTATATTGGTGGGCAAAGAGTGGCTTCGAGTCAGACCTTTACCAACTATTGCCCTATCGATGGGCATGTCATTGGTGAGATTGCCGCGGGACTCCCCGAGCATTGCGAATCTGCAGTAGCTGCCGCCGAGGAGGCCTTTCCGGCCTGGGCCGCTCTTGGCCCCGAGCAGCGCCGTACTTATCTGTATCGTTTTGCAGCTGAGATACGTGTCTGGGGAGATAAGCTGGCCCGGGTAGAGTGTGAGGACAACGGCATGCTATTGGCCCGTTTGCGCGGCCATCAAATCGAACGTTGTGCACAGAATATCGAGTATTTTGCCGATGAAGCGGTTCGTCTGGCTGATACGGCTTTTGATGGTGAAAAGGCGCACCATGACATAAGCCATGAGCCTGCAGGGGTGGCTCTTCTGATCACTCCCTGGAATTCGCCCATGATGCTAACGACCTGGAAGCTGGGCCCGGCATTGGCCGCAGGCAATACCGTAGTGGTCAAGCCACCTGAATGGGCTCCGCTGACCTGTTCCATGTTCGGTGATATCGCTGATGCGGCGGGGCTTCCCAAAGGGGTTCTCAATATCGTTCAGGGAATCGGGGCGGAGACCGGTGCTCAATTGGTATCCGACCCACGCTTGGCCCGTATCTCTTTTACTGGCTCGGTGCCCACAGCCAAGCAGATAGGACAGTCCGCCGCCGCTAACCTGATACCCGCAAGTTTCGAGTTGGGGGGCAAGTCGCCTTTTATCGTACTGGCCAATGCTGATCTGCAAGTGGCGGCAGAAACGGCCGCTTTACAGTATCGCAATGCAGGGCAGGTCTGTCTGGCGGGCACCCGGCTGTTAGTCGATGAATCTGTAGCCGAAGAGTTTCTCGAACAGATGCACGCCACCGTGGAGCGTTTGCGAGTTGGTGATCCAAGGGATCCCGCCACTGAAATCGGTCCCATTATTCACCCGCGCCAATTCACTCAGGTAGAGGGCTTTGTAAAGCGGGCAGTAGCCGACGGCGCCGAGGTTCTATGGGGAGGCGCTGCTCATGAGGCAGGCGATCTGTATTACCAGCCCACCTTGCTGAAAGTCGTCGATCAAGAGGCAGAGATCGTTCAGAACGAAGTGTTTGGGCCGGTGTTGGTCATTCAAACCTTCCGTGACGATGACGAGGCAGTGACGTTAGCCAACGGCACCCGATACGGGCTGGCCGGGGTGGTATTCGGCGAGAATGACCGAGCCAAATCGGTGGCCGACCGGCTTCGAACCGGCATGGTCTGGGTCAATTCCTTTTTTCTGCGTGACTTGAACGCTCCCTTCGGCGGTATTCGCGACTCCGGCATCGGGCGTGAGGGCGGTCAATGGAGCTTTGAATTCTTCTGCGACATCAGAGATGTCATGACATCTCACAAACCATATCGCCCGGTTTTCGCCGGCGGTTAAGAGGAGAGTAAACACTATGGGTAAAATCGTAGGCGCCGCTATCGTTTCTCATCATCCTGGTCTATTCCGTCCCAAGGAAATACGGGTAGAAATGGGTGACGGTCGAGACTCTGACTTACTGGAAGGGTATGAGCGAGTACGGGCGAAGCTGGATGCTACTGCTCCCGACACCCTGGTAATCATCGATAGCCACTGGTTCACCACGGCCAGACATATAGTCGCGGGCGGAAATCACTACAAGGGGATTTATACGTCCAGTGAAATGCCCTGGATTCTAAAGGATATGCCTTATGACTATGCCGGGGCTCCAGCGTTGGCGGCAGAGCTTGGGAAAGTC
Organism: Vreelandella sp. EE27; assembly: GCF_968206495.1. Classification (NCBI taxonomy): domain Bacteria; kingdom Pseudomonadati; phylum Pseudomonadota; class Gammaproteobacteria; order Oceanospirillales; family Halomonadaceae; genus Vreelandella; species Vreelandella sp. EE27. Next base: position 3,461,810 of record NZ_OZ309109.1, on the reverse strand, counting down.
GCCGAGGAGAAAGGACTCCCTTTTTATAATGCTGATGAAAAGTCTGACACTCCCCGTATCGAACCAGAGTATCCGACGGTCAATCTGCTCGAGCCGTTGTGGCGTGGAGAGCGTGTACTGCGGTTGGGCATTTGTCAGAACGCCAAGCCCCACCACTTCCTTGAAATGGGAGCTGCTTTGGGAGAAGCGGTGCGGCGCAGCGACAGCAATGTGGTGATTCTGGCATCTGGTGCACTCAGTCACCGTATGACCGATTTGGATTTCAAACCTCGTAATCCGCGTTTCTGGCATTCCGACAACATGAGCGATCCTCGCCATGTAGAGCTGGATCACGAAATCATGGCGACATGGGAGCGTGGTGATCACGCAACCGTTATCGACCGTTATCCGGATATGCGCGCTGCCTCGTACGAAGGCTTGGGTGGTCACTATTTGCAGTTGGTCGGTGCTTTGGGGGGACGCGAGTGCCAGGCGCCGGGTAAAGCACTATCTGAGTACGAGAGTGCACTGGGTACGGCTAACGTTCATATCTGGTTCGATTTGGGAGAAGAATAATGAGTGTTCTCGAAGGGCCACGTCGAGAGCTGCGACGTGTGCTACACAACGGAGCTGAGTACTGGGGAACGCCGGTTGAGAAGGGTATCCAGTTGTCCGATGGTCGCACTATCGGGCTGGATCAAGTCACTCATTTACCCCCTTGTCAGCCTAGCAAGATCATCTGCATGCACTTGAACTATGGCTCCCGTTACTATGAGTTACGTGGCAAGCGAGCGGAAAACGGTGGTTACGGAACGCCCAACTATTTCATGAAGCCGCCCACTACTCTGAATGCCCACGGTGGCGAAATCGTTCGCCCGAGCGGCTATCAGTATCTCAACTACGAAGGTGAGATCGGCATGGTCGTCGGTCAGGTCACCCGCAACATTCGTCCCAGTGAAGCCTGGGATCATATTGCCGGCTTTACCTGTGCTCTGGATATGGGGCTACAGGACATGCGCGACACCGATGCCGGCTCAATGTTGAGGGTAAAAGGGCATGACGGCTATTGCCCGGTCGGACCAGGTCTGGTCGCCGGCATCGATATTCGTGAACAGACGCTGCGAACGTATCGCAATGGAAAAGTCGTTCAGCAAGGAGTACTGGCCGAGGAGATGCTCTGGGGCTTTGACTACGTGCTGGCGGACTTGGCTCGCCATATCACCCTGTTACCCGGCGATTTGATTTTGACCGCCACGCCCGCTAACTCGCGACCACTGGAAGTGGGCGATCGAATCGAAGTAGAAGTAACGGGGCTCGGCCGCTTGAGTAACACCGTGGTAGAAGCGCCAGCGCCGCGAGCACAGGTGGGCCATGCACCCAACGACAGTGATGAGGTGCGTCGTGTTTCCTTGGGTAATGACGAGCGACTTCCCGACTCGCTACGGGCGTCGACTCATTGACCCACCTGAATACCGTTGAGCTAAACAGGAGGTGGCGTGGAACTGCATCGTAATTATATCGACGGCGAATGGGTAGAATCCAACGAGGTAGTGGTCAATCGCAACCCCTCCGACCTGGATGATGTGGTCGGGGAATATGCGCTGGCTGATACCTCTCAAACGGATCAGGCTATCGACGCTGCCACTCGCGCTTTTCCAGCGTGGTCAGCCAGTTCGCCTCAGGTTCGCTTTGAGGTGCTGGACCGAATCGGCAGCGCATTATTGCAGGCCAAACAGGAGCTGGGGCGAGTGTTGGCCAGAGAACAAGGCAAGACGCTCGCCAATGCTATCTTCGAAGTAGACCGTGCGGCCTATACGTTTAAGTTCTTTGCTGGTGAAGCCCTGCGTATTCCCGGCGAGCGAATCGGCTCCCTGCGTGCTGGGGTGGAAATCGAGGTGACCCGTGAGCCGCTGGGCGTGGTGGGGTTGATCACCCCTTGGAATTTTCCGATTGGTATTCCCGTTTGGAAACTGGCTCCGGCTCTTGCTTACGGTAACTGCGTGGTTTTAAAGCCCCCGGAACTCGTGCCGGGTACGTGCTGGGAGTTGGCCCGAATCATCCACGAAGCAGGTTTGCCGGCTGGGGTTTTTAACCTGGTCATGGGGAAAGGTCGAGTAGTAGGCGAGGCCTTGCTGAACTCGCCAAAGGTCCATGGGATCAGCTTCACCGGTTCTCAAGGCGTGGGTCAGCGTATAGCGGCGCAAGCAGTGGCGACCCATAAAAAGGTGCAGCTGGAAATGGGCGGCAAGAATCCGCTTGTCGTGTTGGATGATGCCGACCTGGACGTTGCCGTCGAGGCAGCAGTGGATGGCGCGTTCTTCTTTACGGGCCAGCGCTGCACCGCTTCTTCTCGATTGATTGTTACCGATGCCATTCATGACCGCTTCGTGCAGCGACTCAAGGCGCGCATGCAGCAGCTACAAGTAGGGCATGCCCTGGATCCGGATACCATCATCGGTCCCGTGGTCTCCGAAGACCAACTCCAGCAGGACTTGAAATATATTGCCCTTGGCTGTGAAGAAGGCGCCGAACTCACCGGCGGCGAGCAGCTAGAGGGGAACACTCGCGGCTACTACCTGACCCCGGCGCTTTTTACAGGTACGCGCAATGACATGCGCATCAATCGTGAGGAAATCTTTGGTCCTGTCGCAACGGTGATCCAGGTAGCAGACTACGAAGAAGCCCTGGCAGTGGCCAATGACACCGAATTTGGACTGGCCTCTTCTATCTGCACGACATCCCAGAAACACGCTAGCCACTTTAAACGCCACAGTCAGGCGGGCTTGGTGATGGTGAATCTACCTACCGCAGGCTTCGAGTATCACGTGCCCTTCGGCGGCAGCAAAGCCTCTAGTTACGGACCTCGTGAACAGGGGCGTTATGCTCAGGAGTTTTATACCACTGTCAAGACAACCTATTGCCGTCCGCTTTAGATTAATAAAAAAACATGGCAGAAGACCGGCTTTGCTGAATACGAGATTATCCCGTGGCCCATCTTCAGCGATCCGCTTTTGGCATGAAGGAAGCGGATTGGTGGTGGCCCACTAAGAACTGCGGTCACCGCAGTATGCCCTTGTTGACAGGTTCGGTAATGAACTCAATAACAGTGGCGCAACGTTCAACCAGTGCATCTGCCAAGCCGTCAATTTTGATACAGCGGACAGTGCACACTACTTCTTAATGGGCACTCGCTACTTCTCCCCGAAGACGGTGCCATTACTCATGCGGTCTATAAAGGGGCGAATTACTGCCTTCGAGGAAGATCGCTACAAAATTGAAGCGCAGCATCAAAAACTTAGAGAACAGGCACGGCTCGTTCAAACCGCGATTGTGGCCGATCAGGGATTGATTCAGTTTCGACGGCTGCTGGAACAGCGGGTCGAGCAAGAGAGCGCTCGAGATTGATGCTCATCTTCCCAATGGAGGCTTATCGATGATTCGCGATACACAAAGACTCGAGCAATTGCTCACCGACACTCGCCGCTGGGTAAAGGAACGGGCCATTCCTTTTGAGGACCAGGTGGCAGCGGATGATAAGGTCCCCGAGGAACTGGTGCAGGAGATGCGCGAGTGGGGAATGTTTGGCTGGAGTATTCCAGAGGAGTTCGGTGGTGCAGGGCTTACCACGGAAGAATTGATTCTGGGGGCCTTGGAACTGTCGCAATGTTCTGTGGCTTTTCGCGCCAGGGTCGGTACCAATACCGGTATTGGTTCGGAAGGCATCGTTGCCGACGGCACCCAAGAGCAAAAACGTCGTTACCTGCCCCTTTTGGCCAGTGGCGAACTTACTGGCGCGCTAGCCGTTACCGAGCCAGAGGCGGGTTCCGAAGCCACTAATATCCAGACCAGTGCTCGTCGTGATGGGGACCACTATATTCTTAGAGGTACGAAGTGTTACATCACGAACGCTCCCATCGCTGGACTGTTCACCGTTTTGGCCCGCACCGACCAGAACAGTAAGGGGCATAAAGGCTTGTCCGCCTTTATCGTCGAGCGCGATACCCCGGGGCTTTCCACGGGGTCTGCCTATCGCAAAATGGGGCAGGCAGGTTCTCCGGTGAGCGAAGTGCATTTTGAAGGTTGCAAAGTGCCCGCGGCTAATCTTATTGGTGGTGAAGAGGGCGCAGGTTTCAAGACCATCATGAAAACCTTGAACAAGCAGCGTATTCATTTGGCTGCATTGTCGACGGGGCCTGCCATGCGAATGTTGAACGAGACAATCGCGTTTATAAGTAAGCGAGAACAGTTCGGCCAGCCGATCGCAAATTTTCAGCTGGTCCAGGCGATGCTTGCCGAATGCCGCACCGAAATTTTCGCAGCTCGCTCCATGATTCTGGATACGGCTCGAAGCAGGGATCAAGGCGAGGACATCGCTTTGGAAGCTTCCATGTGCAAGTACTACGCAACCGAGATGTGCGGCCGCGTTGCAGATCGCTGCGTACAGATGTTTGGGGGGCACGGCTATATTGCGGACCACTCTTCCATCGAGCGTTGGTATCGAGACGTTAGATTGTTCCGACTCTACGAGGGCACCAGCCAGATCCATCAGCTGAACATTGCCAAACTCACTCTTAAAGAGGCGGAGGCGCAAAGCCAATGAATCTCGAATCATTGTTTAATCCGCGTTCGTTGGCCGTCATCGGTGCTTCTCAGAATCTTGGTTCCATCAACGGCCAACCCATCGCCCACCTGCAATCAAAAGGCTATTCCGGGCAGATCTATCCGGTAAATCCTCGCTATCAGGAAGTGGCCGGGTATCGGTGTTACGCGGACGTTGCCTCCTTGCCCGAAACCCCGGACGTGGCAGTGATCGCGGTAGCAGCCAAACGCGTGCCCGAAGCCATGCAAGCGTTGGGGGAAAAGGGAACACGGTTTGCTGTGATCCTCACCTCCGGATTTGCTGAGGCCGGGGATGAAGGGCGTGCCGCTCAGACGGAAGTGGCAGAAATTGCGCGTCGTTACGGTGTGCAGGTATTAGGGCCCAATTGCCAAGGCTACATGAATATTTCTGATGGGATACATGTAGGCTTCGGCGCTCCCTACGCGATGAGCTTTCCCAAGGGGGGAGTCAGCCTGACCTCACAAAGTGGTGCTTTCGGTAATTCCATTCTAATGCTGGCCAGTGACGAGGGCCTGGGATTTCGACGCTATATCTCCACCGGCAACGAGTCAGTGACTACCACGCTGGATATCTTCGAGGCCCTGATCGATGATCCAGAGACGCGGGTGATCACGGGGTATGTAGAGGGCTTTCAGGACGCCCGCCGGTTAGTGGAGATAGGCAGGCAAGCATTACGCGCTAAAAAGCCCATAGTGATTTGGAAAGTAGGAACGTCTGAAGCGGGCGCCAAGGCGGCAGCTTCGCATACGGCTAACCTGGGTGGCGCGATGGCACTGTACCGCGCTGCTTTTCAACAGGTCGGGATCATCGAAGTCAATGACGTTGGCGATCTGGCTGACTGCGCTAAAGCATTACTGCCAGGGCGGCTTCCTCAGAGCAACCGAATGGCCGTAGTCACCATTTCCGGTGGTGCTGGCATCGCCATGGCCGATCGGGCCGCCGAGGTCGATCTCGATCTACCTCAGTTGGCTCCGCAAACAGTAGCGGCACTCAAGGAGGTGCTGCCTGATTTTGCTGCCGTGGCTAATCCGCTGGATGTTACCGCTGCTTTACTGACCGACTCGCAACTGCTCACGGCGACACTGGAGCAACTGGCGAATGACCCCAATGTCGATATGATTGCTTTGGCGCTCGCCGCCGCTAGCGGAACGCAGGCCGCCGAGCTGGCAAAAGAAGTCGTGCGTATCTCAGAGCAGCGTCGTATTCCAATTCTTGTCGCTTGGAACGCTGACAAGCGTACCAACGCAGAAGCCTACAAGATCCTGGATGAGGCTAACATTCCCCGCTACGGTTCGCCGGTGCGCTGCGCTAGAGGCGCAGGCGCGCTATGGGAATACGCCAAGGCTATAAAACGCCTGAACCAACATGAGAATGAACAAGCGTTGCAGCTCGAGCGCCCGAACGTCCGGAAAATGTTGGCCGGTCAACATCATGATCTGACTGAGTTCGAATCCAAGCGGTTACTGACGCAGTACCAGATTCCGGTGACCCGAGAGAGCCTGGTTACCTCGCGTGAGGACGCGAAACGTCTAGCGTTGGAGATTGGCCTGCCTGTGGTCATGAAAATCCAGTCGTCTCAAATCTCCCACAAGTCCGAAGCCGGGGGCGTAAAGGTCGGCGTTTCGAGCATCGAGGCCGTGGGTGAAGCCTTCGACGAAATCATGCGCAACGCCGCCAACTATGCCCCCGGTGCAGCGCTGGATGGGGTGCTAATACAAGAGATGTTGACTGATGGTACCGAGCTCATCGTCGGGGCTCTCAATGACCCCTTGTTTGGCCCGGCGGTCATGGTTGGCTTCGGCGGCGTGTTTGCAGAAATTACCCGGGATGTCAGCTTCCGCCTTGCTCCAGTCACTGCTATAGAGGCTCGACAGATGATTGGCGAGCTAAAGGGTTTTTCAATTCTCGACGGCGCTCGCGGTCGAGCCAAAGCCGATGTACCCGCCTTGGTGGAGCTGGTGACACGAGTTTCGGGCATGATCATGGACTGCTCTGATGAAATCGCCGAGCTCGATATCAATCCTGTATTTGTCCGCTCGATAGGTGAAGGCGTCTGCGCGGGAGATGCCTTGATCAAACCCAAACAGCGTTTTCAAGCGGAGGGAGTGACGACATGAAAACTCCCGTGAATCACTTTAAAAAAGCGCTCCTGGAGCATCGTTCTCAGACGGGGCTATGGCTGTCTCTTGCAGATACGTACGCCGCCGAGGTAGTAGCCGGTAGCGGCGCCGATTGGCTACTCATTGACGGTGAGCATTCACCGTTAACCATCGATAAAACTCTGACCATGCTGCAGGTGTTGGCTGGCTATCCGGTAGCCCCGGTAATACGACCATTGTGGAATGACATGGCACTGCTCAAGCAGCTACTGGATGCAGGCGCGAATAGTTTACTACTCCCTTATGTGCAAAGTGCTCAGGAAGCCGCCCAGATCGTGAGCTGGACTCGCTACGCGCCGCGCGGCGTTCGCGGTATGGCCAGCGGCGCTGTTCGTGCCAGTCGTTTCGGGCGGATGAGCGACTACATCGAGCGTTGTGAACAGGAGCTCTGTCTGATAGCTCAGATCGAAACGAAGCGTGGCTTGGACTGTCTGGAGGAAATAGCAGACGTTGAGGGTATCGATGCTCTGTTCATTGGACCCGCCGACCTCGCCGCTGACATGGGGTATGCAGGTCAACCCGGGCATCCGGAAGTAGTAGCGGCGGTAGAAAATGCCTTACGACGTATAGCGGCAGCCGGTAAAGCGCCCGGGGTGTTGTCCGTGGATCTCGATCTGGCCAAGCGCTATGCCGAAGCGGGCTCGGTGTTTACTGCTGTAGGCGTCGACCTCGTCATGCTGGCGCAATCGAGTGAACATGTTGTAGCGGAGTTTAGAAACCATTCCCATTCGGCTCTTTGATTAGCGAGCACCTTATTGCAATAAGCAAGTAGGTCGGGCAGTGCCCTCTGCGCTGTAGCCTGACGATATTAGATGGAGAACGCCAAGACCCTACTGGATTGATATTGGACACTTCGTGTGCCAGCTCAACTATAATAAATGGAGCCATAAAATGAATATAAAATCGTTCCTTTTACCTCTCGCCGTTACTGCCGTGATCACGGCGGCACCCCCTGTGTTATCCGACTCCCCTCATGCAGGCGGCGCCGAGTTCCGCTTTCAGGTGTTTGAGTCCACCGGCGATATGCTCTATCGGGTTATGGAGAACAAGTTCTGTGAGCAATATGGTCTGGAGTGTCGCGGTGTGCGTATCGGGGCCGGGCCGGCAGGTATTCAGGCCTTATTGGGAAGAAGCCTGGAAGTAAGTTATATCACCACAGATGCGGCGGTACGTTCTATAGCCGGTGGTGCCCCTGTACGCATCGTCCATGGTATTGGTGATCGTGTACCGTTTTATCTGGTGGCGCGAAGTGGACTGGAGCGGCCTAATGCTTCGGAAGGGTTTCCTGCCATCATGGAGGATCTAAGGGGTAAACGCATTGGCGTCACTGGTCGTGGAGCCGGTACGGAATTGATCGCTCGCTTGTTGTTGCGTGAAGCGGGTATGTCAGAGAACGATGTAACGTTTGTGGCCGTGGGGGGGCCGCCAACAGCTTACGGATCATTGGCCTCAAATCAAATCGATGCTGCCGTCATGGTGCCTCCGCTAGCCGAAATATGTGATCGTTCCACCGTCTGCGATACGCTGGTTAATTTACCCGAGAATGAGAGTATTGAGGCCATCAACACCTTGAATGGAGCGGGTATCGTGGCCTTAATGAGCGAGGATTATATCGAGGATAATCCTGAGATAGCGAATGCTTTCTTGGCTGCTTCTCAAGAAGCCGCTGACTGGATGGTAAATCCGGAGAACTTTGAAGAGCTTTATGCCATTGCGCAAAGGAATATTAATTTAAAGATTGCTGATGCTGACGAAATTCTTCGTGAAGCCCTACAACGTCAGTTAAAAATTACAGAGGTACAGATCAGTTCCTCGGCATTAGAGGCTTACGTAGATATGCTTCACGATATGGGATTGATTTCCGATAGGCCCTCTTTGGATCACATCAACTCTGAAACAGCGTTAATTCATTAACCGAATTCGAGTTTATGTTGATGTGAAATAGAGTGCCGCTCAGCTACAGCCAAGTTTTTAAGACGACGAGTATCAGCAAGTTTTATTTTGGAAAGTGCATGACCTCTTTTAAGAATAACTCGGGTTATGTGCAAACTAATACGTTCACGTCGAGATGGGGCTGACAGCTCTTCTGGCTAGCTAACGCTGTGATGATGCAATAGAGCCAATAGATTCTGGGCAATTAGGGGGATGTTCTTGCTTCTTTTTATAAGCAAAGCTGAATAACTCATTGTAAAAAGCGGCTAGACCGAATAATCCCCTGGTGTTGTAATCAAAAAAAAGCGGAACAAACACCGCAGCCGCTTTAGCGAAAACCCCAAGTACTTTGATGCGCCAGCCAATTATAACAAGATGGAGAAGCCAAGTGAGTATACGAGTTTTCTGTACCGCCCTTTCTACCGCTGCCGTACTAACGGCGGCGCCCCCTGCGCTATCCGAGACGCCCAACGCCGGTGGTGCCGAGTTCCGCTTTCAGGTTTTCGAGGCCGCTGGTGATTTGGTGTACCGGGTCATGGAAGAAAAATTCTGTGAGGATTACGGCCTGGAATGCCGGGGTGTGCGCATCGGAGCTGGGCCTGCCGGTATACAGGCGTTGATTGGCAACAGTCTTGAAGCGAGCGTCACGACGACCGATGCGGCTGTCCGCGCTATTACAGGGGGAGCTCCTGTAAAAATTATTCACGGCATTGGTGACCGAGTTCCGTTCTATCTGGTGGCGCGAAGTGGGTTGGAAAGGCCCAACGCCGAAGCGGGGTTCCCTGCCATCATGGAAGACCTTGAAGGTAAGCGGATCGGCGTTACCGGTCGCGGCGCTGGTACCGAATTGATTGCTCGTTTATTGCTGCGTGATGCAGGCATGTCGGCGGACGATGTCACTTTCGTGGGTGTAGGTGGACCGCCTACCGCTTTCGGCTCCTTGGCTTCGAATCAAATCGATGCGGCCGTCATGATCCCGCCGTTAGCAGAAATCTGTGATCGCTCCGACATCTGTGAAACGCTGTTATATCTGCCCGAGGACGACAGTATCGATTCAGTCAACGCCCTGAACGGCTCCGGTATCGTGTCACTCATGAGCCAGGAATATATCGATAATAATCCCGAGGTGGTCGAGGCTTTTCTGGCAGCCGTACAAGACACCGTGGCTTGGATACATGAATCCGAAAACCTCGACGAGTTAAATGCTATAGCTCAAAAGCACGTTACTCTGAGGATCCCTCATGCTGATGAGATTCTACGCGAGGCGGTAGAGCGTCATGTACCCATCGTTGACGAGCAAGTACGTCCCGACGCGATAGAGGCTTACGTGGATATGCTCTACGACATGGATTTGGTGGCCGAAAAGCTCCCGGTAGATCAACTGATATCCAACCTGGCACCGACCCCTCAGTGAGGGCGATCCATCTTGGAGATTTAGGAGTAGCGTGAATATGAATGCCGCGATGATGAATACCGTGAACAAGATCCAGCCCCAAGCGTCGCAAGATACTTTTACCAAGCCCGCCGCCGTCGCTTTGAGTGAGGCCACTATTCGCTTTGGTGAGGTGACTGCCTTTCAAGATGTTAGCTTGACCATTCGCCCGGGTGAGTTCGTTTCAATAGTAGGCCCTAGTGGTTGTGGAAAAACGACCATCCTTAATTACATCGCTGGCTTGCTACCCACACAGGTGCTTACTGGAGGCTCTATCGATGTTCTTGGCGAAACGCCCACCACGGGTAATTCTCACCTGGGGTACATGCTTGCGCGTGATAGCTTGTTGCCTTGGCGAACTGCCTTTGGCAATGCCGAATTCGGCATGGAAGCACGTGGTATGGATAAAACCGAGCGCCAAAAGCGCGCCCACGAACTACTGGCCAGAGTAGGTCTCAAGGAGTTCGAGAAGTCCTACCCCAAGATGCTCTCTCACGGTATGCGACAGCGGGTGGCCCTGGCGCGCACTTTCTGTCTGGATGCTGAAGTACTCCTGATGGACGAGCCCTATGGAGCTTTGGATGCCCAAACAAAGTTCCAACTCGAAGAGCTGCTGATGGATTTATGGCAGGAGTCTCAACGCACCGTACTTTTTATAACTCATGATTTGGCTGAGGCAATCGCCTTGGGCGATAGAGTAATAGTAATGGCGCCGCATCCTGGCCGAATTATCAGTGATATCGAAATCGATCTGCCACGCCCCCGAAACCTGCGTGCGCTGCAACGTGATACTCGTTATCACGAGCTTTACCGACATGTCTGGAGCACTTTGGAAGAAGGGTTCGAGAAAAAAGGAGAGCAGCAATGAATACCAGAGAAAAACGTCATTCTCCTTGGGTGATTCTTGTCAGCCAAATCATTGTCGTGGGTGGCCTGATCGGTGTATGGGAGTACGGAATGCAAGTGGGGTGGGCCTCGGCTTCCTTGTACGGTCAGCCCAGTGGGATTTGGACAGCACTCATCTACGGTTTGATCGACACTAACGAGCTATGGCGCGAATTGGGTTGGACCATGCTGGCAGTACTGATTGCCTTTGTGATTGGCGCTGGAGCAGCACTCATTATCGGTATGTTGTTCGTTCTATTTCCTTTTGTCGAAAAAGTAATGGAACCCCTTCTTGCAGCACTCAATGCCATGCCGCGCATTGCATTGGCACCATTATTGATTCTTTGGTTTGGTTTGGGAATGGGATCCAAAGTGGCAATAGGTGCCAGCTTAACCTTTTTTATCGTATTGCAAAGCGTTACAGCGGGTGGCCGTGGCGTTAATCAGGATCATATCACCCTATCGCAGTCTCTAGGGCTCAAGCCGCTGGAGTCGTTTTGGAAAATCATCATGCCAACGGCGGTGCCAACCGTCTTTGCAGGACTGCGTTTGGGCTTGATGTACGCCCTGCTGGGGGTGGTGGCCGGCGAAATCATTGCCTCGGAACACGGTCTGGGTCAGCGGGTTGCTTATTTGACCTCCAGCTTTGATATCAATGGCGTATGGGCCGTCGTGTTCGTGCTCTCACTAATAGGCATGGCGCTATCGTGGTCCCTTGGGGCCCTGGAAAACCGTTTATTACGCTGGCAGTGAACTCTTGCTAACGTTTCGCTGCCTTTTCTTATATCCAGAGGTGATCGCATGATTACAAAAACTGACGCGCGCACGCCGGATTCGATGAGTGAAACTTCGATAACCAGACTGTCTTTGAATGAGATTAATCTGGGGGCCATCGATACATTGATGCGCGATGACCGACATGAAATTTTCGCCAAGCTGAGAGCCGAACGCCCGGTATCCTGGCATCACCATCCGGACTCGGGGAGTTCTGGCTTTTGGGCGATTACCCGCTACGACGATATTGTCGAGGTCAGTCGTCAACCGGAACTGTTCAGTAATCGTGATGGCATCCAGGTTCAGTTCGAAGATGATACGCTCCATGCCGGTAAAGCCTCCATGATCGAAATGGATCCACCAAAGCACAGCAACTATCGGCGTATCGTCGCGTCGGTTTTTTCATCCATGGGGGTGGCCAAGCTGGAGGATCAGATTCGTGCACGTGTAAACAAAATTCTCGATGATTTGGAAGGACGCGACGAGATAGATTTCGTTGAAGAGTTCGCAACGCCCCTACCACTGGGGGTTTTCTACGACCTGATGGGCGTGCCGCATGAAGATCAGCGGCGAATGCTCGAACTGGCCGACCGCACCTTTTTCTCCTCGGATCCGCGCTTCGGTGGCGATGCCAGCGGTATCGCTGAAGCAGGTCGCGAAATTCAGGCTTACGGTCGTTGGTTGGCGGAGCAGCGTATGAAGCACCCCTCAGATGATCTGATGAGTGCTTTGGTGCATGCTGAGGTGGACGGTGAGCGACTTGATCTCGATGACTTGGGCGCCTTTTTCGGTTTATTGGGCGCGGCTGGAGCAGATACTACCCGTGCTTCACTCACCTATGGGTTGGAAGCCCTGACGCAGTTTCCCGACCAAAAGAAGCTACTGTTGGAAGACCTTGATGGCAGGCTTTCCTCGGCCACCGAGGAGATGATTCGCTGGGCATCAGCCACCATGCATATGCGTCGCACTGCTACGTGTGATACCGAAATTGCAGGCCAGCTGATCAAGGCCGGAGAAAAAGTGGTGTTATGGTTTATCTCCGGTAACCGAGATGAGACGAAGTTCGACGCGCCTCAAGAGTTCGATATTCTGCGCGATCCCAACCCTCATATGGCCTTTGGTATGGGTGGCCCGCATTTCTGCCTGGGAGCGCATTTGGCACGTCTCGAGATTCACGTCGCCTTTAGTGAGCTGCTTCGTCGTTACCCGGATATCGAAGCAACAGACAGTGTCTCCCGGCTTCGGAGTACTTTTATCAACGGTCCTGGCTCCCTGCCAGTACGCCTGAATGCCCAACGTGAAAAAACTATTCAAGTGCGAGTGAAGCGACTCGAAAACACCGCCGAGGACATTCGTTACTTCGAGTTGGAAAGTCTGGACGGCCGTCCTTTACCGGAGTTCGCGCCCGGAGCACATATCGACGTTCACGTTGGCCCCGATTTAGTGCGCCAATATTCGCTTTGCAATGCGGTGGGCGATCGCTATTACTCAATCGCGATCAAACGCGAGCCGGAATCGCGAGGGGCGTCCAGAGCGATGCACGAGGATATTGGCGAGGGGGATCTTCTGACAATTGGCCCTCCAAGAAATAACTTTGAACTACAGGCCGGGGCGGGGCACTACGTCCTCGTGGCTGGGGGAATCGGTATTACGCCACTACTTTCCATGGCCCGACACCTTGAGGCAATGGGTGCCTCCTTTGAACTGCAGTACTTCACTCGCTCGGATAAGTACACGGCTTTTCGAGACATATTAAATTCACCAAAGTTTTCGGACCGAGTCACCATACACCACGGGTTAGAGCCTGATGACGTTCGTCAAACTTTAAAAGAGCGGCTGGGAGTACACCCGGATGATGGCCATTTGTACCTGTGTGGACCTCGGCCCTTCATGGATATGGTGGAAGAGACTGCGCTAAACGTTGGTTGGCTGCCCGAAACAATACATTTGGAATACTTTGCCGCTGATCAGTCGGTGCTGGAAGGGCCCAAGGGTGAGTTTACCGTTCATCTGGCGCGTAGCGGTATCGATGTAGAGGTCACTGCTGAGCAATCCATCGTGGATGCCTTGGCCGATCACGATGTATATCTGGACACGTCGTGTGAACAAGGGGTATGTGGCACCTGCATCGTCAACGTGATGGAAGGCGAAGTGGATCACCGCGATGCCTACCTGAGTGCGCAGGAGCAGGATGCTGGCGATCAGATGTGCCCTTGTGTATCTCGTGCCAAGGGCAAGCGCCTGGTTTTGGATCTGTAGAAGCTCACTTTAGCGTGTTCGTGCAAGAGCGAACACGCTTTCTTAATGTGCATTTTACCCTTGATCATACGATTGACGTCGATACTCACTTACCGGAGTAAGGGTAAGTCATGCGCAGTAAAAGCACGTCAAATTAAAGGCATGACAATGACAACTACAAAAAAATTATCACTTGGGATGGTGTTTTCCGCTCTCTGCACCGGACAGGCCATGGCTGATAACGCTCATGAAGGACCTCAGTTCTCCGGTCTTCTGACAGGAGGTGCCCTCAAGGTCGAAGATCGTGACGTCGATGTGTGGGCGTTTAGGGCAGAGGGGGGCGTGGGTGGAAACTATACTGTCAACGATGGACTACGTGTTCGCTACGATTTGATTGCTGATTTTGCCAATGCAGTCAATTCCGTGGATGATCAAACGTGGGCGCCTGGCGCTCATGCACAAGATAATGGTGAGATTTTTATTCGCACTGCGCGCATCGTGCTTTTGACGGAATATGGTGGTTTTGGCATCCAACCTCGTGTGCCCTCTGGTTTTTGGCACCAGATTTATAACAATATAGATACTTTTGAATACAATCGGCTTCATGGTCAGACGGGACAAAACGCTATTTTTGGGCAGGCGGAACAGGGCAATAATGCGCTAACTTACGGCTCTCCAGTATTTGGCGGCTTCCAGGTCATTGGAGCGGTATTGAGTACGGATGCTTACAACCGAAGAGATGCCGATGTCGTCACTGGACGTTTGGTCTACAATAAAGATGCTTTAAATTTTGGGGTCGGCCATACCCGGATCGATACACCTTTAGGCGATAGCTACGATCTTTATCGCACCTCATTGGGTGTCGGCTATGACTTTGGCGCTATCCAGCTGGGAGGTGTTTACGAGCATAATGATGATCGTGTGAAAACAGCAGAGCGTAGTTTTGATGCATGGGGAGTAAACGCGTCTACCCAATTGACGCCATCCTGGTCGATGTCACTCGGTTATTCAGAGAATGATAAGCCCAACAAAGTTAGCAACAGCGCTGTAACAGGTATTGTACGTCATCATTTCAGCGAAGAAGTTTATGCTTTTTTAGAAGTAGCTAATTATGACAGTACCGATGACAACGTCGCTACAGGAATTAGCATCACCTTCTAAAGCTCTCTTCGCATCAACGTAGGCTTTACTGTTTGGCTCGATAGGGAATCCTATCGAGCTTTTCTTTTTTTAATAATAGCTTATAAGTTGAAGGCTGCTGCGGTAATCGACATTAGACTAAGGTCGTAAATGTGCTATAATGACGTTTCTTTGGAAAATCAAGAGAGGTGCATTATCGTGTTCACTAATATACTGTCGAATATTTCTTCCAGCACAATAAAGCGTTTTGGCTTAAGTTTTTATCGATTTCTCGAGCAAGTGGGAGAAAGAGCGTATCGTAAAAATGAGTTCTATCTTATAAACCGATACGGAATATAAGTAGCTCTTAATCGTTAATAGCTGATAAAGCTGCTTTTTTGCTTCGCAGGCTTTTTCAGTACGAGCTTAAAGTGCAGTTCGATGAACTCACTTGTGATTCCAGTCGTGTTTCATCATTTAGCACCTTGAATAGCTCGCTGAAGCTGTAAGCCTGATGGCGCTCTGAAGAGCCGCCACCAACGGTATGCCGAAAGGTATCTGCTCTACATCGGCACTTGGTGCCTCTGATTATAAGCGACTCGGCAGGCTCGCCGAAGCCCAACACTCTGGGCCCGCTTTAGGTAATCCACCTGATCTCCCGTAGAAAAGCTGGTTTCAAGCTATTATTTGGTGACGTCTTTCAGCCGTTCATGGCCCAGGCAACGCTCAATGTATACTTGTCCCATGCACCATTTTTCTTTTCAAGCGCCTTAGCCACTTTACATTGATGGCTTCCATGCTCCATTTTTGGGCATCTAGCTGTAGTAGGCCACCTCGGAGATACCACACTTCCTTGATGATCCGGGAGTCGTTGTAATATGGTTTTTCAATCTTGTGTTCCATTGCTATCCTTTTGATAAAAAGAAGAATTTTAGCAATTCGCACCCTGGTTTTAGAGGATGGCTAGACAAGCAGCTTTCCTTGGAACACCGTCTCATATACAAGCAAAAAAGCCGCTACCTTTCGGTAACGGCTTTTTCGTAGAAGATGGTAGCGGGGACCGGATTTGAACCGATGACCTTCGGGTTATGAGCCCGACGAGCTACCAGACTGCTCCACCCCGCATCAACGTGTGGCGTATTCTACGCATATTTGGGCCCGCGTCAATGGTTTATATAAAGTTTTCCTGTTGAAGCCCGTTTGATTCATCGTGCTGCAACATTGGCGTAGTAACGCTATGCTTTTAAGACGCCTTGCAAAGCGCGGGTGTCGAGGAAAAGAAGATAACAACACGGTGCGCGATAAGCCGACGCGTTTATGCGCCAATTTAGAGTGGCTTGCGGCGCTACGGGCGTTTACGTTTGGTGCAGGCCATTTGTCATATCAGGGAGGTAGTCAATGGCTAATCAACCCCAGGTTGCTTGGGTGACGGGCGGAACGGGTGGCATCGGTACGGCGATTTGCCGGTCGCTGGCCGAGGCAGGGTACCAGGTCGTGGCCGGGTACCGAAATCCGGAAAAAGCCAAAACGTGGCTGGAGAGCCAAAAAGCCGACGGTTTCGACAACATCGCGCTTTCCGGTGTCGATCTATCGGACTACCAGGCGTGTATGGACGGCGCCCGGGAGATCACCGAAACCCACGGTCCCATCAGCGTGTTGGTGAACTGTGCCGGCATCACCCGGGACGGTACGTTGAAGAAGATGGACCAGGCGCAGTGGAGCGAGGTCATCGATACCAACCTCAATAGCGTGTTCAATACCTGCCGCAGTGTCATCAATCCCATGCTCGAGCAGGCGTATGGGCGCATCATCAATATCTCCTCCATCAACGGGCGCAAGGGCCAGTTCGGCCAGGTCAACTACGCCGCCGCCAAGGCGGGGATGCACGGCCTCACCATGTCGCTGGCTCAGGAAACGGCCACCAAAGGCATTACGGTCAATACCGTCTCCCCCGGCTACATTGCCACTGATATGATCATGAATATCCCTGAGAAGGTGCGCGAGGCGATTCGCGAAACCATTCCCGTGAAGCGCTACGGAACGCCGGAAGAGATCGGCCGGCTGGTCGCGTTTTTGGCCGACCAACAGTCGGGCTTTATCACCGGCGCCAATATCGATATCAACGGCGGCCAGTTCATGGGCTAGTCGCGGGCATAGCGTCCGCGCGGGCGCCCGCGTATGACAAGCGCAAATAAAAGGGGGAGGCCAAAAGCCTCCCTTTTTTAGTGCTCGCCTGGTGCGCCAGGCGAGGGCGTGGGCAGTTGTGCCAGATGGCCCAGCAGGCTATCGAGCTCTCCGGCTTCGCGTTGCCAAATCTCGTTCGGCATGGGGCCGAGCGCTAAAAGGGCCTCGAGAATGGCCTGGGTCTCTTCGGCCTGACTGCGCTCGCCGCTCAACCCTTCGTTCAAACGCTCGACCTGAATGGCCAGGCGCAGCGGCTCGTCCTGGGGTTTGACGCTACCCACCGCCAGTAGCGAAAGGTGAACGCGAAGCTTCGCCAGCGCCTCGTTGACCGCCTGGTGTGCCTGGTGAGAAAAGGGCTGGGCGTTGCCGCGCGCGGCGTTGCGCCGCTGGTGGGCTTTCAAAAACGCGCCGGAAAGCGGTGCCCCCAGGACGTCAGCGGCGTCCACCGGGGTGGCGGCTGACTGCTCGAGGGCGGCCTGGTCGGCGGCCAGGTGCGCCTTGATCAGCGGCGTAAGCGCCTGCCACTGATCCACGATGGCCGTCACTGCCAGGCGGCTCAGCCGGTCGCGCCGAGCGCGAACGATTCCACTCAAGCGGCGCTGCATCCCTTCGCTTCGCCGGTTGCGCGGCAGCGGCTCCAACTGTTGGGCGCGTTGAATGAAAGCCTCGAGGGTGGTGGCGTCATCGGCTTTGGCGGGCTGCCAGCTATCCATTTCGTCGATGAGCGTCTGCATGTCGTCGAGCTTCTGCTGCTGGCGGGCCGCTTGCTCGTTTTTATGCGCGTCGCGCTGGGCGAAGAGCTGGTCACAGGCGTGGCGGAAGTGTTTCCAGAGCGCCTGCTCCTCGCCCTTGGGCGCCCGGCCCAGGCTTCGCCACTGCTGCTGAAGCGTCTTGGCGCGCTGAATGCGCTCGTTGAGCGGCTGCTCGGCGTCGTGTAGAAGCGCCTGAACCTCCTCTATGAGCGCCCGCTTTTGCGCGGCGATCTGCTCGGCGCGTTGGTCGATCAGTGCCTGCAGTCGGTGGCGTACCTTGCCAAAGCGCCGGCCCACCGCTTCCGAGGCCTCGCGCGGGACCGGGTCGTATTCGCGCCATTGGTGGCGTGCCTTGTCGCGAATTTCGCGCAGCACGTCCGGGTCGGCGTTTTCAGAGGGTTGCTCGCAAAGCGTTTCGAGCTGTTCGCAGAGCTCTTCGCGGCGGCGAAGGTTGGCGCTGCGCGTCTGCTCCAGCGTCTCGCGCCAGGGGGCCAGGCGCTCGTGGATACGCTCCGATGCGTGACGAAAGCGCGCCGCAAGCTCGCGGCTGGCCGCCGCGTCGCCCAGCGCCTTCCACTCCTTGACGAGCTGGCGGTGGCGGCGGTCCAGCGCCGGCTCGGCCATGTAAGTATCGTCGGCGAGCGCCTCGATGCTCGTACAGAGCTGTTCGCGCTTGGGCCCGGCCACGAAGCCGCGCCAGTCGCGAAGCTCGGCCAGCTGCGCGCCCAGGTGCTTCAAGCGCGCCTTGAGCGGTTTGGCCTTTGGCGTGTCGAGCGCCTCGAGGGTGGGTTTCAGGCGCTGGTGAAGCCGACTGGCGCTTTTGAACGCGCCGCGCTCGAGCATGTGCTCGAAATTATCGAGCTCGGCGTCGAGCGCCTCCAAAGAGGGGGTATCCCGTTGGCTTTGTTGCTGGTCGAGCGCAAAAAGCTCGAGTGCGCGCTGTAGAAGCGCTGGTTTGGCCAGCGTCTCGGGCCAGGCAAGCGAGAACGTAAGCTCGGCAAGCGTCTTCAGGTCGTGGTTGGCCAGCGCCGTTTCGAAGGCGGACTGGTGGCTTTGCCAGCGCTGCCAGGCCTCCATGACGCGCTCGTACTCATCGAGTGCCTGGGTGTAGCGCGCCTGGGCGGTTTCCGGTGCGGCGTGCTGGTCGGAAAGTGACTGCCAGCGCTGGCCCAAAAGTTGGCGCTGGGCGCGCAGGCTGTCGATATCCTGAAGCGTTACGGCCTCGGCGTGATCGAGCCCGCGCAAGGTCTGTTCCAGCCCTGCCAGCAGCTGCTCGCGGGTGGTCTCCACTTCGTCGCGGCGAAGTTGGCTCTGCTGGCGGGCCTGCTCCTGGGTTTCGTGGTCGCTCAAGGTCTTGCGCGCGCCCAGGCTCGCGCGATGAAAGCGCTCCTCCTGGTCGGCGCTCGGCGGGTGTTCGAGCTTTCGCCATTCGCGCTCCAGATGGCGAAGGCGCCCGCCGTAAAGCGGCTCCCAGGGGGCGCCCGCCAGTTGCTCGAGCTTGGTTAAAAGCTCCTCGCGGCGGGCCTTTTGCTGATCGAGCCAGGCGCTGTCGTGGCGAAGTTTGTCCAGCTTTTCCCGCGCCAGGCGCATGACGTGGCGGTCCCGGCGCGCCTGTTTTAAAAGCCGCTTCAGGCTCTCTTCGTCTTCGATACGCTCGGCGGCCCGGTGGCGGACGCTGGCCACGCCGTTGTGGCACGCCTGGTGGATCAAATCGGCGTCGTCGGTCAGCGCGGCCAGGGCGGTCAGGCGCAAATCCAGGTTGTCGCCGCGCAGGGCAATATCGTTTAGCAGCGCTTTATCGGTCAGCGTAGCGGTAAGCTGACACCGGGTGTTGAGGCTGGTCTGGCCCTGGCGGCCGGTGAGCCGTTCGAGGGCGGCGTTATACCACGGGCCATTCTCGCCCTGATCGGGAAGGCGGCTGACCAGCGTCTCGATATCGTCCAGTGCCTGCAATGCGGCAAGCTGGATATCGGGTTTTGGATCATCGGCAAGCGCTTTCAAGGCCTCGCGCTGTTCTGATTGTTGTGGGTCCAGCTGATGGAGTGCCTTGAGGCGGACCTCGGCCTCGGGGTGCTGCCACCGAGGCGCGAACAGGCGTCTTAACAGTCCGTGCATGAATCATCCTGCAAGAAGGTGCGTCGCGTGAAAAAAATCAGCCGTCGGTGCTTTGGTAGTTGCAGTCACCGGCGCTGTCGCTTAGCTTTGCCATTGGTAATGTGACTTTGCGCCCAAAATCCAGCGGGCCTTCACATCCCCGGCGCGAGATTGCGCTACGATTATCTTACCTGAACATGACATGGAGTTCGGCCATGAGCCTCAATGCCGATAGTGCCGACAACGCCTTTACCTTTAAAGGCGGCATGCTGCCCATGACGGTCATGGAGTTAAGCAGTGCCGACCCCGAGCAGATCAGGCGTCAACTGGCCGGCAAACTCTCACAATCCCCCGCGTTCTTTCAGCATACACCGGTTGTACTGAGCGTGGAAAAGCTCGATGAACCGCACCTGGCCCTGGAGCGTATTTGCGCGGTGTGCCGCGACCACAAGCTTTTGCCGGTCGCGGTACGCGGCGGCCCGGAGCCGGTTCGCCAGTCGGCCTGGGCGCTCGGCCTTGGCTGGTTCGCCCCGGTCGAAGAGAGCCGAGCGCGAGCCCTTGAAAGCGTAGAGCCCACCAGCGCCCCGGTCGAACCCGCTATCGAGGCGGGCAGCGAACCCGTGGCGGTGGCGACCCGATTATTTCGCGGTACCGTGCGCTCGGGCCAACAGGTGAGCGCCGCCGAAGGTGATTTGATCGTCATCGGCGCGGTCAACGCCGGCGCCGAGGTGCTGGCTGCGGGCAGTATCCATGTCTACGGCGCACTTCGCGGTCGCGCGCTTGCGGGCATTCACGGGAATACCCATGCCGGCATCTATTGTCGCGAGCTCGAAGCGGAGCTTCTTTCCGTGGCGGGCAACTACAAGCGCCTCGAGGATATCGACCCGAAGCTTTTAGGCGCCGCCGCCCAGGTACACTTCTCCGAGGAGCAGCTCGAGATCAAACTGCTGGCGTAAACCTGGAATCGATACGCCGTTTGCCGTAGAGAGCGACGGGCGTAGCGACGTACAGGTTGCTTTTCGTTACAGTAAGGCCGTATTGATACGTCTACTGACTGACATTGATGTTCTCGTTGCGCGCGACGACGATAAAAATATCCCCCCGCGATGTAACGACCTCTTAAAGGAAATGACTCTTGGCCAAAATTATTGTAGTGACCTCAGGTAAAGGGGGGGTCGGTAAAACCACCAGCGCGGCGGCCATTGCCACCGGGCTTGCGCTGCGCGGCAAAAAAACCGTCGTCATCGACTTCGACGTGGGCCTGCGTAACCTGGATTTGATCATGGGCTGCGAGCGGCGCGTGGTTTACGACCTGGTGAACGTCATTCAGGGCGAGGCGGCGCTCAACCAGGCGCTGATCCGCGACAAGCGTGTAGAAAACCTGTTTATCCTGCCGGCCTCGCAAACCCGCGACAAGGACGCGCTGACCCAGGAAGGCGTGGAAGAAGTGCTCGAACAGTTGCGTAACGATTTCGACTTCATCCTGTGCGACTCGCCCGCGGGGATCGAGCGCGGCGCGCAGTTGGCCATGTACTTCGCCGACGAAGCGGTGGTCGTGACCAACCCGGAAGTCTCCTCGGTGCGCGATTCGGACCGTATTTTGGGGCTTTTGGGCTCCAAGACCCGCCGCGCCGAACAGAGCCTGGACCCGGTCAGGGAGCACCTGCTGATCACCCGCTACAACCCCTCGCGCGTAACCTCCGGCGATATGCTCACGCTCGAAGACATTCGCGAGATCCTGGCGATCAATTTGATCGGGCTGATTCCGGAGTCCGAGGCGGTGCTGCGAGCGTCGAACCAGGGCGTGCCGGTCACCCACGACGGCGCAAGCGACGCCGGTCAGGCCTACGCCGATACCGTCTCGCGTCTTTTGGGCGAAGAGATTCCGCTACGCTTTCATGAAGTACAGCGTAAAAGTCTTCTGAACCGCATGTTTGGGGGAGGTCGTCGATGAAACTGCTGGAATTCTTGAAGCGCGAGCGCAAGAAGTCCGCTTCGGTCGCCAAAGAGCGTTTGCAAATTATTGTGGCCCACCAGCGCAGCCAGCGTGGCCAGCCGGATTACATGCCGATGCTCGAGCGCGAACTTCTGGAAGTAGTGCGCCGCTACGTGCACGTCGCGGACGACGCCATTCAGGTGTCGCTGGACAGCGAAGACAACTGCTCGGTGCTCGAACTCAACGTCACCCTGCCCAAGGAGTGAGCGAGAGGGCGGCATGAAGTGAGTCGAGCAGGGTGGCGGGGCCGGGCATGACGACCCGTGCCGGGTTTGAACTTTTTTGTATAACGGCGTTGTTGTAGGCTGGCGGGATACGTTCACGGGAGTATCCGCACATGGCGCCAGCCAACGCCGCCCCTGCCAGTTTTCTTTGGCACGATTATGAAACCTTCGGCGCCGACCCGCGCCGCGACCGCCCCGCGCAGTTCGCTGCGCTGCGCACCGACGCCGACTTCAACGAGATCGGCGAGCCGGTAGAGATCTACTGCCGGCCCAGTGACGACGCCTTGCCACACCCCGCTGCTTGTCTGATCACCGGCATTACTCCGCAAAAAGCCCAGCGCCACGGCTTGGCGGAGGCCGAGTTCGCTGGCCGGATACAGGCGCTCATGGCAGAGCCGGGTACCTGCGCGGTGGGCTATAACAGCCTGCGCTTCGACGACGAAGTCTCGCGTCATCTTTTTTACCGTAATTTTCTCGACCCCTACGCCCGCGAGTGGCAAAACGGCAACTCCCGCTGGGATTTGATCGACGTGGTGCGTGCGTTTTACGCGCTGCGCCCCCAGGGAATCGAGTGGCCCAAACGTGAAGACGGCGCGCCGAGCTTCAAGCTCGAAGACCTGACCGCGGCCAACGGCATTGCCCACGAAGGCGCCCACGACGCGCTGGCAGACGTGCGCGCGACCATCGCGCTGGCAAGGCTTTTGAAAGCCCAAAACCCCAGACTCTTCGACTACCTGATGGGGCTTCGCGGCAAGCGCGCCGTGGCGGCCCAGCTCGATGTGGCAAGCGCCAAGCCGGTGCTGCACATCTCCCGGCGCTACCCGGCCAGCCGCGCCTGCAGCGCGCTGGTCATGCCGCTGGCCGAACACCCCACCAACCCCAATGGCGTGATCGTTTTCGACCTGAGCGCAGACCCCGGTGAGCTTACATCGCTGAGTGTCGAGCAGATCCGCCAGCGGGTCTTTGTCAGCCAGCAGGACCTGGCCGAGGGCGAGTCGCGTATTCCGCTGAAGGTGATTCACATCAACCGCTGCCCGGTGGTATTTCCCGCCACGGCGTTGAAGGATGTAGAAGGCCCCAAAAAGGGTGAGTACGGCGACATTCAGGCGCGCCTGGGGATGGATGTCGCGCAGTGCCGCGAACACTGGAAGGCGCTGCGCGCGGACTTGCCGGGTGTTGCTCAAAAAGTGGCCGAGGTATTCAACGCAGGCTTCGATGACGCCCCCCAGGACCCGGATCTGATGCTGTACTCGGGCAGCTTCTTTTCCGCGGCGGATCGCCAACAGATGGAGCGGGTCCGGGAAATGGCGCCCTGGGATCTGGTTGGTCAACGCTTTCCCTTTCAGGACCCACGGCTGGAGGAGATGCTGTTTCGCTTTCGCGCGCGCAACTACCCCGATACCCTGGAAGGCGAAGAGCGCGAGCAGTGGGAGGCGTTTCGCTGGGCGCGATTGAACGACCCGGCGCTTTCCGGCTTTACGCTAAAAGCCTTCGCTCGCGAAATCGAAGGTTACAACCAGCAGCGTTTGACCGACTACCAGCGCCAGGTGCTCGAAGAGGTGGTGATGTTCGTGGAGGCGATGCTGCCCGCTCAGGCGTTCGACGCCTGAGCGGGGAGGTCAAAGCGCCGCTTTAGGGCGCTTCGCGTTCATCGGTGGGCTCGGGGAAGGGCTCAAGGCTTGCCCGGTAGGCGGCGGTGTCGCTGGGGGTATCACCCGGGTCGAAGCGCACGTCCAGGGTGCGCGCCATAAGCGAAGGCCAGGCGGCGCGAATGTCATCGGCGCTTACCTCGAGTACCTTCTCGGCCATCGTTTCGCGGCGGTCGAAGCGAATCGGCGTGCGCGCGGTGGCCTGCCAGTAACGGTTGACCATGCCGGAAAGGCTCGTATCGCGCTGGGCGTAGCGGCTGGCCACCGCCTGACGGTGAGGCGCAAGCGTCTCGTCATCCAGGGTTTCAAGCTCGTCGGTGGCGCTTTCCAAAAAGCCCTCGATGCGCCGGGCGATCTCGTCGCTTTCGACATCCGCCGACTGAACGATAAAGGCAATGCCCGGGGCGTCCAGCAGCGGCGAATAGCTGGCGCTCACTACGTAGCCGAGCTGCTGCTCGGTGCGCAGGGTTTGGTAGAAAGCGGTATTCAGCCACTGGGCAATGACGATGAGCGCAGCCTGCTCGTCGTCGCTTTGGTCGCGCCCCTGAACGTAGCGAAGCACCAGCGACTCGTCCCGGGCGCTGTCCGGGTGGAGCACCGCGCCGCCCTCATCGATGGCCAACGGCGTTACATCCAGAATATCTTCGCGGGTCAGGCGCGGGCGCAGCGTATCGCGAATCAGCGTGGCCTGCTCCCGGGCTTGCCCGGCCGCGAGGTTACCCACCGCCATGGCGTCGACGTACAGCTCACTTAAAAAGCGCTCTCGAAAGTCTTCCAGGTGGTGGCGCTCGAGACGCTGGCTGGCCGCATACAGCGCGCGGCTATCCCACTGCGGTGTTAGAAGCGCTTCGCCCACCAAGCGGCCGGCCTGATTGTAGAGCGGCGCCTGGGGGGCGTTTTGCCACTCGCGCTGGAGCTGGTAGCGCACCCGTTCGAAGGTCTCGTCGGTGATCTCGGCGGTTTTCAACTGCTCGATCGCCTGCTCGATAAACGGCGTTTGGCCGTCGCGCCAGCCCGAAAACGCCAGCGTCATGCCCCGAGCGTGGGGGTAGGCGTCGAAGGATTGGCCCGCAAGCCAGGCAGGATACAGCGAGGTGCTCAAGCTATCGTTCAGCCAGCCCGAGAGCATACGCGTCAGCACCGCTTCCTCGGCAGAGTAGCTCGCGCTGGGGTGCTGAAGACTAATGCGCCACTCGACGCTTGGCGTGTTGAAGCGGCTATCCTGCATGTGCCAAGCGGTAAACGACGGCGACTCCAACAGGACGTCCGGCCTCTCGTCCTGCCCCTCTTCCAGGCTCAGGTCGCTGGCGATAAAGGGGTTGGGCTTGGCAAGCGCCAGCCCGCCAAGCGCTTCACCGCTCGCCTCGGGGGCGGGAAGCTTACGCCACTGGGTGTCGAACCAGGGCGAGACGGTATCGCT
The DNA here is from genome assembly GCF_968206495.1 of Vreelandella sp. EE27. Lineage (NCBI taxonomy): Bacteria > Pseudomonadati > Pseudomonadota > Gammaproteobacteria > Oceanospirillales > Halomonadaceae > Vreelandella > Vreelandella sp. EE27. The sequence continues at coordinate 3,436,352 of NZ_OZ309109.1, read as the reverse complement.
TTCGACCTCCGCCGCCGAGTAGATACGGATCATGTTGGCAGGGGTCAGCGCGTCCAGATACGCCTGTTGGGCGTCTCTATCCATGCCGTCCATACGGTAGGGGGCGTATTGAACGTCTTCGACCGGGTAGCGCGAAAGGCTCATGGCCAGGCGGGTGGCTTCGCCTTGCGGGTCGCCGTGCTGCTGAAAGCGAAACGCCTGCTCGGCAAGCGCGGCCTGCTCTTCGAAGCGCCAGTCCTCGATCCCCTCGCGTTTGATCTCGTTCACCGCGGCAAAGAGTGTCGCCTGAACGTCGTCGAGGCGCTCGGCGCCGCTTTGTGTCAGGTTGATGGACACCACGAACAGCGCGTGCTCGCCGTCGCCCCGGCCCACGCCGGCGCTAAGCCCGAAGGCCAGCCCCGCCTCACGCAGCACGGCCAAAAGACTGCCTTCGCTTTCATCGCCCAGCAGGTGGGCGGCCATTTGCGAGGGCTTGGTGCGGTAATCGCTGGTGGGGTCCGGCACCGGGAAGTAGAAGTTGAGTTGGCGGCGGTCCTCGAGGGATTGGCGCTTGATATAGATCGGTAGGTCATCGCTTAGCGCCAGCGGCTCGTCGATGACCGGCGCCTCAAGGCCGTTGTCCGGAATATCGGCAAAGCGCTCCACGACCCATTCTTCCAGCGTATCGAGCGGCTGCGGGGCGACCACGGCCAGGTTCATGACGTTGGCATCGTAGTGGTGGTGGTAAAAATCGATGATCCGGTCGCGCAGGCTCGTTTCGCCTTCCGGGGGGCTTGCCAGGGTCTCGCGGCTGCCCACGGCAAAGCCGGTGGTGGCGTTGTCCGGGTTCAATACCTGGTCGAGCACGTCGCTTTCCCGGCGCGAATCGTCGCGGATGCGTGCCCGGTACTCGGAGTGGACGATATTACGCTCGCTTTCGAGCTGGTCGGCGTTGAAAAGCGGCGAGAGGAAAAACGCGCTGAAGCGGTCGAGCGCCCCGGGCAGTGCATCCGGCGCCACGTCGAAGAAGTAGTTGGTGTCTTGCTGGGCGGTAAACGCGTTGTGCGAGCCCGCGTTGTTGGCAATGTAGCTCTGGTAGGCGTCGGGTTCCGGGTAAGGCTCGGTACCGAGAAACAGCATGTGCTCGAGAAAGTGGGCCAACCCCAATAAATCGTCCGGGTCCTGGGCGCTGCCCACTCGCACGTTCATCGAAGCGGCTGCCTTGTCGGCCTCCGGGTCGCTGACCAACAGCGCGTGCAGGCCGTTTTCCAGGGTCACGACCCGATAGTCGCGGGCATCGAAGGGGCTCGTGATCGGGGTGGTGACCTCGGCCACCGGCGTATCCTCAGCCCATAGGGCAGGGGCATACCCGGTCAGGCTGAGTACCATGCCGGCCGCGGCGTAGCGTAAGGTCAAGGCAGGGGCGGTAGGGTGTGGGCGTAACATTAAAACTCCTCGGGCGCGGTCCATCGCAGCATGGCCCCTTGCGGGTGAGCACAGGCAGCCGACTGGTTGGCGGGGTTATTGACACTCTTTGATACCGGAAAGGCGCCCAACAGTTCCAAAGGTGCCGGGGTCATCAGCGCGTGAAGGTGCTCTGACGAGCTTGCCGGGTCCAGCCAGCGATCCAGTGCCGAGGGTTCGATGACCAGCGGCAGCCGGTCGGTCAGCGTGGACAAGCAGACGTTGGCCGGCACGCTGATCAAGGCGGTGGAATCGGTAAACGCGGTCAGCGTGGTGTGGTAGCGACACCAAAGTGCCCCCAGCAGCAGCGGGGCACGGTCGGTCGCGGTGACCAGGTAGGGCTGCTTGCCGCCGGGGCGCTGCTGCCATACGTAAAAGCCGGTTACGGGGATGACGCAGCGCCTCGCGTTGAAGGCTTCTTCGAACATCGCCCGCTTGTCGAGCGACTCGGCCCGGGCGCAGTGCGGGGCATGGTCGAGCACCTTGAGCCAGGGCGGCGTTAGCCCCCAAAAAAGCGGCGTGTGGCGGATAACGCCCTGTTCCAGGCGAAGGGCCGATACCGGCTGGCGCGGCGCTAAATTGGGCGAACTAATGAAGGGGTCGCTTTGACTGAGTTCGGGCACCATGCGGGAAAGCGATAGGCGCTGCACGTGTAGGCGTCCCGTCATGCCTGTCTCCTTATAACCCGTGTTAAATATGCTGGGCGCGGGGCGACAAGAATACGCTAAATGTCGTGCATTAGTATCGAAAACAGTGTTCGATGTGAGGTATCCTGTCTTATATTAACCCTTGCTCAAACTCAAGTGCGTTGAGGCATTCGCCTTTTTGCCTGACCTGAAGAGATCGCCATGGCCCGTCCCCGACAGCATGCGCCCGATACCCTCCATGCGCAGGTCATGCACGTTTGCGACGAGTGGCTGGCCTCGCGGCCTGTCCACGGTTTATCGCTGCGTGCGCTGGCCCGGGACGTGGGGTGCGCGCCGAGTACGCTACTCAAACTTTACGGCAGCTTTAACAATTTATTGCAGCACGTCAACGTGGAAACCCTGGCGCGGCTGCAGCAAACCATCGAGAGTCTGACGGAAGACGAGCCCGAGCCCTGGCTTCGCGAGCTGGCCCACGCTTACTGGCACTTCGCCGAGGCGGGCTGCTACCGCTGGCATCTGCTGTTCGACTACCCCCTGGCCGAAGAGGGCGAGCTCGATCAGCGCCAAAGCGATTTGATCGAGGCGCTATTTACCCAAGTGGAAACTTCGTTAAAACGCTACCAGCCCGCGCTGGATGACATGGAGGCGCGCCGGTTGGGTCGCACGCTGTGGGGCAGTGTGCATGGTCTGGTGCAGCTGGGGCTGAACGAGCGCCTGGGGTACTGGCAGGGCCAGCAGCTCAAGGTCGACGAACTGTTGGATCAGCTAATGAGCACGGTGCTGGCCGGGCTTCGCGCTCAGGGGGCGCCCGCGTGACACGGGTCGTCAAACCGGTGCGCTACGTGCTGCGCTACGCCATCTATATCGCCATGCGGCTGTGCTACCGGCTGCGCGTTCGCGGCCGCGAGCACGTGCCCCGCAAGGGCGCGGCACTGGTGGTGTGCAATCACGTAAGCTTCATGGATGCGCTGGTGTTGGGCGGGGGCAGCCCCCGGCCGCTGCGCTTTGTCATGGACCAGCCGATTTTCGACTCGCCCTGGCTCAAGTGGTGGTTTCTGCTGGTCGGGGCGATTCCGGTCGAGTCCGAGCGGCGAACGCCGGCGGGGCTTCGCCGTACGCTTGAGATGATTAGCGAGGCGCTGCGCGATGGCGAGGTGGTGATGATCTTTCCCGAAGGGCGTTTGACGCCGGACGGGGAGCTGCAGGCCTTCCGGCGCGGTTTGGAAACCATGCTGGCGCGGGACAACGTGCCGGTGATTCCCGCCGGGCTTGCCGGCCTCTGGGGCTCCTGGACGTCGCACTGCGGCGGCAAAGCGCTCAAGAAGTGGCCGTCGCGCTTTCGTGCGCCGGTTCGGCTCACCTTCGGCCCGCCGGTGATGGCCCAGGACGCCGAAGGCGCGGCGCTGCGCCCTTATCTCGAGGCGCGCGTGAAGGCACTCAAGATCGCCGGTGAGCTGGACATCGCCCAGCGCGGCCAGGCCTCGCAGAAAAAGATCTAGACCGGCTTAGCGCCGGGGAAGACGGATCAGCGGCCAGCAGCGCGCCGAGGTGATCAGGTTGTCGCGGATTTCCAGAATTTCCATGCGCGTATTGCCGATTTGCAGCGACGCCGGCCCTTCCGGGAACGCCTCGAGATGCTCCAAAATCAACCCGTTGAGGGTCTTGGGGCCGTCGGTAGGGAGCTGCCAGCCCAGCATCTTGTTGATCTCGCGAATGTTGGCGGTACCTTCGATCACGTGGCTGCCGTCATCCTGCTGATGAATCTCTTCGTCTTCCGAGACGTCGGTGGTGAACTCGCCGACGATCTCTTCGAGAATGTCCTCCAGCGTGACCAACCCTTCCACGTCGCCATACTCGTCCACCACGATGCCGATACGCCGCTTCTGTTTTTGAAAATTCAAAAGCTGCGTGTGCAGCGGCGTCGATTCGGGAATGAAGTAGGGCTCGCGCGCCTCTTGTACCACCGCCGCCTTGGTGACTTCGTCGCGGGAAAGAAAGCGCGCCGCGTTGCGCAGGTGGAGCATGCCGATGATGTTGTTGATATCCCCTTTATAGACGGGCAGGCGGGTGTGCTGGCTGGTACGTATCTGGGCCAGAATATCCTCGAGCGAATCGTCCAAATCGATACCCAGCACCTCGTGACGCGGCACCATGATGTCGTTTACCGTCACGTTTTCGAGATCCAGAATCGACAGCAGCATGGCGCGGTGGCGGTAGGGGATCAGCGTACCCGCCTCGTGGACCACGGTACGCAGCTCGTCCCGGGTCAGGCTGTCACCGCCGCTGTCGACGCTTTTGACCCCGATCAGGCGCAGCAGGCCGTTTGAAACGGCGTTGACCAGCCAGACCAGCGGATAGAGAAGCTTCAGCAGTGGCTCCAGCGCCATCGAGGTCGGGTAGGCGATGCGCTCGGGCTTGATCGCGGCGTAGGTCTTGGGCGTCACCTCTGCGAAAATCAGGATGACAATGGTCAAAAGCGCCGTGGAGATGGCCGGGCCGGACACCTCGCCAAAGAAGTGGATGGCGATGATGGTCGCAATCGATGCCGCCAGGTTGTTGACGAAATTGTTGCCGATCAGGATGACGCCGATCAGCCGGTCGGGGCGGGTCAAAAGGCGCATGACCCGCTTGGCCCGGCGGTCGCCGCTGCCCGCCTGGTGGCTGAGTCGATAGCGGTTGATCGACATCATGCCCGTTTCAGAACTCGAGAAGAAGGCGGATAGCAGTATCAGTAAGGCTAAAAGGCCGAACAGTAATCCCAGCGGGAAATCGTCGCTCAAGTCGAAAGTTCCTTTATGGCGTATCAAGCTCGTTTTTAGAAGCACGTGGGGTGTCTGTCAAGAACACCCCCTCGAGGCCCGGCTAGCGGTTAAGGATTATTTCCAGCACGAACTTACTACCGAAGTACGCCAGGATCAAAAGCAGACAGCCGCCCAGCGTCCAGCGCACGGCGCGCATGCCCCGCCAGCCGAACCGGTAGCGACCGATCAAAAGCGTCGTAAAGATGACCCAGGCGGCGATCGAGAGCACGGTCTTGTGCACCAAATGCTGGGCGAAGAGGTTGTCGAGAAAGATCAAACCGCTTGCAATCGAGAGCGTGAGCAGCACCACCCCTGCCCACACCAGCTCGAATAGCACCCGCTCCATGGTGGTCAGCGGTGGGAGCGACTGCACGATGCCACGAATGTGGTGGTGGCGCAGGGCCTGGTTTTGCAGCCCGACCAGCACGGCTTGAACCGCGGCAATCGCCAGCACCGCAAAGGCCAGCGCCGAGCTTGCCGCGTGCAGTAAAATACCTGGCGTAAGCCCGGTATGGCTTCCCTGGTTGGGAAGCCAGGTGGCGAAAATCAGCGCGACCCCGGCCAGCGGGAAAAGCGCGATACTGGCGTTCAGCACCGGCTTGAATAGGCTTGCGACCAGCACCACGTTCACCGCCACGGCCATCAAAAGCGTCACACTGGTGGAAAAGCCGGGCAAAAGCCCCGGCGTCTCACCCAGTAGCATGACCACGACCGGTATGTGCAGCAAAAGCCCGAATGCGCCCAAAAGGCGCACCATGGCCCGCCGCGGGGGGACCCGGCGGAACAGCGTCATGCCCTGCCAGATGGCCGCGGCAATGTAGAGTACAAAAGCGATGGTGGCGAAAGGTAGCGCCTGCATGATGCTATCCGTGCGCTTCGCGCGCGTAAGGTTAAGAAACGTCGTCGATGACCCGGTTGTCGATTAATACGTCTGGTCGTCGCTAACCAGGTGGTCGATAAACACGTCGTTGATGAACACGGCTAAGAATAATCAGTCAGGCCGAGAGACTAGCGCCTACTATAACCAATCGTAAAGCGTCGCACAGCAGTGTATCGCGAGAAGCCATAGAGACTCGCGCGTTGAGCGCGTATAATCGAACCTACACACGTCCGGCGGCGTCTACGCCCGGCGGCAGCGATAAAGGCAGAGGCCCCATGTTCCAGAATCTGAGCGAGCGTCTTTCCCAGACGCTGAAGTCGATTAAAGGCCAGGCGCGCCTGACCGATGACAACATCAAGGAAACGCTTCGCGAAGTGCGTAAGGCGCTTTTGGAAGCGGACGTGGCGCTGCCCGTCGTCAAGGAATTCATCGAGCGCGTGCGTGAGCGCGCCGTCGGCCAGGAAGTATCCAAGAGCCTCTCGCCGGGCCAGCAGTTCGTCAAGATCGTTCAGCAAGAACTCGAAGCGATCATGGGCGAGGCCAACGAAGGGCTGACCCTTAAAAGCTCCCCCGCCGTTGTGCTGATGGCGGGTCTGCAGGGCGCGGGTAAAACCACGTCCGTTGCCAAGCTTGCCCGCTTTTTGCGCGAGCGCGAGAAGAAGAAAGTGCTGGTGGTGTCGGCGGACGTTTACCGCCCGGCGGCCATTGATCAGCTCGAGACCCTGGCGAAAGAGGTCGAGGTCGACTTCTTCCCGTCGAGCTCGGACCAGAAGCCGGTCGACATCGCGAACGCCGCCATCAAGCACGCCAAAATTCAGTTCCACGATGTCGTGCTGGTCGATACCGCGGGCCGTTTGGCCATCGACGAAGCGATGATGGCCGAGATCCAGGCGCTGCATAAGGCGATCACCCCCGACGAGACGCTGTTCGTCGTCGACGCCATGACCGGCCAGGACGCGGTGAACACCGCCAAGGCGTTCCACGAAGCGCTGCCGCTGACCGGCGTGATCCTCACCAAGGCCGACGGCGACGCCCGCGGCGGTGCGGCGCTGTCGGTGCGTCACATTACCGGCAAGCCCATCAAGTTCATGGGGATGGGTGAGAAAGTCGACGCCCTCGAACCGTTCCACCCGGACCGCGTCGCCTCGCGCATCCTCGGCATGGGCGACATGCTCTCGCTGATCGAGGAAGCCGAGCGCACCGTCGACAAGGACAAGGCCACCCAGCTTGCCAACAAGGTCAAGAAGGGCGACGGCTTCGATCTCGAGGACTTCCGCGAGCAGCTCCAGCAGCTCAAAAAGATGGGCGGCATGGGGGGCTTGCTCGGTAAGCTCCCCGGCATGGGCCAAATGGCTGAAATGGCCCAGGGCCCGGGTCCGGAAAAAGAGATGGGCAAGCTCGAAGCGCTGATCAACTCCATGACGCCCAAGGAGCGCCGCTCACCGGACATCATCAACGGCTCGCGCAAGCGCCGCATCGCCGCCGGCGCCGGTCTTCAGGTGCCGGATTTGAACCGCCTGCTCAAGCAGCATAAGCAGATGCAGAAGATGATGAAGAAAGCCGGCAAGAAAGGCGGCATGCAGAAGATGATGCGCGGCATGTCCGGCATGATGGGCGGCGGTGGCGGCCCCGGTGGGCCCGGCGGTATGGGTGGACCCGGCGGCATGGGCGGCGGCGGTGGGCTGCCCTGGCGTTAAGGCTTGCCTATCAAAAGAGTGTGTCTGGTTGACGCCTTATGAGTTTTCTGGCGGCCAGACTTTCCAAGTTGGCCGCATTTGCGTAGAATGCGGCCTCTTCATGCGTGGGTGTTAGGGCTTTGCGCCAGTCGCGCTGCTTCGATCTGCCCATGAAGTATGGGAAAAACGGTACGTATCAGGCACTTGGGTTTTAGTAACCTCTGTACAGGTAACGCGTACCGGAAACTGCATGATGAGTGTTCTGATGGCGATGTGCGCCATGCTCCACTCTCGTAACCTCAACCGAAGGATAGTTATCGTATGGTTACCATTCGTTTGGCACGTAGTGGCGCCAAAAAGCGTCCCTTTTACCACCTGACCGTGACCGACTCGCGCAATGCGCGTGATGGCCGCTTCATCGAGCGCGTTGGCTTTTTCAACCCGGTTGCCCGTGGTCAGGAAGAGCGTCTGCGCGTAAACCTGGAGCGCGTTGCACACTGGCAGGGCCACGGTGCACAGCTTTCCGGCCGCGTTGCCGAGCTGGTTAAAGAAGCAAGCAAGCAGGCGTAAGTCTGTCGAGAAGTGCCGTATCGAGAAACGCGATGCGGAGACCGAGATACTGTAGTGCTGGATACCCCGGCGCTGGATATAGTAGTAGGAGCGTTGGTGAATGACCCGTGTTGACGCCAGCCAGGTTGACGACGCTCATGTCGTATTGGGTAAGCTGACAAGCCCCCACGGGGTGAAGGGTTGGCTCAAGGTCTACTCCTACACGAATCCGATAGACAGTATTTTGGAGTACCCGGAGTGGTGGGTGCGCCAGGGCCAGACCCTGACGCGTATGCCGGTCATTACGGGGCGTCGCCAGGGTAAGGCGCTGGTGGTGCAGCTCAAGGATATCAATGACCGTACGGCCGCCGAAGCGCTGGCCCAGGCCGAGATCCTGCTGCCCAAAGAAGCCCTTCCCGAACTGGCCGACGACGAGTACTACTGGCACGAGCTCGAAGGCCTACAGGTCTTCACGGTGTCAGGCGAGCGGTTGGGGCAGGTGAGCTACCTGTTTGAAACCGGCGCGAACGATGTCATGGTGGTGCGCGGTGATGAGAACGCCATCGACCGGCGCGAGCGGCTGGTGCCCTTTCTGCCCGATGACGTGGTGCGTGAGGTCGACCTGGGCGAGAGCAAGATGATCGTCGAGTGGGACCCTGAGTTTTGATGATCGATTCGAACATCGATTCCCGCACCGAAACGTCCGGTATGGAAAGTGAGCCGACGGCGCCCGCTATGTGGATCGGCGTGGTATCGCTTTTTCCCGAGATGTTCGAAGCCATTACCCGTCAAGGGGTGGTGGGCCGAGCGGTCGAGCGGCGCCAGATCGCCCTCGAGTTCTGGAATCCGCGGGAGTATGCCACCGACAAGCATCGCAGCGTGGACGACCGGCCTTACGGCGGTGGCCCAGGCATGCTGATGAAGGTCGACACACTGCGCGGCGCGATTGCCGATGCAAAGGCCCAGGGCCAGGCGCGCAATGGTCAGGTGCCCAAGGTGATTTACCTTTCACCTCAGGGGCGAAAGCTTGATCAGAAAGGCGTCGAAACGCTTGTCAACGCGGGCCCTTTGGTCGTGGTTGCCGGGCGTTACGAAGGCATCGACGAGCGCGTGGTGGAGAGTGACATCGACGAAGAGTGGTCGATTGGCGACTATGTGCTAAGCGGTGGTGAGCTGCCGGCCATGGTGTTGATCGACGCGGCGGCAAGGCTGATACCCGGCGTACTGGGGCATCAGGACTCCGCCATCGAAGACTCGTTTAACGACGGCTTGCTGGACTGCCCGCACTATACGCGTCCGGAAGTGATCGACGGTAAGAGCGTGCCCGATGTGCTTTTAAGCGGCCATCACGGCGCCATCAAACGCTGGCGGTTGAAACAGTCGTTAGGCAGAACCTGGCAGCGCCGACCCGATTTATTGGAAGGGCGCGAGCTAAGTGCTGAGCAGCGGCGTCTGCTCGACGAGTTTATCGAAGAACACGCCCAGGCCCACGGGTAGGCCAGGGCGGCGGTGCAGGGCGTAACGCACCTGCGTCACCCATAACGACTCCCGCGTAGCTCGCTTCGAGCGCCGGGATCACGGTTTGCCCCTTCCACCATTGCGTGGCGAACCATTACGTTATTCAGGAGTAAGCAACATGAGCAGTAAAAACAAGGTGATCCAGGCGCTCGAAAACGAGCAAATGAGCAAAGAGATCCCTGGCTTCGCCCCCGGCGACACCGTCGTCGTTCAGGTGAAAGTAAAAGAAGGTACCCGCGAGCGTCTGCAGGCCTTCGAAGGTGTGGTCATCGGTAAGCGTAACCGTGGCCTGAACTCCGCGTTCACCGTGCGTAAAATCTCTCACGGTGTGGGCGTCGAGCGTACCTTCCAGACCTACAGCCCGCTGGTTGACTCTATCGAAGTCAAGCGTCGTGGTGACGTTCGTCAAGCCAAGCTTTACTACCTGCGTGAGCGTAGCGGTAAGTCGGCTCGTATCAAGGAAAAGCTGGCTTAATCGCCGCTTTTCCCGGGCGCCTTGCCGGCGCCTGGATACAAAACCCCGTCACCGCTTTGCGGGGCGGGGTTTTTTTATTGGCGCGCTTCAAAGCCTGGAAACGTTGACCCATGAGCGATATCGACATCTTTCTGGACGCCCTATGGCTCGAGCAAGGCGCAAGCGATCATACGTTAGCGGCCTACCGGCGCGATTTGAGTGCCTGGCAAGCGTACCTGGCTCGCTTTGACGAACCCCTGCTGGCGCCAGAGTCCGGCCGTTTCACCGGGCTACTCGATGAGCGCCAAAAAGCGGGCTATCAGCTACGCAGCAACGCCAGGTTGCTTTCATCGCTGCGTAGCTTTTACCGCTGGGCGCAGCTGCATGGCCATATCGCCCGGGACCCGCTGGCGGATGTGACGCTGCCCCGGGTGCGCCCGAGCCTGCCCAATACGCTGGAAGAGGACGAAGTAGAGCGGCTACTGTTGGCGCCGGATACCGCGACCCCGCTGGGACTTCGCGACCGCACCATGCTGGAGCTGCTTTATGCCTGCGGGCTGCGCGTATCAGAATTGGTTGGGCTCTCGAGCGACGCGGTGAATCTGCGTCAGGGCGTGGTGCGCGTGCGCGGCAAGGGCGATAAAGACCGGCTGGTACCCATGGGCGACGAAGCGATCCAGTGGCTCGAAACCTATATCAAAAACGCTCGGCCGGCGCTGATGAAAGACATCACCCGGCCGGCGCTGTTTCCCGGCCGTGCCGACAAAGCCATGACGCGACAAACCTTCTGGCATCGGATTAAAATTCACGCGATAACGGCCAGCATCACGCGCCCGCTGTCGCCCCATACGTTGCGCCACGCCTTTGCGACGCATTTATTGAATCATGGGGCCAATTTGCGGGTCGTACAGCTGCTACTTGGGCACAGTGACCTGTCCACGACGCAAATTTACACGCACGTTGCCCAGGCGCGCCTGGAGCAACTGCACGCAGATCATCATCCACGAGGTTGAAGACCATGGGTCAACGCACCACGTTCACGGCCGTCGCGCCGCCTTACACGCGCCTTGCTTCACTGTTTTTACTGGGCGCGAGCCTGCTACCCGGGCTCGCTTACGCCAACGCCCAGACCCTTTCCGAGCGCCTCGAGGTCAATGGCCAGCCGATGCCGGTCGAGCAGGTCAACGAGACCCCGATGGACGGCATCTACCAGGTGCGTCTGGAAAACGGCGAGTCTTTTTATGCCAATGAAGACGGCAGCTACTTTTTGGTTGGCGATTTGTACCAAAACGCCGAGCAGGGGCTGGTCAATTTGACCGAGCAGGCGCAGAACCAGCAGCGCGTGGCGGCCCTCGATGAGGTGCCGGAGTCCGAGCGCTTCGTGTATCGCGGCGTGGACGAGCCGCGGGCGACGGTGGTGATCTTTACTGACCCGACCTGCCCCTACTGCGAGCGCCTGCACGAGACCGTGCCGGAGCTCAACGAGCGCGGCATTGCCGTACACTACCTGGCGTTCCCGCGGGCCGGCATGGAAAGCGATGCGGCCACCACGCTTGAAAAAGCCTGGTGCTCGGATAACCGCAGTGAAGCCATGACCCGGGCCCAGCAGCGCGAAACCCTGGCGGGCAGCGTATGCGACAACCCGGTCGGCGAGCAGTACGAGCTCGGCAGGGCGCTGGGCGTGCAGGGAACGCCGGCGATCATTTTGCCCGACGGCCAGATGGTGCCAGGATTTGTACCCCCGGACCGGCTGGTGGGCATGTTAGGCTTGGACGACTAAGCCTGAAAGACGAATAACGCCGCCACGCGTGGCGCACGCCAATTCAAACGTTAAGACGCAGCACGTAGCAAAAGGGGAAGTATTTTGAAACCGGTAAGAGTAGGCCTTTGTGGTTTGGGAACGGTCGGCGGCGGCACGTTCAACGTATTGACGCGTAACGCGGAGGATATCGCCCGCCGCGCCGGCCGGCCCATCGTGATCGAGCAGGTCGCCCATCGCAGTATTCACCCCGACTGCGACATTACCGGCATCAACGCCACCTCGGACGTCTTCGAGGTGGCCACCAACCCCAATATCGACGTGCTGGTCGAACTGGTGGGCGGCTACGACGTGGCCCGGGAGCTGGTGCTCACCGCCATCGAAAACGGTAAACACGTGGTCACCGCCAACAAGGCGTTGATCGCCGTGCACGGCAACGAAATCTTCAAGGCCGCCCACGAGAAGGGCGTGATCGTGGCGTTCGAGGCCGCCGTGGCCGGCGGTATCCCGGTCATCAAGTCGCTGCGCGAGGGCCTGGGCGCCAACCGCATCGACTGGGTAGCGGGCATCATCAACGGCACCGGCAACTACATTCTGACCCACATGCGCGATGAAGGCCGGGCGTTCGAGGACGTGCTCGCCGAAGCCCAGGCGCTGGGTTACGCCGAGGCCGACCCCACCTTCGACGTGGAAGGCATCGACGCCGCCCATAAGCTGACCATTCTGGCGTCTATCGCCTACGGGGTGCCGCTGCAGTTCGACAAAGCCTTCACCGAAGGCATCGCGCGCATCACCGCCGAGGACGTGGACCAGGCGGATAACCTGGGCTACATCATCAAACATCTGGGTATCTGCAAGCGTACCGACCAGGGGCTCGAGCTTCGCGTGCACCCGACGTTGATCCCCAAAGAGCGGCTTCTGGCCAACGTGCACGGCGTCAAAAACGCCATCGCGGTGATGGGCGATGCGGTCGGCCCCACGCTTTACTACGGTGCCGGCGCCGGTGCCGAGCCCACCGCCTCGGCGGTCGTGGCCGACATTCTGGACGTGGCCCGGGATATCACCACCGACCACCACTACCGCGTGCCGTACCTGGCCTTCAGCGGCATCAACGATGACGCGAACCAGCTTCGTATCATGCCGATGGAAGAGATCACCACCGCGTACTACCTGCGCCTTTTGGCGGTCGACCGCCCCGGCGTGCTGGCCCGGGTGGCGACCATTCTGGCCGAGCAGGGCATCTCCATCGAGGCGCTGGTTCAAAAAGAGGCGACGGAAGGCGAGCTCGTACCGATCATTTTGCTGACGCACCGCACCAAAGAGCGCCACATGAACGACGCGATTCGCGAAATCGAAGCGATGGCGGATATCGCCGGTCCCGTGACACGCATCCGCGTGGAGAGTCTGGACGAAGGAGAGTAATCACATGCGCTACATCAGCACGCGTGGGCAGGCGCCCGCGCTCTCGTTCGAAGAGGTCGTGTTGACTGGTATGGCAAGCGACGGCGGGCTTTATGTGCCCGAGACGCTGCCGACCTTCTCGCGGGAAGAGCTGTCCGAGATGGCCGGGCTCTCCTATGCCGAGATCGCCTTTCGCGTGATGAAGCCCTTCGTGGGCGGCGAGATCGATGACGATACCTTTCGCCGCCTGGTGAAGGAGGCCTACGCCACCTTCAGCCACGATGCGGTCGTGCCGCTCAAGCAGCTCGATGCCAACCACTTTTTGCTCGAGCAGTTCCACGGCCCGACGCTCGCGTTCAAGGATGTAGCGCTACAGCTGCTTGGCCGGCTGCTGGATCACTTTCTCGAAAAGCGCGACGAGCGTGCGGTGATCATGGGGGCGACCTCCGGCGATACCGGCTCGGCGGCGATCGAGGGGTGTCGTCACTGCGACAACCTGGATATCTTCATCCTGCACCCGCACCAGCGCGTCTCGGAAGTGCAGCGCCGCCAGATGACCTCTGTGCTGGCCAACAACGTCTTCAACATTGCCATCGAGGGCAATTTCGACGACGCCCAGGCCATGGTCAAGGCGAGCTTCGCCGACCAGAACTTTTTGCAGGGCACCCGGCTGGTCGCGGTCAACTCGATCAACTGGGCGCGCATCATGGCCCAGGTCGTCTATTACGTGGCGGCCGGTGTTGCCCTGGGCGCGCCGCATCGCGAGGTCAGCTTCTGCGTACCCTCGGCGAATTTCGGCAACGTTTACGCCGGGTATACGGCGTACCAGATGGGCCTGCCGGTCAAGCAGTTCATCATCGCCACCAACGCCAACGACATTCTCCACCGCACGCTTGCCGACAACGACTTCTCCAAGAAGGAGCTTGCAGCCACGCTCGCGCCGTCGATGGATATCGTCGTGTCGTCTAACTTCGAGCGGCTGTTGTTCGACGCCTACGAGCGCGACGGGGCCGCGGTGGCCGCCCTTCTGGAGCGATTCCAAACCGAGCCTACCGCGCTTGCCGAGGCGCCGCTTGCGCGGCTGCGCGAAAAATTCGCAAGCTACAGTGTCGACGACGCCACGATTTTGGAAGTGATCCGCGAGGCGCACCACCGTACCGGCGAGATGCTCGACCCGCACACCGCGACCGGCTATCGGGCCGCCGAGCGCGCCCGCGCCGATCAAACCACCCCGGTGGTGACGCTGGCCACCGCCCACCCGGCCAAATTCGCCGAGGCCGTGGTCAAGGCAGGTTTTCAGGGCGTGGCGCTGCCCACGCACATGGATGATCTGCTCGAGCGAGAGGAGCGCTATACGGTGCTTCCCGCGGAGTTGGCCGCGGTTCAGCAGTTCGTCGCCGAGCATCGGCGCACGTATTGATGACCGATTTGAGCGCCGCGCCCACTACGCTGTTACACAACGCCAGCCGTCCTCGTCTCACGCCGCGCCCGGTGGACGAGGCGGTGTACGCCCGGGCCCTGGCCGAGGGGCTCACTGCGCTGCAGGCCAGGCTTTTAGCCTCGCGCCTGCCAGGCTACGAGGCCCCGCTCACGCCGCTGGTCTCGCCAAGCCTTCGCTACCTGGCCCATCCGGAGAAGCTAATGGATGGGCGTCGCGGGGCCGAGCGTATCGCCAAAGCGGTCGCCGAAGGCGAGTCCATCGGCATTTTAACCGACTACGATGTGGACGGCATTACCTCCCACGTAGTGATCCGGCGCACGTTGGTCGAGCTTTTCGGCGTGCCCGAGTACCGGCTTCACAGCCTGATCGGTCACCGTATCAACGACGGCTACGGCATCAGTTTGCCGCTGGTCGAGCGCGCGCTCGCGCTCAAGCCGCTGCCGACGCTGGTCATCACCGCGGATTGCGGCAGCAGCGATGAGCCGCGCATTGCGCGCCTCAAGGCGGCGGGCATCGACGTGGTCGTGAGCGACCACCATGCGCTGCCCCAGCAAGGCCCGCCGGAATCCGCCTACGCCTGTATCAACCCGACGCGAGACGACTGCGATTACCCGGATAAAACCATCGCCGGCTGTATGGTGGCGTGGCTTTTGATGTCGCTGGCCCGGGGCGTGCTGATCGAGTGGGGCGTGCTCAATGCGGCCACCCCCAAGCTCTCGCCCTGGCTCTCCTACGTGGCGCTCGGCACCGTGGCCGACTGCGTGTCGCTCGGCGCTAGCCCCGCCAACCGCGCGGTAGTAAGCCAGGGACTTACGTTGATCAACCGCATGGACGCCGCCTGTTGGCGAGCGATGGCGGCAAGGCTTGGCGCGGATAGCGTGCCGTTCAGCGCCGAAACATTGGCCTTTCAGATGGGCCCGCGCATCAACGCCCGCTCGCGTCTCGACGACCCTTACGCGGCACTTCACTACATGCTGGCCGAAAGCGATGCGGTAGCGAACCGCCAGCTCGAAGTGCTCGACCAGGACAACCAGTCGCGCAAGGCGATCGAAGCCGAAATGGCAGAAGAGGCGAAGCGCCTGGCGGCCTCCGCCATCGAGGCGGATGAACCCGCCGTGGTCGTGTTCGTGGAGGAGGGCCACGCCGGGGTTCAGGGTATCGTCGCCTCGCGGCTGGTACAGGCTTACGGGCGCCCGGCGGTGGTGCTCACCAAAGCCGCCGCGCCCAACATGCTCACCGGCTCCGGGCGCTCGATCGAGGGCCTGCATATGCGCGACGCCCTGCAGCGCACCTTCGAGCTTGCCCCGGACGCGCTACCCCGCTTTGGCGGGCACAGCGGCGCGGCGGGCGTGGGGCTACCGTTTGAGCAGCTCCAGGCGTTCAAGACGGCGTTTTTGCAGGCCGTGACCGAACAGTTGGGCGATGAGCCGCGTTACCCAAGGCTTTTGACCGACGGCACGCTGTCCGCTGCGCAGCTGAGTTTAACGACGCTGGATGAAATCGAGGCCCTGGGCCCTTACGGGCGCGAGTTCGATCCGCCGCTGTTCGAAGGCGCGTTCATCATCGAGTCGCTGCGCCCGGTGGGCGGCGAAGGCGTACACCTGATGATGGAGCTCTCCCAGGGCCCGGTCACCTTGAAAGCGATCTGGTTTCGCGCGCTGACCCCCGGCGAGCTACCTGGCTTCGACGTAGGTGATTCGCTTCACTGCGCGTTCAAGCTCAACCGCAACCGCTGGCGCGGCCGGGAGTCGCTGCAACTGATGGTCGAGCACGCCAGCGTCGTTTAGGCGAGCCCCGTCAGGCCGGGCGTTTACAACCGAATGATAAAAGGATGGATGCCCCATGCGCGTGGAGGATCTTCCCAGCGACCCGCACAAACCCTATGAAGACGTCATGGCGATGCTGCTGGGCACGTTTTTCGTGGCGCTGGGCGTCACCTTCTACACCCAGGCCGTGCTGCTGACCGGCAGTACCGCGGGGCTGGCGCTTTTGCTCAACTACATGAGCGGCTGGGGCTTCGGTGCCTGGTTCTTCGCGATCAATCTGCCGTTTTATTATCTTGCGATCAAGCGGATGGGGTGGAGCTTCACCCTGCGCACCTTCGTGGCGATCGGACTGGTATCGCTGTTCGCCGAGCTGACCCAGCAGTGGGTCGCCTTCGAGCGCGTGCCCTCGCTCTATGCCGCGCTCATGGGCGGGGCGCTGATGGGCATCGGGATGCTGATGCTCTTTCGCCACCGCACGAGCCTTGGCGGCATCAATATTCTTGCGCTCTACCTGCAGCAGCGCCACGGCTGGCGGGCGGGCTACGTGCAACTGGGCATCGACGGGGTGATCCTGCTGGTCGCGCTGACCCAGCTGCCGCTGGACCGGGTGGCATTCTCGGTGCTGGGGGCGGTTACGCTGAACCTCATCATCGCGCTCAACCACAAGCCGGGGCGCTATATCGGGGTGAGTTGATTTAGGCGGCTTCAATGGCCAGCGCGGTCTTCACCGCTGGTCTCTCAGCGATTTGCTTCATGTAACGAAGAAGCGATGGCCATTGAACCAGCTCGATGTGAAAGCGACTGCACCAGCGTAAAACCGTGAAAAGATAGGCATCGGCAGAGCTAAACGTATCTCCCATCAAGTACTCTCTTTGCTCCAGAACGCTTTCAAGGTAGTCGATTCGACGCGCGGTTTTATCCCGAAACATCCGTTGGGCAGCCTCAGGTAAATCGGCGTTGAACAGAGGTGCCAGCCCTGCATGTAGTTCGCTGTTGATAAAAGCAAGCCACTCCTGGAGGCGATAGCGTGTCAGGTGAGGAGCCGTCGAGCGTTGAAGAGCGGCCGTATCGACGAGATACGTTAGTATGACCGGCGCTTCAGTGAGCACTGTGCCATCGTCAAGTTCTAGGGCTGCGACATATCCCTTGGGATTGATCAACCAGAAGTTGCGCTGATCCTCAGTCAACTTGGTGACATTGTCGACACGCACGAGTTCAACGTTAGTTTCTAGTTCACGGCACATGATATGCGAGGCCAGTGAACAAGCATCTGGGGCGTAGTACAGTTTCATGTCAATTCCTGAATGGCGGTAAAATTATCTAACTAGCGTATTGGCAAGTGTGCTGAAGGTGCTCGTGGCTGTTAAATTAATATCTCATTAATGAGGTATTAGTTGAGCTAATGGCATGATGAACTTATCTCACTGGCGTTTAGTGATCGCCATTGATAGAACAGGCAATATTTCCAATGCGGCCGAGCGTGTAGGTATGACGCAGTCAGGAGCCAGTCAGGCGCTGGCTCAGCTCGAAAAAACACTCGGTGGCAAACTGTTCACTCGTAATCGTCAGGATGTGACGCCGACTGCATTGGGTGAGCAGATCCTCAAGCATGCGCAGGACATGTTGGAGAGCTTCAATGCCATCCGTACTCTTGCGGATGATCGCCAAGGATTGGAGGGGGCAAGCGTGCGGATCGGCTGCTTCCCCTCCATCATTACGACGCGTTTAGTCAGTCACTTGGCGAGATTTCGCCAACGTTACCCTGGGATCGACATCACTCTCCTGGAGGGAAGTGATAGTGAAGTGGATGCTTGGCTGGAGAGTGGCACGATTGATCTGGGCGTCACGCTAAATCCGTCTGCTGATCGACATGCACTCATGCTGGGTAGCGATGCCTGGGTAGTGCTGGTCCCTAACGCACATCCGATGGCGCGCCGATCAAGCGAGCTCGGAATCGACTTCGCATCGTTAACGCCGCAGCCCTATATTCATGCAACGGGCGGCTGTCATATCAATGGTGTGCGTCTGGCTGAAGAGGCCGGGCACCAATTCGCCGATATCCGCGTAGAGTTACAAGATTGGGCAAGCGCCTGCGCGCTGGTCAGAGAAGGCATGGGGGTTGCCATAGTGCCCGAGTCCGTTCTACCAAAGCAGACAAGCGGTCTTCGCCATTACCCTTTGTCACCTCACGTTTATCGATACTTTGGCTTGGTTGCTAGACGTTTTCCCGAGGTTAGTAAGGCAGTTGAGGCATTCTGGCAGCATATGGTCCATTCCCTTGATACAGGGAGGGTCAAGTGAGGCCATGCGTCTTCAACTCATCCAAAACCACCAGGCGATCAGGGCGATCAGCAAAACGCCGGTTAGATTCACCAATACGCTCATGACGGCTCCCTGGCGGTGGGGGTGAAGCGGCGTAACCGACTGGCGTTGCCGACGACGGTCACGGAGGAGAGCGCCATCGCGGCCCCGGCGATGATCGGTGAGAGCAGCATGCCGGTCAGTGGGTAAAGCGCGCCGGCGGCGATGGCAAGGCCGACATCCGCCTGGGCCAGCGCCGAGGCGTCGTTGATGCCATCGCCTACCATACCCATAATTTCGCCTACCTGCTTTAAACGCTCAACATCGGAGTGCTTATCCTCTGGTCTCAGGCTAGCTTCGAACGTTGCAATAACTGCTTTGCGGGCAAATTGCCGCGGCGCTATATCGATTATTACCTGTCAGCATGACCACTTTCAGGCCATCCTGCTGCAGGTGTTTGACGGTCGCGACGGCATCGGCGTGCTGGAATGCTGCGGCATGGCGGGTACTACCGAGCGGCTGATGCAGAACTTGGCCTGCCGGTCACCGAAGGCGTTAGTGTCACGGTGAAGTTAATGGAATTGCTGGGGCTTGGCACCACCTAACATGCCGATCTCCCCTCTCCTTGGCCCTGTCGCATTCAACTCTAGTATTCCAACGTCGAGAGATCGATGCTCACATGTGCACTAACGACCTTCCAGCCGTTTGGAAAACGCACCCATGTTTGCATCTGGCGGCCAATTCGAGGTGTTTCTCCATCCTCGAATTCGGTACTCACAGTTGCATAATCTTTACCGAAAGTAGTGATAACAGTATTGTGTAATCGACGACCGTGGCCGACGGGACGGCAGCTTCTTCGATAGACAGCAATAGCGTCAGCACCGTAGAGATTCTCAGCTACACCATAGCGTACGGTATGTGGTGCTTCCCAGAAATATGCATCCAGCGTGGACAATTCATTGTCCACTAGAGCACGCTCGTACTCTTCAAACGCCGCAATGACTTCGGCCACGACTTGAGGTAGATTGATGGCAGTAGTCTCAGTCATGCTTGTTCACCTTATGATTATTGTCTTCGCAAAAGGCGGCCTGAAACGCTGCAAGCGGTGTCGTGCATCCAACTATGCCGCTCTGAGCCACAATCATATCTAACGTCGCTTGTTTAAAAGAAGGGAAGTAACTCTCCGTTGCGTCTTCAATTAACAAACAAGCGTAACCCCGGTCATTGGCTTCTCGCATGCTTGTTTGAACACACACTTCGGTGGTAACGCCAGCAAATATAATATGGGTGATGTTCCGAGCCGCAAGCTTTTCGTCCAATCCAGTAGCGTAGAACATACCCTTACCCGGCTTATCAATCACCCACTCGCTAGCCTGCGGAGCCAATTGTGGAATGATTTGATTGCCGGGCTCACCACGAACCAGGATACGTCCCATTGGCCCTGGTTCACCAATACACAGTCCTGGTTTACCATGGATACGCTTGGTGTGTGGGCAGTCAGACAAATCCGGCAAATGTGACTCGCGGGTGTGCACTACTAACATATTTTCTGCCCTCCCCAATGTCAGCAGGTTTTCCACGTTGGGAACTATCCCCTGCAGGGGTGACACATCATTGCCTAGTGCTGCGCCAAAGCCTCCCGGTTCGAGAAAGTCGCGCTGCATATCGATAATGACCAAGGCCGTGCTGATTGGGTCGAAGCCAAAAATATGCGGTTTTGCGTTGACGCTTATCATCATTTTTCTCGCTGCTTGGAGGCCGAGTTATTGCCTGCAAAGGTGCGATTTGGCGGCGCAAATCCGCACGAAGTACCGTCGACTACTTTCACTTGTTCTTCCCAAGGCAAGCGGTAACTGCCTGCTACCAAGTCCTGCATGTAGGTATAAGGGCAGTCCTGAGCCCCGTCTACGACGGCGACATAGCCGCGATGACCAAGCTGATAGATATTGTTCTCTACTCCCCAGCCATGACGCGCCTCATCAATGAGATCTGGACGAATTTCAGCAGTAATGATTTCATCTATTAGTCCATTGCCTTCGGCCAAGGGAATACCATCGAAGTTAATAATCGAGCCTTCTCCCATCGAATTGAACGTCCCATCTGAACCGGCTAAGCAGACGTTGGCAGTAGCCATCAAGTTGCAAAAAGCGTTAGCTTGGTTGGTAATGCGCCAAGCATGTCGAATAGGAGCAGTGTAACCGGCGGTGCGAAGCGCCACGTGGGCGCCCTTGTAAGCGCACTCACGGGCCATCTCTGGGAACATGCCGTCGTGGCAGATGATCAGTGCCAGTTTGGAGCCGTTGGGGCCGTCGCAGACGGGGACGCCGCGATTTCCGGGTTCCCAAGGTTCGACCGGGACCCACGGGTGGAGCTTGCGGTAGTTGAGACGGATTTCACCTTGATCATCGATTATCAGCCCCGTGTTGTAGGGGTTACCCTCGGGGTTGTACTCCATGATGGAGAAGCAGCCCCAGATAGCATGCTGCCGACAGGCGTCGCGAAATTGTTCAACCTCTGGCCCATCTACCCGACACATCAACTCGTCTCGTGTATCCATGGACAGCCCATGCAGCGAATACTCAGGAAACACTACTAGATCCATACCAGCATTCTGCCGGCGTGCCTTGTCGACCATGTCACAGACCTTACGTGTCTGAATGGCTAGATCGTCCAACGTTTCGACAAGAGGTAGCTGCAATTGAACCATGCCTATGACGACACCGTTGCGTGACTTATTGAGACCTCCAAGTCCGCTCATATCAAAACTCCATCTGTTGTTCTTTGGCATCACACATGGATGGCCATTTCGAAGCCCAAGGAGATGCCAGCTCGTATGCCGCGGCAGCGGCGAGTACGCTGGTGTCGTCAAGATGCTTCCCTACCAGCTGCAAGCCTACCGGTAGACCGCCTGACGTCCAGCCGGAAGGAACGGACGCCGCAGGTTGGCCGGTCATGTTGAAGGGGAAGGTGAACGACAACCATTGGGTAGGCGGTACCATACGTCCTTCGACCTTCTCTGGCCCCTGCATATGAATCGGGAAGGGCGGTACTGTTAGCGTTGGCGTGATAAGCAGATCGAAACCTTGCATCATGCGCCACATGCGATTGCAAAGTGCCTTGCGTTCACGATTCGCCGCAGTAATATCCTCGGCGCGCCATGGGCGGTTGAGAAAGTCGACCAAGTGCGGCGACATTTCAGTGCCATGCTGGGCCAACATGCTCCGCATGCCTTCTAAGTCACTATCTCCCGCGACCAGCCCCCAGAAGCTATTGAAGGGATCCTGCCAGTCCGGAGTAACGTGTTCTATCTGGCAGCCTAGATCCTGCTCAAATACCTGTAGTGCACGACGTGCCAGTTGCCGGACTTCGGGGTTGACAGCGACGTAACCAAAGTCCTCGCTGAAGGCGATACGTTTGCCATGAAAGCGCTGCTTGATAGCGCCCAGCCAGTCGATGTCGTTAGGGATCGAATGGCGATCACGGGGATCGGGCCCGGCCATGACCGACAGCATTAGAGCACTGTCACGTACGCTGCGGGTCATGGGACCGATATGCTCTAGCGTCTCCCAGCTCGACAGGCCCGGATAACGCTCGTCACGACAGCCCGGGTAGAGCGGTACCCGGCCCGTTGAGGCCTTCATGCCAAATAGTCCACAATGGGCGGCCGGGATACGGACTGAGCCGCCGCCATCACTGCCCACTGCCATCGGGGTCATGCCGGTGGCGACGCTTGCGCCGGAGCCCGCGCTAGAGCCGCCTGGCGTGAGCTCCGGATCCCAGGGGTTACGGGTGGTCTCGAAGATGGGGTTGTGGCCCACCCCGCTATAGCCAAACTCAGGGACGTTAGTCTTGCCAACTACAATGGCTCCGGCAGCCTTGAGGCGTTCAACAATTACATCATCTTCATCGGGCACAAAGTCGCGGTAGGCGGTTGAGCCCCCCGTGGTACGTACGCCGCGGGTCGCAACCAAATCTTTCACCGCAACGGGGATACCGGCGAGAGGACCGGCGTCTTCGCCGTGGGCCAGCGTTCTATCGATGCGCTCGGCATCAGCCAGTGCCTGTTCACTAGTTAGAGTGCAAAAAGCATGTAGCGTACTGTCCAAAGCTTCAATGCGCTCCAGGCTCGCTTGGGTCATTTCGCGTACTGATACCTTCCGGCTGCGAATCAGGTCAATACGCGCGACTGCATCCAGTTTCCAGAGCTCTTTCATGGCATTACCTCCTCAATGAATAAACAGTTGGAATCAGTGAGCGATGAACGGGGTATTCATAAGCCGGTGTCAGGCTTTGAGGTTGCCATGCGTGAAGTACTCACAGCGTCCAGCAGCCAATGGGCCGCGAAACCTACTACCATGGCGACCACGGCAACCGAAAGCTGGGCGGCCCAGACGTTGGTGGCGGTGGCTACTAAAATGGCGAATCCCCAGCCGCCCATTGCGGCACGCGGGTTTGGTTCGAGTGTCAAGCCGTTACGCCAGAAGTGAGCAATGATGACGCCGCCAATGCCGGGCACCACGATACCTAAAAGGCTCAACCACTCGATCAGCAGATCCCAGACGCCTGCTGCAGCAGCAACCGTGCCGATGGCCCCAAAGAGGAGGGTCATCATTCTGAAGCGACGACCGGTGATTTCGCTCCAGCCAGTCGCAGCGTTGTAAAGGCAATGCATGGTGACAGAGGCGCAGTTCACTACGAAGAAGGCCGCGGCAATTGGCACTAGCCAGCCAGCCTGTCCTGCCACCACGGCAGCAAAGTTGCCGTCGTTGGCAGTACCTGCGGCGGTTACAATGGCGCCTAATATCATTGAGATACCGTTAGCGAGTGGGAAGGCGCTAGCCGTTGCAATCAGCGCATGACGCGGATTCTTGGCCCAGCGGGTAAAGTCCGCCGTTAGCGTACCGGAATCGATGAACAGTGAAATTACCATGGTGATGCCGATGCCAATACTCAGAGCGCTGGCATCAGGACTTCCCGCGAAGCTAGTGATGTTTGCCCAGTCATGCTGATTAAGGGTAATGGCTACCGCCGCAATACCCATGAGGATGAAGAAGGGCACGGAAATGGCCCCAATGACGCTGAGCGCACGCACTCCCATCATGGTCATGGCTGTGAATAGTATGCCGGTCACCAAGCTAGAAAGTGTTGATGACCAGCCCAACATATCGTGAAGGCCTTGACCTGCCAAACCGGTCTGCACTGCAAACCAACCCACTACCAACGTGGACAGGAAACCTGAAACTAATCGGGCTGCGTTGGGACCGAAGACGCCACGGGAGAGCAGCGAGAATGAACGCCCGGTTCGCGCCGCCACGGCGCTCTGAGCCCCGACGTAGCCAAACAGGATCAGGTTGCCGATCACGATGGTGATCAGCGCCGTAGAGAAGCCCAGAGCGTTGGTCAACTGGCTACCCAAGAAGCCACCAGTCACCACGAGCGGAAAGCCGATCCACACCAGCGTCACTGAAAGCAGTGAGTGGCGACGATGAACGGGGACCGGTTCGTGTTCGAACTCATCGCCAGAAGCCGGTGGGTTGTGGGAATGCGTGGATGGATTCATGTCATTACCCTCTGTTGCATTTATCGTGATAAGCACTGATCGCACTTGATCAATCTTCGCCCAGTGCCGCCAGAAGTTTTGACGACGGTGCCGTAGCCCCGAAGATGCCGCCCTGCATGTTGATCATGCTGATCGCCGCCTCTTTGTGACGCTCATCGGTTGCGCCGGTACAGTCGGTCAGCATCAGGCACTCAAAGCCTCGATCATTGGCTTCACGCATGGTGGTATGGACACACACGTCGGTAGTGATACCCGCGATGATCAGGTGAGTGCGGCCGCAGGTGCGCAGCACATGCTCGAGATCGGTGGCGTAAAACGAGCCCTTTCCAGGCTTGTCAATGATGATTTCACCGTCGACAGGGGCCAGTTCGGGAATGATTTCCCAACCAGGCTCGCCACGAGTTAACACGCGGCCACATGGGCCTGGCTTACCGATGGCGGCGCCAATCTGCTCACTGCGCCAGAGCTTGTTTGCGGGCAGGTCAACCAGTTCTGGGCGATGACCTTCACGGGTATGAATGATCATGGTCTCAGGATATTTGCGCAGGGCAGCAAGCACGCGCTGTAATGGTTCGACCGGTGCGCGGGTCAATGAAAGGTCATAGCCCATACGATCGACGTAGCCGCCCGGGCCACAAAAATCGGTCTGCATATCGATGACAATCAGAGCTATGCGATCTAGAGGCACCTTGCTATCAAAGGGCCAATGGTAGGGGCTGGCGTCCATGGCAATCTGTCGGGTCATGGAAACACTCCTGTTCGAGGTTAAGGGGAAAGCGTTGTATCGGAAGCGGGCATGGGAGAATCGCTAGCTTGGGTCTGCAACCACTGTCGCCAGCCGCCGTGATGCGTGATGTCTTGGGTGTCAGTAAGCCCTTCCAAAGCACCGGCCGCGGCGATGAAGCCGCTTACCCAGCGCCCGTCGGCCAGCTCGACCTTGCCGAGCCCCAGAGGGGAGGCGATGCCAGAGAGCAGGCTGCCTACGCTCTCAATGGGAAGACGCCAGACCTCAACGTCGATGGCGCGGCCGTGGGCGTCGTCGCGCACCATGGCCGGACGCGCCGGCTCGCCAGTTAGCGCAAGCAAGCGATAGCTGGCAGAGCTTTGGGTCCGCGATAGCAGGTAGCCACGTCGATCGGTCAGTTGGTGATTGAGAGGCAGCCCCATGAGGTGCGCACCGCAGACGACAAGCTCCAACATGCCATCACTAGCTGGTGGCAAGAGCTTAGGGTGACTACGGGGGATATTGGTCGCACCCAGCGGCAGCGTGCGTGATGATTCGAGTGCTCGACCTACGCTGAGCAGAAGTAGGTCATCAAACGCCATGCTAAACAGCGTGACACCTTGGGGTCGACCGTCAGCTAGGCACACGGGGACTGCCAGAGCGCTGTAGTCCAGCAGGTTCATAAAGTTAGTCCAGTGGCCCAACTGAGAGTTGAGGCCGATGGGGTCGTTGGCCACCTCGATCTTGGTCGGATGAGTAACTACAGTCGGCGTTAACATCACGTCGACCTGGGCGAGCTGTGCATCCGCTAGATGTTTGAGTTTGACGAGCTTATAGTGAGCATCAAAAAAATCGACTGCCAGCGGCATGCGGCCACCTTCAATAATTTCTCGGGTGACGGGGTGCAACGCCTCAGGCCTCCTGTCGATCAGCTCGCGCACGGCGTGATAGCGCTCAGCAATCCAAGGCCCTTCATAGAGTAGGCTGGCCGCTGCCAACATCGGGGAGCAGTCAATTTCTATACGCTCGCCGCCAAGAGATTCCAGCTCATGAATTGCAATGTTCATTGCCTCGGTATGCGATAAATCGGTTTGCCACTGGGATTTGGGCGGTACACCGAACCGAAATGAACCTGGCGGCTGGCCATAACGTTTGCCGGCAATGTTGAAATCATATGAACGAGACCAAGCGCATTCTGGATCAAGGCGAGCCGTGATGTTGAGGATGGTGTGAGCGTCATCAGCGGTCAGGGTAAAAAGACTGATAGTGTCCAACGTGGCACAGGCGGGTACTACGCCACGCTTACTGAGCAGGCCAAGCGTCGGCTTCAAGCCAAACAGATTATTGAAGCTGGCCGGAACGCGTCCGGAACCGGCCGTATCAGTGCCCAAGGCAAAGCTCACCTGCCCACTCGCCGTGGCGACGGCCGAACCACTGCTGGAGCCGCCTGGGATATAAGCGGAATCAAACGCATTATCGGGCGTGCCGTATTTCTCGGGACTGCGTTCGCCTACAAGTCCGGTAGCAAACTGATCGAGATTAGTCTTTCCCATCGGAATGGCGCCGGCCTGGACTAGTTGCTGCACCACGAAGGCGCTTTCCATGGGCGTATAGGCATAGGCAGGACAGGCGGCCGTGGTCGGAATCCCCGCAAGGTCAATGTTGTCCTTGATAGCAAACGGAATGCCATAAAGAGGCTGGGTCTCGGGGGACTCGCCTTCCAGTCGCAGTAGATAGGGCTCGAGCTGTTCCCGTGTAAGGCGTGTAATCCAAGTGGAATCGGCCTCGACGCTCTCTGCATTGCGTAGTAATTGATCGATGAGAGTCGCTGGCGTCAATTTACCGGCCCGGTAGGCTTCATGCAGCGCAGTGATAGTAAGGTCCATCATTATTCATGGCTCCTGTGGGCATCCGGTCGCGCGTGCGACTCGACAAAGGATTGAGATACGGTGCCTACTGAAAGGACATGTCGGCGTGCGGCCTCGGCAGCCCGATGGGCATCATTCGCCACGATGGCTTCTACGATCGCCTCGTGCTCGATGAAAGAGCGCTCCGGACGATGGCTGACTTGAAACTGGGTATGGCGAAAAGGCTGTAACCGGGCTCGTGTTGACTGAGTCAGTTCGATTAAGTATTCGCTGCGCGACCCTTCGTAGAGCCGCGAGTGAAACTCGTCGTTGAAATCGGCATAGGCGTGAGGCGAGTAGCTGTGGCTCAGCGCACGTGAGGATTCATGCAGGATGCTTAGGGCGCGGCGCTCTTCTAGAGTCATGCGTTGCGCACATAAGCTCGCGCATGACGCCTCGAGCTCAGCCATCGCCTCGAACATGCTGAGTAACCGGGACTCAGAAATACATGCAGTTACAACACCCCGGTTGGGACGCCGTTCCACCAGTCCCATCGCAAACAAATGACCGAAAGCTTCTCGGACAGGCGTGCGAGATACACCAAAGCGGTCGGCAATCGACTTCGCGCTCAAGCGTGTCTCCGGCGGCCACTGCCCGGAAACGACCTCCTCTGACAATATTCGCACCATATCGTCTACCGTAGTGCCGTCCCTCAATAGCGCTTTCTTGTCCATTACGTTCACTTTCGTCATCGCCATTTTGTCCATGATCTTCACACGAAAAAGTGAATGCACTTTTTTTGCCATGGTCTAAAAAGCAGATTAAATACAGATAATTAATAGAATTATGACGAAAACAAGTAGTGCACCTGGAAAAGTGCATGCACTTAAAGCAGGCGGGGAGTGCGACTTTTGCACTCAGTTGGACAGCCGTTTCGGATTCCACGAGTATTTCAGACGGCTTTATCGCGGATAGTCAGGAGAGGGAAAGAGATTTTAATTTCGTAAAGGAATATCCGCGCAAGCACTTGATGCGAATCGATTATCTTGAAGTGGCGCTGCATTGAAGGTGACCGCGCAAGCTTTTTCCGGTTTTCAGTATCATGACCAGTTCGTTGTGCTCGTGGTATTTGAACCCGAGATACCCCGGATCATCATGGCTATAAGGATTAGCCAGGAGTGAGAGAACGTATGCATTTGACGAACTCCGACATCGGTTCTTCGCGATCAACCTGCCGTTTTATTATTTTGCGATCAAGCGGATGGGGTGGAGCTTCACCCTGCGCACCTTCGTGGCGATCGGACTGGTATCGCTATTCGCCGAGCTCACCCAGCAGTGGGTCGCCTTCGAGCGCGTGCCCTCGCTCTATGCCGCGCTCATGGGCGGGGCGCTGATGGGGATCGGGATGCTGATGCTCTTTCGCCACCGCACGAGCCTTGGCGGCATCAACATTCTTGCGCTCTACCTGCAGCAGCGCCACGGCTGGCGGGCGGGCTACGTGCAACTGGGTATCGACGGCGTGATCCTGCTGGTCGCGCTGACCCAGCTGCCGCTGGACCGGGTGGCATTCTCGGTGCTGGGGGCGGTTACGCTGAACCTCATCATCGCGCTCAACCACAAGCCGGGGCGCTATATCGGGGTGAGCTGACCGGGTATTTTCAAGCCGCCACGCGCTGTCTAGTCCCGCTCGCTTTGCAAGCGCCGCTCATCGTCTATCACGCTGACGCGGGTAGGTGCATTCAGCGACCAGTTCCAGAACACGATATTGACGTCGCGGCGAGTCGCCCCCGTGGCCTGCGAAGGCACGCGAATGCCGGCGAAGCCCATGTGGCGCAGTCGCTCGACGATTTGCCAAGCGATCACGGGCTGGCGTTTTAGCTTTTTCTCGAGCCAGGCCTCCCTCATCCAGCGCTCCGGGTCTGGATGAACGCGGAGTTGTATATCCGGCTCGCACAGGTCGAGCAGCGGGCCGCAGTCGACCTCGTAGCTGCAAAGCGTCAGTGGCTGGGTTTTGAAAGGAAAGCCCTGCTGCGCCTCCAGCCAGGCCGTCTCGAAACGCTCGCTGGTGTAGAGCGCGGGTAAGCCCGGGGGATTCCAGCGCCCGCCGCTGTGTGCAGCGCCTTCACCGGAGGCAGGGGCGTGATGCCACCGGGGGTTGTGGCCACGATAGACGATCCCTTTATAGTGAAAGCCTAACCCCAGCAAGCTCACGCATGGCCCCCCTCGGCAATATGCGAGAGATAGGCGCGCACGTCATCGGCTCGACCGCGACTGACCAGCTCTTCCGGCGTTAGATCACCCAGCGCCGGGATAGGATAGGTGCGATACCAGGACCAGGCACTGCTGATCGACCCGGCCCAGGGTTCGATGCGCTTGAGGATTTCCATGGTCTGGCGCAGACGTTGCTGTGTGGAAACCGCGTGGAGACGCTCCTTACGAATGATGGCGTTGTGGCTAAGGCCGATCGCACTCGCGAACTCGCGTTTAGTGATGTGCAGCTCTTCCAGCAGCGCATCGGCGATGATGAAGCCTTCTCCATTGACGACATGGCTTAGTTCAAGGCTCATGGGTGTCACCTTTAGAGACATATATGTGTGTCAGTATGAGTGACATTCTGGCTTTTGTAAAAGTCGACCCTAGCGAGAGGGCCCCATCCAAAACCACCAGACGATCAGGGCGATCAGCAAAACGCCCGTTAGATTCACCAGTACGCTCATGACGTCTCCCTGGCGGTGGGGGTGAAGCGGCGTAACCGACTGGCGTTGCCGACGACGGTCACGGAGGAGAGCGCCATCGCGGCCCCGGCGATGATCGGTGAGAGCAGCATGCCGGTCAGTGGGTAAAGCGCGCCGGCGGCGATGGGAATGCACAGCAGGTTGTAACCGAACGCGCCCGCCAGATTCTGCTTGATGTTGGCAAGGGTAGCGCGGCTGAGTTCGATGGCGGTGGCGACACCGTGAAGCGAGCCGTGCATCAAGGTAACGCCGGCGCTTTCCATGGCGATATCCGTGCCGCCGCCGATGGCAAAGCCGACATCCGCCTGGGCCAGCGCCGGGGCGTCGTTGATGCCATCGCCGGCCATGCCCAGGATTTCACCCCGCGCCTGGCGGCGCTTGATTTCCTCGAGCTTGTCCTCGGGGGAAAGCCCGGCCATGAATTCATCGATACCTACCTCCCGGGCTACCGCCGCCGCCGTATGTCGGTTGTCGCCGGTCAGCATCACCACCGTCAATCCATCGCGTTTCAAACGGGCGATGCTGGCGGCGGCGTCCTGGCGAACCGGGTCGCTGACGGCGAATACACCGGCAAGCGTGCCGTTGACCGCGATATACACCGCCGACCGGGCGTTCTTTTCGAGCGCGGCGGTCATCTCGGCCGCCGCCTCCAGGCCAATACCGGCTTCCTCCAACAGCCGGGCGCTACCCAGCAGCAAACGGTCCCCCTGCTCGGTGGTGCCGCGCACCCCCGCGCCGGTGTCGCTTGCAAACGACTCGAGCGCTACGACCTCCGTCGTTTGGGTCCTGGCGTAGGCGCAAAGCGCGTTGGCCAGCGGGTGCTGCGAACGCTGCTCCAGGGCGTTCACCGCGCCCAGTAGCCAGGCGCGATCGGAATGAAAAATAGCCGCCTCGAGCACGCGGGGCTTGCCCTCGGTCAGCGTGCCGGTTTTGTCGACCACCAGGGTGGTGAGCCGGCAGGAGCGCTGCAGCGCCTCCCCGTCGCGAATCAGCACCCCGTGCTCGGCGGCCTTGCCCACGCCGATCATGGTGGAAAGCGGCGTGGCGAGACCCAGTGCGCAGGGGCAGGCGATGATCAGCACCGTGGTCGCCGTTACCAGCATGTAAAGCGTTGGTGGCGCCGGGCCCAGGTTGAACCATATAAGCGCGGTGAGCACGGCCAGAATCATCACGGCGGGTACG
The DNA here is from genome assembly GCF_968206495.1 of Vreelandella sp. EE27. Classification (NCBI taxonomy): domain Bacteria; kingdom Pseudomonadati; phylum Pseudomonadota; class Gammaproteobacteria; order Oceanospirillales; family Halomonadaceae; genus Vreelandella; species Vreelandella sp. EE27. Next base: position 3,405,668 of record NZ_OZ309109.1, on the reverse strand, counting down.
AAGACGCCGGAGATTCGGTCGGCCAACTTACCAATCGGTGGGCGCGCGTTTTGCGCGTGGGCGACCTGCTCGGTAATACGTCCAAGGCGAGTGTCGCGGCCGGTGTGGGTGGCGCGATACAAAAGACTACCCTCGCCGTTGACCGTGCCGGCGGCAAGCGCCGCCTGAGCGGCTTTATACACCGGCGCGGGCTCACCGGTGAGCATCGATTCATCCACATGGCTTTGCCCGTCGAGCACCACGCCGTCTACGGCCAAGCGTTCGCCGGGGCGTACGCGCAGGGTGTCACCAGGCACCACGTCATCGACATTCACTTCGAAGGTATCGCCATCGCGCTCGAGACGCGCGGTCGTGCCCTGCAGATCCAAAAGCTGGCCGAGCGTTTGGCGGGTACGGCCCCGGGCGCGAAGTTCCAGGGCGTTACCCAGCAAAATGAGCCCGACCACCATGGCCGAAGCCTCGAAGTAAATACCCCGGGCGGCCTCGGGCAGCCAGGGGGCGAAAAGCACCACGGCCATCGAGTAGAGCCAGGCCGCGCCGGTGCCCAGGGCGACCAGCGTATCCATGGTGGCCTGGCGGTGGGTCAGCTGTCGCCAGGCGTTGGTGAAAAAGTGCCGCCCGGGAAACGCCAAAATAGCCAGCGTTAGTAGACCGATCACCAGCCAGAAGATGCGGCCCATGCCTTGCGGGGCAGGGTGATAAACCAGCATGGAAAGCATCAACGGCAGCGCCAGGGCCAGCGACAACACCCCGCCGCGCAGGCGCGCTTGGTAGGTGGCTTCTTCCTGGTCGCGGCGGCGCTGCTCGGCTTGTTTGAAATCGACGATCGGCTCGGCGACGTAGCCGTTCGCCGCCACTGCCTCGCACACCGCCTCGTTCGATACTTCGCCGCTCACCTCGGCGGTTTGGGTGGCGAAGTTGACCGTGGCGTGTTCGACCCCGGGGATCTGGCCGAGCGCGCGGTCCACGCTTTTAACGCAGCCGGCGCAGTTCATGCCGCGAATTAAAAAGCGCTGGGGGCGCTTATCAAACGATGCGCCAACGCAGGTATATGATTTCATGAGCGGGAATCCGGGAAACTCTCGATGAGTCGGCAGATACTGTGGCCGGTGGGCGTGGCATCGGGCATGGCCTGCCAGCTTGCAAGCGCCTGCTCCATGCGCGCGGCCAACGCTTCGAGCTCTTCGATGCGCGCGCGTATCTGGGGCAGGCGGCTCGCCAGCAGGTCGCGCACCAGCGGGCAGGGGGAGTCACCCTGGTCGGCATAGGCCAGGATGTCGCGGATTTCGGCCAGGCTAAAGCCTAGTGTTCGCGAGCGCTGAATGAAGGCGAGCCGTTCCAGGTCGTCGCTGGAAAAGAGCTGGTAGCCGTTGTCCGGGTGGCGCGCCGGGTGCAAAAGCCCTTCGCGGCTGTAGTGGCGTACGGTTTCGGCGCTGACCCCCGCGCGCCTGGCCAGCTCACTGACTTTCATGAGGGCCGCGGTTTGTGAGGCGCTTGTTTGGGAGGCACTTGGCTGCATGGTCGCGTTACCGTTGTCGACGTTCATGTTCAGTGTAAAACCTGTGGGTGGCCCATAGGTCAAGCACGCCAGGAAAACTCGGTAAAGTTAACTAAAACACCGATTTAAAACGCTCGTAAGACTAATGGATAAACCCCAAAAGAAATAAAACGACCGTTTGCCCCTTGAACCTACGCCGACATTGGGCGAAAACTAGCGCTGGGGCGAATAATAACGCGGGCGGGGCGTACCTCGCCGGATCATTGGGAAATGAGGCTCACTATGCATAATAACGTTAAAAAACTGGCGATGGTGTCCGCCGTGGCAGCGGCGACCTTTGCAAGCCAGGCCAACGCTGGCGGCTATCAAATCAACGAACAGAGCGTCAGCGGGCAGGGTTACGGCCATGCCGGGCGTAGCTCCAACATACACGATGCGACCATCGTGTACGGTAACCCGGCGGGGATGTCGTTTTTGGACCGCGCGCAGTTCACCGCGGGTGCCACCTACCTGAATCCTAAAACCAAAATTCGTAACGCCCAGGCCAGCCGCACGTTGGATTCCGGCGTTGCGACCGGCGGTCTACCCAACGGTAGCCAGATTCCCGTCGGCAGCGTCCCGGGAACCAACGAAGGCGATATGGTGCCGGGTACGCTCGTCCCCTTCGCGTTTTACGCCCATCCGGTGAACGAACAGCTAGCGTTCGGCTTCGGCGTTTACGCCCCGTTTGGCTCCAAAACCGACTATGAAGGCTCCTTCCAGGGCCGCTACTTCGGCGATTACACCGAAGTGACCGTGGTCTCGGCACAGCCGACGGTTTCCTACCGCTTCAACGACCAGTGGTCGGTGGGCGCGGGCGTGACCTACAACTCGGTCGACGGCGAGCTGCGCCGCCAAATTCCCTCGGGCACCGGGTTTAACGCCGCCACCGACGTCGACTCCCGCGTGGACGGCGACGACGAAGCCTGGGGTTACAACCTGGGCGTGATCTACCAGCCGGTGCCGGAAACCACCCTGGGTCTGACCTACCGCTCCAAGGTGGATTACACCCTCGATGGCAACTTCTCCGCCACCGACCCGCTGGGTAACGTCGTGCGTGCGGACAACGCGTCGCTGGATCTGACCACGCCGGAGACGGTCAATTTCTCGGTCACCCAGCAAATGAGCGACCGGTTCAAGCTGATGTTCGGTACCTCCTGGGTGCGCTGGAGCCAGTTCGACGAGATCCGCGTGACCGGCACCGATGGCGGTACCATCACCCAGGAGACCCAGAACTACTCCAACGCCTGGGCGTTTGCCACCGGCGGCGAGTACCAGCTGACCCCGGCCCTTGCGCTGCGCGCCGGCTTTACGCTCGACTTCACGCCTACCAACGACGCGCACCGCAGCGTGCGGATTCCCTCCGACGACCGGCGCATCTTCTCGCTGGGTGCGGGCTGGTCGCCGACGCCGGATCTCACCCTGGATGTCGCCTACTCCTACCTGACCGAGCGCAGTACCTCGGTGGACCAGGAGCGCCAGGATCTATTGGCAAGCCCGGCGACCGGCGGTGTACCGGTGGGTGGGGCGACCTACACGGCGGACTACAAAAACGAAGCTCATGGTATCGGCGCCCAGCTGACCTACCGCTTCTAAGCTCTATCGTTTCCAAGCCCTGGGCGAGGGACATCCACCGAAATCCGGTAAACCCGTGATCGGGTGAGGGACAAAGCGCTGGCCATGTTGCCAGCGCTTTTGGTTTTATGGGACAAAGGCCATATCCTCGAGTTGGCCAACTTCCCCCTCTGACCGGAGGTTTTTCATGTCCCGCGCGTTGGTGAAAGAAGATTTCCCCGTTTCGAACGCCAGGCATTTTCTCGAGCCTGGCCCGATCGTACTGATTTCCTCCCGCTGGCAGCAGCAGAGCAACATCATGACCCTGGGGTGGCATATGATTATGTCCTTTTCCCCTTCGCTGGTGGGCTGCGTGATCGCCGCCGGCAATCATACCCACGAAATGGTGCGCGAAAGCGGCGAGTGCGTGATCAATATCCCGTCGGCGGCACTCCTCGACACGGTCGTGGGGATCGGCAACTGCTCCGGCAGCGAGGTCGACAAGTTTGCAGCATTTGAGCTCACGCCCGGTTCGGCCTCGAAGGTCGATGCGCCGTTGATCGACGAGTGTTACGCCTCTTTCGAGTGCCGTTTGCACGACGAAGCCATGATCGACGGATACGACCTGTTCATTTTCGAGATCGTCAAAGCTCACGCCGCCCCCGGGGCGGACGAACAAGCGTCGCTGCACTATCAGGGCATGGGGGCGTTCATGGTGTCGGGCACTACCCTCGATCGCACGGCGTTGTTCAAACCCTCGATGCTCGTCTGAGCAAAAACCGGTGGCGAGTAGGCGCCTGCTCGCCACCGCTTGCGCCTCGAGGGGCGGGCCTCGATACTGAATGAGTGACTTTTAGCGGGTTTCACGTCTTGGATCTCAGGAGCGTTGCATGGTGGAAGATGATGTCGTAGCGGCAAGCCGCGAACCGCAAGCCGACCCTTTGGCCCTGGTGGCGAAAGAGCGCGCGGCGCAGAGTGCGCTGATCATCGTGGATGTTCAGCCGGATTTTCTGCCCGGCGGGGCGCTGGCCTGCGCCGAGGGGGACGCCATTTTGCCCGGCATCGAGGCGTTGCTGGCAAAGCGTGCCTTTGGCCACGTGGTCGCCACCCAGGATTGGCACCCACCGGCGCATATCTCCTTCGCCTCGCAGCACCCGCCCCACCAGCCTTTCGAGGCCATCGAACGCTTCGGTCATCAGCAAACCTTGTGGCCGGATCACTGTATTCAGAGAAGCGAAGGCGCGGCGCTACATCCCGCGATCGACTGGACGCCTTGCGACGCCATCATCCGTAAAGGCACCGACCCACAGATCGACTCCTACAGCGCGTTTCGCAACAACCAGGGCCCGGACGGCCAGCGCCCGGCCACAGGGCTTGCGGGCTGGCTTCGCGATCGCGGGGTGAGTGATGTCTATCTCTGCGGGCTGGCGCGGGACGTTTGCGTTCTGTGGAGCGCCGAGGACGCGGTGGCCGCGGGGTTTCGCACCCACTTTCTCTGGTCGCTGACGCGTCCGGTTACCTTCCAGACCGATGCCGCGACGCGAGAACGCCTGGAAGAACTCGGGGTCATCGTCGTCGACTCGTGATGATGGCGTCGCTCTGAAGGGGCGGGCGGTGGTTTTAGCGCGGTGGATGCGGGAAGCGTGGGCTTTCGTTACAATGCGTTCCAACGATTTTGCCGCTTCGGGGGCTTGCGCAGGCGTTTATCGACCAGTGCTAAGGCCGCCCGGTGGCGTTTGCCTTTTTTCGAATCCTCAACAAGGTCAGGCCACTCATGTTGGAAACCAACCCGCTACACACCCAGATCAAGGACTTGTCTGAGCGGACAGACGTTCTTAGGGGGTATCTTTGACTATGCCGAGAAGAAAGATCGGCTAGAAGAAGTCTCCCGCGAGCTCGAGGACCCGAACGTCTGGAGCGATCCGGACTACGCCCAGAAGCTGGGTAAAGAGCGCGCCACTTTAGAGACGATCGTGGCGACCATCGACGAGCTGGACCAGGGCCTGGGCGATAGCCGCGACCTGTTGGAACTGGCCGAGATGGAAGACGACGAAGCCACCGTCGAGGAAGTTCATAAAGAGCTCGACAGCATGCAGGCTTCGCTCGAGAAACTCGAGTTTCGCCGGATGTTCTCCGGCGAAATGGACGAGAACAACGCCTATCTCGACATTCAGTCCGGCTCCGGCGGCACCGAAGCCCAGGACTGGGCGAACATTTTGCTGCGTATGTACCTGCGCTGGGCCGAACACCACGGCTTCAAGGCGGATATCATCGAAGCCTCCGCCGGCGAAGTAGCGGGCATCAAGTCCGCCTCGCTGCATATCCAGGGCGACCACGCTTTTGGCTGGCTACGCACCGAAACCGGGGTTCACCGGCTGGTGCGCAAAAGCCCCTTCGATTCCGGCGGGCGTCGTCACACCTCGTTCGCCTCGGTGTTTTTGTCACCGGAGATCGACGACACCTTCGAGGTGGAGATCAACCCCTCGGATTTGCGCGTGGATACCTACCGCTCCAGCGGCGCCGGCGGTCAGCACGTCAACACCACCGACTCGGCGGTGCGGATCACCCACGAGCCGACGGGTATCGTCGTGGCCTGCCAGAGCCAGCGCAGCCAGCACGCCAACCGCGACTTCGCCATGAAGCAGCTCAAGGCGCGGATCTGGGAACACGAGATGCAAAAGCGCAACGCCGCCAAGCAGGAAGCCGAGGACTCCAAGGCCGATATCGGCTGGGGCAGCCAGATCCGCTCCTACGTGCTCGATGACCAGCGTATCAAGGATCTGCGCACCGGCGTGCAGTCGAGCAACTGCGACAAGGTGCTGGACGGCGACCTGGATCAATTTATCATCGCAAGCCTCAAGCAGGGCTTGTAATCTTTTTGCGGGGTCAGGCCGTGTTTGGTGCATGACCCGCCTGGAACATACATAGGGTGCTGGATGGCTAACCAAGACGCGTCTTCTCTGGACAACGAAAACCACCTGATCGCCGAGCGCCGCGCCAAGCTTTCCGCACGGCGCGAGACCGCTGCCGCCCAGGGTAAAAGCGCTTTCCCCAACGGTTTCCGCCGCGACAGCCTCACCGTCGAGCTCGAGAATCTGCTTGGCGACAAGGAAAAGGCCGAACTCGAGGCGCTGGATCACCAGGCGTCGGTCGCCGGGCGCATCATGCGCAAGCGCGGCCCGTTTATCGTCATTCAGGACGTGGCGGGCCAAATCCAGCTCTACGTGGATAAAAAGGGCCTGCCCGCTGAGCTTTTGGAAGAGATCAAAAGCTGGGATATCGGCGATATCGTCGCCGCCAGTGGCCCGGTGCACAAGTCCGGCAAGGGCGATCTCTACGTGATGATGGTCGAAGCCGAGCTTCTGACCAAGAGCCTGCGCCCGCTGCCGGACAAGTTCCACGGCCTGACCGACCAGGAGGCGCGCTACCGCCAGCGCTACGTCGACCTGATCATGAACCCGGCGTCGCGCAAGGCGTTCGAGACGCGCGCCGCGGTGATCAGTTCGATGCGCCGGTTCTTCGAGGGCCGGGGGTTCATGGAGGTCGAGACCCCCATGCTTCAGCCTATCCCAGGCGGGGCGACGGCGCGGCCGTTCATCACCCATCACAATGCGCTGGATATGGACATGTACCTGCGCATCGCCCCGGAGCTCTATCTCAAGCGCCTGGTGGTGGGCGGCTTCGAGAAGGTCTTCGAGATCAACCGCAACTTTCGTAACGAAGGCCTCTCGACCCGGCACAATCCCGAGTTCACCATGGTCGAGTTCTACTGGGCCTACGCCGATTACAACGACCTGATGGACATGACCGAGGCGATGCTGCGCTCGATCGCCGAGCAGGTACTGGGCACCACGCTCCTTTCCTACCAGGGCGAAGAGTACGACTTCGGCCAGCCGTTTCGCCGCTTGTCCCTCAAGGATTCGATCCTCGAGTATGGCGATAACATCACTGAAGCCGAGCTCGATTCGCTGGAAAGCGCCCGGGCCGTGGCCGAGCGTGTTGGCATCAAGGTGAAGCCGAGCTGGGGGCTGGGCAAAGTCCAGACCGAGATTTTCGAAGAGGTCGCCGAGCCGAAACTCGACCAGCCCACTTTCATTACGATGTACCCGGCGGAAGTCAGCCCGTTGGCGCGGCGAAGCGACGCGGATCCCTTCGTCACCGACCGTTTCGAGTTTTTCGTCGGCGGGCGCGAAATCGCCAACGGTTTCTCGGAGCTCAACGACGCCGAAGACCAGGCCGAGCGCTTTCGCGAGCAGGCCGCCGAGAAAGACGCCGGCGACCTGGAAGCGATGTACTATGACGCCGACTATGTGCGCGCGCTCGAGTACGGCATGCCGCCAACGGCGGGGGAGGGCATCGGCATCGACCGTTTGGTGATGCTGTTTACCGACAGCGCCTCGATTCGCGACGTGCTCTTGTTCCCGGCCATGCGCCCGGAAGTGGAATAAAACATTGGTGAAAAAGCCATTAACGCCAATGCGCTAGTAAAAGTTGGTAAGGGCGCGCTATAGCGCCCATAATGGTCAACGTTTCGACGGCGAGGAGAATCCCATGAAACTGCTTAACCGCTCCGCTCTGAGCGTCAGGCCGACCCAGCCCTTTGTCGACTGGATCAATGCGCTGGAACCCACCATGGGAGACGACGACCTGACCCTGGACGACGTCGAACGTGAAAGTACCATCTACCTCATTCCCGAAATGGATACCCCTGAAGCACTCGAGACCTTCGTGCGCGAGCGCTTCAGCGATATCCTGGAAACCGAGCTAAGCGCCTGGGAAGAGGACGAAAGCCAGTGGCCCAAGCCGCTGGACTGGACGCTTTTCCAATCGTTTCTCCACGTCGAGCACAGCTACCTGGCCGTCGATTTGGATGATGAAACGGCGCTGGAAATTTCCGACGTCGAGGACGCGCTCTCCCTCGAGACCGACGCGCCCTAGCGCTTGGCTCGACTCAGCGCTTCACGACAAAACCGGCTCCGGCCGGTTTTGTCGTTGTAATGGCCTTTAACCGTAGCGCTCTTGAGAGGAACGCCCGCCCCATGCGACTGTTTGAAACCCGCCCCAATGATGACGGCCTGCCCGGTCGCGAACGCGCGCTTGCGCTGTTGGCACTGATGACCGGTACCACCATGGCGGTGATGGACACCACCATGATCAACCTGGCGCTGCCCACCATCGCCCAGGACCTGGGCGCCTCGGCCTCGCGCTCGGTGTGGATCACCAATATCTTCCAGGTGGTGTGCGCGGCGTTTTTGCTGGTGTTTGCAGCGCTTAGCGAGCTGATCACTCGGCGGCGGCTCTACCTGTTGGGCCTGGCAACGTTCGTGGCGGCGTCGATTGGCGCGGCGCTGTCACGAAGCCTTGAAACGCTGCTGGTGTTTCGCGCGCTGCAGGGCCTCGGCGCGGCGGCGACGCTCTCCATCGGGCCCTCGCTCTACCGGGCCATCTTTCCCAAACGACTGTTAGGCAGCGCGATGGGGATGAGCGCGCTGGTGGTCGCCGGGGGCTACTCCGCCGGGCCCACGCTTAGCGGGGTGATTCTCTCCTTCGCCAACTGGCCCTGGCTTTTTGCGCTCAACGTGCCGCTGGGGCTCTGCTCGCTCTGGTTCGCCGCCCGCGCTTTGCCTCGTGAAACGCCGCGCCAGGGCAGCTTCGACGTGTGGGGCGCGTTCTGCTCGATGGCTATGCTGGCAAGCTTTTTTCTCGCCATGGACGCGCTGGGCCACGCAGCTCCGGGGCAGGGGCTTTCGTGGGCGCTTTTATGTCTGACCACGGCTGCGCTGTTCATAAGGCGCCAGCGCCGGGCGCGCTACCCGCTGCTTCCGCTGGTGCTGTTTGGCGAGATGCGCTTCACCCTGGCAGTATCCGCCTCGGGGCTTGCCTTCATCGGCCAGGGGCTGACCTTCGTGGCGCTGTCACTTTTCTATCAAAATCAGATGGGCTTCACGCCGCTTCAAACCGCTTGGCTCTTCACTCCTTGGCCCCTGGCCATCATGGTGGTAGGCCCGCTTGCCGGGCGGCTGGCGGACAAGCTCAACCCCAGCGTGATTTCGAGTATCGGGCTTTTGTTCTTGATGGCCGGGCTAGTGGCGCTGGCGCTGGTGGATGAAAGCACCGGCATTGCGGGAAGTCTTTGGCGCACGGCACTTTGCGGGATCGGCTTCGGGCTATTTCAGCCGCCCAACAACCGCGAAATGATGGCGAGCCTGCCGGCAGAGCGAAGCGCGAATGTCTCCGGGGTGATGAGTACGGTGCGCACCGTGGGCCAGTCGTTTGGTGTGGCGGTGGTCGGGGCGGCGCTGGCGCTCGGCCTTTCGGTGCAGGCAACGCTCTGGTTTAGCGCACTCACCACCTGCCTTGCGCTCGCGGTCAGCCTGTCGCGCATCTCGCTTGCGCGTCGCGCGCTCGTTGAACGGCGGGCATCGTCGCCGCCCCGCTAAGGGCGTACAATAAAAGCGTTTATCCACCCAGGAGGCCGGTCATGACGTTGCAGACACAAATCGAAGAGAAATTAACGGCGCTTTCGCCCGACGTGCTGCGCGTAGAGAACGAAAGCCACATGCACAACGTGCCCGCCAATTCCGAGACCCACTTCAAAGTGACGCTGGTTTCCGAGAGCTTCGAGGCGATGATGCCGGTCAAGCGTCACCAGCAGATTTACGCGCTGCTGGCCGACGAGCTGGGCGGGCCGGTCCACGCTCTGGCACTGCACCTTTATACCCCCCAGGAGTGGGCCGCCCGCGGCAGCGAACGGCCTAATTCCCCGGATTGTCGCGGCGGCGGGCAGTGACTCCGGAAGCCAGCCGACGCCACTACCTGGACGCCATGGGCATTACGGCCTGGGCGTGCCGGTACCAGCTGCCCAACGCCCTGCCCACCGAGGCCTGCGAATGGGAGGCGCCCGCCGCGGCCGCCGAGCCACGCCAAGCGCTGCACGCGCTGCTCGAAGAGCAAAGCGCTGCGCCGCCCAGGGCCCCGGCCAGCACTCAGGCGGAGCCCGAACCAGGCGCCAGCACCCCGCCCAAATCCGCCCGGGCGCTGCTGGGCGATATCGCCCCTCCCGAGCGAGCCGAACCGGAACCTGCCCCTGAAAAAGCGCCGGCCAGCACCCCGGTGGCGCACGCCGAGCCGGTGGTGTTTACCGTGACTTGCGTGTGCATCGACGGGCGCTTGCTGAGTCTGCACCCGGGCGCGCCTGGTCCCGGCGAGCAGCGACTGCTAAGCAACATGCTAAGCGCGGTGGGGCTGATCGACGGCGCGCTTCCTCAATTGATCACCTTCAACTGGCCGCCGGTGGCCAACGCCTTTGCCTCAGAAGACCCGATGGGTGAGGCCCGGGAAGGCCTGGCCGCCTTTATCGAAGGCGCAGCCCGGCGCCAGGGCTGGCAGCTCGAACGGCTGCTCTGGTGGGCGAAGCCCCCCTTGGAGAGCGACGAACCAGGCGAAGGTGGTCACACGCTAAGCCAAGTACTCGAGCTTCGTGAGCGTCAAAGCCATACGCTGGGCCTGCCTGTTTGGCAGGGGCCGGCGCTCGATACGCTCACGAGTGCGGCGGCCAAGCGCGCGCTGTGGCCCGAACTTTTACGCCTTGCCCAGGGCGCGGCGGAGCGTCCTGCGTGATCGAGGCGCTGTCTGCTGCGCATCTCACCGATCTGGTCGCCCTGGAGGCCCAGGCCCGCAGCGGGGCGAGCGAGCGCGCGCTCGAACAGGCGCTTACGGATTCGAGCATGGTCGTGCTGGGCTTATGGCGCCAGCAGCGCCTGGCAGGCTACGCGCTCATCGCGCGGCTTCCCTTCGAGGCCGAACTGCAGGCCATTGGCGTTTTGAGCGAGTATCGCGGTCAGGGCCTGGGGCGGGCGCTGGTGCAGGGGGTGTTCGACCAGGCGCGGGCGTGGCAAAGCGAGCGGGTGCTGCTCGAGGTGCGCGAGCACAACGTGGCGGCGGTCAAACTTTATGAAGCGGCGGGGTTTGGCGTGGACGGGCGGCGAAAAAACTACTACCCGGCCGCTAACGGGGCCGGGCGAGAGGATGCGCTGTTAATGTCAGCGCTAGACACGCAGCCTTAAACGGAACCCGAGGTGTCGCTCGATTCGAATTTCGACAGCACGCCCTGTAGGCGGCGTTCCCACTCTTCGTGCTCTTGCTTGTACTCGGCGTTCTCCTTGCGAAGCTCTTCGTTTTCGAGCTTCATCAGCTCCAGCGCCTCGACGGCATCGGTGACTTTCTGTTCCAGCTGGTTAAATAGTTCAAGGCTCATGCCTACCTCCAAAAAGCGGGGCAGAAGGGCCTGCCCACAGTAAATGACGCGTTGGGAGTGCGAGCGTAACGCCGTGCTGACTATTGGGCAAGCGCGGTGCGCCGGTAAAGCCGCGCGGTACTCTCGCCGGCGGTGGTTTCCCGGTAAAGCTGCCAGTTGGCGGGCACCTGCGGGGTCAAGGCACGCTCGGTTTCCAGGTAGATAGACGCCTCGGCGCTTAGCCAGCCGCCGTCTTCCAGCGCCTGGCAGCACGGCCCGGCCAGGCCTTTTAGAAACGGCGGGTCGATGAACACGATATCGAACGGCGTGGAGGCGCCCGCTAGAAAAGCGGTGGCATCCTGGCTTTTGACCTCGGCGTTGGTGGCGCCCAGGGTCGCCAGGTTCTGCTCGATCAGCGCGGCCACGCGGGCCTCACGCTCGACGAACACCGCCTGGGCGACCCCGCGCGAAAGCGCCTCGATCCCCAGCGCGCCGGAGCCTGCGAACACGTCCAGGGCGCGCTTGCCGGCAAGCGTTGGCCCCAGCCAGTTGAACAGCGTTTCGCGCACGCGGTCGGGCGTTGGGCGAAGACCTGGGTGGTCGAGCACCGGAAGCTGGCGGCGGCGGTAATCACCGCCGATAATACGTAGCTTGCCGAGGGCTTTGGATGCGTCGCGAGGCGCAGAGGTTTTGCGTGAAGGGCGTTGTCGTTTCATATGGCTGATTGTAGCGGGCCGATTATCCAAAGTCTTGGTTGGCGGTGGTAGGATGGTCACAATGTTCACCTTTTTAGTTGGATACCCCCATGTTCGGTTTCTTGAAACGTAAGAAAAAGCACGATCCCCAAAAGTCCCAGGCGCCTCAAGAAGAGCGCGCCCTGGACCCGACCCCGCAGGAGCCCGAAGTAGAACCCGAGCCTCAGCAGCCGGAAGTCGAGCCCGAGCCGCAAACGCCCGAGGTAGAGCCCGAGCCGCAGAAGCCCGAGGTCGAACCCGAGCCCCAGGAGCCGGAAGTCGAGCCCGAGCCGCAAACGCCCGAGGTAGAGCCCGAGCCCCAAAAGCCGGAAGTCGAGCCCGAGCCGCAAAAGCCCGAGGTCGACCCCGAGCCCCAAAAGCCGGAAGTAGAGCCCGAGCCCAAAGAGCCGGAAGTAGACCCCGAGCCGCAAAAGCCTGAGGTCGATCCTGAACCTCAAAAGCCGGAAGTCGAGCCTACGCCTCAGGAGCCCGAGGTCGAGCCTGAATCGCCGCGTACCCCCGAGGTCGACCCGCAGCCCGCCGGGCCCGAGGTAGAGCCACCCCCTGCCGAGCCCCAGGGCGAACCGGTCCAGGTCGCGGCCCGGACCGCCACCCAGGAAAAGCCGGTGGCCGCGAAAGCGGAAAAACAGGGCTTTTTCGCGCGTATCAAATCAGGGCTTGGCAAGACCCGGGCCAACCTGACCGATGGCCTGGCGGATCTGTTTCTGGGCAAAAAGCAGATCGATGACGAGCTTTTGGAAGACCTGGAAACCCAGCTGTTGATGGCCGACGTGGGGATCGAGGCGACCACCGCGATTATCGAACGCCTGCAAGCCCGGGTGTCGCGCAAGGAGCTCAAGGACCCGGCCGCGCTCTACAAGGGCTTGCAAGAAGAGCTTGGCAACATGCTCGAGTCCGTCGCCAAACCGCTCGATTTCACCAAAGAGGGGGATGGACCCTTCGTCATTTTGGTGGTCGGCGTGAACGGTGTGGGCAAGACCACCACCATCGGCAAGCTGACCCAGCGCTTTCAGCGCGAAGGTAAAAGCGTGATGCTCGCCGCCGGTGACACCTTCCGCGCCGCGGCGGTGGAACAGCTCAAGGTGTGGGGCGAGCGTAACAGCGTGCCGGTGATTGCCCAGCACACCGGCGCCGACAGCGCCTCGGTCATCTACGATGCGGTCAGCGCGGCGAAGTCCCGCGGGGTGGACGTTTTGATTGCCGACACCGCCGGGCGGCTGCACAACAAAAGCCACCTGATGGAGGAGCTCAAGAAGGTCCACCGGGTGATGCAGAAAATCGATACCGCCGCCCCTCACGAAGTGATGCTGGTGCTCGACGCCGGCACCGGCCAAAACGCTATCTCCCAGGCCAGCACCTTCAACGAAGCCGTGCCGGTCAGCGGTATTACGCTGACCAAGCTCGACGGCACCGCCAAGGGCGGGATCATTTTCGCCCTGGCCAAGCAGCTCAATACCCCGATCCGCTTTATCGGCGTTGGCGAGAGCCTGGATGATCTGCGTCCTTTCGATGCCGATGATTTCGTCAATGCGCTGTTCGACCAGCCCGAGAGCCACGCCCGCGCATGATCGCGTTTGAGCACGTGGGAAAACGCTACGGCGGGCGCTTCGAGGCGCTGGCGCATCTCAATTTTCGCGTGGGCCAGGGCGAGATGGTGTTTTTGACCGGCCACTCCGGGGCGGGTAAAAGCTCGCTTTTACGCCTGATCATGCGCCTGGAGCGGCCCAGCCGTGGGCGGGTGGTCGTGGCCGGCCACGATATCGCCCGGCTTCACTCAAGCCAGGTGCCGTTTTACCGGCGCCAGATCGGCGTGGTCTTTCAGGACCACCAGCTTCTGTTCGATCGCAGCGTGTATCAAAACGTCGCGTTGCCGCTGGAAATCCAGGGGCTCGAGCCGCGGGAATCCGCGCGCCGGGTGCGCGCCGCCCTCGATAAAGTAGGGCTTTTGCACCGCGAGAAAGCGCTCCCCGTGGAGCTCTCCGGCGGCGAACAGCAGCGGGTAGGCATCGCCCGGGCGGTGGTCAACAAGCCCGCGCTGCTGCTCGCCGACGAGCCGACCGGCAACCTGGACCCGCATCTGTCCGCGGATATCATGGGGCTGTTCGAAGACTTCAATCGCATCGGCACTACGGTCATGATCGCAAGCCACGACCTGGCGCTGATCGCCAGGCTACGCCACCGTATTCTGCGCCTGCGCGACGGCCGCCTGATCGCCGACGAGGGGGCAGTATGACGCGCCGGACAACGCCCCCCAGCGGCCCCGCTCGCCGCACCGGCGCGGTCAGCCGACCGGCCGCCGGGCACGCCAGTACTCCCCATAAGGCAGCCGCGCCGCGCCCGCCCAAGCCCCGCGCCACGGGCCCGGGGTTGGGCAGCCGGTTGCGCGCCTGGGGCCGCCACCACCGGGCCATGCTCGGTGACAGCCTTTATCGGCTGGTGCGCCACCCCTTGGGCAACGTGCTCACGATGCTGGCCATCGCCATTGCGCTGGTGCTGCCCGCCGCGCTTTGGCTGACGCTGGATAGCGCGCGGCTGCTCGACGCCGAACTCGACGAAAGCGCCACGCTCACCGTTTACCTGCAAACCGAGGTGGACCCGGCTCAGGCGGCGCGTATCGACGAGGCGGTTAGCGCCGAGCAGGGCGTGCTACAGACCCGGCTGATCAGCGCCGAGGAGGGCATGGCGGCGTTTCAGCGCTCGCTGGGCCTCGACGATACGCTGATGGGCCTCGAGGAGAACCCGCTGCCCGCAAGCATCGTGATCAACCCGCAAAGCGTCGAGCCGCTGGCCATGGAGCAACTCGCCGGGCGCCTGGAAGGTTTGTCGGGGGTCGATGAAGTGCGCGTGGATTTGGCCTGGGTGGAACGGCTTCGCCACTTGGCGGACCTGGGGCGGCGAGTGGCGCTGGCGCTAGCCGTGCTGTTCGGTTTTGGGGTTTTGCTGGTGGTGGGCAATACCATTCGCCTTTCCGTGGAGAGCCGTCGCCGGGAGATCGAGGTAGTCATGCTGATCGGCGCCACTCACGCTTTCGTGCGCCGGCCCTTTTTGTACAGCGGGGCCTGGTACGGCTTTGGTGGGGGCTTGATTGCGCTATTGCTGCTGGCGCTGGGTAACCACTGGCTGTCGATGCCGGTGGCGGCGCTGGCGGCAAGCTACGGGGCGAGCTTCACATTGCCGCAGTTGGATGTGACAGGCTCTACAATTTTGCTATTCTGCAGTACACTATTGGGCTGGCTGGGGGCATGGCTTGCCGTGTCGCGCCACCTATCCAGCATTCGCCCGCGCTAGGTTTTTTAGCACGGGTGCGCCACCCGGCTCGAGCCATGGCCCGGGTTATATGAACCTTATACATTGGTTGCTGTCATAGCGACAACGCTGACACCGCTATGTCGATCGTGAGCCGCGCGATGGATCATGTTGATGACGATAGCAGGTCAACCAGGATTGGTAACGAGGAGACCATCAGCATGGGTACTAGTCTTCTACCGGTGGGGCAGCTCTCTCCAGGCAATGACTTGGGCGGCTATATTCAAGCGGTTAACGGCATCTCCGTACTCACCGTCGAGGAGGAGCGCGAGCTTGCGTTCCGCCTTCACGACGACGGTGATCTCGAAGCGGCGCGGCGTCTGGTCATGTCGCACCTGCGCTTTGTGGTACACATCGCGCGCAGCTACTCGGGCTACGGGTTGGCCCAGGCCGACCTGATCCAGGAAGGCAACGTAGGCCTGATGAAGGCCGTCAAGCGCTTCGACCCCAATCAGGGCGTGCGCCTGGTCTCCTTCGCGGTTCACTGGATCAAGGCCGAGATTCACGAGTTCGTGCTGCGCAACTGGCGGATCGTCAAGATCGCCACGACCAAAGCGCAGCGCAAGCTGTTCTTCAACCTGCGTAGCGCCAAAAAGCGCTTGGCCTGGTTGAACAACGACGAAGTCGATGCGATTGCCAAGGATCTGGACGTCAAACCCGAGATCGTGCGCGATATGGAAGGCCGCCTTTCGGCGTTCGACGCGGGCTTCGACGCCTCGCCAAGCGACGACGAAGATAGCCCCTACCAGTCCCCGTCGCAGTTTCTCGACGACGCCACCCTCGACCCGGCCACCCAGCTCGAGGACAGCGACTTCGAAGAGGACTCCACGCGCCGTCTTCAGGGCGCGCTCAAGGAGCTCGACGAGCGCTCCAGGGACATCCTTCAGCGCCGTTGGCTGACCGATGACAAGTCGACGCTTCACGACCTGGCCGATGTCTACGGCGTGAGCGCCGAGCGTATCCGCCAGCTCGAAAAGAACGCCATGAAAAAGCTTCGTCTGAAAATGGGTGAGGGCGTGGCAGCCTAGGGCGGCGCTGAAAGCCCCCGAAAAGAACAGCGCTTGAAATGCAAAGTCCTTGAAATACAAAGCCCTTGAAATAAAAAGCCCCGGCTCATCGCCGGGGCTTTTTTATGCGCTCAAAACGCGGTTAGGCGGGCTGGGCGATCTCTCGTAAAAGCCCGCTTGCGATCAGCGGCCACTGGTCCTCCCAGTACTCGGTGGGGGCGCGCTTGAAATCGCTGCGCACGTACTGCGATATGCGCCCCTCGGCCTGGGTAATCAGCAGGTTCGCCGCCGCCGAGGCGGTAATCGTCGGGCGAAGTCCTTCGCGGATCTCGGCCTCGCGCAGAATCTGCTTGAACTGGGTTTCCAGACGCTCGAACAGCTGATGAACACGCTGTCGCAGGCGGGCGGTTTCGCCGGTCAGGACATCGCCGCCGAGCACCCGGGCAAGCCCGGGGTTTTTCTCGGCAAAGCCCAGCAGCAGCGAGAGAATCGTCGCGCAGCGGCGCTCGGCTTCGGGAATGTCCTCGAGAATGCGCGTAATGCGCGCGAACACGTTCTCTTCGATATAGTCGATCAAGCCTTCGAACATCCGCGCCTTGCTCGGAAAGTGGCGGTAGAGCGCCGCCTCGGACACGCCGACCTGGCGGGCCAGGGCAGCGGTGGTGATGCGCTTGCCGCTGTCCTCTTCGAGCATGATGGCCAGTGCCTGCAGGATCTGTTCGCGGCGGCGAGGTTTATTGTCATCGCTCATGGTGCTGATCCCTTGTGCTTAGCCTGCGTCACTGATCAAGGTGCCCACGCCTGCCTTGGTGAATATCTCGAGCAGGATGGCGTGAGGCACGCGGCCGTCGACGATCTGCGCACTGACGACGCCGCCTTTTACGGCGTCCAGCGCGCAGCGTATTTTCGGCAGCATCCCGCCGTGGATCGTGCCATCGGCGATCAGCTCGTCGACCTGGCGCGTCGTCAGCCCGGTCAGCACCTCGCCTTTGCCGTTCATCAGCCCCGCCACGTTGGTCAACAGCATCAGCTTTTCGGCGCTGAGCGCCTCGGCGAGCTTGCCCGCCACCAAATCGGCGTTGATGTTATAGCTGTGGCCCGCATCGTCCACGCCGATCGGCGCGATCACGGGAATGAAATCGCGCTGGGCGAGCATTTCGATCAGGTCGGTGGAGATCGACTCGACCTCGCCGACGTGGCCGATATCGATGATCTCCGGGGCGGTCATTTCCGGGCTTTTATGCTCGACCTTGAGCTGGCGGGCACGAATCTGGGCGCCGTCCTTGCCGGTCAGCCCGATCGCCTTGCCGCCGCTTTGGTTGATCAAATTGACGATGCTTTTATTGACCAGCCCTCCCAGCACCATTTCGACGACGTCCATGGTCTCGGCGTCGGTGACGCGCATCCCGTTGACGAAGCGCGACTCGATGTTGAGTTTTTCCAAAAGGCTTCCGATTTGCGGGCCGCCGCCGTGAACCACCACCGGGTTGATGCCGACCTCTTTCATCAGCACGATGTCGCGGGCGAAGGAGTTGATCAGCGTGTCTTCGGTCATGGCGTTGCCGCCATACTTCACGACGACCGTTTTGCCGGAAAATTGCTGAATATAGGGAAGCGCTTCGGACAGCACCTCCACGACGACCCGGGGGTCGTGGGTGTTCGCATTCATTGCTTTATCCCTTGCGTTGATTTTTTAGCGGCGCTTGGGCCTTTATGGCGCGCTTTTAAAGCGCGCTCTGTGTGACGCGATAGGCTAACGGATGGGGCCGGTATCGAGCGCGGGGGCGGCGCGGGCAAGCGCACGGGCAAAGCGCGCTTGTATATCGGCCAGGGCCGCTTCGCTCTCCCCTTCGAAGCGAAGCACCAGCGCCGGCGTGGTGTTCGACGCCCGGCAAAGCCCAAAGCCTTCCGGATAGTCCACGCGTATGCCGTCGATCGTGGTCTTGATACCTTCGCCGAAGTCGCCATCTCTGGCAAGCACTTCCACCAGGCCAAACTTTTCTTCATCCGCCACCGGCAGGTTGATCTCTGGCGTGCTGAATTCCTGGGGAAAACGCTCAAATAGCGCATCCGCATCAAGGGGGCTGGCCGCCAGAATCTCCAAAAGGCGGGCGGCGGCGTAGAGGCCGTCGTCGAAGCCGTACCAGCGCTCCTTGAAGAAAATGTGCCCGCTCATTTCGCCCCCCAGCTGCGCCCCGGTTTCGATCATGCGCGCCTTGATCAGCGAATGCCCGGTGCGCCACATCTCCGGCTCGCCGCCGGCGTCCAGAATGACGCGCGGAAGGGTGCGGCTGCACTTGATGTCGAACACCACCCCGGCGCCCGGGTGGCGGGTGAGCATGTCGGTGGCGAACAGCGCCAGAAGATGATCCGGGTAGATCATGCGCCCGCGCGGCGTCACCACACCCAGCCGGTCGCCGTCACCGTCGAAGGCAAGTCCTATATCCGCGCCGCGCCGCTCGACCTCCTCGATCAACGAGACGAGGTTCTCCGGCTTGCCAGGGTCCGGGTGGTGATTGGGAAAGTGGCCATCGATCTCGTCGAAAAGCGGCGTGGTCTGAACGCCGAGCCGGCGGATCAGCTCGGGGCCGAGCTCGCCGGCCACGCCGTTGCCGCAGTCCACGACGGCATGTAGCGGGCGCGTCACGCTCACATCGCCAAGAATGCGCTCGAGATACGCCGCGCGTACGTCGACTTCACGGTAGCGGCCTTCGCCTTCATCGAGCGCACCATCGACGATGCGCTGGTAGAGCGCGGTGATGGTGTCGCTGGAGAGCGTCTCGCCGCCCAGTACGATCTTGAAGCCGTTGTACGCCGGCGGGTTGTGGCTGCCGGTGACCATCACCCCGGAGCGGCCCACCCCCAGCGTATGAGTGGCAAAATAGAGCACCGGTGTCGGCACCATGCCGATATCGACGACGTCGGCACCGGCGCTCAAAAGTCCCGTGATGAGCGCCTTTTGTAGCCGCGGCCCGGAAAGGCGCCCGTCCCGGGCGACGATGACCGTACGCTCGCCCCGGGCAGCGGCCGCGCTGCCAATCGCCTGGCCGATCAGCGCGGTGGTCGCCTCGGTCAGGGTGTCATCGACGACGCCGCGTATATCGTAGGCGCGAAATATCGAAGCGGGTACCGTCATGGTCGAACTCCTTACTGGCTGCCGGTGCTGCCAAAGCCGCCGCTGCCGCGCACACTGTCCTCGAAACTATCGACGACCTCGAGCGTGGCCTGAACCACCGGCACCAAAACATACTGGGCCAGCCGGTCGAACGGCTCGAGCGTGAAGCTCGCCTGGCCGCGGTTCCATACCGAGATCATCAGCTCCCCCTGGTAGTCCGAATCGATCAAGCCCACCAGGTTGCCCAGCACGATGCCGTGCTTATGGCCAAGCCCGGAGCGGGGCAGAATCATGCCGGCAAGGCCGGGGTCTTCGATATGGATCGCAAGCCCGGTCGGGATCAGCTCGCAATCCCCCGGGGCCAGCGTCAGCGGGGCGTCGAGCAGGGCGCGCAGGTCCATACCCGCCGCACCTTCGGAGCCGTAGGTGGGCAGGTAGTCCAGCATGCGCTCATCGAGCACCTTGCACTTCAAGGGGGGGCGGCTCATGGGGCGGCTCCAGCGGTTGAATCGGTCAGGGAAAGCGCTTTTTCGATAATCAAACGAGCCAGCGCCGTTTTGGGTTGGGGTGGGGCGCTGAGCTGGTCAGTGCCCTCGGGGGCGCGCCAGACGAGCAGCGCGGCATTGTCGTCGCTGCCAAAGCCCAGGCCTTGTTGCGCGACGTCGTTGGCCACCACCAGGTCGAGGTTCTTGCGCGCAAGCTTGTCCCGGGCGTAGTGAGCCACGTCCCGGGTTTCGGCGGCAAAACCCACCACGAAGGGGCGCGCCTCCTTCGGCAGCGCCGCGACCTCGGCGATAATATCCGGATTTTTCACCAGGGTGATCGTGAGCGTGTCGCTGTCGTCGGTTTTCTTCAACTTATGCTCGGCGGCGTGCTCGGCGCGGTAGTCCGCCACCGCCGCGCAGCCGATGAAAAGCGCCGCCTGGGAGGCGAGTTCGAGCGCTTGTTGGTGCATTTCGAGGGCGCTTTCGACGTCGATACGGGTAACGCCGGCCGGGGTGGGCAGGTTCACCGGCCCACTGATCAGCGTCACCCGAAAACCCGCCTCGAAAGCGGCGGCGGCTAACGCATAGCCCATCTTTCCCGAGCTATGGTTGGAGAGATAGCGCACCGGGTCGAGCGCCTCACGCGTGGGGCCGGCGGTAATCACCACGTGGGGGCGGTGCGCTTGCGCAAACGCTGGCGGGGCGCTCATGCGCTTGGCGAGCGCCTCGACGATTTCGTCGGGCTCGCTCATGCGCCCGGGGCCCACGTCGCCGCAGGCCTGCTCGCCGGCGGCGGGTCCAATCACCTGCCACTGATCCGCCTCGAGCATCCGGGCGTTGCGCTGGCTGGCCGGGTGGCGCCACATCGCCTGGTTCATCGCCGGGGCAATCAGCCTTGGCGCCTCGCAGGCAAGGCTTAGCGTGGTCAGCAGGTCGTCGGCCAGGCCATGGACCAGGCGGGCGATCAAATCCGCCGTGGCCGGCGCGATCAAGAGCGCATCCGCCCAGCGGGCCAGTTCGATATGGCCCATGCCGGCCTCGGCGTCCGGGTCTAAAAGCGAGGTTCTCACCGCCTCGCCGCTAAGCGCCTGTAGGGTTAGCGGGGTGATGAACGCCTGGGCGCCGTCGGTCAGCACCACGCGCACCTCACCGCCGGCCTGCTTGATGAGCCGAATGATCTGGGCACTTTTGTAGGCGGCAATGCCGGCGCTGACGCCCAGCAGGATGCGCTTGCCTGCCAGCGGCGAACCCGCCAAGGGCTGTATCGAAGCCATAACACTCCCCAGGAACAACGCCTGAATAAGTCAAAAGCCGGGCGCTTCAAGGCCCGCTCCAAAGGGGCTCACCATACCATTTGGCGGCGCGTTTTGGCATGCTCGACCCCGAGGGTAAAAGCCAGGTATAGTGAGCTTTATGGAGTGGCGATTAAACAACACACGGCCGCCACGGGGAGGGGACGATGGGGATCAATCATTGGCCGGAGGGCGAGCGTCCGCGAGAAAAGCTTTTAACGCTGGGTGCCCAGGCACTTTCCGATGCCGAGCTGCTGGCGATTTTTTTGCGGGTAGGGGTCAAGGGGCGCTCCGCGGTGGATCTGGCGCGGGACCTGCTCACTCGCTTTGGGGGCTTACGGCCTTTGCTGGAGTCCGACCAGGGCGCCTTTTGTCAGGCCCACGGGTTAGGGGCGGCCAAGTTTGCCCAGCTACAGGCCACGCTTGAGCTTTCCAGGCGCCATTTGGCGTCTCAGCTTGCCCGGGGCAATGCCTTGACCTCGCCGTCGCTTGTACGCCACTACCTGCGCTCCCAGCTACGGCATCTCGGTCACGAGGAGTTCGCGGTACTTTTTTTGGATACCCAGCACCGAATCATTCGCTATGAAGCGCTGTTTCGCGGTACCCTAGACAGCGCATCGGTGTACCCCCGCGATGTTGCCAAACGCGCCCTGGAACTCAACGCGGGCGCGGTGATTTTGGCCCACAACCACCCTTCCGGGGTGGCCGAGCCCAGCGACGCTGACCGACGCATCACCGAGCGCTTGACGCAAGCGCTAGGGCTTTTCGATGTTCGCGTGCTGGATCACTTCGTGGTGGGGGACGGCGATGTAATCTCTTTTGCCGAGCGCGGCTGGCTTTAAAAGGCCTGGCGTCTTCCCGTTTAAAGGGCCTTTTTGACCCTTTTGGCACGCTTTTGCTTGCTGTTGGCCGGGTGCTCTGGTATAAAGTGCCACCTTTAAACTTGGGTTGAATAACGGATTCGGGTAAAGCCAAGCCTTCACGGGCGTCGACTTCCTCCCTGCTCCGGTTTGCCCGACAGTTTTGAACACTCAGGCTTATGTCCTGGCCAAGCGGTTGGAGGCTCTCATGTCCAAAGTATGTCAGGTTACCGGCAAGCGTCCGGTAACTGGTAATAACGTATCACACTCCCAGCGTAAGACGCGTCGTCGTTTCTTGCCGAACCTTCACACGCACCGTTTTTGGGTCGAATCCGAAAACCGTTTCGTGAAGCTGTGCGTCTCTTCCAAGGGCATGCGCATCATCGACAAGAAAGGTATCGAAACGGTACTGGCCGACATCCGTAAAAACGGCAGCACTATCTAAGCCGCTTTTGCACCGACTTTTTTGGGAGAATGAACCATGCGCGACAAGATTCGTTTGGTGTCCAGTGCCGGTACAGGCCACTTCTACACCACCGACAAGAACAAGCGGAACACCCCGGACAAGTTCGAATTCAAGAAATTCGACCCGGTCATCCGCAAGCACGTTATCTACAAGGAAGCGAAGATCAAGTAATTTCGATTACGCTGATCGGCTTTCACCGCAGGCATATGCCTGTTGAAAACCCGGCCCTCAAAGCCGGGTTTTTGCGTGCATGGCGCTATTAAAGCGGCCGTGCGCCCCGAGGTATTGGGGCATTTTTCGACGAAAGGTTTTGCCACCACAGGTTGTTGCCATGCCCGAGCTGCCCGAGGTTGAAACCACCCGTTTGGGGATAGCGCCCTATATCGAGGGCCAGGAGATTACCGAGGTGCTGGTGCGCAACCGCCGCCTTCGCGTACCGGTGCCCGAGGATTTCGAAACGCGCCTGATCGGCGCGCGGGTAGGCAGCGTTGCACGCCGGGCCAAGTATTTGCGCATACCGCTTGCAGGCGCGGCCGGTGATGCAACGCTTTTGTGGCACCTTGGGATGTCCGGGAGCCTGCGTGTTGCCCGGGTCGGCGATATCCCCAAAAAGCACGACCACGTGGACCTAGTGACCGCCGATGGCTTCGTGCTTCGCTATCACGACCCGCGCCGCTTTGGCTTCGTCGATTGGCAGTACGGCGACGGCACCCATGACCCCCGGCTGGCCCATCTGGGCCCGGAGCCGCTCGGTGAGGCCTTCAACGGCGAGTGGCTCTACACGCTTTCAAGACACAAGCGCGTGGCGGTCAAACCGTTTTTGATGGATAACCGCGTGGTGGTCGGGGCGGGCAATATCTACGCGGCCGAAGCGCTTTTCATCGCGGGGATCGATCCGCGCCGCGCCGCCGGGCGTATCTCGCGTAAGCGTTATGAGGACTTGGCGTTAGCGGTCAAGGAGGTGCTGGCCGCCGCCATCACCCAGGGCGGCACCACGCTTCGCGATTTTGTCAGCGGCCAGGGCGAGCCTGGCTACTTTGCCCAGCGGCTCAACGTTTACGGGCGCCAGGAGCTGCCCTGCCGGCGCTGTGGACAGCCACTCAAACGTATCATCCTGGGACAGCGCGCCAGCGTTTTCTGCCCGGGGTGTCAGCGCTAAACTTAACCCTACGCTTTGCCGATGCTTTTGGAGACACCTGTGACCCAACGCCTGCGCTTGAATAAAAATGCCGACCGCCGCTTGAAGGCGGGACATCTATGGATCTACTCCAACGAGGTGGATACCAAAGAAACACCGCTCAAGGAGTTCGCCGCTGGCGAAGCCGCGCTGATCGAGGCCTCCAACGGCAAGGCCATTGGCGTGGCCTACGTGAATCCGCACTCGCTGATCTGCGCGCGCATCATGTCCCGCGACCCGGAAATGCGCCTGGACCGGTCCCTGTTCGTCCACCGCTTCAACCAGGCGCTGGCGCTGCGTCAGCGCATGTTCGATAAGCCCTTTTACCGCTTGATTCACGGCGAAGGGGACCTTCTGCCCGGGCTTGTGATCGACCGTTTTGGCGATGTGCTGGTCGTCCAGCTCAATACCGCCGGTATGCAGGCGCTTTCCGAGGAGATCGTCGACGCCCTCGAGAAGGTCATCAAGCCCGAAGTGATCGTATTCCGTAACGACACCGGCGGCCGCCGCCAGGAAGGTCTCGAGGCCCAGGTCGAAGTGGTCAAGGGCACGCTTCCCGACGAAGTGCTGATCGAGGAGAACGGCGCGCGCTTCGTGGTACCGGTGTTGAACGGCCAAAAAACCGGCTGGTTTTATGATCACCGGGTCAACCGGGCGTGGCTCAACGGCCAGGTGGCGGGCAAGCGCGTGCTGGACGTATTCAGCTACGTGGGCGGCTGGGGCGTGCAGGCGGCGGCCAGCGGTGCAAGCGAGGTGCTGTGCGTGGATAGCTCCAGCGCGGCCCTCGAGCAGGTGGCGCGCAACGCCGAGCTCAACGGCGTACACGAGCAGGTGGCCATTGGTGAAGGCGACGCGTTCGAGGCGCTCGCCGCGCTCAAGGCCGAGGGCGAGCAGTTCGACGTGGTGATTCTCGACCCGCCGGCGTTCATCAAAAAGCGCAAGGACATCCCCAACGGCGAGCGCGCCTATGCCCGCCTGAATCGCGAAGCGATGCGCCTTTTGGGCCGCGACGGGCTTTTGCTCTCGGCCTCGTGCTCGATGCACCTGGCCCAGGATCGGCTGGTCGACGTGGTGCGGGGCGCGGTGCGCCACCAGGACCGTCACGGCCAGGTGATCTACCAGGGCCACCAGGGCCCGGACCACCCGGTACACCCGGCCATTCCCGAGACCTCGTACCTCAAGGCGCTGGGTGTGCGCGTTTACCGCGACTAAGCAATAGGCCACCATGGTGCCAGGTCGGCGGAGTAAGGAGCGATGATGGAGTGGGTACTGCCAAAGCCGTTCGTGCTGGATATCACCGTTGACGCGCGCGCCATCGATGCCTACCAGCACGTCAACAACAGCGAGTATCTGCGCTGGGTCGAGCAAATCAGCTGGGCCCACTCCGAGGCGCTGGGCCTCGATCTGGCGCGCTACCGGGCGCTCGATAGGGCCATGGTGGTACACCGCCACGAGCTCGACTACCTAGCCCCGGCGTTCGAAAATGATGCGCTACAGCTGGCCACCTGGATCGTCGAGTGCGACGGGCGTTTCAGCCTGACCCGGCGGTTTCAGCTCAAGCGCAAGGCGGACGACAAAACCCTGCTCAACGCCCGCACCCGCTTTGTGTGCGCTGCCCTGTCGAACGGGCGGCCCAAGCGCCTGCCCGACGAGTATCAGCGCATCTACGGGGCGGCCATCATCGAAGAGTAGCGTGGAAGGGTCGCCTGTGAGAGGAGCTCGGAAAATTAGCGTGGATTTTGCTGTGAAAGCATCGTTTACGCGGTAATTTTCTACTGAAAAACGCCTTTAACGGCGTTTTTCTTGTTTTGGGGCCAGATTCTGGCGGTACGGCCTGACTGTGCTGTAATGAAGGAAGATAACCCGATTCCTTCACGAGGCCTGCCATGCATATCGCCGTTCCCAAAGAGATCAAAAACCACGAGTATCGCGTTGCCCTGACCCCCACCGGTGCCCGCGAGCTTGCCGGGCGCGGCCATACGGTCAGCGTTCAGCAGGCCGCCGGCGAAGGCGCCGGGTTTGCGGACGGCGATTTCGAGGCGGCGGGGGCGCGCATCGAAACCGACGTCGAGGCGCTTTGGCAAAACGCCGAGCTGATTCTGAAGGTGAAGGAGCCTCAACCCGAGGAGGTCGCGCGCTTGAAGCCCGGCCAGACGCTTTTCACCTACCTGCACCTGGCCGCCGAGAAGACGCTGACCCAAGGGTTGATCGAAAGCGGCGCGACCTGCATTGCGTATGAAACCATCGTCGATGGTAAAGGCGGGCTGCCGCTTTTAGCACCCATGAGCACCGTGGCCGGGCGCATGGCGGTTCAGGCGGGCGCCCACAGCCTCGAGAAAGCCCAGGGCGGCGCCGGGGTGCTGCTACCCGGCGTGCCCGGCGTCGCGCCGGGTAAGGTAACGGTGATCGGCGGCGGCGTGGTGGGCGAAAACGCCGCGCGCATGGCGCTTGGCCTCGGCGCGGACGTCACCATTCTGGACCGCTCCATTCCCCGGCTGGAGACCCTGGACGACCGCTACCAGGGGCGCATCAAAACGGTCTACTCCACCGCGGATGCGCTGGATGAAGCCGCCAGGACCTCGGACATGATCATCGGCGCGGTGCTGATCCCGGGGGCGGCGGCGCCCAAGCTGATCACCCGTAAGATGCTTGCAAGCATGAAACCCGGTAGCGTACTGGTGGATGTCGCCATCGACCAGGGCGGCTGTTTCGAGACCAGCCGGCCCACCACCCACGCCGAGCCGACCTATATCGTCGATGGCATCGTTCACTACTGCGTGGCGAACATGCCCGGGGCGGTAGCGCGCACCTCCACCCTTGGCCTGACCAACGCCACGCTACCCTTCGTACTGGCGCTGGCGGACAAGGGCTGGCAGCAGGCGCTCAGAGACGACGACCACTTCGCGGCAGGGCTCAACGTGCACGCCGGCAAGCTTACCTACAAGGCGGTCGCCGAGGCCTTCGGCCTCGAGTACGTCGCCAGCGGGCCGCTACTCGGCGCCTAGCCCGGGGCGTTTCATGGCCAGGCGTTTGCTGGCAATACGTTTTAAGGGCAAGGCTTAGGGTCTGTCTGAAAAATCGACGAGCGAAGACAAGACAAGGCAAAAATTGGCGAAAAAACGGAGTTTACACGTGTAAATGAGTATTTTGATCGGACTCGCGCGCGAGCCAATTTTTAACGCCGTATTGTCGAGCGCAGGCACTTTTCAGACAGAGCCTAGTAGTGCGGGGGCACATCGTCTTCAGGGCGGTGTGCCTCTTCGTTCGATGAGTCGTTGAAAGCCTGATGCTGCTCGCGCAGCCGGTCGCGCATTAACGTGCTTAGCTGCTCGAGCTTTTCCAGGCGGCGCTCCTGCTGGGCGACGGCCTGGTCGAGGGTGTCCAGCCAATGCTCCTGGTAGGCGAGCTTGCTTTCCAGCGTCTCCAGCCGTTGGCTGAGCTCGGCAGGCGATAATTCATTTAGCATGATAAGATCAATACCTTGTAGTGTATGCTCGACACGGTTGACCCGCCCGGCGTTAAAAAATCGATGTGGCGCTTGCGTTTATCGCGTTACGGGCGGGTTGCTATAATCGTTTCGTGTATTTTCCTTTGTTTGTTACTCCTACAACAAGAGAGCTTTTACTATCTATGAATCCAAAAGTTGTTGTGCGTTGTTTATTGATCAGTGTATTACTCGCAGCTCCTACGCCGCTGCTGTTGGCAGGTCTTGTTCATTTAACCGATGCGCCGCTGGCTGAACAGTGGCTTTCAGAACTTGCCATTATCGGCACGACCGGCGTGTATGTTGCGGTAGCGCTGGGTAGCTTTATCGTTTTGCTGGTCGGCACCCTGGCGGCGGCGGCATTTGCACCGCCGGTCGTGGTCAATGCCGATGCCGTTCGCGCTGAACCGGCCCGGCCCAAAGCCGCGCCGCGTCAAGAGCCGGCCGACGAGGAGCCGGAGGATGTGATCGACCCCAACGACGGGCGTGAAGAGGGCGAGGTCAAGTGGTTCAATACCAATAAAGGCTACGGCTTCATTACCCGTGATAACGGCGAGGACGTGTTCGTTCACTTTCGCGCCATTCGCGGGCGCGGGCCGCGCATGCTGGCCGAAGGCCAGATCGTGCGCTACAACGTGATTCAAAACGACCGCGGGCTACAGGCCGACGATGTAAGCATCATCGAATCCTGAACGCCCTTTAAAGTAGCCTCGCTTCAAACCACAGGCCCCGCTATCGCGGGGCCTGTGGCGTTTTGGGCTAGCGTCCGGAGTCTGGCCAAGCGATGCGCGCTTGCTGGCCGTCGGGCAGTACCTGCCAAAAGGCGTCCGGGTCGTCGCCGGGGCTCCAGCCGCCCAGCGAGCAGCGCACTTCGGTTTCAAGCGCCTCTGCGGCGGCCTGGGCGCAGGCCTGGTCGTTCTCCCAGGGCGTATGGGCGCTGTCAAACCAAAGGCTTGCGAAGCCATCGGCGGTTTTGTCCATTACCAGTACAGGAATCACTTCCCCTTGGCGTGCGCCGCGGGTTCGCCACTGGTGCTTACCCGCCGGGGCCAGCGGCGCGGCATCGATGACGTGGCCAAGCCAGGCGTTCAGCCGCTCCAGGTCGAGCTTGGCGATGTATACTTCGATATCGGGAAAGCGCTCACTCATCGGTCGTCCTCGCGGGCGTTGGCGGGCGTGAACAGCGCACCCAGCGTTGCCTCGTAGATGCGGCTGAGGGTCTCCAGGTCGCTTGCGCGCACGCGCTCGTTCGCCTTGTGAATCGTGTCGTTGAGCGGGCCGAGCTCGACCACCTGGGCGCCCAGGGTGGCAATGAAGCGCCCGTCCGAGGTGCCGCCACTGGTGGAGAGCGTCGGCGCAGAGCCGGTTATCTCGCTAACCCCCTGCATCACCGCGTCCACCAGCGCGCCTTCGGCGGTCAAAAACGGCTCGCCGTTGAGCGTCCACTCGATGTGAACGTCGAGCCCGAAGCGTGCCAGAATCGCCTCGGTACGCGCCTTCAGCGTTTCGCTGGTCACCTCGGTGGAGTAGCGGAAGTTGAACACCACCTCGATCTCGCCGGGAATCACGTTGGTGGCCCCGGTGCCGGCGCGAAAGTTCGATATCTGAAAGCTGGTCGCGGGGAAGAAATCGTTGCCCGCATCCCAGTGCTCGGCCACCAAGGCGTCGAGCGCCGGCAGCGCCTGGTGGATCGGGTTTTGCGCCAGGTGCGGGTAGGCGACGTGGCCCTGCACGCCCTTGACGTGCAGCACGCCGCCGAGTGATCCGCGCCGGCCGTTTTTGATCACATCGCCAAGTAAAGCGGTGGAGGAGGGCTCGCCGACGATGCAGTAGTCCAGCCGTTCGTTGCGCTCACGAAGGTGCTCGACCACCGCCTTGGTGCCGTCGATGGCCGGGCCTTCTTCGTCGGCGGTGATCAAAAACGCAATGCGCCCGGGGTGGTCCGGGTAGCGGGCGACAAAGCGCTCCACGGCGGTGACCATCGCCGCCAGGCTGCCTTTCATGTCTGCCGCGCCGCGCCCGCAAAGCATCCCTTGATCATCGATACAGGGCGTAAAGGGCGCGAACTCCCAGCTGGTGTGCGGGCCGCTGGGCACCACGTCGGTGTGGCCGGCGAAGGCCAGCACCGGGCCGTGATGGCCGCGCACCGCCCAGAAGTTTTCCACGTCGCCAAAAGGCAGGCGCTCGATATGAAAATCGAGCGCCTCGAGGCGCTCGATGAGCACGGCCTGGCAGCCCTCGTCGTCCGGGGTGACCGAGGCACGGCCCAGCAGATCGAAGGCGAGCGCGAGCGTGGGCGATAGCCCCTCCGGCTCAGTTATGGGCATGCAGCGCCTCGTTCAGCGCAACCGCACTCTTATTGGTCAAGCACTCGACGCGCCCGGTTTGCGAATTACGCCGCAATAGCAGGTCGTTTAGACCGGCCAGTTCGCGCCCGGCGACAACGCCGGCATCGTTTTTCTGGTCATCGAGCAGCGTGACCTTGGTGCCGGCGGTAATGTAAAGCCCCGCTTCCACCGTGCAGCGATCCCCCAGCGGAATGCCGATACCCGCGTTGGCGCCGATCAGGCAGCCTTCGCCGACCTTGATGACGATATTACCGCCGCCGGAGAGCGTGCCCATGGTAGAGCAGCCGCCGCCGAGATCCGAGCCTTTACCCACGAACACGCCCGCGGCGATACGTCCTTCGATCATGCCCGGGCCTTCGGTGCCGGCGTTGAAGTTGACGAACCCTTCGTGCATGACCGTGGTGCCTTCACCCAGATACGCGCCCAGGCGCACCCGGGCGGTGTCGCCGATGCGCACGCCGCTGGGTACCACGTAGTCGGTCATTTTCGGGAACTTGTCGACGCAGTCCACGGAAAGCGGCTGGCCGGCCAGGCGCGCTTTCAAACGCCGCGCGGGCAGCTCTTCGATATCGATCGCACCTTCGCTCGACCAGGCGATGTTGCGCAGCAGGCCGAACATCCCGGTCAGGTCGAGCCCGTGAGCTTTGACCAGGCGGTGCGAGAGCAGGTGCAGCTTTAGGTATACCTCCGGGGCGCTTTGCGGCGGCTGGTCGGTGTCGATGAACATGGCGACCAGCGGGCGCTTGCTGTCGGCAAGGGACTCGGCAATCGCCGCCTGCTCCGCGTCGCCGGCGTCCTTCAAGGCGCTGGCAAGACGCTGGCAGTCCTCGGGCAAAAAGCTGATCGCTTGCGTGCCTTGCGGGGCGTCCAACGCCTTCTGGGCGGCGGCCACCAGGCTTTCGGCGGGGTTGAAAAGCGGGGCCGGGTAGTAGATTTCCAGCCAGTCGCCTTTAGTGTTTTGCGTGCCGATTCCAAGCGCGAAGCTCAGCATAAAGCGTCTTCCTTTCAAGTGTGTCGATATCTAACGGTGTGCGTACCAGTAAGGTGTTACTGGGTGAACCCGTTACTGGGTAATAGTGTCGTAATCGCCCTCTTTGTAGCCTACCAGGATCTGGTGGCTATCGAGTTCGAGAAGCGGGCGCTTTAAAAGCGTCGGGTGCTTGAGAATGAGCTCGCGCCCGGAGGTCGCGTCGATATCCTCTTTTTCCTCTTCCGGCAGTTCGCGCCAGGTTTTACTTTGCTTGTTGATCGCCTTCAACAGCGGGATCTGTTCGAGGATATGCTCCAAAAGGGGCGCCGAGAGGCCGTCCTTGCGCAGGTCGTGGGTCTTGAAGGCCAGGCCTTTTTCGTCCAACGCCTTGCGCGCTTTACGGCAGGTATCGCAATTGTCGATTACATAAAGCGTTAGCATAAAGTCGTCTCCTTGAGCGTCGTGGCGGTTGTCGTTGGGGGTTGCTCGACGCAGCTAGCCTTGCTCGATCATCCGGCGCAGGCGGTGCGCCGCCTCGAGCGTGGGTGCTAACTCGGCGACCAGCGCCAGGCGCAGCCGACCCGCGCCCGGGTTGTGGCCGTTGGCATCGGCGCGGCCCATCAAACTGCCCGGCAGCACGCTTACGTGCTCTTCGCGAAACAGGCGCTGCATGAAAGCGATGTCGTCACCGCCGGGCACGGCGGGCCAAAGGTAAAAGCTTGCCTCGGGCGTGGGAAAATCCATCACCGGGGCCAGCACCTCGGTTACGGCGCTGAATTTTTCTCGATACGCGTCGCGGTTGGCGCGCACGTGCGCCTCGTCCTGCCAGGCCGCGATCGAGGCGTGTTGAAGCGGCAGCGACATGGCCGAGCCGTGGTAGGTGCGGTAGCGCTTGAACGGGGCCAGAAGTTCGGCGTCGCCGGCCACGAACCCGGAGCGAAGCCCCGGCAGGTTCGAGCGCTTGGAGAGCGAGTGAAACACCACGCAGCGGCGATAATCAAAACGGCCAAGCTCGGCGCAGGCTTGCAATAGCCCCGGGGGCGGCGTGTCTTCGTCGAGATAGAGCTCGGAGTAGCACTCGTCTGATGCGATGATGAAATCGTGCTCGTCGGCCAGTTCGATCAGCTGTTTGAACTCGGCAAGCGGGGTGACCGCGCCGGTGGGGTTGCCCGGCGAGCAGATAAACACGATCTGAACGTCTTGCCAGGTGGCGGCGTCCACCTGGGAGAAATCCGGGCGAAAGCCGTTTTCCGCGGTGCAGGCCAGGTAGTGCGGCTCGCCGCCAGCGAGCAGCGTCGCGCCTTCGTAAATCTGATAAAACGGATTGGGCACCGCGACTTTGGCTGGCCGGCTGCGATCGAGGGCGGCTTGCACGAAGGCGAAGATCGCCTCGCGGGTACCGTTGACCGGAACGATCTCGCGATCCGCGTCCAGGCCTGTAAGGTGGAAGCGCCTGGTTGCCCAGTTGGCGATGCTTTCACGAAGCTCCAGAAGACCGTTGGTCGCCGGGTAGCGGGCCATTTCGTGCTGATGCGCCGTTAGCGCCTCCAGCGCCCCCTTGAACGGGGCATGCTGGGGCTCGCCGATGGTGAGCGCAATGGGATCGAGCTCGGCGGGGGGGGGCAGCCCCTTTTTCAGCGTGGCCAGCTTCTCGAACGGATAGGGATGCAGCGCGTTAAGATCAGGATTCATGGCGGGTCCGTGGCGGGCCTGGGCGGCGGCTGAAAATTGTCAGCTACCGATTATAGGCAACCCCCAGGGCTTGCTCAAACATACCGGGAAATAAGCATCCGCCAAACGGGTCACGCCCAGGCCGCCTCATTACGCCTCGAGGAGGCCTCAAAGATAGGTGATGGTGTAGCCGCGCACCCAGGGGCGGCCGCTGTCGTCTTTGTGGGGGGGCAGGTACAGGTTACCGATTCTGACCTGGGGCACGATGGGGTCGTTGGCCTGGAGGCAGACGTGAAGCAGGTAGCGCGGGCTTCGCGACGGGGCCGGGTGGGCCTCGTACGCCCAGTGGCCGTAGTTCGTTCCCGGCAGGGGTTGCCAGGGCGCGCTTTCCGGCGCGTCGCAGCCGCCACGCCAGGCACCGGGAAGCCAGCTATGGGTGATCGACTGCTCCACCTGCTCGCCCAGCCGCGCCAACACCATAGCGTGGGGGGCGTCGGTGTCGACGCGCATTGCCGCGCGGGCTGCCTCCGCCGCCCAGTGCTGAAACGACAAGCGCGCGACGGCCGGCAGGGCAAATGCGAAAGCGCCGTACACCAGGGTGAAAAACAGCAGGAAGATGGCCGCGAACTCGATCGCCACGGCGCCGCGCTGTTGGGCCTTAATAGGCAATCGAGGGCACCCCGCAGTTGGTGGAGTGAAGGTGGACCTCGGTCTGGCCAAGCGTTACGCCCAGTGCCCCGGGCAACTGCGTACTCACCAGCGTTCCCACACCGGTCAGGCTGGGTTTCACCGAGCGCAGCAGCGGCCCCAGCACATGACACACGCTGCCCGTGCAGACCCCGGTAGTGTTGGCGGCGTCAGCCACGATCAGCGCGTCTCGTACGTTGATCATCTCCAGCGGTGGGTTGCTCTTGGCCCTGAGCAGTTGGAACAAGTTGTTTCTCAGGCAGGCGTTCCAGTTTGTGCGCGAGTTACGGGTCCAGCCACAGGCTTGGTAAGGGGAGCCTAGTATCGGTATGGCCACCGTACCGAGTACGCCGGGTCTATAATTAGCGTAGTTTCTAAAGGCTTCGGCAAAGCGTAGTTGCGGACAGATACCCAGCGGGCAGAGGATCGGACCAAGCGGCGCGCCGACGACGACAAAGTCATTGGTGAGAATGGGGATCTGGGCCGGGCCGCTGACGATGCTCGATGAAATTCCTCTCAGCGTCAGGGAAAGCACATCTTCGATGTGATAAAAGCCACTGCTGTCTTTCGTCGCCTCCAGGTATTGCGTGGCCAACTGCTGGAGTAGAACGTCTTGCGACTTGTCGCCAACGCTGAACGGCCCTTCTTGGCGCTGAGGCGGGCGGAAAAATCCGGCCAGAATGTCCAACAAATCGCCGACCAGGTGATTGACCTTTGTGCCTAACGCCAGCGCGTCGGGTTGAATCGTGCGTTTTTCCGTGGCGCGCATATCGGGCAGAAGGGCCTGGTGACGAAGGCCGTTGATATGTGAGCGCCCTGCGAGCATGGGCTGGCTGAAAAGCCTTAAAAACTCGGTGTTTTCGAGCCGCGCGGCGCAGCTTTGGGGCCCCGGCGCTGCGCCTGGCGCAGCCAAATTCCCCACGCAGGCCTCCAGGGTCGAGGTCGTTACCGCAATATCGGCGGTGGGCGTATCGAACTGGCACTGTAGCCGGGTGAGCTCGGCCTGGGCCGAGCCAAGATCGAGGGTGATCGGGAAATTGACTCGTACGCCCAGCAGCCCGGAAAAGGGGCCGAGCGGTGCCAGACCCGCGGTATCGAGTTTGACGTCGAGCCTGAGCTGGCCGCCCGGCACCTGGCTGCCCGCCGGCCCAATGGCGATCACCGGTGCCGAGACCATTCGGGCCGCTACCTCGAGGCCGAAAAGCCCGTGGCTTTCAAGCGCAATCGTCTGCTCGCGGGTGCCGGTCAGCAGCGCCACGGCCAAGAGCTCGGCCAGGTTCACGCGGCTTTCGAGTACCGCGCGGGTGCTGTTCACGGCGTCCCGCTTTAGCTCGATCAGCCCGGTGGCGTCGCTTCCCAGTAGTTTCAGCTTGACCTGGCCAAGCCGCGGGTTGGCGGCGATCGCGCGGCCAAAGGCGCGAAGCGAGGCGCGCAAGCTCTCATCGTCGACGTTCCGGGCCATCGCGTCGATCAACTGGGCAAGCGTCAACGAGGCAAGCCTTTGATCGGTGAGCGCGATCAGCTCCAGGGACGTCATACGCGACAACTCCATGATGCTGGTCTCGATACCGAGCGCTTTGAAAAGCCCCAGCGGGCTTACGTAGGTGCTGGCAACGCCGCTTGCGTTGAGAGTCGTCAGATGCGTGGTGTCGACCCCGGCCGCGCGCAAAAAGCGCCCCACCGGTCGTTCTCTTTCCAGGCGCAGAAGTTGGCTGCCGACCGTAAAGGCGGCCACCGCATCGCTTCGCTGGGCGGTCGCGCGGGCAGTGAGCGTGACGTTCTCACCAAGGCCACCACTGACC
Organism: Vreelandella sp. EE27; assembly: GCF_968206495.1. Lineage (NCBI taxonomy): Bacteria > Pseudomonadati > Pseudomonadota > Gammaproteobacteria > Oceanospirillales > Halomonadaceae > Vreelandella > Vreelandella sp. EE27. The sequence continues at coordinate 3,370,916 of NZ_OZ309109.1, read as the reverse complement.
AGGGCGCCGCCCCGTAGCACGAGACTCGCCGGGGTCGAGCGACTCACCGTGACCTCGACGGCGGCGTGGGGGATCGGCGATACCTGGCGCATCCCGTCCTGGCTTGCAAGCGTCACGCAGCGCAGTGACAGCGCCCTTTGGGCATCCGGCACGAAGCCATGAACGGCGGCGGATTCCAGGGCGAGCGTTTGGGCAAGGGCGGGGGCGCCGGCACAGTAACCCCGCGGCAGGCGGGCAGAGGCCTCCATGGCGGCCATATCGGCCACTTTCTGCAGCTGGCGCTTTTCGAGAAAAAGCCGCCCGGTATCGACCAATAGCGCCATGACCAACAGCAGCGTCATCAGTACGAAGGCCGTCAGGCCACTGATGAAACCGCGCTGATACAAGGGGCTGTGATGGCCAGAAAAAGCCGGGGTCATGTTCACCTGCCTGTTATCAAAACGAAGGAAAACGCTTTTCCGGTGGGTGTGTTCTCACCCAAGGTCACCGCTAATTCGACGGCACGGCCACCTCGAGGGTCCGCAAATAGGCGCGCCCCACTATCTGGTCGGGCAGCGGGGGGAATTGAGCGCCCATCAAACGGATGGGGGGGAGTATGGTGTCCGGTGAAGGGTGATGCAGGCAGACATGCCAGGCGCCTTCCAGGGGGGCGACGGTCAAATAGCGGTCCTGGCTTGCGCAGGGCGCGACCCAGGACGCCGGCATCCATGCGGCGTCGATGATCGAGGCGATATGTGCCGCCGCCTCGTCCTGAGTAGCTTGATGATGGTTTTTCCAAACCAGGCCTTCTCTTAATGCATCCGAGGCCAACTGCTGATAACTGGCACTCAGCAACAACGGCATGGCAAGCCCCAGTGCACCGTAAAAGAGCCCCAGTAGTAAGACGAAGCTCAGTGCAAACTCGATACTGATGGCACCGGTTTGGTGCGCTTTTAAAGTAGGCACGGATATTCAGCCAATATTGGGTTAACCATCACTTTTAACGATTGTTATAAAACGGGCGTTATAACGGTTGCGATAGAGATTTTCCAATTGTTTTCGGGATCGTTTTCCGGGCTTTATCCATCGGTCGGCGGTGTATCGTTACCAATTTTAAGTCCTGTCACGATGTCTTGGAAAAAGACCACGATACCGTCGCCCAGTATTGTGAGAATGGCGATCAGTCCCGCCGCAATCAAACCCGCAATCAGCGCGTACTCGATGGCCGAGGCGCCTTTTTTATCGGTGTGAAGGGTGGTCAGGTAGGTGTAGAGAGAAACGAATGCTTTCATTAGGAATCTCCGATTCAAGTTTTGCGGTGCAGGCCCGCTAGAGGGTTATCGATCGTTTAAGCCATTGTTCAAGAAGCGATATCTATTTATCGTCATCTTGCGCATTTTCATGAGTAATTTTTTACTTCTTTAGATAGTGCTTTTAGTTAAGTGGTTGTTTTATTAGCTAGTTGTTTTAAAGATAAAGCTGAAAGCGTTATGTTTGAGACGCAATCACTCTTTTTCTTTGTTGTCGTGTAAAGTGTCGGGTATCTATTGAACGTTATCGTTGGTACTTTTTAATGACGGATTAAGCCGGTTTTTTATAGGCTTTTTGGTTTAAGGTGATTTTAACTTTGCCGGTACGCTAGCCCTCCTGGTCGATGGACCAAACAAGCGCACAGTGTTGGGAGCCAACAATAGTGAGTAGCCGTTTTTTAATGTGTATTGCGGTGGCGCTGGTGGTGGCGGCCATCGCCGTGGGCTATGCGGGTATTCGAATCGCCCAGCAGCCCGCGCCGGCGCCTGCCGCGGGCGTTGACGCATCCGGCGACCCGGTGCTTGGCGAAGCGGCCGAGCCCCTGCCCGGGGTGGAGGTCGTGGTGGTCGCGAAGGACCTGCGCGCTTATCACCCAATCGTTCGCGAGGATCTCCAGATAGAGCGGCTGAGCCTGATGCCGCCGGGCGGATTCAGCGATCCGGATCTTTTGATAGGGCGCTCCGTGGGGCTCGACACCGCTCAAGGGACGGTATTGAAAGAGAGCCACTTTGCCAGCGGCGGTACGGTGGCGCGCATGATTCGATCAGACGAGCGGGCGATTGCCGTACCTTTTAACCCGGCCATGGGCGCCGGGGGGCATGTCTCGCCCGGCGACTACGTGGATGTGCTGCTGTTTCTTCCCCAGACCGAGCAAAACGCCGATCGTACGATGCAGGTGGCCGTGCCGGCCCTGCGCGTATTGACGGTGGGTAGCGTGCTGGGGCTGACCGCGGAAGGCGAAACGGTCCAGCCGCTGTCGACTCTAACCGATAGCGCCTCGGGGGGCGCCAACCCGTCCTCGGGAACGCTGGTGCTCGCCGTGCCCGAGACGCTGCTCACCCGCTTTGCCCTGGCCGCGGATGTCGGCGAGCTAAGAATTGCCGTGCGCGCCTCTGAGGAGCGGCGTCTGGCCGATTTTCATCGCGGGGCCCCCGGCGCCTCTTCGATCCAGGACCTCAACCAGCAGCTTTTTCAGTTCGAGCAGCTGGCCCTGCGCCCGGCTGCACCGCCCCCGGCCGTGCCCGTGAATGATACCGCGCCGCCCCCGTACCAGCAGGCGCCGGCGCCTGCCCCTGCCCCGCGTTCGCCAGAGGCCAGCGAATCGTCGGTCGCCGTGATTCGCGGGGCGGTGAGAAGCCTGGAAGCGCCTTAGACCGCTGCTGCGTTAGGGTCTGTCTGAAAAGTCGACGAGCGAAGACAAGACAAGGCAAAAATTGGCGAAAAAACGGAGTTTACATGTGTAAATGAGTATTTTGAGCCAATTTTTAACGCCGTATTGTCGAGCGCAGGCACTTTTCAGACAGAGCCTAGTAACGACGTGCCGTTATCAACGACATGCCAGCCATCCTGGGCTTATAACGACCTACTCATAACGACAAACCAATACCGAGACGCCAGGGCGTTAAAGGCCAGGGTAAGGGAGACCAATGAAGAACCTGATACGCGTGTTAGCCGGCGTGCTGGTGGGCGTGGGTAGCTACTCCTCCGGGGCGCTTGCGCAGTCCAGCTGTAGCGAGTTGAGCCAAGTGCCGGCCGCGCTCGAATTGGCCCCGGGCATACACCGGGAGGTGGCGTTGCCGGTCGCCATCGAGCGCCTGGCGGTCGGCAATCCTGAGGTGGCCAACGTGCAGCTGACCTCCGGCAACGCTTTTTTGATCACCCCCCTGGCGGGCGGCGTCACCAACGCCTCAATTTGGACTCCCTGCGCCGATGCACCGGTCGAGATCGCCCTGAGCGTTTCGGGCGCCGCGAGCCAAGCGCTTGGCGAGCGCGCCTTGCAACGTGCGCCGGTGCCCTCCCAGGTGCAGACCGACATTCGCTTCGTCGAGGTCAACCGGACCCGGCTTCGCGAAGTCGGGGTGTCGCTGTTCGGGGCTTCTAATAACAATCTGTTCGCCTCGCCAGGCGTAGGCCCCGGGTCCGTCGGCGTGGGCACCATCGGCGCGCTGACCCCCGGCGCCAACGTGCCGCTTTCCAGCAGCGGTTTCAACCTGGTGGTCGGGGGTGGGAGTCAGCGCGTCATGGCCGCGCTTAGCGCTCTGGAGACCAGCGGCTTCGCCTATACCCTGGCGCGGCCGAGTTTGGTCGCGCTGAGCGGGCAAAGCGCCAGTTTTCTGGCCGGTGGCGAGTTCCCTATCCCCGTGCCCAGTGCAGGTAGCGACAGCGTCTCCATCGAGTACAAGGAGTTCGGGGTGCGGCTCACGCTGACGCCGACGGTCATCGACGAGCAGCGGATCACGCTCAAGGTCGCCCCGGAAGTCAGCGAGCTTGATTTCGCCAACGGCGTCACCATTGCGGGAACGACGGTGCCCGCGCTGACGGTTCGCCGTTCGGACACCAGCGTATCGCTTGCCAGCGGCGAAAGCTTCATCATCAGCGGCCTGATCAGCACCAATCGCAGTGCCCAGGTGAGGCAGCTCCCGGGGATCGGAAGCGTGCCGATCCTTGGCGCTTTTTTTCGCAATAGCCAAACCCGCAGCGAAGAGCGCGAACTCTTGATGATCGTCACGCCGCACCTGGTGCAGCCCATTGCGGCGGATGCGACGCTGCCCTCCCTGCCCGGCGAAGAGGTGCGCGATTACGCGCCCAGCGTGCACGAGCTGCTGCTCGAGGACGGCTCGTTCAACCGCAGCGCCGGACTGTCACAATAGGGGCGATGATGCAGATATTCATGGTATGCGGCTGCGGCGACGCAGAGATTAGCTGGCTCAAGGCGACCCTGGTGGAGCAGACCCGGCTGGTGCCGGTCAACCCTCAGTTGGAAGCCATTATCGGCTTGGCCGATCAGATGGGCAGTGGCCTCATCTTTTTCTATATCGACCCGAGTAACAGCGACATGGCGCTTTTGGTGATCGAGGGCGTGGTCGAGTCGCGCCCGGATCTTGCCGTCGTCGCCGTCGGGGAGAGCGCCGAGAACGCGCTGGTGCTGGGTGCGATGCGCGCCGGCGCGCGGGACTACCTGACCGTGGGTCAGCGCCGCAGTGAGGTGCAAAGCCTCATGCGTCGGCTGCTTCGAAAGCAGCCGTCGATCATCGGCGGAAGCTCCGGCCCCCGCGCCAACGTGGTGGTGCTGGAGGGCACGGACGCCACGGCGGATACGACCTGGGTGGCCGCCCATCTGGCGCTATCGGTGGCCGAACAGCACTCGCCGGTTTTGTTGATCGATGCCGCCCCCGGGCTTGGCGAGCTGGAGGCGCTTTTGAACCTGAAGTGCAGCTTTGGCGTCGAGGACGCCATGAGTTCCGCCCAGCGAATCGACAGCGCGGTCATCGCCAACGTGTTTTCCCGGCACGAAAGCGGGCTTTTCGTGCTGCCGCTGCTTCAGGACGAGCGCTATCCCGAGCAATACAGCTACGCGGAAGCGATCCTTTTGTTGGGGGTTTTGCGCCAGCACTTCGCCTTTATCGTGATCAACGCCTGCGGCCAGGCGGACAGCGGGTTTTTGCGCGCCCTGGCAAGCGCGGCGGACCAGGTGCTTTGGTACGTCCAGCAGAGCGTGCCCTGCAGCCGTCGCAATCTGGAGCGGCTGCAGCGCTACAAGACGGAAGGCATTACTCTGAACCGGCTGGGCTTGCTGGTGGACCGCCATTTACCCAGCGTCTCGCCCACACCGGAGGTGCTGGCGGACACCTTCGCCACGCCACTTGCCGCGGTGCTGCCGGCACTAGCGGAGCAGCGGCTCAATAGTCTCAACCAGGGCGTGCCGCTGTTTGAATTGGCGCCCCACAGCGAACTCTCCAGAGCGTTGCGGCGCCTGGCCAAAACGTTATTGCCCGAGCCGGTGGAAGAGGGTCGAGGGCGTTGGCGATGGCCCCGGCTACGGCGCTAACCCCCGGCCAGGTATCGGGTTGGGAAAGATCATGAGGGTTTTGCATTGCACACCAAAGAGGACGTCTTATGGAGCGAGTGGGCCGCCAGCAGCTTTTTCAGCTTAAAGAGCGTTTGCACCGCTACCTGATCGATCAGCTAGGCGATGAAGGCTCTAACCTGGTCGAAGGCAGCCGGCACGAGCTTAGGCGGTTTCTGGCCGTGCATATCCAGTCCTTTACCCGGCTTCATCAGCTGGCGGTATCGGGCTATGAGATCGACCGGCTCACCGAGGAGATGATCGACGAGCTCACCGGCTTCGGCCCGCTGGAAATGCTGCTCAGTGATCCCAGCGTAACGGAGATCCTGGTCAACGGGTGTGAGCGTATTTTCGTCGAGCGCCGTGGGGTGCTGTCGCAAAGCGATTTGCAGTTCGTCGATGACCATCACCTTCAGCGCGTCATTCAGCGCATTCTTGCCCCGCTTGGGCGGCGGCTGGACGAATCCTCGCCCATGGTCGACGCCCGCCTGCCGGATGGCAGCCGGGTCAATGCGGTGATTCCCCCTATCGCCCTGGACGGCGCCTGTCTTTCGGTGCGTAAGTTTCGTAAGGACATGCTGCAAAGCAAGGAGCTGGTCGGCGCCGGCTCGCTGAACGAGGACATGTTGGCGTTTCTTGAGTGCGCGGTGAAAAGGCGCTGCAATATCGTCATCAGCGGGGGAACCGGGACGGGTAAAACCACCATGCTGAACCTGTTGAGCAGCCTGATCGATCAGCGCGAGCGCCTGGTGACCATCGAGGATACCGCGGAGCTTCAGCTCAAGCACGGCCACGTCGTGCGTTTGGAGACGCGCCCGCCCAACGCGGATGGCCACGGCGAGGTGACCGCTCGAAACCTGGTGCGCAACGCGCTGCGCATGCGCCCCGACCGGATCATTCTGGGCGAAACCCGCGGGGTCGAGGTGCTCGATGTGCTCTCGGCGATGAACACCGGCCACGAAGGGTCGATGACCTCGATACACGCCAACAACGCCGGCGATTCACTGCTGCGTATCGAAACCCTGGTGGGGCTTTCCGGCGTTCAGGTGCCCGAGAGTACCGTGCGCCGCTCGATCGCCTCGGCGATCGAGGTGATCATTCAACTGTCCCGTTTGCCCAACGGCCAGCGCTGTATCAGCGAGATCATCGAGCTTGGCGGGCTGGAGCAGGGCAATTACGTCACCAACCTGCTGTTTCGCTACGACCGGCACCAGCAGAGCTTTGTGCAAAAGAGCACCCAGGTGGTCAACGAAAAACTCCAGGGCGCATTACCGGGGGCGAGCGGTGGGTAGCGTAGCGCTTTTGCTGATGGTGGGCAGCTTCTTGCTGCTAGGGGCCGGGCTTTTGTTGGTGAACCTAAGCCGCCGCCAGGCGGTGGGCGAGCGCGTGGGCCAGCGGCTTCAAAGCGAGCGCGCATCGATGACCCGGCGCGAGCGCCGACCCAGAGGCATGGCGCGCTGGCTAAGCCAGGCCGGGCTCGATCTGCCCTCCTGGGTGGTGGCGGTGGCAACGGCGCTGGTGCTTCTGCTGGCGCTGATGCTGACCCAAATTAGCTGGATGCTGCCGCCGATTGCGCTCGTCTTGATAGCGCTGGTGGTCTATCTCGTCGGGCAGTGGCGGGCGCAAAAACGCCTGGAGCGCATGATCGCGCAGCTGCCTACGCTGTTGGATCATATGATACGCAGTATCAAATCCGGTAGAACCTTGAGCGATGCCATGCTGCTTGCCATGAAGCGCTGCCCCGACCCGCTCAACCAGGCGATACAAACCGTGCGCCGGGATATAGAGCTTGGCATGCCGCTGGCGGAAGCGGTCAACGAGTTTGCCGAGGACTACCCCCGGGAGGAGTTTTACATGCTGGCGCTGGGGGTGCAGGTCAACCAGCGCTATGGCGGCAACTCCACCGATATGCTCAATAACCTGATCATGATCATCCGCGACCGGGAGCAGGCCAGCCGCCAGTTGAGTGCCATGACCGGCGAGACGCGTATCAGCGCGATAGTATTGGCCGGCCTGCCCATCGCCATAGGAAGTTATATTTTGATGGTGAACCCGACGTTAATACTCGATATGTGGGCAACGACGGCCGGTAAGGCCATGCTGCTACTTTCTTTAACGCTACAAGTGACCGGCTGTACGCTCTTGTGGCGTATGCTGAAGAGTATGTAACCATGACGCTTTTGACCCTCAGTGCGTTACTTTTTTTTGTCGCGGCGGGCCTGGTGGGCTATGTGCTGCTCACCAAGCGCTGGAAAGCGGCCATGATTGCCCAGCGCATCGCGGTGACCGATACCCCTGGCCGCATATCGCGGCGTACGCTGCTGGGAGAGCTTGCCTACCTGGATGGCAAGCTGGATGCGGAAGTTCCGAAGCTGATGGAGCAGTTGAGCTGGCGCGGCGCCGACCAGCGCGCCACCTATTACGCGTTTCAGTTGGGCGTGCCGATCGCGACCGGCGTACTGGCCACCCTGGTTAGCGCGCTTTGGGGCGATGGCCCATCGCTGTTGGCGGTATTCATCGCCGCGGCGCTTGGTTTTTTTCTGCCCAAGCGCTGGCTCAAAAAGCAGGTCGCAAAGCGCCACGCCGCTATCAACGAAGAGGTGTCGGCGATGCTGCCGCTTTTGCGCATGCTCTTCGAGGTCGGTATGACCGTGGATCAGTCGCTGCGGGTGCTCTCCCGGGAGGGAGAGCACATTCTGCCCGAGCTTTCCCGGGAACTCCGGCGCGTGCTCAGCCGCGTCGACGCCGGCCTCGACCTGGCCACTGAGCTCAGCGTCATGGCCGAAAGGCTGGATGTGGATCCGCTCAACGACTGCGTGGTGATTCTCGAGCAGTTGATACGCCAGGGCGGTGGGGCGGTCGCCTCGCTCATTTCGCTCAAGGAGCTTTTCCACGACAGGCGAATCACCGACCAGCAGGAGAAGGTCTCCAAGCTTTCGGCCAAGATGTCCGGGGCGATGGTCTTGTTTCTCTTTCCAGCGCTGCTGATTATTCTGGCAGGGCCTGGCTTTATGGCCATTTTTGCCGCGATATCGGGGATGAATTGATGAACCATGTTTTAGCGAGCGCTACGGTGCTTCTCGCGCTGGCGCTTTCCGGCTGTGCCGGGGTGTCCTCTACGGCGGGCGCGCCGGTCGATGCGTGCCGCCAACTGGCGCCGGAACAGCAGCTCGCCGTCGAGCTCGCCAACGACATGGCTGAGCAGGGGAGGCCCCATGCGGCGCTGGCCCACCTCGAGCAGCTGCCCGAGTCGATTGCCGAGGTGCGCCTGCGCAAGGCGCAAATTTTGCGTCAGTTGGACGACCCGGAAGCGGCCGCGCTCTACCGCTCGCTGCTCGACAGCTGCGTGGCCGCCGAGGCGCACCAGGGTCTTGGCCAGGTGGCCGTCGTTGCTGGCGACTTCGATCAGGCGCTCGCCCATATGCGCGAAGCGGCCAGGCTCTACCCCGCCAGTTTCAAGATCCGTAACGACCTGGGCTTCGTTCATCTACAGCGTCGCGAGCTCGAAAAAGCGCGGTTCGAGTTCATGACCGCGCTGGAGCTAAGCCAGGACGACGCGCTGCCGCTGGAGAACTTGATGACGCTGCTGATCTATCAGCAGCGACCCCAGGCCGCGAGCGCGCTGCTGGGTAACGGGCGGGGAACACCCCTACAGTACCAGCGCGCCGAAACCCGCGCCCACCAGATGCAGCTGGAAGATCAGCAGCGCCGTTAAGTCCATGCGCCGATACGAGGGAGATAAAGAAATGGCATATTGCAAGGTGGGTAGCCTGCGGGGCGCCCCAACCAGAGGCGTCGGTCGGGGGTTGGTCGCGCTGGTGGCCGCGCCTTTGATGGTCGCCCTGTTAAGCGGCTGCGCGGGCCCGGGCAAGCACTCGATGACCGCGGCGGATAACTGGCTACAGGTTCAGCGCCAGGGCCACCAGGCATCGCTTACGCCCCAGTCCCTTTCACCCCGGGAGCAGGAGCTTGCTCATCAGCGCTGGCTTGATAGCTTCAACCACCCCATTCCCGAACGCTACGCAAGCGATACCGCCGGCGGTTTCAGCGGCAACTAGCCGGTGAAGCTGATGGCCCCTAGCACCAGTAGCACGAGCGCCAGCGCAATGAAGGGGGCGTAGGCATAGTAGCCCGGTTCATCTGGGGCTTGAACGAGAGGGTCCTGGGGGTGATCGCGCGGGGGCGGGCAAATCCCCGGGGCGTAGTGCGCAAGGGCCGCCCGGGTTTTTGCCGGCAAGCGCCGCGCGAGGGTATGCCACACGACGAGCAGCGCCGCCGTTAGCGCCACTACCGCCAGCAGCCCCGTCGTGCCCAAACACAGGCCAAGGGCGGCCAGCAGTTTGACGTCGCCTCCGCCCAGCACCCCCTTTACGTGGCCGGGAATGGCGAGCAGCAGCGCGCCCCCCACCCCGAACAGCGCCTGGGGCCAGGCCACCCCGATCAAGCTTTCGCCGGTCACGGCCAGCCACCCCGCGGCCAGCAGCAAAAACGGATACACGAGGCGGTTGGCGATCTGGCGTTTCCGAAGATCCATGTAGGCCACGGCCAGCACCCATAGGAATAGAAGCGCTATACCCGGCGCCACCGGCCCTCCTCGCTCACACGCCCAGCTCCTCGATCAAACGCTCGCGCAGGCGCTGCTGGCGCGCCGGGTCGGTCAGCGCCTCGCCCGCTTTGGTAGTGATGAAGAACACATCCTCGACCCGCTCGCCAAGGGTTGCGATCTTGGCCGTAGAAAGCGCGATGTCCTGCTCCATGAAGATACGCCCCACCCGGGCGAGAAGGCCCGGGCGGTCCGGGGCGGTCAGCTCCAACAGGGTGCGCTCGTTGGCCGGGTCCTGCTCGATGATCACCTCTGTGGGTACCTTGAAGTGCTTGAGCTGGCGCGGCGTATGCCGGGTGACGATCTGCGGGTAGTCGTCCGGGTCGTCGAGTTCCTCGACCAGGTGGCTGCGCATCTCTTCGATGCGGTCAACATCGCGAATCGGCTGGCCCTGGCTGTCCAACACGATGAAGGTGTTGAGCGTCCAGTCGTTGTGCGAAGTCGCGATACGCGCGTCGTGAATCGAAAGCCCCAACTGCTCCATGGCCGCGGCGGTGGCGGCGAACAGATCGTCCACCGAGCGGGTGTGGATAAACACCTTGGTGCCGCCTTCGGCCATGTCCTCGGTGGGCGCACTGATCAACACCAGCGGAAGCAGGGAGGGCTGGTGGGCGAGAATGCCCTGGGCCTGCCAGACGATCTCGCTGGGCGCGTACTGTAGAAAGTAGTCCTCACCCAGCGACTCCCACAGGGTGTCGATCTGCTCGCTGGCCACCCCCAGGTTCTGCAAAAGCGACCGCGCTTCACAGCGGGTTTCGCGGATCCAGTCGTCCCGGTCCGGCGGGTTTTTGAGCCCGCGGCGCAGCGCGCGCTTGGTTTCCGCGTAGAGCTGGCGCAAAAGCGACGCCCGCCAGCCGTTCCAGAGCGTGGGGTTGGTGGCGTTGATATCCGCCACGGTGAGCACGTAAAGATAATCCAGGCGGGTTTCGTTGCGCACCACCAGGGCGAAGTCGCGAATCACGTCCGGGTCGCTGATATCCCGCTTTTGCGCGGTCATGGACATCAAAAGGTGATGCTCGACCAGCCACTTTACCAGGTTGGTGTCGTGCAGCGAGACGTGGTGGCGGCGGCAGAACTGCTCGACATCGAGGGCGCCGATGATCGAGTGGTCGCCGCCGCGGCCCTTGCCGATATCGTGATAAAGCCCGGCGATCCACAAAAGCTCGAGTTTGGGCAACTGGTGGATCAGCGGGGCGGCGACCGGAAAGTCCGCCTTGGCTTCGGGTTTTCTAAAACCGTTCAAAAACTTGAGCAGGCGCAGGGTGTGCGCGTCGACGGTATAGATATGGAAAAGGTCGTGCTGCATCAGGCCGACCGCGCGGCCGAACTCCGGCAGGTATTTGCCCAGAATGCCGTAGCGGTTCATACGCCGGAGCTGGCGCGGTACGTTACCCGGCGAGCGGATGATTGCCATGAACAGGCGCTGATGGTGCGGGTCGTCGCGGTAGTGGTCGTCGATCTGGTGGCGGTGGTCGCGAATCAGCCGGATGGTGTCGGCGCGCACGCCTTCGATCTCCGGGTGCTCGGCCATCAGCAGGAAAAGCTCGAGCATCGCCTCGGGGTGGTCGCGAAACAGGCTGCGCGAGCGCGCCTGAATGTAGCCGCCCTTGGTCTCGAAGCGCTCGTTGAGCGTGACCGTTTCGAGTTCTTCCTTGCCGCGCAGAATGACCTCGTCGAAGTGCTGGAGCAGCATGTCGTTGAGCCCGGCAAGGGCGGTGACGTGACGATAATAGCGCTTCATGAACTGCTCGACGGCCAGGCGCTCCGGCGTATCGCGAAAGCCGAACATCAAGGCGATGGTGCGCTGATGATCGAACAGCAATCGGTCTTCGGCGCGGTCGGTCAGCATGTGCAACGCATAGCGCACCTGCCACAAAAAGGCCTGGCCCTGGCTTAGAATGCGAAGCTCCGCGTCGTTCATGAAGCCGTTGGCCACGATATCGGCGTACTGCTCGATATCGAAGTGGCGCTTGGCAATCCAGCCGATCATCTGAATATCGCGAAGCCCGCCCGGCGAGCTTTTGATATTCGGCTCCAGATGATACTCGGAGTTGTTGTAGCGGTAGTGGCGGGTGATCTGCTCTTGCCACTTGGCCTCGAAAAAACGATCCGCCGGCCACAGATTCGCCGGGCTCAAACGGCTTCGCATCGCCTCGCGCAGCCGCTTTGGGCCGGCGACCAGGCGCGATTCGAGCAGGTTGGTGATCACCGTGACGTCGTCTCGCGCCTCGCGCTCGCAGTCACTTAGCGAGCGCACGCTGTGGCCGATCTCCAGGCCAATATCCCATAAAAAGGTGATAAAGGCGGTGAGCGGCTCGCGGTAAGCGCTGTCGTCGTCGCCCTCCAACAGCAGCAGCAGATCGATATCGGAGTGGGGGTGAAGTTCGCCGCGCCCATAGCCGCCTACGGCGACCAGGGCGATGGCGTCATCCGGCCAGGCGTGGCGCTCCCAGGCGATGGCCAGTAGCTGGTCCAGGTACCAGGCGCGCCCGCGCACCAAGTCGCGGATGTCACCGCCGGCCCGAAACTGCTCGTCCAGGCGCGCTTGCAGCTGCTTGAGCGCCGCCTTGAACGGGGCCACTGGCGAGCGCGTGCCGGCGAGTTCCGCGCGAAACGCCTTAAGATCGAACAGGGTAGCGTCCGGCTCGAACCGGTGGTGGTGTAAGAGCATCAGTTCAAGAAGCTGAAATCTTCGTCGCTGCGCGCAGTCAGCACGTCAACGCCGCTTTCGGTGACCAGCAGCGTGTGCTCCCACTGGGCGGACAGGCTCTTGTCCTTGGTGACCGCGGTCCAGCCGTCGCGCAGTACCTTGGTCTTGTAGCCGCCGACGTTGATCATCGGCTCGATGGTGAAGCACATGCCGGGTTCCAGCGCGATATCCGCGCTCGGCGCGTAGCCGTCGTAGTGCAGAAACTGCGGGTCTTCGTGAAAGCCGGCGCCGATACCGTGGCCGCAGAAGTCGCGTACCACCGAGTAGCCGTTGCCTTCGGCGTGCTTTTGAATGGTGCGCGCAAGCTCGGAAAGATGCACGCCGGGTTTGACCTGGGCGATGCTCTTGTAAAGGCACTCCTGGGTCACGCGACACAGGCGCTCGCCCTGGATGGTCTCGCCGATGATGAACATCATGCTGGAATCACCGTGGTAGCCGTCGGCGGTTTTGACGGTGATGTCCAGGTTCATGATGTCGCCGTTTTTCAGCTTCTTGCTGAAGTCCGGAAAGCCGTGACACACCACGTGATTGAGCGAAATGCAGGTGGCGTGGGTATAGCCGTGGTAGTTCAGCGGCGCAGGTTGTGAGCCCAGCTCATCGACGATGTACTCGTGACAGCGCTTGTCGATCTCGCCGGTGGTGACACCTGCGGCTATAAAGGGCGTGATCATTTCAAAAACGCTGGCCGCCTGACGGCCGGCTTCGCGCATCTTTTCGATTTCTTCCGCTGTCTTGATTGGAACGTTCATGACTTCTCGATATGGCGTGTTGGGTCGGGAGTAGACGCAAACCCAGGGGTGCGACTTCATCTTGACAATGATATATGGTATAAAGCCGCGCGCTTTACTGCAATCGCCATCCCGTAATCGCCCCGCGATCGAGCCGGCGGCGGGCAAGCGTACAAGAGGAAGCCCTGCGGATGTCCCGTGAGGCTAAACAGCAAGCCTTGAAAACACACATGCACCGGCACATGGTCCCGGGTGCCTTTAGCCTCGCTAGACGCTGATTCAGCGTCGAGACTATCGGTCGGATCCATGGGGTGCGTGGAGGCCTAACCCGAGTTTCAGGAGTTTTACCATGGCACACGTTAACATGCGTGACCTGCTCAAAGCAGGCGCTCACTTCGGTCACCAGACCAAATACTGGAACCCGAAGATGAGCAAGTTCATCTTTGGCGCGCGCAACAAGATTCACATCATCAACCTCGAGCACACCCTGCCGGCGCTGAACGAAGCGATCGACGTGGTCGAGAAGATGGCGTCGTCCAACAACAAGATTTTGTTCGTTGGTACCAAGCGCAGCGCCAGCAAGGTCATCAAGGAAGAAGCCAACCGCGTTAGCCAGCCGTTCGTCAACCATCGCTGGTTGGGCGGCATGTTGACCAACTTCAAAACGATCCGTCAGTCCATCAAGCGTCTACGCGAGCTTGAGACCATGCACGAAGACGGCACGTTCGCGAAGCTGACCAAGAAAGAAGTTCTGATGGCGACCCGCGAGCAAGATAAGCTCGAGCGCTCCATCGGCGGTATCAAGGAAATGGGCGGTCTGCCGGACGCGCTGTTCGTGATCGACGTCGATCATGAGCGTATCGCGATCAACGAAGCCAACAAGCTGGGTATCCCGGTCATTGGCGTGGTCGATACCAACTCCAACCCCGATGGCGTGGATTACGTCATTCCGGGTAACGACGACTCCATCCGCGCGATCCAGATCTACGTGAAGGCGATTGCCGACGCGTGTGGCCGCGCTAAAGAAGGTCGTCCGGACGAGTTCGTTGAAGTAACCGACGAGCAGGCGTCCGCCGAAACCGACGCCGCGGCCGAGTAACACGGTCACGGTGGATGCGGCGGGCCGTCTAGCCGCATCGCGTGAAGGGGGCTTTTGCCCCCTTTTGCCCGCTTGGCGGGCCGATTACGCCAGGTTTGACGCCGGCATACGCACTACAAACGATGATCTGCGCTGAACGGGCAGTGATACAAAGCGGTCATACGCCTTGTCTATACTTTGTAGCGCGTCTAACTCTCAAGAATCCTTTCAGAGGTGAATTTCTCATGGCAGCTATCAGCGCCTCTCAGGTTAAAGAACTGCGCGAACGTACCGGTCTTGGCATGATGGAGTGCAAAAAAGCACTCACCGAAACCGGTGGCGATATCGAAGTGGCAATCGAGAACCTGCGCAAGAACTCGGGTCTCAAAGCCGCCAAGAAAGCCGACCGTGTCGCCGCCGAAGGCGCCGTGGTGACCCGCGTTGCCGACGACGGCAGCTACGGTGTAATGGTCGAGATCAACTCCGAGACCGACTTCGTTTCGCGCGATGAAAACTTCATCAATTTCGCTAAAAAGGTCGCCGACGCCTTCTTCGCCGCTAAAAGCGAAGACGTGGCCGCGGTCACCGAAGGCGATATCGAAACCGAACGTGAGCAGCTCGTTCAGAAAATCGGCGAGAACATCGGCGTGCGTCGTGCCGTCGTCGTCGATGCCGTCGAAGGCGGTCTGGTGGGCGAATACGTCCATGGCGGTCGTATCGGCGTGTTGACCGTACTGACCGGCGGCGACAGCGAAACCGCTAAAGGCGTGGCGATGCACGTGGCGGCGATCAATCCGAGTGTTTCTCACCCGGAAGATATGCCCCAGGCCGAGCTCGACGAAGAGAAAGCGATCATCCTGGCCCAGCCCGACATGGCCGGCAAGCCCGAGCAGATCGCCGAGAAGATGGTTCAAGGCCGTTTGAAGAAGTACCTGGCCGAGAACAGCCTGACCCAGCAGGCCTTCGTCAAAGACCCCAACCAGACCGTTGCCGAGTTCGTAAAGGCGGCCGGTGGTGAAGTGGTCCGCTTTACGCGCTTTGAAGTGGGCGAGGGCATCGAGAAAGAAGAAGTCGACTTCGCTAAAGAGGTAATGGAACAGGCTGGCCGTCGCTAAGGTCGCAGGTTCCCGTTCGATAATGGCGTGCGCGTAAGCGCACGCCATTGTGTATCCGGCCTTTGCGTTCGGCCCTTAAAAGGACCTGCTACCCCCTTTGTTCTTTATCCTGGAGAGATGCCATGTCACGTGATGTTCAAGAAGCCAACCCCATCGCCGGTAAAATGGATAAATCGAAATCCAAGTACAAGCGTATCTTGCTCAAGCTTTCGGGCGAGGCGCTGATGGGCGAGCACGATTTTGGTATCGACCCGGCGGTGCTGGATCGCATGGCGCTGGAGATCGGACAGCTCGTGGGCATCGGTGTCCAGGTGGGGATCGTGATCGGAGGCGGTAATCTGTTTCGCGGAGCGGCGCTCAACGAAGCAGGTATGGACCGTGTAACCGGCGATCACATGGGAATGCTGGCAACGGTGATGAATGCACTGGCGATGCGTGACGCCCTCGAGCGTTCCAACATCCGCTCGCGGGTGATGTCAGCGATTCCCATGAGTGGCGTGGTAGAGCATTACGACCGCCGCACGGCGATTCGCTATTTGACCTCCGGCGACGTCGTGCTGTTTTCCGCCGGCACCGGCAACCCGTTCTTTACGACCGACTCGGCCGCGTGCCTGCGCGGTATCGAAGTCGATGTCGACGTGGTCATTAAAGCCACCAAGGTAGACGGTGTGTACAATAAGGATCCGGTCAAGCATGCCGACGCCGTCAAGTACGAGCAGTTGACCTACGACGACGCCCTCGAGCAAAAGCTTGGCGTAATGGATTTGACCGCTATCTGCCTGGTACGTGACCATGACATGCCGGTACGTGTATTCAACATGAACAAGCCTGGCGCCTTGCTCAACCTCGTCGTAGGGGGCAAGGAAGGCACGCTGATAGACAGAGGATGAAAACGTGATTAACGACATCAAGAAAGATGCCGACGCGCGCATGCAAAAAAGTGTCGACGCGCTGCATACCAACTTCAAAAAGATCCGTACCGGCCGCGCCCACCCCAGTATTCTGGACGCCGTCACCGTGGATTATTACGGCGGTCAGGTGCCCCTCAATCAGGTGGCCTCGGTCAACGTCGAAGACGCGCGCACCCTGGCCGTCACGCCCTGGGAGCAGCCCATGGTGCCCAAGATCGAAAAAGCGATCATGACCGCCGATTTGGGCCTCAACCCGTCGAGCGCCGGTAACGTGATTCGCGTGCCGATGCCGATGCTGACCGAAGAAACGCGCAAAAGCTACATCAAGCAGGCGCGTTCCGAGGCCGAAAACACCCGGGTGGCGATTCGTAACGTACGTCGCGACGCCAACGGCGATTTCAAAAACCTGCTCAAGGATAAAGAGATCACCGAAGACGATCAGCGCCAGGGGGAAGACGAGATCCAGAAGCTGACCGATAAGTACATTGCCGACATCGAAAAGGCCCTGGCCGCCAAAGAGCAGGATTTGATGCAGGTGTAGTCGTGTCTTTTATTACGCCCGGTGCGGTTTGCCGCCCCGGGCGATTGTATGGCTTATTTATGACTGAACGTTGGTGCGAGAACTCATGACGTCGCCGCAGTTTCCGACCCAGGCGCCGTGCGACGCGCTGCCTTCTCACGCCGGGGAGTCGAGCCCGTTGCATATCGCTATTATCATGGATGGTAACAACCGCTGGGCACGCGCCCGGGGGCTTTCCGGCGTACGCGGTCACCGTGCCGGCGTAGAAGCCGTGCGCGCGGTGATCCAGCGCGCCGCCGAACGCGGCATCAAGACCCTGAGCCTGTTCGCGTTCTCCAGCGAAAACTGGAAGCGTCCGGCGGCGGAGGTCAATGCGCTGATGGAGCTCTTTTTGATGGCGCTCAAGCGCGAGGTCAAAAAGCTCCACGAGCGCAATATAAGGCTTTCGGTGATCGGCGAGCAGCAGGGCTTTTCCCAGGCCATACAAAAACATATTCAGCGCGCCGAGACGCTGACCGAGAGCAACACCGGCATGCACCTGGTGATCGCCGCCAACTACGGCGGCCACTGGGACATCGCCCGGGCCAGCCGCGCGCTTGCCGAACAGGTGGCGGCGGGTACCCTCGAGCCAAGCGAAATCGACGAAACGCGCCTCGGTCAGGCGATGAATACCTGTGATGTGCCGCCGGTGGATCTGTGTATTCGCACCAGCGGCGAGCAACGGCTCTCCAACTTTTTGCTCTGGCAGCTTGCCTACGCCGAGCTCTACTTCTCCCCCTTGTTTTGGCCGGACTTCGGTGCCGCGGCGTTCGACAGCGCCCTTGACGAGTTTTTCTCGCGGCGCCGGCGCTTTGGCATGACCGATGAACAAATAGAGGCGCAAGGTGCTTAGACAGCGGATCATCACCGCAGCCTGGTTGGCGCCTCTGACGCTGATCGGCCTGTTTGGATTACAAGGCGGCGCCTTTGCGCTGTTCACCGCGCTCATCGTACTGCTGGGCGCCTGGGAGTGGACCAATCTGGCCGGCGTTACCCGCCGCTCAAAACGCCTCAAGCTGGTGGCGTTGACGGCGCTGTTCATGGCGGCCATGTGGTTAGGCGGGGCGGCTTTTGCCGCCTGGCCCTTGTGGGTCGCCGCCCTTGGCTGGGCGGTCAACTTCTACTGGGTGGCCCACTACCCGGAGAAGCGCCAGCAGTGGCAAAGTACCACCTGGCGGCTGGCCATGGGCCTTTGGGTGCTGCTGCCGTGCTGGGTGGGCTTCAACGTGTTGCGTGAAAGCGGCGCGGTGTGGCTACTGTTCGTACTGCTGCTGGTGTGGGGCGCCGATATCGGGGCCTATTTCGCCGGGCGGCGTTTTGGCAAGCGCAAACTGGCTCCCCGGGTCAGCCCGGGCAAAACCTGGGAAGGTGTCTTCGGGGCGCTGACCGCCACCGCTATTCTGGCGCTCGGCTTTGCTTTTTGGCAGCCGATGGGCGTAACCGGCGGCCTCATCTTGATTGCAATGACGGCGCTGGTGACCTTCGTGTCGGTGCTGGGTGATCTATTGGAAAGCATGCTCAAGCGCTTTCGCGACATCAAGGACTCGAGCAATTTGCTGCCCGGCCACGGGGGCGTGCTCGATCGCATCGATAGCCTGACCGCGGCGGTTCCGTTGTTCGCGCTTCTCTACGTGGAAGTGCTTAGCGTTCAGGTCACCGCGCTATGAGCTCAGCCAATCCGCAACGCATCACGGTGCTGGGCTCGACCGGTTCGATCGGTAAAAACACGCTGGACGTGATCGCCCGCCATCCGGCGCGCTATCGCGTCCACGCGCTAACCGCCCACACCTCGAAAGAGGCGCTTTTCGAGCAGTGCAAGGTGCACCACCCACAGGCCGCGGTACTCGATACCGCCGAAGACGCCGCCTGGCTCGAGGCCGCTCTCGAAGGGGCCGGGCTTACCACGCAGGTGAGTTTTGGCGAGCAGGCGCTGTGCGCCGTCGCCCGGGATGCCCGAGTGGACACGGTGATGGCGGCGATCGTTGGCGCGGCGGGGCTTTTACCGGCCCTGGCCGCTGCCGAAGCGGGTAAGCGTATCTTGCTTGCCAACAAGGAGGCGCTGGTGATGAGCGGCGCGCTCTTCATGGACGCCGTGGCGCGCTCCGGCGCCACGCTCCTGCCGATCGACTCCGAACACAACGCGATCTATCAGTGCCTGCCGGTGGAGCACCGCGGCGGGCTCGAACGCTTTGGTGTGCGAAAGCTTTTGCTGACTGCCTCCGGCGGGCCGTTTCGCCAGTGGGAGAGCGCCGCTATCATGGCGGCGACCCCGGAGCAGGCCTGCGCGCACCCCAACTGGTCGATGGGGCGCAAGATCTCGGTCGACAGCGCCACGCTGATGAACAAGGGCCTCGAGCTGATCGAGGCGTGCTGGTTGTTCGACGCCACCCCCGAGCAGATTCAGGTGGTGGTGCACCCACAAAGCGTGATTCACTCCATGGCGGCTTACAGCGACGGCTCGGTGATTGCCCAGCTGGGCAACCCGGATATGCGCACGCCCATTGCCTATGGGCTTGCCTGGCCCGAGCGTATCGAGGCCGGCGTGGAAACGCTCGATCTTTTCCAAGTGGCGAGGCTCGATTTCGAGGCGCCGGACGAAACCCGCTTTCCCTGCCTGCGTCTTGCCCGGGAAGCCATGCAGCGCGGCGGCGCTGCACCTGCGGTGCTGAACGCGGCCAACGAAGTCGCGGTAGAGGCCTTTCTCGACGGCCGCCTTCGCTTTGGCGCCATTGCCGAGCTGGTGGAAGGCGTCATGGCCTCGCCGCACGCGCACCGCGCGGACACCGTCGAGCAAATTTTGGCGGCGGACCAGTGGGCGCGGGAGCAAGCAAGACGCTTGCTCGAAACCGCGGATACCCGCGAGGCGTGAGATCACCAAGGAGTAGCGTGTGGGGCTTGTTCAGAACGTTTTAGCGGTTATCGTCGTGCTGGGGGTGCTGGTCACCTTCCACGAGTTCGGTCATTTTTGGGTCGCCAGGCGCTGCGGCGTCAAGGTGCTGCGCTTCTCGGTCGGCTTTGGCAAGCCCTTCTGGTCGAAGACGGATCGTCACGGCACCGAGTTCGCCGTGGCCGCCATTCCGCTGGGTGGCTATGTCAAGATGCTCGACGAGCGCGAAGCGCCGGTGCCCGAGGACCAGCTCGACCAGGCCTTTAACCGTAAAAGCGTCTGGGCGCGTATCGCGATCGTCGCCGCCGGGCCGGTCGCCAACTTCCTGCTCGCTTTGGTGGCCTACTGGGCGCTGTTCGTGGCCGGTACGACCACGGTCATGCCGATCGTCGGCGACGTGGTCGAGGGCTCGCCCGCTTTTGAAGCCGGCCTCCCCGAAGGCGCGGAGATCACGGCGGTCCAGAACGACCCCATGCGTTCCTGGGAAGATATCAACCTAAAGCTCGTTTCGCTGATCGGCTACAGCGGCGAGCTCGCCATCGAGGCACGAGACAACGACGCCAGCGCACCGCGCACCTACGCTCTGCCGGTGACTCGCTACCTCGCCCGTCAGGACCCGCCTCAGCCGCTGCAGAGTTTAGGCTTCGCCCCCTGGCGCCCGGACGTACCGGCGGTGCTCGGCCCGGTGCTCGACGGTGAAGCCGCAGCCGTTGCCGGGCTCGAACCCGGGGATCGGATGATCGCCATCGACGGTGAGCCCATCGCCGACTGGATGGCTTTTGTGTCGATCATTCGCGAAAGCGCCGGTCAGACGCTGGAAATACGCTATGAGCGCGACGGGGAGCCGGCAGCGTTGTCGCTGACACCGGCGCGCAAACCACTGGAGAACGGCGCCGAGGTTGGGTACATTGGCGCAGGGGTAGAGCAGATCGATTGGCCCGAAGAGCTCACGCGCGAGATCCGTTTTGGTCCCGTCGAGGCAGTGGGGCAGGCGTTTTCGCGCACCGGTGGAATGATCATGCTAACCCTGGATGCGATTCGCAAGATGCTGGTGGGGCTCATTTCGCCGTCCAACCTGTCCGGGCCGATCACCATCGCGCAAATCTCCGGCGATTCCGCTCGGGCGGGGGTGGAAGCGTTCCTGGGCTTTTTAGCGTACCTTTCCATCAGCCTCGGTGTTTTGAACCTTCTGCCTATTCCGGTACTCGATGGTGGGCACTTACTTTACTACTTCATCGAAATCGTGCGCGGACGCCCGGTTTCGGAAAAAGCCCAGGCGGTGGGGCTGCGTATCGGACTCGCCATTGTAGGGACGCTGATGGTAATGGCGCTCTACTTCGATCTGATGCGCCTTTGGTAATGACGCGTGTAGCGCCTAAGATGCCTTGTCATCCGCCTGCACAAATGTATATGGTGCCTGTTTAATAACCGGCAGACCAACGCGAGCGAACTGACTGCATGAAAATCAAGACCCTTGGAATGGCGGCACTCCTGCTGGCGGCGGCGGGTAGCGCCCAGGCACAATCCTTTGACGTTTCGGACATTCGTGTAGAAGGGCTGCAGCGCGTATCTGCCGCCTCGGTCTTCAATGCCTTTCCCGTCAGCGCCAACGACAACGTCAGCGAGCAGGAGCTGGCGGCGGCGGCGCGTAATCTGTTCGCTACCGGCCTTTTCGAAGACGTATCGCTTGCCCGGGAAGGTGACGTCCTCGTCATCCAGGTCGTCGAGCGCCCGACCATCGCGCGTTTGAACATTACCGGCAACAGCGAAATCGCCGATGACGACCTGCGCCGGGGCTTGCGCCAGTCCGGCCTTTCCGAAGGCCAGGTGCTGCAGCTCTCGACACTCGAAGAGATCCAGCGCGAGCTCGAAGGCGTCTATCAGTCCCAGGGACGTTACAGTGCGAGCATCAGCACCGACGTTCAGGAGATCGACGAAGGCCGCGTTCAGGTCAACATCAACGTCAACGAAGGCGACGTTGCGACCATCCGCCAAATCAACATCGTCGGTAACGACGACTTCGACGACGAGACGTTGCGCAGCGTGTTCGAGCTCGAAGACCGCCCCGGACGCATCTTTGGCTGGTTCTCCAACGACGAATACTCTCGCGAGGCGCTGGCCGGCGATATCGAGCGGCTGCGCTCGTTCTACCTGGACCGCGGCTACATCAATTTCGACGTGACCTCGACCCAGGTCTCCATCGGCCCGGAACAAACCGACATCTACATCACCCTCAACGTGGATGAAGGCGAGCAGTTTCGCGTCGGTGACATCCGCTTTGCCGGTGATCTGCAAATCAGCGAAAGCGAAGCGCGTCAGCTGCTGGAAGTGGAAAGCGGCGACGTCTTCTCCCGCGGTCAGATCAACGCCTCGACCGAGGCGCTGCGAAGCCGCCTGGGCGCCGAAGGCTTCGCCTTTGCCGAGGTGCAGGGCGTGCCCGAGCAAACCGGCAGCGGCGATAGCGTGGACCTGGTGATCGCCGTCGACCCGGGCCAGCGCGCCTATGTTCGGCGTATCGAATTTTACGGTAACACTACCACCCAGGACGAAGTGCTGCGCCGCGAGATGACCCAGATGGAGGGCGCGCCGGCCTCCACCGACTCGATCACTCAGTCCCGCCAGCGCCTCGAGCGGCTCGGCTTTTTCAGCCAGGTCGAGGTCGACACCCAGCCGGTGCCCGGCCAGCCCGACCTTCTGGACGTGACCTATAACGTCGAAGAGCAGCCCTCGGGCTCGGTGTCGGCAAGCGTGGGCTTCTCGCAAAGCGCCGGTATCATCTACGGCGTGGGCCTGGCGCAGAACAACTTCCTGGGTACCGGTAACCGGGTCAACATCGGCGCTCAGCGAAGCGATACCTTCACCAGTGTCAACTTCGCCTTCACCGACCCCTACTGGACGCTGGACGGCATCTCGCGGGGCTATAACGTTTTCTACCGCGAGACCGACTACGCCGACTCCGATATTTCGACGTTCTCCACCGACGCCTACGGCGCGGGTATCAACTTCGGCTACCCGATCAGCGAGCTTTCACGGCTCAACTTCGGCGCCAGCATCGAAGATCTGACGGTCAAGACCTACTTCGATACCGCCTCGGAAATCCGCCGCTACGTGGAAGAGGAGGGTAAGGATGCCCAAAGTCTGAAGCTCACCGCCAGCTGGACCCGCAACAACTTGAACCGTGGCGTCATGCCGACCGCGGGTAACTACCAGCGCCTGTCGGTGGAAGCCGGCGTGCCGGGCAGCGACGCCCAGTACTACAAGGCCCGCGCCCGCGCGCAGCAGCTCTTCCCGGTCAACGAAGAGCAAACCTGGGCGCTGAAGTTCACCGGTAATTTGGGCTACGCCGATACGCTGGGAACCAACGACCCGTTCCCGTTCTATGAAAACTTCTACGCCGGCGGTTTGGGCTCGGTGCGTGGCTACACCTCCAACACCCTGGGCCAGCGCACCACGCCGGCTCGCGAAGGCGGCCGTGACCGGACGCTTGGCGGTAACGTATTGATGGAAGGCAGCGCCGAGATACTCTTCCCGCTGCCCTTCGTCGAAGATCAGCGCTCGATTCAGCCGTCGCTGTTCGTGGATGCGGGTAACACCTTCCTGGACTCTTGCTACGATGTATTGGACGAAGACGCCGGACGCCAGCGCTGCAGCTCTGGTGTCGACCTGGGCGATCTACGCTACAGCGCGGGTGTGGGCCTTGCCTGGCTAACGCCGGTTGGGCCGCTTACCTTCAGCGTGGCCAAGCCGCTCAACGATGAAAGCGGCGACGACACGCAGTTCTTCCAGTTCTCGTTGGGCCAAACGTTCTAATACGCCCGTGGTCGGCCGGCGCTTGCCGGCCTGACCCGCGTCAGCTTAAGAAAAGGAGTTAGCATGCGTAAATTGACGGCCGCGGTATGTCTTCTCGGGAGCATGGCGCTTCCCGCTTTTGCCTCCGAGGTGGCGGTACTCGATTGGCGCGCTGCGCTGATGAACACGCAGTCCGCACAAACCTCGCTGAGCCAGCTGGAAGGTCAGATCGGTAGCCAACAGCGCGAAGCCCAGGGCCTGGGTAACGAGCTCCAGCAGCTTCAGCAGCGCCTGCAAAACGAAGGCGAGACCATGGGCCAGGCCCAGCGCGAATCGCTGATTGCCGAGCTTCAGCAGAAGGGCAGCCGCTTCGAGCAGCTGCGCCGCGACGTGCTGCAGGCCCAGCAAAACTCCGAACAGCAGTTTCTGGAAAGCGCCGAGTCCAAACTCGAGCAAGCCGTCGAGCAGGTACTGGCGCGTCATAACATCGATGTGCTGGTGGAGCCCCAGGGGGTACTGCACTCCTCGACGGATCTGCCCAACGTTACCAACGAAGTTACGCAGATTTTCGACTCGCTATAAACTAATCGATGGGGTGCGGCGCTGCCGCACCCGCGCAATTGTGGGCTCCCATGACGCACGCTTCTCACACCATCACGCTGGCTGATATCGCTCGCCACCTGGACATCGCCTTCGACGGCGACGCTGACCAGCCGATTCGCGGATTGGCAACGCTCAAGGAAGCCGAGCCCGACCAGATCGCTTTTTTGGCCAACCGCGCCTATCTCAAGGATCTGACGACCACCCGGGCAGCGGCGGTGCTGCTTCACCCCGAGCACGGCAAAAACTGCCCGGTGCCTCGCCTCGAGATCGATAACCCGTACCTGGCCTACGCCAAAGTCTCCCAACTGTTCGACCCCGTGAAAGCGCGTGACACGATCGGTATTCACCCAACCGCGGTGGTCGCTGACGACGTCGTGCTGGGCGAAGACGTCTCGATTCAGGCCCACGCGGTGATCGAGTCCGGCGTCACGCTGGGCGCGCGGGTGGTGGTCGGCGCCGGCAGCATGATCGGCGCGGACACCACGATCGGTGAGGGCTCGCGCCTTCACGCCAACGTCACCGTTTGCCACGGCTGCGTGATCGGCAAGCGGGTGATCCTGCAAAGCGGCTGCGTGATTGGCGGTGACGGCTTCGGTTTTGCCCACGACGGCGCGGGCTGGCACAAGATCGCCCAGCTGGGCGGGGTCGTGCTCGGCGACGACGTGGAAGTCGGCAGCTGCTCGAGTATCGACCGCGGCGCACTGGGCGATACGTTGATCGGCCGCGACGTCAAAATCGACAGCCAGGTGCAGATCGCCCACAACGTGAGCATCGGCGATCACAGCGCGCTGGCGGGCTGCGTGGGTATTGCCGGCTCCACCCAGGTCGGCAAGCACTGCATGCTGGGCGGCGGGGTCGGGCTCTCCGGGCACCTGACGATCTGCGACGGCGTCCAGGTCACCGGCATGAGCCTGGTGACCAACTCCATTCTAGAGCCGGGCGTTTACTCCTCCGGAACCGGGGCGATGAACAACACCCAGTGGCGCAAGAACGCCGTGCGTTTCAAACAGCTCGACGAGATCGCCAAGCGGCTGAACAAGTTGGAAAAAGTACGCCGCGATGACTAGAGGCGCGTTTTAGGTTCGCGCCAGGTGGCCCTTCACCCGGCTGCGGGGGTATAATTCGCCACCTTTTGCCAGCGTCGACGCTGGCATTTACCTGATTCGCTGTCAGGTTTTTTGTCTTTTTTGAGGTCGTTACGATGGTTATGGATATTAACGAAATTCGCGAATACTTGCCTCACCGCTACCCGTTCTTGCTGGTGGATCGAGTGACGCAGTTAACTGTGGGCGAATCCATCGTGGCGTACAAGAACGTCAGCATCAACGAGCCCTTCTTCAATGGGCACTTCCCCCATCACCCGATCATGCCCGGCGTGCTGGTGATCGAAGCACTGGCCCAGGCCTGCGGCATTTTGGGCTTCAAAACCGTCAACAAACTGCCCGCCGACGGCTACGTGTACTACCTCGTGGGCAGCGACAACGTGCGCTTCAAGCGCCCGGTCATGCCCGGCGACCAGCTGCGCCTGGAGGCGAACGTGATTCGTGGCAAACGCGGTATTTGGAAGTTTGCCTGCGAAGCCACGGTGGACGGCGAGCTTGCCTGCGCAGGGGAAATCATCTGTGCCGAGAGGAAGGTAACTTGATACATCCTACCGCACTGGTCGACCCAACGGCCCGCCTTGCCGACGACGTCGAGGTCGGCCCGTTCAGCGTGATCGGCCCCGATGTCGAGATCGACGAGGGCTCGGTGATCGGCCCCCACGTGGTGGTCAAGGGCCCCACCAGGCTTGGCAAGCGCACGCGTATTTTCCAGTTCGCCTCCGTGGGTGAGGAGTGCCAGGACAAGAAGTACGCCGGCGAACCCACCCGCCTGGTGATGGGCGATGACAACGTCGTGCGCGAAGGCGTGACGCTGCATCGCGGCACCGTGCAGGATCGCGGCGAAACCACCATCGGTTCGCGCAATCTGTTCATGGCCTACGTCCACGTCGGCCACGACTGCCTGATCGGCGACGACTGTATTCTTGCCAACCAGGTGACCCTGGCCGGCCACGTGACCGTCGGCAACTTCGCGATTCTGGGCGGGCTCTCGGCGGTCCATCAGTTCTGCCACTTTGGCGACTACGCCATGGCCGGCGGCGGCTCGATCATCACCAAGGACACGCCCTGCTACATGATGATCAACGGCAATCCGGCCGAGGCGCGCGGCCTCAACCTGGTGGGGCTCAAACGCCGCGGCTTCAGCCGCGAGGCGATCAGTGCGCTGACCGCCTCCTACAAGCTGGTCTACCGGCAGGGAATGACCGTCGAGCAGGCCCTCGAAGAAATGCGCACGCGCTTCGATATCCCCGAGGTCACGCACTTCGCCGACTCGATCGAGCGCTCCACGCGCGGTATCGTCCGCTAGATCAGAACCGGGTGACGCTCTGCCACGGCGTGACCACCAACGCCACAGGAAGATGAGCATGGCCTTAGCGCGTGTATACCTTGTCGCCGGCGAGCTCTCGGGCGACCAGCTGGGCGCCGGGCTGATGCGCGCGCTGCGCGCGCGCCACCCAGGCGTCGAGTTTCGTGGTATCGGTGGACCCAATATGCAGGCCGAGGGCATGCAGAGCCGCTTTCCGCTGGAAACCCTCTCGGTCATGGGGCTGGTCGAGGTCGTCAAGCACCTGCCCGAACTCGTTCGCGTGCGCCGCACGCTCTTTGTTGAGGCGTGTGAGTGGCAGCCGGACATCATGATCGGCATCGACGCGCCGGACTTCAATACCGGCCTCGAGCTCAAGCTGCGCCGCGCGGGCATCAAGACCGCCCACTACGTCAGCCCCTCGGTATGGGCCTGGCGTCAGGGCCGGGTCAAAAAGATCGCCCGCGCCGTGGACGCCATGCTGACGTTTCTGCCTTTCGAGGCGGCGTTCTATCAACGCCACCAGGTACCGGTCGCCTTCGTCGGCCACCCGCTGGCCGACGAAATGGCGCTTCAAAACGACCGCACCGCCGCCCGCCAGGCGCTCGGGCTTGCCGAGGAGGGCCCCTTGCTGGCGGTGCTACCCGGCTCCCGGGGCAACGAAATCCGCTTCATGGGTGAGACCTTTCTCGAGGCGGTGACTCGGCTCAAGGAGCGCCATCCAGCGCTTTGCGTGGTCATTCCCGCCGCCACCGCGCAGCGCTACCAGGAGCTCGAGGCGCTTTTACGCCGCACCCCGGCGCTCGCGGCCACGGTCACGCTCATTCAAGGTCGCGCCCGCGAGGCCATGGTGGCCAGCAACCTGGTGCTGCTGACCTCCGGGACCGCCGCACTCGAGGCGATGCTTTGTCACCGGGCGATGCTGGTGGCCTACAAGATGGCCCCGGCCACTCATTGGCTTGCCAGGCGGCTGGTCAAGACGCGCTGGATCTCGCTGCCCAACCTGATCGCCCAACAGGCGCTGGTGGAAGAGCTCGTTCAGGACGCCGCCACGCCGGAGGCGATTGTCGACGCGCTGAATGCGCTGCTGGAGGATGACGTTTCCCGCCAGGCGCTGGAGGCGCGCTTTGCCAGCATGCACGCCGCGCTTCAACGCGGGGCGAGCGTTCGCGCGGCGCTGGCCGTCGAGGCGGTCGCCGAAGGCCGCCCGCTACCCAAGGATTCCGAGGAGGCGTATGGCCATCAAGACACCTAAAGAGTACCCGCCTTTGCAGATTCCCTACGCCGGCGCGTACCTGGCCGGTGTGGACGAGGTCGGGCGCGGCCCGCTGGTGGGCAGCGTCGTCGCCGCGGCGGTCATTCTCGACCCGGCAGCGCCTATCGAGGGGCTCAACGACTCGAAGACTTTGAGTGCGGCCAAACGCGAAGCGCTGGATGCGCAGATTCGGGCCCAGGCGCTGGCTTACTGCGTGGCCGAGGCGAGCGCTTCGGAGGTGGATACACTCAATATTTTTCACGCCACGCACCTGGCCATGCGTCGGGCGATTGACGGCCTCGCCCCGCAAGCAGAGTATTTGCTGGTGGACGGCAATCGTTTACCCGGCCACGCGCTTCCCGGCCAGGCCGTCGTCAAGGGCGATGCCCGCCACCCGGCGATTGCCGCGGCCTCGATTCTGGCCAAGGTGGCCCGGGACGCCCAGATGGTGGCGCTCGATGCGCGCCACCCGGCCTATGGTTTCGCCCGCCACAAGGGCTACCCGACCAAAGAGCACCTCGCGGCGCTGGCGGCGCACGGCCCGCTGAGTGAACATCGCGTAAGCTTTGCGCCGGTCAAGCGTCAGCTAGCGCTGGCCTGACGACGGCCCATTTATTTATCCAGTGGTGAAAGTCCTATGACGTCTCCCTTCGTTCATCTGCGTTTGCACAGCGAATACTCCCTGGTCGACGGCCTGGTGAAGCTGAAATCGCTGGTCAGCACGACTGAAAGCCGCGCCATGCCGGCGCTGGCCTTGACCGACGAGGCGAACCTGTTCGGCCTGGTGAAGTTCTACAAGGCCGCCCAGGGCGCAGGGCTCAAGCCGATCATCGGCTCTGACCTGTGGCTGGCGAACCCTCATGATACGGCGCACCCTTACCGTATTACGCTTTTGGCGATGAACGACGTGGGTTATCGCAACCTGACCGAGCTGATCTCCAAAGGCTGGAGCGACGGCCAGCGCCAGGGCCGCGCGATTCTGGACAAGCAGTGGGTGCTCGAGCAAAGCGACGGGCTGATCGCGCTTTCCGGGGCACGCGAGGGCGAGATTGGCCGTCACCTTTTGAGCGAGCACGAGCGCGAGGCGAAGGCGCTTTTGGAGCAGTGGCAGGCGGCGTTCCCCGACCGCTTCTATCTTGAGCTGGTGCGCACCGGGCGCGCGCTGGAAGAGGCCTGCGTGCACGCAAGCGTGAAGCTTGCCGTGGAAACCGGCACGCCGGTGGTGGCCACCAACGACGTACGTTTTCTGGAGCGCGACGACTTTTGGGCCCACGAAACCCGGGTGGCGATCGGTGAGGGCAAGGCGCTCGATGATCCGCGCCGCGAGCGCCGCTACTCACAAGAGCAGTACCTGAAAACCCCGGAGGAGATGGCCGAGCTCTTCTCGGATATCCCCGAGGCGCTGGAGAACAGCGTAATGATCGCCCGGCGCTGCAGCGTCGATGTGCGCCTGGGCGAAATCTTTCTGCCGGAGTTCGGCATCCCCGAGGGCATGACCCAGGACGAGTTCTTTAGAAAGGTCTCCCACGACGGCCTGACCCAGCGACTCGATTTTCTGTTTCCCGCTGAGCGCTACCCGCGGGACAGCGACGAGTACAAGGAGATCGACCAGCGCTACCGGGAGCGGCTAGATTTCGAGCTCGAGATCATCATCCAGATGGGCTTTCCCGGCTACTTTTTGATCGTGATGGACTTCATCCAGTGGGCCAAGGACAACGATGTGCCGGTGGGCCCGGGGCGTGGTTCCGGCGCCGGCTCCTTGGTGGCCTACGCCCAGAAGATCACCGATCTCGACCCGATTGGTTACGATCTGCTATTCGAGCGCTTCTTGAACCCGGAGCGGGTCTCGATGCCCGACTTCGACGTCGACTTTTGCATGGAAAAGCGCGACCGGGTCATCGACTACGTGGCGGATCGTTACGGGCGTAACGCGGTGTCCCAGATCGTCACCTTCGGCACCATGGCCGCCAAGGCCGTGGTGCGCGACGTGGCCCGTGCCCAGGGGCGGCCCTACTCACTCGGCGACAAGCTCTCCAAACTGATTCCCTTTGAAGTGGGCATGACGCTTGGCAAGGCGATCGAGCAGGAGCCGGCGCTCAAGGAGTTTATCGAGAACGACGACGAGGCCGAAGAGATCTGGGAGATGGCGCTCAAGCTCGAGGGCACCACCCGCGGCACCGGCAAGCACGCCGGCGGCGTGGTCATCGCCCCGACCAAGTTGACCGACTTCTCGCCGCTTTTGTGCGACGAAGACGGCTCGGGGCTGGTGGTGCAGTTCGACAAGAACGACATCGAAGAGGCGGGGCTGGTCAAGTTCGACTTTTTGGGTTTGCGTACGCTTACGATTATCGACTGGGCGCTGGAGATGGTCGACAAGGTGCGCGACGCCGCAGGCCAAGGCTCGCTCAACATCGACGCCATCCCGCTCGACGATGGCAAGACGTTTGAAATGCTCAAGCGCGCCGAGACTACCGCGGTGTTCCAGCTCGAATCCCGCGGCATGAAGGAGCTGATCAAGCGCCTGCTGCCGGACTCACTCGACGACATGATCGCTTTGGTGGCGCTTTTCCGTCCGGGCCCGCTGCAGTCCGGCATGGTGGACGACTTCATCAACCGCAAACACGGCCGCGCCGAAGTATCTTATCCACACCCGGATTACCAGCACGAGCTGTTGAAACCGGTGCTTTCGCCGACCTACGGCATCATCCTGTACCAGGAACAGGTCATGCAGATCGCCCAGGTCATGGCGGGCTATAGCCTGGGCCAGGCGGACATGCTGCGTCGGGCGATGGGTAAGAAAAAGCCCGAAGAGATGGCCAAGCAGCGCGCCGGCTTCATGGAAGGGTGCGCGGCCAACGGCATCGACAAGGACTTGGCCGGTAACATTTTCGACCTGGTAGAAAAATTCGCCGGCTACGGCTTCAACAAGTCGCACTCGGCGGCCTACGCGCTGGTCTCCTACCAGACCGCCTGGCTCAAGGCCCACTACCCGGGGCCGTTCATGGCCGCGGTGCTCTCCACCGAGATGGACAACCTCGACAAGGTCGTGCCCTTGATCGAGGAGTGTCGCAACTTAAAGCTTACCGTGACCCCGCCGGATGTCAACGTGGGCGGCTACAAGTTCACCGTGGATATCGAGGCCCGGGTGGTTTACGGGCTGGGCGCGATTCGCGGCGTCGGCGAAGGCCCCATTGGCGCCATCGTCGAGGCCCGCGAGACGGACGGCCCGTTCAAGGATCTGTTCGATTTCTGCCGGCGCATCGACGCCAAGCGGATGAACAAGCGCACCCTGGAGGCGCTGATTCGCTCAGGCGCCTTGGATAATCTCGGCCCCAACAGGGCGGTGCTGTTTGCGGCCATGGAAGACGCCTTGAAGGCGGCGGCCCAAAACCACGCCAACCAGAATCTGGGCATGATGGACATGTTCGGCGAGGCGTTTGCGGTGGAGGAAGAGCAGGAGAGCGATGTCTACCTGGAATACCGCCACGCCCGGGAGTGGTCCGATCGTGAGCGGCTGGCCGGCGAAAAGGATACTCTCGGCCTTTATCTCACCGGTCACCCGATCGACGAGTACGAGCGGGAGCTCAAACGCTTCGTCTCCACGCGCATCAGCGAGCTCAAGCCCTCCTGGGAGCCCCAGCGGGTCGCCGGGCTGGTGGTCGCCATGCGCACCATGAAGTCCAAGCGCGGCGACACCATGGCGTTCGTCACCCTGGACGATCGTACCGGGCGCATCGAAGCCTCGATCTTTGGCGAATTGTTCGAGCAGCTTAGAGGCCAGAGCCTCGACGGCCAGGTGCTGATCGTCGAAGGCGACGTGTCGAGCGACGACTTCTCCGGCGGGCTCAAGCTACGCGGCAAGGAGGTCACGCCGATGGTGGCGGCGCGGCTGCGCTACGGGCAAGGCGTGGAGATCGCCCTGGACGCCGCGCAGATCAACGGTCGGCTGGTCGAGAGCCTGCGCGATTGTCTAACCCCGTACCGCGACGAGGCCGGGCTTCCGATACACCTTCACTACCGCCACGCGGATGCTACCGGGTGGCTGGCACTCGACGAAAGCTGGAGCGTGACCCCCAGCGACGACCTGTTGCAAACCCTTCGCGACGTCGAAGGCCAGGTCGGTATTCAGCTGCGCTACAAGTAGCGTTTGACCGGTGCGCCTTGCGCGCGCCGGTTAGGGTGCGATAATGCACGTTTGACGACGTTTTTAATCAGGCTTGTTTTTTTACAGGCAGCTTACAGGCAGAGCCGATGAACCCCAACTATCTCGATTTTGAACAGCCCATAGCAGAGCTTCAGGCGAAAATTGAGGAGCTGCGCTTGGTAAGCTCCGACAACCAGGTCAACCTGTCCGACGAAATTACCCGGCTCGAAGAGAAAAGCCGCAAGTTGACCGAGTCGATCTTCAAGGATTTGACGCCCTGGCAGGTATCCCAGATTTCGCGCCACCCCCAGCGCCCCTATCCGCTGGACTACTTCGCCTCGATCTTCACCGATTTCGACGAGCTGCACGGCGACCGTAACTTCGCCGACGACGCGGCCCTGGTGGGCGGCGTGGCGCGCCTCGACGACGCCCCGGTGATGGTGATCGGTCATCAGAAAGGGCGCGACGTCAAAGAGAAGGTGCGCCGCAACTTCGGTATGCCGCGCCCGGAGGGCTACCGCAAGGCTTGTCGCCTGATGGAAATGGCCGAGCGCTTCAAAATGCCGGTGCTGACCTTCATCGACACCCCAGGCGCCTACCCCGGTATCGACGCCGAGGAGCGGGGCCAATCCGAGGCCATCGCCTATAACCTGGCGGTCATGTCGCGGCTGAAAACCCCGATCATCTCGACCGTGGTGGGCGAGGGTGGCTCCGGCGGGGCGCTGGCCATCGGCGTGTGCGACGAGCTGCACATGCTGCAGTACTCGACCTACTCGGTGATCTCGCCGGAAGGCTGCGCCTCCATTTTGTGGAAAAGCGCCGACAAGGCGTCCGAGGCCGCCCAGGCCATGGGCATCACCGCCGAGCGCTTGAAAGAGCTTGGCTTCGTCGACGAGCTGATCAAGGAGCCGCTGGGCGGCGCTCACCGTCACCCGCAAACCACCGCCGAGCGCGTCAAGCAGACCCTGGGCGAAAGCCTCGACCGGCTCAAGCGCATGGATACCGACGCGCTGTTGGAGCGCCGTTATGATCGCCTGATGAGCTATGGCGCGCCCACCGCATAAGCCCTCGGATTCGCTCGAACGGCTGTTGACCGACGCCCTGGCGCATACAGCGCCGGGGCGCTCTATTTGGGTGGCGCTCTCCGGCGGGCTGGACTCCACGCTACTGCTCACCCTGGCCGCCAGGGTATGCCGCCAGACCGGCCGAACCCTTCACGCCCTGCACGTCAACCACGGCTTACAGCCCGGTGCCGCCGGCTTCGAGGCGCACTGCCAGGCCCTGTGCCATACCCTTGAGGTGGCGCTTAGCGTGGCCACCGTCCACGTCGATGTTCAGGGCGACGGGGTCGAGGCCGCCGCGCGGCGAGCGCGCTACCAGGCGTTCGCCGCGCACGTGCCTCCGGGGGATACGCTGTGGCTTGCCCAGCACCAAAACGACCAGGCCGAAACCTTTCTGCTGGCCGCGCTTCGCGGCAGCGGCGTGCGCGGTCTGGCGGGTATGCCTTACGTGCGCCAGTGGCAGGGGCGCACGCTTTTGCGCCCCTGGCTTGATACGGCGCGCAGCGATTTCGAGGCGGCCGCCCAGACGCTTGGCCTTCAGTGGTGCGATGACCCGACCAACGAGGATATCGCGCTCGACCGTAACCGGCTGCGCCACACCGTGATGCCCGCCCTGGCGCAGCGTTGGCAGGCGCCAGCCGCGCTTGCCCAAAGCGCGGCGCTGGCCGCCGAGGCCGACACGCTGTTAAGCGAGTACGCCGCCGAGGATCTGGCCCGTATCACCTGCGGACCCGGATGCGTCGACGCCACCGCGCTCGGCGCCTATTCGCCGGCCCGCCAGCGACTTTTGATCCGCACGCTCTGTCAGTCGCTCGAGCTTCCCACCCCGCCCAGGGCGCGTTTGATGAGTCTTTTGAGCCAGCTAAGGGCGGCGGCGGGTGCCCGCGTGCAGGTGAGCTGGCCCGGCGCCGAGGCGCGGTTATGGCGGGGGCGGCTTTATCTCATGGCGCCGCTGGGCGCGCTGCCCGAGTGGCAGGTGGAGTGGAACGGCGAGGCGGGCGTTGCGACACCCCTGGGGCCCTTGAGCGTGTCGCTAAACCCGTTACAGGCGGTGACGCTGCGCTTTCGCCAGGGCGGTGAGGTGATCGATCTGGCCCGGCGTGGGCGGCGCGATCTCAAGCGACTGCTGCAGGAGGCGGGAGTGCCGCCCTGGCAGCGCCCGCGGGTGATCGTGGTGATGAGCGGCGAGCGCTGCCTGGGCGCTTTGGGCGGGCCAGACCAGGTGCTGCTCGAAGCCCGGGACGCCGCCCTTCGTTCTATTTGAGCGCTTTTACACCAGCTTTAGCGCAAACCCCGCCGCCTGCATATAGGCCTGCTCCTGCTCTAAATCGGTGCTCAAAAGCGTCGGTTCGTCGCTTGCCGGCAGGGTGAGGGTCAGCGTCTGTTCGCTGGCACTCAGGTTCGGCGTGGTGGGCGTCTCTTCCGGGCGGGAGTGGTTGATCAGCACCGCCAGGCGCAGAAGCCGCGCCAGCTTGGCGTTGGCATCGCGCTGGGCGGCGGGCAGGTTTTGCCACTCCTTGACCGGAAACTTGCGCCGGTGGGCGCGCACCAGGTGGGCCAGAAGTTGCTGCTCCGGGCGCGAGAAACCGGCCAAATCCGAGTGCTCCAGCAAGTAGGCGCCGTGGCGGTGAAACTGGCTATGGGAGATCGCAAGCCCTATTTCGTGCACCAGGCACGCCCACTGCAAAAAGTGGCCCTGCTCATCGGAGAGCCGCCAGGCGCGCTTGACCTGGTCGAACAGCCGCCTGGCGGTCAGCGCCACGTTGCCGGCCTGGCGGGTATCCACATCGTAAATGCGCTGCAGATTGGTCAGGGTTTTGGCGCGGGTGTCCTCGGCGTCGTTGCGCCCGGCCATGTCGAACAGCACGCCTTCGCGAAGCGCCCCGTCGGCAAAGCGCATCTCCTTGAGGTCGAACGCCTCGAAGATCGCACCCAAAATCGCCACGCCCGCCGGGAACACCCGGGCGCGATCCTCCTTGAGGCCGTCCAGGGCGACCTTGTCGAGGCTTTTGCATTTGATCAGCCGCTCGCGCAGTTTCTTGAGCCCCGCCCGGGTGATCAGGCCTTCCTGGGGCGTATCGCCGTAGGCAAAGAGCACGCTGGCGGCGGCCTTGATGGTGCCGCTGGAGCCTACCGGGTCGGCCCAGCCCAGGCGCTGGTAAGGGCGCTGGATGTTGGCAAGCTCGGAAAGCGCGGCAAGCTCGGCGCGGCGCATGCGCTTCTCACTGAGCTCGCCATCGGGAAAGTAGCGGCTCGAGTAGGTCACACAGCCCATGCGCAGGCTCTCGAGTGCTTTGGGCTCGAAGGCCTCGCCGATAATCAGCTCCGTCGAGCCGCCGCCGATATCGACGATCAGCCGCCGGCCGCTCTCGGCCAGCGCGTGGGCCGCGCCCAGATAGATCAGCCGCGCCTCTTCGCGCCCGGCGATGATCTCGATCGGGTAGCCCAGCTGGGCTTCGGCCTGTTCGATGAAATCCTGGCTGTTGTGGGCATCGCGCAGGGCGTTGGTGCCCACCACGCGCATATTGGCCGGGTCGATATCGTTCAAAAACGGCGCAAAGCGCGCCAGGCACTCGAGGGCGCGCTGCATGGCGGGTTCGCTCAGATAGCCGCTCTCATCGAGCCCGGCGGCTAGCTGCACCTTTTCACCCAGGCGCGCGACCACCTGAAGGCGCTCGTTGGCGTAGTTGGCCACTAGAAGGTGGAAACTATTCGACCCCAGGTCGATGGCGGCCAGGCGCGCCGGTTCGGTGCTGTCCGAGGCCGGGGCCGGGTCGACGTCCGAGAGCGAGAGATCCTTGAGCATGAGCGTTCCTTCCAGTGGGCTATGCCAAGGTTGCGTCGCCAATAGGCCGTTGTCAATTGCCAGGGGCTTGCGTTTAGCCCGTTGCTTGACTACCATCGAGCTACTGGCCTGATCCAGGGTGGTTCGTTGGCACTTTCTAACGAACATTGACCTAACGAACATTGACGCAGAAACCGTCGTTTCGAAACGTCAGCCTGGAACGTCTAACTGGCCTGATTCCAAGTCGTCAGAACCCGTTGATTCTGCTCACTCCTTGAGTAGATCAAAATAAGCAGATTCCAAGCACCTTCGAGTCGAGCAGCACCTGCGCTTTCAGTATGGCGGGGCGGCGTCGCTCAACTCGTCTAGCGGGACCTGAACGCACCACTGGGCGGACTCAAAACGCCTCCTGTCTTATTCCCGGCGCTCGGCGCCTGGCTTTCATGAGCAATTTTCTAACACTCCGATGAATCTCACTGAACTCAAGCAAAAATCCGTTCCCGAGCTGCTCGAAATCGCCCGCGAAATGGGGATCGACAACCTGGCTCGTTCGCGCAAGCAGGACATCATCTTCGCTATCCTCAAAAAGCACGCTAAAAGCGGTGAGGATATCTACGGCGACGGTGTGCTGGAAATTCTCCAGGATGGCTTTGGCTTTCTGCGCAGCGCCGACAGCTCGTATCTCGCCGGGCCGGACGACATCTACGTGTCGCCGTCACAGATTCGTCGTTTCAATCTGCGCAAGGGCGACTCGATCTCCGGCAAAATTCGTCCGCCGAAAGAGGGTGAGCGCTACTTCGCGCTGTTGAAGGTCAGCCAGATCAACTTCGACCGTCCGGAAAACGCCAAGCACAAGATTCTCTTCGAGAACCTGACGCCGCTGTTTCCCAATGACCGGCTCCCCCTGGAGATCGGTAACGGCTCCACGGAAGATCTGACCGCGCGTATCCTCGATTTGACCGCGCCGATCGGCAAGGGCCAGCGGGGGCTTTTGGTGTCGCCGCCCAAGGCGGGTAAGACGTTGATGCTGCAAAACATCGCGACGTCCATTACGCGCAATAGCCCCGAGTGTCATCTGATCGTGCTGCTGATCGACGAGCGCCCGGAGGAGGTGACCGAAATGTCGCGCACCGTGCGCGGCGAAGTGGTCGCCTCGACCTTCGATGAGCCGCCGGCCCGCCACGTGCAGGTCGCCGAGATGGTCATCGAAAAGGCCAAGCGCCTGGTCGAGCACAAAAAGGACGTGGTGATTCTGCTCGACTCCATCACCCGCCTGGCGCGCGCCTACAACACCGTGGTACCCAGCTCCGGCAAGGTACTCACCGGTGGTGTCGATGCCCATGCCCTTGAAAAGCCCAAGCGCTTCTTCGGTGCGGCGCGTAACATCGAAGAGGGCGGAAGCCTTACGATCATCGCCACGGCCCTGGTCGACACCGGCTCCAAAATGGACGAGGTGATCTTCGAGGAGTTCAAGGGTACCGGCAACATGGAAGCGCACCTGGACCGCAAGCTGGCGGAAAAACGCGTTTTCCCGGCGATCAACATCCGCCGCAGCGGCACCCGCCGCGAGGACCTTTTGGCCTCGGAAGACGAAATGCAGCGTATGTGGATTTTGCGCAAGCTCTTGAACCCGATGGAAGATACCGCCGCCACGGAATTTTTGATCGATCGCTTGAAAGATACCAAGACCAATCTTGAGTTTTTCGAGGCGATGAAGCGCCGTTAACACGGCGGGCGATCACGACCACGGGGAAAGGTTTTGAAATATAACGACTTGCGCGATTTTATCAAAGCCCTCGAGGAGCGCGGTGAGCTGAAGCGGATCCAGGTGGAGGTAGACCCTTACCTCGAGATCACCGAGATTTGCGATCGGACCCTGCGCGCCGGCGGCCCGGCACTGCTTTTTGAGAACGTGAAGGGCCACGACATGCCGCTTCTGGGCAACCTGTTCGGCACGCCCGAGCGGGTGGCGCTGGGCATGGGCCAGGAGTCCGTCGCGGCACTTCGCGAAGTCGGTAAGCTTCTCGCATTTTTGAAAGAGCCGGACCCGCCCAAGGGCTTGAGAGACGCCTGGGAGAAGCTGCCGATCTTCAAGCAGGTGCTGAGCATGGGGCCGAAAACCGTCAAACGCGCCCCGGTGCAGGAAGTGGTGTTCGAAGGCGAGGACGTCAACCTCGACGCGCTTCCGATTCAGCACTGCTGGCCCGGCGACGCCGCTCCGCTCGTGACCTGGCCGCTGGTCATCACGAAAGGCCCGCACAAAAAGCGCCAGAACCTGGGGATTTATCGCCAGCAAAAAATCGGCAAGAACCGGCTGATCATGCGCTGGCTCTCTCACCGCGGCGGGGCGCTGGACTTTCAGGAGTTCCAGAAAGAACACCCCGGCGAGCCTTTTCCCGTGGCCGTGGCGTTGGGCGCCGACCCGGCGACCATTCTGGGCGCGGTGACCCCTATTCCGGACTCACTCTCCGAGTACGCCTTCGCCGGGCTCTTGAGAGGCTCGCGTACCGAGCTCGTGGCTTGTCATCACGCGGATTTAGAAGTGCCGGCGTCCGCGGAGATCATTCTGGAAGGCTTCATCTACCCGGATGACATGGCTCCGGAAGGCCCTTATGGGGATCACACCGGCTACTACAACGAGGTGGATCACTTCCCGGTGTTTACCGTGACGCGTATGACACGTCGCCGCGACGCGATCTATCACTCGACCTATACGGGGCGTCCGCCGGACGAACCGGCGATTCTCGGTGTGGCGCTCAACGAAGTCTTCGTGCCCATTCTCAACAAGCAGTTTCCCGAGATCGTCGATTTCTACCTGCCGCCGGAAGGGTGCTCTTACCGGATGGCCGTGGTGACCATGAAAAAGCAGTACCCCGGCCACGCCAAGCGCGTGATGATGGGGGTATGGAGCTTTTTGCGCCAGTTCATGTACACCAAGTTCGTGATCGTGCTCGACGACGACGTGGACGCGCGCAACTGGGAAGACGTGATGTGGGCGATCACCACGCGCATGGACCCGGCCAGGGACACCGTGATGGTGGAAAATACGCCGATCGACTACCTGGATTTCGCTTCGCCGGTTTCAGGGCTTGGTTCCAAAATGGGGCTCGATGCCACCAACAAGTGGCCTGGCGAAACCGATCGTGAGTGGGGCACGCCCATCGTCATGGACGAGGCGGTGAAAGCCCGGGTCGACGAGCGCTGGGAATCGCTGGGCATCGGTATCGAACGTCCGGCTTCGCGCCACGGCTAGCCAAGTACGCAGTTTTTTTAAAGAGGCTTTCATGAGCACAAGGGCGCTACATCAAACGTCAGGGCGTCAGACGATTACCTGTCGGATTACCGATATCAAAGAGTTGAGTTCTGACGTGCTCGGGGTGACACTCAAGGGCGACCCCCAGGCGATCAATCACCTGCCCGGCCAGTATCTCGAGCTCAAGCTCGACGACACGACCTGGGTGCCGTTTTCTATCGCAAGCCATGGGCGCGGCGACGGCGTCATCGAGCTGCACATTCAGCACCGCCCGGAGCGCGATAATTCCGTCAGGCTGCGCGAGCTTCTCACCCTTTCCGGCGAGCTCACCATTCGCATGCCCGGCGGCGAGAGCGTGCTGGATAGTCAAAGCCACCGTCCGCTTTTGTTGATCGCCGCCGGTACCGGCTTTGCGCAGATGAAGGCGATCGTCGAAGCGGTGCTCGAAAAGCAGCCGGCCCGGCCCGTGTTCATCTGGTGGGCGGCGCGGGAACATCGCGACCTCTACGCCGAGTATCTGGCAAGCGAGTGGGCGGCGCGCTTTGACAACGTGCACTTTCACGCGGTTACCGAGCTCGAATTGGATCAGCCGCTGGCGGACAGCCCGCGCATCGCCCACTACCAGGGGCGCATCACCGACGTGTTGGAGCGCGCCTTGCCCACGCTTGCCATCGAAGGCACGCCCGTGGCAGTGGGCGAGTGCGATGTGTACCTGTCCGGCTCACCGGGCATGGTCTACGCCTGCGTGGACGTATTAGAAGCCCACGGCGCAGCGCCGGACAGGCTCTACTCGGACGTCTTCGCCTACGCGCCGCGCCCGGCCAAATAGCCAACTTCTATAGCCCGCCTTTGAGGGGCGAGCGGTAGAGTTGTTATTTTTACGCAATGCAGGCAGGATAAGCCCATAACGCATATCGGCCTTTCAACCGGATAAACCCATGATCCATTTACGCAACAGCAAAGCGACACCGGCCACGCCCCTGGCGGCGGCTTTCGCCTGCGCGTTTGGTTATGGCGTTTATTGGTTTAGCCCCGGTATGCCTCGGGCTGGCGCTTAGGCCAACCCCGCAGGCATACCTTCTGGGTTGCCTGCCGACGTTTGAAACCCCGGCTGGTCACCCCGCCGGGGTTTTTGCGTTTTGAAGCGCGTTTTACCCACCACCCGATGTGGAATTCACGACACGTTCATCAAGGAGTTCGACCATGACCGCTTATGCCAACGCTTTTGCTGCCTCGTTGATGGGTTACGGCTATAGCTGGCGATTTAGCGGCGCGCGGTCGGTACAGGTAGCCACCTCCGGCCGGGCCCCCGTGGGTGGCACGACGAGTATCCGATGTCCTTTGATGAATGAGAGTTAACGCCATGAGTGCTTTGATGAGTGCGACCCGCTCCGCCCAGTCCCTAAGCAGCGCCGAGCCCCAGAACCCACAGCCGCTCCCCCTGCCCGATGAGCTTTTGAGCCGGGTGCACGTCGATGCCGCCCTGAGCCGTCAGCTCGATGGGCAGCGCCAGGCTGTCCAGCGCATTCTGACCGGCGAGGACTCGCGCCTTCTGGTCGTGGTCGGGCCCTGCTCGATCCACGACCCGGACGCGGCGCTGGAGTACGCCGACCGCCTTGCGGCACTAAGCGAGGAGGTCAGC
The DNA here is from genome assembly GCF_968206495.1 of Vreelandella sp. EE27. Taxonomy (NCBI): domain Bacteria; kingdom Pseudomonadati; phylum Pseudomonadota; class Gammaproteobacteria; order Oceanospirillales; family Halomonadaceae; genus Vreelandella; species Vreelandella sp. EE27. The sequence goes on along the minus strand of NZ_OZ309109.1, from coordinate 3,330,031 downwards.
GAGCAGATTCTGCCGGTGATGCGTGTCTACGTCGAAAAACCCCGCACCACCGTGGGCTGGAAAGGCCTGGCCTACGACCCGGATTTGGACGGTACCGGCGACATGGCCCGGGGGGTGACCCGCTCCCGCGAGCTGATGCACGCGGTGGCCAGTCGCGGGCTCCCCGTTGCCACCGAGCTTTTGCAGCCGATGCTCGCCCCCTACCTGGAAGACCTTTTGAGCTGGGTGGCGATCGGCGCGCGCACGACCGAATCCCAGCTTCACCGCGAGCTTGCCAGTGACCTGCGCGCCGCGGTGGGCTTCAAGAACGCCACCAGCGGTGACTTGCAGGTGGCCATCGACGCCATGCAGGCCGCCGCCCACTCCCATCAGCGCTTCGCCCAGGACGGTAAAGGCCGCCCGGTCATGCAGCAAAGCGCGGGCAACCCCCATACCCATGTCGTGCTGCGCGGTGGCCACGGCGAGCCCAACTACCAGGCCCACCACGTCCGCCAGGCGAGCGCCCGGCTGATGGAAGCAGGGCAGAACCCGCGGCTCATGGTCGACTGCAGCCACGCCAACGCGCGCAAGGACCATCGGCGCCAGAGCGAGGTGATGCTCGACGTGCTCGACCAGCGCCAGGCCGGGGATGCCCATTTGGTCGCGTTGATGCTCGAAAGCCATCTGTTCGAAGGCAAGCAGGCGTTGAAGCCCGGCGCCATGCGCTACGGCGTATCAGTGACCGATGCTTGTGTCGGCTGGGACACTACCGAGCACCTGCTCAAAACCGCGGCACAGCGTTTGGCCGGCCAATAATCCAGGGCGTTGCGCATCCCGGGGCGTTTACAGCCAGCGCTTGCCAGGCCTGACCACCCCCGTATGATAGAGGCTATTTAATCGGAGGTGGCGATGGCCTTTACCCTGCAAGAGCAAGAACCCAAGCGCTACCGGCGCAAGGCGCGCATGATCAGCGTCGTGATGGTGGGCCAGCTGATCATCTTTGGCATGCTGTTTTCACTGCTGCTGAGCTCGGCGCTGGGTAGCAGTGTCTGGACCCACGGTTTAGGGATCGTGCTCGGACTTTTGGCGACCAGCGCGCTCTTTGCCGGGCTCAAGGAGCGCCCCTGGATGGGCGAGATCAGCTACGTTTGGCAGCTCAAAAACCATCTTTCGCGCATCCAGGGCTACCAGGACTCGCTTACCCGCGCCGTCGACGAGGACAACCGCGCTGCGCTCGATATTTTGAGCTTCTACCACGAAGGGGTGGATCAGGTAGCCGCGCTCAACGATAAACAGCCGGATCCCGCGCGTTTGCAGCAAAAAGAGCACGTGGTCGAGCGCCGACAGGCGCTTGGCCTGCCGGATCGCGTGACGGTTTTCGACCCTCACGATCTGGGCGCTTTTACGCGCGGCTAGTGCTCACTCAACTCCACTAAAAAAAGCGTTACAGGGAACATTCATGCTCGATTCTAAACCGCTCAAGGCGCTCGGCGCCGCTTGTCTGGGCCTATGGCTTGCCGGCTGTGCGGCGCCGTCCGGCGGTCAGCCGCCAGGGCCAGGGGCGACGACGCAAAACGCCGCGCCGCTGCTGCCGTCGTCGCTTTTTCCCGGTAGCGCCGAGCGCTTCACCGCTTGGCACTGCCAGCCGGCCAACCAGCACCTGGTGGCCGCCGATAACGACCAGGCACTGCGACTATGGTCGCTCCACGGCGCCTGGCAGCTGCCCCGGGCCGTCGTTGCCAGCGGCGCACGTTATCAGGATGGCGAAATAAGCGTTTGGGACCGCGGCGAAAAGGCGCTGGTCGAAACCCCGCGCGGCCAGCTTCAGTGCCAGAAAGCCGGGCAGCGCCAGGCGTTTACCCGCGCCGAGCACCCGGGGGTGATGTTTCTCGGCCAGGGCCAAAAGCCTGACTGGCGCGTCTCGCTTGCCCACGACGAACCGGTCATTAGCCTGGCGACTCGGCCCGACCAGCCCGTCGAGCGCTTCCCTTATATGATCAGCGTGCTGGATAACGAGGCCGGCCGGGTGGTGCTCGAAAGCGCCGATGTCGAACCTTTCTTCAGAGTACGCATCGACGCGGGCGCCTGTTTCGATCGCGTCAGTGACGAACCCTTTCCGGCTCGGGTAACGCTCACCTACCAGGGCGAGCAGTATAGCGGGTGCGGCCAGGGCATCGCGCCCAACTAACGCGGAGCCTTTCGTTAGCTAGCGACGACACGTCTGGGTTTCGCCTTCGACACGCCATTCGGAGGCGATGAAGTCACTTGCACAAAGCGCATTCTTGTCGCCGGCCACGCGGCGGGCCAGGCGGGTGAGCGCCGAAGCGCTCAGGCCCCGCTCGGTGGGGCGCTGCTCGCTGACCGCCACCGGCACCCACGCGCCATCCTGGCGGGTCGCCAGGGTGAAGTTGAACGGGTGAAAGCCTGGAAAGCCCAGGCGCAGGTCGGTGGCGATCAGGGTCTCGTCACCTTCGACCGACTCGACCTCGTAGCGTAGAAAGGGCCCGCTGAACCAGGCCAGACGCTGGCCCAGTGCGCTTGAAAGCGCCGCGTTTTCGAGCGGCTGCCGCTGGCGTTGAAAGGTCTCGATCATCGGCGGCTGATCGTCATCGAAAACGCTGACTAGCCCCTCGTAGTAGCGATCCCCCTCGACCGCCGTGGCCCGCCACAGCAAAATGTTGAACGGCGTGGGCTGAATCATCAGCGCGGCGTTTTCCAGGCCCCGCGCCTCGAGTTCCGGTGCCAGGCGCGCCTCGACGGACCACTTCATGCCCGCCGCCATCAGCAAGTAGAGACTCGAAAGCAGCAGCCCCAGGGCGCAGTAGTAGACGACCCGGCGGGTGAGGCACGCCGCAAAAAGCCCGCCCAGCAGCGCCAGACTATAGAGAGGGTCGATAATGAACACGATGGGCCAGGCGGCGGGGGCTGCCTCCAGCGGCCAGAGCAGTTGGGTGCCGTAGGTGGTCAGCGCATCGAGCAGCGGGTGGGTAATGAGCGCGAGCGTGAAAAATAGCCACCAGCGGCCAAGCGATGCTCGCCTTGGCAGAAAGCGCCAGCTTAGTAGCGCCAGCAGGCTGCCAAGCCCGGTCAGCACGAACAGCGAATGGCTAAAGCCGCGGTGTTCGGTCACGTTGAGAATGGCGTCGCCGTAGTCCAGGGCAACGTCCAGGTCGGGCAGGGTGCCCAAAAGCGCGCCCACCAAAACGGCCTTGCGGCCAAGGCGGCGGCCCAGCACCGCCCCGCCGACAGCGGCGCCCAGGGCCGCTTGCGTAATCGAATCCACAACGTTTCCTTAACGGGTGTTAAAATCTTCGTAAGCGTAGCATTATACGTTTTTGTTTTCGCGTTGACTGGCTGTATTGGGGTTGTACAAAAAGCGTGGGGATTGCCGTCCCTGACCCTTCATCAATGACTCAATCGGGTCTATTCTATTTGCGTTAACGTTCTGTGACGCCGAGTGCTTTCAAAAAGGGGATTTTATGCGGTTTTTACATACCATGGTGCGTATCAGCGATATCGACGCTTCGCTGCACTTCTACTGCGATCTTCTGGGCATGGAAGAAGTGCGCCGCAAGGAGAGCGAAAAGGGCCGCTTTACGCTGATTTTTTTGGCCGCGCCGGACGATACGCCCCGCGCCGAGCGCTTGAACGCTCCGGAACTCGAGCTGACCTACAATTGGGATCCGGAAGAGTATGAGGGCGGGCGCAACTTCGGCCACCTGGCCTACCGGGTCGACGACATCTACGCGCTGTGCGAAAAGCTCCAGAACGCCGGCGTGACCATTAACCGCCCCCCGCGGGATGGCAACATGGCGTTCGTGAAATCACCGGATGGCATTTCCGTCGAGCTGCTCCAAAAAGGCGACGCCTTCGAGCCGGAAGAGCCCTGGGCTTCGATGGAAAACAGCGGCAGCTGGTAACGCAGGGAGCGATTGGTGAAAAAATACCTTATTGGCGCGCTGGCCCTGGGTACGGCGCTGCTACTGGGCGGCTGCGCCAGCAGCCCGCCACCGCAGACCCAAAAGCCCGTCTCGCAAGGCGGCGCCGAGCTCTCCGGGGCGATCGTGGGCCCACGCTGGAATCTGCTGCTGATGGGCACCGACGAGCGCCTCTCCCTGCCGCAAACGGCGTTTTTCCAGATTCACCCGGATGGGCGTATCTCGGGCAACGACGGCTGCAATAACTTCAAAGGCGGTGTAAGCCTGGGCGAAGGCCAACGCATCGAAGTGGGCGATCTTTCCACGACGCGGATGGGCTGCGACGAGCTCGAGGACGCCCTGCGCGTGACCGACATGCTCGAAACCGCCTACCGCTACCTGATCGACCACGACCGGGTCGTCTTCTTCGGCCCGGATAGCCGCGTGCTGGGCGGCTGGCGCAAGGCCAACTAAAAGGGAGGCCGCGTGCCCAACGTGGACAAGCCGCTGTTGGAAGCGGTGTGGCAGATCGCGTTAAGCGCTTCGGATATCATCCTGACGGTGTACCGCCAGGAGATCACGGTGGCGTTAAAAGCCGACCAGAGCCCGGTCACCGAGGCCGATACCCGCGCCAACGCCGCCATCGTCGAAGCACTCGAGCACCTTACCCCAGAGGTGCCGGTGCTTTCCGAGGAGAGCGTGGCGCATTTCGAAGGCCCGGCGCCGGAGTGCACCTACTGGCTGGTCGACCCGCTGGACGGCACTAAAGAGTTCATCAAGCGTAACGACGAGTTCACGGTGAATATCGCGCTGATCCACCGGGGCGCGCCGGTGCTCGGCGTGGTCGTGGCCCCGGCGCTGAACGTAAGTTACCTGGCGGCGCGCGGGCTTGGCGCCTTCAAGGCGCAGCAAACGGGCACATGGCAGCCCATTCACACCTGCGCTGGCGTGCCAGCGCAGGGCTATCGGGTACTCGGCAGCCGCTCGCATCAGGACCCGCGGTTGAGTGCCTGGCTCGAGAGCCTGGGCGCGCACCGCATAACGGCGCTTGGAAGCTCGCTAAAAGCCTGCCTGATTGCCGAGGGGCGTGCGGACGTTTACCCGCGCTTCGGGCCGACCAGCCTTTGGGACACCGCCGCCGCTCAAGTGCTGGTCGAAGAGGCCGGTGGTTGCGTGGTCGACCAGACGGGGGAGCCGCTTGGTTACCACACCCCCGAGCAGGTATTGAATCCGAGCTTTTTTGTCTGGGGCGCCCCGCTTGACAAGCGCTAGCAAGCCCCGCCCACGCGTGATAGACTACGCCATCCTCTCAGACAAGACCGTTGAACGGGCAGTTTTTGAGCTGCGCGTTACACGTTTTGGCAAAGCGTAAAGTTTCGCCAAATCAATTGGTTGTTAAGGAAATGTCGCGATTGGGCTTTTGCCCCGCGAAATTACATAGTTAATTCGTTGCCCTAAAGGCAACCTTTATTCTCCAAGGAGATACCAGTGGCGAACAGCAAGCAAGCTCGCAAGCGCGCCCGCCAGGCCGAGTCACGTCGCGTCCTGAAATCCAGCCAGCGCAGCATGGTCCGCACCTACGTCAAGCGTGTGATCAAAGCGATCAACACCGGCGACCATGGCAAGGCAATGGAAGAGTTCAAGGTGATGCAGCCGGTCGTTGACCGCATCGCCGACAAGGACGCGCTGTCCAAGAAAAAGGCCGCGCGCCTGAAAAGCCGCTTGAACAAGCGGATTAAAGCGCTGGCAGCGTAAGCCGGCAGCGTCTTGAAAAAACCGGCTGCGGCCGGTTTTTTTGTGCCTGGATAAATGCTCGAGCCCGACGGATGACGCGATGACACAGACCTCCCCCCAACACACAGCGGTGGCCAAACGCGGGCTAATGCGCTCGGGGCTGGTGGTTAGCGCCATGACCATGCTTTCACGCGTCATGGGGCTTGCGCGGGACGTCGTGGTCGCGACCTTCCTTGGCGCGGGCACCGGCGCGGATGCGTTTTTCGTCGCCTTCAAGATCCCCAATTTTCTACGCCGGCTGTTTGCCGAAGGCGCCTTTAACCAGGCCTTCGTGCCGGTGCTCTCGGAGTACTCCACCCAACGCACCCGCGAGGAGATCCGCGAGCTCTTGAATGCCGTGGCGGGCAGTTTGACCGCCATTTTGGCGCTGATTACAGCACTCGCCATGCTGAGCGCGCCCTGGCTCGTCTGGCTCTTCGCACCGGGCTTTGGCCGCGATGACCCGGAAAAGCTCGCGCTCACCGCGGACATGCTGCGCCTGACCTTTCCGTACCTGCTGTTGATTTCGCTGACCGCGTTTTCGGGAAGCGTGCTCAATACCTGGAACCGGTTCGCCGTGCCCGCCTTTACGCCGGTGCTGTTGAATTTATCGCTGATCGGCGCGGCGCTTTTTCTGATGCCGTTGATGGAAGAGCCCGCCATGGCGCTGGCCTGGGGGGTATTGATCGCAGGCGCTGCCCAGCTCGCGTTTCAGGTGCCGTTTCTCTACCGGCTCGGGCTTTTGCCCACGCCTTGGCCAAACTTCGCCCACGACGGCGTCAAACGTATTCTGAAACTGATGGGCCCGGCGCTTTTTGGCGTGTCGGTGTCGCAAATCAACCTGCTGCTGGATACGGTGCTGGCCTCGCTTTTGGCCGCGGGCAGCGTCTCCTGGCTCTACTATTCGGACCGTTTGGTGGAATTGCCGCTGGGGGTATTCGGCGTGGCGATCGGCACGGTGATTTTGCCCGCGCTCTCCAAGCGCCACGCCGAGCAGTCCAGCGAGCACTTCGCCAAAATGCTCGACTGGGCGATTCGCGTCGTGTTGCTTTTGGGGGTGCCGGCAGCCCTTGCGCTGGTGGTGCTCGCCGAGCCCTTTTTGATTACCCTGTTTCACTACGGCGCGATGACCGCAAGCGACATCCAGATGGCCTCGATGAGCCTGCGCGCCTACGCCGTAGGGCTGGTGGCCTTCATGCTGATCAAGGTGCTGGCGCCGGGCTTTTTTGCTCGTCAGGACACCAAAACGCCGGTCAAGGTAGGCATTTTCGCCATGGTCGCCAATATGGTCTTCAACCTAATACTGATCTGGCCGCTGGCGCACGCGGGGCTGGCGCTGGCCACGGCGCTCTCCGCGTTTTTGAACGCCGGGCTTTTGGGCTATTTGCTCTATCGTGAGAAAGTGCTGGTGTTCCAGCCCGGCTGGGGGCGTTACGCGGTGCAACTCATTGGCGGAAGCGCTCTGATGGGCGCGGCACTTTATCTGGTGACACCGCCCTGGCAAGAATGGCTGGACGTTGGGCTTTGGCAGCGGATCGGCTGGGTGTTCGGGCTGATCGCCCTGGGCGGTGGGCTCTACTTTGCCTGGCTGGGCGCCTGGGGGCTCAGGCTTCGCCACTTCAAACTGACGAGCTGATTTCGCCCTGGGCCCGCGCGCGTAATCTTGACTGCAGCTTCCCGGCGCGTTCGTTATAATCACAGGCTTTCTTGTATTGATCCAGCCTTTACCCACGCTTAACGCTAGAGGGGCCATGCACGTTATACGAGGTCTGCACAATTTAACCGCGGATGAGCGCGGCTGCGTTGCCACCATCGGTAACTTCGACGGCGTGCACCGCGGCCATCAGGCGATCATGCAGCAGTGCCGCGAGCACGCGGCGCGGCTGCAAGTGCCGTTGACGGTCGTGGTCTTCGAGCCTCAGCCCCGGGAGTATTTTGCCGGCGAGCAGGCCCCGCCGCGCCTGACCAGGCTGCGTGAAAAGGTGCGCTTACTTGGACAGCACGGCGCCGAGCGCGTGCTTTGCCTGGCGTTCAACGACGCCCTTAGAAGTTTGACCGGGCGCGAGTTCATCGACCAGGTGTTGATCGAGGGGCTGGGCGTCAAACACCTGGTGGTGGGCGACGACTTTCGCTTTGGCTGCGACCGGCGCGGTGACTTCGAGCTTTTAAAAGCCGTGGGTGACGAAGAAGGCTTCGCGGTGGAGCACACGCGCACCTTCACGCTGGAAGACGAGCGCGTGTCGAGTTCGCGGGTGCGCACCATGCTTGCCAGCGGTAATTTCGCCGCCGCGCGGCGTTTGCTGGGCCGGCCCTACTCGGTGTCCGGGCGGGTAGTGCGCGACCAGCAGCTGGGGCGCACCATCGGCGCGCCGACGGCGAATCTGCCGCTTCTGCCCCAGCCGCTGACGCTTCGCGGCGTGTTCGCGGTGGTGGCCGAGCTCGAGGACGGCACCTGCTACCCGGGGGTGGCCAACGTCGGCTTTCGCCCGACGGTGGGTTCAAAGCGCCCAACCTTAGAGGTGCACCTTTATGATTTTAGCGGCGACCTTTATGGCCAGCGGCTTTCGGTGTACCCCTGCGTGCGGCTACGCGGGGAGGTGAAGTTCGACGACTTCGCGGCACTCAAGGCGCAGATTCAGCGCGACCAGGCGCGGGGCCGGTACTATTTTGCCCCGTCCCAGGCAGGCCTTGCCAAGGCTGCCTCGACGACGGACACCCCGACGGAGTTTGCTTCAACGGATTCCGTCTTACCGGATTTTACATCACACGCATCCAGAGCGGCCTTTGAAAGCGACGCGCTGGATGTTTGGCTGGCTTCGGCCCCGCTTGGGCGAGAAGCCGCTTCTTCTGATTTCTCTTCGGCGGACGACGCCGATGCTAACGACGGCTGACCGGACCTATGGACTACAAGCAAACGCTCAATCTGCCTGAAACCGATTTCCCCATGCGCGGCATGCTGCCCAAGCAGGAGCCGGGTCGGGTTTCCAAATGGCAGGATATGGACCTTTACCAGCGCCTGCGCGATGCCCGCGCCGGTGCCCCGCTTTTCGTGCTGCACGATGGCCCTCCCTACGCCAATGGCAGCATCCATATCGGTCACGCCGTCAACAAGATCCTCAAGGACATCATCGTCAAGTCCAAGAACCTGGCCGGGTTCGACGCCCCTTACGTGCCGGGTTGGGACTGCCATGGCCTGCCGATCGAGCACAAGGTGGAAACCACCCACGGCAAGCACCTCTCGCCGGCGCATGCCCGGGCGCTTTGCCGCGAGTACGCCGGTGCCCAGATCGAAACCCAGCTCACCGATTTCGTGCGCCTGGGCGTGATCGGCGACTGGCACCATCCTTACCGCTCGATGGATTTCGTCAATGAAGCCGGTGAGATCCGGGCGCTGGCCGACATGGTCGACGCCGGGTACGTCTTCAAGGGGCTGAAGCCGGTCAACTGGTGCTTCGACTGCGCCTCCGCCCTGGCCGAGGCCGAAGTTGAGTACCAGGACAAGAAGTCCGACGCCATCGACGTTGCCTTCCCGGTCGAAGACGCCGACAAGCTGGCCGCGGCCTTCGGTTTGGATTCGCTTTCAAAGCCCGCCGCCGTGGTCATCTGGACCACCACGCCCTGGACCATCCCGGCCAACCAGGCGCTGAACGTGCACCCCGAGTTCACCTACGCGCTGGTCGACACCGGCGAGCGGTTGTTGCTGCTCGCCGAAGAGCTGGTCGAGAGCTGTCTGGAGCGTTTCGACCTGCAAGGCGAAGTCATCGCCACGGCGAAAGGCGCGTCGCTTGAGCTGATCAACTTCCGCCATCCGCTTTATGATCGCCTGTCGCCGGTGTATCTGGCGGACTACGTCGAGAGTGACGTCGGCAGCACCGGTATCGTCCACTCCGCGCCGTCTTACGGCGTGGATGACTTCAATACCTGCCGCGCCTACGGCATGAGTTTTGACGATATGCTCAACCCGGTGCAGAGCAACGGCGTCTATATCGACGATCTGGAGCGCTTCGGCGGGCAGATGATCTGGAAAGCGAACCCGAACATCGTCGCCGCCCTCGATGAGGCGGGCGCTTTGATGGCGCACAAGCCCATCACCCACAGCTACATGCACTGCTGGCGCCACAAGACGCCGGTGATCTACCGCGCCACGGCCCAGTGGTTCGTGGGCATGGATATCGAAGGCCGTGACGGCAAGACCCTTCGCCAGAAGGCGCTCGAGGGGATCGGGGCCACGCAGTTTACTCCGGCTTGGGGCCAGGCGCGACTGCACAGCATGATCGCCAACCGCCCGGACTGGTGCATCTCGCGCCAGCGTAACTGGGGCGTGCCGATTCCGTTTTTCCTGCACAAGCAGACCGGCGAGCTGCACCCGCGCACCCTCGAGCTGATGGAAGAAGCCGCCAGGCGCGTGGAAGAGGGCGGCATCGACGCCTGGTTCAGCCTCGAGGCCGCCGAGCTTCTGGGTAGTGAGGCCGACGACTATGACAAGATCTCCGACACCCTGGATGTGTGGTTCGACTCCGGCACCACTCACCGTCACGTGCTTCGAGGCTCGCACCCCCACGGCCACGAGTACGGCCCGCGGGCGGATCTGTATCTGGAAGGCTCGGATCAGCACCGCGGCTGGTTCCACTCGTCGCTCTTGACCGGCTCGGCGATCGACGGCCACCCGCCGTACCGCCAGCTTCTGACCCACGGCTTCACCGTGGACGCCCAGGGGCGCAAGATGTCCAAGTCGATCGGCAACGTGGTCGCCCCGCAAACGGTGATGGACAAGCTCGGCGCCGACATTCTGCGCCTGTGGACCGCCTCGACGGACTACTCCGGCGAAATGGCGGTGTCCGACGAGATCTTGAAGCGCACCGCCGATGTCTACCGGCGTATCCGTAATACCGCGCGCTTCTTGCTCGGCAACCTGACCGGCTTCGAGCCAAACCGCGACATGGTCGCCTTTGACGACATGATTGCGCTGGATCGTTGGATCGTGGACCGCACCGCGCAGCTTCAGGGGCGTATCCAGACGGCGTTTGATGAGTACCGTTTCCGCGACGTTTACCAGCAGGTGCACGACTTCTGTGCCCGGGACCTGGGCGGCTTCTACCTGGATATCATCAAGGACCGCCAGTACACCACCCAGGCGGATTCGCTGGCCCGGCGTAGCTGCCAGAGCGCGCTTTATCACGTCATCGAGGCGCTCGCCCGCTGGGTCGCGCCGATTCTCTCCTTCACCGCCGAAGAAATTTTCGAGCACATCCCCGGCGAGCGCGGCGACAGCGTGCTGCTCGAAACCTATTACGAAGGGCTGGCGGTGCTTGACGACGACGCGCCGATGGGCCGGGCGTTCTGGGAGCAGGTCATGGAGGTCAAGCACGCGGTCAACAAGCGTTTGGAAGAGGCGCGGGGTGAAGGCACCATCAAGGGGTCGCTGGATAGCGAAGCGACGCTTTATGTCAGCGACGAACTGCGTACGCTGCTGGAAAGCCTGGGCGACGAGCTGCGCTTCGTGCTGATCACCTCCGAGGCCACGCTCAAGCCGCTGGATGAGGCGGATGCCAGCGCCCACAGCGAGCTCGAGGGGCTGAAGGTAGCCGTAGTGCCAAGCCCTCATGAGAAGTGCGAGCGCAGCTGGGAGCGCCGCCCGGACGTGGGTAGCCACCCGGAGCACCCGACCCTTTGCGAGCGCTCGATTCTGAACCTGCCGGATGGCCCGGGCGAGGTCCGCCGCTATGCCTGAGACCGCGCCGAAGGCGCCGCTTGCAAGCCCGCCGCCCATGCATCGCCCGCTACGCTGGCTATGGCTGGCCGTGGCGGTCATTGCGCTGGACCTGGCGAGCAAGTACGCGATGAGTCATCTGCTCGACTATAATCAGCCGTTACGCGTGCTGCCCTTTTTCGATTTGCGTTTGATGCATAACTTTGGGGCGGCCTTCAGTTTTCTGGCCAACCACCCAGGCTGGCAGCGCTGGTTCTTTGCCCTTATCGCCGTGGGCGCGAGCGTGGGCCTGACGGTCTGGCTTTCGCGCATCCGCCGGGACGAGAGGCTTTTGGCCGTGGCGCTTCCGTTGATCATCGGCGGGGCGCTGGGCAATTTGTATGATCGCCTGATTCACGGCTACGTGGTGGACTTTTTGTCCTTTCACGTGGCGGGCTGGTACTACCCGGCGTTTAACGTGGCGGATATGGGCATCGTGATCGGCGCCGCCCTGCTAATCTGGGAATCAATCATGGGCGATCGGCGACGCAAGAAAGCCGCGTTACACGAAAGCAGCCAATAGCGAGAAGCGTATGGACTATGTCATCGACGAGGGTATGGACATTACCCTGCATTTCACCCTGAAACTCGAAGACGGTACGGTGGTGGACTCGACCAAAGAGAAAGCGCCGGCGAGTTTCACCTTTGGCGACGGCAACCTGCCGCCGGGTTTCGAGTACCCCATCAAGGGATTGGCGCCGGGCCAGCAGGGCACGTTCGATATCACCCCGGAGCACGCCTTCGGCCAGCACAACGAGCAAAACATTCAAACGCTCAAGCGCGCGGATTTCGGCGACGAAGAGCCGGAAATCGGCATGGTGATGTCCTTTGCCGACAAGGCGGGCACCGAGCTTCCCGGCGTGGTCAAGACCATCGACGGCGACCGGATCGAGGTGGACTTCAATCACCCACTCGCCGGGCGTACACTGACCTTCGAGGTCGAGGTGCTCGACGTCAAGCCGATGACCACGCACTAAAGTGCGCCTGCGCCGGGCTTGTTACACAACTGACACGGTTTCCCGCTTTAATCGAAAAGCGGGAAACGCCCGTCAATAGAACAAGCCGGGCGCGGCGCTGTCCGTAAGGGCATGCCCTTGGCGTCACCTTTCGAGCGACCGGGCTTTTATTCACTAGCGATGCGCTCACGCATCAAGGCGCTATTATGAACGCACCCCAAACCGAGCCTTCAGAAACGGCGCAGCCGATCACGATTCAACTGGCCAACCCCCGCGGCTTTTGTGCCGGGGTGGACCGCGCCATCGATATCGTCAACCGCGCTCTGGACGTTTTCGGCCCGCCGGTTTATGTCCGTCATGAAGTGGTCCATAACAAGTTCGTCGTGGATTCGCTGCGTGAGCGCGGCGCGGTGTTCGTCGAAGAGCTCGACGAGGTGCCGGACGACGTGATCGTGATCTTTTCCGCCCACGGCGTTTCCCAGGCCGTGCAGGAAGACGCCGACCAGCGCGGGCTCAAGGTGTTCGACGCGACCTGCCCGCTGGTCACCAAGGTGCACATGGAAGTATTGCGCTACGCCAAGCGTGGCCAGGAGTGCATCCTGATCGGCCACGAAGGCCACCCGGAAGTCGAGGGTACCATGGGCCGCTACGACACCTCCTTTGGCGGGCGTATCTATCTGGTCGAGGATGAAGAAGACGTGGCCAATCTCGAAGTGAGCGACCCGGCCACGCTCTCCTTCGTGACACAAACCACGCTCTCGATGGACGATACGGCCAAGGTGATCGACGCCCTGCGGGATAAATTTCCCGAGATTCAGGGCCCGCGCAAAAACGACATCTGCTACGCCACCCAAAACCGCCAGGATGCGGTGCGGGACCTGGCCACCGAAAACGATCTGATCCTCGTGGTCGGCAGCCCCAATAGCTCCAACTCCAACCGCCTGCGCGAGCTCTCCGAGCGCATCGGCACGCCGGCGTATCTCATCGATAACGCCGAGCAGATCGAAAGCCACTGGCTCGATAACGTTTCGCGCATCGGCGTGACCGCCGGCGCCAGCGCCCCGGAAGTGCTGGTGAAAGGCGTGATCGACCGGCTCAAATCCCTGGGCGCGACCGACCCAAGCGAACTTGCCGGGCGCGAAGAGAACATTACTTTTTCCATGCCTAAAGAGCTTCGCGACCAGGTCATCGCAAGCGGCTAATGCAATCGGTACGCCGTTTCGCCATACTCAGGGTATGGGCTAACTAAAACGAGGCGTACCGAGTGGCTAACTTCCTGGATCACCGCGCGGGTGCATCGACGCACCAGCGCGGCTTCACTCTCATCGAAATGCTCATCGTCGCGGCCATCATTGGCCTGCTGGCGGGCATCGCCTACCCGGGCTACCAGCGCTACGTCGAAAACGCGGTACGCACCGACGGTAAGGCCGGTTTACTCAACGCCGCCGCCGAGCTCGAGCGCTGCTACGCACGTAACTATAGCTATGAAAACGGCTGCTCCATTACCGAGACCTCGCCGGATGGTCACTATGCGCTGACGTTCGAACCCAACGAGGAGCAGGGCGGCTTTTTGATCTCGGCGAACACCTCACGCGATGACGGCTGTGATAACCCGCTTACCCTGAATGCACTCGGCGAACGTCGCCCCGAGGAGTGCTGGTAATGGTGGGCCAGCGCGGCTTCTCCCTGGTGGAGGCGCTGGTCGCGCTGCTGATTCTATCGATTGGGTTGATCGGCATGGGGGCGCTGCAGCTAAAGGCGCTACAAAGCGCAAGCGAGGGCTACCAGCGCACGCTGGCAAGCGTTGCCGTATTGGACGCCCAGGAGCGGCTTTGGGCGGCGTATCAGGCAAGCCCGCGCTGCGCCGGTCGCAAACTCGAAGGCGTCGAGCGCGCCTGGCAGCGCCACTGGTTTACGGATAGCGAAGCGGTGCTCGAGCAGGCGTCCGGCGATATTCAGCGCCAAGGCTGTGGGTTCGTCATTACCGTTACGCACGCGTCTTTGGCTAACGCGGAGTACCGGTTTTTGCTGCCGGGCGAGCTATAGGAGGGCACGATGGGTAGGCAGTGGGGCTTCACACTCAGCGAGCTTTTGGTCGCCCTGACCCTGGGCAGTCTTCTGGTGATCGGCGCCGGGCAACTGCTGCTTTCAAGCTTTCATACCTTCGAGCAGGTCGACCGGCTGGGCCGCCAACAGGAGACGCTGGTATATGCCGCAACGACGCTCGCCAGCCGGCTACGGCGCGAGGGTGGTGTTAACGACCAGGCAGAGGCGCTATTTCACCTGACCTGCCGCGCAACGTCCAGCGACTGCCGCTGCACGGTACAGGACACCACCGAGGCCCAGCCGCTGGTGTCGTTCGAAAAGCTCGGCGAAAGCGCCTGCCCGCGGGATGAGCCCCTGGGCGAACCGGTGGGCGACGGCGCGCTTCGCATTGCGTTGCCGCTGGGGCCCAGGGGCCAAGACATCGCCTTTCACATTACCCCGCGCCAAGGCGTGTTAGCCCGCGATGATCTGGCGCCCTGAGGTCTCCCTCGAACGGCCAGCTCGCCAGCAAGGAGCGGCGCTGGCCGTGGTCATGGTGGTGCTGGCAAGCGCTTTGATGCTCGGTATCGTCGGGGTGCAGTCGGCGCTCATCGACCAGCGCCAGGCGGCCAACTACCGCGCCGCGTTAAAGGCGCAAATGCGCGCGGAAACCGCCGCCGTCGAAGCACTCTCCGCGTTCGATCTGCTTGACTGGGAGAACGCCCCAACCCTTACCCCCGACCAGCGCCTACGCTTCCCCGTTTTCTCCCAAGAGCCTGGCGCCGTTCACCGCTGCCGCGCACGCAGCTGTGTTTATCTTCCCGTTATCCGCCACGACGAGCACTGGGTGATGGCGCTGGGCGTGGTTTACGCAAACGACGACCCGCGCGCGTCACTGATCGCGCACAGCGAGCCGATTTTTGTGCGCGTGGAAGGTGACGAAGGCGCGGGGCAGAGGCGTTGGGAGTAGTAGGGGGAGACAAATCGCGCGGCCATAAAAAAACCCCTTCACAAGGAAGGGGTTTTTTTATGCGGCAAGCATTGAGGCAATGCTTAGCCTTCGATCGGCGCGCGCCAGTCGTCGGAACCCGAGGTGCCGGCAACGGTGTGTTCCCAATCGATTTTACGGTACGCAAGCGAGACGTCCATCAGCTGGGTGAACTCGGACTTCTGGATGTCCTGGGCATGGGGCATGCGCAGGTTGATGTCGACGATGGTGGCATCGGTCAGCGAGGTGGTGAAGAAGTGCTCTTGCTTACCTTCGACCGAGGTGCGGTACCACTTAAGCTCTACGGTGGGCAGCATTTCGCCGGAGGCCAGGGCGTTGTACATCAGCGGCACGGCCTTGTTCAGCGCGACGGTGAATACGAACGGCTTGTGGGCGCGCTGGCCGGAGGGCTGACCGGACTGCGGGTCGGTGGGCACCGTGACGACGTGCTTGAATTCCTGGACCAGCATTTCGTCTTCGTGACCTTCGACATAGATGTTGCCGACGGAGTCCGGTGTGAAAGCGCCGGCCGTGATGTTGCCCTGAGTCTGGCCTTCGATGCTGATATAACATGGAGTTGGCATAAATAGCTCCTCGATCAAGCGTTGCGATAAGGGTACGAATACCCGGTGAACACTATTTACTAAGGCAAGCCGTATGCCATCTAAAAAATCTATATTTTAATCAATATCTTATTAAAATATTAAAATTTTATGAAAGTATGCCTGGGCCGAGACTTGCTCGAAAACAGGCAAGCACTTGCCTGCGGGGCAACAAGTTGCTTGAAATTCCTAGGGTCGAGGTGCTTATAACGTTTTATTAGCCAAAGCCAGAGAAAGAAGCGCTTCACAGGGGCGAAAAAGCTCATTGAAGTGAGACTTTTGGGGTGAAAAAGTGGCTAGCTTAACCATCGCTTGGCACTAAGGCCACCCGTTGGTGATTTCATGTTGAGAAAATCAGGATTTTATTTGTAAGACATTATCGTTTTGTTGTGTAAGAGATGTCTTACATTGGCTTTTCGGTAAATTAATTTTCATTAGATAGTCGGCTAAATTCTACAAAATTGCGCCAATTGTCGCGCAAATTCAAAGTGAAAAAGTTCCCTTCCCGACGCCTCTTTTTAAGTGTTTAAAAATGGCGCATTGGCATGACCTGACAGATTCGTTAACTTGGGTTAATTGAGAATTATTAACGTAAACGTTCGATTTTCTCGCTTTCAGGACGCATCCAATGGCTAAACAAGGCACCGTCGCGCCGAAAGAGCGCATCAATATCAAATACGTTCCGGCCACCGGCGACCAGCAGGCGGATACCGAGCTTCCGCTCAAACTGCTGGTAGTGGGCGACTTCAAGGGCGGCGAAGAAGAGACGCCCATCGAAGAGCGCCAATCCGTATCGGTGGACAAGAACAACTTTCAGTCGGTCATGCGCGAAGCCGATTTGTCCCTGCAAACCTCGGTGGCCAATCGCCTCGAAGAGGGTGAGGACGCCGGCGATATGGCCGTTAATCTTTCCTTCAAGTCCCTCGAAGACTTCTCGCCGGACTCGCTCGCCAAACAGGTGCCGGAGCTTCGCAAGCTGGTCGAGCTGCGCGAAGCGCTGGTAGCGCTGAAAGGCCCGCTGGGCAACGTACCCGCTTTCCGGGATCGTTTGCAAAAACTGCTGGAAAACGACGAAGCGCGCCAGCAGCTTCTCAATGAATTGGAGTTAATGGATACCGAGCGCCCTAACGAGTAATCCCGGCCCGTGTATCAATTTCCTAACCCCAATAGTGCGAGACGAAACGATGAGCAAGACGGTTAAAGATCAGTCCCAGGCGGTTCAGACAGAAACCGAAGAGGCGTCGCTGCTGGACCAGGTCATGGCGCAAACCCGCATGGCCCCGGCCGATGAAGGCTACGATGTGGCCAAGCAAGGGGTTGCCGCCTTTATTTCCCAGCTGTTGGCGGATGACAACGCAGCGCCCAAGGTGAACAAGTCGATCGTGGACAACATGATCGTCGAGCTCGATCGCAAGATCAGCCATCAAGTGGACGAAGTGCTGCATAACCAGGAGTTTCAGCAGCTCGAGTCCGCGTGGCGAGGTTTGAAGCTTCTGGTCGACCGCACCGACTTTCGCGAAAACATCAAGCTCGATGTGCTGCACGCCACCAAGCAGGAGCTTCTGGAAGACTTCGAATTCGCCCCGGAAGTTAGCCAGAGCGGTCTTTATCATCACGTCTATAACGCCGGGTATGGCCAGTTCGGCGGTGAGCCCGTTGCCGGTATCATCGGACACTACGACTTCTCGCCTTCCACGCCGGACATGAAGCTTTTGCAGTACACCTCGGCGGTCGGCGCGATGGCGCACGCGCCCTTCATGTCGTCGGTGGCGCCTTCGTTCTTCGGCGTCGACAGCTTCGAAGAGCTGCCCAACATCAAAGATCTCAAAGCCATCTTCGAAGGGCCGAAATACGCCCGCTGGCGCAGCCTGCGCGAGTCCGAAGATGCGCGCTATCTGGGCCTGACCGCGCCGCGCTTTTTGCTGCGTACGCCCTATGATCCGATCGAAAACCCGGTCAAGACCTTCAACTACCGCGAAACGGTCAGCGAGAACCACGAGCACTACCTTTGGGGTAACACCGCTTACCTGCTCGCCGAGCGTTTGACCGACAGCTTCGCCAAGTACCGTTGGTGCCCGAACATCATCGGCCCGCAAAGCGGCGGCGCGGTGGAAAACCTGCCGGTGCATACCTACGAGGCCTTCGGCCAGCTTCAGGCAAAAATTCCGACCGAGGTGTTGATCACCGACCGGCGCGAGTTCGAGATGGCCGAAGAGGGCTTCATCTCGCTGACCATGCGCAAGGGCAGCGACAACGCCGCGTTCTTCTCGGCCAACTCGGTGCAAAAGCCCAAGGTGTTCCCGAACACTACCGAAGGCAAGGCCGCGGAGACCAACTTCAAACTGGGCACCCAGCTGCCTTACATGTTCATCATCAACCGCCTGGCGCACTACGTGAAGGTGCTTCAGCGCGAGCAGATCGGTTCCTGGAAAGAGCGCCAGGACCTGGAGCGCGAGCTCAACGCCTGGATTCGCCAGTACGTGGCCGACCAGGAAAATCCGCCTTCCGATGTACGTAGCCGTCGTCCGCTGCGCGCCGCCTCGATTCAGGTCTCGGATGTCGAAGGCGAGCCGGGCTGGTACCAGGTATCGATGTCGGTACGTCCGCACTTCAAGTACATGGGCGCGAACTTCGAACTCTCCCTGGTCGGGCGTCTCGACAAGGAATAAGGGAAGTAACGCGCTATGGCCACGCAAAGCAATGGGCGTTTAGGCAGCCGATTGTTCGAGCGCTTGGCGGCCCCTCACCAGCCGGATCAGCGCTCGGAAGAGACCCGGCTCGGTGAGGTGGTGGAGTCGATCAAACGCCACTTGGTAGAGCTTCTCAACAGCCACCCCGGCAACAGCGCCTGTGCACCGGAATTGGGGCTTTTGGATTTCAACGACGCCACCATCGGCGTGTTGGATTTGGAGCTCAATATCAAGCAGGCGATCCGCCAATGCATCGAACGCTTCGAGCCCCGGGTAAAGCGGGTGGAAGTGGAGTCGCTGCCTAACGGCGGCGACCCCTTGCAGCTGCGTTTTCAAGTGCACGCCACCGTCGCGCTTGGCCACGATAGCGCCCAGGCCACGATCGATCTGCTGCTCAACAACAAGCGCTATCAGTGTATGAACTGATCGCGCGGGAAGGCATTCATGCTCAACCGCTACTACCGCGACGAACTTAACTTCCTCAAGCGTCAGGGCCGTGAGTTTGCCGAGGCGAACCCGGGCCTTAGCCGGTTTCTGTCCGAGCGAAGCACCGACCCGGACGTCGAGCGGCTGCTGGAAGGGTTTGCCTTTCTGACCGGGCGAATGCGCGAAAAGGTGGAAGACGAATTCCCGGAGCTGACGCACTCGCTGATCAGCATGCTATGGCCGAACTACCTGCGTCCGGTGCCGAGCATGGCGGTGGTACAGTTCACCCCGGTCTGGCACGTGCTCAGTCAGCAGCAAAGCGTGGCCCGCGGTACCGAGCTTTCGAGCACACCGGTCGAAGGCACCGCCTGCCTGTTTCGTACCTGCCACGATGTGGCGCTCTACCCGCTGGCCCACGCGGGCGTCACCGCTCGCCATACTCGCGAATCCTCGATCGTCGAGCTGGCCATGGACGTGCACAGCGACCAGCCCATGAACGAGCTCGGCGTAGAGGCGCTGCGTCTTTATCTGGGCGGCGACGGCTACACCGCGCGCACGCTCTATCTGTGGATGAGCCACTACCTGGGCCGGTTGGAGCTCGAGATCGACGGCCAGCGCCAGACGCTTCCGGCAAGTGCCCTGCGCCCGGTGGGCTTCGAGCCCGACCAGGCGCTTTTGCCCTACCCGCGCAACGTGCACCAGGGCTATCGCATTTTGCAGGAGTACCTGTGCTTTCCCGAGGCATTTCATTTTTTCGATGTGCATGGCCTGGGCGGCGCGCTACCTGCGAAAACCGCCGAGAAGGTGACGCTGCGCTTCGTATTCTCGCGCCCGCTGCCCACCGATGCGCGCCTTCAGGATGAACACCTGGCGCTCTATTGTGCCCCGGCCATCAACCTGTTCGAGCACGATGCCGAACCGGTCGATTTGACCGGCGAGCGCAGCGAGTACCGTATTCGCCCAAGCAGCAAGGCGCCGTCGCACTTCGAGGTGTTTAGCGTGGACGACGTGGTTGGGCGGCTGGAAGGGGCGGGAAGCGGTGCCCAAAACGGCCAGCGCCGCTATGTTCCCTTCGAGAGCTTCCAGCACCAGATCGAGCGCGACCGTGGGCGCGACTCGCTCTATTTCCGGACGCGGGTGCGCACCAGCATGCGCGGCGACGGGTTCGATCACGATATCTCGCTGGTACGCGGCGACGAAGCGCTCTGCCTTGGGCGGCGCGAGACGATATCGCTGGGCCTGACCTGCAGCAACCGCGAGCTCCCCGAGCAGTTGACCGTGGGCGATATCTGCGTGGAGACCCAGAATAGCCCCACCTTCGCAAGCTTTCGCAACGTGACCCGGCCGACCCCGGTGTTGCGCCCGGCGATCGACGACGGGCTGCTGTGGACATTGATTTCCAACCTGTCGCTCAACTACCTGTCGCTACTCAGCCGCGACGCGCTCTGCTCGGTCCTCAAGGCCTACGATTTTCGCGCTTTGGTGGACCGCCAGGCCGAGCGCGTCGCGCAAAAACGCCTGGACGGCATTATCGAGATCGATACGCAGCCGGTGGACCGGCTGCGCCGGGGCATGCCCGTGCGCGGTTTGCGCTCGGTGATGACCCTGGACCAGGACGCGTTTGGCGATGAAGGCAGCCTGTACCTGTTCGGTAGTGTCCTCGCGCGCTTTTTATCGCTTTACGCCAGCATCAACTCCTTTCACGAGTTGCAGGTCATCAACCGGCATAACCAAGAGCGTTACGTATGGAGCTCACAAGCGGGGCAGCAGCCCCTGATGTAGCGCTGGCGCCGCTTTTGAACCGGGCGCGGCGCTTTGATTTTTTTCAATTGGTAGAGCTTCTGCATCACCGTCACGGCGACGACCTGGAGCAGCGGCCTGGCGGTAGCGTGCCCGTGTTTTCGCGGGTGCGCTACAAGAGCTCGGCTTCGCTGGGCTTTCCCGGCAGCGACGTACTCGCGCTGGGCCTCGATGAGCACGGCCAGTACGCCATGGAAGTGAGCTTTCTGGGCCTGCAGGGTTCGCAGTCGCCGCTGCCGAGCTACTACCTGGAGGCGCTGGCCCACGAGTCGGCCCACCAGGAGGGCAACGCCGGGGCGTTTTTGGATTTCTTCAATCACCGTCTATTGACGTTGATGCACCGTAACTGGCGCAAGTACCGCCACTACGTGCGCTACCAGGATAACGCCGAAGATGGCTTCTCGGCCTCGGTGTTTGCGCTGGTGGGGTTGGCCGACGCCAACCTGCGCGGCGAAACGCCGATCAACTGGAGCAAGATGCTCGCCTACGCCGGGCTTTTGGCCGGGCGCTCGCGCTCGCCGGAGGTGGTGTGCGGCATCGTCAGCCACTGCTTCGATCTGGAGCAGGTCGAGATCGAACAGTGGGTCAAGCGCTGGGTCGAGATCCCGCTGGATCAGCGAAGCCGTACCGGAATGAGCGGCATGACACTGGGTGAGGATGTCGTGGCTGGCGAGCGCGTGGCCGACGTGCAGGGTAAGTTTGCGCTCTGCCTGCGCGGCTTGAGTCTCGAGCGGTTTCGCGACTTTTTGCCCGACGGCCAGGAGCACGACCCGCTGAAAACCCTGGTGAGCTTCGTGCTGCGCGAGCCGCTGGCCTACGACCTGGAGCTCGAACTGTTGGAGAGCGCGGTAAAGCCCATGCGCCTTGGTGATGCTGGCTCGTGCCAGCTGGGCTGGACCACGTTCGTCGACCCCGAGGGCGGCGAAGAAAGCACGCGCCGCCGCGTACGCATTCAAATGACGAGTTAAATCATGCAAGCCGACCCGTTTGACGCCATAACGCTGGTGGTTTTGAACAGTGAACAGCTCGAAGGCCGCTCCTCCAGCAGCCATGTCTTTCATAGCGATGGGGGGACACTTGGCAGCGGCGGCCAGGACGACTGGCTGCTGCAGGACCAGGCGCGCGAGATCCAGTCGCGTCACGCCGAGATCACCAAAATCGACGGCAAGTTCTGCCTGGTGGATGCCAGCGGCCAGACCTTCATCAACCGCGCCACGCTGCCGGTAGGGCGTAATCGTAAGGTGGCCCTGCGCGACGGCGACGAGCTAACCGTGGGTGTTTACCGGCTTAAGATCCACATGGGGAATCGCCACGCCTGGCAGCCCGGCGTGCACTCGCTGACCACCCTGGTCGACGAAGAGCAGGAAGACGTCACCCGGGACGGCGGCACGGGGCCCCGGCGAAGCGAACAGCCCGCCCAGCCCGAGCGCTTTGATCAGCGCGAAGACCCGATCGAGGCGCTGGGCGGCGTGATTCCCGGCTCGCTCAAGCACGACCCCATGGCGGCGCTGGACGAAGGCGAGCCCAGCGCCCGGGACATCGAACCGCTGGAGGCGATGCCCTTCGCCCAGCGCCAGCACTATAGCCAGCACAACAGCAACGGGCAGCGCGAGCCCCGCGAAGAAGCGGTACGCCTTCCCGATATCAAACCCTTGACCGGCACGAACAAGCAGAGGAGCAGTGACATGGATGAGCGGCAACTGGACGACCTGGAGCGCTCTGTAGGCGAGCAGTTGGAGGATCGCTGGCAAAAACCGACGCCCCAGTCGCTGAGCCACGTAGGCGCCGACCCGCTGCTTCGAGGGCTGGGCTTCGACCTGCCTTTTCGCGATAGCGGCGAACAGCAGGCGTTTTTGGAAGAGGCCGGCCAAACCCTGCGCGCCACCATCGATGGCCTGCGCACCCTGCAGCAGTCACAAAACGACAGCAAGTACCCGCTGCGCGACCGCCGCCTGCAGCCGATCGAAGACAACCCGCTGCGCCTAGGGCTCTCTTTTGAGGAGACCGCCGAAACCATGTTCTCGGCCCAGCGCAGCTACGTGCATCTCTCCGCCCCCGAAGCGGTCGCCGAAAGCCTGCGCCATCAGGGCCAGCACCAGCACGCCGTGGAAGAGGCGATCGGCCAGGCCCTTGGCGCCATTCTCGATGCGTTCTCGCCCGAGGCGCTGTTGAAGCGCTTTCACGCCTACCGCGGCGCGGGTAACCGGATCGAAGACGAAGACGGCTGGGCCTGGCAGATGTACCAGCACTACTACCGCGAGCTCAATTCCGGGCGCCAGCAGGGCTTTCAAAAGCTCTTCTGGGAAGTATTCGAGCAGGCCTACGACCAGTCCGTCCGTCAGCAGCAGCGGGAGCAGCCATGAGCGCAGCCCCCCAATTTCCCGCCCCGGCGGCCACCGTGAACCTCGCGCGGCTGATCGGCGTGCTGGTGCTTTGCCTGCTGTTTGCCGGCTGCGCCTCTACGCGGGAGGCCGCCGGCAAGACCTGGGAGATCATGCGCGACCCGTCGACGCCCGTGGGTTACCCGGAAGACCGCCCGACGCTTGTCGATCTGAGCATGATCGCCGAGTCCAACGTGAACCCCAACGTGGAGGGCGAAGGCACGCCGCTGCGCTTTCAGGTGCTCCAGTTGAAAGACGACTCGATGCTCATGGCCGCCGACATTATCCAGCTAAGCGAGGATATGGAAGAAGCGCTGGGTACCAATTATCTCACCCACGATGACTTCACCTTGCTCCCCGGGCAGTGGAAATTCTATGAGCCGTTCGAGATCGACGAAGAGACGCGCTACATCGGCCTCATCGCCTTTTACGCCACGCCCAACGAGGCCGAGTGGAAAAAGGTCGTGAAGGTGAGAAGCCGCGCCGAACACTACCACCTGCTGGTTCACCTTCGGGAGAGCGAAGTAGAACTAAGGAAGGAGGACTAATGGCCAGCCGAAATCGTGTGGTATGGAGCGAAGGGCTGTTTATCAAGCCCCAGCATTTCCAGCAGCAGCAGCGAAGCCTGGAAGGGCTTTTGGATACGCGCCTGCAAGGCGTTAGCCACTATCTGTATGGCTTTCTCAGCCTGGAGCTGAACAACGAGTTCTTGAGCTTTGGCAGGGTCGCCATCAGCCGGGCCGTCGGCGTCATGCCCGACGGCGTGGCGTTTCATTTGCCAAGCGACGATACCGAACCTGCGCCCCTGGAGATCAGTGACTCGAGCATCACCAACCAGGTCGTCTATTTGGGGATTCCGCTGGCCACCGACGGCGTGGGCGAGGTGCGCTGGCCCGAAGACGACCTGCCGGCGCGCTATCGCATGACCACGCGCAGCGTGCGCGACCTGCACTCCCAGGAGGGCGCCACGGCAGATCTGGACGTAGCCCGGGTGTCGCCGCGGCTGCTGCTGGAGCGCGACGACCGCAGCGGCTACGCCTGTTTGGCGGTGGCGCGCATCGTCGAGCGCCGCCCGGACGGAAGCCTGGTGCTGGACGAGCATTTCCTGCCCACCTTGATGAACGTTCAGGCCGCGCCCAGCCTGCAGCGCTTCGTCGGTGAGATGGCGGGCTTGATGCGCGAGCGGGCGCGCAATATCGCCCAGCGCCTCTCTACGCCGCATCAGGCCGGGGTGGCGGACGTGTCGGACTTCATGCTGCTACAGCTTTTGAACCGCGCCCAGCCGCGCTTTCAACACCTGGCCAGGCTTGGCCAGCTCCACCCGGAGCGCCTCTACGACACCATGCACGAAGTGTCCTGTGAGCTGGTGACGTTTACCGACGAGTCGCGCCTGCCCCCGGAGTGCCCGGCCTACGACCACGACCACCCGGATCGCGCCTTCCGCCCGCTGATGAAGATGCTGCGCCAGGCGCTCTCGACGGTGCTGGAGCCGCGCGCGGTGGCCATCCAACTCCAGGCGCGTCGTTTTGGCCTGCTGGTGGCGCCGCTTTCCGATACCAGTCTGATCGAAACCGCCGAGTTCATTCTCGCGGTGCGCGCGGACATGCCCGGCGAGCGGCTGCGCAAGCTCTTCTTGCAGCAGACCAAGGTGGCCAGCGTCGAGCGCATTCGCGATCTCATCAGCCTGCAGCTGCCCGGCATTCCGCTGGAGCCGCTGCCGGTGGCCCCGCGGGAGCTTCCTTACCACGCCGGCTACACCTACTTCCAGCTGGACCGCCAAAGCGAGGCCTGGGGCATGCTCGAAGGTGCCAGCGGTTTTGCGTTCCACGTGGCCGGCGATTTCCCCGGTCTGGAAATGCAGTTCTGGGCGATCAGGAGTTAAGCCATGCAACAGCTTGTCACTGAAGAACAGCACCCCGGGGGTCGACGGGAGGCGTCCAAAGGCCGCCACGAGGACCTGATCAACGAGCGTGGCCTGGAGCATCTCATCCATAGCCACGCCGGTCAGCTCGACGCCGACGAAGACTACTGGTTCAAGCTGCGCGGCCATAACCTCAACCCGCTGGTCGACGCCGCGGGCAGCCTTTTGGGCATGGTGGTCCGGGTGCGCCAGCTCGACAACGTGTCCGATGTCGAGCGCCTCTATCGCCAGGTCGTCGACGAGATCGCCGCCATCGAGATCGAGCTCACCGAGCAGGGCTACGACCGCGCCACGCTTTTAGCCTACCGCTACGTGCTCTGCTCGTTCATCGACGAGGCGGTGATGGGTATGCCCTGGGGGCGCCAAAGCAAGTGGGCGGAGCACTCGCTTTTGACCCGCTTTCACAACGAAACCTGGGGCGGCGAGAAGGTCTTCTCCATTTTGGCGCGGCTTCAACAGGAGCCCAAGCGCTACCGGGACATGCTCGCCTTTATCTATCTCTGCCTCTGTTTGGGGTTCGAGGGGCGCTACCGGGTCATGTCCCACGGGCGCGACGAGTACGAACAGATCGTGCGTGCGCTGGGCGACCAGCTGTCGGCGTTAGAGCCTGCCGTCGAGGACACCCTGACCCAGCCGCTGGACAACGTGGTGCAGGGCCATCAGCGCCACCGCGGCGCCAACTTTCCCATCTGGGGTATTTTCGCGCTGTTCGGCGCGGCCATGGTGGCGGTGTATCTGGGCTTTGCCTGGTCGCTCGACCAGCAGGCCGAGCAGATCACCACGCTTCTCAACCAACTGTACCGCTAGGAGAACACCATGCTCAGGGTAGAGCTACCCGCGCTCATCGACCGCCTCAATACCATCGCCCGCCAGGGACTCGAGCAGGCCGCGGTGCTGTGCGCCCAGCAGCAGGCTCCGGAAGTGAGCGTCGGCCATCTTCTCCAGGCGCTGCTCGACCAGCCACTTTGTGATGTGCGCGTGCTCTGTGAGCGCCTCGAGGTAGACAGCGACGCGCTGCGCGCGCTGCTTGCCGAAGAGACACGGCCGCCGCGCAGCACCGAGGTCGCCACGCCCAGCTTCTCGCCGCTTTTGATCGAGCTTTTGCAGGACGCCTGGCTTCTGGCCGCCACCGAGTACCAGCACCGCACGCTGCGAAGCGGCGCGATCTTCACCGCGCTTTTACATACCCCGGAGCGCTATCTGGGCCAGGGCTCGAGGCGGCTGCTGGCAGAGATCAACCGGGAGAGCCTGCGCAGGGGGCTTGATACGCTCACCGCGGATTCCGCCGAAGCCCCCAAGGACGCCTCTCAAGAGCCTTCGAAAGCGGCGCCCGCCGGCGACGATAGCGCGCTGGCCCGCTTTGCCACCTCGCTCACCGAGCAGGCGCGCAACGGCGAGCTCGACCCGGTGCTCGGCCGCGACCCGGAAATCGACCAAATGCTCGATATCCTGGGGCGGCGGCGTAAGAACAACCCCATCGTGATCGGCGACGCCGGGGTGGGCAAAAGCGCGGTGGTCGAAGGCCTGGCCGCACGTATCGTGGCCGGGCAGGTGCCTTCCGCGCTCAGCGGGGTCGAACTCTTGAACCTCGACCTGGGGGCGCTGCAGGCCGGCGCGGCGGTCAAGGGCGAGTTCGAAAAACGCCTCAAAGCGGTGATCGACGAAGTCAAAAATGCCGCGCGCCCCACGCTTTTGTTCATCGACGAAGCCCACACGCTGATCGGTGCCGGCAATCAGGAGGGCGGCGGCGATGCGGCCAACCTGCTCAAACCGGCGCTGGCCCGTGGGGAGCTGCGCACTATCGCCGCCACCACCTGGCGCGAGTACAAAAAGTATTTCGAGAAGGACCCGGCGCTGTCGCGGCGTTTCCAGCCCGTGGCGCTGAGCGAGCCCAGCGTCGAGCAGGCGCTGGTGATACTGCGTGGCCTGCGCGATGTCTACGAGCGCGCCCATAACGTGTTGATCGGCGACAGCGGCCTGCGCGCCGCCGCCGCGCTCTCGGCGCGCTACCTGGCCGGGCGCCAACTGCCGGACAAAGCGATCGACGTGCTGGATACCGCCTGCACGCGGCTGGCCCAGGCGCTGGAAACACCGCCGCGCCAGCTAAGCCACCTGAAAAGCGCGCATACCGCGGCGCTTCGCGAGCGCGACCAGCTGGCCCGGGAGACGCTTTTGGGCCGCACCCCGGACAGCGCCCAGAGCGAGGCGTTGGCCGAGCAGTTGGCCGGGCTCGAAGAGGAGCTTGCCACCCTGGAAGCGGCATGGCAGGCCCAGCGCGAATGCGTGGACGCTATCGTGTCGCTCCACCGCCAGCTGCTCGATGCTGACGAAAACGGCGAAGCCTCGGCGCTACACGCCGAGCTTGCCGAGCGCGAGGCAACGCTCAGAGAGCTCCAGCAAAGCTTTGCGCTGGTCAATCCCAGTGTCGAAGAGGCGCAGATCGCCCAGGTCATCGGCGACTGGACCGGCGTGCCCGTCGAGCGCATGACTAGCGACGAGCTCACCCGCCTGACCGAGCTCCCCGAGCATCTGGGCGAGCTGATCAAGGGCCAGGACAGCGCGATCGAGCGTATCCATCGTCATCTGCTGACCGCCCGGGCGGACCTTCGCCGCCCGGGGCGGCCGCTGGGCGCGTTTTTGCTCGCCGGGCCCAGCGGCGTGGGCAAAACCGAAACCGTGGTGCAGATCGCCGAGCAGCTCTACGGCGGTCGCGAATTCCTCACCACCATCAACATGTCCGAGTACCAGGAAAAGCACACGGTCTCGCGGCTGATCGGCTCGCCGCCGGGCTACGTCGGCTTCGGCGAAGGCGGTCTGTTGACCGAGGCGATCCGCAAACGGCCTTACTCGGTGGTACTGCTCGACGAAGTCGAAAAAGCTCATCCGGACGTGCTGAATCTGTTCTACCAGGCGTTCGATAAGGGCGAGCTGGCCGACGGCGAAGGGCGGTTGATCGACTGCAAGAACGTGCTGTTCTTCCTCACGTCCAACCTGGGCTATGAAGCGATCAACGAGCACCGCCGCGACCCGGCCGCCCTCGACCAAGCGCTTTATCCGGTGCTGGCGGCGTTTTTCAAGCCGGCACTGCTTGCACGCATGGAGGTGGTGCCCTACCTGCCATTGGAGGGCGAGACGCTGCGCGAGATCGTGCGCGCCAAGCTCGACACCCTGGCCGGGCGCATTCGGGCCCGCCACCGCCAGGCCGAGGTGGTGCTGGACGACGCGCTACTGGAGGCGATCTGCATTCGCGCCACGCGCAGCGAAAACGGCGCGCGTATGCTCGAGTCGGTGATCGACGGCGAACTGTTGCCGCCGCTCTCCCGGGCGCTTTTGGAGCGCATGGCGCGCCGCGAAGCGGTGTCGAGCGTGGTGCTGGGGGTCGATAGTGAGCACGACCGCTTCACCGCCGAGGTCGCCTGACGCCATGACGCTTCCCGCACGCTCGTTAACCGGCCTGCCCAGTGCAGCGCTTGCGGCCATGCCGCTGGCGTTGACGCTGGTGGAGAGCGCGTCGCTTTCCGCGCTGCGCAAGCAAGCGGCCAGGCTTTTGCGCGACTGCCCGGGCGTGGACGCGGCGGAGTGTCTGTATATCGACGGCAGCGGACGCTGGCTGGGCCGGGACGGCCTCGACACGCAGTTCGACTGCGGCGACTTCAGCCACCCCTACGCCCACGTCGTGCGTAACGACAGCGCGCTCAGCCTGAGCGTCAGCGATGCCCGCCTGCGCCTGGACCACCCGGGCTTTCAGGGCCAGATCGCGTCACTTGCCACCCGCCGCCAGCTACGCCTTCGCCCGCTCCGGGCGTTGGATGGCCGGCGCGAATGGCTGGGCGTGCTGCTCCTGGCCGGCGAGCCCGAGGCGCTGGACGCGCTTTTTGATGAAGCCGGTATGGCCGCGTTCGAGGCGCTTTTATGTCGTTTGTGGGCACGCCTGGCGCGGGAGCACGGCGAGCGCCAACGCTCCCGAGTACTGCAGGATTCGCTGGCCAAGCTCAACGACGGCGCCCGCCGGCAAAGCCTTGCCAATCGCCTCGGCGAGCAGATTCTCGGCCAGTCCGCCGCCATGCAGGCGCTGAGAAGCCAGGTGGTGCGCGCCGCGGAAACCAACCTGGCGGTGCTGCTACAAGGTGAAACCGGCACCGGTAAGGACCGCGTCGCCCAGGCCATTCATGAGCTTTCCGGCCGGGCCCGCGAATCCTTCATGGCGATCAACTGCGCGGCGATCCCCGAAACGCTGCTGGAGTCCGAGCTCTTTGGCCACATCAAGGGCGCGTTCTCCGGCGCCGACCAACCCCGCGAAGGGCTGATCGCCAAGGCTCACGGCGGCACGCTGTTTCTCGATGAGATCGGCGACATGCCGCTGGCGCTACAGGCCAAGCTTTTACGCGTACTGGAGAGCGGGCGCTACCGGCCGCTGGGTTCGACCGACGAGCGCTGCGCCGATTTGCGCCTGGTGGCGGCCACGCATCAGCCGCTGCGCGAGCAGATCAAGGAGCAGCGCTTTCGAGCGGACCTTTACTACCGGCTAGGGCAGTTTCCGATCACCCTGGTGCCGCTGGCCAGCCGCCGCGACGATATCGAAACCCTGGCCCGCTCGTTCATTCGCGACTTCTGCAGCCGCGAGGCGCGCGAAGAGATGGGCATCACCCCGGCGGCGCTGCGGCTTTTACACCGCCGCGCCTACCCGGGCAACGTGCGCGAGCTTAAAAACGTGATCGACTATGCCTGCGCCATGACCCCCCAGGGGGCGGATATCGACGCCGCCATGCTGCCCGGCGAGCAAGCGCCGGACGATACGCCCGCGCTGCCAACCGAAGAGGCCAACCAGGCCCCATCCGGCGACGCCGTGCTGGAAAGCGAAATCGACGATCTGCGCCAGGCGCTGCGTGAAATCGAGTCGACGATCATTCGCAAGCGGCTGCAACGCTTCGGCGGCAACCGGGCGCAGGCGGCGGAAAGTCTGGGGCTACCCAAGCGAACCCTGGCGCACAAATGTCAGCTACTGGAGCTGGATACCAAATGAACGTGATGCTGTTAAAACGCCGATGGCCGGGCAGCGCCTTGCTGCTGCTGGGCTTATTGGCAAGTGCCGGCGTGAAGGCCCAGGCGCCCGAGGCGCTGCTGGATAGCGCCCAGGCGTGCACTGAGGAGGCGTCGCGCCTCGAGCGGCTCAACTGCTACGACGCGCTGTTTTTGGAGGCGACGACCACCCAGGAGCAGGGCGAGCTGCCCGCGCTCTGGTACGCGGTCGAACGCCAGGAAGCGGGCCGCGGTGACGACGACATGGGGCTGATCGCCAACACCACCGCGGACACTATTCTGATCAGCGTGCCGGCGCTGGGCACCACGCCGCCGCGGCCGGTGATGGTACTGGCCTGTGAAAAGTGGATCACGCGTTTCCAGCTGCACCTGCCCGCACCGCTTAGTCAGGCGCGGGTGGATGTACGGCTGGTCGGCGACAACGGCTCTATCCCTCAGCAGTGGCGCGTGCGCGACGGCGGCCGCGTGGTCAGCGGCGGGCGCGGGCTGCCCGCCATCGAGACGCTTCGCCAGTTGTTGGGTACCGGCGCCGTCACGCTGCAAAGCGACCTGGCCGAACTCGATGGGCTGCGCTTCGATGTCTCGGGTCTGCGCGAGGTCATCGACCCGCTGCGCGACGCGTGCGGCTGGTAAGGGGAGGTTCATGCAAATTACCGCAGAATCGCAGCTCGAGCCCTTGCTGGCGCCGCTTCCCGAGAACGCCGAGGGTGCGCCGGTGGGCGTGCCGGTCGAGGACAGCAACCACTACCTGACCCTGGACGAGGAGATGATGAAGATCGGCTCGCTCCAGCACGCCAGCATCGACTGGGAAAACGCCGAGACGTTGGCGATTCGCATGCTGAGCGAACAGGGCAAGGACTTGAAAGTACTGGGGCACTTGATGCACTGCATGCAGCACGGCGGCAGCGGTGTGCGCTTTGCGCTCTCGCTTCGCCTGCTGGCCCGCAGCATCGCCGCGCCCTGGTGGGAAAGCGCCTATCCCTTCGCCGGCAAGCGCGGCGACAAACTGCGCCCCCGGCTTTTTCAGCAGTTCATCCAGCGCAGTATAAAGCTGCTGGCGACGCTGGATTTCCACAACGCCCAGGACGAGTTCGAGGCCTGCGAAACATCGCTTGCCGAACTTGCCCAGCAGGTGGCGCAGAAATCACTGCCCCACCAGGCGCTGGACGAGCTGACTCGCCAACTGACCGCCCTGCGCCCGAGCCAGGAAACGAACACGGCGGCCAGCGATACGCCCGCCTCGCCAGGTGGCGAAGGGGCTTCGACATCCGCCGCTCGATCTCAGGGCCAGGCCCAGGCGCAGCCCGAGACTGCTGCCCCGGCGGCGAAGGCGCCGGAGCTTCGTCTGGAATCCGGCAACGAGCGCGGCAACCGCCAGGCCCTGCTCAACATGGCGGAGTTCATGGCCGAGCAGTCGCTGGGCGAGCCGCTGGTCTATCGCCTTCGCCGCTACGCGATCTGGAGCACGATCCAGGCGCTGCCGGGCGCCCGGGAGAACGGCAAGACCGAACTGGCGCCGGTCTCGGCGGACCGTACCGCCGAGTACCGCGAGGCGCTGGCGAAGGGCGGCGATTCAAGCCTTTGGCAGCGAATCGAAAAAAGCCTCGCGGTGAGCCCTTACTGGTTGGAAGGCCACCGGCTGAGTGCCGGGCTTGCCAAACAGCTGGGCCACCCGCGCTGCGCCGAGGCGATTCGCGATGAAACCCAGCGCTTCGTACAGCGCCTGCCGGGGATCGAGGCGCTCACCTTCAATAACGGCGCCGCGTTCGTCGACGAGGAAACCGCGCGCTGGCTGCAAAGCGCCCAACAGGGGGGCGCGGCGCCGGAAAGCGGGGGCGAGGCCTGGCACCAGGGGCTCGAAGAGGCGCGCGAGGCGCTGGCGCAAAACGACACCGGCGCGGCGCTAAAAGTGTTGGACCAAGGCCTGGGCGCGGCGCGCTCGCCCAGAGAGAGCGCCTACTGGCGGCTGGCAAGCGCGGAGCTTTTGGAAGAGGCGGGGCTTTCGAGCCTGGCGCAGCAGCACTACGTCACGCTCCACCAAACGGTCAGCGAGCTGGCGCTGGAGCAGTGGGAGCCTTCGCTGATCGCACGTTTGAAAGCCGCGCTGCCGGAGACCCCCTCGGGGTGAACGCCAACCGTACCACCAGGGTAAACCGATGGTCATCATCAATAGGGACGAGGGATAAAGGCTAATGTGGTCAACCTTGAAATCAAAGCTGAGCCGCTACGTGCCGGGCTTCTCCCGGGCGCAAACGGCGAAAAACCGGGCCAACGCCCACGTCAACAAAGTCAAAGGACTCTCGCGGCTCTCCATGCTCTTGTGGGCCGTGCTGGTGGCGTTGCTGCTGGTGGCGATCTGGTGGTTCGGGCCGAGCTGGGAAGTGCGCGGGGTGACGCCGCTTGCCCCCTTCATCAACCGCCTGGCGGCCACGCTCATTATCGTCACGGTCGTGGCCGTGGTGTGGGGCGTTCGCCTGGCCCGGCGGCTGCGCGACATGGACTCCGAGCGCGAGCAGGAACAGGCGCGCCAGCACGACCCGATCATGTCCCAGGTCGAGCGCCAAGAGGAGTCGCTCAACGGCGTGCTCGACGAGATCATCGAGAGCCTGGGCGGCGGCAACGGCCGCTACCGGCTGCCCTGGTATCTGGTCATGGGCGTGGAGAACGCGGGCAAGACCAGTTTGATCAACCGCTCCGGCCAGAACTTCGCCCTGACCCACGTGATGAAGGCCACCGGGCAGAGCAGCAAACAAGGCCAGCTCGGCTTTGACTGGTGGATCGGCGACAAGGCGGTGTTGATCGACCCGGATGGCGAACTCTTGACCCAGGGCGCCATGGAAGGCGGCGAACCCCAGGAGCTTCAGCGCAGGCTTTGGGATCACTTCGTGGAGTGGCTGGAGCGTAACCGCGCCCGGCGCCCGCTGGATGGCATCGTGCTGGTGCTCGACCTGGCGCGCCTGAGCCACGCCCAGGTGGCGGTGCGTAAAGCCTACGCCACGCTTTTGCGCAGCCGCCTGCGCGAGCTGATGGAGCGCCACGGCGCCCGGCTTCCCGTGTATGTCACCTTTAGCAAGATGGACCTGCTCCACGGCTTCGACGACTTCTTCCGTCATTACTCCCGCGCCGCGCGCAAGGCGCCGCTGGGCTTCACCTTCACCCCGGACTCCATCGATACCCCCGGGCAGTGGGAGGCGGAGTTCGAGGCCGATTTCGACGCCATGCTCACGCGGCTCAACCACATGATGCCCGCCATGCTCTCGGAGTGCCGCGACCGCGAGGAGCGCGAATCGGTGTTTCGCTTCGTGCGCCAACTGGCTGGGCTTCGCGACGTGCTGCTGGGCTTTTTGACCGAGGCGCTCTCCAGCGACCGCTTCTCGACCGCGGCGATGGTGCGCGGCACCTACTTTACCTCGGTCTACCAGCAGGGCGTGCCCGAGGACCCCTTCGTCGACGCCGCGGCCCGGCGCTACGGCATGGACGACAGCGTGCAACCCGCCCACCGCGCGGCACGCAGCGCGCTCTACTTCACCGAAGAGCTGTTCGAGAAGGTGATCTACCCCGAGGCGGGCCTTGCCTCTGACAACGCGCGCGTCGCCCAGCGGCGCCAGCGCATGCGCAACGCAAGCCTGGCCGCCTGCGCTATTCTGGGGCTGGGGCTGGTCGGCGGCTGGACCCACTTCTACCAGAAAAACAGCGTCTCGCTTTCCGCGGTGGAAGAGCGCGCGGAAACCTTTTTGGCCACCCAGCCGGAGGCCTTCCAAAGCGACGACCCCAGCGGTCGCGAGCTTCTGGACCCGCTGGACCGGCTGCGCTACGCCATGGAAACCTTCGGTGAGTACCGCACCCATACGCCGTACCTGGCGGACATGGGGCTTTACCAGGGCCACGTAATCGGCGCCCAGGTCGAGCGGGCGTATCTGGCCATGCTGGAGCATCAATTCCTGCCCGCACTAATGATCGGCATCATGGACGACATGAACCGCGCCGAAGAGGGCAGCAACGAAAAACTCGCCTTGCTTCGCGTACTGCGCATGATGTCGGATCAAAGCGGGCGCCAGACCGAGCGCGTGGAGCGCTACATGGCGAATCGCTGGCAGAGCTACTTCCCCCAGCAGGGCGAGGTGCAGCAGCGCCTGATGATGCATCTGGATTACGCCATGCAGCACAGCGACCTTCAGGGGCGTGTCGAGGCGGGCAGCCCGAACGCCGAGCAGGCCATGGCGCCGCTTCAAGGCAGCATCGCCTCCGCTCAGCAGGATCTCTCCCGTCAGCCGATCGACGAGCGGGTCTACGCCGCGCTCAAGGCCGCCGGCAGCCGCCAGGGCCAGGCGCTGGATCTGCGTCGCAGCGTGGGCACGCTCTTCAACACCGTGTTCATGGCGCGCAATGACGACCCGGAGCACGTGACGCTGCCTTACCTGGTCACCCGTGACGGCTTCGAAAGCTACTTCCTGCAGGAGCTCGACCGCGCCGTGGAGCTGGCCCTGATCGACATCTGGGTGCTCGGTCAGCGCGACGACATCAACTTTAGCGAGGCGGATAAAGAGCAGCTTCAAACCGCGCTGCGCGAGTACTACGTGAGCGACTACCAGGTGAGCTGGCGCGACGCGATGGCCAATACGCAGCTGGTACCGCTGCCGGATATCCGTCAGGCGATCGTGGTGGCGGATGCGCTGGTCGGCGCCCAGCGCCCGCTGGACCGGCTGCTGGACGCGGTGGAGCGCAATACCAGCCTCTACCCGGAGCTCCCCGAGGACGACGACCAGGCCCGCGAGGCGCTGCGCCAGTCTCAGCGCTACCAGTTGGCGCTGGCCATCGAGCAGCCCTTCACCGATCTTAACCGGCTAAGCCAGGCCGACAACGGCAACCCCTCGTCGCTGAACGAGATCAAGACCGCGGTGACGTCGCTGCGCGATTACCTGATGGAGATCGAAGAGTCGAGCGACAGCGGCCGCGCCGCCTTCTTGAGCGCCCGCGACCGGCTCTCGCTGCGCGGTAACGACCCGATCGAAAACCTCAAGCGTATCGCCGACAACACCCCGGAGCCGGTCGCCAGCATGCTCCACCGCTTGGCGGACCAAAGCTGGGAGCTTTTGATGGTCAGCGCCACGCGCCACCTGGAAAGCCTGTGGCTCGACGAAGTGGTCGCGCCGTACCAGGAGCGCCTGGCCGGGCGCTATCCCATCGCGCCCAACGCCACCCAGGAGGTCGCGCTCAACGACTTCGAGGACTTCTTCGCCCCCGGCGGCATCCTCGATACGTTCTATCAGGACAGCCTGCAGCCCTTCATCGAAGGCGCGCCGGAGTACCTGACCGACGCCCAGGGCAACTCGCTGCTGCGCGAAAGCCTCTACACGGCGGTGGACCAGGCCGAGCAGATTCGCCGCGCCTACTTCAGCCGCGACGGCGCGCTCGATGTCGAGTTCGCTCTGGAGCCGGTCAGCTTGAGCGCCAACAAGCGCCGCAGCGTCATCAGTGTCGATGGTCAGTTGATCGAATACGCCCACAGCGTTAGCCAGCGGGTATCGATGATCTGGCCCAACGCCCTGCGCGGCGGCACCGAAAGCCGCCTCACCATGGTGCCAAGCGAAGTGAACCGTTCGCCGCGAAGCGTCAGTCAGGATGGCGCCTGGGCCTGGTTCAGGCTGCTGGAGCAGGCCGAGGTCACCAGCGTGAGCGAGCGCGAGCTAGAGCTTCGTTTCAACGTGGATGGCGGCACCATGCGCTACCGGCTGTTTGCCGGCGGCGCACCCAACCCGTTTACCCGGCCGCTGGCCGCAGGGTTTCAGCTTCCCTCCGCCCTTTACGCCGAGCGAGGTGGCCATGCTGACGCAACTTAAAAAGCTCTTTAGCGGGGCGGACAAGCCGGCCTCGCGCCATAAGCGCGCCAAGGGCCGGCGCGCCCGGCCCCTGGAGGCTGCCCGGGAAGAGGACATCGACAACTTCATCGAAGCGGTCTACCAGGCCGATGGCCGGGGCTATTCGCCCTGGCTGCTGCGCGACAAAAGCGCCCTCGATACGCTGCGCCGCGCGCTGGAGTTCACCGTGCACCGCCAGGTATGGCTACAGCGTGATGACGGGCAGGTGGCGCACTGGCAGGGGCAGCTTTTGGCGCTACGCCACGGCGATGGGCCGCCGCTGGGCATGGTGTTGGCCTGCCGGCCCGACGACGAGTCGGCCTGGCAGCTCAAGTTCTTTTATATCAGCAAGGAGTGGAAGGGCAGCGGCCACGGTACGAGGCTACTGCGCGCGCTACGGCGAAGCTTGAGCGGCGTGCCGCTACAAACGCGGCTGCCGCTCAACTGCCACTCGGCGGTCAATAGCCTGGAAACCGCAGGCTTTAGCCGCCAGCACGTGGATGCCCAGGAAATCGCCAGTTTCGAGGCGCCCGCTAAGTGGGATGAATGAGCGGGACGTACGAGCGGGCTGAATAGCCAGGATACGCAAGCGCCACCCACGAGCAACATGAATAAGCGCACGCACACGCTGACGCGGAGAAGGAGTCGAGCAATGGGCCAAAAATTCGTACTGGTAGGGGATATCGGCACCGAGCACAACGGCTATGTGCCCTCGCCGGTCATCTCGGGTAGCCCCACGGTCATCATGGACGGCAAGCCGGTGGCCCGTAAAGGCGACCCCCTGGAGGCGCACAAAAAGCCCAGCCACTCGCCCCACCCGCGCAGTATCGCTCAGGGTTCCGGCACTATTTTCGTCGACGGCAAGCCCGTTGCACTCACCAGCCACGACGTTGATTGCGGCGGCGTGGTGATCGGTTCAGGTTCAGGAGAGGGAAGTTAACATGCCAGCCACCGGCCTACAGTTCACTTTAATGCTGCCCGGCGTGGATGACGTCGCGGTCATCGACTTCACCCACCGCGAGGCGCTCTCCGAGCCCTTCGAGCTGACGCTGAACGTCGCCAGCCGCGAAGGCGACCTGGACGCTTCCGAGCTTCTTGACCGCGAAGCCACGCTGACCGTCTGGCAGGACGGCGAGCCGCTGCGCCGGGTCCACGGCATTATCAGCGAGTTCGGCCGGGGTGATCGTGGCCACCGGCGCACCTTCTACTCGCTAACGCTGCGCCCGGCGCTCTGGCGCACCTCGCTGCGCCAGAACGCGCGCATTTTCCAGAAGGTCGACCCGCTCACCATCATCAACACCCTGCTGGACGAGCGCGGTATTACCGATGTGGCCTTCGCCGTCAGCCGCGAACCCCTCGAGCGGGAATACTGCGTGCAGTACCGCGAGACGGATCTCACCTTCATCGAGCGCCTCGCCGCCGAGGAAGGACTTTTTTACTTTCACGAGTTCGAGGACAGCGAGGGCGGCGCCCACCGGCTGGTGTTCTCCGACGACCCCCAGGTACTCACCAACCTGGGCGAGCGCACCTACCACAGCCGCGCCGGCGGCACGCCCCCCACCCGCCACGTGCGCAAGCTGAGTCACACCGCCCGGGTCGCCGCCGCCAGCGCCCAGCTCAAGGACTACAGCTTCAAGAACCCGGCCTACGCCCAGCTTCATGATCACATGGGCGATGACGTCGCCGAGCACGGCCAGCAGACCGACTACGAACACTTTGACTACCCCGGCCGTTACAAGGAAGACGCCTCCGGCAAGCCCTTCACTCGCATCCGCCTGGAGCACCTGCGCCGCAACGCCACCACGGCCAGCGCCCAAAGCGATCTGCCCGAGTTCGCCCCCGGCGCGCGCTTCACGCTTGTTGATCACGACACCGAGAGCCTCAACCGGGACTGGCAGGTGGTCGCGGTGCACCACGCCGGCGAGCAGCCCCAGGCGCTGGAAGAGGACAGCATCAGCGCCAGCGACACCGGCGGCATGACCCGCTACGTCAACCAGGTCACGCTGATGCCCGGTGACGCCGCCTGGCGCGCCACGCCGAACCCCAAGCCAAGAGTCGACGGCCCCCAGGTGGCCTTCGTGGTCGGCCCGGAAGGCGAAGAGATTCACTGCGACGCGCACGGCCGGGTGAAGGTCCAGTTCCCCTGGGACCGCTACGCCGAGCCTGATGACACCGCCAGCTGCTGGGTGCGCGTCTCCCAGGGCTGGGCCGGCGGCGGTTACGGCAGCATTGCACTGCCACGCATCGGCCACGAGGTGATCGTCTCGTTTCTGGAAGGCGACCCGGACCAGCCGCTGGTGACCGGAAGGACCTACCACGCGGTCAACCAGCCCCCCTACGATTTACCGGCGAACAAGACCCGCACGGTGCTGCGCACGCAAAGCCACAAGGCCGAAGGCTTCAACGAACTGCGCTTCGAGGACGAAGCGGGCGAAGAGCAGATCTGGGTCCACGCCCAGAAGGACCTGGAGCTTTTAACGCTCAACGACCGTACCGAGGAGGTGCGCCACGACAGTCACCTCAAGGTGCATCGCAACCGCCTCAGCGAAATTCATAATGACGATCACCTGACGGTCCACAACGACCGTTTTACCCAAATCAAGGGTGACGACCACCTGCAGGTGGACCAGACTCGCCACGAGCTGTACGGCGAGGCGCAGCTTCTGGAAGCGGGGCAGGAGGTTCACCACAAGGCGGGCACGCAGATCGTACTGGAGGCCGGTGCCGAGATTACCCTGAAGGCCGGCGGCAGCTTTATCAAACTCGACCCGAGCGGCGTGACCATTGTCGGCTCCCAGGTCAAGATCAACTCCGGCGGAAGCCCGGGGCGTGGCCAGGGCCAGGCGATCGTGTTGCCCCGCCTGCCCGGCGAGGCCGAGCCGGAAGAGAGCGAGGACACCACCCTCGAGCCTCATCAGACCCCAACGCTAACCAGCGACATTGCCGCCGCCACCCCCGTGGATTTTGCCGACATCGACATCAGCGACGGCCTGGCCAGCGACTGCAGCGCCTGTGAGCCTGCCGTGGGCAGCCCGGTCAACCCGCTGCTGGGCGCCAAGCTGTTGCCTGCCGAGACCGACTTCGCGCTGCCTGCACCCCGGCCCTTCGTGTTCAGCCGCGGCTATCTTTCCAGCAATGCCAACGTGGGCATTCTCGGCCAGGGCTGGTCGATACCTGGCGCAAGCCTGACACTCGAGCTTCATGAAGACGCCTGTATCGTTCACGACGCCCAGGGGCGCGAGATTACCTTTGGCGAATTGGCACCGGGTCAGGCGCGCTTTTCCCCCACCGAACAGCTCTGGATTCGTCGCGGCGGCCCGGATTCACAGGAAGCAGAGGCGGACCCGCGCTGGCAGGTGCTGGACGAAACGCTGCGCCAGGATCCTCAGCGCATCGTGCTAAGCGATGCGAGTCTCGTTTACTACGTGTTCGAACAGCCCGCCGACCCCAGCGCCCGCTGGCCACTAACCCAGGAGCATGACCGCAACGGCTACACCACCGAGTACCAGTGGGAGGCGGATCTGCTGACGCGCGTCATCGACAGCGCCGGGCGCCACTACCAGTTCGTTTACGAGGCGATGCTGCCCAGCCAGCCCAACGATGCGGGCCAGCGCCTTACCGGCGTGAAACTTGCCAAAGAGCACGACGGCAGCGCCCCCGGCGACTGGCTGGTGCGCTACTCCTATAGCTCGGCCGGGGATCTGCTCGCCGTGCGCCAGCGCCACGGCGAGGTGGTGCGTGAGTTCGAGTGGCAGGATCACATGCTGACCGCCCACCGCGTGCCCGGCGGGTTGGAGGCCCACTACACCTGGGACCGCCACGCGCCGGACGGCCGCGTAGTAGGCCAGCAGGAAGCTGGCGGCCTGGCGCGGCGTTTTGAGTATCATGTCGATCACACCCAGGTCACCGACCACCTGGGCCGCGAAGAGCGTTACCACTTCGTGGGCAGCGGCCCCGGCAAGCGCTGGACGGCGCACACCCGCGCCGACGGCTCGCGTATCGAATTTAGCTATGACCGCGCCGGGCAAAAAATTGCCACGGCCGACCCGCTGGGCCGGGAAACAAGGATCGAGCGTAATGAAAGTGGCCAGGTCATCGGCCAGGTAACACCGGACGGCCAGCGCTGGCGCATCGAGCGCGATGCGTTGGGCGACACGGTGAGCATCGAAGGGCCGGAGAGCCAGCACTGGCAGATCACTCGTAACGAACGTGGTCAGCCGATGGAAGTGACGGGGCCGACAGGCACCACGGCGTTTGCTTACGACGACGAGCGCCTGCCCGACCGTGCCACGACGGTGACCGACCCGGGTGGCGCCATCCATCAGCGCGAATGGAACGCTCTGGGCCAGGTCAACGCCGAGATCGACTGCTCCGAGCAGCGCACCGAGTTTGAGTACGACCGCCGCGCGTATCTGGCCAGTGCCACCAACGCCCTGGGCGAGACCACGCGCACCCAGCACGACGAGCTGGGCCGGCGCACCGCCACTCAACTGCCCAACGGCCTTTACTGGCACCAGCATTTTGATCCGCAAGGGCGGCTGGTCGAAGTGGAAGGCCCCCAGGGTTTCCGCCAGCAGTTCTTCTTCGACGAACACGGCCGCCCGGCGCAGCGCACCGAGGCCGACGGCAGTCAGCAGTTCACCGCCTTCGACGACGTGGGCCGCCTGAGTGAGCTGACCCTGGGCAACGGCGCGGTCTACCGCTTCGCCTACGACGACATGGACCGCCTGGCCAGCGAGACCGGCCCGGACGGCCGCGAACAGCAGTACCGCTACGATGAAGCGGGTCAACTGATCGAGCGCATCGAAGCCAGCCGCCCCGGCCCGGACGGCCAGCCGCTTGCCACACGCTATGAGTACGACGCCGCCGGACGCCTGGCGGCGCGCCATTTACCCGCCACCGAGCACGCCCCGGCAAGCCAGGAGCAGTACCGCTGGGGCGCCAACGGCCAGCTTATGAGCGTTACCAACGAGCACGGCGAAGTCGTGTTTCAATATGATGACGCCCAGCGGCTGGTCGGCGAGCAACAGCGCCACGCGGGTATCGAAGGCGGCAGCGGCTGGCAGTGGCAGCAGCAGCACACCCTCACCGCCAACGGCGCCCCGCAAGCGAGCCAGTTCGGCGAGCTACCCGCGCTCAACTGGCACACCTACGGCAGCGGCCACCTGCACGGGCTGAGCGCCCCGGGGCTGAACCTGGAAATCGACCTGGAGCCGGACGCCCTGCACCGGGAGACCCGGCGCCGCCTGACCCTGGCAGCGGACGACCAGGTGCAGCCCCTGATTCTGGAGCGCGGCTATACGAACCTCGGCCAGCTCGATCACCTTACGCTGCGCGGCGCGCAGAACGGCGGCGGGCAGCAGTATCAGTACGACGCTCTGGGCCGCATGAGTTTCAGAAGCGTGCAGAGTGACCAGGCTTCCAGCGTGATTGCCTACAGCTATGACGCCGCCGGCCGCCTGACCGGCAGCCAGCACGGCGACCAGGCCCACCGCTACGCCCTCGATGCCGCCGGTAACCGCCTGGACGGCCAACGGGCGCTGACCGACAACCGCCTCGACCACCTGGACGGCGCCCACCACCGCTTCGACGGCGCGGGCAACATGATCGAAAAGCAAACCGCCAACGGCGACCGCCTGACGCTCGGTTACGATGGCGCCAACCGCCTGGTCCGGCTCACCCGCGCAAGCGAGCGGGGCCGTACGGTCGATGCCACCTACCGCTACGACGGCCTGGGCCGCCGCATCAGCAAGACCGTGCGCCACGAAAACGGCACCACCGCCACCACCCACCACGGCTGGGACGGCGACCGCATCGTGCGGGAAGAAAGTGACAACCAGCACTCGACCATCGTTTACGAGCCGGGTAGCTTCGTGCCCATGCTGCGCATCGACGACACCCAGGAAGGCCCGCAACTCAGCGCCTTTGTCACGGATGCGATTGGCACCCCGATGCAGCTCGTGGCCGCCAACGGCGAAACGCAGTGGCAGGGCCAGCCCGATGATTGGGCGGCGGTGAAGAACGTGCGCGGCAGTGCCCGCCAACCAATTCGCTTCCAAGGGCAATGGCAGGACGAGGAGAGTGGGCTTTACTACAACCGCCACCGGTATTACGACCCGCAGCAAGGGCGGTATGTGAGTCAGGATCCGATTGGGTTAAGTGGTGATGAAACCAATTTATATGGATACGTTGCAAATCCAACATCAGAGGTCGATCCACTAGGTCTTTTTGCTTGTGGTGGATTTTGTATCGCTGGGGTGATGGCAGCAATTGGTGCAGGAGTGGCAGGAAGCGGGAGTGCTATAAATCAGAAATTTATAAGAAAGGAATGTGAGGTGGATTTTCTAGAAGTAGGTAATGCCATGCTATGGGGCGGAGTTGGCGGGGCAGCTATGCCTGCGTTAGGTACAACTATTGTAGGTGCTGGTGCTATTGGTGGGGCAACTGGCCTAGGACAATATACTACTGGCAGTATAATCACTAATCAGGAGATGTCTGCTGCTGGAGCTATTACAAATACTGGTATGGGGGCCTTGGGCGGTGGTTTAGGTGGTAGTTATAGTCGAAATATATGGTATGGGACACGAGGGACGGCATTACCAGAAGCTGCTTATCGTCAAGGTGTAAAACGTGAGATTAACCAGAATACGACTCCCCAAAGTATTGGTCAGGGCGTTGGCGGAAGTGCTGTTGGAAATACTGACCCAGCACAAGTTCCATGCTTAGGATGTAAACCGGAGTGTGAGTAAATAAAATGAGGAAAGTAAATGGGTTTGATGTTATTAAGGATATCTTAACTCCTAATCACTTAATAACTTGGATAGGTGTTTTTTTACTAGTGGGAGCTGCTGCTTTTAGTTTCAACAGTATGAAATATGCTATTGTAGACAGAGCTAAGACCTATGATTGGGTAGAAGTTGATGGAAAGATAGAGGATGTTGAAGATTTAAAAGGGGGCAAGCGATTTAAAATACGCTACTCATACTATTTTGAAAGTTCACAGTATGCCGGGAGTAGTATCGATCC
This sequence comes from Vreelandella sp. EE27, assembly GCF_968206495.1. Classification (NCBI taxonomy): domain Bacteria; kingdom Pseudomonadati; phylum Pseudomonadota; class Gammaproteobacteria; order Oceanospirillales; family Halomonadaceae; genus Vreelandella; species Vreelandella sp. EE27. The sequence goes on along the minus strand of NZ_OZ309109.1, from coordinate 3,286,900 downwards.
ATCAAGACACAACAGTACCAGTCTAAATAATCGTGAGATAAATAGGGTGAAAAGTGAATTCCAAAATAACGAATCTATATCAGTTTTTGTAAATCCAGAAAATCCACTTGATTCATATTACAATTTGAAATGGTATAATTTTTATGTGGCAATCCCTATCTCTATAGTTTTTATATTTTTTATAGCGATTTATTCTTATGTCGCATTAAGTGCATTGCTTTCTGGTTTGTCAAGACTAAAAAAGAAATAATCACTTAGAAGAAGCCAATGAGATGCGAGGAAGACTGTATAGACATAACCATAAGCCGATAGAGAAATTTCAAAAGTCTGTGTCAAGTTACCAGCTTTAAGCATGGGCTATATTCGATGGTGGCAGAGGCTGGCAGCTGCACCATATCCTCACCGCCAACGGCGCCCCTCAAGCGAGCCAATTTGGCGAGCTACCCGCGCTCAACTGGCACACCTACGGCAGCGGCCACCTGCACGGGCTGAGCGCCCCGGGGCTGAACCTGGAAATCGACCTGGAGCCGGACGCTCTGCACCGGGAGACCCAGCGGCGCCTGACCCTGGCAGCGGGCGACCAGGCGCCGCCCCTGATTCTGGAGCGCGGCTATACGAACCTCGGCCAGCTCGATCACCTGACCCTGCGCGGTGCGCAGAACGGTGGCGGGTAGCAGTACCAGTACGACGCTCTGGGTCGCATGAGTTTCAGAAGCGTGCAGAGTGACCAGGCTTCCAGCGTTATTGCCTACAGCTATGACGCCGCGGGCCGCCTGACCGGCAGCCAGCACGGCGACCAGGCCCACCGCTACGCCCTCGATGCCGCCGGTAACCGCCTGACGCTCGGTTTTGATGGTGCCAACCGGCTGGTCCAGCTCACCCGCGCAAGCGAGCGGGGCCGTACGGTCGATGCCACCTACCGCTACGACGGCCTGGGCCGCCGTATCAGCAAAACCGTGCGCCACGAAAACGGCACCACCGCCACCACCCACTACGGCTGGGACGGCGACCGCCTCGTGCGCGAAGAAAGCGAGAATCAGCGCTCGACCATCGTTTACGAGCCGGGTAGCTTCGTGCCCATGCTGCGCATCGACGACACCCAGGAAGGCCCGCAACTCAGCGCCTTTGTCACGGATGCGATTGGCACCCCGATGCAGCTCGTGGCCGCCCACGGCGAAACGCAGTGGCAGGGCCAGCCCGATGATTGGGCGGCGGTGAAGAACATTCGTGGCAATACAGCGCAGCCGATTCGGTTTCAGGGCCAGTGGCAGGACGAGGAGAGTGGGCTTTACTACAACCGCCACCGGTATTACGACCCGCAGCAGGGGCGGTATGTGAGCCAGGATCCGATTGGGTTGCGCGGTGGCACTAACTTGTATGGGTATGTGGCTAATCCAATGGGGGCGGTGGATCCATTGGGGTTAGAAGGCTTTTTGGCCGAAATGGGAGCCTCTATATCTAATTCTGCCCGTAATGGATATACAGCTTTGAGTGAAGCGTCGGGCCCGGTGATAGAAAAAGCTTGGGGATATGCGGATACTGCTGCTAACTACTTAGGTGGTGCAGGTCAAATCATGACTGGCGGTGCCATGTGTATGACGGTTGCAGGCTGTATGTTAGGAGGGCCATTGATCGGGCTTGGGGCTAATAGTATACAAGAAGCCTATACAGGAGAAGTTGGGTATATACGTAGTGCGGCTATTTCTGTTGGAGGAGAGCAGGCAGGAAATCTTGCCGTCGATACTGCAAACCTTGGAACATCAGTAGGTGGGTTAACAAGAAAAGTTGTTTCACCTGATACTTGGCGTCTCTTTAGGAATATTAATGCAGATTATGTGAGGAACTATGAAACGATGTCTCGTGGAGGTCTTTTGCTTGAGGCCGGTTCAGGTACTATTGGTGTTACCAATAGTATAGATACTTATATAAAGTCCGGAGAAAGTGATGAGTGAGGCAGTTCTGGTTTCTTTAATTATTATTCAAATGATTTTTTATTTTTTTTCTAAAAAAATATTTGATGTTTTTGGTTATAATAAGCTTTTGGCTATAATGATTTTTATGGGCTGTTTAGCCCCCATCCCTGGATGGTTGGTGGATAAAGAATATTTAGATAAAAATTTAATTACAGTTTTTCTTTCTATAAGCATATGGGTCGTTATGCTTGTTGTTTTTTTAATTGTAGATCGACGTTTTAGGCGTCAGCGAATAAGATAGCAAAGGAGTAATAGTCAGAGTGGTATGGTGTCTTATTAGATGATGTAGTAAGAGCAATTGATTAATTAAACACCTTATTAAGATTACCGCCAACGTCACCTCGCAGCAGAGCCAATTTGGCGAGCTGCCCGCGCTCAACCGGCACACCTACGGCAGCGGCCACCTGCACAGGTTGAGCGCCCCGGGGCTGAACCTGGAAATCGACCTGGAGCCGGACGCCCTGCACCGGGAAACCCGGCGCCGCCTGGACGGCCAGCAGGCGCTGACCGACAACCGCCTCGACCATCTGGACGGTGCCCGCCACCGCTTCGACGGCGCGGGCAACATGATCGAAAAGCAGGCCGCCAACGGCGACCGCCTGACACTCGGTTACGATGGTGCCAATCGGCTGGTCCAGCTCACCCGCGCAAGCGAGCGGGGCCGTACGGTCGAGGCCACCTACCGCTACGATGGCCTGGGCCGCCGCATCAGCAAGACCGTGCGCCACGAAAACGGCACCACCACCACCACCCACTACGGCTGGGACGGCGACCGCATCGTGCGCGAAGAGTCCGAAAAGCAACGCTCGACCATCGTTTACGAGCCGGGTAACTTCGTGCCCATGCTGCGCATCGACGACACCCAGGAAGGCCCGCAACTCAGCGCCTTTGTCACGGATGCGATTGGCACGCCGATGCAGCTCGTGGCCGCCAACGGCGAAACGCAGTGGCAGGGTCAACCCGATGACTGGGCGGCGGTGAAAAACGCGCGCGGCAGTGCCCGTCAGCCGATTCGCTTCTAGGGGCAATGGCAGGATGAGGAGAGTGGGCTCTACTACAACCGGCATCGGTATTATGATCCGCAGCAGGGGCGGTATGTGAGTCAGGATCCGATTGGGTTGCGGGGGGATTACCGCTCTTGATGAAGCTGCTACTGTAATTAAGCGAAGAACAAATGCAGAATATGACCAATCATTGTTAAACCAAATAGACGCGGATTAACTTTCTTCGCAAGGACTTATTAGTATGGAAATTGAAAACTTACTCGGGTGTCTTGGAGATGCGGTATCGAGCCGACAACTGAATAGTATTCTACAAAAAGAGGGCATCGATTTATCTAGCGATCTGATTTTGCCTGACAGCGAATATAGAACATATATTGAACGACCCGCTAAAGGTTATTCTTTAGTATTTACAGATGAAGCTGTGTTTTTAGGGATAACCAACCAACCGATAGGCAAAAGTGCACTCTATTTAAGCGGGGTTTTTTTATATGGTGAAGGTAAGGATGGTTACACTCAGTTCAATGGAAAACTGCCGATAGGCTTGTCTTTTTCTGCTAATCAAGAAGATATTAAAACCATGTTGGGGAATCCATCTTGGAATCGAAAACGTAGCGATGGTTCTGTGGCTGCGGAACGATGGGATAACATTGCTGATTATAGAGTTCATATTACCTATACAAAACCAACGTCAAAGCCAGTACTTATATCCTTAAGTAAAGCCGACGGATGAGTGGACGGCATCAAGTTCCAATTGCAACACTATTGAACCCGGCTTATTCATGAGAGCTGCCAGCAGTACCAGTACGACGCCCTGGGCCGCATGAGTTTCAGAAGCGTGCAGAGTGACCTGGCTTCCAGCGTGATTGCCTACAGCTATGACGCCGCGGGCCGCCTGACCGGCAGCCAGCACGGCGACCAGGCCCACCGCTACGTCCTCGATGTCGCCGGTAACCGCCTGGACGGCGCCCGCCACCGCTTCGACGGCGCGGGCAACATGATCGAAAAGCAGGCCGCCAACGGCGACCGCCTGACACTCGGTTTTGATGGTGCCAACCGGCTGGTCCAGCTCACCCGCGCAAGCGAGCGAGGCCGTACGGTCGATGCCACCTACCGCTACGACGGCCTGGGCCGCCGCATCAGCAAGACCGTGCGCCACGAAAACGGCACCACCGCGACCACTCACTACGGCTGGGACGGCGACCGGATGGTGCGCGAAGCGTCCGAAAATCAGGGCTCGACCATCGTTTACGAGCCGGGCAGCTTCGTGCCCATGCTGCGCATCGACGATACCGAACAGGGCCCGCAACTCAGCGCCTTCATCACTGATGCGATTGGCACCCCGATGCAGCTCGTTGCCGCCAACGGCGAAACGCAGTGGCAGGGCCAGCCCGATGACTGGGCGGCGGTGAAGAATGTGCATGGAAGTGCCCGTCAGCCGATTCGGTTCCAGGGGCAATGGCAGGACGAGGAGAGTGGGCTCTATTACAACCGGCACTGGTATTACGACCCGCAGCAGGGGCGGTATGTGAGCCAGGATCCGATTGGGCTCAACGGCGATATGAACTTGTATGGTTATGTGGACAACCCGATGGGTATGGTGGATCCGCTAGGATTGTTTGATCGGCCAGGAGATATTGATCAATCTCGTCGCCGAGGACGCCGCCCAAGTGATCAATCTAGTCGACCAAGAGGGCGTACCGGCAATCCCTATTCCCGTTTTCCACCTGCGACTAGGTCAAATTTAGAAAAGATAGGGAACTGGGGATTAAATGAAGTCTGGGATAAAGTTACAGGGGGCTTTCTAAGATTGAAACTGCCACCGGAGCTATAGTTAAAGCCAGTCCTGTTCGTGTCTTGATTGGAGGGGTAATTACGCCTAGTGAAATAAGTAAAAAACAATCTTTGTACTACGATCTTGATGGCGGCGGTCTTTCAGATAGACACTTCGAAGCAGGGATGTGTATTCTAGGAGAAAATTAAAATGCAGAGAATCGACTATAGTTTCTGGGTCAACAAATGGACGGAGCGAGTAATAATGCTACCGTTATACTTATTAAATATTATTGCTCTTCTAGGAACTAAGGGATGGGTGCAAGTATTGTTTTTTATGTTGTGTTTTTTTTCTTTTTCGCCTTTATATAAGATGCTATTTATAACCCGTCCATGCTTTTAGAAGTCAATGCCACGAGTTGGTTTTACGGCGCTTATTTGGTTGTTGCTTCCCGCTTGGGTGCTTTTTACTTATCGGTAACATTCATTTAAATCAATAGCAATAATAAAGACCATCCATCTAATGTTAAAATTGATAGGCAGGTAGCTATCACTCCAAAACTAATCGCCTAAACTGGGTGCCTCGCGGCGTGTCTTTTGCCCGCCGCAGAGCACGCTCCGGCGAGTTGACGTTCCGCTAAGACGAAGTTCAGCGGCTGGCCGGCGGTCAGGCCTACCTTTACGCTCTCCGACGGCGCCAACCGCTTGGTAAGCCTCACCCACACCAGCGGCTACGGCCATACCACGGAGGCTTCCTACCGCTACGACGGTCTGGGCCGCCGCATCAGCAAGACCGTGCGCCACGAAAAACGGCACCACCGCCACCACCCACTACGGCTGGGACGGCGACCGCATCGTGCGCGAAGAAAGTGACAACCAGCAAGGCCCACAGCTCAGCGCCTTCGTCACGGATGCGATTGGTACGCCCATGCAGCTCGTTGCCGCCAACGGCGAAACGCAGTGGCAGGGCCAGCCCGATGACTGGGCGGCGGTGAAGAATGTGCGCGGCAGTGCCCGTCAGCCGACTCGGTTTCAGGGGCAATGGCAGGACGAGGAGAGCGGGCTCTACTACAACCTGCATCGGTATTACGACCCGCACTAGGGGCGGTATATTAGCCAAGATCCGATTGGGTTACGGGGTGGTGCTAACTTGTATGGGTATGTGGTGAATCCAATGGGGCGGTGGATCCGTTGAGTTTAAACCCGGCCGCAGCATGTGCGATACCAGTTGTTACTCCCGCATGCGCTTCTGCAGCACAATGGATTACAGGTGTAGGAGTGGCAGCTGCTACGGCTGTAGTAGCAATCTTACCGGGTTCAACATCAGCGTCATCTAGAGCACAAGAGGTAGAGTGACTCACTGCTGCACACAGGACAGCAGCTGGTGACCGCTCATTACCTGGCTATGGGGCAATTGTACTCCTGATGAACAGGATGAGTTAAAGAGGCAACAAGATGAGGCGTGTAACAGAACAAAAGGGCTTGGGATGTGTGATCATAATGAGATTGAATATGGTAGAGCTGAGATTTTCGACGTTTGTGCTCAGGCTAGGATTAATATAGTTGGAAGATACTTTGCTAAAGGCGATGCAGGTCATAAAAACCAAATAAATCAAAATTTTAGAAATGCCGTGTCGTGTGCTAGAGATTCTGAAGTAAAAAGTGATAACCTAATGTTTAAATATATTGACGTATTTTAACGATTGAATAATGGTGGCAAATGTCCAGTCTAAGACTCTCCAACCACGAAATATATAGAAAAAAGCTTCTCAGGGAGTTTCCAACTAACTTCCCAAGCGGGGAGCTATTCCTTCCCATTTTGGCTTCTTACGGGGACTTATCTGATGAAGAAGATTTCTTCAAGCAACGGGCCATTTTCCATGAAAAAAAATGGTATGAAGTTAACTTTAATAATGCAAAAGAATTTGACTTTGGTTGGGGGCCTTTTTCATCATTAAGAAATTTAGGTGAAGTTTATTATCTTCCGGCATTTCTCGATTATTTTTATGAAGTTGAAAATTTAAAAAAAGGAAATATTGGTGATTACTTTGACTCGATTTTTTTTAGCATACTAGGAGATAAAGAAGCAACTGAAATTTTTACCATTGAGCAAAGTAAGCTAATCGCTTTATTTTTGGTTAACCTATCAAATCTTGTTGATGACACCTATGGAGAAGGAAAAAAGTATCAAAAAGAACTTACAAGTAACTGGGGGCATTTTTTACTTTTTTGATAAACAATAAACCTGAATTTAAGCAATAAGCGCAGCACAGGTAGTGCCTCATTAAACATCGGACAGGGTTGACTGTATCGGGGGGAGGATTGTCCAAAAATATGGTGGTTATACAATTGGTAATTATGTGTTTAAGGGGCCTGCTCCTCATCTCGGTAATCACCCAGGTACTTTGAGGTTGGTTGCAAGCACTACCGCTTTTAATTCTGCTCTTATAACAAGTGCTTATGAAGCGGGTGCTGGGGAGGCTCTATCGTAAGAACCTTGGCAAACCGATACTTTCGAGGATTAAGTGAAATTTTAGATTGATTAGTATCTAAAATTCGGAGATCGGCATGTTGAAAAGGAATAGAGTTAAAAAGGTGAGATTTTTTTATGGATTTCTATGTGGCTTTGTAGTAGTTGTCTGCCTTTGTTCTGTTATAGGTATTGTTATAATGCTTTTTGAAGAAGGAATAGATTTAAGAGTACTTTTGTTTTCTTTGGCGATAGGTCTAATGCTTCATGTGTCAGCTTCAGTAATGCTGACCGGCTACCCTCCAGGATACTTGAGATGGACTTCAGGTCATGAATAATATCCATCAATGATTAGCTATATAAATTTATAATATTGTTTTTATGATGCCGCCGGCCGCCTGAACGGCAGCCAGCACCGTGACCAGAAGATAATTCCTATCGTCAAAATCAAGAACTGTTATACAGTATTACAATTCCTTCTCCAATTGTCATTGATACGGAAATAATTACAGAGCCCATTAATTATGGAGGTCATGAGCTGTATTATGTCGGATTGATTATGAAAGGTAACGCTTTAGTGTCTTTGGTCAATTACTGGAATGGAATACCTTTGTTCTCATATATTAGCCTTATTTGGACGTAAAGGAGTATTCCTTCCTTGTTAGCAAAAGAAAGAGGAAGCGAATGATAGAAAAAAGAAAAATATGCCTAAGATGCTCATTTATTACTTACTTAGTGAGTGTTGCATGCGCTATGCTTGTCCCGATATTTTATATTTTTATTGAACATCCAATAGAAGGGCCTTTGCTCATTATGACATCTATGTTGTTGCCACTATTTGATTCATATCGTAGTAAAGAAATAGTGGAAGAAGCAGTGGCAGAGGTGAGTGGAGTAAAATATATAATATCCGTTTTGATTATAACTGTTATTTTAATAACTTTCTATAAAGACAAACTTCAAGTCTTGGTTGGGAAAGAAGTATGCTTCATAGCTTTAGGAGTGGCTTTGGTATTAGCTACAAACCTTTTTTGCTTTAGAATCATTCGTCAAAAAGGCCGTTGATTTTAGATGTTTGTTCCCGAAGTGTAGTGGTTAGGTGTTCTGTCCCACCAAGTAGTGGTTCGGTTCATGATGGAACCTGTCCGGGGCATCCTGGCTGGTGCGGATGTCACAGATAACGAGATGCACGTAGCCGATCGCATACGCCCTGAACGGCTGTCCTTTTGTTTGGGCTCCGGCTTCAAGTGGCAACCGGCTGATACCGTGACGCTGATAGAGGCGATGCAGGCTGGAGCGCGTCAGGTGCGGTATAAAGCGCTGCAGCGTAAACAGGCAGTCATCCAGTGGCAGGTGACGGCAGTGGCTTCTTCCATCGGTGTCAGAGAAGACGAGCGACGTGTCTTTGACCCCATTCTCTCTTTTTCAACCGACGTGCGCTGCCGCCATTTGAGGACGGTTTTGGGATTGAGGTTGTAGCGTCGACTCAATTCTGTGACCGAAGCCGTCGATCGCTGTATGTCCTTTCGGATGGCGTGCGTGGTCGTGGCTTGTCGAATAGACCATTACACTTCGAGACCATACACCTGGCTGAAACGCGCCCATCCACCTCCGGCGGCCACGGGTCGTCACCGCTGATCCACTATGGCGCTTTCACGTTTAATAGACCATCCCCAGTAGGAGATATCGTTATGCGAAAAACTCGTTGGTTTTTTGGCGTGGCTGCCATTTTGGTCACGAGTTGGGTCATAGGGAGTTGGAGTGTGTGGGAGCGGGTTAGTAGCGATTTTATAAAAGAAGATGAACCTTACGGGCCTGGCGACTTTAGGATTCGAGGGGATAACACACTATCTCTCAAGCTTACAAAACCCGAAATAACTTTTAAACCTCGCGAGGAGCGTAGCACCCTGCAAAAACCGGAACCTTCGGAACCTTGGATGGGGGATGTCAACGAAAGAGCTAATCGCCGTACGGTAAGGCTATTAAGTGGATCAATTAGTAACGGGGCTGATCGGCTATTTGAAGAGCCTGCCCAACAAGCTGACTGGTGGCTATCCAGGGATTGGAATACGCTTTACCTGGCCACAGGCTGGATGGATTATCACTTAAACCCACCTCCAGGCGGGCGCTATACGCCTCAAATCACGCAGTTATTCAAATCCACTGATCAGGGCGAGTCCTAGGAGAAAATGCGCTGGCCGGAGGAGCAGAATATTTCCGCCCTGCGTTTTATCGACGCCGAGCGCGGCTACCTGATTGGCTGGGGGCCCCATATCTGGCGCACTAACGATGGCGGCGACACCTGGCAGGAAATTCCGGTGCCAGAAACATCCCGCGACCCTGGCAACGAACGCCAACGCTTTGATTTAGTCGCGCTCGGGGAAGATAACGTCCTGCGCATGGCCTTTCATGATCAAGTCCGCGACGAAAGCGTGATGTACACCCTGCCCTGGGGAGAAGACGAGCCCGGCTTTGAGCTGGCCCTGGGCCATTACCGCGTCATGGATATCGCGGCGACCGACCAAAGCGAAACGTATATTCTGGCCAGATGGGGCCGCCCTCATGGCTTTATGCCCAAAGACAAGCTTCCCGACCACCCGTCTTCCGTCTGGCACTGGAATGGCGACGAGTTAACCGAGCTGCACGAATTTGATAGCGACCTGGTGGGTTATGCCCTTTACATCACCCCCGATGAAGGCCTGCTATTTGACGGCGTGAATCAAGGCAGCTTGTTGGGCAGCGATGTGACAGCGGTTAGTTACGATGGCGGCGGCAGTTGGCGGATGGAAGATGAAGGCCCCAATGCCCAGGGTGGCTATTACAATACTCGCACAGGCGAACGGTGGCGTGTGGTGGGTTACTCGCTCTATCGGCGGGAGATCCCTTAGGCCTATTGCATGCATATTCACCAATGCGCCCTCATTATTTATAATCATTAACCCCCTGCACCATCTGCCAAGGTTAATTCTAAAAACACTACATGGTCGCCGGCAAGGTCGTTTTGCCCCTTCCCGGCGACAGCCGCGTTTACTGCCGACCCAATAATTTCAGTACCACACCTTGGAATAGATGAGCTTTCGCGCCATCAATCCCAAGTGGTTGCATATAACGTCGCCTGACCGGTAGCCAGCACGGCGACCAGGCCCACCGCTACGCCCTCGATGCCGCCGGTAACCGCCTGGACGGCCAACAGGCGCTGACCGACAACCGCCTCGACCACCTGGACGGTGCCCGCCACCGCTTCGACGGCGCGGGCAACATGACCGAAAAGCAGGCCGCCAACGGCGACCGCCTGACACTCGGTTACGATGGTGCCAACCGGCTGGTCCAGCTCACCCGCGCAAGCGAGCGAGGCCGTACGGTCGAGGCCACCTACCGCTACGACGGCCTGGGCCGCCGCATCAGCAAAACCGTGCGCCACGAAAACGGCACCACCGCCACCACCCACTACGGCTGGGACGGCGACCGCCTCGTGCGCGAAGAAAGCGACAATCAGCACTCGACTATCGTCTACGAGCCGGGCAGCTTTGTGCCCATGTTGCGCATCGACGACACCCAGGAAGGCCCACAGCTCAGCGCCTTCGTCACGGATGCGATTGGCACCCCGATGCAGCTCGTGGCCGCCCACGGCGAAACACAGTGGCAGGGCCAGCCCGATGATTGGGCGGCGGTGAAGAACATTCGTGGCAATACAGCGCAGCCGATTCGGTTTCAGGGCCAGTGGCAGGACGAGGAGAGTGGGCTTTACTACAACCGCCACCGGTATTACGACCCGCAGCAAGGGCGGTATGTGAGTCAGGATCCGATTGGTCTCAAAGGCGGGACGAATTTGTATGGGTATGTGGCCAATCCGATGGGGGCGGTGGACCCGTTGGGATTAAGTGGAGGGCCTTATGGTCTAGACGGCGGCCCTTCTTCACAGTCCAATCACATTTCCAGATCTGTGGAACAGACTGAGTCGGCAACTAAAAGCTGTAGCGTCAGTAGTAATCATTTGATTGGCTTTGGGCAGGGAGTTATGTCTGTCATAGGAGGAAATGTCAATTTCCTCAGAACTCTATCTAGGAATATGGGACTGTTAGGTAGAGAGGAGATGAGGCGAGTAACGATAGAGGGCAATACAATTGATGAGGCAGCTAGGATGTATGTTTCGAATGACTTTGTGCGCGAAGAGGCAAATTCCAGAGTAAAGGATTACTGCGGTGAAGGATTCATGGCTGGAAGAGCTTTCATGGGAACACTTACCGGCTTGGGTTCTACCGCTTTATATGGTGATGTGTCCGTAGCAGTAGAGGATGTAATCAAAGAAAATCCTCATGTGGAAAGCGAAGAAGTTGTCTATCGAGCTCTTGAGGCAATGTTTCATGGCAACTAAAATAACTGCAAAAGCATTGATATCTTTTTGTTTTTTTTGTGCTTTTTTATGGGTCAGCTTGCTGTTATATAGAGAATACTTTGCTGTATGGGTGTTAATCTTGTTTTTGTATCCACAGGTTATGGGAGTGCCAAAGGATGATGGGTTTTGGAAAGTGATGATTTTTATCAATCTTTACTTTTCAGCACTGATTTCAATGGTGATCGATTACTATATGTGACTATCTTGTTTCCGGATTAAACTAATAATCGCGACATGGATGTTGCCTTGGTAATCTTCTCATTTTAGCCACTCAACTGCCCAACGGCCTTTACTGGCACCAGTATTTCGACCCGCAAGGGCGGCTGGTCGAAGTGGAAGGCACCCAGGGTTTCCGCCAGCAGTTCTTCTTCGACGAACACGGCCGCCCGGCCCAGCGCACCGAGGCCGACGGCAGCCAGCAGTTCACCGCCTTCGACGATGTGGGCCGTCTGAGTGAGCTGACCCTGGGCAACGGCGCGGTCTATCGCTTCGCCTATGACGACATGGACCGGCTGGCCAGCGAGACCGGCCCGGACGGCCGCGAACAGCAGTACCGCTACGATGAGGCGGGCCAACTGGTCGAGCGCATCGAAGCCAGCCGCTCCGGACCGGACGGCCAGCCGCTTGCCACGCGCTATGAGTACGACGCCGCCGGACGCCTTGCGACGCGCCATTTACCCGCCACCGAGCACGCCCCGGCAAGCCAGGAGCAGTACCGCTGGGGCGCCAACGGCCAGCTCATGAGCGTTACCAACGAGCACGGCGAAGTTGCGTTTCAATATGACGACGCCCAGCGGCTGGTCGGCGAGCAACAGCGCCACGCGGGTATCGAAGGCGGTAGCGGCTGGCAGTGGCAGCAGCATCACACCCTCACCGCCAACGGCGCCCCGCAAGCGAGCCAGTTCGGCGAGCTACCCGCGCTCAACTGGCACACCTACGGCAGCGGCCACCTGCACGGGCTGAGCGCCCCGGGGCTGAACCTGGAGATCGACCTTGAGCCGGACGCCCTGCACCGGGAGACCCGGCGCCGCCTGACCCTGGCAGCGGGCGACCAGGCGCCGCCCCTGATTCTGGAGCGCGGCTATACGAACCTCGGCCAGCTCGATCACCTGACCCTGCGTGGCGCGCAGAACGGTGGCGGGCAGCAGTACCAGTACGACGCCCTGGGCCGCATGAGTTTCAGAAGCGTGCAGAGTGACCAGGCCTCCAGCGTTATTGCCTACAGCTACGACGCCGCCGGCCGCCTGACCGGCAGCCAGCACGGCGACCAGGCCAACCGCTACTCCCTCGATGCCGCCGGTAACCGGACGGCCAACAGGCGCTGACCGACAATCGCCTCGACCACCTGGACGGCGCCCGCCACCGCTTCGACGGCGCGGGCAACATGATCGAAAAGCAGGCCGCCAACGGCGACCGCCTGACACTCGGTTACGACGGTGCCAACCGCCTGGTCCAGCTCACCCGCGCAAGCGAGCGGGGCCGTACGGTCGATGCCACCTACCGCTACGACGGCCTGGGCCGCCGCATCAGCAAAGCCGTGCGCCACGAAAACGGCACCACCGCCACCACCCACTACGGCTGGGACGGCGACCGCCTCGTGCGCGAAGAAAGCGAGAATCAGCACTCGACCATCGTCTACGAGCCGGGTAGCTTCGTGCCCATGCTGCGCATCGACGGCACCCAGGAAGGCCAATTAGTCAGCGCCTTTGTCACGGATGCGATTGGCACCCCGATGCAGCTCGTGGCCGCCAACGGCGAAACGCAGTGGCAGGGCCAGCCCGATGACTGGGCGGCGGTGAAAACGTGCGCGGCAGTGCCCGTCAGCCGATTCGGTTCCAGGGGCAATGGCAGGACGAGGAGAGTGGGCTCTACTACAACCGGCATCGTTACTATGACCCGCCGCAGGGACGGTATATTAGTCAAGATCCGATTGGGTTGCGGGGTGGGACCAACTTGTATGGGTATGTGGCGAATCCGATGGAGATGGTGGATCCGTTGGGGTTAGAGGGAATGTGTACACACGAAAACGATAGCTTTCACCCGTTTGTTCCAGATGAAGTTTTTGAAGACTACTTTTAAAGAATGGAGTCTCTACAGGGTAGAGTTGACCAACTTGAAAGCGGAGCCTATTACAGAGGTGTCTCGCATGATATAAATTCTTTACGTGCTGAAATGTCTGACTTAACAGATGATTTAGCTTGTGAAATGGATATTTTTGGGATTAACCCTGTTGCGCCAGAATTATTGCTTGCCTCTGGGGCAGGTTTGGCTAGAGCAGGTTGGTCTATGAAATTCTATAGGTATACTAATACAGGCGGTGGCGGGCTTAATTTATTTAAAAGTGATAGGCGGATGTTCGCAGTGGAGTATCATAAGTTTAAGCATAATGGAATTGAAAAGGCGCGCCTCCATTATCATAGAGGAGCGACTAAAAGTCAGATGAGGAAACACAGACCTTATCAAGGAGGATGGTGATGGATACTTCTAAACCTGTTTTTCCAGTAACTATAGCTTTTGAGGAGGATGGGGATAAATGGGTTCTAGATAACGAAAACCAGCTTGCTTCTAATTTAGAATGGTTTGATAGTCGTGATCCTGAGCAAAGAGCATACGCTTTAGACGGTTTAAATCGTCGAGTGCGAATTAAAGTTGAAAAACTTATGTTGCTAGATTTCTTCTTAGAAGAATAGGCTTTGGACGAGCTGGGCCGCCTGATCGAGCCGATCCTGGGCAACGGCGCGGTGTACCGCTTTGCCTATGACGAGATGGACCGCCTAGCCAGAGACCGGCCCGACCGCCGCGAGCAACGCTACCGCTACGACGCGGCCGGCCAGCTGATTGAGCGCACCGAAGTCAACCGGCAAGGTCCCGATGGCCAGCCACTGGCGACCCGTTACGATTACGACGCCGGCGGGCGCCCTGCCGCACGCCACCTGCCCGTCAACGAGCATGCCCCGGCAAGCGCCGAGCAGTACCAATGGGGCGTTTACGGCCAGCTCAGAAGCGTGACCAATGATCACGGCGAAGTCACTTCGCTTACGACCACGCCCAGCGGCTGGTCGGCGAGCAGCAGCGCCAAGCCTCCGTCGAGAACGGCAGCGGCTGGCAGCAGCACACACCCTCACCGCCGACGGCGCCCCGCAAGCGAGCCAGTTCGGCGAGCTACCCGCGCTCAACTGGCACACCTAGGGCAGCGGCCACCTGCACGGGTTGAGCGCCCCGGGGCTGAACCTGGAAATCGATTTGGAGCCGGACGCCCTGCAATGGAGGGCCAGGTATTGGCGCTTCAGCGGTAGCAGCTGGGGGTTAGAGAATTATATTTTAGATTGCAATAAGTAGAGGTTTTTTAAATGAGCTTGGTTCATATTTATTATATGATATTGTTAGTTAATGGTGTGGCATATTTAAAGCTGCGTTACTCGTTAAGGGGGTGTCCAGAGATATATGAGTGCTACTTCGGTGCCGTTAATTCGGAATCTATGAAAAAGACAGTTGATTTCAATAAATATATATTATCTAGAGATAGGTGGAATGATGGATTTAATAAAGAAACACTGTTGTGGGTTAGGATTTATATGATATTAACCTATGTTAATATATTGTATACATCAGCTGGGATAATGGGGTTTTTAATAATTGGTTTTCTTATTTGATTAGTAAAGCCAAATGGGCTTGGCCGTAGAAGCTGAGCTTTCGCTAGGTTTTTGGTTCCGCGAAGTAATAGTTAAGGGAACAATAAGGTACTTCTTCTCTTTCCAGTCAGCACCAAATATTACAGCTGGGAAGCTATTGGCCAACTCATGAGCGAGTAGCGTTCAGCTGAAACAATGCTTAGCAATTCATCGGCGAGCATCAGTACCACGCGAGTGCTGCTAGCTGCACACACCCTCACCGGCAACGTCCCTCCGGTAGAGTCGGGCTGCTAAAGAGTCCATGACATACCCATTTCTGGTAGAGTCGAGCGTAGCAAGCTAGAAATATAGCGTGACCCCATTGTTGATCCATAACGCCATATAAATCCAGTTAGCGGTGATTTTATGCAGGACCTTTATCACGATCCAATTTTTTATTTTAAAACAAATACATGGGAGGAGTGTGTTAATGATGAAGATGTTTATAAAAAGATAATAGCCAGAGTAGAAGCTAGCGAGTCAGATTTTCTTGCGCTAAAAAGTTGGTACCTTGCTTTAGGAAAGGGGTGTGATAAAGATGTTTTGTCCGCGCTCGATATTCTAAATAATGATGCTTTAAATAGGAATGCAGGCGCGTTGTGTGCAGTAGGAGTCGGTTATTTGCGTGGTTATTATGGTGAAGAGGATGAAGAGAAGGCGCTGTATTTTTTCGATAAAGCAGAAAAGATATGTTTTCGTAAGGCTAACTATCAAAAAGGATTGATGCGCTTTAATCGATACTATTTTCAGGGTAAGAGAGAAATAGATAAAGTTATGGCAAGAAGTTTTTTTGAAAAAGCAGCCAGGAACGGCCATGCAACTAGCCTGAGTTTTCTTGTTTTTTGCCGAGAAGGGCCACGGTTTAAACATATTTTTAGGCAGTTGAGAATGTTTTTTATTTACCTGCTCTCAAGAAGTTCTTTGAGTGGGCCAGAGCGATGGTGGTGTTATCGTGAACTAAGGCCTTATAGGCCTACGGCCGTTTCTCTCGCAGAAAATTGCGGTCATGCACTGGGTTATTTTGCAAAAAATTAGCACTGCTAGACGCATCCCATCTTTAATTTTCTCCATATAGTGATTGAGTGCATGCTTTTTAAAATCCTGGTCGAAACTTACTCCACACTGTTGAGCTACAAACGTATAACACTAATAGCGCTTATCGGTCCGTTGGGGCTGACGCTAATAGCAGCGCTACTTACCCAAGGAGTCGTCATCCTTCAACCCAGGTCAGTGGCGCTTTACCTGTCACTTGAGTTACTGGCAGAGGCCATCGATATAGCGGCCTACACGCTTTTGGTGGTCGTAGTATGCAATGCCATCTTGCGTCAGCAAACCAACGGCTTTGGTAGGGGGCTTTTCTGGGGACAACGTGAAACGCGACTTTTCTTATACCAGCTAGGTCTTTATGCGTTATTCATTCCAGTGTCGCTATTCGCTTTCGTTCCCGTCGCCGGTGTTTGGGTCTCGCTACTGCTGAGTGGTTATCTCTACAGCCGTTTGGCGCTGGTGTTGCCCGGTATTGCGGTCGGTCAGCCGCTTACCTTTCGATTGGCCTGGCAACTCTCTCGCCCCTACCAGTGGAGCGCTTTCGTTGTATTGGCGCTCTTTCCAACCGTGATAGGGATAGCGCTCGAAAGCCTGCCGAGTGCAGGTGCTTTGTCGCTCCTTCGGCCACTACTTTTCTTTGCGACCTCGCTCATTTCTGTAACGGCCATGGCCATTCTGTATCGAGAAATCGTGACCTCCGCCGCGCAAGACGCTGAACCCTTACCTTGACCGAGAGGCTGACGAAACCCTGGCCTATTTAGAGCGGAAATCACGTTCAAGGCGTTTTGAAAGTATAAAGGAGTAGATAGTGTATAAGCTTGTTTTAATGCCTGCATTGATCGCGCTGTTGTTAGGCGGTGCGCTGTCTTTTGCGAGCGAGTACTTCGAAAGAAGTGCTGTGCTGGAAAAGTACGGTCGATCTATTGAAGAGGAAGCTACAAAAAGAAGGGAAGCTATATGCGAAAAAATAGCCGATGTCTTTCCTGAGAATTCTGCTGCGTCCAGAAGCCTGGCACTTGAAGAGTTGAAAGAAATTGAAGAAAGAAAAAGGATTAGGGCCCATTAATATGAAGTTTCTAAGATTTACGATAGCGCTTATGGTTTTTTTAATTGTGCTTATAGCGACTTTGGCTATTTTGGGACGGTATATGAGTGACTTTATGTACGCCAAAAACCTTTCAACGCTCGCTTTATATCAGGATCAGTTGGAGGGGGAGGTGGGTGCTGATTTAGAGAGTTTTTTGAGCGCTCTTGATCACTCGAATGAGAGCGCCCGGAAGCAGTATTCTGATATGTGTGCCACTTATTAAGGCGAGAGTTGATATGGTTGAGAGTACGCTTTTTAGATCACTTGTTCTGGCATCGTTTTTGAGCAATATAGCGCTGTACTATTTTGGATGGCAGATGGCGTTTTATATGCCGGAGCAACATGTTGAGTTGTTAGGGTGGCAAGGATACTCTTCGATTTTCAATGAGGCAGGATTAAGGGATTTAGAAGTCATTATTATAGTGACCGAGCTCGCTGGGCTTGCAGGGCTTCTTTTTAAGCCACTGGTCTTCAGGAACGTGCTTCTTTTTAGCATGATATTGTGGGTTGTCGAAGGCATAGTGGGCGGTTACTACGTCGCCACACCGTTGATCAACATGCTGGATTCAATTCAGCGCATTCTGGTTTCGCTGGCTCTTGGCTACGCCTTTTTTTCAAAAGACATCACTAAGTAGCCGCTGGTTTTAAGGGCCGGCAATACAACAGCCGAGTAAGCGGGAGAGTTATAATGGGGGCGAGGTGAACGGCACTGCTTTAAAGCTCAGTCCGCTGGCTTTTAACTATTTACTGTGTATGAGCTCTTACCGATTGGTTAAAGACGCATATCAAGCGGGCGCTACCTTTTTATCGAATCATGTGATGTCGAATGAATTCGTGATGGCGGTAGTAACGGTACATTTTGGCTACGTTCTGATTTTTTTATGTGGTTTGGCAATGGGCATGCTGACCGCCAAAAAGGTCCTCCTCCATTCGGCAGCCGCTACCGCAGCGAGTGTTGCACTGGATAGCTACTTTATAACGAACGCGACGACCGGCAATCATGAATGGGTGATCTTTATGCTCTTTTTTGGCGCACTGCTGGGCGGGATGGGGGGAGCCGCCGCGTTATGCGTCAAACGATTGCAAAGCAGGCGCAGGCGCAGTCGCCGTTTGCCGTAACGGCTCCCGTTAACGAGTAACGGGCCCTTGATCACGACGCGTAGATGGGGCGGGGGTAGAACCGCAAAGGGCCGCGTTGTCTGGGCGACGATTTCCCTCCATTGAGTGTACAATCCCCTATCTTTTTTCGATTTATCTGACGCTGGATCCATCACACCATGAGCAATGCCAAAACCCGTGTGCTGACCGGGATTACCACCTCCGGCACCCCCCATTTGGGTAACTATGTGGGGGCCATCAAGCCGGCCATCGAGGCAAGCCAGGACCCGAACGTGCAGTCGTTCTATTTCATGGCTGACTACCACGCGCTGATCAAGTGCCAGGACCCGAAGCGCGTGCAGCAGTCGCGCCTGGAGATCGCGGCCACGTGGCTGGCGCTGGGGCTCGATACCGACAACGCGATTTTTTACCGCCAGTCGGATATTCCGGAAATCCCGGAGCTTACGTGGATGCTCTCCTGCGTGTGCGCCAAGGGCCTGATGAACCGGGCCCATGCCTACAAGGCGGCGGTGGCGGACAACGAAGAGGCGGGCAACCAGGACGCGGATAAAGGCGTGACCATGGGGCTCTTTGGCTATCCGGTGCTGATGGCGGCGGATATCCTGATGTTCAACGCCAACAAGGTGCCGGTGGGGCGCGACCAGATCCAGCACATCGAGATGGCTCGCGATATCGCCGGGCGCTTCAACCACCTGTACAAGGGCAACTATTTCGCCCAGCCCGAGGCGGTGGTGGATGAAAAGTCCGAGGTGTTGAAAGGCCTGGACGGGCGCAAGATGTCGAAAAGCTACGACAACACCATCCCCTTGTTCGCCCCGGAGAAAAAGCTTCAAAAGCTCGTTCGCAAGATCAAGACCAACTCGCTGGAGCCTGGCGAGCCGAAAGACCCGGACACCTGCACGCTGTTTCAGATCTACGCAGCGTTTGCCTCCAGTGCCGAAACCGCGGCGCTTCGCGAGCAGTACGCCGCGGGTATCGGCTGGGGGGATGCGAAAAACCAGGTGTTCGATTACCTGAACGCACACCTGAGCGCGCCCCGCGAGCGCTACACGGCGCTGCTGGAAGACCCGGGCCATATCGAAGCGGTGCTGCAAAAAGGCGCCGAGCGCGCCCGGGAAGAGGCCACGCGCAGCATCGAGAAGCTACGTTCGGCCATGGGCCTGGGCCGCTTCGTTTAAGCGACCAAACGTCAAGCCTTTTCGATAACAAGGCGGCTTTCTAACGGTGGCGCTGCGTTTTATTGCGTCAAACAAGGCCCTTCCACTTAGCTGGGGAAGGGCTTTTGTGTACAGTGCAGTCCGGGTCTTGAAAAAAGTATCCAACGACAACCACTACGACCACGCGTTAGCGAGGAGCCTGCATGTCTCGTCATACTTCAGCGTCAGAGCCTGGTGTCGCACTGGGCGGCCTTCATCATCTTGCTTTATTGGTGGTCGCCGTGGGCAGTTTGCTGGGCGCCATCATGTGGCTGGCCATCCCGACCGCGGTGGCGCTCATCGTGGCGGGGAGCCTTGCGATCTCGCTGTGTCTTTTATGGGGGATTTCCTGGGCGCGGCTGGAGGAGGACCTTTTAAAAGGCATTCAGGCCATGCTGATTCCCATTTTGATCCTCATCAGCGTGGGGATGATGGTGGGGGTATGGATGCTCTCGGGCACGATACCAGCCATGGTTACGCTGGGGCTCGAGCTGCTGTCACCGGGGCTTTTTTTGGTGGTGGCATGTTTGTCGTGCTCGTTGATGTCGGTCATGGCGGGCACGTCCTGGGGCACGCTCAGCACGATCGGCGTGGCGCTCATGGCGGTGGCCGTGGGGCTCGACGTGCCGCTCGCCTGGGCGGCGGGGGCGATCGTCACGGGGACGTTTTTCGGCGACAAGCTGTCGCCGCTTTCCGATACGACCGTCATGGCGTCCGCCGTGTGCGAGGTGAACATCGTGACTCACATTCGTCACATGCTCTACTCGACGCTGCCGGCGTATCTCATTGCGCTGGCGGTCTACGCGTGGCTGGGTAGTAGCATCAGCACGGGGCAGGCCAGCGCGCCGGAAACCGCCGCGCTGATCGAGACGCTCAATGCGGTGTTCAGTATCAATGTGGTGACGCTCCTTCCGCCGGTGATGGTGTTCGTCTGCATTCTTCTGAAAAAGCCGGTGCTGCCGTCCTTCGCCGTGGGTATCGTCAGCGGCGCGCTGATCGCCGCGCTGCTTCAAGGGGCGGGGGCGAGCGAGATCGGCAATGCCATGAACGGCGGCTATAGCGCCAGCACCGGGGAGGAAATGGTCGATAGCATGCTCTCTCGCGGCGGGCTGCAGAGCATGATGTCCACGGTGGCGGTGCTGATCGCCGCGGCCGTACTGGGCGCCCCGTTCAAAAGCGCGGGCACCCTCGATGCGGCGATTGCGCTGTTGAACGAACGCCAGACCGGGCGGCGGCAGGTGCTGGGTAGTGCCATGGGGCTGCACAGCCTGGCGTTCTTGCTGACCGGCAGCTACTACGTGACCTTCGCGCTTTTGGGGCCGCTACTGCGCCCGCTGGTCGCCAATAGCGGCACGCCGCCCAAGAACCTGTCCAGGATTTTGGAAGACACCGGTACCACGCTCTCCCCGCTTATCCCCTGGGGCGTCACGGGCGCTTTCACGGCGGCGACACTGGGCGTTTCCACGGCGGATTTTTTCATCTACGCCATTCTCTGTTATGGCGCGATCGTGTTTTCGCTTTTCTATGTCGTGACCGGGCTCGGGCTTGGCCATGAGAAAACGCGTATTCGTTAGGTGCTGGGCGGATAAGCGAAATACACTGGGCGGCGCTTGAAAAGCGCGGTGGGGTGCAGCATGTAAGGGAGCGCTGCAACGGGTATTCCGGCTTTTATCGAACGGTATTTACAAAGGGACTATTGAATGCAATCGACGTACCGTCATCAAACGTTTACGGAAAAAGCGATGATCGTACTGGCGCTGGCGGTACTGGCGCTGGTGCTTTGGAAGCTGGTGGGGCTGTTGCTGCTGATCTTCGGCGCGGTGGTGGGCGCGTGTATTTTGCAAACCTGTATGGTGCCGCTGCTCAAATGGGGGGTGCCGCGCTGGCTGTCGCTTCTTATCGTGGTGGTGACATTGACGCTGGTGCTGGCGGGGATCAGCGTAGCCTTTGGCTCTCAGGTGGCGTCGGAACTCGAGTCGCTTTCGACTTTGCTGCCCGAAGCCTGGGAGCAGTTGCAGGAGCGCCTTCAAGGCACTCCACTTGAGCCGCTAATGGAGAACGCCGGCGAGCGGGCGGGCTCGGTTTTCGAAAACGGCCTGGCGCAGGTCGGTATGGTGGTCGTCTCCATGGGGGGCAGCCTGGTCAATTTCTTCGCGCTGATCGTGGGGATGGTGTATTTTGCCGCTCAGCCGGATGTCTACCGCCGCGGGTTGTTGTTGCTGGCGCCGGTCAAAAGCCGGGACAAGCTGGCCGAGGCGCTGGATAAAAGCGGCAAGGCGCTGCGGTTTTGGCTCGGTGGCCAACTGGTCGCGATGGTCGTGACGGGCCTGCTGGTCGGCGTGAGCATGTGGCTTTTGGGCGTGCCTGCGCCGCTGGGCCTTGGCTTGATTGCCGGCGTGCTGGATTTCGTGCCGCTGGTCGGCCCGCTGATCGCGGCGATTCCCGCGCTGTTACTGGCCTACACGGTCAGCCCGCAAACGGCGCTTTTTGTGCTGATCGCCTATACCATTATCCAGCAGATCGAAGGCAACGTGATGCAGCCGCTGGTTCAGCAGCGCGCGGTGAATTTGCCCCCCGCCATGCTGCTGTTTTCACTCTTTGCAGCCAGTACGCTGTTTGGCGTGGCCGGGGTGCTGTTGGCGGCGCCGCTCACCGTTATCGGCTTTGTGCTGATCAATGCGCTCTACGTGCAGCGTGACGAAGACGACGAGCCGGCAAGCGGTGAACAAGACAAGAGTGAGAAAAGCGAGTAGCCAAAGCGCAGCGAGCTTTGGTGAGGTATCGCAAAAGCGTTTTAAATTGAGGTTCAAAGGGTGGTGAATACGTCCGTTTTCGCCGTATAGATGTTGAGTTTTTGAAAAGATCGAAGGTGCGCTATGTCGACCACTCCCGCCTCCGCGGAGGCTGAAAATTTCTCCAGCAAGTACCGTGTTCCGCTGATCGCCATGGCGGCGATCGTTTTCGGGGCGCTATTGATCGGCGTGTTCTTTAGTGCCAACACCGGCATGCTGATGATCATTGGCGGCCTGTTTGGTGTGGCGCTCTACCACGCGGCGTTTGGCTTTACCGCGGCCTGGCGGGCGTTCATCACCGAACGCCGGGGCCGCGGGCTGCGCGCGCAGATGGTGATGCTCGCCGTTGCCGTGGTGCTGTTTTTCCCCGCCCTGGGCGCGGGCACGTTATTCGATATGCCGGTCTCTGGCTTTGTCCGCCCCATCGGGATCTCCGTGGTGGTCGGCGCGTTCATCTTCGGTTTGGGCATGCAGCTTGGCGGTGGGTGCGCCTCGGGTACGCTGTTTACCGCCGGGGGCGGCAATGCGCGCATGCTGATTACGCTGCTGTTCTTCATCGTGGGCTCGGTGATCGGCACCGCGCACTTTACCTGGTGGCAGAGCCTGCCCGCGTTTGCGCCGGTCTCGCTGGTCGAAGTAGCGGGCCCGGGTGGCGGCATCGCGATCAGCCTGGTGCTGTTCGCCGCCATCGCCGCGTTGACGGTGGTAATGGAGCGCCGACGCCACGGCCAGCTAGAAAAACCGGCCCCGGTGACCAAACCGGGTAGCCAGCGCTGGCTGGAAGGCCCCTGGCCGCTATTGGCCGGCGCCGTGGCGCTGGCGCTGTTGAACTTCGCTACCCTAGCGCTGGCCGGGCGCCCCTGGGGTATTACCTCCGCCTTTGCGCTCTGGGGCGCGAAGGTCTTTAACTTCGTGGGCGGCGATGTCACCCAGTGGGGGTATTGGCAGTCGGAATCCAACATGGCGGCGCTGGATGCCAGTATTTTCTCGGACATTACTACCGTGATGAATATCGGCATCATGCTGGGCGCGATGGCCGCCGCCCACCTGGCCGGGCGCTTTGCACCGAATTTCAACATCCCGATCCGCTCGGTGATCGCGGCGATTCTCGGTGGGCTGATGCTGGGTTACGGCGCGCGGCTGGCCTTTGGCTGCAATATTGGCGCTTACTTCAGCGGTATTGCCTCGGGCAGCCTGCACGGCTGGCTCTGGATGGCCGCTGCCTTTGCCGGCAATATGCTGGGAGTCAAATTGCGGCCGCTGTTTTTCGCCGGTGTAGAAGGGCGCAAACCCAAGGCCAAAACGGCCTGACGCTAACCGGTTGATGTTCAACGCCCCGCTAAAAAAGCGGGGCATTTTTTTGCTCAAAGCCCGGCTGCGTGCCACCTTTGTCGTAGTGGCGTGATACATTATGCCGTTATAACCGTAAACGCTTGATATTGCTGCGCTGCAGCAGTAATGGACGAAAAGAGAGCCCCATGACTCAGAGCAAACGCCCCTTATACATTCCTTACGCCGGTCCTTCCTTGCTTGAAATGCCGCTATTGAACAAAGGCAGCGCGTTTACTCAAGAGGAGCGGCTCGCGTTCAATTTGATCGGTCTGTTGCCGCAAAAGGTCGAGACCATCGAAGACCAGCTCGAGCGCAGCTATCGCCAGTACCAGCAGTGTCACAGCGACCTGGACCGCCATATCTACCTGCGCGCCATCCAGGACGATAACGAAACGCTCTATTTCCGCCTGGTGTCCGAGCACCTGGAAGAGATGCTGCCGATCATCTATACGCCGACCGTGGGCAAGGCGTGTCAGGAATTCTCCAATATCTATCGCAATCACCGGGGGCTTTTCATCGGCTACCCGGACCGCGAGCACATGGACGATATCCTGCGCAGTGCCACCAAGGACAACGTCAAGGTGATCGTGGTCACCGACGGCGAGCGTATTCTGGGCCTGGGCGACCAGGGCATCGGCGGTATGGGGATTCCCATTGGTAAACTCGCACTCTACACCGCCTGTGGCGGGATCAGCCCGGCCCATACCCTGCCCATCATGATCGACGTGGGCACCAACAATCAGGCGCTTTTGGACGACCCCATGTACATGGGCTGGCGCCACGAACGGGTCGGCCAGGAAGAGTACGACGCCTTCATGGCGCAGTTCATCGCCGCGCTCAAGCGCCGCTGGCCCAACGCCCTGCTACAGTTCGAGGATTTCGCCCAGGCCAACGCCGTGCCGCTACTGGAGCGCTACCGCAACGAGCTTTGCTGCTTCAACGACGACGTTCAGGGCACCGCCTCGGTGGTGGTGGGTACGCTGATGGCCGCCTGTCACGCCCGGGAAGAGAGCATCGCCAAGCAGCGTGTGGTGTTCGTCGGTGGCGGCTCCGCCGGCTGTGGTATCGCCGAGCAGGTCGTGGTTGCCATGCAGTCCGAGGGGCTTTCCGAGCGCGAGGCCCGCGAGCGTGTCTACGTGATCGACCGCGACGGGCTGATGACGACGGACCAACCCTGGCAGCGCGATTTCCAGCGTCGCCTGGCCCACGACCCGGCGCTGGTCGCCGACTGGAACGGCCAGGGCCTGGAAGAGACCATCGCGCAGATCAAGCCCACGGTGCTGATCGGTGTGTGCGGCCAGCGCGGTATCTTCACCGAGCAGGTGATCCGCACCATGCACGCCGGCTGCGAGAACCCGGTCATCATGCCGCTCTCCAACCCGACCTCCCAGGCCGAGGCGGTGCCGGAAGACGTAATCCGCTGGACCGACGGCCAGGCGCTGGTCGCCACTGGCAGCCCCTTCGCGCCGGTGGTCTACAACGGGCGCACCTACGCGATTGCCCAGTGCAACAACGCCTATATCTTCCCCGGCATTGGCCTGGGCGTGGTAGCAGCCAAGGCGCACCGGGTGACCGACGAGATGCTGATGAGTGCATCAAGAGCGCTGGCCCGGGAAGCGCCGCTGGTCAAAGAGGGCAAGGGCGCGCTTTTGCCGCCGCTTTCCAAGATTCGCGAAATCAGCCAGTCGATCGCCTTTGAAGTGGCGGCCATGGCGCAGCATAACGGCGTCGCGCTGACCACCAGCGGCACACAGCTGCGTAAGGATATCGAAAACGCGAGCTGGGACCCGGACTACCGCGACTACCGCCGTCGCGCCGTTTAAGCGTTTTAACGTTCAAGGCTCTCGGCGCCGCTACTTCGGTAGCGGCGCTTTTTTTAGGGCCAAAAAAAGCCCCCACCGGAGTGGGGGCGTGCAAGCATTGGGTCGTGCGTTGCCGGTAGGGCTTACGCTGCGCCAATCATCTTGCGCAGCACGTAGTGCAGGATACCACCGTGGCGGTAGTACGCCAGCTCGTTGATCGTATCGATCCGGCATTTCGCCTCGATCGTACGCTCGTCACTGCCCTTTTTGATGGTGACCTTGACGTTGGAGCCCGGGCTTAGATCGCCCAATCCTTCGATGGATACTTCTTCATCGCCGGTCAGTCCCAGGCTTTCACGGCTTTCGCCTTCCGGGAACTGCAGCGGCACCACGCCCATACCGATCAGGTTGGAGCGGTGGATACGCTCGTAAGACTCCGCCAGTACCGCGCGCACGCCTAAAAGCCGCGTGCCCTTCGCCGCCCAGTCGCGGCTCGACCCGGTGCCGTACTCTTTACCGGCAATGACCACTAGGGGCGTGCCTTCTTCCTGGTACTTCATCGCCGCGTCGTAGATGGACATCTGCTCGCCGCTGGGCACGTGGCGGGTTTCGCCGCCGACCACGCCATCGAGCATTTCGTTTTGAATGCGCACGTTGGCGAAGGTACCGCGCATCATGACCTGGTGGTTACCCCGGCGCGAACCGTAGGAGTTGAAATCTACCGGCTTCACGCCGTTTTCCTGCAGATAGCGCCCGGCGGGGCTGTCCGGCTTGATGGAGCCGGCCGGCGAGATGTGGTCGGTGGTGACCGAGTCGCCCAGCATCGCCAGGACCCGCGCGCTTTTAACGTCCTCGGTGGGTTCCGGCTCCCGGCCCATGCCTTCGAAAAAGGGCGGGTGCTGAATGTAGGTGGAATCGGGCCACTCGTACACCTGGCTCTCCGGTACCTTGATCGACTTCCAGGTCTCGTCGCCCTCGAATACTTCGCCATACTCCTTGCGGAACATGTCGGTGTTCACTTTCTCGACCGCCTCGGCGATCTCGGCCTGGGAGGGCCAGATGTCTTTCAGGTAGACTGGGTTGCCATCAGAGTCATCGCCCAGTGGGTCAGTGGTCAGGTTGCTCTGTACGTTACCGGCCAGCGCGTAGGCCACGACCAGGGGCGGCGAGGAGAGCCAGTTGGTTTTGACCAGCGGGTGAACCCGGCCTTCGAAGTTACGGTTGCCCGAAAGCACCGAGGCGACCGCCAGGTCACCGGTGTTGATCGCTTTTTCGATCTCCTCGGGCAGCGGGCCGGAGTTACCGATACAGGTCGTGCAGCCGTAGCCCACCAGGTTGAAGCCCAGCGCGTCCAGGTCGTTGTTCAGATCCGCGGCGGCCAGGTAGTCGGTGACCACCTTGGAGCCCGGCGCCAGCGAGGTCTTGACCCAAGGCTTGGTTTCCAGACCTTTTTCGCGTGCCTTGCGGGCCAGAAGGCCGGCGGCCATCATCACGCTGGGGTTGGAGGTGTTGGTACACGACGTGATCGCGGCAATGACCACGGCCCCCGGGTTCAAACGGAAGCTCTGGCCGTTGTAGGACACATCCTGGCTGTCGTTGTGCTCGAAGCTGCGCTCGACACCCACGGCGGTCTGGCCGCCCTCCGAGGAGAACTTGCCGGTTTCGGTGTCCGGCTGGGTCTTGCCGTCGTTTTCCATTACCTTGGCGAAGGCGCTGGGCAGGTCCTTGAGCGATACCCGGTCCTGCGGGCGCTTGGGGCCGGCCAGGCTTGCTTCGACGGTGCTCATATCGAGCCCTAGGGAGTCGCTGAAGATCGGCTCGTCGCCGGGCTCGCGCCACAGGCCCTGTTCCTGGCTGTAGGCTTTCACGAGCGCGATCTGATCGTCTTCGCGGCCGGTCAGGCGCATGTAGTTCAGGGTTTCTTCATCCACCGGGAAGAAACCGCAGGTCGCACCGTACTCCGGCGCCATGTTGGCGATGGTGGCGCGGTCGGCCAGCGGCAGGTCTTTGAGGCCGTCGCCGTAGAACTCGACGAACTTACCCACCACGCCTTTCTTGCGCAGCATTTCGGTAACGGTGAGCACCAGGTCGGTCGCGGTGATGCCTTCCTGAAGCTTGCCGTCGAGCTTGAAGCCGATGACTTCGGGAATCAGCATGGAAACCGGCTGACCGAGCATCGCGGCCTCGGCTTCGATACCGCCTACGCCCCAGCCAAGCACGCCCAGGCCGTTGATCATGGTGGTGTGAGAGTCGGTGCCGACCAGCGTATCCGGGAAGGCGTAGGTTTTGCCGTCTTCTTCCTTGGTCCAGACCGATTTGCCCAGGTACTCGAGGTTAACCTGGTGGCAGATACCCGTGCCCGGCGGTACCACTTTAAAATTATCGAAGGCCTGCTGGCCCCAGCGCAGAAACTCGTAACGCTCGCGGTTACGCTGCATTTCGATCTCGACGTTCTCCTCGAACGCCGTGGCGTGGCCGAACTCGTCGACCATCACCGAGTGGTCGATGACCAGGTCGACCGGCGAGAGCGGGTTGATACGGGCCGGGTCTTCACCGAGCTTTTCGACCGCGTCGCGCATGGAGGCCAGATCCACCACGCCGGGTACGCCGGTGAAGTCCTGCATGAGAACCCGCGCCGGGCGATAGCCGATCTCGCGGCTGGATTTACCCTCTTTTTGCCAGTCTACCAGCGCTTGCAGGTCGTCGTTTTCGACGCTTTCGTCGTCGCCAAAGCGTAGCTGGTTTTCCAGCAGGATTTTCAGGGTCTTGGGTAGCCGGTCGATGTTGCCAAGCGCATCGGCCGCCTTGGGCAGGCTGTAATAGGTGTAGGAGTGACTCCCCACCTCCAGGGTGCTGAGCGTATCGGGGATCTTGCTCATTCCATGCTCCTCTCTCTTGAATGCGGGCTCTTGCTTGCTATGTATTGGATGATTGCAGTGCCACGGTGGTTCGTTTTCTAGAGCCTAGCTTATTAATAGCACATGGGTACTTTAAACCCGGCTTTCAAGGGATCCTGGCCTAATGGCCAAGTCTCCCCCTTGTAATTGCTTGTACTCGACGCCATTTCAGGCAGACTCTCTTGTTTGGTTTTCGGCCAGTACTACTCGCATCCTGCTGGCCGGGACATCCGTTTTATTCGATATAGGTGGTGTCATGGAAACGCGTCATGAACGTTTGATTATTCTTGGCTCCGGGCCTGCCGGGTACACCGCGGCGGTGTACGCCGCCCGCGCCAACCTGCAGCCGTTGCTGATTACCGGGCTGCAGGCGGGCGGCCAGTTGACCACGACCACCGATGTGGATAACTGGCCGGGCGAGGCCGAGGGCATCCAGGGCCCGGCGCTGATGGAAAAGATGCAAGCCCACGCCGAGCGCTTCAATACCGAGGTGCTGTTCGACCATATCCATGAAGTCAGCTTAGGCGAAAAACCCTATACATTGAAAGGCGATAGCGGCACCTATACCTGCGATGCGCTGATCATTGCCACCGGCGCCAGCGCCCGCTACCTGGGCCTGCCCACCGAGCAGCAGTTCATGGGCCAGGGCGTGTCGGCCTGCGCGACCTGCGACGGTTTTTTCTATCGTAATCAGGAAGTCGTGGTGGTGGGGGGCGGTAACACCGCCGTGGAAGAGGCGCTCTATCTTTCCAATATCGCCTCCAAGGTGACCCTGGTACACCGCCGCGACACGCTGCGCGCGGAGAAAATCCTGCAGGACAAACTTCAGGAGAAGGTCGAGGCCGGTACGATCGCGCTGGAGTGGTTCCAGCAGGTCGACGAAGTGCTGGGCGATAACAGCGGCGTAACAGGGGTGCGGCTGAAGTCGACCCTCGATGGCACCGTCAAGGAGCTCCACGCGCCTGGGCTTTTCGTTGCCATTGGCCATAGCCCCAATACCGGTATTTTCGAAGGCCAGCTCGCCATGAAGGGCGGCTACATTACCGTCAATTCCGGTCTCGAAGGCAACGCCACCGCCACCAGCGTGCCCGGCGTATTTGCCTGCGGCGACGTGATGGACCATATCTACCGCCAGGCGATTACCTCTGCGGGCAGCGGCTGCATGGCAGCACTCGACGCCGAGCGCTACCTCGACGGTATCGGCTGATTCAAATAGCGCTTCAAGGGTCGGCGCAGGGCACGGGCGCGCTGTCTACCCGTAGCCGGCCCAGCTGGCTTAGCACCAGCTCTTTACCCGCGCTGGCGCCGCTGCAGAGTTTGAAGCTACCGTTATAGCCGCTGGCGTGGCCCAGCGGCGTGTAGCGCACCTGGCGCCAGTGGCGGTTGTAGGTAATCCGGCTTTTCGGGTGCGCGGGGAAAATCCGCAGGATGCGCTGGCGCTCGGCGCTCGGCGCTTTGACGAGGCGCGCCGTCGATCACCGCCAGCGGCAGGCTCCAGTCGTCGCTGCAGCGAAAGGCGGCGGTAACCGGGCAAAGGGTGACGGTCTCGCGCCGAGTAATGGCCGTATTGCGAGCCAGCGAGAACGCCCGCTGAAAGCGATTGATCTCGCCTTTGAGCGCCGTGCGTTGGTTTAGCGCCTGAAGGTGGGGAAGGGCGCCGGTGGTCAATAAGCCAATAATGAACAGGGCGACGACCAGCTCTAAAAACGTCATCCCGCTGGCGCGATGCTCGCCGTGCGCTGCCTGGGCGCTGGCGCAAAGTGAGCATCGATGGTGGGGTAGGAGTGCTTTATGCATGGGCTCACCCTGGCGGACCTGTCTTCAGGTTAGAGCGCTTTCCTCGGGTGGGGCGTAGGCGTGAGCGGAGCCTGGTGTAGGTTCAGGCGTAGTTGGTTGTAGGTAAAAAGGGACAGGCCTTGTGAGTGATTTCTTGATAGTGGGCGGCGGTATCATCGGCATGATGACCGCCCTACAGCTTGCCGATGCCGGCCAGACGGTGTGTATCGTCGAGCGCGGCACCTGCGGGCAAGAGGCCTCCTGGGCGGGGGGCGGTATCGTGTCGCCGCTCTATCCCTGGCGCCACTCGGCGGCCATTTCCTGGCTTTCGCGCTGGTCGGAGGGCGCCTACCCGGCGCTTGCCTTGCGCCTGTTGGAAGAGACCGGCATCGACCCGGAGTATCGCCAGAAAGGGCTCTTGTATTTGAGCGTCGAGGATGACGAGGCGGCGCTCGCCTGGGCGCATCAAATGGGCAAACCGCTCGAGCGCGTGGGCGCCGCCTTCGTGCACGAAAAGGAGCCCCAGGCCGAGGCGGGTAGCGGCGCGCTCTGGATGCCAACGCTTGGCAGCGTGCGCAACCCGCGGCTGGGCCAGGCGCTGCGCGCCAGGCTCTCCGCCATGCCGGGCGTGACGCTTTGCGAGGGCCAGCCGGTCGAAGGGCTCATCGAACGACATGGCGACATTGCGGGGGTGAATACGCCTCAGGGCCCGCTTTTGGCCGGCCGCACCGTGCTCTGCGCCGGCGCCTGGAGTGCTGCGCTGTTGGCACCGCTCGGTATCCGCTTGCCGGTACGTCCGGTCAAAGGGCAAATGATTGCCTACCGCGCCCCGCCCGGGCTTGTACAGCGGGTGGTGCTCAAGGATGGGCGCTATATCATTCCCCGCAGCGATGGGCTCTTGCTGGTGGGCTCGACCCTGGAAGAAGCCGGCTTCGATAAAACCACCGACGAGGCGGCGCTGGTTTCACTCAAGCGAAGCGCCGAGGCGATCATTCCCGCGCTTGCCGGTTACCCGGTAGCGCACCACTGGTCCGGGCTGCGCCCGGGCTCGCCCGGCGGGCTTCCGTTCATCGGCGCGCTGCCCGGCTACGGGTCGCTCTATATCAACGCGGGCCACCATCGTAATGGTCTGGTGCTCGCGCCGGCATCTACCCATTTGCTGGTCGATACGCTGTTAAAGCGCCCGCCGCTGATCGACCCGACGCCGTTTGTACCCACTCAAGAGCGGCTCGTTCTCTAGGCGGGGCCGTCCTTCTTCTGCTCCTGAATATAGCGCTCTCGGTGGGCGGCGGAGCAGAACCACTTTTCTTCAAAGCGCAGCGCCTCGCTTTCCGGTACGTGCACCTCGCACCAGCGACAGCGCACCATGGCGCCGCCTTCGACGCGCTCGGGCGCCGCCGTTTTTTGCGAGAGCTTGTGTTGGCGGTACATGCCGTAAAGTTTCAGGCCAACGTAGAACACCACCGCAAAAATAAGTAGCCGAATGATCAACAGGTTCATCCTTTTATCGCTCCCGGGCGGGAAAGTGGGTGTGTAAAATACTGCGTGTTCGAATGCGTGCGTTTAACGCCAGAGCCTTTGCCAGTAACCGGCGCTTGCGGGACAATACCCGCTTGCCGGTACGGTTTGGAGGCTGGGCTTTGAGTGCCATCGCGTGGCGTCCAAACGGTATGTTTCAAGGATTCTCAAGAGATTTTACCCCCCATGCAAGACTTAACGCTGGTCATGGCCCAACTCGACCCTTTGGTCGGGGATATTCCCGGTAATGCCGCCCGCGCGATCGAAGCCGTGCGCGAGGCGCGTATCGAGCACCGGGCGGACGTGGTGGTATTCCCCGAGCTTTTCTTGACCGGCTACCCGCCGGAGGATCTTTTACTGAGGGCTTCGATGGAGTCGCGCCTGCAAGAGGCCCGCGACACCATGGCGCAAAAGGTCGTCAAGGACGTGCTGGTGATCATTGGCTACCCCGGCGTTCGCGATGGGAAGCGTTTCAACCTGGCCGGGGTGCTGTATAACGGCGAGTGGCAGGCGGAGTACGCCAAGCAAGCGCTGCCCAATTACCAGGTGTTCGACGAGCAGCGCTACTTCACGCCCGGCAATGCGCCGCTTGTATTCGAGCACAAGGGCGCCAAACTCGGCCTTCTGATCTGCGAAGACCTTTGGGAGAGCGCGCCTATCGAAGCCGCCTGCGGGCAGGGCGCCGATGCGCTCGTGGTGCTCAATGCCTCGCCCTATCATCAGGAAAAGCCCGGCGAGCGTCGGCGCCTGCTCACCCAACGCGCTCAGGCCGTGAATCGCCCCATCGTCTACGTCAACACCATTGGCGGCCAGGACGAGCTGGTGTTCGACGGCGGCTCGAGCGTGGTCGATGCCCAAGGCGAGCTCAAGATACTCGCGCCGTACTGGCAGGCAGGGCTTATGCCGGTGCGCCTCACTCAGACCCCGGAAAACGCCTGGGTCCCCGAGGCCGGCGAAATCGAACCCGACGTCTCCGCGGAGGAGAGCCTTTACTGCGCGTTGGTGACCGGCGTTCGCGACTACGTCAATAAAAGCGGCTTCAGTGGCGTAGTACTGGGACTTTCCGGCGGAATCGACTCGGCGCTTTCCCTGGCGATCGCGGTGGACGCCCTGGGTGAGCAGCGCGTGCACGCGGTGATGATGCCTTACCGCTACACCGCGGATATCTCGAAGCACGACGCCGCCGCCCAGGCCGAAATGCTGGGCGTCGATTTCGATGTCATGCCGATCGAGCCGATGGTCGAGGCCTTTACCCAGACGCTATCCGAGAGCTTTGCCGGCGCCGAGCAAGACACGACCGAGGAGAACCTGCAGTCGCGCTGTCGCGGGGTGCTGTTGATGGCGATCTCCAACAAGAAAGGCTTGATGGTGCTGACCACCGGCAACAAGAGCGAAATGGCGGTGGGCTACGCCACGCTCTACGGCGATATGGTGGGTGGCTACAACGCCTTGAAGGATGTATATAAAACCTGGGTGTACCGGCTGGCGCGCTGGCGTAACACCCAGTCACCGGCGGTGCCCGAGCGGGTCATCGAGCGCCCGCCGAGTGCCGAGCTCGCTCCGGACCAGAACGACAGCGACTCACTGCCCGACTACGCCGTGCTCGATGCGATCCTCTCGCGCTATATCGAGGGCGACATGAGCGCCGAGGCGATCATCGCCGAGGGCTTTTCCCAGGACGATGTCTACCAGGTCGTGAAACTGGTAGACCGCTGCGAATACAAGCGCCGCCAGGCACCGGTCGGCGTTCGCGTGACCGCCCGCGGGTTCGGCCGCGACCGCCGCTACCCCATCGTCAACGGCTGGCAGCCCGGCGATTGACCCAAGCGTTGAACCTTAAAGCCCGCCCCATCAAAAAAGCCAAACGCTGTTTGGCTTTTTTGGGTTAAGGGGTGGCCTGCGAGTCGGGTTTGAGCGTCGTTTGAGTGCTCTTTTCAAAAGTCCTTCTCAAAAGCTTTTCTCAGAAACTCTCCCAAGCGGGCTCGGAGGAGGCCGGTGCTAGCGCCTTGCTGGTTTCGGCAGGCGCGCCTGGCTTGGGCGCTTCGCGGCGGGACGTGTCGCGTAATGGCTGGCTGGTAGACGGGGGCAGTTTGAATATCTGCATGGTCTGCATCAGGGCCTGGGCGTTTTGGCGCAGCGTTTTGGCGGCGGTCGCGCTTTCATTGACCAGGGTGGCGTTATCCTGGGTCATCTGGTCCATCTCGGAGACGGCCTGATTGACTTCCCGAACACCGGCACTTTGTTCGACGCTGGCGCTACTGATCTCGCCGATGATCACATTGACCCGCTCGATGGCGCTGACGATCTCATTGGTGGACTGGTTGGCGTGGCTGGCACGCTCGTTGCCGTGTTTCATGCGTTCCAGGTTGCTGGAAATCAGCGCGTTGATCTCCTGGGCGGCGTTGGCGCTACGCTGGGCGAGGCTGCGCACTTCGCTGGCAACCACGGCAAACCCGCGGCCGTGCTCACCGGCCCGCGCCGCCTCGACCGAGGCGTTGAGCGCCAGAATGTTGGTCTGGAAAGCGATCGCGTCGATGGTCGAGATAATACCGGCAATTTCCTGAGAGCTTTGATCCAGCTCGTTCATCGTGGTGGCAAGCTCGTTGACCGCCTTGCCGCCTTCCTTTGCAGTCGCGGCGGCCTGGCTTGCTTCCCGGCTTGCTTGCTCGGCGTTGGCGGCATTCTGGGTCACGGTGCTGCTGAGCTCTTCCATGGCGGCAGCGGTTTGGGCCAGCGCGCTTGACTGCTGCTCGGTGCGCGAGGCGAGGTTGTTATTCCCCTCGGCGATCTGCTCGCTGTTGCTGGCTACTGCCTCGGCAGAGGTGCGCACGTCCAAAACGATACGCTGGAGCTGCTCGGCCATGGCCATTTGCGAGGCCATGATGCCGCGTTCCCGGGTATTTGGTCGTGTCTGACGGCGCTCGTCGGCCACCGCCAGGTTACCGTTGCCGATAGCGCTCGAGAACGCCTGCACCTGGTCGGGTTCGGCGCCCAGTTCGCCCAGCAGTTGCCGCGATAGGTAGAACGCGATGAGCCCGCCCAGCAGCAGCGCCGCGAGCGTCAAACCGATCATCAGCATCTCGAAACCAGCCGCGGTCTCCCGGGCGTGGTCGGTGGTCACGTCGTTGAGCTGGCCCTGAAGATCGATGAATTCGTTGATTTGCGAAAGCCACTGCGCGTAAGCGGGGCCTGCCTGTTCGATCAAAAGCGTTTGGGCGGCGGCGAAATCCCCCGCGAGCCGGGCTTCGATGACGGCCTCGGTCAAGCCTAGAGTCAGCGCCTGTTGGGCTTCGATGCGCTCGATGATGCTTGCCTCCTGAACGGGCCCTGGTGCGCTTTGAACGATGCTGGCCATTGCCTGGGAGGCGCTACGGTAGTCGTCTTGCAGACGCTGCATTTCACCATTTAACGCGCGGTACTGCTCAGCGGTGGTGGTGATGACGATATCGCGCAAAGCGATGGCGCGGTCGTGTACGCTGCCCCGCAAGTCGATCGCTTGGCGCTGTTTATTGCCGTTGATGTCGTTGATTTCGGTCAGGTCGTTGCTGATTTGATTGACCTGATAGATCCCGATCGCGGTGAGCATGGCCAGCAGGACCAGGACAATGGAGAAACCGACGGTCAGGCGTGTGGTGATTTTCCAAGAGCGTAACGTGTTCAAGCGCGTTCCCTCGCTGTGGAGTGTTCTTTTTTCGTGGGCTGCTCGAGTGGGGCAGTCCCAAAGTGTTTTTAGTTATACGGCAGCAGGAGAGAGGTTAGTTATTTGTACGATATTTGTACAAATAATAATTGTAGTTAAATATTACCGATTGTTATAGCGAGTGGGCGGCGGGCCTGGTAATACCAAACGCCAGAATACGCATAAAAAAACGCCTTTTGGACCACGCGCGTCCAAAAGGCGTTTGTACAATTTATGGCTCAAACGGCGACCGGCTAAACGGTGTCTCTTCTGCGGGCAGCGGCCCGACGCCTGCCGTTAAGGCGTCGGGTGTCCGGCGTTAGCGGTTAGCGGAGACGTGTTTGGGAACGAAGCGGTCGCCGCGAAGCTGGTCGTGGTTGGGGGCGTTTTCGCGCAGTACGGTGAGCACTTCTTCGGCGCGGTCGTTCATGCCAAGGCCCTGGTAGCCTTCGACCATGGTGGCCAGGGCGTCGCGGGTGGCGTTGGCTTCCGGGAAGTTCTCGATCACCCAGCGGCCGCGCTCGACGGCGGCAAGATAGGCGCCGCGACGCAGGTAGTAATCCGCCACGTGCAGCTCGTGCTGGGCCAAAAGCTCGCGCAGGTAGACGATGCGCTGCTGTGCGTCCGGGGCGTACTCGCTCTGCGGGAAGCGCTGAATCAGCTCGCGGAAATCGTTATAGGCATCCCGCGAGGCGCCAAGGTCACGCTTGGATATATCGATCAGGCGCAGGCGCTCGAGGCTGAAACGCCCGGCCTGCCAGGCCGACAGGCCGCGCAGGTAGTAGGCGTAATCCACCTGGGGGTGGTCGGGCTGCAAGCGAATGAAGCGGCTGGCCGCGGCGCGCGCCTCTTCCCAGTTGCCGTTTTCGTAGTAGGCGTAGATCAGCTCGAGCTGCGCCTGCTCGGCGTGAGCGCCGAAGGGGTAGCGGGTGTCCAGCGCTTCCAGCCGCTCGATGGCGATGGGGTAGCGGTTGTCTTCAAGCGCGGTGCGGGCAAGCTCGTAGAGCTCGCGCTCCTGCACCCCGCCGAACTCGCCTTCGTCCTGCTCGGCGTCGTCGTTATTGTTGCTGGCGCAGCCGGCCAACAGGGCCAGGCTCAAGGCTACGGCGCCAAAGCGGTGGGCAGTGGAGAAAACGCGCATCATCATCCTCGTTGCAAACAAGCCTCAATCACCGAAAAGCGAAGATGGCCATAAGTAGAAATGGTAGAATAGGTCGCAATTGGCCCACTATAAAACACCTTGGCGCAAAACGCAGGCATCCTGGCGTTTCGTTCGGGGTTCTGTGTCTTAAAGAGGTTTTGCATGTCGCACATCATTGAAGCCACACGCCAGGTGCCCGCCGCCCTGGCTGGCGCTCGGTTGGACCAGGCCGCGGCCGAGTTGTTCAGCGAATACTCCCGCGAGCGCTTGAAAACGTGGATCAATGCCGGCGAGCTGACCGTGGACGGCGCGGCGGCCAAGCCCAAAGCCAAGCTTCATGGTTTGGAAATGCTGCATCTTCATACCACCCTGGAGGACGACACGCGCTTTGCCCCCCAGGAGATCGCCCTGGATATCGTGTATGAAGACGAGGCGATCATCGTGCTGAACAAGCCCGCCAATATGGTCGTTCACCCGGCGGCGGGCAACCCGGATGGCACGCTTTTGAACGCGCTGCTGTTTCATCACGGCGCGCTTGCCGAGATACCCCGGGCGGGGATCGTTCACCGGCTGGATAAAGACACCACCGGGTTGATGATGGTCGCCAAAACGCTGACCGCTCAGACCCGGCTGGTCGAGCAGCTGCAGGCGCGCAGCGTTTCGCGCCAGTACGATGCGGTGGTGCTGGGCAAGCCCGTCTCCGGGGCAACGGTCGATGCACCCATTGGGCGCCATCCGAAGGATCGCAAGCGCCAGGCAGTCACCGCTTCGGGCAAGCCCGCCGTGACCCACTACCGGGTGGTCGAGCGCTTTCGTGCCCACACCCACGTGCGCTGCCAGCTGGAAACCGGGCGCACCCACCAGATTCGTGTACACATGGCCCACGCGCGCTACCCGCTGATTGGTGATCCACTCTATAGCGGGCGTGCCAAGCTTCCGCCCGGGGCGAGCGAGCCGCTCAAGGAGATTCTGCGCGAGTTCCCTCGCCAGGCCCTTCACGCCCGTAAACTCAGCTTCATCCATCCGATCACCGAGGAGCCGATGACGTTCAGGGCGGCGCTTCCCGATGAGCTTTTGATGCTACTGGACTACCTGCGCGAAGACAGCGAGACGCGGCGATGAGCGATGCCATCGATCTTCATCCGAGTCTCGTCGAGCCGGACTGGCCGGCCCCGGCCAACGTGCGCGGGTTTGTCACCACCCGCGAAACCGGCCCGAGCCAGGGAGATTTCGCCGCCTTCAACCCGGCCAACCACGTGGGCGACCATCCGGACCACGTAGCCCTTTGCCGGCGGCTTTTGCACAAGGAAATCGGCGACGACCGCCCGCTCTTGTGGCTCGACCAGATCCATGGAGCACGGGTTCAGCAAACCTATCAAGCCACGCCGCCCAAAGCCGATGCCTCGATTGCCACGTCAACGCACTACGCCTGCGTGGTGCTGACCGCCGATTGCCTGCCGGTTTTTTTCTGTAACCGCCAGGGCAGCCAGGTGGCGGTCGCCCATGCGGGCTGGAAAGGCCTTGCCGGCGGCGTGCTGGAAGCGACCGTGGCCGCGATGAACTGCCCCGCCGACGATATTCTGGTGTGGCTGGGCCCGGCGATTTCCAACGCCCAGTTCGAGGTGGGCCCGGAGGTGTACGGCGCCTTCGTGGGCGCCCACCCGGAAACCATCGAGGCCTTCGAGCATAGCCCCTACCGGCTGAACCACTACATGGCGGATCTCTACCGGTTGGCGCGCTTTCGCCTGGCTGCGCTTGGCATCCACCACATCAGCGGCGGCCATTTCTGCACCGCCTGCGAGCCGCGCTTTTACTCTTACCGGCGCGATGCCGGCGCTACCGGGCGCATGGCAAGCGTGGTTTGGTTGCAGGATGTCTCGGCCTAAGCGATTTCTCGGCCTAAGCGATTAAAAAGCCCCAAAGGTGAAGCCCTTCGACAGGGCCACCTCTTGAAAGGGCGCTGAATCGGCACCATTTAATTTGTCAAGCCAACGCCTTTTTAGAGAGTTCCCATAACTTTTTAGAGGGTTCTCATAAAAAGCGCACCTGGCAGATTAAACCTTCGTTAGGGCCACGCCCGCGTCCAAACGCGCGGCTTTCCCCAGGAGAATGTCATGCGATTCGATAAATTCACCGCCAAACTACAAGCCGCCATTGCCGATGCACAGTCGCTGGCCGTCGGCCAGGGCCATAATCAGTTGGAACCGGTTCACCTATTGACCGCACTGCTGGATGCTAAAGACACCGGCATCAAGGCGCTGGTCGAAAAAGCCCAGGGTTCGAGTTCACGCCTGCGCGAGGGCCTCAAGCGTCAGCTCGATAACCTGCCAAAGGTTGGCCAGTTCGATGGCGACGTGCAGCCCTCCCGGGATCTGATCAAGCTCTTCAACCTCACCGACCGAGAAGCGCAAAAGCGTGGCGACCAGTTCATTGCAAGCGAACTGGTGCTGTTGGCGGCGCTGGATAACGGTGCGCTCGCCAAAACGCTGAAAGAGGCCGGGCTTAACCGCCAGGCGCTGGAAGCCGCGATCACGGGCCTTCGCGGCGGCGCCAACGTCGATGACGCCAACGCCGAAGACCAGCGCGAGGCGCTCAACAAGTACACCATGGATCTCACCCAGCGGGCGCTGGACGGCAAGCTCGACCCGGTGATCGGCCGCGACGACGAGATTCGCCGTACCATCCAGGTCCTCCAGCGGCGCACCAAGAACAACCCGGTATTGATCGGCGAGCCCGGCGTGGGTAAAACCGCCATCGTCGAGGGGCTTGCCAGCCGTATCGTGGATGGCGAGGTGCCGGAAGGGTTGAAAGACAAGCGCGTGCTCTCGCTCGACATGGGCTCTTTGCTTGCCGGTGCCAAGTTTCGCGGCGAGTTCGAGGAGCGCTTGAAAGCGGTGCTCAAGGAGCTCGCCCAGGAGGAGGGTCGCGTGATCCTCTTCATCGACGAGCTGCACACCATGGTCGGGGCGGGCAAAGCCGAAGGCGCGATGGACGCCGGCAACATGCTCAAACCGGCGCTTGCCCGGGGCGAGCTTCACTGCGTGGGCGCGACCACCCTGGACGAGTACCGCAAGTACATCGAAAAGGACGCAGCCCTGGAGCGCCGTTTCCAGAAAGTGCTGGTCGACGAGCCCTCGGAAGAGGACACCGTGGCGATTCTGCGCGGCCTTAAAGAGCGCTACGAAGTGCACCACGGCGTGGCCATCACCGACTCGGCGATCATCGCCGCGGCCAAGCTTTCTACGCGCTACATCACCGACCGGCAGCTTCCGGACAAAGCGATCGACCTGATCGACGAGGCGGCTTCGCGCATCCGCATGGAGCTCGACTCCAAACCCGAAGCGATGGATCGCCTCGACCGCCGCTTGATCCAACTCAAGATGGAGCGCGAGGCGCTCAAAAAAGAGACCGACGAAGCGACCAAAAAGCGTTTAGAGACGCTAAGCGGCCATATCCTGGATCTCGAGCGCGAGTACGCCGACCTCGACGAGATCTGGAAGGCGGAAAAGGCCAGTATTCAGGGGGCGGCGCAGTTCAAGGCCGAGCTGGAGCAGGCCCGTACCGATCTGGAGCAGGCGCGCCGCCAGGGCGATCTGGGCCGGATGTCGGAAATTCAGTACGGCAGGATTCCCGAGCTCGAGAAGAAGATTGCCGAGAGTGGCGAGGGAGAAGCCGATACCGCCAGCCACCAGCTTCTGCGCTCCAACGTGACCGAAGAGGAGATCGCCGAGGTCGTTTCACGCTGGACCGGTATTCCGGTGTCCAAGATGCTCGAAGGCGAACGCGACAAACTTTTACGCATGGAAGAGGCGCTGCACGAACGCGTCATCGGCCAGGACGAGGCAGTGGAAGCGGTGGCCAACGCGGTGCGCCGCTCCCGGGCCGGGCTTTCGGATCCCAACCGGCCCAACGGCTCGTTTCTGTTTTTAGGCCCGACCGGGGTGGGCAAGACCGAGCTTTGCAAGTCGCTGGCTAACTTCCTCTTCGACACCGAAGAGGCAATGGTGCGCATCGACATGTCCGAGTTCATGGAGAAGCACTCCGTGGCGCGGTTGATCGGCGCGCCCCCCGGCTACGTGGGGTATGAAGAGGGCGGTTATCTTACCGAGGCGGTGCGCCGCAAGCCCTACTCGGTGCTGCTGCTCGATGAGGTGGAGAAAGCCCACCCGGACGTGTTCAACATTTTGCTGCAGGTGCTCGAAGACGGCCGCCTGACCGATGGCCAGGGCCGCACGGTGGACTTTCGTAACACCGTGATCGTCATGACCTCGAACATGGGCTCGGACATCATCCAGCGTATGGGCGGCGATACCGGCGATGAAGCGACCGGCTATGAGACGATGAAGAGCGCGGTGATGGAGGTGGTGGGTAACCACTTCCGGCCGGAACTCATCAACCGCATCGACGAAGTGGTGGTGTTCCACGCCCTGGGCCAAACCCAGATTCAGGCGATTGCGTCCATTCAGCTCGAGCGCCTCAAGGCGCGCCTCGCCGAGCATGGCTTGCGTCTGGCGATTAGCGATGACGCCATGGCGCAGTTGGCCGTCGTGGGCTTTGACCCGGTCTATGGCGCACGGCCGCTCAAGCGGGCGATTCAAAGCCGTATCGAAAACCCGCTGGCTCAGGACCTGCTGGCCGGCAAGTACGCCCCGGGCGCGACCATTCACATTAGCGCCGAGGAAGGGCGGCTGGTGTTTGCCTGATCCGCGTTTGATGAACTGGCCTTTATGAGCCCTCCTGGCCCCGCCCGGCTTGCCGCGGCGGGGCTTTTTCGTAAGTAACTGGTTTTTTTCGCCGGTTTTGGTGCGCCTGCCCTTCTTTGGGGCGATGAAAGGTTGACACGCCAGGCGCGCTATTGGAATCTTGTGGGTTCCTGATTTGCGGACGCGGACCCCTCGGGTAATCCCCTATCCCCGCGTGAAGGGTAGGCTTACGCCTTTACCCGCCGAAGGACTTCCAGGCCCCGCTAACCGCGTGGTCTGGCCAACGCCCCGACGCGGCGAACCGCCGCGAGAGGAAGTAGCCTCGAAGGCCCGCTTCCGATGAGAGTGCAGGCCCTAACCGGGCCGTATGCCAGGGTTTGGCATCAGGTGTCGGCACCGCCGGCAGCGGCATACCGCCGCACTCGACACCGCAGCTATCTGCGGATCGCACTCGAGACCTTTAGGGGAGAATTACTGTGGAACTGCTTTCCGGCGCAGACATGATCGCCCGCTTCTTGAAAGACGAGGGCGTCGAATATATTTATGGGTACCCCGGCGGGGCGGCGCTGCATATCTACGATGCGCTTTTCCGTCAGGACGATGTCAAACATATCCTCGTTCGCCACGAACAGGCAGCGACCCACGCCGCCGATGGCTACGCACGCGCCTCCGGCAAGCCCGGCGTGGTGCTGGTGACCTCCGGGCCCGGGGCGACCAACGCCGTGACTGGCATCGCCACTGCCTACATGGACTCCATTCCCATGGTCGTTTTGTGCGGCCAGGTGGCGAGCCACTTGATTGGCGAAGACGCTTTCCAGGAAACCGATATCGTGGGCGTGACGCGCCCGATCGTGAAGCACAGCTTCTCGATCCGTCACCCCTCCGAGATTCCGGACGTGCTGAAAAAGGCGTTTTATCTTGCCTCGACCGGCCGCCCGGGCCCGGTGGTGGTCGATATCCCCAAGGATATGACCGCTCCGACCGAGCGCTACGAGTACACCTACCCGAAAAAGGTCAAGCTGCGCTCGTATAACCCGGTCAACCGTGGCCATACCGGCCAGATCAAAAAGGCCGTGGAGCTGATGCTCAAGGCCAAGCGCCCGGTTTTTTATACCGGCGGCGGCGTGGTGACGGGCAATGCCAGTGAAGGCCTGACAGACCTGGTCAAAAAGCTCGGCTTTCCGATCACCACCACCCTGATGGGCATTGGCGCCTACCCGCAAAGCGACAAGCAGTGCTTGGGATGGCTTGGGATGCACGGCTCTTATGAGTCGAACATGGCCATGCACCACGCGGATCTGATCATCGCCATTGGTGCGCGCTTTGATGACCGGGTGACCAACAACACCTCCAAGTTCTGCCCCACGGCCAAGATCATTCACGTCGACGTGGACCCGAGCTCGATCTCCAAGACCGTGCGCGCGGACGTGCCGATCGTCGGCCCCGCGGCGGGCGTCATCAACGAGATGATCAGCCTGACCCAGGGCCGTACGGTGGAGCATGCCCAGGCGCTTAGCGAGTGGTGGGAGAAAATCGACGGCTGGCGCTTTGAGCGTGAAGGCAAGCTTTATGAGCCTTCCAAAGCCGGTGAGGCGCTCAAGCCCCAGGAAGTGGTCGAGGCGGTGTGTCGCGTCACGCGGGGTGAGGCGTTCGTCACCACCGACGTGGGTCAGCACCAGATGTTTGCCGCCCAGTACTACAAGTTCGACAAGCCCAACCGGCTGGTCACCTCTGGCGGGCTTGGCACCATGGGCTTTGGTTTTCCGGCGGCCATGGGCATCAAGAAGAGCTACCCGGATGACGACGTGGTGTGCATCACCGGCGAAGGCAGCTTCCAGATGATGATGCAGGAACTCTCGACCTGTAAGCAGTACGGGGTGGGGGTCAAAATCGTCAATCTGAACAACCAGTCGCTGGGGATGGTGCGCCAATGGCAGGACTTGAACTACAAGTCACGCCACGCCCACTCCTACATGGAGTCGCTACCGGATTTTCATCTGTTGATCGAGGCCTATGGCTTCACCGCGATCACCGTGACCACCATGGAGGAGCTCGAGCCGGCGCTGGAGCGAGCCTTTGCCGACAAGCACGAGCTGGTGTTTTTGGATATCAAGGTCGACCCCTTCGAGCACGTCTATCCGATGCAGGTGCCCCTGGGCGCGATGCGCGACATGCTGCTGTCTAAAACGGAGCGTACCTGATGCGTCATATCATCTCGATTCTTCTGGAAAACGAACCGGGTGCGCTATCACGTGTGGTGGGCTTGTTTTCTCAGCGTAATTACAACATCGAAACCCTCAACGTGGCGCCCACCGAGGACCCGTCTCTGTCGCGTTTGACGGTTACGACGGTGGGCGACGACCGGGTGATCGAGCAGATCACCAAGCACCTCAACAAGCTGATCGACGTGGTCAAGCTGGTCGATTTGACCGAGGGCAACCACATCGAGCGCGAGCTGATGCTGGTGAAGGTCAAAGCGCTGGGCGCGGCCCGGGACGAAGTGAAGCGCACGGTGGATATCTTCCGCGCGC
Organism: Vreelandella sp. EE27; assembly: GCF_968206495.1. NCBI lineage: Bacteria > Pseudomonadati > Pseudomonadota > Gammaproteobacteria > Oceanospirillales > Halomonadaceae > Vreelandella > Vreelandella sp. EE27. The sequence continues at coordinate 3,242,996 of NZ_OZ309109.1, read as the reverse complement.
AGATCGTCGACGTCACCCCGAGTCTCTACACCGTGCAAATCACCGGCGACGCCGCCAAGCTGGACGCCTTCCTTCAGGCGATGGCGCCGGTCGGCATTCTCGAAGTAGGGCGCACCGGGGTCTCGGGTATTGCCCGGGGGGATAAGGTGCTGTCGCTTTAATCTGAGCGAAAGTACCCGCTGTCATTAGCGAAAAAACCGGTCAACGCCAGTTGACCGGTTTTTTTAATGAATGGGGTTAGCCAATCTCACCGACTACCCCATGGAAGGCCTCAGCGCGCCGCCGACGGTAGAACATACTGTGGTTGCGGTAGCCATATAAAAGCTACTCGTCTCCTTCAAAAGCCACACAGTCCTGATGATACTGGTCGGTAAAATCATCCACGGAAGAAAACATATTCAGGTCATAAGTAGACGCCTTGGCTAGGGCGAGGTCATGAGAATAAGAATCACTCGTCTCCTTTTGTTTGGCTTTCTCTAATTCTTCTTCTTCAAAATCTCTGGATACAGTGCTGCCGGACAAGTGCTCTCGCATCAACATCCCAGCCACTGCAGCTGCCATTTCGCACGATTGGGGGCGAGAATAGGCATGTGAAGTTATTGTGGTGCCATTATAAGATTCGATAGTGTCGCTGGTACGTGCTCCAAAACTATCGAAGGTATCAGCTTGTACGACGCTACAGCTGAGCAGGAAAACGGCTGCTGTGGTAAGTAGTTGCTTATGGTGCATTCTGGTTGGCTCTTGGTTAGTCAAAGGTGTGGGGCTTGGCAACGCATAAAACATACCGAGGGGCGACGAGTGGTCAATGAGTTGAATGACCGACCAGGAAGCTCCTCGATTGGAAAGCATCGGCACAAGCGCGCTTGGCTGATGATTAAGAAGCCCTGAGTATCGCAAATGCTGCATTGATAGCTTGAATTAAGTATTAGAGGTCTGGAGCTACTTTTCCTCTAGACAGTCTTGATAGAATTGTTCGCTAAAGCTTTCGTGTGAAGAGAATTCGTCCAAGTCATACGAGTAAGCTTTGATAAGAGCCAATTCTATACTCTCCATCTGATGGTTAGCCTCTGCCTGCTTTACCGAGGCTTCAAGTTCGTCTCCTTCAAGCGTTTCACGATCAGGGGCTCCTGCCAAATAGGCCGCTGCCACTGGTGCTGCTGTCTGTGATGCCGCTCGGCATGAATCTGTTTGTTCATAAAATCCGTTCGGTGATTCGACTGTTCGCGCTCCAAAACTATTGTAATAATCAGCTTGGGCGGTGCTGCTGGCAATTAATAGAGCGAATGCAGTTATGAAGAGCGGTTTTTTACGCATCGGTTTTCTATCCTGGTTTTATCAAATTAAGTTAAAGTAGGGTCTCCTGATCGAAATGGTTAGTCAATAGTTTTGCCGATTAATGAGTGCTCAGGTTGTACAGGGCTCGAAAAGCAGTGGGGGAATGCTGCTGCTGTTAGTAACCATAGTGCCTGCGGCCTCGAATGATATCCGAACGATGGCCTGAATAATGAATGGAGATTTTATGCCGTTATTTAAAATGTGGGTCGCCATCCTGTTGATGGCCATGGCGCTGCCTGCCTGCGCCAATTTCTCTACCTATTCAAAGCAGCCGGATAGCTACTTTTCCGATCCAGTGCAACTTGCGCTTGCCGAAGCAGCCGGACGAGGCGATATCGAGGCCATGCAGCAGGCACTGGAGGCGGGCGCCGACCCCAACGCGCCCGGTGAAGACGGTATGACACCGCTTTTCTGGTCAGTCACGATGGAGGCCAATATCGAGGCTTTTCGCTATATGCTGGGCCAAGGCGGTGATCCCAATTTAGTAGTGGTCGATGAAGGTAAGCCTGGAACGAGTACTATTTATCTCATATACCAAGCCTATAGAAATCCGAATCCCGCTTTCATCGAAGCGGTTTTAGAGGCGGGAGCGGACCCTGATACAGAAGTTCATGAGCAGAAAACGTTATTATTTGAAAGTATGACTGACGAGTATATTGATCAAATAAGGTTGTTAATATCCTATGGCGCTAATGTTAACTACCTAGGAAAATTTGAAAATACGCCATTAAATGAGGCTGTGATAGGCACTGAATATAAAACTGCACTTGCGCTACTTAATGCCGGAGCTGATCCTGAAATGAAAAATGTTAACGGAAAATCTACTATTGATACTATAAAAATATTCCATGATAGGGCGGGTGGCGAGAACTATAGAGCTTTCATAGATTCTTTAAAAGAAAAAGGTTATCTCGACGAGTCCTTTTGAGTTTGAGTCTTTAGATGAAAAGATCGTCACAACACGGCTAGGCACTAACGGAATTTATTGTGGTCAGCACCTTCCTGCTGGTCCCACTGTTTTTGATCGTGCCGGTTTTGGCAAAAGTGATTTCCCAAAAGCAGGATTAGAAGTTGAATGCTGGCTTGTTTTTAACAACCCCATAAACGAGCTAAAGCCAGACGGCCTTGGTCGACTGGTTCTTCGTTGTTCAACTGGACTAGCTGACCTTGATCTCTTTCTGAGTAGTGAAAGGGGAAGGTCGGTAGCGTGGCCCGTGACGAAGTAAAGCGGATGGTCGTTATCTTTCGCGCGTATATCGTCGGCTTCACGGCGGGTCACTACACCGTACAAATCACCGGCGACGCCGCCAAGCCGAGCGCCTTCCTTCAGGCAGTGGCCCCGGACGGCATACTCAAAGTGGGGCTCGCCGGTGGGCGGGGTTGCCCGGGGATAATGTGTGTCGCTTTAACGCGTTAGCTAATATGGCTATCGCGCGGCAAAAAGCCAATCAGCAGAAGCTGACCGGCTTTTTGGTTAAGGTGTATCAATAACAACCGATGGCTAGCCAGTACGTGTACGGTGTAACCCAAGCGATAGGTGTAGCTGATGACACGAGAGTGAAGCCTACTCAATCCTCCAAGCAGTCCTGATAAAACTGCTCACGAAAACTCTCGGCAGAAGAAAACTCGTCCAGGTCGTAGGTGTACACTTTAACTATAGCCAACCCGGTTGACATGATGCTGTAATCTTCCTCGGCTTGCTGTACTTCCTCCTCGAGTTCATCATCCTCGATAACGGGATGCTTGGGCGCGCCTGCCAAATGATTATCCATGATCGATCCCGCCATTTGCGAGACCATGTCACATGAATCTTCTTGGGTAAATAATCCGCTTGTATTTTGTTTAAGCACTTGGTCGCGTGCAGCGCCGTAGCTATTAAAATAGTCGGCATAAGCAGCGGTGCTGCCCATCATTAAAGCTGCCATTATGGCAAGCAAGTTATTTTTAAGCATCGACTTTCTCTCTTGATTGTTTCAGGTTAAGTTAATGTAGAGTGTCTTGATCATGGTGATTCGTCAATAGTGTTGTCGATTGCTTGGGTGTGGAAGGGGCGCAGCGCTTCTAAAAGCATCGCTATGCTGCTTTCCATGAGCGCGCAGCTTATAACGCCAGCTAATGCCAAGTCGGCACATTGAAAACGAATGGAGATTTTATGCAAATACTAAAAGTTTGGGCCTTGATCTTACTGATGGCCATGGCGCTGCCTGCCTGCGCCAATTTCTCTACCTATTCACAGAAACCGGGTAGCTACTTTTCCGATCCGGTGCAACTGGCGCTTGCCGAGGCAGCCGGGCGAGGCGATCTCGAGGCCATGCAGCAGGCACTGGATGCGGGCGCCGATCCCAACGCGCTTGGTGAAGACGGCATGACACCGCTTTTCTGGTCAGTCACGATGGAGGCCAATATCGAGGCGTTTCGCTACATGCTGAGTCATGGTGGCGATCCCAACTTGGTAGTGGTCGATGAAGATAAGCCTGGAACAAGTACTATTTATCTCATATACCAAGCCTATAGAAATCCGGATCCCGCTTTTATCGAAGCCGCCTTAGAGGCGGGAGCAGATCCAGACACAGAAATTCATGAGCAAAGCACCCTATTTTTTGAAAGTATGACGGACGAATATATCGACCAAATAAAGTTGTTGATAGCTTATGGTGCTGATGTTAGTTATCCAGGCCAATTTGATTATACACCGCTATATCAGGCTGTAATAGGTGATGAATATCAGACTGCATTGGCACTGCTGGACGCCGGAGCTGATCCTGAAATTGAAAATACCAATAAAAGTTCTGCTATAAGCGCTATAAAAAATTTCCATGATAGAAAAGGAGGAGAAACATATAGAGCTCTCATAGATGCATTAAAAGAAAAAGGTTATCTCGACGAGTCCTTTTGAGTTTGAGTCTTTAGATGAAAAGATCGTCACAACAAGGCCAGGCACTAACGGAATTTATTGTGGCCAGCACCTTCCTGCTGGTCCCACGGTTTCTGATCGTGCCGGTTTTGACAAAAGTGATTTTCCAAACGCAGCACTCGATTCAGGCGCTTGCGATTTCGCCAGCTGTTTACAGTGCTGCTTTTTTGCGCATCCAAGGCTATTTTGCTAATTTTGATTAATTTCAAATACCGAAAGCCGTGCGATTCGCCAAAAACTCTTCAGTGCTCGTTCACCGTAGCCCAAAAAGCATCGATCATCGGTGTTTTCAAACGCCGGTTGAGCACGCAAAGGCCTACATCGTAGTGGGGGAGCTCGGGTTTGACCGGCAGAACCTGCACGCGTCCGGCCAGCGGGCTGTTATCCAGCACGATTTTGGGCACTACTCCGACCCCAAAGCCCAGCGCCACCATGCTGACGATCGCTTCATGCCCGGCCACTTGGGCGTAGATGCGTGGCGCTACGCCCATCGCCTTGAACCAGGTATTGGCGTACTCCCGCGATAATCCGGCTTCCGAGAGAATCATCGGCACCTCTCGCCATTGCTCGGCGGTGGAGCTTGCCGGTGCTTTGGGCAGCCACGCGTAAGCGTACATCGGTGCGATAAACAGCAGCGGCGAGCGGGTGAGGGACTTGAAGGTGAGGGCGCTTGGCGGGATGCGCGGGCGCGGGGTGATCGCCATGTCGTCCTGGCCTTCCAGCACGCGGGACATCGCCTCGGCCGGGTCGCCGGTGTGTAGCTTGAGTTCGATACCGGGGTGGCGCTGGCGTACGTCGCTCAAAAGTTCGTACAGAAAGCTGTAGCTGGCGGTTACCGAGCAGTAAATGCTGATTTCACCGAAAAGCTCCGTTGCCCCGGCGGCCAGGGTGCGCTTTTGAAGCTCCCACTGCTCGAGTGCTTCCCGGGCGTAGCGCTGAAATGCTTCTCCCTGGGGGGTGAGCGTCACATGGCGGTTGTCGCGCTCGAAAAGCCGCGCGCTCAATTCGCTTTCCAATTGTTGGATCGAACGGCTAAGCGTCGAGGGGCTTATGTGGCAAAGCTCGCTGGCGCGGCCGAAGTGCAGCGTATCCGAAAGCGCCAGGGCGTGTTTAAACAGGCGGAAGTCCATCGCAGTCTCTGTGTTTCACTATTTGAAATAGTATCTTGCAAATATAGCGTTTTACGCAACGATTGGCGCGGCGTAGAGTTAACTTATCGCCACATACCGACGCCGCACCACGGCTCGGTTGGCCAGCAACGCTGAAACCGTTTCGCATAAACGGTTTAAAAAGACACGATTCGATAACGACTTTTAGGAGACCACCATGCGCGTTTTTTACGATAAAGATTGCGACCTTTCTCTGATCCAGGCCAAGAAGGTCACCATCGTGGGTTACGGCTCCCAGGGGCACGCCCACGCCAACAACCTGAAAGAGTCCGGTGTCGATGTCACCGTGGCGCTGCGCCAGGGGTCTTCCTCTGCTTCCAAGGCCGAAGCGGCGGGTCTTAACGTGGCAAGCGTTGCCGATGCGTGCAAAACCGCCGACGTGGTGATGCTGCTCGCCCCGGACGAGAACCAGAAAGCGATCTACGAGCAGGAAGTCGAGCCGAACCTGAAAGAGGGCGCGACGTTGGCGTTCGCCCACGGCTTCAACATCCACTACAACCAGATCGAGCCGCGCCAGGACCTGGACGTGATCATGATCGCGCCGAAAGCGCCGGGCCATACCGTGCGTTCCGAGTTCGTCAAAGGCGGCGGCATCCCGGATCTAATTGCCATTCACCAGGATGCATCCGGCAACGCCAAGGAACTCGCGCTCTCTTACGCCGCGGGCGTGGGCGGTGGTCGCAGCGGTATCATCGAAACTACCTTTAAAGATGAAACCGAAACCGATTTGTTCGGCGAGCAGGCAGTCCTTTGCGGTGGCGCGGTCGAGCTTGTAAAAGCGGGCTTCGAAACGTTGACCGAAGCGGGCTACGCGCCGGAAATGGCCTACTTCGAGTGCCTGCACGAGCTCAAGCTGATCGTCGACTTGATGTATGAAGGCGGCATCGCCAACATGAACTACTCGATCTCCAACAATGCGGAGTACGGCGAGTACGTGACCGGCACCGAAGTGATCAACGAACAGTCTCGCGAGGCGATGCGCAACGCGCTCAAGCGCATTCAGACTGGCGAGTACGCCAAGATGTTCATCAGCGAAGGTACTTCCAACTACCCGTCGATGACCGCGCGCCGTCGTCTGAACGCCGAGCACGAAATCGAGCAGGTCGGTGCCAAACTGCGCGGCATGATGCCGTGGATCGCGGCCAACCAACTGGTCGACAAGAGCAAAAACTGATTCGATACCTGTATCGTTGAGTGGGTTGCTATTAAAGAAGGGCGCGTTTATCGCGCCCTTTTTGCGTTTGGTGCCGGGTGCCAATAGCGGTAGCCGTTGGCCGGGTAGCGTGTAGAATGAAAACCTGCCTATACATGACTTCACATTAGGGATGACGCTTATGACTCAGGATGCCCGCGACCAAGAGCCAGGACATACTCCGCCGCCTTATAATCCAGAGAAGGACAGCGAGTCGGTCAGTAACGAAGATCTCGCCACGGCATTTTTGCGCGAAACCGAGGTCGTCGAAGAAGCCGTCGAAGACGGTCAGAAGATCCGTCGCAAAGGCATTTACCTGCTGCCCAATCTGTTTACGACCTCGGCGTTGTTCTCCGGCTTTTTTGCGGTGGTCGCCGGTATCAACGGTGATTTTAGCGCGGCGGCGGTGGCTATCTTCATCGCCATGGTGCTCGACGGCCTCGATGGCCGCGTGGCGCGTATGACCAATACGCAAAGCGCCTTCGGCGCCGAGTATGACAGTCTGGCCGACATGATCTCCTTTGGCATGGCGCCGGCACTGGTGGCGTTTAGCTGGATTCTTCAGGATATCGGCAAGACCGGTTGGGTCGTCGCCTTCTTGTACGTCGCCTGTGCCGCGCTCAGATTGGCGCGCTTCAATGTGCAGATCGGCAGTACCGACAAGAAGTGGTTCATCGGCTTGCCAAGTCCTTCCGCCGCCGCACTGGTTGCCGCCAGCGTTTGGACCTTCCACAGCTTTGATGCCGATGCCTTTGGCTTCAAGCTTTTAATGCTGGTCGTGGTGGGTGCGGCAGGCGTGTTGATGGTGAGTAACATTCGCTACTACAGTTTCAAGGAGCTCGACTTCAAAAAGCCGGTACCTTTTGTCGTACTACTGGCCGTCGTGCTCGGTTTTGTCATGATCTCGGTCGAGCCATCGGTCATGCTACTACTACTGTTTGGCGCGTATGTGCTCTCGGGCCCGGTTTACGCGGTTGTGCGCAAGGCTAAAAGCAAGGGCAAACAGGGCGGTACCCGCTAAAGATTACGCTGGCGTGACGCTTATGTGTTCTTTTAATAAAGCTTTTTCAAAAAGCCCTTGCACTCGAGCCGGTGAATCCGTAAAGTACGCATCCGCTGCCGGGGACGCAAGGCGTTGCCAGCGGTAAATGAGAGTGAAAACTCTCGGTTTGTCAGGAAGTTAGCGGTTTTTTGTTCGCTCGCTTCAGTCGCCAAAATCGGCGGTTGACAAGCTTCAGGAAATGCGTAGAATACGCCTTCCTCGCTACGGCAACCGGCTCAGGTCATCGAGTCAAGTATTAGCCGAAGCGAAACCGCTCTTTAACAATTTGATCAGGTAATTCATGTGGGCGTTTGCCGATGAGGGTGACAAGTCACCAAATATCAAGGCAAGCGCACAAGAAGAATTTTCGAATTCTTCAAATTCGTTTGAACCTTGAGCCAGGATTGATTCGCCTCTGTTGCTTTCGAGCGACAGGCAAGAATCACAATGATTTTAAACTGAAGAGTTTGATCATGGCTCAGATTGAACGCTGGCGGCAGGCTTAACACATGCAAGTCGAGCGGTAACAGGTCCAGCTTGCTGGACGCTGACGAGCGGCGGACGGGTGAGTAATGCATAGGAATCTACCCGGTAGTGGGGGATAACCTGGGGAAACCCAGGCTAATACCGCATACGTCCTACGGGAGAAAGGGGGCCTTGGCTCCCGCTATCGGATGAGCCTATGTCGGATTAGCTGGTTGGTGAGGTAACGGCTCACCAAGGCAACGATCCGTAGCTGGTCTGAGAGGATGATCAGCCACATCGGGACTGAGACACGGCCCGAACTCCTACGGGAGGCAGCAGTGGGGAATATTGGACAATGGGCGCAAGCCTGATCCAGCCATGCCGCGTGTGTGAAGAAGGCTTTCGGGTTGTAAAGCACTTTCAGCGAGGAAGAACGCCTGGCGGTTAATACCCGCCAGGAAAGACATCACTCGCAGAAGAAGCACCGGCTAACTCCGTGCCAGCAGCCGCGGTAATACGGAGGGTGCAAGCGTTAATCGGAATTACTGGGCGTAAAGCGCGCGTAGGTGGCATGACAAGCCGGTTGTGAAAGCCCCGGGCTCAACCTGGGAACGGCATCCGGAACTGTCACGCTAGAGTGCAGGAGAGGAAGGTGGAATTCCCGGTGTAGCGGTGAAATGCGTAGAGATCGGGAGGAATACCAGTGGCGAAGGCGGCCTTCTGGACTGACACTGACACTGAGGTGCGAAAGCGTGGGTAGCAAACAGGATTAGATACCCTGGTAGTCCACGCCGTAAACGATGTCGACCAGCCGTTGGGTGCCTTGTGCACTTTGTGGCGAAGTTAACGCGATAAGTCGACCGCCTGGGGAGTACGGCCGCAAGGTTAAAACTCAAATGAATTGACGGGGGCCCGCACAAGCGGTGGAGCATGTGGTTTAATTCGATGCAACGCGAAGAACCTTACCTACCCTTGACATCCTGCGAACCCGGAAGAGATTCCGGGGTGCCTTCGGGAACGCAGAGACAGGTGCTGCATGGCTGTCGTCAGCTCGTGTTGTGAAATGTTGGGTTAAGTCCCGTAACGAGCGCAACCCTTGTCCCTATTTGCCAGCACGTAATGGTGGGAACTCTAGGGAGACTGCCGGTGACAAACCGGAGGAAGGTGGGGACGACGTCAAGTCATCATGGCCCTTACGGGTAGGGCTACACACGTGCTACAATGGCCGGTACAAAGGGCTGCGAACTCGCGAGAGTAAGCGAATCCCAGAAAGCCGGTCTCAGTCCGGATCGGAGTCTGCAACTCGACTCCGTGAAGTCGGAATCGCTAGTAATCGTGGATCAGAATGCCACGGTGAATACGTTCCCGGGCCTTGTACACACCGCCCGTCACACCATGGGAGTGGACTGCACCAGAAGTGGTTAGCCTAACTTTGGAGGGCGATCACCACGGTGTGGTTCATGACTGGGGTGAAGTCGTAACAAGGTAGCCGTAGGGGAACCTGCGGCTGGATCACCTCCTTAAACGATGCGTCACTCTCCCGGCAAGCGCTCACAATGAATTACCTGATCAAGTAGCTGCTAAATGAGCAGTGATAAGTCAATCGCCTTCGGCGATGCCTTATCACTGCTTATGGCAGTCGCTCTTTAACAATGTATATCATGCTGACAGTATCGAATGACGATACGAAGACAAAAGCCCCCGGGCTTGCGTGTTCGTGGCGTGATCTCGATACGCAATTGTTTTGTGATACGTTTCAAGCGTATCCGGCAATCGTTGTCATTGCGGGATCCAGACTCCTTCGGGTTATAGGGTCAAGCAATGAAGCGCACACGGTGGATGCCTAGGCAGTCAGAGGCGATGAAAGACGTTGTAGCCTGCGATAAGGTTCGGTGAGGTGGCAAACAACCTGTGACCCGGACATCTCTGAATGGGGAAACCCACTGACCACAAGGTCAGTATCGTATCCTGAATACATAGGGATACGAGGCGAACCGGGGGAACTGAAACATCTAAGTACCCCGAGGAAAAGAAATCAACCGAGATTCCCCCAGTAGCGGCGAGCGAACGGGGACCAGCCCTTAAGCATGTGAATGGCTAGACGAACGGATTGGGAAGTCCGGCCGTAGCGGGTGATAGCCCCGTAGTCGAAAGTCTGATCATGTGAAATCGAGTAGGTCGGGGCACGAGAAACCCTGATTGAAGACGGGGGGACCATCCTCCAAGGCTAAATACTCCTGACTGACCGATAGTGAACCAGTACCGTGAGGGAAAGGCGAAAAGAACCCCGGCGAGGGGAGTGAAATAGATCCTGAAACCGTGTGCGTACAAGCAGTAGGAGCCCACTTGTTGGGTGACTGCGTACCTTTTGTATAATGGGTCAGCGACTTATATTCAGTGGCGAGCTTAACCGATAGGGGAGGCGTAGCGAAAGCGAGTCTTAACTGGGCGACCAGTCGCTGGATATAGACCCGAAACCGGGCGATCTATCCATGAGCAGGGTGAAGGTTGAGTAACATCAACTGGAGGCCCGAACCAGGATCTGTTGAAAAAGATTTGGATGACTTGTGGATCGGAGTGAAAGGCTAATCAAGCCCGGAGATAGCTGGTTCTCCTCGAAAGCTATTTAGGTAGCGCCTCACGTATCACCACCGGGGGTAGAGCACTGTTTCGGCTAGGGGGCCATCCCGGCTTACCAACCCGAGGCAAACTCCGAATACCGGTGAGTGCAGCGTGGGAGACACACGGCGGGTGCTAACGTCCGTCGTGAAAAGGGCAACAACCCGGACCGTCAGCTAAGGTCCCCAAATCCTGGTTAAGTGGGAAACGATGTGGGAAGGCTCAGACAGCTAGGAGGTTGGCTTAGAAGCAGCCATCCTTTAAAGAAAGCGTAATAGCTCACTAGTCGAGTCGGCCTGCGCGGAAGATGTAACGGGGCTCAAACCAGGTACCGAAGCTACGGGTTCATCCTCTGGATGAGCGGTAGAGGAGCGTCGTGTAAGCCGATGAAGGTGGATCGAGAGGTCTGCTGGAGGTATCACGAGTGCGAATGCTGACATGAGTAACGATAAGGGGAGTGAAAAACTCCCCCGCCGGAAGACCAAGGTTTTCTGTTCGATGCTAATCAGAGCAGAGTGAGTCGGCCCCTAAGGCGAGGCCGAAAGGCGTAGTCGATGGGAAACGGGCTAATATTCCCGTACCGGATGTCATTGCGATGGGGGGACGGAGAAGGCTAGGTGAGCCAGGCGTTGGTTGTCCTGGTGAAAGCGAGTAGGCCTGGGTCTCAGGTAAATCCGGGACCCTTTAAAGCCGAGACGCGAGACGAACGGACTATGGTCCGGAAGTCACTGATGCCACGCTTCCAGGAAAAGCCTCTAAGCTTCAGATGACATGCGACCGTACCCCAAACCGACACAGGTGGTCAGGGTGAGAATCCCAAGGCGCTTGAGAGAACTCGGGTGAAGGAACTAGGCAAAATGGTGCCGTAACTTCGGGAGAAGGCACGCCGGATTAGGGTGAGAGGACTTGCTCCTTTAGCCCGAACCGGTCGAAGATACCAGGTGGCTGCAACTGTTTAGTAAAAACACAGCACTCTGCTAACGCGCAAGCGGACGTATAGGGTGTGACGCCTGCCCGGTGCCGGAAGGTTAAGTGATGGTGTTAGCCCTCTGGGCGAAGCTCTTGATCGAAGCCCCGGTAAACGGCGGCCGTAACTATAACGGTCCTAAGGTAGCGAAATTCCTTGTCGGGTAAGTTCCGACCTGCACGAATGGCGTAATGATGGCCACGCTGTCTCCACCCGAGACTCAGTGAAATTGAAATCGCCGTGAAGATGCGGTGTACCCGCGGCTAGACGGAAAGACCCCGTGAACCTTTACTATAGCTTCACACTGGATACTGATGTTGCCTGTGTAGGATAGCTGGGAGGCTTTGAACTCCGGACGCCAGTTCGGAGGGAGCCAACCTTGAAATACCAGCCTGGCATCATTGGTGTTCTCACTCGGGTCCGTTATCCGGATCGAGGACAGTGTGTGGTGGGTAGTTTGACTGGGGCGGTCTCCTCCCAAAGAGTAACGGAGGAGCACGAAGGTACCCTCAGCACGGTCGGACATCGTGCAATGAGTGCAAGAGCATAAGGGTGCTTGACTGCGAGACAGACACGTCGAGCAGGTGCGAAAGCAGGTTCTAGTGATCCGGTGGTTCTGTATGGAAGGGCCATCGCTCAACGGATAAAAGGTACTCCGGGGATAACAGGCTGATACCGCCCAAGAGTTCACATCGACGGCGGTGTTTGGCACCTCGATGTCGGCTCATCACATCCTGGGGCTGAAGTCGGTCCCAAGGGTATGGCTGTTCGCCATTTAAAGTGGTACGCGAGCTGGGTTTAGAACGTCGTGAGACAGTTCGGTCCCTATCTGCCGTGGGCGTTGGATGTTTGAGAAGGGCTGCTCCTAGTACGAGAGGACCGGAGTGGACGCACCTCTGGTGTTCCGGTTGTCACGCCAGTGGCATTGCCGGGTAGCTATGTGCGGACGGGATAACCGCTGAAAGCATCTAAGCGGGAAGCCCCCTTCAAGATGAGACATCCCCGAGGCCTCGAGCCTCCTGAAGGGCCCAGCGAGACCAGCTGGTTGATAGGCACGGTGTGGACGCGCTGCAAGGCGTTGAGCTAACGTGTACTAATGGCCCGTGAGGCTTGACCCTATAACACCCAAGGGGTCTGGTCCTGCAGTGACAACGACGCTCGACAGAGCACCGGATACATTGAGACGATCACAAGACAGTCAGCCGATATACATTGAAAGTTACGCCTGACGACCATGGCTTGCGTGAACCACCCGATCCCTTGCCGAACTCGGAAGTGAAACCGCAACGCGCCGATGGTAGTGTGGGGTCTCCCCATGCGAGAGTAGGTTATCGTCAGGCACCTCTTCGAAAAAGCCCCGAGCACTCTGTGTTCGGGGCTTTTTTATGTGCGCAGGAAAAGGCCCGGGAGAAGACACGGGCACTTGGCAGGGGCGCAAAAAGTATCAGTGCCACTTAGCCCTTGTAGACATTATGGATTGACCTGCCCCTCATCAACGTCATGGGTTATGTTGAGGGCAAGACCACAACGCAGAGCCACTATTAATGGAGGCAGGTCATGACACAGTCTAGCGTAAATAAAACCACTTTTGAAAAGCACGCTGGCGGTGCCAGCGATCTCCACGCCGCGTATATAGGGCTGGACGTGCACAAGGCCACCATCGCGGTTTCCATCGCCGAAGCGGGGCGCCGCGAGCCCGAGTTTCGTGGCGAAATTCCCAACGAGCCCAGGGCCATTGACCGGATGATTCGTCAGCTCAGCCAGCGGTTTGAAGGCCAGCCGCTGTTGTTCAGTTACGAAGCCGGGCCGTGTGGCTACGGGGTCTATCACCAGGTGCAGGCCAGCGGCCATGATGGTGAGGTGGTCGCGCCGTCGCTGATTCCTCGTCGGGCGGGTGATCGTGTCAAGACAGACCGTCGCGACGCGCAGATGCTGGCTCGACTGTCGCGCTCGGGCGAGCTGACGCCCGTGTGGGTGCCCACTCCCGAGCAGGAAGCGATTCGTGATCTAACGCGCGCGCGTGAAGACATGAAAGCCATTGAGCTCAAGGCTCGTCAGCGTCTGAGCGCTTTTCTGCTACGCCACGGCAAGGTCTATTCGGGCAAGAGCAAGTGGGTACCCGGCCACTTCCGCTGGCTGGAAACGGTCCGTTTTGATCACCCCGTTCAGCACATCGTGCTGCAGGAATACATCGAGGCGGTACGAGAGGCCCAGCGGCGAGTGGCAGGTCTGGAGAAGCAGATGCAGGCGGCCCTGCCGGGCTGGTCACTGGCGCCGGTGGTCAAGGCGTTAATGGCGATGCGCGGCGTTAACCTGATTACCGCGATGACGGTGCTGGCGGAACTCGGTGATATTAGCCGCTTCGATTCACCGCGGCAGCTGATGGCCTACCTGGGGCTGGTGCCCAGCGAGCACTCCAGTGGCGGCAGCCGCCGCCAGGGCGGCATCACGAAAACGGGCAACGGACATGTGCGCCGCGTGCTGGTCGAGGCCGCCTGGAGTTACCGCTTCCCGGCACGCAAGACGCGCATTATCGAGCAGCGAGCCGAACAGACCACGCCCACAGTCCAGGCCATCGCCTGGGAAGCGCAGAAGCGCCTCTGCGGGCGATACCGCCGGCTGGCCGCTACCGGCAAGATCAAGCAACAGGTCGTCACGGCCGTGGCACGTGAGATGGCGGGCTTTTTATGGGCGGTTGCCTGTGAGGTGATGGGCAAACCGCACGGCAGTCGAGCGACGGCATGAGCCTGATCTCTCGGTGCCCATGGGTCAGGGAGTGTTGGGCCGGTGGGAGAACCCCTGAGGCTCCCATGAGGCCCCCACCCTCCGGGGTTGGGTGACCCTCGCTTGTAGAGCAGGGTAGCTCCGCGACGAAGTGATGACAGGTCGGTACCCAACCCACGAATACCAGAGAGATCCACCGTCGCTGATAGCCCTTCGCTCCCTGACCCATGGACACCGAGAGCAGCAGCATGAACGAAAGAAACAATCGAGCCCTTGACGGATCAATCCATACCAGGAGCCCAATTTCATTGGGCGATGGCGGCGTCAGCCGCCCGGGGTGGAATCCGCCACCGTGCCCGCCGCCCACCCAAGCGGCGCGGTGCGCCGCATCGCTGGCTGAAGCCTGCTCCTACAAAAGCAGGGGGGCACAACAAGGGTATCTTGCCTCCGTACCCTGTAGGAGCCCGATTCATTGGTGGTCCGACACCTCGGCGATGGCGGCGTCAGCCGCCCGGGGTTGGATTCGCCACCGTGCCGGCCGTCCACCCCGGCGGCGCGTTGCGCCGCATCGCGGGCTGAAGCCTGCTCCTACAAGGGCACAAAGTGGCCCTTAACGGCAGATGCTTTCCAGTGCTTCCATCAGGCTATCCATTTCGTCGTCGGTGCCGATGGTGATGCGCAGGAAGTTGGCGAGCGTGTCGGTGTTGAAGTGGCGTACCAGAATGCCGCGTTCGCGCAGGGCGGCGAAAAGCTGGGCGCCTTCGAACGCCGGGTGCTGGGTGAGCACGAAATTCGCCTTCGAGGGCAACACTTCAAAGCCGAGTGCCTCTAAACGGCCGCACGTGCGCTCGCGGGTCGCGATCACATGGTTGCGGCAGGCGTCGAAATGCGCCTGGTCTTTTAATGCCTCGATACCGACCAGGCTTGCCAGGCTGTCCACCGGGAAGGAGTTGAACGAGTCCTTGACGCGCTGCAGGCCGTCGATCAGCTCGGCTGAGCCGATGGCGTAGCCCAACCGTAGCCCGGCCAGGCTGCGCGATTTGGAGAACGTGCCAGTCACCAGCAAATTCGGATAGCGCTTGGTCAGCGCGACCGCGCTCTCGGCGCCGAAATCGACGTAGGCTTCGTCGATCAGCACTACCCGGTCCGGCACGCGCTGCAAAAGCGCCTCGATGGCGTCGAGGGAGTGAGCGTGGCCGGTCGGCGCGTTGGGGTTGGCCAGAATCACGCCGCTGCGCTCAGTGTTTGCGCTCAGGGCGTCAAGGTCGACCTCCCACTTGGCATCGAGCGCGTGTTGGCGAAGTTCGATACCGTACAAATTGGCGTAAACCGGGTAGAAGCTATAGGTGATCGCCGGCGCATCGAGCGGGGCGCCGTGGCAGAAAAACGCCTTGAAGGCGAAGGCCAGCACTTCATCGGAGCCGTTGCCGACAAAGGTGTTGGTGATATCGACGGCCATGGTGTCGGCAAGCGTTTGGCGAAGCGCGCGGGAGGTAGGGTCCGGGTATAACCGCAGATGATCCGTTGCGTAGCTCCCCAGTGCCTGACCCACGCCCGGCGCCGGGGGGTAAGGGTTTTCATTGGTGTTGAGCTTGATAAGGCGCTCAACGGGCTGCTCGCCGGGCACATACGGGGTGAGTGACCGAACGGCGGGGCTCCAGTATTGGCTCATTAGAGGTAACCTGATTATCCTTGCAAGGAGCATCATGGTGGCCCGGCGCTCGACCCAGCGCAAGTTCTACCGGCTGCGACGTTCTGCGCCTTGGCTGCGTTGCGGTGCCCTTGTGCGATTCCTAAGGTGTCGGGGCTGGGCGTTGCACCTTGTAGCGGTTATGCTGTCACAAGCGCACGAAAGAAATGTATGTCCAACACGATAAGGAGACACCCAATGCAATTCAGGAGTTTGCTAGCCGGTTCGGCTATGTTGGCACTGTTGGCAGGCTGCGCATCTGGCCAGACCGATCAGAGTGAACAGGCACCGGCGATGAGCGCGTCCCAGGCGAACTATCAGGGCACGCTGCCTTGCCGCAACTGTGACGGCATCGATCTGGATGTCACGTTGGAAGGTGAAGAGAGCAGTGACCCGCAGGAGCGTACGTTCGCGCTGCAGGCAAGCTATCGTAATCATCCCCAAACGCCGCCGGACGAAAACTACACCGGTAACTGGGAAGTGCTGACCGGTACGCCTTCTGATTCGAACGCGACCGTGTACGAACTCACGCCCAATGGCGATGGCCAGATCTACTACTTCCAGAAGATTAGCGAGCAAACCCTCGAACTGATCGACCCGGAACGCCGCCGCTTTGAAAACGGCGAGATGCTGCAGCTTCAGCGCCAGTAAGCGCGCAGAAACTGCACATTGTTCGATAGACAAAGGCGGCCGCGAGCCGCCTTTTGTGTTTTTGCCAGGCGTTGGTTAGACCATGGTAGACAGTGAGACAGGAGCGAAACGGCGTGGCAAAAGCAAAGAGCGCCTTTGTGTGTACCGAATGCGGTGCCGAGTACCGTAAGTGGCAAGGGCAGTGCTCGAGCTGCAACGAATGGAATACGCTAAGCGAGGTCCGCCTGGCGAGCGCCCGGCCCGGTAGCGGCGCCCCCGCTCAAGGACGCGGCGGCTACGCGGGGGATCTTTCCCGCGACGTGGTCGACTTGAGCAATGTCGATTTAAGCGAAGTGCCCAGGCTCAGCTCGACCTTCGGCGAGTTCGACCGCGTGCTGGGCGGCGGGCTGGTTCCGGGCTCCGCGGTGCTGCTGGGCGGCAACCCCGGCGCGGGTAAGTCGACCCTTTTACTGCAAACCGCCTGCAAGCTCGCCCAGCAGCGGCGTATCATGTACGTGACCGGTGAAGAGTCGCTTTCCCAGGTCGCCATGCGCGCCCACCGCCTACAGTTACCGACCAGCGGGCTCAAGATGCTGGCCGAAACCAGCGTCGAGACGATTTTAGCGGTCGCCGAGCGCGAAAAGCCCGAAATACTGGTGATCGACTCGATCCAGACCATGCACCTGGAAGACATCAGCTCCGCGCCTGGCGGGGTCGCCCAGGTGCGCGAATCGTCGGCGGCGCTGACCCGTTTCGCCAAGCAGAGCAATACGGTGTTATTGCTGGTCGGCCACGTCACCAAGGATGGCACCCTGGCCGGGCCCAAGGTGCTCGAGCACATGATCGACGCCTCATTGCTTTTGGAAGGCGGCGCCGACTCGCGCTTTAGAACCTTGCGCGGTCAGAAAAATCGCTTTGGCGCGGTGAACGAGCTGGGTGTCTTTGCCATGCTGGAACAGGGCATGAAAGAGGTCAAAAACCCCAGTGCCATTTTCCTCTCCCGCCCGGAAGAGCAGTCGCCGGGTAGCCTGGTCATGGTGGTGTGGGAAGGTACGCGGCCGATTCTGGTCGAGGTGCAGGCGTTGGTGGATGAATCGGCGCTGGGCAACCCACGGCGCGTCGCGGTAGGCGTGGATCAAAACCGCCTGGCAATGCTGCTGGCCGTGCTCAACCGCCACGGTGGGCTTTTCACCGGTGACCAGGACGTCTTCTTGAACGTAGTGGGCGGTGTCAAAGTGCTGGAGACCAGCGCCGATTTAGCGGTGCTGCTGGCAGTGGTGTCGAGCCTGCAAAACCGGGCGCTGGCCAAGGAGCTGGTGGTGTTTGGCGAGGTGGGGCTTTCCGGCGAGATCCGCCCGGTGCCCAGCGGCCAGGAGCGCATTGTCGAGGCGGCCAAGCACGGCTTTTTGCGCGCTATCGTGCCGCGGGCCAACGCCCCGAAGCAGCCACCCAAGGGGATGGAAGTCATCCCCGTCGATAAACTAAGCGATGCGCTGGAAGCACTTTAAGCTGTACTACGCTTTTAGATACGACGCTTTTAACAGCGGCCTGTCGTCATAGACGCGAAACGACGGGCCAATACCAATAACGACGCACCAATGGATTTTTTTCAAGGAGCGATACGATGAGTTCGATTCGACTAACCCAATATAGCCACGGCGCCGGTTGCGGCTGCAAAATCGCCCCGGACGTGCTGGACAGCATTCTAGCCAAGGCGGGGCCGGCCGCGGGGCACAAGCAGTTGATCGTCGGCAACCAGGGCCGGGAAGACGCCGCCGTGTATGACCTGGGCGACGGCCGCGGGATGGTCTCGACGACCGACTTTTTCATGCCGATCGTCGATGACCCCTTCGATTTCGGCCGTATTGCCGCGACCAACGCCATTAGCGACATTTACGCCATGGGCGCCACGCCGGTCATGGCGCTGAGCATTCTGGGCTGGCCGGTGGACAAGCTTGCCCCGGAGATCGCCGGCGACGTCATCGCCGGCGCCCAGGGCGTGTGCCGCGAGCTTGGTGTAGCGCTGGCCGGCGGGCACTCCATCGATGCGCCGGAGCCGATATTTGGCCTGGCGGTCAACGGCCTGGTCCAGCTCGACCAGCTCAAGCTCAACAGCAGCGCCAAACCCGGCGACCTGCTCTATTTGACCAAGCCTTTGGGCGTGGGAATTTTGACCACGGCGGAGAAGCGCGGCCTGTTGGAAGACGGCCACCACGGCCTTGCCCGTGAAACCATGCTGAAATCCAACCGCATCGGTATCGAGCTTGCCAAGGTCAAAGGCCTCAACGCCATGACCGATGTGACCGGCTTCGGCCTGGCCGGCCACCTGAGCGAGATTTGTAGCGCCAGCAACGTGATGGCCCAGGTCGATTTTCGCCGCCTGCCGCGGCTTTCCGAGGCCGAAGCCTACCGGCGTCACGGCGCGGTGCCCGGTGGCACGCTGCGCAACCGCGACGCCTTGGGCACCCAGCTGCCCGCCATGGACGAAGCCCACTGGCAGTGGCTTTGCGACCCGCAGACCTCCGGCGGCCTTTTGCTCAGCGTCGACCCCGCCTGGCAGGATGATGTCGAGCGCGTTGGTCGCGAGCACGGCCTGAACCTGCAGCCCTTCGGTACACTGAAGGCGCGCGCAGGCGACGCGTTGATCGAAGTGGTTGGGTAAATGACCACCGACCTACCCGCTACGACCGCGCTGATTGGCAAGGGCGCGCCGCTGGTCGATGTGCGCGCGCCGGTGGAGTTCGCCCAGGGCGGCCTGCCCGGCGCGGTCAACCTACCGCTAATGGTGGACGAAGAGCGCCACCAGGTAGGCATCGCTTATAAAGAGCACGGCCAGCAAGCCGCGATCGCGCTGGGCGAGCGTCTGGTCAGCGGCGACGTTAAAAAGGCGCGCATCGAGGCCTGGCGCGGGTATCTCGAGCGCCACCCCGAGGCGGTGCTTTACTGCTTTCGTGGCGGCCTGCGCTCGCAGATCGCCCAGCAGTGGCTTGCGGAGGCGGGCATCGATGTACCGCGTATTCAAGGCGGTTGGAAAGCCATGCGCCGCGCGCTCTGTGAGCGTATCGACCAGGCCGCCGAGCAGCCGATGCTGGTCGTGTCGGGGCTGACTGGCTCGGCCAAAACGGTGCTGATCAACCAGCTGCAAAACGGCATCGATTTGGAAGCCTGCGCCAATCACAAGGGCTCGGCGTTTGGTCGCCAACCCGATGAACCGGCCACTCAGATCGATTTCGAGCACGCCCTGGCCCGGCAGCTGTTGGGTCAAAACGCCAAGCTGGTCATGGAAGACGAGTCACGCCAGATCGGCAGTGCCAATATTCCGCTCACCTTTTGGCAGGCGCTCGAGAAGGCGCCGCGTATTCGCGTCGAGATGCCGCTGGACTGGCGCCTGGAGCAGCTTCGTTATGACTATATCGAAGCGCTGGAGGCGGCGTACGCGGCGCGCTTTGGCCCCGAGCAGGGCTGGGAGCGCATGAAAGAGCAGCTCTCCAACAGCCTCAAACGCTTAGCCAAGCGGCTGGGCAACGCCCGGCTGCAGCGCCTTCAACGGCTGCAGGCCTTGGCGTTTAGCGCTCACGCCCAGGGCAACGTGCAGGCCCACGAAGCCTGGCTTGGGCCACTTTTGACCGAATATTACGATCCGCTATACCGCTACCACCTGGAGCGGCGCCAGAACGCCCCGGCACCGCTCCACGTAGGCGATTGGGATAGCTGCCTGGAAGCCGCCCGGGCGTGGAGCGCCTAGGCGCGCGCTAACCACTGCAGCATCACCCGGTCCAAAAGCGGGGCCAGGCCGTGAAAGCGCCCGGGGTTCTCCATGATGGCCTGCTCGCTTTGCAGGTAACGGTCGAGCGCCTGAGTGCCGGGCGTGGCTGGCGGGTGTTCGAACAACCCGGCCACGCTCTGCGCCGTCGCCTCGAGGTGGCACATAAGGCCGACCACCCGCCCGCCGTCCCAGGCAAAGCCCTGAAGCGGGGCGGCTTCGCTTCCGCCTAACGGCAAAGCGTCCTCGGGCAGGCTAAACACGAAGCGGTGCCACATGAACGCCTCGAAGCGTTCCGGCAAATCGAACGGGCTATCTGGCGCAAGCGTCACCGTGTGCCAGCCGGTTTCCGGGTAGGTGCCCGGCGCGATTACCGCGTCCAGGGCCTCGGCGATCCAAAGCGCCCCCAGGCCGATACCCAGTACCGGGCGCTGGCCGTCCAGATAGCGGTTGAGAAGCTTTTTTTCTGCCTTGAACCAGGCGGGGGGATCCTTGGCTAGCGTCTCCGGGCCATCGAGTACGATGAGCGCGTCGCATTCGCCGTGGCGCGGAGTGAGCTCGCCTTCGAACAGGCGGAACACGGTGTAGCTGTGGCCCATGCTCTCGAGCCAGTCGGTAAGACGCGCGGGGCCGTGGTCAGGGCCGTGCTGTAGCAAATGAATATGCATGGTACTCTCCTCGCCGGCCGTCGTTCACTGCGAAAATATCGCTTGGGTGTGCGACGATAGCGTATCGCCTTGTTTTCACCAATACCGTTTTCACCAATACCGTTTTTACCCATATAAAGGCTCAGGAAATCAACATGGTGGCCAAACCTCTTGGATTTTATCAAAAGCTGCAAACGCTTTCGCTGACGGCCCAGCAAGCCTTTATGGCGGCCCTTTGTGAGCGGCTGATCCCCAACTACGCGCTTTACGAGCAGACCACCGGTCACGGCGATAGCCATACACTTAAAACCGTGTTGAGCCTGGTATGGGAGCGGCTCACGGTGCCCAACGCCAGCATCGATTTTGCCCGCCAGGCGGAGAAGCTGGCCGATTGCGAGCCGCCCGCCGAGGACGACAGCTTCGGTGCCCGCCGGGCGCTGGATGCGGTGGTGTCCGTCACCTCGCTGCTGGATACGCTGCAGGGGGAAGCCGGCGAGGCGGTGCTGGATGTGAGCCGCACCTCTCGGGCCGGCGTGCGCGCCTTTATCGAACTCACCGAAGGGGAGGAGGATGCCCAGAAGCTTGCGCTGATCATTCGTGATCACCCGCTAATGGAAGACGAAAACGACTTTCAGGACGCGGTGCTGGAAGCGGTGAGTGCGCCCCTCGATAAGGCCGCGTTAAAAGAAATACGCGTGCTTGGCCGCAACGGCGGCATCAGCAACCTGGGGCTAAGCCTTGATGAGGACGACGACGCTTAAAACACGCTTTTGAGCGCCTGGATGACCCGGCCGGCCTGGGCCGTGCCGGGTGAATCCACGGGCTTGAGTTACAGGCGCATCTCGATGCCGCGCTCGGCCATGAAGCGCTTGGCTTCAGGAATCGTGTACTCGCTGAAGTGAAAGATGCTGGCCGCCAGCACCGCGTCGGCACCGCCTTTCAATACGCCGTCGACCAGGTGCTCCAGGGTGCCCACGCCGCCCGAGGCGATCACCGGCACGCTCACCGCCTCGGAAATGGCGTGGGTCACGCCCAGGTCGAAGCCGCTTTTGGTGCCGTCGCGGTCCATGCTGGTCAGCAGCAATTCGCCGGCACCCAGTTCGACCATCTTCTTCGCCCACTCGACGGCGTCCAACCCGGTTGGTTTGCGCCCACCGTGGGTGAAGATTTCCCAGCGCGGCGTTTCGCCCTCCTTGGAGACCATTTTGGCGTCGATCGCCACCACGATGCACTGGCTGCCGAAGCGTTCGGCGGCTTCGAAAACGAAATCCGGATTGGTCACCGCAGCGGTGTTGATCGACACCTTGTCGGCGCCGGCGTTGAGCATGGTGCGAATGTCGTCGCAGGTGCGGATACCACCGCCCACCGTGAGCGGAATGAACACTTCGCCGGCGATACGCGACACCATGTCCACCGTGGTCGCGCGCTCGTCGGAGCTTGCGGTGATATCCAAAAAGGTGATCTCGTCGGCGCCCTGCTGGTTATAGCGCTTGGCGATCTCCACCGGGTCGCCGGCATCGCGAATGCCCACGAAATTGACGCCCTTGACCACGCGGCCCGCGTCGACATCCAGGCAAGGGATGATCCGCTTGGCCAGGCTCATACCTTGCCCCCGGTCAGCTCGTCGCTCAGGCGCTGGGCCTCACGCACGTCCAGGCTTCCTTCATAAATGGCGCGGCCGGTAATGGCGCCCAGAATACCGCTATCCGCTACGCCACAAAGCGCCTGGATGTCGTCGAGGTTGGTTACCCCGCCGGAGGCGATGACCGGAAGGCCCCCTTCACGAGCAAGCTCCGCGGTGGCCTCGATATTGACGCCCTGCATCATCCCGTCCCGGGCGATGTCGGTGTAGACGATGCTCGAAACGCCGTCATTGGCGAAGCGCTTGGCAAGTTCGGTCGCCTTGATGGTGGAGACCTCCGCCCAGCCGTCGGTGGCCACGAAGCCATCTTTTGCATCCAGGCCAACGATGATCTTGCCGGGAAAGGCGCGGCACATTTCACCGACGAATGCTGGCTCTTTCACCGCCTTGGTACCGATGATCACGTAGGAAACGCCGGCGCTCAGGTAGTGCTCGATGGTTTCCGCGCTGCGAATGCCGCCGCCGATCTGAATGGGTAGATCCGGGTAGGCGCGGGCGATGGCGGTGACCGCCTCGCCGTTGACCGGCTTGCCTTCGAAAGCGCCGTTCAAATCGACCAGGTGCAGGCGGCGCGCACCGGCGTCTACCCAGCGGGCGGCCATGGCGACCGGGTCATCGCCGTAGGAGGTGGCATCCTCCATACGGCCCTGCTTCAAGCGCACGCACTGGCCGTCTTTGAGATCAATCGCGGGAATAACTAGCATGGTAAATCCTCTCAGGGCGTCCAGGTAACGAAGTTTTCAAGCAGGCGAAGACCCGCGCGTGCGCTTTTTTCCGGGTGAAACTGTACGGCGAACGTAGCGTCGCGGCCAATGGCCACGTGGGCTTTCACCTTGCCGTACTGGGTCGTGCCCAACACGTGGGCGTCCTGGCTGGCGTTGACGTAGTAGCCGTGCACGAAATAGAAGCGCTCGTCGTTTTCGATACCCGCCCACAACGGGTGGTCGTGGTGCTGGGTAAGCCGGTTCCAGCCCATGTGCGGCACCTTCAGGCGCTGGTCGTGCTCGTCGCGCATGTCCGGGGGAAAACGGTCGACGCTGCCCTGAAAAAAGCCCAGGCAGTCCACGCCGCCGTTTTCTTCGCTTTTCTCCATCAGCATTTGCTGGCCTACGCAAATGCCCAAAAGCGGCTTGGCCTGGCGGGTCAGAATATCGTCGACCAAACCGCGAAGCTCGGTACGTTCGAGTTCGCCAATGCAATCGCGAATTGCGCCCTGGCCTGGCAGCACCACGCGGGTGGCGCCCAGAATACGGCGGGCATCCCGGGTGATGATGACGTTTTCGTGTGTGACGTGTTCAAGCGCCTTGGCCACGGAATGCAGGTTGCCCATTCCATAATCGATAACGGCAATGGTCATTACGCGCTCCTTTTAGTGGTTAGCGAAGTTGACCGGCAGGCAGCCTTCGACATTAAAGCGTTCCCTTGGTCGAGGGCATCTGTCCGGCCATTCGCGCGTCTTCGGCCAGCGCCATGCGTAGCGCCCGGCCAAAGGCCTTGAAAATGGTTTCTGCCTGGTGGTGGGCGTTGTCTCCCTTGAGGTTGTCGATATGCAGCGTCACGCGGGCGTGGCTGACGAACCCCTGGAAAAACTCGCTGAAAAGCTGGGTGTCCATTCGCCCGATGGTAGCGCGGGTGAAGACGGCATTCATGAAAAGGCCCGGCCGGCCGGAGAAATCCACCACCACGCGGGAAAGCGCTTCATCCAACGGCACGTAAGCGTGGCCGTAGCGGTAGATGCCGCGCTTGTCGCCCACGGCTTCATTGAACGCCTGGCCCAGGGTGATGCCTAAATCCTCGACCGTATGGTGGTCGTCGATGTGCAGGTCGCCGGTCACGTCGAGCTCGATATCGATCATCCCGTGTCGCGCGACCTGGTCCAGCATGTGATCAAGAAACGCCACGCCGGACTCACCTTTTAGATGGCCCTGGCCGTCCAGATTGATCGTGACGGTGATCTGCGTTTCGTTGGTGTCACGGCTGACCGTGGCAATTCGCGCTGACATGTTGCATCTCCTGCGCTTACGCGCATAGTGGGGCGGCGGGCATGGGCTTCGGTAACCCCCGGGGCCTGGACATAATAGCGAGCCAAAACAACCATTATAGAGAATCGATGACCCCATCCGCTACAATGCGCGATAAGGTTGCCACTTTACCGGCGCCCATCGAGCGGCTTAGCCGTAGCCAGGAGGATTTCAGCATGCCGGTGACGCTTTTCTACGTTGACCAGGCCCGGTGGGAGGCCGACGAACACATACGCCTCGATTTGAAGCGTATCTATGAGGACGCCCCCCAGGCGCGCATCAAGACCCTTGAGGTGGCGCCCTTCATCGAGGAGCACCTCGAGAACCGGCAATTCTTTGCCTGCGCCCATTTCAATGAACACCTGCTGGGGGCGGTGGCTATTTTCGAGGCCGAGGACCGCGCCTGGTGGTTGTCCGAGCTTTGCGTTCGCAAGAGCGCCCGGCGGCGTGGCGTAGGGTCACGCCTTATGGCACTGTTGGCCGAACAGGCAAAGCACCAGGGCCGCACGCTGCGCATTGCCACGGCGACATTGCCGCTGGCCGATCGCGTGCTGCTTTCCAAAATAGGCTATCGGCCGAGTTCCGTGGCCACTTCCAATGCCGGTAACGGCGCTTTTCACGAAAGCGACCCCAACGAGTATGTCGAGCTAGACCCACAAGGGAAAGGGTGATGAAACAGTTATTGCGTATTTTGCTGGCCGCGGTCGGTATTTTGGCCATGGTGGCCGTGGCCGCCGTGGTGTATGTCACCACCTTTTTGGATCCCGAGGATTTCAAACCGCGCCTGGTCGAGGTGGTCGAGGAGCAAACCGGGCTGAGCCTGGCGCTGGAAGGGCCGATCACCTGGTCGTTCTACCCGCGTATTGGCGTTAGCGTCGAACAGGCCCGCGCCTGGCTGCCCGAACAATCGCGGGACGAAACCTCCTTCGCCGCCGTCGACAGCGCCGAGGTAAGCGTGGCCTTCGCGCCATTGCTGCGCGGCGAAATCGCCGTCGATGGGCTGACCCTGGACGGCGTGCGCCTGAACCTCGAGCGCAACGCCGAAGGCGAGGGCAACTGGCAACTGCTCGTGGACCGGCTGGCCGAGCAGAATAGCGAAACCGCCGAAACCGTGCTGGCGCCGGCCAGCGCCGGCCCCCATGTCGATGCGGGCAATCTCTCGGTGGTGCTCAATATCGCCAGTGTCGAAGTGCGCAACGCCGATATCCGTTTTCGCGACGCGCCCAGCCAGTCGCTTTGGCGGCTACAGTCGTTGGATATTTCCGGCAGCAACGTCAACCCGGCGCGCTCCTTCCCGTTAAAGGCGATGTTCACCCTTACTCGGCACAACCGATTGGACGCCGAAGCGCTGGAGCGCCCACCGGTATTCACCAGCGAGGTCAGCCTTGAAACCCGTATGCGGCTGGGGCTGGACGAAGAGCAGGTCGTTTTCGAAAACTTCCAACTCGGCACGCGCTCGACCGACTCGCAAGAGAGCGAACCGCAGCAGCTAAGCCTAAGAGCCGCCGAAATGACCGCTCGGCTGGCCGAACAGCGCCTGAGCGTGAGCGAAGGCGTAATGGAAACCGGCTTTCGCCACGCCGAAAACTGGCAGGGCAGCCTGGCGATGACGCTGGCCTTTGCTCTCGATGCCGACTGGGCCGCGCAAACCGCCCAGTTACGCGATGCCCAGCTCACCGGCCCTGATGGGCTGCGCGTAAGCGGTCATCTCAATATCGAACAGCTCCAGGACGACCCGCAGTACCAGGGCCAGCTCAACGCCGCGCCCTTTACCCTGCGCCCTTGGCTTTCGCGCATGGGGGTCGAGCTCAATACCGCCAGCGAAGCCGCACTGAGCGACGTCGCCATGACCAGTCCGGTGCAGGGGAGCCTCGAGCAGATTTCGCTGCCGCAGCTTTCGCTGGTAATCGACAGCAGCACCTTCACCGGCGAGCTGGCCGCGGCGCTGGATGGCAGCGCGCTCAACTTCGATTTGACCGGCGACCAGCTCAACCTGGACCACTACTTGCCGGGGCCGGTCACCGCCCAGCAGGCCAGCCGGAGCATCATTCGCCGCGCCGTGGCCCAAGAAGAAAACCCGCTGCTGCCCCAGACGTGGCTTGCCACGCTGGATCTACAGGGTGATCTGGCGCTCGATCAGCTCGAGCTTGCCGGGCTCGTGTTCAACGACCCGGAGCTTGCGCTGCGGGGCGAGCAGGGCCTGCACCAGCTGACCGGGTTCGAGTCGCGCTTTTACGACGGGGCGCTCAACGCCACCGGCACCCTGGACGCCCGCGAGCCCATTTTGACCTGGCAGCTGGCACCTCAGGTAGAGGGCGTGCAGGTCGCCCCGCTGATCGAAACCTTCAGCGACGAAGAGTCCCCAATTCGCGGGCGCTTGAACATAGCGGGCGATCTCTCGACCCAGGGCAACACCCGCGACGTGCTGACCAGCAACCTCAACGGCGAGCTCGACGCGCGCCTGAACGACGGCGCGATTTTGCACACCAACGTCTCTCAACAGGTGTGCGAACTGGTGGCCCGCATCGAAGGCGAAGGGACGCTCAGAGACTGGCAGCCCGATACCCGTTTCGAGCAGTTTGGCGCTACCTTTAACGTACGCAACGGCGTGGTCACCAGCGACGACCTGCTGATCACCCTGCCGGGTATCGATATGCAGGGTGACGGCGAGCTCAACCTCAACAGCATGAACTTCCTGACCCGCGCCAACGCCCGGCTGGTCGATACCGCCGACGCGGCCTGCTCGGTCAACCCGCGCCTACAGGCCCTTGCGCTGCCCCTGCTGTGCGAAGGCCATATCGACGACGAAAAGTCCCAGTGGTGCCGTCTGGATCGCGAGGCCTTTCAGAGCTCGGTGGTGGCGCTGGTTAGAGACGAAGCCGGTAGTGAACTCGAAGAGCGACTGGGCGAAACGCTCGACAATATCGACCAACGCCTGGGAGAAGGTGCCGCGCGGGAACTGCGCAACGGTATCCGCAACCTGTTCGACTGATACTGGCCCCTTCGATTCGCCGGCCCAAGGGCCGGCGCTTTTGTTATCGCCCGCATTACCTCATTAACTGCTCTAAAGGGAGCTGGAACATTAAATGGCCGATACGCCCACGCCGTGCCTGACGGCCCCTGAATTTCAACACCGGCTGCTGACCTGGTTCGACCAGTATGGCCGTCACGATCTGCCCTGGCAGTCGCCGCGCAGCGCCTACCGCGTGTGGGTCTCGGAAATCATGCTGCAGCAAACCCAGGTAAATACCGTGATTCCCTACTTCGAGCGCTTCATGGAGCACTTCCCGACGCTTAAGGCGCTGGCCGATGCCCCCCAGGACGAAGTGCTCCACCTATGGACCGGGCTTGGCTACTACGCCCGCGCCCGCAACCTGCATAAAGCCGCGCGTATCGCCTGCGAGGAGCACGGCGGCGAACTGCCTTCTGAGAGCGTAGAGGCACTCACGGCGCTGCCCGGTATTGGCCGCTCCACCGCTGGCGCCATCATTGCCCAAAGCACTGGCGCCCGCGCGCCCATTCTGGACGGCAACGTCAAACGCTCGCTCACCCGGCTGCACGCCGTACCCGGCTGGCCCGGCAGGCCCGCCGTGGAGCGCAAGCTTTGGGCGCTGGCGGACTACTTCACCCCCGACGAGCGCCTCGCCGACTACACCCAGGCGGTCATGGATTTCGGCGCCACGCTCTGCACCCGAGCGCGACCCGATTGCATCATCTGCCCGTTCAACGATGTATGCGCCGCCTACCAGGAGGGCGCCCCGCAGCGCTACCCGGAATCCAAACCCAAAAAGACGCTGCCCACCCGCGAAACCATCATGCTGATGCTGCGCGACGACCAGGGGCGCGTATGGCTGGAGCAGCGCCCGCCTTCGGGGCTTTGGGGCGGGTTATGGGGGCTGCCGCAGTTCGACGACTACCAGGCCCTCGACGACTGGCTACAGACCCGGGTCAAAGCGCCCCATAAAGCGCACCCCTTGCCGGATTTTACCCACACCTTTAGCCACTTCCGGCTTTCGATCACCCCGCAGCCGGTGAGCTGCAAGGAAATGAACGGCGTGCACGAGCAGGGCGTATGGTACGACCCCAACGACCCGCCTGCCCTGGGCCTGGCTGCGCCGGTCAAGGCGCTGCTAAGTCAACTGGTGCCGTTTTCGCTTGATCCGACCCCGGGGCCCTAGCCCATACTCGGTATCGATTCCCCATTTCAAAAGGAGCACCCCATGAGCAACACGGTTTTCTGTCGTAAGTACCAGCAAGAGCTACCCGCGCTTGCGTTTCCGCCGCTGCCCGGCAAGCAGGGCCAGGAGATTCAGGCCACGGTGTCCCAAAAAGCCTGGGGGGAGTGGCAGGCGCTCCAGACCCGCCTGATCAATGAAAAGCACCTCAACATGCTCGAGCCGGAATCGCGCCAATACCTGATGGATCAGATGGAGCGCTTTTTAAATAACGAAACCACCGACCAGGCCGAAGGCTACGTGCCCCCCAGCCAGCCCTAGCCCACGAATGACGGGCGTTTTGGCCCGGCGGGGCCAGCGCCCATAAACGTGGCGCTTTGCCATAACCACGTGATCGGAAAGAAAGTTTCACAAAGGTGTTGACGAAAAGCGGACTTTTTAGTTTAATACGCACCGTTGGCAGCGGCCAGATAGCTCAGTTGGTAGAGCAGGGGATTGAAAATCCCCGTGTCGGCGGTTCGATTCCGTCTCTGGCCACCAAGCGTTGGGGTATCGCCAAGTGGTAAGGCACCGCTTTTTGGTAGCGGCATTCCCAGGTTCGAATCCTGGTACCCCAGCCATTGCCAACAAGATTTCTTGTTGACTGGCTCGCTGTAAAGCAAGGTAGTCAAATGTTCAAGAAAACGTGAAGCGCCGACATAGCTCAGTTGGTAGAGCAACTGACTTGTAATCAGTAGGTCCCGGGTTCGACTCCTGGTGTCGGCACCATTTAAAATGGTTAAAAGCTAAAACGTTAACGAACACGATCAAGCCGCCTTTTTAGGCGGCTTTTTTGTATGTCTAAAAAACGCCCACCGATGGACACGTTTGCCTTCTACAGACAGTGTTCGCTATATCGCCACTGCTCTTGCACTGTATTTGGCACTCCTCTTACAACTCAACTCTCTTAGCGCCACCAGTTGATTTCGACCCTTTTTTTAAATTCAAAAACGACTTACCGAAAATCAGTCACTTAGTGACCGGCTCAAGAAAAGGGTAATTCCGCGCTTGTAGACCAAAGTCCTTTAGCAATCAGATAATTACTCTTGATAGACTCTAGTTCGCTGCCGCGCAGGCAGCTTAGAAAGACTGGTTGAAGGCGGCTACAGTCTGCGACTCGTTCGCTGCCGCGCAGGCAGCTTAGAAAAGCGCTCGCAGCGCCGGAACCCATCGCTGCACGTTCGCTGCCGCGCAGGCAGCTTAGAAAACTTCAGGATGCTCGACAGGAATCTCGACGGAGTTCGCTGCCGCGCAGGCAGCTTAGAAAGCTCGCGGCGATCCGTCGCTCTGTAGCTTGCATGTTCGCTGCCGCGCAGGCAGCTTAGAAAACAATGCTCAGGGCTTACGTGCGATGGCCGGTGTTCGCTGCCGCTGTAAGCGAGCGACAGCTTTGGCACTACTTAGCGGCACCGTTGGCACCGCTAGGCACTGAGCAGAACCCGTGATTTTGCAACCAATTTGGCACAGCTTTTAAATAGAAATTTCTGACCACTTCGATATCAAGTTATTCTCGTCAACCTCATTCAAGATCTTTTGCCCACCTGGCCAGACAACCGCAATATCGCAGACGCTAGAAACTGATAAGCTGGTTCTGGCTACCTGTTGCATAACCTCAACTATCAACCTCATGTTTTGAGCTAGCGCTTCTCTTATATCTACATCGTCCCCAGGCAATTGCATTTTTTTGTTCAACAATGCGTCTAATTCAACTGCTTCATCAAAGGTGAAGTCGCTAGGGGGGAAGCATTTTGCTCGATATGATTCAAGACCAACCAGGTTTTCTTGGTTCAAGGATGGGTGGTAAGCAGCCATTTTCAAAACAGTCCCAAGACCTTCAGGGGCTGGAGATGAGTAACTGGCAAGCCAGCCTGTTGTCTGTAACGCTCTGGCAAATACACTTGACTCTGGGTGGGATCGCGAAAAGCTATTTCTAGCATCTTGTATAGCTGAAAGGACTTGATCCATGTAGCAGATCTTCGCCGTTTGTAGGTGCTCCTTGACTGGGGTAAGTAGCTCAACCAATCCGCATCCCGTTACGACGCCGAAAGGCGTATGAACTATTTTATCTGCTTGCTGATGGACTGGGTGCATATCCCCAGCAGAGTCGATGCATACCTCTGCTTTATCGGCAGCAATCAGGCCTACCTTTCCCATATGAATTGCTACTAGAAGAGTCACATTATCGCCTCTTTAAAATAGTCCCGCCGGCTCCGCCTCCACATCCCAACTGAAAATCAGCACCTCTTTGGCATCTGCCCCTTTGCCACCCCCTACGGTATAGCGGATGTCGGTGGTCTCGATGTGGTAGGCCGCGAAGATCCGGCGGATGTCGGGGTGGTCGTTGAGGCTTATGATGGCCTTTCCTTTAAGCTTGGCCAGCATGCTCGCCATTTGTTCGTATTGCTCTATCCCAAAGGGTACCCCATATCCTTCTGTCTGCCAGTAGGGCGGGTCCATATAGAAGAAGGTATGCGGACGATCGTAGCGCTCGATGCAGTCCTGCCAGCTCAGGTGCTCGATGAAGGTGCTGGCCAGCCGCAAGTGGGCAGTTGACAGCGACTCTTCTAAGCGCAATAGGTTAAGGCCTGGCGGGGCGGTAGTTGCTGTGCCGAAGTTCTGACCCTCAACGCGGCCGCCGAAGGCGTTCTGTTGCAGGTAATAGAAGCGGGCGGCGCGCTGTATGTCTGTGAGCGTTTCGGGACGAGTCATCTTGAGCCACTCGAATACCTGGCGGCTGGAAAGTGCCCACTTGAACTGTCTGACGAACTCCTCAAGATGGTTCTGCACCACGCGGTACAGGTTGACCAGATCGCCGTTCACATCGTTCAGCACTTCGACCTCGGCGGGTACTGCGCGCATGAAGAATAAGGCGGCCCCTCCTGCGAAGGGCTCGACGTAGCACTGGTGCGGCGGCATCAGTGGAAAGATACGATCAGCTAGACGGCGCTTGCCGCCCATCCAGGGAATGATTGGGGTAGCCACG
Source organism: Vreelandella sp. EE27 (assembly GCF_968206495.1). Lineage (NCBI taxonomy): Bacteria > Pseudomonadati > Pseudomonadota > Gammaproteobacteria > Oceanospirillales > Halomonadaceae > Vreelandella > Vreelandella sp. EE27. The sequence continues at coordinate 3,210,979 of NZ_OZ309109.1, read as the reverse complement.
AGGCGTCTCCTTTGGAGGTTTGGAGCTCGTGGCTCTCTGTTGGTTGAGGTGCCGACAACGCGGGCACTGGATCTCGATAAACTGGTAATCACTGGCCATGGCCAGCTTACGGTTGCACTGCTTACAACGAATTTCTGTTAACACCGTATCAAGCCTTCTAACGTTCTAACGTTTGGCTTAGACTTTCCGTGCCTCGCGAGGCAGGGGAGTCTTGGCCGACTTGCAGGCTTGATCTGCTTGTTGGTGGCCACCCTCGGTGTTGCTGCACCTGGGGTGGTCACTCCTCTTCACTCTCTCTTCACGGGCTTGCTGATGGAATCCTCAGATCAAGACCGCAATTACCGCCTCATCCAATGGCGCAAAAAGCTCGAGCGCAGTGGTAAGGGCTGGCGCCGTTTTACCGATTTACGCTTGCCTCGGCGCATCATTGAGTTCCATATCATCCACGATGACACCCTTTATAGTGGGCGGTGGCCCGAAACCAGCCGGGATTCGTTCGAGCTGAATACGCCGGGTACCGCTACTTTTGTGCTTCATCGTCGGGATTTGATGAGCTCCGGGGTCTGGCGGGTTGCGCCGGACCAGGATGCGCCGTTAGGAATGATCCGCCGTCCTTGGCGGTAAGCTCAGGGCTTGGCATCCTCCCAGAAGTTATCGTCTTCCCACTCAGGTGCCGGGGCTTCTCCAGTTTTCTCCCAGAAGTCGTTGTCTTCCCATTCGGGGTTTGGGGTGTTTTCTACTGCTTGGGTATTGCTCTCGACGTTTTGCATATAAGTCTCCATTATCAAAGGAATTATGTATCTCTCTGGATACTGGGCCTTTGACAATCGAGTTTTAAGGCGTGTTGCTTCAATATCGGTCAATTAGTGATTTATTAAGCACCCGCAATCATGCCGAAGTTGGCAGGGCGTTGGTACTCGAATGTGCCTCCTTCGCCATCATCGAATTGCTGCACGGGTCGGGGATAGACGCGGTCGTAAATGGCTTTAGTATTGGCATCGGCGCGTACTGCATCGAACAAGGCGTCGGCTGTGCCTTTGCCGCTAAATTCGCGCTCAGCCAAAATCTGTACACCCTCAATACCTCGCCACTGGTCTGCCTCAGTCGCATCCAGCCGAGCGTAGATCATGACTTCATCGCCATTTGAAACAGCGGGCGTGCGTGCAAAGCCGGTCACCGTGGGTGGTTGAGAGATTGAGCCGTCGTCGTTGCGCTCGAGCAGATTGGGATAACTCGCATCGAGCGTTGTAACCAACGCGGGGAAATCGGGCGTGTGAATGATGGCGTCGATCATGCGGTTAGCTCCTTTAGCTCTGATTCGTTTAACGCTTCTGGCAATAAAAAGCATTCCTCAACTTGCAGCGAGGGGGTCACAAACCCGCCATCCCGAGCCAAAACGATCTTCTCTATAAAATTCAGCTCGGATATCAAATTGCTGGCATATGTATTACCGTCGACTGCAAGCACCACGCCGGTACTACTGCATGAGATCGCTGCGGTAAACCAACTATTGCCTGGGTTTTGAGGGCTCATGTTGAGCCCGCTACTAAACAATTGAGTGCCGTTATCTATGCAGATAACAGATAACCTGTTTGACTGCCGCTGGTCTCGTGTGATTACCAAGCGGCTGTTGTTACTGTCATTCCCACTTAATTGAATAACCCCATCTCGTGAACCCGAGCGTGTATTTCTGTTCACGAACCGTGCTTTTATAACGACGGTCAGGTTTATTCCTGCCTCTCCATTCAAGTCGTACGCTATAAAATCGCGACTGCGAGTGGCAGGGGTTCCTCGTGTGGGTATATAGCTAGTGACATACTCCCATTCTTCAATCTGGAACCCACCCAGCCATTTGTTTGTCCCGTATATCGCCGTACGTAAACGCTCAACATCCAGACCAAGCGCGCTCACCGTGAGCCACACTCTGTAGAAACCGCCCCCCAAGTCTTCATAATCAAAAGTGACACCGTCATTATTATTCGATGAAAACGTCTTACTTGAGTAGTCAAAATAGAGCTCACCTACAGCCGCAGTATCCTGCCCACGCAGCTCACCGCGAATAACCGTGGTGTTTTCATCTTCTCCCTTGTCATGGAAATACACGGACCATGTCGCCACCTCGGTAGTCGATGACACATCCGTTAACCTCACGCTGCCGCCTGTAAACCTGTCCAGTACGACATCGCCTTTTTGAACTGGTGTGTTAGCCCACGCGTTTTGAGTACGAGTGATAGGCCATTGACCATCCGCCATTTGTGATAACGGCAGTATATTCGTGGAAGACCACTCAATGAGGGCAGAGGCACATGCGTCCTGTCCCCCACCCCAGTGCCGAGCGATCATATTACTCGAGATCTCACGCATTTTCCGGTCGGGGCCTAGCACGTACTTGGGGGATGACCTGGTTGTTTTAATCAGCTCATTCGCTGAATTTACGACTCTATCTCCATTATCGCGAACGTACTCATTACCGGCAAAATCGAAAATCAGCGTGGCTTTACGCTTGTAAAAGGCTGTCAAATTATTGCGAAGCGACCCAGCATACGCTTCCACATACTTTTGTGCGTTTTCAGCACGCTCGGCATTGCGAGCGGCGGCATCGATTTTAGCCGCGTACTTCTGCGTATAACCCGCCATCGCGACGGCGTTCTTCATCAGGGGGACCAAGCGAGTGATGTAGCCGAGCCCATCGAGTCCGGTATTGGGGTCGGCATCGTCTGAATACGTTTTGCCGTCGCCTCCCAAGGCGGCCGGGAATGTGACGCGATTAGCCATTACAGGATCTCCAAAAGTGACATGGCGTGCTGATAGTTGTTGTGATAGGGGTAGCTGATGTCGTTCAGCTCTGTTTGGTGGGCCACCATTGCGCGCGCAAAGTTGGTGGGGCTGGGAACCGGTGACCAGAGGTAGAGGATCTCGCCAACCACGTCTTCGGTACGTTGAAGCCGGTGAATGCGCATGAAGGCTTCATCTTCCGTCAAATGGTTGAGGTCGAACATGACGGTGCGTTTGGGCGTAACTCGGCGGGCATAGCCGGTGCGGGCGGCATCGCCGGCGCGCGTGATTTCGGTGCCGGAGTCGTAACCGTGACGTACGCCGCGATCGAGGTTATAGCGGGGCTGCCAAACGTCAGTCAGCAGAACGCGCCCCAGGATAATAGCGCCTTCTTGGTTAGCGGGATCGCTTAGCTCGACATGCACGCTGCTTCCCAGCAGGCGCTCGCTGAACAGGACGATGGCCAAGGGCGTGTAGTTCTTCCGGTCGTCTTCCGAGAGCCGCCGATTCCAGAAATTGTCATCGCCCCAGACCACGCTCTCCAGGTCGTAAAGCGCCGGCCAGACGTCGTGCCAGCTGGTGTCATGGATCAAATCCGTTCCCGCTGAATCTCGATAGACACGAGCCCGCACGGTCGCCGACGCACTCATGTTATGAGCGGGCATGGCGACGGCATGAATACGTTGGCGCTTTGGCAGAGTGATCCAGTACTGTGTATCCGCCCGGCTGAGCGAGCGTGACTTGGCCACGACCGAAAAGCGACCGTCTTGTACATGCTCGAGCGGCAGCGAGGCGAGCCACCGCCCGCCACTGACTGTGGCTCGCTCTATATAGTTGGGCCAGCACAGCGCAATTTTATTGGGATCAAGTGCCACAGTTCAGCCCCACAGGTTTAGTAATAGTGCGTTGGTTTCGGCGTCGAGCCGGTAGCCGGTGACGCGCATTGCGCGGCCTGCGCCGTAGCTCTGCCGCGGTGTAATCAACGTTAGGTTCATGCCTTGGGTAGGAAGCGGCGCTTCATGGGCGTCGACCTGCACGGTGTCGCGCCGGGGGCTCAAAAGCTCGAGCACGCGCTGGGCAACCTGTTGGCTCTTCGAGTAGTTGGCCAGCAAACTGGTGATCGTGATTTCAGCGGCGAGCGGGTGGCGGTCTCGAACGGCTTGATCAATGGCCACCACACGACGGTACTGCTTGCCCACGCGGGCACGGCGAGCGTTATCAACATCGCCGGAAAGGTCGGTTTGCTCGGTTTCGATGCGGTCACATTCGATCGTTACGCGCCAAATGGGGAGCCCATTATCACCGGCGCCGGTAGCGCTGCGCGTAACGCTTTCAATCGAGTAATCGCGGATAGCGGTATCGGTGGGCTCGGGCGCTTCCCAAACACCCAGACGCAGCACCTTGCCCCTTACTGAAAGCCAGCCACCAATGCTCTCTGCGATGCGATCGAGCAGGTCCAGCACGTTAGTTTCGCTGTTCAAATAGAGCCGAATGGCGCCGTAAGTATTCAGCGTGGCCACGTCATCTGAATGCAGCGTAAAGTTCTGCTGGGCAGCCAGCTTTTTAGCGACCGTGCCAGCGCGCGCATCGCGCACCTCGGCGTCTACCGTGAGCGTGCCGACGGCGTTCTGGCCCAGTCGGACATAGCCCTGGTAAGCTCGAAACTCACCGGGTGCTGGGGCGGTGCTTTGCAGTTGAGACAGGCTTGAGTACGCACTGCCTTTCTTGAGTGCGACGCCGCGATCGTAAGCTGCTGCCACATTGCAATCCGCTAATGACGATACCTGGTAGATCAGCTTCGCCGTATTGACCTGTACCGGAGTGGCGTTACGGGCTTCGCCCAGCACGATAGGCTTCAGCTCGCCGGCAATGTCTTCTTGGGTACCGTCAAGGCCATTGGGCAATACGTTACTGCCACCGTATGTTTCCATCGGGTATGGCGAGCGCAAAAGCTCAAGCGGATCGCGCAGCACTACAGAGACGTCGGTATCGGAAAATGCAAGGCGCGCCACTGTGCCCTCAACTTGCGTAACGCCGTTATAGGCGAGCGTCATCTCGCGCCCATCGACTGCATAGTCGGCAAGGTAATCGAGCCCGCCATCGGTGTTGATTAATGTGGTTTCGCCGAACCCACTGCGCTGCTGCTGTAACAGTTGCCCGGCATAGAGGCCGCCTTCATATAAACCGGGCTGTAAAATGCGCGGGTCATAGAAGTTATCGGTGGCATCCAGATAGCGGCCTTGGCTAAAACGCAGCGTATGCAGCTTGTTTTCACCGTCCAGGGCGTCCTTGATCGTCAGTGTCCAGGTCATCGTTTGGCCGCCTCAAGACGCTTATCGTCTTCCATGCGCTTGAGCATCTTGTTGCTGCGCTCGATGGCGTTGATCTGGCTATTTGCGGCCGCACCGCGCTGGTTATTGGCCGCTGATAGGTGCTGGTTGCTCTCACGCTGCAACTTCGTGTTCTCGCTGCGAAGCTGCGTCACTTCGCGCTTCAGCTCTCGCAGGGTTTCGACGATATCGTTATTGCCCTGCAACGGGGAGATTGTGGGCAACGCAGGCATTGTCAAAGTGGGGGCATCGTTCCTCATTGACTTGGCGTCTTCAGCGGTCAGCACCTTTTCCCCGCGATGAAGCTCTGCAACGTAGCCGTCGTAGGGCACGTATTCCAGGCCGGTCCGGTGAGAGCCATTCACGCCATTCGGACCCATTACAGCGCGGAAAATACCGGCCATAGCACGTAAGCCCTGAGCATTGTGATTTTCAGAGACAGTGATACCGAGACCGCGTCCCGCGCCATTAAATTTCCGGCTGAACTCATTCGCGATGTTATGCCCCCACCACCGGATAACCGCTTCGTTCTGATTCGCGTTGAGCGCGCGAACGATCGACTGCTCGAGATCGCTTAAATCCCCGGTCTTCGCGCCAGTTTTTAGTTCTGATGTCTGCGCTTCGAGTCGTGAGATCGTGCCATCGCCATTTTCATCAAGCTGATTGAAGATGCGCCGCAGCTCCAGATCCGTCGCCATGCCCTGGAACGCTGCGCGGAACTCGTCATAGTCGATGAGGCCGTCACCCGAGATGTCGATACTGCCAAATTCAGTTGCAATTGCGTTTGCTATGCCACTCGACAACCCACCGAGCCGCGCATTTGTCAGCTCGTGTTGTGAGACGAGCCCATCGCCGTTCACATCGACCCGGCGAATCAGCCGGTCAATCTCGGCATCTGTCGCGTAGGGAGAAAGCGCGCTGCGGATCTGCGCTTCAGTCAGTACGGTCGTACCCAGACGGCGCATCTCCTGGTGCAACACGCTCTTGAGCAAGTCGCTGGTTTCCCAGTCGGCGGTGATCGCGCGTTCGAGGGCGGAGACAGTGCCGTTGCCGTTGAGATCCAGCGCGGTGGCCAGCGAAGTGGTCTGATCGGCCAGCGCCCCTTTAAACTCTTCGGCTAAAAACTGCTCGGCGCTCAGTTGGCCAGGCAGCTTGGCCATCATGCCCTCGACCTTATCGATCGTGGCCGTGGTCTGTGTGCCGCTGGCACTCCAGCCTTTTTGCGCTTCAATGAAGCGATCGGCGTACTGCGTGATGCTGTTCATCGCATCGCGGTCACCGCCTTTCGCCTTGTCGTACTGTTCGTAAAATGCTTGAGAGCTGGCAGCGAGCTGGTCGCCCGGTGAAGCCAGCCCGGCGTCGGTGCCGCGCCGGTTGGCGATCCAGCCGTCGATGCTGTTGCTGAAACCTGCAAGCTGCTGTTTGGCTCGGGCGAGCGCATCCCTCTCCTGATTGATTGCACGCACACGCTCCTGCTGTTGGCGCTCCAGGTTGCGCAGGCGTTCCTGCTCATCTTGCAGTGCCCATACGCGTTGCTGTAGCGGGCGGTTGGATTCATCCAGCGCTTCGAGGTCACGCCGACGTAGTTCAGCTGTATTGCCTTGAAGCGTCAGCAGCTGACGCTCCAGTTGCTCGCGGGCGCGGAGCACGTCTGAAACCCTTTCCATGCCATCGGCGGCACCCTTAGAAGCGAACTCGGCCGCTTCGGCGCTACCGGCGATGGCAGCCAGCGCTTGCTCCAGTGTTGCGGAGCCGGTAGCGACCTGGTTGAACCAGTACTCCATGCCCGCCGCGTCGGGTGCCCGGCCCAATGTGTCCTGGTACTGCTGCTCGAGCATGCGGCGAACGGCGGCGTTGGTTTCGTCCATCGCCGGGGCCAGCTGCATGAGCTGGATGGCCAGACGGCCGCCGGCGGTAGTGTTCATGTCTTGCGCTTCGACCAGGGTACGCAGCTCTGCAACGGTGGTGGGCACCTGGTCGGTGACGCTGGCCAGCGATGCATATAGATCAACTTGTGTGCGACTGAGACGCTCTGCTTCAGTGGTCACCGAGGCATAGTAGTTCTGAGTAATCGCGCTCAGATTTTCGACGCCGCCGGCCGCCTCCTGGATCGCCCACGCGTAGTGAATCGCGCCACTCGCGGTCGTATCGAACTGCAGGTTCAGTCGTTCGGCACTATTGCCGAGCAAGACTGTCGCGTCGATCGCCCGGGTGAGACTCCCGACCGTTCCCTGGATGTCTGTTGTGTTCGTTTCCAGGTGATTGATCAAATCACTCTGAATCTGTGCGTTCAGTGACTGAACGACGCGCTCAAGATTGAGCACTGAAACAAACGCGTTAGCCATCTGCTCGGGATCGCTGATAGCAGTAATAGCCTGCTCGACATACGCGCCGGAGCCGTCAACAATCTCGCGCAAACGAGCATCAAAGAGCCCCTCTGGTCCGGAGTAGGTGAAGCCTTCGACGCTTTGACGCATTGCGTCGAGTCGCTGGTCAATCGCAGCACTGGCCAGCGTGCTATCAAAGACGGCGATCTGGTCCATCAACGTGTTTAGCTGGTCTTGCTGTTCGCCGAGTTTGTAATCGCTGAAGCGTGAGATGCCGAAGCCGCCGAGAGCAGAATCGCGATCGCCGAATACCCCTGGCTGCTGGCCCTGGACAAAGTCGAAGTGGAAGTGCTTTTTGCTCTTGCCGAACGCGGCATCGATTGCGCCGCCGATCGCGCCGCCAATCGCAGCGCCCAACGGGCCGCCCAGGTATGTGCCTGCCACGCCGCCCCCAATGGCGCCCCAGGAGCTGCCCGCTTCCTTACCGAACACCGACTGCCCAAGCTGGGTACCCGCATAGCCGCCCGCAAACCCCGCACCGGCACCGGCAAGCCCTTGCATGCCCTGGAAGTTCTGCATCGAACCGCCAAGGTAGCCCGTCGCACCCGGGCCAGACGTCGCCGCATTAGCAAAGCCCGCGCCACCATAAGCCTGCGCGCCGCCGGCGCCGCCCCACTGGATATTGCCGAACCCGTTCTGCACCGCGCTCCAGGCATTGCCGATACCGCCGGGGCTAATGCCAAAGCCGCCGCCAGGAGCGGCACCGGGCATGCCACCACCCGATGCATTAAAACCAATCGAAGCGGTGATTTGACGAGTAGTGTAGGCGTGGATTACCTCGGCGAGGGTATCGAACGCCAAGCGCTTGAAGGAGCCGAACGCATCTTCCGCGCCGGTCAAGAACGAGCGGTGCATATCGACGGCCGCATCGTCCATCCGCTCGAGCTGTCGTGTATAGAGCGTGGCCATCCGATCGGCTTCGGCGCCGACGGTGGTGGCCAGCTCTTCGCTGTCGCGTTGGGCTTCCTGAAAGCTTTCGTGTAGCAGCCCCATCGCCTGCATGTACTGCACGGCGCTCATTCGGCCGGTGGCGAAGGCGAGGCTCAGCGTTCCGAGATCCTGCGCGTACTGGCGGGCGGCGCGGCGGTTGGGGTTGAGGCGGTCGAGCAGGTTCTCGTATGAGGTGGCGAGTGTTGTAGCTTCCTTGGCCGCTTCACGGGTGGCAACAGTTTTGCGAGCAGTGGACTTTGTTAGTGCATCCGCCGTGACGGTCATGTCACTCATTACGGCATTGGCGGCTCTATCCGAGACGGTCGCCGATTCACGAGCAGCACGGTTCTCTTTAATGGCGGTTCGTAGCTCTACTTGCCGTTCCCACAGCCCTTCCAGTACTTGAGCTTGATCGCCTATAGCGCCACTGAGGCTATCGGCTACACCCTGGTGAGAGTTTTCGTAAAAGGTCTGGCGCGCTTCAAGCTCCATGAGCTGAGCCATAGCCTCTTGAGCTTGAAGAGAGACGGCTTCCAAAGAGCTGATCAGGTTGGCGTATGACGCGTCCATTGCGGCAGCGGTACCATCACGGATGGCATCGCTATTCGCATCAAGGGCATCGGTGGCGTCCTGGGCCGCTGCGTCAACAAAACCGAGCTCTTCGCGGAAATAATAAAGGGCGCCTACTGCAACCACAGCCGCGCCGGCAGGCCCACCAACTAACGCTATGGCACCGGCGGCGCCCCGAGCAGAGGCAGCCATTACATTGTTGGCAACTGTTTGACGGGAAGTAGCGCCGGTCAGCAGGTTCAGCGTACCCGTAGCCGCTGAAACCACCACGGTTTTGGCAGCCAACGCCGCTTGGCTGGTAACGATTGCGCCGGTGTATCGTCCTGCCAACATGACAGCCACCGCCCCGGCGGCGAACTGAATGTTGTCGATGTTATCGACTAGCGGATCAATGGCGGCTGTCATCGTGTCAGCCGCGCCGATCAGGATACCGGCAACACCCCCGGACACGCCCATGGCCTGATCCAGCTCGCCGACCAAGCGAGTGGCCGACGTTTGGATACGCACGAAGCCGTCTTCGATGGTCGCGGGCATTTCGCCGGCGCGGTCGCGCACGTCCTCCAGCGATCCGATCAAGGCGCTGGCGATCACATCGCCGGTAATCTTTCCTTCAGAGGCGAGCCCACGTAGCTGGCTCACCGTCACGCCTAGCTCATTCGCGAGCGACTGGGCCACTTCACCGCCGTTGGCCAACACGGTTTCCAGCCCATCGGCTTGCAACTTGCCGACGGCCATCGCGCGGGACAGAGCGTTCTGCACAGACTCCGCTTGCTGCCCCCGCGTTGCGGTTAGCACCAAGTGATGGTTGAGAGACTCGGTGTAGTCAGCCGTTTCCGCCGCCGAGCGGCCCAAGTCTCTCAGCGCAGTAACGTTGCTGGCGTAAGTGCGTGCCGTTTGCTCAAGCGGCGCATAGGAGGCGTTCGCGATATCGGTAATACGGCCCATCATGTCGCCCGCGGCATCCATATCGCCAATCGCCGCGCCGACCACGGAGCGCATGTCGGACCAGCCATCAACCATCCCCGCCACTTGGCGGACGGAGAATGCGCCCAAGGCCAATCCTACCGTTGTGCGCAGCAGGTTGAAGTGGCTCCTGGTGGTTTGTACCTGCTGGCTGGTTTGGCTAAGTGCCTGCGTGGCTTCACGCCCGCCCTGAGTGGCTTCGGTGCCAAAGATACGCGCTTCGCGCTGGGTACTGCGTAGATGGTCAGAAACCGTGACGGCGCTACGGCCTGGCGCCGCGAGTGCCGTCTCGGCCTTTTGGCTCTCCCGCTCGGTCGTCGCTGAAAACTCCCGCACGTCACCTTGGGCACCCTTGAGGGTGCCGGAGAGCTGGCGGCCGTCGCCAGTTAGGGTAACGCTGAGCGTTAGATCGTTCGCCACGGGGTATCCTTCTAACGGCTAGTTGCGGGGTTCGTTCATGACGCTGAGCGCGCCGCGTTCGATCAATTGCACCTGGTCCAGCCGCTCGAGCTGCTCCGGGGGCGGCAACTGATACAGGGCGATCACGCTGATGACGGCTTGCACATCCAGCCCGGTGGGGCCGCCCATGCCTGCATACCGCCACTGGCGTGAACAGCGCTGGAACGCCTGGACGGCTTGCCAGTTCTCCGGCAGTACTTCGAAAAGATCCGGCTCGGCTTCTGCTGCCTCGACTTCTTCGGCCAGCTCGCCGCTTAGGGTGATGCCCAGTGCGGCAAGGTCATCCTTGACCAGGTTGGGCTGAGCCGTGCTGGCCTCAGCCCAGTGCTTGCCGGCGTCGACCAGGTTTACCGACGGTTCTTTTTTGAAACGCTCTCCTGGTACGCGGTAAGCAACGCGTTGCTGGCGGCCGGATCGTTAATCACAGCATGTAGTAGATCGTCGCCTTCGAGTGCTTTACCGTCTTCACCGGCTACTTCGATGCCATCGACACCAATCAGCACCTGGTCGAGCAGCAGCGTATCGGCCGGCATTTCGCGCAGCTTGTCCTGTGCCACCACTTTGAACTTGGCTTTGAACTTGCCTGTTTGCTCTTTGCCGGCTTCGTCGTAAACGGTCAGGGCAACGGGGTAGGTGTAAGAGCGGGCGGTGTTGAGCTTGAACACGGGTATTTCTCCTGATTGAACGCTGTTTAACCGCCGCTTGGGCAGCGGTTACGGGGTAGTGAAAAAGGGTTTAACGGACGACGATTGAGACTTCGTCGTTGCCATCCACGGGCTGGGGCATGTAGTTGATGCCGAGCATCTGCTTGCCTTTCACATCGGCATAGGTCGGCGACTCGATGCCAATCGACGGCATCTTGAAGTCGATGATGTTGCCCACCTTCTTGCCATGGGTGAGCGTGAGCGCGCCGGTCTCGGCGTCCTGGTGAACCTCGAAGTAGTTCTTTGTGCCAACGCCGGGATCTTCGATCTGAAGCGCGCCGGAGGGGCCACGGCCGTTGATCTCGACCTCGTTTGCGCCCACCACCTCGCTCATGTGCTCCACGCTGTTGCTCATGTTCAGCGAGAACTGGCTGAACGCGACGTCCGCGCCCATCAGCTTCATCAGCTCGGTATTGGTGCTGTTCACCACCAGGGCGTTTTTCCAGTGGCTCAGCGTGACGGTGGGCAGCTCTTCTTGCGTCACCGGGCTGACAAGGCCGTACAGCGTGAAGCGGATGGTCGGGATGCTGTTACCGTTGAGGGTGAACTCCGGGGTGCCGTGAGCGCCCCGGCCCTTGTGCAGGTTGCCGTCCATGTGGGCGAAGAAGACGCAAGAATCCTCGTTCTCAGAGACCGGCGCGTAAGTGACGCTCTCGCCCTCAACGATCACTTCGCTCCAGCCACAGGCGCGCAGCATCGCGCCCCAGGGTGGCGGCGTTCCGGCGGTACCGCTGGTGTTCAATTCCACCTCGACCTGCACCTGAACGTGCTTTTCGCCCGGTGCCTGGGGCGAGTTGCCGTAGTAAGGGCGCACGAAGGTACGGTCGATGTTGTTACCGGCCAGCGGCGTGGTGCTGATCTCGCGGGCCAGCACGGCTTGGCTGGCGGCGTCCGGCGTGGTGGTGCCATCGTTATAGGCGTCTTCCAGGGCGACGATGAGCGCCCGGCGGTTGGTCTTCATGCTCACGTTTGTTCTCCTACCACCGGTACTCAGTGGTGAATACGTCGACCCAAAAAAGGGCGTGTGATTTCAGGCTCAGGATCTGACCGCGCTGCCATTTGATGGCGCTGTCGCAGTCGTCTGGTACCCAGTTGATCAAGCGGCGCAGCATCGGCTTGCGCAGTAGCGTCAGCTCATCGTCGGTATTGCCCATCGGCAAGTTGCGCCGCTGAATACCGGTAACAAGCAATACTTCCGGCTTAACGAGATGAGTAGCGCCGCTGCTCATGTCATGGTGTGTAACGTTGTCACGCCCCAACACCAGCATCCGGCTCGGGTTGGTCTTGGCGTTTTGCGCTGCATCTACATCTGCCGCCAGCTGCACGCGGGGGCCGTCTTCGGTGTTCAACCGCGCAAGCCATGGCGCGAGCGACATCATTAGTTCGCGGCCTTCTCAATGGGCGCGGCTTCCATCACCAGCGCGTGGTCGCGCTCGATCGCTTTGTAGGCGCTGCCCCGGTCATCCAGCGTCAAGGTCTGCCACTCGTTTGTGAGAATGACGCCACACACTTGGCGCTTAACGCCGGTCGCTGTGGTCTTGACCCGGACCTGCACTTGCTTGCGCGCGGGCGGCGGTGATTTTTTCTCAGCAGCCGGGGCCGCTGCTTTAGTGGTCTGTTTGGCACTCATTGCCATCTCCTAGAAACCGCCGCCGTTGAACACCCGGCGGCCTGGGTTCATTTGCACGCTGCCGACGCTGCTCGAAGCCGGACCGGTCGAAACACCCAGCCGCACCTCGCCGCGCGATACGCTTTTCAAGAACTTCACCGCATCGTCGTAGCGCTTCTGGACCTGTTCGCTGGCGTGCTCGTCGTAAAGCCGGTACCGGGCGATGTCGCAGGCGTTTGCAATCACGATGCGCGGCACGGGTATCAGCGGTACCGGGTAGCCGGCGGCGTTGACGTAGCCGTCGATCTCGCCGCTGGCGTCCTCGCACGCCCGCTCGACGACCCCGGTATCAATGGCGGTGCCGCTGGCGTCGCGGGCGATCGCGAGGATCTCGTCGGCGCCGAAGCGCTCGATCAGATCCGCCTGGGTGCAATACGCCATGGTCAGGCCTCCGGCTCGCTGACGGCGTCGGCGATCGGGAAGGTGCAGTCCTCGACCTCGAGCGCCGGGTCGTCGCGCAGTTGCCGGATCTGCTCGGCGTTCAAAAGCTCGAGCGCAATGCCGGTGCCTTCGCGGTTGAAGCGGTAGCCGGCGCGGCGGCGGCTTTTGATGCGGCGTTTCGTGCGCACGAACAGGCCCGGCAGCTCTTTCGTGTCGATTGGTGGCAGTGCCTTACCGGTGCCGTCGCCGATGATCGTGTCGCCGGGCTTATCCGCCGGCGCAGCCGCTTCGGGCAGGGGGGCTGACGTGGGCGTGGTTCTCTCAGCGGCCGCTTTGGCTTCGATGACGGCATGCTCAGGAATACCGGCGCCATAGCCCTTGATCATGCCCTCGGGTTTCTCAGCGGGCGGAACGGCTTCTGGCTCGACCGGCGGTGCCGGGTGGCTTTCATCAACGGCCGGGGCTGCCTCCGGTACCGGCGCCGATGTGGGCGCGGTCGCGTCAGCAGCGGTTTGGGTCTCCGAGACCTGCTGCTTGGCCTTGGCGGTAGTTCGTTTACGTGTGGTCATGAGGCTCTCCGTTTACAGCGCCTGCCAGAGCAGGCGCTGTAAGTGGCGGGTTAACGTGCCGTTAGGCGCTGGCCAACCAGGGGTTCAACACCAATTGGGACGTGTTCGCCCACTGGTTGGTCGCGCCGGCGGCGTTCATGGCGTTGTTCAGCACCGCGCGGGCCTGGCCTTCCATGCTGCTCGGCACCATGGTGTGGCTATGGCGTAGGGCGAGCGGGCGGCCGTAATCACCTTTCATCGCCTGCAAAGCCTTGCGGGCGGCTTCGTAGTTCTCGGCGTTGAACGGCTGGCGGGAACGCACGGCTAGTTGCCACAAGCCAGCGCCGGCATTGACGCGGGCATCGGTACCGAACAGGAACTGGTCGGTCATGAAGACGGCGGTATCGTTCAGATCGGTCAACGCGCGGAAGCTGTAATCACGCCGGCGCTGGAACACGATTGGCTTGATGACACGGGAGAGATCCATTACGTACCAGGCATCGCCCAAGCCGCCCATATCGTTTGAAACCGAGGTCTCCACGCCCACGGCGTTGAGCACCGGGTGGTCGGCATCGAACAGCGGCTGGCCGTCGTAGCACTCCGGGTTGGCTGCCAACACCTCGACGGCGAGTTCATTGGGGTGCTCACGGCTGGAGCGGCCGAACTCTTCGAAGACCGGGGCGTAAAGGCCGTAGGTGTCGTCTTCGATCGCGTCGCGGGAGACGCCTTCGGTCAGCTCGAACTTGCGGTTCTTGATCGAGAAGCCGGCGCCCTCGAGCGAGTGAATCACCCGGTCGCCCAGCCACTCGCGCATGCGCGGCAGGCTCTTGAGGAACGGGTACACCTCGACGGCGGTGGTGCTGGGCACGATGGTGCAGAACTGCTCATAGAGCGCGCCCTGTTCGCCCATCGAACTAAAACCCTTCTGGAAGTTGGTGTTGAAGGCCTTGTACAGCGCCTGCAAATTGGCGGAAGTGAGGTTCATGGTGGTTCTCTATCCTTTGTCTGGTGAACGCCGGGCCTGTCAGGCGCTGGCGGCCGGGCCGTTGGTCGGGTCGATGCGTACCCACACGCCGAAGTCGCCGACGCCGTCGATGATTCCTGCGATGGAGCGGGTGCCCTCGCCATCGGTCTTCGCCACCGTCTGGTCGTCGACCAGGTAGCAGTACTGGCCGAGGTCGGCGGGGCCGATGGCGTCGTCGCCCGTGGCGCTGGCGAAGGCAAAGCAGCCGCGCTTTACCTCGATATGCTGGTCACCGTTATCGCCAGTGCGATTGTCCTGGTAGTGCATGGCCACGCCGGCGGCGATCAGACCCGTGCCGGTAGAACCTGCGGCAGCGAAACCGCTGGCGATGGAGACCACGACAATGCCGCCTGCAAACACCTCAACCCCGGCCGCCATCGGGTGGCTGCGGCTGGTGTTCTCGCGGTACGGCGTGTTGCGGTTCTGGGTTTGAGCAGTCACGTTGATGTCCTCTGGAAAGGAGAAAGATTCGCGCGTGGCTTACGCGCTAGCGGCCGGGTTGGCGTTGCGGTACTGCTCCGGCGTCAGGCCCATGCCCTTGCACACGGCAAGCTCGGCGTCGCTCAGATCATCCTTGCCCTCATTGCCTTTTGGCGCCTGGCCTTGGGTTTGGGTGGTCTTCAAGGCGGCGATGCTGGGCGCGCCTTGCACATACGCTTTGCACGCTGCCAACCCTTGGACGCGAAGCCAGTCGGCCGTGGCTTTACCGGGGATGCGTCCATCTTCCAATCCGCCTTTGATGAGGGAATCCAACTCGGCGGTATCGCCGCTGGCTTTCAGCGCGGCGAGTTGCTGGGTGGTTTCGTCATACACGGCGCGGGGCACGTACTGGCTCATGTCCGGGGCGGTGGTGCCGGATGCCTTGAGCGCGGCCACCGCTTCGGCGGGTTTCGCGTCGTCTTTGGCACCGAGTTCTTCACGCAATGCCTTGGCGTCAGCGTCGCCGGCCTTTAGCGCGGCAATGGCAGTGTCGATCTGCTCGTCGGTGGCATTAGTGGCCAGTCCGAGCGTGGCAATCAGCTGTTCACGTTTCACGGTGTCGATCTCCTGGGCGTCATTAGTGACGTCGTGGGTAATCGCCATCCGAGCAGCGGCAAGCTGCGCCGCGCCCTCATCAATGGCGGGGGTGTTGGTTAACGCCAGGTGCAGCAGGTCTAACGGCACACCGTTGGCGTCGTAGGGAAATACGGGGGAGAGATAACGGTATTCGTTGGCCTCAATCGCCGCGCTTGCGGCCGCTGTCCAAGTGATGGCGCCGTACAGGCCGTCTTCACGCCATTCAAGCGAGCGCGGGTCTAGCCAGCCTGAAGCAGGCGCGGGCTTACCGTTCTTTTCGGCGTAAAGGGTTTGGTGTTCGTAGTCGAGGGCAATATCAGTGCTGCGCCCAGCGGCCAAGCGGATAATCGCTTGCGCAGCATCGGCGGAGAGGTGCCAAGGCCCGTTGCCTTCAGCAGCCCCACGCGGTGCGTGGAAGGTGCCGGCAGGCATCAGGCGCGTCTTGTCGCTGGTGGCTTGCACGCTGAGGGCGCAAACGGCAACGCGGGGCTTTGAGTGAAGGCTTTGTGTTTTCATGCCCCCATGATCGGGGGCTTAGGGCGGGGCGTGGATTTAAAGCGCTTTAGGAAGTTTTTAACTTTTAGGCTGAAAGCTGCATCGAATTAGGCCCTTCAAAATTCTTTGTGAAACCCAGGTCCTTGCGCATCAAATAAATCAACTGGTCTAGCTTGGGCTGTAGTGTTTCATTAGATTCACTAATCTTTAAACCTTCGAGGAGTCGAGAGAGTTTTATAAGTACTTTGTCAGAAGCAACCAAATGCATTCGGTTACAGGCTCCTACGAATGCATACCGTGCATCTGGGTTGCCAGGTGTGACGACATAGTCATTAAGAGTGCGTACAAAATCTTTGTAGTGCTCCAGCTTTTCCTGCCTGATAAGCGCAATTCTGTCTCTGCTTTTATTAAATATGTATGTAGCGATAGCTATAGCAAAGGCTGTATATGGGGCAACTAAAGTCTGAAAGATTTCTGAAAACGTCATGAGCCTCTCTCTAATCGGTGTATCTGGGAAATCTAACGCAGGTCTAACGCCCCTTGCTAGCTAAATCCGGGCCAACGTAGTGGGTCGGGGCGTGCGTGGCGTGTGCGCCATTTCTCGCAATCACCACTCAACCACTCAAATGGTCGGCCAGGGTGGCCAGTACCTCGTCATTATCGTCTCCATTCAGCCCGATAAACTCTCGCCCCGGAATGTCGCCCCATAGGTGGGGGAAGTCAGCTTTGGCACCACCGTAGTTCTGCATAGCGGCGTAGACCATCAGGCTGCCCCATTCGACGCTGTCTGACGCTGCGCTATAGCTGAACTGCTTAGCCAGTTCTTTGCTTTCGCCTTCTAGCACCCGGCCGTGGCCTTTGCGCTTTTCCGTTACCGGCGCGTTGGGTGCCCAGGCGCTGCCGTCCGGGGCTTTTTTGTCGCGGAAGCGCTGCTGGGTGCGGTTGACCATCTCTTCGCCGATCGACTTCATCGGTGCAGAGAGATCCTGTCCCTTGTTGATCAGGTCTTGAATAGCGCGTTCGACCTCACCGCTTTCTACGTTGATGGTGCCCATGGTTCTCTCCTATACTGATATTGCCTGTCCTCGGTATGGCTACCGACCCCTTCGCCGATTGGCGTTGATGAGGGCTAGCATGGGTGCCTCCCATGTGACAGGCTTTCCCTTACTCCCCCTCCTTATCTGAGTCTTACCGCGTCCGGCGGCGGCTGATCCGTGCGACTCTTGAACAGCGTCAGGAAATAACTCTTCTGGCCATCCTGCGTGCGCTTTAGTGCGGCGCGATAGGTGACGCCCTCGATCACCAAGTAGATCAAGCGACCCGGTTTGTCGGGTAGTTGGTACACTTGACCATCGTCCAGGAGTTGCTGCACACGGCGGTAGTCCTCTAGGCCTATCTCAGGGTGGCGTTCGCGATGAGTGCGCAAGCTCTGCTGCGAGAGCAGCACCACCGGAGACTCCGCGCCCAGCACCTGACGTTCCACCGGTGGCACGACCGCAATCGGATACTCCCCTTGGATCTCGCCATTGAAGAACCGACTGAACAGCGACGCTTCGACCAACTGGCCGACGTGCTGCCGGGCGATGGTCGCTTCGACGCTATCCAGCCGGTTCAGCCGGGCGGCGATCACGCGCTCGGCGGCGGTCTGGCCCGGTGCGTAATCAAAGCCGGGTTGCACGCCGTTTGGCACTGTCAGCACTTCGCCGGTGGCGTTATCGATGTGCTCATAGGTGCCGCCGCGGGGTGCGCTATCCGGCTCGCTCTTGCCCAGCCGTTCCAGCCCGCGCTGGTTCAGCGTCTCGACGCCGCAGTTGCAGCCAAAGCCGTTGGGCGGGTAATGGGTTTGCCACCAGGGGTCATCGGCGCGTAGCACCAGGTTGTTCCAGCGTTGGTGCTGCTGGCGTGGGTTCTCGACGGTGTTATGAACGTAGCGCCAGTACGGTCGCAGGCGCATGACGTCCGGGTCGGTCATCTGCGCCCAGCGGCCGGCGGCGTAGGATGTATCGAGGTTGGTCTTGTAGATGAGCCGGGTACGCCAGGCGCGCCCGGCTTGGGTGCCTTCGCCGGTCCAGCCTGTCCAGCCGCGCTTGGTGACGATCTCATTAAACTGGCTTCTGAACTCGCCCAGGCTCTGGCCGCTGCTAATCGCGCCATCGACCGCGCCGCGAAGATCCGCGAGCAGATCCGCTTTGGTCGCACCGGCTACGACAAAGGCGGCGTCGTTCTGGTCGCGGGTAATCTGCCCGGCGCGGGTAGTGGGCAGGTTCAGCTTGTTACGAAAGAACTCGGTTTGCTCGGTAAACGGGCGGTTGAACTCGGCGCTAATCGGCATTGCCGGTTTCCTCATCGGCCGTGGCACGGCCTGCTAGATCGGCAGCCTCAAAGGCGATGGCCATCACGTCGGCCAGCTCGTTCTCGTCCAGATCATCGAAGGCGGTGGCAATCAACTCTTGCAGCTGCTCCAGGCTTTCGGCCTGATCGGCTAGCTGCTGCACCTGGTTAACCCAACCGTCGATAACTGGCTGTGCCTGGCCGTCGAGCTGCTCGAGCGTGGCATCACGGTAGTAGCTGGGCTGGCCGGGTTGTGTGGGTGCCTGGCGAAGCGCAGCGACGGGTTGGCTGTTGCGTGCCAAACGCAGCGCACCGAAGGGGCTTGGCGCTGCCTTTGGCATAAGCACGTCTTCGCCTTCCTGGGCCTTGGGGATGCCGGATTTCTCGTGGAACCACCAGCTAGGGATCTTCGCACCCATATCGACAAAGGTAGGCAATGACTTCGATAGGCGTTCGAGATCCTCGGTTTCGCCAGTATCCAGGTAGAAGCGTGGCGCACGTTGGGGCTTATCAATGCCGTAGTTGAGCGCTGCCATGGGCCACAGTATTTGTTTGCCGATGCTGCCCGCGTACTGGCGCACGTCGGAGCGGATCAGGCTGGTCTGGCCGCGCTCATGCACGTTGCCCAAGGCGTTGGTGTTCGTGCCTTCGCCGGTGCCGCTGGTGAGCGTGCCACCCAAAATCGCCTTGGCTTTGGCGCGCTCGCACCAATTCATCATCACTTGGTAGATATCCGATGACGAGCCCTTGCCAGCGGCCTCCATGAACTCGACACCCATGCCCTCGGGGATGATGCCCGCCGCGTTCTGGCCCAGCGTGACGACGGCACGCAGTAACGTGGCTTTCTCTTTCTCGGTCGCGTTTTTGGGGTATTTACCGATACGCGCGGGCATGCCGTAGATCTCGAGCAGTTGTGCCAAGTCGCCAAGGGCGTAGTTCTGGAACAGGTAAGGCCACGCCAACATACGGTGCAGGCCCATGCGCGCCACGTAGCCACTCTTGGCGCGGTGACGGTGCGGCACCCAGCCCAACGGCCAAAGCTCCGCACCGGTGGCACTGTTGTCGCGCAGGGTGATCAGGTTCTGGTCATCCGGGTGGAGCCGGAACCAGGAGTGCGGGCGCAGCGTGGGCTGCTCGATATAGCGCAGCGCGCCATCGCGGTTCCAGGACAGTTCGAGATTGGCCCAGCCGTGGCCGATGCCGGTACCCAGATCGAGGATAAGGTCTTCGACTTCCAGCCCGCTGAACACCTCGGCCGCGTGCTCGGCCGCTTTCTTCTCGCGGGCATCCGCGCCGTCCGGTGGGACGATCTGCCATTCCAACTCAGCGGCAAGCTGGCGTCGCTTGCCCAGGTCCGCGCCGATCTGGGCGTCTTTTTCTTCCATGTCGTCGAAGAGGGCGCTTTGTGATGTCAGGTCGCCTTGCTCGGCGGCTTCGAGGATCTGGTAGAGCCGCGCTGGCGTGAGCCCCTTGGTCGGGTGCTCGGCAAACTCGCGCTTGAGCTGGCCGATGCGGGCGTCGTTGGTCTGTTGCTCTTTCAGGGCTGGCGCGTTGCCCCTGACAAGGTTGCGCCGATATTTCGCTGCGGGGCTTACCATGCGCCGCCTCCTATTCCAAAGCCGTGCGTGTCAATGTCGTCGCTGTTGTCGTCCTGGCGGGTGCCAGGCGGGGGCGCGGGGGTGAAGTCGATGGGCGCTACGTCCATCAGGCTGGCGTAGTACGCCATGGCCAGCGCAATCGCGGCATCGCCGTGACGGTCTTTACTGTCGCCGGTTTTGGCATCGGGCAGCTTGGGCACGCCTTTGATCACTTGCAGGGCGCGCAGGTCATCCACGACCTGGCTATCACGCGGCAGGGTGATTTGCTCATCCTCGAATGCGGCTTTGAAGGGCGGCATGTTATTCAGGTACCAGCTCTGCGAGAGCATCACGACATCAATGATGCTGCCGTAGCGCTCGGCGGCCTGCTCGGCCAGGTACTGGCCATTGCCGCGACCGTCCAGCGCACCGCCTTGTAAGCGTGGCAGGCGGTCGACGATGAAGAACAGCACTTGTTCTTGCTGCTTGAACGGCACGTTGCGCAGCTCGACCAGAAACGGCACCGCGCGCACGAGCTGCGCCGTGATGGCCATGGGGGCGATCACGGTCAAGTCGCCGCTACGCCCGAAGTCTTCGCCGAAGCAGTGGGCCAGCCTCGAGTCGAGCGCCTCGAGCAGCGGTAGCAGATGCTCGTTACACCAGGCGCTGATTTCCAGTGCCCGGTAGTGCTCCGGTACCGCGTTGAACTCGGCGCTGCCTTCGAAGCGGATCACCGGGGCGTTGACCATACGCGCCTCGATCATGGCGCGGGAGAGGTAAGCCCCGCCGCCCGCTTTGGGCACGCAGTAGTACTCCTCGAGCGCGTCTTCGCGGGTAGCGGTGTCCTTTAGAAGATTGGCCTTCCACTCCTTTTCCGCTTCTGGCGTCCAGACTTTGCCACGCACCTGGCAGATCCGCTGGTAAAGCCCTTGCTCGCAGGCATCGTCCAATGTGATGCGGTGAACGCTGTAGCGCTTCTTGCCCGCGCGGCTGTCCTGTATCAGCTCATTGAAGATGTTCTCGACGCCGTTATGAGTGCTGATCAAGCGCACCTTGGCGCCCCACATGGTGAGGGCCAGCGCAGCCTTGAGCACTTCGGCGAGCTGCTCATGGAACGCCGCTTCGTCGATGGTGACGTTCCCCTGGCGGCCACGCATGTTGCTGGGGCGCGAGCTAAGCGCCTGGATCTTGAAGCCGCTGGCGAAGTGAATGTTGAAGGTGAGGATGTCTTTATCCTCGTCTTGGTACAGCTCTTCCTGAATGTGCGAGGCTGCGCGATTGAACGCCTTGGCCCACATGGCGCAGGCATCGATAAACTCGATGGCCATGTCCTTGTTGGAGCCCACATAGAAGTGGTTGGTACCACCGGCAGCTTTGGCACTGCTGGCCGTGAGCACGCCGTCGGCAGCTTCGCCCCAGGTCAAGCCGGTACGGCGGCTTTTCTCAGCGATCTTGAGGTCAGAGGTGTCTTCGATCCACGCCTTCTGGTAGGGCAGCAGAACGGATTCGGGGAGTGCGGCGGTCATTTGTTCATGACCCCGCGGATGACGGCGGCTACGACAATGGCGAAACTGAGGCTATCACCGGCTTTAACGATAGCCTGTGCGATGGTGAGTTCATCCATCAGGCAATCCCCAAAATGTCGCGCTTGATCGAGTCGATCGCTTCGCGACTCATGCCTTGGGTCGCCATGCTGCTCTCGGCTTTTTCTGCGGCTTCTTTTGCTACTTCCACACGCAACTCCTTGGCCCACTTCTTCTGGCTAAGCGAGACGCGGCCAATATCCGCCAGGGCTTTGGTGACGCTGCCCAACTGCTTGGCGGCCTTGGCCGGGTCTTCCTCGGCTTTACGCATGGCGATAGAGATACGCAGCAACTGGTCCTGCACGATCCGGGCGGTAGCATCGATCAGGTGGCCGCTTTCGTCTTCGCCATCGTTTGCCATGGCGCGGGCCAACTCGGTGGTCTTGCGCACATCGCCCATGGCTTCCTCGAACTCCTCCTGAAGATCCTGCCCATAGCGATGCACTGAGCTTTTCGAGACGTTATACCCGCGCTCGCCCAGCCAACCGGCTAACGCTTCGTAGCCCTGAAAGCCGCTGCTGACCAGGCGCTCGTTGAGTTCTTCGCGCACGCCTTGGGGCAAATCGAACACTTTATTACGCGGCGGCATAGTTAAGCTCCCGGCCGGGGGCGGGCAACACCGGGCACCTGTGCCAAACCTTCCGCGATATCCTGCCCACGACTGGTGAGCGTCATGACCCAGCCAGCGCGGGGCTGCTGGGTGATGATCAATCCCTGTTCATCCAACCAGGCCAAGTCGCCGTGCAGGCGGTCGCGGCTAACGTGATGGGCGTAGGCGCCTTTTAGTTCATCGTTGAGTGAGTACTCATTGGTGGTGAACTGATTGCGGCGGGCGAGAATGCGCAGAATGCCCAGGCGGCGCCCCTCGGTTTCGAAGTCTTGAAAGCTCACGTCTTTCCCCCTGAGCGGTTCAATAGGTAGTCATTCATGCGACCCACTTGCTGTGCCGTGGCTTTTTGGCTGGCGCTGATCTCGGCGAGGAGCACGTTGGTTTGCGACATCTGCTCTTGCAACTTGGTGAGATCGGCGTGATCAGGCAGGCGCTCTACGGTGTGCTCTAATTTCACTACCTGTCTCTCAACGCCATCGATACGATCGTTCGTCGACTTGATAGCCGTTTGGCTGGCGCGGTGCTTATTGAGCCAGTAGACATAGACCGCCACCACACCCGTGAACAGTGCTTGCAGCAGGTCAAAGAGCAGTTTCGCGCCTGCCCAGTTGATAAGCTCCATGGTGGATGTTCCCTTCTTTTATTAGCGGCTAATGCGCGTGGCCACGGCATCCATGAACCCAGTGGGGCGCTGGCCAGCGGCGACTTGTTTATCTTTGGACCGGCACGTCGCGTTCACTCCCAGCATGGCGAGTGCGATACCCCACATCGGCGTTAACGCGGTAATAGCCTGAGCGACGATGCCGGCGTGCTCCGGGCTGGCAACGATCGACCAGGCGATGGCCACCCCTTGGATCACCCACGCCAAGGCGGTCAGGTACCCAAACGTGGGTCGCCACCTTCGAACGAACGGATCACAACTGGCCGCCTCGGCGCGCATGGTCTGGTTCACCTCGGTCAGGCGGGCGCTTTCGGCTTCCAGTATCATGCGGGTGAGGGTTTGCTCATGCTCGTTTTCGAGCCGTTGAAGTTTGAGAGTCGCGTCGGGGTCGCCAAGCGCTTGCTTGACGGCCTCGGGGGTGGCCTTCACGCCCAAGGCGCGGGCGGCGAGCGTACCCACCGCGCCACCCGCTTGCCCGCCTAATGCGCTACCCAGCAGGGGTGCCATACCGCCAACGGTTTCAGCTACATCACGCCACTGCATGGTTAACCCGGCCAGCGGGCGGGGCCGCTTGTGCGTGTATCGACGTGGGTGAAGGTGTTGTACCGGCCCACGCTAGCGTTCGGATGTTTTTGCTCAACGTAGCTGGCGACGGTTGCCGGATCGATGCCCTGTACGCGAATATCCGCCGCGCGGCCGAACACGTGCTGGCTAGCAGAAGCACCGCCTACGCGGCGGTTGTAGGTGGCACACCGGCAGCCGCTGTTGATGATGACGGGCTGGTCGAAGTGGGTTCTGATGTCCTCGAGCAGCATGAGGGTTTCGAGGTCGACGGTGTCGAAGCCGCAGCCGCATTTGCAGGCGAATTCGCTACGTCGGAAATGGGTAGAAAGATCGTTACGGGGCACGGTGAGACCTCATTGCGGTTAAGCGAGAGTGCAGTGAGGTTCAGGTTAGGGGGATCGCGCGGGACGGCGGGAATCAAGCGGTTTAGGAGTTTTCACATCTCAGAAAGCAAACAACCCGCCGGAGCGGGTTTGTTGGATGCAAAGCTTGGTAGCGCAGCTATTACATCTGCAACTCGGTCATTGTGTTGATGTACTGCATGTTCTCCATAAGCTGGGAAACGGTCCGCTGGTGCATGGATCGATCGACTGAATCAGCGCCGCCGTATGCACTTTTACCCTCACTCGCTACTCGGTTATTGAATTGAGTATATAGCGCCATATGGTTTTCCATGTGATTGTAAAAGCGCTCACAGCGCTGACCGTATTCACTTTGTATCTCTACACGGCATTGTCGTGCCAAGTCGGCAGCAACTTCGGTCGATACCTTATATTGCGAGAAGGTTACGCTGCTATCTGCCACTACGGTGGCAGTTATAAGTAGACCAGCTATTACCATTAACGTTTTCATCGCTTTTATCTGCCCTTCGCCTTAAGTTCGGCTGCTTTATACCATTTTCCGAATGCCGCGATCTCAGACTTACCCAGTTTTTCGATCACAAGCCCTCTAAATTCGCCAGTAGCCTGATACAGGAGCTCCCCGATCTTCACCACCCAGACGTTAAGCTCTTCCTGCCCAACCTTAGTGACATAGCGTTGTGGTTCACGCATACCGCCCCCTTACTGCTGTCTTGTTTTAATTTAGCTTAGCCTTTTGCCGTGCCACTAAACAAGTCGCTTTGCATACGCGCTCGTGCCAATTTTCGCTGCTCTGCGATGATGCTGTAGATCTGCGCTTCGGTTAGCCCGTAGTCTTCAACCAGCTGCGCGATGTTATCGCCACTATGGCGCTCCCAAATTTCCCGGTCGCGCAGGGCGCGGTCGAGCTGGCGCCCTTGTGGCACGTACAAACTACGGCCACCGGCGAAGCCACTAATGGCCCGCACGGCGGCAAACGCTCGGCGGCGGGCTGTCTTCATATCGTCACCGCCACGCACGTAGGCGGCCTCGATCACCGTCAGCATGTCGCTCAGGCCTTGGGGCCATTTCTTGAGGATCTCCGGGTCGAGGTAGTCCAACGCATCGCCGGGCACATCGAAGCCCAGGTCGAAGTTGTCGTCATGCGAGGTCATTGGGGTACCGTCCTTGCCGTTTGGCGTCGATGATCAGCCCGGTCATCAGGCGGTGTAGCTGGTCATCGTCCAGCCAATCCACCCGCTCGACACCGAACATGCGTTTCGCGATGCCATCGGCGTACGCCCAAGGCCGCTCGGCATGGGTCAACATCGCTTCGATCTTACTCATCACGTTCTGGCGTGTGCGCGGCGGGCGGGGTGCTTTGCGGCCCGCTTTCTTGGTCGGCTTGGGCTCGAAGCCCAGCCTCCGGAACTCGTGCATCACCGCGCCCACGGTGCGATTCGTGAGCTCTTTGGCACTGCTAACACCTGCGGTGCGGGCCAGAATCGCGCGGTATTCGTCATCGCCAAGGCCCAACTGAGACTTGGCGATATGGATCTGGGCGAGTTTGCCTTTGCTGATCATGACGCCACCTCGTCACTCTTCAACTCCAGGTCGGGAAAGTGCTTCTTGAGATGGGCCACCGCCGAACCTTCGGTGCCAAAAGTAGGAACGACCCCAATCACATGGGGCGTTACCATCCGGTCGGCTTCTTTTTTGCCAAATGCCCGCTTGAACTGTGCATAGTGCTTTTTGGGATGCGGCGCGCGCTTCAGGGGTCGCCAAAAACGCCCTTCGGGATGCACGGGCTCGCCATCTTTGGTATCAGTCCACTGGCCTTTGATAACGCCGTCCACGTAGACGCTAACGAAAATTTTCTTGCCGTCATGGGCCTTCACCAGATTCAGCGTGTAGCCATCTGCCAGCAGCTCCACCGAGTCACCCAGGTGCGCCAAGCGCGCCTTGATCTCTTTCCACTTGTCCATTGCTCACCTCCAGCTGCTCATCAGTGCCGGGCCACCACGCCCGGCAGACGCCCGACTCAAAGAGCCGGGCGTTTCGCGTTAGTGAAGGGTGGTCTTGCTGGTGTCCTCCAACGCTTCTCTGATGGCCATCATCCCGAGCAGTGCGAGCTTGCCGGCTTGCTGCGTTTTCAGCTCGCCATCGGATTGACCGTCGTACCCGGCTTTCACGGTGAAGCCGCCTTGCTCGTTCGGCTCGATGGTGATGATGGCTGTGTTGGTCGCTTTGGCTTGTTCACTCATGCGGCACCCCGCTGGTGGGTAATGTGATAGCGGTACTGGATGCCCGACATCGGGTCGGAAGCGCGCAGGTAATCGTTCACCACGTTAACCTTCGGGCCGTAGACCTTGCGGGCTACGAATAGCGCGGCTTGGCGGTGAGTGATGCCGGTAGCACGTTGGCCGCGCAGGGTAGCCACAAAGCCACCGATCGCAGGGCTGACGCGGATGGAGGACGTTTTAGCAATCGTGGTCATGTCTCACACCCCCGCCATATCAAGACTGATGGGCTGGTACTGGTCGGTACTGCCAACGCGCTCATAGATGCGGATGTAGCTCTTGGAGCCGGTAACCTGCACGGCGTCAGAGATCGCATCCATCGCTTTGAGCCAGCGCTGGTCCTGAATATTCAGGCGACGTAGGCCCAACACTTGACCGGTGCGGATGTTGCCCGCTTGGTCGACCCGGAAGGCGTCTTGAACGATGGTGGCCACCTCCGGCCGCGCGCCGGTGGTCCAGTCGCGCAGGCACTCTTCGATCAGCCCTTTGGCGGCCTGCAAGCGCTCATCAAACGTGATGGTTTCGGAGATCGCGCGCAGCACCTTGTACTTGCCGCAGAAGCTGACGAGCTGCACGTTGCCTTTCTTGCCGCCGATCTGGACGTCGTACTCTTGGGCGCTGGTTTGAATAAGTGCCTCGATCTCGCTGAACACATCCGCTTTGAAATCGCGGAGCTGGTCACGTAGCTCGGTGGCGCGGTCGGCGATCGAGCGCACCAGCTCGTCGCGGAGCTGGTCCACTTCCTTGATCTGCTCGAGCGGGATCAGGCGGCCCTTGGCGTCCATGCGGAAGCCTTCGGGAATCTGTTGGGTTTCGGTAGCGGGGGTGTTCATCCTTGGGCTCCTTTACGGGCGAAGTTGGCCGTGTGGCGGTTTCGAGGTTCGTGGCGGTGGTGGTGCAGGGGTTCGACATAGGCGCCATTACGCTGGCGGATCGCCTGGTTGTTCCCCAGCCCGATCAACAGCTCTTCCCAAGCGGCATACTCGACTGGCTCGGTAGGCGTCTCTTCCGGCGCTGTTGGTGCCAGGCCGGTATCCCAGCGCTGCCAGATTTTTAGCACCGCTTTTTGTTGGGCAGGCAGCAGGGGCTCGGGCTCCAACGCTGCCCGCTCGGCCGTGACCGGGTTGGCCAGGTACTGCGCCAGGTTGAAGCCGTGGCGACTGAGCCGCAGGCGCACGAATCGGTCGGCGAAGTACTCCAGCTCGCTATCGCTGTAAGTAGTCATGAGTGATCCCCTTTGTTGTTGACGCCCTTGAGTAGATCTCCCAGTCGCCTGGGAGCGTTTTGCTTCTCATCGGCTTTATCGTGCTGCGGGCGCGGCTGGGTAACGGGCGCTTGCCGTGCCGCCAGGCGCTGGTGTTCGGCGAGTACGTCATCGGTGGAGCGCTCGCGCACCGCGCTGGAAGGCGTACGGTTTGCAGGTTGTTTGGCACCGCTGCGCGCCGCTTCTTCACGTTGTTTTTCCGCTTCACCGGCGTGGCGGTCGGCTACGTTGGCCACCACCTCGAACAAATAGCCGTGGCCGTTGAGCGGCAGGTTGCTGGGTGGGCGCTCCAAGAGCTGATCAAGGGCAACCATCCAGACTTTTAAAGAGGCATTGCGAGTAACGCCCTTGCGCTCGATTACTTCGCTGGTGATCGCGTCTTTCAGCTCGGCCAATAACCGGGCGCTTTTAGCGCTGGCCAGCGCCCGCGACTTGGGCCGAAACAGGCCCAGATAGCGCACGATGCGGCTGCTCAGCAGCGCGGGCATTTCGAGTGCCACGGCCAGTGCCTGGTTGTGTTCACCCTGGGTGACGAAGGCGGCCATGTCGCCGGTCATGCCGCATTCGGGGCAGGTGGCTTTAAGTGTCATGCTTGGCCCTCCACTTGGTTGATGACGGCCTGCAGTTCGCGCTGGAGTTCGCGGGCCATCTCGGCGCTCAGGTGCAGATGAAGCGGACGCTCGAGGGGCTCGCCGTTCAGCACCAGGCTCAGCCTGTTGTGGGGATAGTTGCCCGGTCGAAGTACGGCGGTAGCGGTGTAGAGTTGGCGACGATCGTCGACCAGCAGCACGCCCGCCGGCGGCGCCGGGAACAGCTCGATGATGTTGGTGCTCATGATTCGTCTCCCTGCGTGCAGGTGGGGTGGTAGGGGCACTGCTGGCAGCGGCGCCACTGGTGCATGGCCATGGGGTTGTGGGTCGGTGCGGGCCGGGCGCGGTACTCACGGCACTGCTCGACGCTGACTTTCATTGCCAGCGCCGGGCACTCCAATCCGTCGAGCGCCTCCAGTACGCGGCGCTCGATCCCGGCCGTCGAGGGGCTGGGGTAGCGGTTCGCCAGTGCCAAAGACACCGCCGAACGGGATATCCCAATGCGCTCTCCGGCCAGCTTGCGGTTGGTCGCACGCACTTCATCGGCAAGCAGCACGATCCAGCGGGGTGGCTCGGCACCCCAGTTGGTGATGTCCACGGTGGTGCGGCGTCGTGCGTTCATGGCTCACCCCCTTCGGTTTTGGTCACGCGGGAGTAGATGACGGTGCCGGTGTTCGGGTCGTACATCTCCTTGGTGCGGCGGATCTGCGGCGCCATGGGGCCGGTCCAGCGGCCCGGCGCCAAACGGTAGCGTGCTGCTCGACCAGGCTGCGCCGGAGAAACGATGGAGAGATAGTCGGCATGGGCCAGCATGACGCAGTATTCGTTGGCGGTTGTCGTGGCCACACTGGCCTGGGGCGTGCTGGCGGCCTCGGCTAATGAGGCGGCGCTGAACTCGCCGATGATCTTCATGGTGCGCCACATCTGTTCGCGGCCCGGCGGCGGTGAGACCTTGCCACTACGCATCACGCGCGGGGCCTCAGCGCCCACATCGTTGACGAGCCGGTACTCGGCTTCCGTGCCGGGGCGAGCATCACCATTAATGCGCTCCAGAAAGCGCCCCGCCAGTAGCGCGCGGACGGTCTCGGAGACATGCGACTTCGTCAGTGGCTTATCGCGCGATGCCTGATGTTGAATGTTGCTCTGCGTGATCGATTGGCCTTTCGCCGTCAGGGTGCGGATCACCTCCCATACCCGCTGGCGGCTGGGAATATCGGCACCGGATAGAGTGGACACACGCTGTTTGGGTGCTGTTGGCATCGTTACCCCCTCCGCGCCGGCGGCTGGCCGGTATGGATTTCACGGTCTCCCCACTCGTTCATGCTCACCGTTTGCCAGCCGTTGGCCACGGCTTCGGAGTGAACCCGGTAGAGGTTCACGGCCACCCGGCGCAGGCAGCCGGCTACGGTGGTATTGATGTGCTCGAGCAGGTCGAGGTCGATCTCGATATCCGGGTAGGACTTGTCGGCCAGGGCGCGAACGTCTTCCAGCGTGGCGGCCTGAGCGGGTACCCATTCCAAAACGCGGTTATGCAAACGCTCCAACCGGCGGCGCATGGCGCTGGGCACCTGCTCTTCACCGATCATGATGATCGTGCCTTGGCTCGCCTCGAACAGGTCGGTCACGATGTTGGCCGCACTCTTCTCGATGATGTACTGCACGTCGTCGATGATCAGGGGCCGGCCGGAGCGGGAGAGCTGCTCGGCGACCTGGTCGAGCATGTCGTTCAGTGTCTTCAGGGGGGAGATCCCCATTTCGCGCAGCATCGCGGTTACGAACGCTTTCTTTGTGAAGCTCTCGCGGCACTGCACGTAGTAGGCGCGGTGCAGGTTGGCAGCGTAGGCCGCGGCCAGGCTCTTGCCGTAACCGCTGGGGCCGTACATGACGACCAGCCCTGGTAGGCCTTGCGGGCGGTTGGCGGCCCCCGCCACGGCGGCGGTGAGCAAGCCCACATTGGTCAGTGGTACAATCGCGTTGACACTCATAGTTCTTCCTTACGGCTAGTGTGTTGTGGGCCGAGTGCTTACTTGGCCCAGGGATTGCGGACGGGTGGCCGCCCGTCCGCTTCCATCGCGTCTGCGACGGATTTCAAAGTGGGGTTGTTGCGGTAGATGCCGTGCCAGCGCTGCGCCTCTTCCGGCACCGCCTCGCCGTTTTTCAGTTTTGCATCCAGCTTGTTCCACTCCCGCCAGCGGGATACCGAGTCGTGCGGGATCTGGAAGCGTTGGGTGTCGGCTTCCAACTGCTTAAGCTGACTCATGGCGTTCGCGATCTTGCGCTCCTGATGCGCGGGGTTGGCGGCGGGGGCAGGTTCGAGCACGCGGATTTCGACGTCCTTTCCGGTCACCGTCCGGGCTTTCTGAACCATGCGGTTGAGCTGGCCCTTCTCGCGCTTCTCGCGTCCCTTCTCGACCTCTGCCACCGGCATTGCCGGGGTGGCGTTGCCGTTCAACACGGCCTCACCGATCTGCTCGCCTTCCAGCGTGAACACACCGACCTGGCCCACATCGCGGTAGTCCCAGGCCACGCGCACTTCTTCGCCGTGGAAGTCGACCAGTTCACGCAGGAAGTAGATGCCGGAGTTGACGCGCACTTCGCCCCGATGGGTTTTGCGTACCAGTTGCGGGCGCATCAACGAAGTCACGACGCCAGCCGGCGCGGTGATGGCTTCGAAACCGCTGGCCTCGGCGCTCTTCCAGGCTTCCATCGGGCTCTGGTGGCGCATCAGGCCGGTCTCGATATCGCGAACCCTGGATAGGCTGCGGTGCGGCCGGTAGTTGTAGGCGTCCAGCGCATCGTTGAGCTGGTCGTAAAACTCCTGAAAGGTGGGCAGTTGAGCGGGTTTCAAACCCTGCTTGATGGCTCGGCGGCTCAGCTTGTGAGCCTTCGTGCCGGCTTCCTTGTCCATGTCCGCGCCGATGTAGCTGTCCATGGTCTTGGCCAGCCGTACCAGAATCGTCTTGTGAGCACGCTCGATCACGCCGCGCGCTTGCGAGCCGTAGGGCAACGAGTGCTTCATCTGCCCACCCAGCCGGTCGACCACTTCGCGGATGGTGTCGTTGGCAAAGCCCGAGCCGTTATCCACGTAGAAGGTGCCGAACATGCCAGCGCGGCTGACCGAGTAGCGCAGCGCGTCCAGCGTGGCCAGGGTCGACTCTGCCAGGTTGAGCGCGAAACCGACGATCCGACGCGTGGCCCAGTCGATGATCAGGGTGACTTCGGGGCGGAACGCTTGGCCGGTCTCCGGGTTGATCACTTCCGCATCGAAGGTGTGGCCATCCGCGACCCAGATATCATTGGGCCAAAGCTCGTCGGCACTACGGCGCACGAAGGCTTGTAGCGACTTGCCGGCATGCGGTCCCATCCGTCCACGCTCCCGCGCCTCCGGGCTCAGCTTCGCCAGCCACCGGCGCACCTGATGGATGCTCGGGTGTGGCGGCTCGGTCTGTTCCACCAGCATCTGGTACGCCGCTTCGACCGAAGGCTTCTGCGGTTTCTGGTAGCGCTTGAGAAAGTCGCCTGCCCAATCGGGCACGCTCATGTCCGCCTTACGCCGCTTGGGTGCCAGACCACGCTCGCCGTGTTTTTTGAAATCCGCGATCCAGCGCTTGAGGGTGCGTTCGCTGAGCGTGCGAGTGTCGGTCTTGCGGTCGTTGGCCAGCACCACGCGTTGGTTCAGGTAGAGCGATAGATCGCCTAGCCGGGCGTGCTCGATCAGCGTTTCAATGGCGCGCTGCTGGCTGACCATGCGGCTCATGCGCTCGATCTCGCGAACGAAGGCGACACGAGCGGTCATCACCTGGCGCTGGGCGTCGGTCAACTGCTGCTGGCAGGGGCGTGAATCATCCGTTACCACGCCGGTGTTCGAAGAACGAGTCGACTGTGCTGTAGGTTCTGTCTGCTCAACGCTCTTCAGTAATAGAGCGTTCTGAGTTTCAGCGGGGAGTACGGCATAAGCGTATTCGGTGGCCTTACTGCCCAAGCGCTGCTGGCCTTCCCAGCCTTGCCGCTCGGCAGCTTTCTTAACGCCGCGCTCGCTACCTGGCATGCCCGGCAATCCGGCCAGCTCTTTAGCGCAGTACCAGTTCATTCTTGTTCACCCATCAGCTTCTTAAGCTTGCGCAGATCCGCGTTTACGCGATCCTGGATACGTGAAAGCTTTCCGTATTCAGCCGCGAGCGCTTCATGCCCGTAAGCGACGCGACCACCGCGCAGGTGAACGATCCAATCGGTAAAAGCGTGGCTTTGGCACACCTCTTCCAAAAGCGGAATGCGATAGAACGGAATGTTGTGATCGGCGCGGGCGGGCGAGCTCCAGGCATCCAGCATGTGCTTGGAAACGTCGTCTCCGCTCAGGCGGCTCATCTGCGCGGCCACTTCATAGCGATCCGCTGGGGAGCTTTTGAGAACGACACCTACCAGCTCACTCACTTGACTGGCGTAGTTGCCGCTACCGGGGGCGGGAACTACCGGCGTCGGCACTTCGAAGATGTCTAGCGTTAAGTCGTCTTTGACACGTCGCATGACTAAGCCTCCGCCGTCATTTGACGATGCGCTATAACGTTAGAAACGTTATCCTTTACACGAAACGTGTTATCCCGTGCCTCTGCGCGATTTGGGCGATTACGACAAGGTGTGCCGTCATGGTTCCAGCGTTCAGGCCAGATAGTAGCCGGCTGGAGCTCCAATGCATCGGCAATCGCCCTTTCCATACGCGGATAGGGCGTACGTTTGACGGCAACTAGTGTGCCAAGCTCTACGCCCAAGCGACGGGCAATTTCGGCAAGCGTTAAACCGCGAGTACGGATTTGGTATTTGATCCATTCCCAGCGGGCGGCTGGGTTGGTAGGTATGTCCAGTTTCATAGCGTCACTCCGTGGCGTTTTTTCTGGCTGTCTAACCCTCACATGTGAGTAAACATATCTCAGAAGTGAGAGCTATGCAAACCAAGTGCAGCAGTTCTTTTTCTATTCTGAGAGCATTGAGTCTCAAATGAGAGGATTTTTATATGAAATCATTGGCTTAGAGAGAATCAGAACTGATGGAAGAAGACTCGACACCAGTTCCGATTCTCGGTAATGCAATCGGAACTCGCATTTCTGAGATGGCGGACAAGATAGGAAGTCGAAAGCTGGCAGCGGAAGCGGCCGGAGTGTCGTCTGCGACTTTTTACAGATGGCTGAACGGCGATTCCCCTCCCGTTTTTGCAGGGGTTGCTAAGCTGGCAAATGCGGCAGGTGTATCGCTCGACTGGGTTGCCTCTGGCGAGGAGACGGTAGTTGTTGGGGCCAAGCCTGCGGATGCCCAAGAGGCAGTGCTTGGTATGGAGGATTACGCTTTCGTACCTCTTTACGACGCTCAGTGCAGCGCGGGTGATGGTGCCTGGAACGAAAACTGCCGCGTGTTGACGCATATTTCGTTCACGCGCTACTCACTGCGCAAGCATGGCCTGACACCGGACCACCTTTCGGCGATTCGTATCGACGGCGATAGCATGGAGCCGGTGCTGCATAGCGGCGACACAGTATTGATCGATCACACCAGGACAACGATTGAGGGCGAGGGAATCTACATTCTGCGGCTGGATGGGCATTTGTACGCCAAGCGGCTACAGCGAAATTTCGACGGTGTAAGCGTCATCAGCGCCAACAGCGCATACCGTGAGGTAGTCGTGCCTCGTGACCGCTTGCATGAGCTGGAGATCGTTGGCCGTGCGGTATGGTCAGCAGGATGGCTCTAGACCAGTGCCAAATAGCGCATAAAAAAACGCCGCTTCCCAAAGGAAACGGCGTTTTTCTATTTGCGGGGTACTTGGCACAAATGGTGTCTAAATTCATGGCGCTATATACTAGGGTTTGGCACGTAAGTTTATGAATCTAGGCGGCTAAATCTTCGCGTTGCATCCCACGTTATCCCTCTTTGTCGTTTATAGTCCCACATTCGGCCGTTGTGCCATATCTACTGCTAACCCACAGCCGCGCAGGCAGCTTAGAAAATCTCGCGCTAAGGCTTTAGATGCTATTAGACGTTCGCTGCCGCGCAGGCAGCTTAGAAACGATCCAGAATCACTACTCGACCCACCGGTATGTTCGCTGCCGCGCAGGCAGCTTAGAAAGTCGAACGTGAGCGCCGCGCCCCGGTCGTAAACGTTCGCTGCCGCGCAGGCAGCTTAGAAAGTGTGGCGGCGTCTTGTGCCGGGTTCTGGCGGGTTCGCTGCCGCGCAGGCAGCTTAGAAAAGAGAAAGCAATCAAGGCCAACTTCAAGAACCGTTCGCTGCCGCGCAGGCAGCTTAGAAAACAGTATGACTCAGGCAGAATTTGATAGATGGGTTCGCTGCCGCGCAGGCAGCTTAGAAAAGTTGTTTGAAGATGCGCTCAAGCTCGGCATCGTTCGCTGCCGCGCAGGCAGCTTAGAAATCGCCCATTTCGGCCATGTTGAATAGCGTGGAGTTCGCTGCCGCGCAGGCAGCTTAGAAATGGGTGACCTGCCCACCACGCAATTTTCACCGGTTCGCTGCCGCGCAGGCAGCTTAGAAATCGCCGGCGGATGATTATCTAGAGGGCGAGCTGTTCGCTGCCGCGCAGGCAGCTTAGAAATTTGCACTACCCGAACCCCTGCCCGACTTCACGTTCGCTGCCGCGCAGGCAGCTTAGAAAAGACACACACGCGGAAACCCCGCCGGATGCAGGTTCGCTGCCGCGCAGGCAGCTTAGAAACAGCTCATGCGGCGGGGCTTGATGTGTGCGGGGTTCGCTGCCGCGCAGGCAGCTTAGAAAGACGCTGAGATCGATCGCTTGATTCGCGAAGTGTTCGCTGCCGCGCAGGCAGCTTAGAAAGAAGAAAAACAACAGGAAACGAAAGCAGCGGCGTTCGCTGCCGCGCAGGCAGCTTAGAAATGTTCGGCAGCAAAACTAACCCTCGCCTAAATGTTCGCTGCCGCGCAGGCAGCTTAGAAATCGCCGCGACCCATATTGAGTTGCAGAGGTACGTTCGCTGCCGCGCAGGCAGCTTAGAAATTGGGGTCGATCTCGTTGTAGTAGGCTTTAGGGTTCGCTGCCGCGCAGGCAGCTTAGAAACTCGGCGCGGCATATGTATGCTGGGTTTCCATGTTCGCTGCCGCGCAGGCAGCTTAGAAAAAACGAACCGACGCCCTCGAACGTCTGCCCGTGTTCGCTGCCGCGCAGGCAGCTTAGAAAGAAACCCACACCAGATCATTACCGTTGTAAGAGTTCGCTGCCGCGCAGGCAGCTTAGAAATGGATATTCAGCGAAGGCAGATCCACGCGCACGTTCGCTGCCGCGCAGGCAGCTTAGAAAGCGCGGAAATATTCGAGATTCGAGTCCACAAGGTTCGCTGCCGCGCAGGCAGCTTAGAAAAGCCGGCTAAACCTGCAGTTCGACCAGACCGCGTTCGCTGCCGTGCAGGCAGCTTAGAAATGATCCAGGACTTGTCGATCATGGACAAGCAAGTTCGCTGCCGTGCAGGCAGCTTAGAAAAGCACCACCGCGATATGCTCGCTGATGGTCTGGTTCGCTGCCGTGCAGGCAGCTTAGAAAAGGGTGGCGTCAGGTGTAACGAAGGTGTCGTTGTTCGCTGCCGCGCAGGCAGTTCAGAGTATGGGTATAAAAGGAACGATTAGGTGTTTGGTTCAGAAAGTGCGCGGCCAGCGCTGCGGCGCTGGCCAAAGCGTGAACCGCCTTACGCGGCTAGCATTAAACCTTCTGCGTGGCGGCGGTAGGCGGCGGCGAGGCGGGTGTCGTAGTCGTTCGCGGCGTAGTTGGGTCCGTTGTAGCGGCGGGCGAAGTCGACCCAATCGTGACGGCGGAGCGCGGCGTGAATTGCGCTGTCCGCTTCAATGAAGCGCACGAAGGCGTCCAGCTGGTGGGATTCGTAGATCCCCATGCTGGTGGCGAAGTGCTCGGCGGAGTCGTATCCAAGGAGTTCCCAGTGAAAGCCCATGATCTGAAATAACCCCCAACTCGCGGATTCGATAGACGCGGCGCTGTGGATATTTCCGGCGCGATCACGGCGGTCGTGCTCCAGGTAGCCGCCGATATAACCGCCCGCGCTCGTATTCACGATATCGGGTTGGGCACGTTGGTGAGGCGCCGGGTCGATACCGTGGTGTTGCAGTCGGCGGTGCATGATGTGGCGTTCGAACAAAATGATCGGCTGGCCGTCGCGAGGCCCGCCACTATGAAAGCCTTGCCCTCGGCTTTCCACTTCGTTGACGGCCAAAATGGCGGCGAGCTCGACCCCCAGCCGGTCAGCCGCCTCGACCAGGTCGCGCTGACCGAGCATACGGTTATTGTGCTGGCCATGCAGGGCGGCGCGGGTCTTGGGGCCGGCGATGCCGTCCGCCACCAGGCCTTTTGCGAGCTGATAGCGGCGAACGGCGCGTTCGGTTTCAGGGCCATAGTGCCCGTCAACGCTGATGGCGTAACCGGCAGTATTGAGCTCGCGCTGTAGCGCGGTGACACTGGGGCCAATGGATCCATTGCGTAGCAACATGATAGAGCCTCCATAGGGGGCGCAGAGGGTGAGCGGCCTTGTCGGCAGTGCTAAAAGGCGCTCAAGTAATCTTAGCCCCTATGGCGGGATAGCGAACGGTGTCGCGCCAAAAAAGACGCCGGTGGCCACGGGCGACACCTGAGTATTTTGTAGCCTGTCCCCTGAAAAAAGGGGACAGAAGAAGGGCGCTGAGGTGCGGCAGTGGCATCGTTTGGCGGTCGAAAAGATAGCTCGTGCCGTGGGATGGGGACGACGTTGCCAAGAGAAGAGGAGTTGGCGTTAACGCCTGTTTCGACGCACCAAAGTGACCATCAGCGCCAGAATAAAACAGGCCACCGCCGGCATCAGTACATCGAGTATGGAACCCAGGTGCCAGCCGGTGTACACGCCTTCGAACATGCCCACCGGCTGGGTTTGGCCCCACTCCCAGCCGCGCTGAATGGCCAGGCGATACTCGTGCTGGGCGATTTCGCGGCCCAGGAACACCGCCACGGCCAGCGAGCCGGACACCCAAAGGGTGACCCGGGGGAGCAGGGCGAGCAGGAGTTGAACGCCCAGGGCAATGACCACGTGTTCCAACTGACTCATGTCCATAGCGTATCCGTTGCGGCCGGTGGTAAGGGGCCAATCAAAACGGCCGCCCAAGGGCGGCCGCATAGGGTGGTTTAGTGAAACCGGGGTAAGAGCTTGTGAGCGGCGGTATCGAAAAAGCGCGCCATCCGGTCGATCAAGCTCGAGATATACGAGTTGCACAGAATCCAGGGCAGTACCACCAGCACGATGGCAAGCGCTCCGAAGTAGACATCGCTCACCCAGTGGCCACCCACCAGAATACGTGGCAGGGTCACGAAGATAGCCAGCGCCACGGAAAGCGAGGCGATCAGGCGGTCGGCGAAGCGCAGCATGAAGCTGGCGAACACCATGGCCAGCACCCCGTGGTCGCTCGGGAAGCTGTTGGAGGCGGTTGCCTTGGCGTTCAGGTAGGTGTAGTTGTTGAGAATGTTGACGTCGTCGTGCCACACCGTGGGGCTGGGGCGGGCGGCGAGTAGATCCATGTGCAGCATTTCACCCAGCAGCGCCCCCACCGCCGACATGATCAGGCCGATCGCCAGCCACTTGGGCCAGCTGCCGTTCTTGTCGCGCACCATGGCAAAGAACAGCATGATCACCAGTATGCCAAACATCACCTTGTCGAAGGCGCGGGTGTTGAGCAGCGCCATGGTCTCGACCCAGCGCGGGTAGACCGGGCTTACGAACTGGTTGAAGAAGAAAAAGACGTCATCGTCCAGCTTGGTCCAAAAAAGGACCGACGGCAGCCACCAGCTGGCGATCAGGGCAAACCCCAGGAAGTTGTAAAAAAGAATGCGGCGAGTGTGCATGGCAATACCCATATTGCGGCTTATGGTTCAGGGCATAGTTTAGTTGCTTAGCCTGTTAATGAACAGTGTTTCGTAATCTGTGCGTCATGGTTAACCCCTCACTTTTCGGGCTCATCAGCGGCGATGGCATTGGCCACGGTGGTGCGGGCGTGTTCGAGTACCGAGCTCCACTCCTCGGGCGTGGGGTCGGCAAAGCCCAGACCACGCAGCAGAAAGAGCCCTTCGATTGCAAGCACCGCCTGGCGGATGTCTTTACTGGCGGTATCGTCGCCGTCGAACAGCTCTAAAATGGTGCGGTAATACTCTCGTGCCGGGCGCGATTTCTCTGGCGAATGCAGCAGAGCTGTCATCAGAAAGGCGGAGCGGCGAATGAGCCGGTCGTCTTCGGTCAGCGCCTCATCGAGATAGGCGAGCAGGCGTTTGTGGCTATGTTGCCAATCGCTGCCTGCCCGGGTTTTGACGGCGCCATGCACGCGCTCGATCTCGCGCTGCAGGACCGCGGCCACCAGGTCGTCCTTGGTCGCGAAGCTGTAGACCAGGCCCCCTTTGCTGATACCGGCGCGCTCGGCCACGGCGTCGAGGGTGAACTGGCGCCCGGCGCTTTCCATGATGATGGCATCGGCGGCGTCCAGAATGCGCTCGAGGGAAATCTCTTTCTTGCGTGCCATGGGCCTCCCGGTCTTCGTCGATCAGTGAACACTGGCAGTTTACCTTATCCCCGCTGGCTCGCGCTGAACGCCTTGCCATGTCGTCGGTATTTTTCGTTGCACCGAGTTGATCGATTGCGTCAAAAAAGCGCACTTTTATTTTCCGACTGGTCAGTCATAATCTGTCTTTTTTCGTGAGCGCTTCATGAGCGCCGCATTCATACACGTCAAAAGGTAC
Organism: Vreelandella sp. EE27; assembly: GCF_968206495.1. NCBI lineage: Bacteria > Pseudomonadati > Pseudomonadota > Gammaproteobacteria > Oceanospirillales > Halomonadaceae > Vreelandella > Vreelandella sp. EE27. Next base: position 3,172,095 of record NZ_OZ309109.1, on the reverse strand, counting down.
AGAGCCATGGCGCTATCCAGACGCAGTTTTCTCTTGTCCGCCGGTACCGGTATCGCCGGCGGCGTGTTGGGCGGTTTTTTAGGCGCGACCTACGGCGCCCGCCCAGGCTGGCGTCTGGAATCGCAGATCCCCCGGGCGGAAGGCGTGGCGACCTCGGACACCTTGCCCGCCCAGGCCGATGTGGTGGTGATCGGTGGCGGTATCGCCGGGCTTTCCACAGCGCTGTTTCTCAACCAGAAAGGGCTCAGTACGGTGGTGCTCGAAAAGGGTGTGGTGGCGGGGGAGCAGTCCAGCCGTGCCTTCGGTTGGGTCTACTCCAATAGCTGGGATTTGGGCAAGCTGGAGCTTGCCAACCGCTCGAAGGCAATCTGGCAAGGCTTTGCCGAGCGCTTTGGTGAGGACATTGGTTTTCGCCAGACAGGCAACTACTCGCTGCTGGCCACCGACGACGAGGTGAGTGCAAGCCATGACTGGCTTGACCAGGCGCGGGAGATTCAGCCGCAGACCGATGCGCGGCTGGTGACGGGTAGCGAACTCGGCCGGCTGCTGCCCCAGGGCGCCGGGCAATACAAGGCGGTGCTTCACCAGGCCAGCGACGGCACCGCCGAGCCGCGCTATTCGGTCTCGCGCATTGCGCGCGGGGCGATGAATGAGGGTGTGCAGATCGTTTCCCCTTGTGCGGCGCGCACCATCGACCGCCAGGGCGGTAGAGTCGTCGGCGTGCATACCGAGCAGGGTTACATCAAGGCCTCCCAGGTCGTGCTGGCCGGCGGCGCCTGGTCGTCGCTGTTTGCTGGTAACCTGGGCGTTCATCTACCGCAGCTCACCATCGCCTCGTCCATGCAGCGTTTGAGCCCCATCGACAACGCCTTGCCCGGCGCCGGTTACGGCCCTGACTTCGCCTGGCGTCAGATGGACACCGGCGAAACCGCCGTGGGTGTATCGACCAACGTCGCGCCCATCACCACCGACAGCTTCCGCATGCTGCTGGACTTCTTGCCGGCGCTGAAGCACTCCGGCGATCTGCTCAAGGTACGCCTGTCGAGCGACTTCTTCGCCTCGCTCAACATGGCCTCCAAATGGTCTGCCGATGAGATCACGCCCTTCGAGCAGGTGCGCATGCTCTCGGGCAGCGTGGATGAAGACGAGGTGAACACGGCTTTGGCCAACCTGCGCCGCGCCTACCCGCAGTACGAAAACGCCCAGGTGCGCGAGCGCTGGGCGGGTATGATCGACGCCACGCCCGACTCCACCCAGGTGATTTCAGACGTACCGGATAACGACGGGCTCTTCGTCATCACTGGTTTCTCCGGCAACGGCCTCACCACCGCGCCGGCTTCCGGGGAAATGCTCGCCGAGATGATTGCCGGCGAAAAAACCACCTGTGACCCGTCGATCTACCGCTTCAGCCGCTTTACCGACGGCTCGGAGTACGTGTTCCGCCACTGATAGGGTGTTGAGACCCTAAAACGCCAGCGCCACCCGAGAAGGTGGCGCTGGCGTTTAGCGATGATGCTCAAGACTTGAAGCACTTCTGCGTTAGAGCGCCTCGATCTTCGCCTTCTGCTCTATTAGCAGTTTTTTGGCGGACTGGAACTCGGCAAGCTTCCCGCGCTCTTTATCGATCACGGCGGCCGGGGCCTTGGCGGTGAAGCTTTCGTTGGAAAGCTTCTTCTCGACGCCGCCGATCAGCTTGTCCTGCTTGTCGATCTCCTTGTTCAAGCGCGCAAGCTCGGCGTCCTTATCGATGAGATCCGCCATGGGCACCAGCACTTCCATATCACCGACCAGCTGGGTGGCGCTAAGCGGGGCATCGTCCGGGTTGGCAAGCCAGGTCACGCTTTCGAGCTTGGCAAGTTTGGAGAGGAACAGGCGGTTGTTCTCCAGGCGCTCGGCGTCTGTCGGCTGGCCCTTGGTCAGCAGTACGTCCAGCGGCTTGCCCGGGGCGATGTTCATCTCGGCGCGGATGTTACGCACGGCGACGATCACGCCTTTGAGCCACTCGATATCGCGGCTCGCCTGCTCGTCGATCTGGGCATCAACCGCCTGGGGCCAGGGCTGGTTCATGATCGAGGCGTCCTGACCCGGGTAGCGCCCGGCAAGCGGGGCGACGCGCTGCCAAATCTCTTCAGAGATATAAGGCATCATCGGGTGGGCCAGCCGCAGGATGGTTTCCAGCACGCGTACCAGGGTGCGACGGGTGCCGCGTTTGGCTTCAGCGGACGCATTTTCGTCCCACAGCACCGGCTTGGAGAGCTCCAGGTACCAGTCGCAGTACTCGTTCCAGACGAACTCGTAAAGCGCCTGGGAGGCGTGATCAAAACGATACTCCTCCATCGCTTTGGTGACTTGGGCCTCGGTTTTTTGCAGCTGCGAGATGATCCAGCGATCCGCCAGCGAGAGTGTCACCGCCTCGTCATCGGTGCCGCAGTCTTCGCCTTCGGCATTCATCAGCACGTAGCGCGAGGCGTTCCACAGCTTGTTGCAGAAGTTGCGGTAGCCGTCCAGGCGGTTCATGTCGAACTTGATGTCGCGCCCGGTGGTCGCTTGCGACAAGAACGTGAAGCGCAGCGCATCGGTGCCGTGGGGCTCGATGCCGTCCTTGAATTCGTCCCTGGTCGCCTTGGCAATCGCCTTGGCTTTCTTGGGCTGCATCATGTTGCCGGTCCGCTTGTCGAGAAGCGCGTCCAGGCTGATGCCGTCGATCAGGTCGATCGGGTCGAGTACGTTGCCCTTGGACTTGGACATCTTCTGGCCCTGGCCGTCGCGAACCAGGCCATGCACGTACACGGTCTTGAAGGGCACCTGGTCGGTGAACTTCAGCGTCATCATGATCATCCGGGCAACCCAGAAGAAGATGATGTCGAAGCCGGTGACCAGCACGCTGGTCGGGTGGAAGGTCTCGAGCTCCGGGGTCTTTTCCGGCCAGCCCAGGGTGCCGAAGGTCCAAAGGCCCGAGCTAAACCAGGTGTCGAGTACGTCCTCGTCCTGGGTGAGCGTGACATCGCTACCCAGGCCGTGCTTTTCCCGGGCCTCGGCTTCAGTGCGCGCAACGAAGACGTTGCCTTGTTCGTCGTACCAGGCGGGAATGCGGTGGCCCCACCAGAGCTGGCGCGAGATGCACCAGTCCTGCAGGTCGCGCATCCAGGCGAAGTACATGTTCTCGTAGTTCTTGGGCACGAACTGAATATCGCCGTTCTCGACTGCCGCGATCGCGGGCTTGGCGAGCTGGTCGACGGCCACGAACCACTGATCGGTCAAAAGCGGCTCGATGACGTCACCGGAGCGGTCGCCATAGGGCAGCGTGTTGTTGACCGCCTCCACCTCGAGTAGCAGGCCGAGCGCGTCCATGTCGTCGACGATCTGCTGGCGCGCCTCGAACCGGCCCAGGCCTGCGTACTTCGCGGGCAGGGTGGCGTCTTCTTCCGGCTGGGGCTGGCCCTTGAGGTCGAAGATTTCGGCGCGCTCGAGAATCGTGGCGTCTTTCGAGAAGACGTTGATCAACAGATGATTCTGGCGCTTGCCGACTTCGTAGTCGTTGAAGTCGTGGGCCGGGGTGATCTTCACACAGCCCGAGCCTTTCTCCATGTCCGCGTGCTCATCAGCGACGATGGGAATGCGCCGGCCGACCAGCGGCAGCTCGATGAATTTGCCGACCAGTGAGGCGTAACGTTCGTCTTCCGGGTTCACCGCCACGCCGGTATCGCCCAAAAGGGTTTCCGGGCGGGTGGTGGCGACGACGACGTGATCCTTGCCGTCCGCGGTTTTAACGCCGTCGGCCAGCGGGTAGCGGAAATGCCAGAAGCTGCCTTGCTGCTCTTTGTTCTCCACTTCCAGATCGGAAATCGCGGTGTGCAGCGTCGGGTCCCAGTTGACCAGGCGCTTACCGCGGTAGATCAGATTGTCCTCATGCAGGCGCACGAATACTTCCTGCACCGCCTTGTAGAAGCCGTCGTCCATGGTGAAGCGCTCGCGGGACCAGTCCACACTGGCGCCCATGCGGCGAAGCTGGCGGGTAATGTGGCCGCCGGACTCTTCCTTCCACTCCCAGATCTTGTCCGTGAACGCCTCGCGCCCCAATTCGTGGCGCGTTTTGCCTTCTTCCGCGGCCACCTTGCGCTCCACCAGCATTTGGGTGGCGATCCCCGCGTGGTCGGTGCCGACCTGCCAGAGCGTGTTGTTACCCTGCATCCGCTTCCAGCGCGTCAGGGTATCCATAATGGTGTCCTGGAAGGCGTGACCCATGTGGAGGCTTCCGGTCACGTTGGGCGGCGGAATCATGATGGAGAAGGGCGCACCGGTGCCTGACGGCGCGAAACGGTTGTCCGCCTCCCAGCGCGCGTACCAGCGGGTTTCGATCTGTTCGGGTTGGTAGGTCTTTTCCATGGAGTGACTCGCAAACGATGCTTTCCCGAGAGACGCCCGAGGCAAGCATGAAATTCATAAAGGGGGCGAAAAATGGCGGCTAGTATAGCGCGAACAGCCGCGACGCGTCAGGCGTGTCGTGGCCGGGAAGTGGTTCTCGCAAGCGTGGTCGTCTTTAACGTTGGCTTAGCCGCCAATCTTGTGCGGCACCACCTCGTGGCCAAGCTCCTTATAGCGCTGCCAACAGGCGCGTTTGGTAACGAGCACCTGCTGGTGCTGGTTGATGATTTCGGCAACTCTTGTGAAGCGCTCGATCCCTTCGGGAATGTCCGGGTGCAGGTTCAAAAGCGCGGTCTCTTCCGCCGGGGTAGGCAGCGCGCCAAAGCCCAGCGTGATGGGCACGCTTGCAGCCATGTCGCTACCTTCGATCGCGTGGGGCAGGTAGGCGTCCTCGCGAAAGGTCCAGAGCGCGTCGTCGGCTTGCTGCGCCAGCGCCTGGTCCTCGCAGTGAAGGTGCAGCCGGTAGCCCTTGCGGTAGATGGTATCCGCTAGCTTGCAGGCAAAGGCGAGCCGCGCCTCCAGGGTGGTGTCCTGAAGTATGTAGAAGTCGATTCGCGCCATGGAATTCCCGCATTGAAACGTCTGAAGGCCTGAAAGGTCGCCGCCGCACGAGGCGGCGGCGGGAGGGGTTACACCAGCTGGGTGAGCCAACCATGCGTGTCGTCGCTGCGCCCGTACTGAATGTCCAGCAGGGTTTTGCGAATGCGCATGGCCACTTCATTGCCGCCGTCGCCGTTCAGGCGAATGCGCTCGTGCTCGGTGACCAGCTCGCCCACCGGGGTAATTACCGCGGCGGTGCCGCAGGCGAAGACCTCGGTGATCTCACCGGACTCGGCACCTTCGCGCCATTCGTCGATGCTGATCGGGCGCTCTTCCGGGGTCAGGCCCATGTCTTTGGCAAGCGTGAGTACCGAGTTGCGCGTTACGCCTTCGAGAATCGTATCGGTCAGGCGCGGGGTGACCAGGCGGCCATCCTTGAACACGAAGAACAGGTTCATGCCACCGAGCTCTTCGATCCACTTGTTCTCCGCCGCGTCCAAAAACGCGACCTGGCCGCAGCCGTGGCCTTCGGCCTCTTTCTGCGCGGCCAAGGAGGCTGCGTAGTTGCCGCCGCACTTGGCAAAGCCGGTGCCGCCAGCGGCGGCGCGCTTGTAGGTGGACGAAAGCCAGATCGAGACCGGGTTCACGCCGCCCTTGAAGTAGGAGGCCGCGGGGGAGGCGATCACGTAGTAGTCCACTTCGTGGGCCGGGCGAACGCCCAAAAAGGCTTCTGAGGCGATCATGAACGGGCGCAGGTACAAGCTGCACTCGTCGGCATCGCTTTGCGGGGTGGGCACCCAGGTGTGGTCCTGGGCCAGCAAGGCTTTGATCGAGCCCAGGAAGTCCTCATCGGAAAGCTCGGGGAGTGCCAGGCGGCGGGCGCTACGGCGCAGGCGCTCGGCGTTTTTCTCCGGGCGGAAGGTCCAGACCGAGCCGTCCGCGTGGCGGTAGGCCTTGATGCCCTCGAAGATTTCCTGGCCGTAGTGCAGCACCGCGGCGGCCGGGTCCAGGGTCAGCGGCCCGTAGGGGCGCACCTGGTGGCCGTGCCAATCGGCGTCGACCGTCCAGCGCACGTGCGCCATGTGGTCGGTGAAGTGTTTGCCAAAGCCTGGGTTTGCCAGCACGCTTTCGCGAAGGTTGTCCGGCGCTGCCTGATTGGAGGGCAGAATTTCAAAACGAGTTGCTGAACTTGCAGTGGGCACGGCGTATCGTCTCCGCAAAGCACCCCCGCGGGGGTAAGCATCAAAAATGGGGAAGGCGCCCGGTCGGCTGGGCGCCTTGATGTTTCAGGTTTAACGGTTGTGGCGGTGAAAGGCAACCGTTACGCGCCATAAGCGCTTATTTTGTCTCGGTATCGACCTGGGCGTCGGTTTCGCGGTCTAGCAAATACTGGGTCAAAAGCCCCACTGGGCGGCCGGTAGCGCCTTTTTGCTTACCCGAGTGCCAGGCCGTGCCGGCGATATCCAGGTGCGCCCAGGGGAAATGATCGGCAAAACGTGACAGAAAGCACGCCGCGGTGATCGTACCCGCCGGGCGCCCGCCGATATTGGCAAGGTCCGCGAAGTTGGAGTCCAGCTGCTCCTGGTATTCGTCCCAAAGCGGCAACTGCCAGGTGCGATCCCAGGCGGTTTCGCCGGCTTCCAGTACGTCGAGGGCCAGGTCGTCGTCGTTGGACAAAAGCCCGGTGGCGTGATGGCCAAGGCCGACGATGACCGCCCCGGTGAGCGTGGCGATATCGATGACGCTGGCTGGGGTGAAACGCTCGGCGTAGGTGAGCGCATCGCACAGTACCAGCCGGCCCTCGGCGTCGGTGTTGAGCACCTCGACGGTCAAGCCCTTGAGGGTCTTGATGATGTCACCAGGCTTGGTCGCTGCGCCGTCGGGCATGTTTTCGGCGGCGGCCACGATGAATACCGCGTTGAGCCTGGGCTTGATCTCGAGTACCGCCTTGACCGTGCCGAACACGCCAGCCGCGCCACCCATGTCGAACTTCATCTCGTCCATGCCGTCGCCAGGTTTGAGCGAGATGCCGCCGGTATCGAAGGTGATACCCTTGCCGATCAGTACGTGGGGGGCTTCATCCGGGTCGTCGGCGCCCTGGTACTTCATGACGATCAGCCGTGAAGGCTCGACGCTGCCGCGGCCGACCGATAAAAGCGAGCCCGCGCCCAACGCTTCGAGCGCCTCTTCGTCCAGAATTTCCACGTCGAGGGCGCCGCGCGACTCCTTACCCAGCTTTTGCGCCTGTTCGGCCAGGTAGCGCGGCGTGCAAACATTGCCGGGCAGGTTGGCCAGCGTGCGCGTAAAGTTGACGCCCTGGCCGATCGCACAGCCGATTTTGGCGCCGTACTGGGCGTTTTGCACCTCGCCGTTTTCACTGACGATCAGGTGCAGTTTGGCAAGCGTAGGCGTGGGGGCCGGAGCGGATTTGAACTGGTCGAAACGGTAGAGCGCGCGCTCGGCGGCCTCCAGGGTCTTGCGCGCCTTCCAGGCGGTGTCGCGCCCTTCCAGCGGGATATCGGTGAAGGCGGTGCTGGCTTCGTCGATGGGCAGTTTCACCAGCGCCGTCATGGCGGCCTCCATCGCTTTGATGACCGCCGCTTCCCGGCACTTTTCGCGCTCGCCAAGGCCGACCAGCAGAAGCCGCTGCGCGCCAAGCCCGGGGGCGAAGGGGATCAGCTGAACGTTGCCCAGGGCTGCGTCGAAATCGCCGCGCTCGAGTAATTGGCCGATCAGCCGCTCGCTCGCGTCGTCCAATTTCGCCACCGCGGGCAGCAACTCGCTATCTTTATAGACGGGCAGAACAAGGCACGCCGTTTCGGATTTGGCGGGATTGGCCGTCTGAACGGAAAATTCCATGACGTCTCCAACAAGACAAGCATCAAGTGATTCGCGATAATACCGCGATCGTACGTTGTATTAGTGTACCCAAGCCATGAACGCATTGCATGGTCACCTGCAGGCTTAGCCGGAGAGCGCGTTGATTTTATTTCGGTACTTGACTCGTGAAGTGTTACTCACCATGTCGGCGGTGGCCGGCATTTTGTTGCTGGTCATCATGGGTAGCCGCTTCATTCGCTACTTCGCCGATGCCGCCGAGGGCGATTTTCCCGTCACCATTCTGGGCAGTTTGATGTTTTATCACCTGCCCGGGTTCATGGAGCTGATTCTGCCGCTGGCGTTTTTTCTCGGCATTCTGCTCGCCTACGGCCAGCTCTATATGAATAGCGAAATCACCGTGATGGTCGCCTGCGGCATGAGCCCCACGCGCCTTTTGCGGGTAACGCTGCTGCCGGCTTCGGTCGTGGCCGTGCTGGTGGGGCTTTGCAGCCTGTGGCTCACCCCGGCCGGGGCGCTTTTAACCGACGCCACCATCGAGGAGCAGCGCAGCCGTTTGGATGTCTCGGTGCTCGCCCCCGGGCGCTTTCAGTCCTTTGGCGGCGGGCGCACGGCGTATATCAGCGATTTCAACAGCGACGGCACCGAAATGCAGGAAGTGCTGGTGCACGAGCAGGCCAACCCGGATAGCGACAGTCCGCACAGCTACATCACCCGGGCGCGCGCGGGCCATCAGGAGACCCGAATGGAGACCGGCAGCCGCTTTCTGGTGCTGGAGGAGGGCGAACGCTACGGCGTCACCCCCGGGCGCCAGGCCGCCGAACGGCTGGTTTTCGATCGCTACACGCTGCGGTTGGGGCTCAGCCGCGAACGCCAGGAACTCGATTCGCTGGAATATGCCACCACGGCGGATCTATGGCGCGAGCCCGGGCCGCGCGCCCAGGCGCAGTTTCAGTGGCGGGCCGGGCTTCCGCTGATGGTGTTCGTGCTGGCGCTGCTGGCCCAGCCGCTCTCCCAGGTCAACCCGCGCCAAGGGCGGTTCGCCAAGCTCTTGCCGGCAGTCTTTTTGTACGTCGCCTATTTAAGCCTGCTGCTGGCCGCCGTGGATGCCATCGGCAGCGGTACTCTCGCCACCACGGTAGGGGTGTGGCCGGTACATGGGCTCTTTTTGGGGCTCGGGTGTCTGCTGATTTGGCGCTCGCAACGTAAAGGAATGCGCTAATGCTCGGTTTTTTAACGCCGGCGGATCGTTTGGACCGCTACATCGCCCGCAACATACTGGGCGCTATCGTCATCGTACAGATCGTGCTGCTGGGTCTGGATATAACCCTGGCCTACATTGGCGACCTGGGCGACACCCAGGGGAATTACTCGGCACTAGACGTGCTTTTGTATCTTGGCATGCGCCTGCCCTGGCGGTTTTATCAATACGCCCCGGTGGCGGTGCTGATCGGCGCACTGATCGGCCTGGGCACCATGGCCTCCAGCAACGAGCTGACCGTGATGCGCGCGGCCGGGCGCTCGCTTGCGCGTATCGTCTGGGGCGTGATGAAGCCGGTGCTGTTAGTGGTAGCGGTGGTGCTGCTGGTGGCGGAGTTCGTCAGCCCCCGAACCGAGCAGTTCGCCGAAGCCTGGCGGCTGGAGCAGCGCCAGGGGGAAGGCACCATGCTCACAAGCCGCAGCGGCTGGCAGTTCGAGGGCGACAGCGTGTACCGTTTTGGCGCCATTCGCGCCGACAACGTGGTGCTCGATTTGACGCGCTACCGTTTCGAAGAGCGCCGCCTGGTCGAAGCGACCCGTGCTGAGCGCGCTTACTGGGAAGAGGGCGTGTGGCAGTTGGAGGACGTGAACACCACGCGCATTTATGACGACCACACCGAGTCCGAGTACGTGCCCCAGGCGATGTGGGAAACCGCGCTAACACCCACCCAGCTGGAGCGGCTTTTACGCGATATCGAAAGCCAGGCGCCCAGCGAGCTGTGGGCCTATGCTAACTTCCTGCAAAGCCAAGGGCTTAGCGCCGAGCAACCGTTGCTCTACTTCTGGCAGAAGGTGCTGATGCCGCTGACCATGGCCTCTTTGGTCTTGATTGCCGCCTCGTTCGTTTTCGGGCCGCTGCGCACCGTAGCCGCCGGCACCCGGGTTTTCTACGGGGTCGTTACCGGGCTCGTTTTCAAGTACGTGCAGGATCTGCTGGCGCCGGCTTCCAGTATCTTTGGTTTCTCGCCGGTATGGGCGGTGCTGGTGCCTACGTTGGCGTGTGCTGTTGTGGGGGGCTACTTCCTGCACCGAAACGGCTAACCGCTTAAAAGATCCGAAAAGCCGGGTACCCAAAAGTGGCCCGGCTTTTTTGTGCGATTTTTTCAATCCAGGGCCTGGGCGCTAACGTACTGTATTGGTTTTATAAAATGCGAGGTAACTAAAAACGCTTAACAAAAGCGACTGATTTTTACTTGATAAGATGTATGCGAATCATTTACATTCGGTTTATGCATTTTATGAGGTGATGTCATGTACGTGTGCATGTGCAAGGGTGTGACCGACCATCAAATCCGTCAGCAGGTGAGCGACGGCGCGCGTAGCTTTCGCGACGTGCGAGAAGCCACCGGCTGCGCGACCCAGTGCGGCAAGTGTGCCTGCCTTGCCAAATCCATTACCCGTGAAGCAATTTACGACGAGCGCCAGCAAGCCGATATGGGTCTCGCTTACGCCGTATGACGCGAATCACTATTGTTTAAGTTACTTTTAGCAAATAACTGATTTGTTTGAATTTTTAGCTTGCTCCTTTATACTCTCAGTCATCCGGGAGTATGCCTTGTGGGCCGCTGCTCCTTTAATGACGTAACTGCTTGATTGTCCGAAAAACCTTTTACGACAAAAAGAGCGCACGCACAAAGAAGGTGATATATGAAAGGCGATCCCAAGGTTATTCAACATCTCAATATCGCACTGGGTAACGAACTCGTTGCGATCAACCAGTACTTTTTGCACGCCAAAATGTACAAGGACTGGGGCCTAAAGGCGCTGGCCAAGTGGGAATACGACGAATCCATCGAAGAGATGCAGCACGCTGACAAGATCATCGAGCGCATCCTGTTTTTGGAAGGGCTGCCCAACCTGCAGGACCTGGGCAAGCTGCATATCGGTGAAAACGTCAAGGAAATGCTCGAGTGCGATCTCAAGATCGAACACGACGGCCGTAACGACTACATCGAAGCCATCACCTACTGCGAAAGCGTGAAAGACTACGTGACCCGCGACATGCTGCGCGATTTGCTGGCCGATGAAGAAGAGCACATCGACCACATCGAAACCGAGCTCAGCCTGATCGATAAAGTCGGTGTCCAGAATTACATGCTGCGCCAGATGCAAATGGCCGGCGAAAACGAATAAGCCTTCGTTTAGCCCAAAAAAACCCCGAACCAGGTTCGGGGTTTTTTTATGGACGACCCTTTATTTGGACGGGTCGACCTGCTCGGTTTGCGCCCCGGAGTTGGGTTTGGCGCCCCCCAGGCTTGGCTCTTGACCCAGCGGCTCGGGCTTATTCTTGATCGAGTACTGGCTGCGCCCGTCAAGCGAAGGTCCTTCGCCCCAGCGGCCTTTCGGTGCGTCTTTATCCAGCAAGGTGTTCAGGTAGTAGTAGGAGTGCTCGGTCGCCTCGTGCTCTTCCGGCGTCGAGTTGGGAATCGGTAACTGCGCTTCCATTCCACCCAGCTCCTCGATGATGGCCAGCCACTGCTGCTGGTGATAGGTATCCCGGGCGATCAAAAACGACAGGAAGTCCTTCATGCCGTGATCGTCGGTCCAGTTATAAAGACGCGTGGCCAGAACGCGCCCGCCGGATTCCGCCGCCACGTTGGCCATCATGTCCGCGCCGATATTGCCGGTGGCGTACACGTGGCTCATATCAAAAGGCACGCCGTTGGCGTTGACCGGCATGGCCGAAAGGCCCGATGACAGCAGGTGGCGCGGGTTTGCGCCGCCCAGGATGGCGTTCATCACCGGGTCCTTGGCGGTTTCTTCCTGATAGGAAACCGGCGCGCCTTCCAAGTTGAGCGCAACGGCATGGCCCAGCATCTCGATGTGCGATAGCTCTTCGGTGGCGGTCGACATCAGCATGTCACGAATACGGTCATCGCCGCGGGCGCCCATCGCCTGGAAGAAATACTGCATGGCCACGCGAATTTCGCCCTCGATACCACCAATCGCCTGTTGCAGTAGCATGGCGAACTGGGGGTTGGGCTTGTCGACCTTGACCGGGTACTGAAGTTTGGATGAATGATGAAACATGATTACTCTCCTTAGTCATTTGCCAAGGGGTTCCTTGGTCATTACTCCGGCAACTCTTTGTTCAGTAAAAAATTGTTCAATAAAAATGAACGTTTACTATTGAACAACGAGTGTGGAGTAACTGGCTTTTACGTTTCGTCAAAATGTAGTGCTTCCTGCCTTTCTCAGCCTGGCACATAAGAAGAGATATTCGAGTATTAATCGCTATTATTGTTTGAGTAGTTGGTTTTTAATTTAAATCAAATATTTATAATCTTTATAGTTTGATTTATGTTATGCGTTTAGGTGTCTTTAAGTAATGTTAGTTGGTTTCAATATTGTCTATAACTATCAATGCGCTGCTCTTTTAGTCTAAATTAAGTTGGCTGTTTTTATGTTAAGAAGTTAATACAGGTTAATTATTTTTGATGCTTTAGACGATGTCGTGAAGTCTGGCTTGGCGATGAGAGCACGACACTAACAGTACTTTTAAAAAGTATTCTTTAAAAGTGCTTTAAAAAAACCGCCCGGCGGTATTAACCGTCGAGCGGGCTGGAGCTGGATCTAACGCTGGGGGAAGAGGTTAGCGGTTCTGTGCTGCGAAGGCGTCAGATCCTTCGAACGCCGCGACCGGCTCGTCCACGGAGAAGGTCGCCCGGCTCAGGCGGCGTACGCGCTTCATGAACAGCGCGATGCACACCAGCGTGCCAAGTGCGGCCACTACGTAGCTCATCTGCAGCGGAAGGCCGAACCCGATCGGCGCGAAGGCCAGGTAGGTAAAGGTCGCCATGGTCATGAAGACCGCAGGAATCGCCGTGATCAGGTAGGGCTTACGTGACAACACCAGATACATGGTGCCCACCCACAGGGCGATCACCGCGGTGGTCTGGTTAGCCCAGGAGAAGTAGCGCCATAGCAGCGTGAAGTCCATGTGGGTCAGCGCGTAGGAGATCACGAACAGCGGCAGGGCGATCATGATGCGCTTGGCGATCGGTTTCTGGGCGATTTTTAGGTAGTCGGCAATGATCATGCGCGCACTGCGAAACGCGGTGTCACCGGAGGTGATCGGCAGCACGATAACGCCCAGGATGGCCAGCGTACCGCCCACGGCGCCCAGCATGGTGGTCGAGACTTCGCTCACCACGGCGGCGGGGCCACCGGCGGCGAGTACGTCAGACAGCGTCTGGTCGCCGTAGAATAGGCTCATGGCGGCGGCGGCCCAGATCATCGCGATCACGCCTTCGGTAATCATCATGCCGTAGAAAATACGCCGCCCGTTGGATTCGTTTTCCGTGGTGCGCGAGATGATCGGTGTTTGCGTGGCGTGAAAGCCGGAAAGCGCGCCGCAGGAGATCGTCAAAAACAGCAGCGGGAAGATGGGGGCGCCTTCCGGGTGCATGTTGGCAAACGAAAGCTCCGGAATCGGCGCGCCGGTCACGATCAAGCCAATGCCAATACCCGCGGCGCTAAACAGCAACAGCGCGCCAAAGTAGGGATATACCCGGCCGATCACCTTATCGATCGGCAACAGCGTGGCGATCAGGTAGTAGGCAAAAATCGCAAGCGTAATGCCCACCAGCGAAAGCGAGGTCATGTTCGCCAACAGCGTAGCGGGGGAGGTCACGAATACCGTGCCCACCAGTAACAGCAGCAACAGCGCGAAGCCGTTGACCACGTGTTTCATCGCCTTGCCCAAAAACTTGCCCGCCAGTTGCGGCAGGTGGGCGCCGTGGTTACGAATCGAGATCATGCCGGTCAGGTAGTCGTGCACCGCACCGGCAAAAATGCAGCCGATCACGATCCACACAAAAGCCACGGGGCCGTAAAGCGCGCCCAGAATCGGCCCGAAAATAGGCCCCACACCCGCGATGTTAAGAAGCTGAATGAGTGAGTTACGCGTGGTGTTCATCGGCACGTAGTCGATGTTGTCGCGCATGCTAAAAGCCGGTGTCGGACGCTTTCGGTCGGCGACGAACACGCGGTCAACGAACTTGCCGTAGGTAAAGTACCCTACTATTAGCAGCAGTATCGAGGCGATGAAGGTGATCATTGGGGGCACCCGGTGGTGGTCGGTGGCAAGGGGGAACGGGCGGGGGCAGCAGGCGTTAGGCACGGCTGGCCTGCCCAAGCCTGCGAATGTATCTGTTCGCGGCGGGATTCGCTCTACGACTTTAGTTTCCCTTGCCGGGCCACGGGGCTTTATAACGCAAAACGGGCAGCCATGGGCTGCCCGTTTTCGATTCACACGAGTGCGAAGATCAGGACGTGGGGGTAACGCCACACAGCATGCGGGCACCGCCGCCGCCCAGATGCGGCTCGTCTTCGTAGGTGTCGCCGCCTTCATGAATGATCAAGGCGCGGTCGGTGATGTCGTCCATGCTCAAGCGCGGCGCGAGTACCGGAAGGTTCGCTTCACCGTCTTCGTTCACCGTGAGGACCGGAAGGTCACCCAAGTGGCCTTCGCCGTAGGGGCCCTGGTGGGTGTCGGTTTCTTCCGGGTCGTAGTGACCACCGGCGGCCTGGGCGGCGGTCATTTCGCCGTCGTCATCCTCGGCGGGTTCGCAGCTCGGGTTCTGGTGCAGGTGGAAGCCGTAAATGCCGGGCTCCAGGTCGGTAATGGAGGGCGTCAGCAGCACGCCGCCGAACTCCGAGCTTTCTTCGATAGTCACGGTGCCCAGCGCTTCTTCTACGCCGTCGGCGGTGACTTCGTGCATGTTTACTTCCAGCGAGTCGCTGGTTTGGGCATGGGCAGCGCCTGCTAGTAGAAGGGCCGCTGCAATACCGGTAAGAGGGGTTGCTAAACGCATGTGGTTTCTCCTTTCCTGTTCCATGGAAGCCCCGAAGGGTGCCTTTACAAGGTAGCTGCTTGGCGCCGGTGGCGCCAACGTGGCCGGGGGTTATTATCCTGGCCGGGTGACAACCGCCGGCGAAGCCGCGACAATAGCGCCACTTTTTTTGCGGGGAAGGCCATGGCGGCGTTACGCATTCTTTATCAGGACGAGCACCTGGTGGCGCTGCACAAGCCCGCCGGGCTTTTGGTGCACCGCTCCAAACTCGCCCGGGGAGAAACCACCTTCCTGCTGCAAATGCTGCGCGACCAGCTGGGCCAGCGGGTCTATCCGGTTCATCGGCTGGACCGGCCGACCTCCGGGGTGATGGTCATGGCGCTCTCTTCCGAGGCCGCGAGCAAGCTAAGCCAAGCGTTCAACGAGCGCGTGGTGGAAAAACGCTACCTGGCGGTGGTGCGCGGCAAGGCCCCGGACGCCGAGACCCTCGACTACCCGCTGCGCGAAGAGGACGGCACCCGCCCCAAGGCGGAAATGCCCGCCCTAGCCGCGCGTACCGATATCACACGGCTGGACAGCGTGGAACTGCCGGTGCAGGTCGACCGCTACCCGGTGGCGCGCTACTCGCTGGTCGAGGCGCGCCCGCTGACCGGGCGGCGCCATCAAATACGCCGCCACCTGTCCCGCCGCGGCTATCCCATCATTGGCGATGCCAAACACGGTAAAAGCGTACACAATCGCTTTTTCGCCGAGCAGCTTGACGCCCCACGGCTATTGCTGGCGGCCAGCCACTTGGCTTTCGACCACCCGTTTCAGTCGGCCCGCTTGAGCATCGGCTGCGCGTTGGACCCGGTGATGACCGCGCTTTTCGAGCAGTTGGGTTGGGCCGGGCACCTGCCGCTGGATGGCGCCCGTCTTGAGGCGCTAACACCGGATACCGACGCGACCCCGGCACGTTAACCCAACATTCGCGCTAACCGAACATTGATAGAGAGTTTGCCATGTCGACCGACTACGACTTCCGCTTTGGCGGCATTCGCCGCCTTTACGGCCAGCGCGCAGCCAATGCCTTTCGCCACGCCCACGTGGTGGTGGTCGGCGTGGGCGGGGTGGGCAGCTGGACGGTCGAGGCGCTGGCGCGCTCAGGAGTTGGCAAGCTCACGCTGATCGACCTGGACGACGTCTGCGTCTCCAACGTCAACCGCCAGCTTCACGCCCTCGATGGTACCATCGGCCAGCCCAAGGTCGCGGTGCTGGCCGAGCGCTGCCGCTTGATCAACCCTGACATCGAGATCATCGCCGATACCGCGTTCGTGACCCCGACGAACCTGTTTGATCGCATTCCCGATGATGCCGACCACGTGGTCGACGCCATTGACAGCGTGATCGCCAAGGCCGCGCTGATCGCCTGGTGCAAGCGGCGCAAGATCCCCATCACCGTGACGGGCGCGGCCGGCGGGCAAACCGACCCCACGCGCATTCAAGTAGCGGATCTCACCCGCACCGAGCACGACCCGCTGCTTTCGAAAGTGCGCTCGCGCCTGCGTCGGGACTACCACTTCTCGCGCAACCCCAAGCGGCGCTTTTCGGTCGAGTGCGTCTACTCCGACGAACAGCTGGCCTACCCAAGCGCGGACGGCGAAGTGTGCCTAAAAAAGCCCGGCAGCGGGGATGCCACCCGGCTGGACTGCGCCTCCGGCTTTGGCGCCGCCACCTTCGTCACCGGCACCTTTGGCTTCGTGGCGGCTTCCAAAGTGCTGGAGCGTCTGGCGAAAAAAGCCCACCTGAGCGATGTCACCCCCGTTACTGAAAAGGAAAGCGAATGACCGCCCCCGTTCCCGGCATTTACCGCCACTATAAAGGCGCCCTTTACGAGGTGCTTGGCACCGCTCGGCATAGCGAAAGCGAAGAAGAGCTGGTCGTTTATCGCGCGCTGTACGGTGAGTACGGCCTCTGGGTGCGTCCGCTCGAGATGTTCAATGAGCACGTCTTGATCGAAGGACGCGACCAACCGCGCTTCGCTCTGGAGACGCCTTTTTAGTCAAGTTTACTTCGATTATGTAAGCAATTTCTTACATTTGTGTAAGTGATTCGCTCCTTGTAGCGGATACGTTTGCGCTTGTCGCCCAGGTCGTTATTCTCGTCATTCTCTAGTGACGGGTTAAGAGGCAAGGAGCAGCGCAATGGCAAAAGGAAAAGGGCTTCAATTCACTCTCACGCTTGCGGGCGTGGATGACGTCGCGGTCATCGACTTCACCCACCGCGAGGCGCTCTCCGAGCCCTTCGAGCTGACGCTGAACGTCGCCAGCCGCGAAGGCGACCTGGAGGCTTCCGAGCTTCTTGACCGCGAAGCCACGCTGACCGTCTGGCAGGACGGCGAGCCGCTGCGCCGGGTCCACGGCATCATCAGCGAGTTCGGCCGGGGTGATCGCGGCCATCGGCGCACCTTCTATTCACTAACGCTGCGCCCGGCGCTCTGGCGCACCTCGCTGCGCCAGAACTCGCGCATCTTCCAGAAGGTCGACCCGCTCACCATCATCAACACCCTGCTGGACGAGCGTGGTATTACCGATGTCGCCTTCGCCGTCAGCCGCGAACCCCTCGAGCGGGAATACTGCGTGCAGTACCGCGAAACGGATCTCACCTTCATCGAGCGCCTCGCCGCCGAGGAAGGACTGTTCTATTTTCACCTGTTTGATGAAAAAGGCGAGGACAGCGAGGGCGGCGCCCACCGGCTGGTGTTCTCCGACGACCCCCAGGTGCTGACGAACCTGGGCGAGCGCACCTACCACAGCCGCGCCGGCGGCACGCCGCCTACCCGCCACGTGCGCAAGCTGAGCCACACCGCCCGGGTCGCCGCCGCCAGCGCCCAGCTCAAGGACTACAGCTTCAAGAACCCGGCCTACGCCCAGCTTCACGATCACATGGGCGATGACGTCGCCGAGCACGGCCAGCAGACCGACTACGAACACTTTGACTACCCCGGCCGCTACAAGGAAGACGCCTCCGGCAAGCCCTTCACCCGCATCCGCCTGGAGCACCTGCGCCGCAACGCCACCACGGCCAGCGCCCAAAGCGATTTGCCCGAGTTCGCCCCCGGCGCGCGCTTCACGCTGACCGATCACGACACCGAGAGCCTCAACCGGGACTGGCAGGTGGTCGCGGTGCACCACGCCGGCGAGCAGCCCCAGGCACTGGAAGAGGACAGCATCAGCGCCAGCGACACCGGCGGCATGACCCGCTACGTCAACCAGGTCACGCTGATGCCCGGTGACGCCGCCTGGCGCGCCACGCCGAACCCAAAACCGCGGGTCGACGGCCCCCAGGTGGCTTTCGTGGTCGGCCCGGAAGGCGAAGAGATTCACTGCGACGAGCACGGCCGGGTCAAGGTCCAGTTCCCCTGGGACCGCTACGCCGAGCCCGATGACACCGCCAGCTGCTGGGTGCGCGTCTCCCAGGGCTGGGCCGGAGGCGGCTACGGCAGCATCGCCATCCCGCGTATCGGCCACGAGGTCATCGTCTCGTTTCTGGAAGGCGACCCGGACCAGCCGCTGGTCACCGGGCGCACCTATCACGCAGTCAACCAGCCGCCCTACGATTTACCGGCGAACAAGACCCGCACGGTGCTGCGCACGCAAAGCCACAAGGCTGAAGGCTTCAACGAACTGCGCTTCGAGGACGAGGCGGGGGAAGAGCAGATCTGGGTCCACGCCCAGAAGGACCTGGAGCTTTTAACGCTCAACGACCGTACCGAGGAGATCGAAAACGACAGCTTCCTGAACGTTAAAAACGACCGTATCAGCGAGGTCGATCACGATGATCATCACACGGTGCACGGCGACCGCTTCGAACATGGCGAAGGCGATCAGCACTTCACCGTGCAGGGCAGCCTGCACCTCAACGCCGGCCAGGCCTGGCTCAGCGAAAGCGGCCGCGAACTCCACATCAAGGCCGGTCACAAGGTCGTGCTGGAAGCGGGCAGCGAGATCACCCTCAACGCGGGCGGCAGCTTCATCAAGCTGGATGGCGGTGGCATTACCATCGTCGGGCCGACCGTGAAGGTGAATGCGGGGGGCAGCCCGGGTAATGGGACCGGGCAGGCTGTGGAAGACCCGCTATTGCCCGGGCGGGCGGTGGCGGAGGCGCACGAAGCGATTTCCCCCGTATCGCTGCCAGCCGGGTCGTTACCCAGGGTGAACGATTACCAAATGAGCGATGCCGCGCTCATGCCGCTGTGCGGCAAAATACACAACACCCAGTGCACGCGTGAGGACTGCCCATGTCTAGCTGGCTAAAAGAGATTCCCGCGCGCAGCCAGCCATGTAAGCGGCCCGCGACAAGCGAAAAAACGTGGTGGTTGATACTCGATCAGCGCCGTGATCCGGCGCGATGTGCCGCCTGGTTGAATCAACCGGGTCGTAACGAGTTCATGACGCTATTTGCCGGCACGCCGCTGGCACCGCTGATTGAAGCGAGCCCGTGGCTGGTAGAAGTAGTTCCTGGCAGCCCGGCTGCGCTAGAAGCTGAAGCGTTTTGTCATCGACAACTGGGATGGATAGCGACGGCCAAACCTGGTGCCACTCTGAAAAGCATGGCCGACCACCTCGGAACACTCTTTGTTCTATCGGACCCGCATGGCGGGCAGTCGCTCATCAACCTGCAAAAACCCGCCGCCTGGACCGCCCTGCTGGCCAGCGCTGATCCAGTCACCTGGCGTCATCTTGTTGCCCCGTTCAGCGCGCTCTACATCCCCACGCCTGAAGGAAGTTGGCGAAAGTGGCCGGCGCCTGAAGAATTGGCGGGTGATCCACCCTTGATTCGTCTGGACAGGGTCACGGAGCAGGCCCTCAAGGAGAGCAGCCGCGCCTGGTGGCTAAGCGGTGCCACTAGCACGCCCATGGAGGCGTTGCCCCAGAGCTGGATAGACAGATTAGGCCAATGTGTAGCGGGCGGTATAAAAAAAGACCGCTATCTAAAGAGGTTGCTTTACATGGTACAGCAAGCTGATGAGCAAGCGTGGTCTGAAGTTGAGGGAATTATTAAAAGTCAGAGCTTAACTACTGTTCGGCGTATTCATTTAATCGAGAGAATGACCTGATGCTTAACGAACCGAATGATGAAAACAGCATCTTATTGAGATTGAATAGCTTCAACCTTGGGCCTGCAACTGAGGAAGTCGAAGATTCAGAGCCTTTGATGTGCACGGTCAAAAATTGGGCCGACATTATTTATCTTACCGGAACCGGGGACTTCTGGCTCTTGACTGAGAAGATGGCAGAATCGCTGCATAGTGCTGCAGAGGAGCTTTCTGAATGGGCAAGCATTGAAGATCATGAACAGAGGTTCGAAAAGCTATCAGACGAGGCAGGCCTGTTAGAATGCTTTTTAGCCGTCAGGCCTGAGAATTTTCTCGATGAAGGCGAGCGCCAGCTAGCGTATGAGAAACTGAATCGCTTGTCAGAGCTTCTAAACGAAAATCGTCAAGAAGAAGATGATGAGATAGATGCAGCGGAGAGCGTTAGAGAATATCAACCATTACTCGAAAACGCATGGTATTGGGTCAACCCTGTTGCCGTATCTGCTAACTACGCTTGGAACCGCTTTAGGCGCCCAGAAGAAACTCGGCTAATTTCTGAGTTGAACGAATTATATAAAGAGGGAGAGCGGAGGGCTAAAGAAGGTGGTTATACGATAGAGGGTGATAATTATTACGGCGCCTGGGAAAAGGAGATACAGGAAGCCATTGAAACATATCGCCAGTGCCGCTCCAAAGTTATTAAAGACCAGGTATCGGTGGATAATCCTGGCGGTACCTTGTCCATTCGAGAAGCGCTTAAAGAATATAGCGAATTCCTGGCAGATTGCGAAAGCATGTCCCCGGTTGACTCATCCCGCTGTGATGTCATTAAAACCTACTTCTTGGAAAAGGAGGAAGAACTTTCTAATGATGTTCGGGCTTATGAGGATAGTATTCTGGCCTTGGCGGCGATGGGGATCGCGACCCCTGAGTGGGCGCTTGCTGATGTGACAATGCCGAGCACAGATGCTCAAGCTCCGCAGGAAAGCGAAAATGCATTTAATACTTATAATAAAGTTCTCAAAAAAGCGGTGGATATTTTGGACTCGGTAGAGCGCAAATTGTCTGACTGGGCTACCGCGACAGCACGAAATACTGCCCTGCCGCTTCAGTTGTTTGAAGGTGAACGCAGAGATTTTAAAGAATTAACGGATCAATTGGATACACTTTATGCATTAGCAGAAAGTTCGGTCGAACAGATGACTCCTAAGCGAGTCCTTTTTTGGCAGTCTGATGTAGATGATCCTCGTTATGCCCTTGGTTACGAGCGTCAACAGACTAATACGTTAGTGCGAAGTGATTTCCCTCTCAGGGAGTTCAGCTCTCCTGTTTTGGATCGAGCGCTTAGCCATATAAGCATGAAAAATCTGATGAAGGATATGACCGAAGGCGAGCGACATATAGTACAGCAATGCCTGGAAAGTGATGGCGTGCTTCCGGCTACGCTTTGGGAATCAAGAGAAACCGCGCTCTCTTACTGGTTTCAGCAGCGCGGCTGCAAAAGAATTTCAGCTAAGTCTGAGTGGTTTGAGGATGGAATAGGCAGTTTTATTCCTGAAGCGCTATTTAGTTATTTGTCTAGTGATCCTAGTGAACAAAATCATGTTGAGTCGTTGGCAGATGCCGGCGCCAAGGAACGCTGGGGTAAAAATTTACAAAGGATTCTCTTTACCGGCCCAGGCAAGCAGAAACTGCGCCTGTTTGACGCTAGTGCCCAAGCGCAGATGTTTCGTCTGGTCAGCATGTCCAGCGCCGAGTTGAACGAAGCGCTGGATATTGATGACCCTCTCGCATTAATGTCTTCCAGCGCTACCCTCGAGTTTTTCAAAGACAGTAGCAGCGGCGGTATTGAGGGTGAAAACTCGTTAAGAAGTAGCTCGCGCCAGGGCGGCACTGAAGACAGGCTAGATGTATGGGGAGCGGGTTCAAACAATCGGGAAAGCACCAGCAGTAGAAAAAATTTTGATGAGAATAAAAATAGCGTAAGTGCCAATTATGAACTCTCGATGAAACGAACAGCGAGTTTGGCTCGCGGCGAGGCAACGCTGGGGCCATTCAATTTTCCTGAAGAGGCGGATGCTCAAAATATTATAGCGGTATTGAACCAAAACGGTGGAGAAGAACGAGACCTGGGCCGTTACTCACTTCAAGTTGCTGCGGTAGCCAAGGGGTTTGCAGGCGCCACGCTTGAGCTATCCGCACAGGCAGGCATCACCTTTGATGATAAAGGGCTCAATATTACAGGAACGGAATGGGCGTCCAGAGATGCTGAAGTAGCGAAGGTAAAAGTCTTTGGAGGCGCTTCCTTAGGGATGAAGCTCAATAGCCGCCTACGCTGGAAACCGCCTGAAGACCTGACCCGACAGCTTCCTCAGCTCGCAGATCGCGACTGGCTCTCACTAGCTGTACAGGGAAGCTCATTCGACAAGTGGCAAACACTCGGCACCGTGGTGGTCGGTGGGGACGTAAATGCAGGCTATGGCGGTGAGCTGGGCATGCGTCTTGGTATCAAGAACGGTAAATTTGTGGCGTATTTTCGCGCTCAAGTGGTTATTGGGCTCGGGGCAAAAGGTCAGCTCGGCGTTGAACTAGACCTTAAACAGCTCAATATCTGGTTTATGATGCTAAGCCAAGCTTTGCGCGATAACGACTATGGCTTTGTGGAATGGATCGATAAAGAGGCATTTGATCTATATCGCAAGCTCGCCTACGTGGGAACCACGACTTTGCTGGATATAGGGCTACTAGCTGCTAGAGACTTTGATACGGTTAATCGCCTTTATGATTTAATGACCCAAGGTGATCGAGCAGGATTGATTGCAGACGCTTTAGTAGACACTGCAGGTAACTTGAAATTGGAGCGTGAACTTGCAACTTGGGTTCAGCATCTTCCCCCCGAAGCGTTAGGCCCCCTTCTTTATACGTTAACAACGTCGCCCAGTGTATGGGGTTACTTCTCTGGCAGGAGAGGAGCGGCGATAGACCAGCAGCAAAGAGCCATAGCGCAATGCCTTGAGTGGCTAGAGCAGGGCTATACTGCTGACGGCCATTTTGATCGCGAGACCGCGAGTCAATTATTTGAACGTTCGGTAGCACGGATGACCCAGACAGGCGAGGTTGATAACTACTCTTCCTGGATCGTTGCTTACTGTGCTAACCGAGAATTGTTGGACGCATTCATGGAGCAAACGGGAGAAAACATTCCAGCGGCCCAAGATGCGCGGGAGCAATACTCCCAAATAGCAAGCCGCTTGGGACGTGATCCTAAGCAATTTAGTGAGACTGTTTTTGATAATGGCTTAAAAATTCGTACTACTAGCGCAGACAGCAGATAGGATGATTAATACAATGTTGCTCAGAAAGGCCACACTTGCCGCGCTGTTTTTATGGTCTCTCAATAGTTGGGCCCTACCTGCGGATATTCAAGCTGCTAAAGACGAAGGCATGCGCCTTTATAATATAGGTCAATCGACTACAGCCATGACCTACTTGAGCCAAGCGGCTAACGCCGGTGATGTAGAGTCCATGTACTACATGGGTGAGGCAGAGCGTCGCCAGCACATGCTGGGATTTACTAACGAGGCCATGGGATGGTACTTGCAAGCCGCCGAGCAAGGTGACCCTTATTCGATGCTGCGCCTGTTCAACGGCGGCGCCTGCCTGATCAGTGACCGCTGCCCCGAGGAGGGTGATGACTGGCGAGAAGCGGCACTGGACGTCACGCTGCCCAAGGCCGAGGCAGGGGATCCAGAGGCAATGCTCGCGCTTCACTATATATACAATACGCTGAATCACGAGTGGTGGGATGTCATATTTAACTGGCTGGGTATGCCCACCGGCTCCAACAAGTGGTTAGAACGCGCCGCCGAGGCAGGGCTGCCCGAAGCCCAGACGACCCTCGGTAACCATATTATGAATCGGAAGGGCTGGTACTTTACCAAAAGCCGTCGACTTACCGCTGCTGAAAAATGGACCGAGCGCGCCGTAGAACAAGGCTATGTTCCTGCCATAGAGAGGATGGAAATTATTAAGAGAAAGCAGGAGGATTTTGAAGAAAGCTGGCAGTGGATGGAGCGTGCTTCCCGCGAAGGAAGTGTCAGTAACCGTTTAGGCTTGGGGTGGTGTTATCTGGACCCTTCCTATTCCCCTGATGGTCGATGTGTGAATGAAGCTGACCCTATACAAGGTTGGGCAATACTCTACTCATTAAAAGCCGAATTAGAAGATAACAGTGCAAAAAATATTATGTCCAGGAACAGCGACAAGTTAACCGAAGCAGAGCGTCGAGAAGCCGAAGCGCTTGCCGAAGAAGAGTGGGTCGACCGTGAGCCGCCACTTTCAAAATTCCCCCCGAGGTTTGGATACTGACAGTTTTATGGCTCTGAGAATTCGGTTAACCGGTTTGCTCTTGGCGCTGATGCTGTGGCCTTTGAATGGCTGGGCGCTTAGCGAAGGCGCTCAGGCCGCTAAAGATGAAGGCATGCGATTATGGGGCATTCACCAATGGATAGACATGCAGCCTTTCCTGGAACAAGCGGCGGTTGAAGGCGATGTCGAATCCATGTATTACCTAGGTGAAGCGACGCGCTTACTCGGCCGTGGACAAAGTAGCGACGCTTTGGAATGGTACTTGCAAGCCGCCGAGCAAGGTGGCCCTTACTCGATGCTGCGCCTGTTCAACGGCGGCGCCTGCCTGATCAGTGACCGCTGCCCCGAGGAGCGTGATGACTGGCGAGAAGCGGCACTGGACGCCACCTTACCCAAGGCCGAAGCGGGTGACCCGGAGGCCATGCTCGCACTTGCTTATATCTACGACAGTCTGGATAACGCTTCCTGGCTAAACAAAGGGCTTACCCTGCTGAGCATCCCAACCCGTGCTACTAAATGGCTAAAACGCGCCGCTGAGGCAGGACTACCGGAAGCTCAAACGACTTGGGGCGATCGCATCATGGACTGGCATGGCTGGTATTTCACTAAAAGCCGCCGTCTGGCCGCTGCCGAAGAATGGTTCGAGCGTGCTGCAGAGCAGGGGGATGTTCCAGCGATGGAGCAAATGGAACGTGTTCTTAAAAAGCAGGGTAATATCGAAGCAAGCTGGTACTGGTTAGAACAGGCATCCCGTCAAGGGAGTTACGAGGGGCGTTTAGGAATAGGTTGGTGTTATCTAGAGAGAGATTTTTCTTCTGAGCACCCTTGCCCCAATGAAGAGGATCCTGTTAAAGGCTGGGCAATTCTTTATGCCTTGGACGATGTGTTAGGAGGTAATAATACACCTAGCAGCATTATGGACCGGAATCAGGATAAGTTAAGTGACGAAGAGCGTCGAGAAGCTGAGGTTCTCGCCGAAGAAGAGTGGATTGGCCGCCAGCCGCCTATTTCAAAATTCCCACCGAGGTTTGGATACTGACAGCTTTATGGCTCTGAGAATGCTGTTACCTGGTTTGCTCTTGGCGCTGATGCTGTGGCCTTCAAGTGGCTGGGCGCTTAGCGAAGAAGCCCAGGCCGCTAAGGACGAAGGCATGCGGCTCTGGGGCATCCACCAGTGGGAAACGATGCAGCCACCACTGGAAATTGCCGCTGAAGCAGGCGATGTCGAGGCGATGTATTACCTGGGCGAAGCCAATCGGCTGCTTAGCCGCGGCTTGTCGAATGCGGCCATGGATTGGTACTACGAGGCCGCCCAGCACGGCGAGCCCTATGCCATGCTGCGCCTTTACTCGGGTGGTGCCTGCAAGCTTGGCGATGTCTGCCCCGATGAAGGCGACGACTGGCGCGAGGCGGCTCTAGAAGAGACCTTGCCCAAGGCCCAGGAGGGCGATACCGATGCCATGCTCGCGCTCTACTCCATCTACGCCAAGTTAGGCGATAGCGAGACGGCCAATGAATGGCTGCTGGAAGCAGCGGAAGCGGGTGATACCTATGCGCAAGACTGGCTGGGGCGTCAAATCATTGGTGATCACGAAGGATACAGTAATGACACCGAGCGGTTTGAGGCTGCCGAAGCATGGTTTCGTCGTGCGGCAGAGCAGGGCTACGGGCCTTCCTTGAAAAACATATCGTCCGTATTATTGCATTTGGGGCGTTCAGAAGAGGCTTATGAATGGCTGGCAAGGGCATCTAATGCTGGGTTGGTGGATGCAAGATTAGGTATTGCATGGTGTTATTTAGATCCTGATCGCGATGCTCTTTGTGTTAATGAGCAAAATACGGCAGCAGGGGCCGGTATTCTTGAGGCCATGATAGAAGAGATTGATAAAACCGAAGTGCAATTCTTGCTGGACAATGTGGCACAACTACTCACAGATGAGCAACGCGAAGAAGCCAACGAGATTAAAGCCGAATGGCTTAATCACGAGCCGCCACTCTCCTATTTTCCGCCCAAGTATGGTTATTAATGAAAAAGTCGCTTTATCGAGCGTTATGCAGTCTCGCTACCGTCGCTGCTGCCCTAACGCTGGCGATGCCTACCTATGCAATCGACGAAGGCACTCAAGCAGCCAAGGACGAAGGCATGCGGCTTTGGGGCATCCACCAGTGGGAAACGATGCAGCCGCCACTGGAAATTGCTGCAGAAGCAGGCGATGTCGAGTCGATGTACTACCTCGGTGAAGCCAACCGGCTGCTTAGCCGCGGCTTGTCCAATGCAGCCATGGACTGGTACTACCAGGCCGCCCTGCACGGCGAGCCCTATGCCATGCTGCGTCTCGACTCCGGTGGCGCCTGCAAGTTGGGCGGCGTTTGCCCCGAGGACGGCGATGACTGGCGAGACGCGGCCCTCGAGGTGACCCTGC
Organism: Vreelandella sp. EE27; assembly: GCF_968206495.1. Taxonomy (NCBI): domain Bacteria; kingdom Pseudomonadati; phylum Pseudomonadota; class Gammaproteobacteria; order Oceanospirillales; family Halomonadaceae; genus Vreelandella; species Vreelandella sp. EE27. Next base: position 3,145,369 of record NZ_OZ309109.1, on the reverse strand, counting down.
CCAAGGCCGAAGACGGCGACCCGGAGGCCATGATGGCGCTCTACTCCATCTACGCCGTAGAGGACAGTGAGGCCGCCAATCACTGGCTGCTGGAAGCGGCCGAAGCAGACAACGTCTATGCTCAAGACTGGTTGGGAAGAAGAATCCGCGATGGTGAAAGTGGCACTAGTTACACCAACGATACGGAGCGCTTGGAATCGGCTGAGGCTTGGTTTCGTCGGGCGGCCGAGCAGGGCTATGGGCCATCTATGAATAGATTGTCAGTGGCTTTAATGCAATTAAATATGTTTGAAGAGTCTTATGAATGGTTAGAGAGAGCTTCAGATTCTGGAGTTATGGACGCGCGCCAACACTTGGCTTGGTGTTACATAGAACCTGAACATAGTGAGCGTTGTTTGAATGATCAAAACATTCCTGCAGGAGTCGGCATATTTGAAGCGATAGAAGAAGAAACAGGGGATAATGATGGTCAGTTTGTGTTGAATAAGATCGAGTCATCCTTAACTAATAGGCAGAGAGTTGAAGCTGACTCATTGAAGAGCCAATGGCTAAATCATAAGTCTTCACTTTCCTACTTCCCCGCTAAATTTGGTTATTAATGTTAACACTGCTTTACCGCACTCTATATTGCCTCACCACCGCCGTTGCCCTGACGGCGGCAATGCCCGCCTATTCGTTCGACGACGCTACCCAAGCCGCCAAGGGCGAAGGCATGCGGCTCTGGGGCATCCACCAGTGGGAAACGATGCAGCCGCCACTGGAAATTGCTGCAGAAGCAGGCGATGTCGAGTCGATGTACTACCTCGGTGAAGCCAACCGGCTGCTTAGCCGCGGCTTGTCCAATGCAGCCATGGACTGGTACTACCAGGCCGCCCAGAAAGGTGAGCCCTATGCCATGCTGCGCCTCGACTCAGGGGGCGCCTGTAAGTTGGGCGGCGTTTGCCCCGAAAACGGCGATGACTGGCGTGAAGCGGCCCTCGAAGAAACCCTGCCCAAGGCCGAAGATGGCGATGCCGAGGCCATGATGGCGCTCTACTCCATCTACGCCGTAGAGGACAGGGAGGCCGCCAATCACTGGCTGCTTGAAGCGGCCGAAGCAGACAACGTCTATGCTCAAGACTGGTTGGGACGAAGAATCCGCGATGGTGAAAGTGGCACTAGTTACACCAACGATACGGAGCGCCTGGAAGCGGCTGAGGCTTGGTTTCGTCGTGCGGCCGAGCTGGGTTATGCGCCTGCGATGAGAAACTTATCTGCAACTCTTGCCCAACTCGGGCTGGAAGATGAGTCTTATGAATGGATGGTAAAGGCATCTGAAGCTGGCGTCATTGATGCACGCTTAGGAGTCGGTTGGTGTTACTTGGAACCAGAGCACGATGCAATCTGTCCTGAGGAAGCTAATATAGTCGCTGGAGTCGGTATTATAGAAGCAATGACAGAAGAGATTCAAAGAGATACGTATCTGACCTTGGTGAACGATATTGAGACTCCTCTGACGGAGAGTCAGCGCAAAGAAGCCAATGAGATTAAAGCCCAGTGGCTTAACCACGAACCACCGCTTTCCCATTTTCCCGCTAAATTTGGTTATTAATGTCAACGCTGCTTCATCCCTCTCTATCCGGCCAGTCTTGATGAATGGTCGCAGCCCGTGTCCGAAGCTCAATGGGCCAAGCCCAGCCAGGAACTCACGCGCCTCTTAAACGAGGTCAAAAAGCGTCATGCTCGGCAGCCGAACCGGCCAATTACGGCCATCTTCGCCGAGGTTTATGCCAAGGAAGCGCCTCTTTCTGCCTGAGGGGACAAGAACATCACAGCCAGTGCCCAAAGCGATTTGCCGGAGCTCACGCCCGGCGCGCGCTTTACGCTGACTGACCATTACACTTTGAGGCCAAACAGCTTTACCCCAGAGCACTATGCGGTTGCCGTACGTTTTGAACGCTTGAATGAAGCCGGGCAATATCAAGCCAATGCCAATGATACCCAAGTAATCTATCTGAACCCCTCCCTGGGTATTGGGCCAGAATCACACTACCAGCCAACCGATAGTGTCAACGCGCCGATTGAGCCAAGGGGCTGGTACGCTATTGATCCAAGCACCATGGTAATGAATCCGTAAACAGGAGCCTAAATGGCCAAGAAACATAAAGGCTTCACGGGGCCTGAACCGACCAAATCGCAGCAAGCGGGTAAGGTGGAGCGCTTACCGGCTGGAAAAATTATATTTCTGGCACCTCACCCCCTTCCAACTGGTGAGCCGGCACTAAACGAAGGGGCAATCAGCGAGCTTAACGATACTTGGCTGGATTATGGAGCTGGGTGGCCTGGTGTGTTTGGTAATCAACTAATCATAGCCTTGTCATTTTGGTCTTTCCTTTTCATGGCTGTTGTTGCGCCGCTATTACTTTCGCCGTTTATGTCTCAAAGAATGTTTAACGCTCTTTCTGATGGTTTTATAAGAAATGGCCTCTATATGGCGGCTGTTGGACTGTTTTTTGGGCTTTGGGGAGTACTTTCTGTGCACTCGAAACGCAAAAAAGTTATCCCGACGCGTTTTCACCGCCAACGTCGTGAAGTATGCTTTGTTCCGGAAAGTAAAAATGGTGATGGCTACGAAGCCCCTGTGTTTGTACCCTGGGAATCACTCCGGGTATGGGTTTTCGAGGCCCGTGGTGCTACGCAGTATGGTGTGCAACAACAGTACGGCATGGGGATCGGCTATGTGCTGCCTGGCACCGACCAATGGGTGAAAACCGAGTTTATGACGTCTGGATTACCACTGGCCCTGGCCGAGTGGGAAGCCTTGCGGGGTTATATGGAGTATGAAATCAACTCCCTGGATGAGATTCAGAGCCCCCTTGCCATTCGAGAAGAAGGTGATCCGCCTTGGGAGGGGGCGCATACCATCCGTAATGCCTGCCGCCGTTTGCATCGACGCCGCCGCAACGGTGAAGTTGGCTGGTTCTACACGCTGGGTTGGTATCTCTATCACCTGCTCACCTTCTGGACGCTACCAGGGTATCTGGCCGAGCTCGAGACGTGGCTACTTAGGCGCTCTGGTAAAAAGACACTGCCTGCTGAGATGGTGGAGTGGTCGAAACCATTGCCCGAAGAACAGTGGGCCAAGCCAAGCGACGAGTTGGTAAGGCTCTCTGAAGAAGCCAGGCGGATTCGTAACGCCGACCCACAGCGGCCCATCGAAGAAGTATTTGCTGAGGCTTACCGGCGGCAGGGGTTAGAAACCTGATTTTATGGCCAAAAAACATAAGGACCTTACGGGGCCAGACCCAACTAAACCGCAGCAAGCGGGTAATGTAGAGCGCCTGTCTGCTGGAAAAATTATATTTCTGGCACCTCACCCTCTTCCAACTGGTGAGCCGGCACTAAACGAAGGGGCAATCAGCGAGCTTAACGATACTTGGCTGGATTATGGAGCTGGGTGGCCTGGTGTGTTTGGTAATCAACTAATTTTGGGGGGGGCGTTTAAAGGGTTTCTTCTGATTGCTGTTGTGGCGCCGCTATTGCTTTCTCCGTTTATGTCGCAAAGACAGTTCAATGCTCTCGCTGATGGATTTATTATAAATGGCCTTTATATAGCGGCTGTTGTGCTGTTTTTTGGCCTATGGGGAGTACTTTCAGTGTACTCGAAACGCAAAAAAGTTATCCCGACGCGTTTCCACCGTCAACGTCGCGAAGTGTGCTTTGTTCCGGAAAGTAAAAACGGTAATGGCTACGAAGCACCTGTGTTTGTACCTTGGGAATCACTCCGGGTATGGGTTTTCGAGACCCGTGGCGCTACCCAGTATGGCGTGCAACAGCAGTACGGCATGGGAATAGGCTATTTGCTGCCGGGTACTGATAAATGGGTAAAAACCGAATTTATGACACCTGCTTTACCGTTAGCTCTGGCCGAGTGGGAAGTGCTTCGCGGTTACATGGAGTATGAAATCAACTCCCTGGATGAGATTCAGAGCCCCCTTGCCATTCGAGAAGAAGGTGACCCGCCTTGGGAGGGGACGCATACCATCCGTAATGCCCGCCGCCGTCTGCATCGGCGGCGTCGCAACGGGGAGGTTGGCTGGTTCTACACGCTGGGTTGGTATCTCTACCACCTGCTCACCTTCTGGACGCTTCCGGGGTATCTGGCCGAGCTCGAGACGTGGCTACTTAGACGCTCTGGTAAAAAGACACTGCCTGCTGAGATGGTGGAGTGGTCAAAACCACTGCCCGAAGAACAGTGGGCCAAGCCAAGCGCCGAGTTGGTAAGCCTCTCTGAAGAAGCCAGGCGGATTCGTAACGCCGACCCACAGCGGCCCATCGAAGAGGTATTTACAGACGCCTATAAGAGGATGAGATGTCAGCGGTGACTTGCGAGCGTGGCTAAACGTGCAGTGAGATGGGTGATATAGAAAAGCTCTTTGGCATCACGCACGAAGCGCTGTGGTAACCCCCTTGCCCGCATTTCCGTCTGGGCGCGAGTTATTGCCACAATGAGGTTCGGCATGAGGAGTAGAGTACACCGAAACGCTGCTCTCACCAGGCGAAGACCGCTTACGTTTCACCTTTTACAAGTCTGATGCTTCCGCAATCGGAAAAGACATCGAACCCAATGGCGAGGAAGCTCGAGGTATGAGCGGGCCTGCCCACTTTGCCCTGACGGTTCCCCTAACACCAGAAGAGTAAGGATACTTATATGTGGTTTATTCAGCCCAAGCAGGACTTCGTTACCGAAATGCCCTGGAGGTATACGAATGAAAATGCCGTAATGAGTTGGCAGATTAAAGCCCGCAATTATAACACCTCTGGTATGAATTTTATTTTAATTCCAATGGTGCTAGTTAGTCTTGGAATGGGTTTTTTTGGATTCAATTTTGGTTCTATTGGTAGTGAAGGACTTTTACTCCCACTATTGCTAGGAGCAGTGTTTTTTTTGTTTACAATATCACTTTCTCTATTTATTACTCATTATACGACCATCTTTGTCTATCGTTTTACTGAAACGATAGTGGAAGTGCATTCATGGGAACCGCGGCAGGTATCGGGCAAGGCATTCCTGAAGTGGTCCGCGATTATTTTGCTACCTGTAGTGGGCGTACTGGCGTTGTTTGAACCAGCCTTGATAATTGCAGGTATTGGCCCCTTGGGCATGGGGCTTATGGCTCTGCAAGCGGGATCGCAGCAGGCAAAGCAGGATAACATTAAGCATCATTCGTTTTATTGGCAAGACGCCAACAAAATCTATCTTTATCCTGGAAGAGATATCATCGGCATGAATGTCCCTTGGTATAACCCTGAAGAGGGTAAAATAATGCCTAAAGGCATTCGAAGGATCTATTGCAAAAAGGGTGAGCGAGAAAAAGTTTTAAATTTCTTTAAAGCTAAATTGCCAGATGTTGAAGTGGTAGAAGAGGATTTTCATTTGCGATGATACTGACTTTGCTGCCGATTCCATATGAACCTAGCGACTTTATCGTTTTTGAAAACTGCTGCATTAGGTTACTTCAGCGGTTTGAACAGTGTGTTAGAAGCAAAAGAATCAGTGCTGGTAATCTCATGGCTTTATCGACCAAAGTGTCGTTGGTAACAGTGTGTCGATAGCTGGCCCAGACTCAATATGGCTACTGGCTAAAAATCTCCTTTCCTGCTTCTCTAGCGGGGGATACTGCTAGTATCTCGGAGATCGGCCGAGAGGGATTTTGGGCGCTTGGCGATAGATTCAGGTTAGTATGGTCAAACTAATATGATAACGTGATTTTTCCCCAAACTGGTTCGAGTGACTAGAGTGGTTTCCAAAGGAGCTGGTGTGCTCGCCGCAGTAACAACGTTTCTGGAGGCAATTGAGCGCCATCAACGTGGCGATAATGATGCCGCCATCGCGTTTGGTTTTGCCACGGTAGGTGCTGTACTTACTGTGCTTGCTTTTTCCAGCCCGGTGGGCTGGGTCGGGCTTGCTCTGCTGGTAGGCGGTGCCGTGATAGGTACTCTATTAACGGATGGCCCCTTTGTGCAGTGGCTCAAAAACGGGCCCTTTGGCATGCAGCGTGGGGCAGCCCCTTGGCTGCTGGAGCCTGAAGAGGCTTACTATCGGCTTCAAAGTTTGCTGGCCAATATTTCTATCACCGCACGTCGCCTTACCATGCAAGAGCAAGCTGCTTTACGTGCTAATGTAGCTGTGACCCATAACAGACCCAATCCATCATCAATTTTAATGGGTGAACTTTGGCAGAGGCAGCTCCAAGCAAGTAGTGTCAACACCGTCATCGAGGTGCAAAGCGCCCTGCCAGGCATGGGGAGTGAATTGCAGGATGTGGTAGTGATAGGCTTGTTCGAATCTCACGTGAGTGATGCGAATCTCGGGAGTAATACGCGCCCCGTAAATGTTATCCCCACGCTGACCCAGTTATCCGCTAATGAAATAAAATATTATATACAAACTCCAGAGAGTCACCCAAGTAGCCTTGATTTCATTCGTTATAGACTGGAGGTGAGTATCCAGTTTCGTAAAAGCGTGCATGTGCCGTTTGAGGTTGACGAGTTCTACCCGGCCCCTGAACCATTGAATAAAATGCCGAGAAATTTGAATAATGTATTTAATAGAGAGTCTCTAAATAAAGATTATTGGAAAACGGAGTCGATATATGTCTAATCCTATAGATGACCATTACGTATATACTGGCACTGCTTATATTCCTAGGAAACGCATAGAATGGGAGCATGAAAATACCGACCGTGAAAAAATAATAGGGACGCCTTGGGAATGGTATAAACGCACGCAGGATAACGCCCCCAGTGAAGAGTATAACGGCGCTAGCGCTAAAGCATCGGAGAACTGGGTGAAGGAGAAAGCTCGGCGTTTCAAGAATGGTGGTAGTTTGTTTAATGTAATGCGTGTTATCTATAACCATGAATCCATCATGCCACCAAATTTCAGTTTTATATCACAGGTTTTTTTTGTGGGCATGGCTTTTGGTAAAGGAGGAGCGTTTTTTTTTCCTGCATCGTACTGTTTTTTTTTATTAGTATTTTTTTTAAAATTCTTATTTGGTGGGTGGGGTTGGGATGATGTTTTAAATCAGATAATGGCCGTAGGTGTTATCTTCTTTTATACAACTTTAGCATCGCTAGTTGTTTGGAAAGGGGGCCGGCTTCTTGAGAAAAAATTCCCCCGATTTTTATACCATATGCGCAAGGCTCCCCTCTGGCAGCTCAATCGCCAAACTGGTCTGTTTACGGTCTATAACCCCAAAAAAGCTTGGGAAGAGCGCGTGTCGGCACCTTTCTATGAGTTTGATGCCTACCTCGTGAGTTCTCCGGACACTCAGGGTAGCTCTACCTATTCACTGCAGCTTTTCCACCCCGGGACGGGCCTTCGTCAGAAACTGGATGCTCAGTTTCCGCCTACCAATATGCCCGGTGAGTTGGTGGCCGCGTGGCAGTTTATCCAGCGCTATATGGATGTTTCCCAGCCGCTACCAGATGTCCCCGCTCTGGAAATACACCGCCACAAAGACCCTACCACGGCAGCCGCTGACCAGCGCAAAGGTCGCAACCCGCGTTACTGGCGAGATATGAGCGAAGCCGAGGTAGAGAAAATCCAGGAAGAGAAGTACCAGAAGAACATTCGTTTGCGCTAAGGCAATTGCGCACACTAGGGCAGACGCTAAAAAGTGTGCTCTGCCCGAACTTGCTTCAGGCCTTCGTGACACCGGCGGCATGACCCGCTACGTCAACCAGGTCACGCTGATGCCCGGCGACGCCGCCTGGCGCGCCACCCCCAACCCCAAGCCAAGAGTCGACGGCCCCCAGGTGGCCTTCGTGGTCGGCCCGGAAGGCGAAGAGATTCACTGCGACGAGCACGGCCGGGTCAAGGTCCAGTTCCCCTGGGACCGCTACGCCGAACCCGATGACACCGCCAGCTGCTGGGTCCGTGTCTCCCAGGGCTGGGCCGGCGGCGGCTACGGCGGTATCGCCATTCCACGCATCGGCCACGAGGTCATCGTTTCGTTTCTGGAAGGCGACCCGGACCAGCCGCTGGTCACCGGGCGGACCTACCACGCGGTCAACCAGCCGCCCTACGATTTACCGGCGAACAAGACCCGCACGGTGCTGCGCACGCAAAGCCACAAGGCCGAAGGCTTCAACGAACTGCGCTTCGAGGACGAGGCGGGGGAAGAACAGATCTGGGTCCACGCTCAAAAAGACCTGGAGCTTTTAACGCTCAACGACCGGACCGAGGAGATCGAAAACGACAGCTTCCTGAACGTCAAAAACGACCGTATCAGCGAGGTCGATCACGATGATCACCACACGGTGCACGGCGACCGCTTCGAACATGGCGAAGGCGATCAGCACTTCACCGTGCAGGGCAGCCTGCACCTCAACACAGGCCAGGCCTGGCTCAGCGAAAGCGGCCGCGAACTCCACATCAAGGCCGGTCACAAGGTCGTGCTGGAAGCGGGCAGCGAGATCACTCTCAAAGCGGGCGGCAGCTTCATCAAGCTGGATGGCGGTGGCATTACCATCGTCGGGCCGACCGTGAAGGTGAATGCGGGGGGCAGCCCGGGTAATGGGGCCGGGCAGGCGGCGCAGCCCCCATTACTGCCCGGTCATACCAGGGAGGAGGAGCATACAGACGTCACCATAGGTCCCATTTTTGGTAAACGCTTGGATCAGGCGATGGCGGATGGCATACCGTTAGTCGAGCTGTGCCAGCTTCAAAAGAACAACTCCTGTCCGCTCTCGGATTGCCCATGCAAGAACAAGGCAGCGTCATGAATATTATTAGTGCTCTTTCACTCAAAGAGTTACTGAGTAGCTCCGACCAAAGCACGTATTGGCTAATACTGGAAGAGACAGGCAACACGCTTGCGTCGTTATATAGTCGTTTCGGAATAATTGACTATGAACTTCTGTTTCTGAAGACGCGCTACTCCGGCTTTCTCAAAAGAAGCCCTATCGTGCTTCCCGTCAACCAGGATTCTCGGCAAATCCTTGAGGCGTTTGCCTCTGATGCAAGAACCGCTATCGCGCCTGGTGTGATGGTCAGAAGCAGTGAGCCTCGCCAAAAAGTGCTTGACCATTTGCGAAAGTGTTTAAGTGTTAAGTTTTATGGCAACCGCAAAGGAATGATGCGCTTTTATCATCCTGATGTTGCCGCTTTGCTCTTTTCGAATATGTCGGAAGTCAGTGACCAGTGGTTCGGTCCCCTCGATAGGTGGGTATGGCAAGGGGCTGAGCTTAATATGCCACTTGGAGATAAACTTCCCTGGCAGGCGGTAACACGCAATACAAAGACGGTGGTCCAGGAGAACTTACCTGAGTGCTCCCTTTCGCTGACTAAGTCACAGGAACAAGCACTGGAGCGCTATATAAGAATTACCAGTGTATTCCAGCAATATCGCAAGCCTCATGAGTCATTCGATGATCCAGCGGTTAGAAAAAGATTTCTTGAAAGTGAATTAGCCAATCAATTGCTGGCTATGGATTTAACCCATGATAATCGGCGGGATAAAACCGCTAGCGGTTCAGCAAGGAGCTACTCATGAGCCAGGAATTAAGTCGTCACAAGGCATGTGAAGAGCCCAAACTCTATATTCAAGTCTTGGGTACCAATCATCCCGATGCTCACCGCTTTGTTTTTTATGATGAGCAGGATGAGCAAGAAATCTCTGCGCTGACCGAAGCGGTAGAAGAGGAAGACCTGCCCGACCCACTCAGTCGAATTCATAGTTGGGAGTGGGAGGACGAACCTACGCGTAATGTCTGGTTGGAAATCAACAGCAGCGAGGGTGGTCCTATACGAGTGCCACTTTTCAATGGCGTGAATGAAACTCCTTGGCAGGAGAGCGAGTACACCACAGCTTACCAGCATTATGTTGTTCAGCCGGTTGTCCCCCTTGCCTTCTGGGAGTCACTTATCGACGACGCTCATCATGCAATGCCCTGCCGCAGTGGTTTCCTTTATATTAGCTATAGAAGTTCTTTATGGCGGGAAATCGAGGTGACCATTACGGATGATGACGAATGGCTATTTCGGGACGTCAATCTGGCCCAGTATCGCGATGGAAGCGGCATATTTACGGAAGAGAACCAGCGACCGGCAACCGGGCAGGAACTAAAGGAAATCTGGCTACCTGCTCGCCAAGCGATGGGGTGGCTCAGCAGTGCCGTCAAGGTGGCGTTTTCTGATGTCCAGTGGTCGGCGGCACGATTAAACCGGCTGGAGGAAGACGCTGACGCACTGAATCAACGCTTCCAGCCAGTCTCATTGCATCGACCCGAAGAACGTGTCTCGAGAGGACGACTACTCTTGCCGGAAGTATTACCCGAGCAGCGGGCAAGAACTCCTTGCCTGGAGTACCAAATTGCTCACCCGCCGCTATGGGTAAACGATTTGGCAGGCAATGATGTGTCGGCGGTGTATCAGGAGGCGTTAAGCGAACAGCAAAGCCTGGCGGAAGGCGGCTCCGACGCAGTAAATAACGCCTGGGGCATCAACCGTGAAAACTCGCCGCTGCGTTACGATGTAGGGCTGCGCGCAAGCGCAGTCGAAGTGGTCAATCAACAATACCGTGGCGAACGGGCCCCAGACGGCTCTGAAACCGTAGAAGGCGACACGGCCAATGCTGAAGCCTGCCAGGGACTACCTTCAGGAACAGATGTTTTAGCCGACGCCCGTGAGCGCAGTATTCCGGGGCTGATAATCGATGATCCTCTGTTTGAGCTTCGCCATGCGCTGAGCCAAATGCAATTGTCTCAACATTACTTATCGCTATTGCTTGAACGCTGTGCGGCACAGCCCCACTATCGCAGCGCCATTATGGTGCAAAAGCGCATCATGTCCGAACACATTGGAGGCGAAAGCAATCCGCTGCACAGCTTGGCGTCGGATCAAGCGCTCAAGTATTTAGGAGGTGTGTTCCATACCAGCGTGGCCACCTTGGCGCGGGATATGGCCCATAGGTTTTGGGAGTTTCACCAGACACGCTTAGCAGAGCTAATAGGAAGTTCAAGCTATCAGCGGGCGCTGATAGATTACTTTAGCTTGGAGGAGAGCGACTATTTAAGTGGTTTTTGCCTAGTAGAGCAGTGCTTCACTGCCCTGAGCCTTGATCCAAAGCGCGCCGATATATTAGCGAATGAAGATTCTCCAACCCAGCTCCATACCGCTAACAATGTAGCCGCTAAGCGCACATTGCTTGCTCTACTTGAAGAAGGTAGCACTGCACCGCTGCATGCCATGTGCTTCCCTGATAGAGAAACCCACCCGGTCGACCAGCCTTTTGTGCTACCTGAAGAGGAAAGCAATGATGGCACAGGCCGTTTTCGTGCTAAAGCGTTGGCAGACGAAAGCAAGCGAAGGGATCCTCCCGACGCAGAAAACCTACAAACTTTAGACGTCTCATTGCTTGCTGCCGCCGCCCGATTAAATGCGATCGGCGAGTTGAACCGCTGGTCTGGAGCGATGGACAACGTCTTCGGACGAATAGCGGAAAGCGGAAAGCGCGTTCTTAGCCAAGTGGCAGAGCAAGGCGAACGAACGGCCATGGTAGCCAGAATTTATATGCCAGCTTTCAACGCATCGCGGGTTGCGCTACATACCCTATTGGGCGATTTAACCTTCCAGCCGTTGGGTGATGTGGATATGAGCAATGCTGCATTGCTCGGCGTGGAAGATATCCAGTCAGGAAAGGGATTTGGACTGAATACTGCCGATCGCGCCTACATTGCACGCAATAATCACCCCCAGTTTTATGGGGATGTCCACCGCACTTCCAATGGTGAATTGCTAGGGAGTACTAACAAACGCCGATTGCCCTCATCAATAAAAGATATCGGCGAAGCCCGTGAGGTGCGCTTTATTTTTGCTCCTATCGATTCGGATGCAGCGGAGATGGTAAGACGCGGGAGTCAACGAATTAGTTTCACTGAGCGAGCGATTAGTGCCACTCGACTGCCTTATTTAATGGTAGTTTTTCAGGCGATGAACTTAGAGCAAAGCTTATCTTCATTTAATACAGAAAGTGGTAAGACAGTTTTAGCGTTTGGTGCAGCAACAGTAGATATAACATTGGCTTTGCTTAATTTAAGTGATTATATATCAAAGCGATACCAAGCTCCCACCCCTATTGCTAGAACTAGTGGTTTTAGCCAGAAAGTACTAATAAAGAATGGTCAGAATAATGTTGTTGGCCGCCTATTTCCCAATTTAATTCGAGTCAATTGGGTGGTTTCTAAGGCGGCAGGACTTTTAGCCGCAGTTACAATGACGTGGGAGGCCGTAGAGCGATTTAACGAAGGCGATATGGATGCTGCAGTGGCGTATGGCATGGCTGCAGTAGGCGCTACGATGCTACTGGTATTCAGTGGGCCTGTTGGCTGGGTGGGGCTAGCACTGTTGGTAGGTGGCGCGGTTACTGGCATTATGTTGACCGATGGTCCGTTGGAACAGTGGGTCAAGCATGGCCCCTTTGGTGATCAGCGAGGCGTAGCGCCGTGGCTGGAAGAGCCCGAAGAGGCCTACTACCGCCTGCAAAGCATATTGGCCAACATTACTATTACCGCCCGCCGGGTGCCGCCACAGGAATGCGATGCACTAATGAACCAACTGGGCGATACTCATAACCGCTCTACGCCGACGTCATTTCTAATGGGGCAAATGTGGCAAGAGTATCTCAAACAGATACCTATCAACACGGTGATTGAAGTTAAAAGCGGTCTGCCGGGCATGGGGATTGAGCTACAAGATATCGCAATCATTAAACGGCTGGAAGGAAAAACCTATAATACGCCGGTATTTAGCGGTTGGGTGAAAGAGTCTGAGACGCAAATTACGCCACTGTTGACTCAGCTTTCTACGCATGCCATTCGCTACTTTGTTTATACGCCAGAGGGTAAGAATGCCTGGGGCACCCAGACGGGCACCGGATACCGTTGGGAAGCGCGCGTGCAGTTTAGAGAAATATCGCAAGTCCCTTTCCTCTCCAGTGATCGGTTCTATCCCGCGCCGGAACCTTTAATAGCAGAAGTCTTCGATAGCACCTCATCTAATAGTGAGTACTGGGTAAAGGAAACATTGAATGTTTGATCAAGCTAGCCCAAAAGATTGCTACGCTGATACTGCCTACACACCAGCGAAACGGTTAGCATGGGAGGAAGCTAATCCTGCTCGCCAACTCAATAGCGGTTCGCGTTTAACGTGGTATCGACGTACTCAAGATAATGGCACAAAGGACGAGTATGGATATAATAATATCGAAATTTCTGAAAGGTGGGAGTCTAAAAAAATTGGTAGTAGTTCAGGTGGGGTTCAAGTGTTTAATGAAATTGGAGTCCATTATGACCATGTGGCTATCCTTCCACCTAGTTATAAGAAAATTTCGAGAATACTATTTACCTCTATGGGTATAGGTAAGGGGGGGGCTTTTCTTAGTTTGTGGGTTTTTTTTGTTATGTGTTTGGGTCTTTCTTTTAAGTCAATTTTTATGGGCGATTTAGAAGAGATTTCAAATGATATTAAAGCTGTAATTATTTTTGTTTTACCTGTTTTTTTGTTTTTGCTTTTTCTTTGGAAAGCGGGAAGATTGCTTGAGAAATTCTCTCCTGAACTTTTTTATGGCATGCGGAAATCGCCCTTATGGCAACTAAACCGTCAGAATGGTTTTTTCACAATCTATAACCAAAAAAAAGCTTGGGAAGAGCGCTTAGCGGCACCTGTCTATGAATTTGATGCCTATCTTGAAAGCTCGCCGGACGCCCAAGGTAGCCCTACTTATTCGCTGATGCTCTATCACCCTGAAACGGGCCTTCGTCAGAAAATGGATGCTCAATTTCCGCCTACCAATATGCCCGGTGAGTTGGTGGCCGCATGGCAGTTCATCCAACGCTATATGGATGTTTCCCAGCCGCTACCAGATGTCCCCGCTCTGGAAATACACCGCCACAAAGACCCTACCACGGCAGCCGCTGACCAGCGCAAAGGTCGCAACCCGCGTTACTGGCGAGATATGAGCGAAGCCGAGGTAGAGAAAATCCAGGAAGAGAAGTACCAGAAGAACATTCGTTTGCGCTAAGGCAATTGCGCACAATAGGGCAGACACTAAAAAGTTTGCCCTGCCCGAAATTGCTTCAGGCCTTCGTGACACCGGCGGCATGACCCGCTACGTCAACCAGGTCACGCTGATGCCCGGCGACGCCGCCTGGCGCGCCACGCCCAACCCCAAGCCAAGCGTCGACGGCCCCCAGGTGGCTTTCGTGGTCGGCCCGGAAGGCGAAGAGATTCACTGCGACGAGCACGGCCGGGTGAAGGTCCAGTTCCCCTGGGACCGCTACGCCGAACCGGATGACACCGCCAGTTGCTGGGTGCGCGTCTCCCAGGGCTGGGCCGGCGGCGGCTACGGCAGCATTGCACTGCCACGCATCGGCCACGAGGTGATCGTTTCCTTCCTGGAAGGCGACCCGGACCAGCCGCTGGTCACCGGGCGCACGTTTCATGCGGTCAACCAGCCCCCCTACGATTTACCGGCGAACAAGACCCGCACGGTGTTGCGCACGCAAAGCCACAAGGCCGAAGGCTTCAACGAACTGCGCTTCGAGGATGAAGCGGGCGAGGAACAGATCTGGGTCCACGCCCAAAAAGACCTGGAGCTTCTGACGCTCAACGACCGTACCGAGGAGATCGAAAACGACAGCTTCCTGAACGTCAAAAACGACCGTATCAGCGAGGTCGATCACGATGATCATCACACGGTGCACGGCGACCGCTTCGAACATGGCGAAGGCGATCAGCACTTCACCGTGCAGGGCAGCCTGCACCTCAACGCCGGCCAGGCCTGGCTCAGCGAAAGCGGCCGCGAACTCCACATCAAGGCCGGTCACAAGGTCGTGCTGGAAGCGGGCAGCGAGATCACCCTCAACGCGGGCGGCAGCTTCATCAAGCTGGATGGCGGTGGCATTACCATCGTCGGGCCGACCGTGAAGGTGAATGCGGGGGGCAGCCCGGGTAATGGGACCGGACAGGCGGTGGAAGACCCGCTATTGCCCGGGCGGGCGGTAGCGGAGGCGCACGAAGCGATTTCCCCCGTATCGCTGCCAGCCGGGTCGTTACCCAGGTTGAACGATTACCAAATGAGCGATGCCGCGCTCATGCCGCTGTGCGGCAAAATACACAACACCCAGTGCACGCGTGAGGACTGCCCATGTCTAGCTGGCTAAAAGAGATTTCCGCGCGCAGCCAGCCATGTAAGCGGCCCGCGACAAGCGAAAAAACGTGGTGGCTGATACTCGATCAGCGCCGTGATCCGGCGCGATGTGCCGCCTGGTTGAATCAACCGGGTCGTAACGAGTTCATGACGCTATTTGCCGGCACGCCGCTGGCACCGCTGATTGAAGCGAGCCCGTGGCTGGTAGAAGTAGTTCCTGGCAGCCCGGCGGCGCGGGAAGCTGAAGCGTTTTGTCATCGACAACTGGGATGGATAGCGACGGCCAAACCTGGTGCCACTCTGAAAAGCATGGCCGACCACCTCGGAACACTCTTTGTTCTATCGGACCCGCATGGCGGGCAGTCGCTCATCAACCTGCAAAAACCCGCCGCCTGGACAGCCCTGCTGGCCAGCGCTGATCCAGTCACCTGGCGTCATCTTGTTGCCCCGTTCAGCGCGCTCTACATCCCCACGGCTGAAGGAAGTTGGCGAAAGTGGCCGGCGCCTGAAGAATTGGCGGGCGATCCACCCTTGATTCGTCTGGACAGGGTAACGGAGCAGGCCCTCAAGGAGAGCAGCCGCGCCTGGTGGTTAAGCGCTGCCACTGGCACGCCCATGGAGGCGTTGCCCGACCACTGGCTTGCACGACTGGCTGCCCTCAACAGCGCCCGCATTACTCGCGGCAGTCACCTGCTGCGCTTGCTGCCGCTCATCCAGCGGGAAGCCCCGCTGACCCCGCAGGAGCAGGCGACCCTGGCCATGGACGCCCCGGCCCGCAAGAAGACAAACGCTTTGGAGAACGTGGCATGAGCAACTTTCAGGCCTTGGGTGGTTTTGCCCCGGATGCACCCCCTTCCGCCGCACAAGAACGTCAGATCGCGCTATCACAAACCCATATGTGCCTGGAACAGGATCAACAATGGGCCGATATCATCTACATTCCCGGCACCCGGTCATTCTGGTTATTGACCCATGACGTCTCGGATATCCTGATGGGCGCCGCCGAAGAGTTGCAGAGTGCGATGCAACAAGAAGACGTGCAAGCGCGCCTCGAGCAACTAAGGGAATTCGGCATTCTGGATAGCATGATGCCTCCTGACCCAGTGAGTTTTCTTCCCCAGGAGGGCCAACAGAAGCATCGTGAATTGCGCGATCAGCGAGAAGCGCTTGAAGCTGAAAAGCCGGATGCGGCGGATTATGCACCGGCTGACCACATCCGGCTAACCAACGACATGCGTAGCTGGGTTGCCAGGATCTCTTCTTTGGAAGAAGAAATGGCGGATCTTGAATCCAGAGGAAAGGAAATCGCAAGGGAGCAAGGCTACCTCCTGTCGGGCGATCACTTTTATGGCGGTTGGGAAGACGCAATTGAGCGAGAGCTGGAAACCTACAGAACATGCCGGCGCAATATGAAAGAGCAATTTCCATCCTATGAAGAGTCGCAATGGAAAAAACCGCTTAGCGAGGCCTTGGCCGAGTATCGCTCGATGCTGGAGGATTGCGAGTCTGATGTGCCACACAATTCATCGTGTAATCCTGCCCTAAAAGACCAGTTAGAGAATTACGTCATCAGGTTGGAGCCATCTGTCAGGGCATATCACGACAGTATTCTGGCGCTGGCAACCCTGGGTATTGCCACGCCCGAGTGGGCGTTAGCCGATATGAGCGCCAGCGCTAGCTATCAAAAAATCGGCGAAGGGGCGGGCGCTTTCGGGGAGTACTGTAGCCTATTGGCCGAACTGCACAAACTGCATGAAGAGGTCAGCGATAAATTGTCTGCCTGGGAGAGTGCCACCGCCAGTGATACTAGACTCCCCACTTTCCTGTTCGAAAACGAGCGCGAGACCTACAAATCGTTGATGAGGCGCCTCGATGCGATCCATGAACGAGCTCAAACTTCGGTGGCCAACACCAAGCCGCTTCGCGTGCTGATCTGGAACACCGACCTGGAGGACACTCGCCCTTCGCTGGGTTACACCAAAAGAGCCATGGATGTGCTGGTACGGGGGGACTTCCCATTGCGCGAGTTCAGCTCTGCGCTGGGTGAGAAGTCGTTAAGCCATTTGAGCCTGTGGCAGATCCTCATCGAGGCGAGCAGTACCGAGGGGGATCAGATCAGGGCCGCGCTAACGGCTGATGAAATTTTGCCCGCGCGGCTGTGGGAAGCGCCGGAAACCGCCCTCAGTCAATGGCTTGGTAATAACGGCTGTTACCGAATCGCCCACCGCAGTGATTGGCACGAAGACCCGCTTGGCTACTTTGATCCCGAGGCTTTCTTCCAGTATCTCGACGAGCAATGTGTCGAGGTCGATTCGCTCGCCGACGAGAGCGCGAAAGAGCGCTGGGGAGAAGCGCTCAAGAAGATCCTCTTTATCGGCCCCAGCCGCGAGAAGCTGCGGCTGTTCGATGCCAGCGCCCAGGCGCAGATGCTCCGACTGGTGGGCATGGCGACGTATGAACTCAACGAAGCCGATGAAGGCGGGGAGGGCCCCGAGCATCGTGTTGAGCTGCAAAATATTTCGGTCAATGAGGGGGGCTGGAGCAACGACTATAATGGAGGTAGTGGGAGCCTCGGTGCCAGTGCCAACAGCACTGACGAACGCGCGCTTTACAACCAGCCGGCACCCGGAAGCGAGGGAGGCCCCAGCGGGAGAGGTTCCGAGGGCAGTGGGGATGAAAATGATCGTGCTTCTGCGGGGAAGGGCGGTTTAAAACCCAGTGCTTCCTACCAGTGGTCGCTGGAATCCAAAGGAACCTATAACCTTGCCAAGGGGGAGCTTGCCTTTAAACGTATCGAACTACCCAAGCGTAGCGAGGCCAAACCGATCGAGGTTGCATTGGGCCAGCACGAAGGCGAAGAGAAAACCCGCTCGTTGGGCTGTTATGGGATGTCCATTGAAATCGTGATGAAGGGATTTGCCGGTGCCAATATAGCCTTGTCCAACAAAATCGGCGTTGAGCTGGATGACCAAGGCCTGAAGCTGATCGGGATGGACCTGCGCAGCCAGGAGGCGAACATCGCCGGCATAGGGGCGTTTGCCGGTGTCAAGGCCGGCGGCGAGATATCGCAAGCTCTGGATTGGAAGCCCCCTAGGGAATTGAAAGACCTATTGCCCCACTGGCAAGCGCTGAACGAGCTGGGAATGGGTGGGCAGCGCGAGCGTTCACTGGATGACTGGCGCAGCTTGGCGAAAGCCAGCTTCGAGATCGAAGGCAGCGCCGGGGCGGGCGCCAATGCCGACTTCAAGCTGGGCAGAGAGGGCGGCAAATTTGTACTGCGCATATCTGCCAAGCTGGTTGCCCTGACGGGCATGGGCAGCAAGATCCGTTTCGAACTGGACCCCGCCTATCTCGATTTATGGCTGGCGATGCTGTACCGCGCCTACAAGGATAACCAGTACGAAACGCCAACGTGGATTACCCCGGAGGCCGAAAGCACGCTGGGCAAGATGAGCTTCCTGTATGCCACCTTGCTGTTGACCGGTGGATTACTGGCCGCGCGGGGTCTGGAACAGGTCGATAACTTATTTACCGAGTTAACCGGCGGGCAGAATGCCGGGCCGATAGCGTATGCGTTGGTTAATGACCCTCGGCAAGAAACATTGTCTGGCTGGGTTCAGGCATTAACTCCTAAGGCATTAGGTGCACTACTCCATGTACTCACCAATACGCCGCGAGCGTTCAAGGCTGAAGGTGAGGATAAATCCGCTGAACAAGCACAGGATGTTCAGCAGATCGCTATTTCGAAATGTCTGGAGTGGATCGTGGATGGCGTGACCACCGGGCAGTACGGCAGTTGCCGCTTTGATACGCAGACATCGACGCCCGACCAACCGGCGCAATACCTGTTTACCAAAGCTGTAGCACGCATGACCGCTGGGGGAGAGCTGAACGATAGCAGTCAGCGAGTTGTGCTATCAGAGCCTCGAAAAGGAAGTGAAAACACCATTGTAAGTGGGTATTTTGACCGCGAAGAAAAAACGCCTTACCAGATAGGGCGCGAGCGCTTGGAGGCTTTTATGGATAAAGATTCAAATGATTCCAGCGGTCAAGTCGAAATTGCTAAAGTCGACTTTAGAACAAATGTAATACGTCTTGGTTCGGTAGACTGTAGTCAAACATCATGATGCTGACATGGATGAAGAGATAAAAATGCAAAAATTAACGTTGAAACCGTTAGCGACGCTCACTTTGTTGATATGCGTACTGATATCCAGCGTCAAGGTAATGGCGCTCGACGAAGACACCCAAGCTGCCAAGGACGAAGGTATGCGGCTCTGGGGCATCCACCAGTGGGAAACCATGCAGCCCCCACTTGAGATTGCCGCCGAAGCAGGCGATGTCGAGGCGATGTACTACTTGGGCGAAGCCAACCGGCTGCTTAGCCGCGGCTTGTCGAATGCGGCCATGGACTGGTACTACCAAGCCGCCCAGCACGGCGAGCCCTACGCCATGCTTCGCCTCAATTCAGGCGGCGCTTGTAAGCTGGGCGACGTCTGCCCCGAGGACGGCGACGACTGGCGTGAAGCGGCCCTCGATGCGGCCCTGCCCAAGGCCGAGGAAGGCGATACCGATGCCATGGTGGCGCTCTACTCCATTTATGCCAAGTTAGGCGATATGGAGGCCGCCGACCACTGGCTGCTGGAAGCAGCCGAGGCAGACAATACGTATGCGCAGGATTGGTTGGGACGAAGAGTCCGCAGCGAACACGATAGTTACGGTAGTTACGTCAACGATACGGAGCGCCTGGAAGCGGCTGAGGTTTGGTTCCGTCGGGCGGCCGAGCTGGGCTACCCACCTTCCATGAGCAACCTGGCAGGGATATTGGCGAATCTGGAGCGTTACGATGAAGCCTGGGAATGGATGGAAAAAGCCTCTGATGCGGGGCATATGAATGGCCGACAATGGTTAGTCATATGCAATATGACACCAGAGGACAAAGATATGTGTAACCAAGCACCCTCTCCAAACCCGGCAGAAGGATGGGCAATCGCAACCGCTATCGATGAGGAAGTGCCTAATACTTTTTCATCGACTACCTGGTACAGATATCGCCAGATTGTTTCTCCCGAAGAGCGTGAAGAGGGCGAGGCCATGAAAGAGGAGTGGCTAAACAGAGAGCCGCTTTCAAACTTCCCGCCCAAGTTCGGTTATTAATGAAAAAACTGCTTTATCGGACGTTATGCAGTCTCACTACCGCCGCAGTTGCTTTAACGGCGGCCATGCCCGCCTATTCACTGGACGAAGACATCCAGGCCGTCAAGGACGAAGGCATGCGGCTGTATAACTCTTATCAACGCTCTAAAAGCGAGCCTTACCTGAAAACGGCCGCAGAGGCGGGGGATGTCGAGGCAATGTACTACTTGGGCGAGGTGTATCGCTTACGGCATATGGGATTAACGAACGATGCCATGGACTGGTACTACGAGGCTGCCCAGCACGGCGAGCCCTACGCCATGCTTCGCCTCCATTCAGGCGGCGCTTGTAAGCTGGGCGACGTCTGCCCCGATAACGGCGACGACTGGCGCGACGCTGCGCTCGAAGAGACCTTACCTAAAGCCGAAGATGGCGACACCGATGCCATGCTGGCGCTCTATTCCATCTATGCCACGTTGGAAGATATGGACGCCGCCAATCACTGGCTGCTGGAAGCGGCCGAGGCAGACAATACCGATGCGCAGGATTGGCTAGGACGAAAAATCATCAGTGATCACGAAGGATACAATAACGATACCGAGGATTTTAAGGCTGCTGAAATTTGGTTTCGTCGTGCGGCTGAGCATGGCTATGGGCCCTCCATGAAACACTTATCGTCTGTATTATTGCATTTGGAGCGTACAGAAGAAGCTTATGAATGGCTGATGAGCGCATCTAATGCTGGCTTAGTTGATGCAAGGTTAGGTGTTGCGTGGTGCTATTTAGAGCCTGAACGCGATGCTATTTGTTCCGATGAGCAGAATACCGCAGCAGGGACCGGTATTCTCGAGGCCATGATAGAGGAGATTAATAAAACGGAGGTTCAATTTTTACTAGATAATGTAGCGGCTCCTCTTGGTAATGAGCAGCGCGAAGAAGCCAATGAGATTAAAGCCGAATGGCTAAATCAGAAACCTCCACTTTCCTACTTCCCCGCTAAATTTGGTTATTAATGTTAACACTGCTTTATCGCACTCTATGTTACCTCGCCGCCGCCGTTGCCCTAACGGCGGCTATGCCTGCCTATTCGTTCGACGAGGACACCCAGGCCGCCAAGGACGAAGGCATGCGGCTTTATAACGCCTATCAACGCTCGAAAAGCGAGCCGTACCTGAAAACGGCAGCAGAACCTGGGCGGTAGCTGGCTTGCTAATTATTACAGTATTAGCCGACATGACGGGTGGCTGCTCTCTACCCCCTGGAGCTAAGGTGCTTCTAAAGTCAGCGATCGTCCATTTGAAGCGTATCAATCACGGTTACAGGAGATTGCTCAAGCACTCAAAATGGGTATCACTATTGAAGAGGCTGACAGCTGGTGGCGGCGGCAAGTTAGTGGGCCAGAGTCAGTTGATTTTAAACCCTCTCTGCCAATTAGCCTTGGAGACCTTGCGGCACCGTCTGTCAGAAGGGCGCCGGTGCGTCTTTCCATCGGTGTCTACCAAGTGCAGCCGGAAAATCAGGGGCAAGATTATCAGCCTGAATAATGGGTGAAGGCTACCGATAAGATCGTGGAAAGCTTGTCCCTTGCGGATAAAGCGCCACTCGCGTTTGCCCTGCCTCGGCCCGAGTCACTGAATTTGATATCGGCGCGGCCCAACCATAATGTTTTTGCCGTACGGCTGGAAGTGCTGGGCCAAGATGGCCATTATCAGGCCAACGATTACCATATTTATGTATCGCCCTCAGGGCAGCGGAGATTACACGCCATCGGATGTTGCTATTCGCGGTCAAGAAGCCCCGTGGCAACATATCGACCCTCTTCTTTTGATTTGATTAAGGCACTTCCATGTCGGCCAAACAAAACCCAACGCCGCGCCCGGATATGCTCCAGCCCCACCGGGCTGGAGATGTTGAGTCATTTTCAGGTGGTAAGGTTATCTACCTGTCGCCTACTCCCTTGCCTACAGGAGCAGCTCCTCTGGATTTCAATCAGGCTATTGGGGAAGTTAACGATACCTACCTAGACTTCGGGGGAAGCCTCCCTACGCCTTTTACTTGGCAATTTACGCTAGGAGGTCCCTTTATTGGTTTTTTAATGCTGGTTTTTCTTATTCCAGTGCTTGGGGGAGGGCTAATGTGGTTTATTGGAAAGGATATCGAGCTTTTTTACGCAGGTATTGCCGGGCTTTTTAATGAAGTATTTGCTCAGGCTTCAGTAATCTGTTTCTTGATATTAATATTGGCCTTGTTCATTAAAGCTCATTATCACTATAAGTTCCGAGAAGCTGTCCCTACTCGCTTTCACCGCCAACGCCGCGAGGTCGCCTTCGCGCCGGGGGGTGGCAAGCCACCCATCATTGTACCCTGGGAAAACGTGGCGGCCTGGGTGACTCAAGCGCAGGGGGTAACGCAATACGGTGTACAGCGCCAGTATGGCCTGGGGATAGGCTTTATCGAGCCTGAAACCGGGCAGCAGCACTTCCTGGAATTATCACAGCCCGGCATGCCCTTGGCATTGGGGCTTTGGGAAGCGGTGCGGGCTTTTATGGAGTACGAGGTCAACACCCGCGAAGAGATTCAAGATCCTCACGGCTTGCATCGCCCTGGCGACCCGCCCTATGAAGGTGTACATACGTTCCACAATGCCCGGCGCC
This sequence comes from Vreelandella sp. EE27, assembly GCF_968206495.1. Taxonomy (NCBI): domain Bacteria; kingdom Pseudomonadati; phylum Pseudomonadota; class Gammaproteobacteria; order Oceanospirillales; family Halomonadaceae; genus Vreelandella; species Vreelandella sp. EE27. Next base: position 3,122,382 of record NZ_OZ309109.1, on the reverse strand, counting down.
GATTGCACCGCCGTTACCGCGAGAGTGAGATCGGTCTTTTCAAGGTTACTCTGTGGTACCTGTGGCATATCATTGACCTTTGGACGATCCCTTTTTATTTGGCGGAATGGGAGATCCGTACTATCCAGAAGGCCGAGCGCCAGGGCCTCCCGGCCAGTCTTGATGAATGGTCGCAGCCCGTGCCCGAAGCTCAATGGGCCAAGCCCAGCCAGGAACTCACGCGCCTCTCAAACGAGGTCAAAAAGCGTCATGCTCGGCAGCCGAACCGGCCAATTACGGCCATCTTCGCCGAGGTTTATGCCAAGGAAGCGCCTCTTTCTGCCTGAGGGGACAAGAACATCACAGCCAGTGCCCAAAGCGATTTGCCGGAGCTCACGCCCGGCGCGCGCTTTACGCTGACTGACCATTACATTTCGAGATCAAACAGGTTTACCCCAGAGCACTATGCGGTTGCCGTACGTTTTGAACGCTTGAACGAAGCCGGGCAATATCAAGCCAATGCCAATGATACCCAAGTGGTCTATTTGAACCCCTCCCAGGGTACTGGGCCAGAATCACACTACCAGCCAACCGATAGTGTCAACGCGCCGATTGAGCCAAGGGGCTGGTACGCTATTGATCTAGGCACCATGGTAATGAATCCGTAAACAGGAGCCTAAATGGCCAAGAAACATAAAGGCCTCACGGGGCCTGAACCGACCAAATCGCAGCAAGCGGGTAATGTAGAGCGCCTGCCAGCTGGGCAAATCGTATTTCTGGCACCTCACCCTCTTCCAACTGGTGAGCCGGCACTAAACGAAGGGGCAATCAGCGAGCTTAACGATACTTGGCTGGATTATGGAGCTGGGTGGCCTGGTGTGTTTGGTAATCAACTAATTTTGGGGGGGGCGTTTAAAGGGTTTCTTCTGATTGCTGTTGTGGCGCCGCTATTGCTTTCTCCGTTTATATCGCAAAGACAGTTCAATGCTCTCGCTGATGGATTTATTATAAATGGCCTTTATATAGCGGCTGTTGTGCTGTTTTTTGGCCTATGGGGAGTACTTTCAGTGCACTCGAAACGCAAAAAAGTTATCCCGACGCGTTTTCACCGTCAACGTCGTGAAGTATGCTTTGTTCCGGAAAGTAAAAACGGTAACGGCTACGAAGCGCCGGTGTTTGTACCCTGGGAGTCACTACGTGTGTGGGTTTTTGAGACTCGTGGTGCTACGCAGTATGGTGTGCAACAACAGTACGGCATGGGGATCGGCTATGTGCTGCCTGACACCGACCAATGGGTGAAAACCGAGTTTATGACGTCTGGATTACCACTGGCCTTGGCTGAGTGGGAAGCCTTGCGGGGTTACATGGAGTATGAAATCAACTCCCTGGATGAGATTCAGAGCCCCCTTGCCATTCGAGAAGAAGGTGATCCGCCTTGGGAGGGGGCGCATACCATCCATAATGCTCACCGCCGTCTGCATCGGCGCCGTCGCAACAGGGAAGTAGGCTGGTTCTACACCCTGGGTTGGTATCTCTATCACCTGCTCACCTTCTGGACGCTACCAGGGTATCTGGCCGAGCTCGAGACGTGGCTACTTAGACGCTCTGGTAAAAAGACACTGCCGGCTGAGATGGTGGAGTGGTCGAAACCATTGCCCGAAGAACAGTGGGCCAAGCCAAGCAACGAGTTGGTAAGGCTCTCTGAAGAAGCCAGACGGATTCGTAACGCCTACCCACAGCGGCCCATCGAAGAAGTATTTGCTGAGGCTTACCGGCGGCAGGGGTTAGAAACCTGATTTTATGGCCAAAAAACATAAGAGCCTTATGGGGCCAGACCCAACTAAACCGCAGCAAGCAGGTAATGTGGAGCGCCTGCCAGCTGGGCAAATCGTATTTCTGGCACCTCACCCCCTTCCAACCGGTGAGCTTGCACTAAACGAAGGAGCGGTCAGCGAACTTAACGGTACTTGGTTGGACTATGGAGCTGGGTGGCCTGGTGTGTTTGGTAATCAACTAATCATAGCCTTGTCATTTTGGTCTTTCCTTTTCATGGCTGTTGTTGCGCCGCTATTACTTTCGCCATTTATGTCGCAAAGAATGTTTAACGCTCTTTCTGATGGTTTTATAAGAAATGGCCTCTATATGGCAGCTGTTGGACTGTTTTTTGGGCTTTGGGGAGTGCTTTCTGTGTACTCGAAACGCAAAAAAGTTATCCCAACGCGTTTTCACCGTCAACGTCGCGAAGTATGCTTTGTTCCGGAAAGTAAAAATGGTGATGGCTACGAAGCCCCTGTGTTTGTACCTTGGGAATCACTCCGGGTATGGGTTTTCGAGACCCGTGGCGCTACCCAGTATGGCGTGCAACAGCAGTACGGCATGGGGATCGGCTATGTGCTGCCGGGTACTGATAAATGGGTAAAAACCGAATTTATGACCCCTGCTTTGCCGTTGGCTCTGGCCGAGTGGGAAGCGCTTCGCGGTTACATGGAGTATGAAATCAACTCCCTGGATGAGGTTCAGAGCCCCCTTGCCATTCGAGGAGAAGGTGATCCGCCTTGGGAAGGAGCGCATACCATCCGTAATGCCTGCCGCCGTTTGCATCGACGCCGCCGCAACGGTGAAGTTGGCTGGTTCTACACGCTGGGTTGGTATCTCTATCACCTGCTCACCTTCTGGACGCTGCCGGGTTATCTGGCTGAGTGTGAGACGTGGCTACTTAGACGCTCTGGTAAAAAGACACTGCCTGCTGAGATGGTGGAGTGGTCGAAACCATTGCCCGAAGAACAGTGGGCCAAACCAAGCGATGAGTTGATAAGGCTCTCTGAAGAAGCCAGGCGGATTCGTAACGCTGACCTACAGCGGCCCATCGAAGAAGTATTTGCTGAGACTTACCGGCGGCAGGGGTTAGAAACCTGATTTTATGGCCAAAAAACATAAGGGCCTTATGGGGCCTGACCCGACCAAGCCGCAGCAAGCGGGTAATGTGGAGCGCCTACCAGCCGGAAAGATTATATTTCTGGCACCTCATCCCCTACCCACAGGTGAGCCAGCGTTAAATGAAGGGGCGATCAGCGATCTTAATGATACTTGGCTGGACTATGGTGATGGATGGTTCGGAGTGTTTGGCAATCAGCTGTTATTGAGTGCCATATCGATAATGTCTTTCATGATACTAATTCTATTCCCAATAATTGTTTATCCTTTCGTGTCAGAACGTGCCTTTCAAGAATTTTTAGATGAAGCCGTAAGAAATACTATGTTGGTAATATTATTAATATCAGCATTAGGCTTTTTTTTGACAGTGAAACACTTTTATATCCGAAAAAAAGCTATCCCGACACGCTTTCACCGCCAGCGCCGCGAAGTTTGTTTTGTGCCGGAAAAGAAGAGCGGCGATGGCCATGAAAAGCCGGTTTTCATCCCCTGGGAGTCGCTTCGTGTATGGATTTTCGAGACTCGTGGCGCTACGCAATATGGTGTGCAACAACAGTACGGCATGGGGATCGGCTATGTACTGCCTGGCACCGATCAATGGGTGAAAACCGAATTTATGACCCCTGCTTTGCCGTTGGCTCTGGCCGAGTGGGAAGCGCTTCGCGGTTATATGGAGTATGAAATCAACTCCTTGGATGAGGTCCAGAGCCCCCTTGCCATTCGAGAAGAAGGTGATCCGCCTTGGGAGGGGGCGCATACCATCCGTAATGCCTGCCGCCGTTTGCATCGACGCCGTCGCAACGGGGAGGTTGGCTGGTTCTACACGCTGGGTTGGTATCTCTACCACCTGCTCACCTTCTGGACACTTCCAGGTTACTTGGCTGAATGGACAAATAGACTCGTTCGTCGTTCGGGTACCAAAGCGTTACCTCCAGAGATGGTGGAGTGGTCGAAACCATTGCCTGAAGAGCAATGGGCCAAGCCAAGCGACGAGTTGGTAAGGCTCTCTGAAGAAACCAGGCGGGTTCGTAACGCCGATCCACAGCGGCCCATCGAAGAAGTATTTGCTGAGACTTACCGGCGGCAGGGGTTAGAAACCTGATTTTATGGCCAAAAAACATAAGGACCTTACAGGGCCAGACCCAACTAAACCACAGCAAGCGGGTAATGTAGAGCGCCTGCCAGCTGGGCAAATCGTATTTCTGGCACCTCACCCCCTTCCAACCGGTGAGCTTGCACTAAACGAAGGAGCGGTCAGCGAACTTAACGGTACTTGGTTGGACTATGGTGCAGGATGGCCAAGCGTATTTGGTAATCAGTTAGTCTTAGGGGGTATATTTGTCTCTTTTTTAGTAATGACTTATCTGCTCCCGTTATCTGTTGCCCCCTTTATCTCCAGTGCATTGTATCGATCCATTTCTGATGAGGCTTTAAAAACTACTACTATTACCACCTTTTTCGTGGCTTTAATATGTCTGTATGCAGTTTTAACCTCATATTCCAAGCGCAAAAAAGTTATACCGACGCGCTTCCATCGTCAGCGCCGCGAAGTGTGCTTTGTTCCGGAAAGTAAAAACGGTAACGGTTACGAAGCGCCCGTGTTTGTATCCTGGGAGTCACTACGTGTGTGGGTTTTTGAGACTCGTGGTGCTACGCAGTATGGTGTGCAACAACAGTACGGCATGGGGATCGGCTATGTGCTGCCTGGCACCAATCAATGGGTGAAAACCGAGTTTATGACGTCTGGATTACCACTGGCCCTGGCCGAGTGGGAAGTCTTGCGGGGTTACATGGAGTATGAAATCAACTCCCTGGATGAGGTTCAGAGCCCCCTTGCCATTCGAGAAGAAGGTGATCCGCCTTGGGAGGGGGCACATACCATCCGTAATGCCCGCCGCCGTTTGCATCGACGCCGCCGCAACGGTGAAGTTGGCTGGTTCTACACGCTGGGTTGGTATCTCTATCACCTGCTCACTTTCTGGACGCTTCCGGGGTATCTGGCCGAGCTCGAGACGTGGCTACTTAGGCGCTCTGGTAAAAAGACACTGCCGGCTGAGATGGTGGAGTGGTCGAAACCATTGCCCGAAGAACAGTGGGCCAAGCCAAGCAACGAGTTGGTAAGGCTCTCTGAAGAAGCCAGGCGGATTCGTAACGCTGACCCACAGCGGCCCATCGAAGAAGTATTTGCTGAGACTTACCGGCGGCAGGGGTTAGAAACCTGATTTTATGGCCAAAAAACATAAGGGCCTTATGGGGCCTGACCCGACCAAGCCGCAGCAAGCGGGTAATGTGGAGCGCCTACCAGCCGGAAAGATTATATTTCTGGCACCTCATCCCCTCCCCACGGGTGAGCCAGCGCTAAACGAGGGTGCGGTTAGCGAGCTTAACGATGCCTGGCTGGATTATGGTGCCGGATGGTTCGGAGTGTTTGGCAACCAGCTGATTATAGCCTTGTCATTTTGGTCTTTTCTTTTTATGGCTGTTGTGGCACCGATATTGCTCTCGCCTTTTATGTCGCAAAGGCTATTTAATGCTCTCTCTGATGGTTTTATAAGAAATGGTCTCTATATGGCATCTATTGCTCTGATATTTGGAGTATTAGTGACGATAAAACACGTCCATCTCAGAAAAAAAGCTATCCCGACACGCTTTCACCGCCAGCGCCGCGAAGTTTGTTTTGTGCCGGAAAAGAAGAGAGGTGATGGCCATGAAAAGCCGGTTTTCATCCCTTGGGAGTCGCTTCGTGTATGGATTTTCGAGACTCGTGGCGCTACGCAATATGGTGTGCAACAACAGTACGGCATGGGGATCGGCTATGTACTGCCTGGCACCGATCAATGGGTGAAAACCGAGTTTATGACGTCTGGATTGCCGCTGGCCCTGGCCGAGTGGGAAGCCTTGCGGGGTTACATGGAGTATGAAATCAACTCCCTGGATGAAATTCAGAGCCCCCTTGCCATTCGAGAAGAAGGCGACCCTCCATGGGAAGGATCACATACCATCCGTAATGCCCGTTGTCGTCTTCATCGGCGTCGTCGCAACAGGGAAGTAGGTTGGTTCTACACTCTGGGTTGGTATCTCTACCACCTGCTCACCTTCTGGACACTTCCAGGTTACTTGGCTGAATGGACAAATAGACTCGTTCGTCGTTCGGGTACCAAAGCGTTACCTCCAGAGATGGTGGAGTGGTCAAAACCATTGCCTGAAGAGCAATGGGCCAAGCCAAGCAAGGAACTGATAAGCCTCTCTAAAGAAGTTTGGCGGATCCGTAAAGCCGACCCACAGCGGCCCATCGAAGAGGTATTTACAGACGCCTATAAGAGGATGAGATGTCAGCGGTGACTTGCGAGCGTGGCTAAACGTGCAGTGAGATGGGTGATATAGAAAAGCTCTTTGGCATCACGCACGAAGCGCTGTGGTAACCCCCTTGCCCGCATTTCCGCCTGGGCGCGAGTTATTGCCACAATGAGGTTCGGCATGAGGAGTAGAGTACACCGAAACGTTACTCTCACCAGGCGAAGACTGCTTACGTTTCACCTTTTACAAGTCTGACGCTTCCGCAGGAAAAAAAGAGATCGAACCCAATGGTGAGAAGGCTCGGGGTATCAGTGCCTGCCCGCTTTGCCCTGACGGTTTCCCTAACACCAGAAAATTAAGGATACTTATATGTGGTTTATTCAGCCCAAGCAGGACTTCATTGCCGAAATACCCTGGAGGTATACGAATGAAAATGCCGTAATGAGCTGGCAAGTCAGAGCACGAAACTATGATATTTCCAAGAGTAGCTTGGAGTTAATGGTGTTCGTGATTATGGCATCGGGAGGGGGGTATGTAATGTCTTTATTCGTTGAGTCGTTGTTAGCCTCTTTTTTGCTAGGATTTGGTATGTTTCTACCTTTCTTTTTACTTGGCTTAAGTGTAACCCATTACACTACCATCTTTGTTTACCGTTTTACTGAAACGTTAGTAGAGGTGCATTCCTGGAAGCCGCAGGATGCTGCAGCTAGCGCATTCTTGAAGTGGTCCGCGATTATTTTGCTACCTGTGGTAGGCGTACTAGCATTATTTGAGCCAGCCTTGATAGTAGCGGGTATTGGCCCCTTGGGGATAGGGCTGATGGCCTTGACAGCGGGGTCTCGACAGACAAAGCAGGAGAGTAGAAAACATCATTCATTTTATTGGCAAGATACCAATAAAATCTATCTTTATCCTGATAGAAATATTATAGGTTTGAATACTCCTTGGTATCACCCTGGAAAAAGAACAATTATTCCTAATGGAATGAACGCAATATATTGCAAAGAGGGCGAACGACAAGAAGTGTTTAGATTCTTTAAAGAAAGATTGCCAGATGTTGAGGTGGTAGAAGAGAAGTTTCATCTTTGGTGATGCTGATTTGGTTGCTGATGCAACACGAACTTACCTTACCGGCCGTGCCGTTTTTTAAAACTACTTCATGGAGCCACTGCAGCATTTTGGAGAATATGTTAGAAAAGCGTGGCCAGCGCCGGTAGTCGCCTAGACTCCATATGGCTAGTGGCTACAAATCTCCTTTCCTGCTTCTCTAGCGGGGGATACTGCTAGTATCTCGGAGATCGGCCGAGAGGGATTTTGGGCGCTTGGCGATAGATTCAGGTTAGTATGGTCAAACTAATATGATAACGTGATTTTTCCCCAAACTGGTTCGAGTGACTAGAGTGGCTTTCAAAGGAGCTGGTGTGCTCGCCGCAGTAACAACGTTCTTGGAGGCAGTTGAGCGTCATCAATGTGGCAATAATGATGCCGCCATCGCTTTTGGTTTTGCCGCGGTAGGCGCCGTACTTACTGTGCTTGCTTTTTCCAGCCCGGTGGGCTGGGTTGGGCTTGCTCTGCTGGTAGGTGGTGCCGCGATAGGCACTCTATTAACGGATGGCCCCTTTGTGCAGTGGCTCAAAAACGGGCCCTTTGGCATGCAGCGTGGGGCAGCCCCTTGGCTGCTGGAGCCTGACGAGGCTTACTATCGGCTTCAAAGTTTGCTGGCCAATATTTCTATCACCGCACGTCGCCTTACCACACAAGAGCAAGCTGCTTTAAGTGCTAATGTAGCTGTGACCCATAACAGACCCAATCCATCATCAATTTTAATGGGTGAACTTTGGCAGAGGCAGCTCCAAGCAAGTAGTGTCAACACCGTCATCGAGGTGCAAAGCGCCTTACCAGGCATGGGGAGTGAATTGCAGGATGTGGTAGTGATAGGCTTGTTCGAATCTCACGTGAGTGATGCGAATCTCGGGAGTAATACCCGCCCCGTAAATATTATTCCTGCGCTTACCCAGTTATTCGCTAATAAAGTTAATTATTGTATACATACTCCAGAGAATCATCTAAGTGGTCTTGCTTTTATACGTTATGGACTGGAAGTGAGTGTCCAGTTTCGTAAAAGTGTGCATGTGCCGTTTGAGGTTGACGAGTTCTACCCGGCCCCTGAACCATTGGATGAAATGCCAAGTGATTTGAATAAGGTGTTTAATAGAGAGTCGCTGGACAAAGACTTTTGGAAAACGGAGTCGATGTATGTCTAACTCTGAAGCTACTGATAATGTGTATGCCAATACGGCCTATGATCCCAAGAAACGTATTGAGTGGGATCAATCCAACGCCGACCGTACGCATATCACTGGAACGGAACTTAGTTGGTACAAACGCACGCAGGATAACGCTAACAGTGAAGAGTATGGTTACATAAATATTATAGTCTCGGAAAACTGGTCTGAACAGAAAACTAGTCGTGTTAAACCGGGCGACAGTATTTTTGACGTGATGCGTGTGATCTATAATCACTGCTCTATTATGCCGCCCAATTATAGTTTTATGTCGCAGGTTTTTTTTGTCGGCATGGCCTTTGGTAAAGGAGGGGCATATTTTTTTCCAGGAGTTTATTTGCTCTTCTTTTTGCTTTCTATTTTTCACTTTCCTTTCGACGATTGGGGGTGGAAGGACGTTTTAAATGGGGCAAATTCTTTAGGTGTCCTCTGCGCTCCTTCATTTTTAGTGTCGCTAATTGTTTGGAAAGGAGGCCGCTTTATTGAAAAAAAATTCCCCCGATTCTTTTACAATATGCGCAAGGCGCCTATCTGGCAGCTCAACCGTCAAACCGGCCTGTTTACGGTGTATAGCCCCAAAAAAGCCTGGGAGGAGCGCGTGTCGGCACCGTTCTACGAGTTTGATGCCTATCTTACCAGCTCACCGGATACTCAAGGCAGCTCGACCTATTCGCTACAGCTTTTCCACCCCGAGGCGGGTGTTCGCCAGGCGCTGGATGCGCAATTTCCACCCGGCAATATGCGTGGCGAAATAATTGCCGCGTGGCAGTTTATCCAGCGCTATATGGATGTCTCCCAGCCTTTGCCGGATGTGCCTGCGCTGGAAATTCATCGACCCAACGACCCTAAAACGGCGGAAGTGGATGAGCGCAAGGGCCGCAACCCTCGCTACTGGCGGGATATGAGTGAAGCTGAGGTGAAGCAGATCCAGGAAGAGAAGTATCGCCGCAATATTCGCCGGTAGTAGGCCGCCATAAGGTGATGACGAGCTATCAATAGCTCAGGAAACCTTCTTCTCATTCTCAGGAGACCCTGATTGAAACAACATAAATCAACCAGCCCCGCGTCGCTGCGCGCGGGCCAGTGGGCACGACAAGGCGGCAGTGTGCAGTATTGCTTGAGCCCGCTACCCCTGCCCACCGATAGTGAGCTTGCCCACGACGTAACCAAAGTCGATGTGTACCACGACGATGCCGTGATGGATCTTCGCCCAGGGTCAAGCCCGGAAGCAACCATGATGGCTGGGACTTTTGTGACAGGCGGGGGCATTGTTATGATTTTCGTGTCTCTGTTCGGGTTATGGGTTGCTGCGATGAAGGGGGGGAGCTATATAGCGGTGTTTTTAGTCATATTTTTACTCCCGTATATGGTTCTTTTGTTAGTAGGTAATTTTGCTATCCCTTTCATGAACACCGCTCTTAGAAGAACGCCGCCGGTACGCTTGAATCGCCACCGCCGAGAAGTGGCGTTTGTCGTGGCGCCCAGGGGGCGTTTTTGGATGCCAGCACCGGAAAATTTGGTGTGGTGGTCCGTATTTACGATCCTTTCCGCCATTAGCGTGGGAATAGCCATTATCGAGATTGAGAAATGGGTCTATGGCAGAACCGAACAATTCCCTATTGGGCTGGTGCTGCTACATATAACGATAGTCGCGCTAATGTTCGTTTACCCTTTCATTTACGACACGGTATCGCGTTGGTGCAAACGCGAGCGCCGCACGGTCATTGTTCCCTGGGAAGACGTGGTGGCGCTGGCAGGGGTCAGCCAACATCTATCAGCCTATGGTATCTCCGGCATTGGCTGGGAGTTTGAGCTTCTGGCCCCCGACCCCGAGCGCCCGGGCTATGCGCTGCCCGGTGGCGGGATCTCGTGCGGGGTAGGCGGCTATCCGGGGGCGTTGGCGCAGTGGGAATATATACGTTGCTTTATGGAGGAGGGGCCCAGCTCCATCTCTGCCCGAAGTGACAAATCCTGGACGGAAAAATACAACGACGAGATGACGCAGGCCAAGGCGTATTTCGAGCGTACCAACGAGCCGAAAAAGTGGCGACGTTTTCGGCGCGGCAAACGGTGGGAGCTCGCCCGCTTTGCGCACTGGTATGCCGACTATCGCGAGCAGCATATTCTGCCCCAGGCGGTACCCAGGGGCTGGCTTGCCGAATGGTCCAAACCCCTGCCGCCCGAAGAGCGGGCCACCCCCTCGGCGTCTCAGGTCCAGCTCAGCACCATCGTACGCGCCGCCTACCGGCGTGGCGAAACGTTCAGCACGATGGGCGATATCGAAAAACGCTTTGGTATAACGTCTGAAGTGCCTCAGCAAACGCCTTATCCCACGTTTCCTTTCGGGCGCGAGGCAGGCGATATGAAGAGATTGGCTGGACCAGGACAGAACAAATAAAGGTATGGCGGAAAATCAGGATATGAACAATGAGTTTAAAGGCACCGGATCTGCCACAGCCAGATACTAATCAACCTCATCAGGCAGGAGAGACCCAATCCCTCCCTGGGGGGCGTATTACCTATCTTTCTCCCAAACCGTTGCCCACTGGCCATCAGGCGCTGGATTTAAATGGTTCGATTAGTAGCCTTAATGAGACGTGCCTGGATGTAGGCGGTGGATACATGGATGTTTTTGGTTGGCAGCTACTGACCGGGGCGACTTTTGGTTTTTTTTTATTATCCTCGTTAGTTTTCCCAACTATTTTTTGGCTGCTGCTACCTGAGGCCTCATTTGATTTTATTTTAGGTAACTATAAATTTGGATTTTGGGTTGGAATCACGGTGGGGGGAATCGGTTCCTTGGCCATGTTCTGGGGGCATAGTTCGGCGTTGAGGCTTTTACGCAATACGCCACCCGTTCGCTTGCACCGCCAACGTCGCGAAGTCTGCTTTGTAGTAGAAGAAACAAAAGAAACAGTCATTGTGCCCTGGGAGTCCCTCATGGCCTGGGTAGTCGAGGCGCGCGGCGTTACTCAGTACGGTGTACAGCAACAGTTTGGTGTGGGCATGGGCTACGCGCATCCTGAAACGGGGCATTGGCTAAAAATCGAGTTCATGACCGTCGCCAAACCGCTGGCGATCAGCCAATGGGAAGCTGTGCGTGCCTACATGGAGTATGAGGTTAACGCTCATGCCGAAATACAGGACCCGCTAACCGCGCGCGAAGAAAACGATCCCCCCTGGGAAGGCGTACATACCCAGCGCCGGGCGCGCCAGCGAATGAATGAACGCCGTGCCAGCGGCGAGATCGGCTGGCTCTACTGGGGCGCCTGGTACGCAATGGATATTATTCAGCTTTGGAATCTGCCGGGCTATTTGACCGAGTGGGACAACCGCCGCTTGAGCAAGGCGCGCCCTAACCTGCTGCCGCCTGAGATGATCGAATGGTCAAAACCACTGCCCGAAGAGCAGTGGGCCAAGCCAAGCGACGAGTTGGTAAGGCTTTCTGAAGAAGCCAGGCGGATTCGTAACGCCAACCCACAGCGGCCCATCGAAGAAGTTTTCGCGGAGGCGTATCGTCATCTAGGTATAGAGGCCTGACAACGGCTACCCAAGTATATATCTTTCATGTAAGGCAGCCCTATGTCGGCCAAACAAAACCCAACGCCGCGCCCGGATATCCTCCAGCCCCACCGGGCTGGAGATGTTGAGTCATTTCCAGGTGGCAAGGTTATTTACCTGTCGCCAGCCCCCTTGCCCACAGGGGCGGCCCCCTTGGATTTCAATCAGGCGATTGGAGAGTTAAATGATACCTGCTTGGACTTTGGGGGAAGCCTTCCCACCCCTTTTACTTGGCAGTTCACATTAGGGATACCCTTTATTGGATTTTTGATAATGGTTTTAGTATTTCCAACGTTTTCTGCGGTCATCATAACGTCGAATTCTGAATATTCGTTCTCCAATGAATTTAAAATGTTTTTCTTTGAAGCGGGATTCCCAATGGGAGCATGGGGAGGTGGGCTGACTCTTGCCTTGGCCTTGTCCATTAAAGCCCACTACCACTTCAAGTTCCGAGAAGCTGTCCCCACTCGCTTTCATCGCCAACGCCGCGAGGTCGCCTTCGCGCCGGGGGATGGCAAGCCACCCATCATTGTACCCTGGGAAAGCGTGGCGGCCTGGGTGACGCAGGCGCAGGGGGTAACGCAATACGGTGTACAGCGCCAGTATGGCTTGGGGATAGGCTTTATCGAGCCTGAAACCGGACAACAGCACTTTCTTGAATTATCACAGCCGGGCATGCCCTTGGCGTTGGGGCTTTGGGAAGCCGTGCGGGCTTATATGGAATACGAGGTCAACACCCGCGAAGAGCTCCAAGACCCACAAGGACTGCGTCGCCCCGGCGATCCGCCCTACGAGGGCGTGCACACCTTCCACAATGCCCGGCACCGATTGCACCGCCGCTACCGCGAGGGCGAAATAGGCCTGTTCACGGTCACCATGTGGTACCTGTGGCACATTATCGACCTATGGACGATACCTTTTCACCTTGCGGAATGGGAAATCCGCACCATCCAGAAGGCAGGTCAGAAGACACTACCGACGAGCCTTGATGAGTGGTCACAACCTCTGCCTGAAGAGCAGTGGGCCAAGCCCAGTGAAGAGCTAACGCGGCTATCAAAAGAAGTCAAACAGCGCCATGACCGGCAGCCGAATCGGCCTATTACCGCTATCTTTGCCGAGGTTTATGCAAACGAAACGTTGCCCATAACATGAGGCAATGGTAGCTAACACTACAGTCAGCGAGTTCCATAACGCTATATCAATAAACCAGTAGTGGAGAGTAAAGAAGTGAGTGAAAAAGTAGTAAGTGATCAACAGGAAAAAGTCTTAATCGAAAATATTGATTTTAAGTGCCCCTCATGTGCTTCTTGCTTCAGTGAGGAATCGCAATGGATCACTAATCTTTTAGAATCCAAAACGACCACTTGCCCAAACTGTGAAAGCGAGCTGCTGATTGGAGCAGAAGAAGAGGGCCTTCTGGCAGCTTTAATGAAGAAGAAAGAGCGATTCGGTAAAGCAATGTTCGTCTTTATGGTGCCCTACACTATAGGAGGGCTTATCGTCTCCCTTTATTTCGGCGGGCTCGGTTTTATGCTTTATATGCCGGTCGGACTGGTTGTTTTCTCTCTGTTGAAGATGCTGTTTGATAATCAACCTGACCTGACGATTGGCTTGAATCAAGCCTCATAACAGATATGCCAACGCTGGAACTTTGTGCCGCTACCATAAGATCCTGGTGGCCAGGCTTCACACTGCCAGGGGCAGGTATCATCGTCAGTAGGGCGGCCTGCTTGGCGCAATGGCCCAGTGCGAGCGCACCAACGACCCTGCCCGCTGGCGTTGTTTCCGGTGCAAGCGGCTGTGGGAGCACGCCCGCTTTGCTCACTGGTACACTGAATACCCCGCGCGCTCCCTAAAAAAGCCTGGGAAGAACGCGTGTCGGCCCCTTTCTATGAGTTTGATGCCTACCTCGCGAGTTCGCCGGATACCCAGGGCAGTTCGACCTATTCACTGCAGCTTTTCCACCCCGGGACGGGTGTTCGCCAGAAGCTGGATGCGCAATTTCCACCCGGCAATATGCGTGGCGAAATGATTGCCGCGTGGCAGTTTATCCAGCGCTATATGGATGTCTCCCAGCCTTTGCCGGATGTGCCCGCGCTGGAAATTCATCGACCCAACGACCCTAAAACGGCGGAAGTGGATGAGCGCAAGGGCCGCAACCCTCGCTACTGGCGGGATATGAGTGAAGCTGAGGTGAAGCAGATCCAGGAAGAGAAGTATCGCCGCAATATTCGCCGGTAGTAGGCCGCCATAAGGTGATGACGAGCTATCGATGGCTCAGGAAACCTTCTTCTCATTCTCAGGAGACCCTGATTGAAACAATATAAATCAACCAGCCCCGCGCCGCTGCGCGCGGGCCAGTGGGCAAGACAAGGCGGCAGCGTGCAGTATTGTCTGAGCCCGCTCCCCCTGCCCACCGATAGTGAGCTTGCCCACGACGTAACCAAAGTCGATGTGTACCACGACGATGCCGTGATGGATCTCCGCCCAGGGTCAAACCCGGAAGCAACCATGATGGCTGGGACCTGTGTGACAGGTGGGGGCGTTTTTGTGATTTTCGTGTCTCTGTTCGGGTTATGGGTTGCTGCGATGAGAGGGGGGGGCTATATAACGATATTTTTATTTATATTTTTACTCTCGTATATAATTTTATTGGTGATGGGTAATTTTGCCATCCCTTTCATGAACACCGCTCTTAGAAGGACGCCGCCGGTACGCTTGAATCGCCACCGCCGAGAAGTGGCGTTTGTCGTGGCGCCCAAGGGGCGTTTTTGGATGCCAGCACCGGAAAATGTGGTGTGGTGGTCAGTGGTTTCGTTTCTTTCCGCCTTCAGCGTGGGCGTAGCCCTTTTTGAGATTCATGACTGGTTTTACGGCAGAACCGAGCACTTTCCTATCGGGTTTGTGCTAATCCATATAACGACAGTCGCGTTAATGTTTGTTTACCCTTTCATTTACGACACGGTATCGCGCTTTTGCAAACGCGAGCGTCGTACGGTCATCGTTCCTTGGGAAGACGTGGTGGCGCTGGCAGGGGTCAGCCAACACCTATCGCCCTATGGCATCTCCGGCGTTGGCTGGGAGTTTGAGCTTCTGGCCCCCGACCCCGAGCGCCCAGGCTATGCGCTGCCCGGCGGCGGGATCTCGTGCGGGGTAGGCGGCTATCCGGGGGCGTTGGCGCAATGGGAATATATACGCTGCTTTATGGAAGAAGGTCCCAGCTCCATCTCTGCCCAAAGTGACAAATCCTGGATGGAGAAGTACAACAATGAGATGACCGAGGCCAGGGGGTATTTCGAGCGTACCAACGAGCCGAAAAAGTGGCGACGTTTTCGGCGCGGCAAACGGTGGGAGCTCGCCCGCTTTGCGCACTGGTATGCCGACTATCGCGAGCAGCATATTCTGCCCCAGGCGGTGCCCAAGGGCTGGCTTGCTGAATGGTCCAAACCCCTGCCGCCCGAAGAGCGGGCCACCCCCTCGGCGTCTCAGGTCCAGCTCAGCACCATCGTACGCGCCGCCTACCGGCGTGGCGAAACGTTCAGCACGATGGGCGATATCGAAAAACGCTTTGGCATAACGTCTGAAGTGCCTCAGCAAACGTCTTATCCCACGTTTCCTTTCGGGCGCGAGGCAGGCGATATGAAGAGATTGGCTGGACCAGGACAGAACAAATAAAGGCATGGCGGAAAATCAGGATATAAACAATGAGTTTAAAGGCACCGGAGCTGCCACAGCCAGATACTCATCAGCCTCATCAGGCAGGAGAGACTCAACCCCTCCCTGGGGGGCGTATTACCTATCTTTCCCCCAAACCGTTGCCCACTAGCCATCAGGCGCTGGATTTAAACGGTACGATTAGCACCCTCAACGAGGTATGGCTGGACGTTGGTGGGGGGTATTCCGACGTTTTTGGCTGGCAACTGCTTACTGGCGTAACGTTTGGTTTGTTTCTCTTTTCAGCTCTGTTTGGGCCCAGCCTAGCTTGGTTGATGATGCCTGATGCACCATTTGATTTTATTTTATGGTTAGCCAAATTTGGTATTTGGGTAGGCCTCGGTGGGGGAGGGGCCGTCTTTCTGCTGATGTATCTAGGGCACTGCATTGCTCTTAGCCGTTTGCGGCATACTCCTCCGGTACGTTTTCATCGCCAACGTCGGGAAGTTTGCTTTGTATTAGAAGGTACACGCAAAACGGTAATAGTGCCTTGGGAATCCCTGATGGCGTGGGTGGTAGAAGCCCGGGGCGTTACCCAGTACGGCGTTCAGCAGCAGTTCGGCATGGGATTTGGCTACGCGCACCCAGAGACAGGCCAATGGCTAAAGCTTGAATTTATGGCCTTTGCAAAGCCTCTGGCCATCAGCCATTGGGAGGCGATCCGTGCCTATATGGAATACGAGGTTAATTCACTGGCTGATATACAAGACCCTAACGTTATCAGGGGCGAGAATGATCCCCCCTGGGAAGGCGTACACTCCCTGCACAATGCCCGCCGTGGTATTAACCAGCGCCGAGCTGAGGGCGAAATCGGCTGGTTGTATTGGAGCTGCTGGTACCTTATTGACATCATTCAGCTCTGGAACTTGCCGGGTTATTTGACCGAAAGAGAAAACAAACGGCTAATAAAAACGCGGCCCAATGTGCTGCCAACCAAAATGACACGGTGGTCACAACCTCTTGGCGAAGAACAGTGGGCCAAACCGAGCGATGAATTGGTAAGATTGTCCAAAGAGGTCAAGCGTATTCGCGAGCAAGACCCGGCCTTGCCGATTGAAATGGTGTTCGCCGACGCTTATCGACGCCAGGATATCACCGCATAAGGTCACTATGTTCAAGACGAATATTCGCTCTACGCTGCCCCCCCATGCGCGCGGGTGAACGGGAAAGCCGCGCAGGGGGGGAGCAGTACTGCCTCAGCCCCTTGCCGCTACCGGTGAATAGCGAATACGCCGTGGATGTGGCGCATATCGACGTGCGCCACGATGACGCCACCATGGATATTCGCCAAGGTGCCAGCCCGGATAGCATGATGACGGCGGGACATATGCTAAGTGGTTTAACGCTATTTATGAGTGGTTTTTGCTTGATACTTGTTTTGGCTACTCTTATGAAAAATACGATGCAAGAGTTAGCATTTGCAGTATGGGGTGGGGGGCTGTATACAGGTTTTCTATTTGTCTTTACCCTTGCGATTCTTTGGCTCAATACGCTATTTAAGCGTATGCCGCCCATCCGTTTGAACCGCCAACGTCGAGAAATAGCCTTTGTGGTCGATCCACCAGGTCGTTTCTGGCTGCCCGCCCCTCACAATCTTTGGCTAGCGTCGGCGGCTAGCTTTGCTGTGAATATTTCTGGCTTCATGGGCCTCATTGAAATAGGTGAGTGGCTGCGCGGTGCTCGTGAGAGTTTTCCCTTCGGCTTTATGCTGATGCATGTCGGCGGGTTTACCTTTTTCTTCGTTTATCCTCCCCTTTACGATTTCATCTGCCGACTCTGCAAGCGCGAGCGCCGTACGGTATTGGTGTCCTGGGAAGACGTGGTAGCGGTGTGTGGATTTAACCCGAGCCTGGGGCCAGGGGCCATCACCGGCTTTGGCTGGAACTTTGCCCTGCTACCCCCGGACCCGGAGCGCCCCGGCTATACGCTACCGGGGGCGGGCATCATCGTTAGCGTGGGCGGGCTACCGGGGGCGCTGTCCCAGTGGGAGTACATCCGCCGCTTTATGGAAGAAGGTACCGAGGCCATCACACCTGCCGCCCGTGAGTGGGGCGTCGAGTGGTACGACGCCTACGTGGCCCGTGAAAAGGCCGAGTGCGAACGCACCAATGACAAGGCCCGCTGGCGGCGCTTCCGTCGTAAGCGGCTGTGGGAGCACGCCCGCTTTGCCCACTGGTACACCGAATACCGCATGAAGCATATTCTGCCGAAAGCCGTGCCCCATGACTGGCTGGCCGAGTGGTCAAAACCCTTACCCGAACCCCAGTGGGTCCAGCCATCGGCGGCGCTTAAGACACTTAGCGAGCACTTGCACGCCGCTTATCAGCGCGGCGAGACGTTCAGTGAGTTGGGCGATATCGAAAAGCGTTTTAACATCACGCCCGAAACGCCTCGTCGAGACCCTTATCCCACGTTTTTGTTTGGGCGCGAGGCAGGCGGTATGAAGAGATTGGCTGGACCAGGACAGAAAAAATAAAGACATGGCGGAAAACCAGGATATAAACAATGAGTTTAAAGGCACCGGATCTGCCACAGCCAGATACTCATCAACCTCATCAGGCAGGAGAGACTCAACCCCTCCCAGGGGGGCGTATTACCTATCTTTCCCCCAAACCGTTGCCCACTAGCCATCAGGCGCTGGATTTAAATGGTTCAATTAGTAGCCTCAACGAGGTATGGCTGGACGTTGGCGGGGGATACATGGATGTTTTTGGTTGGCAGCTGCTTACCGGGGCGGCTTTTGGATTATTTTTATTATCTTCGTTCGTTTTCCCAACTGTTTTTTGGCTGCTGCTACCTGACGCTTCATTTGATTTTATTTTAGGTAACTATACATATGGATTTTGGGTAGGTTTAGCGGGAGGAGGCGCAGTTTTTTTAATAATGTATTCAGGCCACTGGACAGCGCTTAAAAGCATACGCAATACGCCACCCGTTCGCTTTCACCGCCAGCGTCGCGAAGTCTGTTTCGTAGTAGAAGAAACACAAGAAACAGTCATCGTGCCCTGGGAGTCCCTCATGGCCTGGGTGGTCGAGGCACGCGGCGTCACTCAGTACGGCGTGCAGCAACAGTTTGGCGTAGGCATGGGCTACGCGCATCCTGAAACGGGGCATTGGCTAAAAATCGAGTTCATGACCTTCGCCAAACCGCTGGCGATCAGCCAATGGGAAGCTATACGTGCCTATATGGAGTATGAGGTGAACACCCATGCCGAAATACAGGACCCGCTAACCGCGCGCGAAGAAAACGATCCCCCCTGGGAAGGCGTACATACCCTGCGCCGGGCGCGCCGGCGAATGAATGAACGCCGCGCCACCGGCGAGATCGGCTGGCTCTACTGGGGCGCCTGGTACGCGATGGATATTATTCAGCTTTGGAATCTGCCGGGCTATTTGACCGAATGGGACAACCGCCGCTTGAGTAAGGCACGCCCTAACCTGCTGCCGCCTGAGATGATTGAATGGTCGAAACCGTTGCCCGAAGAACAGTGGGCCAAACCAAGCGATGAGTTGGTGAGATTGTCCAAAGAGGTCAAGCGTATTCGCGAGCAAGACCCGGCCTTGCCGATTGAAATGGTGTTTGCCGAAGCTTATCGACGCCAGCGTATCACCGCATAAGGTCACTATGTTCAAGACGAATATTCGCTCTGCTGTGCCCCCCATGCGCGCCGGCGAGCACGAAAGCCGCGCCGGGGGCGAGCAATACTGTTTAAGCCCCTTACCGCTGCCTGTAGATAGCGAGCATGCGGTAGATGTAGCCCATATCGATGTACACCACGATGATGTCAATATGGATATTCGTCAGGGCGCAAGTCCCGACAGCATGATGACGGCAGGACATATGTTAAGCGTCGGGACTGTGTTTATGAACGGCTTTTTTTTAGTGGTGTTTTGTATGGCAGTGATAAAAAACACGGCTTATAGCCAAGTACTGGCATTCTGGTGGGGGGGGCTGTATTTCGGTTTTTTATTTGTGTTCATTTTAAGCATTATCTGGATCAATACATTACTCAAACGCATTCCTCCTATTCGTTTAAACCGTCAGCGTCGTGAAGTTGCCTTTGTAGTGGATCCCCCGGGGCGCTTCTGGCTTCCCGCACCTCAAAATTTGTGGTTAACGTCTGCGGCTGGCGTAGCTGCAGCGGCACCAGGAGGAATGGGAGTCATTGAAATTGGCGAATGGCTGCGCAGTGCTCGGGAAAGTTTCCCTATTGGTTTGACGTTACTGCATATCGGTGCCATGGCCTTTTTCTTCGTTTATCCGCCTGTTTATGACGCCCTCTGTCGGCTTTTCAAACGTGAACGGCGCACGGTATTGGTGCCTTTGGAAGATGTCGTCGCGGTATGTGGCTTCAATCCTAACCTGGGACCAGGAGCCGTCACCGGCTTCGGTTGGAATTTTGCGCTGCTACCTCCGGATCCAGAGCGGCCGGGCTATACACTGCCCGGGGCGGGCATCATCGTCAACGTGGGTGGCCTGCCCGGTGCGTTGTCCCAGTGGGAGTACATCCGCCGCTTTATGGAAGAAGGTACCGAGGCCATCACACCTGCCGCCCGTGAGTGGGGCGTCGAGTGGTACGACGCCTACGTGGCCCGTGAAAAGGCCGAGTGCGAACGCACCAATGACCCCGCCCGCTGGCGGCGCTTCCGTCGCAAACGGCTGTGGGAACACGCCCGCTTTGCCCACTGGTACACCGAATACCGCATGAAACACATTCTGCCGAAAGCCGTGCCCCATGACTGGCTGGCCGAGTGGTCGAAACCCTTGCCGAAGTCCCGGTGGGCTACCCCGTCGAAAGAAGTCACCGAGCTAAGCGAGCTATTACGGGCAGCTTACTTGCGTGGCGAGAAATTCATCGAAATGGGCGATATCGCCCAACACTTTGGCGTCGCGGTGCCCGCGGCCCGCCAAAAGGCCTACCCATCGTTTCCCTTCAGAAGCAACGCCCAGCCAGTTTCGGATTACCATCAGTAAGGATCGTGTCATGACAGAAAAGAAGTGGCCAATGGGTACCCTTGCCGTTCTAACGTGCCAGGGGTGCCATCATAAATGGCCGGCCAACTGGAAACAGACCAAAGCACTACAGGAAGGCAAACCAGTGGTGTGTCCCAAGTGCCATGCGGAATTGCCCCTCAATGAAGAACAGAAGGCGGCATTCGAGGAGCATGTCGAGAGCATTGAAAAAACCACAGGCAAGGGATCCATCTGGGTCACGCTTGCAGGTCTGGCCAGTTTCGCGGTCGCGATCGGCTATTTCTTTAACGTGGTGCCCATGCCTGCGCTGGTGGCCGTGATCCTGCCTTGCGTTCTGATCATGTTCTCTTCTTCATCGAACGCCAGGGAGATACAGCCGCTCTTTCTGGCGTTGTTGCCTCGGCGTGCCGATAGGTAATAGCACCAATAGGCCGCCAGGTTGAGCGTAATGGGATCTATCTTGAAATTTACAAAAAGGGCACGGATAAAATGAAACGAATTACAACGCTTTGCTTTTTAATGGTCATCACTATGGCCTTCTTATCACCCCCCGTTTTCTCGGATACTGTCACCGACACAACGTTTGCCCCTGGCGATGCATCAAGCTCACACCCGGCTGAATATTACCAGTATGCCGCTGAACTCTTCTCCAGGGGCGATAAAGAAGAGGCCGCTTTCTGGTGCTATGCAGGCCAGCTCAGGTATCGAATTCACCTAACCGCTCGTCCCGATTTACCGCCCTCAGGTGACCCTGCGCTGTTTGCTTCTCTTCACTCAGTGGTTGGGGAACAGATCAATGAATACCTGGGCGGCGAACCGGCTATCTGGAAAGCCACCATTGAGCGTGTTCTGGAATGGGATGAAATGGTAGAAAATGCATTTACTCCGAAGAGTGAATACCCTGAAGCGCATGCTGAGCAGCGTCAGGGGCTCGAAGGGTTGTTTGAAGAACTCGAGCGACTTTACGGCTAAATGGTAGTGCCTTGAAAAATTTATGAGTCAAAGGCTCGGGCGCTGGCAAGCGATAAGACAAAGATGGCTCTCAATACGCACGTCGAAGATATAACGGGTCGATTTGGGCTATGTTGGCGGGTCTATCCCGGTTCTTGCGACCGGGAGTATTCCTTGTGTCTTGATCATGGTGTCTCCTTTATCGAGCGCCAAGGAGATAAAGACCCCGTCTCTAGCGCTGTTGCCTCGACGTCGGGCTGGACTTGAGGGAAGAAGCGCCGTTGATGGTTGCTCGTGATCGCTTGAAGCGCAATGGATGCGATCGACTGTGTTCGACGAAAAAGTATCCCCTTTGCGCGTACAAAAAGTCTGGCTTACTCCTGGCGCAGCGTAATCCGCGTAAGCTCGGAAGGTTTGCCCAAACGCAGGGCGAAACCCGGCCACAGCGCGGTGCCGTTATTCAGATAAAGCGTCATGCCATCGACCTCATAACGCCCGGATACGAAGCCGTTGTTGGCGCGGGCGACGATCCGATCGAGCCCCACAATCATGCCGCCGTGCGTGTGCCCTGAGAGCTGTAGGTCGACGCCCTGCGCGGCGGCCCTGGCGGCGTTGCGCGGCTGGTGGTCGAGCAAAATCACCGCCGCCTCCGGTGGGGCTCCTTCCAGCGACTGGGCTAAATCCGGCCCCGGGCGCCCGCGCCCGGTGGCGGCGGCGTCCGTCACCCCCGCTATCACCAGTGCGGCCCCGTCGCGTTCGATAACGGTGTGCTGGTTGGCGAGTATCTGCATACCCAGCGTCTGATAGTGCGAAAGCCACTGCTCGACGCCGAAATAGTATTCGTGGTTCCCCGGGCTTACGATCACCCCGTCCGGCGCCGAAAGCCCGGCGAGCGGGGCGACATCGTCGCGGCGCGCCGCCAGCTGGCCATCGATCAAATCCCCGGTAATCAAAACGACATCGGCGCCCAGCGCGTTGGTCTGCGCCACTACTTCCTCAACCCAGGGCCGCTCGAACAGCCGGCTGATGTGTAGATCGGTCAGGTGAGCGATCTGGTAACCCTCGAAGGCCTCGGGCAGCCCGGGGATCGCGATCTCGACATCCTTGAGCGGCGGCACCCTTGCCGCCTGGCTAACGCCGAACGCGGCAATGCCAAGGGCGAGGACGGCCAGCGTATAGCGAAGCGCGGCGGGGATAGCGAGCAGGTGTCCTTTAGCCAGCGCCAGCAGCGCGGTAACGGCGTCGGTGACCAGCAGCATCAGCGCCAGAAAAATCATGGCGCCGAACAGCGTATTGACGGCCAGTACGACCGCGCGCGGCACTTCCGGTGAAAACATGCTGCCGAAGGCTAGTTGGGTCAACAGGTGATGCTGCGACACCGCCAGCAGTAACACGCTCAGTGCCAGCTTGACCCACAGCGGCCAGCCAAGGGGTGCAATGAAGCGAATGATTACGATCAGGCAGGGCAGCGAAACGGCAAAATGAAACATCGAAGGCTCTCGTTGGGTAAAGGAACGCAAGGCACGGTCCAGGAGAAGGGCTGAGCTGGAAAAGCCGCCAGGCGCCGTGCCCCTTGGCCGGTTAGCGCCGTAGGCCAGCTCATTGGCCATCACCCGCCAGGATGGAAATACGACAACGATATCACGCGCAATGTCGGCGTTGGTCACTTCCGCAAAACCCACGGCGCCAGGCGTTTGAGGGGATAGCGTACCCGGGAAGGCCCGCCGTGGTGGGATTATAAGCGAACAAAGAGGCGTGAGCCTCTCCGTGGTAGGTGGGATATTTTCACTCCCAGGTAGGGAAAAGGGCCCGGCAATGTTGTCCAGGCCTCGACGCCCGCGAGACGTTCGTCTTCCGATAAAAGGCACGTCTCGAAGGCGGCGCGCATGCGCTCCTCTTTAGCGAGTCGGCCGACCTCTAAAAGAAGGTCTTCACGCAGCGTGCAGCAGATGCAGCCGTTGCTCATTTCCACGAGCCGCTCTTGCGCCCGGTTCCAACCGACGACCTGCTGCACCGAGTTTGGCATTGGCCAAGCGGCATCACCGTCCAAACCTCAAAACCCGAGTAGCGGCGATCCGACGGTGGGCGGTATTTGAACGGCGGGGAATCCGATACATTAGGGGAGTTGTTACACTGTTACCCAAGACCCGCCGTTCAGGGGGCGCGACATTGACGAAATAGAGCAGGCGAACAATGTTGTTTTAAGGCATGGGCTTAAATGCCGTTAACTGATCAATTTGAAGGCGCTTCATATCATGTTTCCTGACTCTGCACCGGATGTTTTAAAGCAGTTATCAAGAAGTTTAATCAGCAGTGGCCGGGAAGAATTTTTTCAACACCTTACGTTTTCATTAGCGTCGCTGCTCGATGTCGATCACGTGTTTATCGCCCGTATCGATGCCCATGGGAGCTTCGTATCGCCGCTGGCGTTTTACTCGAATGGGCAGTGGATAAGTGAAGCACCGTACTCGATCAAAGGGGCCGTGTGCGCCCAAATCAATCGCCGTTGCGAATTCATGGTAAGCCAAGGTGTCTGTGAGCAGTTTCCTGATGATCCGCATCTTGCGGCGCTCTCGGCCGAAGGCTTTTTGGGTGTGCCCATGCTGGATGCCGACGCCAACTGGCTCGGCGTCGTAGCGCTCATTCACTCCTCACCCTTGTCCCTGCCGGATTTCGCCATCGATACGCTGCGGATTGCGGCTTCCCTGGCGGGGGTCGAGCTCTCGCGCCAATTGGCGGGGGCCAGCGCGAAAGTGCATATCGACCGCCAGCGCCGGGCGCTTCAGCTTTTAAGCGAAGGCGGCGAGGCGGTGTTCAATGCCCCAACCGAGGCCGCCTTGATGCAAGGCTGTTGCGATGTGGCCGTGGGCACCGGTGGCTATGCCGCGGCCTGGGTCAGCCGGCCCGACGCCACGCAGCGCGCGGATTCGCTGAGCGTCACGGCCATGGCGGACCGGGATGGCGAGGAAGTCGCCTGGTGCAGCCCACGCCAACTCATGATCAAACGCTATAGCCGCGTCGTCACCCAAAAAGCGTTCGAGCAGGGCCACCCCCTGGTGGTGAGTGAGCTTACGAACACCGGCGGGGTCAACGAGAATCTCAAGGAGGCGCTGCTGGCCCTCGGCGTCAAAGCGTTTATTGCGCTGCCTCTGATGTTTCGCGATGTTCCGCTGGGCGTGCTGAGTTGCTACCACGCCCAGGACGCGGCCATTTCCGAAAAAGAGCTCAAGATCCTCGGCGACCTGGCCAACGATATCGCGTTCGGGCTGGACAATTTTCTGCGCCGCCAAAACGAGCAGAGCATTCAGCATGTGGTGACCCACGTGGCCACCGCGGTGTCCGCCGGCCACGGCAAGGCCTTTTTGTCGCAACTGACCGTGCACATGGCGACCGCGCTCTCGGCAGAGGTCGGGTTTATCGCCACGCTGGACAAAGAGGACCCCGATATCGCCACGATGGTATCGATTCACGTCAACGGCGAGGAGCAGCCCGGGCTTCGCTATCGCCTGACGGGGGTGCCGTGTGAGGACGTCATTGCGAACCGCGAGTGTATCGTGCTGGAAGGCGCTTCGGTGCGCATGCCCCGCGAGGCCAACGGCGCGCTCGATTGGGTGAATGGCTATATCGGCCACCGCCTGGATGACGCCCAGGGCAAGCCGATCGGTATCGTCGGTGTCATGTACGAGCAGGCGCTGACGCACACCCACATTGCCCGAGAAGTACTGCAGATATTTGCCGCCCGGGTCGCCTCGGAGCTCTCCCGTCAGCAAGACGAGAGCCGTATCCGCGAGCTGGCCTACCGGGATGAAGGCACGCAGCTACCCAACCGCGCCGATTTCATTCGCCAGCTGTCCCAGTACGTTGTGGCCAGGCCGCCTCGGCCGCTGGCGCTGCTGCTATTGGGGCTCGATCATTTTAAGGAGGTGAACGACACGGCTGGCCACCACGGGGGCGATATGGTGCTCAGCGAAGTGGCCCAGCGTTTCGCGGCGGTGCTCGGCGATCAACACTACCTGGCGCGGCTGGGCAGCGACGAGTTCGTCGTCATCTGCCGTGACACCGGCCAGCAGGCGGCTCACGACGTTGCCGCATCGCTTCAAAAGGCGCTCGAAGTCCCGATCGTCGTCGAACAGCACTCGGCGGAGCTCAGCGCAAGCGTGGGTATATCGCTGTTTCCGGAGCAGGCGACGAGCGCGCAGGGCCTTCTGAAGTACGCCGATACCGCCATGTACCAGGCCAAGCGGCAGCCAGTCAATACGCGCCTTTTCGAGCCCTGGATGGAGCAGGTCATGCGCGAAAAACTGGACATGGCCAAACGGTTGAGCGCCGCGATCGCCGATAAAACCCTGAGCCTGCACTTTCAGCCGCAGGTGGATATGCAAACCGGCGAGTTGATCGGTGCCGAGGCGCTATGCCGCTGGCAGGATGACGTGCTTGGCAGCATCTCGCCGGGGGTTTTCATTCCGCTGGCCGAAGAGCGCGGCATGATGATAGCGCTGGGCCGTTGCGTGATCGAAAAAGCCTGCCAGCATCTTGCCCACTGGAAGGCGCAGGGGCTCACGTTTCGCGGGCAGTTGGCGATCAACATAGCGGCGGATCAGTTCGACGACAGCGACCTGGCCGATGCGCTGCTCGAAAACTGCAGCACCTACCAGATCGCCCCGTCCGCGCTGAGCCTGGAGCTGACCGAAAGCGGCATCATGATCAACCCCGAAGAGGCCGTTGCGATGACCCGCCACTTCAAGGAGCAGGGCATGGGCCTGGCCATCGACGACTTCGGCACCGGCTACTCGTCGCTTGCCTATTTGAAACGCTTCGCCGTGGACAAGATCAAGATCGATATTTCGTTCATCCGCGACATGCTCACCAGCGAAAACGACCGAATGATCGTTGCCACCATTATCGCCATGGCCCACACCCTGGGTCTGGAGACGATCGCCGAAGGGATCGAGAGCCCGCCGCAGATCAAGCCGCTGATCGACATGGGCTGTATCCAGGGCCAGGGCTACTACTTCGACCAGCCGTTGCCCCCGGAGGATTTCGCCCGTCGTTGGCTCGGGGGCCAGGCGTGAATTGGGTCGTCGCCGGTTCGCCGCGTGGCGCAGGGAAGGGCGCCGGATTTGCCGAAACTTGATAGGCGAAGCGGGCGGTTAGCGCTAAGGTGGAGAAAAGCCAATAAACGGTTCCGATGCTGGCCGCTGGTCGTTGCGTGCCAGGTGTCGAGGACCCACGAGCGCGAAGGAGACTCCCCATGGCCGGGAACTACCACACCCAAGTGGGTAGCCGCTGCTACCGCTTTAAAAGCCTTGCCGAGCTGATGGCGAAGGCCACCCCGGCGCGCGCCGGCGACCGGCTGGCCGGTGTGATGGCACAAAGCGCCGAGGAGCGCGTGGTCGCCCAGATGGTCCTGGCGGAGCTTCCGCTCACCACGTTTTTGAGTGAGGCGTTGATTGCTTATGAAGACGACGAAATCACCCGGCTGATCATTGACGACCACGACGTCAGCGCCTTTGCGCCCATCAAGCATTTGACCGTGGGCGATTTTCGCAACTGGCTGTTGTCGGACCAGGCCACCCCCGAGGTGCTGGAGCGTGTGCGCGCCGGGATCACGCCGGAAATGGCCGCCGCGGTGAGCAAGCTGATGCGCAACCAGGATTTGATTTTGGTGGGCAAGAAGTGTCATGTGAGTACCGCGTTTCGCAACACCCTGGGGCTACCCGGGCGGCTTTCCACGCGGCTTCAGCCCAACCACCCGACCGACGACGTAACCGGTATCGCGGCGAGTATTCTGGACGGGCTTTTATACGGCAGTGGCGACGCGGTGATCGGCATCAACCCGGCCACCGACAACGTCGCCCAAAGCGTGAAGCTGATGCGCCTGATGGACGAGGTGATTCAGAAGTACGAGATTCCCACCCAGTCCTGCGTGCTGACCCACGTGACCAATACGCTGGAAGCGATCGAGCAAAACGCCCCGGTGGACCTGGTCTTTCAGTCCATCGGCGGCACCGAAGCCACCAATCGCAGTTTCGGCTTCGATCTGGCAACGCTTGCCGAGGCAGAAGCCGCGGCGCAGTCGCTCAATCGTGGCACGGTGGGGCGCAACGTCATGTACTTCGAGACCGGCCAGGGCAGCTCGCTCTCCGCCGACGCCCACCATGGGCTGGATCAGCAAACCTGCGAAGCGCGCGCCTACGGTGTGGCGCGCAAGTTCAGCCCGCTGCTGGTCAATACTGTGGTCGGCTTCATCGGCCCGGAGTATCTCTTCGATGGTAAAGAGATCACCCGCGCCGGGCTCGAGGATCATTTCTGCGGCAAGCTTTTGGGTGTCCCTATGGGGTGCGACGTCTGCTACACCAACCACGCCCAGGCCGACCAGAACGACATGGACAACCTGCTCACGCTTCTGGGCGTCGCCGGGTGTAATTTCGTGATGGGCATTCCAGGCTCTGATGACATCATGCTCAACTATCAGACCACCTCGTTTCACGATGCGCTCTACGCCCGCCGGGCGCTCGGGCTCAAGGCCGCGCCGGAGTTCGAACAGTGGCTTTCGCGCATGCAGATTTTCAGCGATATCGACGCCCACCGGCTGAGCGAGGGCCTGCCCGCCGCCTTTGCCAATAGCCTGCGCCATCTACCCGGGAAGGCCCGCCATGAACACTAAACCAACGCCTGGAACGCCCACCGACAGCCCACACCGCCACGAGCCGGTCGTCGTCGAAAACCCCTGGCAGACGCTGCGCGCCTTTACCGACGCGCGCATTGGTTTGGGCCGGGCCGGGGTGAGCCTGCCCACCAGCAAGCTGTTGGAATTCCAGCTGGCCCACGCCCAGGCTCAGGACGCGGTGCACTGCCCGCTAGCGCTAGAGGCCCTGAGCGAGACATTGACCGAGGCGCTCGCCCTCGAAACCGCCCCGATAGCGCTGCACAGTCACGCCGAGGACCGGGCCACGTATCTACAGCGCCCGGACTACGGCCGCCGGCTCGACGACGACTCCCACGGGCGGCTCAAGGAGCACGCCACCACCGAGCGCGCCGACCTGGCCGTGGTGGTCGTCGATGGTCTCTCGGCGCTGGCCGTGCAGCAAAACAGCGCGCCGTTTTTACAAGCGCTCTACCAGGCGTTCGAGGAAGACGCGCTCGATTGGACCCTCGCGCCGCTTAGCATCGTCGAGCAGGGGCGGGTCGCCATTGGCGACGAGGTCGGCGCGCTTTTGAACGCCGATGCCGTGCTGGTCATGATTGGCGAGCGCCCGGGGCTTAGCTCGCCGGATAGCCTGGGCCTCTACATGACCTGGGCGCCGGAAGTGGGCCTCAAGGATGACCGGCGCAACTGCATCTCCAACGTGCGCCCGGCAGGGCTCGATATGCAAAGCGCTGCCCGCAAGCTGTTGCTGCTATTGAAGGAGGCGCGCGAGCGTAAGCTTTCCGGCGTCAAGCTCAAGGATCGCAGCGAAGACGACGTGGTCGAGGGCATCGGATCGACACGTAACTTTCTGGTGGCCGACTGACTGTTTTTTATCCGGCATATCGCCTAGGCTAACAAGCATTTCCGGCCGCCTTCACTTTAGTTCGAGCGGCCCTTTGAATGGCAAAGGAGGGCGTTATGTTGACAAGCGAGCCCGCAGACGGCAGCCACTTACAGGCGGTGTCGTTGCCGCACCTGGTCGTGTTTACCGGCTCTGGCATCAGCGTGGAAAGCGGCATCAAGACGTTTCGCGCAAGCGACGGCCTGTGGGAAGAACACCCGGTCGAAAAGGTCGCCACCCCGGAAGGCTTTCGCGATGACCCCGAGCGCGTGCTGGCCTTCTACGACCAGCGCCGCGCGCAGATTCGTAAAGCCAAACCCAACGCGGCGCACAAGGCGCTGGCCGCCCTCGAGCAGGATGGCTTCAGCGTTTCGATCATTACCCAAAATATCGACGACCTGCACGAGCGCGCAGGCTCTTCTCAAGTGCTGCATCTTCATGGCGAGATTCTAAAGGCGCGCTCCAGCGTCGATGCGCGGCTGCGCTACCCGGTCACCGGTAATATCGCCCTGGGCGAGGTGTGCGACAAAGGCAGCCAGCTGCGCCCGGACGTGGTCTGGTTCGGCGAATCCGTGCCGCTTTTCGACCAGGCCTGTGAGCTTGCAAGCCAGGCGGACTTCTTTCTGGTGGTGGGCACCTCGCTTGCGGTCATGCCCGCCGCCTCGCTTTTGTCCTATATCGGTGCGGAAACCCCCTGCGCGCTGATCGACCCGGACGCGGATGCCCTGACCCCGCCCGGTGTCCTGGCGATCAACACCACCGCCGGAGAGGGCGTGCCGGCGCTGGTCAACCAGTGGCGTCGCCAGAGGAGTTTCGAGCTCTCCTGATCCGGGGGCGGGCGTTGGGTCTCGGGCGCCCCGCCCGCTTTCACTGGCCCCGGCAGGCGGGTCTGGCTCGTCACGCGCCGGGCGCTGCTTTATACTCGGCGCCCTTTGACTAACTGGGTGCGCGGATGTCTGCCTCTGATACTACCTGTGAACAGGATGCGCCGGCCGAGCATCCTCAACCGCCGCGGCGCGAGTTCAAGGCGCGTGGCAGTTTCGTGATCCGCTGTGAAGGCTGTAACCTGCCCAAGCTCAACTGCCTGTGCCCCTACAAGGCCGTGGCGCAAAGCCACGCCCAGGTATGGCTGATCACCCATTCCCTCGAGCATTACAAGCCGACCAATACCGGGCGGTTGATTGGCGATGTGCTGGCGCAAACCCGGGTATTTACCTGGTATCGCACCGCGCCGGACCCGGAATTGATCGCGCTGCTCGAGGACCCGCGCTACGCGCCTTTCGTGATCTTTCCGGATGACCACCCGGACTACGCCGAACGCGTGGTGGGGATCGACGCCGTGCACAGCGCCAAGCGGGAGGCGCGCATACCGGTATTTATCATTCTGGACGGTACCTGGCGCCAGGCGCGGCGCATGTTTCGCAAAAGCCCTTACCTGGACGCGCTGCCGGTGCTGCCGCTACATACCGAGCGCGAAACCCGCTACCGGCTAAGAAAGCCCGCCTCCCGCGCGCACCTGTGCACCGCGGAAGTGGCCACCGAGCTTCTGCGCCAGGCCGGCGACGAGGACGCGGCGAGCGTGCTGGACGATTACTTCGACGTGTTCAACGATAGCTACGCGGAGAGCCGTTTCTATCGCAAGATCGACGAGCCGACCCCGGCCATGCGGCGGTTGCTGGCGCGCAAGGCGCAGGGCTAGTTAGGCAGCCAGCGCAGCAGCACCTTGCGCACCCAAAACCAGCGGTTGATCAGCAGCGCGGCGAAAATCAGGCTGCACCCCAGAAGCTGTAGCAGGGACATGGTTTCGCCAAACCACCAGCCGGCGAGTAGCGCGGTCCACACCGCCTCGAGCATGAGTATCACCGAGGCGTGGCTGGGCGTGGTCATGCCCTGGGCGGTGATCTGCAGGAAAAAGCGCAGGGCGCTGGCCAGCAGCGCACTGGCCATGAACCAGCCCAGAATCGAGGTGCTGAGCACCACCGGCTGATGTTCCACCAGCAGCGACGTAACGCTCAACACCACCCCCACCGCGAGCAGTTGCAGCGTGGTGAGCGCCAGCGCCGGTACGTGGCGCACCACGCGGGTGTTGACGTTGATCAAAAACGCAAAGCAGAGCGCGGCGCACACCATGTAGAGCTGGCTGGCTTCTAACCGGAAGCCTGCGTTGAGTGAGAGCAGCGCAAAGCCCGCCAAGGCGACCGGCAGCGCCACCCAGGTCGAGCGGGGCGGGCGGTCACCGAACAGCAGCCGCGCGACCACCGGCACCAGCAAAATCCCCAGGCTATTGATAAAGGCGCTTTCGCCCAGATGGTCGGAGTGGCTAAGCCCAAGAATCCAAAAGCCAATGGCGGCACTAAACAGCACCCCCACGAACAGGCCGCGGCGTATACGCCGCGCGGGCAGCCTGGCAAGCGATGGCCAGGCAAAGCCGAGCAGCACCAGCCCGGCAAGCAAAAAGCGGGTGCCGATGAACAGCAGCGGCGGCATACCCGCTAGCGCCTCCTTGGAAAATATCCAGCCCGCCGCTGCCACCATCGTGACCAATAGCAGCAGCGCATCCGCTTGCCAGGGCGCGCGCTCGATGTTGTTCACACGGCGCTGCCAAACAGCGCACCGGCGATTCTAAAGCCGGCCACCCAGGTGCCCACCGCCGAGCCCAGCGTTGCCAGAATGAACACCAGCAGCGTGCGCGACACGCGGTTTTTCCACCAGCCTTTCAACTGGGTCACGTCGTGGCGCAGCGAAGAGAAATCGCGCACCTTGGGCTTGCGCATGTAAAGCTCGACCCCGGCGGCCACGAACCCGGCGCCAATCGTTGGGTTGAGCGAGGTGAGCGGGGCGGCGAAGAAGGTAGTGATCACCGTGACCGGGTGGGCCAACGCAATAATGGTCGCCCCGCCGGAGAGAATACCGTTGATCAAGAACCACTCCAGCACCAACTGCCAGCCAAGCTCGGTATTGCGCGAAAAGCCGATCGCGAAGCCGGTAATCACCAGGGCGGTGATGAGCCAGGGCAGCGCCTTCCATATTTTGGAAGGCGGCGGCGTGGTCTCGAGCGCTTCGCGCTCGGTTTTGGGTGTCTCGGGCAGCGGCGCATTCAGGTGCTCCGTGGTGCCTTTCAAGTGGCCGGCGCCCAGCACCACCAGCACGTTCTTGTAGCGCCCGGGCGGGGCTTGCTCGGCCAGGCGCAGCGCCATGTAACGGTCGCGCTCGCGAATCAAAGGGGTATAGAGGTTTTCCGACTCGGCGGCGAATTCGCTGAAGGTGGCCTCCAGCATGTCGCCCTCCTTGAGCTTTTCGATCTCTTCCTTGGACACGTCCTGGCGGGACATGACGCTGCCGAGCAGCCCGGTAAACAGCGAAAAGCGTTGCCACCAGGGCACGTTGCTGTAGATACGCTTTAGCGTCACGCCCACGTCGCGGTCGATCATCAAAAGCGACAAGCCGTGGTTCTGGCTCGCCTCGACCGCCGCGCGCATCTCGGCACCTGGCTGGATGCCGGACTGGTCGGCGATGCGCTGCTGAAACGCGCCCAGGGCGAGACTGGCCGCCACCATGCCCGCCTTGCCCTGCTTGAACACCTGGAAAAGGTCTTGCTCGCCCATCGCGTCCGGGTGGGTCATGCTGTGGTGGCGGGCCTCGCAAAGCTCGATGGCCACAGCATCGAAGGCGCCGCTATCGAGCAGCCGCGTGACGTCCTCGGCGCTTTGGGCCGATACGTGGGCGGTGCCCAGCAGGGTGTAGCGGGTCGCGCCTATTTCAACGGTGTTCAAGGGCCCGCTGGTCGCCGGAAGCGCCTGGGGCGGCTCGGTGGAGGAGGGTGCGTCGTCATCAATCATGGTTGTCTCACTAAAAAAGGGGGCCCTCGCGGCTTAGCGGCGCCAGAACGCGGGGGTGAACAGAACCAGTACGGTAAAGATCTCGAGGCGGCCTAAAAGCATCGCCAGTACCAGAATCCACTTGGCCAGGTCCGGCATGTCGCCGTAGTGTTCGCTTGCCTCGCCAAGCGCCGGGCCCAGGTTGTTGAGCGCCGAGCCAACGGTGGACCAGGCGGTGATTTGATCCACGCCGGTCGCCATGACGCCAACCAGCATCAAAAAGAACAGCATCACGTAGGCGGAGAAAAAGCCCCAGACGGCCTGGGCGATGCTGTCCGGCACGCTCACCTTGCCCACCTTGACCGCGATGACCGCGTTGGGGTGGATCAGGCGCATTACCTCACGCATGCCCTGTTTTAAAATCAAAATGATACGAATCACCTTCATGCCGCCAGCGGTCGAGCCGGAGCAGCCACCGATGAAGGCGGCCACGAACAGCATGAACGGCAGCGCCCCGGGCCAGCCGGAAAAATCCGCCACCGCAAAGCCGGCGGTCGTGGCCACCGAGACCACCTCAAAAAGCGCGTGGCGCAGGCCGTGAAGGGTGTCGTAGGTGCCGGTAAACCAAAGCGTGAAGGTCGCGATGGTGACCAGCCCCGCTAGAAACAGCATCAGAAAGCGCGCTTCCGGGTCTTCGAAGTAGTGCAGCAGGCGCTTCTCCCGCCAGGCGATGAAATGCAGGCTGAAGCTGAACGCCGAAATCAGCATGAAGGCGACGCAAATCAACTCGATGGCGGCGTTGTTGAAGTAGCCGATACTGGCATCGTGGGTGGAGAACCCACCGATGGCCACGGTCGAAAAGCTGTGGCCGAGCGCGTCGAACCAGTTCATGCCCGCCAGCATATAGGCCACTAGGCACGCCATGGTCAGCGTGGCGTAAATGTACCAGAGCGCCTTGGCGGTTTCGGTGATGCGGGGGGTGAGTTTGGAGTCCTTGAGCGGGCCTGGAATCTCGGTGCGGTAAAGCGCCATGCCGCCCACGCCCAGTGTCGGCAAAATGGCCACCGCCAGTACCACGATCCCCATGCCGCCCAACCACTGAAGCTGCTGGCGGTAGTAGCGAATCGATTCGGGCAGAAAGTCGATGCCGGTAATCACCGTGGCCCCGGTGGTGGTGAGCCCGGAGAACGACTCGAACACCGCGTCGGTGAAATCGAGGGCGGCGTCGCCGAACAGCATCAACGGGATCGAGCCGAAAAACGCCAGCACCGTCCAGAACATCGCCGCGATGATGAACCCATCGCGAATGCGCAGCTCCTTGTGCGCGCGCCGGTTGGGCAGATAGAGCAGCAGGCCCGTGGCCACGGTAATCGCGATGCCGCTAATAAAGGCGTACCAGACGCCATCGCGAAACCATAGCGACATCAGCGTGGGCGGCAACATGGTAAGGCTGAAGAGCATCAACAGCAGCCCTAAAATGCGTAGAATGACCCGCAGGCTCATGGAATCGAACGGCTCCTGGACAGTGTTTAAAAGAACGTAAGGCCGACTTGAAAAAGCCGTTCGACGTCGCGAATCCGGCGCTTGTCGATCACGAACAAAATCACGTGATCCCCGCTTTCCACCACGGCGTCACCGTGGGCGATGATGACCTCCTTGCCGCGCACCATCGCGCCGATGGTCGTGCCCTCGGGCAGGCCGATATCGCGCACCGCCCGGCCGACCACCTTGGAAGACTGCTTGTCACCGTGGGCGATGGCCTCGATTGCCTCGGCCGCGCCCCGGCGCAGGGAGTGCACGTTGACGATGTCGCCCCGGCGCACGTGGGTCAAAAGGCTCCCGATCGTCGCCTGCTGGGGCGAGATCGCGATGTCGATCTCGCCGCCCTGGACCAGATCCACGTAGGCGGCATTGTTGATCAGCGTCAGCACCTTTTTTGCCCCCAGCCGTTTGGCCAAAAGCGACGACATGATGTTGACCTCGTCGTCGTTGGTCAACGCGCAGAAAATATCGCAATCCTCGATATTCTCCTCTTCCAAAAGCCGCTTGCTGGTGGCGCTGCCGTGCAGCACCACGGTACGGTCGAGGCGTTCGGAAAGGTTCGTGCAGCGCGTAAGGCTGTGCTCGATGATCTTGACCTGGTGGCTGTGCTCCAGATGCTCGGCCAGGCGCTCGCCGATGTTGCCGCCGCCGGCGATGACCACTCGGCGAAAACCGCGCTCGACCCGTCTAAGCTCGCTCATCACCGCGCGAATGTCGCGCCGGGCGGCGAGGAAGAACACTTCGTCATCGGCCTCGATGATCGTATCGCCCCGCGGAATGATCGGCCGGTTGCGCCGGTAAATGGCCGCGACGCGGGTATCCACGTTGGGCATGTGGCGGCCCAAAAACGCCAGGTCCTGGCCCACCAGCGGGCCGCCGTAAAACGCCTTCACCGCCACCAGTTGAACGAGCCCGCCGGCGAACTCCAGCACCTGAAGGGCGCCGGGGTGCTCGATCAAGCGGCGCACGTGGTCGGTCACCACCTGTTCGGGGCTGATCAATACATCGATAGGGATGGCTTCGTGGGCGAATAGCCCCTTGCGGGTAAGATAGGGCGTGGCGCGTACCCGGGCGATCTTGGTCGGCGTGCGAAACAGCGTATGCGCGACCTGGCAGGCGATCATGTTGACTTCGTCGGAGTTGGTCACCGCGATCAGCATATCGGCGTCTTCACAGCCCGCCTGACGCAGGATGATCGGGTAGGAACCGGCGCCGGTCACGGTGCGGATATCGAGCTTGGTGTGAAGCTCTCTGAGCTTGGCCGTGTCCGTGTCGACCACGGTGATATCGTTCTCTTCGCGCGCGAGGTGTTCGGCCAGCGCCCCGCCGACCTGGCCGGCGCCAAGAATGATGATTTTCATGGCTGAATCGGTTCCATTGAAAGCGCCGGCGTTTTAATGAAAAGAGCGAAAGGGCGCCGCAAATAAAGACGGCGGCCAGTGTAAACCAGCCGCCGTCGAAAAGCAGTGAGGAAATTAATCCAGGGTGAAGCCGACCTTCACCGTCACCTGCCAATGAGCTACCCGGCCGTTTTCGATATGCCCGCGGGTATCGATGACGTCCAGCCAGCGCATATGATCGATCGACTCGGACGCCTTGGCGAGGGCGTTTTGCACGGCGTCTTCGATGCTGGTTTCAGAAGAGCCGGTGATCTCTACGTGCTTGTAGATATGATTACTCATACGATTTTCATCCTTGTGGTGAATAAACGGCTTCGAGCGCCTGGTTACGCCAAACGCTTTTCCAGCCTGGCATAAAAAAAGCCATCGTGACTGTTTTGTTGCGAAAAGAGCTGGCGGCCGTGGCCGCTCGTCTCGCCCCAGGCCACGTCCGACGGGGTGGTGGCTTTCGCATCCGGGGTGCGGCTGATGAACGCCTCGATTTGTTGGGCGTTCTCCTGGGGCAGCACCGAGCAGGTCGCGTACAAAAGCGTGCCGCCCGGGCGCAAAAGGCCCCACAGGTTATCCAAAAGCGAGGCCTGGAGCTTGGCCAGTTGGCCAATATCGCTTTGACGGCGCAGCTTTTTGATATCCGGGTGGCGGCGAATCACGCCGGTGCCCGAACAGGGCGCATCGAGTAAAATAGCATCGAAGTGCGTGCCGCTCCACCAGTCGCGCTCGGCGGCGTCGGCGTGGCGCAAATCGGCGCTGAGCTTGAGCCGGCTGAGCGTATCGTCGACCCGGGCCAGGCGCTGGTTATCCATGTCGATGGCGGTCAGCGCGATATCGAACTGCTCGAGCAGGTGGGCGGTTTTGCCGCCGGGGGCGGCGCAGGCATCGAGCACCTGGGCGCCGGGGCGGGGCGCAAGCGCCGGGCCCAGAAGCGCCGCACTCAGCTGGGCCGCCTCGTCCTGAACACTGACCCAGCCCTCTTTGAAGCCTGGCAGTATCGAGACGTCGCAGGGCGTTTCCAGCGTGATGCCGTCCGGGGCGTGGGCGCACAGGTGCGCGTCGAGCCCTTGATCGACCAGCTTGCCAAGGTACGCCTCGCGGTCGAGCTGGCGCTGATTGACGCGCAGGGTCATGGGGCCGGGGTGGTTGTTGGCCTCTACCACTTCGCGCCACTGCTCGGGCCAGGCCTCGCGCAGCACTTTCAAAAGCCAGGGCGGGTGTTCCAACGCCACGCTTTCGTCGCGGTCCACCTCGGCTTGCAGTGCCTCGCTTTCGCGCTGAAGCCGGCGCAGGCAGCCGTTCAATACCCGGGTGGCCCACTCTTTTTTCAAAAGCCGCGCCGCGCCAGCGGTTTCACCCACCGCCGCGTGGGCGGGAATCCGCATGTACAAAAGCTGGTAGATGCCGATCAATAACAGCGCGTGAATATCCTGATCGCGCTTTTTGAACGGCTGCTTGAGAAGTTTCGCGGCCAGCGCTTCAAGGCGCGGCAGGCGGCGGCAACTACCAAAGCAGAGCTCTTTTAAAAGGCCCCGGTCCCGAGCGATCACGCTGTGCTCATCAAGGCCGGCCAGCGACCCTTGTTCGTTGAGGACCGGCGTCAGCGCGCGCGCGGCGGCGGCGCGCACTTCCTGGCCACTGCCTTCCTGGGGGCGCTTGGCGCTCATGAGTTCTCTCCGTTATGCGTCTGTTCGATCGTTGGCGTGCCCAGCTGGCTGCCCGGGGCAAGCCGGGGCTGTGGGGCGTTGAGTAGTGCGCTGACCGGCAGCATTTTGGCGCCGGGGAGCTGCACGTGGCTAACGCACAGCACCTGGTGGCCGTGCTCGCCGCAGGCGATGCGCAGATGATCGTCGCCGTGGGCTAGCAGCGTGCCCGGGGCGGATGAATGCGCGGCCGGGCCTTCGGCGCGGGCCATGTAAAGGCGCAGGCGCTCATCGCCCAGCGCGCACCAGGCGACCGGCCAGGGGTTGAAGGCGCGGATTTTGCGCGCCAGCACATCGGCGCTTTGCGTGAAGTCGAGCTCGGCTTCCGCCTTGCTCAGCTTGGCCGCGTAGGTGACGCCCTCCAGCGGCTGGGGCGTGGCCGTGGCGCTCGCCTGGCGCAAAGCGTCGAGCGTTTCGATCAGCGCCCTGGCGCCGTCCTCGGCGAGCTGGTCGTGGAGCGCGCCGCCGGTGGTGTGCTCGGTGATCGGCGTGCGTATTTCACTGAGCATTGCGCCGGTGTCTAGGCCTGCGTCCATCTGCATGATGGTTACGCCGGAGGCCGCGTCGCCGGCTTCGATGGCGCGCTGAATGGGCGCGGCGCCGCGCCAGCGGGGCAGCAGCGAGGCGTGAACGTTGATACAGCCAAGGCGCGGGATGTCGAGGACTGCCTGGGGGAGCAAAAGCCCGTAGGCCACGACCACCATGATATCGGCCTCGAGAGCGGCGAGCTCGGCCTGGGCGGCGGGGTCTTTCAGGCTCATCGGCTGATAGACCGGCAGTTCGTGCTCGAGGGCCAGACGCTTGACCGGGCCAGGGGTAAGCTTGCGCCCACGCCCAGCGGGCCGGTCGGGCTGCGTATAAACGCCTACCACCTGGTGGCCGCTTTCGAGCAGGGCGGCAAGGTGTGATTCGGCAAAATCCGGGGTGCCGGCAAAGACGACGCGCAGTGGGGGCATGGGTCTACCTGTTCGGGCTTTTTTCAGAAAATAGCGAGAGGGGCGTAAAAGCCGCCCGGTGGGCGGCTTTTTGATCGCTTAGGCGTCCTGCAGCTTGTGGCGCTTTTGCATCTTTTTCATGATGCGGTCGCGCTTCAACGCCGAGAGGTAGTCGACGAAAAGTACCCCTTCAAGGTGGTCGTACTCGTGCTGGATACAGTGGGCGAGCAGGCCATCGGCTTCGAGCTCGTAGGCCTCGCCGTTGCGGTCCTGGGCATTGAGTTTGACTTTGAGAAAACGCGGCACCTCGGCGTAGTGCTCGGGGATCGACAGACACCCTTCGGAGAGCGGCTCTTTCTCTTCGCCGATCGGCTCGTAGCGCGGGTTGATCAACACCAGCGGCGCGTCACCGTTTTCAGAGACGTCCATCACCACCACGCGCTGGTGAACGTCGACCTGGGTGGCGGCAAGCCCGATGCCGCGCGCGTCGTACATGGTTTCCAGCATATCGTCGACGAGCTGGCGGACGCTGTCATCAACGGTCTCAACCGGTTTCGCCTTGGTTCTCAGGCGCTCATCGGGAAATTCGAGAATGGGACGTGTAGCCATGGCGTTACTATCACCGTTATTCAATCTGTGGTTTCAAAACAGGGGCTAGAATAGAGGTTAAAAACCGCGACAGGTTCCGGCGGCGGGTCAATGACCGCGCTTGAAAGTCGCCCGCGCCCCTGCCTCAATTGGGTTAGCGCGTCTATGTGCTTTACTATAGGCCACTATATCATGCTGGCGGTACTTCTGGGCATGCGCGCAGGCGTGTCTTCTACCGCTCTCACCCCTTTCAGGGAATCGCCATGGCCGTTAAAAAATCCCTTCGTTATAGCGCCTTCGTCGCGCTTTTGCTGGGGGGCTCGCTTGCCGCCAGTGCCGCAATGGCTTGGGAGCGTATCCGCGACGACGCCCCCGAGCGCTACACCGTCGTACAGGGCGACACGCTTTGGGATATTTCGGCGCGCTTTCTACGTGCCCCCTGGCAGTGGCCCACGCTTTGGCAGGCCAACCCGCAGATTCGAAATCCTCATCGTATCTACCCAGGCGATACCCTCGTGCTTGGCGACTGCGCCGGCGCCCCCTGTTTTGATTTCGAGCCCGGGCGCCCGGTGGTGAAGCTTTCGCCCCAGGTGCGCCGGGTCGAGCCCCGCGAGGCCGTAACGGCGCTGCCCCGCGAGGTGGTCGATGTATTTTTACGCCAGCACCGCGTTCAACAGGCCAATGAGCCGCTTCGCGAGCTTGGCTACGTGGTGGGCGGCGAGAACGAGCGCTTCATCAGCGGCGCTGGTGACACGCTTTACGTGCGCGGCGAGCTCCCTGCGGACACGCGCATGGGTTTTTATCGCCCCGGCGAGCCCTACCTGTCTGGCGAGGGCGAAACCCTGGGGCGCGAGCTCGTCTATATCGGCGAAGCGCAACGGGTCGGCCAGCAGGGCGAGATCGCAAGCGTCAAGGTGCTGAGCGCCCAGCAGGAGGTGCGCAACAACGATATCCTGCTCACGCTGGACGATACCTTCGAGGCGGATTTTCAGCCGCGCGCCCCGCTCAATGACGTGGCCGGGCACATTATCGCCGCCCCCGGCGGGGTGCGTTTTATCGGCAGGCTGCAAATCGTGGCGCTGGACCTGGGGACCGAGGACGGCCTGCAGCCGGGCCACGTACTGCGCGTGGACCAGCAGGGCGAGCTCATCAACGACCCGCGCACCGGGGAGCTTTTTCAGCTGCCCAATACGCAAAGCGGGCTGGTCATGATATTCAAGCCCTATAACCGTATGAGCTATGCGCTGGTCATGCAGGCGTCCAACGTATTGGCGATAGGCGACGAGGTGCGCTCACCCGAGCGCTAGGTGTACAGGTGTAAAAGGGGGCGGGAATGGATACGAACGCATGGCTTGCCGTGGAGGCGCTACCGGGGATGGGCGCCCATCGCATCAAGGCGCTGACCCAGCGCCAGCCCAGCTGGCCCCAGGGGTGGCTTGCCGCATTGCCGGGTCCGGCGGCAAGTGCACTAAGGCTCTGGCTCGATCATCCTTCTAAAAGCCCGCTGCAGGCGCGGGTGAACGCCACGCTCGACTGGCTCGCCGGTGGGCCGCGGCGCCACGTGCTTCATCCGGGCCACCCCCACTGGCCTGCTTTACTCGATGAGCTACCCGACCCGCCGCCGGTGCTTTGGGCGCTGGGCGATCTCGACGCGCTCAAAGGGCCGAGTATCGCCATGGTCGGTACCCGCAAGCCGACCGGCGAAGGTGGGCGAAACGCTCGGCACTTCGCCCGGGAACTGGCCCGGCGCGGCTGGTGCGTGGTGAGCGGCATGGCGCTGGGCGTAGACGGGCTGGCCCAGCAAGCCGCCCTCGACGAAGGGGGCGCCACCGTGGCGGTGCTGGGCGGTGGCGTGGATATCATCTATCCGGCGAGCCACCGCGCGCTTTATGAGCAGCTAAGCCAAACCCCCGGCGCTTTGGTGCTGGCCGAGCACCCGCCCGGCACCAAAGCGCGGCCCGCTTTTTTCCCGCGGCGCAATCGTATCGTCACCGGGCTTTCGCTGGGCACGCTGGTGGTCGAGGCCACCGAGAAAAGCGGCAGCCTGGTGAGTGCAAGGCTTGCCCTGGAGCAGGGCCGCGAGCTCTTCGCCGTGCCGGGCTCGATTCATAACGTCCAGGCCCAGGGCAGTCTGGCGCTTTTAAAAAGCGGCGCGACCCTGGCACGCCACGTTGACGATATGCTCGATGAGCTTGGCCACTGGGCGCCGGCGTACATGCCCGCAGCCCAAACGCCGGCACAACCCCCAACCGAATCTTTGACGGCCATGAGTCACTCGGCTGAAAGCCCGCCGCCGGATGCGCTGCTTGCCGCGCTTTCGTCGGCCCCGACCCCCATCGACCTGCTGGTGCAACATACCGCGCAAAGCGTGGGCGAGTGCCAGCAGCGCCTTTTGATGCTGGAGCTCGATGGCCTTGTAGCCCAGCAGGCGGGCGGCTGGGTGCGCCTTGGCTAGGCCGTGGTAAGATAAACCCACGTTGGCTGGCTACGCCGAATACTCAAAGGAGGCCTTGATGAGATCGACGGTGGAACTTCAACGCGCGACCCAAGCCCTTCGCGAAGGCGGCGTCGTCGCGTGCCCGACCGAGGCGGTGTGGGGGCTTGGCTGTGACCCGGACAACGAGCAAGCACTCACCCACTTGATGCGCATGAAAGAGCGCGACCCCGCCAAGGGCGTCATTTTGGTGGCGGCCAGCATCGAGCAGTTCGGCCCCTGGCTTGCCGGGCTCCCGCTTGCGCTGCACGCCCCGCTTGCGGCGAGCTGGCCCGGCCCCAACACCTGGCTTGTGCCGGACAACGGGCGCAGCCACGCTTTGGTGCGCGGTGCCCACCAAAGCGTGGCGCTGCGGGTCACCAATCATCCTGGCTTGAAAGCGCTGTGCGACGCCTTTGGCGGGCCGCTGGTGTCCACCTCGGCCAACCGTGCGGGCGAGCCACCGGCCATGACCGAGCAAGAGGTGCAGATGCTGTTTGGCGCGGAGCTTGGCGCCATTTTGCCCGGCGAGCTGGGCGCTGAGGCGCGCCCCAGCACCATTCGCGACCTGGCCTCCGGCAAGGTGCTGCGCTCCTGATATGAGCACCTTCCTGATGGACGCCATGGTAGCGCGGCTGGGCGCGGAGCGGGCCGGCCAGGCGCCGGGACCTTTTCCCCAGGACGGCCTGGTGCGCAACATCCACGGCGACTTCACGCCGATGATGTGCGGCGGCATCAGCGCGCTTTTACTGCAGATGCTGCACCCGCTGGCGCTGGCCGGCGTGTGGGACCATTCCAACTTTCGCCACGACATGGTGGGCCGGCTGCGGCGTACCAGCGACTTTATCGCCACCACCAGTTTCGGTACGTTCGAGCAGGCCGAAGAGGCGATTGCTCGGGTGCGCCGGGTGCATGCCCATGTGCGCGGCCAGGCCGCCGACGGCCGCCCGTACGCCGCCGATGACCCGGACCTGCTCACTTGGGTGCACGTCGCGGAAATGAGCCGCTTCATGGCCGGCCACCTGCTATACCGCAACCCGAACCTGAGCGCGGCCGACCAGGACCGCTACTTTTTCGAAACCGCCTGCATCGCCGAGGCACTGGGCGCGCGCGACGTGCCCGACAGTCGAGAGGCGGTCGCGGCGTACCTCGAAACGAAGCGCGGCGAGCTTGTGTGCGATGAGCGCACCCGGGATGTGATCCAGGTGCTGCTGGCCGCGCCGCCGCGGCATCTGATATTGCGCCCGGGCGGGGCGCTTTTTATGCGCGCGGGGATCGACCTTCTGCCCGAATGGGCCGCGCGCCAGCTCGAGCTCGATATGTCGAAGCTCCAGCGCCGGCTCGTTCGCGCCAGCATCAAAGGCGCGATGCCCCTGATCAGCCGCGCGGTACGCAGCGGCGCCTACCGCCGGGCGCTGACGCGGTTTCAGGGCCGCGCCTGAGCCGTTCGATTGCCCCTTCACCCCTTGCGCCTTACCCCTTACCATAAGCGTCTACCCTTTCAGGCACGGCTTTGGAGATACTGTGGCCCACGAGCACCTTGACGACGTTAAAACGTACCTGATGAACCTGCAGGACCGGCTCTGCGAAGGTCTTGCCCAGGCCGATGGCCGCGGCACGTTCAGAGAAGAGAGCTGGGAGCGTGAAGCCGGCGGCGGCGGGCGCTCGCGGGTGATCGAAAACGGCGCGATTTTCGAAAAGGGCGGGGTCAACTACTCCCACGTGTTTGGTGAAACGCTGCCGCCCTCGGCGACCGCCTCGCGCCCGGAGTTGGCCGGGCGCAGCTTCCACGCGGTGGGGGTGTCCTGGGTGCTGCATCCGGAGAACCCGCACGTGCCCACCAGCCACGGCAATGTGCGCTTTTTCATCGCCGAAAAAGAGGGCGAGGCACCGGTTTGGTGGTTTGGCGGCGGCATCGATCTCACCCCGTACTACCCGGTGTTCGAAGACGTGGTGCACTGGCACCAGGTGGCCAAAAACGCCTGCGCGCCCTTTGGCGACGAGGTTTACCCCCGCTACAAGGCGTGGTGCGACGAGTATTTCTACCTCAAGCATCGCGATGAAACCCGCGGTGTAGGGGGGCTCTTCTTCGATGACCTGAACGCGCCGGATTTCGAGCACGCCTTCGCCTTTCAGCGCGCCGTGGGCGATAGCTTTTTAAAGGCTTACCTGCCGATTATCGAGCGCCGCCGTGATACGCCCTGGGGCGAGCGCGAGCGCGAATTCCAGCTCTATCGGCGCGGGCGCTACGTGGAGTTCAACCTGGTGTGGGACCGGGGGACGCTGTTTGGTTTGCAAAGCGGCGGGCGCACCGAGTCCATCTTGATGTCGATGCCGCCGCTGGCCCGCTGGGAGTATGGCTATACCCCAGGTTCCGGCAGCCCCGAGGCGCACCTGGACGACTACCTGACCCCGCGCGATTGGCTGACCGAGGCCAAAAACCTGGGAGTGAGCCCGTGAGCGATCACTACTGTGTGCTCGGTAACCCGGTCAAACACTCCAAATCGCCAATGATTCATCAGGCCTTCGCCGAGCAAACCGGTCAGGCCCTGCGCTACACCGCCGAGCTTGCCCCGCTCGACGGCTTCACCGCCGCCTGGCAGCAGTTTTGCCACCAGGGCGGGTATGGTGCCAACGTGACCGTGCCGTTCAAACAGGATGCCTTTGCGCTGTGCGATACGCTCAGCCTGCGCGCCCGGCGCGCCGGTGCGGTGAATACCCTGATCAACGGCCAAAACGGCCGCGTCTATGGCGACAATACCGACGGCGTTGGCCTGCTGCGGGATCTAAAAGCCCAAGGGGTGGCGCTTCGCGATGCGCGCATTCTGGTGCTGGGCGCCGGTGGCGCGGTGCGCGGCGTGCTCGAGCCGCTGTTGAACGAAGGCCCGCAGGAAATCGTGATCGCCAACCGCACGGCTGACAAGGCCGAAGCGCTGGC
The DNA here is from genome assembly GCF_968206495.1 of Vreelandella sp. EE27. NCBI lineage: Bacteria > Pseudomonadati > Pseudomonadota > Gammaproteobacteria > Oceanospirillales > Halomonadaceae > Vreelandella > Vreelandella sp. EE27. Next base: position 3,077,766 of record NZ_OZ309109.1, on the reverse strand, counting down.
TCGGGATTTCGCGGATTTAGGCAAGACAAGCGGGGGCGGGTATCACGCGCTTTTCGGCACGTTCGATCTGGTGATCAACGGCACCAGCGCAAGCCTGGCCGGCGATTTGCCGCCGTTACCGGACGTGCTGTTCAACCCCGGGGGCTACGCCTACGACATGATGTACGGGGCAGAGCCGACGGTATTCATGCAGTGGGCTGGTACACGCGGTGCCACCACGGTAGATGGCCTGGGCATGCTGGTCGAGCAGGCCGCAGAGGCATTTTTCCTCTGGCGCAACGTGCGCCCGGATACCGCGTCGGTGCGCGAGATGCTTAGGCAATCGCTTGCCGGCTGAACGCGGCGCGCCTTGGGCACGCCGCGTTAGGGGCTACGGGCGCGAGCAGTTCGGCGTGCGGCCCTGGCTTCTGGCCTGCTCATAGGTGGCCATGGCCTGGCCCATGCCGGACTGTAGCCCACTGATGCGTTGGTCCTGGCTTGGGTGGGTCGACATCCAGGCCGGCGGCGCGCCGCCGCTGGAGGCCGCCTGCATGTTTTCCCAAAGGGTGACGCTTTCCCGCGGGTCGAACCCGGCCTGGGCCATCAGGTCCTGGCCGATGATGTCCGCTTCGCTTTCATGACGGCGGGAGAAGGGCAGCGCGATGCCGTACTCGGCGCCCATACCCAGCACGCCCATCAGCTGCTGGCCGCCCGCGGACTGCATGCCCGAGGTGCTCGAAATCATCGAAAGGCCTAGCGAGGTCGCGCTCTTGGTCGAGGCGCGCTCGTTGGCGTGGTTGGCCAGCACGTGGCCGATTTCGTGGCCTACCACCGAGGCGAGCTGGTCCTGACTGGTGGCCAAATCGAGCATGCCGGTATTCACGCCCATGTAGCCGCCGGGCAGCGCGAAAGCGTTGGGTTGCTCGGATTCGAATACGCGCACCTGCCAGTCCAAATTGCGCTGTTCGCTGGGCAGCACATCGACGATGGCGTTAGTGATGCACTGTACGTAGCGAAGGCTTGCCTGATCCCCCATGGGCACATCCTGCTGGTACTGAGCGAAGGCCTGCTGGCCCATCTGATTGAGCTCGGCATCCGAGAGCAGCAGAAGCTGCGAGCGGCCGGTCGGCGAGGTGCTACAGGCCGCAAGTGAAGCGCACAAAGCCGTAACGGCGAAAGGGCGAAGCCAACGCATGAAAGATTCCTTGTGGGTAAATGGTATGAACGGTTCGATGACGGTAGTTTTATCATAACGTATTGGGAGGGCAAGTATGGATGACGAATTAACCAGGCGCCTTACACGCCTTTTAGAGCGCGCCGAGCACTGGCTTCCTCCTGCGCCGGCGCCGGTGGATTGGTCCACTCAAAGCGCTGCTTTGTGGCAGCGCCATCCGCTGGGTGGGCGGCTGGTGCCGGTACCGCCACGCGATACCACGACACTGGATGATTTGCTCGGCATCGAACGGCAAAAAAAGGCGCTCCTCGATAACACCCGGGCGTTTTTGAAGGGCTTGCCCGCCAATCACGCGCTTTTGTGGGGCTCCCGGGGGAGCGGCAAATCGTCGATCGTTCGCGCGCTGATCAATACGCTGGCGGCGGATGGCCTGCGCCTGATCCAGGTCGACCGCTATGACCTGGCAAGCCTGCCGCAGCTGGTCGAGGAGCTTCGTCATACTCCGCATCGCTTCGTGGTCTACTGCGACGACCTTTCCTTCGAGGGCAACGACGACGCCTACAAGGCGCTCAAAAGCGTGCTGGACGGCGCGCTAACCGGCCCGCCGGAGAACGTGCTGATCTACGCGACTTCCAACCGCCGCCACCTGCTGCCGGAATCGATGGCGGATAACCAAAGCTCGCAGCTGGTGGGGGAAGAGCTTCACCACGGCGACGCCGTCGAAGAGAAAATCTCGCTTTCGGATCGCTTTGGCTTGTGGCTTGGGTTTCATCCTTTCAACCAGGCGACCTACCTGGACGTCTGCGCTCATTGGGTCGTAAAGCTGGGCGGCGAAGACGCCTGGAACGACGCCGCCCGCGAAGAGGCGGTTCGTTTCGCCACGCTGCGCGGCGGACGCAGCGGGCGCGCCGCCTGGCAGTTTGCCGCCCACTGGGTCGGGCGCCAGGGGCTTTAACGTACCGGCGTGAGCTGGCCGTCCTGGCCCACGTTGAGGCGAATGGTCGGCGTGAACAGCCCCGATGGCAGGGTCATGCCAAGCCCGCGCAGGTTCCCCGGCGTAATCGCCAGCTCGCTGCCTGCGGGGAGCGAGCCGTGGGAGGCCAACTGCTGCGCCAGGTTGATCATCGGGCGAAGACGCTGCGGGTCGGTGGCCAGCACGTCGAAGGACACCGGCAGGCGCAAATTCGCCCCGTCCCCCGGCGTTAGCGAAACCTCCTCGGCGTAGCGCCCGGAGACTGGATCCGCACCGGGCATATCCAACGTCCAGTTGAACCCCGACATATTGACCGCCGGCATCCCCGCCGGCAGGCCAAGCCCCAGCGCCATGGTCGCCTGGATCGGCAAACTACCCGACCCCAGGCTGGACGCGATCAGGCTCGACAAGTTAGTAGTGTCGAACCCCGCGTTCAGATCATAAGGCCCCACCTTCACGTTCTCGACACCCAAGGACGTGACCGCCAAGCGAAAAGCAAAAAGGCTGGTTTGAGGAAGCGCCAGACAGCCGGTGAGCAGGCTTGCCAGGCTTAGAAGCGTTAGCCAGCGCCAACGGCGCGCAAGATGAGCCATGAGTCCCTCCTGTGAAGGGCGAAAGGTGGTAGGGCCAGCAATGAAAAGCCAGGCCATTTGAGGTAGAGCGGTGATGTTTGTCAACTGGTTTATCACATGGCCCCTAAGCGGGCGAACGCAACCCATCCAGTAAGGGCGGCTATCGCCGCCATCGCCGAATGAATTCAGCTCCTACGGTGGGCCTGGGGCAAAAGGGGTGGTAGGAGCAGGCTTCAGCCAGCGAAGCAGCGCAACGCGCTGCCGGGGTAGGTGGCTATAACGCACCAGTAGGCTCCATCGAGTAAGGGCGGCTGACGCCGCCATCGCCCAATGAATTGGGCTCCTACAATAAAGCCGTGCACTCATCCATTGTAGGAGCAGGCTTCAGCCAGCGATGCAGCGCAACGCGCTGCCGGGGTAGGCGGTAGCGCACCAGCGGGCGCCATCGAGTAAGGGCGGCTGACGCCGCCATCGCCCAATGAATTGGGCTCCTACAATAAAGCCGTGCACCCCTCCATTGTAGGAGCAGGCTTTAGCCAGCGATGCAGCGCGCAGCGCTGCCGGGGTGGGCGGTGGCGTGTCAGTGCGATCCATCGAGTAAGGGCGGCTATCGCCGCCATCGCCCAATGAATTGGGCTCCTACAATAAAGTCGTGCACCCATCTCTTGTAGGAGCAGGCTTCAGCCAGCGAAGCAGCGCACAGCGCTGCCGGGGTAGGTGGCTCTGGCGCACCAGCGGGCGCCATCGAGTAAGGGCGGCTGACGCCGCCATCGCCCAATGAATTGGGCTCCTACAATAAAGCCGTGCACTCATCCATTGTAGGAGCAGGCTTCAGCCAGCGAAGCAGCGCACAGCGCTGCCGGGGTAGGTGGCTCTGGCGCACCAGCGGGCGCCATCGAGTAAGGGCGGCTGGCGCCGCCATCGCCCAATGAATTGGGCTCCTACAATAAAGCCGTGCACTCATCCATTGTAGGAGCAGGCTTTAGCCAGCGATGCAGCGCACAGCGCTGCCGGGGTTAAGTGGCGTGGCGCGTCAGGAGGTTCCATCGAGTAAGGGCGGCTGGCGCCGCCATCGCCCAATGAATTGGGCTCCTACAATAAAGCCGTGCACCCATCCATTGTAGGAGCAGGCTTCAGCCAGCGATGCAGCGCAACGCGCTGCCGGGGTGGGCGGGCACCATAAAAAAACGCCCGCTGAATAGCTCAGCAGGCGTTTTTAGAGAAGCGTCAGGCTCGTATTAGCGGCGCTTCTGGCGTGCTTCCTTGGTGCGGTCCAGCTCGCGCTTTTTGGCTTTTTCCTTGTCGCTGGCGCCGGCCATGTGATCATAGGGGTTGTCGCCGGAGCGGAACTCGAAACGCATGGGGGTGCCGCGGACTTTCAACACCTTGCGGAAGGTGTTGGTCAGATAGCGCCGGTAGGCTTCGGGCAAGGAGCTCGTCTGGTTGCCGTGGACCACGATGATCGGCGGGTTGCTGCCGCCCTGGTGGGCCATGCGCAGCTTGATACGCCGGCCGTTGATCATGGGCGGCGGATGCTGGCTGGTGGCATCTTGTAAGAGCGTGGTCAGGCGGTTGGTCGACCAGTGGGCGTTGGCCGCCTCGAACGCGCGCTCGATGGACGGGTAGAGATCCCCCACCGCGGTGCCGTGTAGCGCGGAGATAAAGTGCATCTCGGCGTAGTCGGCAAAGCCCAGGCGGCGCTTGATTTCGGAGCGCATCTTCTCCTTGGCGTCGCTCTCAAGACCGTCCCACTTGTTGACCGCGAGCACCAGCGCCCGGCCGGTGGTCAGCACGTAATCCAGCAGGTGCATGTCCTGCTCGACCAGGCCGCTGCGCGCATCCAGCACCATCACCGCTACGTGGCACTCCTTGATGGCATCGAGGGTTTTGATGATCGAGAACTTCTCGGCGATTTCGCTGACGTTCTTGCGCCGCCGCACGCCGGCGGTATCCACCAGCACGAACGGCTTGCCGCGGCGCTCGAAGGGGATCTCGATGGCATCGCGGGTGGTGCCGGCTTCGTCGAACACCACCACCCGGTCTTCGCCGAGCAGCCGGTTGACCAGGGTAGATTTACCCACGTTGGGCCGGCCGATCACGCCGATACGAATACCCTTGCTGCCGGTATCCGCCGGAATGCTTTCGTCGCGGGCGGGGAAGGGCTCGAGCACGGTGTCCATCAAAAGCGACACGTTGCGCCCGTGGGCGGCGGCGATCGGCCAGGGATCGCCAAGGCCCAGACCCCAAAAATCCCCCATCGCCGAGTGCTCTTCGAGCCCGTCGGTTTTATTGACCACCAGCCAGGTTTTCTTCTGGTTGACGCGCAGGTGGTTGGCGATCGCCTCGTCGGCGACGTTAAGCCCCGAGCGGCCGTCGACCAGAAACAGCACGATATCGGCTTCGTCGATCGCGGCCAGCGACTGCTCGGCCATGGCCGCGTCGATGCCTTCCTCGTCCCCGCTAATGCCGCCGGTGTCGATGACCGTGTAGGTCTTGTTACCCAGCAGGCCGTTGCCGTATTTACGATCGCGGGTAAGACCGGGAAAATCGGCCACGAGGGCATCCCGCGAGCGTGTCAGGCGGTTAAACAGCGTCGATTTGCCCACATTGGGCCGACCGACTAGAGCGATGACGGGTGTCATGGAGTGAGTTCCAACGTTTGCAGCCGGCCATTGTTGGCCTGTACATGAATGGTGCTGCCTTCGGTGACCGGGCGCAGGGTGATGCCCGACTTGTGCACCCGGGTACGGCCGACAATGTTGCCTTCGCGGGCATCGATGAGATGCACGTAACCTTCGAAGTCACCGACGACCAGGCGACCATCGGCAAAGGCGGGGGCGGTCAGCCAGCGATCTTCCAGGTCGTCGTTGCGCCAGATTTCCTGGCCGCTGTTGGCATCCAGCGCCACGACCTGACTGTCGTCGGTGACGACGAACAGCGTATTGCCGACGAGTACCGGCGTGTGGCGGCTAGAGAGGCTGGTCTCCCAAAGCGTGCCGCCCTGGGTCGCCTCGAGGGCTACGACGCGGCCGTTATAGCTGGTGACGAACAGGCGCCCGTCCTGGCTTAGGACTGGCTGGCCGGAAAGATCCACCAGCCGCTCGACTTCGCTGCGCCCGCGGGGTGTGGCGATCTGCATGTCCCAAAGCGGCTGGCCGCTACGGTTATCAAGCGTAGCCAGGCGGCCGTTGGCCAGACCCACGAACGTGACCGGGTCGATCACCATCGGTGTGCCGGTACCCCGCAGCGTAAGCGCAGGCTGGGAGCTGGTGTAGACCCAGCGCTCCTGGCCGGTTTGGCGATCGAGCGCGGTAATTTGGCCGTCGACGCTTTGCACGACCAGCAGCTGCTGATTGGCCTGGGGCGCGGCGAGTACTTCGCTGGAGACCCGCGAACGCCAGTTGATGCTGCCATCGTTTTGGTCGATCGCGATCACTTCGCCGTTGCGCGTAGCAAGATATAGCTGGCCGGCAATGGCGTTCAGCGCACTGGATAACGGCGTGTCGAGCTCGATACGCCATTGGCGTTCGCCGTTATTGGCGTTGAACGCCATGACCACGCCCTGGGCGTCGGCGGCGAACACGGTGTTGCCTTCGCGGGTGGGCTCGATGGGGTAGCGAGCGCGCCCCAGGCCGTCGCCGACGCTTTGTCGCCAGACGTTCTCCACGTTCGTGGTTTCGTTGAAGCTGGTGAGCTCCTTCGGCGTGAAAGCGGGTTCGCTCTTGCTGGCGCAGCCGGCAAGCATTACCAGCGCTGCCGCGCCTAGCGTGGCGCGCAGAAGCGCTTTATTGAATAACGGTTTTGAAAGGCTGATCGTCATCAGGAGGTCGCCTCCTCGGCGCCAAGGTCGTCTAGCTTAAACTGAATGCCGTAAAGCGACTGGTTCTGACCATCCAGGGCCAGGGCTTCTTGCCAGGCCGTGCGGGCGTTATCGGTATCGCCTAGGGCTGCATAGGCGTCGCCGCGGGCGTCAAAGCGCTGCGCGGCCAGCGAGTCGGCCATCGGCTCGTCCAGCAGCGACAGCGCCCGGTCCGGGTTACCCTGGGCGATTTCCACCCGGGCCAGACGCAGCTGGGCAAGGCTTTTCACGTAATCCCGCGAGGCGTTGTTCGCCGCGCGCTCGAGCGCTTCCCGAGCGCCGTCCAGGTCGTTCTGCTCGACGGCCAGGCGTGCTTCGATCAAAAGCGCAAGCTCGGCGTAGAGCGTGCCGCCGTGATCATCGTTGATCTCGTCGACCAGGCTACGCGCGGTTTCGAACTGCTCGGTGCTCTGCTCCGGCGCGTTGCTGATGGTCATCAACTGCTGGTAGCGCACCGAGGCCGCCGCTGCCTGGCCTTCCTGGTAGTTCTGCCAGGCATGCCAGCCGAATACCCCGGCCGCAGCGATCACAGCGCCGGCGAGCAGCGAGGTGCCGTTCTCTTTCCACCAGCGCTTGATGACATCAAGCTGTTCTTCTTCGCTTCTCAGCTCCGCCACGGGCGGCCTCCTTGTTCTGGCATAGTGGGTAGGCCGGTTTGGCCCACCGGGCCTTGCGGCCTTTGAATGGTCAAGCGCTTAGCGGGCGATGAGTGCGTCGAGCGTATCGACCAGCGCGCTCTGCTCGAGGGTTTGCTGCTCGCGCTCTTCGCGCAGGAACTTGAGTGTGACCGTTTGATTGGCCACTTCGTCTTCGCCCAGCAACAGCGCCACGCGGGCGGCACTTTTATCGGCCTTTTTCATGCGGCTTTTGAAACTGCCGCCGCCGCAGTGAAGTTGCAGGCCAAGGCTCGGCAGTTCATTGCGTAGCCGTTCGGCAAGCGTCAGCGCGGCGGTGGTGGCGCTATCGTCCATCGCCAGCAGGTAGACATCGCACCCGCCCAGAGCTTCTGCGGGGACCAAATCGAGGGTTTCCAGCAGCAAAATCAGCCGCTCGATGCCCATGGCAAACCCCACCGCCGGGGTGGGCTTGCCGCCCAACTGCTCGACCAGGCCATCGTAGCGCCCGCCGGCACACACGGTGCCCTGGCTCCCCAGCGCCGTGGTGGTCCACTCGAATACCGTGCGCGAGTAGTAGTCCAGCCCGCGCACCAGGCGCGGGTTGACCACGTACTTGATACCCGCGGCTTCCAATAGTGCCGTCAACTGCTCGAAGTGCTCGAGCGACGCTTGGTCCAGGTGATCCATCAGCTGCGGCGCGCCGTCGAGCATGTCCGCCATGGCCGGGTTCTTGGAATCCAGAATACGCAGCGGGTTGCTTTCCAGGCGCCGTTTGGAGTCCTCGTCGAGAACGTCCTGGTGCTCGTTGAAGTAGGCGACGAGCTTGTCACGGTAGGCCGCCCGGGCGTCGAGCGAGCCCAGCGAGTTGAGCTCGAGGGTCACGTGCTCGCTTAGGCCCAGTTCCTGCCAAAGACGCGCCGAGAGTAAAATCACCTCGGCGTCGATATCCGGGCCTTCGAAGCCGTAGGCTTCCACGCCGACCTGGTGGAACTGGCGGTAGCGGCCCTTTTGCGGGCGCTCGTGGCGAAACATCGGGCCCTGGTACCAAAGCCTTTGGGTCTGGTTGTAGAGCAGGCCGTGCTCCATGGCGGCGCGCACGCAGCTGGCGGTGCCTTCCGGGCGCAGCGTCAGGCTGTCGCCGTTTCGGTCCTCGAAGGTGTACATCTCTTTTTCGACGATGTCGGTCACTTCACCGATCGAACGGGCGAACAGCGCGGTTTGCTCGACGATCGGCATGCGGATTTCATCAAAAGCGTAGCGCTGCATCAGGTTGCGCACCTTCGCCTCAAAAAATTGCCAGCGAGGGCTCTCGCTGGGCAATAGATCGTTCATACCACGAATGGCTTGAATCTTTTTAGCACCGGACTTGCTCAATGAAGACTCCTTATAAGCACGGGCAGCCTCTTGCGGGGCTGCCCGTCTTTTACGGCGTTACACGCTACGCGTGATGACGTCGTCTTGTTGCTGCTGTTTGAGGCGAACTTTTTCGCGGATCATCGCTTCCAGGTCGTCGACCAGGTGGTCGTTGCGTAGTTTGCTGGCCGGTTTACCGTCGATATAGACCAGGTTGGCCGGTGAGCCGCCGGTCAGACCGATATCGGTCTCCTTGGCCTCGCCGGGGCCGTTGACCACGCAGCCGATTACCGAAACATTGAGCGGCGTCATCACGTCTTCCAGGCGCTCTTCGAGCTGGTTCATGGTGTCGATGACGTCGAAGTTCTGGCGCGAGCAGCTGGGGCAGGCGATGAAGTTGATCCCCTTGGCGCGCAGCTTCAAGCTCTTGAGCATGTCGAAACCGACCTTGATCTCCTCGACCGGGTCGGCGGCCAGCGACACGCGAATGGTATCGCCGATGCCATCCATCAACAGCATGCCAAGGCCGATCGACGATTTCACCGTGCCCGAGCGCAGTCCGCCGGCTTCGGTAATGCCCAAGTGCAGGGGCTGTTCGATGCGGCTGGCCAGGTCCCGGTAGGCCGCGACCGCCATGAACACGTCCGAGGCCTTGACGCTGACCTTGAAATCGTGGAAATCGAGCCGGTCGAGGTAGTCGATGTGGCGCATGGCGGATTCCACCAGCGCTTCCGGGGTCGGCTCGCCGTACTTCTTCTGCAGGTCTTTCTCGAGCGAGCCCGCGTTGACGCCGATACGAATCGGAATGCCGTTATCCCGGGCGGCGTTGACCACCGCCTTGACGCGATCTTCCCGGCCGATGTTGCCGGGGTTGATGCGCAGGCAGTCCACCCCCAGCTCGGCGACGCGCAGGGCGATCTTGTAGTCGAAGTGGATATCCGCCACCAGCGGCACGTCAACGCGTTGCTTGATGCGGCCAAAGGCTTCGGCGGCGTCCATGTCCGGTACTGATACGCGCACGATATCGGCGCCGGCTTTTTCCAGCTGCTGGATCTGGCCGACGGTGGCGTCCACGTCCAGGGTGTCGGTATTGGTCATGCTCTGCACCGCAATCGGTGCATCGCCGCCTACCGGCACCTTGCCAACGTGGATCTGGCGGGACACTCGGCGTTTGATTGGAGAAGGGGCGTGCATAAGACGGATCACTCTCCTAGAGTAAATCGGGCAACGTTATTGGCACCGGCGCGCTGGCCAAGATCGACACTCTCGCCCAGGTAGATCAGTTCCACGCCGGTGGCGTTACCGATGGTGAGTCGAAAAGGCGGTTCGCCTTCAACTGTAGCCGTGGTGCCCGGTGTTTGCAGGCCCACGAAAACGCGCTGATTGGTGGCATCGAAAATTTCGGTCCAGGACTGCTCGTTAAAGGTCAGTGCCATCGTCCTGGCGTCTGTCTGAGCCTGCTCTTCGCCGCCTTCCGCTTGCGTAGCGGCAATCGTCTGGGCCGATTCGATCGCGGTCTCGGACGGCTGCACCGGCTCGGGCTCGCTGACCGACGCTTGCTCGGCGCTTGCTTCGTCTGCGCCGTTCTGGGCATCGCTTGGCTCGGGGGAGGAGACCGGCGTGTCAGGAAGATCCGCGGCCGCATCGTTTTCCGGCGTGGCGAACTGGCTCTCTTCTTCGGACGAGGGCGTGGCACCCATGCTCGGCGGTTCGCTGCCGCCACGGCTTTGCCACCACATCACCGTCACGCCGATCAGCCCGGCAATCACTAATAGCGTCACCAGCTTAAAGAGCCAAGCGCCGGCCCGCGACGGGGGCCGCGAGGTCGTCACTGGCGTTACCTTGCGCTCGGCGTCGGCAGTGCCAAAGCGCGCCTGATACGCTTCCAGCACGACCCGCTCATCCATCCCCAGGTATTTGGCGTAGGAACGCAGGTAGCCGCGCCGGTAGGTGACCACGGGGATCTCATCGTAGTGGTCGCGCTCGAGCCCTTCGACCACGGCGGGGCGCAGATTCAGCGCCAGGGCGGCGTCGGTGAGCGGTACGCCAAGCTGTTCACGCTGACTGCTGAGCAGCTCGCCGGGAGAGGCGGTCGAAGCGGTCGAGGTCGTTATATTCTCGTTTAAATGTGTGTCGCTCATGGCTGAGCATCCTTCAATAATTAGGTGATCAGGGCGCTGGGCCGTCCAGTGACCGACGCTGATAATCCGCGGCGGCTTGTTCATCGCCGCGGGCGCGGGCAATCGTGGCGGCCAGTGTTAGCGCCTGTGGGTCGGGGCCGGCCAACTGCAGGTAACTTTGCAGTGGTGCCCAGGCGCGGTCGTAATTGCCCTGAGAAGCTTCCAATTCGGCTAACATTAAATACCCGCGCGGACTTCGCGGGTCGATACTTTGGGCACGCGCGAACCGCTCGCGGGCGCGGTTGACATCGTTCAACGCCACGTAGCACTGCCCTAAATTGGTAAAAAGCTGGGCGCGGTTGGCGTACTGAGCGTCCTGGGACGCGAGCTCCAACTGCTCGCAGGCCTCGTTGAAACGGGCCTGCTGGTATAAAAACGCTGCGTAGTTGTTACGCGCGCGGGTAAAAGAGGGCGCCGCCTCGACGGCCTTTAGGAAATAGCGCTGGGCCAACGCGTTCTCGCCCTGTTGCTGATAGACCAGCGCCATGCCTTGAAGTGCCTCGGCATTTTGCGGGTCGGCTTCGAGGGCGCGGTCGAGGGCGTTAAGCGCGCGGGGAAGATTACCGCGCTCGAGGTAGGCAATGCCGAGTTCGCTGTAGGCGCTGGCAGCGTCCTGACCGGTGCGCTGCGAGGAAGGCGTGCTGGTCGTCGCGCACCCGGCGAGCATCAGGCTACCCAGCAGCACGGGCAGTATCGATACTCTAAAGGGGGTCGCGCGCCTACCGTCAATCATGTACGCCCTCGTGGGTGAATGTTAAACCGCTACCTGCTCGACGCCGGTCCGTCTCAGGTGACGGGCTTTATCAAACGTCGATGTTAACCAAACGCCGATGTTTATCAGACCATTATGCCAGGTCGAAACAGGGTCCATCAAAGCGCTGTGCCGGATGGAAGTCAAGGCGCGTTAGTCGGCGTCGAGCTGTACCGACTGAATATGGCGCGCACTACGCTTGGTGCGGTCCTTCACACGCCCCACGAGCTGCCCGCAGGCGGCGTCGATATCGTCGCCACGCGTCATGCGTACGGTGGCGTTGTAACCCAGGTCGTAAAGCCACTGCTGAAAGCGCATGACCTGATTGCGCGAGGGCTTCTCGTACCCTGAGTTGGGAAACGGGTTGAACGGAATCAAATTGATCTTGCAGGCAAGTTCCTTGAGCAGATCGGCGAGCTGCTCGGCGTGCTCCTGCTGGTCGTTCACATCCTTGATCAGGGTGTATTCGATCGTCACCTGCCGGTTTTCCGGGCACTTGGCCAGGTAGCGGTGGCAGGCATCCAAAAGCGCGCGGATGTTGTACTTGCGGTTGATCGGCACTAGCTCGTTTCTGAGCTCGTCATTGGCGGCGTGCAGCGAGATCGCCAGGCTCACGTCGATCTCGTCGCCGAGCTTGTCGAGCATGGGGACTACGCCGGAGGTGGAAAGCGTCACCCGGCGCTTGGAGAGGCCGTAACCGCTGTCGTCGAGCATCAGCTTCATGGCTGGCACGACGTTGTCGAAATTCAGAAGCGGCTCCCCCATACCCATCATGACCACGTTGGTCACCGGGCGGTTGGCCGTGTCGCGGCGCGGGCCGACGCTGCGTTGCGCGACCCACACCTGGCCGATGATCTCGGCGGCGGTCAGGTTGCGCTGAAAGCCCTGCTTACCCGTGGAGCAGAAACTGCAGTCCAACGAGCACCCCACCTGGGAGGAGACGCAGAGCGTACGGCGCTTGCCGTTTTCCGCCGGGATCAGCACCGTTTCCACGTAGCTGCCATCTTCCACCTCGAGCACCCACTTGCGAGTGCCATCCGTCGAGGTGCCTTCGTACACCACCGCCGGCCCACGAACTTCCGCCACCTGGGCGAGCTTCTCGCGCAGCGCTTTGGAAAGGTTGGTCATCGCGGCAAAATCGTCGACGCCCTCCTGGTGAATCCACTTCATCATCTGGGCGGCGCGGAATTTTTTCTCGCTAATCGATAGAAAGAAGGCTTCCATCTGCGCGCGGGAAAGCCCCAGCAGATTTTGCAGCGCCGGTGCAGCGGATGCATCAGAGGAGGACTTGGAGGCGACGGTCGCATCCGGCGTATGTTGGGCTACGGTGGTGGTCATGGCTCAGCGCTTGGAAAGGGCGGGGGCGAACCCCCGCAAAAATGGCCAGCAACGCGTGTGAAACGCCAGCGCGGGATTAGCGCGGGCAGATTTCGTCGTTGCCGAAGAAGTAAGAGATTTCGCGCTCGGCGCTTTCAGCGGAGTCGGAACCGTGAACGGCGTTGGCGTCGATGGTTTCAGCGAAGTCGGCGCGGATAGTGCCCGCTTCGGCTTCTTTCGGGTTGGTCGCACCCATCAGGTCGCGGTTTTTGGCAACGGCGCCTTCGCCTTCCAGTACCTGAACGACGACCGGGCCAGAAGTCATGAAGCCGACCAGATCTTTAAAGAAGGGGCGCTCTTTGTGCTCGGCGTAGAAACCGCCCGCTTTCTCTTCGGAAAGATGGAGCATCTTGGCGGCAACGACGCGCAGACCGGCGCTTTCAAAACGCGCGATGATGTCGCCAATCGCGTTTTTTGCAACGGCATCGGGCTTGATGATGGAAAGAGTGCGTTCGGTCGCCATGGTGTAGCTCCTTAGAGGGTATATAACAGAAAGTGCCGCTTCATCATGAAGCGGCGCAAAAATCTCGTGGCAGACGCCAAGCGCCAAGCCAAGTGGGCGCGATTATAGCGCCTCCCAGCGGGGATGAATACCGGTTCGGCTAAACGGTGAAACTCTCGCCGCAGCCGCACTCATCCTTGACGTTGGGGTTGTTGAAGCGAAAGTAGCGGTTGAGGCCTTCGCTGACGTAATCGACTTCGCTGCCGTCGAGCATTTCCAGTGCCTGCGGGTCGACATAGACGCTGGCGCCATGCTCTTCAAAGCGTACTTCGTCGTCTTTCGCTTCGTCGGCGAAGTCCAGCACGTAGCTATAGCCCGAGCAGCCGCTTGGTTTGACGGCGACGCGAAGCCCCAGGCCCTGACCGCGCTCATCGAGCACGTGACGGATCTGTTTAGCGGCGTCCTGGGTAATCGTTAGTGTTGCCATTGGCATGCTCCTTGAACGTTTCGGCCTTAGCGCGGCGGTGTGCGTAAACCGCTCACCGCATGGTGGATCAGGCCAAGCGCATGATCGATCTCGTGTTCGGTCGTAAAGCGCCCAAAACTAAAGCGCAGCGATGAGTGGGCGAGCTCTCGCGGGATACCGGTGCCCAGTAATACATAAGAGGGTTCGACGCTTGCAGAGTTACAGGCCGAGCCGGTGGATATCGCCAGATCGCGCAGCGCCATCAAAAGCGGCTCGCCGTCCACGCCTTCGAACGCCACGTTGACGATGTTGGGCACGGCGTGCTCGCTTGCCGCGTTGACGTGCACGCCGCCCAGCCCTTCAAGGCCTTTCAAAAACCGTGCGTTCAGGCGCGCGATGTTGACCTGGTCGGCCTCGCCGACCTCGCGCATCAATGCAAACGCCTCGCCCATACCGGCAATCTGATGGGTGGGCAGCGTGCCCGAGCGCATACCGCGCTCGTGGCCACCGCCGTGGATAAGCGCTTCGACACGAATATCCGGATGGCGTTTCACGTAAAGCGCGCCTATTCCTTTCGGCCCATACGTTTTATGCGCGGAAAGCGACATCAGGTCGACTTCCTGGGCGGCGGCGTCGAGCGTAATACGCCCCACCGCCTGGGCGGCATCGGTGTGAAACGCCGCGCCGAATTCGTGGGCCGTTTTGGCGAGTGCGGCAATGTCGTTGACCGCGCCCAGTTCGTTGTTCACCGCCATTAGCGAGACCAGGATGGTGTCGTCGCGAAGCGCCGCCTTGAGCTGTTCTGGCGTGGTGCGGCCATCGCTTCCCGGCGTGATCCAGGTGACCTCGAAGCCCTCGAGCTCCAGGGCCTTGGCGGTATCGATCACCGCCTTGTGTTCGATGGTCGAGGTCACCAGGTGCATGCCACGCTCGCGATTGGCGCGCATGAAACCGGTCAGCGCCAGGTTGTCGGCTTCCGTTGCGCCGCTGGTCCAGACGATTTCCCTGGGGTCTGCGCCAATCGTATCCGCTACCTGGCGGCGCGCCTGCTCGACGGCCTGCTCGGCCTGCCAGCCCAGCATATGGCTGCGCGAGGCCGGGTTGGCGAAGAGCTGATCCACCGTCAAGTAGCGCTGCATGACAGCGGCCACGCGTTCATCCACCGGTGTGGTGGCGGCGTAGTCCAGATAAACGGGAAGCGGGGGGGCGGAAGTCGTCGTCATGGGTTCCAGCGGCGTTTTAAATCATTGGGAAGAGGCGAGGATGCTCGCATCGACGCGGTGGCGCTGACGAGTCGCCGTTTGCAAGACGTCCGGGCGCTTGGCGAGCTGGCCCAGTGTGACGTCATCAAGAAACTGGCGAATCTGACCGGAGAGCTCGCACCATAAGTAGTGGGTCAGGCAGATATCGCCCTGCTGGCAATCCGACATACCCTGACAGCGCGTGGCATCGACGCTTTCGTTCACCGCGTCGATCACCTGAGCGACGCTGATGTCGTCGAGTTCGCGGACCAGCAGATAGCCGCCGCCGGGGCCGCGCACGCTTTTGACCAGCCCCGCCCGGCGCAGCCGTGCAAACAGCTGCTCCAGGTACGAAAGCGAAATCTCCTGACGCTTTGAAATATCGTTCAGACACGTGGGGCCTTGCTCGGCGTGAAGCGCCAAATCGAGCATCGCCGTCACGGCGTAACGGCCTTTGGTGGTCAAACGCATAGGAAATCCCGGTGCCAACCTTGGGCGCACTGACAAAAATAGAGGACCATTATGGGAAATCCCGAGTACTTTGGTCAACTATTATGGTCAGTGACTTTCCGGGCGCCTGCCGGGCGGGGGTGTCAGGCTAGCGCTGGGTATCGTCCGTCTTGGATGCGGGGGGCGGCGTCGTGGGTCCGGGCTCAAGGCCTTCGCAGCCGGTTTCGTGTTCGTCCAGCACGCCGGCAAAATCCTCGTCGTTGAGCTCGGGCAGGCGGCCTTCGCGGTAGCTGGCGTCGAGCTTGCCAAGGGTTGCGCACATGCGCTCCATGCGTCCGTCGACGGCGTGCATGTGATCGAGTATCGCCTGTATGGAGCGCGCCACCGGGTCGGGCATGTCCTGGCTCACGCCGTAGGCGTCGAAGCCGAATTTCTGGCACATGGCCTCGCGCCGGGCCGGGTCGACCTCGGGTGCGGCTTCCACGTCCGGGTCCGGGCGCTGAACGACCTTGCCGGGAATCCCCACAACGGTCGCCCCGGCGGGTACTTCCTTGGTGACCACCGCATTGGAGCCCACCTTCGCCCCGGCGCCTACGGTGAACGGCCCCAAAATCTTTGCCCCGGCACCGACGATGACGCCGTCGCCTAGCGTCGGGTGGCGTTTGCCTTTATTCCAGCTGGTGCCGCCCAGGGTCACACCCTGGTAGAGGGTTACGTTGTCGCCGACCAGCGCGGTTTCACCGATCACCACGCCCATGCCGTGGTCGATGAAAAAGCGACGCCCGATGGTCGCCCCCGGGTGGATCTCGATGCCGGTCAGAGCGCGGGCGAAGGTCGAAATCGTGCGCGCCAGCCACTTGAGGTTTTTCTTCCAGAGCCAGTGAGCGCCGCGGTGAAGCAGCAGCGCGTGAAGGCCCGGGTAGTTGGTGAGTACCTCGAGGAAGTTGCGCGCCGCGGGGTCGCGGTCGAACACGCTATTAATATCTTCACGCAAACGTTCAAACATGGGGGGTCCTTCGTTCAGGCAACAGCGCATTTTCGTTAGGCCAGGGCGCCGGGCGCACGACAGAGTCGCGCCCCGGGCCGCGGCCTTTGAGTTCGTGGCGTCAGTTTAGCGCGGCTTTTCGCCCGCCGCTTTTTCCGTGGCGGTGAGCACGCCGCGCAGAATGTTCATCTCGAATTTTTCGACCCGCGCGCGCAGGTAAAGCCGCCTTAACCTGGCCATGAGCTGACGGGGCTTTTCCGGGTCGTGAAAATCGATGGTGATCAGCGTGCGTTCCAGGTGCTCGAAGTAGCGCTCGAGCTCTTCATGGGTGGCAAGCGTATCGTCGCTTTCGACTGGCGAAGCCTCTTGGCCCGCAAGCCAGGCCACGCGGCATTCGTAGCTAATCACCTGCACGGCCGCGGCCAAATTCAGCGAGCTGAAGTCCGCGTTGGTGGGGATATGCACGTGGGCGTGGCAGCGCTGAAGCTCTGAGTTGGTCAGGCCGCTGTCCTCGCGGCCGAATACCAGCGCTACCTGGGCGTTATCCGCCCGGCACTCGGTGGAAAGCGTATCGCCCAGCTCGCGCGGCGAGAGCATCGGCCAGGGGAGGGTGCGCGAACGGGCGCTGGCGCCGACGGCCAACGTGCAGTCCGCGACCGCCTCTTCGAGGCTGCCCACCACCTGGGCGCTGTGCAGCAGATGGTCCGCCCCCGAGGCGCGGGAGATACTGTCCTGGGTGATGACCTCGCAGCGCGGTGCGACCAGACGGAGGTCCGCGAGTCCCATATTGTGCATGGCGCGGGCAACGGCGCCGATATTGCCGGGATGACTGGTGCCGATAAGAACGATGCGGATGCGCTCAAGCATGAAAAGGCTCGGTAGTGACGTTAAGCGCGCAGTTTATCATGAGTCGATAGCAAGCCCGAGGGGGCTCTGTTAGAATTGCGCGCCAAAGGCACGTTCACCCTTTCTGTGCCGCCGTTCTTTAACATCACTGTGCAAGGTTTGATCATGAATCCGATGGTCCAGTTTACGCTGCGCGCTGCGCGTAGCGCCGTTGAACAATTTTTACGCGTTCGCGAGCGTATCGAAAACGCTCATGAGGAGTCCAACCTCGAGCGGCTTTTAGAAGACACCGCGCGCAAGGCGGAAGCCACCGTGGTGCACCAGCTCCAGCGCGGCTACCCGCAGCACGGCGTAAGCGGCCGCTATACCCCGCACAAGGCGGGCGAAGGCGACGGCGCCGACATCGTCTGGAACATCGAACCGCTTCACGGCTACTCCAATTTGTCCGTGGCGGGTAAAGGCTTTGCACTTTCCGTGGTGTGTCTTAAAAAAGGCCGCCCGGAACACGCAGTGGTGATTTCCCCCTTCGGCGACGACGAGTACATCGCCAGCCGCGGCAGCGGCGCCCAGCACAACGACAAGCGTATGCGCGTCAGCAAATCGACCGCGCTTCCCGGTACCCGCATGGCGATGAGCCTGCCGCCTTCCTGGCTACGCGATACCCATCTTCCCGCTTATTTGAGCGTGGCCCAGCACGTAGCCCCGCAAACCGACACGCTGATTGCCACCGGTAGCGGCCTGCTGGATATCTGCGAGCTTGCCTGCGGGCGTGTGGATAGCCTCTTCGTGCTCGGTCTCGAAGAGCAGGATCTGCACGTGGGCTCGTTGCTGCTAAAAGAAGCCGGTGCCTTGACCGGTACGCTGCAAGGCCAGCCCTCGATCAAGCCCGAAGGCCAGCTGATGGCCGCCGGCCCGCGCCTCTACAAGGCGTTGATCAAGCAGCTGGCGCCGCACGTTTGATGTTTGTGAGTGGTGAATCGTAAGTTGTGAATCGTGAATCGTGAATCGTGAATCGTGAATCGTGAGTGGTAAGTGGTAAATAGTGAGTGGTAAGTAGTGAATCGTAAAAAGCCCCTGTCGGTTTCCCGGCAGGGGCTTTTTTTGGTCGAGCCCTGGGGTCGAAAAGCGCCGTTACGGCAGCTCTTCTTCCTCTTCGTCGATCACTTTCTTCGTCGGGATCAAATCTTCCCGCGAGAGTTTCAGCGGCAGCAGCAGCGCCCCGGAAATGTAGATCGAGGAGAACGTACCCACCACGATGCCGATGAGCAGCGCCACGGCGAAGTTCTGGATCATGTCGCCGCCCAGAATCAGCAGCGCCAGTAGTACCAGCACCGTGGTACCGGAGGTGGCGAGCGTGCGTGACAGCGTGGCGTTGATCGCTTCATTGAAGATCTGCGGCATATCGTCGATCTGCGAGGTGCGAATCGATTCGCGGATACGATCGTAAACCACGATGGTGTCGTTGAGCGAGTAGCCGATGACCGCCAGAATCGCCGCCAGCACGGTCAGGTTGAAGTCGAGCTGGAACAGCGCGAATACGCCGACCACGATGATGACGTCGTGCACCAGGGCCAGCAGCGCACCAATAGCGAACTTGTACTGAAAGCGCAGGGCGACGTAGAGCATGACCACGCCAAGCGCTACCATCAGGCCCATCCCGCTTTGATCGCGCAACTGATCGCCCACCTGGGCGCCGACGAACTCGGCGCGAATCAGGTTAACGCTGTCGCCGCTTTCGCGTAAAAGGCCGACCACTTCGGTACCGACGTCCGGGTCGAACGCCTGCTGTAGGCGAATCAACACCTCGGTGGAGGCACCGAAGGTTTGTACCGAGACGTCCTGGAAGCCGTTGCTTTCCAGTAGCTGGCGCACGGCATCCAACGACGGCGCTGCGCCGTAGCGCACTTCGATCAGCGTGCCGCCGGTGAAATCCAGCCCCAGGTTCAGGTTGAAAACGGCGATGGCGATGATCGACACGACCAGCATGATGGCGGAGGCGATAAACGCCAACTTCCGCCGACCCATGAAGTCGATTTGCAGGTGTGATAGGGGTTTCATGACCACCTCTTGAAGTCGGGGCGAAGCGCAAGGATCCGGAACATGGTGATTAGATCCATAGCTTTTTGACGGGTTTGCTGCCGTAGGTCAGGTTGACCATGGCGCGCGTCACCATCAGCGCGGTGAACATCGACGTCAAAATGCCGATTGAGAGCGTTACGGCAAAGCCTTTCACCGGACCGGTGCCGATCGAGAACAAAATCACCGCCACCAATAGCGTGGTGATGTTGGCATCGACGATCGAGGTAAAGGCGCGCTCGTAGCCGGCGTGAATCGCCTGGGGAATCGACAGCCCGTTTCTAAGCTCTTCGCGGATGCGCTCGAAGATCAGCACGTTGGCGTCCACCGCCATCCCCAGGGTCAGTACGATACCCGCAATGCCGGGAAGCGTAAGCGTGGCGCCCAGCATCGACATCACCGCGACCAGCATGGTCAGGTTCAAGCCCAGTGCCACGGT
Source organism: Vreelandella sp. EE27 (assembly GCF_968206495.1). Taxonomy (NCBI): domain Bacteria; kingdom Pseudomonadati; phylum Pseudomonadota; class Gammaproteobacteria; order Oceanospirillales; family Halomonadaceae; genus Vreelandella; species Vreelandella sp. EE27. The sequence continues at coordinate 3,057,986 of NZ_OZ309109.1, read as the reverse complement.
CGCGAACACGCCGAACACCTTGTAGCGGGCCAGCATGAACAGCACCACCAACAGCAGGCCGATCTGTACCGATAGCAGGCCGCGCTCGATGTTCTCGGCGCCCAGGCTTGGCCCGATGGTACGCTCTTGCGCAAAGTAGATAGGCGCGGCCAGCGAGCCGGAGCGCAGCAGCAGCGCAAGCTCGGCGGCTTCGGTGGGGGAGTCCAGGCCGGTGATGCGGAAGCTGTTACCCAGCGCGCTCTGGATAGTCGCCAGACTGATCAGGCCGCGCTCCACGTAGGGCTCGCGCTCGATGGTCTCTTCGCCGGTGTCCGGGTCGGTGACCACGGTGTCTTCGCTTTTGTGCTCGATGAACAGCACCGCCATGTTGCGCCCGATATTGGTGCGCGTGGCGCGGTTCATGAGCGTACCGCCGGTGCCGTCCAGGTTGATGTTGACCTGGGGGCGGCCGTTTTCATCGAAGCTGTTGCTCGCGCTCGAAACGCTGTCGCCGGTGATGATCACATCGCGCATCAGCTCCGCCGAGCGCCCCGGTTGGTTACGAAACACGTGGGTTTCGGTTTCCATGTCCGGGGTGTCGTTGCGCGCTTCCAGGCGGAATTCCAGGTTCGCCGTCGCGCCCACGATGCGCTTGGCGGCCACGGTATCCTGAATGCCGGGCAGTTCGACCACGATCTGACTCGGCCCCTGGCGCTGCACCATGGGCTCCGCCACACCCAGCTCGTCCACCCGGTTGCGCAGGGTGGTCAGGTTCTGGTTGACCGCGTAGTCCTGGATCTCGCTGACGGTTTGATCGCTCATCGACATTACCAGTGTCGATGAGCGGCCGCTGCCTTCACTTGCGTAATCGAAGTCGGGGAATTCGCGGCTGATCAGGCGTCTTGCGGCGTCCCGGTCATCCGAGCTTGCAAAGTCCAGCGAGAGCGACTGGCCGTCGATTTCGGTATTGCGGTAGCGGATACGCTCATCGCGCAGAAGCTCGCGCATGGCGCTGGCGTTGACTTCCAGGCGCTGGGTAATGGCCGCGTCCATGTCCACTTCCAGCAAAAAGTGCACGCCGCCACGCAAATCCAGACCCAGGGTCATGGGCGAGGCGGAAAACGCCTGCAGCCAGCCGGGGGTCGCGTCGGCCAGGTTCAGCGCCACGGTCGCGTCGGGCCCGAGTACCTCAGACGCTACATCCCGAGCGTTGAGCTGGTCGTCGTCGCTTTGCAGGCGAATCAGCCACTGGCCGGTTTGCAGTTCGGTGCCGGTCACGTCGATGTCGTTATCGGCCAGCGCCTGCTGGACGCGCGAAATCTCGCGTTCGTCGAGGGTGTCGCCCTGGGCGCTGCTTACCTGAATGGCGGGGTCGGCGGGAAATAAATTGGGAAGCGAGTAGATAAGGCCAACGATCAAGACGACCAGTATCAGTAGATACTTCCACAGGGGGTAACGGTTGAGCATGTAAGCCCTGCCTTCAATGACATACGGAATTGCCGTACGCGGTCGAACCACGTACGGCAACGTTTACCATCATCGACCATGTCACCCGTGCCGGGGTGGCTGGCACGTTCGGCAGGGTGGGGCAATGATTAGATGGACTTGATAGTACCTTTGGGCAGCACCGCGGCCACGGCGTTTTTCTGCACGTTCACTTCGGTGCCTTCGGACACTTCCAGGGTGAGAAACTCATCCGACACCTTGGTCACACGGCCCACCAGGCCGCCGCCGATGACGACTTCATCGCCCTTGTCCAGGCTGGTCACCAGCTGCTTGTGCTGCTTGGCACGCTTGGCCTGCGGGCGCCACAGCAGGAAGTAGAAAATCAGTACGAAACCGACCAACATGACGATTTGGGCGATCCCGCCGCCGCCGCCGACGGCTCCTTCGGCATGCGCCGGGGAGATAAAGAAATCCAGCATCGAGCGAACTCCTGGGTTAGACGTTAATGGGTGAAGCGGTTAAACCACGCGCCAAAGCGCGTGGCGATCAATTCGCAAGCGGTGGCACGGGCAGGCCGCGCTGGGCATAAAACCCTTCCACAAAGGCGGTCAATGTACCCGCTTCGATTGCCGCGCGCAAATCCGCCATGACGCGCTGATAGAACCGTAGGTTGTGGATCGTATTGAGCATCGAGCCCAGCATTTCGTTGCAACGATCCAGGTGGTGCAGGTAGGCGCGCGAGAAGTTTTTACACGTATAGCAGTCGCACTCGTCATCGAGTGGGCGCGTGTCGTGGCGGTGCGTGGCGTTGCGAATCTTGACCGTCCCCGTGGAGACGAAAAGATGGCCGTTACGCGCGTTGCGGGTCGGCATCACGCAGTCGAACATGTCCACACCGCGGCGCACGCCTTCCACCAAATCCTCGGGCTTGCCCACACCCATCAAGTAGCGGGGGGTGTCGTCCGGCATCCAGGTGGGCAGATAGTCCAGCACCTTGATCATCTCTTCCTTGGGCTCGCCGACGGAAAGTCCGCCGATCGCCAGGCCATCGAAGCCGATCTCCAAAAGGCCCTTCAACGAGCGCTCGCGAAGATCGGGGTGCATACCGCCCTGGATGATACCAAAAAGCGCCGAAGGCGAATCGCCGTGAGCATCGCGGGAGCGCTGGGCCCAGCGAAGCGAGAGCTCCATGGACTTCTCGGCTTCGTCAAAGGTGGCCGGGTAGGGCGTGCACTCGTCGAAAATCATCACCACGTCCGAGCCCAGCGAGCGCTGCACGGCCATCGACTCTTCCGGGCCCATGAAGACCTTGCTGCCATCCACCGGCGAGCGAAAGTGCACGCCCTGCTCGGTGATCTTGCGGGTCTCGCCCAGCGAAAAGACCTGGAAGCCGCCGGAGTCGGTGAGAATCGGCTTATCCCACTGGGCGAAATCGTGCAGGTCGCCGTGGCCTTCGATCACTTCCGTGCCCGGGCGCAGCCATAAATGGAAGGTGTTGCCCAGGATGATCTCCGCGCCGATCTCCTTGACCGCTTCCGGCGTCATGCCTTTCACGGTGCCGTAGGTGCCGACCGGCATGAACGCCGGGGTTTCGACCGTGCCGCGGGGAAAGTGCAGGCGCCCGCGCCGAGCGCGGCCGTCTTCCGCCAGGCGCTCGAAGCGCATAAAGCATTCATTTCGCATTGTCGTACTCGTCAATAATCGTCGGTGAAGCGCTAATAAAAGAAGGCGTGCTCAACGGGTCAGCAGCATGGCGTCGCCGTAGCTGAAAAAGGCGTAGCGCTCGTCCACCGCTGCCTGGTAGGCGTGCATGGTATGCGCGTACCCCACAAACGCGGAGACCAGCATCAAAAGCGTCGATTCCGGCAGGTGGAAGTTGGTGATCAACGCATCCACGCAGCGCCACTCGTAACCCGGGTAGATGAAGATATCGGTTTCGCCGCTATAAGGGGCGATCTCGCCATCGGCGCTTTTCTGGCAGGCGCTTTCCAGACAGCGAACGCTGGTGGTGCCCACGGCGATGACCCGGTTGCCCGCTGCGCGGGTGTCGCGCACTTTCTGGCAGGTCGCCTCGGACACCTCGATCCACTCGCTGTGCATGTGGTGCTCGAGGATGTTGTCCACCCGCACAGGCTGAAAGGTGCCCGCGCCCACGTGCAGCGTGACGAAGGCGCTGTCCACGCCTTTTTCGGCCAGCGCGTCCAGCAGCGGCTGATCGAAATGCAGCCCCGCCGTCGGGGCGGCGACCGCGCCTTCGCGGCGGGCGTACACGGTCTGGTAGCGCTCGCGATCACTTAGCTCGTCTTCCCGCGTGATATAGGGCGGCAGCGGCATATGGCCGTGGCGTTCCAGAAGCGCGATCATCGGCGTCTCGCCCAAAAAGCGCAGCTCGAACAGCGCATCATGGCGGGCTTCCACCACGGCGCGAATGTCGCCTTCAAAGATCAGCTCGGTGCCAGGCTTGGGCGACTTGCTCGAGCGCAGGTGGGCAAGCCCCCGGTGGCTATCCAGCGGGCGCTCTAAAAGCATTTCCACCTTGCCGCCGCTGGCCTTGTGGCCGTGCAGGCGGGCAGGGATCACGCGGGTGTCGTTGAAGACCAGTAGATCGCCCGGCGCCAAAAGCTCGGTCAGCTCCGTGAACTGGCGATGCGCAAGCGCGCCGTTTTCGGCATCGACGCACAACAAACGGCAGTCGCTACGCTGCTCGGAGGGGTAGCGAGCAATCAGCTCATCGGGTAGCTCGAAGTGGAAGTCCGCGCGCTGCATGGGCAAGCTCTTTTCAGTGATCAAACAGGCGCCATAGGATAGCGCTTTCGCATCATAAAGTCAGTCGATGTGATTGACCTGGCGGCGATTCTCCGTATAATGCCCAGCCATTGCCGGTGTGGCGGAATTGGTAGACGCAGCGGATTCAAAATCCGCCGCTGTAAAAGGCGTGCCAGTTCGAGTCTGGCCACCGGTACCATCTTTTGAGGGCCTGACGTTTTTCGTCAGGCCCTTTTTTATGCCCTGCTGTTTTCTGCGCTACTACTCTACGCCCTACTACTTTTATGTCCTGCTAAATAGCCTTTCAGGCGCAAGCCCTTTGCGCCGTGCCCGCGCATTGCCCTGGGCGCGTTTCTCGACACGCCCGCCACTGCTTCATGTACTATCCCAAAGCATCTTTAATCACGGTTGGGAGAAAAGACATGAGCGTAACCTATCACGACAGCAACGCCCGCATGAGCCAGGTGGCGATCCACAACGGCACCGTTTATTTGGCAGGCCAAGTGCCGGGCGATGCCAGCGCCGACATGAAAGGCCAGACAGAGCAGGTGCTGTCGCGCATCGACGAGCTGCTCGAAAAAGCGGGCTCCTCGAAAGTGCACCTGATCTCCGCCCAGGTGTGGGTCACCGACATGGCCGAGTTCGACCAGATGAACGCCGCCTGGGAAGCCTGGATCGGCGCCAACACGCCGCCGGTGCGCGCCGCGACCGAGGCCAAACTCGCCAGGCCGGAGTGGAAGGTCGAGATCATGGTGATCGCGGCGCTGCCGGACGCTTGATAGCACCCCGGCGTTAGCCCGTATGAGGCAGCGTTTAAAAAGCCCCGGCTAAGGCCGGGGCTTTTGCATTCCCCCCCGTGCCACGTCGTGCAGGCCAGGAAATGAAAGGCAAAGGAAAGGCAAAGGGTAACTGACGGCTATGAATAGTTAAGTTAAGCTAACGTCTAAGCCTTTCGGCTTAGACCAATAATGACTCATCTAATTATTCAATATGCTTGGCAGGGGAGTAGTCAGGAATGAAGTATTTTCAAGACGCAGTACGAAGCTTCGCGGACGCATCAAAAAACCACACGGCGCAGGCACAGGTGAGCGCCACGCAAGCGACGGCCATGGAGGGGGTGGAGTTCGTCAATGGCAGCGAGTACGTCTCCGACTACAACCTGACGCAGCAGTTTGGCGGCCGCGGCTACGATGAAACGTATGCCTATTCCGGCGATGACATGATCGACTCTCTACTGGGCGGTTCGGCGTGGGGCGTTGGGTCAGGTAATGGCGTGACGCTGACCTACAGTTTTCCCAATGTGCGAACCAGTACCTGGCAGGCCAACTACGGCAGTGGCGAACCCAACCAGTTGGTGGGGCTGGATGCCGCTCAGCAACAGGCCGTACGCCAGGCGCTGCAGACCTGGGCGGATGTCGCCAATATCAATTTCGTCGAAGTGGCAGACAACGCTCAGACCCAGGGCGACCTGCGCTTTGGCTTCTCCGGCGCGGTGACCGATAACGCCGCCGCCTGGGCTTATTACCCCTCCATTGCTCAATACCGTAACGACTGGCAGGGCAACCTGGTGGACTATAGCGTCAGCGAGGTGGGCGGCGATGTGTGGATCAACACCGCGAGTCAGAACAGCGATTTTGCAGAAGGCTCCTACGACTTCCATACGCTGGTGCATGAGATCGGCCACGCCCTGGGGCTGAAGCACTCCTTCGAGCAGTCGGGCTCGGGCGTGGTCGTTCCCGGCTCGGAAGACACCTACCAACTGAGCGTGATGTCCTATAGCCCCTACCGCGACATGGGCTATATCTTCGAAGAGAGTGGCAACGGTAGCTACACGTACAACTACGTGAATCCGGAAGGCCCGATGCTCTACGACGCGGCGGCCATCCAGTACCTCTATGGCGCCAATACCGACTACAACGCGGGCGACGATGTCTACGTCTTCTCCGCTGACGAGCCGGTGTTCGAAAATATCTGGGATGGTGGCGGCTTCGATACGTTCGACCTGAGTAACCAGCAGGTAGGCGCCAGGGTCGATCTGCGCGAAGGCCAGTTTAGCGATATCGGTATCAAATACGTGGGCCTCGATCGCGTCGAGCAAGCCGAAAAGAACGTCTCCATTGCGATGGGTACCGTCATCGAAGCCGTCGTGGGCACCGACTTCGACGACGAAATCATCGGCAACGACGCCGATAACTGGTTCTTCGGCGGCGCCGGTAACGATACCCTGATCGGCAACGGCGGCGTCAACACCGCCGCCTTTAGCCAGGCGGTCGACCAGTACCAGATTGCCCAGACGGGTAACGGCCAGTGGCAGGTAGCGGGGGCCGATGAAGGCACCAATATCCTGATCGGCATTCAGCAGGTACAGTTCGGTGAAGACCTTTATAGCCTGGCCTAAGCCGCTGGCTTAAGCGCCATTCGCCGCGCTGCCAAAAGGCCCATCGCTTAGTCGATGGGCCTTTTTTGTACGAGGCAAACAAAGGCCCTGGCCGACACTATCAGGCACCGCTTTTGACTGCCTGCTCGAGCGGCGCCAGCCGCCCGGGCACCAGCGCATCCGCCACCGCGGTAATGCGGATCACGTTATTAAGCTTTGGATGGGCCAGGCGCGCGACCAGCACACCTTCTTCCAATAGCTGCTGGTGAACGGTGGCGGCCAACTCGGCGTTTGGCAGGCGAATGCCGACAAAGTTGGTGGCACTCGGGAGTACATCCGCCCCCAGGGCGCGAAAGTGCTCGGCCAGTTGCTCGCGGCGCGCTTTGACATCCGCTACGTGCGCGTGCACCTCATCGAGGTTGTCCAGCACGACCTCGGCGGCGGCCATCGCGACCGACGACACCGCGTAGTGAATACGCACTTTCATCATCATCGAAAGCACCTCGGGCTCGGCAATCGCGTAGCCGATACGAAGCCCAGCCATACCGTGCGCCTTGGAGAGCGTGCGCAGGCGAATCACCCCCGGCAGGGCGCGGGCGGCAAAGTCGCTGCCCGCATCGTCGCGGAAATCGCCGTAGGCTTCATCCAGCAACAGCCAGCAGGTAGCCGGTAGCGCTTCGCGGAGTTTGAGAATCGCCTCGTCGTCGTGCAGGTGGCCGCCGGGGTTATCCGGGTTGGCCAAGTAGACCAGTTGTGCGTTTTCCTTGTGCGCCGCGGCCGCCAGCGCTTTTAGATCCGGCGCCAACACGCCCCGTGCTTCCCGGTAGCTTGGCTCCACCAGGCGACAGCCTTGGCCTTTGGCGAAGTAACCAAAGGTTGGGTAGGTGCCCGCTGTCGCAATCACCGTTTCCCCTGCCTCGCAGGTGGTGCGCAGGGCCAGCGCAATCAGGCTATCCGCCCCGGCGTCTACCAGCAGGTGCTCCAGCGGCGTACCCAGTTGCGCGCTCAAGCGGGTACGCACGCCCATGGCTTCGGCATCGCCGTAGCGGTAGGCGTGCTCGGTCATGGCATCACCAAAGTGCGCGCGCAACGCCCGATGCGGCATATCCAGCCCTTCGTTGGAGCCCAGCTGATGAGGAATGGCCCGCGCAAGACGGCGCTCCAGGGCCTTGATACCGGGGAAGGGATTGACCGGGCCTTCGCCGGTCAGGTGCTCGGGGTAGCGGGGCATGATGATTTCCTGCTGTTCAAATGACACGTGCTTTGGCCAAGCGCGATGGAAAGCGGCCAGAAAGTTGGGGCTTAGTATCCAGCAGTTAAACGCTTACATAAAGTGTCGGTAATCGCTGACCCCAAGGAGAGGTGTCGCCATGGCGCAGGTCTGGCAAGATAGACCTTTTAGACTCTTTATTTAGACTCTCTACCGCTCAAGGACACGCATGGCGCATCTGCTACGCATCGTGATGATTCACGGCCACCTGGAAGGCGTGGTCGAGCTGAGTGTGGATGGCCACACCAATATTTGCGGCACCAACGCTTCCGGCAAAACCACGCTCCAGCGGCTGGTGCCGGTGTTTTATGGCGAGCTGCCCAACAAGGTCGTGCCCAAGACGCGCATGAAGTTCGATGCGTTCTACCTGCCCCACCGCAACAGCTACCTGGTGTACGAGTACCGCCGCGAGGCCGGTAATATCTGCCAGGCGGTGTTGACGCGCAAAAGCGATGGCGGGGTCGAGTACCGCTTCGTCGCCGCGCCCTATCGGCCGGAAGACTACCTGGTGACGGGGGAGAACGGCGTGGAAGCGCTGGAGTACGCCCAGTGGGCCAGCGGCCTGCGGCGCAACAATATCAGCGTCTCCTCCAAGCTTTCGGCGACCTCCGAGTACCGCGCGGTGATCCAGAACGACTTCACTCCCACCCCCGGCATGGCGATGCACGGCAACCGCAAGGAGGCATTGAAGCTACGCCAGCTCGCCGCGCAGTACAGCCTGGTCGCGCCGGAGCACCGCATTCGCCATATCGAAAAGCTGGTCTCGGCGGTCCACGCCAAAGAGGGCAAGATGGATACCCTCAAGACCATGCTGGCGGCAATCTTCGAAGAGGATGGCGTGGAGCTGCCGGTGACCCGGGTGCGCAGCGCCAAGGCCCGGGACTGGATTGCCCAGATGCGCCAGTCGATGCGCCTGGAGCCGCTGCAGCGCTCGCTGACCCGCCTGCACGGTATCGACCGCGAACTCGCCCACCTGGACGCCACCCTCTGGCAGTTAAAGCCGCAGCTGGACGCCGACTTGAGCCGCGCCGAGCGCGCCCTGGCCGATGCCGACGCCGCCCGCGCCGAGCAGCAGCGCGCCTTCGAGGCAGAGCGGGTGCGCTTCGAGGCCGAACGCGACCGGCTCAACGACCAGCTCAGCGAGCAGGAGAGCGAACTCAAGCAGGCTCAGCGCGATTTGAGCGACCTACAGCAGCAGTTCGAAGCGTTCGAGGCCGCCGACATGCCGGGGCTGGAACAGGCGCTCAACGGCCTGCCCCAAAAGCGCGAGCAGTACGAGCAGCTAACGCGTCACCTGCGCACGCTGCAAGAAGCGGTGCAGGCAAGCCAGGCGCAAAAGGAGGAACGGCTGCGGGAGCTGGGCGACACGTTGGCCCGCCAGAGCGAAGAGACCCAGGCGCTAATGGACGCCCTGGGCGAAGAGAAGGCCGGCTACCGCGAAACCCAGTGGGAGGCCCAGCAGCAGCTCGATGCCCGCTATCAGGGCGAGCGCCAGACGGTGGAGGCGGGCTACCAGACCCGGCTGGCCCAGGCCAGCGAGCAGCTGGCGGTATTAAAAGCCGCCCTCGACCACGGCGGGCCAACCGCCGAAGAGAGCGAAGAGGCGGCGTTGGTGCAGACCCGCGTCGACCAGGCCCAGGGCGAGCGCAACGCCGCCGGTAGCCAGCTCGAAAGCCTGCGCCAGGAACTGACGGGCCTCAAGCGCGAGCGCGACGGCGCCGAGCAGACCCACGCGGATGCGCGCAAGGCCCTGCAGGCAGCCAACCAGCACCGCCAGGCGCTACACCAGCAGCGCGACCCGGCCCAGGGCACGCTGCGCCACTTTTTGCGCTACCACGCCCCCGGCTGGGAGCAGCGCCTGGGCAAGGTGATCGCCCCGGCGCTGCTGGAGCGCCGCGACCTCGCGCCCACCCTGGTCGAGGCGCCGCTTGAGACCGAGAGCCTCTTCGGCATTACCCTCGAGACTCAGGCCATCGAGCTACCGGAGTACGCTCAGGACGAAGCCAACCTGCTGGCCGCCATCGAGGCCGCCGAGGAGGCGGTGCTGCGTGAAGAGGCCAACGTGGCCAGCGCCGAAAAGCAGCTCAAGCGCCACAACGAGCGAGTCAGCGCCTGTGAGGAGGCGTTCGGCCAGGCGCAGCAAGGTATCAAGCGCGCCGATCAGGAAGTCGAGTACGCCCTTGAAGCCCGCCGCCAGTGCCAGGCGCGCCACGGTGACGCCCAGCGCGCCCGTCAGAATGAGCGTAAGGCGGCGCTCGACGAGCAGCAGGCGCTGCATCAGGCCCTTAAAGAAGAACGTCAAGAGGCATTGGACGCGCTGCACGCCGCCTACCAGGCCGAACAGCTCGAACTCAAGGCCGACGCCCAGCAGCGCCTGGCCACGTTCGATCGCCAGCTCACTCAGTACAAGGAGCAGCTTCAGGCGCTGCGCGACGAGCACAAGCGCCAGAGCCGCGAGGTCGAGCAGGCCTTTGAGCAGGCGCTGGAAGAGCAGGGCGTCGACCCGGTTACCCTCAAACAGACCCGCACCCGGCTTGGCGAGCTTGAAAGCCACATTCGCGAGACCGCTGCCCGCCAGGAAGAATTGGAGGCCTACCAGCGCTTCATGCGCGTAAGCTGGGGCCAGCAAAAGCCCGAACTCGTCGAGCAGGAGAGCCGCCTGACCCGCGAGGTCGGCGACACCCAACGCCAGCGCGACGAGAAGCAGCAGCGGTTTCAGGCCACCAAGGCCGAACACCAGCGCCAGATCAGCGCCCTTGACGCCACCCGGCGCGAAAGTAACGAGCTGCTTGGCGAGCTCAAACCGCTGATGAAACAGCTCGACGAGCTCAACCTTGCCGCCGACCCCAGCCCCCAGCAGGCCACCCCCGGCGATAGCCAGGAGCGCATCACCCGCACCCGCCAGGCGCTCAAACAGCGTGCGGAAGAGCGCGACGCGCTGCGCAAGGGCTGCCAGGAGGTCGAGAGCCAGCTGATAAAAGGCGCCAGTTCGAGCTTTGTCGACGCGCTGGAAAGCGAACGCGCCAGGCTCAACGACCCGGACGAGCCCCGCGCGCTGCTGCCGATACTGGCGGGCATGCTGCAACTGCTCGAAGACCAGCAGCAGCAGCTCGTTCAGCAGGGGCGCAACCTGAGCGACGACCTGGACAAGTTCTTTACCGTGTTCAGCGACCTTAACCGACGTATCAGCGCCCAGAGCAAGCGGCTTTCCGACGAAGTGGCGGATGACCTGGCCCTGGACGGCATCAAAAAGGCCGAGGTACGCATTCAGTCGACCATCGACGAGCTGGGCTTCTGGGAGCCGCTCAAGCTCTTCGCCAAGCGTTACAAGGCGTGGCGCGAATCCGACCAGACGCTGCCAAGCGACGATTACTTGAACGCCCTGGCGGATGTGGTGGATCTGTTGCGCCACGACCAGCCCTACAGCTTCGAGAGCCTGCTGCGCCTGGAGCTTCACCTGAACGAAGGCGGCACCGACCTGGTCATCCGCAGCGACCGCCAGCTGCTCGAATCCTCGAGCCACGGTATGGCGTACCTGATTCTGTGCAAGTTTCTGCTCGCCTTTACCCGGCTGTTGCGCGGGCGCGCCGAGATCGCCATTCACTGGCCGATCGATGAGATCGGCACGCTCGCCTACCACAACGTCGAAAAGCTTTTTGATGCCTGCGACAGCAACCGGATTCATATCGTCGGCGCCTTCCCCAACCCCGAGTCCGACGTGCTGCTGCTGTTTCACAACCGCTACCTAATCGACCGTGACGCGCAAAGGCCGGGCGTGCGCCGGCTCAAACGCATCGAACCGCGCCAAAGCCGCCTGGCCGAACGCCTGAAAGCCCGCAGCGAGGAGGTCTCCGTATGAGTGATGACTCACTTTTTAACGACCCGCGATCCTTTGATCTGCTGCCCCACGGCCCGCTGCTGGAAAAACTGTTGGCCGGGGAGTTCGTCTGTGCGGTGAGCGACGAAGCCGCCTTCCAGCGCCTGCAGGATGACACGCTGCGCGAGGCCTTCGATGCCTACCTGCGCCCGCTCAACCGGCGCCTGGCCACCAACGAGGACAAAAGCGTCTACTTCCTCGGCTGGCGCCAGCTTGACGACGCCGCCCGAGAGCAACTCTCCCGCCAGTTGAACGACACGCTCCACAGCCTGCTGCCGCTGTTGGAGTGGCTGCAGTTGGTCCAGGAGGCGCTTGGCCGCGACAGCGTGCCCGCCCCGGGGGACGTGCTCAAACCCGGCGAGCTACAGGCCAAAAGCGAAGACAACCCGAGCCTTCGCGAGCGCATCGAGCGGGTGGCCGGTGACGCCTTCTTTGGCTCCCAGAGCGACCAGCTCGACGCCCAGGTGAAGCAGGTGTTCAAGCGTTTGAAAGAGCACGGCTACCTGCTCCAGCCCCACGGCGACCGCCAGGTCTATCTGGTGACCGGCAAGGTAGAGTACCTGCTCGACCTGGTGCGCTTCATTCGCGACGAAGAGCACCTGCCCGTGGCGGATGACGTTGACGCCGCCCAGGAGACGCTGCTGTGAGCGAGGTCGAACGCGACACTCAAAGCGCCGAGACCGCCCTGGAAAGCCGCCAGATGACCACCGGCGTGGAGCGCCTGGCCCTTTTGGGCCGCCACGCCGAGGCGTTGATGCAGGGTTATACCCAGGACGAAGTACCGCTGGCCGGGCTCAGCACCAGTGCGCTGCGCAAGCTCTTGGCCGCGCGCATCGTCTGGCGCCCGGACGAGCAGGGCGGGGTCAAGCTGACGCCCAAGGTGCGCGAGCTGATCGCCGAAATGACCGCCGATGAGACCCGCCGCCACGTCAATGCCGACGTGGCCGAGGCGTTGGAGCTGATCCGTAGCCTGATTGGCAGCTATCGCGAGTCGAGCAGCCGCGGCGACTACTGGCAGCAGGAGCAGCAGCTCACCCGGCTGCGCCAGGCGGTGGACGACATGAACGGCCGCTTTGCCGATGCCATCGACAGCCTCTGGCAGCGGCTCAACAGCGACTTTGGCTTCGTCAGCCAGCTAAGCGACAAGGTGCGCGAAAACGACCGCGCCCAGAAGCAGGTGGTGCGCCTGCTCGACGGCTTGGCGCTGATCGACTTCCATGAGCTGATCGAGCTGGTGGGCAGCGACGGCACCCTGCGTAAGGTACTGGTCAGCCAGCTGCAGCAGCAGATCAGCCAGCACTACACCAGCCTGCGCGAAGTGCAGCACCGCCTGATCGAGCTGATGGCGCGCTTTCGTCACCAGCAGGCGCGCAGCCGCCTTGTTTCCGGCATGGCCGCCTTTCTACGCGAACACCCCGGCTTCACCCCCGGCAACTACGCCCAGCGCAGCGACGTGCCTGCGCTTTTCAACCGCGCCGCACCGATGGTGGCCGCCGGCTCCGCTGCGCTTGACCGCGCCCAGGAAACGCCCACACTGGCCGCGCTGCTGAGCGCCATCCCCACGCCCAGCCGCCCCGCCGAGCTGACCACCGCCGCCAGGCCCGCCCACGCCCAGGAAGACGCCGCCGTGGCCGCCCGACAGCAGGCGCTGAAAGAAGACGTGGAAACGTTCTACCTCAACGTGGTGGACGCGGTCCCAACCCAGCCGGTCAGCGCGCTGGAGTACCTGGAGCAAAGCGGGCTCACTTGGAACGACGAAATCTGGCTTTTTGAGGTCATCGCCGAGTTCCAAGGCCTGCCGCGCAGCGAGCAGCAGGCCTTTATTCTCGACCAGGCCGAGGAGCCTGCCAGCGACTACAACGACGTGCGCCTGATCCGCGATGTGTCGCTACAGCTGGCGCTGCCCCAATGAACCTGCCCGGCCGCGCCCGCGCGGGGCTTAATGACGTGCAGCGCCTGCTGCGCCAACAAGACCGCGTGGAACGGCCCCGCCGCCAGTGGGTGGACGACGTGGTCGCCTGGTGCCGCGAGCAGGACATCGACTTGGGTCCGCGCCTGACCAGCCAGGCGCTCCGCTTCGACGCCGCACTGCTCGCCGAGATCGACGCGGTGCTGGAAAGCGCCCACCTGGCCCCGCTGGGCCGCTCGCTCAGCGGCTTGACCAGCAGCGCCCAAGCGAAGGCAGGTGTTGAGGAAGACAAACAAGGCCGCGAAGGCCCCCGCGCTTGGCGGGTGCTGCTCAACATGGCCCCTCAGCCGACCGTCGGCATTACCCACGCAGCGCGCAGCATTCACGATGTCGACTTGAGAGACCTCTCCCTGGGCGCCTTCGGCCTGCTGATTCAGGTCGAAAACCTGGACAGCTTCTACGCCTTCGACCCCAGCATCGCCGCGCTAAAAGGCTTCGCACAACCGCTCATCGCCTACCGCGGGGACAGCCACTACGGCGGCGGCTTCGCCTCGCTCGCTGAGGCGTGGCGCAAAACCCGCCGCCCGCATCTTTACGCCGGCGACTTCGATGCCAAGGGCATAACGCTGGCGCTGGACACCGGCGCCACCCATTTACTACTCCCCAGCATCGAATGGCTCACCCAGCACGCCACCCCGTTGCACCAGCCCGCCGTGCAGTTGCCGTATCAGCGACGGCTGCGGCAACTGCACGTTAGCCTGCCACCGGAGCATCCGCTGAGGCCTTATCTAGCGCTGTTGGAGCAGCAACGGGGATTATTACAGCAATGGTTCGAGGGCGAGGAGGTGTGTGTGAGGCTAGTATAATGGCCTATCTATCTATTGGGCGGCCCGCGCTATTTGGTCCTTCAAACTCAGGCGCACTGCCGGATGATGCGCATGCGTCAGGATGATGGAAATCGGCAAAACGCGCAGGCACGCGACTTTTGGATATACTGCCAAATTTGGCTTTGCTCTCAGGAGAAACAATGGGGTAGATTCACTTCTTGGGGCAGCATAACCTCAATCAATGTGCCGTCGCGTTTATTGAGGTTATGTAGCCTTCCGTATAATCACTGTTAGTTCATCAAGGAGAATCAACTGTGACCTTATCGACGATCCTTTTATTCATACCAGCGAGCTTTGCTTTAAACATGGCTCCTGGGCCAAATAACCTTCTTTCAATGGCAAACGCCAAACGTTACGGGATCAAGGCAGCCTGTTGTGCTGGCATTGGTCGGCTTGTCGCGTTTGTGGGTATGATTACTCTTGCAGCAACAGGCCTGGCAACAGTGCTGTATACGTCGGAGAAGTTATTTCTTGTTATAAAAATCGCCGGCGGACTATATCTGCTTTGGCTGGCTTTCCAGCTTTGGACAGCAGACACGACTGGTGCCGATGATGAGTCACCGGCGGGTAAAAACCTGCTCCAATTGGCGAAGCAAGAATTTCTTTTGGCGGCTGGTAACCCAAAGGCCATTTTGATTTTTACGGCCTTTCTTCCTCAGTTTGTCGATCCTTCAGGCTCAGTAGGATTTCAGTTCTTGGTTTTGGGTGCTCTTTTTCTTATGCTTGAATGGATCGCGATAGGCACCTACGCCTTCTTTGGCAAGATGTTGCGGCACTGGTTTTCTCGTCCGGCTATGCGTCAACTGTTCAATAGGATCTGTGCTGGATTTCTTGGGAGCGCCGGGGTCGGACTGCTACTGGCTCGCCGTGAGTGAACTAACCAGCCGCGTAAGGCGGACGTCCCTGACGGGCCGCCGCTTCGCTCAGCGTTAGGTAAAGCGAGGGAGACATGTACTCAGCAAGATGTACCGAGGACGGTGTGATCTACGCCGCTGTCGATTTTGCAAGGCTACCTCCTGAGGAGTTGGCTCGAAAACGTAGGTTTCTGCAATGTTCAGAGTGTGGTGGCCCAGCTTTCTTCAGAAAAGCATCTCGCGGCGGTAGGGCTGCATGCTTTGGTGCTCGACCTCACGCGCCTAACTGCGAGTTGGCAGCACCCGAATACGATCCTAACGCCGACGGTCGAGGAGAAGACCAAGATCAACTCCTGAATCCAGGAAATAGGATTGTAGTTGACTTGGATTATGGTGCGGCTCGCCAGCCAGTTGTTCGAGAGGAAGAAGGACTGCCTCAAAACAGAGAAAGGCGAGGAAGATATGGCGGAGACGGAGGCCGGCCTCAAGCAAGAATGCAGCGCCGCCTTAGCACGTTACTCCGAAACCTGATTGAAATTCCCGAATTTCGACAGTCAGATCAAATCCTAGAAATCGAGGGCTATCCGGAAATTGCCGTAAGAGATTTCTTTGTTCCACTGCTGGAAGTGACCACTGTTTATGAAGGTCAGTTTCGCGGTTATTGGGGAATGTTATCTGATGCAAGGCGAGCATATGACGGTACGCTGTGGATTAATAGTGGCGGTCGAGATGCGATCAGTTTTTGTTTGGATGAGCATTTAATTACCCCACTGTTTGAACGGTACGGCATCGATGATGAAGAGGGTCTCGCTGGAGCTTACATCCTCGTTTTAGGTACTCCATCGGTATCTCAAAGAAACAAAGTTTACTGCGATCTGGCTGTTCATGAGCATATGACCATGCGGTTAGCCCGGTGATTCGCTACCTAACCAAGGGCTGCAGCCGACCGGTTTTCCGCTGCTGCTCCAAACCGGCGGCTGAGCCCAAGCGTTAAGCCACACCAGAATCGAAGCTATGAATAAAATCGAATTACAGCAAAAAACTAAAGCTAAAAGCGGAAAGGTTGAGGCGTACTGGTTCGAGAACGAAAGTATCGGGCTACAGAAAACGCTATTTCATCATATAACCATACCTCTTGAGCCTTTTGATTCAGGTCTCGAGTATGAAGAGCAACCATTATCAACCGAAATAGTCTTAGACTGGTACGAGTTAAACTTAGAAAATCCAGCAGAACTGGATGGCGCTAATTTATCACATGAGTCATATCCAGAAGCCGAAGGTTCGGTTTATGTCGGTTGTGCTCATAATTGGTGTTATGTAAAAGAGTTAATATTTTCTAAAGCTGATAATGGACTCTATGAAATACAGGGTTCCGTTGTCGTTGAATTTGAAAATGAAGGTGTGGCCCCAAGTGAGGCATTTACTTTCGAAACAACAGTCGAGGTAGTCACGGCTTAACAAGTGGCTGCTGTCGGACTGCCAAAAGCGTCACTCCTTTTGCTGACGCAAAAGCAGCGCCATTTTTGTCAGCCGCAGAGCCGGGCGTTATGAGGCATAGGAAAACTAAACCATGGCTGGAATAGTTTCCAGAATTCATCAAGGGCGATATGACTCTGAAAAGAGTCTTCTAAATTTAAGGAAAAATGCCTTAGAAAAAGATCGAGTTGATGTTTTAGATGCAGTGCATCAGCGATTGAAAAAAGTCCATCCTAAAATATATCAACGTTTAGTGGGTCCTTTATATGAGCGGAAAAGAGATCCTAAATATAAATGTTATTGTAATTATCCAAAAAGCTTGCATGAGGTTTACGAAGATATAATGAACGGTAGCGTTCATTTTTATTCGTTGATGTGTGATGATTGTTGGCAGGAAGACCTTGCGAAAACATGGGGCTATTATGGATGGGCGAGTAAACTTATTCCTAAGAGAGTATGGGATGATCTTTGCGAAGAGCGGGCTAACGACAAGTTTGTTGAATAACCTCATAACAAAGCCAGCCAGTTGGGACGCATTCTGCGCCCCTGCTGGCAAGCGTTAACAGGTACTATATGGATAAGAATTCCCTAAAATTCGACGCGTTGGAACCAGAATCATATGAAGTATTCTTTTCTCTGGATGAAGCTACGGAGAAGTCTTTATCTGAATATCCGGAAACATTGAGCCGAGCACGGGGAGCTTTACACTTTGCTCACTTGCTTAGAAGTGCGGAAGAAGGGGATGGTAGAGAAAAGATGGCGGGTTCATACTTGCGAGCCTCATTGGCGGAATATGTTGCGATCGATGAAATGGCCAAGATAGAACTTCAAGATGAAGGGTTCTTTTTATTGGATACCGACTGGCCGCTTCCGCATGTACTAAAAATATTACGTAACTTCCAGATGCATATTGGAACGACAAAAGTTACACAAGAAAATATGCAAATTTTATACTTGGAAGAACCTTTCACCTTGGGCAAGTGGGTTGTGACGGATATTCATACAGGTAATTTACTTAATCTCCACGCCTTCCAAGCATCAAAGAAAAAGCCTCCCATCTACAGCGAGGAAACGGCAACGAAGATGGTGCAATGGCTAAATGATGCGCAAGCTACTTTTGGGTTTCCCGATCTGATATACAGAGGGGTGATGGATGCGTGTAATAGAATTGGTGCGAGAACCTGTTAACAAGGCCTGGCACTGCGACGGTTTTTCCGTTACGGCTGCGCCTCCACTACAAAGCCGCGCGTGCTGGCGGCGTTAACCCTTCACAAGGAACAAGATGAGTAGCATCTACGAATATCGAGTTAAAGAAATTCTCGCTAATTCGAGCGATGATGGGAAAGTTAGATCCAGAGAGTCGACCTCTCTCGAATTCAAGGAAAGTTTTGGCTTCAAAAGCTTGGCTAAATATCTCAAGACAATTTGTGCCTTTGCCAATACGCAAGGCGGGGTTCTTGTTTTTGGCGTTACTGATAGCCCGAGAACTTTGAAAGGAATTGATAAGGATAAATTTGATCAGATTAAAATAGAGCAGCTATCTACGTACCTTTCGGAGTACTTCAGTCCAGAAATTCACTGGGATATAGGCGTCGTTACTTTTAAAAGAAAGCACTATGGGTTTATCGCTATAGAAGAGGCCGATGATAAGCCAGTAATATGCAAGAAAAACTCCGGTGATATTCTGAAAGATGGTGATATTTACTATCGCTATCGCGGAACAAGTAAGCGAATCGAGTTTCCTGAGCTAAAGCGGATGCAGATTGAAATCCGAGAAAAAGAAAGAAAGCTATGGATGGAGCATATAGAAAAAATATCGCGAATTGGGCCAAAAAATGTAGCGTTGCTTGACCTTTATAGCGGCAAGATGGAATCCTCTAATATAGCTAACAATTTTGTTATAGATGAAGAGTTATTGGCTGGCTTGAAAAATGAGGTTTCTTTTGTTCAAGAAGGAAATTTTAAGGAAAAAGAGGGGGCCCCTACGCTCAAGCTAGTAGGGAATCTTGCGCCAGTCGATACTGTGGTGGTTCCTAACCTTGATCCAAACAAAGATTATCCGTTTTTGGTTAAGCATTTGGCAGATGAGCTGCAGATTCGGTCCTATGATGCCCAGGTTCTTGTCTGGAAGTTGGGGCTAAAAAGCAGCAAAAGATATTCAATCGAAGTTAATGCTGGTGCTTCAAATATATTTAAGTACTCGAAATATGCGCTAACAGCTATACGTGACGAGCTGGCGAAACACGACGATAAAGAAGAGTATCTAGCTGATGCAAGCAAAGAATATCAGTCACGTAACAAAGGTTAACAAAGCGTTGCACCGGACAAGCCGGTGAACGCGGCGTTAGCTCTAGGAGAGTGCATGGGCTTCAAAGTAGTCGTAGATACACTCGCTTCGTTGGCTGCACTTGTAGCGATCCTGTCAGTTTTGATTGGGTGGTATAGCAGTGCGCGGAAGCCTCTTAGCATTTCTAGGGTGGTAGTACATAAAAAGGATGACGGCTTAACCTATATAATTGTGGCGAAGAACAGAAAGTCGTATCCAGTTGAGGCAAAAAGAATTGATTGCTTTTCACGGAAAACTTTCGAGATAGAGCAGAGGGTAGGAGAAAAGCCAGAATACGTTGAGAAGTTATCCAGCCGATACGCTGTGTTTTCGTCAAAAACTTCATTTGAGGTGCCAGCCAAAGGAAATATCGATATTCGTATTGAGGTGGACGGACAGACCGACCCCTCCGATCACCTTATCTTTTCGTTTGATACTACTCACGGATACCATGAGATTTCCTGTAACGATATCACCGTCGTCGAAATAGGAAAGACCGTGGTTTACTCGGTCGAATTTAAGAAGGAATATGGCTCCAAGAGTCGCGCGAAGATGGTGTACTTTTGGAGGCGAATTGTGGAGCTAACCAAGCGCTGCAGCCGACGGCTTCGCCGCGCCTGAGCTCAGCGTTAGCTGTCAGATCCCCAGAGCCTTACCAGACCTCGGCGCGTTGCAACAATAGAATACCACCCCAGAACGCTTCAGCTTGTCTCGTGGTGTCTCTTTAGTTGATTTGAGTAAGATCGGGATCGAAGATCAGCGACTGATGCGCCGCGCCGCCGGCTATAACGCCCGCTGCTGCAGCAAGGGTCGCGTTTGGCATTGGGCTTGCGAGGTCACCGGCAGCGAAAACGCCTGGAACCGTCGTTGTCTGCATCTCGTTGACGTCGAGATATGGGCCGGTCGCCCCGTCCTTGGTCGCACAGCCCAGTTGTTCTGCGATATCGCTGGCAAGGGCGGTTTGGGGGACAAGAAACAACCCCGCCAGCGGGATTTCACGCCCGTCGGCAAGCTTCGCGGCGGTGAGCGTGGGCGCCAGTCCGAGCAGGCTCGTAATCGGCGTTGTCTCGATTTTTACACCACGTGCGGAAAGTGCCTGATGTTGTTCCGGCGTCGGCGTGATGGCGCCTTGAGTGAATAAGGTTGTTGGCCCCCAATCAGGAAGCAGCATCGCCTGGTGTATCGCGATGTCGTTTCTCGCCAACACTCCCACAGGTTGTTGGTTCAATTCGTAACCGTGGCAATACGGGCAGTGCAGCACCGTCGCCCCCCAACGCTCTGAGAGGCCCGGTAGGTCGGGCAGGGTGTCTCGAACACCATAAGCCAGAATCAGTCGGCGCGACACGATATTGCCTGCCTCCCTCAACGAGACCCTGAACCCGCCATCCTGTTGATATGCCGCCACGGCCTCGTCATCCACGAAGCTTACGGTTGGATACGCGCTTAACTCATTGCGCAACGCCTCCTTGATCTGCGCCGGGCGTCGACCGTCTTGGCCCGGAAACCCGTGCGATGACGCTGCAAATCGATTGCGCGGCGCGCCGTTGTCGATAATTAATACGCTGCGGCGGGCGCGGGCTAACTGCATGGCCGCCGACAGCCCCGCAAAGCTGCCCCCGATGATGATCACCTCATGATCCATGATAATTCCTGCCTTTATGCTTAACGAAACATATAGAGTTACATAGAGTGGGTAACCAAGGCAATACATGAAACTTTATTTATTACGTGATGCCTGCTAGGGTCCTTGCTTTACAGATAACGAACGTGAAATGGATACCACCTATGCCACGCGATCTTCGCATGTCCCGCTTATTGCACGTGCTGATTCACATGGACCGCCATGTGCATCGCGCGACGTCGGATGAGATATCCAGGATGATCGCTACCAACCCCGTGGTGGTGCGCCGGATGATGAGCGGGCTACGTGAGCGCGGGATTGTTACGTCGGAGAAGGGGCATGGTGGTGGCTGGAAACTGGTACAGCCGCTTTCCGAGATCACGTTGGGCACCGTTTATGAAGCGGCAGGTGCGCCGTCTATATTTAATATCGGACCCAAGGCCGAGCCGGCCGAATGCCTGGTCGAACAGGCGGTGGATGCCCAGTTGAACACCACGCTACAGGCAGCTGAAGCTAGCCTACTAGCGCAATTCTCGAAGATAAGCGTTGAAGACTTGGCAAAGGATTTTGAACGTCGCACTGCCGAACAACAGCAGACATCATGACGCGCCTGTGACACCTGCCCCTATACCGGAACTGCCCGTGGGGCGGGACGGCAAGACCGCTGTGATCTCGGTTGTGCCCGCCTGGCCCGCACCTTATGTGCGTTTGGGGAAAAAATGAAAAAGTGGCTATTGATAGTGCTTGCTTCGCTGTCGCTGTCCGCCGTGGCGGACGACGAGGCGCTTGATTGCAATAACATAATGAACACGCTCGAGACCAATCGGTGCGCGGCTATCGAGTTAGAGGCCGCCGAGGACGTGCTCGCCCACTATCTGGAGACGAGCGTTGAATATAACGAAGCTGACCCTGAGCTAGTCGAAGCGATTCAGGTGGCTCAAAAGCAGTGGCAGGCGTATGCCGCTGCCCATTGCGGCGCTGTCTATACGCAGTGGCGCGACGGGAGCATTCGGAACGTCATGGGCATTACGTGCAGTACCCGTTTAACGAAACAGCGAACGCACGACATCTGGCAAGACTTTCTGACCTATATGGACAGTACGCCGCCGGTGTTACCGGAACCCGCTATCGAGTAACGCCTTAATCCTGTAAATAATCTCCTGATCAATGCCTTACTCGCTCAGGCCTACCTTCGCCATGAAGGCACGGGCGTCCACTGTCTTGTCTTTCTAAACGATGATCGCACCGAGTAGCGTCGCCTTGACGCCTGCCATGTTGTTGGCATTAGCGCAGATGGAAGGGCAGGGTTCGAGCCAAGTAGCTATCGCCTCAAAGCCAATCTTCTACTCGAAGCCCAGGCACGCGATTAAACTCACGTAGGTTATTGGTGACCAGAATCAACCCTCTTGAGCGAGCATGCCCGGCAATCATCTGATCATAGGGGCCGATGGGGGTGCCCGCGTTGGCCAGCTCGCTTCGTAGCTCTCCGCTGTGATAGGCGGCGCCAGGGTCGTAGTCGAGTACTTCCAGTCGGGCTGCGAATCCTTCTATCACACTTAAATTTTTCTCGGGAGAAGCGGATTTTTCAGCACCGTACACCAATTCCATTAGTGTCACGGTACTGATGCAAATCTGCTCGCTATGCTGATTAAAGGTCTCGCGAACATGAGCCGGTTTATGTTTGATGGTAAAAATGCAGATATTCGTATCGAGCATGTACTTAAGCATCAAAACGCCTCACGTTCCTGCTCAACGGGCTGCTCGCGTTCACCCATAAAGTCTGCGGTGACGCTTGGGCCGTCGAACCAGCTGTCCCACGCTTCACCTGCGGGCGTAATCAAGCGCGCGCGACCCACTGCAATCACATCAACGCGTGTAACGCCCTCCGGTAGCGCGAGCGATTTAGGCATGCGAACCGCTTGGCTACGATTACTTTTAAACACCGCTGCTTTTTCCATGGCCGCCTCCTTTTTCAGTACTGTCATTACTTACACTATGTACGTAGCATGATTTCTATAGTTTGATCGCATTTTGGGATATGTCAAAGGGATATACAGTATGCAAAAAGTAAGAATTGACCTGGTGTCCGACGTCGCCTGCCCGTGGTGTGCCATCGGCTACCGCCGCCTGGAACAAGCGCTGGAAACCCTGAAGGGCGAGATTGAAGTCGAACTTCACTGGCAGCCCTTCGAACTCAACCGGGACATGCCGCCCGAGGGCGAGCCGATTCTGGAGCACCTGTGCCGCAAGTACGGCAAGGATGCGGCTACCATGGAGCAATCCCAGCGCGAGATCATGAAGGTTGCTGAAGAGCTTGGTTTGAATTTCCGTGGCGCCGTAGAGCGCCGGGCGAATAATACCTTCGATGCGCACCGTGTACTTGCCTGGGCGGCCACGCAGAACCTGGAAACGCCCCTGCAACTGGCCCTGTTCGAGGCCTACTTTGGCGACGCGAAAAATCCGGCAGACCCGGAGGTGCTACGCGAGAAGGCGATGGAAGTGGGGCTTGATGGCGATACCGCCGAAGCCATCGCCCGCTCTGATCAGTACGCGGACGAGGTGCGAGCGGCACAGCAGAAATTCATGGAGGCCGGAGTGAGCGCCGTCCCGGGCTTCATCCTCGACGGCCGCTACCTGATTTCAGGTGCCCAGCCCGCGGATGTGCTGGTCGATGCGCTGCGCCAAGTGGCTGAGGAAAATGCTAACCGGTAAGAGGCCGGACGCTCTGTGGTGAATTGAGGCTTTTAGATACCACTGAAATCCAGTTGGCGTGACAAAAAAGCCACATTTAGCCGTAAGCAATGTTGTGTAGGCGGTGCTAATTAGGGTTAAGGTTAGCCATGTATCGTTCATGGTGTATAAAGGAAATAGAGAAATATGGATGCTGAAATTAGAAGAGCCGAGCCCTCCGATGCTCGCGCTGTAAAAGAAATTTACGAATGCCCAAACGCCTATGCGGGCACTCTTCAACTTCCCCATCCATCTGTTGCCCTCTGGGAGCAGCGTCTTTCGAATACACCACAGAATGTTTACGGGTATGTTGCTCTGGTTAATGGAGAAATCGTGGGTAATTTGGGCTTTGAGGTCTGTCAAAACCCAAGGCGCAAACATGTGGGGTCGCTCGGTATGGGGGTGAAGGATAAATCCCAAGGGCAGGGGGTTGGCAGTGCGCTGTTATCTACGGTGGTCGAGCTGGCGGATAATTGGCTTAATCTCAAGCGCATCGAACTCACCGTATACACAGACAATGAGCGCGCCATTAATCTATACAAGAAATTTGATTTTGAAATTGAAGGTGAGTCGGTGGCTTTTGCTTTTAGGGGTGGCGAATACGTGAATGCATACCATATGGCGCGCCTTTCCGATAAAGCATATGCATGACGCAGTGTTGAAAGGTAATTCATCAGATGACATTACGCGCCGCGCAACCCGCCGACCTTTCCACAATTTTGAACTGGATCACTGGTAAGCAAGAGTGCCGCATGTGGGCAGGGCCAAATGTGCGATACCCTGGCACACCCGACACTGCGTGGGCTGACATGGGGGCATCCGAAAACAATGCTTACGTCCTTGTGGATGCTGAAGGCGAAATTATGGGGTTTGGTCAGCTGCTGTTACGCGAAGGCGGCGTTCTTCACTTGGCGCGCTTGATTGTTGACCCAGTAATGCGGGGGCATGGTGTGGGGAGAGCGCTATGTGTCGCACTGATGGAGCAAGGGGCTTCGCAGCATCACGTAAGCGTAAGCAGTTTTACACTCAACGTTTATGAGTCGAATACAGCCGCTTTTCGCCTTTATCAAGCGTTGGGGCTTGTGGAAAAAGGCAGGGGTGATTTGGGGGCGTTAGCGATGATCAAGCCAATCACAACGTAGTACATTTGAAAGGGTGCCCAATACGGAGCGCCGCAGTGCTCCGCCACCTGGATCTACTCTGTCAGATCAGCTTTATCCATAAACGCCCGCGCATGCTTTAGCTTGGGCGTTAGCTCATACGCCAGGTTATGGCTTGATTCGCCCTCTTTAGGCGCCGCTTCGGCTACACGGTAAAGATCTTCCTCACTTGCCTGGTCAAGCTTCAGCGCCTCCGGCAGGCCCAGCGCCTGGTAGAGGTCTAGATACTCTTCAAGCTCTGCTCGTGGCGTTTGGTCGAAATCAGCTGCGCGACCGTGCTGTGAGCCTTTTTTTCGCCGTGGGTAAGATTATGAATCTCGCTGTACAGCTTGATAAGCCAGCATGGCGCGCTCGAAGACGTTTTCCTCGCAACTTCACCTACGGCCATGTTGGTCATGTTGACGCGAATGGGGCATTAGGCCTTGATTCAAATGGCTTAGCGTTTCAAAGCCAATCTTCTACTCGAAGCCTTGGCACGCGATGAAATTCTCGCAAGTTATTGGTTACCAGAATCAACCCTCTTGAACGGGCGTGCCCGACAATCATCTGGTCATAGTCGAGTACTTCCAGTCGGGCTGCGAATCCTTCTATCGCGCTTAAATTTTTCTCGGGAGAAGCAGATTTCTCAGCACCGTACACCAGCTCCATAAGTATTATGGCGCTGATGCAGAGCTGGTCGCTATGCTGGAAAAACTATTTTTTCTTAACGTAGCATCCTGCCGCCCAAGGATTCGATGACATGAGCCCTGAAATCACCATGATCGTACTGCTCGCGGCGCTCTTCAACGCCAGTTGGAACGCTATCGTCAAAGTGAGCGGTGACAGAATTGCCGTCATGGCGGTGATCACGTTATTGGGTAGCGCCGTTTCCGCACTCGCCTTGCCTTTTGTCACGCTCCCCGATCCGGCCAGTTGGCCACTTCTGGGCCTGGCTATCCTGATACATACGGCGTATCACTTCTGCCTGCCCATGGCGTACCAGCATGGTGATTTTGGCCAGGTCTATCCCATCGCGCGCGGGTCGGCGCCGTTACTCGTCACCCTGGGTGCGGCTGCATTCGCTGGCGAAATGCTGGGCATGCTACCGCTTCTTGGGGTGTTGTTTCTCGGGGTGGGGGTGATGTCGCTGGCCTTCGATGCCCGTACCGGTATCACGCGTAACCCGCGCGCCATAATACTTGCGTTGGGCACGGGCGGGCTGATTGCCTCTTACACGTTGGTGGCGGTTTGGGGGCAAGGCAGGCGGGCTCGGTACTCGGCTTTGCGGTTCTTCTGACGCTCGGTAACGGCTTGCTGACGTTTGCGATTGCCTTGACATGGAAAGCCAAGGAAATACAAAAAGTCGTATGTGGCAACCTGGCTCCTGCCATTGCTGGCGGTGGAATGCAGGTTGGCGCGTATTGGATCGTTATCTGGGCCATGGCCTATGCGCCCCTTGGCATGGTCTCGGCGCTACGCGAAACCAGCGTATTGTTTGCCGCGCTGATTTCCACCATCATTTTGAAAGAAGGTTTCGGAGTATGGCGGTTTGTTTCTTCTGGACTGATCGCTTGCG
This sequence comes from Vreelandella sp. EE27, assembly GCF_968206495.1. NCBI lineage: Bacteria > Pseudomonadati > Pseudomonadota > Gammaproteobacteria > Oceanospirillales > Halomonadaceae > Vreelandella > Vreelandella sp. EE27. The sequence continues at coordinate 3,031,753 of NZ_OZ309109.1, read as the reverse complement.
GCATTGCGTTGACACGTTATAAGCCTTAAAAAACTTTTTTTTGGAAACTTATCCGTTGGCCTGAATAGCGCGGATAATCGTTAGTGAACTTGCTTTGTCCAAGGTAGAGAATATGAATGAAGTGAATCAGTATATTTTAGACACCATCAAGGTTCATGTTTGGGGTGGGTTCGATACACCAGAAGACATCCAAGAGGTAATTTCCGACCTACTTGAAGATGATGCCGATGAGCAAATGCTTCGTGAGTCCGTAAGCATCGAATTTAAGAAAAAGCTAGCGGCTGAAGAATCATGGCCTCAAATAACAGACCTGGATCGATTAGACAGTGTGTTTCAGGCCCTCAGGGCAAAAGGCATTCTTTGTTTACATAACGCTGGCTATACGATGGCGGATGGGCATGACGATTCAAATGAAGTATTGAGTGTATATCCAAAAGCGACATTCTTCGGCTATTGCTTTTATCATGGGCAAGATTTAGAGCGAGCTATTGATAGCGAGGGCTTGATGCTGGCTTATGATCACGTTAATGGTGATGTGGCTGAGAAAATTAACGTTGCCCAGATTATGCAGGAAGAGCTGGAAAAGGCAGGATTCGCGGTAGATTGGGATGGGACTACGAATCAAAGAATCAATATTCCTGAATTCGATTGGAAGAACCGTTTTAATAGCCGTAGATCGGGGGAGGCATGAGCCAATGACAGATCGCCAGAGACCTTGGCATTCATAACAGTACGATTAGCCGCGAACAGCGTCGTAACGCGACCGCTGATGGCTATCACTATAGTGACAGCAGGTGGCGTATCGCCTGGAAGTGGACGAAGCGCCTACCCGGCATGATCAGCATCGTCGCCAAGCAACTGCGCAAAGAGTGGGGCCCTGGATACCGCAGGTGCTGCACTTATTGCTTGATCTCAGGAGGCAATGCAATGTGGAAGCATGTTTTAGTATCAAGCATCCAGGCAGCTTTTGTAGGTGCAATGCTTCTGGTTGTCGTTTGCTTGCCGACATATGGAGGCGCAGCGACTATCTTTGGTGTTCTCGCATTCCCTGTTGCAGTGTTCTGGTGCCTTCTTCTGTCCTATCCCTTGATCAAGCTTCGTCAGGCAGTTCAGTTGCGAGAATATACTTGGCTTGGCATCTACTCTGTTGTTGGCTTTATTTTCGGTACTATCACACCGCTTCTGGTGTTTGGTTCGTCTGGTACAAGATTCGGCATTGAATCAGCCTCCTTCCTTGGCTTTTATGGCTTGCTAGGCGCAGCTTGTGCAGTATCGGCATGCAATTATGTGCGAAGACATGTCAGCTTATGATAGTGGCTACACAGCGACAGGCCTCCACCGCTATGTGGCTTTAAACCAGCGCATTCGCCTGACTTTATAAGGTGGAGCAAGTCTTATCTTTCGGCTACTTTATCAGGTCGGAGTACTGGGGCAACGGCATATTCTATCCGGAAATATTTACGCCTGATAATGTTTATCCTGACAAGTAAAACGCTTACTAAAAGCCAGTAATTGACAGCTTTAAGCCGTAGGGCTCACTACGCTCGCGGTTGTGCCGGACCCTGGACTCAAGCACCGCCTGATCAAGCCGGGAGGCGGCAGATGGGCGGCATGGCAGAGCGCTTCAGTTACCAATCGGGATTTATGCAGGTAGTTCGAATAATGCTGTTTGGGGTGGCAGCATCGATAGTAACGAAGGATTCGAGGGGAATTTAATTGGCATTTCAAAGCGTTATTGTTTAGTTTTGTTCCACATCTACTGAACTGAGTAAAGACGTAATGAAACGTATATTAGCCGTAGTCGCTATGGTATCGATGATGGGAATAGCTCATGCAGATCCTGAAATCGATGGTACCGATCAACAGCAATTCGATGAGTCGATTAGATCTATCCGTGAAGCGCTGGATGAAAGTGAAGTCAGCCGGTTCAATCAGGCAATAAGTGTCCTTACCATGCGTCGCCTGTCCGAGGGGCTGTCGATGAGGGAGCTCAGTGAACTAAGCGACGAGGAGCTTCAGCGGCGTGCCGATCGGGCGCGTTCGAGCTTAGACGGCCTTAGTGGAGAGGAAGTTATAAGGTTGGCCAGAGAAGAGATGGCTGCTACTTATGGATTAGAGTAGGTTGATTAGTTTTGAATAGCCACTTACTGCGCTCTATCGCTATTACGGCTGTTCAATTAGTTGTAGTAGTGAAGATGGAAAATAATAACGTGGTATTCACTATATGAAAGGCGGTGCCTGGTGTTTCGATTCTCACAAGTTCTTCAAATCGCGGTTACCTTACTCGGTTTGCTTTGCAGCAGCCAGAGTGTGGCGCAGGCTGAAACTGGGCAAGCTGATATTGACGGGTTTCTCCTCTTGACGGATCGAGGGGATGAGCTATTTCATGCCAGGCGCACTGGCACCATGCATACACTAGAGCTTGAAAAGCTCGAGGTGGCACCTCTCGAACGGTTTTTGACGGCAATTGTGGCGTTTTCTGGGTGTGCTGCGAATGCCAATGGGAATTGTGATGCTACGGTAGATTATGTTCTCTTTAACCCGGAAGGCGACATCTATGGAGACGCGTTGAACGATGTTGAACTATGGCAGGATAAGCCAGCTGTCGCGCCCGGCATGTATGAGCTAAGCGTTGAGTACATGGGAATAGTGATAGATTCAGATGATCCCCCAGGGCAGTATCGGCTTGAGGCGACCATTAATGACCGTGTGTCGGGAAGCACTGATACGTTTGAGTGGGCATTCCAGGTTCGTTAGATTTTGTCTTGAGAGTGCATGCACTTTTCGGCCAGATCCTGGAAAAAGCTGTACGCAGGCTTGTCACCTAACCGGTCCCTATCTGGTACGGATTCCATAATATTATAAATCCAGGTGAAGCCTCCGCGGTTAGTAAAGGTTTTACAGTACGGCTCGAATCCATCGCCCCCTCCCAATGTATAGCTTAACTCTGAATATCTTACCTTCACTGCCTCTGCCGACCATTTCCCCATTGGATTATAGTTTATCTGCATAGTCTCTTGACCTGGCTCTGACGCTCCGCTTACCTTCGAGAAAGCGGAGCGCCGAAGCGCCCCGCTTTTTAAGCCTTACTCGCTCAGGCCCACCTTCTCCATAAACGCCCGCGCATGCACGTCCACCGCCTTGATGGCGCTGACGACCTGCTGCGGCGTGAGTTCGTACGCCAGGTTGTGGCTCGATTCGCCTTCTTTCAGCGCGGCCTCGGCTACGCGGAATAAATCGTCGTCGCTGGCTTCGTCGAGCTTGAGCGCTTTTAGCGTCACCGGCAGGCCAAGGGCCAGGTAGAGGTCCAGGTACTCTTCCAGTTCTGCTTGCGGGGTCTGGTCGAGAATCAACTGAGCCATGGTGCCGTAGGCGACTTTTTCGCCGTGGGTCAGGTCGTGGATCTCGCCGTGCAGGGCGGTAAAGCCGTTGTGAATGGCGTGGGCGCCTGCCAGGCCACCGCTTTCGAAACCGAGCCCGCTGAGCAGGGTGTTGGCTTCGACCACGGCCTCGAATGAGGGCGTGACGATCTGCGCCTGGTTCGCCTGGTAGGCGAGCATTGCGTGCTCGAAGAGGATCTCTTCGCACTTCTCGCCAATGGTCGCGCCCAGAAGCGTGGACTTGCCGCCGGCCATGTTGTTGGCGTTGGCACGAATGGCGGCGCGCGCCTCGACCCAGGTGGCCAGCGCATCGGCAATGCCGGAGGCTAAAAAGCGCGGCGGCGCCTTGCAGATGATGCCGGTGTCCACCAGCACCAGGTTGGGGTTCTTGTCGAAAAAGCGATAGGACTCGAACTCGCCTTCATCGTTGTAGATGACCGAGAGCGCACTGGTCGGCGCATCGGTAGACGCCGTGGTCGGCAGTACGGCACAGGCGGCTTTGAGCTCGTCGGCCACGCCCTTGGCGGTGTCGATCGTCTTACCGCCACCGAAGCCGATGACGACTTGCGCTTGTTGCTGGCGGCCCAGCTCACTGATCCGCTCGATCTCGCGCGTGGAGGCCTCGCCTTCGAACACGACGCGCTCGAAACTCACGCCTTCGTTTTCCAGGCTCTCGCTTAATTGCTTACCGGCAATTTTCCAGACCACGTCGTCGGCGATGAGTAGGGCTTTTTTGCCCAGTGCCGAGACGTAGTGACCGGCGCGAGCCGTCACACCTTCACCCTGAACGTAGCGGGCCGGGCTGATGAAGACTTTCTCGTTGGTCGCTTCCATGGCAAATAGTCCTGTACGTAGAGTGAGTTGCATGATCAGTGTAATCGTCTGTGACAGTGCTGTACCCACTTCGTTTCGATTCAAAACCGATAGATTGACGCGTGTCATTTCATGGCGAATGGGTAGGCTCCAGGATAAGCTCGCTTTATTAAGTTTAGGTAAAGAGACGATGAATAAATACGCACAGATTGCACGAAAGGCGGTCGATCAATATCGCTCCGGCGCGGCACCCAAAAAAAGCATAACCAGCAAATGAACGTCGTGATCTCACTATGGGAGCGCGGAGACCTGCTGGCTTAACCGCCGTGGTGCTTTGAAAAGAGCCGTTCGACCTCACAATCAGCCGGTAAAAGGTGGCGCTTGGGAAAAAGAAAAGTGGAGGACATTCTATGTTGCTTGGGCTGCCGAGGAAGTGCTGCCTGGGTACTGCCGTGGACGTTTAAAAACATCGTCATTATGTTGCTGCGGTGGGCGCTTTTGGTCGGTGGATTCGGTACGTTAATGCTGCACGTATCCAGTACTCTTTTATATGTTCTGGGGGCGGCGCTTTTATTTACCTTCTTTGACCAGACCAGAAGGTTCTACAGAACACGATTGGTTTGCAAGCGTTGCGGGGCACCTATTGCTGACGAAAAGTTGGCGTGGTCGCGGTACCGGCGTATCCCCGGTTTATTGAACAACATTCCCTGTTGGCGGCGCATTCACGTCGCCATTGATACGGGTATCGTTGCAGGATTGATGCCTGCCAAATGGTTAAGAAAGATCAGAATCTCTCATCACCAGTTCCTGGCGGCGAGCTTTGAGAATAATGACGAAGCAAGAGCGGTTCGCCACCTTGAAGTGCTGGAAACGCTGGAAGGTGAAAGAGGCCTTATCGATCTAGGGTCCAGGTGCTTGGATGGCATAGGGGTGAAGGAGGACCATGAAAGAGCCTATCAATGTTTCGAGAAAGCGGCGGCCTTGAACGGCAAGTGGTTGATGTATGCAGAGTTCAACCTTGGTTGTATGCACATGGCGGGGCAGTTCGTTCCAGTGAACGATGTAAAGGCCGGCCAGTACTTCGAGAAAGCAGCCAATAAAGGACATCCGGCCGCCCAGTATAATTGGGGATTGGCCTTGATCGATGGCTGGGCGGGCTACGAAGATTATGCGGCGGGGGCCGAATGGCTCGAGAAAGCGGCCGCTTCCGGCATACCCGAGGCTCAGGACACCCTGGCAATGTTCGAGAACGCTAACCATCACACGGGCTCACCATGAACCTGCTTTTTCTTGGCACCTCTGCCGGCGTCCCCACCAAGCAGCGAAACGTCTCCGCCGTTGCCCTTTGCGAGCGTAAGGGCAAGGGCTGGTATCTGATCGACTGCGGCGAGGGCACCCAGCAGCAGATCCTTTACACCCGGCTTTCGCTGAATGCGCTGCGCGGTATTTTCATCACCCACGTGCACGGCGACCACTGCTATGGGCTGCCGGGGCTTTTGGCGAGCGCGGCGATGAACGGCCGCCAGGCGCCGCTCACCGTGGTGGCGCCCGCTGGCATCCAGGCGTGGATGAAGGCAACGTTCGAAACCACGTCGCTCTCGCTGCCTTTTGCCGTGACGTTCATCGACGCCGACGCGCTGCCAGACGTCGAGTTCGAGAACATGATGGTTGCCACCTCGCGTCTTTCTCATGGCGTGGCTTCCTACGCCTACAGCTTTACCGAAAAGCCCGAGCGTGCCTTGAACGTCGAGGCGTTAACCGAGCGCGGCGTTCCGCGTGGGCCGCTGTGGGGCCAAATTCAGCAGGGCGTGGATATCGAGTGGGGCGGCGAGACGCTAAAAAGTGCGGACTACCGAGTGTTCAAAAACCCGCCCGGCAAGATAGTCATTGCCGGTGACAACGACAGCCCCGAGCTTCTAACAAAAGCGTGCGCGGATGCCCAGGTGCTGGTGCACGAAGCCACTTATACTGCCGCGATGGCCGAAAAAGCGAGTGAGGTAGGGCACAGCTATGCACAACAGGTGGCTGCGTTGGCCGAGGCAGTGGCGCTGCCTAATTTGGTGCTAACGCACTTTAGCCCGCGCTACCAGTCGCATACGCAAGGCTCGTCTTCGATCGAGGAGATCCGCGAGGAGGCCAGGCGCGCCTATTCGAGCACGCTTTATCTGGCGCGGGATTTCGCCGAGTTCAGTTTGGATAAGGAAGGCGTGCTATCGCAGCACGGTCAGTCTTGACGATGTTCACCTGTTCGATTTCGAGGTGACCTAAACAGCGCTGGCGCTCAATCAAGCGCCAGCGAGTCAAGCTAAAACCCGTGGCTATCGCTAGCGTCCGTGTTAGCGCCGTTTGAACGGATTCAACCCATTGGCCTGCATCATCATCATGCGCTTGGCGAAGGGCAGGCGCTCGGCCAACTGCAGGCTGAAATCGCCTAGCTGGCGCAGCGGCTTGGCGCCGGTGAATAGATGATGGAAGCTGTCCGTGGCGGCAATCATCGCCTGGTTGGCCAGGCGGCGCTGCCACTCGTAGCGCTTGAGCGCGGCGCTGTCGCCGGCATCGGTATGGCCCAGAATCAGCTCGGCCAGGGCGTCGGCGTCGTGCAGGCCAATGTTCAGCCCCTGACCTGCCAGCGGGTGTACCACGTGGGCGGCGTCGCCCATTAGCGCTAGGCGTTTGGCGGTATAGCTTCTGGCGTGCTGGCGTTTGATGGGGAAGCTTGCGCGGGCGACCACGCGGGTAATGCCGCCCAACCGCTTGGGATACGCCGCTTCGATGGCGGTTTTGAGGGCGTCGTCGTCCATGGCCTCGCGGGCCTGGATGGCGCCTTCCTGGTCGTACCACACAAGGGAGGCGCGGTGGCCGGGCAGCGGCAGCATGGCAAGGGGCCCGGTGGGCGTGAAGCACTGCCAGCTCACATCTTGCTGGGGAAGTACTGTCTCCACGTTGATGATCATCGCGCGCTGGTGATAGTCGTGGGTGGCGATCTCGATACCGGCCAGCTCACGAAGTTTGGAGTTCGCGCCGTCGGCACCGACCACCAGTTCGGCGCTCAGCGTCTGGCCGTTATCCAGCTCCACCATGCGGGTGCTTCCGCTTGCGTAGGTCGCCACCAGCGTGGTTTCGGTATAAAGCGTCACGCAGGCCATGCTTTCCAGACGCTGCCACAGGGCGTGCTGAAGCGCGATGTTCTCGATGAACAGGCCAAAGCGCTCCATATCGCTGTCCTCGGCCGAAAACAGGCTGTGCCCGGCGCCTTCCTGGTTCCACACTTCGATATGGCGAAACGACGAGGTGCGCTCCAGCGGAAGATTAGTGTGGCTTGCCTCGATGAAGTCGAGCGAGCGTTTGTTCAGCGACGAGATACGCAGGTCATAGTCGCCCTCGGGGGCACTTGGGGGCGTGCTGTGTTCGATTAGCGCCACGCGGCGGCCGGCTTGCCCCAGCCGCGCGGCCAGTGCCGCGCCCACCATGCCGCCGCCAATGATGATGATATCGTGATCTCGCTGCATGAAAGGGCTCCTTGTTAGGCCGGGGCGGGCACGTTGTATGCACCGCCACTGTCTTACAGTATCGTTGAGATGTTAACCGCTTTCCTGGGGTGAAGTATTGACGCAGATAAAAAACCTGACGGATGTTGAGCAGGCGGGCGAAGAATTGGCGGCGTTCATACTTCGCCACCCGCGGCTTTTCATCATTACCGGTGCCGGGGTCAGCACCGACAGCGGCATTCCCGATTACCGCGATGCCAACGGCCAGTGGAAACGCTCGCCGCCGGTGCAGCACGGTGACTTCATGGGAAGTGCCAGTGTGCGCAAGCGTTACTGGGCGCGGGCGCTGATCGGCTTCAAGGCGCTGGGCAGCGCCCAGGTGGGCGGTTCGCACCGGGTGCTGGCCGCGCTCGAAGCCAAGGGCATGGTGGAAATGCTGGTGACGCAAAACGTCGACCGGCTTCATCAGCGGGCGGGCTCAAAACGCGTGGTCGACCTGCACGGCCGGGCGGATACGGTGAGCTGCATGCGCTGCGGTTACAGCATCATGCGCTACGCCATGCACGCGGAAATGGCGCGCATGAACCCCCGCTTTGCGGCAATGGACGCCGCCCACGCCCCGGACGGCGACGCGGATCTGGATACCGATTTCTCGAGCTTCAAGGTGTACGACTGCCCACGCTGTAGCGGCATATTGAAACCTGACGTGGTCTATTACGGCGACGTGGTGCCCATGGCGCGCCGGCTCGAAGCCGAGGCGGCGCTGGCCCGCTCCAGTGCGGTGCTGGCGGTGGGTACCTCGTTGATGGTGTTCTCCGGTTACCGCTTCTGCCGCGAGGCCCACGCCCGGGGCCTGCCGGTGGCATCACTTTCGCTGGGCGTGACCCGGGCCGATCACCTGCTCACCCACCAGTGGCGCGCGCCGCTCACCCCGGTATTGGCTCACGCGTTGACCTGCCTGGAGCAAACCAGCACTAACGCGCTTTAGAGACCCAGGGGTTATCCGCCACCCAAAGCCGCCAGGGTGCGTCGCGATCCGCCGGGGCGGCGTAGTCGATCCCCACACGCGGCCCGCTCGAAATACGCTCAACGGCCTTGCCCTGGGTGACCCAAAGCTTTTTCGGTTGGGTCATGTCTTCACCGTAAAGCGATTTGTCGATTTGCAGTGCCCGGGTGAGCTTGCCCGGGCCGTTGCAGAGCGCCTTGCCCTGCATGGGGCGGTAGTAGCGCATGGCCTCTTCGTTGACGGCGGGCTCGACCGCACGCACCAGCACCGCGCAGGGGTTGCCTTCGGGCTGGGTGACGATATTCAAAAGCCAGTGCATGCCGTACACCAGGTACACGTAGGCGTGGCCGGGCGGGCCGAACATCGCTTGGGTGCGCGGCGTTTTGCGCCGGTGCGCGTGGCAGGCGGAGTCCGCAGCGCCCCGGTACGCTTCGGTTTCCACGATGGTGGCGGCGACCAGCTCATCGCCCACCCGGCGCACCAGCTGGCAGCCCAAAAGCTCACGAGCGACCAGCAGGGTATCCCGGTCGTAAAAGCGCCGGGGCAGCGGGGCGTGAATCGATGATGTCGACGTGTTAGGAAAACCCATGATATCGCCATAAACTTGAGCAAGATGCTAGGGTATTACCCCAGCCCGACTATTGAAAGTGGAGGCCTTAGTGCTGAACTTCGATCACGAGTACCAAACGCTTCCCGAGCCGCTATGGCGTGCCTGCGAGCCCGCGGGCGTTGCTGCCCCCTCTCTGATCGCCTTCAACGAGGCGCTCGCAAAGACACTCGGCGCGCGCACCGTGCCGGATCAAGCAACGCTTGCGCAGTGGTTCAGCGGTAACGTAACGCCGGAAGGGGCGCGCCCCGTCGCGCTTGGCTACGCCGGGCATCAGTTCGGCAACTTCGTGCCTCAGCTGGGCGATGGCCGCGCGCTGCTGTTGGGCGAGGTAGTAGATAGTGAGGGCAAACGCTGGGATGTCCAGCTCAAGGGCAGCGGGCGAACGCCGTTCTCCCGTGGCGGCGACGGTCGCTCGCCGCTTGGGCCGGTGCTGCGCGAATACCTGGTCAGCGAGTTCATGGCCGCTATCGGCGTGCCCACCACCCGGGCGCTGGCGGCGGTGGCCGCAGGCGAGCGCGTGGTGCGCCAAATGCCCGAGCCCGGCGCGGTGTTCACCCGGGTCGCCTCGAGCCATGTTCGCGTGGGCACTTTCCAGTTTGCCGCACGTCAGGACCAGGCCACTTTGAAAGCGCTGGCGGACTACGTCATCCAGCGCCATTACCCCGAGGTCATGACCGAAGACGACCCTTACCTGGCGCTGCTCGAGTGCGTGACCCGCCGCCAGGCCGAGCTCGTCGCCCGCTGGATGAGCGTCGGGTTTATCCACGGCGTGATGAATACCGACAACACCAGTATCAGTGGCGAGACCATCGACTACGGCCCCTGCGCCTTCATGGAACAGTTCGACCCGGGTAAGGTGTACAGTTCGATCGACGAAGGCGGGCGCTACGCGTTTAGTAACCAGCCCGCGGCGGCCCAGTGGAACCTGGCCCGCTTTGCCGAAACCTTGCTGCCCTTGATGAACGTGCAGGGCGAAGAGGGCGTCGAGCGCGCGGTAGAGGTGATTCGCGGTTTCGACACGCACTTCGATCATGCCCGGCGGCAGTTGCGCATTGCCAAGCTGGGGCTCGAAGAGGACGCGCCGGAGCTTGCCGACACCCTGATGGACGAGCTCGAAACGCTGATGCAGCAAGGGCGCATGGATATGACCGCCACCTTCGATGCGCTGACCCACTACGCCATCGACTTCGACGATGCCAGCCGCGAGGCACTGTTGGCGCTCTCCCAAACGCCGAATGCACTGGATGGATGGCTCGAGACCTGGCGGGGCAGCGAACTGGCCGAGCACGCCACGCGTCAGCACACCATGCGCCGCGCCAACCCGGTGGTCATCCCGCGTAACCACCGCGTGAAAGAGGTCATCGACGCCGCCCTTCAGGGGGATTTCGCGCCGTTTCATACGCTGTTGGCAGCAGTAACCAACCCGTTCGATGAGTCGACGAGCGCGCGTCGGCTGGCCGCCCCGGCTACCAGCAGCGAACAGGTACTGCGCACCTTCTGCGGTACCTAGCCGCTACACGGCATGGCATGGCGGGAGCGCGTCGGGGCTATGCTATACTGTGATTTTTTACAGTTAAGGCGGTGGCTTTTCACGTGGCCCTGCTTTTCGACACGGAGGTAAGCAGGGGCCCGTGCGCAAGATTATTCACTGTGACTGCGACTGCTTCTACGCAGCGGTCGAAATGCGCGATAACCCGGCGCTTGCGGATATTCCTATCGCCATTGGCGGTTCCGTGGAGCAGCGCGGCGTGGTCGCCACGTGCAACTACCCCGCGCGGGAGTACGGCATTCACTCCGCCATGCCCATGGGCCAGGCGCTCAAACGCTGCCCGCACCTCACCATCATTCGTGGCGACATGGCCAAGTACAAGGACGTGGCCCGCCAGGTGTTTGCCATCTACCGCGAGATGACCGAGCTGATCGAGCCGCTGTCACTGGACGAAGCGTTTCTGGACGTCTCTCAGGTGACGCAGTTCAAAGGCAGCGCCACGCTGATGGCCCAGGCCATTCGCGAGAAAGTGCGCCGGGAGGTGGGCATTACCGTCTCCGCCGGCGTTGCCCCCAACAAGTTTCTGGCCAAGATCGCCAGCGACTGGAACAAGCCCGATGGCCTGTGCGTGATTCCGCCCGACGACGTCGAGCGCTTCGTCGAGGCGCTGCCGGTCAAAAAGATTCACGGCGTCGGCCCGCGCACGGCGGAAAAAATGGCCAGCCTCGATATCCACACCTGCGCGGACCTGCGCACCCGAGCGCTCACCGAGCTGATCGAGCACTTCGGGCGCTTTGGTAAACGTTTGTTTGATCTAAGCCGCGGTCATGACGAGCGCCCGGTCAAGACCCACCGCGAGCGCAAGTCGATCAGCACCGAACAAACCTATTCCCAGGATTTGCCCACGCTCGAGGCGTGCCGGGGCGAGCTCCCCGAGCTTTTGAGCGATTTGGAGCGGCGCTACGCACGACTGGACCCGCCCCCGGCGGTGAAGGGGCTGATGGTCAAGGTGAAGTTCAACGACTTTACCCAAACCACGGTCGAGCACGCCGACCCCGCGCCGAACATGGCGCAGTTCGAATCGCTTTTGAACGTTGGCTGGGCGCGCGGGGCGCGCCCGGTTCGCCTGCTGGGAGTGGGCTACCGGCTGGCCGACGGCGCCCCGGACACCCAGCTTTCGCTGTTTTAAGGGCCCCAGGGGCTTGGCCTTGACGCCGGTTCTGGCTTTGATTAAAACAGCTGTATGACAGATAGCGGCCTAATGGCTGCTGCGCCCCGGACCGCCGGACCGTACTATTTCTTATACCGCCAGAGCCCTTATGACACCTTCACGTCCTCCCCTGGTCTTCGCCCACGCCAACGGCTTTACCGGCGACAGTTACAAAAGCCTGCTGGCGCCTCTGGCCGAGCACTTCGATCTTCAGCCTATCGACCGGGTCGGGCATCACCCGCGCTTCCCGGTGAATCGCAACTGGGCCAACCTGGTCGATGAGCTTTTACATTACCTGCCTACGCACACGAAGGTGCTGGGTGTGGGCCACTCGCTGGGCGGCACGCTGATGGCCATGGCCGCACTGCGCGAGCCCAAGCGCTTTTACGGCGTGGTCATGCTCGACCCGCCCTTGATGATGGGCATCGATGCCTGGGCGTTGAAAGCGGCCAAGCGCTTTGGTTTCGTCGACCGGATCACCCCGGCCGGCAAAACGCGCAACCGGCGAAGCGTGTGGCCCAGCCGCGAGGCGATGACCACTTCGCTCAAACGCCGTGGGCTTTTTCGCACCTTTACCCCGCAGGCGCTTAGCGACTATGTTGAAACAGGCACCCGGCTACTCGAGGATGGCCAGGCCGAGCTGGTGTTCGAACCCGGCGTCGAGGTCGCCATCTTCCGCAACCTGCCGGATCACCTTTCATTCCGGCTGGCCCGGGTTCAGGTGCCGGTGGAAATCGTCGCCGGCGCGGGCTCTGACCTGATGACACCCAAGCGCATTGGCCGCCTGCAGCGTAAAGGGATGTCGGTCAACCGCGTGCCGGGCGGGCATATGTTCCCCATGGAGCACCCGGAGGAGACCCGCACGGCGATCCTCGATGCCTGGCAGCGTATCCAGGCCCATTGAGGGCCTTAAGCCCTATCGATAACGACCAGGAGAGCGACCATGTATCTTTCTGTACAGCTAAGCTACTACCCGCTGACCGACGACTTCAAACCGGTGGTCAAGGAGGTCGTCCAGCGCCTGGAACAAAGCGGGCTCGAGGTTCACCCCAACCGCATGAGCACCCAGGTGTTCGGCGAGTTCGACGCGGTCATGACCGCCCTTAACGATGTCATGAAATGGTCCTTCGAGACCCACGGCAAAGCGGTATTCACGGCGAATTTTCTCGAAGGGGATCGCCGGCCAAGGTAATTCGGTTTTATTGACCAGAACTTTTTAAGCCCGATGCCGCTTATCCAGAGCGGCATTTTATTGCCCTCAATGAGCGTTGAAAGTAAATAATGCTTTAGTTTTCGTTGGCGATTGTGTCGCGCCCTGGTGCTTAAAAGTCGTTAATGGAAACAGTCCGCCTGCTGATATAGGTAAATTGAAAAAGAACCTCAATAAAAATCGGCAGGGAACCTGACACCATGACTCTCATGCAACGTAGCGCTCACCGGCTTCACACCGGAAAAACTCTTCTAACGGCCTTGGGATTGGCCCTGGTAAGCGGCCAGGCGTATGCCCAGACGTTCAGCCTGGACTTTTCCAACGAGTACAATGCAAGCTCGATTCACGCCCAAGGCGACGCCTACTTTATCGACAAGGTGGAAGAGCTGACGGACGGTGATATCGACATTACGCTGCATACCGGTGGCGCGCTTGGGTTTAATTCCGGTGACCACTTCTACGCAGTGGCCGATGGCGCCGTGGATATCGCCGATACCCTCTCCGGCACCATGAGCGGTGTGGATGCGCTCTTTTTGCTCTCTTCCTTGCCGTTTCTGGTCGATGATATCGAAGACGCTCGCCAGCTTTACGACATTGCCAAACCCTATTACGAAGACGTATTCGAAGATAACGACCAGGTGCTGCTTTACGCCTCGCCCTGGCCGCCCAGCGGTATCTGGTCGAAGGACGCAATCGAAAGCGCCGATGATCTAACGAATCTAAAGATTCGCACCTTCGATCGCAGCGGCACCGAGACCTTTAGAAACGTCGGCGCCTCGCCGGTCAGCCTCTCCTGGGGTGATGTGGTGCCGCAGTTGGCCACCGGCGGTATTAGCGCCGTGCTTACCTCCGCCGAGGCCGGTGCCAACGGCAGCTTCTGGGAGCATCAAAACCACTTCTCCGCGGTTCAGTACGCCATCCCGCTCAACATGGTGCACATGAACAAGGCCGTGTTCGATTCATTTAGCGAAGAGCAGCAGCAGGCCGTGCTCGAAGCCGCTCGCCTGACCGACCAGTACAACTGGTCCGCCGTTGAAACGCGTACCGAGGAGAACTACCAGATGCTCGCGGAGAACGACGTCGAGGTGAGCGACCCCGTGTCGCAAGGCCTCAATGACGCGCTCTCCGAGGCTTCTACCAACGTGATCGAAAACTGGCTGGAGAACACTGGCGACACCGGCGAAAAGATCCTGGATGAGTTTCGAGGCCAGCAATGAGGTTTTTCGAGCTAATGGAAAAAGCGTCGAAGCTACTCAACCGTGCGGGCGCCGCGATTGCCGTGGCCCTCATCATCTACATGTTTGGCCATATCATTCTCGAAATCGTGATGCGCCTGTTGGGTCGCTCTACCTTCATTTTGGATGAATATATCGGCTACGCCGTGGCCACCATGGCGTTTCTGGGGCTTCCCTACGTGCTCGAAAAAGGTGGTTTGATTCGAGTGTCGCTGCTCATGGAGCGCATTCCCGAACCCAAGCGATGGCCTTTAGAGCTTTTCAGCAGCCTGGTTACCGCCGGCTGTTTTTTATGGCTCTCCACATTTTGGCTGCAAAACGTTCAGCGTAGCTATCAGCGTGGCGTGGTAAGTGAGACCCTGGCCGAAACGCCTATCTGGCTTCCCGAAGGCGCCATCCTCATTGGCATGTGGCTGATTTCACTTACGCTATTAGTGAGGTCATTAAAAATCGTTTTACTGCGCTCGCGGTACTCATCTCCCACGGCCTAGGCCTGGCTAACAGGAACGGACTATGGATATTTTCTGGACGGCCGTTGGTGTGGCGCTGCTGCTGGTGTTTTTCCTCTCCATGGGGACCTGGATATTCGCCTCGATGCTGGCGGTTTCCATTGGCTCGCTCTGGCTTTTCGGGGACTTCAGCGCTGATCGTATCGGTTTGATCTTCTCACGGATTTTATATCGGGCCAGCAATAGCTGGGAGCTTTCGGCGATTCCGCTATTTATTTTGATGGGCGAGCTGATCTTTCGCTCGAATCTCTCGGAGCGGCTTTTCAAAGGTTTGGTGCCGATTACCAGTCGGCTGCCTGGCGGTATTCTGCACACCAATGTATTGGGCTGTACGCTGTTTGCCGCCGTCAGCGGCTCGAGTGCGGCCACCACCGCCACCATCGGTAAGATTACCACCCAAGAGCTCAAGCAACGCGGCTATGACCGGCACCTGTCGATCGGCTCGCTGGCTGGCGCGGGGAGTCTAGGGCTACTGATTCCGCCCTCGATCGTCATGATCGTGTATGGCGTTCAGGCGGAGGTTTCGATCAGCCAGCTGTTCATGGCGGGCGTTGTCCCGGGGCTTGTGATTGCGCTTCTGTATAGCGGCTACATTGGTATACGCGCCTTGATGTCTCCAGCGCTTGCTCCTAAACAGGTGGCGCATGAGCAGTCCATTGGCCAGTCGATTCTGCTTTTACTGCCCATTTTGATTCTGATCTCGATCGTGATCGGCTCGATCTACAGCGGCATCGCCACGCCATCCGAGGCGGCGGCGGTGGGCGTGGCGGCTACGCTGGTACTGTTGGGTGCCGAGCGGCAGATCAATTTGGCCATGCTCACCGAGGCCTTTCGGGGCACACTGATTACCTCGATCATGGTATGTAGCCTGTTGATCACCGCGACCCTTTTGTCAACGGCGATGGGCTATCTGCACCTTCCGCGCGAGCTTGCCAGTTGGATTGCCACACAGAACTTCAGCCCGGCCATGTTGTTGCTGGCGTTGGCGGTTTTTTATATCGTCTTGGGGCTTTTTTTGGACGGCATCTCGATTACCGTCATGAGCCTGCCCATTACGCTTCCGATCGTGCTGCTGGCAGGGTTCGATCCGATCTGGTTCGGCATTTTTCTAATCATCATGATCGAGCTTGGCCAGATCACCCCGCCCGTGGGCTTTAACCTCTTCGTTTTGCAAAGCCTGACCGGAGAAAGTATCGGTCGCGTAGCTTGGGCGGCGCTGCCGTTCTTTTTGCTGATGTGTCTGGCGGCCATTATCGTTAGCCTATGGCCCGGCCTGGTGCTTTGGCTGCCGCGCTTCATGGCTGGCTGAGCTGTTAGTATGAGATAAACAAAAACGCCGCCCGATAGGGCGGCGTTTTTGCGTTCAGGCGGCGTTTAGCCCGGAGATCAGGTCAGCGAATCCAGGCAGGACTCGATGATGTCCAGACCTTCGTTGAGCACGTCGCCTTCGATGGTGATCGGCATCAAAAAGCGGATGGTGTTGCCGTACATACCGCAGGAGAGCAGGATCAGGCCTTTTTCGCGGGCTTTTTTGCAGAGCGCGCCGGCCAGGTCCGGGTTCGGTGCCTTTTTGCCTTCTTTCTCGGTGACCAGCTCGAACGCGGCCATGGCGCCCAGGTTGCGCACGTTATCGATGCAGTCGAACTTGTTCTGCCACTCGTGGAAACGTTTGACCAGCTTGTTACCCAGCGCCAGGCTCTGCTCGAGAATATTCTCTTCCTCGAACACCTCGAGTACCGCCAGGGCCGCGGCGCAGGCGGTGGGGCTGCCGGTGTAAGTGCCGCCCAGCGAGTTGGGGCCAGAGGCGTCCATGATTTTATCGGTACCGACGATGGCCGAGATCGGCATGCCATCGGCCATGCTTTTCGCCATGGTCATGATGTCGGGCTCGACGTCGCTGTGCTCGATGGCAAAGAGCTTGCCGGTACGCCCGAAACCCGACTGCACTTCGTCGACGATCATCAAGATACCGAGCTCATCGCAGATGTCGCGAACGCGTTTGAGAAAGGAGGCCGGGGCGGCGTAGAAGCCGCCTTCGCCGAGCACGGGTTCGAGTACGATGGCGGCGGTGTTAGTCGGGCCGGCGTCGGTTTTCAGCGCCATCATCAAGCCACGAATCGCCTCGTCTTCGCTGATGCCGTGGTAGGGCACCGGATAAGGCGCACGGAAGACGGTCCCCGGCATCGGGCCGAAGTCGGTCTGGTAGGGCGCGACCTTACCGTTCATCGCCATGGTGTAGAAGGTACGCCCGTGATAGCCGCCGTCGAAGCAGACCACGTTGGGGCGGCCTGTAGCCGCGCGGGCGATCTTCACGGCATTTTCCAGCGCCTCGGCACCGGAGTTGGCCAGCATCACCTTGGCATGGCCGCGTACCGGCACGACCTGGCTGAGCTTTTCGGCCACCTTCACGTAGCCTTCATAGGGCATGACGGTCTGACAGGTGTGCATCACCTTGTCGAGCTGTTCCTTGACCGCCGCGACGACCTTCGGGTGGCGGTGGCCAATGTTGAGTACGCCAATGCCGCCGGCAAAATCGATGAAGCGGTGGCCGTCGGCATCCCAGATCTCGGCGTTTTCGGCACGGGCGGCGAAGGCGGTGGCGGGGCTTGCCGCGCCGGCGGCCACGTATTTTTGCTTTAGCGCGTTAAGCTCGGCATTGGTCATGGCGGGTTCCTTTAGCGTTGGGCATGAAGCACGGGTAGGGCATTAGCATAGTACGCCTACGCCGCTATTAAAATTCTTCGGGTGTCTCTGGCTGAGCCACCACGATCTGGTTACGCCCCTGCTCCTTGGCGCGGTACATGCCCTGGTCGCCGCGCTCGATCAACTGCTCGGCGCAGGAGGCCGGGGTGCTGGCGACCCCGCCGGAGAGCGTGATCGTCAGTGCATGCTCGGTGAAGGTCTGTTCTTCTATGTGCGCGCGAAGGCGTTCGGCGGCGGTTTGGGCTTCGCTACTGCTGGTTTCGGGCATGATGACCAAAAACTCTTCGCCCCCTAAGCGCACCTGAACGTCGGTGTCGCGAAGCATATTATCGATCGCGGCGGAAAGCTCGGTCAGTACCGTATCCCCAGTCGCGTGGCCATAGGTGTCGTTGATGGTTTTGAAGCGATCCAGGTCGAACATCATGACGCTGAGATCGCCCCCATAGCGCCGGCAGCGTTTGAGTTCTTCGCTAAGATGGCAAATTCCAGCGCGGCGATTCAAAAGCCCGGTAAGGCCATCGTGGCTGGCCAGGTGGTCCAGGCGGTCGTTCGCCTCTCGAAGCCGTTCCTCCAGCTGTTTGCGCTCGGTGATGTCGATTACGAAGGTTACTTTGCGCGGGGTGCCATCATCGCCTTCTACCCGTGCGGCTTCGGCAATGATGGTGCGCAAGTCGCCGTTTTTACAAAAAACCTGCCACTCCTGACGCATCTCGGTCAGTTCCGTACCTTGCAGGAACTCATCGTGCAGGGCGCTGGCCTTTTCGCGATACTCCGGCGCTACCATGACGGTGAAGGGCTGACCGATGAGCTCTTTCTCGGTGTAACCGTAAAAGTTGCAGTAAGCTGGATTGACGAGCTCGAAGCAGCCCTGGTCATCGGTGACGCAGATTCCTATGGGCGCGCTAGTCAGTACACTCCACGCATTGCGTTTGGAGCGTTTTACCATTTCTTGTAATTGCTCGGCCGAAATATCAGGCATTCACCACTCCGGGATTTGAACGCGCGAGCGCTTCGTCTCGCAGTGCCACGAGCCGCGGCGTAAGGTCCTCACCCAATGAGTTGATAGCGGGCTTGGCGTAAAAGTAGCCTTGCTGGCGCATAATGCCAGCACGGGCTAGCCACAGCGCTTCGCTGTGGGTTTCGATGCCTTCGGCAATCACCGCGATGTCGAGTTCCTGGGCCAGCGAAACGACCGCTTTGAGCAGGGCCTGGCGGCGCGGGTCGCTATCGCAGTTCATGACGATTTCACGATCGATCTTAAGCTTGTCGGGGTTCAAATCGGTGAGTAGATCCAGATTGGCGTAGCCGTTGCCGAAATCGTCCAGGGCGGTCTGGAACCCCATGTTGCGATACGCATCGATGATATTGGCCAGGTGTTGGCGGTCCTCGACGCGCTCGGTTTCGGTAATTTCGAACACCAGGCGGCTGGCTGGCCAGCCAACGCGCCGGGAAACTTCCAGGGTCGCCTGTATGCAGGCGTGGGGTTCGTACACCGCGTTGGGTAGAAAGTTGATCGACAGGTTGGTCTGCATATTCAGCGCGCTTGCCATCTCGATGGCCTTGACCCGGCAGGCCTGGTCGAAGCGGTAGAGCAAGTCGTCGGTGACTTTGGAAATGATGCTCCAGGCGGACTCGCCGTTCACACCGCGCACGAGCGCTTCATAGGTGGTGACCTGCGCTTTCGATAGATCCACGATAGGTTGAAACGCCATAGTGAAATCGAAGGGGAGCTCGCCATCGCAGCGATTACACCGACCCTCTACCCGAGCGCAGTTACTCATGAAAAATCCTCTGTTAAGCCCTTGGTGTTTTTGAGTATTCAACGCGTCTTGGCGCGTTTTGTGACGTGTGACGTCAATGTGACTCGTAGCAGTCTAGTAGCAGAGGGGGGTTGCGTACATGACGGGCGTTAAGGTCCACACGCCCTTTTAATTTATGTTGAAGAAGCTTTCGGGAAAGGGCGAAGTTGGCTTAAGCGCCCGTTGCGGGCGCTCAAGGCTGCGCTAAATGATGCCCGCCTTATAGAGCGCTTCGCGCTGGGCGGCGGTGATACCGATTTCCTCCAGCACGCTGTCGGTATGCTGGCCTAAAAGCGGAGGGGCGGTTTGGGCAGATACCGCGTGGCCGTCGATACGAACCGGGTTGGCCACCAGGTCGACGCTGCCCGCCGTGGGGTGGGGCAGGGTCTGCTTGAGCCCCCGCGCCTTGACGTGGGCATCCTCGAACACCCGGTCCAGGGTATTGATCGGCCCGCAGGGCACGCCGGCGTTTTCCAGCGTCGCAAGCCAATGGTCGATGGGCCTGAGGGCAATCGCCGCCTCTAAAAGCGGCACGAGCGCCTCGCGGTGGGCGACCCGGGCGCCGTTGGTGGCGAAACGGGCATCTTTACAAAGCGCAGGCTGGCCGATCGCTGCGCAAAAGCGCTTGAACTGGGCGTCGTTACCCACCGCGACGATGATATGCCCATCCTGGGTGGCAAACGCCTGGTAGGGCACGATATTGGGGTGGGCGTTACCCAGCCGCTTGGGCACCTGGTGGGAGGTCAGGTAGTTGGTGGCCTGGTTGGCCAAAACCCCCACCTGAACATCCATCAGCGAAAGGTCGATATGGCAGCCTTCGCCGCTTTCGCGGCGTGCATACAGCGCGGCGAGGATCGCGTTGGTGGCGTAAAGGCCGGTGAAAATATCGGTAATCGCCACGCCCACTTTCACCGGGCCGCCGCCGGGCACTTCGTCGGGTTGGCCGGTCAGGCTCATCAAGCCGCCCATGGCCTGGATCATGAAGTCGTAGCCGGCCCGGTGGGCGTAGGGGCTTTCTTGACCGAAGCCGGTGATCGAGCAGTAAACGAGCCCCGGGTTGATCGTTTTTAGGCTCTCGAAGTCGAGCCCGTAGCGCTTGAGCCCCCCGACCTTGAAGTTCTCGAGCACCACGTCGGCGTCGGCGGCCAGGGTCTTGATCAGCGCCTGGCCTTCGGGTTTTGCCATATCCACCGTGACCGAGCGCTTGCCGCGGTTGGCGCAAAGGTAATAGGCGGACTCGAAACTTTCGCCAAGCCAGGGCGGGCCCCAGTGACGGGTGTCGTCGCCACTACCCGGGCGCTCGATCTTGATGACATCGGCGCCCATGTCGGCCAGGGCCTGCCCGCACCAGGGGCCGGCCAGCACGCGGGAAAGGTCGAGCACCTTGATGCCCTTAAGCGGCGTTGGCGTATCGCTCATGGGGGCTCCTTGCGCGGGGCGATGGATTAGAAAAACGCCTGTAGGCCGGTCTGGGCGCGGCCCAGAATCAGGGCATGGACATCGTGGGTGCCTTCGTAGGTGTTCACCGACTCCAGGTTCACCATGTGGCGAATGACGCCGTATTCATCGGAGACGCCGTTGCCGCCGTGCATGTCCCGGGAGACCCGCGCGATATCCAGCGCCTTGCCGCAGTTGTTGCGTTTGATCAGCGAGACCATCTCCGGTGTCCAGTTGCCGGTATCCATCAAACGGCCCACCTGCAGCGCGGCCTGAAGGCCGAGGGCGATCTCGGTTTGCATATCGGCGAGCTTTTTCTGGATCAGCTGGTTGGCGGCAAGCGGGCGGTTGAACTGCTTGCGATCCAGGGTGTATTGGCGCGCGGCGTGCCAGCAGAACTCCGCGGTGCCCATCACGCCCCAGGCAATGCCGTAGCGCGCCTTGTTCAAACAGCCGAACGGGCCTTTCAGCCCACTGACGTTAGGCAGCAGGTTCTCTTCGGGAACGAAGGTGCCATCGAGCACGATCTCGCCGGTGATCGAGGCGCGCAGCGACACCTTGCCTTCGATTTTCGGGGTGGAGAAGCCCTCGAACCCGCGCTCGACGATGAAGCCCTTGATCTGGTCGTCGTGAGCGGCGGATTTTGCCCAGACCACGGCGATATCGGCGATCGGGCTGTTGGTGATCCACATCTTGGCGCCGGTCAGCCGGTAGCCGCCGTCGACCTGCTCGGCACGGGTGATCATCGAACCCGGGTCGGAACCGTGGTCCGGCTCGGTCAGGCCAAAGCAGCCGACCATTTCGCCGCTGGCGAGTTTGGGCAGGTACTTCTGCTTTTGCTCCTCAGAGCCGTAGGCTTCGATGGGGTACATCACCAGCGACGACTGCACGCTCATCGCCGAACGGTAGCCGGAGTCGACCCGCTCTACCTCGCGGGCGATCAACCCGTAGGCCACGTTATTGACCCCCGCGCCGCCGTACTCCTCGGCAACGGTGGCGCCCAGAAGTCCCAGCTCGCCCATCTCGGACATGATCTCGCGATCGAAGCGCTCCTCACGAAAGGCGCTGAGCACGCGCGGCTGAAGATTTTGCTGGCAGTAGTCCCGCGCGGCGTCGCGGATCTGGCGTTCTTCGTCGGTAAGTTGCTGCTCGAGCAGCAGCGGGTCATCCCAGTTAAAGCGTGACATGGCGAAAGCCCTCTTGGTGAGTGCTTGCAATGTATCGCCGTTTAAAAGAAATATCTACATTTTTATAAAACGTCGACTTTAGTCGATGCCCCGCGCTCGTAGCACCTCGGTAATGACCGGTACCGGGGTCATCAGGTGCTCGCGCATCATGCCCGCGGCGCGTTCGCCGTCCCGGGCCAGAATCACCTCGACCAGCGCGCTGTGCTCCTGGTGCTTCTGGGCCAGCGCGCTGGCCGACATCACGGTTTCCTGTAACCAAAGG
The DNA here is from genome assembly GCF_968206495.1 of Vreelandella sp. EE27. Classification (NCBI taxonomy): domain Bacteria; kingdom Pseudomonadati; phylum Pseudomonadota; class Gammaproteobacteria; order Oceanospirillales; family Halomonadaceae; genus Vreelandella; species Vreelandella sp. EE27. The sequence continues at coordinate 3,009,415 of NZ_OZ309109.1, read as the reverse complement.
TGGCGGTAACGCTCGACCTGGTTGAACAGCGCATCGCGCATTTGCAGCAGGTGGGGGGAGTTGCAACCGCTGGCAATGGCGGTATGGAAAGCCTGGTGGCGCTGGTCCCAGTTATCGAGAAGCTCATCCGGGCTGCTGACGTCGGTGACCTTGCCCAGCCGGTGGGCGGTGGCCAGCACGTCGGCTTCCCAGTCATCGTCGCCACGCTCGATCGCCAACCCCAGCACCAGGCCTTCTAGCTGGGCGCGGGCGTCGTAAATATCGCCCAGTTCGGCAAGCGACATGGGCGCGACGCGGTAGCCGCGCTGGCTAATGGCGACCACCAACCGGTCGGCCACCAGCTGGGAAAGCGCCTCTCGCAGCGGGCCGGTGCTTATCCCGTAATGCGTTTTCAAAAGGCTCATCAAGAGTTTCTCGCCCGGCGGGTAGCGCCCACGAATGATATCCCGCTTCAAATCGCGGTAGGCGCTAATGGCCAGGTTGGGCCGGGGTAGGGGCGGTTCCATCGAATCTCCTGGGGTGGCGGCAAAATAGGCGTCATTATTGCGTAATTTTGAAAATTTATCTCAAGTGACGCTATTTCGTGAAAGGGCGCCGCCAGGCGTCGGCTGATGAGCGCAGCGGCGGGCGAGCGCTTTTACGACGCCGCGGCTATGGCACTATCGTCCCATTAACGTTTGTTTTGAAACCGTGCTAACGTCATTAAAGCGGCTTTTAAAAACCACAAAGCCGCGTTGACCTTGCGATTCCAATATCAATAACGCACCCATGAGAGAGACAACGCCCATGCGAACGCTAAAATACGCTGCCGCCACGACCATGTTAGCGCTGGCGCTACCCGCCAGCGCACAGCAGCTCTCGATTGCCACCGGGGGCACCGGGGGCGTCTACTATCCGATTGGCGGCGGTCTGGCCGAAATGATCAACAACCATATCGAAGGGGCGCAGGCGACCGCGGAAGTCACCGGCGCTTCGGTCGAGAACATGGGCCTGATCATGCGTGGCGACGCGGACATGGCCACCGCGTTGGCGGACACCGTCTACCAGGCCTACACCGGCACGGGCGACTTCGAAGGCCGTCAGGTCGAAAACACCCGGGCGCTGGCTTCGATCTACCCCAACGCCGTACAACTGGTCACGCTTGCGGAGTCCGATATCCAGAGTATTAGTGACCTGGCCGGTAAGCGGGTGTCGGTGGGCGCACCGGGTAGCGGCACCGAGCTCAACGTCAGTGCGCTGCTCGAGTCCAACGGCATTAGTTACGATGACTTTGATCCGCAGCGGCTGAATTTCAACGAAACCGCCGATGCCATCCGCGATGGCGACATCGACGCCGGATTCTGGAGCGTTGGCCCGCCGACCAGCTCGATCATGAACCTGGCGGCCACCCGCGATATCCGCTTGATCAGCCTTTCCGAGGAAGAGATTGCCAACGCCCGGGAAGACGAAGAGGTGTTCGCCCCCTACGAGCTGGCGGCCGGTCTTTACGACGGTATGGACGAAGCAGTGCAGACCATCGGCATTCCCAACGTCCTGGTGGTCAACGCGGATATGGACGAAGAGCTTGCCTACCAGCTTACTCAGGTGCTTTTCGAGCACACCGACGAGCTGATCGCCGTTCACCCGGCGGCCAACGACACCACCGTCGAGTTTACGATGGAGTCTACGCCGGTGCCGCTCCACCCGGGTGCCATCCGCTACTTCGAAGAGACCGGCGCCGAGATCCCCGATCGCCTGCGCCCGTAAGCCTACCCAAGGCGTTCGATCATGCAGTGGCTAGCCGTGCCGCTGATAGCGCTTTCACTGATGGCGCTACAAAGCGCCGGTGCCTTTGGACAGGCGCCGGCGCGTTTGACGGTGACCAGCGACGCCGGCGACGTGCTGCTCGATCACCCCATCCCCGATGAAAGCCGCTGGTGTGTGGCCTGGAACCACTCGGTGGCGCACTTTACCGTGCTCGACTGCTACCAGAACCGCGGCGGGCAGATGGTGCTGGAGCGTAGCCACCAGCCTGACTTCGCCGCGGGTCTTGGTCATATCGCCGGGCGCGGGGTGCAGGTTTCCGACGGCGAAGGCGGCTATTGGATCAACGCCATCGACGAGGCCGTGCCAGGCAATCGCTACCGGCTACGCGTAGGGGCACTCTCGGTGAACCATCGCATCAGCTGGCCCGATAGCGGCCATGAAACGGTGAGCCTGAGCGAGCGCGCCCCCGGTGAGCGGGTGATCGTCGAACTCGCCGCGCCGTGAGCCGGTGTCCGCGGCTATCCCTTGACGTTAAAACTCTTTGCTTGCTAACCCTTTCGAGGACTCCATGAGCGAATCCACTCAACCTGCGGTGGTCATGCCGGGGGCAAACGCGGTGCAGCCCCGCCTGGCACTTTGGGCCATCACGATCGTGGCGGTTGCCCTTTCGCTTTTCCAACTCTACTCGGCGGGCATTCAGCCGCTGGGGCTTTTCTATCAGCGCAGTATCCACCTGGCGCTGATCATGTTGCTGGCGTTTTTGATGTTTCCCGTGTTCGGCCCGACCCGAGCGCGCGGCGTACTCGGCTGGGCCGTCGATGCGATCTTCTTTGCCGGCGCCCTGGTCACCGGCGGCTACCTGGTCTTCTTTTTGGATGAGATCATCAATCGCGCCGGGTTCTGGAACCAGACCGATATCACCGTGGCGATCATCGCCACGATCACGGTGCTGGAGGCCAGCCGGCGGGCGGTTGGCTTTGGCATGACCATCATCGGCCTGATCGCGATCGTCTACGCGCTGGCCGGGCCCCGGGGGGAACTGGCCTGGCTTGGCGAGTGGTTGCCGGGTATTTTGTCCCACCGCGGCTATACGCTCGATCGTGTGGCGGGGCAGCTTTACCTTGGTCAGGAGGGTATTTTCGGCCTGCCGCTGGGGGTGGCGGCCACCTATATCTTCATTTTCGTGCTGTTCGGCGCCTTTTTGGAGAGCACCGGCGCGGGGCGGTTTTTCATCGACATGGCTTATGCGGCCACCGGGCGCCAGCGCGGCGGCCCGGCCAAGGCGGCGGTACTCGCCTCGGCGGGCATGGGCTCGATCTCGGGTAGCGCCATTGCCAACGTGGTGACCACCGGCGCCTTTACCATTCCGCTCATGAAAAAGCTCGGCTACCAGCCCAAACAGGCCGGCGGCATCGAGGCCGCGGCGTCGACCGGCGGGCAAATCATGCCGCCGCTGATGGGGGCCGGGGCGTTTTTGATCGCCGAGTACACCAACACGCCGTACCTGGACATCGTCAAGATCAGTATCCTGCCGGCCATCATGTACTTCGCCACGGTGTATCTCTTCGTGCATATCATCGCGCTAAAGCAAGGCATGCAGGGCATGCCGAGAAGCGAGCTGCCCAAAATGCGCCAGGTGATGAAGGATGGCTGGCACTTCTTGCTGCCGCTGGCGGTGCTGGTCTGGCTACTGGTCATGAACCTTTCGCCCATGCGGGTGGGCTACTACGCGGTGGTGACCATGGTCGCCGTGGCGGTGATTCGCTACGCGCTTTGGTATTTCTTCGTCGCCCCCGGCCAGGGCCAGCCGGTGACCTTCGAGCGCACAAAAAACGTGGTGTGGGCGGGGCTCATCAAGCTGGTGGAAGGTCTGGAGCTTGGCGCGCGCAACGCCGTGGCGGTGTCCATGGCCTGCGCGGTGGCGGGGATCATCGTCGGCGTGGTGGGCTTGACCGGGCTTGGGCTCAAGTTCTCCTCGATGATGCTCGCTTTTTCCGGGGGCAACCTGGTGCTTGCGCTGGTCATGGTGCTGCTGGCGAGCCTGGTACTGGGTATGGGGCTGCCGGTCACGGCGAGTTATATCGTGCTGATCGTGCTGGTCGGGCCGGCGCTCACCAGTGAATTCGGCGTGCCGCTGTTGATCGCGCATCTGGTGGTGTTCTGGTACTCCCAGGACTCCAACGTGACTCCGCCGATCGCGCTGGCCGGGTTTGCCGGGGCTGCGATTGCCGGCAGTAAACCCATGGAAACCGGCTTCCAGGCCTGGAAGTTTGCCAAGGGGCTCTACCTGATCCCGCTGTTCATGGTGTTCAACCCGGAGATCATCCTGGGCGGGCCGGTGCTGGTCGTGGCCTGGAACGCGGTGATCGCGATCTTTGCGCTATGCGCCTTTGCCGCCTCGCTCGAGGGGTATCTGTTTACGCGCATGTCGTGGCTACCGCGCCTGGCCATCGGGGCGGCGATCTTTGGCGTCTTCTACCCAAGTCTTTGGACCGAAATAGCCGGCGTGGTGGTGATCGCGGCGGTGATCAGCGCCAACTACCTGGCCAGCCGCCGCGAGGTGACCGTCGTGAAGGCGTAACTCACGTATTATGGCCGCACATAAAAAAAGCCCGGAACCATGTTCCGGGCTTTTTCGTTGGGCCTTGTCATCGCGGCCTGGCTAGAAGATCGATTCCGCCGCGCCCGAGCCCTGGGAGCCGCTGGCCTCCTCGAGCTCGCGACTAATGGTGCGCGCCTGGTAGGAGGGCAGATGGTCTTCACGGAAAAGCTCCACGAGCCCGCCGGACTGGCTGTCGTACAAGCGGCGGCCGGTGTCCGGGTCGACCCGCGCGGTAACGATGGAGGCGGGGCGCTCCGGCAGGGCCGAAGGCGTGCCTTCCAGGGCGCCGCCCATGAAGTCGATCCAGATCGGCAGGGCGGCGCTGGCGCCGTATTCCGCGGTAGTTTCGTTGCTGTCCTTACCCACCCAGACCGTCGTAACCAGGTCGCTGTTGAAGCCGGCGAACCAGGCATCGCGCTGGTTGTTGGTGGTACCGGTTTTACCCACGATGTCGTCGCGGTTCAGGCTGAGCGCGGCGCGTCCGGTGCCCGAGGTGATCACGTCGCGCAGCATGTCGCGCAGAATATATACCGCGCCGGCATCGGCGACGCGCCGGGCGACCGGATACTCCTTGCCGTCGATCTCGACGCTCTCCTGGCCTTCGGCGCAGCTCGGGCAGGCGATCTGCGGCGTGGCCTCGTCGAGGACCTCCCGGTCGTCGTCGCGGGTGACGCGCTCGATGAACCAGGGCGATACCTGGAAGCCGCCGTTGGCGATCACCGCGTAAGCGTTGGTCATCTCCATGGGCGTGAGGCTCGCGCTACCGAGCGCCAGGGAAAGCCCGCGGGGCAGCCGGTCAACCGAGAAGCCGAAGCCTTCCAGGTAGTTGATGGTCGGGTTGACGCCCATGGTCTGGAGTACGCGAATGGTGACCAGGTTGCGCGAACGTGCCAGCGCCGGGCGCAGGCGCATCGGCCCCTGGAAGTCGCGGCTGGAGTTCATCGGCCGCCACAGCGAGTTGCTGCCGTCGTCTACCACCAGGGGCGAGTCGTTGACCACGCTCGCCGCCGTCATGTCGCCATCGTCGAGGGCGGCCAGGTAGATGAAGGGCTTGAAGATCGAGCCCGACTGACGCTGGGCCTGAATGGCGCGGTTGAACTTGCTGGCGTTGAAGTCGAAGCCGCCCTGCAGCGCCAGAATCGCGCCGGTGCGGGGGTCCTGAACCACCAGCGAACCTTCGACGTCCGGGCGCTGAGAAAGCCTTAGCGTTTCGTCGTCGTTCTCCACCACGCGGATCAGGTCTCCGCGCACGGCGATCTGATCCGCGCTTGACGGCTCGCCGCCGCGGCTGCGCGGGCTTTGGTAGGCGCGTGCCCAGTTCAGGCCGTCCCAGGCGATGGTTCTAAGTTCGCGGTCGCGGGTCAGCACCTGCATTTCTCGGCCGCTGCTCTGGACCACGATGGCCGGTTGCAAGAGGCCGTAGTTGGGCGTGCGCTCGAGCACCTGCAGCCAGTTGGAGACGTCGCCGTCGATGCCTTCGATCTCGGTCTGGCTGCGCTCCGCGGCCTGGCGCGCGGTCTGGCGGATTTCCGGCGACTCGGAAAGCTCCTCTTCAAGGCCCTGGGTATTGGTTTGCTCCTGGGCTTCGACCAGGCTTGCGGCGATGTCGCGCTGCTCCGCGCCGCGCCAGCCGTGGCGCCGGTCGTACTCGATCAAGCCGTTGGCCAGCGCATTGCGGGCGGCGGGTTGAAGTTCGCTGTCGATGGTGGTGTAGATCCGGTAGCCGCCGGTGTAGGCGGTGTCACCAAAGCGCTCCACCGCGTACTGACGCGCCATTTCCGAGACGTAGGAGGCGTCCACTTCGGTTTGAGTGTAGTGGCGACGCGCGGTCACCGGGTCCTGCACCGAGGCCTGGTAGGTATCGTTATCGATATAGCCAAGCTCGCGCATACGGAACAAAATCCAGTTGCGGCGAATCAGCGAGCGCTCGGAGTTGGCCAGCGGGTTGAACGCCGACGGCGCCTTGGGAAGCCCCGCGATCATTGCGGTTTCGGCAAGCGTTAGCTCGGCAAGCGGCCGGTCGTAGTAGGTTTCCGCGGCGGTGGCGATGCCGTAGGCGCGGTTACCCAAAAAGATCTTGTTGACATAAAGCTCGAAGATTTGCTCTTTGGAGAGCACTTGTTCCATCTGCAGCGCCAGCAGGATTTCACGAATCTTACGCGTGAAGGTTTGATCCAGCGTCAGCATATAGTTACGCGCGACCTGCATGGTGATGGTCGAGCCCCCGGACTGGATCGAGCCGCCGCTTCGGGCAAGCTCCACCGCCGCGCGGGCAAGCCCGCGCGGGTCGACCCCGGCGTGTTCGAAGTAGCTCGAATCCTCCGCGGCGACCAGTGCGTTGATCATGTCCTGGGGGATTTCGTCGAAATCGACCACCATGCGCCGCTCTTCACCGAACTCGCCGATCAATCGGCCATCGTTGGTGAAGATACGTAGCGGGGTATGCAATTCGAAATTTTGCAGCTGGCGAACGTCGGGAAGCCCCGGAGAAAAGTAGATGGCAGCGCCTACCACGGCCAGCACAGCGGCGCCCACCAGGGCGGCAGCCATCGAAACCAGTGACAGGATAAGGGTTCGAAAAAACGTCATGAACAGAGGGCACCCGTGGAGATAAGATAAGTACGGCGTCCAACTGGCCGTATTGCGCAATTGGCGACCATTATAAGAAGCCAGGCCCTCGGCCACCAGTGTTGATATGCCATGATTGCCTCAACGTGTGGCGGCGCCCAAAATAAGGTAACCTCGGACGACGCTCGACAAGACGACAAAATCAACGGGACCACATGCGCCTACCAAAGTCTGGAAAGGGGTTGATCGGGGTCGATATCACCTCGGCCACCGTTAAGCTTTTAGAGCTCAAGCAGCTGGACGGCAATTTTCAGGTTCAGAGCTACGCCGTGCGCCCGCTCAAAGAGGGGGCCGTGGTGGAGCGCCGGATACGCGATATCAGCGATGTCGCCCGCGTGCTTCGAAACGCCGTCGAACACGCCAACCCCTCGACCCGTAAAGCCGCGGTCGCCGTTCCCGCCAGCGCCGCCATTAGCAAAACCCTGAGCTTTCCCGCTTCGCTGGGCGAAGACGAGATCGAGGCGCGGATAATCGAGGAGTACGACCGCCACATTCCTTTTCCGTTCAACGAGGTGGCCTTCGATTTTCAGCGTTTGGGGGTGGTGCCCGATGACGAAAGCCAGCAGCAGGTGGCGCTGGTGGCGTGTCGTCAGCGCGACGTCAGCCAGCTGACCGATACGCTGGTACAGGCCGGGCTCGAACCCGCTGCGGTGGATGTCGAAACCTTCGCCGTCGAGCGCTCGTTTGGCGAGCTCCGGCGGGCGCTCAACGTCAGTGACGACCCCAGGGCGTGCGTGGCCCTGGTGGATCTGGGCGCTAATATGAACGCATTTCACGTGCTGCGCGACGGGCGCATTACCTACAGCCGCGACACGGTGTTTGGCGGGCGTCAGTTGACCGATGCCATTCGCGAACGGTTCGACCTGAGCAACGAAGAGGCCGGCCTTGCCAAAAAGCGCGGCGGCCTGCCCGAGGATTATCAGGCCAACGTGCTAACGCCTTTTATCGAAACCGTGGTGCAGCAGGTGGGCCGCTCGCTTCAGCTTTACTATACCGCCGGGCGCAAACAGCGGGTCGAGCACTTGGTGCTGGCCGGCGGGTCGAGCGTGATCCCGGGGCTTGCCGAGCGTATCGCCGAAGAGAACGGCCTGGCGGTGACGCTGGCCAACCCCTTTCACCGGATGCACATCTATAAGCGGCTGAACGTCGAGGGCCTGACCAACGACGCGCCGGCCATGCTCACCGCCTGTGGGCTTGCCATGAAGGTGGGCCAATGAATATCAACATCAACCTGTTGGCCTGGCGGGATGCGCGCCGGGAAAAGCGCACCCGGCAGTTCTATAAAGTGCTGGCCCTGGCGCTGGTCGTGGGGGTGTTGATGGCGCTGGCCGTGGGGCTTGTGTATCAGCAAGAGCTCGATGGGCAAGAGATGCGCAACGCCTACATCACCCGCCATGTCGAGCAGTTGGAGCAAGAGATTGCCGACGTGAAGCGCTATCAGGCGGACGCGGCACAGCTAAGCACCCAGCTCGAGCTTTTCAAAACCCTGCAAAGCGAGCGCACCGATACCGTCGAGCTTTTCAACGCGCTTGCCGCGAGCCTGGCCGATGGCGTGGTCTACGAGCAGTTAAGCCGGGAAGGGGAGCGGGTCCGGCTCACCGCGACGGCCAACGACGAGCGCCAGGTCTCCGAGCAGCTGCGCCGCATTGCGAGTATGTCAGGCTTTGCCGTGCCGGTACTTTCCGAGGTGACCAGCGCCCCGAACCAGCAAGGGCGGCGGTTTGGCTTCGAGGTCGTCCAGACACTGCACGATACAAACCCTGACGCCGGTCAAGGGGAGGCCGCCCAGTGATGACGCGAGCCCGGGCGCGCCACGAGTGGCAGCGCCTCAAGGAAGTCGACGTACAAAGCCTGGATCTCAAGGAGGCGGGCAGTTGGCCGGTTTTTTTGAAAGCGCTTTGCGTGGTGCTGATGTTCGCGCTCGCCTTTGGCGGGCTAATGGCGTGGCAGGTCAGCGACAAACGCGCCAGATTGGCCGAGGCGCAGCGCGAAGAGGCGCGCCTTTTGAGCGAATACCGGGTCAAGGCCTCGGAAGTGGCGCTTTTGCCCAACGTGCAGAGCCAGTTGACCACCCTCGGCGGGCAGATGGATCGGATGCGCGCCATGCTGCCCACCAGCGCCGAGATCCCCTCGCTTTTGGACAGCATCAGCGACGCCGCGGTGGATAACCGGCTGACCATCGAAGTCGTCCGGTTGCGTACGACCGTGAGCAACGAACACTACATCGAGCATCCGCTGGATATTCAGGTGCGCGGGGGGTATCACCAGTTGGGCCGCTTCGTGGCCGACATCAGCCAGCTCGCGCGTATCGTCACCCAGCACGACTTGACCATTACACCGGTCGAGCCGCAAAGCGACGTGCTCAGGCTCTCTTTGGTGGCGCGCACCTACAGCTATATCGACGACCCCGGCCACGAGGAGGCGGCGCCATGAGACAACGCCGCGTGTGCATGATGGCCCTGATGGCGACCCTGACCGGCTGCAGCGATGCCCGGCTGGACGAGCTGGACGCCACGCTTGCCGATATTCGCCGCGCCCCCAGTGGGCAGGCCTCCCTTGCAAGCGCGCCTTTTCCCGAGGCGGCATATTTAAACTACCAATATAGCGAGTCGCGCAGCCCGTTTTTGGCGCCTGAGCAGTTGGCGCGAAGTGAGACAATCTCGCCGCGAAACAGCGCCATGGCGCCGGATACCCAGCGCCCCCTGGAGCCGCTGGAAGCCTTTGCGCTTGCCTCGCTGCGCCTGGTCGGTACGCTGCAAATGGGGGGCCAGCGCGTGGCGCTGGTCGCTACGCCGGATGGCAGCGTCGTGAACGTGCGCGAAGGGAATCACATGGGATCCAACTACGGGGAGGTCACCCGTATTTCACTAGAGGAAGTCACTCTGCTCGAGCGCGTATTCAGCGAGCAGGAGGGCTGGCAGGAGAGCCCGGCCGCGCTGTCACTCGACCCCTAGCCGGCTGTTACTACTTATCGCTTGATAGACGTTGATCCGGGACCCGTTGTTTATGCTCATCACTGCCCGCTATACCGCGCTTTTCCTGCTCGCCCTCTGGCCTGCCATGGCCAATGCCGTGCTGTTGACCGATCTTCAGGTGCGCGAGGCATCCCAGGGGGAGGTGGAGCTTTTGCTCTCCTTCGACGGCCCTCCCGCCGAGCTCACCGGCTACGTGTTGGAGTCGCCGCCGCGGTTGGCGCTGGATTTGCCGGATACCCAAAGCGGGCTCGAAAACCGTAACCTGGTGGTCGACCAGGCGGGGGTCGAGCGGATCACGACCATCGAAGGGGGCGGGCGCACGCGGTTGATCGTCGAGCTGCAGGGGGCGCATACGTTTCGCTCGGCGCCGTCCCCCAGCCGGCTAAGCGTTTTTCTGACCCCGACCGGCGGTACGCCCCCGGCCGCGACGGCTTCTGCATCCGCTGCCGCTTCTGCATCTACTTCTACCTCTACTGCCCCGGCTGCGACAACGCCGCCGGCGGCCTCCGTTGCCAGCGCTTCCACCCCCGCCAGTGCCAGCGGACCCCAGGTCGAGAACATCGACTTTCGCCGTGGCGCCAACGGCGCCGGGCGGCTGCTGGTCACGTTTAGCCAAAGCGGCGTGAGCGCCACTGTCGAGGAAGCCGACCGCGGCGTCGTGCTGGCCAACCTGGAAGGCGTGACTTTGCCGGATTCCCTCGACCAGATCCTCGATGTCACCGACTTCGCCACGCCGATCAACCGCATCACGCCGCGCGCCACCGCCCGGGGGGTGCAGCTGGAGCTTCAAACCCAAGGGGCTTTTGCGATGCTCTCTTCGCAGAGTGGGCGGGTGCTGACCGTGGACGTGGAGCCCGTCGCCGAATCCGACTCACTTGCCCAGCGCGGCGAGGAGAGCTTCACCGGCGACCGGCTGAGCCTCAACTTTCAGGATATCGAGGTGCGTTCGGTGCTGGCCACGCTTGCCGAGTTTACCGGGCTGAACCTGGTGGCCAGCGACAGCGTGACCGGGCGGGTCACGCTCAACCTGAACGACGTGCCCTGGGACCAGGCGCTGGCGCTGATTTTGCAAAGCCAGGGGCTATCGAGTCGCGAACAAGGCAATGTGATCGTCATCGCACCGGCGGGGGAGCTTGCCGATATCGAGCGCCAGGAGATCGAGTCGCGCAATCAGCGCCAGACCCTCACGCCCCTGGTCACCGAATTCATCGAAGTGCGCTACGCCCGCGCCGAGGATTTCGCCCAGCTTTTGCGCGGCGGCGACGGCTTCGGGCTTTTGACCGACCGCGGCCGGGTCACCGTCGACCAGCGCACCAATACGCTGCTGGTTCAGGACACCGCCGAGCAGATTCGCGAAATACTCGCCACCCTCGACCGGCTGGACATCGCCGTGCGCCAGGTACAGATCGAGGCGCGCATCGTCATCGCCCGGGACACCGCCTCGCGCGAGCTGGGCATCAACTGGGGCGCATCCAGTACGCGCGGTTTTCAGCTCAACGAAGATGGCACGACCTACGGCCGGCGCAATATCAACCCGGATGGCATCAACCGCGCCCAGGGTGGGCTTGCCGTCGACCTGGGGGCCGGCGCGGTGGCCGGTACCGGGTTTAGCTTTGGTTATCTCTCCGGCGACGTGCTGCTGGATCTCGAACTCAGGGCGCTCGAGAGCGAAGGCAAGAGTCAGACGATCTCCCAGCCGCGCATCATCACCGCCAACCAGCGCACCGCCACCATCCGCCAGGGCGAGGAGCGCGCGTTTCAGAGCGTGGACGTGCAGGGCAACCCGGACACCCAGTTCAAGGAGGCCGAGCTTTCGCTGGAGGTCACCCCGCAGATCACCCCGGATAACCGCATCATCATGGATCTCGTGATCAAAAACGACAGCTTTCGGGAAAGCGAATTCGGCGGCGAGCCGCCCATCGATACCAATCAAATCGAAACCCAGGTGCTGGTCGACAATGGCCAAACTGTCGTGCTTGGCGGTATCTTAACCACTGAGCAGCTCAGCCAAATTGCCAAAACCCCGTTATTGGGTGATCTACCCTTCCTCGGGCGGCTATTTCGCTACACCCAGGAGAGCAATGAAAAGGTAGAGCTGTTAGTGTTTATAACTCCACGACTACTAGATGATGGTTTGGCGGTTCGCTGATGCAGGATTTACCCAGCCTTTTTTTGGTCGGCCCCATGGGCGCCGGCAAAAGTACGATCGGCCGCTTGTTGGCCGCAGAGCTTTCGCGCACCTTTTATGACAGTGACCACGTCATACAGGATCGCTGCGGTGCGGATATACCCTGGATTTTCGATGTCGAGGGCGAGCTTGGCTTTCGCCAGCGCGAAATGCAGATGATCGACGAGCTGACCCGCCTGCAAGGCGTGGTGTTGGCCACCGGCGGCGGCGCGGTACTGCGCGAAGAGAACCGCCAGGCGCTGCGAGAACGCGGCACCGTGGTCTATCTGCTCACGACGGTCGAACAGCAGCTAAGGCGCACCAGCCGGGACAAAAACCGCCCGCTGTTGCAGTGCGCCAACCGCGAACAGGTGCTGCGGGACATGTTCACCGCCCGCGACCCGCTCTACCGCGCCACCTCGGATGTGACCGTGCGCACCGACCGACGAAGCCCGCGGTCGGTGGTCAACGATATTCTCCGCCGTGCCCAGCGTCTCAACGACCCGCTCGAAAGCGCCTACCCGACCGATTCCAAGGTATCGTCATGACGTCAAGCGCCAAGCGCACCCTGAACGTAGCTCTTGCCGAGCGCAGCTACCCTATTCACATCGGCGCTGGTTTGATCGCCGAGCCCGGTCTGCTCGCCCCTTATATTGCGGGTAGCCAGGTGCTCGTGGTGACCAACGAGACCATCGCGCCTTTATATCTCGACACGCTCTGCCAGGCCTTGCCCGAGGCGTGTAGCGTACACACCCTGGTACTGCCCGACGGCGAGCAGTATAAACGTATCGAGCAGGTCGAGCGCATCTGGGATGCGCTGCTCGGCGCTGGCTTCAACCGGCGCTGTACGCTGGTGGCGCTCGGCGGCGGGGTGATCGGTGACATGGTCGGCTTCGCCGCCGCCGCCTACCAGCGGGGTGTCGCGTTCATCCAGGTGCCCACCACGCTGCTCTCTCAGGTGGACTCCTCGGTGGGCGGCAAAACCGGCGTCAATCATCCGCTTGGCAAGAACATGATCGGCGCGTTCTGGCAGCCCAAAGCGGTGCTGGTCGATACCGATACGCTGACGACACTGCCTGGCCGCGAGCTCTCCGCCGGGCTTGCCGAGGTGATCAAGTACGGCCTGATTCGCGACGAGGCATTTTTGAGCTGGCTCGAAGCAAATATGGAGGCGCTTCGCCGCGTCGAGCCCGAGGCCATTAGCGAGGCGATTGCGCGAAGCTGTCAGACCAAGGCAGATATCGTCGCCGATGACGAAACCGAGCAGGGGGTGCGGGCGCTTTTGAACCTGGGGCACACTTTCGGCCACGCCATCGAGGCGCACCAGGGCTACGGTAACTGGCTGCACGGCGAGGCAGTGGGCGCCGGCATGGCCATGGCCGCCGCGCTTTCTCACACGCTTGGCATGCTCAGCGCCGAGGATCTGGCCCGTACCAAAGCGGTGATCGAAAGCGCCGGGCTGCCGCTTGCCGCCCCCGAGGGCATGCAGGTCGAAGACTTTTTGAGCCGTATGCGCCTGGACAAGAAAAACATCGATTCCCGGCTTCGCCTGATACTGCTCGAGGCCCTGGGCCAGGCGGTGATCAGCGACCAGACACCCCCCGCGACCCTCGAAGCGCTGCTCCAGCGCTACCCCCGAGCCATCAATCAAGGCGCCGCCGAGCCGCGTTAGTCGTCTGCTCCCACGTTCAGGACCCGCCAGGATGGCGGGTCTTGTCGTTTCAGAGGGCCCGAATCTGCATTACCCATGTTAATCGGTATGCCGTATGCGCTATCGGCATGGGGTGTTGCGCCATGGTTAGACTAAAGTCTATGCGCCATTTGAGGCTTGTAGGACGACGTCGCTTTTGGGGTTAAGTGATTGACCGGGCTATATTTTTTAGTCGGGTGTTAATGCAAATGCAGGATTTGGCAAGGGTTTTGAGAAATTTCAGGCGGTCGGGCGATTGCGCCGGATGGGGGCGAGTGGCTATGCTGAGCGGCCATTTTCCTGCGGCAGCGAACGCATCAGAGCAGGGGGCTCGGGCGGGAAATACGTAGCATAATAAAAAGAAAACCCGCTATTAAAGCATAGAGTCGCTGCCAGTAAAACACCTTGACTAGAGGCACGCCCATGAACAAAGGTCTTCATCAGCCTGGCGAGTTTCGTGATAACTGCGGCTTTGGGCTTATTGCTCATATGCAAGGGGACGCCAGTCACGATCTTTTAAAGACGGCCATCGAGTCGCTGACGTGCATGACGCACCGCGGCGGTATCGCCGCTGACGGCAAAACCGGCGATGGCTGTGGGCTGCTTTTAAAAATGCCCACCCGGTTCATGCGTGAAACCGCCAAAGAGGCGCTGGACGTCGAGCTTGGCGAACACTTTGCCGTGGGCGTGATCTTTCTACCCGTTGACGAAACACGCGCCCAGCGTGCCCGCGAAACCCTGGAGCGCGAGCTCGACCAGCGCGGACTCAAGCGCCTTGGCTGGCGCGAAGTCCCCACCGACGCCAGCGTATGCGGTCCCATGGCGCTGGATTGTCTGCCGCGCATCGAGCAGGTTTTCATCGAGCCCGGCGATAGCAGCAATTTCGCCGTGGATCTCTTCATGGCCCGGCGCTACGCCGAGCAGGCGCTCAAGGGTGACGAGGACTTTTACGTCTCCTCGCTCTCCTCCGAGGTGGTCTCCTATAAAGGCCTGGTCATGCCGGAAGATCTGCCGGCGTTCTACAAGGACCTGAACGACCCGCGCCTTGAAACCGCTATCTGCGTCTTCCACCAGCGCTTTTCGACCAACACCGCGCCGCGTTGGCCGCTGGCGCAGCCGTTTCGCCTGCTCGCCCACAACGGCGAGATCAACACCATCGAGGCCAACCGCGGCTGGGCCAACTCGCGTAAGGCCAACTTCTCAAGCGAGCACCTGCCGGACATCGCCGAGCTCGACGAAGTCGTCAACACGACCGGTTCCGACTCCTCGAGCATGGACAACATGCTCGAAGTACTGCTCACCGGTGGCATGGAGCTGCACCGCGCCGTGCGTATGATGGTGCCGCCGGCCTGGCAGAACGTCGAGACCATGGACGCGGAGCTGCGCGCCTTTTATGAGTACAACTCCATGCACATGGAGCCCTGGGACGGCCCGGCTGGCGTGGTCATGACCGATGGCCGCCAGGCCGTGTGCATGCTCGACCGTAACGGCCTGCGCCCGGCGCGCTGGGTGATGACCAAAAACGGCTACATTACGCTTGCCTCCGAAACCGGCACCTACGGCTACAAGCCCGAGGACGTGGTCGCCAAGGGGCGCGTGGGGCCAGGGCAGATGCTCGCCGTGGATACCCAAACCGGTGAAGTACTGCACACCGACGATATCGACAACCGCCTGAAGTCTGCCTACCCCTATAAGCGCTGGCTCAAGGAGCAGGCCAGCTACCTGGAGTCGGCGCTGACCGAGCTTGCACGTTTTCAGAGCATGGATACCGATTCGCTCAACGTGCAGCAAAAGATGTTTCAGGTGACCAGTGAAGAGCGCGACCAGCTGCTGCGCCCGCTGGCCGAAAGCGGCCAGGAGGCGGTGGGCTCGATGGGTGACGATACGCCCATGGCGGTGCTTTCCAGCCGCCCGCGCCTGCTCACCGACTACTTCCGTCAGAAGTTTGCCCAGGTGACCAATCCGCCGATCGATCCGCTGCGTGAGGCGATCGTGATGTCGCTGGAAACCTGCTGCGGCGCGGAGCTCAACGTGTTCAAGGCCACCCCCGAGCACGCGCACCGTCTGATTCTGACCACGCCGATCCTCTCGCCGCGCAAGTTCACCGCGCTGGTCAGTCAGGACGATCCGGCCTTTGCCAGCTGCCCGCTGCCGCTTGGCTATAACCCGGAGGAAACGAGTCTCAAGCAGGCCGTGACCGCGCTTTGCCAAAAGGCCGAAGAGCAGGTCAAAGCGGGCTGCGTGCTGCTGGTGCTCTCGGATGCCGAGCTTCCCAAAGGCGAAGTGCCGATCCAGGCGGCGTTGGCCGTCGGCGCGGTGCACAGCCACCTGGGAAGGCTGGCGCTGCGCCCCAACGCCAACATCATCGTGGAAACCGGCTACGCCCGGGACGCCCACCAGATGGCGGTGCTCTTTGGCGTGGGCGCCACGGCGGTCTACCCCTGGCTTGCCTACCAGGTCATGGCGGATATGCACCGGGTCGGCGAGCTGACCGGCAACCCCGCCGATGGTCGCGAAAACTACCGCAAGGGGCTGCAGAAAGGGCTGTTCAAAATCCTTTCCAAGATGGGAATTTCGACGCTCGCCTCCTACCGCGGCTCACAGCTGTTCGAAGCCGTCGGTCTGAATGACGAAGTGATGGATACCTGTTTCGTGGGCATGGCCTCGCGCATTCAGGGTGCGGGCTTTAATGAGCTGCAGATGCAGCAGACGCTGGTGGCCAAGGACGCCTGGACACCGCGCAAGGGAATCTCCCAGGGCGGCCAGTTCAAGTACGTCCACGGGTTTGAGTACCACGCCTACAACCCGGACGTGGTCATGACCTTGCAAGCGGCGGTGCAGGAGGGCAGCTACGCCAAGTGGAAGAAGTTCGCCCAGCTGGTCAACGAGCGCCCGGTCGCGACCATTCGCGATCTGTTGAAGCTCAAGCTCACCGGCGATTCGATCGAACTCGACGAGGTAGAGTCCGTCGAGGGTCTACTGCCGCGCTTCGATAGCGCCGGTATGTCGCTGGGCGCGCTCTCGCCGGAGGCCCACGAGGCGCTGGCCCAGGCGATGAACGAAGCCGGCGGGCGCTCCAACTCCGGCGAAGGCGGCGAAGACCACGCCCGCTACGGCACCATCAGAAGCTCGAAAATCAAGCAGATCGCCTCGGGCCGCTTCGGCGTTACGCCCTCGTATCTGGTCAACGCCGAGGTGCTCCAGATCAAGGTGGCCCAGGGCGCCAAGCCCGGCGAGGGCGGCCAGCTGCCCGGCGGCAAGGTGAACGAACTCATCGCCCGGCTGCGCTACGCGGTGCCCGGTGTCACGCTGATTTCACCGCCGCCACACCACGATATCTACTCGATCGAGGATCTCGCGCAGCTGATTTTCGATCTCAAACAGGTCAACCCCGAGGCTCAGGTGTCGGTCAAGCTGGTCTCCGAGCCGGGCATCGGTACCATCGCCACCGGCGTTGCCAAGGCCTACGCGGACCTGATTACCGTCTCCGGCTACGATGGCGGCACCGCGGCAAGCCCGGTCACCTCGATCAAGCACGCCGGCTCCCCCTGGGAGCTGGGCCTGCCGGAGGTGCATCAGGCGCTGCGCATCAACGGGCTGCGCGACAAGATCCGCCTGCAGACCGACGGCGGCTTGAAAACCGGTCTGGACGTCGTCAAGGCGGCGATTCTGGGCGCCGAGAGCTTTGGCTTTGGCACCGCGCCGATGGTCGCGCTGGGCTGTAAATACCTGCGTATTTGCCATCTCAATAACTGCGCCACCGGTGTCGCCACCCAGGACGACTACCTGCGCGGTGAGCACTTTCGCGGCACCGTCGACATGGTCAAAAACTACTTCCGCTTCATCGCCGAAGAGGTGCGCGAGCTGATGGCGCTGATCGGCGTGCGCAAGTTGACCGACCTGATCGGCCGTACGGACCTTTTGGAAGTGATCGAAGGGCGTACGCCCGCCCAGCGTCAGCTGGATTTGACGCCGCTTTTGAAAAACGACTACGTGCCCGCGGACGCGCCGCAGTTTTGCACGGTGAACCGCAACGAACCCCATGACCCGGGGGCCAAGAACCAGGAGGTTCTCGATGCGTTGGCGGAAGCGATCGAAAATCGCTCGGGGGGTGAGTTCAGCTTCGATATCACCAACTGCGACCGTAGCGTAGGCGCGCGCTCCTCTGGTGCCATTGCCAAGCGTTACGGCGAAGAGGGCCTCGAGGAGGCACCGGTCACCGCGCGCTTTACCGGCGTTGCCGGCCAAAGCTTTGGCGTATGGAATGCCCGAGGTCTCAACCTTTATCTGGAAGGTGATGCCAACGATTACGTGGGCAAGGGCATGAACGGCGGTCGTATCGTGATCGTGCCGCCCAGGGTGAGCGAGTTCGAAAGCCACAAGACCTCGATCGTCGGCAATACCTGCCTTTATGGCGCCACCGGCGGCACGCTGTATGCCGCGGGCGTGGCCGGCGAGCGCTTTGGCGTGCGCAACTCCGGCGCCATGGCGGTCATCGAGGGCGCCGGCGATCACTGCTGCGAATACATGACCGGCGGTATCGTCTGCGTACTGGGGGAAACCGGCGTGAATTTCGGCGCGGGTATGACCGGCGGCTTCGCCTATGTGCTCGACGAAGAGCGTAACTTCGTGGATAAGTACAACCATGAGCTGGTGGAAATCCACCGCGTGAACACCGAAGCGATGGAAGCGTACCGCCGCCACCTGCGTGAGATGATCGAGGCGTACGTTGCCGAGACCGGTTCAAAACGCGGCGCGGCCATTTTGGAAGACTTTAGCGACTATGCGCGCCACTTCTGGCTGGTGAAGCCGAAGGCGGCAAGCCTGGGTAGTTTGCTGGATCAATCTCGGCGTCAGCCGCAGTAATCCAATGTGTCCATCGCCGAGAGGAGAGAGATCATGCCCAACCGTTTGAACAACGATTTCCAGTTTATCGATGTGGGTCGTAAAGACCCGCAGAAAAAAGAGGCGTACACCCGCGCCAAAGAGTTCGCCGAAATCTACGAGCCGTTCAAGCCCGTGGACGCGGCAAGCCAGGCCCACCGCTGCCTGCATTGCGGTAACCCGTACTGCGAGTGGAAGTGCCCGGTGCACAACTACATTCCCAACTGGCTGCAGCTGGTGGTGGAAGGCAACATCATCGAAGCCGCCGAGCTTTCCCACAAGACCAATTCGCTGCCGGAAGTGTGCGGGCGGGTCTGCCCCCAGGACCGGCTCTGCGAAGGTGATTGCACGCTCAACGACGGTTTCGGCGCGGTGACCATCGGCTCGATTGAGAAGTACATCACCGATACCGCCTTTGCCATGGGCTGGCGCCCGGACATGTCCAAGGTGGTATGGACCGATAAAAAGGTCGCGATCATCGGCGCGGGCCCGGCGGGGCTCGGTGCGGCGGATGTTCTCGCGCGCAACGGCGTCAAACCCGTGGTGTTCGACCGCCACCCGGAGATCGGCGGGCTTTTGACCTTCGGTATCCCCGAGTTCAAGCTCGAAAAGAACGTCATGGAGCGCCGCCGCTCGGTATTCGAGGAAATGGGCATCGAGTTTCGCCTGAACGTCGAAATCGGCGTGGACATCGAGTTCGATACGCTGGTGCAAGAGTATGACGCGGTCTTTCTAGGCATGGGCACCTACCAGTACATGGAAGGCGGCTTTCCCGGCGAAGACCTGCCCGGCGTTTACAAGGCGCTCGATTTTCTGATCGCCAACGTCAATCGCCGGCTGGGCTTCGAGAAAGACCCGGCGGACTACATTTCGATGGAAGGCAAGCGCGTGGTCGTACTCGGCGGCGGCGACACGGCGATGGACTGTAACCGCAGCTCGATTCGCCAGAACGCCGAAAGCGTGACCTGCGCCTACCGCCGGGACGAAGAGAACATGCCCGGCTCGCGGCGCGAGGTGGCCAACGCCCGCGAAGAAGGCGTGGAGTTTCTGTTCAACCGCCAGCCCGTCGCGGTGGTGGGGGACGAGCAGGTCGAGGGCGTGAAAGTCGTGCGCACGCGCCTGGGCGAGGCGGATGAAAACGGCCGCCGCCGCCCGGAAATCGTGCCCGGCTCCGAGGAAGTGATTCCCGCAGACGCCGTGGTCGTCGCCTTTGGTTTCCAGGCAAGCTCCATTCCCTGGTTCGAAGGCGCCAGTGTGGACGTCGACGAGCGTCGCCTGGTCAAGGCCCCGGAGCACGGCCAGTACGCCTTCCAAACCACCAACGAAAAGATCTTTGCCGGCGGCGACATGGTGCGCGGCTCGGATCTGGTGGTCACCGCCATTTTTGAGGGCCGCCAGGCCGCCGAGGGGATGCTGGATTACCTGGGCGTTTGAGTTTGACGTTTTCGTGTGACCAAAAGCGGGCCGTGGCGACACGGGCCGCTTTTTTATGGTGTTTTGAAAATGGTGTCTTGAAAAGGGTGGCTCGGCCGGGGAAGGCTGGCGCCTTCCATCGCCCAATGGAATTGGGCTCCTACAAGGGTGGCGGTGGCACTTCTGTTGTAGGAGCAGGCTTTGGTCAGCGACCTGTTTGAGGCGGCGGGAGTCCCGCTGACCCGACAGTTCAAATTGAGCCTTTAGGCGTACTCTGTTATTCTGCCATCCCATCCTGGTGTGGCTTTCTGCAACACCCATTGATCACGTTCTTACAGGTTTTCCATGACACGATATATCTTCGTGACCGGCGGCGTTGTGTCCTCTCTTGGCAAGGGCATCGCGTCGGCCTCGCTGGCGGCGATTCTAGAGGCCCGCGGCCTTAAGGTCACCATGCTCAAGCTCGACCCGTACATTAACGTGGACCCGGGCACCATGAGTCCCTTCCAGCACGGCGAGGTGTTCGTCACCGAGGATGGCGCTGAAACCGATCTGGACCTTGGCCACTACGAGCGCTTCATTCGAACCAGGATGACCCAGGGCAACAACTTCACCACCGGCCGGGTCTACGAGCACGTGCTGCGCAAGGAGCGCCGCGGTGACTACCTGGGCGGTACGGTGCAGGTGATTCCGCATATCACCGACGAAATCAAACAGCGCGTCTACGACGGCGGTAAAGGCTTCGACGTGGCGCTGGTCGAGATCGGCGGCACCGTCGGCGATATCGAGTCGCTACCGTTTTTGGAGTCGATCCGCCAGATCCGTAGCGAGCAGGGCGCCAACCGGGCGCTGTTCATGCACCTGACGCTGGTGCCCTACATCAAGACCGCCGGCGAGACCAAGACCAAGCCGACCCAGCACAGTGTGAAGGAGCTTCGCTCCATCGGTATCCAGCCGGATATCCTGATTTGTCGTAGCGAAGTCGAGCTCGAAGAGAGCGAGCGGCGCAAGATCGCGCTGTTCACCAACGTCGAAGAGCGCGCGGTGGTGCCGCTGCAGGATGCCGATACCATCTATCGCATTCCGCTGATGCTTCACGAGCACGGCCTCGACGACATCGTCTGCGACAAGCTGCGCCTTGAAGCCGAGCCCGCCGATCTCACCGAGTGGGTGAAGGTGCTGGACGCCAAGCTCAACCCGCTGAAGTCGGTCAGCATCGCCATGGTCGGCAAGTACATGGAGCTTCTGGACGCCTACAAGTCGCTCAACGAAGCGCTGATTCACGCCGGTATCCAGGGGCGTATCAAGGTCAATATCGACTACATCGACTCCGAAGACATCGAGCGCCACGGCACCGAGCGTCTGGCGGGTAAAGACGCCATTCTGGTGCCCGGCGGCTTTGGCGAGCGCGGTGTGGAAGGCAAGATCAAGACCGCCCAGTTCGCCCGCGAAAATAACGTGCCTTACCTGGGGATTTGTCTGGGGATGCAGGTCGCGGTCATCGAATTTGCGCGCAACGTGGCGGGCTGGACGGATGCCAACTCTACCGAGTTCACCCACGACACCCAGCACCCGGTGGTCGGTTTGATTACCGAGTGGATCAACGCCGAGGGCAAGATCGAGCTGCGCGATGCGGCCTCGGATCTGGGCGGCACCATGCGCCTGGGCGGGCAGGTATGCCACCTGGCGCCGAATAGCCGCGCCCGCGAGGCCTACGGCTCGGATGAAATCGTCGAGCGCCACCGCCACCGTTTCGAGGTGAACAACCAGTTCATCGACGAGCTGGAAAAAGCGGGCCTTGTGATCTCCGGCAAGAGCGTGGATCAGTCGCTGGTCGAGATGGTCGAGCTTTCTGACCACCCCTGGTACGTGGCGTGTCAGTTCCACCCGGAATTCACCTCCACCCCGCGGGACGGCCATCCGCTGTTCTCGGGCTTCGTGAACGCCGCGGTCGAACACAAGGCGCAACGTACGCGCGCTCACGCCGCGCCCCACGACCACGATTAAGGGACGATCATGACCTCACACGACTCTTCGCCGTCCACTTCCAGCGAGCGTCATATTTCCGTTGCCGGCCTCACCGCCGGCAATTCTTTGCCGCTGATGCTGTTGGGCGGCATGAACGTGCTGGAGTCTGCCGAGCTTGCCGATGAGGTGGCCGCCGCCTACGTCGAGGCCACCACGGCACTTGCCATGCCCTACGTGTTCAAGGCCAGCTTCGACAAGGCCAACCGTAGCTCCGTGCACTCCTACCGGGGGCCGGGGCTCGAGAAGGGCCTCCAGATCCTGGCCGATATCAAGGCGCGCTATAACGTGCCGATCATTACCGACGTGCACGAGCCCCACCAGGCCGCCGCCGCTGCACAAGTGGCCGATATCATCCAGCTGCCCGCGTTTTTGGCCCGCCAGACCGATCTGGTCGTGGCCATGGCCGAAACCGGGGCGGCGATCAATATCAAAAAGCCGCAGTTTCTCGCCCCGCACGAGATGCGCCATATCATCACCAAGTTTCAGGAGGCCGGGAACGACCGCCTGATGCTTTGCGAGCGTGGTTCGAGCTTTGGCTACAACAACCTCGTGGTGGACATGCTCGGCTTTGGCGACATGAAACAGACCGGCTACCCGCTCTTTTTCGATGTCACCCACGCGCTGCAGCGCCCGGGCGGGCGTGCTGACAGCGCCGACGGGCGCCGCGCCCAAGTGGCGGAACTCGCCCGGGCCGGCGTTGCCGTAGGCTTGGCCGGGCTCTTTTTGGAAGCGCACCCGGACCCGGACAACGCCAAGTGCGACGGGCCCTGCGCGCTGCCGCTGGATCAACTCGCGCCGTTTTTGACCCAGCTTTCAAAGCTCGATGCGCTGGTGAAGGGCTTCGAGCCGCTCGCCATTCGCTAACCGGCCGGCCAGGCCCTGATATCAGGTTCGAGTACCTGAACTGACGCACGCGTGCGTCAACGGGAAACATCGCTATTCAGTAAACCGACAATCAAAGGACGCTGTCATGACCAAAATTGTGGATATCACCGCGCTTGAAGTGCTGGATTCCCGCGGTAACCCCACCGTAAGCGCCACGGTGCGTTTGGAAAGCGGCGCGGTAGGCCAGGCGTGCGCCCCCAGCGGCGCTTCGACCGGCTCCCGCGAGGCGCTCGAGCTTCGCGATGGCGACAAGACGCGCTACCTGGGCAAGGGCGTTTTGAAAGCCGTGGGCGCGGTCAATGGCAGTATCCGCGAGGCACTCGTCGGTATGGACGCCCGGGATCAGCGCGGTCTGGACAACGCCATGCTGAAACTCGATGGCACCGACAACAAGGCGAACCTGGGCGCCAATGCGATTCTTGCGGTATCGCTGGCGGCGGCCAAGGCGGCGGCGAACGCCAAGGGCGTCGCGCTTTACGCCCACATTGCCGAGCTTTACGGCAAGCCTGGCCACTACAGCATGCCCGTGCCGATGATGAACATTCTCAATGGCGGCGAGCACGCGGATAACAACGTCGATATCCAGGAGTTCATGGTTCAGCCGGTGGGGGCTTCCAGCTTCTCCGAGGGGCTTAGGGTCGGCGCGGAAATCTTCCACGCGCTGAAAAAGGTGCTCGCTGCCAAGGGGCTCTCCACCTCCGTTGGCGACGAAGGCGGCTTCGCGCCGAATCTTTCCTCCAACGCCGAGGCGCTGGCGGTGATCAAGCAGGCGGTGAGTGATGCCGGCTACACCCTGGGCCAGGACGTCACTCTGGCACTGGACTGCGCCTCCTCCGAGTTTTACAAGGATGGCCAGTACAATCTTTCCGGCGAAGGCAAAAGCTTCGACGCCCAGGGCTTCACCGACTACCTGGCAGGGCTTTGCGATGACTACCCGATCGTCTCGATCGAAGACGGCATGGACGAGTCCGACTGGGGCGGTTGGAAAGCACTGACCGACAAGCTCGGCGACAAAATCCAGCTGGTCGGCGACGATTTGTTCGTAACCAACACGCGTATCCTCAAGCGCGGCATCGATGAGCAGATCGGCAACTCGATTTTGATCAAGTTCAACCAGATCGGCTCGCTCTCCGAGACCCTCGATGCGATCCAGATGGCCCAGGATGCCGGCTTTACCGCCGTGATCTCCCACCGCTCCGGCGAAACCGAAGACACCACCATTGCGGACCTGGCCGTGGGCACCGCGGCGGGCCAGATCAAGACCGGCTCGCTTTGCCGCTCGGACCGGGTCGCCAAGTACAACCGATTGCTGGCGATCGAAGCCGAGCTTGGTAATGTCGAATACCCGGGCTTGAAAGCGATCAAAGGACAGTAAAGTCCAGGCCTCTGGTGTAAGCATTGTCTTAAGATTTTGTAAGAGATCGCTTACTTAGGCCGTCGATATCCGCTTATAAGCGTTAGGATTCGAGCGCTTTTATCGACCGCGATTTATCCAAGTATTTGAAATGTAAGTTTTTTGTCATTAAGGCGGGCCTGCGGGCCCGCTTTTTTTTGGGCGGTTGGCGCTTTTTGTGCAGCGCTGGATCTCTGGCACACTGTGATCAGGACAAGGGGAGGCAAGGATGCTTTAGGCAGTATAGAGCGTAATGTTGAAGGTGCGCCGAGTGACCAGACGATCGTGGCCTCGGCAGGGAAAAGCACCCAGGAAGTTCGACACAGGGAGTGGTCAGAGAAAGTGCTTGGAGCGGGCGGCCTATGGGCCGCCTTTTTTATGCCCGTATGAGCACCGGCGGTGGGCTAATCGCTAAATCTATCAGTAGTTATAAGAAAAACGCATTGTTATTCCTTTCCTCTATTAATTACCATTGCGCGCCTGAATTAGCAGACTATCAATTTAGCGCTGCTTTCCCGGTGCGCTTTTGCACCGCACTCGCTATCAGGAGGCGGCTACTATGCCCTGGTTAGTTGTTATCAACGTATTGGTTTTGGCGTTAGCGATCGCGCTTTTGGCGCGCTGGCAGCGCCGCGGAGCGAGTCTTTCCCGCGTGGTGCTGGTGGGGCTGGTCGCGGGTGTCGTGCTGGGCGCCATTTTGCAGGCGCTTTTCGCCGATACCGCCACGCTGACCGGCACCCTCGACTGGGTGAATCTGGTCGGCGGCGGCTACGTGCAGCTTTTGAAGATGATCATCATGCCGCTGGTACTGGTGACGATCCTTTCGGCGGTCACGCGCCTTCACGACGCAAGCTCGCTTGGCAAGATCAGCTTCGGGGTGCTGGCCGTTTTGATGCTGACCACCGCGATTTCAGCGGTGATCGGTATCGGCATGACGCAGCTGTTCGGCCTTTCCGCGGAAGGTCTGGTGCAGGGCGCGCGGGAACTCGAGCGCGGCCAGGACATCATCGAGCGCAGCGCCCAGGTGTCGGATCTCACCGTGCCGCAGCTGCTGCTGTCGTTCATTCCCAGTAACCCGTTCCAGGACCTGGCCGGCGCGCGGCCCACCTCGATCATTAGCGTGGTGATCTTCGCGACCTTTTTGGGTCTGGCCGCACTGGGTATCAAGCGCGAAAACGCCGCGCTCGGCGACAAGCTGATCGAGGGCATCGACGTGGTGCAGAAGTGGATCATGCGCCTGGTACGTATGGTGATCCGCCTCACGCCTTACGGGGTCATGGCGCTGATGACCCGGGTGGTGGCGACCTCGAATCTCGACGACATCCTGGGCTTGCTCGGTTTCGTGGTGGCCTCCTACGTGGGCCTGGCGCTCATTTTGGTCATGCACGCGCTCTTTTTGTCCGGGGCGGGCGTCAATCCGCTGCGCTACTTCAAGAAAGTATGGCCGGTGCTCACCTTCGCGTTCACCTCGCGCTCGAGTGCTGCGACCATTCCGCTCAATATCGAAGCCCAGGTGGACCGCATCGGCGTGCCGCCGGCGATTGCCAACTTCGCCGCCTCCTTCGGCGCGACCATCGGCCAGAACGGCTGCGCGGGTCTTTATCCTGCGATGCTCGCCATGATGATCGCCCCCACGGTAGGGGTCGATCCACTCTCGCTCGAGTTTTTGGGTACCCTGGTGCTGGTGGTTACGCTTGCTTCCTTCGGCATTGCCGGGGTCGGCGGCGGGGCGACCTTCGCCGCGATCATCGTGCTCTCGACGCTGGATCTGCCCATTGCGCTGGCCGGGCTTTTGATCTCCATCGAGCCGCTGATCGACATGGGCCGCACGGCGATCAACGTCAACGGTTCGATGACCGCGGGCACGGTCACCAGCCGCCTGCTCAAGCAGCACGACGGCGCGGTCTTCGCCGCGGACTCCGAGGAGCTTGGCGAGCCCAAGGCGGTCTAAAGCGCTTTCTTTTAGGCCCAAAAAAGCCACCCTCGGGTGGCTTTTTTTATGGGCGATACTCGAACCTAGCGCTCGAGCTTGTCCATCTTGCCGGTTTTGCCGTCCCACTCTTCGGCGTCGGGCAGCGGGTCTTTCTTCTCGCTGATATTGGGCCACACTTCGGCAAGCTCGGCGTTGATCTCGATGAAGGGTTGCTGACCCTCCGGTAGCTCGTCTTCCGAGAAGATTGCCTCGGCGGGGCACTCCGGCTCACACAGCGCGCAGTCGATGCACTCGTCCGGGTGAATCACCAAAAAGTTCGGACCTTCGTAAAAGCAGTCGACCGGGCAGACTTCTACGCAGTCGGTATATTTGCACTGAATGCAGTTTTCGGTAACGACAAACGTCATCGGTTTACCCCTCTTGCATGGCCACCGCACGGTATGGCCATGGCGTGTCGTGAATGATAGTTAATCGTGAATGGTTATAAATCAGCCGTTTTTTAGAAGCTAAAAAATATGGGCCGTATTCTAGAGGTGCCTATGCCCCGCGGCAAGCGCCAACTGCACCGCTTATAGAAGCTCGCGCCACTGATACAAAAGCTCGAGGGCCTCGCGGGGCGACAGCGCGTCGACCTCCATGCCCTTGAGCGCTTCCACGACCGGGTGCGGCGCACTGGCGAACAGGTCGTTTTGCTGGGGCGTTTGGCTGGCGCCGGGCTGGCGCTCGCCCCCATCAACCGGTTGCCCCTGCACGTTTCGTTGCGGCTCACCTGTATCGCGTTGCTGCTCGTCTATATCGCGTTGCTCAAGGGCCACGAGCTTTTGGCGCGCCCGGGCAATCACCCCGGCGGGCACTCCGGCCAGCTGGGCGACCTGCAGGCCGTAGCTTTGGCTGGCCGGGCCGGCCTCGATGCGGTGCATGAATACGATGCTGTCGCCGTGCTCGGTGGCGGTCAGGTGGATGTTGGCCACGCCCTGGGTCTGGTCGGTTAGCCCGGTCATCTCGAAATAGTGGGTGGCAAAAAGCGTCAGCGCCTTGGTCGCAGCCAGCTGCTCGGCGCTTGCCCAGGCCAGCGACAGCCCGTCGAAGGTGCTGGTGCCGCGGCCGATCTCGTCCATCAACACCAGGCTCTGCTCGGTGGCGTTGTGCAAGATATTGGCGGTTTCGGTCATCTCCACCATAAAGGTTGAGCGCCCGCCGGCCAGGTCGTCCGAGGAGCCGATACGCGTGAAGATGCGATCCAGCGGGCCGATTTCCGCGGATTGGGCGGGCACGAAGCTGCCGCTATGGGCGAGCAGGGCGATCAGCGCGGTCTGGCGCATGTAGGTCGATTTACCGCCCATGTTGGGGCCGGTAATGATCAGCATGTGCCGTTGAGGGGAGAGGTCGATATCGTTGGGCACGAAGGGCGTTTGGCTTACGTGCTCGACCACCGGGTGGCGCCCGGCGCTTACGTGAATGCCGGTGTGGGCGGTGAGCGTCGGGCGTACCCAGTCCAGCGCCTCGGCGCGCTCGGCAAAGGCGCACAGCACGTCGAGTTCCGCCAGCGCCTGAGAGGTGCCCTGGAGCTCGTGGAGCAGAGTGTTGAGCTCGCCCAGAAGCCGCTCGTAGAGCCATTTTTCTCGCGAGAGCGCCCGGGACTTGGCCGACAGCGCCTTGTCCTCGAACTCCTTGAGCTCGGGGATGATGAAGCGCTCGGCGTTTTTCAGCGTCTGGCGGCGAATGTACTCCGCCGGGGCTTGCTGGGCCTGGGCGCGGGGTAGTTCGATGAAGTAGCCGTGAACCCGGTTGTAGCCCACCTTCAGGTGGGAAAGGCCGGTGCGTTCGCGCTCACGCCGTTCGAGCTCGATCAAATAATCACCGGCGTTCTCGGCAAGCCCCCGGTGCTCGTCGAGCTCGCTATCGAAGCCCTGGGCGATTACACCGCCGTCGCGAATCACCACCGGCGGGTTGGTGATGATCGCCCGGCTCAGCGTATCGGCCATCTCCGGGTAGGGGCGAATATGCGGCTTGAGGCTATCGATGGCGCTGCCGCTCTCGATTTCTTCTAAAAGCCCCTGCAGCGTGGGCAGGGCATTGAGCGCATCGCGCAGCTTGGCCAGATCGCGGGGGCGGGCGCTGTAGAGCGCCACGCGGGCCAAAATACGCTCGATATCCCCCAGTTCGGAAAGCGCTTCGCGCAGCGCCATATAGGCGCCGTCCAGGGTAAGCAGTGCCACCCCCGCCTGGCGCGCCTGAACGACTTGGGTTTGGCGCAGCGGGCGGTTGAGCCAGCGCTTTAAAAGCCGCGAACCCATGGCGGTGGCGCAGGTGTCCAGAACGCTTGCCAGGGTATTATCGGTGCTGCCACCCAGATTGAGGTCGATTTCCAGATTACGCCGGCTGGCGGCGTCGATCACCACCGCGTCGTCCCGGTTTTCCACGGTAATGGCGGTCACGTGGGGCAGGCGCGAGCGTTGGGTGTCCCGGGCGTAGTCGACCAGCACGCCGGCGGCGACCAGCGCGGTGGTCAGGTGGGCGCAGCCGAAGCCGCGCAGATCCTGCACCTCGAACTGATCACAAAGGCTGCGCGTGGCGCTTTCCAGGTCGAAAAGCCATTCGCCCTGGCGGCGCAGGCTGCGCTTTTGCGACCACGCCTCGGGCAGGGTCAGGTTCTCCGGCACTAAAAGCTCCGCCGGCGCCAGGCGGGTCAACTCGGCCAGCATCTCCGCTTCGCTTTCGACTTCGAGCACGTTGAAGCGCCCGCTGGAGAGCTCGAGCCAGGCCAGGCCAAAGCGCTCCTTGCCCGGGCACAGCGCGACCAGCACGTTGTCGCGGCGGGCATCGAGCAGCGCTTCGTCGTGCAGCGTGCCGGGGGTGACGATGCGCACCACCTGGCGCTCCACCGGGCCCTTGCTGGTGGCCGGGTCGCCGATCTGCTCGCAGATCGCGACCGATTCGCCGGCGCTTACCAGTCGGGCCAAATAGCCTTCGGCGCTGTGGTAGGGTACACCGGCCATGGGAATCGGCTTGCCGCCGCTTTGGCCGCGGGCGGTCAGGGTGATATCCAAAAGCGTGGCGGCACGCTTGGCATCATCGAAGAAGAGCTCGTAGAAATCCCCCATCCGGTAAAAAAGCAGGACCTCGGGGTGTTCGCGTTTGATTTTGAGGTATTGCGCCATCATTGGCGTGTGCGCGGGGCTGGCCTGTGACATGGGCGTCCTGATTGAGCGTGGCGCAAACGTATTGCGCCATGTTCTATGGGCAAGTGAAACGCAGTATTCTACGCTGAACGGAGCGCTTACATGAAGGAGTCTGCATGGCCGCTGACGCGTCTGGTTTGAAAAATCTCGATCTGGCGCTTCTTTCGAAGCGCCTGGGCAGGCTTTGCCTTGCTCGAAACGTTACGCTGACCACCGCGGAGTCCTGCACCGGCGGTGGGATTGCTACGGCGATTACCGCCGCGCCAGGTAGCTCCGGCTACTTTGAAACCGGCGTGGTCACCTACTCCAACGCCGCCAAGACCCGCCTGCTGGGTGTCGCAGAAGAGACCCTTGCCGCCCACGGCGCGGTGAGCGAGGCGGTGGTCAATGAAATGGTCAAGGGGGCGTGCCGGGAAAGCGGTGCAAGCCTTGGCGTGGCGGTGAGCGGCGTGGCAGGCCCGGGGGGAGGCAGCACCGATAAGCCCGTCGGGCTCGTCTGGCTTAGCGTGGGCGATGAAGCCCGCCAATACGCCCAGCGCTTCGTCTTTCCCGGTAGCCGTCAAGCGGTGCGCGAGCAGGCGGTACGCGAGGCGCTGGTGGCCCTGATTTTGCGCCTATCGGACTAACGAGGCGGTAATCGAAAGGCGCTGGAAGTACCCAACATGGCCTGGTTTGGCGTAAATAAATAGCGTGTCAGGGATAGGTTTTAGCGCTATTATTTGGCATAATACTGGCTAATTATACAGGTTGTTACGAGGACGCTTTAAATGGCTCAAGATGAAAACCGCACAAAAGCACTGAACGCCGCGCTCGGCCAGATCGATCGTCAGTTCGGCAAGGGCACCGTCATGCGTTTGGGCGATGCGCCGCGGGTGGTCATGCCATCGGTATCGACCGGCTCGCTCGGCCTCGATATCGCCCTCGGCATCGGCGGGCTTCCTTATGGGCGCGTGGTGGAAATCTTCGGGCCGGAGTCCTCGGGTAAAACGACGCTGACGCTGTCGGTCATTGCGCAGGCGCAGAAACAGGGCAAGGTGTGTGCCTTCGTGGACGCCGAGCACGCCCTCGACCCAAGCTACGCGGAAAAGCTGGGTATCAACCTGGACGACCTGCTGGTGTCCCAGCCGGATACCGGTGAGCAGGCGCTCGAAATCACCGACATGCTGGTACGCTCCGGCGGCGTCGACGTCATCATCATCGACTCCGTCGCCGCCCTTACGCCGCGCGCCGAGATCGAAGGCGAAATGGGCGACACCCACGTGGGCCTTCAAGCCCGCTTGATGTCCCAGGCGCTGCGTAAGATCACCGGCAACATCAAAAACGCCAACTGCCTGGTGGTGTTCATCAACCAGATCCGCATGAAAATCGGCGTTATGTTCGGCAGCCCCGAAACCACCACCGGCGGTAACGCGCTGAAGTTCTACTCCAGCGTACGTTTGGATATTCGCCGTACCGGCTCGGTGAAGTCCGGCGACGAAGTCACCGGTAACGAAACCCGCGTCAAGGTCGTGAAGAACAAGGTCGCGCCGCCTTTCCGCCAGGCCGAGTTCCAGATTCTTTACGGCAAGGGGATCTACCACGCCGGCGAGGTGATCGACCTGGGCGTGCAGTGCAACCTGGTGGATAAAGCCGGCGCCTGGTACAGCTACAAGGGCAGCAAAATCGGCCAGGGTAAAGCCAACGCTTCCCAGTACCTGGAAGAGCATCCGGAGATCATGGAAGAGATCGAAAGCCAGATTCGCGAGCAGCTTCTTGCCAAGCCCGACCCGAAAAAAGAGGAAGAGGTTGCGGCACCGGCGGAAGCCGATGCCGACGGCGAAGATAGCCTGATCTAAGTGCTGGCAATGCAAAGCTTCGGAGACGTCCGTGTTTGGCACTAAAAACGCGACCCCGCGCGGGGTCGCCATGGATCTTCTGGCGCGGCGCGAGTACTCTCGCGCCGAGCTTTTCGAGAAACTCACCCAAAAGAGTTTCGAGGACGGGGAGATCGAAAGCTGTCTGGACGCCCTGCAGGAGCAGGGGCTTCAAAGCGACAGCCGTTTCGCCGAAAGTTTCGTGCGCTCACGCATTCTGCGCGGGCAGGGCCCGGTGCGTATCAAAATGGAGCTTAGGCGCCGCGGTGTGGAAAGCGACCTTCAAGCCGAGGCTTTCGAATTGGTTCAGGCCCAGGAGCGAATCGACTGGTTCGAGCTTGCCTTCGAGACGCTTTCAAGGCGCTTCAGCGATTCCGGGGCGCCGGCCGGTGAATCGTTCGTTCCCCCTAAAGAGCGCGCCAAACGCGAACGCTTTCTCGCCAATCGTGGCTTCGACTTCGATCAAATTCGCTACGCGCTGTCCCGGCTGGACACTTGAAGCGCGCATTCAGTCCCTCTGTCTTTCCTTAATTCCCTCTGGTTTTCGCCTAATTCCCTCTGTTTGACCCGGCCACGCCCATCGTGGCTTTAGTCGTGGGGCAACTTCGTTATAATAGATGTTTTGCGTGCCCCAGGGTGGTGGCGACAGCGCCCCGAGGCATCACGTTTTATTGTCACGGAACCCCTATGAAAAGCGCAGAGATCAGGCAGGCCTTTCTAACCTATTTCGAGGAGCACGGACATACCGTGGTTCCCTCGAGCTCGCTGGTACCGGGCAACGACCCGACGCTGTTGTTCACCAACGCGGGCATGGTGCCGTTCAAGGACGTGTTTCTGGGTCGTGACCCGCGCCCCTACGTGCGCGCCACCTCGGCCCAGCGCTGCGTGCGTGCCGGCGGCAAGCACAACGACCTGGATAACGTTGGCTATACCGCGCGCCACCACACCTTCTTCGAAATGCTGGGTAACTTCAGCTTCGGCGACTACTTCAAGCGAGACGCCATCCGCTTTGCCTGGCGCTTTTTGACCGAGACCCTGGGGCTACCCAAAGAGAAACTTTGGGTCACCGTGCACATAAGCGATGAAGAAGCCGAACGGATCTGGAAAGACGAGATCGGCATCGACCCGGCGCGTTTCTCGCGTCTCGACGAAGACAACTTTTGGCAGATGGGCGATACCGGCCCCTGTGGCCCGAGCTCGGAAATCTTCTTCGATCACGGTGCTGACGTATGGGGTGGCCCGCCGGGAAGCCCGGAAGAGGACGGCGACCGCTACATCGAGATCTGGAACCTGGTCTTCATGCAGTTCGACCGCGACGCCCAGGGCACGCTGAACCCGCTACCCAAGCCGTCGATCGACACCGGCATGGGGCTCGAGCGCGTGGCGGCCGTCATGCAGGGCGTGCACTCCAACTACGAGATCGACCTTTTTCAGAACCTGCTCGAGGCGGCGGCCAAGGCCACCGGCTACAGCGACCTGGAAGCGCCGTCACTGCGCGTCATTGCCGACCATATCCGCTCCTGCGCGTTTTTGATCGCTGACGGCGTACTGCCGTCCAACGAAGGCCGCGGCTACGTACTGCGCCGGATCATCCGCCGCGCGGTGCGCCATGGCCACAAGCTCGGTGCGACCGGCGCGTTTTTCCATACGCTGGTCGCCGCCCTCGACGCCGAGATGGGGGACGCCTACCCGGAGCTTCGCGAATCCAGCGATCAAATCGCCCGGGTATTGCTCAAGGAAGAAGAGCAGTTCGCGCGCACCCTGGATCACGGTATGGGGCTGTTGAGTGAGGCGCTTGAGTCTTTACAAGGCGATACGCTGCCCGGCGAGACGGTCTTCAAGCTTTACGACACCTACGGCTTCCCGTTCGATTTGACCGCCGACGTGTGCCGCGAGCGCGGCGTCAAACTCGACGAAGAGGGCTTTCAGCAGGCACTGGAGGCCCAGCGCGAACGTGCCCGCGCCGCGAGCCAGTTCGGCGCCGATTACAGCGCCAATATCGAGCTCGACGGCACCACGGACTTCACCGGCTACGAGCTTTTGGCCGATGACGCCAAAGTCACCGCGCTGGTGGATAGCGAAGGCAACGCGCTCGCCGCGCTCGAGGCAGGCCAGAAGGGCATCGTGGTGCTGGACCGCACGCCGTTTTACGGCGAGTCCGGCGGCCAGGTAGGCGATACCGGCTATTTGCATGTCGAGGGCGGGTGTTTTCAGGTCAACGATACGCAAAAGCAAAGTGGTCACCATCTGCATCAGGGCGTGATGGTCGAAGGCACGCTCAGCGTGGGGGCGGATGTACGCGGCGAGGTCGACACTGGCCTGCGTGCAGCCACCGTGCGCAACCACTCGGCCACCCACCTGCTGCACGAAGCGCTGCGTATGGTGCTGGGCGACCACGTCCAGCAGAAGGGGTCGCTGGTCAACGCCGAGCGGCTGCGCTTCGACTTCAGCCACTTCGAGGCTTTGACGGCGGAGCAGCTCAAGGAAGTCGAGCGGCTGGTCAATGAGCAGGTGCTGGCCAACGCGCCGACCAAAACCGAGCAGATGAGCCTCGATGAGGCGAAAGCCAAAGGGGCTGCGGCCCTGTTCGAGGCGAAGTACGCCGATAACGTCCGCGTGTTGACCATCGGCGCTGACGATTTCTCCATCGAGCTCTGCGGCGGCACCCACGTGGCGCGAAGCGGTGATATCGGCTGCTTCCATATCGTGACGGAAGCGGGCACCGCCGCCGGCGTTCGCCGTATCGAGGCGATCACGGGCGAAAACGCGCTGGCGTACTTCTACCAGCAAGAGGCCGCCCTGGAGCGGCTGGGGGCGCGGCTCAAGACCAAGCCCGAGCAGGTCGAATCCCGCATCGAATCGCTTTTCGAGCGCAACCGCACCCTCGAAAAAGAGCTCGAGCAGCTCAAGGCGAAGCTGGCAAGCTCGGCGGGCAGCGATATGTTGAGCCAGGCGCAGGAAGTCGGCGGCGTGAAGCTGCTGGCCACCCAGCTCGAGGGCGTTTCCGGCAAGGATCTTCGCGGTATGCTCGACCAGCTCAAGAACAAGCTGGGTTCCGGGGTGATCCTTTTGGCGGTGGCCGACCAGGCGGCGGGCAAGGTGAGCCTGATCGCCGGTGTCACTGACGATTTGACCCACCGCGTGAAAGCCGGCGAGCTCGTCAATCACGTGGCCGCCCAGGTAGGCGGCAAAGGCGGCGGACGGGCCGATATGGCCCAGGCCGGGGGTAGCCAACCCGATGCCTTGCCGGGGGCGCTCGAGAGCGTACCGGCCTGGTTGGAAAGCGTGCTCTAAGCAAGGGGCCGGTGGCAGCGTTGCCACCGGCCTTTTTTATATTCATCGGCGTAGTAGCTGGCGCGGGTTTCCAACGCCAATGCCGGGCTAGTCTACTATTACTCTTTTACTCCGAACCCATAGGGAAAATGGCATATGGCACTATACGTACAAAAGTTCGGCGGTACGTCGGTCGGCTCGGTCGACCGTATCAAGGCCGTGGCGGAAAAAGTAAAAGGCTTTCGCGACCAGGGCCACCAGGTCGTCGTGGTCGTTTCTGCCATGAGCGGCGAGACCAACCGTCTCACCGAGATGGCCCAGGCCTTGAACGACGACCCGACGCCGCGGGAAATGGATATGCTGCTCTCCACCGGCGAGCAGGTGACCATCTCGCTGCTTGCCATGGCGCTTCAGCAGTTGGGTGTCCCGGCGACGTCGCACACCGGCGCCCAGGTCGGTATCCATACCGATAGCGCCTATACCAAGGCGCGCATTCAGCGCATCGAAACCGACGACCTGAAAAGCGATCTCGATGCCGGCAAGGTGGTGGTCGTGGCCGGTTTTCAGGGGGTGGACGACGAGGGCAACATCACCACCCTGGGCCGCGGTGGCTCGGACACCACCGGGGTGGCGCTGGCGGCCGCGCTCGGCGCCGACGAGTGCCAGATCTATACCGACGTCGACGGCGTTTACACCACCGACCCCCGCGTATGCTCTCGCGCACAGCGCCTTGAAAGCATCACCGTCGAAGAGATGCTGGAGCTTGCAAGCCTGGGCTCCAAGGTGCTGCAGATTCGCGCGGTGGAGTTTGCCGGCAAGTACAACGTTCCGCTACGGGTGCTCTCGAGCTTCGAGGACGGCCCCGGTACCCTGATTATTGCAGATGCTGACCAAGACGAGGATTCCATGGAAGAACCGCTGATCTCCGGTATTGCCTTTACCAAAAACGAAGCCAAGCTGACCCTTTTGCACACCCCGGACGTTCCCGGTGTTGCCTCGCGCATTCTCGGCCCCATTGCCGATGCCAATATCGAAGTCGATATGATCGTGCAGAACGTGGCGCCGGCCGGCGACTACACCGATTTCACCTTTACCGTGGCCAAGGGCGATTACAAGGCGACCAAAAGGCTTTTGGAAGAGACCGTGATCCCGGACCTCGGCGGCGGCGAGCTGCGCGGCGATGACAATATCGCCAAGGTGTCGCTGGTCGGTGTGGGTATGCGCTCCCACGCTGGGGTGGCCTCGAAAATGTTTCGTGTGCTGGCCGACGAGAACGTCAATATCCGTATGGTCTCCACCTCGGAGATCAAAATTTCGGTGGTCATCGACGAAAAGCACATGGAACTGGCGGTCAACGCACTGCATAAGGCGTTTGGGCTGGATAATGCAAATGTAGAATCCGAATAACATTTGTGCTCCAAACCTTCTACGCTAAGAGGTAACTTGCTACCGTAGGTGGTGAGCTTTCTTGCAACGGAAGTTCAAGTGTCATGGAGCCAGAGGCATCAGTCGTTGGTGACTGGTGCCGCTTTGCCGCATAATGGCGGCGTTGACGCCTCTGGCGGACACGAACCGTTGTACAAACGTCTGAGAAGGAGATCAGCCATGCTCATCCTAACGCGCCGCGTAGGCGAGACACTGATGATAGGTGATGAGATCACCGTCACGGTGTTAGGTGTAAAAGGTAATCAAGTTAGAATTGGTGTTAACGCCCCCAAGGATGTCGCCGTTCATCGCGAAGAGATTTATCAGCGAATCCAGCGCGAGCGCGATACTGAAAGCGAACCCGAATAAATGGCGCCTTATACCACGTCCACTAAAGGGCGTTTAAGCGCTAACCCAAAGCCGGCGCGAAAAAATTTCTGCTTAAGTCTGGACAAGCCTCAGTATTATCGGTAATATTCGCGCCGTGCCGTTGAGGAGAGGTGGCCGAGTGGCTGAAGGCGCTCCCCTGCTAAGGGAGTATAGGGTTTATAGCCCTATCGAGGGTTCGAATCCCTCTCTCTCCGCCAACCGCATAACCCGTAACATGATTGCTTGAAGAGCCGTTGCTTTAAGATAAGCGCCCGTAGCTCAGCTGGATAGAGTATCTGACTACGAATCAGAGGGTCGGAGGTTCGAATCCTCCCGGGCGCGCCATCTTGTAAGCCTTCAGTGCTTTTAGTTCGATGTTCTGTTCTAACAAGCCTTTCGTTGCCAAGTGATTGATGTTACAATGTTTTTCGTCGATTAACGATGATCGAGCGCCCGTAGCTCAGCTGGATAGAGTATCTGACTACGAATCAGAGGGTCGGAGGTTCGAATCCTCCCGGGCGCGCCAGATTCCAGGAAAACCCGCCTTTTCAAAGGCGGGTTTTCTGCGTTGGTGGCCTGAGTCAGTGCGCGTAACGCGGCTGCTTGGGCGCCGGGTATCGAGTCGGTTCAAATGGATGGAACCTGACGCAAGAGGGCGGCTCGCGCGCTCTGCGGTCGTTTAAAACGCCTGCCACTTTACGTGGTCAGGCGTTTTTTTTGGCCGGGCGCTTTTGGGCTAGGCGGGGGTGGGGTCGGTGGGTTGTGGTGTCGCCGGGGCGAGCGCGCTCAAGAGCGTGTCGAGATCGGTCACCCGCTTTAAGCGCTGAAAGTGCTGATCGGCCGCGTGGCTTGATTGGCGCATTTGGGCAAGCCACTGCTTGACCAGCGATACGACCACGCGGTCCGGTAGCGTTTCGCGCTGGCGCCTGGCGTAGTCGGCAATAACGCCGGCGCGCATCGCCCAGGTCGTCTCGCCCAGGCGCTCGCCAGTGTCGAGCCAGTGGCGAATGCGCGGCGCAAGCCAAGGGTCCGCCAGGGCGCTGCGTCCCAGCATGACGTCCTGGCAGCCCGAGAGCGTGCGCGCTTTCCAGTAATCCTCCAGCGTCCAGATATCGCCGTTGGCAACGACGGGGATGCCAAGGCGTGCGCGAATTTTGCCAATCCACTCCCAGTGGGCCGGTGGGCGATAGCCCTCGTCGCGGGTGCGCCCGTGTACGACCAGCCGCGAGGCCCCACCTGCCTCGGCGGCCTGGCCGCAGGCAACGGCCAGACGCCGGTCCGAAAAGCCCAGACGAATCTTCGCCGTCACCGGTATTTGCCCTTCGAGCGCTTGGTAGACCGCATCGACGGCCTGGTAGACGCGCTCGGGCCGGCGCAATAGCGAGGCACCCCCATCGTGGCGGTTGACCAGTTTGGCCGGGCAGCCAAAGTTCAGATCCACGCTTACTGCGCCCAAAGAAGCCGCCTGGCGCGCGTTTTCGGCCAGCGCCTCGGGGCTGGATCCCAAAAGCTGCAGATGGACCGGTACGCCGCTGGGCGTGGCCACGTGCTCGAGCTCGAGTTCGGGGCAGTGCTTGTAAAACACGCGGGGAGGCAGGCGGGCGTCCACCACGCGGACAAACTCGGTGACTGTCCAGTCGAAACCGGGCTGACGCGTCAGTAGATCGCGGGTGAGGGCGTCGATCACACCTTCCATCGGCGCCAGGCCGATCTCCCCCTTTTGTAGTAAATTAACAACCATGGCTTCCACTTTAGCGTCATTGCATTCTATTCTGAATGTGGCAGGTTAGAGGATTGTCCTCACTGCGCCAAGCGCCTTTAGAGGCGTTTGGTGTGCCACTCAATGACATGACCAGATGGGGGAAGTATGCAAGAAGGAGAATTGCTCCAGGAAGGGCTGGCCCTAATGGCGATGGGGATGGGGTTCGTCTTTGTTTTTCTTACCATCCTGGTGATCAGCGTCACGCTGATGTCGGCGCTCATACGGCGCTTTCAGCCCGTCCCGCAAGCCGCCACCCAACCCGCCGGGCGCACGGCC
Source organism: Vreelandella sp. EE27 (assembly GCF_968206495.1). Classification (NCBI taxonomy): domain Bacteria; kingdom Pseudomonadati; phylum Pseudomonadota; class Gammaproteobacteria; order Oceanospirillales; family Halomonadaceae; genus Vreelandella; species Vreelandella sp. EE27. The sequence goes on along the minus strand of NZ_OZ309109.1, from coordinate 2,970,931 downwards.
TCACCGGTGTCGGCGGGCCAAGATGACGAAACCCTGGCCGTTATCTCGGCTGCCGTGCATCGTTACCGCACATCAAGTACTCGGTAACGACAGGAAACCCTAGCGAACTTTACAAAAGCGCAGCGCTGTATTTTGTTAAGTTTACTAACACAACACCCATTTTTGAGAATAGAGCATGAACGAGAACAAACGCCCTCTAGGGGTTACCGATGTCGTCCTTCGCGATGCCCACCAGTCGCTGTTCGCTACTCGCCTGCGCCTGGACGACATGCTCCCCATCGCCGAAAAACTCGACAACATCGGCTTCTGGTCGCTCGAAACCTGGGGTGGGGCGACGTTTGATTCGTGTATTCGCTACCTGGGAGAAGACCCCTGGGAGCGTATTCGCGCGCTAAAAGAGGCGATGCCCAACACGCCTCAGGCAATGCTTCTGCGCGGCCAGAACCTGCTGGGCTATCGCCACTACGCCGATGACGTGGTCGACAAATTCGTCGAGCGGGCCAAAACCAACGGCGTCGACGTGTTTCGCGTTTTCGATGCGATGAACGACCCGCGCAACCTGGAGCGCGCGATCAAGGCTGTGCGGAAGGTTGGCGGTCACGCCCAGGGCACCATCTCCTACACGGTGAGCCCGGTACACACCCTGGACAGCTGGGTCGAGCTTGCCAGCACCATCGCGGACATGGGCGCCGACTCGCTGGCGATCAAGGACATGGCCGGGCTTTTGACGCCCTATACCGCTTTTGATTTGGTCACGCGACTCAAAAAGACGCTCTCGATTCCCGTGCATTTGCACTGCCACGCGACCACCGGGCTTTCGACGTCGACCATTTTGAAGGCGGTCGAAGCGGGCGTGGATAACGTCGATACCGCAATTTCGTCGATGTCGATGACCTACGGTCATAGCCCGACGGAGTCCGTGGTCGCCATGCTCAAGGATACCGACCGCGACACGGGGCTGGATCTGGAAGCGCTCGAGGATATCGCGGGCTATTTCCGCCAGGTGCGCAAAAAGTACGCGGCGTTCGAGGGCTCTCTCCGGGGGATCGACTCGCGGATTCTGGTCGCCCAGGTGCCCGGCGGTATGCTGACCAATATGGAAGGCCAGCTAAAAGAGCAGGGCGCCGGCGACAAGCTCGACGACGTGCTCAGCGAAATTCCGCGGGTGCGCGAGGATCTCGGTTTCATTCCGCTGGTCACCCCGACCTCGCAGATCGTGGGCACCCAGGCGTTAATGAACGTAATGATGGGGGAGCGCTACAAGTCGATCTCCAAAGAGGTGCAGGCGCTACTCAAAGGCGAGTACGGTGCTGCCCCCGCGCCGTTTAGCTCGGAGCTGCAAAAGCGCGTGTTGGACGGCGGTGAGCCGATCACCTGCCGCCCGGCGGACAACCTCGCCCCGGAGATGGAGCGCCTGGCCAGTGAGCTTGAAGAAAAAGCCCAGGCCGAGAACATCCGCCTGGCCGAAGGTGAGTCGCGCATCGACGACGTGTTGACCTATGCGCTGTTCCCGCAGATCGGCCTCAAGTTTTTGAAAAACCGCGACAACCCGGACGTCTTCGAGCCTGCCCCCCAGGCCGACCCGCAAAGCGTGGCCGTAAGCGAAGAAAAAACCAAAGCGCCGGTCAAGACCGCCCCCGCCCAGGGGCCCGAGACCTACACCGTCAAGCTCAACGGCAAGGCCTACGTGGTCGAGGTCGCCGAAGGCGGCGATATCAGCCAGGTAAGCGAGACGCCGGCCAGCGGCGCGCCAGCCGAGCAGCCTGCCAGCCAACCCGCCGCGCCCAGCGGCGAGGGGGTCGATGCGCCGCTTGCGGGTAACATCTTCAAGGTCAACGTGAAGGTGGGCGACCAGGTCGCGGAAGGCGACGTGGTGGTGATTCTAGAAGCCATGAAGATGGAGACCGAAGTGCGCGCCCAAAGCGCCGGCACGGTGTCCAGTGTCAACGTGAGCGAGGGCGATAGCGTCGCCGTTGGTGACTCCCTGGTCGAGCTTTAAGGGCATACGGTAATGGATAAATTAATCACCCTATGGGAGGGCTCGGGGCTTTATAACCTCGCGCTCGGCCAGGCCGTCATGATCCTGGTGGCGCTGGTGCTTTTGTATCTCGCCATCTACAAGAAGTTCGAGCCGCTTTTGCTGGTGCCAATCGGCTTTGGCGGCATTTTGGCCAACATCCCCGAGGCGGGCCTTGCGATCTCCGCGCTCGACCAGGCGATCGAAGTAGCGCGCCCGGCGATTTTGCAGCAAATCGGTGCGGCACTTGGCGTGGCGCTCGACCCGGTTGCCGGGGCGGAGGCCTGGCGGGAAGCGCTCAAAGCGGTGGCGCATAACGCCGCGCCAGAGCAGATGCGTGCCGCCCGCGATATTGCCGTGGGGGCGGGTTACAGCAACGGTGTGCTGTATAACTTCTACAGCGTGGCCATTGGCTCGGGCATCGCGCCACTGGTCATCTTCATGGGCGTGGGCGCGATGACCGATTTCGGTCCTTTGCTTGCCAATCCGCGCACGCTGTTTCTGGGCGCGGCGGCGCAGTTCGGCATTTTCGCCACGCTCTTTGGGGCGGTCCTGCTCACCTCGATGGGAGTGATGGACTTCTCGCTCAATCAGGCGGCGGCGATCGGGATCATCGGCGGGGCGGACGGGCCGACCTCGATCTACGTCTCGAGCGTGCTGGCCCCCGAATTATTGGGCGCGATTGCGGTGGCAGCCTACGCCTACATGGCGCTGGTACCGTTGATCCAGCCGCCGATCATGCGTCTTCTGACCACCGATAAAGAGCGCAAGATCGCCATGACGCAGCTGCGCCCGGTGTCGAAACTCGAGAAGATCGTGTTTCCGCTCATGCTGTTGATTTTGGTGGCGCTGTTTCTACCGGACGCCGCGCCGCTTTTGGGCATGTTCTGCTTTGGTAACCTGATGCGCGAGTGCGGCGTGGTCGAGCGCCTGGCGGACACCGCCCAGAACGCCTTGATCAATATCGTCACTATCGTGCTAGGGCTCTCGGTGGGCTCCAAGCTGATGGCCGAAAGCTTTCTGGCCTTCGAGACGCTGGGCATTCTGGGGCTCGGTATCGTGGCCTTCGGGATCGGCACCGCCGCAGGCGTGTTGATGGCCAAGCTGATGAACCTGGTCAGCAAAATGCCGATCAACCCGTTGATTGGCGCCGCCGGGGTCTCCGCGGTGCCGATGGCGGCGCGGGTGGCCAACCGGGTGGGGCTCGAGTCCAACCCGCACAACTTCCTCTTGATGCACGCCATGGGGCCGAACGTGGCCGGCGTGATCGGCTCGGCGGTGGCCGCCGGGGTGATGATCAAGTATTTGGGGTAGGCGCTGTTAGTAATCAAAACGCCCCGCATGAGCGGGGCGTTTTGGTTTGTCCATGTCTGAAATTTCCACGGTCTCGAGTAGCCCGTAGCGAGGGTCTTTCGCCAGGGGTGGCGAAAGTAGCGTACAAGGAGGTATTTACAGCGCCCTCGCGTAGGGCTGCTCGAGACCAGCCCACCTGCTGACCCATTCAGCTTTAACGCTTTTGAATATCCAGCGTGCTTTTAAGCCGGTTCTCAAGCGTCGTGAAGTCCGCGGCCTCGTCTTTGGGCCAGGCCACGGTGAGCGTGACGCCCTGGCCGTCGTAGTCGGCGGCGGCAATCGGCGCGCGCTGCTCTTCGAAATAGGCGCGGGCCAGGGCCTCCTGGGCGAAAGCGACTTTCAAAAGGTAGTGTTCACGCTCGACGATTTCCCGGGTGGGTAGGGTTTCGAGCGCCTTGTTCACGGCCTGGGCGTAGGCGCGGGCGAGTCCGCCGGTGCCGAGCTTGGTGCCGCCAAAGTAGCGGATCACCACGCAACCGACTTCGCCCAGAGCACTGCCCAGAAGCGCCTGGTACATCGGCCGGCCTGCGGTGCCGCCGGGTTCGCCGTCATCAGAAAAACCAATCGCGGTTTGCTCACCCGGCGGGCCGGCAATGAAGGCAGTGCAGTGGTGGCTGGCGCCAGGGTGGGCGGCGCGGGCGGCTTTTAGAAGCGCTTCGAATGCATCCGGCGTCGGGGCGTGGCAAAGCCAGGTGATGAACTGGCTTTTTTCGACGACGATTTCGGCCTCGAAGTGCGTGTCCGGGGAAAGATTCGGGGCTCGGTAGCGCAAACGGGGCTCCTGAAGGCGATTAGTGGCGCTTCTCGGCAGCGGCGGGGCTTTTGCCCATTACCATGCCCAGCACCTGGATATCGCCATTATGCAGGAAAACCGCCGGCATCGCCTGGTCCTCGGGACACAGATGCACGCCAAGCCTGTTGATCGAGAGCTCCTTGAGCACCACTTCGTGCTGGTTGATGGTGGCCGTGGCGGTTTCCCGGTGCGGGCCGCGCTGGTGGCGGTGGATCACGATCACGTCGCCGTCGAACAGGTTGTACTGCTGCATGCGATTGCCGCGAACGCGCAGGGCATAGGTATTGCGCCGGGTCACGTCGCGCTCGGCGCTGGCGGCGCGGGGCGTAGCGTACTCTCTGGTGCTCGGGGCTTTGGGGCGCAGAGCGTTCGAGGTCTCAAGCGGTCGTGATGCGATCATTTGTTTCTCTCCAGCAATCGCCCGCTCCCTGGGCGTGAACAAGTGAAAAGCGACGCGGGTGCATGTCTTTTCATACAGTGGTTGGAGTATAAACCTGTTTTTGCATACAGTGCTAGCCCTGTATACAGACTTCTGTGTCGTATCGCGCTCTTCTTTTTGGCAGGGCCCCGTGGCTGTGGGCTTTAGTAAAGGGGCGTGATGCTCGAGGCGGCGCTACGCTGGCGAAAAAATGCCTTTTTGTGTAGAGTGCGCGCGATATCCACGCCTTGGGAGACCGCTTTGAGTCTGCGCCTTCAAGCCCGAAAGCTTGCCTGCGAGCGCGATGAACGCTTTCTATTCAAGGGGCTCGATGTCGAGATCAACGCAGGTGAGCTTCTGCGTGTCGAAGGCCCCAACGGCAGCGGCAAAACCACGCTTTTAAAGATACTGGCGGGCCAGCTCAACGATTACGAGGGCACGCTCTATTTCAACGAAAAGCCCATGGGCCAATGCCGCGATGATTTTCTCGCCAATCTGGTGTATCTGGGCCACGCGCCGGGCGTCAAAGCGGGGCTGACGCCGTTGGAAAACCTTGCCTGGTACCAGGCGTTGGATGGCGGACCGGTAAGCGAGGCGGCCTGCGAGCGCGCGCTGGGTGACATCGGCCTGGCCGGATTCGAAGACGTGCCGGTAGGGCAGCTGTCCGCAGGCCAGGGGCGGCGCGTAGCGCTTGCCCGACTGAATCTGACACCCCGGGCGCTTTGGATACTCGATGAGCCGTTCACCGCGATCGACCGGGAAGGGGTAAAGGCGCTGGAGCAAACACTTTGGGCCCACGCCGACAAAGGCGGCAGCGTGGTGATCACGACCCACCACGCCCTGGCGGAACAACCCCGGGTGCGGCGTATCACGCTTGGCGAGAGGGTGGAACGTGACGCCGGCTGATCAAAAGACGTTACTTCGAACCGCCCCCGGCGGCGCTTTTCGGGCGTTCAAGGCGACGCTTACCCGGGATCTCACCCTGGCCTTTCGCCGTCGCGGCGAGGCGCTCAATCCCTTGGTGTTTTACGCGCTGGTGATCACGCTGTTCCCAATCGGTATTTCGCCGGACCCCGCGCTTTTATCGGTGATAGCCCCCGGGCTTTTATGGGTAGCGGCGCTGTTGGCGGCGTTACTCTCGCTCGATACGCTTTTTCGCAGCGATTTCGAGGATGGCAGTCTCGAGCAACTGCTGATCGCCCCGCAGCCGCTACTGGCGCAGGTGGTGGCCAAGGTGGGCGTACACTGGCTTTTAACCGGGCTGCCGCTTGCGCTCATGGCGCCGGTGCTGGGCGCGATGCTGGCACTTCCGGCGGGAAGCTATGCGGTGCTTACGCTTTCACTACTGCTGGGCAGCGCTACGTTGAGCCTGGTGGGCGCGATTGGCGCCGCGCTAACGGTGGGCCTGGCACGGGGCGGCGTGCTGACCTCGCTTTTGATTCTGCCGCTTTATATTCCGGTGCTGGTGTTTGGGACCGGCGCGGTGCAGACCGCCATCGCGCTCGAAAGCGCCGCGCCACAGCTTGCCATGTTAGGGGCGCTGCTGGCGGTGGCGCTTTTGCTGGCGCCGCCGGCGATTGTCGCCTCGCTTCGTATCAGTATCAACGGCTAAGGATGCGCGCCATGTGGGCTTTCATTCATAAGTTTGGTTCACCCAAGTGGTTTTATAGCCTGAGCACCCGGCTCGAGCCCTGGTGCTGGGCGCTTGCGGCGCTCGCGCTTGTCACAGGCTCAGTGTGGGGGTTGGCGGTGGCGCCAGCGGACTACCAGCAGGGCGAGAGCTTTCGCATCATTTATGTTCACGTGCCCGCTGCGCTGCTGGCCCAGTCGGTGTTCGTTTCCATGGCGCTGGCAAGCCTGGTGTTCATGGTGTGGAAGATCAAGGTGGCCGACATGGCCGCCAAGGTGATGGCACCGTTCGGCGCGGCCATGACGTTTACGGCGCTGTTTTCCGGCGCGGTGTGGGGCGTGCCTACCTGGGGGACCTGGTGGGAGTGGGACGCGCGGCTGACCTCGATGCTGATTCTGCTTTTTTTGTACCTGGGCGTGATCGCCCTGCGCGGTGCGTTCAATCGCCGGGACAGCGGCGCCCGGGCCGCGGCGCTTCTCGCCATGGTCGGCGTGATCAATATCCCGATCATCAAGTACTCGGTCGAGTGGTGGTACACCCTGCACCAGTCCGCCACCTTTACGCTGACCTCGCGCCCGGCGATGCCGGCGGCCATGTGGTTGCCGCTGCTCGTCATGCTGGTCGGTTTTTATAGCTTTTTCGCCGCGATCACGCTTGCGCGCACGCGCAGCGAAATTCTGCGCCGGGAAGGCGACAAGCGCTGGGTTCGCGCGCTCCTAAGCGGAGAGACATGATGGCGTTCACTTCGCTGACGGAATTTTTCGCGATGGGCGGCCACGGCGTTTACGTTTGGTCGGCCTGGGGCGTCACGGCCTTGCTGCTATTACTGTGCCTTTTACAGGCGCGCCTGGAGCGCCGCGGGCTGGTCAAAGCGGTAAGGCGCCGCGCCCGCCGCGAGCGGGCCCGCGCGCAAAACGGCCCGCGCTCTTCTTCACACCCGGGGGGTAATGATGACGCCTAAACGCAAGCAGCGGCTTTTCGCGCTCATTGGCGTGGTGGCGCTGGCGGGCGTGGCCGTGGGGCTGACCCTCTTTGCGCTGCGCGCCAACATCAATTTGTTCTTTAGTCCGGTGCAAATCGCCCAGGGCCAGGCGCCCCTGGAGCGCCAGATCCGCGCCGGCGGGCTGGTCAAGGCGGGTTCCGTCGCTCGCGACCCGCAAAGTCTGGACGTCGCCTTCGTGGTCACCGACTACGTGGACGAGGTGAGCGTTTACTACAGCGGTATCCTGCCGGATTTGTTTCGCGAAGGCCAAGGCGTGGTCGTGGTCGGCGAGTTACAGGCCGACGGACGCCTGAGAGCGGACAAGGTGCTGGCGCGTCACGACGAAAACTACATGCCGCCGGAGGTCGCCCAGGCGCTTGAGGAGGCGGGCTACTCACCGGCGGACTATCAGCAAAAGGCCGAACGGGTCGTCAAACAGTTGGAAGGGCCGGGCCGCCCTCAAACGGACGGGAATTAACGTATGTGGGTAAAGATGATTCCCGAAGTGGGCCATTTCGCGCTGATTCTGGCGCTGATGCTGGCGCTCGTTCAGGCCACGCTGCCACTGGCGGGCACGCTAACCCGCCGCCCGCTCTGGATGGCCTATGGTGGCCCCATGGCGACGGGGCAGTTTCTGTTCGTCGGTCTTGCCTACGCCTGCCTGAGCGCAAGCTACCTGCTCGACGACTTCAGCGTGGCCAACGTGGCCAACAACTCCAACTCGATGCTGCCCTGGTACTACAAGGCCAGCGCCGTTTGGGGTAATCACGAAGGTTCGGTGCTGCTTTGGAGCTTGATGCTGGCCGGCTGGGGCTTTGCCGCTTCCCACTTTTCGAAGCCGCTGCCCCGGGATATGGCCGCCCGGGTGCAGAGCGTGATGGGCATGATCAGCGTTGGCTTTTTGGCCTTCATCCTGCTCACCTCCAACCCTTTCGAGCGCCTGTTGCTCAATATGCCAAGCGACGGCGCCGATCTGAACCCGCTCTTGCAGGATTTCGGCCTGGTGATCCACCCGCCCATGCTCTACATGGGCTACGTCGGTTTTTCGGTGGTCTTCGCCTTCGCCATCGCCGCGCTGATCGGCGGGCGGCTGGACGCGGCCTGGACCCGTTGGGCGCGCCCCTGGGCGAATATCGCCTGGGCGTTTTTGACCGTCGGCATTGCGCTGGGCAGCTGGTGGGCCTACTACGAGCTTGGCTGGGGCGGCTGGTGGTTCTGGGACCCGGTCGAGAACGCCTCGCTTTTGCCCTGGCTGACCGGCACCGCGCTTTTGCACTCCCTGGCCGTGACCGAAAAGCGGGGCTCGTTCAAAAGCTGGACGGTGCTTTTGGCCATCACCACCTTTTCGCTGTCGCTGATGGGCACGTTTTTGGTGCGCTCCGGCGTGCTAACGTCGGTGCACGCCTTCGCCAACGACCCGGCCCGCGGATTTTTCATTTTGGTGCTTCTAAGCGTGACGGTGACGCTGTCGCTTTTACTTTTTGCGCTGCGCGCCCCGCGGGTCAGTCACCAGGTCGGCTTTGGCTGGCTATCCCGGGATTCGCTGTTGCTGGTCAACAATTTGCTGCTGGTGATCATGACCGTCACCGTGCTGCTCGGTACCGTTTATCCCTTGATTCTCGATTCGCTGAATTTGGGTAAAATCAGCGTGGGCCCGCCGTATTTCAACGCGCTGTTCGTGCCGCTGACCGTTTTGCTGTGCCTGTTCATGGGCCTTGGCCCGCTGGCGCGCTGGAAGCACATGGGCGCGGGGGAGCTCAAGGCGAAGCTTTGGCTGTCGGGGCTGGCCGCCCTGGTCATTAGCGCGGTGGCGCCGCTTTTGTACGCGGGCGAGTGGAACCTGTGGGTGAGCCTGGGGCTTTTAATCGCGCTCTGGATCGTGCTGCCGCTGGTCCGGGATGTCTTCGATACCTGCCGCCGGGCAAGTTCGGTCACCCGCGGGCTTGGCAAGCTCTCGCTCGCCTACTGGGGCATGGTGCTGGGCCACGTCGGCATGGCGGTTACGATCATCGGCGTCACGGTGGTCTCGAACTACAACATCGAGCGTAACGTGCGCATGGCGCCGGACACCACGGTCGAGGTGGCGGGTTATCAGTTCACCATGCAGGAACTGATCAGCCGGCGCGGGGCGAATTTTCTGGCCGACACCTCGCTGATCGAGGTGCGCAAGGGCGACGACGGCCGGGCGTTCATGATGCAACCGGAGAAGCGCCTTTACATCGCCACCCGTATGCCGATGACCCAGGTCGCGCTGCGCCCGGGGCTCTTTCGCGACCTTTACGTGGCGATGGGCGAGGACCTGGAGGACGGCAGCTACGCCATGCGCATTCAGTACAAGCCCTTCGTACGTTGGCTTTGGCTGGGGGCACTGTTGATGGCGGCGGGGGCGGTGCTGGCGGTGATCGACAAGCGCTACCGGCGCTCTAAAGCGCGCCCCCGCGCCCTCGAAACCCCTGTGGAGGCGCTATCATGAGACGCTGGCTGTTGCTGCTGTTACCGCTTGGTTTTGTCGGCATTGCGCTTTTCTTCTACCAGGGCCTTTCCCGCGACCCCTCCCAGCGCGACTCGGCGCTGATGGCCCGGCCGTTCCCCGCGTTTGAAGCGAGCACGCTGCGCGACCCGGCGTCCCAGGTGGATGAATCGCTTTTGCGCGGCAAGCTCACGCTGGTCAACGTTTGGGGCGAGTGGTGTCCGGCCTGCAAGCAGGAGATGCCCCAGCTCTTGACGCTCGCCGAGCACGGCATTCGCATGGTCGGCGTGAACTACCGCGACACCCGGGAAAAGGGTGGGCAGTTTTTGAGCGAGTACGGCGACCCTTTCGAGGTAAACATTTTCGACCCGGAGGGCCGTTTGGGATTCGACCTTGGCGTTTACGGCGCCCCGGAAACCTTTCTGGTCGACCGCGACGGCGTGATCCGCTATCACCACAAGGGCTACATCGGCCCCGACGATGTCGATGCGCGCATTCTACCGGAGGTCGAGAAATGGCGTTGAGGTCTCTTTTCGTTCTGATGCTGCTACTGGCGAGCCCTTTAGTGCTGGCCGCTATCGAGGTGCGCGAGTTCGACGACCCGGTGCTCGCGCAGCGTTATGCGGACCTGACCGCCTCCATGCGCTGCCCGCTGTGCGAAAACCAGGCCATCGACGACTCCAACGCGCCGATTGCCGCGGACATGCGCCAGCGCGTGTTCGAGCTTCTCCAGCAGGGCCAGTCGGACAGCGAAATCGTCAATCATATGGTGGCCCGCTTTGGTGAGTACATTCTTTATAACCCGCGTCTGGAAAACCGCACCTACCTGCTTTGGGGCGTGCCCATTGCGCTGGTGCTGCTGGCGATGGTGATTCTGGCGCTGATCGTGCGCGCCCGACGCCAGGCCTCGAGCCAGGCGCTGAGCGCGGCGGAGCGCGAACGCCTGGACACGTTGATCAACCGCGAGAGGTCACCATGACGCCGCTTTGGATTGCGATTGCGCTCGCCGCACTCCCCGCGCTTTGGCTGCTGCTCGCCCCGCTTTGGCGAGCCCGGGCGCTCCATGAGGCCCAGCGCCGCTTCGAGGAAGCCGACGGCGCCAACCAGCAGAACGTGGCCATTTTCAAACGCCGCCTCGCCTCGCTCGAAAATGCGCAGGCGAATGGCGACATCGACCAGGCGCGCTTTGACGAGGCCAAACTCGAGCTCGAGCGCAGCCTGCTCGACGACACCGCGGCTACGCCCCGGCGCGCGCTCAAGGCCCCGGGGTCGGGGCGCTTGGCCATTCCCGTGGTGGTGGTCGCGGCACTGGCGGCGGGGGTTTTTATCTATCAACAAAACGGCGCCGAGGGTGACCTTGCCCTCTACGCGCTGCAACAGTCGGTGGAAAACGACCCCAACCCCTCCATGGAGCGCTACCTCGAGCGTTTGAAGGGCGAGGCCGAACGCCAGCCTGAAAACGCCAACGTGTGGGGCATGCTGTTTAGCTTTTACCGCCAAAGCGGCGAGCTCGAAAAAGCGGATGAGGCACTGACCCGGCTCATCGAGATCGACGGACGCGCCCCGGCGCTTTTGGGCGAGCTCGCCGAGCTTCGCTTTTTCATGGCCGGGCGCAGGCTCACCCCGGACGTTCGGGCGCTGGCTGACGAAGCCCTGGAAGCCGACCCGCGCCAGCCCAAGGTGCTGAGCCTTCTCGGCGTTCACGCCTTCGACGAAGGCGACTACGCGCTCGCCATCGACCGCTGGCGCCGGGCACTGGCGAGTCTGGAGGACAGCGCCACGGTGGAGGCGCTTCGTGAGGGGATTCGCACGGCAAGCGCCCGGCTGGAGGACGCCGATAGCGCTAACGTTTCGACCGACGGTGTGTTTGAATAGCCCGCTCGATTTTTATCTGCTTTATAAAGAGCCGCAATGCGCTTAACGTCCATACGCCTCACCGGGTTCAAGTCCTTCGTCGACCCCATTACGGTGCCCTTCGATGGCAACATGACCGCGATCGTCGGGCCCAACGGCTGCGGCAAATCCAATATCATCGACGCGGTGCGCTGGGTGATGGGCGAGTCCTCGGCCAAGACGCTGCGCGGCGAGTCGATGGCGGACGTCATCTTCAACGGCTCCACCGGGCGCAAGCCGGTCGGCCAGGCGGCGATCGAATTAAAATTCGATAACCGCGACGGCGGTATGGGCGGCGCCTACGCCCAGTACGCGGAAATCGTCGTCAAGCGTTTGGTCACCCGGGACGGCCAGTCCAACTACTTTTTCAACGGCCAAAAGTGTCGCCGTCGGGATATCGCGGATCTCTTCATGGGCACCGGGCTTGGCCCGCGCTCCTACGCGCTGATCGGCCAGGGCATGATCTCGCGGCTGATCGAGGCGCGCCCGGACGACCTGCGCGCGACTTTGGAAGAAGCGGCGGGGATCTCCAAATACAAGGAGCGCCGTCGCGAGACCGAAAACCGCATGCGCCGCACCCAGGAGAACCTGGAGCGCCTCGACGATATCCGCGAAGAGCTCGACAAGCAGCTCGAACGCTTGAAGCGCCAGGCCGAGTCCGCCAAGCGCTACCAGACCTTGAAAGCCCAGGAGTACCAGCTCAAGGGCGAGCTTGCGCTGATTCGCGGCCGCGCCTTGCGCGCTGAGCAGACCCGCCAGGAGAGCCGGGTGCGCGAGCTCGAAATCAGCGTCGAAAAAGACGTTTTCGGCGTGCGCGCCTGCGAAACCCGCCTCGAGCAGGCCCGCGCTCAGCACGATGAGCTCTCTGAGGTACTCGAGCGTCATCAGCAGCAGTTTTTCGAAACCACCACGCGCATTGCGCGCCTCGAGCAGGATCAGGCCCACCGCAAAAGCCGCGAAAGCCAGTTGGCAAGCGACATCGACACCGCCCGGCGCGACCTTGACGAGCAGCGCCGGGTCAGTGAAGGCGACCAGACCCGTTTGGCCGAGATCGAGGCGCGCTGGGAGACATTACTGCCCGAGCTCGAAGCTCAGCAGAAGCAGCTCGAAGTACTCGAAGAGACGCTGGCGCAGGCCGCCCCGGCGCTCGAGGCCGCCGAGCAGCGCTTCGCCGATATCGATGCGCGCTGGCGCGATGTCAGCCGCGACGCCGAGCGCTGCCAGGACCAGATCGTCGATCTGGAACAGCGCATCAAGCGCCAGCAGGCCGAACGGGCCCGCCGCGAGCAGCAGCGCGGTGAGCTCGACGACACCGCTTCGCTGCAAAAAGAACATGCCCAGAGCCTGGCCGAACTGAAGGAAGCCGAGCGCCGCGCCGAACACTTTCAAACCGAGCGCGAACAGCGCCAGGCCCGCTACAGCGAGGCGCGCACCGCCCATCAGAGTGCTCTGAGCGTGCGCGAAGAAAAGCGCGGCGAGCTCAGCCAGTGCCAGGGCGAGCTCGCCTCGCTCAAGGCGTTGATCGACGCAGCGCTTGCCGACCACGACCCGGATCTACACTCCCACCTCGAAGCCCTGGGGCTCGAAAACGCCCCACGCCTTGGCGAGACGCTCAGCGCCTCGCCTGGTTGGGAATCGGTGGTGTCCTGGCTGCTCGCGCCCTGGCTCAATGCCCGCATGGTCAGTGGCGCTACGCTCAAGGCGCTGCCCGAGGCGCTGGCCACCGACTGGTGTTTGATTCAAAGCGAGGCGAGCGCCGCGGCGAGCGACGCCCGGCTCGACTCTTTGGTCAGCGGCGCCGGGGCGCTGGGGGAGTGGCTCTCGCGCATTCACTTTGTCGAGAGCGACGACCAGGCCCAGGCACAAGTAGCGCACCTCGCCCCGGGCGAGAGCGTGGTTAGCCGTTCGGGCCTTTGGTGCGGGCGCGGCTGGCTGCATCAAAAGGCCAGCGGTGAAGGCGTCGATGCGCTGTTGATGACCCGGCGACGCTTTGACGAGCTAAGCCAGCAGCGCGAGGCCGTCGAGCAGGCGCTGGCGGAACTCGACGAGCGCTGCGAGACGCTGGCCCGAACCCTCGAAGCGCTCGAGAGCGAGCGCGAGCAGCGTGGCGAAGAGGAGCGCGAGCACGGTAGCCTTCGCCAGCAACTGGCGGTGAAGGAGCAGCGCCTGGCCCAGCGTCTGGAGCACCTGCAGGGCCGCGCCGCGGAGATCGACGAAGAGCTTGCCACGCTAAGAGAGGACGAGGAGAGCCTTGCCCTGACCCTCGAGGAGCAGCGCGAGCGCTGGGGTGAAGCGATGACGCGCCTGGAAGAGGCGGCTACCGCCCGGGAAGAGAGCGTCGAACAGCGCACCCGGGCACGGGAAGAATCTGATCGCCTCACCCGGGAGCAAGCGCCGCTCAAGGCGAGCCAGCAGGCGCTGGCGTTGGAGCGCGAGCGGCTCAACACCGAGCGCGATAGCCTGCGTGCCCAGCAGAGCCGCTCGAGCGAAAGCGAAGAGCGCTTGAAGCTACGCATCGAAGAGCTCGAAGAGGCGCGCGAGACGCTTTTGGAGCCCGACGAGCTGGCCGCCGAAGAGCTCGAGGAGCTTCTCCACGAGCGTGAACAGCGCCAGGCACGGCTGAGCGAAACCCGAGAGCAAGCCCAGGTGATCTCCGAGCAGCTCAAAAACGATGAGCTCGCTCGGCAAAATCACGAGCGCACCCTCGAGCAAAGCCGGGAGCAGCTGCAAACCCTGCGTATGGAAGTCCAGGCGCTGGCGCTCAAGGCCACCACCCAGGACGAGGCACTGGCCGAGCTTGGCCACGACGCCGAGGCGCTGGCCGCCGGGCTTGCCGATGATGCCGAGGAGTCGCGCTGGCAGTCGCTGTTGGAAGGCACGACCGAGAAGATACGCCGTCTTGGCGCGATCAACCTCGCCGCGATCGAGGAGTACGACCAGCAGGCCGAGCGACGCGACTATTTAGAGGCGCAGCATGCCGAGCTTACCGAGGCGCTGGAAACCCTGGAGCGGGCGATCAAGCGTATCGATCAGGAGACGCGGGTGCGTTTTCGCGAAACCTTCGATCAGGTCAACGCCGGGCTGCAGGCGCTTTTCCCGCGGGTATTCGGCGGCGGCGCGGCGTGGCTAACGCTGACCGGCGACGACCTGCTGGAAACCGGCGTTGCCATCATGGCGCGCCCGCCGGGCAAGAAGAACAGCACCATTCACCTGCTTTCCGGGGGCGAGAAGGCGCTAACGGCGCTGTCGCTGGTGTTCGCGATCTTCCAGCTCAACCCGGCGCCGTTTTGTATGCTCGACGAAGTCGACGCGCCGCTGGACGACGCCAACGTCGGCCGCTACGCAAAGCTCGTCAAGGAAATGTCCGAGAGCGTGCAGTTCATCTACATCACCCACAACAAGATCGCCATGGAGGCCGCCGAGCGCCTGATGGGCGTGACCATGCAGGAGCCTGGCGTTTCGCGGCTGGTGTCCGTGGGTATCGAAGAGGCCACCGCGCTAGTCGACTGACCCGTTAATACGAGATCGACCGTTGGCGGCTATTACGCATTGTTCATGATTTTAGCCCGGCGAAGATAAGTGCCCTATTCATCCCCGGGTCCGAATAAGTGTTAGCCAAGCGTGAAATGGGCGCTCTTTTGTCAGTAACCCGGCGCAAAAGGGGCTACAACGCTTGCCGGTGATCGATTAATCGCCGCCTCTTGCTATTCGTTTCAGCACGACACTTCATAAGCAGCTGGCCGGCGGGCTTCGAGCCGGCCAGGTTCAATCGCCAAAGTCGCGAAGGCGCAGTCGAAAGTCTTTGATAACAGGGGATTGCAAACGAGTTATTGGGTCCCGTTACGATTAAGGTGAGCGCTCTACTACTGGAAATACATATAGTAAAAACATTAATGGTCACAGTAGAAAACGAAGAGTGTTGTGTGTTCAAACTCGCAAGAACTAACGAACTCCTGTTGCGATAATGCTTAGTTGTGCTTGTTTAATGATCGAATATGGTTGTAAGATTTTGTCATCTAGCGTTAATGCTTCTACAATTGTCGCACTAGTAAGCTTTTCGGCGAACTTTACTTCATTGCTAGCCCAGGGCGTTAGCCATGAATAAAGAAGCGCTGAAGCAAAAGTAAAAGGGCGTTGTTGCACGAAGGTGGCCGACCCAATCAAGCGCCAGGATGGCACTTTTGGCCGTTGGGCTTGTCGAAAAGCGGGGCTTGCTACGTCGATGGCTGGCGAGTAGCGGGGTAAGCTTTATTAGATAGAGCAGCAGGTTGCCCTTTTTTGTAGCAGACGCACTATGCCTGGTGGTAAATATAGCGTTTGGATGGACGCGGATATCATCAGGGGTAGCGCCTTAAATCGGTTAAAATGACCCGTGGAATGCTCGACATGGAATTAAGAGAGTGGTTAATCATTCTAGGATTGGCGTTGGTGTCGCTTATCGTGGTCGATGGAGTGCGAAGGCTCCAGCGTCAGCGTCGGGTACCGCGTCTTGACCAAGCGGTCGACAACCTGCCCAAGGCATCGGTGAACGAGCTCGATGACGAGGCCAAAGAGGCCGAGCTAAGCTGGGAGCTGCCCAACGGCGGTGCCCGGGTCGTCAAGCCCGCCGACTACAGCGGTTTGGGTAAAAAGCCCAAGCTCGAGCGTCAGGACCATCCCGGCCCCTCCAGGGTACTCTCCGATTTCAAACGTTCGTTTTCCAAAGTGGCGGCCCGCTCGAAAAGCGCGGCCACCGGCCAGCGCTTCGCCTATCAGGGCGGTTTCAGCGAGCGTGAAGAAGAAAGCCCCGACGCTTCCCGCGCTGCCCCTAAAGCGAGCGCCCCGACAAGCACCGCCGAACCAGCCCGCGCGGCGAACCCGAGCGAGCGCCCGGCTGGTCAAAGCCCCGTTAAACATGCCCCTACTGAAGAGCGTCGCGAGCCGAGCCTTTTTGCCGATGAAGCGCCTTCGGCGGCCGAGCCTACCAGCGGCGGCGCATCCACACTGTCAACACCCCTCGATACGCCGCACTCACCTGGCGTGACCCCCACCGAACCTGGCTTTTCTACTCAGGCGGTTGGCCCTGAGCCCGTGGAAGCCGCAGCGCCTAATGAGAGCGAAAAAGGCGATACCGCGACCGACGAGCCCGTGCTGCGCGCCGAGCCCGAAGACGCCGCCTTTGCCAAAACCAGCGAGTCGCGTCAGCGGCGCCAGCTGCGCTCCAACACCGCCGGTGAGCTCGATGACGACGCCATAGACGAGTACCGCTTGGTCGATTTCGAGGGTATGGGCCGCTCCTTCAAGCGCCGCCTGATCGAGCGTCGTCAGGAGCGCGCGCGTAAAAAGGCGGAAAAAGCCGAACGCGTCAAGGCGCTTGCCAAGCAGAAAGCCGAGCGTAAGGCGCTGGAAGCCGAGCAGCGCCGCGAGGCCCGGGAAGCCGCCGAAGCCGAAAAGGCGCGTATTGCCCAGGAGCACGCCCGGGCCCGCGAAACCGAGGCCGCCCACACAACGGCGCAGTACAATGACGACGACCTTTATAGCGCCGAGCCTTCGATGAGTGCGCTTCGCGGCCAACGCGCGAGAGACGCGCGCTTCGACGAAGACGAGGCAGCGTTCGATGAGGCCTACGATGCACCGGCTTTTGACGAAAACGTCGTACGCCCCCATCCCGCGCTCGAAAAAGCGCTGCGCCACGATGTATCGGGTGCGCGCGCCAAAGAGACGCTGACCGATGCCTCGGAAATGGTGGTGATCAGCGTGCTCTCGCGGGACGAAGAGGGCTTTGACGGCGGCAAGCTTTTGGAACTGATGATGGCCTGCGGATTGCGCTTTAGCCGCGAAATGGGCGTTTTCCACCGCTTCGAAACCGAAAGCCCGGATAGCGAGCTGCAGTTCTCCATGGTGAACGTGGTCAAGCCCGGCACCTTCCCCATCGAAGAGATGGACGAGTTCGCCACCCCGGGTATCTCGTTTTTGATGCCGCTACCCGGGGCGCTCGATAGCTCCGCTGCGTTCGAAGCGATGGTCGAGACCGCCATGGTGGTCGTACGTCACATGGGCGGCGAGCTCAAGGACGAAAACCACAGCGTCATGACGGCGCAGACCATCGAGTTTGCTCGCCAGCGCGTGCACGAGTTCGAGCGCCGCCACCGCCTGCAGCGCCACACCGCCCGCTAATCGGCTTTTTAAGCGTCTCAAAACACCCGCCTCGCCAGGCGGGTGTTTTTGTTACTAGAGCCTAACGCCGCCAGGCTTTAGGATAGCGCCACTACGTACTGTTTTACGGAACCCTATTGCATGAGCCAGCCTTCCCCCCAGGTGCGTGAGGAAATCGCCGCGCTGCGCGCCGAGCTCGACGACGCCAACCACCGCTACTACGTACTCGACGAGCCCGCACTGACCGATGCCGACTACGACCGCAAGCTCCAGGCGCTCAAAAACATCGAAGCGGACTACCCGGAACTGGTGACGGTGGATTCGCCCACCCAGCGCGTCGGCGCTGCCCCGGCGGAGGGCTTTCCCGCGGTGACCCACGCGCTACCCATGCTCTCGCTGGACAACGCGTTCAATCGCGACGACGTCGTCGCTTTCGCCGAGCGCGTGGCCGAGCGTTTGGAGCGAACCCCTGACGAGCTCGAGTTCAGTTGCGAGCCCAAGCTCGACGGCGCGGCGGTGTCGCTGGTCTATGAGCAGGGCGTATTGGTAAGCGGCGCCACCCGGGGCGACGGGCGCACCGGCGAAGGCATTACGTCGAATTTGCGCACGCTGCGCTCGGTGCCGCTCAAATTGCGCGGCGACCATGTTCCCGAGCTTTTGGAAGTGCGTGGCGAAGTCATCATGCAGCACAAAGGCTTCGAGGCGCTCAACGAGCGCGCCCGGGAGGAGGAGAGCCGCGTGTTCGCCAACCCGCGCAACGCCGCCGCCGGGAGTCTTCGTCAGCTCGACCCGCGGATTACCGCCAAGCGCCCGCTGGAGTTTCACGGCTATCAGGTGGCCAGGTTAGAGCCGGATAGCGGCGATACCACCCACAGCGCGCTGATGGAGCGGCTGAAAACGCTCGGGTTTCGCTTGAGCGCGGAGCTTGCCACACTCAAGGGCCCCCAGGCGGTCGCTGACTACTGCGAACGGCTCGGCGAGAAGCGCCTGGCCCTGGGGTTTGATATCGACGGCGTGGTGATCAAGGTCAACGATCTGCGCGCTCAGCGTGAGCTTGGCTTCGTGGCCCGCGCCCCGCGCTGGGCGGTGGCGTTCAAGTTTCCGGCCCAGGAGGAGATCACGACCCTCAACGACGTCGAGTTCCAGGTCGGGCGCACCGGCGCCATTACGCCGGTTGCGCGGCTCGAACCGGTCACGGTGGCCGGCGTGACGGTCTCCAACGCGACGCTACACAACGCCGATGAAATCACTCGGCTGGGCGTCATGATCGGCGACACCGTGGCGATTCGCCGGGCCGGCGATGTCATCCCCCAGGTGGTTCGGGTGGATACCGACAAGCGCCCGACCTCGGCGAAAGCGATCGTGTTTCCCGACGCCTGCCCGGTATGCGGCTCACAGATCGAGCGCGTCGAGGGCGAGGCGGTCGCGCGCTGCTCCGGCGGGCTCTTTTGCCCCGCCCAGCGCAAGGAGGCGCTCAAGCACTTCGCCAGTCGCAAGGCGCTGGACATCGACGGCCTGGGCGTGAAAATCATCGACCAACTGGTCGAGCGCGACTGGGTGCAGACCCCCGCGAATCTTTTCGAAATCGGCGTCGAGCGGCTGGCGACGCTGCCACGCATGGCGCAAAAGTCCTCGGAAAACCTGGTGCAGTCGCTCGAAAAGGCTAAAAGCACCACCTTCGCGCGCTTTATCTATGCCCTCGGTATTCGCGAGGTGGGCGAGGCCACCGCCGCCAACCTGGCGAGCCACTTCGGCACGCTACAGGCGCTGGCGGGCGCCGAGCAGGCCGCGCTCGAGGCGGTCAACGATGTCGGCCCGATCGTCGCCGCCCACGTACATACGTTTTTCAAGCAGCCGCATAACCAGAACACCATCGCCGATTTGATCCGGGTGGGCGTTACCTGGCAAGAGGCGGAAATCACCCAGGGCCCCAGGCCGCTCGAAGGCCAGACCTGGGTACTGACCGGCAGTTTGGAAACCATGACCCGCGACGAGGGCAAGGCGCGCCTGCAAGCGCTGGGCGCCAAGGTCGCGGGTAGCGTGTCCAAAAAGACCACCGGCGTGGTCGCCGGCGAGGCGGCGGGCAGCAAGCTTGCCAAAGCCGAGGAGCTGGAGGTGGACGTACTCAGTGAGGACGCCTTTATTCAACGACTTGCCGAGTGGGAGCAAATGTCATGAGCCGATTCATCGAAGTACCCGCACGGATGCTACCGCCGGAGACCCTCGACGCGCTGCTTCAGGCGTTCGTGACCCGCCAGGGCTACGACACCACCGACACCAGCGGTGAAGGCATGCACGGCTGGGTCATCGAGCTCAAGCGCCAGCTCGAGCGCGGCGAGCTCTTGATCGCCCACGATATCGAACTCGAGCAGACCGAGGTCATGACGCTTGCCCAGTGGCGCGCCTTCGGGCGCGATATCGCCGACGACGAAGAAGAAGGCGACTACTGAGTCACGCGGACTGGGCGCGGATCAGCTCGCTGATCAGTCGCCTTCCCGGGTGTAGATGATCGACGAGCGTATACTCCAGCGGCCGCGGCTCATCGCACATGCTCGAGGCGATCACCTCGGCGCACAGAGGCGTGCTTGCAAGCCCACGGCTGCCGTGGGCGGCGGTGATCCAAAGCCCCGGGTGGTGGGCGCCGGGAATTGGCGCTACACGGCAGGCGTCCTTGGTGAGCGCGGCGTAGTCGCGGCGCCACTGCTCGAACACCGGCACGGGCCCGGCGTAGGGCGTTTTGTCCGGGCTCGCTGCGCGTACCGCCGCGCGCCCGGTAAGGCGTTCCGGCGTAAGCGGTCCGCTCATTCGTTCGAGTTCATCGACCCACTCGGGCAGGGCCGCGCGTAGCTCATCGATATTGCGCTGGTGGTCCGCCAGGCGAATATCGCGCTCGCCGTCGTTGGGGATGAAACTCGCCCCGAAGGTGAGCACGCCGTCCACCGGCGGGCAGAGATAGCCGCCGGCGCACACCACCCGCGTCGGCGCGTTGACGCCGTCGGGCAGCGCCAGCGAACTCACCTGGCCGCGCACCTGCTGAAAGGGGAGTGGGCGGGTCTGTTCCAGTGCATTGGCCAGGTGGGCGTTGGCGATGACCACCTGGTCGGCCTCGGCGCTCGTGGCGTTATCGAGGGTAAGCTGCCAGCCGCCGGGGGTCGGGGTCAGCGCCGTGACCTGGGCCTGGCGGTACTCGATACCCGGGTGCGCCAGTAGCGCCTGACAAAGCGCTGCAGGGCGCACCCAGCCCGCCTGCGGGTAAACCAAAGCGTGCTCGACGCTGCCCGGCACGCCCGTAAGGGGAGCGAGTGAGCCTTCGTGCGCCTTCACCACCGCCTCGCCCAGCGGGTGGCGCTTTAAAAAGCGCCGCTGGCGGCCCGCCTCCTTGTCGCTTTGCGCAATCTGCACCACGCCGCAGGGCGCCCAAAACGCGTCGTTTTTGGGCAGCCCGCCCAGCCAGCGCGCGCTGTACAAAAGCCCGGCTAAATAAAAACGGCTCTGGTCGTTGGTCTCGGCGGCGAGTTTGACGTAAAGCGCGCCCTGGCGGTTACCCGAGCCGCCAGCGCCGGGCGCCTCGGCCTCGTACACCGTCACCTCCACCCCGCGCCGGGCAAGTGCTGCCGCGACGCTCGTTCCGCCAAGCCCTGCGCCAATCACCGCGACCCGCTCGGCTTTTTGTACCGCGGGCGGGGTAAACCAGGGCGTCGCGGCGCGGCGGTTATCCACCGGGGGAGATTCGATCTCACCGGCCAGCATCTCGCGCTTGCGCCCAAAGCCCGGCACCTTTCTGATCGTAAACCCGGCGGCCTTCAGGCCGCGCTTGACGATGCCGGCGCAGGTAAAGGTGGCAAAGGTCGCGTTGGGGCGCGAGCGCGCCGCCATGGCCTCGAAAAGCGCGGGTTGCCACATGGCCTCGTTTTTCGATGGGGCGAAGCCGTCGAGAAACCAGGCGTCGACCTGGCCATCCAGCAGCGCCAGCCGCTCGGTGGTGTCGCCAAAGTGCAGGTCGAGGGTGACGCGCTCAGAAAGGTGCAGCCGGTGGATACCGCTGACCGGCTCGGGCCACTGGGCGCAAAGCACCTTTGCGTGGCGCGCAAGCGAGGGCCAGGCGCTTAGCGCCCGCTCGAGCGCCCCGCGCTCGAGCGGGTACATTTCTGTGGATAACAGATGAAGCCGAGCATCGGGGGCGGCGTGTTCTTCAAAGCAGGCCCAGGCGCAGAGCATGTTGAGCCCGGTGCCAAAGCCGGTTTCGCCGATCACGAAGGGACGACCCGGCGCCCAGCCGGCGAAGCGCTCCGGCAGGCGGTTGGCGTTCAAAAAGACATGCTCGGTCTCGGCGCGGCCATCCTCGCGAGAGAAGTAGACGTCGTCAAAGCGCGTGGAGTGCGGGGCGGCGTCATCCCAGGTGAGCTGGGGGGCGGTTAACGCTTTTAGGGGTGGTAAAGCAGGGTGGCGCTGGGTCACACGGGTATCCGTTGTCGGGGCGTAGGGGAAAGCGATTAAAAAATGACCAATTTGTTAATACGGGCGTTATCTCTCGCTTTAAGAAAAGCGTCCGCCATGTTTTCACAGAGTTTTCCACAGCCTCTGTGCAAAACCCGGCGGTGCCGCATAGCTGCCTTTGAAAATCAAGGTAATACTTTTTTGAAAGGCTTCACCGTTACGGTAGCGTAGACGCCGGCATCCACGTAGGGGTCTTGATCCGCCCAGGTTTGGGCATCGTCGAGGCTTTCGAACTCGGCAACGACCAGGCTCCCGCTAAAGCCGGTGTCCCCCGGGGTTTCGCTGTCGATGGACGGGTGAGGCCCGGCCAGTACCAAACGCCCCTCGTCGCGCAGCGCTTCCAGGCGGGCAAGGTGGTCCGGGCGCGCCGTCAGGCGCTTTTCCAGACTCTCGGACACGTCTTGACTGATAATGGCATATAGCATGGGGCTTCCTTGAACGTAAGCGAATGGGCTGGTTTTCGACCAGGCCATGATGGATGGGCCCGTTGACCGGGCGGGGCCAAGCGCTCACTATAGCGCGCTTGTAAGCCGCGAATGGGGCACGGCGGCGGGTCGTATGACCGCTGCGCGCCGTGTAACATGCGCTGTGTGAACGCTGCACACGTACTTATACGTGAAGCGCCCCTATTCTGACAAACTCCCCCTGCGACGTCATGCCTATGCCTCGACTGCCCGTCACCGTGCTGCCCACTACCTTCGATGCCGATCACCGCTACCCGGTCGATTTGCACATGCACTCCACCGCCTCCGACGGGGCGCTATCGCCCTCCGAGCTGGTGGCGCTGTGCGCAAGTCGCGGGCTCTCCTTCATGTCGCTGACCGACCACGACACCATGGACGGGGTCGACGAGGCCGCCCGCGCCGCCGAGCGCGAAGGCCTCTGCCTGGTCGCAGGTTGCGAGCTTTCCACCCGCTGGCAGGGCATCAATATTCACGTGGTAGCGCTGATGCCCGGCGGCGTTCAGGGGCCGCTGGTCGAGGGGCTCGAGTTTCAGCGCCGGGCGCGCATCAAGCGCGCCGAGGTGATCGCCGAGCGCCTCGAAAAGCTTGGCCTGCGTGACGCCCTGGCCAAGGCGCAGGCCCAGGCCGGAAGCGACCGGCCGCTGGGACGGCCGGACTTTGCCCGGGCGCTGGTGGCCGAGGGCCTGGCGCCAGACTGGGCCGGAGCGTTCAAGCGCTACCTGGGCAGCGGCAAGAAGGGCGACGTCAAAGCGCACTGGCCGGAGATTAGTGAGGCGGTGGAGTGGGTCGTGGCCTCCGGTGGCGTGGCGGCGATCGCCCACCCGCTGCGCTACGGGCTGACCCGGCGCAAGCGCGGCCAGTTGATGGATGCGTTTACCGCCGCCGGCGGGCAGGCGGTGGAGCTGGTCAGCGGCCAACAGAACCCGGACAGCACCCGGGATCTGGCCCGCCAGCTCGACGAGCGCGGACTTTACGCTTCGCTCGGCAGCGATTTTCACTTTCCCGGCAGCCACTCTGCCCCCGGCAGCATGAGCGAAATTCCGCGTACCGCGGCGCTACCCATCTGGCAGCACCCACGGCTTGTCCACATGCACCAGGCGCCCGGCGGGCTGCTCGGCGCAAGCCAGTAGCGTCATCCAGAGCGTAAGGCCTCACTAACCGCTATGCTTGAGGTAGGCCCATCCGGGCGTTTCAACAGCCAAGGAGCGAGTAATGAGCCAGTACTTTCAGATACATCCGGAAAATCCGCAAAAGCGCTTGATCGACCAGGCGGTCGAGATCATTCGAAAAGGCGGCGTGGTTGCCTACCCGACGGACTCCGGGTATGCGCTGGGCTGTCACCTGGGCGAGAAAAAGGCGATCGAGAAGATCAAGTGGCTGCGCTCGCTCGATGACAAGCATAACTTTACGCTGATGTGCTCGGATCTCTCCGAGATAGGCACCTACGCCAAAGTGGATAACGCGGTGTTTCGCCTTCTAAAGGCGCACACGCCCGGCCCCTATACCTATATTCTGGAAGCCACCACCGAGGTGCCCCGGCTTTTGCTGCATCCCAAACGGCGCTCGATCGGCGTGCGCGTGCCGGATCATCAGATCACTCACGCGCTGCTCGAGGCGCTGGGTGAGCCCATGATGAGCGTCACGCTCATTCCGGTGGACGAAGCGCTCCCGCTGAACGAGCCCGAGGAGATTCGTGAGCGCTACAGTGCCCACCTGGATTTGATCATCGATGGCGGGGCCTGCCACCTGGACCCGACCAGCGTGATCGACCTGCGCGAGCTGCCACCGAAGATCGTGCGGGAAGGGCGTGGCGACACGACCCCCTTTGAAAGCTAGGGGCGGTCGGCCCTGACGAGGGGCGCCGAGCGTTAGGACCCGGCGCCGTCCTCGTCCCCGTCTCCATTTTCATCTCCATTGCTATCCTTTGCTGGCTCATCGCCCTCACGGTCAGCGTCCTGATGCGCCTTGTCCTTTTTGCGCTTTTTCTCCTCTTTTTCCTCGCGTGGGTCCTCGCTGAATTCGTCGAGCCAGGTGCCGCAGCGCAGACAATAGCGGGCGCGCTTCTCGTGGCGGTCGTGGCCGCAACCCGGGCAGGCCTCTTCCGAGTAGCGGTCTTCACGAATCGAGCGGATCACCTGGGCGGAGAACACCCCGGTGGGCACGGCGATCACCGAGTAGCCGATCAGCATCAAAATCATGGTGATCGTCTTACCCACCGGGGTGACCGGCACGATGTCGCCGTAGCCCACCGTGGTCATGCTCACGATGGCCCAGTACATCGCGATCGGGATGCTGGTAAAACCCGCCTCTTCGGATTCGATGGTGTACATCAGCGCGGCGAAGAGCGTGACCACCATCAGGATGCTGCTGAAAAACAAAAGGATCTGGCGCAGGCTGCGGTGCAGCGCCTCCAAGAGCATACGCCCCTCGCCGACGAACTCCATCAGTCGCAGAATACGGAAAATCCGCAGCACCCGTAAAAGCCGCACGATGACCAGCGCGTGGGCGCCGGGCACCAATAGCACAAGCCAGGTAGGCAGGATGGCGACCAAATCCACTACGCCGTAAAAGCTCTTGATATAGACCGTTGGGCGTTCCAGACAGTAAAGGCGCACCAAAAGCTCGATACTAAAGGCGGCGGTGAAGCACCACTCCATGTAGAGGAAGATATCGCCATAGCGCTGGGCGTAACCCTCGACGCTGCCGAGCAAAATCACCGAGACGCTCATCAGGATCATGACGATCAGCACCAGGTCGAAGGCCTTGGCGGCGGGCGTGTCGGATTCGAAAATGATGTGGAAAAGCTGCGAGCGGATGCCTTCCGGTCCCGGCGCGAGATGAAAACTCATGGCGATATCCTTAAGTAACGAGCCCGCTTAGCTTAGCGCGCTTTCAAGGGCCAGGCGATGCGCCAGACTCAGCGCGTTATAGCCAAACGTAATGCTGGGCACGTTGGGATCGAGCGCCCGGTAAAGCGCCGCGGCGGTCGGGCGAAGCGTCTCGTCCAGGTCCTTGTGATCGGCCAGGGTTTTGTAGGCGTGCGCGGCGCTTTCGAAATGCTGGCTTTGCCCGCTGTCCTTGTAGGCGTCCAGGGCAACGGTGGCGCGGTGAAGCCACTCGCCGGGCGTTTCGGCTTCGGGGAGCGACCACTGCCCGTGGCCCAACGCATTGCCCCGGGCGGCCTTGCTCGAATCGCTCGGGCGAAGCGCGGTTTGAGCCGAAAGCGACAGCGCCAGCGACCAAAGCGCTGTGGGCGAGCCCGCCTTGAGTTCGAGCTCGACTTCGCAAATGGTGGCGCCGGCGCCGTTGCACTCGATTTGGCCTTCATCGAGCACCAGCTCGATGCGGCTATCGCTCCAGTCGATCAACCAGCTGCGCCGGTCGAAGTCGGTACTCAAACTCGGTGTCAGCGCAGAAAGCGCCTCGCCCAGTGGGCCTTCGAAAGGGGGAAGGGTCGCAAGCGCCTGGGTATCCAGCCCGTTTTCCACGGTCATCTCCCACTCGTTGCGCGTCGAGAGCCCGCCGCCGCCGTGGCCTTTGGTTTTCACCGTTTGAAGGGTTTGGGTATCACTCTGGCGAAGCCGCAACGCGATCCCGGCGCCAGCCAAATCCCCTTTGGGGGTATCGAAGTAGGTATTCTTGAGCTTTTTTTTCACCGGCTCCTGGGAAAGGGCCGGAAAGCTTAGAAGGGCATCGATGGACGCCGCAGGCAGCGCTAGCTTAAGCTCGACTTCAAGCGGGGCGTGATTTTCCATGACAATAGCTACCTTGCTTTTGTGAACATTGCGTTAAATTTTGACGTCTTTTATGAACTTTTCATGACGGGGGCGGGCGCACTCTTTATACTGGCGCCGCCATTTTCAGGCTTTCCACACTCAGGATGAAAGGCACTATGGTTACCTCCAATCCTTTTTCCGCCATGTTTGGCCGCTCGCCATTCCAGCCGCTTTTGGCCCATATCGTTAAAGCCAACGAGTGCGCCGACCAACTGTTGCCCTTTTTCGAGGCCTCGCTTGCCGGTGACTGGGAAACGGCCGCCACCCTTCGCGAAAAGGTTACCTGCCTCGAGCACGACGCGGATACGTTGAAAACCGAGCTGCGGCTCAACCTGCCCAACACCATGTTCCTGCCGGTCTCGCGCTCGGATCTACTCGATCTGATCAGCGTGCAGGATAAGATCGCCAACAAGGTGCGTGACATTACCGGCATTATGCTGGGACGTAAAATGCGCGTGCCCGACGAGCTGGCCACGCCCATGCGTGACTACATGATGACCAGCGTTGCCTGCGTGGCCCAGGCGCGCCAGGCCCTCGAAGAGCTCAAGGAGCTTTTGGAGTCCGGCTTTGGGCGCAACGTGTCGGATGTAATGCATACCATGATCCGTGAGCTGCATACCCTGGAACACCAGGCGGACGATCAGCAGGTGGCGATCCGCCGCCAGCTTTTCGAGCTCGAAAGCCAGCTTCCCCCGGTCGATGTGATCTTTCTCTACAAGATCATCGAGTGGGTGGGCGAAGTATCGGACCGCGCAGAACGCGTGGGTAGCCGACTGCAGATTTTGACCGCGCGTTAAGGGGACCGCATGCAGATTATTGCCCAATATGGCGATGTATTTATCATTCTCGCCTGTGTTTTTGGCTTTTTCATGGCCTGGGGGGTCGGTGCCAACGATGTCGCCAATGCCATGGGAACCTCGGTGGGGTCCAAGGCGATCACCATCAAGCAGGCCATCATCATCGCCGTAATTTTCGAATTTTTGGGCGCCTGGCTTGCCGGTGGTGAGGTGACCTCTACCATTCGCGGCGGCATCATCGACCCGAACCTTTTGGAGGCGAATCCGCAGTTTTTGGTTTACGGCATGCTCTCGGCGCTTTTGGCCGCGGGTATCTGGCTGATGGTCGCCTCGGCCCGGGGCTGGCCGGTCTCCACCACCCACTCGATCGTCGGCGCGATCGTCGGCTTCGCCGCGGTGGGCCTGGGGGTGGACGCAGTGGCCTGGGGCAAGGTGGGCCAGATCGCCTCGAGCTGGGTGGTCTCGCCGCTTTTGGCCGGTACCATCGGCTATGTGCTGTTCAAGTCCGTTCATCACCTGATTTTTGAAAACAGCGACCCCTTCACCGCGGCCAAGCGCTACGTGCCAGGCTACGTGTTTTTGGTCGGCTTTATCGTCGCCATGGTCACGCTCACCAAGGGGCTTTCCCACGTGGGGCTCGATTTGAGCTTTAGCCAGAGCCTGCTGCTTTCGATTCTGATCGGCGCGCTGATCATGGGCCTGGGGGTCTTGATGCAGCGGCGCATCAAGTTCGAGCAAAGTGCCAGCGACCACTTCGGCTACGCCAACGTCGAGCGGGTGTTCGGCGTGCTGATGATCTTCACCGCCTGCGCCATGGCCTTCGCTCATGGCTCCAACGACGTGGCCAACGCGGTGGGCCCGCTTGCCGCGGTGATCAGCGTGGTCAGAAGCCAGGGCGTGATCGACAGCGCCGCGCTGGTGCCCTGGTGGGTGCTGGTACTCGGCGGCGGCGGCATCGTGTTTGGCCTGGTGACCTACGGCCACCGGGTGATCGCAACCGTGGGTACTGGTATTACCGAGCTCACCCCGAGCCGCGGCTTTGCGGCAACGCTTGCCGCGGCGAGTACCGTGGTACTGGCCTCCGCCACCGGTCTTCCCATCTCGACTACCCATACGCTGGTGGGCGCGGTGCTCGGCGTGGGCCTGGCCCGCGGTATGGCCGCCCTCAACCTGCGCGTTATCGGCACCATCGTGATCTCCTGGCTCATCACGCTGCCCGCCGGTGCGGGTTTGGCCATATTGTTCTTCTTCACGTTCAAGGGCATGTTCGGCTAAAAGGGCCCCACCCTCTAGCGCGGCACCGTTTTGCTCCTTGCCCTGCGGCAAGATAGGCAAAACGGTGCCGCGCTTTTTGGGCTCTGGTAAAGTAAGTCCTTTGTCGTGACGCAAGTTTCCCATTCACCTGCTGCCGGAGAGCGGCCCCTTGGATACACGCTTCCCCTTTGTCGACTGGTTCCGCAACGCCTCGCCCTACATCAACGCTCACCGAGGGCGAACCTTCGTTATCCTGGTCGAAGGCGATGCCATGGCCTCCAGTCGCGGCGAGCAGCTGATCCAGGACCTGGCGCTTTTGCACACTCTTGGCGTTCGGCTGGTGGTGGTGTTCGGTGTGCGCCCCCAGGTGCAAAAGGCGCTGAGAGAGAGCGGCGTCGAACCGGTGCACGTGGGCGGGCGCTGGGTCGCCGACCGCGCGGTGATGGCCCAGGTGGAGCAGGTGGCGTCGCACCAGCGGCTTTGGCTGGAGGCGCGCTTGTCGCTTGGTTTGCCAAGCTCGCCGCTGCACGGCGTGGAACTGAGCGTGGTATCCGGCAACCTGGTCACCGCCAAGCCCCTGGGCGTGCGCGAGGGCGTGGATTTCGATCACAGCGGCGAGGTGCGCCGGGTGCGCGGCGGGGCCATCGAGGAGCTTTTGGCCCAGGGGTCGCTGGTGTTGTTGCCGCCGCTGGGGTTTTCCAGCACCGGCGAGGTGTTCGACCTGGACGCCTCGGAAATCGCCCAGCACGCCGCGGTCGCGCTCAATGCCGACAAACTGATTTTATTGGGCGACTCCGAAGGGCTCAAGGACGAGCAGGGCGGCCTTTTGCGCCAGTTAAGCCCGGACGAGGCCGCGCCGCGCTTCGAGAGCGCCGCGCCGGGAAGCGAGCTTGCCCGCCATTTGAGCGCGGCGTGCAGCGCGGCGCGCAAGGGCGTGGCGCGCACCCACCTGCTCTGCTGGCACGACCAGGACGCGCTGCTGGGCGAGCTCTTCACCCGGGATGGCGTGGGCACGATGATTACCGAACAGCACTACGAGCAACTGCGCCCGGCGACGCTTAACGACGTGGGGGGGCTTTTAGAGCTTTTGGAACCGCTTGAGCGGCGCGGCATGCTGGTGGCGCGCTCCCGCGAGCGCCTCGAGCACGAGATCGACGACTACCAGGTGATCGAGCGCGACGGCATGGTGATCGGCTGCGCGGCACTGCACATCTTTGCCGATGCGGCGATTGGCGAGCTGGCCTGCGTGGCGGTGCACGAAAACTACCGCGGCGGCGAGCGCGGCGAGCGGCTGGTCGAAGCCGCCGAGCAGCGCGCGCGCCGGCGTCTGCTGGCCTCGATTTTCGTGCTCACCACGCATACCGCCCACTGGTTCGTCGAGCGCGGCTTTCAGAGCGCAAGCCTCGAGGATCTGCCGCCGCTCAAGCGCGACGCCTACAACCACGCCCGCAAATCCAAGGTGCTGATCAAAACACTCACTTAACGCAGGCAAGACGGGGCGGACGAAAAACTGGATAATGGGCGCCATCGCCCAGCCTCGTAAATCGAGTAGGGCACACTCATTGATTCGGACGTCCCCCCATGGAAATCAAAGTTAACTACCTCGATAACCTGCGCCTCGAGGCGAAGTTCGACGACTTTAGCGTCGTCTCCGACCAGCCCATTCGCTACAAGGGCGACGGCTCCGCCCCGGGGCCGTTCGATTACTTTCTGGCCTCGTCCGCCATGTGCGCGGCGTATTTCGTGAAGGTGTACTGCAACGCGCGCAATATCCCCACGGACAACATTCGCCTGTCCCAGAACAACATCGTCGACCCGGAGAACCGCTACAAGCAGATCTTCAAGATCCAGGTCGAGCTTCCCGAGGATATTTCCGAAAAAGACCGCGAGGGCATGCTGCGCTCCATCGACCGCTGCACGGTGAAAAAGGTCGTGCAGACCGGCCCGGAGTTTCAAATCGAGGTGGTCGAGAACATCGACGAGGACGCCCAGGCCCTGCTGATGGGCGCCCCTGAAGGCGGCGAGACGTTCATCGAAGGCAAGGATGCGCCGCTGGAGCAGACCATCGCCCGCATGAGCGGCATTCTCAGTGATCTCGGCATGAAGATCGAGATCGCCTCCTGGCGCAACATCGTGCCCCACGTCTGGTCGCTGCACATTCGCGACGCCGCCGCGCCCATGTGCTTCACCAATGGCAAGGGCGCGACCAAAGAGAGCGCACTCTGCTCGGCGCTTGGTGAGTTCATCGAGCGTTTGTCGTGCAACTTCTTCTACAACGACCAGTTCTTCGGCGAAGAGATCGCGGGCAGCGAGTTCGTTCATTATCCGAATGAAAAGTGGTTCCAGCCGGGCCCGGACGACGCGCTACCCGAGGAGATCCTCGACGCGCATACCCTGGCGATCTACAACCCGGAAGGCGAGCTTGCCGGCTCGAACCTTTATGACACCAACTCCGGACGCGTGGATCGCGGCATCGTCTCCTTGCCCTTTACACGTCAAAGCGACGGCGAGACGGTCTATTTCCCGTCGAATTTGATCGAGAACCTGTTTTTAAGCAACGGCATGAGCGCGGGCAACACCCTGGCAGAAGCCCAGGTGCAGTGTCTTTCCGAGATTTTCGAGCGAGCGGTCAAGCGCGACATTCTGGAGCAGGAACTGGCACTGCCGGACGTGCCGCAAGAGGTGATCGCGAAGTATCCGGGCATCAAGGAAGGCATCGCCGCACTCGAAGCCCAGGGCTTTCCGGTGCTGGTCAAGGACGCCTCGATGGGCGGCCAGTTCCCGGTGATGTGCGTCACATTGATGAACCCGCGCACCGGCGGCGTGTTCGCTTCTTTCGGCGCCCACCCGCGTTTCGAGGTGGCGCTGGAGCGAAGCCTCACCGAACTTCTGCAGGGCCGCAGTTTCGAAGGCCTCAATGATCTGCCGCTGCCGACCTTCAACTCCCAGACCGTGGCCGAGCCCAACAACTTCGTCGAGCACTTCATCGACTCCGTGGGCGTGGTGTCCTGGCGCTTTTTCAGCGCCCAGTCGAACTTCGAGTTCGTCGAGTGGGACTTTTCTGAAGGCGGCACCAGGTCCTCGCAACAAGAAGCCGACACGCTCCTCGCGATCTTTGCCGAGCTCGACGCCGAAGTCTACATGGCGGTGCACGAAGATTTGGGCGCGCCGGTGTGTCGTATTCTGGTGCCGGGCTACTCCGAGGTGTACCCCATCGAGGATCTCATCTGGGACAACACCAACAAGGCGCTGGACTACCGCGAGGACATCCTCAACCTGCACCGCCTGGATGACGCGCAGCTGACGGATCTGGTCGAGCGTCTGGAAGAGAGCCAGATGGACGATCACGCCGATATCATCACGCTGATCGGCATCGAGTTCGACGAGAACACGGTCTGGGGCCAGCTCACTATTTTGGAGCTCAAGCTTTTGATCTTTTTGGCGCTGGGCCGCTTCGAAGAGGCGCTGGACTGCGTGGAGATGTTCCAGCAGTACAACGACAATACCGTCGAGCGCGGGCTCTTCTACCAGGCCCTCAACGCCGTGCTCGAAATCGAGCTCGACGACGAGCTGGAACGCGACGACTACCTGCCCAATCTGACCCGCATGTTCGGCGAAGAGACCATGGCGGCGGTGGTTGGGTCGATAACCGGCGATGTACGCTTTTATGGCCTCACGCCGACCAACCTGCAGCTCGACGGTCTCGAGCGCCACCAGCGCCTGATCGAAAGCTACAAGAAACTTCACGCCGCCCGCGCGCGTCGGGCCTCTTGAACCTGATTAACTGACCGGAAATGCCATGACACCGATGAGCCTGACTTCAATCGCTGCCGCCCTGACGCTCGTCTCCGGCGCGAGCTTCGCCCAAAGCGCCGAGCAGAGCCAAAGCGAGGTGCGAAAGCTCTACAGCGGCCAAATGATGCCCGATGAGCAGGTGGCGCTTTCGCGCCATATCGACCGGCTGTTCCCGACCCGTACGGTGAAGGCGGCAAGCTCCCCGCATCAGTTCGGCCAGCGCGACGCCTCATTAGAGAACTTCTCGCTGATCCATGAAGGCGTCACCTACGATATTTATGACTTCATGGCGCTCAACCGGGTGAGCGGCCTGATGGCGGTGCACGACAACGACGTGGTGTTCGAACAGTACGCCCTCGGCAACAGCGCCGAGACCCCCTGGATGTCGATGTCGATCGCCAAGTCGATCTCTTCGACGCTGATCGGCGCCGCACTCAAGGATGGCCATATCGAAAGCCTCGATGACGCGGTCAGCACCTACGTGCCCGAACTCGTCGGCAGTGTCTACGACGATGTCAGCGTCGAGCATATTCTGCTCATGGCCTCCGGGGTGGCCTGGGATGAAACCTACGCCGACCCGAACTCGGAGCGGCGCCACATGCTCGAACTCCAACTCTCCCAAGAGCCCGGTGCACTGCTGGATTTCATGGGCGGTTTAGAGCGGGCGGGGCCGCCCGGCGAGGTGTGGAACTACAGCACCGGCGAAACCCAGCTGCTCTCGGCGATCATCAACGGCGCGGTGGGTAAAAGCGCCTCCGAATATCTGTCCGAGAAAATCTGGGCCGATTACGGCATGGAGACGGATGCCAAGTGGTGGCTCGATAGCGAAGACGGCCAGGAAATTGGCGGCAGTGGGCTTTTGATCACGCTTGCCGACTACGCTCGCTTTGGCCAGTTCGTGCTGGATGAATATAACGCGCCCAACGTGCTGCCCGAAGGCTGGGTCGCAGAGTCGGCAAGGCCCCATGAGATCGGCGGTGAAGAGATTGAATACGGCTACTCCTGGTGGCCGGAAGGCGAGGGCGCGTTTTCGGCGGTGGGGATATTTGGCCAGTGGATCTTCATCGACCCGGACAACGACATGGTGATCAGTATGACCAGCGCCCAGCCCAAGGCGGAAGCCATGGAAATCGTGCCGATCACCGAATTCTTCCACGCGCTGAGCGATCACCTGGCCGGCGAGTAGAGTAATCCGGTTGCAACGCCTGGCCCGCTGGGCGAGGCGCAAGCCAGGTAGTTCAACCCACCCGTTCATCCCAAGGAGGCGCTCGTGTTCATCAAGGAGCAGCAGTTGGAAGGCCAGCACATCGTGCTCGAGCCACTCAATGCCGGTCATATCGAAGGGCTTGCGCGCGCGGTCAGCGACGGCGAGGCCTGGAAGCTCTGGTACGCAAGCGTGCCCCACCCGGAGGATATGGCCGCCTACGTGGAGCGCGGGATGGACGCGGCGGCGGCGGGCAACCTCGCCTACGCCGTGCGCCATATTGCCAGCGGTGACATCGTCGGCACCACGCGGTTCTACGAGGTCGATGCCGCCAACCGCCGGGCGATGCTGGGCTACACCTGGTACGCCCAAAGCGTGCGGCGTACGCCGGTGAATACCGAATGCAAGTTGTTGATGCTGGCCAACCTGTTCGAGGCATCGAATGCGGTGGCCGCGGAGTTTCGCACCCACTTTTTCAACCACGCCTCCCGCGCGGCCATCGAGCGTCTGGGCGCCAAGCAGGACGGCATATTGAGATCCCACCAGATCATGCCGGATGGCTCGCTGCGCGACACCGTGGTCTACTCGATCATCGCCGCCGAGTGGCCGGCGGTGCGCCGCCATCTCGAAAGCAAGCTGGCGCACTTCGCGCCGGCGTAACGAATCGGCCCCGAGCTGGCTTTATCCGCCAAACGAGGCCTTTATCGGGCCAAGCGCGATTTTAGGTGCGAACGCGCTCAGACCCTGCCGGACTCAGCACTAGTACCGCCAGCGGCGGCAGGGTGAGTGCAAGGCTCGCGCTCTGGCCGTGCAGCGGCGCATCATCGGCAACGATATGGCCCAGGTTGCCCAGGTTGGAGCCGCCGTAGCACTCGGCGTCGCTGTTGAGCCGCTCTTCCCAGCGACCCGCGACCGGCACGCCCAAACGATAGCCGTGGTGGGGGACGGGGGTCATGTTGGCCACCACCAGCACCGGCTCGCCGCCGGCGCTGGTGCGAAGCCAAGCGAAGACGCTATGGGTCTCGTCGTTGCTCATCACCCAGGTGAAGCCGCGCGGCTCGCTGTCCTGCTCGTGAAGGGCGGGGAGCGTCGCGTAGAGGCGGTTGAGATCGCCCACCAGGCGATGAATGCCGGCGTGTCGTGGCTCATCCAGCAGTGCCCAATCCAGCTCACGGTCGTGGCTCCACTCGCGCCACTGGCCGAACTCGCAGCCCATGAACAAAAGCTTCTTGCCCGGCTGCGACCACATGAGTGATAGATAGGCACGCAGGTTGGCGAACTGTTGCCACTCGTCGCCGGGCATCTTGCCGATCAGCGAGCCCTTGCCGTGCACCACTTCGTCGTGGGAAATCGGCAGCACGTAGTGCTCGGAGAACGCGTACACCATGGGAAAGGTCATCTCATGATGGGCGTGAGAGCGATAGATCGGGTCCTTGGCGATATAGGTCAAGGTGTCGTGCATCCAGCCCATGTTCCACTTGTAGGCAAACCCCAGCCCGCCTTCCGCCGTTGGTTGGGTCACCCCCGGCCAAGCGGTGGACTCCTCGGCGATCACGATGGTACCGGGCGCTTCTTCGCTGACCACATCGTTGAGATGGCGCAGGAAATCGATGGTCTCGAGATTCTCCTGGCCGCCGTGGCGGTTGGGGATCCACTCGCCTTCGTTGCGCGAGTAGTTGCGGTAAAGCATGGAGGCCACTGCATCCACGCGCAGCGCATCGATATGAAAGTGCTTCAGCCAATGTAGCGCCGAGGCCAGCATGAAACCGTGCACTTCCCGTCGGCCCAGGTTGTAGATATAGGTGTTCCAGTCCTGATGAAACCCTTCAAAGGGGTGTTCGTACTCATACAGGGCGGTACCGTCAAAGCGTGCCAGGCCGTGGGGGTCGGTGGGGAAGTGCGCCGGCACCCAGTCAAGAATCACGCCAAGCCCGGCACGATGGCACGCATCGACGAAGTAGGCGAAGTCGGCGGGTGTGCCAAAGCGGGCGCTGGGGGCAAACTGGCCAAGCGGCTGGTAACCCCAGGAGCCGCCGAAAGGATGCTCCATGATGGGCAGCAGCTCCACGTGGGTAAAGCCCAGCTCGAGCACGTAGGGGATCAGGTGCTCGGCCAGGTCCCGCCAGCTGTAAAGTTCGCCGTTGTCGCCACCGTGCTTGCGCCAGGAGGCGGCATGCACCTCATAAATACTCATGGGGGCAGAGGGCGCGTGCGCCTTTTCCCGCTTTTCGATCCACTCATCGTCATGCCAGGTAAACGGCGTGGTGTCGGCGACCACCGAGGCGGTGGAGGGCGGGGCTTCGGTGGCCAGCGCCACCGGGTCCGCGCGCAGGCCAAGCGCGCCATGGGCCTCCAGAATCTCGTATTTGTACGCCTCCCCCGGGCCAAGGCGTGGGATGAAAAGCTCCCACACCCCGGCTGGGTGGCGCAGGCGCATTGCGTGGCGCCGGCCATCCCAGCTGTTGAAGTGACCCACCACCGAGACCCGCCGGGCATTCGGCGCCCAGACGGCAAAGCGCACGCCCTGGATGTCCTCTACCGTCATGGGCTGGGCGCCCAGGCAGTGCCCCAGGTTGCGATGGTTGCCTTCGCCCAGCAGGTAAAGATCCGTCTCACCCAGGAGCAGGTCGAAGCTGTACGGGTCCTCGGTGATCTGCTCGCCCTGGGGCCAGCGGATGTGCAACTGATAGGGCGCGGCGTGGGGCAGCCGCGCGGCGAACAGGCCGGGGATCTGCAGGCCCGTCAGGCAGCAGCGCACGCCGCCATCCCGGTCCAGCACATCCACCCCGACAGCGCCGGGCAGGTAGACCCGCAGGTATTCGCCCTGTTCGTCGGTATGCATCCCCAATACCGAAAAAGGATCGCGGTGGGTGCCTTCGACCAGGGCAGTGGCGTCGTCTTCACTCAGCCGCAGCGTGTCATCCAGCACGGGCCGGGTAGTCGTAACATCATTCATTGGGCTCTCCTGGACTTAGCTGGTTAACAATGGCCGCCAGGCCGCGCAGCGGCACGCCAAGCCAGGTCGGGCGGTTAGCGGCTTCGTAGGCGATTTCGTAGGCAGTCTTTTCGAGCACGAACAGGTCAACGGCCGCCGCGGCGCCGTTGGCTTTCTGCCACGCGTGGGGAAGCTCCAGCGTGGCCTGCCAGTAGGCATTCAAGAACACCTGGCGCCCTTTAAGCAGATACTGCTCCACCACCTGATGACCCTTGCCGGCGCTGTCGGCTTCACTGTGGCCCCCCTGGGCCTCTTCGATCCTGGCGTAGGCGTAATCGAAGGAGCGCAGCATACCGGCCACATCGCGCAGCGGGCTGTCCTTGGCGCGGCGCTCTTCAAGCGGCCTTGCCGGCTCACCCTCGAAATCGATGATATAGGCATCGTCGTGGGCCACCAGTACCTGGCCAAGATGCAGGTCGCCATGGATACGGGTGACGAGGCTTCCCTCGGCAAGCGCGGCCATGTAGTCGATGGAAGAGAGGAGTTCGTCACGCTTGGCCAGAACGCTTGCGGCAAGCTGCTGGTCGGCAGCATCGGCGGCGCCCATGTGCCGTTCAAGCAGCGCCAGCGCTTCTTCGACGCGCTGCGTCACGCGCTCTTTCCAGTGTGTGACCTGGGCGGGCCCGGCTACTTCGCTGGCAAACGCCGGGTCACCGGTAGGTAGCGCCAGCACCCTATGCAGCTCGCCCAGGCGCTGGCCCAGGGTAGCGGAAAAGGCTTCCAGCTCATCGAACGCGCCGTAACGTGCCTTATCCTTCACGAGTTCATGGGACTGCTCGTCCGCCAGGGCTTCGCGAATCGCGCGCTCGAGGGTCGAGCGGGTCCATGACCACGCATCGCCCTGGTTATCGATAAACCCTTGCACAATCATCAGGGTCTGCGGCGTGCCCTGCTCATCGACCTGGGTCACTTCCCCCAGTAGCGGGGCGGTGTTGATAAAGCCCCGCTCGGTCAGGTAACGGCCGATCTCGGCTTCCGGGTGAACGCCGGATTCCAGACGACGAAACAGCTTGAGCACCAGTTGATGGTTGATCACCACTGAGCTATTGGACTGCTCGGCGCCCTGCTGGGCAATCTCCGGGTGCTCGGGCAGCGAAAGCTCGACAAGCGCCGGCGTTGGCAGAAAGTGGATAGCGCCTCTCGCGCTTGGCAATACCACGGACTGGCGCAGGGCATCCAGAACGGCCAGGGTAAAGGCGTCCAGCGTCAGCGCATCGGTGAGCAGACCCACTTCATGGAAGCGGCGTACCCGCGCCATGGCAAGCTGTTGGGCAAGAGGACTGCTCTGCTCATCCTCAGCCAGAAACGCCAGCGGTAGCTGATAGCGCTCGCTTCCCTGGGCATGGGTGATCTCGAGCTCGCTGAGTAGCAGGGTATGGCCGCTGTGCTCAAAACTTGCAAGCGCGTGCAGATGAATCGCCTCGACGCGCGCCTGCTTGGCCGCAAACCAGCGCCGCTTGGTCAGGTAGTGCGGCAAGGTCTCGCGCTCGAGAAGCTGCCTTGAGGCGCCTTCGAAAATCTCCTCGAGACGCTTTTTGATGATCAGGGTGACAAAATCCGGCATCGGCGCGGGTACCGGCGTATGCCACGCGGGCATGGCGGTTGCCGGGGCCAGCAGGAACCAGAAGAAACCGTAGGGTGGCAGTGTGAGCAGATAAGGCAAGCTGCCCACCGGCGGAAACGCGCTGCCGCCGACCATCTCTACCGGCACTTGCCCTGCAAAAGCGGAAAGATCGAGCTCGACCGCCTGGGCAGTGCTGGCCACGTTGGCCACGCACAGCAGGGTTTCGGACTCGCCGTTATCCAGGGTCATCTCGCGCAGGTAGGCGAGAATATGCCGGTTGGCCGGATAGAGCGGGCGCATGGCGCCGCGGCTGAAAGCGCGGTGCTGGCTGCGCACCGCCAGCAGGCGGCGCTGGTTGTTGAGCAGCGAGTGCGCATCGCGGGTCTGGGCCTCGACATTAACGGTCTGATAACCGTAGAGCGGGTCCATGACCGGGGGAAGTACCAGTTGGGCCGGGTCGGCGCGGGAGAAGCCGCCGTTGCGGTCGACCGACCACTGCATCGGTGTGCGTACGCCGTCACGATCGCCCAGGTAGATATTGTCCCCCATGCCGATCTCGTCGCCGTAATACAGCACCGGCGTACCCGGCATTGAAAGCAGCAAGCTGTTGAGTAGCTCAATGCGCCGCCGGTCACGTTGTAAAAGCGGTGCCAGGCGCCGCCGAATCCCCAGGTTGATACGCGCCCGGCGGTCAGAGGCGTAGTGATTCCACAGGTAGTCACGCTCCTTGTCGGTCACCATTTCAAGCGTTAGCTCGTCGTGGTTGCGCAAGAAAATCGCCCACTGACAGTTGGCCGGAATGTCCGGCGTCTGGCGCAGGATGTCGGTGATCGGGAAGCGATCCTCCTGGGCCAGCGCCATGTACATGCGCGGCATCAGCGGGAAGTGAAACGCCATGTGGCACTCGTCGCCATCGCCAAAATAAGGGCGGGTGTCCTCGGGCCACTGGTTGGCCTCGGCGAGCAGCATACGGTCCGGGTAGCGCTCGTCGAGCACCGCACGGATCTTCTTGAGCACCACGTGGGTTTCCGGCAGGTTTTCGTTATTGGTGCCTTCGCGCTCGACAAGATAAGGAATGGCATCGAGGCGCAGGCCGTCGACCCCCAGGTCCAGCCAGTACGCCATGACCTTGAGAATCTCGTCGAGTACCACGGGGTTGTCGAAGTTGAGATCCGGCTGGTGGGAGTAGAAACGGTGCCAGAAGTAGGCGCCGGCCACCGGGTCCCAGGTCCAGTTGGAGGATTCGGTGTCCAGAAAGATGATGCGTGTGCCTTGGTAGGCTTGATCCGTGTCCGACCAGACGTAGAAGTCGCGCTCCGGCGAGCCGGCAGGGGCGTTGCGCGCACGCTGGAACCACTCGTGCTGGTCGGAAGTATGGTTGATGACCAGCTCGGTAATCACGCGCAGCCCGCGCTGGTGCGCCTGTTCGATGAAGCGCTTGGCATCGTCGAGCGTGCCGTAGTCGGGGCTGACGCCGGTATATTCGGCGATATCGTAGCCGTCGTCGCGCCGGGGCGACGGGTAGAACGGCAGTATCCAGATCGTGTTGACGCCCAGGCTTACGATATAGTCGAGCTTCTGGATCAGACCTTCAAAATCGCCGATGCCGTCGTCGTTGGCGTCAAAGAACGACTTGACGTGCACCTGATAGATCACGGCGTCCTTGTACCAGAGTGGGTCATCGAGGAAATCCATCGCCTCGACGGCGTGTGTTTCGCTACTGGCATCCATCATTGGCTTACCCTCTCCGCTGTCTTCAATAGGTATAAATCAATAAGAAATCTTTGGCGTTTAAACGGCTAGTCCGCCGCCCGGATGCGCCAGATGGCGAACGGCAGCACCGCGGGGTCGAGTCGAATCGACTGCCACTTGCCCTGCCAGGTCCAGCGCCGGCCGCTCATCAGGTCTTCGACATGAAGGGTGGCATCGTCGGCCAGGCCGAGTAACGCCAGCGGCAGTTCAAGGGCGCCCTCCTGAGGTTCGAACGGGTCCAGATTGACGGCCACTAAAATGACGTTATCGAGCGCGTCGGTGTGCTTGCTGAAAAGCAGCACCCGGTCGTTAAGAACGCTTTGAACGTCGAGGTTCAGGTGGGTGTGCAGGGCCGGATTTTCGCGCCGGATCCGGTTGAGCTGAGTAATCTCGTAGACGATATTGCCGGGCGCCTGGTAATCCCGGGGGCGAATCTCGTACTTCTCGGAATCGAGATACTCTTCCTTGCCGGGCACCGGGGCGCCTTCACAAAGCTCGAACCCGGAATACATGCCCCAAAGCCCCGACCCCATGGTGGCAAGCGCTGCACGCTGCAAAAAGCCAGCACGTCCGGACGACTGCAGGAAGTAGGGGTTGATATCCGGCGTATTGACGAAGAAGTTGGGACGGTAGCCGTCACGCAGCGGCGCTTCATTGAGCTCGGTGAAATATTCGGTCAGTTCGGCCTTGGTATGACGCCAGGTAAAGTAGGTATAGCTCTGGGTGAAGCCAAGCTTGCCCAGGCGCAGCATCATGGTTGGGCGAGTAAAGGCTTCCGCCAGGAACATCACGTCGGGGTCGCGGGCGCGGATATCGGCGATCAGCCACTCCCAAAAGGGCAGCGGTTTGGTGTGCGGGTTATCGACGCGAAAGATTTTTACTCCTTCATCGACCCACGCCTGGACCACGTCACGCAGCTCGCGCCAAAGCCCGGGCACCGCGTCCTCGGCGTAGAAGTCGACGTTGACGATGTCCTGATACTTTTTGGGCGGGTTCTCGGCGTAGCGAATCGTGCCGTCGGGCCGCCAGGAGAACCAACCCGGATGCTCGGCAAGCCAGGGGTGATCCGGGGAGCACTGAATGGCGAAATCGAGCGCGATCTCCAGGCCGTGTAGGCTCGCTGCGCGCACCAGTTCGCGGAAATCCTCACGGCTGCCAAGCTCCGGATGAATGGCCTCGTGGCCGCCCTCGTCGCTTCCGATCGCGTAGGGGCTGCCTGGATCCGTCGGGCCGGCCTCGAGGCTGTTGTTGGGCCCTTTGCGGTGCTTTCGCCCGATAGGATGAATGGGCGGGAAGTAGAGCACATCGAAGCCCATGTCGCGGATCAACGGCAAGCGCCGGTGTACATCCTTGAACGTGCCGTGGCGGCCGGCATCCAGCGTCTCCGAGCGTGGAAAAAGCTCGTACCAGCTGGCGAAGCGTGCCCGCAGGCGCTCCACCTCCATAGGGTAGTCGGCATGGGTGCGGGTCAGGTGGGGGCGCGGGTCGGCATCGCTCATCAGCCGCGCGGTATCGCGTTCGAGCAGCAGCGCCACCCGGGCGCCTTCGTCCGCCGCCTGGGCCAAGGCGTCCAGGCGCTGCTCGAGGGCTTGGCATAGCGGGGCGCTTGCCCGGGCGGCGGCGCGCTCGAGCAGCAGGCGGCCCTCCTCGAGCTCCAGGGCGATGGGCACGCCGGCAGCGTGCTTTTTGGAAAGCTCGTAGCGGTAGGTGGCGAAAACGTCCCACCAGGCTTCGATATAAAAGACGTGGCGGCCTACCCGAGTGGGGGTGAAGTGGCCCTCCCAGCGGTCGAGCCCCAAGGGCTTGGCGAGCTGCATCGGGGCACGCTGCTCCTGGCCCTGATCGTCGACCCAGCCGATTTCGGCGGCCAGCACGTCGTGGCCGTCGGCAAAGATAGTCGCCGAGACGCGCACCGGCTCATCGACGGTGGCCTTGGCGGCGAAACGGCCATCCTCCAGGGCCGGGGCGACGGCCTCGATGGCGATGCGCGGTGCGTGAACGGCCCGGGACAGCGCATCGCTTTCGCGGGGGACGTCATGATGTATCGAAGCCATAGCGTAGCTCTCCTTGCTCAAAGGCATGTCGGATGGACCTAACGGCCAGGCGCGCGGGGGCCGGTGGCGCTGACGAGTTCCAGAAGCGCCAGCGAATGGCTGGCCAGGGCAAACGCCTCGCCGGGGGCGTCGAGTTCCAGATCATCCGGTCGGGCGTTGTCCAGACGGCAGTGCCAGCGGCCCAGGGCTTGCTCGGGCAGGGTGAAGCGCACGTCCTCATCGCCGGCGTTGAACAGCAGCAAAAGGGTGTCATCGGCCCCGGCCCGGCGGATGCCGCTTGGCTGGGCGCGGCCGTCGAGCAGAAGCCCCAGCACGCGCAGGCTCGGGTCTTCCCAGCGCTCCACGCTCATCTCGTCGCCGTCCGCGGCAAGCCAGGTCACTTCCTTGAGGCCCAGCTCCTCGTTGTACTCGCCGCTGAGAAAGCGGCCGCGGCGCAGAATCGGGTAGCGAAGGCGAAGGGCACTCACCCGACGGACGTACTCGATCATGGCGTGGGCGTCGCCTTCGAGGTTCCAGTCGAGCCAGCTGATCTCGTTGTCCTGGCAGTAGGCGTTATTGTTGCCCTGCTGGGTGCGCAGCAGTTCGTCGCCGGCCAGCAGCATCGGCGTGCCCTGGGAAAACAGCGTCGTGGCGATCATGTTGCGGATTTGGCGCAGGCGCAGCGCCTTGATCTCGCTATCCTCGGTGGGGCCTTCCTCGCCGTGGTTAAAGGAGATGTTGTGGCCGTGGCCATCCTGATTGTTTTCGCCGTTGGCGTCGTTGTGCTTGTCGTTGTAGGCCACCAGGTCATACAGGGTGTAGCCATCGTGGGCGGTGACGAAATTCACAGAGGCGAACGGGCGCCGCCCCCGGCGCTTGAAGATATCCGCCGAGCCCATCAGCCGGGCGGCAAGCTCTTGAAGCTGGCCTTCGTCGCCGCGCCAGAAGGCGCGCACGCAGTCGCGGTAACGATCGTTCCACTCCGCCCAGCCCGGGGGAAAGCCGCCTACCTGATAGCCGCCGGGGCCGCAGTCCCAGGGCTCGGCGATCAGCTTCACCCGGCCGAGCACCGGGTCCTGGCGGCAGGCGTCGAGAAAGCCGCCGCCTTCGTCGAAGCCATGGGGCTCGCGGCCCAAAATCGTTGCCAGGTCGAAGCGAAAACCGTCCACGCGCATTTCGGTGGCCCAGTAGCGCAGCGAGTCGGTGACCATTTGCAGCACGCGCTGATGGCTCAGGTTCAGGGTGTTGCCGGTACCGGTGTCGTCGATGTAGTAGCGCGACTCTTCCGGCATCAGCCGGTAGTAGGAGGCGTTATCGATCCCCTTGAGTGAGAGCGTCGGGCCGAGCTGGTTGCCTTCGGCGGTGTGGTTGTAGACCACATCGAGAATCACTTCCATGTCGGCGGCGTGGAAACGTGCCACCATCTCCTTGAACTCGTTGACACTCTCGCCGGAGAGATAGCGCGAGTGCGGCGCGAAGAACCCCAGGGTGTTGTAACCCCAGAAGTTATGCAGCCCCTGCTCCTGCAGGCGCTGGTCGTCGACGAAGGCGTGGATGGGCAAAAGCTCGATCGATGAGACCCCCAGCGAACGGATGTAGCCCACCACGTCATTGACCATCAACCCGGCGAAGGTACCGCGCAGTGCCTCGGGCACGGCGGGGTGGCGCATGGTGTAGCCCCGCACGTGAGTCTCATAGACGATGGTGTGATCCCAGGGCAGCTGTACCTCACGCGAGCGCCCCCAAGTGAAGGCCGGGTCGACCACCTTACAGCGGGGCATGAACGGGGCGCTGTCGCGCTCGTCGAAGCTCAGGTCCGACTCTTCGTGGCCGATGGTATAGCCAAATAGCGCGTCGTCCCACTGGATTTCGCCGACGATCTGCTTGGCGTAGGGGTCGAGCAAAAGCTTGTGATGGTTGAAGCGGTGGCCCTGTTGCGGCGCGTAGGGGCCATACACCCGATAGCCGTAAAGCAGGCCCGGGCGCGCGTCCGGTAGATAGCCGTGCCATACCTCGTCGGTGTATTCGGGAAGCTCGATGCGCTCGATCTCGTGCTCGCCGGTAGCGTCGAACAGGCAAAGCTCTACCCGGGTGGCATGGGCGGAGAAAAGC
The DNA here is from genome assembly GCF_968206495.1 of Vreelandella sp. EE27. Lineage (NCBI taxonomy): Bacteria > Pseudomonadati > Pseudomonadota > Gammaproteobacteria > Oceanospirillales > Halomonadaceae > Vreelandella > Vreelandella sp. EE27. The sequence goes on along the minus strand of NZ_OZ309109.1, from coordinate 2,926,997 downwards.
GCGAAATTCACCCCCAGCCCATCCCAGGTCGCGCCCAGCGGAAAAGACCACCCTTCGTGCACGCGGGAGCGGCGCATCACGCTAGGCGATTCATCGGCGGCTACGGTGCTGTCGCCATCCCGCGGCGTCTGGCTTATCGTCATCGTCTTCATTCCTTGAGCCCTGGTGGCTCGCAGGGGGCGGTGTAGGCCGCCCCGGCCCAACACGGGGGAAAGTGGCTATTTTTCAGTCTTGGGCGAGCGCTTACGCGGCGCCGCCTTTTTGGCCGGCGGTGTCGCTCCGGCTTTGTCACTCTGTTTGGCCCCGGCACTCACGCGCGAGCGCTCCGGGGCGGGCACTGGCTCGACGCCCGGGGCGTGGCCACGATCCTGAACCGGCAGGTCGTCGCTTATATCCGTTAAGCGGGCCTCGTCCTGGGGGGAGATGGCATCGAAATCGTCTTCCGGCTCATCCAGCGGCAGACGACTTTCTTCGATGCCGCGCTCGTCTTCCTCCAGGGGCAGGTCCTCTTCCATGATCGGCGGCTCGTCCAGGGGGGCGAGCAGCTCGTCCTGGGCATCGCTTTCGGCGTGTTGTTCGGCGGCGACGATCTTTCGCGCCCGCTCCCAGTGCTGCTGTTGCTGGCCCTCCGGGCGCCCTTCGGCTTCCCAGATGCTGTAGGCCAGTTGCCGGACACGTTCTTCATCGATCATTTCAACTCTCCCTGCGCCTTGCGCGCTGTCATTGCTCATCGGGGGTGAAAGCGTTCGCGTCGCCGTCACCCCCCGAACTATCTTCATTCAGAAATACCCCCACCGGCAGCGTGGACAGCAGCTCACCAAGCGGGATCGCCTCGCTCTGGGATGCCACGCTTGCCATGGTCAGTACGCTACGCCAGCGCCCCGGCACGCCCTCGAGGCGCGTGTCGCCCCAGTGCGGCAGGGGCTGGTCGCTCGAATCCAGCAGCGCCGCGCTCAGGCGCGGAACCACCACCAGCAGCGTTTGCCCGTTATAGCGGCGAAGAAACGCCACCACGCGCTCGGCGTGCTCGCCGCTGGCCGCAAGGGGCTGATAGCGGCCCTTTAAAAACAGCGCCGGATAGCGGCCCCGAAGGGCCAAAAGCCTGGCCGTCACCAACTGCTTGATGTGCCCGTCCGGCCAGCTTTTTAGCGCCTGCTCTAGCGGCGGGGCGCTTGAAAGCGCGGCCTGTCGCGCGGCGTAATCCACCGGGCGGCGGTTGTCCGGGTCGACCAGGCTGTAATCCCAGAAATCGTTGCCCTGATAAAGGTCGGCGACGCCGGGCACGCTCAGGCGCAGCGCCGTTTGTGTCAGGCCGTTAACCGCGCCGGGCAGATCGAGCATTCGCGCCGCGCGGTGAAGACCGTCGCGTAGCTCGGGCATGGTGAGAAGCCCCTCCAAAAAGCGCCGGCACGCCTGCTCGTAGGCGTCGTTGGGCCAGAGCCAGTGGCTTTTAAGCTTCGCCTCGCGCAGCGCCTTTTGCTGCCACTCGCCCAGGCGCTGGATGAACGTCGCCATGGCCTGGGTCTCCTGTGTGTTTTGGGTGTCCCGGGGGGCGAGGGTGGGCGGCCAGGCGGCGACAATGATCTGGTAAAGCAGCAGTTCATCGCCGGGCGAAGGCGCCACACCGTCCTCTAACGTCTGGCGCAAGGGCGCGGCCAGGGCGCGCCATTCGCCTACAAGACGCGCGAAGCGCGGGGCGTGTTCGCTCAATGCGGCAAGCCGGGCGCGAACGTCCTCGCCGCGCTTGTGGTCGTGGGTGGCGGTGGTCACCATGGCCGAGGGAAACGCCTGGGCGCGCAGCGCGTTGGCGGCGTGAAAGCGCGCCGGCGTATGGTGGAAGTGTTCGCCGTCGAAACCCACGTCGTTTCGCGATATCAGCGCGGCGCTGCGATACCCCGCCGTATCCTCCACCGCCTTGGCGGCCACCGGCGAGGTGAGCTGTTGAAAGCGCACGATGGCGCGGTTTCTGAGCGCGCGCTCGGCCTTGTCGGCGCAGTCCCGGGGCGCCTCGCCCCCCAGCCAGCGCGCCAGCGCCTCGAGGGTGTCGCGATCCGGCGGGCTCAGCGCGCGTCTGGCCCCGGCCATCGCCTCCTGAAAAAACGCCTCGTCCGCCGGGGGGCGGCCGCTGTCATCGGCGTAGCTGCGGTAGATGGGAAAGTGCACCACCAGGGCGTACAGCGCCCGGCGGATAGAGCCCAGCGTGATGTCGCGGTGCGAAAGACCGGCGCGGGCCACCGCGTGAAGCGCCCGGGCGCAGGCGGCGTATTCGCTTGCCAGCAACGAGGTGAGGATTTCGCCCCGGGCGCGGCGGACTTCCTCCATGAACGTAAGCGCGCGGCCGCTGACGTCGCGCCACAATGCGCGAAAGGGCTGCTCCCCCGCCGGGTCGTGCATGAGCCCCGACACCTCGTTCATGAACTCGTAGCCGCTGGTGCCGTCCACCCCCCAATCCGTATGCAGCGTTTCACCGACGCCGAGAATTTTCTCGACATACAGCGCCACCCGCCGCGGCGCCTCGGTGGGTCGGCTCGCCTCCAACGCGTCCAGCCGGCTGCGCAGGCGCAGGCAGTAGCCCCGTGGGTCGGCCAGCCCGTCGACATGGTCGATGCGCAGGCCATCCACCCAGCCTTCTTTTACCAGGCGAAGCGGCAGGGCGTGCACGGCGTCGAAGACCGCAGGGTTTTCGATGCGTAGCCCGCCAAGCTCGGTGACATCGAAAAAGCGCCGCCAGTTGATCTCGTCGCTGGCGGTGCGCCAGTAGGCCAGCCGGTAGTGCTGGCGCGAAAGCAGCGCGTGCAGCCGGGTGATGCCATGCGGGTCGCTTGCCTTGAATAACCCCAGTACGCCCTCGAGACAGGCGCGGGCGTCCGGCGCGTCGAGCACGTGGTTCAACTGAGCACAGGCCTGGCCCGCCTGCAGGGCCGGGGGCGCTTTGTGGGCCAGGGAGTCGAAAAACGCGGCCTGCTCATGAAGCGTGCTGTGCTCGGCGAAGCGCAGGATGTCGCCGTAATGGCGCGGGTCGATGGGAAAGCGGTGCTCGTGGTAGGCAACGTGAAAGCCGCCCTGGTCAAAGCGCAGGCTAAGCTCGCCGGCGGCCAGCGTCTCTTGATAGGGCGCGCCCAGAAACGGCGCCAGCAGCTTGCCTTTCAACAGCGGGTCGGGGGAATCCCAGTCGATATCGAAAAACCCGGCATAGGCGCTCTGCTCACCCCAGGTCAGCACGTCCTGCCACCAGGGGTTTTCCGAGCCGCCCACGGCGAGATGATTGGGCACGATATCCAGTACCAGCCCCATCTGGTGGGCGCGAAGTGTTTCGACCAGCGCCATGAGCGCCGCTTCACCACCGACTTCGTCGTCGATACGCGTGGGGTCGACGCCGTCGTAGCCGTGAGGCGAGCCCGCCCGCGAGGCCTGAAGCGGCGAGGCGTAGAGGTGGCTCACCCCGAGCGCGGCGAAGTGCGCCACCAAACGCTCGGCATCCCAAAGCGTGAAGCCCTTGTGAAACTGGAGCCGAAGCGTTGCGCGAATCTCATTCATGGGCAGGCCCCTTGTTGGGCGCGGTTTTAGGCTCGGCTTCGGACGAAAGCGAATCGATGGGGCGCTGGCGCCTGGCCCTGGCAAAACGCTCGAGACGCTGGCGCGTTTGTGGGCAGGAGAAAAGCGACGGGCTGTCGGCGGTCAAGCGGCGGCGCCAGTTGGGGTGCTGCTCGCCGCTGTTGGGCAGGTTCGGCTGCTCCTCCAGACCCAGAATGTCCTCGACGGGAATCAGCACCAGCGGTGCCGAGGTGACGGCCAGGTGGTCAAGGCAGGCATCGATCACCCGCGAGGCGGGAATGTCGGCGGCGGCAAGCGCGTCAGGGGCGGACGAGGCGCTGAGAAGCCCGATAGTACTCGCCAGGCGCACCCGCTCGAGCTTGCGGGCAGCCTCTTCGGTTGCGCTGCTCTGGTCGGGCTTCAAGAGCCCAAGCTTGCTTCGCCACTGGATGTCGCGGCCCGCCCACCAGCCCGCTACTGTGGGCAGGTCGTGGGTCGTGGTGGTGGCAAGCGCGGCGTCGGACCACTGGTCAGCGCTCAAAAAGCGCTGCTGGTCGTCCTGCTCGAACCAAAGCACCTGCATGCCGAGAATGCCCCGGGCGGCGAGGGCCTCGCGAAAGTCCGGTGCCACGGTCCCCAGGTCCTCGCCGATGACGATCGCCTGGTGGCGAAAGGACTCCAGCGCGACCAGGCGCAGCAGATCCTTTAGCGGGTAGCGCAGATAGCCACCGGCGCCTGGTGAAGCACCCGCGGGCACCAGCCACAGGCGCTGCAGGCCCAAAACGTGATCGATTCTAAGCCCGCCGGCGTGGGCGAAACCGCAGCGCAGCATGTCGATGAAGCTTTGAAAGCCCGAGTGCACGAGCCCCCAGGGCGAGAAGGCCGCAAGGCCCCAGTCCTGCCCGTCGGCGTTGAACAGATCCGGCGGCGCGCCGATCGAAAGGCCGTCGAGCATTTCCCCCGGGCGGCTCCAGGTCTGGCTGCCCGCCGGATCGACGCCGACCGCCAGATCGGCGATCAGCCCGACCCTCATGCCCGCTTGCCGGGCGCTACGGTGCGCGCGTTCGAGCCCTTCGGCGGTGAGCCACTGGAGAAAGGCGTGAAAGCCGATCTCGAGGGTATGGCGTTGGGCAAACGCCGTGACCGCTTCGCTTTGGGGGTCGCGCAAGGCCTCTGTCCAGGCGTGCCAGTCGCCGGGGCCGTTGATCTGTTGAAGGGCCTCGAAGCGGCAGTGATGTTCGAGCGCCTCGCCGCCGGCCTGGCGAAACGCCTGCAACTGGTCGCGCCATTGCCGCGCTTGCGGGTCATCGCCGTTGATGACGTCATCGTACAGAAAACGCAGCCAGCCAAGCTTGGCCCGGGCCGCCTCCGGCCAGTTAACGAACGCCTCGGCTTCGAGGGCGGCAAGTTTCTGCTGCGTGTGACCATGCGCCTTGGCGCGTGCGACCGCGGTCTCGCCCAGCAGCGTCTCCGGGGCGCAGTGAAGCACGTTGTAAAGCAGCCGGCTGGAGGGGGAGTAGGGGCTGTAGTGATGCACATTGGCGCTGAACATGGCGTGGGTGGGGCTGATCGCCAGGGCGTCCGCCCCCAGCTCCCCGAGCTGAGCAGCACTTTGGGCGAGCGCCTCGAGATCCCCGATCCCGCCGTCGCCGGGCCGGCGCAGTGCGTAGAGCTGAACCGCCGCACCCCAAAGCCGTGGCGGTGCGCTTTGGGCCGCATCCGCCGGGGTGAAGCAGCGCGGCGGCGCTACGGCCAGGGTGAGCGTGGCGCGCTCGATCGTCAGCCGGTGGTAGCCCGGCGCGTCGATGGCGGGCACGCGAGAGGCCTCATCGAGTGTCCCCTCACGGCGCTCCCCGCTTTCCAGAACGAGGGCGAACGGTGTGCCCGGGGCAAGCGGCGAAGGGAGCGGGGTGGGGGCGTCGACATCTGCGGTAATCAGCGCCGGCCAGTCATCCGGGCTTCGCCAGGCACTCATTCGAGCCAGGCGTTGGTGGCTTTCGGCGATCGCGGCGGCGGAGTCGGTGGCAAAGCCAAGACTATCGAGCAGACGGTGCTGGGCATCCAGGGAGAGCCGGCAGGCGGCGCCATCGCTGTCCTCCCACTCGAGCAGCAGCCCGGCCGCCTGAGCAAGATCCTGAAGGGGCGTATTCATGGCGTGTCTCCGTGTTCGCCGGTCATCAGCCACGCCGCCGCCGAGCGCGGTGGCAGCCGGCCCGTCTCGGCGGTGCTTGCCACGCCGTCGCGGCTTTCGCATAAATGCGTTTCCAGGCACAGCGACTGGCTTTTAAGCATTGTGCTCTCCACGTCGGTCTCGCTTAGATTGATCGCGATCACCAGCTGTGCGCCGTCGCCCAGACGCCAGCGGGCGAGTACGGCTTTGTCGCCCAGAACATCCGCCCCCAGCGATCCTGCCCCTTCCAGGCGCGGTACGATCTGGAGATGGCGCAGGGATAAAAGCGTGCGGTAGCGCTCGAGGATGGCGTGGTGGGGCGGTAGCGTTCGCGCCTGGAAATCCGGCAGCGAGGCATCGAAGGTGTCGGGGGCATTGGGGTCGGGGATGTGCTCGCGAGCCTTGGCGTCCTTGAACGCGGCGAAGTCGGCGAACTCCGCCCGGCGCCCTTCGCGCACCGCCTCGGCCAGGGTTTCGTTGTGATCGGTGAAAAAGAGAAACGGGTGCTTCGAGCCCCACTCTTCGCCCATGAACAAAAGCGGCACCATGGGCGACAGCAGCAGCAAGAGGGTGGCCGCGGCCAGCGCATCCGGGTCGGCGAGCACGCTCAGGCGCTCGCCCAGCGCCCGGTTGCCGGTCTGATCGTGGTTTTGCAAAAACGCCACGAACGCGGTGGGGGCAAGGTGAGCGCTGGGCTCGCCGCGGGGCCGCCCGTGGCGCGAGGCCGCGCCCTGGTAGATGAACCCCTCGTTCAGACACCGCGCAAGGCGCTGAGTGGGCGCCTCGGTGAAGTCGCCGTAATAGCCCTCGCTTTCGCCGGTTAGCAGAACGTGCATCACGTTGTGCCAGTCGTCGTTCCACTGCGCGGTGAATAGCGGCGCTTCGAGCAGCGAGGCGCTGTTGGCCTCGTTTTCGAGCACCAGGTGCACGTGGCGATCAGTGGGGATCACGCGGCGAATCGTCTCGGCGAGTTCCACCAGAAAATCCTGCTCGCCGATGGCGTGCACGGCGTCGAAGCGCAGCCCGTCCAGGCGGTACTCCGTGAGCCACATCAGGGCGTTGTCGATGAAAAAGCGGCGCACCATGGGCTCGCGAAAGTCGATGGCGGGGCCCCAGGGCGTGTCGACGTCGTCGCGAAAGAAGCCGGCGGCGTAGTGGGCCAGGTAGTTGCCGTCCGGGCCGAAGTGGTTGTACACCACGTCGAGAAAGACCGAGAGCCCCAGGCCGTGGGCCTCGTCGATCAGCGCTTTCAACTCGTCGGGTGTGCCGTAGCTTGCCTGAACCGCGTAGGGCAGCACGCCGTCATACCCCCAGTTGCGCGTGCCGGGGTAGGCGGCCACCGGCATCAACTCGATGGCGGTGACGCCCAACGTCTGCAGGTGGCCCAAGTGCGCGCGCACGCCGTCGAACCCACCGAGTGCGCCCGCATGAAGCTCGTAAAGCACGGTTTCTCGCCAGGGCCGGCCCCGCCATTGTGTGTGGCGCCAGACGTAGTGGGCCGGGTCGATCACCACGCTCGGCCCATGAATATCCCCTGCCTGAGCCCGGGCGGCCGGGTCGGGTACGTTCAGCGTGCCTGCCGGTGTGACGACCCGGTAGCTATAGCGCGCGCCGTGACCACAGGCAAGCTCGGCGCTGACGCAACCATTGGCCTCTTTTGCCATGGTGACCCGCTCGAATCCTTGTACCTCGAGTTCGACCTGTTCGGCATCCGGTGCCCACAGAACGAACCGCGTTCGACCGTCGTCGAGCACGTTGGCCCCCAGGGCGGGGCGCTGACTGCGTTCTTGCATCGCTTCGACTCCTTCAAAGACGCTGCGTCGTGATGCGTTCGGCCTCGATGGCCTGCTGATAGAGCCTGGTATAGGGAATGATGGACTGGCGCCAGTGGTAGCGTCCGGTCATGGCGGCGCCGCGCATGGCGTTAAAAAGGTCTGTGCACTTATGCACGGCGAAGGCGCGCTGGATGGCGCGCATGTAGCTGCCGAACTGCATGTCGTCGAACAGAAAACCGGTCACACCGTCCTCGATGGTATCGGCAAGCCCGCCGGTGCGGTGGGCGATGGGCAACGAGCCAAAGCGCTGGGCGTACATCTGGCTCAACCCGCAGGGTTCGAAACGCGAAGGCATGAGCAGAAAATCGCTGCCGGCGAAGAGGCAGCGCGCCTGGTACTCGTCGAAGCCGATATAGGCGGCCACGGCGCCTTGATAGCGCCGCGCCAGCGCGCGAAGCGCCTGCTCCACGTCATGCTCACCGCAGCCCATGAAAACGATTTGCCCCCCGGCCTCGACGATCGCCTTGGTGGCCTCGATGGTAAGATCCAGCCCCTTTTGATGAACCAGGCGCGAGATCACCACGAACAGCGGCCCGGCACCCGGTAATAACCCGTAGCGCAGGCGTACGTAGTCGGCGTTGGCGCGTTTGCCGCGCCAATCGTTGGAGGAGAACGCCTGAATCAGATGGCTGTCGGTGCGCGGGTCCCAGGAGTCGTCGATACCGTTGGGGATACCGCTCAAGCGCCCCTGGTCGGCCTTGCAGCGAAGAAGGCCGTCCAGCCCGCAGCCGAATTGGGGCGTGGTGATCTCCTGGGCGTAGGTGGCACTCACCGTGGTGACCCGGGAGGCGTAGTTGATGCCGGCTTTCATGAAGGAGAGATCGCCGTAGTACTCGACGCCATCGATATTGAAGGCGTGTTCTGGAATGCCCAGCGCCGCCCGCCGGGAGCCGTCGAAAAGCCCTTGATAGGCCAGGTTGTGAATCGTAAAGATGCAGGGCATCGGCGCGTTCTGCCAATGCAGATAAGCCGGGGCGAGGCCGCAGGCCCAGTCGTTCAGGTGCAACAGTTTGGGCTGCCAATCGAGCCCCGCCAGGCCCTGGGCAATATCCGCCGCCGCCTTGGAGAGCCGGGCAAAGCGGATGTCGTTATCCGCCCAGCCGGTGTCCTGGCCATCGCCGTAGCCGCTGGAGCCGCGCCCGTAGGGCGTGCCTTCGCGATCGAAGAGTTCCGGGCAGAGCAGGACGTAGACGATCAGACCGTCGCGGCAGGTGATCTGGCCGATCTTGCACGCCGGCAAGTCGGCGAAGGCGGCAAGCTCGCCGACCGGCGTGATCACGACATCGGCGGTGAGGATATCGCGGTAACCCGGAATCAGTACGCGGACATCGTGGTGTGCCGATAGGGCCCGAGGGAGGGCCGACGAAACGTCACCCAGCCCACCCACCTTGACGAAGTCGCTCATCTCGGTAGTAACGAAAAGAATTGATTTGGAGGGCGAATCTTCAAACGGTGGGCGGCGGGTAATCGAAGTGTTATCTGAAGTTGTCCGGTGTCGTCCGATGACGTTTTTTTCTGAGTTATAACGCGTCGTCTTCAAGCGGGCATTCAAGGAAGTGTTGATTTTATAAGGTGTTGGCGTTTTATAGTTGCTTTTTAAACTCCCTTTAGAATCGGCTTTATGACTGCTTTTATTGCCCAATACCCCCTCGTCCATGCTCAACCTCCCCGGTTATCATGGTAGATACTGTTGGATTAGATAACTCATTATCTCGGCGACGTTCCTGTCGACCGCCCGCGCCAAGCACTGTGGCGGGTTTTCTCTATTACTTTAGTCGAAAAAAATAATAAAGCTGTAAGCTTTTGGCTATCCATAACGTTGGTTAACCAATATTTTTATTGTTTTGTTGATTTATACTTAGCAATCTCTTGGGTTGAGTTAAAACAAATGCTTTTAATGCATGACGTTAGAGTGCTTTTTATAACACCGGTTAGCATTCGATAGAGGCTGAAGTTTTTGTTTTTTTAAATCGAGAACAAAATGATTCGAGGGTAGAAAGGAAAGTAAGAGAGTTAAGCAGGGCGTTGATTTGCAATGTTCGATGGGAAGGTCTGATGCGAAAAGCTCGATTTGAAAGATACCGAGGCTTTGACACACGGCGGCGGGGCGCCGTGTGTCACAGACCCTAAGGGGATAGCGAGAGAAAAAAGAGTATCAGCGGAGGGGACAGAAGCGACAAAATGAATCCGCTGACCACCGCGACCGGCACGCAGGCCACGCCGCCGTGCTGCTGGATGACCGGCAGAGTGAAGTCCATCGAGGTGGCGCCGCCGAACCCGATGGCCAGGGCGGCGTGGCGGTGGATGATCAGCGGGATCAAGATAAACGCCAGAAGCTCCCGGGCCAGGTCGTTGAAAAATGCCACGCCGCCGAGCAGGGGCCCCAACTGGTCGCCGATCAAAATGGCGGACAGCGAATACCAGCCAAACCCCGAGGCCAGGGCCAGGCCTTCGCTCACGCTTAGCGAGAGAAGCGGCGCGGCGACAGCGCCGGCCAGCAGCGAGCTTGCGGCAAGCGTCACCGCGATGGCAAGCCCCAGCCGGTTGAGCAGAATTTGCTTGAGCGCCATGCCGGAGTTGCGCAGTTGGCAGCCAATCAGCGCAAGCAGCGCGTAAAGCGCCCACTCGGCCAGCGTATCCGCCGTGGCAAATACGCCGCGGCCCAGAACCGGGGCGAGCAAAAGCCCGGCGGCCACCCCGGCCACCACCGTGACCAGCAACAACAGCGACCCTTGCATAGCGGCAAGCTTGCTGGCCGGCGCATCCTTGACCACCGGTGAGGTGCCGGCCTTGAGGGCCATCCGGCGTGATAGCCACCCCAGGGCTGCCAGGTTGAACACGGCGGTAAGGCTGAAAAGTATCAGGGCACTTGCGCCCAGGCGCGAAAGCTCGCCGGCCAGGTTTTCGAGCCCGGCCAAGCTTATGCCCATCAGCAGCAAAATGAGATACACCGAAGCGCTAACGCCTCGGTTGATCAGGTGCTGGAGGTAGGGTGAGCGAACGCGCACCAGGTAGCCTCCGATCAGGGGCAGTAGAACGATCAATAAACCCGTGAGCATTTAGGGGGCGGCGCCATCGCTTGGGGTGAACTCGGTCAACGTGATGGCGGTATCCCGGCGGCCGTCCTTGAAGTACTCCACCGAGAGAATCAGCCCAGGCCACTCGGGGGCGAAGCTGATTTCCATATGGCGGTCGGGTTTCTCGACATCCGTAAGCGTCACGCTCTGGGTATCGAACTCGCCAGCGGGTACGTCAACGGTGGCGGTATCGTTGGTATAGTACTGAAAATGTTCGTCGCGGCCGCGATGGTCGAGAAACTCGAGTTCGCAGGGCGCCCGTTGGGTGCACTCTTCAGAACCGGCGCGGCGGGAAAGGTCGAACAGCGCGGCCTGGCGGTCGAGTGCCGTGAGTTCACTTTCACCCAGTTGGTAGCTATCGCCCACGCCGAACAGCGAGTAGCTGCTCGAGTACAAAAGCGAACGGGTGGTGTCATCGTCAACGGTAAAACGGCTTCGCTCCTCGCCTTTGGCAACGGCGACGGAGAAGCGCATGCTGCTCAACCAGTGGCTTCCTTCCTGGCTCAGCGTATGGCGCACGGTGGCGCCGGGCCAGTTGCGAACCTCGAGGCGGTAGCGCGCTTCAAAAGGGCGCGGATCGTTGAAGCCCGTCTCTTCGCTGGAGACGGCGGTATGGGCACTTCCCATACCCAGGGCGGCGAGCAGCAACGCGCCGAGTCGTCGGGGTTTGGACATCGCTTTCAAAATACGGGGCACAGGTTCCACTCCTTTGTGTGCAAATCGTCCCTAAGAGCCTCGAACCAGGCACTTCGTTCACGTCAGGCCCTTTCATCATGAGCATCTGGCGTGCGCTAGTAGCCGTTTTCCGGGTTGACCGTGGCAAGTGACTCTCCATCCTCGAAGGCGTGAAGGTAGGAGATGACCTGGTCGATGGCATCCACAAGCGGCGTGGGGGCCGCCATATGCGGCGTAATAATAACACGCGGGTGTTGCCACAGGGCATGCTCGGCGGGCAGCGGCTCCTGCTCGAACACATCGAGTAGCGCTCCGCGTAAATGCCCCGGCGCCTGGCCATCGCCCAGCGCCTCGATCAGCGCGTTTTCGTCGATCAAGCTGCCCCGGCCCGGGTTGATCACGCTGGCGCCTTTTGGCAGTCGATGAAGGCGCTCGGCGTTTAAAATATGCCGGGTCGCCGGGGTGTCCGGCAAAATGGTCACCACGCTGCGTACCTGGCTTAAAAGCTCATCGAGCCCCGCCTCGCCATGCAGGCAACGAACGTTTTTCAACTCCTTTGGCGAGCGGCTCCAGCCGAGCACCGGAAAGCCCGACTGATAAAGCGCCGCCGCCACCGAACGGCCGATCGCCCCCAGGCCCAAAACGCCGACCGGCCACTGCGATTTCTCCACGACTTCCTGGGTTTGCCACTGCGCGCTGGGCTGCTGGGCCGCGTAGCGGTCCATGCTGCGGTAAAAGTGCAGCACCCCGTAAAGCACGTAGTCGGCCATCAGCTCGCCCATGCCGGCATCGCGCAGTTTGACGATCGGCACATTGGCGGGGCGCTCGGGGGTGTTCAAAAGATGATCCACGCCGGCGCCCAGGTTGATGATGCCCTTGAGCGCCGTTTGCTCGGCCAGTAAATAGCCCGGCGCTTTCCAGACCGCCAGGTAGTCGGCGCCTAGCCGATCCGCCTCTGGGGCGTCGCTTGTGAGCACGGTGGCCTTCGGGAACGCCTCTAAAAGGGCGGCTTGCCACTGCTGGGCCTGGTCGGTATGTACCACTATTTTCATGAAGCGCTCCTCGAAATCGCATGTTGCGGGTTACCAGCTATCATGGGTTAAGTGGGGTAAGGGCTGCAAGGAGGCGGCCGTGCCCCGGCGCGCGCCCAAAGACGCGCTTTCGCCATCGGGAAAGGAGATCCAGCATGACGACCAGCGCCCAAGTAGTCACCCGCCAACGCAGTGGCAAGGGATTTACCTACCGCACCGAAGACGGTGAAACGCTCAAGGACACCCAGTGGCGCGAGTGGATCAAATCGCTTGCCATTCCACCGGCCTGGCGGGACGTCGAGATCACGCTCGACAAGCGCCATCACATTTACGCTACCGGCCGCGACGACGCCGGACGCAAGCAGTACGTTTACAACCCCAAGTGGCGCGAGAAGCGCGAGGCGAAGAAATTCGATCGGATGATCGCCTTCGCCCAAAAGCTTACGCCGATGCGCCGGGTGACCGGCCAGCACCTGCGCCAAAAAGGCCTTCCCCGGGAGAAAGTCTTGGCCTGCATGGTGCGCCTTATCGACAGCGCCTACTTTCGCCCGGGCAGCGAGCGCTACCGTCAGCAAAACGACTCTTATGGGCTCACCACCATGCGCTCCAAGCACTTGACCATCGATGGCGACGAGCTGATTTTCGACTACCGGGGGAAAAGTGGCCAGGACCAGCACCGGGTGGTCGAGGACGCGCGCCTGGCAAGCGTGGTGGCCGAGCTCGACGACACGCCAGGCTATGAAATCTTCAAATACTTCGACGAAAACGGCAACAAGGTGCGCGTGGATAGCCAGGATCTCAACGACTATATCCACGAGGTGATGGGCGAAGCCTTTAGCGCCAAGGATTTTCGCACCTGGGCGGGCACCTCGATTGCCGCCCTGGCGCTGGAGGAGCTGGGCTTCGACGACGATGAAAAGATCAGCGAAAAGAACGTGCGTCAGGCCGTCGAAAAGGTCGCCAAGTCGCTGGGCAATACGCCGAGTATCGCCAAGGCGAGCTATATCGACCCGCGGGTCGTGGAGAGCTACCTGGACGGCCAGACGCTGGAAAACTTTCGTCAGCTGGTCGACGTCAAGCTCGAAAACGACGATCTGACCGGCCCGGACGAGCGCGCCGTACTCGAACTTTTGAAGAGCCGCCTTGCGCGTAAAAAGTAGCGCCAAGCGGTGGACGTCTTCTCTAACCCCCTGGTGGGCATCGATTCGCGCCCCAAAGGGGTTTTTGATAAAGGCTTTGACCAGTAGCCAAGGGTGGGTGCTAGTATCGGCTAAAGACGACGTTTTGGCGGCGCTCGCGCCAAAGCGTCGCTGCATTGGCCCAGCAAGCTGGTTTTTAGTGATTTTAAAGGGCGAGTTACTCGATGAATGAGGTTTCCCTGCCTTTCACTCGCGAAGAGTATGCCAATCGCCTTTGGAAGGTGCGTGCAGAAATGGCCGGCCGCGGCATCGACGTGCTGATCGTCAGCGACCCCTCCAATATGGCCTGGCTGACCGGCTATGACGGCTGGTCGTTCTACGTGCATCAGTGCGTGCTGGTGGGCCTGGAAGGGGAGCCGGTCTGGTTCGGCCGCCGTATGGACGCCAACGGGGCGCTTCGCACCTGCTGGATCGACCCGGACAACATCACCTATTACCCCGACTACTACGTGCAAAACCCGGACATGCACCCGATGGAGTATTTGGCCCAATCGGTGATGCCCGGGCGCGGCTGGCACACCGGCGTGGTGGGTATGGAGATGGACAACTACTACTTCTCCGCCAAAGCGTACCAGAGCCTTTTGCGCGAGCTGCCCCACGCGCGTTTCATGGACGCCAACGCGCTGGTCAACTGGTGTCGGGCCATCAAATCCCCCCAGGAAATCGCCTACATGCGCGTGGCGGGTAAAATCGTCGAGGGCATGCACTCGCGGATCATCGAAGTCGTCGAGCCCGGGCTTCCCAAAAGCAAGCTGGTCTCCGAAATCTATCGGGTGGGTATCGAAGGGTTCGTGGACGAAACCGGCAAGGTCTTCGGCGGCGACTACCCGGCCATCGTGCCGATGCTGCCCACCGGCAAGGACGCCGCCGCCCCGCACCTGACCTGGGACGACACGCCGTTTCGTAAAGGCGAGGGCACCTTTTTCGAGATCGCCGGGGTGTTCAAGCGCTACCACGCGCCGATGTCGCGCACCGTGTTTCTGGGCACACCGCCGACGGATTTCATCCGCGCCGAATCCGCGCTTTTGGAAGGAATCGAAAACGGCCTGGCGGTGGCCAAGCCCGGCAACCGCACCGCGGATATCGCGATGGCGCTGGGGGCGGCGATGGACAAGTACGGCTTCGACCGGGGCGGGGCGCGCTGCGGCTACTCGATCGGGCTCTCCTACCCGCCGGACTGGGGTGAGCGCACCATGAGCCTGCGCCCCTCGGATGAAACGATTCTAAAGCCCGGCATGGTGTTTCACTTCATGCCTGGTCTCTGGGTCGACGAGTGGGGCCTGGAGATCACCGAAAGCATTCTGATTACCGAAACCGGCTGCGAGACACTGGCGAACTTCCCTCGCCAGCTGTTCGTCAAGTAACGCCGCCGATGAACGAATCGACCAAGGATACAGTGATGAGCTCTGAGACTAACACGCAACGGCCAAGCCCGGTTTCCGCCACCGTCGACTTCGAGGCCGACGGCGTTCAGCACGGTTTCTTGAAACTGCCGATCTCGACGGACGTCTCGGCCTGGGGGGCAGTGATGATCCCGGTGACCGTGGTGAAAAACGGGGATGGCCCCACCGCGCTTTTGACCGGCGGTAACCACGGCGACGAATACGAAGGCATTACCTCGCTGCTCAAGCTTTCCAACGCGCTGAAAGCGCAAGACGTCACCGGCCGGGTCATCATCGTGCCCTGCATGAATACGCCGGCGGTGATGGCGGGCACGCGGACCTCGCCGATGGACAAGGGAAATCTGAACCGAAGCTTCCCCGGCAACCCGGATGGTAGCGTGACCGCGCAAATTGCCGACTACTTTACCCGGGTGCTGGTACCGATGAGCGACGTGGTGTTGGACCTTCACTCCGGCGGGCGCACGCTGGACATTCTGCCCTTCGCCGCCTCCCACGTGTTGGATGACAAAGCGCAGCAGCAGGCGGCACTCGAGGGCGCCAAGGCGTTTGGCGCGCCCTACGCCATGGTGATGTTCGAGCTCGACGCCGAGAAACTCTTCGATACCGCCTGCGAGCGCCAGGGCAAAACGTTCGTGGCCACCGAACTTGGCGGCGGCGGCACCTCGACCCCGCAGAGCATGGCGATCACCGAGCAGGGCGTGCGCAACTTTCTGATTCACTACGGGTTGGTGTCGGGCGAGGTCGCCATGCCCAAAGATGGCCAGGTCTATCTCGATATGCCCGATGCGAGCTGCTACGTACAGAGCCAGCATGAAGGCGTGTTGGAGCTGACCGTGGCGCTGGGCGACGCCGTGAAAAAAGGCCAAACCATCGCTTACGTTTACGATATGGCGCGAAGCGGTACCGAGCCCGTGGCCTACCAGGCCGAGCGCGACGGCATTTTGATGGCCCGGCGCGCCCCGTCGCTGATCCATATGGGAGACACGCTGGCGGTGATCGCCGATGTCGTCGACCGTTTGGAGGCGTGAGTCAGCGCGTGCTAAAACTCGACCGCTTCGATTTGAAAATTCTCGATATCCTCGGCCGGGATGGGCGCATCACCAAGTCCAAACTGGCCGAGGCGATCAATCTTTCGATCAGCCCCTGCTGGGAGCGGGTCAAGCGCCTGGAGCAGGCGGGGGTGATCGAGGGCTATACCGCGCGCATCAATCCGGACGTGTTGGTGCCGCGCAATACGGTCTGGGTGCAGATCGAGCTAAAAGCGCATAACGCGGAGAGCTTTACGCGCTTCGAGGCGCTGGTGCAGGAAACCCCGGAGGCCACCGAGTGTGTCGCGGTGGGCGGCGGCGTCGATTACCTGGTGAAATTCGAGGCGCGCTCGATCGATAGCTACCAGCGGCTGATGGATCGATGGCTGGTCTCCGATGCCGGTATCGAGCGCTACTTTACCTACATCGTCACCAAGACGGTGAAGAAAAGCGCGGTCGAGATCGACGCCGCGGATATCCTCTAATCGTCGCTTAGAAGCGACAGCTGAATATCGTCCGGGGCGCCGTAAGGGCCTTCGCCCACCCGGTTGCGCCCGGCGCCTTTCGCGGTATAAAGCGCTTGATCCGCAGCTTTGATCAAACGCGGTAACCCCTCACCGTGCTCCAGACTCCCCGTGCAGACGCCCACACTGACCGTCACGTACCCCGTGTGGGAGGCCTGGTGGACGATCGCGATCGCTTCGACGCCGGCCCGTATCTGCTCGGCCAGCAAGGCCCCCGCTTTGGCGCTGTCCGAACTATCGGTATGAAGGACCAAAAACTCTTCGCCGCCGTATCGGCAGGCCGTATCGTGCCGGCCACAGGCGCTTTGAATGGCCCGAGCGATTTGTTGCAGACAGGCGTCGCCTTCGTCATGGCCGTAGGCGTCGTTGAACGCCTTGAAATGATCCACGTCGATCAAAATGACCGCCGCGAACTTGTCCGGTACGCGCCGATTGCGCGTCAGCGAAGCGGCGTGTCGGTTCAGACCCCGGCGGTTGGCGAGCCCGGTCAACGGGTCCAGGTGAGAAAGGCGGTCCAGCGTCTCGTTACGCTTGGCAAGCTCGACGCGAAGCTCTTCGGCGTTGGCGTGCTGTAAATAGAGCTGCAGCGATTCCGTCGAGAAGCGGTAGTTCGCCAACAGGGTCAATATCAAGGTGGGCACGCCCACCACCAGGTGATTGATCACGTACTCCGTATTGGCGCCGGGTAAAAACCAGATGACGGTGTAAATGCATACGCAATTGAAGAGCGAGGCGACCAGGGTGTACTCGAACGGGTGGGCCAGCACGATGGCCAGCGCGAGCTGAAACACCAGGCCCGCGTAGAAGTAGTGCAGTACGCGCGGGTCGCTGGTGCCCAGCAGGCCCAAACACCATACCAGCAGGGCCAGGCTGACCATGATGGTGCTGGCAAGCTCCTTATGACGAATGGGAACGGGGCGTTTTAGATACCAGAACATGAAGGTGGCAAGCGGTGTGGCCACGGCAAAGCGCATTATCGCCGAGTGCAGGCCGGTGTCCGACAGTAGATAGATGTCCACGGGAATGTAGGAGAAATAAAAAACCGTCAGCAGCGCGCTGAGCAGGCGCAACGTGCGAAGCCGCCGGTCATGGCGGTCGATATCGTAGCGCTCCTTGACCGTGGAGGTGCCATTGGTCTGGGCCAGCAGCTGGAAGTAGGGCAGTCGGTACACAGTGATCTCGTAGGTTATCGCTTTTCTGAGCTACTGCGCGAAGAGAAAGGGAAATTCCTAATTCAAGGGCTGGTAAATTTGCCTGAAAGCCCTTGGGAGGATATTAGCACCAAAGAGCGCTGACCATGGCTTGGTCATATCCGTGAAACCTGCGTTTTAATCGCTTTCGGTCCTTCGCGAAGTGTGCTCGCCAAAAAAAGTAGCGTTAATAGCGGGGCTGGCAAAAAAAGGGCCGCTCGTTGTGCGGGTTTTCAAAAACACTTCGTGCGCGCTTTTCCTTAGGCTGAAATAAGGGCAGGCGACACGTTTTGCGTCGTCTGCCGATCGTTCACGCGCAGCCAGGCCGTGCTTTAAACGAGACGGCTTAAGGAAAATGTTCATGACCACGCTATCGACAACGCTTGCCAAACGACTGGAGGACCCGCGTCTTTTCCGCCAGTACGCCTACGTGAACGGTCAATGGACCCACGGCGAGGGCGGGCGCGAAGAGGCCGTGGTCGACCCGGCCACCAACGAGGTCATTGGCCATATCCCGCTTCTCGAGGCCCGCCAGGTCACCGCCGCCGTCGATGCGGCGGAAAATGCTTTCGGCCAGTGGCGCCTGCTGCGCGCCGACGAGCGCTGCGAGCGGCTGCTTGCCTGGTATGATCTGATCCAGGCGCACCGCGAAGACCTGGCGATGATCATGACCCTGGAGCAGGGCAAGCCGCTGCCGGACGCCCGGGGCGAGGTCGAGTACGGGGCCAGTTTCGTACGCTGGTTCGCCGAAGAGGGCAAGCGCACCTACGGCGAGACCATCCCGAGCCATATTCCTAACGCAACGCTTGGCACGATCAAGGAGCCGGTGGGAATCGCGGCGATGATCACCCCCTGGAACTTCCCGCTTGCGATGATCACCCGCAAGGCCGCCGCAGCGCTTGCGGCGGGCTGCCCGGTGATCATCAAACCCGCCAACGAGACACCGTTTTCCGCGCTGGCGCTGGCGGAGCTTGCCGAGCGCGCCGGCATTCCCGCGGGCATTTTCAACGTGGTGCTGGGCGAGCCCGCCGAGGTTTCCAAAATACTGTGCAGCGAGCCGCGCATTCGCGCGCTTTCGTTTACCGGCTCCACCCGGGTCGGGCGGCTGCTCATCAAGCAAAGCGCCCACACCGTCAAGCGGCTTTCCCTGGAGCTTGGGGGCAATGCGCCGTTCATCGTCGGCCCGGACATGGACCCGAAAGAGGCGGCTTATGCCGCGGTGAACGCCAAGTTCCAGACCGCCGGGCAGGACTGCCTGGCCGCCAACCGCATTCTGGTCCACGAATCGATCCATGACGCCTTCGTTGCCGAGTTTGCCGAGCGCATGGCCTCACTTACCGTGGGTAACGGCCTGCACAGCGAGAGCGATCTGGGCCCGCTGATTCACCGCCAGGCGGTGGAGAAAGCCGCCGCCATCGTCGACGACGCGATCTCCCAGGGCGCTACCCTGGTGGCCGGCGACCAGCAAGATGCGCCGGGCGAGAATTACTTCATGCCGGTACTGCTCAAAGGCGTCACGCCGAAGATGAAGGTCTGGCGCGAGGAGAACTTCGCCCCGGTGGCCGGTATCACGGCCTACGCCAGCGACGACGAGGTCATCGCCATGGCCAACGACACCGAGTACGGCCTGGCGGCCTACGTCTATACCCACGATATCCGCCGCATCTGGAAACTGATGCGCGCGCTCGAGTACGGTATGGTCAGCGTCAACTCGGTCAAGATGACCGGCCCGCCGGTGCCCTTCGGCGGTGTGAAGCAGTCCGGTCTTGGCCGCGAGGGCGGGGCCACCGGTATCGACGAGTACCTCGAAACCAAATACTACTGCCTCGGGGCGCTGGGCTCGGTTTCCGGAAGCTAAGTGCCGGCTACGACCCATCGACAAGACCCTCCCCTTGTGGGGAGGTTTATTTTTTTCAGAGAGAACGCCATGAGCTTGCACCAGGATCTGATCGAGCGTGACCGTAAGGTCACGTTTCACGCCTCCACCCACCTCAGGGATTTCGCCCAGGGCGACGCTCCGGGCCGGGTCATCACCGGTGGTCAGGGCATCAACATCGTCGACAAGGATGGCCGCGAGTTCATCGACGGCTTCGCCGGGCTATATTGTGTGAATGTCGGCTACGGGCGCACCGAAATCGCCGAGGCGATCTACAAGCAGGCGATGGAAATTTCCTACTACCACACCTACGTGGGCCACGCCAACGAGCCGCAGATCGAGCTCTCCGAGCGCATCCTGAAAGCCGCTGGCATGAACATGTCGAAGGTCTACTACGGCATGTCAGGCTCAGATGCCAACGAAACCCAGCTCAAGATCGTGCGCTACTACAACAATGTGTTGGGCCGCCCACAGAAGAAAAAGGTGATCTCGCGGATGCGCGGCTACCACGGCTCCGGCATCGCCTCCGGATCGCTGACCGGCTTGAAGGCGTTTCACGACCATTTCGATCTGCCCATCGACACCATTCGCCACACCGAAGCGCCGCATTACTACCTGCGCGCCGCGGAGCAGCACGGCATGACCGAGCGCGAATTCTCGGCGTACTGCGCCGAGAAGCTCGAGACGATGATTCTCGAAGAGGGCCCGGAAACCGTGGCGGCCTTCATCGGTGAGCCGGTACTCGGCACCGGCGGTATCGTGCCGCCGCCGGAAGGCTACTGGGAAGCCATTCAGGCGGTGCTCGCTAAGTACGATGTGCTTTTGATCGCCGATGAAGTGGTCTGTGGCTTTGGCCGTACCGGCTCGGAGTTCGGCAGCCACCACTACGCCATGAAGCCGGATCTGGTCACCATCGCCAAGGGACTGACCAGCGCCTACCAGCCGCTTTCCGGGGTGATCGTCGGCGACAAGGTGTGGAAAGTGCTCGAACAGGGCACCGGCGAGTTTGGCCCGATCGGCCACGGCTGGACCTACTCCGGCCACGCTTTGGGTTGTGCGGCGGGGCTTGCCAATCTGGATATCATCGAGCGCGAGAACCTGGTGGGTAACGCCGCAGAAACCGGCAGCTACTTCCAGCAACAGCTCAAGGCCACGTTCGAAGGCCACCCGCTTTTGGGCGACGTGCGCGGCGTGGGCCTGATGGCCGCCCTCGAGTTCTCCCCGGATGCCCGGGAGCGGTTGCACTTCGACCCGGCGTTGAAAGTCGGCCCGCGGGTCGCCGCCGCGGCGCTTGAAGAGAATCTGATCGCCCGGGCCATGCCCCAGGGCGATATCTTGGGCTTCGCACCGCCTTTGACCATCAACCGCCAGGAGGTGGATGAGGTGATCGAGCGCACCAAACGCGCCGTCGACCGGGTGACCGACGAGCTGACCCGCTCGGGGGATCTCAAAACCGGCAACCAGGAAGCGGCGTTTACCGTTTGAGCCGCTGAGTCTTCATTACCGGCAAGGTTAGAGCGCCGCTACGCCCTGTAGCGGCGCTTTTGTTTCGTGCTTGCCGTCGTTTCGAGCTCGCGTGCCATTGACGCCGTCTCATCCACCACCTATAAGCATTCAAGCCCTCCCTCACTCTCAGGTCGCCAGGCACTCATGTTCCTGCTCGTCGTTACCGCAACGCTTGCCATTGCCCTTTCGTTTGTATGCTCCATCCTCGAAGCTGCACTGTTGTCCATTACGCCCAGCTACATTGGCCGGCTCAAGGATGATGACCCCGGGCTTCACGACGCCCTCGAGGGTTTGAAGACCCACATCGACCGGCCGCTGGCGGCGATTCTCACGCTCAATACCATTGCCCATACGGTCGGGGCGACGGCGGTCGGCGCCCAGGCGGCGGTGGTGTTCGGTGAAAGCTCGATCGCGATCGTCTCCGCGGTGATGACGCTGTTGATTTTGGTGCTTTCCGAAATCATTCCCAAGACGATCGGGGCGACCTACTGGCGGGGGCTGGCGCCGTTTCTGCCGCGCCTTTTAAGGCCCATGATTCTGGGGCTTTTACCCTTTATCTGGCTCTCCGAGCAGATCACGCGCCGTTTGGGCACCGCCGAGCACGATGTCGACCTGCGTGGCGAGATCAAGGTGCTGGCGCGGGTGGGCCTCGAGCAGAAGGTGCTCGACGAGGACGAATCGCGCACCATCATCAATATGCTCAACCTGCACGAAATCGCCGTATCCCAGGCCATGACCCCGCGTACGGTGTGCGTCACGGTCGCCCCGGCCATGACCGTCGCGGCCTTTTTCGAGGCGTTCGGCAAGGCGTCGTTTACTCGCTTTCCGGTCATGGATAGCGGCGAGCAGCCCTTTGGCTACGTGCACAAAGCGGATATCTACCACGCCGACGATGACAAAACGATGAGCGAGCTTGCCCACCCCATCGGGCGAGTGGAGGGCGCCCATAACGTCGAGCGCGTTTTCGTCTCCATGCTGAAGGATCACATGCACATGCGGGTGGTCTTTGACGAGCACGGCACGTTCGTGGGCTTGATCACCCTGGAGGACATCATCGAAACCATTCTGGGTCAGGACATCGTCGATGAAACCGACCGCGTGGCGAATCTTAGACATTACGCCCGGCAGCGCTGGCTTTCGCGCATTAGACGCAACGAAAAAAGCCAGCCACCGCCCCCGGATGTTTTGATCGCGAGCGAAAAATAACATACTGGGGCCCCACGGCGGCCAGTCCCATCGAGTACCGCCGGGTCGAGTAGCGACGTGGTGGGGGCTGGCAAGCCGGCTACTCGAGAAACCGACGACTTAAAACCGCAAGCGAGGTGAACATGCAACCGGTACTGGCTTTTGACGTATACGGCACGCTCATCGATACCCAGGGCGTTGTCGTGGAGCTCGAGCGCCGCCTGGCCCAGCCAGAAAAGGCCGCGGAGTTTGCACGGCGCTGGCGCGAGAAGCAGCTGGAGTACAGCTTTCGCTTTGGTTTGATGGGCGCCTACGTAAACTTTGCCGAATGCACGCAAAAGGCGTTGGTCTTGACCGACCGCGCGATGCAAACCGGTCTTTCCGACAACGACTGCGACCACCTGATGGCCGTGTACGGTGAGCTGCCCGCCTTCGATGATGTGGCGGGCGCGCTTGGCCAATTAAAAGAGGCCGGGCTACGCTGCGTGGCGTTTTCCAACGGCACCGAAGAGGCCATGGGGGCGCTACTCGGCAAGGCCGGGGTCACCGCCTATATGGACGACATGGTCAGCGTCGATCGTATCAAGCGCTTCAAACCCGACCCCGCGGTCTATGCCTACCTGCGCAGCCGGCTCGATACCCGCCCGGAGCATACCTGGCTCATTTCCAGCAACCCCTTTGACGTGATCGGCGCCAAACACGCCGGCCTCAAAAGCGCCTGGGTGCGCCGTCGCTCGGATGCCCCTTTCGACCCCTGGGGGATCGAACCGGATATGACCGTGACCGGCCTGGACGACCTGGCCAAGCGAATGGTGAGCCAGGCGGGCACCAGCGCTTGATAGTGGTATGACGCTATAGCGATATAGCGAAAAAATCGGCCCGCCAGGACGGCCAGGGGGTGGGTCTATTAGCGTTTAATGTTCTATAGTGTGCGTGCTAAAAGTCATTTTCGTTATGAGGGGTGCTTGCCCCGCCGAGGAGGAACGATGTCATTACGTATCAATGCAGTCGTACCGGATTTCGAAGCCGATACCAGCCAGGGCAGCATTCGCTTTCACGACTGGATTGGCGATAGCTGGGCGATTTTGTTCTCTCATCCGAAAGACTTTACCCCGGTCTGCACCACCGAGTTCGGCGCGGTCGCCAAGCTCAGTGAAGAGTGGAAAAAGCGCGGCACCAAAGTGATCGGTGTGTCTGTCGACGGCGTCGACGACCACAAGCGCTGGGCGGGGGATATCGAAAGCTACAGCGGAAGTTCGGTCGAGTTTCCGATCATCGCCGACGAAGGCCTCGCGGTCTCCAAGCTTTTCGATATGCTGCCAGAGGATGCTTACCTGCCCGATGGCCGTACCCCGGCGGATAGTGCCACCGTGCGCTCGGTGTTCATCATTGGCCCGGACAAGCAGCTGAAGCTCTCCATGACCTATCCGATGACGGTCGGGCGCAACTTCGGTGAAATCCTGCGTGCCCTCGATGCGCTGCAGGCGACGGCCAAGCACGGCGTTGCCACCCCCGCGGATTGGACCGTGGGTCAGGACGTTATTATTCCGCCCAGCGTATCCAACGAAGACGCCAAAGAAAAGTTTGGTGATTTCGATGCGGTGCTGCCGTACCTGCGCAAGACCAGCCTCAAGTAACGGGCACGAAAAAGCCTGCAAGGCCAGGCCTTTGATAAGAAGAAGGGCGGCGATTAGCCGCCTTTTTCTATACCCACAGGGTCGCTTACGCGGACTGTAGAGCGAGCTGATCCACCGAGTTCGACACGCCCCGGGCGCCGGTAAGGATCTCGTTGACGATGGTCTCGATTTCACCAACGCTTATCTGGCTGTTTTTACCTTGCTCGACGACCTGCTGAACGGCCAGGCTGGTGCGCTCGACCAGGTCGCTGTTTTCCTTGAGCACGCGCGTGATCTCTTCCACGGCTTCGCTCGAGCCCTTGGCCAGCTGGCGTACTTCGTTGGCGACCACGGCGAAACCACGCCCCTGTTCGCCGGCCCGGGCCGCTTCCACCGCCGCGTTGAGCGATAGCAAATTGGTTTGGTTGGCAATTCTGGCGATCGAGGCGGTGATTTTATTGATGGTTTGCGCCTGCTGGTTGAGCGCGGCCATCAATGCCTGGGCATCTTCCAGGGTTTTGGACGCCTGCCGAGACTCCTCGACCACCTTATGCAAGTGAGTCAAACCGTTTTGGGCGATCTGTTCGGTTTGGCTGGACGTGCTTTGGGCGTTGAGCACCGCGCGCCGGGCAGCTTCGTTCTCTTGAACGGCCGAGGTGATGTCGGTGGCGAACTTGACGACCTTGATGACGTTGCCTTTGCTGTCGAACACCGGGTTATAGGTCGCTTCCAGCCAGATGCTCTGGCCCCGGCTGTTGAGTCGCTCGAACTTACCCTGTTTGAACTGGCCGCTGGCAAGCTCGCCCCAGAACACCGCGAGTTGGGGAACGAAGTCCGGCGTGCAGAAAATACGGTGATGCTGGCCGGTGATTTCGCCGCTTTTATACCCCATGGTGCGCTCGAAGTTGACGTTGGCATTGAGGATGGTGCCATCCGGGGTGAACTCGATAACCGCCATGGAGCTATCCAGCGCTTTCAATACCGCGCTGTGGCTCTCTGCCGACTGGTGCTGCTTGGAGATGTCGCTTGCGATCTTGATGATTTTGACCACCTTGTGGCGGCGGTTTCTCACCGGCAGGTAGATCGCTTCGAGCCAGACATCCTCACCGCTCGCGCTGATACGCCGAAAGCTGCCCTGCTGGGACTCGCCGTTGACAAGGGCTGCCCAGAAGCGCCGGTAATCCGGGGAGTCGACCTCTTCCTGGGCGCAGAAAATACTGTGGTGTTGGCCAACGATATCTTCCAGGCAGTAACCGACCTTCTCCAAAAACAGGGGGCTTGCGTCTTCGATGATGCCCGCCGGCGTAAAACGGATGCTGGCAGTGTGTTCCTGCAGCGCCGCGGGCAGGGCGGAGTGTGTGATGTAAGCGAGCATGGTGGCTTCCCTGTGAGCTGCGTATTTGTATAAGTATTTTTTTGAGTTGTACGGCTTGTATACAACTTTTATCGGATTATATTAGTGCGAAAGTAGCCAAAGTCTAACTATTTTTGATGAGGGCGCACGGGCAGGTGTGTAGACGATGGTGGGCGGGGAGTGTGACCATGATCCTGCTTTATTCCCCGTTTGGCTAATAGTGGTTTACTACATACGATATAGAAGTTGACTAATAGTGGGTGGCAATCGAAGGCTTGCTTGCTATAATCCACCGCCCAGGCGAAAGCTCTATCCGGGCTTATCGCTCAATCTTTAGTTCAAGATAGTTGCCGTCCATGTCCTTCAAACTGCGTTGGAAGATCCTTCCACCCTAGCGTTATGCCCCCCCTCCTTGCGGCTTCGAGCCGTGTTTTGTCGCCCCCGGACGACGCGTTTTCACGTGTCTATGGCGGGTAGTGAATGATTCAGCACACTTCTGACCAGGATATGGGTATGGCGCTTTTTAGCAAGCACGAATGGTTTTCAAACATCAAAGGCGATTCGCTTTCGGGAATAGTGGTGGCGCTTGCGCTGATCCCCGAGGCGATCGCGTTTTCGATCATCGCGGGTGTCGACCCGAAAGTAGGGCTCTACGCGTCGTTTTGTATCGCGGTGATCATCGCCTTTACCGGCGGACGCCCGGGCATGATCTCGGCGGCCACCGGCGCCATGGCGCTTCTGATGGTGACGCTGGTGCGCGAGCATGGCCTCGAGTATCTGCTGGCGGCCACGCTGCTGACCGGTGTCCTACAGATCGCGGCCGGCTATCTGAAGCTTGCCGAGCTGATGCGCTTCGTCTCACGCTCGGTGGTGACGGGCTTCGTCAACGCGCTGGCGATTCTGATCTTCATGGCGCAACTGCCGGAGCTTACCGATGTCACCTGGCACGTCTACGCCATGACCGCGGCGGGGCTTGGCATCATTTACCTGTTTCCTTACTTACCCGCTATCGGCAAGTCGCTGCCGTCGCCGCTGGTGTGCATCGTGGTGCTGACCATCGTGTACGTGGTAAGCGGCATGGATATTCGCACGGTCGGCGATATGGGCGAACTACCCGATACGCTGCCGGTCTTCTTGTGGCCCAGTGTACCGTTGACCCTTGAAACCCTGACCATCATTTTCCCCTACGCCATCATGCTGGCGGTCGTGGGCCTTCTGGAATCGATGATGACGGCGACCATCGTCGATGATCTGACCGATACCCCGAGCAACAAAAACCGTGAGTGCAAGGGGCAGGGCGCGGCCAACATCGGCGCGGGTCTGCTTGGTGGCATGGCGGGCTGCGCGATGATCGGTCAGTCGGTGATCAACATCAAATCCGGCGGGCGTACCCGGCTTTCCACGCTGATTGCCGGCGTGGTGCTGCTTTTAATGGTGGTATTTCTTTCCGATTGGGTCTCGCAGATTCCCATGGCGGCGCTGGTGGCGGTGATGATCATGGTGTCGATCGGTACCTTTAGCTGGGAGTCGATTCGCGATCTGAAAAAGCATCCCATGAGCACCAATATTGTGATGCTGGCCACGGTGGCCGTGACCGTGGGTACCCACAATCTGGCGCTTGGCGTATTCGTCGGCGTGCTGCTGGCGGCGCTGTTCTTCGCCAACAAGGTGGGCAATATCATGTACATCGGCTCGACCGAGGTCGAGGCAGGGCGTGCACGCGAGTATCAGGTGGTCGGCCAGGTGTTCTTTGCCTCTTCCGAGCGCTTTTTAGCGGCGTTCGACTTCAAAGAGAGCCTGGATAAGGTGACGATCGATCTATCCCGTGCGCACTTCTGGGACGTGACCGCCGTGCAGGCCCTTGATCGCGTCGTGATCAAGTTTCGCCGCGAAGGGACCGAGGTGGAACTTGTAGGCTTGAGCGAAGCCAGCGCCACGGTGGTCGACCGTTACGCGGTGCATAACGACCCCCAGGCCGTCGAAAAACTGATGGGCGGCCATTGACGCACGGCCACTGACGAACAAGGAGAACAGCATGACCGAATACGTTGTGACCGAATACGTCGTCGCCGCCATCGACGGCTCCCGATTTTCAGAGGGCGTCTGCGATTACGCCGCCTGGGCGAGCCGTGCGTTGAAAGCGCCGCTGAGTTTCGTTCACGTGGTCGATAATCACTCCACGGCCCCCGGCGAACAGGATCTTTCCGGCAACCTGCGTTTTGGTGCCCGCGAGCACCTGATGGAAGAGCTCTCTACCCTCGACGAGCAGCGCGCCAGAATAAACCGGGAACAGGGGCGGCTGATGCTGGAAGCCGCCCAGACGCGCGCCGTTGAAAAGGGCGTGACCGACCCCGCCGTGCGTCAGTTGAACGGCACGCTGGTGGAGACGCTGGTCGGGCTCGAAAACGAGACGCGGCTGGTGGTGGTGGGCAAACGCGGCGAAACCGCGCATCAGGCCAGCCATCATTTGGGCGCCAATCTCGAGCGCGTCGTGCGCGAGATGCACCGTCCTGTCCTCATGGTTCCGGTCGGTTTCAAAAAGCCCCAAAAGGTGCTGATCGCCTTTGACGGCAGCAAGACGGCCCGCAAGGGGGTGGACATGCTGGCCCGCTCGCCGCTGTTTACCGGCTGCGAGTGCCACGTGCTGATCACCGGGGCCGAGACGGCGGAAAATCGCTCTCAGCTCGACTGGGCGCTGACCACGCTGCGCGACGCGGGTCACGAGGCGCTGGGTGCCATTCGCGCAGGCGAGGTCGATGAGACGCTCGATACCTATGAGCGGGAGCACGGCATCGATCTGCTGGTCATGGGGGCCTACGGGCATTCGCGTATCCGCCACCTGCTGGTGGGCAGCACGACGACACGCATGCTGCGCCAAAGCGAGCTACCGGTTCTGGTTCTTCGCTAAACGCCTCTGTGCCAGCCGCTCGCCCAGAGCTACGCCACAAAGCCACATGACCAGGCTGAGCAAAACGTAGAGCAGGGCGAGCTTGGGCTCGCTTTGAAGCAGTGAAAGCACTTCCAGGCTGAACAGCGAAAAGGTCGTAAAGCCTGCGCAGTAACCCGTCACCAGCAAGGGTTGTAGGCGCGCCCAGACGCTTTCGCCCCGGTGCGACGCCATGGTGGCAAGCCAGCCTATCAAAAGCGACCCTAAGGCATTGACGATCAGCGTGCCCCAGGCAAAGGCGCTGCCCAGCGCGGCCAGCGCCCAGAGCGAAACGCCGTAGCGGCAAACGCTGCCAAGCGCTGTACCCAACCCCACCGCCAGGTACGCTTTTACGCCGGCCACGCGCCGCCTCCCGCCAAAAACCAGCCCACTCCCGCCATCAATAGCCCCAGGCCAAGCGTGCCCATAAAATTGGCCGCCGCCGCCAGACGGCGCTGGTTTTGCCAAAGCGAAAGCGTTTGCAGGCTAAGCGAGGAAACGGTGGTGTAGCCGCCGAGCAAACCGGCGACCAACATAAGGCCGAGCGGGGAGCTTGAAAGGTGCGCCAGGCCGTAGTGGCCCAGCAGGCCGCCGGCGGCCAGGGCGCCACTGGCGTTGACCAGCAGCGTGCCCCAGGGAAACCCCGGCCCCCAACGCCTTGCCGCAAGGTTGACGACGGCGAAACGCCCCATGCCGCCAAGCCCGGCGCCCAGGGC
Organism: Vreelandella sp. EE27; assembly: GCF_968206495.1. Classification (NCBI taxonomy): domain Bacteria; kingdom Pseudomonadati; phylum Pseudomonadota; class Gammaproteobacteria; order Oceanospirillales; family Halomonadaceae; genus Vreelandella; species Vreelandella sp. EE27. The sequence goes on along the minus strand of NZ_OZ309109.1, from coordinate 2,898,152 downwards.
CAGCAGTGTCACGTTGATCAATCCTTGCCCCATCGATTCCTCTCGTCCAAGGCGTCATCGGAGGGAGTATAACAGGCCCGCGGCGGCGGGCCCTGGGCGATGGGTTCAGACCGTAGCGTTGTCCGCTGGGGCGGGGGTGTTGGCACCGGATTCGAGCGAGGCGTTGATGCCCGCAAGCAGCGCTTTCAGCGAGGCGCTGACCGTGTCGCTATCTTCGGCGAAGGCGCAGATGCGCTGGCCGTCGACATTGAGCTGCACGAACGCAATGGCGTTAGCTTCGCTGTCGCCGCCCAGCGAGTGTTCGCTGTAGTCGACGATCGCCACGTGGCTGCCAGAGTGCTGATGCCATGCATCGGTAAAGGCGGACATGGCGCCATTGCCGGTACCCGCCAGTCGCAGCGTTTGCGAACCTTCCCACAGGGTGATTTCGATACCTTCGTTTTGGCCCCTGGATAGGCGGTAATCCGCCAGGGCCAGCGGCGCCGGGTGGCTGAAATGATCGAACATCACCTGGCGGACCATTTCGCTGGAGAGTTCGCTGTTGCGCACCTCGCTCTCTTTTTGAACGTAGGGGGCCAGCGCCAGCATCATCCAGCGCGGCAGGTTGATGCCGTAGTCGCGCTCCAGCAAGAACGCCATGCCGCCCTTGCCGGACTGGCTGTTCACGCGGATCACCGCCTGGTAGTCGCGGCCGATGTCGTGAGGGTCGATGGGCAGATACGCCACCTGCCAGGGCTCGTCCGCCTTCTGGTGCTTGAGCGACTTGCGGATCGCATCCTGGTGGCTTCCGGAAAACGCGGTATAGACCATCTCGCCGACCCAGGGGTGGCGGGGGTGCATGGTAATGCCCGTGCATTCGTGGACCACCTGAATGATCTCGTCCGGGTTGGAGAGATCGAGCATGGGGTCGATGCCCTGGCTGTAGAGGTTCATGGCCAGGGTCACGATATCCATGTTGCCGGTACGCTCGCCGTTGCCCAGTAGTGTGCCTTCCACCCGGTCGGCGCCGGCCAGCAGCGCAAGCTCCGCCGAGGCCACCGCGCCGCCGCGGTCGTTATGCGTGTGCACCGAGATAATCACGCTGTCGCGCCGGCTGATGTGCTGGCAGAAATACTCGATCTGGTCGGCGTGATGATGCGGGCCGGCCACTTCCACGGTGGTGGGCAAGTTCAGGATGCAGGGGGTGTCCGGGGTAGGCTGCCACACGTCCATCACCGCCTCGCAAATTGCCAGCGAGAAGTCGATCTCGGTGCTCGAGAAGCTCTCCGGCGAGTACTGAAAACGCCAGTCGACGCCCGGGTACTTGTCGGCGTAGGTCTTGACCCAGGTGGCGCCCTGCACGGCGATATCGGTAATGCCGCCGCGGTCCATCTCGAAGACCCGCTCGCGCTGAACGGTGGAGGTCGAGTTGTAGAGGTGGATGATCGCGCGCTTCACGCCAACGAGCGACTCGAACGTCTTCTCGATCAGGTGCTCGCGACACTGCACCAGCACGGCGATGGTCACATCCTCCGGGATCTGGTCCTCCTCGATCAGCCAGCGCACGAAATCAAAATCCGGCTGGCTCGCCGAAGGAAAGCCGACCATCACTTCCTTGATGCCGACCTTGACGATCTGGTGCCAGAAGCGTTTTTTCTGCTCGACGCTCATCGGCTCGAGTAGCGCCTGGTTGCCGTCGCGCAGGTCCTCGCTCACCCAGATGGGGGCGCGCTCGAGATCCTTGTCGGGCCACGTGCGGTTGAACGCGGGAACGCGGGGGGCAGGGCGGTATTTGCGATGATCGAAGGCGGACATAAACGCTTCCTGACGGTTGTTCGGAAAAATGAGCAAGGCCTGGCGAACACTGGGCTTCTGGATCACAGTTGCCCCGTCGCCGGGCTTTTACGATAGCACCAGTATAGCGCTGCAGCCGTAGAAGATTATTGCTAATCAAGAGAACTTGCGCGGATAATTGGCAGAAACTATTTTTAAAACTCTATTTTACGGCAGGAGATAGCCGATGTTGCCGACTCCGTTAGAGCTCGATCGCTATGATCGGCATATTCTCGATGTGCTTCAACAGGAGGGGCGCATCAGCAATCAGCTGCTCGCCGAACGGATCGGGCTTTCGCCTTCGCCGTGTCTTCGCCGGGTACGCGCGCTGGAAGAAAACGGCCTGATCACAGGCTACCGCGCCGAGGTCGATGCCCGCCAGCTCGGGTACGACCTGATGGTCCTTTTGCATATTGCCATGGACCAGCATACCCAGGAGCGCTTCGATAACTTCGAGCGCCACGTCCGCGAGATTCCCAACGTCATCGAGTGCTTGATCATCACCGGCCAGGCCGCGGATTTCCAGCTCAAGATTCTGATTCGCGATATGGACGAGTACCAGCATCTGCTGCTGCGCGTTATCAACCGCATCGAAGGCGTCACCGGGGCGCATACGAGCTTCGTGCTGCGCCGGGTGTTCGAGCATCGCCCGGTCTCCACCCGGCCCTGACGGCGCCGTCATCAATTACTCTCAAACTCTTCTCAAACCGTTTCAAGGAGAAAACCATGTCGATCGAGCGCCACGATACCAAAGCACGCATGAGCCGCGCGGTCATCCATCAAGGGGTGGCGTATCTGTGCGGCCAGGTGGCAGGCCCCGACGCCCGCCAGGGCGATATTACCGAGCAGACGCAAAGCATGCTCGAGCGCGTCGATGCGCTGCTAAAGGAGATCGGCTCCAGCCGCGAGCAGCTTTTGAGCGCCACGGTGTATCTCAAGGAGGGCGGTGATGTGGCGGCCATGAACGCGGTGTGGGACGCCTGGGTGCCGGAAGGCTACGCCCCGGCGCGCACCTGCGTGTGCGCGGCGATGCCTTCCGAGGAGCTCAAAGTGGAAATTACCGTAACCGCTGCGGTGGGCGAGTAGCGCTCACGCGGCGCCGTTTGAACGCTACTCCAGCGGAAAGCGCGTGTCGCGCAGGCTCTCCTTGATCTTTTTAAGGTGGGGTAGAAAATCCTCGCCCCGGCGCAGCGTCACGCCGGTGGCCAGCGCGTCGATCAGGGTGAGCTGGATGACCCGGGAGGTCATCGGCATGTAGTGGTCGGTGTCCTCCGGGGTGGCGACGTCCAGGGTGGCCGTACACTCCCGGGCCAAAGGCGAGTCCGGCGCGGTAATGCCCAGTACCACCGCCCCCGCCGCTCGGGCGATTTGGGCGATATCGACGAGCTCCCGAGTGCGGCCGGTGTAGGAGATGATCACCACGACATCCCCGGTATGGCAGGCCGCAGCCACCATGCGCTGCATCAGGACGTCGATGTAGGCCATGACCGGCAGGTTGAAGCGAAAGAACTTGTGCTGGGCATCCTGGGCCACCGCACCGGAAGCACCCAAACCAAAAAAGTGAATGTGCTTGGCCTGGGTGAGGTAATCGACCATGCGCTCGACCGCGGCCATGTCGACCTGGCGCTCGGCGTCTTTTAGCGCCGCAATCGTGGCGCCGAAGATTTTCGGGGTGTACTGGGTGGCGTTGTCGCCAGGCTCGACGGCACGGGTTACGTAGGGCGTGCCGCCAGCCAGGCTCTGGGCCAGCTTGATCTTGAAATCCGGATACCCCTTGGCGCCAAAGTTGCGGCAAAACCGGTTGACGGTAGGCTCGCTGACCCCCGCCGCCTGGGCGAGGCTTGCGATGCTCAGGCTCGTCGCCGCTGCCGGGTCGTTCATAATGACGTTGGCCACCTTGAACTCGGAGCGGTTTAAGTCATTGAGCCGTTCGCGTAAGCGGTCAAGGAGGTCGTGGGCCATTGGGTTTCCTGAGCGTTCGTCGTGGGGGAGTGGGCGCCCCACCGAGTACAAAAGTCGTAAAATTCATCGGCGGGCAGAGGCTGGGAGTAATAATACCCTTGCGCCGCTTCACAACCAATGGAGCGCAGGTAATCCGCTTGGGCTTTCGTCTCGATCCCCTCGGCCACGACGTCGCAGCCTACCGCGTGGGCCAGCCGGGTAATCGCCAGCGCCAGGTGGCGGTCGACCTCCATGTCTTCGAGGTCCATCACGAAGGCGCGGTCGATCTTTAACGTCGAGAAGGGCAGCGTCTTGATGTAGGCAAGCGAAGAGTGGCCGGTGCCGAAATCGTCGATGGCGACGGCGATGTTGTTCTCGGAGAGCTTGGCAAGCTGGGCGCGCGCATTGTGCATATCGCTCAAAAGGCCGGACTCGGTCACTTCCAAAGCGAAAAAGCGCATGGGAACGTTAAACGCGGCCAGGGTGCTTAAAAGCGTTTCGGCAAAGTCGCGCCGGCCGAGCTGGCGAGCGGCGACGTTGACCGCGATATGAAAGTTATCCTCCAACAGTCCTTGCCCACGCCAGGCCACGATGTGGCGCAGCGCCTCTTCGATGACCCACTCGCCGATGGTGAGAATATCGCCGCTGGCTTCGGCCAGCGGAATGAACTCCGCCGGTGATATACGGCCAAGCGAGGGATGATCCCAGCGCAGCAGCGCCTCGGCGCCGATCACCTGATTGGTCGAAAGCGACAGCTTGGGCTGAAAGGCCAGGCTCATTTCCCCGCGCTGGGTGGCGCCGCGAATCGATTGCTGTAAGTGCAAGCGGTGGCGCTGGAGCGTTTCGAGCTCTTCGTTGTAGCTCTGCACGCGCACGGGGCCGTTTTTCTGCGGCAAGGCAAGCGCGGCCATGTGCACCAGGCGCTCCGGGTCGAAGGCGCCTTCCGCGCTGCTGATGCCGATACGCACGGCCAGCGGCAGCAGTAAATCGTCCAGCGTCTGGTCCTGGTTGAAGCACTCCAAAAGCTGTACCGCCTGGCCGATCAACTGATCGATGCTGGTTTCGGGTAGCACGACCAAAAGCTCGCTACCGCCCCACATGCCAAGCTTGGCAGTGTCGCCTAGCTGCCCGTAGAGCTGTTGGCTTACGTGTAGCATGAGTTTGTCGGCAATCGCGTAGCCGTGAAAGCGCACCACCTCGTCGAGCTGGTCGATGGCGATAAACAAAAGCCCGGTCGGGGTGTTTTCGTTCGCCGCCATACGCAGCGTCTGGGTCATCGCTCGGCGGTTGGGCAGCTTGGTGATGGTGTCCGTACGCGCCTGGTGGTCGAGCGCCTGATGCTGCTGCGCCGTTAGCCGCTCCAGGTTTTCGGCTTGCTGAGTGCGCAGCTGGTAGCGGTGTTCGACCTCCAACACGTTGTGAACGCGCTGCATGACGTCGTCGTGCTTGAAGGGTTTGGTGATGAAATCGCGCACGCCCATGGATTGGGCGCGACGGCGGGTCTCATCGTCGATTTGTGCCGTCAACACGATGATGGGAAAGGCGTGGTCGCCAAACGCCGCGTTGAGCGCCTCCATGACCGCATAGCCGTCCATATGCGGCATGCGGATATCGAGCAGCATCAGATCCGGACGCTTTCTTTGGCAGTAGCTCACCACCTCCCGCGGGTCGCTCATGCCATGGGTGTTGTCAAAGCCGTGATCATCCAAAAGATCGAGTAGCAGCTCGACGTTGGCCGTATTGTCATCGACCACTAACAGGTGTTTGCGGGCTAGTTTCATGGATCACTTCCAGGCGCAACGTGGAGAAACTCTTTGAGCATGCTCGAGAGTTTCTCGATATTGATAGGTTTGGTCAGGTAGTCGTTAAAGCCCGCCGCCAGGCCTTCTTCTATATCCCGCGGCAGCGCATTGGCCGACAGCGCAACCACCGTCATGGCCTCGAGTCCTGGTGTTTGGCGCAGGGCTTTAAGGGCCTGATAACCGTTCATGCCCGGCAGGTGGATATCCATCAGCACCAGGTCCGGGACCGCGTGGCGCAGGATATCCAGCGCAAGCTCGGCGCTGGCAACGGTTTGCAGCTCGATCTCGTCGAAATCGTCGATAATGTCCTGCATCAGCTGCTGATTCGTGGGGTTGTCCTCGACGTAGAGCACTTTAAAGCGCCGCTTGCTGCTTTGCGGGCCTGGCACGGCGGGCGCGGACGTGTCCGTTTTCGCCACGCCGTGTTCGGCCAGTGGTAGCGTGAACCAGAACGTCGAGCCTTGTCCCGCTACGCTACTGACCCCGATATGGCCCTGCATGCGGGTGACGAGCTCCCGGGTGATGGCAAGCCCGATACCGGTACCCTCGATGGTGGTGTGTTCGGCTTCCAGCCGGTTGAAGGGCTGAAAGAGCTCGTGCTGACGCGCCTCGTCGATGCCTATGCCGGTGTCGATCACGCTGATCTTCAACGTGTCTTGCTGGGGCGTCACGATGATCTCGATCGCCCCGTTGTCGCAGTTGTACTTGATCGCGTTGGAAATCAGGTTCAAAAGTACCTGCTTGGTGCGGGTGTAGTCCGCCATGACGCTTGACCCGGCCTCCACCCTGGCGCGCTTGAGCGTGATGCCTGCCGCTTCGATATTAGCCTCGAGGGTGGCGCAGGCGTCGTCGAGCACGTTGGCGACCAGGATCGGCTCGAGGGACAGCGCCAGATGCCCCGCCTCAATTTTGGCAAGATCGAGCACCTCGTTGATCAGGCTTAAAAGGTGCTGGCCGCTGGTTTCGATCTGGCCGACCTGGCGCTGCTGTTTTTCGCTGAGGGGGTCGCGGCGGCCCTTGCTCATCAGCTGGGCAAAACCGATGATGGCATTGAGCGGCGTACGCAGTTCGTGGCTCATCGACGAGAGGAATTCGCTTTTTGCCTGGTTGGCCTTTTCGGCCTGGTCCCGGGCGGTCGCCAAATCGCAGGTGACCTGTTCGCGCTCGGCCATTTGCCGGTACAGATTGATCAGCAGTGCACAGGTATCGGTAAACGGCTGAAGCCAATCGAGCAGCGCCTGGTTGAGCGGCTGCTTGCTGTTGGCAATGGCGTACATGCCGATCAGACGTTCGCCGCTGTAAATGGGCACGCCGAGGTAGTTGTCCAGACGCGGGTGCCCGGGTGGAAAGCCGCCGCGCTCGCGGTGGCCATACACGTCGTCGGTCATCACGACCTCGCCGTGGGCAAATACCCGGCCAAGGAGCGAGCCGGGATGGGTCAGTGTCATGTCGCCACTGCGCAGGCGCGCCATCAGCTCCCGGGAGGAGGCGCTCCAGGAAAGATCGGTAATGGCGTGAATCTTGAGGGCATTGGTGGTATCGGTGGGCAGTACCTCGCCAATCAGCGCGTAGTCGCTGTCGGTGAGCTCGCGCAGCGCCTCCAAAAGAAACGTCCAGAGCTGCTCGCCGGACATCAGCGCCTGGTAGTCGGTAATCCCCTGATGCAGCACCTTCAAAAGGCTCTGCTCCTTTACGATTCGCCGGTTGGCTTCGTAAATGGTGGTCAAATCGGTCAGCACGCCCAAAAACTCGACCACCTTGCCCTGGTTGTCGTGAATGGCATTGACCGCCAGGTGCACCGGCACCCGGTGGCCCTGGCGGTGCATCGCCTCGACCTCGCGCCCCCGGCCAATCACCTTGGGCTCGCCCCCGTCCAGATACCGCGAGATGAACAGGTCGTGTTCGCTGGCAATGTGGGGCGGGGTCAAAACGGCGATGTTTTGGTTCAAAAGCTCGTGCGCTTCGTAGCCCAAAAGGCTCAGGGCGAAGGGGTTGATCGCGATGATAGAGCCTTCGCGGTCGATGCGAATCTTGGCGGTAGCGCTTTTGCTGAACAGGGCTTCGAAGCGCCGCGCGGTGCGCGTAAGCTCGGCCCGTAGCTTGTGCTGGCGTAAAAGCTCTTCGACCTGGCCTGCCATGTTGGCCAGAAGCCGCTGTTCGCGCTCGGTAAAGTGGCGGGGCGTTTTGTCGATCAGGCAAAGCGTGCCGATCACCTGGTTGTCGACCGGGCGCAGCGGGTAGCCCGCGTAAAAGCGAATGTGCGGGGCCTCCAGGACCAGCGGATTATCGGCAAAGCGCGGGTCCTTGAAGGTGTCTTCGACAACCAAAATGTCGTTTTTGTAAACGGCGTGGGCGCAAAACGAAAACTCCTTGGGGGTTTCATCGACGTCCAATCCGGTATGCGACTTGAACCACTGGCGTTTCTCATCGACCAGTGAAATCAGCGCAATGGGCACTTCGAAGATATCGCAAGCAAGCTCGGTCAAACGTTCCAGCGTTTCGTCGGGAAGCGTGTCCAGCACCTCCAGGCTATGCAGGGCCGCTAGGCGCTGGGGTTCGTTATAGGGGATGTCGGCGGCTTGCATATGTCGTCCATAAAATTGAGCCAATTCATTGTTTATCGGACATTTGGGCCCGGGCTTTAATAATCCGGCACTGAGCGGGGCGTTTTACAGGCCAAAGTGGGTAAATCGCCCGACCGGGTTCTAGTGGGCAAACGATTGAGCGATACTGACCGTCTTGAGTGTTAATGATTCAATGCGAGGTGCTCATGCAAGGTGGCATGTCTTCCCAGGCGCTAACACTGGTGACGCTCTCGGCAGTCGACGGCGTTACTCCCGCGCAGTGGGATGCGCTGGTAAGCCCGGAGCAGCCCTTTTTACGCCATGCGTTTTTGCGCGCGCTGGAGCAAAGCGGCTCGGTAAGCGAGGCCACCGGCTGGCAGCCGCGTCATCTAAGCGTGTGGCAGGGTGAGCGGTTGGTCGCGGCGCTGCCGATGTATCTTAAAAGTCATTCCAACGGCGAGTACGTCTTCGACTGGGGCTGGGCCGAGGCCCTCGAGCGCGCCGGCGGCGACTACTATCCCAAGGCGTTAAGCGCCATTCCGTTCACGCCGGTGCCGGGCCAGCGCACGCTCATCGCAGATGATATCGACCCGCAAAGCGCCTACGCGCTGCTGGCCCAGGGGTGGCGGCGCCAGTGCGATGAATTGGGCCTTTCGAGCTGGCACCTGCTGTTTGCCAACGACCAGGAAGTGGCCGCCTGGCAGGCGCAAAGCCCTGATCTGATTACCCGCCAGGGCGTGCAGTTTCAGTGGCACGATCGGGGCTTCGAGGATTTCGACGGCTTTTTGGCAAGCCTGACCGCCAAGCGGCGAAAGACGATCAAGCGCGAGCGGCGTCTGGTGGCCGAGCAGGGCATTACGCTGCGCCGTCTGGAAGGCGACGAGATCGACGAGGCCGCCATGGCGCACTTTTTTCAGTGCTATACGATCACCTACCACGAGCGCGGCCGCCCGCCGTACTTGAACGCGGCATTTTTTGACGCGCTGCGCCGGGACATGCCGGCCTCTCTGGTGCTGGTTCAGGCGCTGGTGGAAGGCCGACCCGTGGCCGCCGCGCTCTATTTTCGCGGTGCTACCACGCTTTACGGACGCTACTGGGGCAGTGAAGTGGTCGCCGACTGCCTGCACTTCGAGGCCTGCTACTACCAGGGTATCGAGTTCTGCCTCGCGCGGGGGCTGACGCTTTTCGATCCCGGCACCCAGGGCGAGCACAAGCTGGTGCGCGGGTTCGCCCCCACCCCCACGCAGTCGCTTCACTATGTGGCCCACCCCGGTCTTGCCGCCGGGGTGGCCGAGTTCTGCGCCCAGGAAGGGCAGCACGTAAAGGCGTACCGGGCAGCCGCGTTAGAAGCGCTACCGTTTAAAACCGAAGGCTAAAGACACGGCTCGCCGCTTCGCCCGCTAAATGGCATAATGCGCGCCGTTCACGCCTGCCCCAAAGGCACTTGATTACAGGAACTTCAGATGCATCGATGGCTGGTCGTCGCCTTGCTGGGCGTTCTAGGTTTTTTACAGTATCAGCTATGGCTGGGTAACGGCGGCTGGCAGGATTTGCAGCGCGTCGAGGCGCGCGTGACAGTGCAGGAAGCGGCGAATGCGCCCATGCGCGAGCGCAACGCCCGGCTGGCCGCCGAGGTCACCGACCTTAAAACCGGTTTGGATGCGATCGAAGAGCGCGCGCGCAGCGATATGGGCATGGTGCGAAGCGACGAGCAGTTCTTCTGGGTGCCAGGGGTGGCGATCCAAAACGAATTGATCGGCCTGAACGCGGCACTGGTGACCCAGCCAAACCTTGCGCCCGCGGCGAACGCCCCGGACAGCGACGATGAGTAAGGCGTTGTGGCTGGTGGTGCCCGCGGCGGGGCAGGGGCGGCGCATGGGTAGCGCCACCCCCAAACAGTATCTGCCGATTGCGGCGCGCCCGGTGCTGGCGCATACCCTCGAGCGGCTTTACCGCGCCTTTCCCGAAGCGCGCCTGGTGCTCTGCCTGGACCCGGCGGATCGCTGGTTCGACCCGGCCTGGGTGCCGTTTGCCCAGTGGCAGCGGGTCGAGGGCGGCAATGAGCGCATGGATAGCGTACAAAACGCGCTCGGTGCCATGACCGCCGCCCCGGACGACATCGTCATGGTGCACGACGTGGCGCGCCCCTGCGTGACGTCCCGGGATCTGCACGCGCTTTACCAGGCGGCGCTGGAGCACCCGGGCGGGGCGCTTCTGGCCATGCCCGTGGCGGATACCATGAAGCGTGAAGGCGGGCCTGGTTTGAGCGCGACAACCGAGCCCCGCGACGGGCTTTGGCACGCGCTGACGCCCCAGGGCTTTCGCTTCGCGCTTTTAAAGCGTGCCCTCGACCAGGCCGTCGAGAATGGCGTAATGGTGACCGACGAGGCCTCGGCCGTCGAGGCGCTGGGCCAGGCACCACGGCTGGTCAGTGCGCGGCGCGACAACCTGAAAATCACCCACCCTGACGACCTTGCCCTGGCGGCGGCCATTTTGGCGCTACAGGCAGGCAACAGCGAAGAGTAGTCTCGATGCGTATTGGCCATGGATTTGACGTACACCGCTTCGGCCCCGGCGACCATTTGATGGTCGGCGGGGTCAAGCTCGCTTTCGAACAAGGTTTCGTCGCCCACTCCGACGGCGACGTGCTGCTCCACGCGATCAGCGATGCCCTGCTGGGCGCCTGCGCGCTGGGCGATATCGGCCGCCACTTTCCCGACACCGACGCCGCCTGGCAAGGCGCGGACAGCCGCGAGCTGCTGCGCCACGTAGTGGCGCTGGTGCGGGAGGCGGGCTTCGTGGTCGGTAACCTGGACGCCACGATCATGGCCCAGGCGCCTAAAATGGCGCCGCATATCGACGCCATGCGCCGTGTGATTGCCGAGGATGTCGGGGCTGATATGGGCCTGGTCAACGTCAAAGCGACCACCACCGAGCGCCTCGGCTTTACTGGCCGGGGCGAAGGCATCGCCGCCGAGGCGGTCGTGCTGCTACAGCCGGTAGCCAACTAATGGGGGCACTGCCCGTTTGGCCGCGCGTGCTCGACGCCCGCTTTGGGCCCCGGGCGCCGGGAAGTTACCGCGCCTCGCCGGAGGATTTTTGGGTCGACGAGCAGCTCGACTTCACCCCGGAAGGCAGCGGCGAGCACCTGTGGCTGCGAATCGAAAAGCGCAACCAGACCACCCTCGACGTGGTGAACGCGCTAAGCCGGCTCTGCGAGGTGAGTCCCCGCGCCGTGGGCTACTCGGGTATGAAGGATCGGACCGCGGTCACGCGCCAGTGGCTCAGCGTACAACTGCCGGGGGCGAGCGCACCGCCGACCCTCGATTCCGCGCTCGAGGCGCTGGGTATCAAGGTGATCGAGCAGGGGCGCCACCCAAGAAAGCTCAAGCGGGGCGTTCACCGCACCAATCGCTTTCGCCTGCGGGTAAGCGGTGAGGCAATCAACTCAGATACGTTCCTGCCTCGCTGGGAGGCGCTCTGCCGTGAGGGGGTGGCCAACTACTTCGGCCCCCAGCGCTTTGGTAATGAGGGGCGCAACCTGCAAAAAGCGGCGGCCATTTTGCAAAAAGGCTGGCGCAAGCGCGACGACCGCCAGGGAATGCTGCTTTCCACCGCGCGCAGCTTTCTATTCAATGAAGTGTTAGGCGCGCGGATCGCGGATGGCCGCTGGAGAACCCCGCTTTTAGGCGATACCTTGATGCTCGACGGCACGCAAAGCGTGTTTAACGCCCGGGCCGAGGACGAGGGGCTCGAGGCGCGGGCCGACGCCCTCGACCTGCACCCGACCGGCCCGCTTTGGGGCACCGGCGAGCCGGCAACCGGCGAGGCGCTGGCCTACGAGCAGGCGCTTTACGCCTCCCACCCGGCACTTTGCGATGGCCTGGTCAAGGCGGGCGTGAAAAAGAGCCACCGGGCGCTGCGCGTACGTGTCATCGAGCCCCGGCTTACCTGGGAGAGCGCGGCGGCGGTGCTCGAATTTTCGCTGCCCAGGGGAAGCTTTGCCACCTCGCTTCTCGGCGAGCTGATCGATCATCCGGACTTTTGAACCAGGCGTTACGCCCGAGACAACGCCCCAGGAGAGGCCCATGCGACGACTGCTGCTATCCAATGACGACGGCGTGTATGCGCCGGGTTTGCGCGCCCTGCACGACGGCCTGGTGAATCATGCCCACCTGCGCGTGGTCGCCCCGGACCGGGACCGCAGCGGGGCGAGCAACTCGCTGACGCTTTCGCGTCCGCTGTCGCTCACCGCACTTGATAACGGCTTTTACAGTGTCGACGGCACCCCCGCCGACTGCGTGTATCTGGGCGTCAACGGCGTGTGGGACGAGCGCCCGGACCTGGTCATTGCCGGTATCAACCACGGCAGCAACCTGGGCGACGACGTGCTCTACTCCGGCACGGTGGCTGCGGCCATGGAGGGGCGCAACCTGGGCATGACCGCGATGGCGGTGTCGCTTTGCGGTGGGCGCCACTTCGAGACCGCGGCGCGCATGGCGGCCACGCTGGTGGGCGCCGCGGGCGCGCTTTCGCTGCCGCCGCGTACGCTTTTGAACGTCAACGTGCCGGATTTGCCTTGGGAGGAGATACAGGGCGTCAAGGTGACCCGGCTTGGCTATCGGGGGCCGGCGGAAAAAGCGCTGCCGGTCCAGGACCCAAGAGGGCGCACGCGGTACTGGATCGCCCCGGTCGCGGCCAACGCCGACGACGGCGAGGATACCGATTTTGCCGCGATCAACGCAGGCTTTGTCTCGATTACCCCGCTCCAGACCGATTTAACCCGCCACCCCGCCCGCGCGGACGTGCAAGCCTGGCTGGATGCTTTTGACTGAGCTCTCGTCAGGAGAGCGCCGTGGGCGGGGCATGACGTCCCAGCGCACGCGTAATCGTATGGTCGAACGTCTGGTGGGCCAGGGCATTACGAATACCCGCGTGCTCGAGGTGATGGCCCGCGAGCCACGCCATTTGTTCGTCGACGAAGCGCTTGCCCATCGCGCCTACGAAGACACGGCGCTGCCGATCGGCTGCGGGCAAACGCTCTCGCAGCCGTTTACCGTGGCGCGGATGACCGAACTGGTGCTAAAGGCCAGGCCGCAGCGCGTGCTGGAGGTGGGTACCGGGTCCGGGTATCAGGCGCTCATTCTGGCGCGGCTGGTGCCCTCGCTCTACTCCGTCGAGCGTATAGCGACGCTTGCCGGCCGCGCCGCCAAGCGGCTCGAGTATCTGGACGCCCGCGTCCAGCTGGCCCTGGCCGACGGCGGCGAAGGCTGGCCGCAAAAAGGGCCTTTCGACGTGATTTTATTGACCGCCTGCGCGCAGACGCTCCCGGAACCCTTGTTGGAGCAGCTAACCCGCGACGGCGTACTGATTGCCCCGCTGGAAGCGCCGGACGGCAGCCAGTGGTTAACGCAGGTCAAGCGTATCGGCGGCGCCTTCGAGAAACGAAGACTCGAGCCGGTACGGTTTGTCCCTTTATTGCAAGGAGTGGTGGATTGAAGCATCGACGCTTGGGCGTATTTTTCAAAGGCGCGGGGATGGGCGCCGCCGACGCGGTCCCCGGTGTCTCCGGTGGCACCATCGCCTTCATTACCGGTATCTATGAAGAACTGATCCATACCATTCGCCAGTTCGGCCCCAGCGCCTGGGGGGCCTGGCGCCGGGGCGGCTGGCGCGGGCTTTTTGCTCACCTCAACCTGGGGTTTTTGCTACCGCTACTGGCGGGCGTTGCGGTGAGTCTGGTCAGCGTAGCGCATGTGGCGCTTTGGCTGATGCAGGCGCATCCGCTCTTGCTCGACGGTTTCTTTTTTGGTTTGGTGGCCGCCTCGGCGCTGGTGGTCAGCCGCGCCACCGGGCGTTGGCGGCTTATCTATATACTGCCGCTTTTGGCCGGTTTTCTGCTCGCCCGCGGGCTGCCGGCGCTGATGCCGCTTATTTTACTACTGGGTAACGAGGCGCTGATCGTGATGACCGCCGGTGCCATCGCCATCAGTGCGATGCTGCTGCCCGGGGTCTCGGGAAGCTTTCTGTTACTCACCATGGGGCTTTATGGCACCATCATGGGGGCTATCAAAAGCCTGGATATGAGTATTATCATGCTGTTTGGCGTGGGATGCCTCGTCGGCTTGATGCTTTTTTCACGGTTTTTGGGCTGGCTTTTAAAGCGCTACCACGCGGGCACCATGCAGCTATTGCTTGGCTTCATCGTCGGCTCGCTACCGGTGCTATGGCCCTGGCGCGAACTACTGAGCTACCAACAGGGGCCAGAAGGGCAGATGATTCCACTGGCTCACCGCTACTTACTGCCAAGCGAGTACGCCGCGTTGACCGGCGCTTCCGCCCAGGTGGTGGGCGTGGTCGCATTGATGCTCGTTGGGGCGCTTCTGGTAGTATTACTCAATCGGCGTGCAGCTCAAAGGCCACGCAGTTCGACATAAAGCGCGCGGCGTTGAAAAGGAGTAGGGTTTGCATGCGTAAGGTTTTGACACTGTCTTTGTTAGCGCTGGCCGTTAGCGGCTGCGCGAACCAGCAGCCACACACCCCGCAGGTACGGGACTTGAGCGAGGCGAGGCGCGCCGTGGAAGACTCGCCTCAATACACCGTCGCCCCGGGCGACACGCTTTACGGTATCGCTTGGCAGCACGACCTGGACTACCGCGAGCTGGCGGCGCTCAACGACATCGACGCGCCTTACCAGATCCATCCGGGCCAGACCATTGCGCTGCGCCAGGGGGCGGGAAGCGCGCCGGCGCGTAATCAGGCCTCCCATCAAGGCGGTGACGCTCAAGCGTCGCGTCAAAGCGGTGCGGTCGCCACGGGCTTGAACTCGACGACCGTAGCGGCCAGCAATCAGGCTGCCAGCCAAAGCGACGACCAGCAGATGGACTGGCTCTTGCCGGATGAAAGCGCGATCGAGCGTAATCAGCGCATCAATGCCGAGCGGGGCGAAAGCGAGACGCCGGATGGCCCGAGCGCCAGCGAGCCCGAAACGGCACAGGACGCCCCGCAAAGCGAGTCGCCCCAAGCGGACGAGCGCCCCCCGGAGCCCGAACCGGAACCCGAGCCGACGCCGGAACCCGAGCCGGAACCCGAACCCGCCGCCGAGCCAGAGCCCGAACCGGCGCCCGCCGCTTCCGCGCCGGATCGCTCCTCGCGAAGCTTCACCCCGGTCGACGATGTCAACTGGCGCTGGCCCACCGATGGGCAGGTGAGCGGAAACTTCGGTGAAGGCGGTACGATTACCGCCGGGATTGATATCACCGGACAAAAGGGGCAACCTGTAAGAGCCGCCGGTCCTGGCATCGTGGTATACGCCGGTAGCGGTGTGCGGGGTTACGGCAACCTCATACTGCTCAAACACAACGATCAGTATCTAAGCGCCTATGCTCACAACGACAGTTTGAGCGTCAGCGAAAACGATGTGGTCGAAGCGGGAGAAGTCATTGCCACGATGGGCGATAGCGATACCGACAGCGTCAAACTCCATTTTGAGGTGCGCCGCGATGGCCAGCCCCAAAACCCCTTGGAATTTTTACCATCGCGCTAACGCGTTCTCTCTAAACGGCTTGGTAAGGGCGCTCGGCGCCATTGGAAGAACCCGGATAGCTTGATAAGAGCGTCATATAACAATAACGGTGTACGCGCACATTGAAGTGCGACCACCCATACTTTTCTACATGGCGGTTAGGCAAGACAACGGGGGTAAGACCATGAGTATGCTGGAGAAGGACCTACAGGAGGTTGACCTGGAGACGGTGGAAGAAGCGTTGGACGACGCTGAAGACACCGCCACCGAAGAGGAAAACGCCTTCGAAAAAGCGCTGGGTCGCGAGGATCGTCAAGCGACCCAAAGCCTGGACGCTACGCAAATTTATCTCAACGAGATCGGTTTTTCGCCGCTTCTGACGCCAGAAGAAGAGGTCTATTACGGCCGTTTGGCGCGCAAGGGTGACCCGCTTGGGCGCTCGCGAATGATCGAATCGAACCTGCGCCTGGTCGTAAAAATTGCCCGGCGCTACCTCAATCGTGGCCTGACGCTGTTGGATTTGATCGAGGAAGGCAATCTGGGTCTGATCCGCGCCGTCGAAAAGTTCGACCCCGAGCGCGGTTTTCGTTTTTCGACCTACGCGACCTGGTGGATTCGCCAAACGATCGAACGGGCGCTGATGAACCAGACCCGTACCATTCGTTTGCCCATTCACGTGGTCAAGGAACTCAATATCTACCTGCGCGCCGCGCGGGAACTCACCCAAAAGCTCGACCACGAGGCAACGGCGGAAGAGATCGCCGAGCACCTGGATAAACCGGTCGAAACCGTCAAGAAGATGCTGGGGCTCAACGAGCGCGTCTCCTCCGTGGATTACCCCATGGGCGGCGAAAGTGACAAGCCCTTGATCGATACCCTGGCGGATGACGATGTCTCCGGCCCGGAATCGCTTCTGGTTGATGGGGACGTGCGCGAGCACGTGGATCACTGGCTCGACGAGCTGAGTGAAAAGCAGCGTGAAGTCGTGGTTCGCCGCTTTGGCCTGCGCGGACACGAATCGGCGACCCTCGAGGAAGTCGGCGCTGAAATCGGCCTGACCCGGGAACGGGTTCGTCAGATACAGGTGGAAGCCTTAAAGAAGCTTCGCCGCGCGCTGGAAAAACAGGGTCTTTCTCTCGACGCTATTTTCGAGAGTTAATACCCCCAGCGAGCCTTACAAAAGGCAAGACCTAACGCACCGGATTAACTATCCGGTGCGTTAATGTTAGTGGGCTACCCATTCGGGCGCCTTCAATATCCGATTTCATGAACGACCGTCGTCAGGCGCCGCGAGACGTCTGTAAGTGAGAACCGTTAAAATGCGCCCGCTAGCGGCCCATATCGATTTAGACGCGCTGCGTCATAACTATCAGCTAGCCGCGGGCTGCGCGCCCCAAAGCCAGTCCGTTGCGGTCATCAAGGCCAACGCCTACGGCCACGGCGCCCTTGCCTGCGCCCGCGCGCTGGCGTCCCAGGCGCCGGCCTTCGCGGTGGCCTGTATCGAAGAGGCCATCACCCTGCGCGAGGGTGGCATACAAGGCCCCATCGTGCTGCTCGAAGGCTTTTTCAGCGCCGACGAATTGGCCCTGGTGGATACCCTTGGCCTATGGGTCAGCGTGCACAGCGACTGGCAGGTCGAGGCGCTTTTAGCCTGCACGCCCAAAAAACCGATCCCCGTGTGGGTGAAGGTGGATTCGGGGATGCATCGGCTGGGCTTTGACCCAGAGCGTGTGGAGCAGGTATGGCACCGCTTGAGCACCGCGCCTCAGGTGGGTGCGCTTCATCTGATGAGCCACTTCGCCACGGCGGACGCCGGCGAGCGTGGCTATTTCGACCGACAAATGACGACGGTCAAAGCGCTCGGTGAAACTCTCGGCGCTCCGCTTTGCCTGGCGAACTCTCCCGCAACGCTTGCCCACCGCGCCGCCCACGGCGCCTGGAACCGGCCTGGTGTGATGCTTTACGGCAGCAATCCGCTCGCGGTGGATAACGCCCTTACCCGCGCGCTTCGCCCGGTCATGAGCCTGCGCTCAGAAATCATCGCCCTGCGCAGTGTCGAAAAAGGCGAGCCGTTGGGCTACGGGGGGCGCTGGTTAGCGCCGCGGCGCTCGCGCATCGCCGTGGTGGCCGCAGGCTACGGTGATGGGTATGACCGCCACGCCGTTGACGGCACGCCGGTACTCGTCAACGGCCAGCGATGCCCTATTGCCGGGCGGGTGTCGATGGATATGCTCACGGTCGATGTGAGCGATATCGACGCCGGGATTGGCAGCGAGGTGGTGCTTTGGGGCCAAAGTGCCCACGGGGCGTTGCTGTGCGTCGATGAAGTGGCCCGCCACTGCGATACGATCAGCTATACGCTGTTGACCGGGGTCTTGCCTCGCGTGCCGCGCATTTACAGCGGCGCGCTCACTTAACGGTTACTGGTATGTCTAAAAAAACGTTTCCCCGCTCTTTCGCGCATCCGCGCTACTGGCCCACCTGGGTCGCCATTGGCGCGATGTATCTCGTCGCCTGGCTGCCCTGGCGGCTTAAGCTTTGGATCGGCAAGATGATCGGCCTGCTCGCCTGGGCGCTGATCAAACGCCGGCGCCACATTACCGCGACCAATATCGCGCTCTGCTTTCCCGAGAAAAGCGTTGATGCCCAACGGCAGCTGGTCAAGGAGACCTTCATCGCCAACGGGATCGGGCTGGTGGAAACCGCCACCGGCTGGTGTCGCAGCGCGCAGGGCTTCAGGCACCGGGTCGCCTATAACGGCGAGGAGCACCTGGCCCGGGCGAAGGCTCAGGGCAAGGGCGTACTGGTGGTCGGCATTCACTTTTCGACGCTGGATCTGGGCGGGGCGCTGCACTCGCTCTTCTTCCCGGCGGACGTGGTGTACCGGCCCCACAACAACCCGCTGTTCGAGCGTTTCATGACCCGTGCCCGTTCGCGCATTTTCGGCCAGGCCATCGACCGCCACGACCTGCGCGGGGTCGTGCGCCGTATCAAGGCGGGGCATATCGTCTGGTACTCGCCGGATCAGGATTTCGGCCGCGATGTCAGCGTCTTCGCGCCGCTATTCGGTCAACAGGCGGCGACCATCCGCTTGACCTCCAAGATCGCCCGTATGACCGGCGCGCCGGTGGTGCCATTGATGTTCCATAGAAACCCGGACAACCGCACCTATACCATCGAGTGCCTGCCGGCCTTCGAGAACTTCCCGAGCAAGGACGAGGTAGCCGATGCCACCCGGGTCAACCAGTTCATCGAACGGGCGATTCGCAAGCACCCGGAGCAGTATCTGTGGCTGCACCGGCGCTTCAAGACGCGCCCGGAAGGCGAGGAGAAGGTTTACTAGCCGAGGATCGATGCAAAGCTATGCGCTCAGTGGGAGGAGGATCGTGTAACCCGTCGCGGGGGTCTTTCGCCAGGGAAGGCGAAAGTAGCGTACAGGGAAGTATTCACAGCGCCCCCGCGTAGGGTTGCGCGAGCCTCCGGGTACGGAGCGAGCCGCCATCAAAAAAGCCGACGCGCAGGCGTCGGCTTTTTCGTCTTCGATCGCCAAAGGCTAATCGATATTGCGCGAGTAGAAGATCTCCAGCATCTCCTTGCGCAGGCGGTTTTCGATTTCCCGCGCTTCCTCAAAAGTGATGTCCCGGCGCGAGGTACCGAACAGGTAGTTATCCAGTTCGAAATCCTTGAGCAACATCTTGGTATGGAACATGTTGTCCTGATACACGTTCACATCCATCATCTGATACGCCTGCTTGGTATCGTCGGCCAGGTAGTCCTGAATCGAGGTGATGGCGTGATCGATGAAGAGCTTCTTGCCGTCCACATCCCGGGTGAAGCCGCGTACCCGGTAATCGATGGTGACGATATCGGAATCGAAGCTGTGGATCAGGTAGTTCAGCGCCTTTAGCGGGCTGATGTGACCACAGGTGGAGACGTCGATATCCAGCCGGAAGGTGCTGATGCCGTTATCCGGGTGGGATTCCGGGTAGCTATGCACCGTGACGTGACTTTTATCCAAATGGCCGACCACGGTTTCCGGCAGCGGCCCCGGGCCCGGTTCGGTGTGCGCGGGCAGCGGCTCGTCCAGTTCGTGCTCGGCGATCAGAACCGTCACGCTCGCGCCGTGGGGCTCGTAATCCTGACGTGCGATATTGAGCACGTGAGCACCAATGATATTGGTCACATCCTTGAGAATCTGCGTCAAACGCTCGGCGTTATAAAGCTCGTCGATATAATCGATATATTCGCCGCGCTGCTCTTCGGTCTTGGCGTAGCAGATATCGTAAATGTTGAAGCTTAACGAGCTGGTGAGGTTGTTAAACCCGTGGAGTCGGAGATTATCAGGCAATTCCGCGCCTCCTGGTAGCAGTGAAAACACCCCGACGAGCCAGCGCCGGAACCGGATCCGTACATGTTCCTGATTTTACATTGCCCGAGGACCGGGCGGGCGTATTATGCCCGCCCGGTCCCCGAGTTGCATCCAGCGACGCGATTTTAATCCGCCGCGGCGTCCTGAATTTCGAAGGAGTGAGTCACGTCGACCCCGCCCTTGACCAGCATGATCGAGGCGCTGCAGTACTTCTCGGCGGAAAGCTCCACGGCGCGCTGTACCTGCTTCTCTTTGAGCGCCCGCCCGGTCACCACGAAATGAACGTGGATGCGGGTAAACACCGACGGCACCTCGTCAGCGCGCTCGGCGTCGATCTCCGCCACGCAGTCGGTGACGTCTGCCCGGGCCTTGTCGAGAATGTTGAGCACGTCAAAGGCGGTGCAGCTACCCATGCCCATCAGCAGCATTTCCATGGGGCGGGGGCCGGTATCGCGCCCGCCGTGATCCGGCGGGCCATCGATCACAACGCTATGGCCACTGCCCGATTCCGCCACGAACTGGCGGCCGTCTGTCCACTTCACTCGTGCTTTCACGCGGCTCTCCTCTCTCAACGATTCGTACGTGGCGCGCAGCATAACACGCCTTTGCGCCAACCGGCGCTATCCCTCTACCGGCCAGCCGCCTTCGCCGATAGCGCTCAGTGCGGCGGTATCCGGGTTGTAGAGGTACACCCAGGCGTCGCCAAAGCGAGTGGCAAGCGTGACGCGCTGATACTCGCCGTCAAAGGGCGCTTGTGGGCGGTGATCTTCCAGTACATCCAGCGCCGCCAGGGTCGCTTGATCGACGCGGTAAATCTCCAGCGCGATCCCTTTGGAGTCACGGCGTTTGGCGCCAGGGTAGGGGCCGACGTCGTAGAGCGTAAGGAGCGCGCTCCGGTCATCGCCCAAAAACTCGGCGCCCTCCAGCACGTGGGCGTTGTTGAGGCCTTTTTTCAGCGTGCCGTAAACCGCGACCAGCGGCGTCAGGGCAATATCATCGGCAAGGCTCACGGGGCCTCCTGTCAAACGGGTGAATCAGTTTAGCGCGCTGCCAAATGGCGTTCGAGCACGCCAAGCCGCGCCGGCGTGCCCACGTCGACCCAGTGGCCGGCAAAGTGCTCGGCGCTGACCAGGCCCTTGGCTATCGCCGCTTTAAAAAGCGGCGCCAGGGCGAAGGCACCGGCGCTGTAGTTTTCAAACAGCGCCGGGTGGAGAACGCCGATGCCCGAATAGGTGAGCGCGGGTGTGGCCATCCGGGCCAAACCTTCGATGATGGCGAAGTCGCCCTCCGGGTGCTGGGGCGGGTTATCCACTAACACCAGGTGGGCCAGCTTGCCCGGGGCAAGGGTGGGCGTGGGCAGCCAGTCGCACCAGACATCGCCGTTGACCAGCAAAAAGGGCGCCTCGCCTAAAAGCGGTAGCGCGTTGAAAATGCCGCCGCCGGTCTCCAAAGGCGTTGGCTCGACGCTATAGCGAATCGAAAGCCCGAAGCGCTCGCCATCGCCCAGCGCCTCGATGATCTGATCGGCGCGGTAGCTTACGTTGATGACGACCTCGTCGATACCGGCCCGGCGTAGGTGCTCCAGGTGGTGCTCGATCAGCGCCTTGCCGCCTACCGGCAAAAGCGGCTTGGGGCAGGTGTCGGTCAGTGGGCGCATACGCGTGCCGAGCCCGGCGGCCAGAATCATCGCCTTCATGCAGTCTCATCCAGCTTTGCGGTGATCGCGGGGCGCAGGGTGTCACGCAGCCAGGTGGTGAACGCGGCGTGCTGGCCAAGTGCTGCCAGGCTGTCCTCGAGGTGGTTCAAAAAGTGCGGCAAACGCGCCAGGTACCCGGTTTTGGCGTCGCGCAGGGTCAGGCGGCAGAAAATCCCCAGCACCTTGAGCGAACGCTGGGCGGCCATGGCGCGGCACTGGGTCAAAAACGTGGTTTCATCGACTTTCGAGCAGAGGCGCCCGTCCCGGCGTGCCTGCGTGTAGAAGTGCCTGACCAGGGCGTCGAATTCGGCGGGCTCGAAGCGCCAGTAGCGCCCGCAAAGAATCGAGATGACGTCATAGCTGATGGGGCCGGCCACCGCGTCCTGAAAATCGATCATGTAGAGCTTTCCGGCGTGGGGCATGAGGTTCATGGCATCGAAATCCCGGTGTACACTCACCACCGGCTGCGCCAGCGCCTGGGCGCTCAGGTCGTCGTTCAGCGCTTCCAGGCTTTCCGGCGCCTCGAGGCCAAGCCACTGGGTTAAACACCAGGTGGGGAACAGCTCGAGTTCGCGGCGTAGTAGCGAGGCATCGTACGGCGCCAGAGCGTCAGGGCTGGCGGCGTTTTGCAGCCGACCGATCAGCTCGAGCGCTTCACCGGTGCGCGCGCGGGCGCTGGCGGCATCGGTAAACGCCGCCTGAAGCGGGGTATCGCCCAGGTCTTCGAGCAGCATGAAACCGGCGTCAAGATCGGCGTGGTAGATGGCGGGCACGGGGAGGTTCGCCGCGTGCCATTGCCGGCCGATGGCGACGAACGGCGCCGAGTCCTCTTGCTCGGGCGGGGCGTCCATGACAATTTGTGTTTCGCCTGAGGGCAGTATCAGGCGAAAATAGCGGCGAAAACTCGCATCTCCCCCGGCCGGGGCGAGGGTGAGAGCGGACGGCGCGAGACCGTTTTTTTCAGCGACCCATCGGGTGAGGGCGTCGATCCTGGAAGTGGGCATGCAAGCTCCTTGCTGGTCGGACATCTAGCGAGCTGTATAATACCGATTCTGAATGCCAAGGATAACGAACATGGGCAAGCGATTTACGCGCACTGCGCCGGTAGGACACACGCTGGTGGGCATTTTTGCGCTCACCGCGTATTCAGCGATGGCGCAGAGTGAACCCTTGCCTGCCGAGGCGCTGGACTGGCAACCGTACCGGCCCGCCGAGGCCGAGGGCCAGCTATGCCGCGGGCGCTACGTCATGCCCGGCTACCGGTTACCCGCCGAGCAAAACCCCGAAACGCTCTCGATCGAAACGACACAAGCCGACTACGCCCAGGATGGTGAAGCGCTGCTGCGCGGCGACGTAGTGCTGCGCCGGGCGGATAGCGAGCTTCAGGCCGCGCAGGTTTTTCTGCCGTCCAGCCGGGAACAGGTCGAGGTCGAAGGCGGACTGGCACTGCGCAACGGCCAGGCGCTTTTGCGCGGCGACCGGGCCACCTTGCGTCTCAACGAAGACCGCGGCCGTATCGACGACAGCCGTTTCGTGCTCTACGAGCCCCACCTGCGCGGCCAGGCCAGCCAGCTCGAACAGACCGGCGAAAACCAGTACCGGCTGCGCGATGCCCGTTTTACCACCTGCGACCCGGGCGAAAATACCTGGCAGTTGGTGAGTAGCGATATCCGCCTCGATCAGGCCGCGGGCTTTGGCACCGCGCGCAACGCCCGCCTCGAGGTCAAGGACGTGCCGGTGTTTTACTGGCCCTGGGTGCGCTTTCCGCTGGATGAGCGCCGCCAAACCGGCTTTTTGTGGCCGACCCTGGGCTTTTCAAACAGCGGGCTGGACTACGCCCAGCCGTTTTACTGGAACATCGCGCCCAATCAGGACGCCACCATCACCCCGCGCTTGATGAGTGACCGCGGCCTTCTTTTAAACGGTGAATACCGCTACCTGCTCGATGAGAGTCAGGGCATGGTCGAGGGGGGCTATCTGGCCGACGACGGCGGTCGGCGCACCGGCGATAACCGTTTCGAAGGCGAGGATCGCTGGTATATCGACGCCCGCCACCGCGGCCGCGTCAACCCGCGCAGCAACTACAGCCTGCGCTACGGCGGGGCCAGCGACGGACGCTACTTCGACGACTTCGGCGCCGAGTTCGGTCGCAGCGACCGCGCCGCCATGGAGCGCTTGGCCCAGGTCGACTACCGCGGCGAGCGCTGGCAGCTCGACGCCCGCGCCCAGGGGTTTCAGCGCCTGGAAGACCCGCTAAGCGACAGCGACAAGCCCTTTTACCGGCTACCGAGTTTGACGGCCAACACCAACAACTGGCAGCTCGGGGGCGGCTTTTATAGCCAGTGGCGCTCCAACGCCACCTACTTCTGGCGCGATGTCGATGAAACCCTGGTGCCGGAGCGCGAAGCCGCCAACGGCTCCCGGCTTCACCTTTCGCCGGCGGTGGGCTGGCGTTTCGAGGAGCCCTGGGGGTATATCGAGCCGCGCACCGAGTTTTGGAACACCGCCTACGAGCTCGATTACGGCGACCGTGACACCAGCCGCAGCACCTCGCCGACGCGCAGCGTCGCGATTACCTCTATCGACAGCGGCCTGGTGTTCGAGCGCGAACTGGCGCTGGGCGAAAGCGACTACCGCCAGACCCTGGAGCCGCGGCTCAACTACGCCTACGTTCCACGTACCGATCAGGTGGATTTGCCCGAGTTCGACAGCCGCGAGCGCGCCTTCTCCTGGGACCAGCTTTGGTCGCCCCATCGCTTCTCCGGCGCCGACCGGGTGGGCGATCTCAACCGCGTGTCGTTAGGCGTTCAGTCGCGTTTGATCGAGGATGGTGCCGGGCGGGACCGGCTGAGCTTCGGCGTCGGCCAAAGCGTGTATTTCGCCGAGCGGCGCATCGACAGCGACGGCGACCCGGATACGCTGCCGGATCGCCCGGAAGAGAACCCGAACGTGAACCCGCAAAGCCGCTACCAGGCGACCCGCGAGCGCTCGCCGCTGGTCACCCGGCTCGATTGGCAGATCAGCGATCGCTGGAGCACCGGCTACGAGTGGCTGTACGATGATCAACGCGAGCAGACCGAGCGCTCCAGCGTCGACGTAGCTTATCGTCATCCCGAGGGCCACGTAGTGAACCTTGGCTACCGTTGGGAGATCGAAGGGTTCGACCCGGGCGTGGTACCCGGCGACGACGGCTTTCGCGACTATAGCCGCGAAGAGTGGGATCTCTCGGTGGGCTACAAGGCCGCCCCGCAGATCGACCTGATCGGGCGCTATCTGTATGACCAAACCAACGACCGGGCGCTGGAGCAGCTCGCCGGTGTGCAGTGGAACGACTGCTGCTACGGCGTGCAGGTGGTCTGGCGCGAGTGGATCGACGATAACGACACCGCCCGAGCAGGGGACGATTTCAGCGACCGCGGGCTGTTTCTGCGCTTCGTGTTCCGCGGGTTGGGCGGCGTTGGCCAGGGGGCGAACACGTATTTCGACCGGGCGGTTCCGGGCTATACCCCGTCACCTTTGTAACGCATGACCCGTAACGCATGACCATCCAATACCCCGCTTTTATTCAATAGCGACGACAAGAGATTTTTCTATGACGATGAACAAGAGCCTGGCAGGTGGCGGTTTTTCACGGCAGCTAAAGTGGCTATCGACGGCCGGGGCGCTGGCGCTGTGTCTGGGCGCGAGCGCGGCGCTGGTAAGCGTTAATGCCCACGCCCAGGATTTTCAAAATAGCCAACGCCAAACCCTGGACAGCGTGGCCGCGGTGGTCAACGACGGCGTGATCATGCAAAGCGAGCTCGACGAGCGTATGGCGCAGGTCGAGCAGCAAGCCCAGGCCCAGGGCGGGAACCTGCCGCCGCGCCGCCAGCTCCAGGAGCAGGTGCTCGAGCGCATGGTGCTCGACGAAATCCAGCTGCAAATGGCCCGCCAGGCCAATCTGAGCGTCGACGATACCGAACTCAATCGTCAGCTAAGAACCATCGCCGAATCCAACGGCCTGAGCATGGACGCCTTTGCCGACGCCGTCGAAGCCGACGGTATGTCGCTTGCCGAGGTGCGCGAAGACGTGCGCCGCGAGATGCTCATGCGCCAGGTCCAGCAGCGCCAGATTCAGCAGCGCGTCAGCGTCAGCGACCGCGATGTCGAGCGATTCCTCGAGCAGCAACCCGCCCAGCAGGGCCAGGCATTCATCGAAGAGAGCCAGGCGCGCCATATTCTGGTGGAGCTTACGCCCACCCGCAATGAAGACCAGGCGCGGGAGCGCGCCGAACAGGCCCGCGCGCGCCTGCAGCAGGGCGAGGCGTTCGGTGCGGTGGCCCGTGAACTCAGCGACGACCGGGGCAGCGCCATGAACGGCGGCGACCTTGGCTGGGTACGCCCGGGCCAGACCGTGCCCGCCTTCGAAGAGGCGATGAACGACCTAAGCGCCGGCCAGGTCTCCGCGCCGGTGCGCTCGCAGTTCGGCTACCACATCATCGAAGTGCTCGACCGCCGCCGTCAGGACGTGACCGACGAGAGCCGTCGCGAGCAGGTACGCCAGGCGATTTTCCAGCGCCGTGCCAACGAAGAGCTGCAAAACTGGCAGCGTGAGATTCGTGACCAGGCCTTCGTGGATATCCGCCGGTAATGGCTGAAAGCGCTCCTCTTCCGCTGCTGATCACCACCGGGGAGCCCGCCGGTATCGGCCCGGAACTGACCCTGATGCTTGCAGCCCAGGGGCGTCTCGGCCCCGAGGTGCTGGCGGTGGGCGACCCCGGGATGCTGCAAGATCGCGCCGCGCGCCTTGGCCTGGACCTGGAAATCGTCATCGCCGAGGACGGGCATTTGGAGCGCCCCGACACGCCGCATCTGGGGGTTTGGCCGGTAGCGCTGAAAGCGCCGTGCACCCCGGGGGTTCTCGACCCGGCCAACGCCGCCTACGTGATCGAAACCCTCGAGGTGGGCGTTCGCGCCTGCCAACAAGGCCTGGCCGGCGCCATCGTCACCGCGCCGCTGCACAAGGGCGTGATCATCGACGGCGGCTTCAAGGATTTTACCGGCCACACCGAGTGGCTGCGCGACGCCTGTGGGGTCGACGAGGTGGTGATGATGCTGGCCACCGACCGCGCGCTGCATACTCAGGCAAGCAGTTGGCAGGGCAGTGGGGACCTTCGCGTGGCGCTGGCGACCACCCACCTGGCGCTTCGCGACGTCGCCGATGCGATCACCTTCGAGCGTCTGACGCGGATCGTAACGCTTCTTGCCGCCGACCTAACCCGCCAGTTCGGTATCGCCGCCCCACGCATTGCCGTGTGCGGGCTGAACCCCCACGCCGGGGAGGACGGGCACTTGGGGCGCGAGGAGATCGAGACGATCACCCCGGCACTTACCCATCTGCGTGGCCAGGGCATCGACGTGCGCGGCCCTTTCCCGGCGGATACGCTGTTTACCCCGCGCCACTTGCAAGAGGTCGACGCGGTGCTGGCGATGTATCACGACCAGGGGCTTTCAGTGCTAAAGTATGCAGGCTTTGGTCAGGCGGCCAATATCACCCTGGGCCTGCCGCTGGTGCGCACCTCGGTAGACCACGGCACCGCGCTCGATTTGGCCGGCCGCGGCGTGGCAAACCCGAATAGCCTTCTGGTGGCGCTCAACCTGGCGCGCCGATTAAGCGGTCGCCGCGCCGCCGCGCTGCCCGCTTAGCCGTCACTGGCCCGCCCACACCGTTACATGCTCTATCCTACTCAAGGACTTTCGTTAGATGTCTCAAGCGCCCCTTCAACACCGAGCTAGAAAACGCTTCGGTCAGAACTTTCTTCGTGACCCTGGCACCATTTCGCGCATCATTCGCGCTATTGGGCCGGCGAAGGGCGACCGGCTGATCGAGATCGGCCCGGGTCAGGGCGCGCTGACCGGGCCGCTTCTGGACGCCAACGGCGCCCTTGAAGTGGTCGAGCTCGACCGTGACCTGATCCCGGGGCTGCGCGTGCAGTTTTTCAACTACCCGGGCTTTGTCATTCACGAAGGCGACGCGCTGAAGTTCGACTTTCACGCGCTCAAGGGCGACGGCCCGGCGCTGCGCGTGGTGGGCAACCTGCCTTACAACATCTCGACGCCGTTGATCATCCACCTGCTGGGCATGGGGTCCGCGGTGGCGGATATGCATTTTATGCTGCAAAAGGAAGTCGTCGAGCGGCTGGCCGCCGAACCCGGCGGCACCGACTGGGGGCGGCTTTCGGTCATGGCGCAGTACTACTGCCAGGTCGAGCAGCTCTTCGTCGTGGCGCCGGAGGCGTTCGTGCCGCAGCCCAAGGTGGATTCCGCCATCGTGCGGCTGACCCCCCATGAGGAGCTGCCCCACACGGCGAAGGACCCGGCGCTTTTGTTCGAGCTGGTCAAGCTCGCCTTCGGCCAGCGGCGCAAGACGCTGCGCAACAACCTCAAGGGGCGGGTTAGCGCCGAGACCCTGGAAAGCCTTGAGATCGACCCGGGCCGGCGCCCCCAAACGCTGACCGTAGAAGAGTACGTCACGATCGCCAACCACGTGGCCGCGCTTTCGCCGGACGCCGAGCGGGGTGATTCGTGAGCCAGTTAGCGATCGAGGTGAGCGTGGTCCCGGCGTACTGCCCGGAGGAGTCCAGCGAAAGCGAGTCGCGTTACGTGTTCAGCTATACCGTGACGGTGCACAACCAGAGCCCGCACAGCGTGCAGCTGATGGCGCGCTACTGGAAGATCACCCAGGGCAGTGGCGACGCCCAGGAAGTACGCGGCAAGGGCGTGGTCGGCCAGCAGCCGCTCATTGGCCCCGGCCAGCGCTTTCGCTACACCAGCCGGGCGATTCTGCAAACCCCGGTCGGCGTCATGGAAGGCGCCTATACGCTGCTCAACACCTACACCCAGCGCGCTTTCGACGTCGCCATCGCGCCGTTTCGCCTGGCCGCGCCCAGCCAGCTCCACTAGCCAGGTATCTCCCCACGCAGCTTTTCGTCGAGGTGAACACCAAGGCGCAGGGCGAGCTGCACGATGGTGAGCGTGGGGTTGGCGTGGCCGGCGCTTGCGAACACGCTGGAGCCGGCCACGTACATGTTTTGCTGGGCGAAGAGTCGGCAGTCGCGATCAACCACGCCCTGGTCGGCGCTCTCACTCATGCGCGTACCGCCCATGTGATGGCGCCCGGCAATTTCCCCCTCTTCGGGTAGCGCTACCGGCTCTGTGGCTAGCCAGTCGGCGAACTGCACGCGGCCAATATTCTGCTTAAGCAGGTACTCGCCCAAAAGCATCAGGCTTTCGCGAATCGTATGCCGGTCGAGTGCCGACTGCTGCCACACCAGCCGACTCAACGGCACGCCCAGCGCATCGCGCTCATTGGAAAGCTCCACGGCGTTGTCGAATCGCGGCTCCTGCTCCCAGGCGGCGCGCAGGTACACCCCGTGCATGACCGGGCCACCGGCTCTTCCCGCAAGTTCGGCGCCAAGCCCGGGCGCCTGCTCGGCAAGCTCCGTGATGAGCGCCTCGGTGGCTTCCGGGGCCATGCGGTGCAGACGCAGCCCGCAGTTGAGGATGCCGCGTTCGGCCATGGCGGCGGCGGTGGGCGAGAGATAGACGTTGTAATCGGTGTCGAGCCCGAAGCGGGCGGGTTCGAACAACAGCGCCTGGCCGATGGTCGCGTGGGGGTGCTCCATCCAGTAGCGGCCAAGCGTTCTGTCATCCGGCACCAGCCGCCCGCCGCTTTGTTGATTGCACCAAAGCAGCAGGCGCGAGTTTTCGATGCCGCCGCAGGCCAGCACGAAGGTGCGCGCGCGTATGGTTTTGCGTACGCCGTCGAAGTCGCTAAACGTAGCCGCGTGCACGCGGTCACCGTCGGTCTCGAGCCCGACCAGGTTGGCGGTCAGGCAGTAGGTGAGAGTCTCGAGCCCGTTCAGGGTGGCGGCGAACTTGTCCTTCATGCGCACGGCATGACCCAGCGAGAAATAAACGCGCTCGAGCCCCGCGCCATCGATGGGCGCATCCGGTGGGATGGTTTCCAGGTCCAAAAGCGCCGCGGCGGCTTCGAAATAAGGGGCGAGCGCTTGCTTGCCGATCGGCCAGCCGGTTTGTGGCGCGGCGGTCCTGGCGGTGAAGTCGTGGGCGTCAAGCGTCCGGCACACGCCGCCCCAGTGGTTGGTCGAGCCGCCCATATAGCGAAGCCGGATGCTGGCCAGATCCAGGTAGGTGTCGCCTACACTGGTACCCCGGTAAAGTGCCTGGGAGCGCTCGCTTCGCGAGGCCTCGCCGCCTTCGCATAGAAGCACCTGGTGGCCCTGCTGGGCCAGGGTCATGGCAAGGGTAATGCCCGCCGCCCCGGCGCCGATCACGCAGACATCATAAGGCTGGCGCTCGCTTAGCGCTTCAAATGGCTGATACATTAATGGTTAGTGTCCAGGTCGGCGGGGGCGAGCAGCCAGCCGTTTTTGATCACCGGTGCCGCGGTTTGGGCGGCAAAGGCGCTGGTCCAGGGGGCGCCGGCCAATAGCGCGCTCCCGGCGCCCAGCGAGGCGGCTTTTAAAAGCGCCCGGCGTGCAGGGTCTTTCGCGGTTGACGGCTGACCGGTCTTCGTTAAAGAGATAGCTTGCATAGGGCTCGTTTTTCGTTGTGATGGTCGTCCCCCCAGATTAGCCGATCGAATGCCGGGAGCGGGGCATTTTCTTTAATGTTTTAATCTTTATTAGCCAACCATAAGGCTTTTTTTATGAGTACATACGCCATCGGGGATCTGCACGGCTGCCACGCGGAGTTCGTCGCCCTGCTCGATAAGCTCAGCTTCGACTCGAGCCGCGATACGCTGTGGCTGGTGGGGGATCTGATCAACCGTGGCCCCGGCTCGCTTGCCTGCCTGCAAGAGGCTAAAGCGCTGGGAAATGCCGCGCGCTGCGTACTGGGCAATCATGATTTTCACCTGCTGGTGGCCGCCCGGGGTGGCGGGCGGCTCAAGCGTGGCGACACCCTGGACGATATTCTGGGCGCCCCCCAACGCGAGGCGCTGCTCGACTGGCTGCAGGCCCAGCCGCTGGCGGTCGTAGAAGAAACCACGCTGATGGCCCACGCCGGGATACTTCCGAGCTGGAGCGCCGAGGCCGCGCTTGGCTACAGCGGCGAGGTGCAGGCTGCGCTTGCAAGCGAGTCTTCCGGGCGCTTTCTCGAAACGCTTTACGGCAATGAGCCGGCGCGCTTCACCGAGGCGCTGGACGGCATGGACCGGCTGCGCGCCCTGGTCAACGTGTTCTGTCGTATGCGCTTTATCAGCGCCGGTGGCACCCTCGATTTCGCTGCCAAGGAGGGCCTGGATAGCGCCCCGGCCGGCTTCTACCCCTGGTTCCAGTTCCCCCGGGAGGACGATATTCGGCTCATATTCGGCCATTGGGCTGCGCTCGAGGGGCAGACTCCCAGCGCGAAGATCGACGTCCACGCCCTGGATACCGGCTGCGTATGGGGCGGCGCGTTGACCGCGATGAACCTGGATACCGGCGAGCGCATCGCGGTGGCCAGTCAAAATGAGGGAGCTTGAGGTGGCCGAACACGATCGTCGCCTGGAGGGGCTGGAGGTTTACCGGGTGGGCGGCGCCGTGCGCGATGCGCTGCTGGGCTGGCCGGTTTATGACAATGACTGGGTGGTGGTGGGTGCCACGGTCGATGCGATGCGTAAGCGCGGCTTCAAGCCCGTGGGCCGTGATTTCCCCGTGTTTTTGCACCCGGAAACGGCCGAGGAGTACGCCCTGGCGCGTACCGAACGCAAGGCCGGCCACGGCTATAGCGGCTTCGAGGTGCACGCAAGCCCACAGGTGACGCTCGAAGAGGATTTGCTGCGCCGGGATTTGACTATTAACGCCATCGCCCAGCGCCCGGACGCCACGCTTTGCGACCCGTTCGACGGTCAGGGCGATCTCGAAAAACGCGTGCTGCGCCACGTTTCGCCAGCGTTTGGCGAAGACCCGCTGCGCGTGCTGCGCACCGCCCGTTTTCTGGCCCGCTACGCGGAGCTTGGTTTTGTCATCGCCGATGAAACGCGTGCGCTGATGCGCCAGATGAGCGACGCCGGCGAGCTCGAACACCTGGCCGCCGAGCGGGTGTGGGTGGAAACCGAAAAGGCGCTGGGCGAGCCGAGCCCGGCGGCGTATTTCACCACCCTGAACGATTGCGGGGCGCTTGAGAGTTGGTGGCCAGGGCTTGCGGCGGTGCTTGTCGAGGCGCTTGCGCTGATGCGCCTGGCTCCGCCCGGGCAGGGTCAGGCGCTGGCCCACTGGCGCATGGCGTTACTGGCAAGTGCCCTCAGTGATGCCAAACGGGAGGCGCTGGTCGAGCGGTTGCGCCTGCCCAACGCCGTGGCCGCGCTTTGCCGCCACGTGGCGCTCACCCGTGCGCTGTTGAAGGCCGCCCTGAGCGCCGAGGGCGTATTCAACTGGCTGGAGCGGCTGGACGCCTTTCGTAAACCCGCTCAGGTCGAAGCAC
Source organism: Vreelandella sp. EE27 (assembly GCF_968206495.1). Taxonomy (NCBI): domain Bacteria; kingdom Pseudomonadati; phylum Pseudomonadota; class Gammaproteobacteria; order Oceanospirillales; family Halomonadaceae; genus Vreelandella; species Vreelandella sp. EE27. The sequence continues at coordinate 2,865,976 of NZ_OZ309109.1, read as the reverse complement.
AGCTCGAGCTGGTGGCGACGCTGGCGCCGGACTTACGGGAACCGTTGATCCAGGCGTTTGAGCACGCGCGCCAGGTCAACCCCCAGGCGCTGATAGCCGAGGGCTTTCGCGGTGGGGAGCTTGGCCAGGCACTGCGCGAGCGGCGCCAGTGGGCGGTTTCTGAGGCGCTGTCAGGTTAAAAAGCTCAGGGCGAGATCGCCACGCCGCGCCACTCGAAGGCCACCGGCCAGAGGCGCTGGTTTTGGAAATCGGCGCGCTCGAAAAGCGTTTTGTAAGGGGTCTGGCAGCGGGGGTGGCGCTGGTCGGGCAGAAGCTCCGCCAGCGGCTGGAGCACGAAGGCGTAGCGGGTGATGTCGTCCCGGGGAAGCGTGAGCTCACCCATTTGCGCGCAGATGTCGCCCACGCTCAAAAGATCGATATCCAGCGCCTTGGGCTGGTGGCGCTGGGTGGCGACGCGCGGGTTTAGCGCCGATTCCTGGGCCTTCGTCCAGGCGCTGAGCGCCGGGATACTCCAATCGCTTTTGAACGCCACCACCGCGTTATAAAAGTTGGCTTCGCCTTCGCAGCCGACCGGCTCGCTTTCGAAGACCCGCGAGATGCTGACCTCGCCAAAGGTTTGCTCGAGCGCCTCGAAACAGGCGGCCAAATGGCGTCGTGGCTCGGCGTTGCTGCCAAGGCTTAAACACACCAGGTTCACGGCGTGGATGCCTCGATGACCTCGGGGATCTCGCCGCGCACGATTTCAAGGCCGACGCTTTGTGCCTGGGGTACTGCACCGGGCTTGCGCACGGCCAGGCGTAGCCAGCTAATCGGAAACTCGTGGCGCAGGTATTCGCAAAGCCGTTCGGCGAAGGTTTCGATCAGCGCGAACTGATGCGCGTCGGCGAACTGCTGAATACGCTGGCAGATCGCGGCGTAGTCCAGGGTCAGGCGTAAATCGTCCGTCGCCGCGGCCGGGCGTATATCCGTTGCAAGCGTTAGATCCAGGCGCAGCGACTGGGTGATGGTGCGCTCCCAATCGTAAACGCCAATAACGGTTTCAATCACCAAGCCTTCAATTAAAATACGGTCCATGCGTCTTATCCCCATCACAGTCAGGAAATAGTGTACGTGAGCAAGCCGGTCAACGATACAAAACAGCGGGTTGTTGCCGGGTGGTAGCGCTTCTCTGCGTGGTGTTGGGTTACCTTTGCGGTAGCTGGCTCGCCGCGCTTTTCGTGTGCCGCCTGGCCCGGGTGGCGGACCCGCGGAAGTGCGGTTCCTGCAATCCCGGTGTTTCCAACGTGCTGCGCCTTTACGGGCCCCGCCTGGCGGGCGCGACGCTTGTCCTCGATGCCGCCAAAGCGATGCCCGTGCTTGCCCTGGCCAAAGGCCAGGGGCTGCCGGTGTGGGTTCAGGGCGGGGTGGGCCTGGCGGTGCTGCTGGGCCACAGCTACCCGCTGTGGCACGGCTTTCGCGGCGGCAAGGCAGTGGCCTGCGCCTTTGGGGCGCTGCTGGTGCTGGTGCCCTGGGTGGCGCTATCAAGTGCGGCATGCTGGGCACTGCTGGCCTGGCGGCTGCGCACCGCGGCGGCGGCCTCGCTTATAAGCGCGCTGCTCGCTTTGCTGCTGGCGCTTTGGTTTTCCCCGGCCTACGTCTATGTAGTGGGCACCTTTACGCTGGTGGTGTTCTTACGCCACGCGTTCAATATTCGCCGCTTGCGCCGGGGCGAGGAGCCCGACCTTGGCGGGCGCCGCTAACGCGCGGGCGGGGTGAGCTTCTCCAGTGGCCAGCGCGGCGTGGCTTGCATGATGCCGACCTGGTCATGCTCGCCGGCGTTCAGGCGCATTGCGCCCACATAAGCGATCATCGCCCCGTTGTCGGTGCAAAACCGCGCACGGGGGTAGAAGGTGTCGGCGCCGCGCTTTCGGGTCTCCACGGCCAGGCGCTCGCGCAGGCGCGCGTTGGCGCTGACCCCGCCGGCCATCACCAGCCGCTTGAGGCCGGTTTCGTCCAGCGCCCGACGGCACTTGATCACCATGGTATCGACGACCGCCTCCTCGAACGCCCGGGCAACGTCGGCGCGGGCTTGTTCGTCGAGCGCCCCCTCGGCATCGAGTTTTTTCAGCGTCGTCAGGGTGTGGGTCTTGAGCCCGGAAAAGCTGAAGTCGAGCCCGGGGCGGTCGGTCATCGGCCGCGGAAAGCGAAAACGCTTGGGGTCGCCGCGCTCGGCGAGTTGGGCGACTAGCGGGCCGCCGGGGTAGGCAAGGCCCAGCATCTTGGCGGCCTTGTCGAAGGCTTCACCCGCGGCGTCGTCCACGGACTCGCCCAGCAGCCGGTAGCGGCCAAGCCCGGCCACTTCGACCAGCTGGGTATGCCCACCAGAGACCAAAAGTGCGGCGAAGGGAAACGCCGGGGCGTGCTCCTCGAGCATCGGCGCGAGCAGATGGCCCTCCATGTGATGCACGCCCAGCACCGGAATATCCAGCGCCCGGGCCATGCCGTGGGCGGTGCTGGCACCCACCATCAGCGCGCCGACGAGCCCCGGCCCGGCGGTGTAGGCGATACCGTCCAGGTCCTGTTTGCCAAGACCTGCCTGGTGCAAGACCTGGTCGATCAGCGGTAACAGCTTGCGGGTATGATCTCTAGAGGCGAGCTCGGGCACGACGCCGCCGTACTCGGCGTGCATGGCCACCTGGCTGTAGAGCGCATCGGCCAAAAGCCCTTCGCCCTCGGGCTTTTGTGTATCAAATATCGCTACGCCGGTTTCGTCGCAGGAGGTCTCAATGCCAAGCACACGCATAGGGGGTCTCTGTAAATCACTTGATGGCAGCGATTTTATCACGCTTACCCGGCGAGCCGTTATGCGCTTTCGTCGTTCACCGGCGGTTGACGCCAGGAAAAGCTCGACTAGCTTTAGTGAAGATCCGTTTATCCACTTCGAGGAGATCGTAATGCGGGACCCGTTCAGTATTACCCGGCGTAGGCTTTTGGGCACAGTGTCCGCCGTCGCGGGGGCGAGCTTGATCCCCGCCGCCTACGCAAGCGACTCCTCAAACGAGAGCGGTGAAGACGCATCCGAAGCCTCACCCCAGCGCTGGTGTATCAAAGGCGCCACCGTGCTGACCATGGAGCCGGGCCGCGCGCCGCTGGAAAAAGCCGACGTCTGGGTCGTCGATGGCAAGATCGAAGCGGTGGGTGAAAATCTCGATACCGGCGATAGCGAAATCATCAACGGCGAAGGCTTCATCGTCATGCCGGGGCTCGTCGATACTCACAACCACCTGTGGCAAACCCAAATGCGCGGTATGTTCGGTCAGCGCGAGGACAACCTGTTCTTCCCGCTGACCAACCACCTGGCCGAGCATTTTCGCGCCTCGGATATCTGGGTCGGCGAATATCTGGGGGCGATGGAGAACGTTAGCGCCGGGATCACGACCAGTAATGACTTTTTCGACAATAACCGTAGCCCCGAGCATAGCCAGGCGGCACTTGAGGCGCTGTCCGCCTCGCCGCTTCGCGTGCGGCTGCTTTTCGGCAACGAAAGCAAAACCAACGGCAGCCAGATCGATCTGGAGCGCCTGAACGAGCTTCACGACAACTGGGAGCGTTACGGCGAGCAGGGGCGCCTTTCCCTGGGCCTGGCCTGGCGGCTGCCGGATAATCTGGGCAACCAGGACGCGCTGACCATGAAGCGCCGGGAGTTCGACACCGCGCGGGAACTTGACCTGCCGATTGCCGTGCACGTAAGCGGCGAAGGCCACCACGAGATGTTCCAGCACCTGATCGATGGCGAGTTTTTGGTACCCAGGCTTCAGGTGGTGCACGCCACCGACGCGCGCGAAGAGCACCTGGCAGCCCTGGCCGAGGCCGGGGCGAGCCTTTCGCTGACGCCGGTCACCGAGCATCGGGTCGGCTACGGGCTCACCCGTCTTTCCCACTTCAAAGACGTCGAGCGTTTGGGGCTGGGTATCGACGGCAACGCCCTGGCCGGTTGCGGCGATATGTTCGCGGTGATGAAGCACGCCGCACTTACCGAGATTGGCGCCAGCGGCGAGCAGGAAGGCGTCGACTGCGAGCGGCTGGTTTCGCTTGCCACCCGCCAGGGCGCCGAGTCCATCGGTATGGGCGAGGAGATCGGTACGCTCACCCCGGGCAAGCAGGCGGATCTGATCATGCTCGATACTAAAAGCGTAAGCCTTGGCATGCTGCCCACCGAGCCTTTTGCCTTTATCGTATTCGCCGCCACCCCGGCCAACGTGTCGCTGGTCGCCGTGGGCGGGCGCATCGCCAAACGCGGCGGCGAGCTTCTGGACCTGGACGAAGAGCAGCTCGCCTCGCGCATTGGCGCCTCGCTTTCACACCTGCGCGAGCAGCTTTGAACCCTGGCCGCCCACGGCGTTTGGCGAAGGCGGCCCAAAAGCGGCCGGTTGCAAAATTGCCTTGTGGCGACTAGACTACTCGGCGCTGTAAAAAGGGTCGTACACTGTATCTACAGATGTTGTATAAAGCGGTGTACGCACTATCCGAACTAAGTCTCCTTAAGGTGGTGAGTGCTTAATGCCTTCTGTAAAAGTACGTGATAACGAGCCGTTTGACGTCGCCCTGCGTCGCTTCAAGCGTTCTTGCGAAAAAGCCGGTGTTCTTTCCGAAGTACGCCGTCGTGAGCATTACGAGAAGCCGACTGCTGAGCGCAAGCGCAAAGCGGCCGCGGCCGTAAAACGTCACGCCAAGAAGATTCAGCGTGAGCAAAAGCGTTTCGAACGGCTCTATTGATCCGTACCCAGAAATATCCGCGTTGGTTTTAGTGGATATTTCAAGAGGGATGCCAAGCGGCCGCCGTAAGGTGGCCGTTTGTTTTTAAGGGCGTCCCAAAAAATCGATGTTTACAAGAGAGAGTGGCGTAACCCAAGCACGCCGTTTGGGTTACATTATTTTGTCTTGCCCCGCGCAGGAAACGTTCACCCATGGCCGGACAGATCCCCCAGCGATTCATTGACGATCTATTGGACCGCGTCGACGTCGTCGAGGTGGTGGGTGAGCGCGTGCAGCTTAAAAAGGCCGGGCGTAATTACTCAGGCCTTTGCCCCTTCCATCAGGAAAAGACCCCTTCATTTACGGTGAGCGCCGACAAGCAGTTCTACCACTGCTTTGGCTGCGGCGCCAACGGCAACGCGCTGCGCTTTTTAATGGAGTACGACAAGCTCCCTTTCCCCGAAGCCGTCGAACAGCTGGCCGCACGCCAGGGGCTCGAGGTTCCGCGCGAAGGCGGTGACGACCCCCGGGAGCGCAAGCGCGAGCAAAAGCGCAAAGAGGGCGTGAACCTTCTGGAGCTTGCCGGTAGCTTTTACCGCGAGCGGCTCAAAATGCAGGAAGGCCAGGCCGCCAGGGCGTATCTCAAAAAGCGGGATTTGTCCGACGAGGTGATCAGTACCTACGGTATCGGTTTCGCCCCGGACGGCTGGGAGGCGCTCAAGCAGCACCTCGGCGCCAAGGGCGTGAGCGAAGAGGTCCAGGTCGAATACGGGCTTTTGATTCACCGCGAAGATACCGGGCGCACCTATGACCGTTTCCGCGACCGGGTGATGTTCCCCATCCGCGACCTGCGCGGGCGCACGCTGGGCTTTGGCGGGCGCATCATGGGGGACGGCCAGCCGAAGTATCTGAACTCGCCGGAAACGCCGGTGTTTCATAAAGGCCGCGAGCTTTACGGGCTTTATGAGGCCCGCCGGGCGGTCAATAAGCTCGAACAGCTGATCATGGTCGAAGGCTACATGGACGTGGTGGCGCTGGCGCAGTACGGCATTCACAACGCCGTGGCAACCCTTGGCACCGCGACCACCGAAGATCACCTGCATCGCCTTTTTCGCTTGGTCAACCGCGTGGTGTTCTGCTTCGACGGCGACCGCGCCGGGCGTCAGGCCGCCAGCCGGGCGCTGGAAACGGCGCTGCCGCAGATGATCGACGGGCGCGAAGCGCGCTTTTTGTTTCTGCCCGAAGGCGAAGACCCGGATTCACTGGTACGCCGCGAAGGCGAAAAAGCTTTTCAGGACCGGGTCACCTGCGCGATGCCGCTGTCCGAGTTTCTGTTCGAGCAGGCCGGCCAGGGGCGCGATTTGAATACGGTCGAGGGGCGCGAACGCTTCGCAAGCCAGGTGCTGCAGGCGATTGGTAAGGTGCCGGAGGGCATGCTCCAGTCGCTGCTGTTCGAGGCGCTTGCCAAGCGAAGCGGACTTGCCAAAGAGCAGCTTCAGGCCATGCTCGAAAAACGCGCCCCGGCGCCTGCCGCCGAGGTCGATGTCGACGAGCCGGCGCAGTCCGCGCCTTCCCCCGCCGCCCCCCGGAAAGCGGCCAGGCCCCGATCGGCGCTTGGCAAGGTGCTCTCGAGCGTCGAGCGTATCAATCAATTGCTGCTTTTCGAGCCGCGGTTGGTCGAAGCACTACCGGGCGAGCTCGACTGGCTGCCGGAAGACGACAGCCATACGCCGCTTTGTCGCGAGCTGGTCACGCTTTTGCGCGCCGGGCGCTATAAAAGCCCCCAGGTGGTGCTGGCGCATTTTCAAGGCAGCGAAGAGGGCCAGGTGCTGGCCGAGCTTGCCCGGCGGGAGCTTTTGATTCCGGCGGCTACGCGCGAAACCGAGCTTTTAGGGCTGGTCGAACACCTAAGCGCCCATCAGCGCAAGCGCTCGCCGGAAGAGGAGTACCACGCGCTGCTGGCGCTCGAGCGTTCGGGGCAGAAACTTGATAAAACCCAGCGGCAACGTTTGGCCACCCTGGTGGTCGAACTGACACGCAAGCAGTAGCGTCACAACAGGAAATGAAATCGAGAAGCGCTCGAAGCGAAGAGCAGGGTAGGGCGTTTGAAAAGAGCGCAGTGTGCGGGTTGAATTTCCGCCGCCAGGCGCCATATAGGGAGTATTACGGGCCATAAAATGGTCTAACCGAACAAACTAACACACCTGATTCACCGCGCAAATACGTTTCGCTGGGAAAAAACCAGCAAATTACGCTATAATGTTCGGCTTGTTGAGTTTAATCGATTCAGCGCCCCAGGTGTTTCATTCTTCTTCGTCGAGATAGGGTTTCTATGGCTGGAAATGCGCAGCAGCAGTCGCGTCTGAAGGAGTTGATCGCGCGCGGCAAGGAACAGGGTTACCTGACCTATGCCGAGGTCAACGACCATCTACCCGAGGATATCGCCGACCCGGATCAAGTGGAAGACATCATTGGCATGATCAACGACATGGGTATCAATGTCGTTGAAGAAGCGCCGGATGAAGACACTTTGATGATGTCGGATCACTCCACGGACGAGTCCGCTGCGGAAGAGGCCGTTGCGGCCCTTGCCGCCGTGGAAAGCGACGTAGGTCGCACGACCGACCCGGTGCGCATGTACATGCGCGAGATGGGTACGGTCGAGCTTCTGACCCGCGAAGGCGAAATCGAAATCGCCAAACGGATCGAAGAGGGCACGCGGGAAGTGATGTCGTCACTTGCCTATTTGCCGGGCGCGGTGACCTCCATCCTCGACGCCTACGACGCGACCCAGGACGAGGAAGCGCCAGGGCGACTGTCGGATCTCTTTTCCGGCTTCATCGACCCGGACGAAGGTATTCCAGGCGTTGCCGAAGCCGAAGTGGTCGAGCCCGAAGTCGACCCTGAACCTGGCGATGACGCCGAGATCGACGGCGACGGTGAGGACGAGGACGACGATAGCACCGCCAGCGAAGGCGGCCCGGACCCGGAAGAAGCGCGTGCGCGCTTCGAGCAGATCCGTGAGCAAAACGCCGCTGTGGACACCGCGTTCAAAAAGCATGGCCGCGGCAGTGCCGAGCTCAAGGCCGAGCAGGCGCGTCTGGCCGAGCTGTTCTCGCCGATCAAGCTCGTGCCCAAGCACTTCGAACGTCTGGTGGGCCAGGTGCGTATCAGCGTCGAGCAGGTGCGGGCCCAGGAAAAGGCCATCATGCAGCTTTGCGTGAAAAAGGCCAAGGTACCGCGCAAGCTGTTCATCAAGTCCTTCCCCGGTTTTGAATCGAACAAGGGCTGGCTGGATAAATTCCAGGAAGAGCAGCCGAAGTACGCCGATCGTTTGGAGCCGCTGCGCGCCGATATCGCCCGCTGCCAGCGCAAGATCGCCTTTGAAGAGGACATGGTCCAGCTGATCGTCTCCGATCTCAAAGAGGTCAACCGCAAGCTCTCGATCGGTGAGGCCAAGGCGCGCCGGGCCAAGAAAGAGATGGTCGAGGCCAACCTGCGTCTGGTGATCTCGATCGCCAAGAAGTACACCAACCGTGGCCTTCAGTTCCTGGATCTCATTCAGGAAGGCAACATCGGTTTGATGAAAGCGGTCGACAAGTTCGAATACCGCCGCGGTTACAAGTTCTCGACCTACGCCACCTGGTGGATTCGTCAGGCGATTACCCGTTCGATCGCCGACCAGGCGCGCACCATCCGTATTCCGGTGCACATGATCGAAACGATCAACAAGCTCAACCGCGTATCGCGTCAGATGCTTCAGGAAATGGGCCGCGAGCCCACGCCGGAAGAGCTTGGCGAGCGCCTCGAGATGCCGGAAGACAAGGTACGCAAGGTCCTGAAGATCGCCAAGGAGCCGATCTCCATGGAGACGCCCATCGGTGACGACGACGACTCGCACCTGGGCGACTTCATCGAAGACGGCACCATGTTACTGCCGATCGACCTGGCCACCGGCGAAGGCTTGATCGAAGCGACGCGCAACGTGCTCGGTGGCTTGACCGCCCGGGAAGCCAAGGTGCTGCGCATGCGTTTCGGTATCGATATGAACACCGACCACACCCTCGAGGAAGTGGGCAAGCAGTTCGACGTGACCCGCGAGCGTATCCGCCAGATCGAAGCCAAAGCGCTTCGCAAGCTGCGCCACCCCAGCCGCTCGGAGCCGCTACGCTCGTTTCTCGATGAGTAGTGAAGCGTGAGTGGTAAGTAGTGATTGGTAAGTAGTGATTGGTAAGTAGTGAGTGGTGAGTAGTAAGTGGTAAATAGTGAGTAGTAAGTAGTAAGTAGTAAGTCGTGGAAAGCAAAAGCCCGCCGTTCTTTGAACGGCGGGCTTTTTCGTGCAGTGGGCTTTTTATAGCGTGTAGTAGGTGGCCGCCCCCGGGCCGACCGGTAGTCCAAATACGAACACCCAGATGAAGAACAAAATGCTCCAGCCCACCAGCATGAACAGGGTATAGGGCAGCATCAGCGCGACCAGGGTGCCGATTCCCATGTCCTTACGATAACGCGAGGCGACGGCCAAAATCAGGCCGAAGTAGCTCATCATTGGCGTGATAAGGTTGGTGGTGGAATCGCCGATCCGGTAGGCGGCCTGGATGACTTCCGGGGCGTAGCCCATCAGCATCAGCATGGGCACGAAGATCGGCGCGGTCACCGCCCACTGGGCCGAAGCGCTACCCAGCGACAGGTTGACGAAAGCGCACATCAAGATGAACAGTGCGAAAAGCCCCGGACCGCTCAGGCCTAGTGAGTCCAGAAGGCTTGCGCCGGCGACCGCCGTCACCGTACCGAAGTTGCTCCAGTTGAAGAGGGCGACGAACTGCGCGGCGAAAAACACCAGCACGATATAGAGCCCGAGGCTGCTCATGCTCTTGGCCATGGCGTTCACTACGTCGCGGTCGGTGTGCATGGTGCCCGCCATACGCCCGTAGACAAAGCCGAGCAGGGTAAACGATACCGCTACGATCACCACGATACCGCTCAAAAAGGGCGAGCCACCAATCGCGCCGGTTTCCTGATTACGCAGCACACCGCTTTCCGGTACCACCAGTGCGAGGAGCACGGCGACGATGGCGAGTAGGGCCAGGCCGGTCCCCTTGAGCGCGCGCTTTTCGCCCGCTTCCAGCCCTGCCATTTGCTGGTCGTCGATATCGCTTTCGGCATAGGCCTGGTCGAACTTGCCAAGTTTGGGCTCGACGATGTACTCGGTCACCAGCCCCCCGATGATGGTCACGAAAAAGGTGCTTACGAACATGAAGAACCAGTTGGCCTCGGCACCCACGATATAGGCCGGGTCGAGAAGCCGCGCCGCTTCCTGGGTAATGCCGGAGAGCAGCGGGTCGACGGTGCCGATCAGAAGGTTCGCGCTATAACCGCCGGACACCCCGCAGAACGCCGCGGCGAGCCCCGCCAGGGGGTGACGACCCAGGGAGTGAAAGATCATCGCGGCCAGCGGAATCAGCACCACGTAGCCGAGTTCGGCGGCCATGTTGGATAGTATGCCGGCAAACACGACGGCGTAGGTGACCAAACGCGGCGAGCGGTTGAGCACCAGCGCGCGCATGGAGGCGGATAAAAGCCCCGAGTGCTCCGCCACGCCCACGCCGAGCATGGCGACCAGCACGGTGCCAAGCGGCGCGAACCCGGTGAAGTTGGTGACCACTTCGGTAATCAGGCGGCGAAGCCCGTCGGCGTTCAAGAGCGAATTGACCGTAATCCATTCGCCTTCGTTGGCGGGGCGCGGGTCGGCCACCGAGACGTCTAGAGCGCCGGCAATGCCGCTGGCCACGACCACGAGAACACACAAAATGGCGAATAGCGTCACCGGGTGGGGCAGCAGGTTGCCCAGCCACTCGACGCTATCCAGAAAGCGCGTGAACGCGCTGCGCTTGGATGCCTTTTCGGCGCTGTTGGGGTTTTCCATGAGAGGAATGTATCCGGTTGATTATTGGGAAGGTTTAAAAAGTGTTAAACGAAAACACTACGGTCATGCCAAAACCTTCGCAAATGGCTTTACGCATAGCGGTATATAAAAAATGAAACGCCGCCTCGAGGGCGGCATTAAAAAGCGGGCGGCAGGGCGTATCAGGGCAGGGGTTTGGCCGCCTGGCGGGCAAGGTAGATCCGCCGCGCCATCAGCAGAAGCTCGAGGGTGGCAAACAGGATCAGGCTATAGCCGAGAAGCTCGACGACCTCTTCCGCAGCGTCCTTGAAGGTGCGCTCGTAGCCTTCGCCAAGCACTGCTTCCCAGAAAATGCTCCGCCCGTACAGGCGCGAAAAGACGTAAGTCGTCAACACTCCGCCGGCGAAAAGGCCGAAAGCGAAGGTGTTGCTGTAGTAGCGGAACTCGTCCAAAAACTGTTGGCGCTTGATCACCACCCAGGCAATCGAAGGAATCACGATCAGCGCGACCAGGATTTTCCAGGTATTGCGGGCGATGTACTCGTCCAGAAAATAGTCCTGCTCGCGGACCAGCGACGAGGCAATAAAGGCAAACAGCAGTAGCGTGACCGTGGGCCATACTTTTAACACCTGGCGCACATAAATCAGCATGAGGCAGCAGGTCGCCAGCACCGCGGTTTGGGTCAGCTCGGTAAAGCCGTTTTCGCTAAAGCGAAGCACGGGCATATAGAGCGCTTCCAGGTAGGCGCCCTGGGCGATTGCACCGATGAACAAAACATAAAGCGTTGCACGCATGAGAGTCGTTTTAAAATTGATGGGCCAGTTGGGTGGGGGGAGTGACATTGAGCTTCCTTACAAGACATAGCGTCGGCTATAAACATTCATTGATGAATGTTCATTATATCGTCACTTCTTCGTGCTCGCACGCTGATAATGCCGTCAAGGCGCTCCATGGGCGCTTTTGTCACCCGGTTGTCACTTTTTAACCTGGCGCCGCGCGTGGGGGTAGCTTTTTTTCGATATGCGCCGCGAGATAGTCGACCAACTGACGAATTTTGGGCGAAAGATGGCGGTGGCGGGGGTAGACCGCCCAGACGGCAGTATCGTGGTGTTGAAACGGCTCCAGTACCGCGATTAGCTCGCCACTTTCAAGGTAAGGCGCCACGTAGTAGTCGGGAAGCTGGGCAAGGCCGAGCCCTTTCAAGGCGGCGTCCAGTAGCGCAGGCCCGGAGTTGCCGCTCCAGCGACCCTCCAGGCGAACCTCGCGGCGCTGGCCGTTGACCTCGAAAAGCCAGTAGGGCCGCGAGCCCAAAAGGCAGGGGTGCTGGCTGAGTTCCGAAAGCGTATGGGGGCGGGGCGCCTGGCGAAAGTAGCTGGATGCGCCGACGATATATTCGCGGCGCTCACAAAGACGCTTGGCGATCAGCGAGGAATCCTTCAATACGCCCATGCGGATCGCGATATCGAAACCTTCGTCGATCAGCTCGACTTCGCGATTGGTGAAGTGCATGTGCACTTCGAGCTCCGGGTGCTGGCACTGAAACTCGTTGACCAGCGGTGCCACGAAGCGCTCGCCGAAGGTGGTCGCGCAGGTCAGCTTTAAAAGGCCTTTGGGTTTAGCCTGAAGCTCGCTAATGGCCTGCTCGGCATCGCGCAGGCCATCGAACAGATGGCGGCAGTGCTCGACATAAAGCGAGCCGGCATCGGTAAGGCGGATTTGGCGCGTGGTGCGATAGAGAAGCTGCACGCCGAGCTGGTTTTCCAGTTGGCTGACCAGCCGGCTGGTGTGCGAAGTGGATACTTTCAGATGGCGCGCGGCGGCAGAAAACGTCCCTAGCCGTACGACTTCGACAAACGCTTCGATACGATCCCAGTGCTGCATGAAACTCCTCGAAGCCCATTGTTGCTGTCCAGCAATAATATTGTGAGTATATCCCTATTTATCCCTGGCGCCTAGCTGACTACACTTACCCGCATCGAGTAAGGTCTTTGCTCTTTGTCCCAGGAGATATGGTATGAAATCACGCGCTGCTGTAGCGCTTGAAGCGGGTAAGCCGCTCGAGCTAGTCGAGATCGATGTAGAAGGCCCCAAGGCCGGTGAAGTGCTGGTCAAGATGGAAGCCACCAGCGTTTGTCATACCGATGCCTATACGCTGTCGGGTAAGGATCCGGAGGGTAACTTCCCTGCGGTACTGGGCCACGAAGGCGCGGGTATCGTCCAGGAAGTAGGCGAGGGCGTAACCAGCCTGAAACCCGGCGATCACGTCATTCCGCTTTATACCGCCGAGTGCGGCAAGTGTAAGTTCTGCCTTTCCGGCAAGACCAACCTTTGCAGCAGCGTACGCGCGACTCAAGGGAAGGGTGTCATGCCCGACGGTACCTCGCGGTTCTCGCTGGATGGCCAGAAGCTGCATCACTATATGGGCACGTCTACCTTCAGTGAGTACACCGTCGTACCGGAAGTATCGCTGGCCGTGGTCTCCAAAGAAGCGCCCATGGACAAGATTTGCCTGTTGGGGTGCGGCGTGACCACCGGTATCGGCGCGGTGCTCAATACCGCTAAGGTTCAGCCCGGCGACACCGTGGCGATCTTCGGTTTGGGCGCGATCGGCCTGGCGGCGATTCAGGGCGCGGTAATGGCCAAGGCGGGCCGTATCATCGCCATCGACGTCAACGAAGACAAGTTCGAACTGGCCAAGCAGTTCGGCGCCACCGACTTCGTCAACCCGAAGAAGTACTCGGACCCGATCCAGCAGGTCATCGTGGATATGACCGACGGCGGCGTAGACTACTCCTTCGAGTGTATCGGCAACGTCAACGTCATGCGCTCGGCGCTCGAGTGCTGCCACAAGGGCTGGGGTGAGTCGATCATCATCGGCGTGGCCGGCGCTGGCGAAGAGATCTCCACGCGGCCTTTCCAACTGGTGACCGGCCGAGTCTGGAAAGGCTCCGCGTTCGGTGGCGTCAAAGGCCGCAGTGAGCTTCCGGGCTACGTGGAAAGCTACATGAACGGCGAGATCAATATCGACGATTTCATCACCCACGACATGCCGTTCGAGAAGATCAACGAAGCGTTCGACCTGCTTCACAAGGGCGAAAGCATTCGCACCGTTTTGCACTTCTAACGTGTCGTCAGACGGCCGTATGCATTTAACGCTATCGTCACAAGCGTGACCAAACGCGGTGGGCTATCCCGCCGCGTTTTCATCTTTAGGAGCTTACTCATGAGCATGAGCGAAACTCTGGAGCTCGTCTCCGCCAACCGCAGCTTCGGCGGCTGGCACAAGCGCTACCGCCACTACTCGCGGGCGCTGGACTGCAACATGGTCTTTGCCGTTTACCTGCCGCCCCAGGCTGAAAACGAGCGCGTGCCGCTGGTCTGGTGGCTTTCCGGCCTTACCTGCAACGACGAAAACTTCATGCAAAAAGCCGGCGCTCACCGCGTGGCCGCCGAGCTTGGCATCGCCATCGTATGCCCGGATACCAGCCCGCGGGACACCGACCTGCCCGGCGAGCACGAAAGTTTCGATCTGGGCTCCGGGGCGGGCTTCTACGTCAACGCCACCCAGGCCCCCTGGAAGAGCCACTACCGCATGTACGACTACGTGGTCGAAGAGCTGCCCTCCGTGGTGCGCCAGCACTTCCCGGTGAACGGGCGGGAGTCGATCAGCGGGCACTCCATGGGCGGACACGGTGCGCTCATTCTGGCGCTGCGCCATCCTGGCCGGTTTAGTTCGGTATCCGCTTTCTCCCCGGTCGTGAATCCGATGAACTGCCCCTGGGGCCAGAAGGCCTTTAGCGCCTACCTGGGCGAGGATGAGTCCCGCTGGCGCCAATACGATGCCTGCGAGCTGGTCGCCAACGGCGCCTCGCGTCAGCGTTTGTTCATCGACCAGGGCGACGCGGACCAGTTTTTGGAAGAGCAGCTCAAGCCGGAGCGTTTAGAGGCCGTGTGTGAAGAGCACGACCATCCGCTAACGCTGCGCCGCCAGCCAGGGTACGATCACAGCTACTTCTTTATCGCCTCGTTCATCGAGGAGCATCTGCGTTATCATGCGCAGCACCTCATGAAACCCTAAGGATGTCGTAATGCTCAATCGTGCGCTTCGCCGCTATTTGCGTCTTCTATGGCGCGTTGTATGGCGTGGCGCACTCGCCTTCGTGCTGCTATCCGTAGCGCTGGTGCTGCTCTTTAGTGTGGTGCCGCCGCCAGGGTCGATGATCATGGCCGAGCGCAAGGTGCAGAGCATTATCAACCGCGAGCCGATCACCATTACCCGCCAGTGGCGAAGCTTCGAGGATCTATCGAGCAACGCCAAGCTCGCCGTGATCGCGGCGGAAGATCAGCGTTTCCCCCAGCACCGCGGCTTCGATTTGGTCGAACTACGCCGTGCCTGGCAGGCCCGCCAGGAAGGATCCCGCCTGCGCGGCGCCAGCACCTTGAGCCAGCAAACCGCCAAGAATGTCTTTCTATGGAGCGGGCGCAGCTGGCTGCGTAAAGGGCTCGAGGCCTGGTTTACGCTATTGATCGAAACCTTCTGGAGTAAAACGCGCATCCTCGAGGTGTACCTGAACGTGGCCGAGTGGGACACCGGCGTATTTGGCCTGGAGGCCGCGGCGGATCACTACTTCGGCGCCTCGGGCGGTGCCATGACCGAACGTCAGGCCAGCTTGCTGGCCGCGATCCTGCCCGACCCCCGTAACCGCAGCGCTTCGCTTCCGGACGGCCAGGTCGAGCGGCGCAGCCAGTGGATCCGCCAGCAAATGCGCAACCTGGGCGGCGTGGGCTACCTCGAGCGGCTCTAAACCTTCTCTAAAGGCTTCATCGGCGGCGCCCGTCGCCGGAACGCTTTGCGCTGTCACCTCTTAAAACGCTAAAGCACCACGACCTGCAAGCCGCTTCGTTACATTTATTAACACTTTGTTGCGTATAATTTCACTAAAAGTTGAACCTGTGGAAGCATGTCGCGTCTGAATCACCACATACATAATGCGCAAAGAGGTTTCTTATCATGCAACGTTTGACTGCTTTGTTTTCAGCTGCACTGCTTGCAACCGGCCTGATGGCAGGTACTGCCAACGCCCAGCAAGCGCAAGACCCGGCGCAAGACCCGATGGCCACCCAGCAAGCGCCGGCTCAGGACTTCTCTGATCAGCAGCTACAGCAGTTCGCCGATGCTTCTCAAGAAATCGCCGTGATCTCTCAAGAGTACACACAGCGTCTGCAGGAAGCAGAAGACGAGTCCGCACAGCAGGAAGTACGCGCCGAAGCCAATGACCGTATGCTCGAAGTCGTCGAGGACAGCGGTTTGGATGTCGATACCTTCAACGCGATCGGCCAATCCATTCAGCAGGATCCGGAAATGATGCAGCGCGTTCAGGAAATGGCTAACCAGTCGTAACTGAGTAAGTGCCTGGCATGGCGGGCGTATAGCAATCAACACTGCTCTAACGCTCGCTTGCCGCTGCATTACCCGAAAGCCCGGTGCCTTGCACCGGGCTTTTTTGTGCGCGCTGCTTTACCGAGTGCTTGAATACCGCCAAACTTGATCCACTGAAGTGAGCGTTGCACTCAAGGAGTCGCTATGGATGTGGAATTGTGGGAAATACGCCAGCACATGGGACAGTTCCCGCCCTTCGATGGACTGTCGGATGAGCTGCTGGACGCGATTGCCGAATGCGTAGAAGTTCGCTATTACAAAACCGGTAGCGAAGTGCTAACGCTCAACGAAGTGCTCGATGAGCTTTGCTATATCCGAAGCGGGGCGGTCGAAGTGTACCGCCGCCGGGGCGAGCTCTATAACCGGCTGGGCGAAGGCGATATTTTTGGTCATTTCAGCCTGTTGAGAAATCATCGCGTGCGCTTTCCCGCCACGGCGATCGAAGATACGCTCATGTACTTCATTCCCAAGCATATCTTCCAGCGCCTGTGTGAAGAGGACGAGGACTTCGCCGACTTCGTCGAACTCGAGCGCCCCAGGCTCGAAAGCGCCGCCCAGCAGCAACAAAAATCCAACGACATGATGGTCACGCGGATTCGCAAACTGGTGTCGCGCTATCCGGTCATGGTGGAGTCCACCATCAGCGTGCAGCAGGCGGCGGTTCAGGTCAGCCAGGCCCAGGCCTCGGCCGTGCTGGTCATCGATGAAGGCAGCGAGAACCCGCGCTACAGTTTCAAGGATAGCGAAGGCAAGACCTGGCAGATGTGCGGTATTTTGACCGACAGTGACTTTCGTAACCGGGTCGTCGCCAAGGGTCTTTCACCGCAGACGCCGATAGGCGAGGTGGTGTCGGATAAGCTGATTACGGTCCAGTCCGACGCCTCCATTTATGAAGCCATGCTCATCATGCTGCGAAGCAATGTGCACCATTTGCCGGTGCTCTACCGCCAGCGCCCGGTGGGCGTGGTGCATCTCTCCGACATCATCCGCTACGAAACCCATAGCGGGCTTTACCTGGTCAGTAACATTTTCAATCAGTCGAGCGTTCAGGGCCTGGCCCGCTTGGCGTCGGATGTTCGCGCCTCGTTCGTGCGCATGCTGCAGGAGGGCGCCAACTCGGTGATGGTGGGAAGCGCGCTCTCGACGATCGGGCGCAGCTTCTCCCGGCGGCTTTTGGAATTGGCCGAAGAAGAGCTGGGGCCGCCGCCGGTGCCGTACTGCTTCATGGTCAACGGCTCCATGGCGCGTAACGAGCAGGGCATCGTGACCGACCAGGATAACGCGCTGGTACTTTCGGACCGGTTCGACCCCGCCCAGCACGACGACTACTTCAAGGCGCTTGCCACCTTCGTCAGCGACGGCCTCGACGCCTGCGGCTATACCTACTGCAAGGGCGATATCATGGCCACCAACGAGCAGTGGCGCCAACCCTTGCACGTTTGGAAAAAGTATTTCGAGGAGTGGATCGCCAACCCTACGCCGGAGAAACTGCTACATAGCTCGATCTTTTTCGATCTGGACAGCATTTACGGCGAGGACCACTACGTGGAAACCCTGCAGGACCTGATTGCCCAAAGAGCGCCGGAGGCCCCGCGCTTTTTGGCCGCAATGGCCCGCAATGCCCTCAATCGCACGCCGCCGCTCGGGTTTTTCCGTACGTTCGTGATGGAAAAAGATGGCAAGCACAACAACTCGATCAATCTAAAGCGCCGCGGCACCGCGCCCATGGTGGATCTGATACGCGTTCACGCCCTGGCGTGTGGCTCCAAGGCCCAAAATAGCTTCCAGCGCTTGAACGATATCGATAATACGCAGCTGCTTGCCTCCGGGGTGAGCGACAAGCTCAGCTATGCGTTCGAATTTTTGTGCATATCGCGGCTTCGCCACCAAATGATCGACCTTCAGGAAGAGCGCGAACCGGATAACAACATCGAGCCGGAAAACGTCGACGATAGCGAGCGTCACACGCTCAAGGACGCGTTTCAGATGTTGAGCAACGCGCAGAAATTCCTGAAGTTCCGCTACCCCATGCCGACCCAGCGCTAGAGGCTAAATTATGAAAGGAATACGGCCACGCCAGCGCATCAAACAAGCCGACTGGGCCGGTTATATGGCCAAGCGCGCTAACCACGCTAAAGATCCGGCCCTCAAGGCCTTTTTCGATACCGCGTTGCCCGGCCCGGATACGCCCATCTCAGACGTACCCATGGTCGCGCTGGATATGGAAACGACCGGACTGGATGAGCGCCGTCACGCCATCGTCAGCATCGGCTTGATCCACTTCACGCTCGACCGTATCCCGCTCTCGACGCGGCGTTACTGGCTGGTCAAACCCTCGAGGCCGCTTAACGGGGAGTCGGTGGCCTATCACCACATCACACATTCGGAAATCAGCCACGCCCCGGATCTGGACGAGATTTTGGGCGATCTTTTGGACGAGCTGGCCGGTCGGCTGGTGGTGGTGCACTTTCGCAATATCGAGCGGCCGTTTCTGGATGCGGCGGTAAAGTCGCGCCGCAAAGAGGGCGTACTGTTTCCCATGATCGATACCATGTCGCTGGAAGCGCGCCTTCACCGCCAAACGCTATGGTCGCGATTTCGCCGCTGGCTGGGCCGGCCGCCGGTCTCGATTCGTCTCGATGCCAGCCGTCAGCGTTACGGTTTGCCCACCTATCAGGGCCACCATGCGCTGGTCGACGCCATGGCCACCGCTGAGCTCTTTCAGGCCCAGGTAGCGCACCGTTATTCGCCGGATACCCCGCTCAAGAACTTCTGGTGCTAGCCGCCGCCATTTGTTGAGCGCAAAAAAACGGGCAGCCCTGGGGCTGCCCGTTTTCATTTTGCCGTGCTAAAAACGTTTGTCTAAACCGCTTTGGGTTCGCTCATCAAGCCCTTGATGATGGCATAGCACGCCACCAGAAGAATAAGGGCGAACGGGAAGCCGGTAGACACCGCCATGGTTTGGAGAGCCGTCAATCCGCCGCCCAGCAGTAGCGCGATGGCAATGGCGCCTTCGATGATGGCCCAAAACACGCGCTGGGAGGTGGGGGCATCCACTTTGCCGCCCGCCGTGATGGAGTCCACCACCAGGGAGCCCGAGTCGGACGAGGTCACAAAGAAGATGATGACCAACAAAATCGCGACGAAGGACGTGATTTGTGCCAGTGGGAGTTGCTCCAGCATGACGAACAGCTGAAGATCGACGCCCGCATCGCGCACGGCGCCAATACCCTGACTCACAACCTGGTCGATGGCTGTGCCACCAAAGGTGGTCATCCAAAGTACGGATACCAGCGACGGTATGATCAACACGGAAATCAGGAATTCCCGGACCGTACGGCCCCGGGATACACGGGCGATGAACATGCCGACATACGGGGACCAGGAGATCCACCATGCCCAATAGAAGGTGGTCCAGCCCTGGCTGAAGCTTGCATCCTCGCGGCCAAAGGGCGTTGAAAGCGCGGTAAAGTTAGTGGCGTAGCTCCACAGGTTTTCAAAAAAGCCCGACATGATGAACAGGGTAGGGCCAACGGCAATCACGAAGAACAGCAGCAGCGCCGCCATGATGATGTTGATCTTGGAAAGCAGCTGCATGCCTTTATCGACACCGGCCGCGAGGGACGCGATGGCCAGCATCGTGATGCCGATAATCAACAGGATCATCGTAATGTCGCCTTCCGGCGCGCCGAACAGATAGGTCAGTCCCGCGGCTGCCTGGCTAGCGCCCAGACCGAGCGACGTCGCCAAACCAAAAAGCGAAGCAAACACGGCCAGAATATCGATTAAATGGCCGGGCCACCCCCAAACGCGCTCGCCCAAAATAGGGTAGAACACCGAGCGCATCGAAAGCGGCAATCCCTTGTTGTACGAAAACAGGGCCAGCGAAAGTGCCACGATGGCGTAAATCGCCCAGGGGTGAAGACCCCAGTGATAGATAGTGGCGGCCATGGCCAGTGACGTAGCACCGGCAGCGTCACCCGCGGCGCCCCCCAGCGGTGCCCCACTCGCACCCTCAAACGAGGTTCCGAAGTGGGTGATGGGCTCATTGACAGCGAAGAACATCAAGCCAATGCCCATGCCCGCGGCAAATAGCATCGAAAACCAACCCATATAGGTGTAGTCGGGTTTCGCGTTGGTGCCACCCAGACGTATTTTACCCAGCGGGGAGAAAATCAAGCCAATACATAAAATAACGAAGATATTGGCAGCAGTGATAAAGAACCAGGACAGTTTGCCCGTTAAAAAGTCAAAAATGGCATCGTATATCGGCGAAATCGTATCTTGCAGCGACAAGGTCAATACCACGAATAGCAATATGACGATCGCTGAAATACTGAATACCTTGCCGTGCAGGTCAAGGTTGAGACCCATTTTATTGGTCGTAAAGTTGTCCTGGCCGACGACATAGTCGGTATCGATCAGGTTCGCTGCTCCTTCGGGCGCAGGAATCCCCTCCGACCCCGGTTCCTCCGGGGCATCATTTGGTTCTTGTTTATCCACGGGTACCTCTCCGTTTTGGTTAGAAATACGCCCTCGAGCGCTGTGTCGTGCTTGCGGCGCCATATATTAACAAGGATTGTATTGGTGAGTCGTGGTGATTGTTGTTTGTAAAATAATTGATGATAAAAAGCGCCAACCGTCCAATGGCTGACACGGGTGCCACTAAACCGGTTATCTCGCCATATACGCTACGCATACAAAACGGGCGGCCCCAGAGGGCCGCCCGTTTCGTGTTGCTGCGCTGTACGCGTTTGGCTTAAACCGCCTTGGGTTCGCTCATCAGACCCTTGATGATCGCATAGCTTGCGACCAACAGGATGATGGTGAACGGGAAGCCGGTAGAGACTGCCATGGTCTGCAGTGCGGTCAAGCCGCCGCCAAGAAGCAGCGCAATGGCGATGGCCCCTTCGATGATGGCCCAGAACACACGCTGCGGCTTGGGAGCGTCCACTTTACCGCCAGCGGTGATCGAGTCGATGACCAGTGAACCCGAGTCCGAGGAGGTCACGAAGAAGACGATGACCAGCACGATACCGATGAAGGAAGTGATCTGCGAAAACGGCAGTTGCTCGAGCATCAAGAAGAGCTGGAGATCGCCGTCGCCTTCCCGTACGGCTTCGATGCCCTGGCTTATGAACTGGTCGATGGCGGTGCCGCCGAAAGCGGTCATCCAGAGGACCGATACAACGGTGGGCACGATCAATACCGAGATCAGGAACTCACGTACCGTACGCCCGCGGGATACCCGGGCGATGAACATACCGACGTAGGGCGACCAGGAGATCCACCAGGCCCAGTAGAAGGCGGTCCAGCCTTGGGTAAAGCCGCTGTCATCGCGCCCGAAGGGGTTAGCGAGCGCAGGCAGGTTGACCACGTAGTTGAACATGTTTTCGAAGAAGCCCGTGGCGATGAACAGGGTCGGGCCGACAGCGATCACGAAGAAGAGCAGCGCCGCCGCCAGGGCGATGTTGATCTTGGAGAGCAGCTGTACACCTTTATCGACGCCGGCAATGATCGAGCAGATGGCGATCATCGTGATACCGATGATCAACAGGATCATCGTAATGTCGCTTTCCGGTGCGTTAAATAGATAGGAGAGGCCAGCGGCTGCCTGGGTAGCGCCCAGCCCCAACGAGGTGGCAAGACCGAAGAGCGTCGCGAATACCGCCAGGATATCGATGACGTGGCCCGGCCAGCCCCAAACACGCTCACCCAGAATAGGGTAGAACACCGAGCGCATCGAGAGGGGAAGCCCCTTGTTGAACGAAAAGAGCGCCAGCGAGAGCGCGACGACCGCGTAAATTGCCCAGGGGTGTAGGCCCCAGTGGTAAATAGTGGCCGCCATGGCGAGCGCTGTCGAGGTGGCCTCATCGCCCGGGGCGCCCATCAAGGGAGCGCCGGAGCCCCCTTCCAGAGCGGTACCGAAGTGGGTCAACGGCTCGCTGACACCAAAGAACATTAGCCCGATACCCATACCCGCAGCAAAGAGCATGGAGAACCAGCCCATATAGGTAAAATCCGGCTTGG
Source organism: Vreelandella sp. EE27 (assembly GCF_968206495.1). Lineage (NCBI taxonomy): Bacteria > Pseudomonadati > Pseudomonadota > Gammaproteobacteria > Oceanospirillales > Halomonadaceae > Vreelandella > Vreelandella sp. EE27. The sequence continues at coordinate 2,843,870 of NZ_OZ309109.1, read as the reverse complement.
CGTCGGCTCCACCAAGGCGAATTTTGCCTAGAGGGGAGACAATCAACCCAAGGCAGAGAAGCACGAAGAGGTTGGCGGCAAGGATGAAGAACCACGCCAGGTTACCGGTCAAAAAGCTGAATATAGCGTTATAAAACGGCTCGATCGTGTCCTGAAGGGCGAGGGTTATAATCACGAACAGCAGGATAATCACCGCCGAGATACTAAACACCTTGCCGTGAAGGTCGAGGCTGAACCCCATCTTGTTGGTGGTGATATTGTCCTGACCGATGACGTAATCGGTGTCGATGAGATTGGCGGGGCCGTCGGGCGAGGGTATCCCCTCGCCAACGGGCTCTTCCTGGGACTGATTGGGTTTTTCGTTTTCCACTCGGTCTTTCTCCATATTGAAGCGAATTCATGACATGGGGCCGGGTTGCTATCCAGCAAGATAGGTCATGCGAGAAACTTTTACTGCATCAGAAAGAATGATTTTCTACGAACAATTTATGCATCAGGCCGAGAAGAGCCTTGCCCTTCCCGGCCATGGCAGCGGGGAACGCTTAGGAATCGAGCCACTGCTCGACCACATCCTGGTTCTCTTCGACCCACTGCTTGGCGGTTTCGTAGGGGTCGCTGCCATCTTCCTGGTTCATCAGCATGACCTCGCCCATCTGCTCCGGCGTCCACTCGAAAGCGTCGAGAATGGCGTAGGCTTCGGGCATTTCGTCTTCGAAACCGTTGCGTACCACGGTGTGGATCTGTTCGGCACCGCCGAAGACGCCTTCCGGGTCGTCGAGGTATTTGAGATCCCAGCGCGCGAACATCCAGTGCGGGGTCCAGCTGGTGACGACGATATCTTCTTCGTTATTGATCGCATTGCTGAGCGCGGCGACCATGGTGGCATCGCTGCCGCTACGCAGGTTGAGCTCAAGGTCATAGGTATCGACGACTTCCTCGGCCAGGCCCATCAGGCCAGCACCCGGGTCAATACCGATGATCTCGTTGTCGAAAAGGGCTGCGTTATCGTTTAGCGCGTCGATGGAGTCCACATCGGTGTACTCGGGGACGACCAGGCCGAGCTTGGTGCCGTCCAGGTTGGGACCGAGGTCTTCTACGTCGCCGTCGATGCGCTCCATGTATTCGGCGTGGGTGGTCGGCAGCCAGGCCGCCACGATGGCATCGGCATCACCGGTAGACAGCGCCTGGAACATGGCCGCCGCGGACAGTGAGGTCATGTTCACCTCGAAGCCCGCCTGTTCGAGCACCGCGGCGATCACGTTGGTGGAGGCTACTTCCGAGGACCACTCGACGTAGGCCAGATTGATCGTGCCCTGCTCCTGGGCCTGGGCAAGCGTGCCCGTCATCAGGGTGCTACCGGCAAGCGCGCCAAGGGTGGCGAGACGAATCGAACGATTGATGCGTGTTTTCATGTTGTTTCCCTTATTGATGAATGACGCTTTTATAAGAGGTCGACGCCTCTACTTGATGAGAGCCAAAACGTACTGGAACGCGTCCCGTTTTGGCCTCTCAAGCCTGGTGGCTTATACGCCGGGCTTCAACTTTCAAGCCCGGCAATAAGCCGAAGGTTCTACTGCTTACGCGTCTTGCGCAGCGATTGAGTCAAACGATCGAGCAGCATGGCCAGAATGACCACCGCGATACCGGCTTCGAAGCCGTCGCCGGGGCGCAGACGCTGGATGGCGCGCCATACTTCGCTGCCCAGCCCGTCGGCGCCGATCATCGCCGCGATGACCACCATCGAGAGCGCCAGCATGATGGTCTGGTTGATACCGGCCATGACCGTGGGCAGCGAAAGCGGCAGCTGCACCTTGAAAAGCTTCTGAGCGCGGGTCGCGCCGTAGGCATCGGCGGCTTCGATCAGATCCGTCGGGACCTGGCGAATCCCCAGGGTCGTGAAACGAATGGCCGGCGGCATGGAGAATATGACGGTGGCAAAAATGGCCGATACCGCCCCAATGCCGAAAAACGGGATCGCCGGAATCAAATAGACGAACGCGGGCATGGTCTGCATGAAATCCAGAATCGGCATGATGACGCGGTAAAGCCGGTCCGAGAGCGCTGCCAGAATGCCGATCGGTAGCGCGATCACCACCGCCACCAGGGTGGCAATCACCACCAGCGTCAGCGTCTCGATCATCGGGTTCCAAAGGCCCAGATTCCAGATCAGTGCCAGACCCGCTACCGCGCCAATGGCCAGCCGTGTGCTGGCCAGCCGCCAGCAGAGCAGGGCGATCAGCGCCATCAATGCCCACTCGGGTAGCCACATCAGGCTGTCATTCAAACTATTGATACCGGTTTGGGTAAAGCGGGAAATAGCCCGCGTAACGACCGAGTACTCGCTGGTCAGCCATCTCAGCGCCGTCTCGATCCAGTTACCCAAGGGAATGCGTGGAATATCCATTACTGCTCTCCTGCTCGTGCCAGTTCATCGAGTACCGCGCCTTTAACGACCACCCCGAGCAGCCGCTTTTGTTCATCGACCACGGCAATCGGGAAGCTCTTTTCGCTGAACATGGCGAACAGGTGCTGCAGGGGCTCCTCGGGGGGGACCTGACGGAAGTCCTGGGTGAGATACCCGGCGAGCGAGTCGGCGCCGGCCTCTATTGCTTTGCCCGCGGCGTCTGCGGTTAATAGCCCGTGCAGGCGGCGGTCGCGGCCGGTCATGTAGATAGAGTCGAGGCTGTATTCGCGCATACGGCGAAGCGCAGTGCGCGGGCCGTCGGTGTCCCGGGCACTGGTGCGCACCGGGCGCATGGCGCTTTCGGCGGTCAAGATACGCGAGCGGTCCACGCCTTCGATAAAGCGGCGCACGTAGTCATCCGCCGGTTTGGTCAGAATTTCTTCGGGGGTGCCGATCTGAACGATTTCACCATCTTTCAATAGCACGATGCGATCGCCAATGCTTAGCGCCTCGTCCAGGTCGTGGGTGATGAAGACGGTGGTTTTTTGCATGCGGGTCTGCAGCTGAAGAAGCTCTTGCTGCATGTCCTTGCGAATCAAGGGGTCCAGTGCGGAGAAGGCTTCGTCCATGAGCAGAACGCTGGCATCGTTGGCAAGCGCTCGGGCAAGGCCCACGCGCTGCTGCATGCCACCGGAGAGCTGGTTGGGGTAGGCGTCCTCCCAGCCTCCCAGCCCCACCTGCTGAAGGGAGCTATGGGCAAGCTCTCGGCGCTTGGCCTTCTCGATACCGCGAATCTCGAGACCGAATTCGGCGTTTTGTTGAACCGTTCGATGAGGGAAGAGCGCAAAATTTTGAAAGACCATCGAGAAATGGCGCCGGCGGCACTCCAATAGCGCTTTTTCGCCGAGCGACGGGATGTCCTCGTCGTCGATGACGATTTCACCTTCGGTGGTTTCGATAAGCCGGTTCAAACAGCGGATGAGCGTCGACTTACCCGAACCTGAAAGCCCCATGATGACCAGGAGTTCGCCTTCATAAACATCGAAAGAAATGTTGGAAAGGCCCAGCGTTTGACCGGTTTTCTCGAGAATCTCGGGGCGCTTTAGGCCCTGATCGCGAAGCTCGAGTGCTTTCTTTGGTTGTTTCCCGAATACCTTGCTTAAATTCCGAACCCGAATTTTAACAGGACGTGTTTCATCCATTGACCGTGCCTTTTATTGAAGTGACTTGTCGTTGGGCATCCTTGTGGCGCAAGCGCCACAGCAACCGTTGATCCTGCGGACCCCAAGGGATCATAAAAGCAAATTAACTATTACACTTTGATTTATTAAATTTTATTATACATAAACGATGCCGGTGTGTCACAACGCCCTGGTCACACGGTTAACTAACGCTACATGTGTCATTTTGATCCCACCTCAATCAGCATAGATGAAACCTGGAATACGCGAGTTATTTTTTTAAGTCATTGTTTTTTATTTAATTAATTTTTATGTAGCGATTTTGGCACGTAATGTGTAACAGTTTTATCAAACACTATTTTCGTCGCTTCAAATGCCTATCGAGTCTTGACGACTCACTGGCTGGATTCGATAAAGTTGATGAAGCAATCGATGAATTAATGGAGACAGGTCTTATGGATAAGCAAGCGAAACCGTTCAAGCGCAAGTCGCTCATCGCACTCGGTATGTTGGCGACGGTAAGCTCGCTAGCGCTTGCAGGCTGCGGCAACGATGACGAAGAAGTGCCGCCGACCCAGCAGCCCGAGACCATGCAGCAAAACGATGGCGTCACGAATGAGCCGGGTACCATGAACGATGACCCCGCCATGAACGACGACCCGGCGATGGGCAACGACCCCGCCATGAACGACCCGACGACGACGGACCCGGGTCTTGACGACAACGCCGCCACGTCGCAAGAGCCGATGCCCGGCGATGAGACCGAGCCCATGAACGATCAGGACCCCGAAGAGAACCCGGGTTTTGGTGACGGTACCGACCCCATGCCGGGTGACGAAACCAACGACGACGAACAACTGAACCAGTAAGTTTTTTACCGCTCCCTACGGTGGTGATTCGGCACGGCTGTCTGTTCCCTGCGGCTGTCACTAGCGGATCATCACCATTACCCCCGCCCCCCGCGGGGGTTTTTTTGGTTACTACCCTGGTGAATGTGCCTCAAAGCCCATTGACCGAAAACCGCTGCCCGGCTGGGTGTTTAGCGCGCTAATCGAGCTGGTAAAAACCCGGCGCTAGCGCTACGTTTAGTAGGCCCCGTTCGGGATTACCGATTCAAGGATTGCCTTAAGGTCAAGGAGAAGGACATGGCGACAAAACGTAATAATCGCTTTACGGCGCTTTTGTTGAGCGCCTTGCTGGCGCTGGGTGCACTTGGGCTGGCGGGCTGTGGTGACAACGACGCACCCAACCCGGATGCAGAGCCGGAAGAAGAGCAGCCCATGGGGACCGGGCCCATGTCCAACGATGACGCAGGGGAAACACCCAGCGACGACGTTTAAAATCTCGGGCATTAAGCGCTGATAGGCAAAAAGCAAAAGGGCCAGGCAGTTACACTGCCTGGCCCTTTGCCGTCGAGAATGCCGGTTTCGCAGCGAATGGCTGCGCGCAGCCCGGCGTTTAGCTGTCGTCTTCCAGGCGCCGGTATAGCGTGCGCCGGGCAATCCCGAGTACTTCCGCCGTACGGCGCTTGTTGCCGCCGGTTGCTTCCAGCACCTTGCGGATATAGCGCTTTTCGACCTCTTCAAGACTTGGCCAGCGGTGCTGCGCCGGTGCTGGCGCCTGGATACCGGGGAGTACCTCGCCGCTTAGCGTGGGTGAGAGCTCGGCCTCGGAGTGCGAGCCCGCATGGTCGCGAAGCCGTTCGGGCAGGTCGCCGTGCTTCAACAAACCCTCTTCGCTCAGCGTGACCGCGCGCATTACCGCGTTCTCGAGTTCGCGCACGTTGCCGGGGAAGGGGTAGCTTAAAAGCGTGTTCAACGCATCGGGTTCGATTTGTTCGATCTGCTTGCCCTGGGCTTCGGCGTGCTTGTCGATCAGGGCGAAAATCAGGTGCTCGATGTCGCTTCCGCGTTCGCGCAGCGGCGGTATGCGTAGCGAAAACGTCTCCAGGCGGTAGAACAAGTCGCTGCGAAAGTTCTGCGCCTCGATCTCTTTTTCCAGATGACGGTGAGTGGCGGCGATAATGCGCACATCCACCGGCTCTTCGCGCTCGCCGCCCACCGGGCGTACGGTTTTCTCCTGCAACGCGCGCAGTAGTTTGGCCTGCAGGTTGATGGGCATTTCGCCGATCTCATCCAGAAACAGACTGCCGCCCTGGGCGCTTTGGAAAAGGCCCTTGCGCGCCTCGTTGGCGCCGGTGAAAGCGCCTTTCACGTGACCAAAGAACTCGCTCTCCATCAGATCGGCGGGAATGCTTGCGCAGTTGACCGGCACGAACGGCGCCTCGGCCCGCGGGCTCTCCTGGTGAATCGCGCGGGCGAGCAGTTCCTTACCGGTGCCGCTTTCGCCTAAAATGAGAATCGGGGCGTTGCTTTTGGCAAGCCGAGAGGCATCATGAAAAAGCGCCTGCATGGCGTGACTTTTACCCACGATGCCGTGGAAGTGGTTGAGCTCGCTGTCGTGATTGAGCGCCAGGCGCTGGCGCTCAAGCACCCGAAACACCGCTTCGCGTATGGCGTCCAGGTCCAATGGTTTGGTGAGAAAATCATCGGCGCCGAGTTTGAGCGCCTCGACCGCCTGGTCGATGGTGCCAAAGGCGGTAATGACGATGATACCCAGCTCCGAGCCGCTTTGGCGCAGTTGCTGTAGTAGCTGGATACCGGTCATGCCGGGCAGACGTACATCGGTGATCATCATGGCCACGGGCGTGTGGCTCAAAAGCGCCATGGCCTCTTCGGCGCTGGGTACGCCCAGCGTCTGATAACCCGCGTCGTGCAACTCCTCTTCCAGGAGCTCACGGATCGCGGGGTCGTCTTCGACGACCAGTAACGGTAAAAGGTGGTCCTGTTCGGTCACAAACGTCTTCCTCAAGCGGATGCGGTTTCACTCAAGGGGAGGGTGATTTCAAACCCGGCCCCCCCGAGGGCGCTATCGAACACGCCAATCGTCCCGCCGTGATCGTTGATAATGCGGTGTACCATGGAAAGCCCCAGGCCACTGCCCTGGCCTACGGGCTTGGTCGTAAAGAACGGGTCGAACACCTGCTGGTGATTCGACGCCGGAATGCCCGGGCCGTCGTCCTCGACCATCAGCGTTATTTCGTCTTCCTGCTGCTGCGCGCGTACCTGCACGAGGCTGACATCCGGCGCTTGCGCTGCGTTGCGCAGCAGGTTGGTCAGTACCTGCACGATCTGTTGACCGTCGACCAGCACGCAAAGCGACGGGTCGGGGAGCTTGATATCGAGGCGAATGCCGCGCGGCTCCAGTTCCTCTTCTACCAGCTCGCTGGCACTCATGATCAGGTGGTCAAGCGACTGTCGGTCTTTCTCCACATTGTGCTGGCGGCCAAGCTCCATCAGTTGGCGTACGATCTCCACGATGCGCTCGACCTCGCCACGAATGCGGCCAAGCCTTGCCCGCTCGTCGTCGCCGATCACATCCCGCCGGGCCAGACGCTGTGCCTGGCCGTTGATGACGGTAAGCGGCGCGCCGATTTCGTGGGCAACGCCGGCGGCGAGTACGCCGAGTTCGGCAAGCTTTTTGGATTTGCGCAGACGCTTTTCGAGCTCGATTTCGCGCCGGCGCCGGGCGTCGATGTCCTGGTCCTTTTCGGCCATGGCGTCGAGCATTCCGTTGAGCCCCGAGGCCAGGCGGCGGTACTCGACCGGCCCCTCGACGCTTGCCCGCTGGCTACGATCCCCGTCCTCGACCAAAAGCATAACACGCAAGAGCTGGTTCAAAGGCCGTTCGATATAGCGGCGGAAGCCCCACCAGATGCTCAGCACGATGCCGCCGGCACCAATGATGAACACCAGCACCGCGACGATACTGATAAAGCCCGTATAGTTTTCGATGCCGGTGTTGAGCCGGTTGACCTGCAGGACGCCATACACGCTGCCGTCCTGGGTGCGCAGGGGAATCAGCGCCGAGTAGTAGGTCCAGCCGTCGTGCTGGCGGTAGTTGCTGTAAAGGTCGTCGCGCTCGATGACGCTTTGAATTTCATCCGGGGTAAACAGGTTTTTACCCAGCCCCAGGCCGTAAATTTCCCGGCCCTGCACGTCGAATACGTAAGCGCCGTAAATACGGTGAAACGAGAACGCGGACTGTAGCGCCTCCTCGAGGGGGGCGGCGCTGTCGCGGGCGACTGCGTAGCTCAATGAGGTGCTCAGCGCCCGGGTGATGATTTCGACCTCGGTTTGAAGCTTGGAACGGACGTTGTCCTCGAGCGCTTTGATGGCCACGAAACTAAACACGACCAGTGCCATAAATAGCGGCACGATGACCGTTAAAATCATTAAGTTACGTAAGCGCATCGGGTATCCATCGTGCCAGAAAAGGTGTCAAAGATTAATCGACCGGCATCAGACGATAAAGCCCGGCCTGGTCGCTATCGGTCAAAAGGTAGATGCCGCCATCCGGGCCCTGGCGCACATCGCGAATACGCCCGATCTGACCTTCCAGTACGACCTCGCTTTCGACCACGCGCTCGCCGTCGATCACGAAACGCTCGAGCTTTTCGCTGGCAAGCCCGCCGGCCAGCAGGTTGCCCTGCCAGCGGGCAAAGCCTTCGCTTGAGACTTCCGCAAGCCCGGAGGGCGCAAAGCGCCCCTCCATGTCCACCGCCGGGTCCGTCATGCCGGGGGCCGAGTTCGCGCCCAGCGGCTCATTGGTGGCGTAGTCGTTGCCCAGGGTTACCTCGGGCCAGCCGTAGTTGTGGCCGGCCTTGATCAGGTTCAGCTCGTCGCCGGTGCGCGGGCCATGCTCGGAGACCCACGCCTGGCCGTTTTCGCGCACCACCATGCCCTGAATGTTGCGGTTGCCAAGCGTATAGATCTCATCGAGGGTGTCGGCATCGTCGATAAAGGGGTTGTCCTGGGCGGCGGCGCCGGTGTCGGTCAGGCGAAGGGTAGAGCCCGCATGGTCATCGCTTGCCTGGGCGCGACTGGGGTCGGAGCCCCGGTCACCCACGCTCATCAACAGCGTGCCGTCATCGAGCCATGCCAGACGCGAGCCGTAGTGGCGGCCAGGGCCCGAGGCGCGGTCCTGCTCGAAAAGGTGCTCGACATCCCCCAGCTCTTCGCCTTCCCAATGCACCCGCGAAAGTGCGGTACGCGTGCCGTTGGCGTCGGGCTTGCTCCAGGTGAAATAGATCCAGTCGTGTTCTCCGTCGCCAAAATCCGGGTGGAGCACGACGTCCAAAAGCCCGCCCTGGCCCTGAGTACTCACATCGGGCATGCCGCTGAGCACCTGCGCCTGGCCTTCGCTATCCACCAGGTTGAGATGACCGCTACGCTCGCTGACCAGGTACCGCCCGTCGGGTAGAAAGGCGACCGCCCAGGGGCGCGTAAAGCCCTCGGCCACGCGTTCGATGGAAAACGTGGCGGCATCGGTGGTCACGGCGTCGGTAATGACCTCGGCTTGGGCGCTATGCAAACCGCCCAGCAGTAACAGCCCGCCCAGTAACGGTGAAAAAAGCGGTGAAGCACGGCGGTCGAGGTGCGTGAGCGCCAAGGCAGGCGTTGTCGTCATGAGCGTGATCTCCGGCTTGGGAATTATACTTAATCTAGCAGTGACTACGCTCAACGGGGTAGGTTCCGTTAAACGCTACATCATCAGCGCTAGCAGCGCCGGCAGATAGAAAAGCGCCAGCAGGGTCGAGCAGAACACCAGGCTTGCCACGTAGACCGGCTCGCGCTTGGCGCGCTGGGCGAACAGGTAATTGAACACGGCCACCGGCATGCACATCTGCAAAATCAAAATACTCTGACCCAGCGGCGGCAGATTCAAAAGCGTCGAGACGAGCCAGGCAAGCCCGGCGGCCAGTGGAATGCGGACCAGGCTAAAGCCAATGCCGGAGCGCAGGTTCTTGACCTGGATGCTGGCAAGCGACACCCCCAGGGTGATCAGCATCAGCGGGACGGTAAACCCGGACATCAGGTCCACGGTGTTGGCAAGCCAGGCCGGCAGCGCCGTGTCGGTCAAAAGCAGCGTCGTGGCGATCAAAATCGCGTAGACCGTAGGGGTTTTGACCAGGGTTTTGAGCGGATTGCCGCGGCTCGAGAGCATCGCGCCGATCGTGAACTGAAAAAGCGAGACGGTCACCATGATGGTGATGCCGTAGATAAACCCGGCACTGCCAAAAGCGTAGAGCACCACCGGCAGGCCCATATTGCCGGTATTGGGATACATCATGGGCGCCAGGATGACCCGCCAGTCCTTGCGCAAAAGCCGCGCGGCCCCAAAGGCCATCAGCCCCATGAGACTCAGCACCAGGGCCGTGGCCAGCATGGTTTTACCGAACGTATGGGCATCGATCGAGGCACCGGCAAGCGAGGCCAGCACCAGCGCCGGGGTGCCGATATTGAACACCAGCCGGGTGACGAAATCGATCGGGTAGGGGTAGCCCAAACGGACCCACATAAAGCCGAGCCCGGCCCCGGCGAGCACCGGGGCCATGACGGCGAAGAGTTCAACGAGCATGGAACGTCCTTGGCGAGCGTAAGCGCCTATTGTCGGCAATTAGGTCGTTAGCTGGCAAGGTTTCCCGGCGCGGCCCGGCAAAAAGCCCGGTTTTTCAGCTAGGCCGAAAGGGGCGGCACCTGCCACGGCGTAGGCACGCGCTCGCGCAGAAAGCTTAGCAGCGCGCTGACCCGGCGCGAATGATGGCCGTAGGCGTAAAGCAGCGACACCGGCAGAGGTTTGGGCTCCCACCCGGCCAGGCAGTGCACCAGCTCGCCCGGGTGATGCGCTTCGCGCTGGTCGACTATCCAGTGGGGCAAAAGCCCGATGCCCTGGCCGCTGGCGATCGCGTTGATATGCATCACGGTCAAATCCACGCGCAGCCGCGAGCGGGGCGGGGAGAAAACGTATTCCGGCGCATCCGCGTGATAAAGCGCCAGCCCCTTCGATGCGGTATCGAGCAGGTCGATCCAGGCATGTTGGTAGAGCTCGCTTGGATGGGTCAGCGCAGGCGCTTGCGCCAGGTAATGCGGGCTTGCGTAAAGCCCGCGGGTAAGCTGGCCCAGCCGCTCCTGGTTCAGGCCGCAGTCGTCGATGCTGCCAAGCCAAATATGCACGCTGTTGCTATCGAGTTTGGCGGACAGCGTTTCACGGCAGCGCAGGGTCAGTTCGATCCCGGGGTAGCGGGCCAGAAACGTCTCGGCCACGCCGGCGACCCAGTCCCTTGCCAGTACGCCGTGCGCTTCCAGCGTGATCTTGCCGCTAATCTCTTCGCGCAGCTCCGAAAGCGCTTCCTGGCTTTGCCCGGCCAAGGCTAAAAGCTCGTTGCAGTAGCCGTGAAATAATAGCCCCGCCTCGGTTGGAATCAGCTGGTTCGCCTGGCGCCTTAAAAGCGGCTGGTTCAAGCGTGCTTCCAATTGACTGATACGCCGGCTCAGGGTGGATTTGGCCAGACCCATCTTCTGAGCGCTGCGCGTTAGACTGCCGGTCGCCATCACATCCGAAAAGGCGGCAAGTTCATCGAAATCAAACATGAGAAAGGCCCGCGGGCAGTGATATTGCGCTCATTGTGCCAGTTTGCCGTGTAAATGAAAATAAGAGACATTCCTGTTCCACCTCGTTGAACGGCGTGTCCCACCGCTACACCACGAGAGTATGTGGCCATGTGAATGCTAATAATTAGCATTCAAAAACCAATTAAAAAATGGATCACATAGGAACATCGTCATGGCTTTCCCCTTGAGACGAACTCTGATCGCAAGCGCCGTCTCCGCGCTTGCTTCACAGCCTTTATGTATGGCTGAAAACGGCTACCCACGGGTAGCCGTTTTTGCGTTGGGGGAGCCGGGGGCGGGGTGTTCGTAGCGTGCTAAAAAAAGCCCCGGTGTTTGCCGGGGCTAAAATCAGTAAGCGAGATCAGAGAGCATCGATCGAAAGCAACCAGCCTTAGAAGTCATAGGTGGCGGAGAGCCAGTAGCTGCGGCCATCCACCGCCACGCCGGTATTCGAGCGCCCGGTTTGCGTGTAGCGGTAGGCGACGTAGGTATCGCCGTCGAAGGTGTAGGTGTCGTAGTCGGAGAAGTCCTTGTCGAGCAGGTTGTCGACCCGGCCGGTCAGGCGAACGTTGTCCGAGAAGCGGTAAGACGAGCGCAGATTGAATAGCTCATAGCCATCCAGGTCGTTACCCACCTGTTCGACCAGCGCGGCGGAGTTCCCCGAGACGCTGCCGCTAAAGCGGTCGCGAGAAGCGTAGTATTCGCCTTCGAGCGTTGTGGTCCAGCGCGCGTTGATCGCCCAGGAGAGATCCGCGGTCAGCTTGTGTTTGGGCGCGTTGGTCAGCGCCTGGCCTTCGTTGTCGCCGGAGGTCACTTCGGTATCGGTGTAGGTGTAGCCGCCGCTGATGCTCCATTGGGGGGCGAACTGGTAGCGGCTGGTCAGCTCGATACCGCGGGTTTCGGCGCGGTCGACGTTGATTTCCTGATTGAAGCTATCCTGGGTGGTGAAGTCGCCCACGCTGATGCAGTTGGCCGCATCCGCAAACGGACGGTTGCCGCTGCTATCGACAAACTGGCAGTTCGGAAGATCGTCGCCATTGGCGATACGGTCACGGAACTGGGTAAAGAAGACCGTCGCCCCGGCGGAGAAGTTATCCAGGTTGTCGTAGATCGCGCCGATTTCGTAGTTGGTGCTCTTTTCCGGCGACAGATTAGGTGAGCCCAGACTCGCCGAGAGCCCCTGGTTGCCAAAGCCGTTAACGCCGTCGTGCAGCTGGTTCAGCGTCGGGGTCTTATAGCCCTGGCTGATGCCGCCCTTGAGCGTCCACTCGTCGGTGGTATTCCATACCAGATAGCCGCGCGGGCTGAAGTGGCCGCCAAAGGCGTTGTGGTGCTCATAGCGCCCGCCCAGGGTCAGCGCCAGGTCGTCGCGTAAAAACCACTCGTCCTCGAGAAAGACGGCCCAGCTCGACTGGCTGAACGTTTCGTTCCCGGCGGTGGCGTCGATGAGTTCGGCGTCGATGTACTGGCCGCCCACGGTGACCATGTGATCATCCAGCGGCGCCACGAATTTGGTATCCACCACGATGTCGCGGTTTTCGAGCTGGCGCGGCTCGCCGCCCTGGGCCACGTAGCCGTAAGCCGGGGCGTTACCCGCGGGCAACGTGCGGCCCAGGGACTCGGTTTCGTTACGGGTAATGCTGCTGTCCCAGGTGCCCGCGCTCAAACGCGCGGAGTGGCCCAGGGCGATCTGGTCGCGGTTGAAGCGCAGCTCGTCCTCGTAGCCGAAGTAGGCGTCCGGTTCTGGCGTCTCGCAGTCGCTGCGGCGCAGGCCGTCCAGGCTTCCCAGGCGGCAGTCGTCGTTATCGTAGGTCTGGCGGGCGCGCTCGGCGTCCAGCCAGATTTCGTGGGTGTCGTCCGGGGTAAAGCTCACCCGGCCGCCGATCGAGTAGATGCGTGCCTCCGCCGGGCGGGGGTCACGGCCGACGCTGTCCTCGACCAGGCGCTCGGAGCTTGCGCGGTCAAACAAACGCCCGCGTAGCTGGACGCCGAGGGTGTCTTCCACCAGCGGGCCCGAGGCGTAGAGGTTGAGGGTGGAACTGTTGCCTTCGTCGCGGTCCTCCTGGAAGGAAGTCTCGACGCTGACCGACCCTGCCCATTCGCTCCCCACCCGGCGGGTGATGATGTTGATGACCCCGCCCATGGCGTCGGAGCCGTAAAGTGTCGACATCGGCCCACGGATGACTTCGATACGCTCGATAGCGGAAAGCGGCGGCATGAAACTGGTGGAGGTCGAGCTAAAACCGTTGGGCGTGACATCGCCGGAGGTGTTCTGGCGGCGCCCGTCGATCAGGATCAAGGTGTAGTCGCTGGGCATGCCGCGAATCGAAATCTCCCGCCCGCCGGTTTTGCCGGTACCGGCGCGGGTATCCACGCCGGGAATATCGGCAATGGCCTCGGCCACGTTGGTGAACTGGTTCTGCTCGAGTTCCTGGCGGGTGACCACCGAGATACTGGCCGGCGCATTGTTCAGCGTTTGCTCGTACCCGGCGGCGGTCACGACCATATCGTCGAGGTTGTTGGTCACCTGCTGGGCGTGCGCGGCAGTAGCAAAAGCGCCCAGGGCGACGGCGCTGGCAATGGCGGTGCGAGTAAAACGAGGCATTGAAGAACCCTTGCGATGAAAGTGGTTATCTTGTTAATGAGACTTGTTATCAAATGTAATTGGAAGTCTAAAAATAATAGTTCCCGATATCGAGCGAAAATTGAGGAACACCGTGTTGCTTTATACGGAACGCTTGGCGAAAAGTGCGCTGCATCGCCGGCCCGCCGCTAACGGCGCTCCGGCATTTTTGCAAAGAGGGGCGGGGGAGAGGATAAATTGGTAATGCAATTGCTTTTGAGAATCGTTACTATCAATGGCACTAACAAACAGGAGAGTTTCGATGGCGGGTACAGCGCGGGGTAACACGGTAGGCCGTTTGGCAATGGCGGGTGCTTTGGTCAGCGCACTTTTCGCGGGGCACGCCCAGGCGCGGACGCTCGAAACCGGCTTTGGCGAGGTAGATGTCGAAGGCACCCCCGAGCGCGTGGTGACAGTTTACGAAGGCGCGCTGGACACCGCCATTGCCGCCGGTATCATGCCGCTGGGCGCTGTCAGTACCCGTGGTGGCACGGATGTGGCCAACTACGTGACCGAGTACTTCGACGATGAGCGCCCGGAGATGGTCGGCGTGGTACGTGAAATCAACATCGAAGCCGTGCTGTCCCAAAAACCGGATTTGATCCTGGCCGCCGCCCAGCTCCCCGAAGAGCAGTACCAGCTGCTTTCGCGCATTGCGCCCACCATCGTGCCGCCGACCCAGACCTTCAAGCCGGACAACTGGGAGGCCGAAGCGCGCCTGTTTGGCGAAGCGCTCAACCGCCAGGAGGCGGTGGAAGAGGCAATTCAGGCGGTGGAAGCGCGGGTCGAAGAACTTTCACAAAGGATTCAGGAAAACCACCCGGACGAGAACGCCTTCGTGGTGCGCTGGATGCCCAGCGGCCCCATGGTCATGTCGCAAAACCTGATTGCCACCGGGCTTCTCAACCGCGTGGGTATCGATGTGAGTGATGCCGGGCTGGTCGAAGAGGGCAGCGCCCACAGCGATGCGCTGAGCCTGGAGAATATTTCCATGGTCGACGGCGACTGGCTGTTTTTGGCCACGCTCAACGAAGACGGCCAGGAGGCGCTGGACGCCGCCAAACAGAGCAATGCCTTCAACCGCCTGAACGTCGTACAGCAAGACCGAGTGATACCGGTCGATGGCCAGCTTTGGAGCAGCGCCAGCGGCCCGTTGGCGGCCATGGCCATTCTGGATAGTATCGAAAACGCCTTGCTGCCGTGACCGGAATCGCCCACGCACTTAGCGGGGCGGTCACGCGCCAAACGCCCCGTGTTCTGATGATGTATCTGCTCACCGCCCTCGTGGCGGTGAGTGTGCTGAGCCTGTTGATCGGCGCCGGAAGCGTAGGGCCGGTGCGAGTGCTGGCGCTTTTGCAGGGCAGCGCCGACAGCGAGGCGCGCTTTGTGGTGCAGGAGCTTCGCGCGCCGCGCATGCTAATCGGCATCGTGGTGGGGGTTGCCCTTGGTGTGGCCGGGGCGCTTTTACAGGCGGTATCGCGTAACCCCCTGGCCGAGCCGGGGCTTTTGGGCGTGAGTGCCGGGTCGGCGTTCGCCGTTGCGCTGGCGTTGGTGCTCGGCGCGAGCGCGGCGACCCTGCGTATTTCCGTGGCCCAGCTGGGGGCGCTGGCCGGGTGTGTCTGTGTGCTGAGCGTGGCGCGCTTTCGCGGCGTGGGCAACGACCCGGTGCGCCTGGTGCTGGCCGGTGCGGCGTTTTCCGGGCTTTTGGGCTCGCTGACCTCGCTGATTTTGCTTTATGACCAGCGCGCCGCGGACGAGATCCGCTTCTGGGTCGTGGGTAGCCTGGCCGGGCGGCGTCTCGAGGATTTGGCCGCCGTGCTGCCAAGCCTGGCCGTGGCCGCGGTAATGGTGGTGTTCACTGCCCGCCCGCTGGCGGCGCTGGCGCTGGGCGAACGCGCCGCCTCCGGGCTTGGCCATCATCCTTCACTGATCCGCTGGATCGTGATCGGCTGTGTGGCGCTTTTGGTCGGCGCGGCTACGGCAATCGCCGGGCCGATTGCGTTCGTGGGCCTGGTGGTACCGTTCGTCGCCCGGGCACTGGCCGGGCCGGACATTCGCCGCACGCTCTGGTTCTGTCTGCCCATCGGGCCCCTGATCGTGCTGAGCGCCGATATCATTTCGCGGGTCGTGGTCGCGCCCTCGGAGCTACCGCTGGGTGTGTTGACCGCGCTTTGCGGCGCGCCGGTGCTGATCGCGGTAGTACGCGCCCGCCGTTTACCCATGCTTTGAGCCCGCGCCTTTGCGGCGTGGTCTTTTACCACGGTAACTATTTACACGATAACTATTTACACGGTAATTACTGTTAACAGTGACGATGGCAACCAAAACGACAGCGAGCCCTGAGTACATGCCGGAGCTCTCTTCCCAACACGAGGCGGTGGACGACGTGCGCGCACTCAAAGCGAGCGACCCGGCGCTGCCTGGCTACTGGCGCCTGGCCTGGCACGCCAATGGGCAGGCGTACAGCGTACTGTTCGAGCGCCGCGCGGTATGGGTCAACTGCGCGCTCGTCCTCGCGCTATTGGTAGCCGGGGTCGTGTATCTGGCCTTTGGCAGCGTGCCGCTTTCGATTAGCGAAGTGATTCCGGCGTTGGCGGGCCAGGGCGACATCATGACCACCTTCATGGTGCAGGAGCTTCGCCTGCCTCGCCTGGCTGGCGCCTGCCTGACCGGCGGGGCCTTTGCACTGGCGGGTATCCTGATGCAGACGCTGGCCGGCAACCGGCTGGCAACGCCTGGTATCATCGGTATCGATAACGGCGCGACGGCGTTCGCGGTCGCCTCGGTCATCGGTATTGGGACTTCTATCGCCCCGCCCGCCATGGCGCTGGCCGGGGCCACCACCGCCGCGGCGATTACCTTTGGCCTTTCCGCAGGCAGCGGCACCCAAGGGTACCGGTTCATCGTGGCGGGCATTGGCGTGGGCGCGGTGTTTGGCGCGCTGACCCAGTTCATTTTGGCTCGGGTACCCATCGACGATGCCAACGCCGCCTACCCTTGGACCGTCGGCACCCTCAACGCCCGTTCACCCGATGCGGTACTGCTTCTGGCCCTGGGGTTGGCGGTGGGTATCGTGCTGGCCATGGTGCTGGCGCGCTCGCTCACGCTTTTGCGCTTTAGAGACGCCGTGGCCAGCGGGCTGGGGGTGAAGGTCAAGGTTTGTCGCATACAAGTGTTGGCGCTTTCCGTGGTGCTTACAGGCCTTGCCGTCGCGGTGGCAGGCCCGGTGGGCATGGTCGCGCTGATCGGCCCGGAAATCGCCCGTTCGCTTTCAAGCTCACGCCACGTACCGGTGCTGGCCGCCACGCTTGCCGGGGCGCTGGTCATGGTACTGGCGGATTTGGCCGGGCGAACGCTTTTATCCCCCATCGAAATTCCCGTGGGCATCGTGACCGCCGTGGTGGGCGGCCCCTGGCTTTTATGGATCTTGATGCGCCCGCAACGGAGCCACCCATGAGCACCTCGCACGACACACCTACGCTTGCCACCCAGGCGCTGAACATGAACTACGGCGCACGCCGGGTGATCAACGAGCTGGGCCTTCACCTGCCCAGCGGCCAGGTGACGGCCATTGTGGGGCCCAACGGCTGCGGTAAATCCACGCTGCTCTCGGGGCTTGCCCGGCTGCACAAGCCGGAAAGCGGTGCGGTACTGCTCGACGGCGCCGATATCCAGGCATTACCCGCCAAAGCGCTTGCCAAGAAGCTTGCGCTGCTGCCCCAGGAGGCCGTGGCGCCGGAAGGGCTTACCGTCACCGAGCTGATCCGCTTTGGCCGCCAGCCCCACCAGGGGTGGCTGCGCCAGTGGTCGCCGGAGGACCAGCAGGTCGTCGAGTACGCGCTCAAGGCCGCCGGGTTGGAGGCGCTGGCGGACAGGCCGCTCGAGGCGCTTTCCGGCGGGCAGCGCCAGCGCGCCTGGATCGCCATGACCATCGCCCAGCAAACACCGCTGCTACTGCTCGATGAACCCACTTCCGCGCTGGATTTGGGCCACCAGATCGAGGTGTTCGAACTGGTGCAAAAGCTTGCCCGTGAAGGGCGCACCGTGGTGATGGTGCTGCACGATTTGGCCAGCGCCTGCCGCTACGCCGACCATCTCATTGCCATGTGTGAAGGGCGTATCGTCGCCGAAGGTACGCCCGCCGAGGTCGTGACCCCGGCGCTGGTACGTACGCTTTACCAGGTAGACTGCACGCTTTTGAAAGACCCGGACACCGGCAGCCCCCTGATTGCCAGCGTGCGCCGAGCGGCGGCTACTTAGGCGCTAGCGGTTGATCAGCACTGCATCGAGGGTGACCGGCACATGGTCGGCAATTTGCTGATAGCCCAGCAGCGACATCACCGTACGCACCGTGTTGTTGGCCATGAGCGTGCTGCCATTCAAGGCCATGGGCTCGGCGTGGGTCACGCGCACCTGGTTCAAGCCTTCCCGGGTGAAGCGCAGCGGCACGTCTTCTTGCTGATTGATGCCCTCCGTTTGCACGCGAAAGGTGAGCGTTTCGACCATCGACTCGCCGATATCCAGACGATCGAGGCGCTCCGGCGGCATCTGCGCGGTCAACGTCACCA
This sequence comes from Vreelandella sp. EE27, assembly GCF_968206495.1. Classification (NCBI taxonomy): domain Bacteria; kingdom Pseudomonadati; phylum Pseudomonadota; class Gammaproteobacteria; order Oceanospirillales; family Halomonadaceae; genus Vreelandella; species Vreelandella sp. EE27. Next base: position 2,825,580 of record NZ_OZ309109.1, on the reverse strand, counting down.
GCGTGGAATCAGTGAGTAGCCGCGCCCATACCGGCAGCTCGCCAAAGCGCGAGAGCAGGTCGGTCTGGCTGAGTTTCAGCGGCAGGCGCAGGGTGCCGTCCGGCGAAATCTCGCCCTGCAAGTCACGCACCTGATGATGATGGGTTTGCGGCGAGCCGCCGTCGAGCTGGGTGATGCTCGCCTGCACCTGGGACTGGCTCGAATCCAGCTGCCAATCCGCCGACACCGGCATCGCCAGCACCAGCGGTAAAAGAGCAAACAAGGCTTTCATGGCATGTCTCCATAGTAAGGACTCATCAGCAGACTCGCCCACAGTGCAAAAGTGCCGCAATAAGATCAAGATAGCGCCCCAGGGGTAGCCTCGCCCGGCCACATTCGCTATGATATGCACGCCTTTCGGGCCCATAGCTCAGTTGGTTAGAGCAGGGGACTCATAATCCCTTGGTCGTCCGTTCAAGTCGGACTGGGCCCACCAATTCTATGTTAGATGCTTCTTCAAAGCAGGGGGTTATGAATCCCTTGGTCCTTGGCTCCCCGCCGCTTGTTTATCTATTTATTATTCGCACCTCTATTACATATGGTAGACGCTGAAGCAGCGCCGCTGGGTGTGTATGATATCTATCAATAAAGAATATTTATTTTCCTTAATATGTCTTGAGCGCGCAGAGCTATATCGCCCTTTAAAATGCTCACCGATATAGCTCAAACTGCTTGGCAGCAAGAAACAAGCACTCGCCAGATGGCGAACCGAATAGACGGCACTCCATGAACGCAGTTGAAATCGAATCTGCCATTTCTGACTTGGCACAACAGCCCTTTGATCCGGCTGAATTCCCCTATGCCTTTCTGGAGGCCTTTGGTAACAAGGCGACCACCATCAAGCGGTTGCGTTCGGGTACGTCCAATAAGTCGGATCTTGGTGGGGTATTGCAGACAAACAATATCCATATCGCAGTGGCGCAGGCCGGTGTCGTTACCGAGACCCTAGCTGCTCTGAAGGCGAGTACAGCGACTACGCGTGCCAAGGCGAAGTTCGTGCTTGCCACCGATGGTGAGATGCTAGAAGCCGAGGAGCTGGGAAGCGGCGAGACGGTTGCCTGCAAATATGAAGAGTTCCCGGATCACTTCGGTTTCTTTTTGCCCTTGGCGGGCATCACCACCGTTAAGCAGGTGCGTGAAAGCTCGTTTGATATTCGGGCCACCAGCCGCCTGAACCGGCTGTATGTGGAGCTACTGAAAGATAACCCAAGCTGGGGCACAGAAGAGCAGCGCCATGAGATGAACCACTTCATGGCTAGGCTGATCTTCTGCTTCTTTGCCGAAGATACGGACATCTTCGCCGGTAGCGGGCTGTTTACCGATACCGTGTCAGACATGAGCGCCAGAGATTCTGCCAATACCCATGAAGTGATTAGCGAAATCTTCCGCGCCATGAACACGCGGCAAGAAGAGCATGCTGCTGCGAACATCCCCCGTTGGGCAGGGAAGTTTCCCTATGTAAACGGCGGTTTGTTTTCCGGCAGTGTCGACGTACCGCGCTTCAGCAAGATCGCGCGCTCTTATCTTCTGCACATCGGCAGCTTGGACTGGACACAGATCAACCCTGATATTTTCGGCTCAATGATTCAGGCGGTGGCCGACGACGAAGAGCGCGGTGCGTTGGGCATGCACTACACCAGCGTGCCGAACATTTTGAAAGTACTGAATCCACTGTTTCTGGATGACTTGCGCGAAAAGCTAGAGGAAGCAGGCGATAACGCCCGCAAGCTGCTAAATCTTCGCAACCGCATGGCCAAAATTCGCGTGTTTGACCCCGCCTGCGGCTCGGGTAATTTTTTGGTTATCGCCTACAAGCAAATGAGAGCTATCGAAGCAGAGATCAATCAGCGTCGAGGCGAGCCAAACCGGCCAACTGACATTCCGCTGACTAATTTCCGAGGCATTGAGCTACGCGACTTTTCGGCAGAAGTCGCTCGGCTTGCTCTGATTATTGCCGAGTACCAGTGTGACTTGCACTATCGTGGCAAGAAATTAGCGCTGGCCGAGTTTTTACCCCTCAGCTCCGATAACTGGATTACCTGTGGCAACGCTTTGCGCCTGGATTGGCTGAGCATTTGTCCGCCAACAGGAACCGGCGTTAAGCTTCACGCAGATGACCTGTTTGAATCACCGTTGGATCAGGCGCAAATCGATTTTGAGAACGAAGGTGGGGAGACCTATATCTGCGGAAATCCTCCTTATCTGGGTTCTAAATGGCAGTCTCCTGAGCAGAAAACTGATCTCGAAAAAATATTTGCTGAACGGTTACCAAGCTGGAGAACACTTGACTATGTAGCCGGATGGTTTATGAAGGCAGCAGACTATGGTCTTCATACGCCCACTACCACAGCATTTGTATCTACAAACTCAATCTGTCAAGGAAAGCAGGTATCGACTCTATGGCCAGAAATTTTTTCTACTGGTCATAAAATAGTCTTTGCACATACTAGCTTTAGGTGGGCAAATTTAGCTAGTAACAGCGCAGGGGTTACAGTGGTAATCGTTGCAATATCGTCAGAACTACCAGCTATGCGCCGTTTATACTCTATAGATTCTGATGGCGAACTTGTTTCAAAAGCTTGCGACAATATAAACGCATATCTGATTTCAGGTGCTGACATTGTTGTTCACTCATCTCCATCTCATATCAGTGGGCTCCCTGAGATGGCTCGTGGCAATTCACCCACAGATGGGGGGAATCTCGTTCTTGATTCCAGCGAAATGTCATCTTTAGTACTCGAAAACTCAGATCGTAATAATTTTATTAAGCCGTTTGTTGGATCTAGAGAGCTTATCAATGGCATCAAACGTTATTGCATCTGGATCGAAGACGATCAAGCTGATGAAGCGAAAAAAATAAACGTAATTAATGATCGCATACAAAAAGTAAAAAAATTTCGTCTGGCCAGTAAAAAGTCAGCAACAGTCAAGGCTGCAAGTTGGTCACACCGTTTTGATGAGCGGAAGCCTATATCTAAGTTGCCGATTATTGTTGTTCCAGTTATCAGCTCGGAGAACAGGCGGTATCTCCCAGCTGATTTGCTCCCTGAAGGCACTGTAGTATCGAATAAAGCGTTCACATTGCCAGGAAGTCCTTTGTGGCCTTTCTCAATTATCTGTTCACGCTTAAATATTGCTTGGGTTGGAGCGGTCTGTGCAAGAATGCGAACTGATTTTTCCTATACGAACACCCTAGGCTGGAACACTTTCCCCGTTCCAGCCCTGACCGAAAAAAACAAAGCCGACCTGACTCACTGCGCCGAAAATATTCTGCTGGCTCGTGAAACGCATTTTCCGGCCACCATTGCTGATCTCTACGTTCCTGAAAAAATGCCCGCCAATCTGCGTGAAGCCCATGAACGCAATGATGAGGTGTTGGAGCGAATCTACATCGGGCGTCGCTTCAAGAACGATACGGAGCGTTTGGAAAAGCTGTTTGAGCTGTATACCAAGATGATCGCAGAGGTTCCTAGTCAAGCGTCTACCAATAGGACAGCACGGAGGAATGCATGAGTGATCTCATTCTCTACACTACGGACGATGGCCGCACCCAACTGCACCTGCGTGTAGAATGCGACAGCATCTGGCTAAGCCAGCTGGAAATTGCCGAGCTGTTCCAAACCACCAAGCAGAATGTCTCTCTGCACGCCAAAAATATATTCGAAGACAATGAGTTAGATCCTGAGGCAACCGTCAAGGATTCCTTGACAGTTCAATCCGAGGGTAAGCGTCAGGTTAAGCGGAAGATCAGTTACTACAACCTCGATTTGATCTTGGCTATCGGCTATCGCGTCCGCTCGTCTCGCGGCGTGCAGTTTCGCCAGTGGGCCAGCACTCACCTGAAGGAGTTTCTGATTAAGGGCTTCGTGATGGACGACGAGCGCCTTAAGAACCCAAGTGGATGGGATTTCTTTGATGAGCTCCTGGAGCGCGTCCGTGACATACGCGCCTCGGAAAAACGCTTCTACCAGAAAGTCCGCGATCTCTTTGCCCTTAGCTCCGACTATCAGGCTCGTGAGCGAGAGACAGCACAGTTTTTTGCTGAGGTGCAAAACAAGCTGCTGTATGCGGCCACAGGCCACACAGCTGCCGAGCTGATCTTGAAACGTTCAAACTCCAGTATGCCTAACATGGCGTTAACCAACTGGAGCGGCTCACGGGTTCGCAAGCAGGATGTCATCGTGGCTAAAAACTACCTAAAGGCTGACGAAATCGACACGCTGAACCGTTTGGTGGTGATCTTCCTCGAACAGGCAGAGCTAAGGGTCAAGAACCAGAAAGAACTTACTCTGGATTTCTGGCGTAATAATGTCGATAAGATGCTGGCGTTTAATGACCAGCCCATCCTCGAAGGCGCAGGCTCGGTTAGCCGTGAAAATATGGAAAAGATTGCCCGTGAGCGTTATGTGGTGTTCGACCAGCAACGGAGCACGGCGGAGGCAAAAGCAGCTGATGCCGCTGACCTAAAAGAAATCGAACAGCTAGAACAAGACCTCAAATACAAGGGCAAGAAGCCCTGACAGGGATTGCATTATGACGAAGAGAGTACCTTCAGTTTCTGTTTCGTACGCTAGCAATGGCAGTTCTACCACGTCCAATGAACTGGGCATGCGGCCTATGCAAGAGCGTGTTTATGAGCGCCGAGGCGAGCAGTATCTGCTGATTAAGTCACCACCCGCATCCGGCAAAAGCCGCGCGCTCATGTTTATTGCGTTGGATAAGCTGCACAACCAGGGGCTGAAACAGGCCATTATCGTAGTGCCGGAAAAATCTATCGGCTCCAGCTTTAATGACGAGCCGCTCAGCAACTACGGCTTCTGGGCTGATTGGCAGGTAGAACCTAAATGGAACCTGTGCAACGCACCAGGCACGGACAATGGCGGCAAGGTCAAATCGTTAGGCGCTTTCCTCGAAAGCAGCGACAAAGTGTTGGTGTGTACCCACGCGACGTTCCGCTTTGCGATTGATCAGTTTGGGTTAGCGGCCTTTGATGACCGCTTAATCGCCGTAGATGAGTTCCACCACGTTTCGGCCAACCCGGATAACAAGCTGGGTGCTCATCTGGGCGGCTTTATCAATCGCGATAAGGTCCACATCGTCGCGATGACTGGCTCCTACTTCCGAGGCGACACCGAAGCGGTGTTGGCTCCGCAGGATGAGTCGCGCTTTGATACGGTGACTTACACCTATTACGAGCAGCTCAACGGTTACGAGTATCTCAAGCAGCTGGATATCGGCTACTACTTCTACTCAGGCTCCTATGCTGATGACATCCTCAAGGTGCTTGATCCTGCTGAGAAGACCATACTCCATATTCCCAATGTCAACTCTCGCGAGAGCTCTAAAGATAAGGTTCGCGAGGTTGAACACATCATCGAAGCGCTGGGGGAGTGGCAGGGGGCTGATCCGGCCACCGGTTTTCAACTGGTGAAAACGCCAGAAGGGCGGCTGCTTAAAATTGCTGATTTGGTAGATGATGATTCAACCAAACGTGAGCATGTATCGAGCGCATTGAAAGACCCTGCGCAGAAAAATAACCGTGAACATGTAGATATCATCATTGCCCTGGGCATGGCGAAAGAGGGCTTTGATTGGATTTGGTGTGAGCATGCGTTGACGGTGGGCTACCGTTCCAGCCTAACGGAGATTGTGCAGATCATCGGTCGCGCCACGCGGGATGCGCCGGGCAAGACACGGGCGCGCTTCACGAATTTGATCGCTGAGCCGGATGCGGCTGAACAGGCCGTAACCGAAGCCATTAACGATACCCTAAAAGCCATCGCTGCCAGCTTATTGATGGAGCAAGTGCTAGCACCGCGCTTTGAGTTCAAGCCAAAGCACCCCACCAGCGGCCCGCAAGAGGGGTTGGACTACGGTGATGAAGGCTATAATCCCAGCAAATGTAACGTAGGTGTTAACGAAGAAACTGGTAAATATCACATCGAAATCAAGGGGCTGGCAGAACCCAAAAGCGAAGAAGCGACCCGGATTTGCCAAGAAGACCTGAATGAAGTGATCACCGGTTTTGTGCAGGACAAGACCACCATTGAGCGTGGTTTGTTTGATGAAGAACTGGTGCCTGAAGAGCTCACCCAGGTACGCATGGGCAAGATCATCAAAGAGCGCTATCCCAATCTGGACGAGCAAGACCAAGAAGCCGTTCGCCAGCATGCCATCGCTGCGCTCAACCTCACCCAGCAGGCCAAGCAACTGCTAGCGGGTAGTGAGGCCGTCGATATTGGTAGCAATGAGCCAAGGCCTAACACCGCATTAATAGCAGGGGTCCGCAAGTTCGCCATGGACGTGCGGGAGCTCGATATTGATTTGATTGATCGCATCAACCCTTTCAGCGAGGCCTACGCGATTCTGGCCAAGAGCATGAGCGAAGACAGCTTGAAGCAAGTGGCTGCTGTCATCTCTGGCAAACGTACCAATCTGACGCCTGATGAAGCCAAAGAGCTGGCGATGAGAGCGGTCAAATTCAAGAAAGAGCGAGGGCGCTTGCCTTCTATCAGCTCCCAGGATGCTTGGGAAAAGCGCATGGCCGAAGGCGCTTCTGCATTCGTACGCTTTAAAGATGAGGGTCGTTATGACTGATCTGGACGACTTGCGCGCCGAGCTTGATGAGCTAGCTCAAGCCGAGAAAAAGAAAGGTCTTTCGACACGTGAAGAGCGCATTATTGCCGGGTTTGAAGAGATTCAGCGCTTTGTTGATCGGCATAGCCATGCCCCGCAGCATGGTGAAGACAACGATATTTTTGAGCGGCTCTATGCCGTGCGTCTTGATCGCATTCGTTCGCTTGAGGAATGCCGAACCTTGGTAGCGCCGCTTGATCATCAGGGCTTACTGGATGACGTCAGTATCAGCGAAATAGATGCGACAGAGACGATGGGTGATGACGCCTTACTTACTGAGCTTTCTGGGATTTCTGGGGCGTCTGAGCTAACCGAGCTAAAGCATGTGCGCTCAAGCGCCGAGAAACGGGCTGCTGAAGAGGTGGCAAATAGAGAGAAGTGCGAAGATTTTGCGACCTACCAGCCGCTGTTTGAGCACGTAGAAGACGAACTGAAAAGTGGGCTAAGAACCACGCGTCGCTTCGGTAAGAACGCCACTATCGAGGTCGGGCAGTGGTTCATCGTGGATGGACAGACGGCTTATGTGGCCGAGGAGGGTGAGGAGTTTGATTCACCCCAAGGCAAGAAAGATGCCCGCTTACGGGTGATTTTCTCCAACGGCACGGAAAGCAATCTACTGCGCTTATCGTTGGTAAGAGCGCTCTACAAAGACGAGGCCAGCCGCCGTATTACTGAGCCGGATGCCGGGCCTCTGTTTGCTGAACAACAGCCCATTGAAAACCGTTTCAGCGAAACCTGGGAAGACGACGACATCGAAAGCGGCACCATCTACGTGCTGCGAAGCCTCTCAGAGCACTCTTTTGTGGCTGAGCACCGGGAGCTGATCCACAAAATCGGCGTAACCGGTGGCAAGGTCGAAGCTCGTATCGCCAACGCCACTCATGATGCCACCTACTTACTGGCCGATGTTGAAGTAGTCGCTACTTACAAGCTGGCCGGTATCAACCGCCGCAAACTGGAAGCGCTCTTCCATCGCATCTTCGCCCCCGCACAGCTTGAGCTGACAATTCAAGACCGCTTCGGGCACCCGGTTAAACCACGCGAGTGGTTTTTGGTGCCATTGCATGTGATTGATGAGGCGGTAGAGCGGGTTCGTGATGGGTCGATTATGAGTGTGGTTTATGAGCCAGAAACTGCGCAGTTGATTAGCTGAACTAACAATAAAACAGGGGCAAAAGTTTATGAAGGCTGAGAATTGAGTGGAGCATTTTAGATATGGTTAAGAAGCTTTTGGAGGCCGACAAAAAGCAAATACCCTATGTGAAAGGTTTTTTGTTTTTTTATCCAATTCAAAAGCTTTGCGTATTGCTGAATGCCCCAACGGCTCCTAAGCATGGGTACGAAGAGGCGCGAAAGCTAAACCCTGGCTGGGTAACTTGGCGAACCTTTATAAAGTTTTTGAATCCTTCGCATATCAAGGGAATCAGGCCGAGCACCCAAGCTAAAATAGAGCGTATCCTAAAAGACAAGCCTGAATTAGAGGCGCTCCGCCAAGATCCACAAGAACTTGAATTTTTGTGGCAGCCTTATAATGAATGGTCTGCCTTGATTGCGAGCAAATGTCTTCATGAAACCGTCAGCAAGGAGTATTGGCAGTCTCGAGTCGATGCGGAACGAGATTTGATCAAAGAGTTGCTCAACACGGTGGGTGCTCATAATAAATTGCGGGTTTTATTGGCGTGTAACCTCGCCTCCGAGCCGGGGTGCTTACTGGCTCGACAAGACGTGGAAGGCCTACTGTCAATCGATCCGCCTAGTGGGGGCTTTGAGGCCTACCCTGAATTGATTCACTTCCGTCTGTGCGCTTTCTCGTCTATGTTGCTTCGCTTTGCTGCATGGCTAGCAGCCGAATGGGAATACTTGACTGGCAGCCATAAAGAGAGAGTGCCGCTTGAGACTCTCCTGCCGCAGTTCTGCCCTCAAGTAGGCGAGTGGAGCAACCCAGTCTCGTCCTTCCTGGATTACATCGCGGCCAATTCCGGTTGCCCACCTAATAGCACAACTAGCGCTTTTCTGGGCAAGTTGTGGGCAGAACATGAATACCTGAAAGACGTCGAGGGGAGCGGCCGCGGAGCAGACATATCTTCGAAGCAAAAGCTACTAAGAAATTGGATAGGGGAAGACAGTGGACGTCCCGAGCATTCCTCCATCGAGGGTTTCATCGAAGCAGTGGCTTATAGGCATGCTTTACTTGGCGATCATGCATTTAATGTTATAGCAAAAGGTTATGCTAAGGCCTTTATTTTTCTTGAAACATGTAGAGAGTTTAGAGCATTCCTTAGTATGTATGATGTGCCTAGACCCATGATTGAAGAGATATTTTCGGTATATGAAGCGGAGTATAGAAAAGCGTCACAGACTATAGCCGAAGCAGGGGGCGGCTAATTGCGGTCCCCCGCTTGTGTCGTAATTAGATTAGGTCTTCCCAATCATCCGGACGTTCGTCTTCTCCTCGAGACTGCCAGTATGCGTCGTTTTCGGGATCTAACTGTCGGCTGCGGTTGTCATCATCATGCTTGGCCATATGAGCCTCCTTGTTTGGGCCCGCCACCACGGCGGGCTTAGCTTATGTTGCTATAGGTGAGACGGAACACAGAGGAATTCGGTGGGGGAAAAACTCAAATTGGCCAAGTAACTTCTGACTCTAAACCCGGATGCTACTGAAGATGGTGTGACGTCGCAGACTGCTCGTAGCTCTTGATGGCTTTTTGAAGCTGGTTGCCTACATTACTCCAGCACTGCGCCATGCGCTGCGGGGGCGTACCTTTGGGCATGTGCTCGCTGTAGTTGCCAATTGGCCAAATTTCCATGACAGACCCGATCGCTCGAACTGTGCGATATTTCTTGATGCGAACTTGCATGAAGTGACTCCTTTGCCTGCCTCTACTGTGCCCAGTAAAGGCGTTTGCAATACGAGGCTCTCTTTTATTATGCGTTAGGGGATATTCAACCTCCAGTTGAATCCTCACTTTTTACATCGAGCCTCAGGTACGGCGTCTCGGTGAATCGACCCTATGTAGGCGGCAGCCAACTCACCAGCGTTCCCCCATGGCACCCTTTATGCATACCCCATTACATGGATTGATTCCTTTCCTTTAATACGCTTGGGCTCATCACCCAGCGGCGAGGGTGCCCATGCGCTCACTAACAATGCTCAGACCGGTCAAGTCGATCCTCCAAAGCGTGGCGCTTCTGCTGCTGGGCAACGGCCTACTCAACACGCTGCTCACGCTGCGCGGCACAAGCGAGGGGTTTTCGACCACGCTGTTGGGCATGGTGATGTCCGGGTATTTCGTGGGCTTTATTTGCGGCACCTGGATGAGCCGGCGGTTGATCAAGCGGATGGGCCATATCCGCACCTTTGGTTTTTGTGCCTCTATTTGCGCCACCATGGCGCTTTTGCATCTGGTCTTCATCAACCCTTGGGTGTGGCTGCCGCTGCGTATTATTTATGGGCTCTCGTTCATTACTCTGATTACGGTGATCGAAAGCTGGCTCAATAGCCAGGCGGCAAGCCACGAGCGGGGGCGCATCTTTGCCGTTTATATGGTGGTCAACCTGGGGGCGCTGGCGACGGCGCAGCAGTTTTTGCGGCTGTCATCGCCGGAGGGCTTTCTGCTGTTCGTGATGATCGCGATTTTGATCAGTTGGGCTGTGCTGCCGATTACGCTGACGCGCCGCGTGCAGCCGAAGATCTCCGAGCGGCCGAAAAGCAGCCTGCGGGCGCTTTTGGGGTTTGCGCCGCTGGCGGTGGCGTCCGCGGCGCTCTCCGGGCTTGCCATGGGGGCGTTTTGGTCGATGACGCCGATCTACGCGACCCATTTGGGGTTCGATATCGCCGGGGTGGGGCTGGTGATGAGTACGGCCATCGTCGGTGGGGCGCTTTTGCAGATTCCCATCGGGCGTTTTTCCGATCAGCATGACCGGCCACTGGTGTTGATTTGGGTAGTACTGAGCGCGGCGCTGGTGGCGGCGGCCATACCCTTTGCGCCCAGTCATAACGTGCTCCTGGCGCTCTACTTCTTGTGGGGCGGGCTGGCGTTTTCGCTCTACCCGCTGGCGGTGGCGCAGTTGATCGACCAGCTCCACCCGGATGAGATCGTCGCGGGCTCGGCGGATATGCTGGTGATGCACGGCGCCGGCTGCGCGGTAGCCCCCTTGGCGGCGGGCTCGCTGATGCACGCGGTGGGCGATCACGGCTTGCCGCTCTATATTGCCTGCGTCTTCACTTTGCTGGGCGTGTATGCGATCTATCGTCGGCGCCGGGTGCGGGCATTGAAAACTCATACCGCCCACTTCGAGCCGATGGTGCAGAGCAGTGCCGAGGTGCTGGGCATGATGTTCGACGCCGTGCAGCCGGACCTCTTCGATGACCCGAGCTTTTATGAGGAGCACGAGCGCCGGCGGCTGGCGGATATCTTTCATGCCGGTAGCCGAAGGTGAGGGCAGGGAAGTAGGCCCGTTGGTGCTCTCGATAAAGCCGGGAGACTGGCGGGCGTTTGATCGTGCAACGCCTTGTTCCGGCAAAGCGGCTTGAGTCGGCCTCGATATTGTGATTGTGAATAATAATCCGTATCATTCAGCTTTTCTGACCGCCCATTTTGCTCTTTAATGAGACTGCCCTCATGCTTCGACCTCCGTTTGCAGCCGCACCGTTATCGTTTGCCGTTCGCCGTTCAATGCTCATCTCGTTGGGAAGTGCGCTGAGCATGGCGCCCCTGGCCGCACTGGCCCAAGAGGAAACGGTGGATATGGGCACGACGGTGGTCACCGCCACCGCGCTCAAGGTCGCAACGCCGGATATCGAAACCCCGCGGGCGATCTCCACGGTCAGTGAGCAGGAGCTCGAAGATCGTGGCGTCAACAAGTACGACGAAACCTTCCAATACCGCTCTGGTGTCACCTCGCAGCCCTACGGCAACGACAACAACGCGGACTGGTTCTTCCTGCGCGGCTTTAGTGCGGAAAACGCCACTTACCAGGACGGCCTGCGCCTGTTTCGTACCGGCGGCTACTTCTGGTGGATGAACGAAACCTTTGGCCTGGAGCGGGTCGATCTCTTGAAGGGCCCGGCGTCGATTCTTTACGGCGAGGCGCCTCCCGGCGGTGTGATCAACGCGATCAGCAAGCGCCCGACGGATGAGCCCCAAGGCAACATCACCGTAGAGGCGGGCAACGACGGTCACCGCCAGGTGGGCATCGACGTGTCCGGCCCGGTCGGCGAGCGTGACGATATGCGTTATCGCACCGTGGCGCTTTATCGTGACCAGGACGGCGAGCTCAACGGCAGCGAGAAAGAGCGCTACTACTTCGCGCCGAGCCTGGCTGTGGATTTTAGCGACGACACCACGGTCACGTTTTTGGCCAGCGTCCAGAAAGATGAAGGCACCCCCACCTCGGGCTTCTTCCCCGCTTTTGGCACGGTGAACGACTCGCCCTTTGGCAAGATCGACCGCGATACCAACTACGGCCAGCCCGATTACGACCATCTGGATCAGCGCCAGGTAGCGCTGGGTTACGAGCTTGAACACCAGATCAACGATACCTGGGAGTTTCAGCAGAACGCGCGCTACACCAATCTCGATCTCGAGCTTAGAAACGTCTACCCCAACTCCTACGTGACGCCGCCGCGGGGTATCTCGCGGGGCGTGATCGACCGCGACGGCGAGTACGACGGCTTCACGATCGACAACCGCCTGATCGCGCGCACCTATACCGAAAACACCGAAAACACGCTGCTGTTCGGCGCGGACTACCAAAAGCTCGATTTGAACTACACCAACCGCGACAGCTTCCGCACCGCCGGGGACGGCTCGTCGCTGTTCTCCAATATCGACACCGTGGATCTCTACAACCCGGACTACGCCTCGTTTAGCGCGCCGGATACCGGCGACCCCACCGAGCACGATGTCGACCGCCGCCAGCTCGGCTTTTACGTGCAGGACCAGCTGCGCGTGGCGGACAGCTGGGTATTTTTGGCCGGGGCCCGTTACGACAATGTCGACAGCAGCGACGATTTCTCGGATGCCACCGGCCGTTCCAGCGAAGGCTATGACGACGAGCAGCTCTCGCTGACCGCCGGCGCCATGTACCTGGGCGATAACGGCGTTTCGCCCTACGTAAGCTACAGCGAATCCTTTACGCCGGTGGCGGGCATCGGCCCGAGCGGCTCAAGCTACGAGCCGCTGGAAGGCCGCCAGCTAGAGGCGGGGGTTAAAATCGCGCCCTTCGATGTCGACGGCTACGTCACCATTGCCGCCTTCGATATCAAGGAAAGCAATACGCTGATTTCCACCGATGCCCCGGTGCAGGAACAAGCGGGCGAGCGCCGCTCCAACGGTTTTGAAGTAGAGGGCGTGGGTTACCTGACCGATGAACTACAGCTGACCGCCGCCTACACCTACACCGACGCGCGCTATGACGAAAGCGACGACCAGCAGGACGAGCGCGTGCCGCTGATTCCGCGCCACTCGGCTTCCGCGTGGCTGGGTTACGACATGAGCCGGGCGCTGCCGGGTCTGTCGATTGGCGCTGGCGTGCGTTATTTGGGCGAAAGCGAAGCCAGCCCCGGCAGCAGCGTCGAAGGCAACGTCTCCTCGACCACGCTTTATGACGCCATGGCCCGTTATGAGATCGACGAGAACTGGTCCGCCCAGGTGAACGTTAAAAACCTCACTGATAAAGAGTACGTCAGCGGCTGCGATTTCTACTGCTACTACGGCGACTCGCGAAGCGTGATCGGAAGCGTCAGCTACCGCTGGTAAGCCCAACGCCCGCCATCAAGCGCAAAAAGCCCGGCACGCCGGGCTTTTTTTATGCAAGTCGCAAGGCCTTAGGCCTGAAGGGCCTGGCCGTCGAGGTGAGTGGCTCGCCACACCAGGCTTTCGGTGGGCCCTTGATCGAGATCGGCGCAGGAATCGACACGCATCAGCGGCGTAGCCTGACAGTGTACCTGGGCCTCACTTTGCGCGCCTTGCTGCTCGCAGCGCCAGCGCAGGGTGCGTTCATGCTCGCCGCCGCTTTCGTCCAGCAGGGTAAGTTGGGGCTGGGAGGCCTGCGTGCTCAAACGCTCGAGCAGCGCAAGCTCGGCGCTTTGTTGGGCGGGGGTAAGCTGCGAGCCACCCCGGTAGCCGGGTAGAAAGCGCAAGCCGTTGGCTTCGGTTTGCAGAAAATCCAGCGTTTGCTCCGGGGTGATGCGCCCGTATTTGCGCGCGTTGGGCAGCAGGATAACGCTGGCAGCCAGGCGGCAACCGCCCAGGTGGCTGCTCTCCCATACGTCAAAGGGCAGATGATGCTCGGCAACGGTGTGCGCTAGCGCCTTGAAGGTTTTATAGCCGTATTTGGCGCAGCATTTATCCTTTTTACCGTGGGTGCAGCAGAGTATGAGGTCATGCACGGGCGGGGCCTGCTCCCACCGTTCAAGCGAGTCGGCGTTCTGCCACGCGGCCAAAAACAGCGTCAGCTCATCTCGCGCGACGCTAAAACGTTGCCTTTCGGGCATTAAAAAGACCGTATGCCGAGTGGCGTCCTGGCCCTGACGGTGGATGAGATTGACCCGCCGCCCGTTGCCCGCCATTTGGTCGAGCATCTCGACCAGCGTATCGCTCATATCGTTTGCGTGGCGCAGGTTGCGCTGCCATTTGGCGCGCGGCCAGCTCAGCAGCAGGTTGCGCTCGGCGTGGGCGGCGCTACCCGCGAGTGGGTCGCTCTGCTCACGGCTTAAGTCAGCGCAGAAAGTCTGTTTCATGAGGCGCGCCTCGTCGCTTGCAGGCTAGCGGCGCCGCGCCCTTTGCGCGGTACACAAAGGGGGCGGCCGCTTTCCGGGTCAAAAAGGATTTGGGCATCGAGGTTGAACACGCGCTCGAGATTTTCCGCCGTAAACACCTGGCCGGGCGCGCCACTGGTGATGATTTGCCCGTCGCGCATCAGCACCAGGTGGTCGGCGTAGGCGGCGGCCAGGTTCAGGTCGTGAAGCACCAGCAGCAGCGTGCGATTTTTTTCGTGGGCCAGCCGGGAAAGTAGCTCGAGCAGGTCGACCTGCACCTTCAAGTCCAGAAAGGTGGTGGGCTCGTCGAGCAAAATCAGATCGGTTTGCTGGGCCAGTACCATGGCAATCCAGCAGCGCTGGCGCTGGCCGCCGGAGAGCGCATCCACACTGCGCTCGGCGAATTCGCCGACATTGGTGTAGGCCATGGCCTCGTCAACCGCTGCGCTGTCCAGGCGCGTGTTTTTTTGCCAAAGCCCCTGGTGCGGAAAACGGCCCATACCGACCAGTTGTTTGACCGTTAGCCCCTCCGGCGCCACCGGCCCCTGGGGCAAAATGCCCAGCCGCTTGGCGACATCGCGGGTATTGCTGCGGTGAATGTCCTTGCCGTCCAGGTAGACGTGGCCGGCGGTGGGGCTAAGCGTGCGGGCAAGCGTTTTGAGAAGAGTCGACTTGCCGCAACCGTTGGGCCCCAGCAGCACGGTAAGCCGACCCTCTTCGACGGCGATATCGACTCCCTTCAAAACCGGTGCAGCCTCGTAGCCAACGTGTAAATCGTCGCCGGTCAGGCGCGGCTCAAGAGCAGGTGAAGAAGGCATTCGCGGGCTCATCGGGTGATCAGGATAGCCAGACCCTAAGGCAAAATATTCTCATTTTCAATGGTAACCCTCGTTGCTCGGGGCGGGCAGTGGCGAGGTATCAAAAGCGGAGCGTCATTGACCGGAAATTATTTTCGATTTTAGCCGAACGTGGTGTTCCATTTTGCGCATAACGAAGGCCTAATATGCGTAATACAATCATTCTCATTTGTAAGCGTGTTTTAGTTGGGCGCGCGTTCGAGCAGAAGGAAACTACACAGTGCAGGTCAAAAAACGCTTGGTAATGTGGCCAACCGTCACGCTGGCAGGGCTGGTCGCAGCTACTCAGGGCTACGCCCAACAAACGGTGACCGACCAGACCGCAACGGGGCGCGCCAACGCTGAACAGCCCATGGTGGTGACCGCTTCGCGCACCAGTGCCACCCCGCAAGACTCGCCGCAAACGGTGCGTATCATCAGCGAAGAAGAGATCGGCCAGCAGCGCCAGTTCTCGAGCGACTCCTCGCAGATACTCAGCAACCTGCTGCCGTCCTACTCGCCCAGCCGCCAAAAGATGAGCGGCAGCGGCGAAACCCTGAGAGGCCGCACGCCGCTGATATTGATCGACGGCATTCCCCAGTCCAACCCGCTGCGCCCGACCGGGCGTGAAGCGCACGCCATCGATTTTTCGATGGTCGAGCAGATCGAGGTGATCCAGGGCGCCAATGCCACCAACGGTGTCGGGGCGGCGGGCGGTGTGATCAATCTGGTCACCAAGCGTCCCGAGCCCGGCTCGTTCAATCAGCACGTGGAAGCGCAGATCACCACGCCCACCCGCGAGCTCGACAGCGATACGCTGAGCTATAAAACCAGCTACGGCGTGAGCGGCAATAGCGGCGATGTCGACTACCTGTTTTCGGCAAGCCATGAAGACCAGGGGCTATTTCTGGATGGTAACGGTGACGCGGTCGGGGTGGATAACACCCAGGGCGATCTGATGGATTCTCGCTCTTTCGATATTCTGGGCAAGCTGGCCTACTGGGTGGATGACGACCAGCGCCTGCAGTTCAGCGTCAACCACTACAACATCGAAGGGCATAACGATTACGTGAGCGTGACCGGCGACCGCGCGGGCGGCGTGGTCACGACCTCTGAGCGCGGTACGCCAGAAGGCGATGCGCCCTACAACCGGGTGTGGACGACCGGGCTTGGCTACGACCACTATGACCTGGCCGGCATGCACCTAAGCGCCCAGGTGTTCTACCAGGACTACGAAGCGCTGTTTGGAGCCACCGACTCCGCCACCTTCCAGGACGCCAGCATCGCCCCGATCGGCACGTTTTATGACCAGACCATGGCCGCCACCAGCAAGTGGGGTACCAAGGTGTCGCTCACCAGGGATGATTTTTGGGAGGAGCGCCTGAAGCTTACCGTCGGCTTCGATACCCTGTTCGATGAAACCGAGCAGTATCTATACCAGAGCGATCGCACCTACGTGCCGCAAACCGACTACACCGATCTATCGCCGTTCGTTCAGGCCGATGTGCGCCCGGTCGAGTCGCTGCTGCTCTCCTTCGGGGCGCGCTATGAGTATGCCAAGCTCGATATCGACGACTACCAAACGGTGGCCGCCAATAACGGCGTGGCGGTCGAAGGCGGCTCGCCAAGCTTCAACGAAACGCTCTATAACCTGGGCGCGGTTTGGAATCCGGTCGATCACTGGAGCCTGTTTGCCAATTATTCCGAAGGCTTCTCGATCCCCGACGTAGGCCGTGCCTTGAGGGGAATCAGCACGCCCAACCAGTCCGTGGGCAGCATCGACAACCTAAGCCCGGTCGTGACCGATAATGTCGAAACCGGGGTGCGTTTCGAAAACGACCGGTTGGCGGCGGAGCTTAGCTATTACCAGTCGTCGTCGGACTTTGGCAGCCGCCTGACCGAAGTGGACGATGTGTTCTACATGCAGCGCCAGGAAACCGAGATCAAGGGCTTCGAGGCCTCGGTCGACTATCAGTTCACCGATCGGCATTCGGCTCGTGTGGCCTACTCGCGGATGAAAGGGCGCTATGACAGCAACGAAGACGGAAACCTGGACGCCAAACTGTCCGGGCTGGATGTTTCGCCGGATCGTATGACGGCTCGCTGGTCGGCCAACTGGACCGACGATCTTTCGACCTTCGTACAGGCCAACTACGCCTTCGATAAAACCTTCGACGAAGCCGACCGCGAGTTCGATGGTTATCTATTGATGGACGCCGCCCTGGGCTACCAACTGCCGGTCGGCCAGGTGAATGTAGGCGTGGCTAACCTGCTGGACGAGCAGTACGTCACCTACTATTCGCAAAGTGCGCTGGTCAACGACGAGCGCTACTTTGCCGGGCGTGGCCGCACGCTGACGCTAGGCTACCGGCTGGATTTCTAACGGCTGAATGTCTAACGGTTAGCGCGGCTTGTATCCCTGACGTTTAGCGCATCTTGTATAGCAGGAAGACGAAAAACGGCGCGCCGATGCCGGCCACGAAGATACCGGCGGGCAAGTCCTTGGGAAGAAAGGCCACCCGGCCTAAAAGGTCGGCGTAGAGCACGATCAACGCGCCGACCAGCGCCGAGGCGGGGATGAGCTTTGCCAGTTTATGCCCCACCAGCCTGGCCGCCAGGTGGGGCGCAATCAGGCCGACAAAGCTCAAGCCCCCGGCAAACGCCACCGCCGCGCCTGCCAGCACCACGCTACAGGCCAATAGCGCCAGCCGGCTTTTTATGATCGCCACCCCCAGCCCCTGCGCCACGCCATCGCCCAGCGCCATGACGTCGGCGTGACGGGCCAACGCCAGGCAAACGGGCAGCGTCACCACCAGCCACGCCAGCATCCCCAGGGTATCCTTCCACTGCGCGGCGTAAAGACTCCCGGTCAACCAGACGTAGGCCGCCATCGCACTGGAATCGTCGCTCATCACGATCAATAGCGTGGTGGCCGCGCCCATCGCCGCCGCCAAACCGATACCCACCAGCACCATGCGCGAAGGGTTCAGGCCGTTTCTCCAGGCAAGGCTTGAGACCAGTAGCGCCGACACCAGCGCCCCGAGCATCGCCGCCAAGGGGAGTAATTGAATGCTTAACGTCGTGCTCGAGAGCGTCAGAAACAGCACCGCGGCAAAGGCGGCGCCGCTGGTAATGCCAATGACATCCGGCGAGGCCAAGGGGTTGCGCACGATACGCTGAAGAATCGCCCCGGCGATGGCCAGCGCCGCACCAACCAGCATCGCAAGCGCAATGCGCGGCAGGCGCAATTCCCAAACGATAAAAGCGATATCGCTACTCGAAGGTGCGGTCAGGGCGCGCAGTACCTGGCGTAGTGATGTGGGAAAACTGCCCAGACATAGCGAATGCAGCGCGCTTGCCGCCAGAAAACAACTCAACAGCAGCAGCCATCGCGAAAAGGAGAGGGCGTGCGGGGCGGCGCGCTCGGCGCTACACGAAATGCCTGCTTTCATCGCGCCGTCAGCCTGCGTCGCGCCAGGTAAATAAAGAAGGGCGTGCCGATCAGCGCGGTCATGACGCCCACCGGGATCTCCTGGGGCGGTATCAAAAAGCGCGCGGCGACATCGGCCAGCAGCAGCAAGGCGCCCCCCAGCAGGGCACAGGCGGGCAGCAGCCAGCGGTGGTCGATACCGAACAGCCCGCGCGCCATGTGCGGCACGATCAGCCCCACAAAGCCGATCATACCGGCCAGCGCCACCGAAGTGCCCGCCAGCACGATCACACAAAGCCCCAGTAGCAGCTTCAGGGTGTTGGCCTGCAGCCCCAGCTGGGTGACCATGTCGTCATCCAGCAGCAGCGCATTGGCGCGCCCGGCCAGCATCGCGCTCAGCACGAAGCCCGCGAAAAATAGCGGCAACAGCGGGGCAATAAGCGCAAGATCGCGCCCGGCCACCGAGCCTGCCAGCCAGTAAAGCACGCTCTCGAAGCTTTGCTGGTCGATCACCAAAAGCCCCTGGCTGAACGAAACGAACAGCGCCGTGACCGCCACGCCGGCCAGCACCACGCGCAGCGGCGAAAACTCGCCCTGGCGGCCGCGGCTTAGCAAAATCACAAGCCCCGCGGCGACCAGCGCCCCGAGTAGCGCGGCCCCCACATAGTGCACCGGGGCGTGCAGCGGGAGTAGCGATACCGACACCACCACAAAGAACATCGCCCCGGCGTTGATGCCCAAAATGCCCGGCGAGGCGAGCGGGTTGCGCGTCATGGTCTGCATCAGTGCCCCGGCGGTCGCCAGGCTTGCGCCCACCAGGGTGGCCACCACGGCGCGGGGCAGGCGCTCGGTCAGTAAAATGATCTGGTCGACCTGGCCCGGGTCGTAGTGCAGCAGCGCACTCCAGAGAGTCCCCCACGCAATAGACGTCGTACCCAGCATGACGCTCGATATAAACGCGAGCAGCAGAATACCCGCGCCGCCCAGCAGGCCGATGAGTTTGCTCGACCTGCGCCTCAACACGGCGGGCCTTCCCGCGCTTCAGCGCCCAACGCCAAACATGCCTGAGGGCTTGCGAGAGTGAGTTCGTAGTGGCGGTAAAGGTCATCGAGCATGGCGTTGGCGGCCAGGATGCCGCCGCCCATCATCCAGCTCACCGGGTCCGCCTCGAACACGCGTTGATGGCGCACCGAACTCAGTCGCTGCCAGAGCGGGTGAGCGCGCCAACGCCGGTAGTTGGCTGCTATGGCCGGGTCATCCGGCTCGAGCAGCACGAACATCACGTCGGCCTCCAGCACCGGAATGTTTTCGCTGTTGGTAAGCTTCATGCCCCAGCCCTGGGTTTGCAGCGTATCCGGCTGCTCGAAGCCCAGCTCGTCGAGAATCGAGCCTGCAAAGCCGCTGGTGTAGATGCGCAGATGGTCGCTTTTAAAGCGCACCACGGCCGCGCTCAAAGGCCACTGCTCGCCAAGCTTCGTCGCCATCTGCTGGCGGAAATCGGCGACGCGCGCATCCCACTGCTGTAGAAGCCTTTCGGCTTGGGCCTCGCGCCCGGTGGCATCGGCTACCAGCATGAGCGTGGTTTTGAAATCAAACACCGTGGGGGCGAATACCGTCGGTGCTATAGCGCGTAGCAGCGGCGCGACGCGCGCGTGACGAAAGTCGCTGGCGATCACCCGATCCGGCGCAAGCCAGGCGATTTTTTCCAGGTTGGGCTGGGTCTCGAGCCCCACGTGTTCTACATCGCTCAACGCATCACGCAGGTAGCGGTACATGGGGGGCTCGAGCCAGGAATCGACCACGCCAATGGGGGGCACGCCTAAAGCGACGGCGCTATCGGTGGCGCCCTGGTAAAGCGTCACGATGCGCGGCGTAGCATCCTCTGTCGGTTCGGCGGCCAACGAAGGGGCACAGCAAAACGCTACGAGCAGCAGCCCGCCACACAAGGCAAGTAGCCGCTGGCGCTGAAAGCGGCCGCTATGACAACGCTGTGTGTTGGCCACGAAGGGTATCCGAGCAAAAAAAGCGATGTTGGCACGCGCTAGAAGAGAATGCAAAGCGTTATCGATTCTGCGGTGTCGGGCGCCTCTATCGGGCGCAAACATGGAGACGTAAAAGGCCAGCGACCTCGGCGTGTTGTTTAGCGAACCCAGACATTAAGCCGCTTTTCAAAGTGTTGGGCGTCCTCACTGCTCGAGGGCTGGGGATCACTTCGTATCGAGCCCTAAAACGGATGCTAGACCTCGTTATAGGGCCATTGATGGGGTCAATTCCGCTTATAACTAATAGTGTCGGTGTGGCGCGACTAAGGTATAATATGCGCCGATTAATAGCGTGTTAAGACGTAATCGGCACGCTGATTTAGCCGCAAAGCGGTCCACTGCCGCCGATGCTGATCGGCGGCGGGTACGCAAGGGAACGAACGAACATGGCAACTATTACTCGCCGCCGCGTCATCCAGATGGCCGGCGGCTTTGCGCTTACGGGCGTGGCCGGGCGCTGGCTGGCAGTGCCCGAAGCCCTGGCCGGGGCCCAAGACGCCTCCGCCAATGAAGTGAGCGAGTTTCTCGACGTCTCGCGCCGGCTGATTGCGCGCGACGAGCTCGACGAAAACCTCGCAAGCGCCTTGGTGCATGCCTCCAAACTCGCCCTGGAGGATTTTACCGAGCACCTGACGCGCCTAAAAAACCTGCTCGATGAGCAGCCGGCGCTGCTTCAGGCCTCGCGCCTCGATTTTGGCGAAGAGTACGCGGTGGAAGAGGCCACGGCCCGTTACATGCTCAGCGGCTGGTACACCGGCGTAGTCGGTACCGGCGAGCAGACGGTCTACGTCACCTACCTCAACTCGCTCTCCAACCAGATTGTCGCCGACAAGCTGGTGCCTTCGAGTTTCTCCTACGGCCCCTGCGGCAGCTGGCATCGAGCCCCTTAAAGAAGGTTTTTTCAAAGGCAGAGCTTTCCAAAGAGAACGCTTGCCAAAAACCAGGGCTTTCTAAAAACCAAAGCTTTCCAAAGACCGTAGCTTTTTGAAGAGAATAAGTGATCCCCATGAGTAACGATAAAGTTGCCGACGTCGTCGTGGTCGGTGCGGGCATTTGTGGTTCCTTGCTGGCCACGCGGCTGGCCCGGGCCGGGCGCTCCGTGCTGCTGCTGGAATCCGGCCCCCGCAAGGGCCGCGGCGAGCTGGTGCAGAACTACCGCGAGTCCGCCTTCAAGTCCGATTACATGGCGCCGTACCCCTATTCGGAGATGGCCCCGCACCCGCGCTTTTCGCCCACGGCCAACGAATACCTGGACCAGGCCGGGCCGCACCCCTACAACGCCCAGTACATTCGCATGCTGGGCGGCACCTCCTGGCACTGGGCGGCGCAGATGTGGCGCTTCGTGCCCAACGATTTTCGTACCCAAAGCCTTTACGGGGTCGGCGTGGATTGGCCGATCGGCTACGACGATCTCGAGGACTACTACTACCAGGTGGAAGTGATCACCGGTACCGGCGGCGAGCCGGATAACGGCTCGCCGCGGGCCAAGCCCTACCCCATGGAGCGCGTGCCGGCCTCTTACTTGCAGCAGCGGGTCACCGAGCGGCTGGCGCCGGATTATCGCGTCATCGACGACTCCACCGCGCGCAACAGCCGCAACTTCGACGGCCGCCCGGCGTGCTGCGGCAACAACAACTGCATGCCGATCTGCCCGATCGACGCCCAGTATCACGGTGGCATCGCCGCCCAGGAAGCCGAGCGGGAAGGGGTCGAGATCATCACCGAGGCGGTGGTCTACAACCTCGAGCACGATAGCGAAGGCCGGATCAGCGCCGTGCACTATTACGATTGGGAAAAGGTGAGCCACAAGGTCACCGCCCAGACCGTGGTGCTGGCCGCCAACGCCATCGAGACGCCCAAGCTGCTGTTGATGTCGTCAAGCGACACGTTCGAAAGCGGCATCGCCAACGTGCGTGACAACGTCGGGCGTAATCTTTGCGACCACCCGGCGATTGGCATCAACTTCGATGTCGACGAGCCGATCTGGCCCGGCCGCGGCCCGGTCAGCCCGTGCTCTATCGGTGACTTCCGCGACGGCGATTTCCGCTCGGAGTACGCGCCGTTTCGTATCGATATCTCCAACGGCTCCAAGGTCGATACGGTCACCAAGGAGCTGCTCGCCGAGGGCTACCACGGCCGTGAGCTGCAGGAGCAGGTGCGCTACCGCGCCGCCCGCCGGTTGGGGATCAAAAACGCCATGGAACAGCTGCCGGACCCGAACAACCGCGTCACCCTGAGTGACAAGCGCGACGCCCTGGGCCTGCCCACGCCGCGCATGCACTGGAGCATCGGCGAGTACGAGCAGCGCGGCACCGAAGTGACCCGCGAGCACTACGACCGCATCGCCGAAATGCTGGGGGGCACCAACATCAAGCACAGCCGCAGCGGCGCGTTCTCCAACCGCCAGCACATCACCGGCACGCTCTCCATGGGCAATGACCCGGCCACCAGCGTGACCGACCAGTGGGGTCGCGCCCACGATCATGAAAACCTCTTCATGGTCGGCACCGGCGTGATGCCCACGGTGGGTACCTGCAACGTCACCCTGACCGCGGCGGCGCTGGCGCTACGCACGGCGGACCGCATTCTGGAGGAGACCCAGCATGGATAATCGCCTCAAGGCAGGGCTTTTGTTGGCCGCAAGCGGCTTTGCGAGTGTCGCCATGGCCCAGACGGATGAGCCGAGCCGCGAGCTGATCCAGCGCGGCGAAGCGGTGGCCATCGCCGGTGACTGCGCCGCTTGCCACTCGGAGCCGGGCCGGCCGGCGTTTAGCGGCGGCCACCCCATCGAGAGCCCGCTGGGTACTATCTTCACCACCAATATCACGCCGTCGGATGCGGGCATCGGTGGCTATTCCCTCGACGAGTTTTCCCGTGCGATGCGCGAAGGCGTGCGCGCCGATGGCGGGCACCTCTACCCGGCGATGCCTTACACCGCCTACGCCAAGCTCACCGATGACGACATCGAGGCGCTCTACGCCTACTTCATGCACGACGTAGCGCCCTCCGATGACGTTGCGCCGGAAACCGAACTGCCGTTCCCGTTCAACCTGCGTTTCTCCATGGCGGCCTGGAACGTGCTGTTTCTGGACAGCGGCCCCTTCGAGCCCGACCCGGAGCGCTCCGAGCAGTGGAACCGCGGCGCCTATCTCGTTGAAGGCGCCACCCACTGCGGCACCTGCCATACGCCGCGTAATTTGCTGATGGCCGAGAAGTCCGGCCAGGCGCTCAGCGGCGGCTCGTTGGGTACCTGGTACGCGCCGGATATCACCGATGATCCGGAAAGCGGCATTGGCGGTTGGAGTCGCAGCCAGCTGGTCGACTACCTGCGCACCGGCCACGCCGACAACGGCGCCACCGCCGCCGGCCCGATGCTCGAGGCGATCGACCTGAGCTTCTCGCGCATGCCGGAGGACGACATCGAAGCGATCGCGGTCTACCTGTTGCCGGAAGGCGAGAGCGAAGAAGCCAGTGCGCAGGCCGGGGTAGCGGATGAAGAGGGCAGCGACAACGCTGACTTTTCTAACATCGGCCAGCTCATGGATGACGATACCCCGGCCGCCCTTGCGGATATCGGCCCTGGCGAGCGCATCTACCGCGACCAGTGCGCGGCCTGCCACGCCCCCAATGGCAGCGGCTTGAACGGTTTGCCCCCACTGGCCGGTCACCCGGTGCTCGACAAACCCAACGCGGATAACGTCGCCATGGTGATTCTCGAGGGTGTCTGGCCGGAACACCGCCAGGGCATGCTCGGTTTCGCCGACGAGCTCGACGATGGGCAGGTGGCCGAGGTCACCAACTACCTGATGAGCGAGTTCGGCGAAAGCGACGTCACCATGGAAACGGCGCGGGTGTCCGAGCTGCGCGCCGGTGGGGCGGACTCGGACCTGCTGCTGCTGGCCCGGGCGGGCATGGTAGCGGCGGGCGTTGCGATCATCGCGCTGCTGGGCTTTTTGCTCTGGCGCCGGCGCCGCCATTGAGCCGCCGGGCCCTTTTAAAAGCCTGAACCAATAACCCCGCTCCACGAAGCGGGGTTTTTTTATGCCCGCCCGTCAGGCCCTTACCCAAGCCCCTTTGGTGCGCTAGCGCACAGACGGACGTTTGCCATCTACCTATGTTCAGATAGCGCCTTATTGGCCTACGCCGTGGAGCCGTGGCGCCCAGGTAACGTTCATGCTCCCTCTGTTTTTACGGCGTCATCTTCATCCTTCAAAAGCCCTGCCCTGGCACTCCCAGGCGCCCGTTCGAGAAGAGCTTTTCAGCGTCGAACGCCTCGAGCAACACGCCATGAGCCTGGCCGCCGCGCAGTCGATTTCGTCTACTCCGCCTGGTGTGCCCACCTTGCAATCGCGCTTGCGCGATAACGCGGCCGCGCTTTTCAGCGCCTATCGCAGTAGCTCCGCCTCGCTCGCCAGCGGCCAGGACATCATGCCCGCCGCCGCCTGGCTGCTGGATAACTATCACCTCGTCGAAGCGCAGATACGCGAGGTGCGCGCTGATCTTCCGCCGGGGTATTACCGCCAGCTCCCCAAGCTCGCCGAAGGCCCGTTTGCGGGCTACCCGCGGGTGTTTGGCCTGACCTGGGCGTACGTGGCGCACACCGATAGCTACTTCGACCCGAACGTGCTAATGAGCTTTTTGGCGGCCTACCAGCGCGTGCAGCCCCTGACCATTGGCGAGCTGTGGGCGGTCGCGATCACGCTGCGCATCGTCTTGATCGAGAACCTGCGTCGACTGGCGGTGCAAATCACCCAGGAGCAGAAGGCGCGCAGCGAAGCGGATGAGTTGGCGCGGCGGCTGTCGGTCAGAAACGATACGGCGATGCCGGGCACCGATGAAGTACCGCTGGCTAGCGGGCCATTGTCCGAGGCGTTTACCGCCCAGCTGGCCAAGCGCCTGCGCGACCAGGACCCACGCACCATGCCGCTTCTGGGGTGGCTCGAAACCCGGCTGGCAAGCCAGGGCGACGCCGTCGAGGAAGTAGTGCACCGCGTGCAGCAGCGCCAGGGGGCGGCCAACGTCTCGATGCGCAATATCATCAACAGCATGCGCCTGATCTCGAGCATCGACTGGCCGGATATCGTCGAAAGTGCCAGCCTGGTGGATGCCAAACTCAGCGCGCAAAGCGGCTTTGCCGCCATGGACTTCGCCACCCGCAACCGCTACCGCACCGCGATCGAACGGCTTTCACGGGGGGCCGGGTGTAGCGAGCTAGAGGCCGCCGAGCAGGCGCTCGACGCGGCGCAGCGCGCAAGCAAGGGCATCGATGACCCGGTCGAGGCGGCGCGCCTGGGCGACCCGGGCTATTACCTGATTGGCGATGGCGTCCAGACACTCGAGCACACCCTGGGTTACCGCGTACCGCCAGGGCGGCGGTTGGGGCGCCGGCTGCGCCAATGCGGTATAGCCGGGTATTTGGGAGGGGTGGGGCTATTATCGCTTTGCCTGTTGGGGCTTGCGCTTTGGGTCGTGGCCGCCACGCACCCTGGCGGGCAAACGGGGGAGGTCGCAGCGCTGCTGATGCTTCTAGCGCTGTTGGGTTGGCTACCCGCCACGGAAGTGGCCATGGCGCTCGTTAATCTCATGATCACCCGAGGCCTTGGGCCCGTGGCGCTGCCGAGTCTGGACCTGAGCGCTGGCGTACCGTCTTCGCTTTGCACCCTGGTGGCGGTGCCTACGCTTTTGACCAGCGCAAGCGAGCTCGAAGAACAGATCGAGCAGCTGGAAGTACACCACCTGGCGAGCGGCGGCGGGGCGCTTTTTTATGCGCTGCTGCTCGACGGTGTCGATGCCCATCATCAGGTGCTCGAAAGTGATGCGCCGCTTTTGGCCGGCGCCAGGGCGGCCATCGCGCGCCTGAATCAGCGCCACGGCGCTGTTGAAAACGAGCAAAGCGAGCGCTTTTTGCTGCTTTATCGCGGCCGGACGTTCAACGCCGCAGAGCAGCGCTTCATGGGGTGGGAGCGCAAGCGCGGCAAGCTTTGTGAACTCAACCGCTGGTTGCGCGGCGAGGCGAACACCGCCTTTATCGATGCCCCGGCACCGCCGCGGGACGTGCGCTACGTGATCACCCTGGACGGCGACACGCGCCTACCCCGGGACGCCGCCACGCGTCTGATCGCCAAGATGGCACACCCGCTCAATCGTCCGCGCTTTAGCGCCGAGTGCCAGCGTGTGGTCGCGGGCTACGCCATTTTGCAGCCGCGCAGCACCCCAGCGCTTCCCACCGGCCTCGAGGGCTCGCATTTTCAGCGCCTGTTTTCGGCTCCCGGCGGCATCGACCCCTACGCCGGCGCGGTCTCCGATGTGTATCAGGACCTGTTCGCCGAAGGCTCTTTCGCCGGCAAGGGGATTTACGACGTCGATGCGTTCATGGCCGCCATGGCCGGGCGCGTGCCGGATAACACGCTGCTGAGTCACGACCTGTTCGAAGGCCTCTTCGCCCGGGCGGGGCTGGTCTCGGACATCGAAGTGATGGAGGATTTTCCCGCCCGGTTTGATGTGGCCGCCAAACGCCAGCACCGCTGGACACGGGGCGACTGGCAGCTGATTCCCTGGATTCTGGGCAGGCCCAGGGGCGCGCTCAGCGCGCAGAAGCAAGCGCCTTCGCTGCTCGGGCGCTGGAAAATGCTCGATAACCTGCGCCGCTCACTTTTGATACCGGCCACCTTCGCAAGCCTGGCGGTGTGCTGGTGGCTGCCGCTGCCCGCGGCGGCACTGGGCACGCTACTGCTGCTTTTGGTGATTGCCACGCCACCGCTGCTGCCATTTTTGGCCGCGATCGTACCCGCCCGGCCAGGTCTCGAGCTTCGCCCGCATTTTGCCCGGGTTGGTTTGCTGGCAAGGATAGCGCTGTTACAGACGCTCACCCTGTTCACCTTTTTGCCCGACCAGGCCGCGCGCATGATGGATGCCATTCTGCGCACGCTTTATCGCCTTGGGGTTAGCCGTCGCCACCTGCTCGAGTGGACGACGGCGGCGCAAAGCTCGAAAGGCCCTCAATTGACGCCGCTGGGCTTTTATCGCGCCATGGCCGCCGGGCTTGCGGCGGGTATCGGCGTCGCGGCGGCGGCACTCATCCATGATATCGATGTGTGGCCGCTCGTCGTCCCCATCGCGCTTTTATGGCTCGGCGCGCCGCTGTTGGCAAGCCTGCTAAGCCGCCCGCTGACGGCCAGGCTGCAGCGGCCTATCAATCAGGCGCAGAGCAGCGAACTTCGCCTGATCGCCCGTCGCACCTGGCGGTTTTTCGAAACTTTCGTCACCGCCCAGAGCCACTTTCTTCCTCCGGATAACTTTCAGGAAGACCCCCAGCCGGTGGTGGCCCACCGCACCTCGCCCACCAATATCGGGCTCTATCTGCTCTCGACCGTTGCCGCCAGAGACTTCGGGTGGGCGGGAACGCTTGCCACCATCGAGCGTCTCGAACAGACACTCGAGGCGATGCAAACACTCGAGCGCTATAAAGGCCATTTCTACAACTGGTACGCCACCCAGGATGTGCGCCCGCTCGAGCCGGTGTATATCTCCTCGGTAGACAGCGGCAACCTGGCGGGTCATCTCATCGCGATGGCCAACGCCTGTGAGATGTGGCGCGATCTCGAGCCGCTGGCGGATCTTCGCCCGGGCCTCCAGGATACCCTCCAGCTCGCTCGCCGCTCGCTCGACGTTGTCGATGGCGCCTTCCGCGCGCCGATCACCCCGCGCCTTGATGACGTCGAAGCGGCCTTTGCAAGCCCCGATGGTGCGCTGGATTTACCCGCCATTGCGCGCCTGACCGAGGCGCTGACCCAAACGGCGCAGGAGAACCTTTCGAGCGCCACCGATGCACCCCGCCAGGAGGCGCTTTTTTGGATCAATGCGCTTGGCCAAACGGTTGCTTGTCACCTGCGCGACCGGCAAGCACTCGATCATGCGGATACGCAAGGCCGGTTGGACGCGCTGGCGCTGGGGGCGCGCAGCATGGCGCTGGCGATGGATTTTCGTTTCCTGCTCGACCCGGAACGCCAGCTCTTGTCGATTGGTTTCGATGTGGCCCAGGGGCGGCTGGATACCAGCTGCTATGACCTGCTCGCCTCGGAGGCGCGGCTTGCAAGCCTGCTGGCCGTGGCGAAAGGCGATGCGCCGACCCGCCACTGGTTTCGCCTGGGCCGAACCGCCACCCCGGTAGGCAGCGCCTCGGCGCTGATCTCTTGGTCCGGGTCGATGTTCGAATACCTGATGCCCTCGCTTGTGATGCGCGCCCCGGATGGTAGCCTGCTCGAGCAGACCACGCGCTCGGTGGTCAAACGCCAACGGGCTTACGGGCTGTCGCTCGGCGTGCCCTGGGGGCTTTCCGAGTCCGCGTATAACGCCCGGGATCTTGAGTTCACCTACCAGTACTCCAACTTCGGCGTGCCCGGGCTTGGCCTCAAGCGCTGGCTCTCGGCGGATATCGTCATCGCCCCTTACGCCACGGGCCTTGCCGCCATGGTCGAGCCGCTGGCGGCGTATCAAAACTACATGCGCCTGGCCGAGATGGGCGCGCTCGGGCGTTTTGGCTTTTACGAGGCGCTGGACTTTACCCCGACACGGCTGCCGGAAGGCGAAAAGGTCGCTCTCGTACGTAGCTTCATGGCCCACCACCAGGGGATGACCATCGTGTCGCTGGCCAACGCGGCCCACGACGGCTTGATGCGCGCGCGCTTTCACCGCGAACCGATCATCAAGGCCTGCGAGCTGCTGCTTCAGGAGCGGATCTCGCATACCATCGCGATCGCCTACCCCCAGGCGGAGGAGGTCAAGGCCGGGGCGCTGGCGCTGCCCGGCGACGCCCCTACGGTTCGCCGGTTTACGCCCGTGGTGGGGGCGGCGCCGGTTACCCACCTGCTGTCGAACGGCCGCTACGCGGTGATGCTCACCGCCACCGGCGGCGGCTACAGCCGCTGGCAGGGCGTGGCGATCACTCGCTGGCGCGCCGATCCTACCTGCGACCCCTGGGGAAGTTTCATATTCCTGCGCGACTGCGCAAGCGGCGCGGGCTGGTACGCCTCGGGCCGTGCGCTGCAGGATGCCAACGCGACGCCGCAAGCCCCCGCCGAGGTGATCTTCGCCGAGGATTACGCAAGCTACACGCGCCGCCAGGACGATCTCACCAGCCGGCTCGAGGTGCTCGTTTCGAGCGAAGACGATGGCGAGGTGCGGCGCGTATCGCTCACCAACGCGGGCCCCAGGGCGCGCGAGATCGATATCACCAGCTACGCCGAACTGGTGCTGACCACCCCGGCCACGGACAACGCCCACCCGGTGTTTGCCAAGCTGTTCGTGGTCACCGAGTACCTTGCCGAGTTCGGGGCGCTGATCGCCACGCGGCGAAAACGTACGCCGGACGAGCCCACGGTGTGGGCGGCGCATTTCGCCGTCACCCAGGGGGCCACCGAAGGCCCGGCACAGTTTGAAACCGACCGAGCGCGGTTCATCGGCCGCGGCCAGTCGCTTGCCACCGCCCAGGGGCTGGCCAAAGGGCAGGCGCTATCGAACAGCGTCGGCACGGTGCTCGACCCGATCTTTTCGCTACGCCGCCGGGTGCGCGTGCCCCCGGGCAAGAGCGCCCAGGTGGCTTTCTGGACCGTGGTGGCGTCCTCGCGAGAGGCGCTGATCGACCTGATCGACAAGCACCACGACTACAGCGCCTTCGAACGCGCGGGAACGCTTGCCTGGACCCAGGCCCAGGTGCAACTGCGCCATCTCGATGTGCAGACCGGCGAGGCGGCGGACTTCCAACGCCTGGCGGCGCCGCTTTTATACCCCGACCCGCTTTTTAGGGCGTCGCCGTCAATGATCGAGCGCGGCGCCGGGGCGCAGTCGGGGCTTTGGCCCTATGCGATCTCTGGTGACCTGCCGATCGTGCTGCTGCGCATCGATTCTATCGACGATTTGCCGCTGGTGCGCCAGTTGCTGCGCGCCCATGAATACTGGCAGATGAAACGCCTCGGTGTAGATCTGGTGATTATCAACGAGCGGGGCGCCTCCTACGTTCAGGATCTACAAATCGCCATCGAGACGGCGGTGCTGAGCAGCCAGGCGCGCCCGGGGCCGCGAGCCGCCTTCGTTCAGGGCGCAGTGACCACGCTGCGCGCGGACCTGGTGAGCAGTGAGGGCCAGGCGCTGCTGCGCTCGGTGGCTAGTGTTGTGCTGCTGGCCCACCGTGGGCCGCTGGCAAGCCAGCTTGCGCATATTGCCGCGGCCCAGCCAGGCACTGCGCCACCGGCCAGGTACCTCGATAAGGTGCGCGCACCGGGAGAAGACGCCCTCGAGGAGCCGACGCTGCCAACGCTTGAGTTCTTCAATGGCCTGGGCGGGTTCGACCGCGAGGGCCGCGAGTACGTCACGTTACTCAGCGAAGGCCGCACCACGCCGGCGCCCTGGATCAACGTCATCGCCAACGACGGCTTCGGCTTTCAGGTCTCCGCTGAGGGCAGCGGTTATATCTGGGCGGACAACAGCCGCGATAATCAGTTAACGTCCTGGTCCAATGACCCGGTGGTCGACCCGCCGGGGGATACTTTCTACCTTCGCGACGAGCAGAGCGGGGCGCTTTGGACGCCCACCGCGCTGCCCATTCGCGGCAGCGGGCGCTATACGGCCCGCCACGGCTTTGGCTATAGCCGCTTCGAGCACCAGGCTCACGGTATCGCCTCGACGCTTGTGCACTTCACCCCACTTGCCGCGCCGGTGCGTATTTCGCGCCTGACGCTTGAAAACCGCACGAGCCGGCCCCGGCGGTTATCGGTTACGGCCTATGTGGAGTGGGTGCTGGGCACGACACGTAGCGCAAGCGCCCCGTTCGTCGTCACTCGGCGCGACCCGGCAAGCGGCGCGCTGCTGGCAAGCAACCCCTGGAGCAACGACTTCCCCGGTAGGGTCGCCTTTGCCGACCTTGGCGGGCGCCAAAGTAGCTGGACCGCGGACCGCCGGGAGTTTTTGGGCGTAGGCGGAAACCTGGCGGCCCCGGCTGCTTTGACCGGCCAGGCGCCGCTTTCCGGAGCCCTCGGGGCCGGGCTCGACCCTTGCGCGGCGCTGCAGTGCGTGTTGGAGATTGCCCCGGGTGAATCCGTCGAGGTGATCGCGCTGGTGGGCCAGTGCCCCTCGAGCGACGAGGTCAGTGAACTCATCGAGCGCTATCGCGGCGCGGACCTGGACGCGGAGCTTTTGGCGATCGAGGCGCACTGGCAGGCGCGGCTGGGGGCGGTTCAAGTCAAAACCCCGGACCGCGCCATGGATATCATGCTCAACGGCTGGCTTTTGTATCAAACGCTTGCGTGTCGCATCACGGCCCGCTCGGCGTTTTACCAGGCAAGCGGCGCGTTTGGGTTTCGCGATCAGTTGCAGGACGGTATGTCGCTGAGTTTGGCCGCCCCGGACATCACCCGGGCGCATCTGCTCGAGGCGGCATTGAAACAGTTCGTGGAAGGGGACGTTCAGCACTGGTGGCTGCCCCGAGGCGGCCAAGGCGTTCGCACGCGGATTTCCGACGACCGGGTGTGGCTCGCCTACGCCTGCGCCACTTACATCGAGACCGCCGGCGACGCGGCCATTCTTGACGAGTGTGTCGGCTTTTTGGAGGGCCCACCGCTGGCGCCCCAGGAGCATGACGCCTTTTACCAACCCCATATCGCCGATGAAACCGGCACGCTGTTCGAGCACTGCGCCCGCGGGCTCGACCAAAGCATTGCCTTGACCGGTGAAAACGGCCTGCCGCTAATGGGCGGCGGTGACTGGAACGACGGCATGAACCGCGTGGGCATCGAAGGCCAGGGCGAGAGCGTTTGGCTTGGCTGGCTGTTGCTGCGTACGCTCAGCCTGTTTACTCCCTTCGCCGAGCAGTACGACCCGGCCCGCGCTGGCCGTTGGCAAGCCCACGCCCAGGCACTCAAGCACGCCCTGGACACCACTGCCTGGGATGGCCAGTGGTACCGGCGCGCCCGCTATGACAACGGCCACTGGCTGGGCGCTGAAGGCGACGACGAGTGCCGCATCGACGCCATCGCGCAAACCTGGGCGGTATTGTCCGGCGGCGCCGACCCGAAAAAAGCCGCCATCGCCCTGGCGTCCTACAAACGCGAACTCATACGTGAAGAGGCCGGGCTTTCGCTGCTGTTCTGGCCGCCTTTCGATAAAACGCCCCATGATCCGGGCTACATTCGCGGCTACCCCCCGGGGCTTCGCGAGAACGGCGGCCAGTATACCCATGCCGCCATGTGGGGCATTCTCGCCTTTACCGAGCAAGGGCTGGGCGACGAGGCCGCGGCGCTTTTCAATCTGTTGAACCCGATCAACCATGCGCTCACCCTGGACGCCGCGGCGCGTTATCGCGTCGAGCCCTACGTGGTGGCGGCGGATGTCTACTCGGTGGGGCCTAATGAAGGGCGCGGCGGCTGGACCTGGTATACCGGTTCTGCCGGCTGGATGTATCGCGCCGGGGTCGAGGGCATACTCGGGCTTCGCCGCCGGGGGCAAAGCCTGGTGCTCAAACCCTGTATACCCGCGCACTGGCAAGGTTTTGAGATCACCGTGAACGTCGACGCCACTCATTACGCTATTCGGGTCGAGGCGGGCGGCGCCGGCTCGAGTAGCCTGAAGGCCCGCCTGGATGGCGAAACACACGCCAGTGTGGCAGGGGAGGTGGTCCTGGCGCTCGACGGGGGGCAGCACCAGCTAACGCTTACGTTACCCGGCGCGGATGCGCCGCCACCCTCAAAAGGCGCTTGAAGGAGGCGCGTGGCCTCAAAAGAGCGCGAGCAACCGGGCGTACTCGTTTTTGACGAGCGCGTAGCACTCGCAAACCCGGGCCTCCAGGCCCGGCCGGTCGAGGACGAGGATACGTCCCCGGTGGTAGGCGATCAGCCCGGCTTTTTGCAGCTTGCCCGCGGATTCGGTGACCCCTTCGCGACGAACGCCGAGCAGGTTAGCGATCAGCTCCTGGGTCATGATCAACTCATGGCCTGGTAGGCGGTCAAGACTCAGCAAAAGCCAGCGGCAGAGCTGCTGGTCGACGCAGTGGTGGCGGTTACACACTGCGATTTGCGACATTTGCGTCATCAGTGCCTGGGTGTAGCGAAGCAGTACGCGCTGCAGCGTGCCGCCCCGGCCAAATGCCTCGACCAGCCTTTCACCTCTCAACCTATAAGCGCGTCCCGCGCTTTGAACGACCGCCCGGTTAGTGGTGATTCCATCGCCCATGAAAAGCGCAATGCCGACCACGCCCTCGCGGCCCACCCCGGCGATTTCGGTCGAGGCGCCGTCTTCCATCACGCCAAGCAGGGACACACTGGCGTCGATGGGAAAGTAGGCGTACGCCATCGGCTGGCCTGGTTCGTAGAGCGGCTGACCAGGCCCCAGCGAGACCTCCTCCAGGCTTGGGAGCAGACGATAAAGCTCATCCTGGGCCATCAAGCCAAGCAAACGGTTCTCGATAAGATGCGCCTTGCGCATTCAACCCCCTGGGCCTGCACCGCTGCCCAAGGCAGCCAAAGGTGCTCATAGGCGTTTGTTTACAGTTTGTGTCATTTTTTTATATTTTGTATACACTGGGCAACGAGACACGTAGAAGTATAAAAGGCTTATTCAATCAATCGGCATGTTTTCGAGTTGACCGGCAGATTAAACACTATAGGGATGACGCCCTACTCGCGTACCGGGTATTTCGGACGGCGCTGAAGCCATGATGTTTCGAAAAAGGCGAGGGCAGTAAAAGCAACGCCCGGCGGGCGTACAGCGGTGGTCAAGAAGATGCAGCCGGACAATCTTACTCATGGAGAAAGGGGTCATGCTGAACGGTGAGTGCAATGACGATGACGTGGACACGGGCAAAAGCGAGATAGCCGTGAGCGAGCAGCGGGAGAAGGCGGATACCGCGCTACACGCCGAGAAAGAGTGGGCCTACATTACGCTCAATTCGATTTGCGATGCGGTGTTGACCACGGATACCCACAGTCGCGTTACCTACCTCAATAAAATGGCCGAAGAGCTCACCGGGTGGACGCGAGCAGAGGCGTTTGGCAACCCGCTCGAACGGGTGCTCCCATTGGTCGATAACCAGACCCACGCCAGCGTGCTCAACCCCGCAGGGCGGGCCATGGCCGAAAACCGGCCCATAGAACTCTCCCTCGACGCCGTTTTGACGCGTCGCGATGGCAGCCAGCTGGAAATAGAGGACTCCGCCGCACCGGTTCATAACCGCCATGGCGAGGTCGTCGGCGCGGTGGTGATTTTTCACGATGCCTGCCAATCGCTGACGCGTTCTGCCCGGTTTGCCTACCAGGCGCAGCACGACCCGCTCACCGGGCTGCCCAACCGCTTTTTGTTTGCCGAGCGCCTGTCGCGTGCCATGAGCCTGGCCCGGCGCTGTCAGCAGCCGTTGGCGCTTTTGTATCTGGATATCGACCACTTCAAAGCGATCAACGACACCTTTGGTCACGCGCTGGGAGACCGCTATTTGCAGGTCGTGGCCGAGCGGCTCAAGGCCTGCTTACGCACCACGGATACCATCTGCCGTCAGGGCGGCGATGAATTCGTCGTGCTGTTGAGCGAAATCGACGACGCCTCTAGCGCGCTGGGCGTGGGCGATAAAATTCTGGCAGCGCTCGCCAAACCCTGCCAGCTCGAAGGCCACGAGCACGCGATCAGCGTCAGCATCGGGGTGAGTCTTTACCCGGACCATGCGCAGAGCGAAAGCGAGCTCCTCCATCTTGCCGATATGGCGATGTACGCCGTCAAGCAAAGCGGACGCCACCAGTGCCAGCTTTATCACGCCGATATGCAGCAAGCGGCGGGCAACTTTCTTCAAGAGGCCGAAGGTGTGAAAAGGCGCTTGTGAGCTCTGACAGTCAATTCAAAGCGCGTTGAACGCCACCACCACCGCGCCGAACACCGCGACGCCGGCCGCCACCGGCCAGCCCAGCGAGCGTAGCCGCCGCCACACCAGCAACGTCGTGAGCAGCCCAAGGGCGGTGCCCAGCCAGGAAACGGCGCTGGGGTTGACCGGTATGATCGACACCCCAAGGACCGCGGCGATCATCAGCGGCCCCAGAATAGCCAGCCACTCCGGCATCGCCGCGGGCCCTTCGCTTTGATCCAGGCGGCGCTGCATCCATAGAAACGGTATCACGCGAATCAAAAGCGTCCCGAGTGCCGAGAGCACGACGGCGATCCAAAGTTCCACGCTCATGGGCGCCCCCTATAAGAAAAGCGCACCGCGTAATAGCAAAGCGCCCCGCAGGCCGCCGCCAGCGGAATGGCCACGTTGCTCGCGCCGGTTAAAGCGAGGACCATGGCCGCTGTGATGGTAGTGCCAAGTGCCAGCGACCAGCGTAGATCGATAAAGCGCGGCGCGGTCATGGTCAAGAACAAGGCGGGCAGCGCGAAGGGCATGATGTCGCCGAGTAGCGGCCAGTAGCCGGTCACTGCTTCACCGCCTACCGCGCCCACCACCGTGCCCAACACCCACATCGCCCAGGCCATCAGCGCAGCCCCTAAAAACCAGCCAAAACGGTCGGGCGTTGCGATTCCGGGCAGCTTTGTCAGCGCCAGCCCGAAGACCTGATCGGTCAGCCCGTGCATTAGCCAGGGCCAGTGGCGGCTACGCGGTAAAAGCGCCGCCAGGTTGGGGCCGTACACTACGTGGCGCACGTTGATCAAAAGGGTCAGTAGCACCACCAGCCAGAGGGGCGCCCCGGCCGCGACCATGCCCACGAACAGAAACTGGGACGCGCCGGCGTAGATCAGCACCGAAATCGCCGCGGCCTCCCAGGTCGTGAACCCGGCCTGAGAAGCCACCAGGCCGAAGGATAGCGACACCGGCACGTAGCCGCC
This sequence comes from Vreelandella sp. EE27, assembly GCF_968206495.1. Classification (NCBI taxonomy): domain Bacteria; kingdom Pseudomonadati; phylum Pseudomonadota; class Gammaproteobacteria; order Oceanospirillales; family Halomonadaceae; genus Vreelandella; species Vreelandella sp. EE27. The sequence continues at coordinate 2,788,980 of NZ_OZ309109.1, read as the reverse complement.
CAGCAAGGGCATACCGTCGAGTACGCCTTGCCTTGCGGCGCGCCACAAAGAGTGGGGGCGCGCGGGGTGATCGGTTGACTGGCGCATAAAGCGGGGCCTTTAGTGATACGTAATGGTAATGAACAACGAAGCACTATCGCGCTGGGTGCGGTAGAGGTGCGGTCGGTCGGCGTCGATGCTCAGGGTGTCGCCGGGTAACAGCCGAGTCAGCGCGCCGTCTTCACCGGCTTCGAGCTGGCCGCTAATCAGCATCAGCGTCTCCCGGGCACCCGGCGTATGAGCGTCGGCGCGGCGCTCGGTATAGGGGGCGCAGCGCATCCAGTAGGCATCGGTCGGGGGCGGGCCACTGCTTTGCTCGATAAGCTGTACCTCGACGCCGCCATCGCCAAGCGCTTCGTTGACCGGGGCTATGAGTGTCCCGAACGGTACGTCGAGCTGCACCGCTATCCGCCAGATCGTATCCAGTGTCGGGTTGCCGATGCCCTGTTCGAGCCGGCTAAGGTTGGACTTCGCCATACCCGCCGCGCTTGCCAGCTGACTAAGCGAGTGCCCCCGTGCCTGGCGAAGGCGCTGTAGATGCTCTCCCAGTACCCGCAGAGCGTTTTCGTTCATAGGGGTTAAGCTCCGGGCGTGTCATACGATGGTCGAAGCGTTCTTATACCAAGCGTTCCATATATGGAACGTTTTAACCAAAGAACGCCGAGTCGTCAACCCGGCGTTCAAGAAGCGATGGGATAAACCCGGAGAGCTAGGTGTTTTTCCTGCGTGCCCGGCAGGCGGCGGCGGTAAACAGCACGTCGGTGGAGGAGTTCAGCGCGGTTTCGGTGGCATCCTGTACCACGCTGATGACAAAGCCGATGGCGACCGCCTGCATGGCCACTTCCGTGGGAATACCGAACAGGCTGGCGGCCATGGGAATCAGCATCAAGGAGCCGCCCGCCACGCCGGAAACCCCACAGGCCGCCAGCGCCGATACGATGCACAGCAGAAGCGCCGTGGGGAAGTCGACGCTGATACCCAGCGTATGGGTCGTGGCCAGGGTAATCACGGTAATGGTGATCGCCGCGCCGCACATGTTGATGGTGGCGCCCAGCGGGATCGAAATGGAGTAGGTGTCGGCGTCCAGCTCCAGGCGGCGGCAAAGCTCCAGGTTGACCGGGATGTTGGCAGCGGAGCTGCGCGTGAAGAACGCGGTGATGGCGCTACCACGAAGGCACGCCCATACCAGCGGGTAGGGGTTTTGCCGGGTCACGAAGTAAACCAACAGCGGGTTGCTGATCAGCGCGACGACGGCCATACAGCCCACGATGACCGCCAACAGCTGGGCGTAGTTGAGAAGCGCCTCCACGCCGGACTGCGCAATCGTGCCTGCCACCAACCCGAAAATCCCCAGCGGGGCCAAACGAATCACCAGGGTGACCAGCCGGGTGACCGCCGTGGAAAGGTCGGCAAGCGCTTGGCGGGTGCCGTCGCTTGCCTGGCGCAGTGCCAAGCCCAGTGCGATGGCCCAGACCAGAATGGCGATAAAGTTGGCCTCCATCAGGGCGCTGACCGGGTTGGCCACCGCGTTGAGCAGCAAGTCGCGCAGCACGCTGAGAATATCGCCAGGCGGTGTCCCGTCGGCCTGGGGCGTATCGAGCGCGATTTCGGTCGGCAACATGAAGCTGGCGGCCACGGCGATCAGCGCCGCGATCAACGTACCGGCCACATAAAGCCCCAGTACCGAGCGGATCTGGGTGGGCCGGCCCCGTTGGTGCGCGGCAATCGCCGCCATGACCAGCACGAAGACCAGAATGGGCGCGACCGCTTGCAGCGCACTAATGAATAGCTGGCCGAGCAGGGCAACGCGGGCCGCCCCCGCCGGGGCCCAAAGGGCGAGCAGCACCCCGGCCACGATGCCAATGAGAATTTGGGAAATAAGGCCCAGCCGTAGAAGAGGCCGAAACACCGTTTGGGCAGTCGCAATCATTGCAGAGCTCATGGTCAATCACTGGAAATGGCGCCGAAGCGAGTCGCTCGCGCCCGCGAGAAGCGAAGCATTCTAGCAGTTGAGGCGTGAGCGAGGGGGCTCATGATAAAAAACGTTACGGTGTACGCCGGGCGGCGGTATACGGGGAAAAAGCAGGCAAGCTCGTGTACGTGAACGTTACAACGCAAAACGGCTTGCTTTCATCAGGAAAGCAAGCCGTTTTGGAATACGCTCGTTCGGTCTAGTCGATAGAGAAGAGCGCCTTACACCAGCGCAGCGGCCGATTCGGTTTTGGCTGTTTTAGCGGTTTGAGTCGCTTTTTTAGCAGCGCGCTCGCCGACTTTCTGGGCGTGGGCCGTAGCGCTCATCGCATCGACCATGGCAAAGCCCTTGTCGGTGAGTTCGATGACGTCCGGCGAAGAGCCCCATTTCAGCAGCATTTCATCCAGATGACGCTCTGCGGTTTCGAAATGACCGCAATGGCTCAGCATCTTGGCAATCGTGAAATCACACTGCGGGGTGTCGTACATCTCTTCGCGTAGTTCTTGAATAGCAAGCTTCAGGCCAGCTTCCGAGATGTTTTCCAGTTTTAATCTATGCATGCCACCACTCCTTGTGAATGCGATTACTTAACTTAAGTATTTATTTATACGCGTCTTGTACCAATTCACAGTAATACACCTTTCAAGGAGAATCAATCATCAATTTCGCTGGGCGGGCAAAAAGCTGCCTGTATAAAAAAACCCCGCCGTGTAAGGCGGGGTTTTCGTTATGAAAAGCGCGGTACTAAAGCGGTATGGCAAAGGCCAGCGTCGCGAGGCTACCGGCTAAAAAAGAGGCGGCGGTTAACCAAATCAGGTCGTTCTTCCTCTCTTTTTCTCGGTTAATCCTTTGTTCGTTAAGGAATTTCTCGAGATGTTCGCGACTTCCGGGCTGTGCTCCATTGAAAAGATGTTGGCGTATCATCTTAACTCCTTGAGCGTCTATAACTTACATTATCCCCTCGAACGTGTACGGCTTTCAAAACCCGATGCTTATACAGACATTCTCTGGGTCTTGGCGAAAGTATAGACTAAGACGTACTCGCGTGGTTCATAAAACTTATACAAAAAGTTCATCTTTCCTACGGGCATTCGGTTCGAGGGGCTGGCACGTATCCTCGGTGACCGGCACGGTATAGAAGGGGTTTGATCGGGTCGAGGCGCACAAAAGACCGTTAGCTTACTATCCAACTAAAGTTGTTAGACTTTGGTCGCAAAAACGGTTAATTAACTGGACTATTGGGCGCTTGCAGTGAATAAAGGGCCCGCTACAATCAGCAACGCTATTTTAACCATCCCGTAAGGTTCGCTAAGGCGACGCGCCTTTTTGCTCACTCGACTTCAAGCGGTACTGCTCTATGCTCAGAACTGCCACCTACACGCTCTGGGGCCAGCTTTGGCACTATCACCACCAGGCCAAAAATCTTTTACTCTGCGCGCTGCCGACAAGTAGCGCGCCCGGAGCCCCTCACGGCGGTTCAGGCGCGCCCGGGCAACCCGAAGGTGGCGAACCGGACAACCAGCCGCCGCGCCCGCCCGCCTATAACAAGGCCCAAACCGTGGGGCTCGTGCTTGGGCCGCTGCTGTTCGCCTTGACGGTCATGTTCTTTCAGCCCGAGGACCTGAGCTTCGAAGCCCGCATGGTGCTGGCAACGACGCTTTGGGTTGCGGTTTGGTGGGTGACCGAAGCGATTCCGATTCCGGCGACGTCGCTGTTGCCGATCATACTGCTACCGATTACCGGCGCCCTCGATGGGGGAGCGGTCACGGCCGCCTACGGCAATCCGATCGTGTTCCTTTTCCTGGGGGGGTTCATGATCGCCCTGGCCATGGAGAAGTGGGATCTTCACAAGCGCATTGCCCTGACGATCATTTCGATTCTGGGCACCAGCATCAACAGCATCGTGTTCGGCTTCATGGCCGCAACCGGCTTTTTGTCCATGTGGGTTTCCAACACCGCCTCGGTCATGATGATGCTGCCAATCGGTACCGCGATCGTTTACCAGGTCACCCAGGAGCTCAACAAAACCGAGGGCGATCATAGCGTCGAGATCGAAAAGTTCAGCAAGGCGCTGATTTTTGGCGTGGGTTACGGCGGCACGATCGGTGGCCTGGGCACGCTGATCGGCACGCCCCCCAATATCATTTTGGCGGCGGTGGTCAGCGAGCTGTTCGGCTACGAAGTCTCCTTCGCCGGCTGGCTGATGTTTGCTTTCCCGGTGGTCGTGGTTTTGCTGGTGGTCGGCTGGCTGATGCTGACCCGGTTTATCTACCCGATGAATCTTGGTCATCTGCCCGGCGGTAAAGCGCTGATCAAAAAAGAGATGGATGCGCTGGGCCGTACCAGTTTCGAAGAGAAGGCGGTACTAGCGGTCTTTCTGATGGCCGCGTTTTTCTGGATTACCCGCTCGTTTCTCTGGCAGGGCCAGATCATCAACATCCCCGGTATCAGCGATACCATGATCGCCATTGCGGCGGCGGTTGCGCTATTTTTGATTCCCTCGCCCAACAAGGGGGGCTGCCTGCTGGATTGGGATATCGCCAAGGATGTGCCCTGGGGCATTTTGCTGCTATTCGGCGGTGGTCTGGCCATTGCCGCCGGCTTCAACTCCTCCGGGTTGGCGGCCTGGATGGGCGATCAAATGAGCGTGCTGGAAGGGGCCAACTTCCTGCTGGTCATTCTGCTCTCCACGGCCATGGTGCTCTATCTCACCGAGATTACCTCCAACACCGCCACCGCAACGATGATCCTGCCCGTGCTGGCCTCGTTGGCGCTGGCATTGAACGTACACCCGTTCGTGCTGATGGTGCCCGCGGCAATGGCGGCGAACTGCGCCTTCATGCTGCCGGTCGGTACACCGCCCAACGCAATCATCTTCGCCACTGGCAAGATCACCATCGTCGAAATGGTGCGCAACGGTTTCTGGCTCAACATCATCGCGCTCTTGTTGATCGTGGCGGCGACCTACTTCCTGCTGCCGGTTCTTTGGGGCATCGATTTGACCACCTACCCGGACGCGTTTCGTAACTAGCCGCTTGGCAACCGAGCGCTAAAAGTACGCCTATCAAAGCCCCACTTCCTGTGGGGCTTTTTTTTATGTGATGAACCTTCGAACGCCTTTCGCCATTGAACCGACGCTATTCGCTTACCCCCTATGAGCGCTAAAGTAACCCCATTTGGCTAATGTGCGCGATCCACTACGCTGTGAAGAAATTTATCGTTCAGCGCTTAGACTCAAGGAGACCAGGATGAAGCAGGACACCGATAAGCAGGCCCAAATTCGTAAGGCGCTGGGGGTTAACCCCTTTATCGACGAGGATAAGGAAATAGAGCGGCGCGTGGATTTTCTCTACCACGCGATGCGCGATGCCGGCCAGCACAGCCTGGTGCTGGGCATCAGTGGCGGAGTGGACTCCACCGTCGCCGGGCGGCTGGCCCAAATGGCGGTCGAAAAAGCGCGCAAGAAGTACCTCGACGCGCAGTTTTACGCCCTGCGTTTGCCCTATGGCGACCAGCAGGACGAGGCGGACGCTCAGCTGGCGCTCGAGTTCATCCAACCCGACCATCGGCTGACGGTGAACGTCAAACCGGCCAGCGACGCGGCCCTAAAAGAGCTTGAAGAAGCGGGGCTTGAGTTCAAGGACGCGCACCAGCGCGATTTCGTGCTGGGCAACATCAAGGCGCGCCAGCGTATGCTGGCCCAGTACGCCGTCGCCGGCACCCACGGTGGGCTGGTGGTGGGCACCGACCACGCCGCCGAGGCCGTCATGGGCTTTTTCACCAAACACGGCGACGGCGCCTGCGACGTGGTGCCGCTCGCCGGTTTGACCAAGCACCAGGTGCGCCGGATCGGCGAAAAGCTGGGCGCGCCGGACGCGCTGGTGAAAAAAGCGCCCACCGCGGACCTTGAAACGCTGAAGCCGCAGCTGGCCGACGAAGACGCCTTGGGCGTGACCTACGCCGACATCGACGCCTTTTTGGTGGGTGAGAATATCAATGAGGCGGCCCGAGCGACCATCGTGCAAACGTATGGGCGTACCGCGCACAAGCGCAACCTGCCCGTCGAGCCCTGGCTTGCCTTGAAAAGCCGCTAGCGTGGCAGGTTCCTGCGCCGTTTTGGCCAACGCCATTTTGAAGAGCGCTCTTTGGAGAATGGTCTTTAGAGAGTGCTAAGATGCGGGCACTTTTTACAACGGCGAGCCTGCCATGCGACTACTTCACACCGCGGACTGGCATCTGGGGCGTTTGTTTCACAACGTCTCGCTGCTTGAAGACCAGCGCTTCGTTTTGAACCAGCTCGTCGAGATCGTCGACCGGGACGCGGTGGACGTCGTGCTGGTCGCCGGCGACGTTTTCGACCGCTCGGTTCCCCCGGCCGCCGCCGTTACGCTGCTCGACGACATTCTTTTCGAGCTTTGCGAAAAGCGCGGCTTACCGGTCGTGATGATCTCCGGCAACCACGATAGCGCCGAGCGGCTTCGCTTTGGCGCCCGTCATCTCAAAAAGGCGGGGCTGCATATCCTTTCTGATTTGGCGGAGTGTGATGCGCCGGTCACGCTCACCGCCGGTGGCGTCGAGGTGGATGTTTTCGGCATTCCCTACGCGGACCCTGCCCACGTACGCAGCCACTTCAAATGTGACGTGCGGGATTTCGACAGCGCCCACCGCTTCTTGCTCGAACGTATCGAGGCCGCCCGCCGCGGGGGTACACCGACGTTTTTGATGAGCCACTGCTTCGTCGACGGCGCCAGCGCCTCGGATTCCGAGCGCCCGCTGAACCTGGGCGGCGCGGAGAGCGTGGCCTGGGAGCCGATGCAGGGCTTTGATTACGTCGCCCTTGGCCATCTGCACGGCCCGCAGTATCGCGGCGGCGAACATATCCGCTACAGCGGCTCGCTTTTGAAATACAGCTTCTCGGAAGCCCGCCAGCGCAAGGGCGTCACCCTGGTGGATGTCGACGGGCAGGGCCAGGTAAGCTTCGAGCACCGCGTGCTAACGCCCAGGCGCGAAGTGCGGGTGCTGGAAGGCGAGCTCGAAGCGCTCCTGGCCGCCGGCCAGGGCGAAAGCGCGGGCCGCGACGATTACCTGCTGGTGCGCCTTACTGATCGTCACGCGATTCTCGACCCCATGAGCAAGCTGCGCGCGCTGTATCCCAACGTGCTGCACCTGGAAAAGCCCGGCATGCTCGAGTCGCGCGGCGCCCAGCAGCTCGACCGCGAGAAGCTCGAGTTCAGCGCGCTGGACATGTTCAGCGACTTTTTCGAGCAGACCAGCGGCGAGGCGATGACTCATGAGCAGCAGGCCCACATGCGCGATTTGATTGGCGAGTTGAGTAAAGCGGAGGGCGCCTTATGACCCCGCTGGCGCTGACCATGCAGGCGTTCGGCCCTTTCGCCGGATGCGAGCGCCTCGATTTTACCGCCCTGGGCGAGCACCCGCTTTTTTTGATCAACGGGCCCACCGGGGCGGGCAAAAGCTCGATTCTCGACGCCATCTGCTTTGCGCTTTACGGCCAAACCACCGGTGACGAGCGCACGGCGAGCCAAATGCGCTGCGACCAGGCCGACGCTTCGCTGTTGACCGAGGTCACCCTCGATTTTCGCCTACGCGGCGCGCTCTACCGTATTCGTCGCGTACCCCAGCAGGAGCGCCCAAAAGCGCGCGGCGAGGGCACCACCACCCAAAGCACCGAGGCCCAGCTTTGGCGCCTGACCGAGGACCGCCAAGAGGACAAGTGCCTGGTCGCCAAAAGCGTGAGCGAAGCCACCGGCCAGGTACAGACGCTGCTGGGCCTGGACGCCGTTCAGTTTCGCCAGGTAATGGTGCTTCCCCAGGGCCGGTTTCGTGAGCTGCTGGTCGCAGAGTCCAAGGATCGCGAGAAGATCTTCGCCAAACTCTTTCAAACGCATATTTTTCAGCGCATCGAAGAGCAGTTGCTGGAACGCTCGAAAGAGATCGTCGCCAGGGTCAAAAGCCACCATCAGCACATTAGCGGGATTCTGGCCGGCGGCGAGCTCGAAAGCGAAGCGGCGCTGGAGGAGGAGGCGAGTGCGCTAACGCCCCGGGTCGAGCAGGCGCACGCCCTGCGCGAAGCCGCCGGCCGGGCGCGCCGCGCGGCGGAGAAAAACCGCGACGTGGGTGCCGCGTTGGAGCGCCAGTTCGCCGCCCGCGACGCCCTGGTCAACGACAAGGCCGCGCACATCGAGCAGGCCGAGGCGATCGAGCGCGCCCAGGCGCGGCTAAGCCAGGACGGCCAGGCCCAAGCGCTGCGCGCCCCTTTTGAGGCCCGCCATCAGGCGCATCAGGCGCTGCAGGCCGCGCAAGCGGAGCAGCGCCAGGCCAGCGAGGCCTTGAGTGAACAGCGCACCCGCGTGGAAGCCGCCAACGCCGCGCTCGAGGCGGCCCGCCGGCGTCATCAGGACCTTGGCGAGCTTACCGAACGCCGCCGCCAGCTGGGCGAGTATCTGGAGAAAGGCCAGGCGCTTCACGCGCTAAGCGCCCGCGTGCAGGCGGCGGCGGCCCACAAGCAAACCGCCGAGGCGAATTTTCAGCGCGACGAGAAAGCCCTCGAGGATACCCGGCGCCGGGGTGAGGCGCTCAGTACGCAGCTGGAGGCGCTGCAAACCGAGTACCAGCGCCTGGCAGGGGCGCCTTCGGAGCTTGCCCGCCACCGGGAGCTGCTTGCCAAACGCCAGGAGCTGGAGGCGCTCGACCGCCAGGCCCCGGCGCTCGACGAGCAGCGTCGCGGTGGCGAACAAACCCTCGAGCGCTGCCAGCGGGAGGCCCAGCGCGCCGAGCGCTACGCCACCGAGCAGGAAATGCGCTGGCACCAGGGGCAGGCGGCGCTGTTGGCGCGCACCTTACAAGCCGAGACGCCGTGCCCGGTATGCGGCAGCCCCGACCACCCGGCTCCCGCCGAAGGCCAGGTCGACGTGGTCACCAAAGAACAGGTGGAACAGGCTAGGGTGGCGCTAGAAAACGCCCGCCAGGCAAGCAACGCCGCCGAGCGCGCGCTGCAAGAGAGCCGCCAGAAACGCCAAAACCTCGATGAGCAGCACGCTCAGGTGAGCCAGGCACTGGGCGAGTGGGCGAGCGCGACCCTGGCCGAACTCGAGCACGCCGTGAGGGCGCAAGGCGAACAAGCGGCGCGGCGTGGCCAGGTAGAAAGCGAGATTACCCAGCACCAACAAAGCCGCGATGCGCTGCGCCAGGAGTGGGCGGCTCAGGACAAAGCGCTCAAAACCCGCCGCGCCGAGATGGACTCCGCTCGGGAGGAGGCGCTGCGGCTGGCAAGCCACTACGAGCAGCTAAGCGAGGCGCTACCTGCGGATGCCCGCGACCCCCAGGCACTCAAGGCGAGCCTGGCCACACTTGATAGCGACATTGCGCAAATCGAAAGCACCTACCAAAAGGCTCAGCAGGCGTTTAACGCGCACGAAAGCCAAAAAGCCCGCTGTGAAGAGCGGCTAAGCGGCGCCGACAAACGCCTGGAGGAGTGTACGAGCGCCCTTGACAAGGCAAGCGCCGCCTGGCGCGAGGCGCTGGGCCAAAGCCCCTTCGAGGACGCCGCGGCCTTCGAGGCCGCCAGGCTCGACGCCCACCAGCGCCAGGCGCTTGCCGAGCAAGTCGAAAGCTACCGGAATCGCCTGGCCGAACTGGAAGGGGCATTGGCCGGCGCCAACGCCCAACTGGGCGAGCAAGCGCTGCCGGACGTGGCCGAGCTCGAGGCGGCGGTCGAGGCCGCTCAGCACGAGGAGAACACCCGGCTCGAAGCCTGGCGCTCCCTCGATGCTCGGCTGGCCAACCTGGCCGCCATTCGTCAAAAACTCGCGGCTGCCCACGCGGCTCAGGAAAAGCTCGAGGCGGAGTACCGGCTCTGGGGCACGCTCAGTGACGTCGCCAACGGGCGCACCGGCCACCGCATCAGCCTGCAGCGCTTCGTGCTGGGGGTGCTGCTCGACGACGTGCTGATTCAGGCCTCCGAGCGGCTGGTGCGCATGAGCCGTGGGCGCTACCAGCTGGTGCGCCGCGAAGACCCCTCGAAAGGCAACAAGGCGTCCGGCCTGGAGCTCGACGTCGCCGATACCTACACCGGCAAGCAGCGCTCGGTGGCCACGCTCTCCGGAGGCGAATCCTTCATGGCGGCGCTTTCGCTGGCGCTGGGGCTTTCGGACGTGGTCCAGGCCTACGCCGGCGGCATCCAGCTCGATACGCTGTTCATCGACGAAGGCTTTGGAAGCCTGGACCAGGACGCGCTGGATCAGGCGATCGCGGTGCTGTGCGATCTGCAAATGAGCGGGCGCATGATCGGCATCATCTCGCATGTGAGCGAACTTAAAGAGCAAATGCCGGTTCGTATAGAGGTCAGTACCAGCCGCTTGGGAAGCCGGGTTGAGGTAAAAGGGGCCGAAAGCGTCTAATCTGCTGGTAGGGTGGCGGGTTGCCACTCCATTAGCTCAAGGAGTCCACGGATGAACGCGAGTACTATTCTTAAGCAGTTGATGCAGCAAGATGACGGCGAATTCGCTATTAAGGGAGTGCTGGATGATCCAGCGCTTCGGTCGGATGGTCAGCCGGATCACCGCGTGGGCCGTCATGCATCGGGCCCGTCATCCCGTTCGAGCGGTTTCGATACGAAGAGTGCGCTGGGCGGCGGCGCCCTGGCGATACTCATGGGCTCCGGGCCTGGCCGTAAGCTGACCGGTAAGGCGCTCAAATATGGCCTTGTGGCGGGCATAGGCGTGTATGCCTGGAACGCGTGGCAGAGCTCCCAGTTACGCAATGGCCGTGGTGGTGCAGCGGACAGCGAGTGGGAAAGCGACGAGGCCCGAGCGAAGGGCGAACACGTCGACTCCCTCAGCGGCGAGCGCCAGGAGCAGCGCAGCCGGGCACTGCTGCAGGCCATGATCATGGCCGCCCGCGCCGCCGTTCAAAACGACGAGCAGATACGCGCCTCGATGACCGGAAAGATGCACGCCCTGGGTGCCGATGATGAGCTGCACGCCTGGGTCGAGCAGCAGCTAAACGCTTCACTGGATGCCGAGGCGCTTGCCGAACAGGCGGACTCGCCCGAGGCCGCCCGCGAGATGTACTTGATTAGTGTGGCGGTTATAAATGATGGGGATCCCAAGGGGCGCGCGTGGCTCGACCAGCTTGCCAACGCGATGGGTATCTCCAATGAGCAGGCGTCCGAGCTCGAGCGTCTGGCGCGCGAAAGCAGGTAACCACGCTTTCAGGGCATAAAAAAACGCCGCAAGCAGCGCTTGCGGCGTTTTTCGTTTCTATCCAGTCAAACTGGCCAGCCAACGGCGTTGCGGTATTACTCGCTAACGACGATGACTGCCTTGGCGTTGACGAACTCGTGCATGCCGAAGCCGCCGTGCTCGCGGCCGTAGCCGGAGTCCTTCACGCCGCCAAAGGGCATTTCCGGTGTGGCGACGCCAAAGCCGTTGATGAAGACCATGCCGGTATCGAAGTACTTGCTGGCAAGCTCCGCGGCGCGCTTGGTGTCCTTGGAGATGATACCGCCGCCGAGGCCGTAACGGCTGTCGTTGGCGATGCGCATAGCGTCTTCGTCGTCTTTTGCACGAATCAGCGCTGCGACCGGGCCGAACAGCTCGTCATCATAAGCCGGCTGGCCGGGCTCGACGTTTTCCAGCACGGTGATCGGGTAGAACGCACCGGGACCAGTGGGCTTTTCACCGCCGCAGAGGATTTTGGCGCCTTTGCTCACGCTTTGCTCTACCTGGTCGTGCAGGCCGTCGCGCAGATCGACACGCGCCATCGGGCCGACGTTGGTGCCGCTCTCTTTCGGGTCACCCACTTTCAGGCTCTTCATCTTCTCGACGAAACGCTCTTTGAACGCCTCGTAGTTTTTCTCGGTCACCACGAAGCGCTTCGCGGCCACGCAGGTCTGGCCACCGTTATACACCCGGCCCGTGACGCAAGTGTCGACGGCTAGATCCATATCCGCGTCGTCCAGCACCAGGTAGGCGTCGTTGGAGCCAAGCTCGAGAACGGTTTTCTTGAGGTTCTCGGCCGCCTTGGCGGCAACCTTGCGGCCAGCGCCGTCGCTACCGGTCAGCGTCACACCGCGCACGTATTTGTGCTCGATGATCTTGTCCGACACATCGTGGGAGATGACCAGCGTGCGGAAGACGTTTTCCGGCAGGCCGGCTTCACGGTAGATTTTCTCGAGCAGCAGGCCGCTGCCGGTGACGTTTTCGGCGTGCTTGAGCAGCACCGCGTTACCCGCCATGATGTTGGCGATGGAGTAACGAACCGCCTGGTAGGCGGGGAAGTTCCACGGCTGAATGCCGTAGATCACGCCCATCGGCGAGTAGGTGACGAAGCCACGCTCACCGTTGCCGGGCTTGCGCTCTTCATCGGCAAGCTTGGTCGGGCCTTGCTCGGCGGTGTAGTCGCAGATACCGACACACAGGTCGATTTCCCCGCGCGCTTCTTCCGGCGGCTTGCCCATTTCGTCGACCATCAGGTTGACGAACGCTTCCTTGTTGTCGGCAAGTGCTTTACCGATCGCCTTGACGACCTTGGCACGCTCGTCGAGCGACTTCAGGCGCCACTGCAGAAAGGCCTCATGGGTCTGCTCGACCACCTTGAGGGCCTGGCTTTCATCCATCAACGGATAGCTTTCAAGGTTCTCGCCGGTGGCCGGGTTGACTGTCGTGATGCTGTTGCTCATAAGATCTCCTATCTATAGATCAACGCTTGTTTGATGTCGCGGTGGCGAAGACACCGCAACCAGTACGGTGCAATGAAGAACTACTAGCCGACTGGTCTAATTGACTCGCCTGATACTTTAGTAGAGAAATCCTGCTTTGGCAAAACCTGTTTTTTAAAGCGACGATTTCAAGGTAGCTCGTTTTGATCATTTACCAAGCGCGAAGGTTCCTGACGGCGGTGTTCCAGGCTCAAGGCTTGGCCGGCAAGGCCTGGCTGGCCCCTTCGCCGCGTTCGGGCGCCGTTTGCGTTTTTGGCGCTTTTAAGCCTTGATGAAGAGGAGCTGGCAGTGGCGCTTTCAAAGGTGCGATGCCAGATAATCAACGTCCGGGAGGCGCTATGGCCAAGACCAATAACAAGGGTGCACGCCAAATCGATCAGCCGTTCGACTACATCGTCATCGGGGCCGGCACCGCCGGGTGCTTGATGGCCAACCGGCTAAGCGCCGACCCCGCTAACCGGGTGCTTTTGATAGAGGCGGGCGGGCGCGATAATTACTACTGGATTCACGTGCCGGTGGGCTACCTTTACTGCATCAACAACCCACGCACCGACTGGCTTTTCACGACCGAACCGGCCCAGGGCTTGAACGGACGCTCGCTCATTTACCCTCGGGGTAAGGTTTTGGGGGGCTGCTCGAGCATTAACGGCATGATCTACATGCGCGGGCAAGCCCGCGACTATGACCACTGGGCCCGTGTCACCGGCGACCCGGCCTGGCGCTGGGAGGCGTGCCTCGAGGATTTTATCCGCCATGAAAGCCACTACCGTATGGACGAGGCGGGCGGCGCCGATACCGAGCATCGCAAGTTTCACGGTAAAGACGGCGAGTGGCGGGTCGAAAAGCAGCGGCTCAAGTGGCCCGTACTGGATGATTTCGCCCAGGCCGCCCAGCAGGCGGGTATTCCGCCCACCGACGATTTCAACCGCGGCTGCAACGAAGGGGTGGCGTACTTCGATGTGAACCAGCGCGCGGGCTGGCGCTGGAACACCGCCAAGGCGTTTCTGCGCCCGGCGCTCGAGCGCCCGAATCTGACGCTTTGGTATTCGACTCAGGTCAATACGCTCTGCGTCGATCAATCAGAGGTGGCGCTTCGCTGCACGGGGGTTGAAGTACTGCGCGGTGGGCGCGTGCAGCGAGTGAGCGCCGATAAAGAAGTGGTGCTCTGCGCCGGGGCGATCGGCACGCCGCACCTTTTACAGCTTTCCGGTATCGGCCCGCGAAAACCGCTGGAAAGCGTCGGTATAAAGGTAGTAAAGGAGCTCCCCGGGGTGGGCGAAAACCTGCAGGATCACCTCCAGATCCGTTCGGTGTATCGTGTCAGCCATGCCCAAACGCTCAATACCATCGCCGCCACGCTATGGGGCAAAATGGGCATCGGTTGGGAGTATTTGACCAGGCGAACCGGGCCGATGAGCATGGCGCCTTCGCAACTGGGTGCCTTTACGCGAAGTTCCAGCGACTACGCCCATCCCAATATCCAGTACCACGTGCAGCCCTTGAGTTTGGAGGCCTTCGGCCAGCCGCTGCACCCTTTTCCAGCGATTACCGCAAGCGTCTGCAATTTGAACCCCACAAGCCGGGGCACGGTGCGACTGAAAAGCCGCGACCCCAAAGCGGCGCCCTTGATCAGCCCCAACTACCTGAGCACCGCAGAGGATCAAAAGGTGGCCGTGGATTCGCTTCGCGTCACCCGCCACATTGCCGCGCAGCCGGCGTTTGCCCGTTACAAGCCCCAAGAGGTCAAGCCTGGTGTGCAGTATCAAAGCGACGAAGAGCTTACCCGCTTGGCCGGGGATATCGGCACCACCATCTTTCATCCGGTGGGGTCCACGCGCATGGGTAAAGCGGAGGATGAAATGGCGGTAGTCGACAGTCGGCTGCGCGTTTTCGGGGTGGCCGGGCTGCGTATAGCGGACGCTGGCATCATGCCGACGATCACCAGTGGGAACACCAATTCACCCACGCTGATGATCGCTGAAAAGGCCGCACGGTGGGTTTTAGAGGGGCATTGAAAGGGCCGTCATCGTATTGACATTTTTTTCAAATATAATTTGACATGTGCATTGGTAGGGCACATCCTTCAAGCAGTAGGTTAGCAAGTCGAACGTTGTCAGCAGCATTGAAACGCTTTAGCGTTGAGTCTGGTGAAAGTTTCTTGTTCTACCCACTGTAACTCGGGTATTACCCGGCTTTAGATTAAGCTAAATCGAGGATTTTCGATCATGGCAACTGGTACCGTTAAGTGGTTTAACGACACTAAAGGCTTCGGCTTCATTTCTCCGGACGACAATGGCGACGATCTGTTCGCGCATTTCTCTGAAATCCAGGCTGACGGCTTCAAAACTCTGCAAGACGGTCAGAAGGTTTCCTTCGACGTCACTCAGGGTAAAAAAGGCCTTCAGGCTTCCAACATCAAAGTACTGTAATTTTACAGCGTTGATGTTGTCCGATTGCCGCTAAGGTAAACGGAACGAAAAAACCCCGCCAATCGCGGGGTTTTTTGTTTTTATACAAGCTTTTTTCATATAAGGCTTTTTCATACCAGATCCCGCGGTATGAATTCGTCCCAGCTTTGCGAATACACCCGCGTTTCCCCCTCCCAGGCGTCCAGCGTGGCCTGAATACGAAACGCGTCGGCGCTGGCCGTAAGCCTGGTATGGGTGAGCGTGCGCACCTCCCAATCACCGCGTCGAAAAATGCGTTCCCAGTCGGTTATCCCCTCGATACTGCGATAGTCGCCGTAGGCGTAACGGTAGCGCTCGGTCACCTTGCCGCCGATTTCGAGGCCGATATCGTCGAAACGGTAGCGCCCTTCATCGTTGATCACCTCGAGCTCGTTGACGTCGGTCGCCAAATCGCGGATCACCCGCCAGCTCTCGCTCCCCGGAGCAAGCACCGTGGTAGCGAGCCCGGGTGCGGACACCGGCGGCTCGAAGGCCGGCAGGGCCGCCTCTTCTTCGACACGCGGCTCCCGGGTGGGCAGGGTCAGCCGGCAGGCCTCGGGGTGAAAGGTGAGCCGGGCGGGCTCCGGCGCGGGCCAGGCGATCGGCCAATAGCTGGTCGAAAGCGATACGCGAATGGCGTGGCCGGCGACGAACTGCTGGGCGATATGCTTGAGCGCTACCTTGACCCGGTAGCGTTTGCCCGGCTCCAGCGGTTTTGGGTGCTCGTTGCTGTCACGGTGGGTCAGGTTCAGTAGCCCGTAGGAGACCCGGGTGGCTTTGTCGTCCGGGTGAATGTCGATCAGGCGCACCGCGACCATGGCCACTGGCTTGTCCGAGGAGAGCTCGAGCTCCAGCACTGGCTGGCCGCAAACCTCCAGCGGCGATGCCAGCATGGCGGTTTGAAAGATCAGCGCGCCGCCGTCCTCGTCGCGCTGGTCGTGGGGCAAGTCCGGCGGGGCGTTGTAGGAGCACCACTTGCCCGCGTGCAGCCCCACCGACAGCGACGAGCGCAGCGAAAGCGGCGTGTCGCTTGCCGCTTCCCGGTTGGCATCGGTCTCCGGCACCAGGTCGTGGCCGGCGGTCAGCATGAAGTGTTGGGGCACGATATTGGCGGATGGCCAGGTGGGTTCGGCGACCCAGCGCCCCGGGCGGTGGTCGTAGCGCGTCGAAGGCGGCGCCGACTCCTGCATCCATACCCGCAGCATGGGCTCCTCCATGATGGTGTTGTCGATGCCCTTGAGCCAGTAGTCCCACCAGCGCAGCGCATCCTGCAAAAAGCCAATGGCCGGCCCTGGAACCCCCAGGTGCGGGTACTTGTGCGACCAGGGGCCAATGAGTCCTTTGCGGGGCACGTCGAGGCCCTGCATGAGCCGGAACACCGCGTTGCAGTAGCCGTCCGCCCAGCCGCTGATGGCGTAGACCGGGCAGCGAATCGCGCTGAAGTCCTCACACACCGACCCATGCTTCCAGTAGTCGTCGCGGCGCTGGTGCTCGAGCCACTGCTTGAGCCAAAGCCCGCTGCCTGCCAGGCGCTCATGCCACATCTCGCGCCAGCGCTCGCCGACCAGTGCCGGGTCCGGCGGGCAGGCGTTGCCGTCGAACATGGTCGATGCCCAGGAGAGGTTGTCGACCAGCAGGCAGCCGCCCATGTGGTGAACGTCGTCGGCGTAGCGGTCGTCGGTGGAGCAGATGGTGATGATCGCCTTGAGCTGGGGCGGCTGGAGCGCGGCGATCTGCAGGCCGTTGAAGCCGCCCCAGGAAATACCCACCATGCCGGCCTTACCGGTGCACCAGGGTTGGCGCTCGAGCCAGGCCAGAATTTCCACGCCGTCATCGAGTTCCTGGGGCAGGTATTCGTCATAAAGTACGCCGTCGGACTCGCCGGTGCCGCGAATGTCCACTCGCACTCCGGCGTAGCCGTGACCGGCCCAGAAACGGTGCATACCCGCATCGCGCTGGGCGGTCAGGTCACGTTTACGGTAGGGCAGGTACTCGACGATCGCCGGGACCGGATCGCTCTCGGCATCTTCTGGTCGCCAAATGCGCACGGACAGGCGCGTACCGTCGCTCATTTCGATCCAGGTCTCCTCTTCGAAAACCCGGCGGGGCAAATTATCCACGATCTGCATCAGCACACTCCTTTGCAAGCGCAAGCGATGGGTTACCCGACGACCTCGGCGAAGTCGAAGGTGAGCCGCTGGGCAAGCGCCAAGTAGTTTTGTTCCAGCGCTTGGCTACTTTGTGCGCCCATCCAGATATAGGCCAGCGCGTAGCTATAGGCGTCCTGCTCGGGCAGCGCCGACAGCCGCTGGCCGGGCACGACTTGAAGGTCGATCAGGGTGCCGGGGAAGTCCGCTTCGAGCGCTTCGATCTCTGACGGGGAGGGGACCCGGTAGACCGTGGCGTCTTCGAAGAACACCCGGTAGAAAAACTTGCCGGCCACCGGGTAGTCGCCTTCGCGATGGGGCATGTTCGGTGTCTGTCCCAGCGCCAAATCGACGGTGACCTGCTGATGGCTGACGCCGTCGACTTTCTCGAAGATATCGCAATGGGACTGGGAAATACGCGTGTTGACCTCCAAAAGCCAGATACGGTTTTGCACCTCGTCCCAGAAAAACTCTACGTTGAAGGCGGCGTTATCAAACCCGATATGCGCGAGCAGCGTGGTGGTCAGCTCACGCATCTTGTCCTGGATTTTATCCGGCAGGGTGGAGGGGTAGTGGTAGCACAGAAAGCTGAGTACCCGCGGGTAGCGCAGTGAGTCCACGATGCCATAGGGGACGACCTTGCCCTCGAATACGTAGCCCTCCACGGTGCACTGCCAGCCGCCGATGATCTCTTCGGCCATACAGAAGCCGCCGTCGACCTTGCGCACCTCGTCGGGGATCTCGGCCTGTTCGAGGATATAGTTGAAGGGCTCGGAAATGAGCCCGATGTCGCTGCGCAGTTTTGCGATGGCGGACTCGAAGTCCTCGGGGCTGTCGATACGAAACCCGAGCCGCGAGCCGGAGGACTTGATCGGTTTGACGAAAAACGGGAAGTAGAGCCCCGCCTTGCCGATCTCGGTCAGCGCCTGGTCATCGAAGGGATCGAAAGCGGTAAAACGGGGAATGAAGTTGCCGATCACCTCGCGCTGGCAAAGCCGGCTCCAGTACTTGTGCTCGCACTTCAAAAGGCTTTCCAGGGTGGTCGTGCGGGTAGCGAAGCGCCTGCATAGAAGCGGCAGCATGGTCGAGACCGGAAAGTCCATGTAGCCGACGATTGCGTCGATGTCGTGCTCGAAGGCCGAGAGCGTTTGAGTGGCGCGTTCGACCATGGACTCGATGGGAAATATTTCGGTGTCGTAGACCTCGGCGGGTTCGATGACCCCGTGAAAGTGAAAATGCTCGGCGCCTCGAAGCCGCTTGAGGCGTTCATGATTGAAGTCGTTGAGGCCGACGACGAAGATATGACGCGTTTTCATGGGGTACTCCCAGTATTCACGGATAGATCTGGCCGTACACCACGATCGATCAGCGCATTGAACAGCTGCGAAGTAAGACGAAGGGGGGCAAGACCCAGTGACATTGTTTTCGTTTTGGTAACGGCCACCCGTTTATCAGCTTAGTTACTTTTTAAAAGACCGTTACTTTTAAAAAGATCGTTACTTTTTACGAGCACCGTTATTTTTTACCGGGACCGTTACTCGTTACATAAGATACAGGCGCTATGTTTTGAATCGCCAAAGACGGTGGATGTGACTAACAGGGTTACGTTCGGCGAGGCGAGGCGGTTCGTTTGCTTATTCTTTTATGATATTAATGTGTTTCTAAAAATAACTTTTTAGAATATTTGCCAAGCGGCACAATGGCAGCGTTTACTGTTTAAGGCGCGTGTCATGTCACTAGATGCTTGGATTGCAATCGGGGTCGTATTGACGGTGTTTCCGTTAATGGCGCTCTCACGCCTGGGCCCGGATATCATCCTGCTCGGCGCGGTAGTGGTGCTGATGACCCTGGGGGTAATCGACCCGGGCCAGGCGCTGGGTGGCTTCTCCAATGCGGGGCTTTTTACCGTGGCCTTCATGTACGTGCTGGTGGCGGGTATCCGGGAAACCGGCGGGATCGATCTGATCATCCGCTTTGTGTTGGGGACGCCAGCCACCGAGCGGCGTTCGCTGGTGCGGCTGGTGCTGCCGGTCGCCTCGCTCAGCGCGTTTTTGAACAATACGCCGGTCATGGCGACCTATATTCCCGCGGTGATGAGCTGGAGCCGGCGTATCAAGCGCTCGCCCCAGCGGCTTCTAATGCCGCTGAGTTTCGCGTCGATTCTGGGCGGTACGGTGACGCTTTTCGGCACCAGTACCAACCTGGTGGTCTACGGGCTTTTGACCGAGCGCTACCCCGAGGTCTCCATGGGGCTTTTCGATCTGGCCTGGGTGGGCATACCGGTCGCGGTGGCGGGGCTTGCCTATCTGATTTTCGTGGCGCCCAGGCTTTTACCCAGCCGGGAAGGGATGAGCAAAGTCTTTGCCAACCCGCGGGAGTTCACCATCGAAATGGAGGTGGACCCGAGCGGCGTACTGGTTGACCGCAGCGTCGAGGAGGCGGGACTGAGACATCTTCAGGAGCTGTTTCTGGTCGAGATCGAGCGCGCGGGCAACGTGGTCAGCGTCGTTGGCCCCGGGGAGCGGCTGAAAGGCGGCGACCGGCTGGTGTTCGCCGGCACCAGCGATGCGGCGGTGGAGCTTCAGCAGATTCGCGGGCTGATTCCCTCGAGCGAGCGCGGCTCGAATTTGGAGAAAGAGTTCAAGGAGCGCCGCCTGGTCGAGGCGGTGGTCTCCAGCCAGTGCCAGTTTATTGGCCAGCGGATTCGCGACGGCCGCTTTCGCACGCTCTACGGCGCGGCGGTGTTGGCGGTGTGTCGCGGCGGCGAGCGGGTCACCGGCAATCTGGGCCAGGTGCGTTTGCAGTCTTCCGATGTGCTGCTTTTAGAGGCACGCCCCCCGTTCATCGAGCGCCACCGGGAATCCCGGGATTTTTTGCTGATCAGTGAGCTCAACGGCGCCGCCCGCCCGGTGCACGAAAAAGCCCCGTTGGCCTGGGCGATTCTGCTCGGCGCCGTGCTGCTGGCGGCGGTGGGCGTGCTGAGCATGCTGGGTGCGGCGATGCTGGGCGCGGCGCTAGTGCTCTTGACCGGCTGCTGCACGGTGGGCGGTGCCAAGCGCGGCCTCGACACCCAGGTGCTTTTGACCATTGCCGCCTCCTTCGGGGTGGGGGCGGCGCTTACAAGCTCCGGGGCGGCGGACGCGCTGGCCGGGGGCGTGCTTTCGATGGTGGCGGGCAGCCCCTGGCTTTTGCTGCTGGGCACCTACTGCGTCGTGGCGCTTTTGACCGAGCTGGTCACCAACAACGCTGCCGCGGTGATCATCTTTCCGGTCGTGACGGCGGCGGCAGAGAGTCTGGGCGTGAGCATCATGCCGTTCGTGGTGACCATCATGTTCGCCGCCTCGGCCAGTTTTTTGACGCCGATTGGCTATCAAACCAACCTGATGGTCTATGGCCCCGGCGGCTATCGCATCACCGATTTCCTCAAGGTAGGCGGCGGTTTGAACGTGCTGACCGGCGCCATTGCCGTTGCGTTGATTCCGCTGGTGTGGCCGTTCTAGCCGAACCACTCGCCCAGCGCCTCACTTTGCGCTAGGGTGTCGCTTTTATTTGCGAGGAAATCACGCTATGTCAGAGCCTGGTGAGTTGATCGTCGAGCCCAAGAACGGGCAGCCCGCGGATGCCTGCGTATTCATCATCCACGGCCTGGGCGCTGACGGTCACGATTTCGAGCCGCTGATCCCGGCCATGGGGCTTTCCAAAAACCTGAATATCCGCTTCATCATGCCCCACGCACCGCGCTTGCCGGTGACCGTGAACGGCGGCATGGTGATGCCCGCCTGGTACGATATTCTGGCGATGGACCTGGGGCGCCGGGTGGATGAAACACAGCTCAAGCACTCCGCCGAGCGCATCCAGGCGCTGATTCAAGAGCAGCTCGACCAAGGGATGGATAGCCGCCGGATCATCGTGGCCGGCTTCTCCCAGGGCGGGGCGGTCGCCTACCAGGCCGCGCTCACGTTCGATCAGCCGTTGGGCGGGTTGCTGGCCATGTCGACGTACCTGGCCACTGGCGAGAGCATCGAATTGGCCGCGGCGAACCAGTCGGTGCCGGTGGAAGTACACCACGGCAACTTCGACCCGGTGGTACCGGAAACCCTGGGCCGGGCCGGCGCCGACCGCCTGAAAGAGAAGGGCTATAGCGTTAACTACCGCCAATATCCCATGGCGCACGCGCTCTGCCCGCAGCAGGTCAACGATATCGGAAAATGGCTGCAGGCGCGCCTGGGTTAGCCCAACGTCGACAAGCGAATAAAAGGCAGGCACAGTCGTTTTTTTCAAGCCGAGGGGTACCCGCAAAGGCCTATGCTAGCGTCTATCGACCTTTTGGAAATGGGCCTGGCTCTTTGCCTTGGCCTTTCCGCCTTTGTCTGCCTGTTCGACCGCCACGTGGCGCGGGCAACCTGCGCCTTTGTCGTGTTTGCCCTGCTCATGGTGCTCGTTTGGGGGTGGTTGGGCGCGCCCTGGCTCGCCCTGGTGGAGTTCGTGCTGGGTGTACTACTAACCGGCGCTACCCTGTTTTACGCCCTCGGCGCCTTTGGCTATCACCCTCGCTATTTCTCCTTTCACGAACTCACCGTTAGCGATTTATGGCCACGCTTTGGCTTTTTTCGCCGCGTATCCTCGTCAAGCCGCCACATCGATACCTTTCGTGGCCCGGTCAGCCATCGCCTCGCCCGGGCGGTGCTGACCGTGGCCTGGTGTTTCATGGTCGGGGCGGTGCTTCGTCTCGTCATGCCCGGCATGGCCTACGCGCCTTCGGAGCATCCGCTGATGCTGGTGGCGGTGCTGATCGTGGGCACGGCGATGGGCGCCTTCGCCCTGCATCGTCATCGCCTGCGCCGGCTGATTGCCTTCAATGTACTGGGCTCCAGCGTTTTTTTATTGATGACCGGCCTTGCCGGTACCGTTGAAGGCGCCCAGGCGCTGGTCGGCGTGGCGCTGATGATCGCCTGGCTCGGTTCGCTTTTGGGGGCGCTGGTGATTCGAAAGCTACGCGCCCACGAAGGCGAAGCGGACCAGGAAGACCTGCAACACCCGGAGCGCGCGCAATGAGCTGGCGCTTCGGTCTACTGGAAAGTACCTTTACGCCGCTGCCACTTAGCCACTGGGCGCTTTTGTGCGTGCTGTTACTGCCGCTACTGGCGGGGCTTTTAGCGGCGGTTTTTCCGCCCAGGCGGGTGGGTGCGCTGCTCGTCGTCAGCCTTGTCGTGTTGGGCGCCGGGGTGGCGCTAATGGTGGATGCCCAGGCGGCGGGCACTTTGCGCTGGCAGGCCGAGGTGGCGGGGGTGAATCTGTCGCTTCGCTTGAACGGACTGGGCGCGCTTTTGCTGTTGCTCACTCAGTGCGTCGGCGCCGCGGCGGCGCTCTACGCGCCGGGCTATTTGCGCCTGACCGAGGCGGGCCCGAATCAGCGCTGGCTCTGGCCGCTCATGGGGGCCGAGATCAGTGCGCTGTCGCTTTTATGGTTCGCCTCGGATCTGTTGACGCTCTATTTCGCCCTGGAGGTCGTGGGCCTGTCGGCCGTGGCCATGCTGCTGTTATCGAACAAGCCCGCCGCCCTGGAAGCGGGGATGCGCTATTTACTGCTCACCCTGGTGGGGTCGCTTACTTATCTGATGGGGGTGGCGCTCATTCTGGGGGAGTGGGGCCAGCTCGAACTGATGAAGCTGGCCGAGGTGGTCGAGCCCGGCGCGGTCGCTTGGGTGGCGGCGTCGCTTCTTGGCGCCGGGCTTGCTCTGAAAGCCGCGCTTTTCCCATTGCACGGCTGGTTGAGCCCGGTGCACGAGAACGCCTGGACGCCGGTCAGCGCGCTGCACGCGGGGCTGGTCATCAAGGCATCGCTTTATATTCTGATTCTGCTCTGGAGCATTTTGCTGCCCGATACCTTCTGGGCACCGCGATTCATCGCCTGGCTTGGGGCGCTGGCGATCGTCTGGGGCGGGTTGATCGCCTGGCGGGCGGACTCGCTGAAAACCCTGGTGGCCTCGTCCACGGTGGCCCAGCTTGGGTATCTGATGGTCGCCTTTCCACTGCTGCTTGGCCCGGACGTCGCGCCGATTCCCCAGGCACTTGCCTGGCAGGGCTTCTGGCTGCAGTTGATCGGCCACGCCCTGGCCAAGGCGGCGATGTTTTTGGCCGCAGGTAATCTAATTCTTGCTACCGGTGAAAGCTCGCTCAAGGGGCTTGCAGGTACCAGCCGGCATCTGCCCCTGTCGCTTTTGGTCTTCGGGATCGCCTCGATCACGCTGATGGGCTTGCCGCCGAGCGCGGGGTTCACTGCCAAGTGGCTTTTGCTACACGCCATGGTGTTGTCAGGGCAGTGGGTGGCCGTGGCTGCCCTGCTGGCCGGCACGCTATTAACCGCGGCCTACATATTTCGCGTATTTCGTTACTCCTTCGATGAAACGGCCCCGCACCATCGCTACCAGCCGCTAGCGCCGGGCATGGATGTGATCGCTATGGCGCTTGCGCTGGGTGCGCTGGCACTTGGGCTGTTGGCGCATCTGCCGCTGTCGTTATTACACGGGGGTGGTGCATGAATATGGACTGGTTACCGCTGGCGGCTTTGCTGGTGTCGCTGTTTGCCGCCACGATGATCTTTGCCTTGCCGGAAGAGGCCCGCGCGGTTCGAACCGTCATCAACCTGAGCGCTGCCGTTTGCAAGGTAGCGCTGGTAACGCTGATGGTGGGGCGGGTGTGGGCCGGTTATGAAGACACCTTTAGTTTTCAGATTATTGGCGGCATCGATTTCGTGCTGCGGGCCGACGCCCTGGGCGTGATGTTCGCCGGGCTCTCTTCGGTTCTGTGGCTCTGCACCACCATTTACGCGATCGGCTACCTGGAAGGGGCGGCCAACCGTAAGCGCTTTTTCGGCTTTTTCAGCCTCTGCGTGACCAGCACCCTGGGCGTGGCGCTGGCGGGAAATCTGTTCACCTTCCTGATTTTCTACGAGATGCTCACGCTTTCGACCTACCCCCTGGTGGCCCACGCGGGCAGTGCCAAGGCGTTGGCGGCGGGACGGGTGTATCTGCGCTATACGCTCAGCGCCGGGGTCGTGCTGCTTTTGGGCGTGGTGCTGCTCTATAGCCTGACCGGCGATCAATCCTTCGCCTCCGAGCGTGGCCTTACGCGTTATCTCGACGACCACCGCGTGCTTTTGACCGTGATCTTCGCGCTGCTGGTCGGGGGGCTTTCGGTCAAAGCGGCGATCGTGCCGCTGCATGGTTGGCTGCCCCGGGCGATGGTGGCCCCGGCGCCGGTCAGCGCGCTGCTCCACGCCGTGGCCGTGGTCAAGGCCGGGGCGTTCGGCATTTTGCGTATCATCTACGATCTTTACGGCATCGAGCTAAGCGTCGAGCTCGGCGTGACCACGGTGCTGGCGGTACTGGCCTCCTTTACGATCATCTACGGCTCGCTGCGCGCAATTACCCAAAAAGAGCTCAAGCCCAGGCTTGCGTTTTCCACCATCAGCCAGGTGTCCTACGTGGTGCTAGGGGTGTGTTTGGTCGGGCCCTTCGGCACGATCGGGGCGCTGGCGCATCTGCTTCACCAGGGGTTGATGAAGGTGACGCTGTTTTTCTGCGCGGGTATCTACGCCGAGGAGCTCGGTATTCACCGTATCGATGAAATGAACGGCGCCGGCAAGCGCATGCCGCTGACCAGCATCGCGTTTACCGTGGGCGCGCTTGGCATGATGGGGCTACCGCCGACCGCCGGGTTCATCACCAAGTGGTACCTAGGGATTGGCGCGATCGAGGCCCAGATGTACTGGGTCGTGGCGGTGCTGGTAGCCAGCAGTGTGCTCAACGCGATTTACTTTTTACCCGTCGTGTACCGGCTCTGGTTTTGTGAGGGCCCCGCTCACGGGGTGGGCGAGTGGCCCCAGGAGCAGCGCCTGGGGCGGCTGGAGACCCATGGCTGGCTGTTGTGGCCGGCGGTGTTTACCGCGGTGGTGAGCCTGGGCGCCGGGCTTTTGGCAGGGCTGCCGTTTAGTCCGCTGGACTGGGCGACCCGGGTCGCG
Source organism: Vreelandella sp. EE27 (assembly GCF_968206495.1). NCBI lineage: Bacteria > Pseudomonadati > Pseudomonadota > Gammaproteobacteria > Oceanospirillales > Halomonadaceae > Vreelandella > Vreelandella sp. EE27. The sequence continues at coordinate 2,763,611 of NZ_OZ309109.1, read as the reverse complement.
GTCGGGGAGTATCTGCCATGACGGCGCTCTTTCTACTCGCGCTTGGCTGGCCCGTGGCCGTGGCGGCGGGCGTTATCTGGCAGGCGCTGCGCGTACCTGCAGCGAAGCGCGGCTTTTTTAACGTTTGGTGGCTAAGTGCTGGCTGGCCTGCGCTGGCGCTTGCGTTTGTCGGCGAGGCCCAGTGGAGCTGGTCGGCCTGGATGCTGGGCGGCCACTGGGAGCTCAACGCGCTGAGCCGCGCCTGGCTTGGGTTTACCGCGCTTTTATGGAGCCTGGCGGCGCTGCACGCCCGCGGCTATTTCAAGAGCTCCTTGGCGCGGGCCCGCGAGGGCGAGGCGACAGAGGGCACTCGGCTGTTACGCTTTACGTTTTTCTGGCCGCTGACGTTTTTGGGCAATGCGTTCTTGATCCTTTCCCAGGATATCGCAAGCTTTTACCTCGGCTTTGCACTGATGACCTTTGCGGCTTACCCGTTGGTACTGCACAACCAGGATGCGAGCGCCCAACGTGGGGCGAGCGCCTATATCCTGTTGGCGGTACTCGGCGAGGGGCTGATTTTGGCGGGGCTTCTTTGGGCCGCGGGGGAGTCCCAGGCGACCACGCTTGCCGGGGTGCGCGAAGGGATTCTCGATGCGCCCCAGGGGGCGTGGATGGCGCTTTTGCTGTGGCTGGGGTTTGGCGTCAAGGCGGGGGTGGTGGGGCTTCACGTATGGCTGCCGCTGGCCCATCCGGCGGCCCCGGCCCCGGCGAGCGCGGTGCTTAGCGGGGCCATGATCAAGGCCGGTCTTTTGGGCTGGCTAGTGCTTTTACCGCTGGGCGCCGAAGGCCTTTCCGCCGAGCTCGAAACCCTTGGCGAGGTGATGCTCGTCGCCGGCTTTGCCGCGGCTTTTGGGGCGGCGCTTTACGGCGTGGGCCAGCACCATCCCAAGGCAGTGCTGGCCTACTCGAGCATTAGCCAAATGGGCATGATGACGGCGCTGGTGGCCATGGGCCTGGTCAACGCCGCGCTTTGGCCGCTGTTACTGCCAGGTATCGTACTGTTTGCCGGCCACCACGCGCTGGCCAAGGGGGCGCTCTTTCTGGGCACCAGCATCAGCGAACACCTGCCGCGACGTCCCCCGGTGATTTTATGGCTGGCGCTGGCGTTGCCCGGGCTTTCGCTCACCGGCGCCTTTGGCGCGGGCATCATCAGCAAGTACAGCGTCAAACACGCACTAGAGGAGATGCACCATAGCCAGGTGATCATGCTGTTGACGCTGGCGGCGGTGGGCACCACGGCGCTGGTGAGCGTATGCCTTTGGCGCCAGTGGCAGCAGCGCGGCGAAGGCGGCAGTGACGCCTTCCAACTGGGCGGCTGGGCGCTGGCGATTGCCGGGGCGCTTTTTGTGCCCTGGTGGCTGCCGCTGCCCGAGGGCAGTGTGCACGTACCGGGGCTCTCTTCGCTTTGGTCGCTGGTCTGGCCGTTGCCCGCCGGTGTGCTGGCCGTGGTGGTGGGGTACTGGCTTGCCCGAGTGCTTGGTTTGAAGCCGCTACCGCCCGGGGATCTGTGGTGGATGTACCGCCCCGTCGGCTTGAAAAGCGTGGCCTTTTGTAAGGGCGTGAGTAATAAGATGAAACGGGCGAAGCACGCCAGCGTCGAACGCGCGCTCGCTTTGGAAGCGCGCGTTATGACACAGTTGGTTGAAACCCTGCAAGGCGAGGGATGGATGCGTCGGCACGGCAGCGGCTTGATGATGGCCTTTGCCGTGCTATTGGCACTTTTACTGATTTGGGAGGGCCTGGGATGAGCCGATCACACCAAAAAAGCACGTCCCGGGGCCGGCGCGCCCGCGCCCCCGAGGATATCCCGAAGGTAGGGTTGATGGATGTCGGCTGGCGGGTGATACGCGCCGCCCGGCGCAACCGGCTGACCATGCTGGCGGCGGGGGCGGCCTTCTACGCTTTACTGGCGTTTTTCCCCACCATCGCGGCGGTGATTTCACTGTGGGGGTTGTTGTTCGACCCGCTCGAGGCGGCCCAGCAGCTTTACGAAATTAGCCGGTTCATGCCGCCGGATGCGGCGGGGCTTATGGATCAACAGGCCGAGCAGGTGATCGAGAGCACCGAAATGGGGAACTTCATGGCGGCGATGATTGGGCTGGCGGTCGCCATGTTCATCGCCTCCAAAGGGGTTGCGGTGCTGGTGGTGGGGCTCAACGTGGTGTACGGCGAGAGCGAAAAACGCCCTTTTTTGCACCGCACGGTGCTGCTGACCACGCTGACCTTTGGGCTGATCGTCATGACCCTGGTGTCGCTTGCGTTCATTGCGCTGGTGCCCATGGCGGTGGATTCGCTCACTATCGAACCCCCCGTGGACCGGGTCCTGAAGTGGCTGCGCTGGCCGGCGCTGCTCATTTTGATGAGTGTCCTGATCGCGCTGCTTTACCGTTTTGCCCCCTACCGGCGCAAACCCCGCTGGGAGTGGATCAACTACGGTACGCTGCTGGCGACCGCCGCCTGGCTGGTTGGCTCCGCGGCGCTTTCGCTCTACGTGCGTAACTTCAGCGCTTTCAGCGAGCTTTACGGCTCTTTGGGCGCGGTGGTGGCGCTGATGATGTGGTTTTGGTTATCGGCCTTTACCGTCCTGTTTGGCGCCGAGCTCAACTGCGAGCTCGAGCGCCAAACCCTGAGCGATACGACGGTGGGCCAGCCCCGCCCGTTGGGCGAGCGCGAAGCCTTCGCGGCGGATACGGTGGGGGTGACCAACCCGATGGGGGAGGACCGGAAAAACCAGGATAGCAAGTAGACGCCCGTCACCGGATAGCCATAGCGCCGCCTGTTAGGCGGCGCTTTTGTAGGTGAGGTTTAAGAGATTTATCCAGTTAGCGTGGCGGGCCTTTTATAAAGGCTCTTCTTATAAATGCTCTTTTTATAAAAGTTCTTCGGCGGCCAGCGCCAGGCGCGAGCGCTCGACGCATTTCAAGGTAATGTGTCCGGCGTGGGGCCAGTCGCGAAAGCGCTCGACCACGGCGGCCATGCCGCAGGTGTTGGCGGAGAGGTAGGGCGTGTCGATCTGACCGACGTTACCGAGGCAGACGATCTTGGTATTACGCCCGGCGCGCGTAACCAAAGACTTGAGCTGTTTAGGGGTGAAGTTTTGCGCCTCGTCGATGATCAGGAAGGTGTCGTTCAGGGTGCGCCCGCGCATGAAGCCCGGCGAGCGAATCTGGACCCGGGAGCCGATCAGTTGGCGGGTGGCGCCGTTGTCCCAGCTCGACTCGCCGTCGTCGTTACGCAGAAGGTTGTCCATGTTGTCGTGAAACGCCCCCATCCAGGGCGACATTTTCTCCTCCTCGGTGCCGGGTAGAAAGCCGATATCCTCGCCCATGGGGATCGGCGCGCGGGTGAACACGATGCGCTCGAAGCGCTTGGCGTCCAGGGTTTGCTGAAACGCGGCGGCCAGCGTCATGTAGGTCTTGCCGGTACCGGCGCTTCCGGCGATGGTGACCAGGTCGATTTCCGGGTCCATCAACAGGTTCAGGGTGAAGTTCTGGCGGCTATCGTGGGCGTGTACGCCCCAAACGCCGGCGTGGTGGCGGTAGTTGGTCAGAAGCTGGAGTGTGGCGCTTTTGGGGCCCAGCTCGCGTACGACCGCCTCGAACTCGGCGCCGTTTTCGCTATCCGAGACCAGCATGCCGGTGTGCCACTCGACGGGCATCTCGCCCTTGAGGTGGTAAAAGGTGTGGTGGCCCGCGCGTTCGACCTGGACCTCGACATTGAGCGTCTCCCAAAGCGAAGTACCTTCAAGCCCCGCGTGATCGACGATGCTGGCGCCTTCGATCATGGCGTCGCTGTCCGAGAAGGCGCGGTCGTTGTGGTAATCCTCCACCGGCACCTTGAGCGCGGCGGCCTTGATGCGCAGGTTGATATCCTTGGTGATCAGGATGACCGAGGCGTCCGGACGTTCGTCGCGCAGCCGGCAGGTTTCGGCCAGAATGCGGTTGTCGGCGGTGTCGCTGACTTCGTTTAAAAGCTTGAGATCGTTGTAGCAGAGAAAGTGTAAGCAGCCGCTTTGGCCGCTAATACGCGGGATGGGAACGCCGTTTTGAACTTCCCGGAACGTGACCTGGCTTGTGAGCTCCGAGAGTGTACGGCTGACCTGGCGGGCGGTGCGGGCGATATCACGGATGCCGTTTTTGTGCTTATCGAGCTCCTCTAGAACGGTCATGGGAATGACCACGTCGTGCTCATCGAAATGGTAAAGGGCGGCGGGGTCGTGGATCAGGACATTGGTATCGAGAACATAGAGCCGTTTGGCTTTCTTATCGAGTTTGACCATCGGGGAAGTCGCTCCTGAGTTGACGGCAACATCGACACTGGCAGGGCTTGTTTACGCATCAATGACACTGCCTGTGTTGAGTCTTTCGAGTGTCATTAATCTCCTCTGTGGCTTTTTTATAGAGTGGAAGGCGCCGCTACTTTTCGCCACTCCCGCGTTTCAACGAAACCGGCGCTAAGCTTCGATGGCCAAAAATTGCGCCACTTTGTTAAGCAACACCGTAGCCACCGGCCCCTGGTGCTCGCCTTCGAGCGTGCGGTAGTGGTAGCTCTCCAGCGCAAGCTCGTGGGGCAGGCGGTTGAGCGTACCGGCACTTAACGCCTCGCTCACCAGCAGTGAGGGGAGCAGTGCCCAGCCGGTGCCCTGAATTACGGCGTCGCGAATCAGCTCGAACATGGTCAGGCTCAAGTAGTTGGCGGAAAAAAGCGCTTCGCTGACCAGCTTGTCATCCTGAACGTGGCTCAAACAGATCTGGGTGTACTGGGCCAGGTCATCGCGGCGAACGCTTGGCAAGCGGCTCAGCGGGTGGTGCGGGGCGGCGACCAGGCGCATGTCCACCGGCGCCAGGCTCTGCGCATTTAAAACTACGCTTGGCGCGGCGTAGAGCCCAAAGGCGATATCCACGGTTTGGCGGGCGATCAGCGCGTGGTGGGCCTGGGGCGGGGCCAGGTAAACAGAAATGGCGGTGAGCGGATAGCGCGCCTTGATGTCGTGCATCACGTTTTGCCAAAAGGTTTCGGGCAGGGCGTCGTCCCGGGCGATACAGAGCTGACTTTCAACGCCCAGGCGTTGCTGCTGGCAATATTTGTTGATCCGCCCGGCGCTGGTCATCAAGCGGTAGCAGTCGGGCAGAATGCTTTCCCCCATGGGCGAAAGCGTAAGGCTATTGCCGGAGCGCTCGAAAAGCGCCACGCCCAGGTGGTCTTCCAGCGCGCTCACCATGGCGCTAAGCGTGCTGCGTTTCATACCGGTATGGCGGGCGGCGCCGGCAAACGAGCGCTGCTCGGTGACCTCGATAAACGCCTGGATCTGTTCGATTCGCATGGATGCCCCGTCGAGTGCCAAATATATTGGCGCTGAGCGATTGGTAAGTGCTGTTCTTGGCGCCTATTATGGCGCACCTTTCACCCCTTATTGGATGGTTTTCGCGTGTCTTCCTCAACGCTCGAGCGCCGTGCGCTCAGATTTTCGGCGCTCTCTGCTTCGCTCTTCGCGTTTGCCGGGCTCTTTATCGGCTTGGCCTCCGGCTCCATCACCATTTTATTCGACAGCGGCTACTCGCTACTCAGCCTGGTGCTGGCCTCGCTTTCGCTGGTGGCACTGGGTCATGCTCAAAAGCCCGCGGATGAGCGCTACCCCTTTGGCCGGCTGACCGTGGAGCCGCTGGCGGTGCTGCTCAAGGGCGTGGTGATTGCGCTGGTATGCCTGTTCTCGCTGGTCTCGGCGCTTTGGAGCCTTTACCGGGGCGGGCGTATGGTCACCCTGGATTTGGCGCTGCTGTTTGGCCTGGCCAACGTGGCGGGGTGTCTTTTTACCTGGTGGCGGCTTGGCCGCTACGCCCGGGGGCGGCATTCTTCGTTGATGGCCGCGGAGCTCAAGCAGTGGCAGATGGACACCTGGCTAAGCGGCGCGGTGCTGATCGGGTTCATGCTCACCTTTGGGCTCACCTATACCCCTTGGGCAAGTTATGCCCGCTTTGCCGACCCGGTGATGGTGCTGGTGATCGTCGCCTACTTCATGCCCATGCCGGTGAAGATGGTGCGCGGCGCGCTCAAGGAGCTGATGTTCGGCGAGCCCGGCGGTGGTATGCGCCAGGAGCTTGCGCGCCATGTCGCGGATTTCGATGTGGCAGAGCGCGACGTACGCCTGGCGCGGGTCGGTAATTTTCTCATGGTCGACATTCAGCTTGAAAAAGCGCAGATCGACGACGCCGAGGCAATCGTCGAAAGCGTGACCCGCCACTGCCATTACCGCCAGCTGCGCCCGGTCACCAGTATCACGCTGGTGACTTAAGCGGTACTAAAACGATTGACGCTTTTGAAGCGCGGTGGTATCTAGCCCTACCGGTAATTACATCGGAATTTAGAGGGTTTCAATGACATGCTACTTTGCCGCTTTCTACCCGCGCTGCTGGCTACCCTGTTGGTAGCGGGCTGCGCCAGCTCCACCGTCGCGCCCCGCTATACGTCGAGCAACCCGGATATCATGCGCGTGGGCGGCGAGCGCCCCTCCAACCCCGACCCGCGCACCGAAGACCTGGGCTCTTATTGCCTGGAAAGCACCGAGCGCTGGAACGAGCAGGGCCGCACCCCGGATGGCCAGACCCTGTGGGCCAAGGACACGCTGCGCAAGGTCGTGCCCTGCCAGTAGGCCCTGGGCTTGTCGAAAAGCGGCGCCCGGCACTTCAATGCCGGGCGCCGCTTTTTGGGTTTAATCGCGCTTTTTTTCGGGTTTGCCTTTACGTTGGGTGCTGGCGAAGTCTTCGAGTTCTTTTTCGCTCATGGAGTCGTACATCTCTTTGGACGAACCCACAAGCTCACCTGGTTTCGTTTCACCGCGCTTGGCCGAAAGGGCCGCGCCCGCCGCTTTTTGCTGCGCTTTCGATTTTGCCGGCATGCCAAGCTCCTTTTAGATAGTCCTTTGGGATAGTCCTTTGAAATAGTCCTTTGGGATAATCCTTTTGGACAGGGTATTCGTGTGCCTTCGTTATAACGCTTTGCTAAAGTTTAGCAGCGCTTTATCGCCCCGCCAGATGTAGGTGCTAAACGCCAAAACGGTCACTACTGAAACGATACGAGAGTTCCATGACGCCAGCGATCAACACCGCCAAAAAAGCGGGCATCGATTTCGACATCCATGAGTACAGCCACGAAAGCGGGACGGCCTCCTACGGGCTGGAAGCCGCGGAAAAGCTGGGGGTCGACCCGGCGCAGGTGTTCAAAACCCTGGTGGTGGAGCTCGATGGCAAGACCCTGGCGGTGGCGGTGGTGCCGGTCACCCATCAGTTGGGGTTGAAGCAGGTGGCCAAGGCGGCCGGGGCCAAGAAAGCGGCCATGGCAAGCCCGGAGGCGGTGGAGCGCGCGACCGGCTACGTGCTGGGTGGGGTGAGTCCGTTGGGTCAGAAAAAACGCCTGGCGAGCTTTATCGACGACTCCGCCCAGCGCTTTTCGCGTATCTACGTCAGCGCCGGGCGGCGCGGGCTCGAAATCGCCCTGGCGCCGGAGACGCTTGCCAGGCTTTGTCAGGCGCGCTTTACAGCGCTCGGCGTATAGCGCGAGGGCAAACGAGGCCGCTTTCTGGTATGGTGCCCGTTAAGCGTATTACCGGCGCCGCCTTGCCCATGAGCAAGGCGCTTTCGCCCATTTCAGGAATTTTTCGTGGCCGATACTTCTTTTGCCTCTCTGGCACTGCCCCCCGCTCTTATCGATAACCTGGCGTCTCTGGCGTACCACGAGATGACGCCGATTCAGGCGCAAAGCTTGCCGCCTATGCTCGAGGGTCGCGATGTGCTCGGCCAGGCCAAAACCGGCTCGGGTAAAACCGCCGCGTTCGGCCTGGCGCTGCTCGCCCAATTGCGGCTCGAACGCTCACACATTCAGAGCCTGGTGCTTTGCCCCACCCGCGAGCTTGCCTACCAGGTGGCCGAGGCGATTCGCGGGCTTGCCCGCACGCTTGCCAACGTCAAGGTGCTCACGCTTTGCGGCGGCGCCCCCTTTGGCCCGCAGCTTGCCTCCCTCGAGCACGGCGCGCACATCGTGGTGGGCACGCCCGGGCGCATCGAAGAGCACCTGCGCAAGGGCTCGCTAAGCCTGGATGGGCTGTCCACGCTGGTGCTGGACGAAGCCGATCGTATGCTCGATATGGGCTTTCGTCCGTCGATCGATGCGATCATTCGCGCCACACCTGCCGACCGGCAGACACTTTTGTTCAGCGCAACCTTCCCGGATGAGCACGCCGGCGGTGAGCTTGCCGAGATGACCCGAGGGGTGCTGCGCGATCACGTCAGTGTGGCGGTCACCGAGACCCACGACGACACTACCATCGAGCAGCACTTTTTTGCCGTTAACGGCGAACGAGCGCGCATGAAAGGGCTGGTGGATCTGCTGCTTCACTACCGGCCGACCACCAGCGTGGTGTTTTGCAACACCAAGCGCGAAACCGATCAGGTCGCCGAGGAGCTAAGCGACGCGGGCTTTAGCGCCGTGGCGCTGCACGGTGATCTGGAGCAGAAAGACCGCGACCGGATTTTGGTGATGTTCGCCAACCAGAGCGTGTCGATTCTGGTGGCCACCGACGTCGCCGCGCGCGGGCTCGACATCGCCAAGCTCGACGCCGTGTTCAACTACCAGATTGCCCGCGAGCAGGGCGTGCATGTCCACCGGGTCGGGCGCACCGGCCGCGCCGGAGAGAGCGGCATTGCCGCCACCCTGGTCGCCCCGGAAGAGCACTACCGCCTCGAGCGCCTCGGTGAGTATCTAAGCGAGGTGTTCACGTTAGAGGCACTGCCCAAACCCCGCCAGCAAACCCCTTTCGAGCCCGCCATGGCGACGCTTCAGCTAAACGGTGGCAAGAAGGACAAGCTGCGCCCCGGCGATATTCTCGGCGCGCTGACCGGCGAAGGGGGGCTGCGCGGGGACCAGGTTGGCAAGATCAAGGTACAGGCACGCAGTGCTTTCGTGGCGGTCGACCGCGAAGTGGTCAATAAAGCGCTTGGCAAGCTCGAGCGCGATAAACTCAAGGGCCGCGCCTTTCGCGTACGCCGCCTTTAGCATGAATGTATTGAACGCTTACGTATTCTCCACGCACGCATCCGCCATCAGGAGTGACCGCCGCACGTTATGAAGATACCCAAACGATTACAGCCTCTGGTCGACGACGGCCTCGTGGAAGAGGTGCTGATGCAGTTGATGAGCGGCAAGGAAGCGCAGGTGTATGTCGTTCGATCCAGCGGTGAAAAACGCTGTGCCAAGGTCTTTAAGGAGGCCAAGCAGCGTAGCTTCAAGCAGGCCGTTCAGTACCAGGAAGGGCGCAAGGAGCGCAACAGCCGCCGGGCGCGGGCCATGGCCAAAAAGACCAAATACGGCCAGAAAGAGCAGGAGCAGGCCTGGCTCTCCGCCGAGGTCGATGCGCTTTACCGGCTTGCAGGCGCCGGCGTACGCGTTCCCCAACCCTACGGTTTCGTCGATGGCGTGCTGTTGATGGAAATGATCACCGATGCCAACGGTGATGTGGCCCCGCGGCTGGGCGATGTAGCGCTGAGTGAAGAGCAGGCGATTGCCTATCACGCCAAGGTGATCAACGACGTGGTGCTGATGCTGTGCGCCGGGCTTGTCCACGGCGATTTATCCGAGTTCAACGTGCTGGTCGATGGCGAAGGCCCGGTGATCATCGACTTGCCCCAGGCGGTGGACGCGGCGGGCAACAACAGCGCCGCCGCCATGCTCGAGCGCGATGTGAACAACATGCGCGCCTATTTCGGCCGCTACGCCCCGTCGCTTTTAGAGACCCACTACGCTAAAGAGATGTGGGCGCTTTATGAGGCCGGCAAGCTGACCCCGGATAGCCAACTGACCGGCCACTTCGAGTTCGATACCCACCTGGCCGACGTAGGCGAGCTTATGGACGTCATCGACGACGCCAAAGAAGAGGAGGCCGAACGCCAGGCACGCCTTCGCGACGACGATGGGGACGACGACGGCTACCCGTACTGACCTTGCGCTATTAACCTTACTTCGCCGCCAAAATGCTAAGCTGGAGCATTGTTTAGCGGGTTAACGAAGGGCGCGGTAGCGCTTGGGGTGGCGAAGTGAAAGGGATGACGATGAGCAGGCGCACGGCACGCGCGTTGGGGATATCGCTGGGTGCCGGGGTGGTGGGCGGTGTGCTTTTTCAGCTCACCGGCCTTCCGCTTGCGTGGATGCTGGGGCCGCTGACCGCGAACCTGCTGCTCTCGTCCCGGGGCGTTCACGTGGCGGTACCCGAGGGGCTTCGCAACGTGTTTTTGGCGGTGATGGGGCTGGTGCTGGGCAGCCAGGTCACGCCGCAATTGGCCCACCGCGTGGGGGATTGGCCGGTCTCGGCGGTACTTTTGTTACTGGGGGTGGCGGCTTCCACGGCGGTCGCGGCGCGCTGGTACCGCCGCTGCGGGTTCGATTCGACCAGCGCCTGGTTCAGCGCCGCCCCCGGGGCCATGACCGCGATGATTCTACTCGGCGACAAGGCCGGCGGCGACCCGCAGCGCATTGCGCTCGCCCAGTCGCTGCGGGTCATTTTAGTGATTCTATTTCTGCCGCCGCTGTTTTGGGTCTCCAGCGGCAGCGGCGAAAGCCCGGGCGGCGTCGATGCTGCGCTGACCGACGGCTGGATGCTGCTGTTGATCCCGCTTTTGCTGCCACTGGGGCGCTGGATGCGCCTGCCAAGCGCAGCGCTGCTGGCGCCGCTTTTGGCCGCCGCGGTGCTCTCGGGGTTCGATATCGCAAGTCTTACGCTCCCCGATGGGGGCATGAATGTGATGCTTTGGGTGCTGGGTAGCGCGATCGGCTCGCGCTTCAAGGGCCTGACCGGGCGTACGCTCGGGCGTTATCTGTGGCAATCCGGCGTGGCGACGCTGGCAGCGTTAGCCGTGCTGGCCGTCTTCGCTGAACTGATTCATCAGTTGTTGGGCGTAGGGCGCGACGTGGCGTTTCTGGCGCTGGCGCCGGGCGGCATAGGTGAAATCGCCATTCTCGCCGTGGCGCTGGATATCGACCCGGTGTTCGTTGCCTTTCATCATCTTTTACGCATGATCACGCTGATGATCGTGGCGCCTTTCTGGGCGCGTTTTTTAATGCGCCGCTAATAAAGCCGTGGCAGGAGTCACGTTCGGTACTTTTAAATCCTGGGCTTTAAGGGCTATCCATAAGGGCTATCCATAAGGACTTTCCATGCTCGCTCGCACGCTGAAATCGCTTTTTCACACCTTTGAAAGCCGTGTGAACCCGTACCCGGAAGGCGCGCTCGAGACGCCGCCGAAGGGGCTTTTGCCGTTTATCTGGCACTTCTCAAAACCGATCTGGCCGCTGCTTTTGGTGATGTCGCTGGTCACCGGCGCGGTCTCCGCCGCCGAGGTGTTCTTTTTCAGCTACATGGGCGAGCTGGTGGACTGGCTGGGTAATGTCGAGCGCGCCGGGTTCTGGCAGGAAAACGGCCTGTGGCTTGCCGGGGTGGGCCTGGTGGTCATCCTGGGACTGCCGCTTTTGGTGCTCTTGCAGTCCTTGATTACCCACCAAAGCATCTTCGGCAATTACCCGATGATCGGCCGCTGGCTTTCGCATCGTCATATGCTCAGCCAAAGCCTGGCGTTCTACCAGGACGAGTTTGCCGGGCGCGTCTCGCAAAAGGTGATGCAGACCGCACTGGCCATTCGCGAGACCGTCACCAAGGTGATGGACCTGATGGTCTACGCGCTGGTCTATTTCACCGGTGCGGCTTTCTTGTTGGGCCGCGCCGACCCCTGGCTCTTGCTGCCGCTGGGGCTCTGGCTTCTCGGGTATCTGGGCATCATGCGCTACTTCGTGCCGCGCCTTCGCGATGTCTCCATGGCCCAGGCCGATGCCCGCGCCGAGATGACCGGGCGCGTGGTCGACAGCTACAGCAACATTCAAACCATCAAGCTCTTTGCCGATACCGTGCGCGAGCAGCGCTACGCCAAGGACGCCATGGAGGGGTTTCTAACCACGGTGCACCGCCAGATGCGCCTGGTGACGGTGATGAGCGTGTGCCTGACGCTTTTAAACACGATGTTGCTGGTGGGCATTGCCGGTATGGCGATCAGCGCCTGGTATCTGGAGGCGATCTCGCTCGGGGTGCTGGCCATCGCCATCGCGCTGGTGATGCGCATTCGCTTCATGTCCGACTGGATTCTTTGGGAAGTCGCCGGGCTTTTCGAGAACATCGGTACCGTGCAGGACGGCATGAACACCATCGCCCAGGCGCCGAGCATCAATGACGCCCCTGACGCTGCGCCGCTCGAGGTGCCCCGCGGCGAGATCGTATTCGATGCGCTCACCTTCCACTACGCCCAGGCCCAGGGCGAGCACAAGACCGTGTTCGACGGCTTCGATCTGACCATCAAACCCGGCGAGAAGATCGGCCTGATCGGGCGCTCCGGGGCCGGCAAGTCCACGCTTGCCAACCTGCTGCTGCGTTTTTACGACCTGCAGGGCGGGCGCATTCGTATCGATGGCCAAAACATCGACGAGGTCACCCAGACCTCGCTTCGCCACCAGATCGGCATGGTGACCCAGGACACCTCGCTTCTGCACCGCTCGCTCAGAGACAACATTCGCTACGGCAGCCCCGAGGCCAGCGACGACGACGTGTGGCGCGCGGTTTGCCGCGCCCACGCGGATACCTTCATCGATGACCTGGTCGACCCTTCCGGTCGGCGCGGCCTGGATGCCCACGTCGGCGAGCGCGGCGTAAAGCTCTCCGGCGGCCAGCGCCAACGTATCGCCATTGCCCGGGTGCTTCTAAAAAACGCGCCGATTCTGGTGCTCGACGAGGCGACCTCGGCGCTGGATTCCGAGGTCGAGGCGGCGATTCAGGAGCAGCTCGACGCGTTGATGGAGGGCAAGACCGTGATCGCGATCGCCCACCGGCTCTCCACCATTGCCATGCTGGACCGGCTCATCGTGGTCGACCAGGGCCAGCTGGTGGAAAGCGGCACTCACCAGGAGTTGCTCGATAAAGGCGGTATCTACGCAAGGCTCTGGCAGCGCCAGTCCGGCGGGTTCCTGGCCCAGGAGTTGGACGAGGGCCTTGATCTGAACCAGGATGCCCCCACCTCATTCCCATACACGGATCAAGGAGGTCGTCATGAAAACGATTAAGTTACAGGCACCGGGCGGTTTGGATAAGCTCACGGCCGTTGACGGGGCGCCTGCGAAAGCGCCTCAAGCCGGAGAAATCAAGGTGCGCCTGCACGCAAGCTCGCTCAACTTCCACGACTACGCGGTGGCTGCGGGCATGATCCCGACCGACGACGGGCGCATTCCGATGTCCGACGGCGCCGGTGTGGTAGAAGCCGTGGGCGAAGGCGTCGAGGAATTCGCCGTGGGTGATCGGGTGGTCTCCACTTTCTTCCCGACCTGGCTCGAAGGCCCGGCGCGGGTCGATAACTTCGCCACTACCCCAGGCGATGGCGTCGATGGCTACGCGCGGGAAGAAGTGACCGGCCCGGCCAGCGGCTTTACCCATCAACCCGAAGGCTACAGCCACGCGGAAGCTGCCACGCTCACCACGGCAGGCCTGACTGCTTGGCGGGCGCTGGTAGTGGACGGCAACATCAAGGCCGGCGACACCGTGCTGGTGCTGGGTACCGGCGGCGTTTCCATCTTTGCGCTGCAGTTTGCCAAAATGATGGGCGCGCGGGTCATTGCGACGTCCTCCTCCAACGAGAAGCTCGAACGCCTGCGGGAAATGGGCGCCGAGCACACCATCAACTATAAAGAGACGCCGGAGTGGGGCAAGGAAGTCCAGGCGCTGACCAACGGTGAAGGCGTGGACCATATCGTCGAAGTCGGCGGGCCGGCGACGCTACCCCAGTCCATCGAGGCGATCAAGATTGGCGGTCACATGGCGCTGATCGGCATTCTGACCGGGCGCGAAGGCGATATTCCCACCGCCAAGCTGATGGCCAAGCAGGCTACGCTCAAGGGCTTGATCGTGGGCAGCCGCCGCGACCAGATCGAGATGATTCGCGCCATCGATACCGCGGGCATGCGCCCGGTGATTGATCGCGAGTTCGGTCTTGAAGAGATCGCCGAGGCGTTTCGCCATCAGGAATCCGGCAAGCACTTCGGCAAAATCTGCCTGACGTTCTAACGCCGCCGGAGATGGGCTAACCCCCGCTTTAAAACGATAAATCCCTGCACGCCGTAAGGCGTGCAGGGATTATTTTTTGGCAAGGCCCGCCATGCGGGCGAATGCCGGATCAGGCGCTGTGCGCGGTCGGCTCGGTGGTACGGCTATACACCACGCCCTTGACCTCGAGCTCCATAATGTCCTCGTAGGGATGCACCACGCCTTCGATATCGCCAGGGTCCCCGGCGGTATTATTGATCAGCGCTTCGGGAATCACTTTCACGCCTTTGATACCCGCGTGCTGGATCCGCGCGCTAAAGCGGCTGCCCTGGTGGTCGATCAGCACCCGCTCGCCCGCAATACACTTGGTGAGCTTATCGTGAAGCTCTCTTTGATTAACCGGAACAACGCTCATTGCGACCTCCCGTTTAGCACTGCCCCCAGCGCCCGCCTCGTCGCATGAGGCTTGCGGCTCGAATCCGGGGTAATGGCTGCGTTGGTGAGCTTTTACGTTACCTCCAAGCTAAGACCGTTGCGCCTTGGTTAAGTTCGATAAGCACCGCTTTAGCGCTTTTGCCGTGCTACTCTTTACGGTCGATACAGTCACTTGAGACGTTATATGGCGAAGCGTTCGGAAAATGCTGCTCACCCGCTGGGCGAGGTCGTCCAACTCGAAGCGTTTTCCACCCCGGAGAAAACCCAGCACTCGAGACGCCAGCGCTACCTTCGCGCCGCCAAAACCTGGCTGACCGGCAAGCGCGCCGCCGAGCGTCAGGCGATCGAGGAAGAAAAGCTTCGTAAACTCCCGGAAGTGCGCTTGGCGCATTTGGTGCCGCCCATCGATTGGTCCCGGGCTGCCCGCGCGCTGGACGCCGTCATTACCGCCGAGTATGCCAGCGAACCGGTCGTTTTTTTCATTACCCCGCCTTTTGGTGGCCACGGCGACGTGGCCGCGCACTGGGCGCGGCTGCACGCTATAGATACCTGTGCGGCGCCGAGCATCGAGGCGCTACTCGACGGCGATAGCAGCTGGATGGCGCAGTTCGACGGCAAATCCCGCTGGGTGCTCCCTGCTTTACAGCACTGTTTTTTGCGCACAAGCCAAGGCATACAGGGCGTGCGCGCGTTGCTGGAAAGTGCTCTGGCCGGACAGCTCGGGCGGGGCGTGATCGGTTGCGATAGTTGGAGCTACGCCTATTTAAAACACGTGGTGGGGCTCGATAGCGTACCGGCGCTAACGCTTCAGGCCGTGGAGGGCGAGCAGTTGGCCGAGTACTTTCTGGGCGAGGGCCAAAACGCGCTGACGGTCTACAGTACGCGCACCGGCAAGCCGGTTTCCAACCAACGGCGCGACAAGCGAAGTGCCAAAAGCAAAAGCGAGCTACAGTACCTGGCGGCCTACTGCCGGGGCCACCTGGGCGTGGCGTGGTACTACTGGCGCGAGCGACTGCGCGAGCCTGTTTCAAGCACCGGCGACGATAACGAACTTTGGCTGATCGACGCCCTCGACGAGGCCGAACTGACCAACGATACCGGCGACGTAGCGATTCTGGTCCTTCATGCGCTTTTGATTCATGGCGGCTTGAACGACGCGGCACTTGCCGCGGTACTGCCGTTCTCCTACCACGAGACCCTCAATGCCCGGCTCACGCTGACGCGCCTGAAGGTGCTGGGTGAGCATCAGGGGCGCTGGCAGGTGGCCCCCTTGAGCTATGCAAGCGTGCGCGAACTGCTGGTATCGCGAAATTATCTGGTGGATGCGCTATAGCGTACACGCAGGTGAGTGTTTAGGAGAGATTCCAGGAGAGACCCATGGAAGAGCGCAAACAGTACGCCAGGTTATTCAACGATATCGATACCCCCGCGATCCTCACCGTACTGGCGATTTTGCTGGCCACGGTGCTGTTGATCGTTTTAAGCCAGCGCGGGCTCAACTGGCTGGCGAACCGGCTTCACGGCCAACTGCGTTTTCGCGTCTTCGCGCTGGTCCCGCTGACCAGGCTGTTGATTTTGATCGCGGCCATCGTTTTGATCGTGCCGATCGTCATCGACCCTTCGCTTCGCAACATGGTGACGCTTTTCGGCGCCATAGGCCTGGCGGTGGGGTTTGCGCTCAAGGACTACGTGAGCAGCCTGATCGCCGGGGTGGTGTCGGCGGTAGAGCTTCCCTATCGGCCCGGAGACTGGGTGCAGATCGAGGATACCTACGGCGAGGTCAAGCATGTGGGGATGCGCACGGTGCATATCCAGACCCCGGACGACGATCTGGTCTCCATGCCGCACCTCAAACTGTGGGAGACGCCGGTCTATAACGCCAATAACGGCGGGCCCACGCTTCAGTGCGTAGCGAGTTTTTATCTCTACGTGGAGGAGCAGGCCGGCTGGGTGCGCCAGGCGCTGAAGGACGTGGCGCTGACCAGCGCCTACCTCAAGTTCGAAGCACCCATCACCATCGTGGCCGAGGAGAAGCCCTGGGGAACCCACTACCGCATTCGCGCCTACCCGGTCGACCCGCGCCAGCAGTTTCTGTTCATCACCGACCTTACCGTTCGCGGCAAAAAAGTGCTGAGTAAGGCCGGCGTCCAATCAGCGCTGCTGCCGCCGGATACTGCGCTTGATTCCAGCGGCGAAATGGCTGGAGCGCCGAGCAAGCCGCGCGGCTAAGCGCGCGCTTTAAGCGTCCTGCTCGGGTAGCTCCGCGCTGTGAAAGACGTTCTGCACGTCGTCCAGGTCGTTGAGCATATCCAGAAACTTCTCGAACATCACCGCATCGTCGCCTTCTAATGGGGTGGTGGTCTGGGGCAAAAACTGGATCTCGTCCGCTTCGAAATCGATCTCGCCAAAGGCGTCGAGCAGCGCCTGCTTGGCCTTGGCGTATTCGGTGTGCGGGGCGAAGACGGTAATGTGCGCCTCTTCCTGCTCGATATCGGTGACATCCACATCGGCTTCCATCAGCGCTTCCAGCACCGCTTCCTCGTCCTGGCCCTGAAAGGCGAAGATCGCGCAGTGATCGAACATGTGGCTGACGCTTCCGGGCGTGCCGATCTTGCTCTTGGTTTTGGTGAAGCAGCCGCGCACGTCGCCGAAGGTGCGGTTGGCGTTATCGGTCAAGCACTCCACGATCACCATGGCGTTGCCGGGGCCGAAGCCTTCGTAGCGGGAGGTGGAAAAATCCTCGCCACCGGCGCCGTTGGCTTTGTCCAGCGCCTTGTCGATGACGTGCGAGGGCACCTGGTCTTTCTTGGCGCGCTCCATCAACCCCCGCAGGGCGAGGTTGCTGTTCGGGTCGGTGCCGCCGGATTTGGCGACGACATAAATTTCGCGCCCGTACTTGCTGTATACCTTGGTCTTCGCCGCGGCCGTTTTGGCCATTGACTCTTTACGGTTTTGAAACGCCCTACCCATGTTAACGTCCTTTCGTCGCCTAAAGCCGCCTGAACGTCAGGCGCTATGTTCGTCCGAGCTATGTCCATCAAAACAGGATTCATCAGAGCACTGTTCATCAGAATACTGTTCATCAGAACGAGGTTCATCAGAGCACTGTTTATCAAAAGGGAAAAATTTTACCCAACAGGGTACCATGCTAAAAGCGTTATTTAAGGGCAAGCGTGACGTGTGTCGGCGCTCGACGACAATTCTTCGGAAAAAAAGATGCAGCTATCCTTATGGCTTTCGCTGGCGGCGATATGCGTGATGGGGGCGATGTCACCTGGGCCGAGCCTGGCGCTCGTGCTACGTCATACGCTGGGCGGCGGGCGTATCAGAGGCGTCACCGCGGCGCTCACCCACGCGTTGGGCGTGGGCTTTTACGCGCTGCTCACGGTGCTGGGCCTGGGTGCGCTGATCGCAAGCCACCCCCAGGTGTTTCAGTGGATCACCTGGCTTGGGGCGGCCTACCTTGCCTGGCTTGGCATCAAAGCGCTGCGGGCGGGCAGCGCCGGGGTGCTGTCGCCGGCGCTGGCGGCCACGACCCAGCGCCAGGCGGTCAAAGAGGCGCTGTTGGTGGCGCTTTGTAATCCCAAGCTTATTTTGTTTTTCGTCGCGCTGCTCAGCCAGTTCGTCACCCCGCAGATGGGCTTTGACGCCAAGGCGATCGTCGTGATCACGGCGATGGTGATAGACGGCGGCTGGTACTTGCTGGTGGCGCTAGGGCTTTCCCACTCTTCGATACTGCCCTGGCTTCAGCGCTACTCGCACTGGGTCAATCGCGTCACCGGTATCTTTTTGATCGCCCTGGCGCTTCGCGTGGTGGCCGGGCCGCTGGTCTAAGCGGAAGGGGGCCGTGTTCTGGCTTACATGGTCTTCCCGCCTCGATCATGATACACAGTGATTCAGATATATAAGCAGGGGCTTGTGATGACGATTTTCGAGCAGGACTGTTACACCCATCAGGGCCAACCCTTCAACCTGCGCGCGCTGCAAGGACAGGTGCTTTTGGTGGTCAACGTCGCCAGTCAGTGCGGCTTTACTCCGCAGTTAAAAGAGCTCGAAGCGCTCTACCAGCGCTACCGCGACCGCGGCTTTACCGTGCTTGGCTTTCCCTGCAACCAGTTCGGCCGCCAATCGCCGGAAGGCGCGGAGGCGTTTTGCCGCCTGGGCGAGGAGCGCTTCGGCGTGCACTTTCCGCTGATGGAGAAGGTCAAGGTGAACGGCCCGGACGCACACCCGCTGTTCGTTCAGCTAAAAGGGCAGGCGCCGGGGCTTTTGGGTACCCGGATGATCAAGTGGAACTTCACCAAGTTTCTGGTCGACCGCGACGGCCAGGTGGTGGCCCGGTTCGGGCCCAAGGAGCACGGCTACCCGCTGCGCCGGGCGCTCGAAGCGGCGCTGGATAAAAGCCCCACCGCTTAGCGAGGGCGGGCTACACCTGGCCGCGCGCGACCATCAAACGGTTCATCAGTGCTGCCCAGCGGTGGCGCACCATCATCGTGGTCAAGCCCGAGAATAGCGCCCAGCTCTTGCGCCGCCAGCCAGTCAAACGCAGGTTGTGCGACACCAGCTGCTGCATCAGCTTGCGATCGTCGAACTGACGCCACTCGCTGGCGATGGAGAGCTGGTGGCGCGCCATCACCGGGGCAAGCTCCAGGCGAAACATCCACTCGAGCTCCTTGAACGACATCGTGTGCGCCTCGATGACCTCGACCATGTTCGCGTAATCGCGCTCGCCGGGCTCGCGGTCGAGCCATAACGGGGCAAGCGCTAGCCACAAATCGCCGCGCTCATCCACTAACTGCTGTGCATTCATCAAGCGTTCATCACTCTTTTTTAGCCGCCTTATCGGGGGTGTCGCATTCATTGCGTATCCTGACGCTAATGGACGCGAAGCTCAAGGGCGGACAGCGCCGGTCGAGACGGATAGAATAGGCGCTAACGCGGCGGCGCTGCCCGCTGATGAACGCCCATTTTCGATAAGGAGATCCTTCGTGATTATCAAACCCAAAGTACGCGGTTTTATCTGTACGACGACCCATCCCAAGGGCTGCGAGCAGAACGTGCTCGAGCAGATCGAAGCGACCAAAGCGCGCGGTTTGGATAAAAGCAAAGGCCCCAAAAAGGTTCTGGTGATCGGTGCCTCCAGTGGCTACGGCCTGGCGGCGCGCGTGACCGCCGCCTTCGGCTATGGCGCCGATACGCTGGGCGTGTTCTTCGAAAAACCGGGCAGTGAAAAGAAACCCGGCACCGCCGGCTGGTACAACAGTGCCGCCTTCGACAAGTTCGCCAAGCAGGAAGGCCTTTATAGCAAGGCGATCAACGGCGACGCTTTCTCTCACGAGGCTCGCGAAAAAGCCATCGAACTGATCAAGCAGGACCTGGGCGAGGTGGATCTGGTGGTTTACTCGCTGGCATCCCCGGTGCGCAAAATGCCCGATACCGGCGAGCTCAAGCGCTCGAGTTTGAAACCGATTGGTGAGACCTACCGCGCAACGGCCATCGATACCAATAAAGACGCCATCATCGAAGCAGAAGTCGAGCCCGCCACCCAGGCCGAGATCGACGACACCATCACCGTGATGGGCGGCGAAGACTGGGAACTTTGGATGAACGCCCTTAATGAAGCCGGCGTGCTCGCCAAGGGCGCCAAAAGCGTAGCGTTTAGCTACATCGGTACCGAGATCACCTGGCCGATCTACTGGCACGGCGCGCTTGGCAAGGCCAAGGAAGATTTGGACCGCGCCGCCACCGCCATCGACGACACGCTAAGCCAAAGCGGCGGCGGGGCGAACGTGGCAGTGCTCAAGTCCGTGGTCACCCAGGCGAGCGCCGCGATCCCGGTCATGCCGCTCTACATCGCCATGGTCTATCGCATCATGAAAGAGCAGGGCCTGCACGAAGGTACCATCGACCAGTTGAACCGCCTCTTTGGCGAGCGCCTCTATGCCGATTCCTCTGTCGACAAAGGGCTCGACGACATGGGTCGTTTCCGGCTCGACGACTGGGAGCTTCGCGACGATGTTCAAAAAGCCTGCCAGGATCTCTGGCCGGAAGTCACCAGCGATAACCTTTTCGAAATTACCGACTATGCTGGTTACAAGCATGACTTTTTGAAATTGTTTGGCTTTGAGCGCACCGACGTCGATTACGACGCCGACGTTAACCCGGAGGTCGAGTTCGACGTCGTATCGCTTTGACCGTAAGCCCCGGCGGTTAACGAAAGGCGGGCGCCCTTTATCGAAAAGAGGGTGAGGCAAGGGGCGCCCGCCCGAGGAAGGCGAGTATGGATACCGAAGAAAGCAGCACGCCCGGCGAGAAAAAAGAACACGTACTGGGCCAGCGTGTCCCCGAAAAAGAGCCTCAAAAACCCGCCCACCTGCAGCCCGAAGCCAAGCGCTCCTCCAAGGGCTTGCATAAGCTTTTGCCTATCGTCATCACCGTGCTGGCCGTCGTGCTGGCACTGGTGATCATTCTGGGAATCGTCAACGGCGGCTAATATTTTAACGCGCTCTGCGTATCTCCAGGCGTCTGCGTTGACTGGCTCGGTGCAATATTTATTGCGTATCGCGGGTTTGCTCACTAGCTTCAATAGAGCATCTTAACTTTAAGGAGACACCCCATGAAACGGACTACATTGGCGGTTGCCATCGCGGCGATTTGTGCAGGCATGTCGATCCATGCGCTGGCCCAGGAAGAGTCGGCCAGCGAAGGTGACCAAGCCGCGGGCGGCTCGACGGAACAGCAGCAGACCTCCGGCGCTGGCGCCCAGGGCGCCCAGGGCGCGCAAAGCCAGACGAGCACCGAAGACGATAGCGGCGAGATGCAAAGCGGTGACACGGACACCGATTCGGGTACGGACACCGATTCAGACACAGACACCGATACCAGTACTGATACCAGTGCGACGGGTGACAGCCAGGGTCAGATGAGCGATGACCAGGGCATGGATACCGACGAAGACGCCATGAGCGACGACGCCGCCGGGGGTGATAGTGCGGGTCAAATGGAGAGCGAGCCCAGCCCCACCGATAACGACATGAACACCGAAGAAACCATGGCGGACGACACCGCGGTGGACGACGACGAAACCACCGCCAGCGACGGCCAGATGGGCGACAATGAAGGTCGCTCGCCGAACGCCATGGAAGACCCGGATAACCGCGAATCCGATGAAAGCCTGGCCGAAAACGATACCCAGGGTGGCTTGATGTCGCTGACGATCAGCGAGGTCGAAGGCATGACCGTGGTCAACCAGGAAGGCGAAGAGATCGGTAGCGTCGATAACGTTGTCGAGCACAACGACTCTGGCGATCTCTACGCGATCGTCTCCATTGGCGGATTCTGGGGCTTCGGTGCCACGGATGTGGCGCTGGCGCTTCAGGAAATCAACGTCGAGGACGACCAGCTCGTCATGCAAACGACCTACGGCAGCGACGAAATCGAGTCCGCCACCGAAGAGTATAACGAGGATAACTACAGCCAGGTCGATGGCGACATGCAGGTAGGCGAGGTGGCCAACCACCCCAATCGTAACCAGTAACGCCTGGCTAAAATATCGAGGCAGCAGGGCAAGGGGTTCCCCCCTTGCCCTTTTTCTTGCCCGCTATTTCACGCTGATTTAAAACGCTTTGTTGGTTAAGATGAGACTTTGTCATCAACCGGTCGTTTCCCCATGGCGCAAGCGTCGCTACATTCTGCTCGTTCGTTTGCCGGCCATCGTATCGGGGTGTTGCTGCTGCCCGGCTTCTCGCTGCTCTCTCATTCTTGTTTGGTCGAGCCGTTGCTGCTGGCCAACCAGCTTGGCGGTAAGCTTCGTTATCAGATCGTCACATTGGGCCTTGACGAGGGCAGCGTGCGCAGCGCCGCCGCGCTCACCACCCAGGTCGAGTACGGCTTGCAAAGCGCCCCCGTAGCGCTTGATAGCGTCTTTATAGCCGCGCCTTCGCCATTGCCCTATCCGCTTTCTCCAAGGCTTGTCGAGTGGCTTAGAACGCTTGCCAGCAAAACGGCGCTTGGAGGGGTTGCCGGCGGCAGCGAGGTGCTAGCACGCTGCGGGCTGCTGGACGGCTACCGGGCAACGCTCCCCTGGCAGCGCTTCGCCGCGCTCTCCCAGGCCTACCCGGCGGTCACCTTCACCCAGACGCTGTTTGAAATCGACCGCACCCGGCTGAGCTGCGCCAGCGGCACCGCCGCGCTCGATATGAGCCTGACGCTGATTCGCCGGGACCTGGGCGAGGAGCTTGCCCGAAAAGTCTCGGAGCACTTTGCCTACGAGCGTGTGCGCATGGCCGACGAGCCCCAGCACGTGCCGCTACGCAGCCGCCTGGGCCACGCGCCGCAAAGTCTGATAGACGCCGTCGCGCTGATGGAAGCCAATATCGAAGAGCCGTTTTCGACCCTCGAGCTTGCCGAGCATCTGGGCATTTCACGGCGCCAACTCGAGCGGCTTTTCAAGAAGTACCTGCAGGCGGTGCCCAGCCGCTACTACCTGGACTTGCGTCTGCAAGAAGCGCGCAAGCGCCTGCGGGAAAGCGACCAGCCGGTGGGGGATATCGCGCTGGCGGTTGGGTTCTCCTCCGGGGCGCACTTCTCCACCGCCTACCGTAATCACTTCGGCCTTACGCCTCGGGAGGAACGACTGGTGCCTTGAGCGCACCGAGCGTTCGGCAAAAAGGCCGCGTCGAGCGGCCTTTTCTTCCTCCGGTACGCTTTTCGAGTAACGCTACGCCATGGTATCCACGATGCCGCCTTCCACGCGAAGCGCCGCTCCGGTGGTGGCGCTGGCCTGTTCAGACGCTACGTAAACGCACAGGTTGGCGACCTCGTCCGACGTTGCCAGGCGCTGGATGATGGAAGAAGGGCGGTTTTCGTCAATGAACTGCGTTTCGGCCTCTGCAAGCGAGATGCCTTTCTCTTTGGCCTGCGCCTCCATTAGGCGCATGACGCCTTCAGAGCGCGTGGGCCCGGGCAGGATGGCGTTGACCGTAACGTTGGTGCCGCTCAGGGTTTTGGCAAGCCCGCGAGAGACCGCCTGCAGGGCGGATTTAGTCATGCCGTAGTGAACCATCTCTGTGGGAATGTTCAGCGCCGATTCACTGGAAATAAACTCGACCCGGCCCCAGTTGCGCTCGCGCATGCCCTTGGCGTAATGGCGCGACAGGCGTACTGCGCTCATCACGTTGGTATCGAAAAAGCGCTGCCAGGTGTCGTCGTCGGTGTCAAAAAAGTCGCCGCCTTCGAAGATCCCCACGTTGTTGATCAAAATATCGGCCTCGGGCACGCGCTCTATTAGCTTTTGGCAGCCATCTGCCGTTGCCAGGTCTGCTGCCACGCCGGTGGCGTTGGCGCTATCCACCTCGCGACTCAAGGATTCGAGCGCTTGGTCGACGCGCTCTTTGGTGCGCCCGGTAATCACTACCTCGGCACCCGCCGCGGCGAGCCCTTTGGCGATCGCGTAGCCGATACCTGCGGTAGAGCCTGTCACTACTGCCCGTTTACCGCTTAAGTCGATGTGCATCTCGCTCTCCTTGAATAAGCAACTGGATGGCCGCCTAATGAAACCGTCGCGTTTACGCGAATCTTCAACGCATAACAACTATGGCGGCTGATCATCAAAAATCAAGCGGCCTTCCAGGGGCGTAAGCGCTTCTTTTTTGATGGGTCGTGGTCATCAGTCTTTGCCGGCGAACTGCCGCTTTCCATAATTACCCGTCCCATTCGTGAAAGTGCGAAACCTGCCAGGCTGCGTATACTAAAACCCTTTCGCCCCGACTGGAGACCCTCAATGAGCCATACGCCAAGCCGTCAGGATTTCGATACCTACATGACCCCCAACTACTCGCCCCAGCAGGTGGTGCCGGTGCGCGGCGAGGGTAGCCGCTTGTGGGATCAGGACGGGCGCGAGTATATCGACCTGGCCGGTGGTATCGCCGTGAACTCGCTGGGCCACTGCCATCCGGCGCTGGTGGGCGCGCTCAAGGAGCAGGGCGAAAAGCTCTGGCACCTCTCCAACATCTATACCAACGAGCCGGCTTTGCAGCTTGCCAAAAAGCTCGTCGATAGCACCTTCGCCGAAAAAGTGTATCTCTGCTCTTCGGGGGGCGAG
Source organism: Vreelandella sp. EE27 (assembly GCF_968206495.1). Taxonomy (NCBI): domain Bacteria; kingdom Pseudomonadati; phylum Pseudomonadota; class Gammaproteobacteria; order Oceanospirillales; family Halomonadaceae; genus Vreelandella; species Vreelandella sp. EE27. Next base: position 2,738,913 of record NZ_OZ309109.1, on the reverse strand, counting down.
GCCAACGAAGCCGCGCTGAAACTGGCGCGCCGCTACGCCGTGGATCACGTCGGCGAGCACAAGGACAAGATCATCTCCTTTAGCCAGTCCTTTCACGGGCGCACGCTGTTTACCGTCAGCGTCGGTGGCCAGCCCAAGTACTCCCAGGGCTTTGGCCCGATCCCCGGCGGTATTCAGCACGCCACGTTCAACGACCTGGAAAGCGTGCGCGCGCTGATGGGGGACGACACCTGCGCGGTAATGGTCGAACCCATGCAAGGCGAGGGCGGTATCATTCCCGCTAGCCAGGAATTTTTGGAAGGGCTGCGCGCGCTCTGCGACGAACATGACGCGCTGTTGATCTTTGATGAGGTACAAACCGGTGTGGGTCGCAGCGGCAAGCTCTACGCTTACCAGCGCTACGGCGTGACCCCGGATATCCTCACCAGCGCCAAGTCGTTGGGCGGTGGTTTCCCCATCGGCGCGATGCTCACCACGGACAAGATCGGCGCCTCTTTGGGCTTTGGCACTCACGGCTCCACTTATGGCGGCAACCCCCTGGGCTCGGCGGTGGCGCTGGCTGCACTTAAGGTGATCGACACCCCCGAGGTGCTCGAAGGCGTCGAGACGCGTCACCAGCTTTTCCGTCGCCATCTCGAAACGATCAACGAAAAATATGGCGTTTTTAAGGAAGTTCGCGGTATGGGGCTTTTGATCGGCGCGCAGATGAGCGATGACTTCGATGGCCGGGCGAAGGATATTCTGCCGCTGGCCCTCGAAGAGGGCTTGATGGCGCTGATCGCCGGGCCCAACGTGCTGCGTTTGGCGCCGTCGCTGGTGATCCCCGAAGCCGATATAGAAGAGGCCATGGTGCGCCTGGAGCGCGCGATAAAACGCCTCGTTCACGCTTCATGAGCCGGGCAGACGCAACCATGCCGTCAGAGCGGGTAGGGTTACGCATCGTTCGTCCGGTGGCGATGGCGGACATCGACGCGCTGATGGCGCTGGCCGAAAACGCCGTGCCTAAACTGACCAACTTGCCGGCCAATCGGGAACGCCTGGAGGAGCGCATCGAGCGCTCGCTGGAAGCGTTCGCCCGTCAGGCGGAATTTCCCGGCGACGAGCAGTATATGTTCGTGCTGGAAGAGGCAAGCGATGAAGGCGCGGCGCGGGTGCTGGGCACGGCGACGGTACGCGCCCAGGCTGGCGCCACGGATGCCTACTACACCTACCGCCAGGAAACGCTGATTCACGCCTCCCAGCAGCTGAACGTGCGCCGCGAGGTGCAGACCCTGGCGCTTTCCCACGAGGTGTCCGACGCCACGCTACTCTGCGCGTTCTCCCTCGACCCACGCTATCAGGGCACCAGCGCCGAGAGCCTGCTGCGCCGGGCCAGGCTAATGTTCATCGCCCAGTACCCGGAGCGCTTCTCGCGCATTCTGGCCGTGGCGTTTCCCGGCTACCTGGATGGCGAGCAGCGCTCGCCGTTCTGGGAGAGCGTGGGCAATCACTTCTTCGCGCGCAGCTTTCAGGAGATCAACCACATCGCGGGGATGCGCTCCAAAAGCTTCATCGCCGAGGTGATGCCGCAGTTTCCGCTCTACTTGCCGCTTTTGACGCCCCAGGCGCGGGCGGCGATCGGCCGCGAGCACCCGGCCCACGAGGCGCCTTTGCAGGAGCTTCTGAATGAAGGGTTCGTGCGCTCGCGCCATGTCGATATTTTCGACGCCGGGCCGATCGTCAAGGCCGAGCGCGAACGCCTGGAGACCTTTCGCCAGGCGGGGTGGCATCCGGTGCGTATCCGCCCGGCGCATACGCTGCCGGATGCCGAGCCCGCGCTCATCGCCAATCAGGGCGAGGATTTTCGCTGCCTGGTAGCGCGCTATGCGCTGTCGCCCACCGGCCAACTGATGCTTAGCCCCGAGCACGCAAAGCGGCTCAACGTGGAAGAGGGCCGGGCGGTGCTGGTGGCCCCGCTTGCGCTGCCCAGCGCCCAGGATGTTCTTGACGAGGGAGAGATGTAATGCGCATTCGGCCCATTGTCCGTGACGATATCGAAGGGCTTCAGGTGCTGGCGCAGCAGGCCGGGGTGGGGTTTACCTCGCTGCCCGACAACCGCGAGTTTCTCGTCGAGAAAATCGAATCCGCCGCGCGCGCTTTTGAAGAGCGCACGCCGGTCGACGACCGGCTCTACTTTTTCGTGCTCGAAGACGACATCACCGGGGAGCTTGCCGGTTGCTGCGCCATCGTGGGTCAGATCGGCCGCGACGTGCCGTTTTATCACTACCGGCTGGGCACACTTGCCCACTCCTCGATACAGCTCGACTTGCACCGCACCATCGACACGCTTTTTTTGAGCTCGGATCACACCGGCGACGCCGAGGTGTGTTCGCTGTTCGTGCGCCCGGAGTACCGCGGCGAAGCGAACAAGCACCTGCGAAACGGGGCGCTTCTTTCCAAGGCGCGGTGGCTATTCATCGCCCAGTTCCGCGACCGTTTTCCCGATAAAGTGCTGGCGGAAATGCGCGGGGTATTCGACGAGCACAACAAAAGCCCGTTCTGGGAGAGCCTGGGCAAGCACTTCTTTCCGATGGACTTCAACGAAGCCGACCGGCTGACGGGGTTGGGTCAGAAGAGCTTCATCGGCGAGCTGATGCCCAAGTTTCCGATCTACACCACCTTCATGTCCGAACAGGCCCGCGGCTGTATCGGCCAGGTGCACCGCCACACCCGCCCGGCACTCGAGATGCTCAAAAAAGAGGGGCTTCGCTGGGAGGGTTATATCGATATTTTCGACGGCGGCCCCACCGTCGAAGCGTATATCGACGATGTGCGCGCCGTGCGTACCTCGCGAGTGTGCCCGGTAGAGGTGGTTAAAAACGCCGCGCCCCAAAGCGTGAGCCGCTGGCTAGCCGCGACCACCGCCATGGGCGATTTTCGCGCCGCCTGGGTGGGCCGCGGGCCCGACGACAACGGCACGCTCGTGCTCAGCGACGAAGAGGCCCGGCGCCTTGGCGTCGGCACCGGCGAATCGCTCAGACTACTCGATACCAGGGAGACGTCATGACCTCATCTTCTTTGAACGCCAAAGCGCAGCAGATGATCGGCGGCCAGTGGCAGGCCGGTGAAGGCGCGGCCTTGACCAAACGAGACCCGGTCGGCGGGCAAACGCTTTGGCAAGGCGAAGGCGCAAGTACCGACCAGGTCGGGCAAGCGGTCGCGGCCGCGCGCCAGGCCTTTGAGAGCTGGGCGCGCACATCCTTTGAAGAGCGCCGCGCGCTGACCGAGCGCTTCGCCGAGGTGCTCAAGTCGCGCAGTGAAGAGCTCGCCCTGGCGATCGCTTCAGAAACCGGCAAGCCGCTTTGGGAGGCGCGTACCGAAGCCGGCGCGATGGTCGGTAAGGTCGCGCTCTCTGCCCGGGCGTACACCGAGCGAACCGGCGAGCGCGAGAAGGAAGTCGGCAGCGCCAAGGCCGTGCTGCGCCATCGCCCTCACGGCGTGATGGCGGTGTTCGGCCCCTATAACTTTCCCGGTCATCTTCCCAACGGACATATCGTACCGGCGCTTTTGGCGGGCAACACCGTGGTCTTCAAGCCCAGTGAGCAGACCCCGCTGACCGCGGACCTGACTCTGCAGTGCTGGTTGGAGGCGGGCCTGCCCGACGGGGTCATCAACCTGGTGCAGGGCGGGGCCGAGGTTGGCCAAGCGCTGGCGGGCAGCGCCTATATCGACGGGCTGCTGTTTACCGGCAGCGCCAAGGTCGGTGGCATGCTGCACCAGCAGTTTGCCGGCCAGTTGGATAAAATCCTGGCTTTAGAGCTTGGCGGCAACAACCCGCTGGTGGTCAAGGACGTGCAGGACGAGCGCGCCGCCGTATTGACCATTTTGCAATCCGCGTTTCTCTCCGGCGGGCAGCGCTGCACCTGCGCCCGGCGTTTGATCGTGCCCCAAGGCGAGGCCGGTGACCGGCTGGTAGCGGCGCTTTCCGCGGCAATCGAGAAATTGCACGTGGCCGGGCCTTTTGAAGAGAACCCGGCGCCGTTTTACGCGGGGCTTGTAAGCGTTGCCGCCGCGAACGGCCTGCTCGAGGCCCAAAATGACCTCGAGGCGCTGGGCGGCCGGGTGATCAACCGAATGCAGCGCCTGGAAGAGAACACCAGCCTTTTGAGCCCGGCGTTGATCGACGTGACCGGGCTCAACGTGCCCGACGAGGAGCACTTCGGCCCGCTTCTGAAAATTCATCGCTACGGTGATTGGGACGAGGCGATCACGCTTGCCAACGACACCCGCTTCGGGCTCTCCGCGGGGCTAATCGGCGGTACTCAGGCGGACTGGGACGACTTTTTGCTGCGCATTCGCGTGGGGATCGTCAACTGGAACCGCCAGACCACCGGGGCCTCCGGGGATGCGCCCTTTGGCGGCGTAGGCGACAGCGGTAATCACCGTCCGAGCGCCTTTTACGCGGCGGACTACTGCGCCTACCCGGTGGCCTCCATGGAGGCCGAGTCGCTGGAGATGCCCGAGACCCTGCCGCCGGGAGTCACGCTATGAGCCACGGCCAGGCGGATGTTCGCGAGGTCAATTTCGACGGCCTGGTCGGCCCCACCCATAACTACGCCGGGCTGGCGGCGGGCAATCTGGCCTCCAAGCGCCACGAAGGCCACGTGGCCAACCCTAAAGAGGGTGCGCTGCAGGGGCTTTTGAAGATGAAGTCGCTCATGGAGGCTGGCTACGCCCAAGGGGTGCTGCCGCCCCAGCAGCGCCCGGATGTCGGCGCGCTGCGCGATCTGGGCTTTAGCGGAAGCGACGGCGAGGTGCTGGCGCGCGCCGGGCAAGATGCCCCCCAGCTTTTGCGCGCCGTCTGTTCGGCTTCCAGCATGTGGACCGCCAACGCCGCCACCGTCACGCCCAGTATGGATTCGCCGGACGCCCGCGCGCACTTTACCTCGGCCAACCTGCAGTCGAGCTTTCACCGCTTTCTGGAGCCCGATACCACCGGGCGCGTGCTTCGCTCGATTTTTGCCAATGAGCGCCACTTTAGCCATCACCCGGCGCTGCCCGCCACGCCGGCCTTTTCCGACGAGGGCGCCGCCAATCACACCAGGCTTTGCGGTGAGTACGGCGAACCCGGCGTGCACCTGTTCGTTTACGGGCGTAAGGCGTTCGGCGGCGAGCGCGAGCCTGGCCGCTACCCGGCGCGGCAAACGCTGGAGGCGAGCCAGGCCGTGGCTCGCCAGCACGGCCTGGGCGAGGCGCAAACCGTGTTCGCCCAGCAGCACCCGGACGCCATCGATGCCGGCGTGTTCCACAACGACGTGATCGCCGTGGGCAACGGGCCCGTACTGCTCTACCACGAGATGGCGTTTCTGGACGAAGAGGCGACGCTCGACGCGCTACGCGCCAAAATGACCACGCCTTTGATTGCGGTGCGCGTGCCCCAGGAGGCTGTCAGCCTGGACGACGCGGTGAGCTCGTATCTGTTCAACTCGCAGCTACTTTCCAACCCGGATGGCACCATGACCCTGGTCGTGCCCGGCGAGTGCCAGGAGAACGAGGCGGTATGGCGGCCGCTTCAGGATCTGATTCTGGCGGGCTACAACCCCATCAGCGAGGTGATCGTCAAGGACGTCAAGCAGAGCATGCAAAACGGCGGCGGCCCCGCGTGCCTGCGCTTGCGTGTGGTGCTTTCCGAGGTCGAACGCGACGCGATCGATGGCCGCGTGCTGCTCACGCCCGCGCTGTTCGAGGATCTTAGCGCTTGGGTCGAACGCCACTATCGCGATCGGTTGGCCGCGGAAGATCTCGCCGACCCGCAGCTTGCTCGTGAGTCGCTCACCGCCCTCGACGAGCTCACGCAGCTTCTCGAGATCGGCTCGGTGTATCCGTTTCAGTTGGGGTAGCAGGTCAACTCGGCAGAGGTGAGCCGATACAGCGCTCAAAGAGGGATGCCAAAGGCCGATAGTTGCAATGAACACCTGCGATATTGGCCTCAATCCATTCACTGCGTTCGAGATGATGCCACGAAAGCTGATAACCACAGTTGATGATCAGGTGCTCGAAAAACAGTCTTTGGGCGCGACCGTTGCCGTCGCGAAAGGGATGCAAAACGTTTAGATCACCATACAACTCGGCACAGGCCGATATGAGATCTGCTTTGTTGAGCGTTGCGAAGTAATGCTGCTCTGCCAGTTTTGCGAAAAGCTTTTCTGCTTCGGGAGGGATGCGATTGACATTGCAAAATCGCGTATTGCCCTTGGCGATATCAATGGTACGGACATTACCCGCCCAACTATAAAGGTCATTGAAAAGCTGGTAATGAAGATGTTTTAGATATTCGAAATCGTAGGGGGGCGATGAAAGCTCAATGCTGTCAGCGTTTATCAGGGAAAGCTCAAGTTCTGCCGCTTCGAGCTCCTCGGCATCGATAATCTCCAGCTTATTGCGCAGAACACCGGTACCCGTATAGCAATAAGGATCCTGCCCGGTGCCGTATTTATCCATCAGCGAGCTTTATGCTTCCCATATTTCGCTAACACCTCGGCTTTATTCGCTTTGCGTGCTTGATAATCGACAGTGATTCCTTCCAGCTCCATACTCGCCTGATAATTGGAACGCCTTGCCTTTGCCTGATAGCGGCGTTTTGTTTCCATGGATACGTTGTTCATCAATCATCCTTCGCTATGGCTTTGCTAATAGTGAGTATAGCGGATCAAGAAAGAGCGCTCATCTTATAACGGGGCGCTTTAACGTTCAGGCCGTTCAAGGACACTCTATCCCATGACGCCGCTCTTTCAGCCAACCCGCGACAAGGCGTTTGCTTCACGGCTCATTCAGCACAACATGACGTGCTATTACAAGCGGCTCGACATGCACTGGGACGACGCCGTGTTCGATCGCGATTGGCGCGAGCTCGAAAGCTATCAACTGGTGATCGACGCGTGTCCGGTAGGGCTTTTATGTATCAACCGCGACGACCATGCGTACTACATTCGCGAGCTGCAGATTGCCCCAACATGGCAGCGCCAGGGGCTGGGGGCGGCGGCCATCCGCTTTACCCATGATAAAGCGCGGCGAGAGGGGGTCTCTGCCTTGCGCTTGCGGGTGTTTTGCATCAACCCGGCCAGGGCGCTCTACGAGCGCATGGGGTTTCATATCCGTAAAACCCAGGATAACACCCATTATATGGAGCGCCCGGTTTTCTGAACGCCCCTTCTCATCCTCAAAACCTTCCTGGTTGATAACCGAACTCAGGAAAGCGGCCTGGCTTTGCCTAAATTGAGCAGCGCAATACCCGCGCCGATTAGCAGCGCGCCGGCCAGCAACCCTTGCGGGGCGCTTTCGCCCTGCAGAAAAATCGCCACCGGCACGCCGAACAGCGCGCCGACGGAGCCCAGCAGGCTTAAAAGCACCGGGCCGCCGCTTTTTTGTAGCAAAAAGAGCAGCAAAAACTGGCCGGCAAAAACCGCCGCTTGCAGCGCCATCAACGCCACCACGCCTGGGCGCAGAGCGGGCAGCCCAAGCGAGAAGCCGGGCAGCAGGCTCACTCCCAGCAAAAGCACCACGGCGGCGACCAGCATACCCGGGGCAAGCGCCTCGCCGGAGACCCCCGCCGGCCAGCGCAGCGTGCGATACAGATTGCCCACGGCGAGTAGCACCGGGCCAAGCAGGGCCAGCAACACCCAGCGCACGTCGGCATCCGGGGCGGCCACCTTGTGTGCGGCCAACGTCATCGCCCCGGCCAGCGCCAACAGCACGCCAAGGCCGCGGCTAAGCTGAAAGCGCTCCATCTTTAAAACCAGCGCGCCCAGGTAGGTGAGCAGCGGAGGCAAAGTGATGATGAGTGCCACGAACCCCGCCCCGATATGCGCGATCGCTGAGAAGAACAGCAGATTGGAGCCCGCCACGCCGACCAGCGCCGACACCGTGTAGTACTCCAGCGTTCGGGCGTTGACCGGCGGCAGCCGCCCACGCATCGCGCCCAGTGCGAGCAGCAAAAACGCGGCGCCGCCCAGCGACCAGAACAGAAACGCTAACGGTGAAATGCCCATTTCCCCGGCCTGCTTGGCCAGGTTGGTGGAAAGCCCCAGCAGCATGCCGCCGGCGAGCAAATAGGCAAGCGGCACGAGGCGGCTCGAAGTGACCGCACTGACGGCGGCTGGGTAAGAGGTGGTTCGCTGCATGACAAGCCTCTGGTTAAGTATCTTGATATCAAGGTATCTGGGGTTTTACCTTGACGTCAAGATAAAAAAACGTAAGCTTGGCGTATGGATCACGTCGATAAAATACTCAAACAGTGGCAGCAAGAGCGCCCGGACCTGGACGTGGCGCCCATGGGCACGCTTGGCCGACTCAAGCGGCTGCATAATGCCCTGATGCGCGCCATGGAGCCCACCTGGGCGGCGTTTGGGCTGAGCGACTCGAGCTTTGACGTGCTCGCCACGCTCCGGCGCGAAGGCCCGCCCTACGCGCTTTCACCAAGCGATCTTATGGCCTCGACCATGGTGACCTCGGGCACCATGACCCATCGGATTCAGCAGCTCGAAAAAGCGGGGCTCGTCGAACGAGTCAAAAACCCGGACGACGGGCGCGGTTTTTTGATTTCACTTTCAACTGAAGGCTTTGCGCTGATCGATGCCGCCGTGACCGCTCACGTCGAAACGCAGCAGACGCTGGTCAGCAGCCTGGATGATGCGCAGCGCGGCGAGCTCGATGCGTTGCTCAAGCAGATGCTGGAAAGTCTTGATCAGCGCACCCAGGAAAACGACACCCAGGAAAACGAGAGGTAACGTGCGATGGCGCTTTTGTTGAAATGTCTGCTTGGGGCGCTGGCGGTGCTGCTCATTGCACTTTTGTCGCGCACCAAAAGCTTTTTCATCGCCGGGTTGGTGCCGCTGTTTCCCACTTTTGCGCTGATTGCGCACTATATCGTAGGTTCCGAGCGCGGCATGGCGGATCTGCGCACCACGGCGCTGTTCGGCCTCTGCTCGCTGATCCCATACGCAGCCTATCTGGCTGCCATCTACTACGTAAGCTACCGGCTCACCCTGACCGGCACGCTGACCGTGGCCACCCTGGTCTGGCTGCTTTTCGCGCTGCTTTTGCTATGGGGCTGGACGCGCTTTTACGCCGGCTAAAAGGCGCTCAACTATAAATAGACGTGCGCCGGATTGCTTGCGTCACCGTCTCCATAAAAGCGCGTACGCGTGCTACCTGGCGAAGATCCGGGTGGGTTAGCAGCCAAAGCGGCGTTGCGAGCGCCTCGATAGGATCGCTCAAGCGTACCAAAGCGCTATCGCCGTCGCCCAGGTAGCAGGGAAGTACCGCTATGCCAGCACCCTCGCGTACCGCTGATTGCATGCCCAGCAGGCTATCCAGCCGGTAGGCGGCGTTTTTATCCTTCATCCAGTCCTCCAGAACGGCGTCGCCCATGTGAACGTCCGGGCCTACCCAGCACTCATCGAGTAGGGCGCCGGGCGGGCGCGGGGTGGGCGTTGCCTGCCAGCGCGCGCGCTGGCCATACACTGCCAGGGCCACCTCGCCGAGCGGACGCCCGACCAGCGCTTCCGGCGGCGTGCGGGTGGGGCGGATGGCGATGTCCGCTTCCCGGCGCGAGAGGCTATGGCGCTGGTTGGAGATCGCCACTTCGAGGTCGATGTCCGGGTGGCGCTTGCGAAACGCAGCGAACACCGGGCTTAAAAGCCCGGCGAACAGTGTGTCGGTAGTGGTGATGCGTAGCGTGCCCGAAAGCGTGAGATCCTGGCCGACCACGCGCCGCTCGGCGCCGTACACCTCATGCTGAACGCGCTCGGCAGTGGCCGCCAGGTCTTCGCCCGCAAGCGTTGGGGTATAGCCGTGGCGATGGCGCTCGAACAGGGTGACGTTCAGACGCTTTTCAATCGCGTTGAGCCGACGAAATACCGTCGCGTGGCTAACGTGCAGCGCTCGGCTGGCGCCGGAGAGCGAACCCTGTGAGGCGACGGCGAGCACCACCTGTAAGTCATCCCACTTCAATTGCTGTGCATTCATGCAAATCCACTTGTCATTTTTAGGGAATGGGTCGGCAAATACGAACAGGTTAGCCTGTCACCCAAACCGATGACAGAGGAGTTGGCATGAACGTATTGATCATTCTGGCGCATCCCGAGCCGCGCTCGTTCAATAAAGCGCTGGCCGAAACGGCGGTTTCCAGGCTGGAAAGAGCAGGGCATACAGTGGCGGTCGACGACCTCTACGCCGAGCGCTTCGACCCGGTCGAGCGCGCCGAACACTACGGGCGCCACAATGACGAGGTTTTCGCCCCGCTCGATGAACAGCGCGCGCACTACGAGCAACAAGCGCTACCGGCGGAGGTTGCGCGCGAGCTCGAGCGGCTCGAGTGGGCGGACCTGGTGATTTTTCAATTTCCGCTCTGGTGGCACGCAGAGCCGGCCATTTTGAAAGGCTGGTTCGATCGTGTGTTGGTTTACGGGGGGCGTTACACCAGCCGGATGCGTTACGACCAGGGCTACTTCAAGGGCAAGCGTGCGCTGCTCTCGGTGACCGCCGGCTCACCCCGACACGCCTTCCAGCCTTTTGGCCGGGCAGGCGACATGGCCGCCTGGCTCTGGCCGATCCACTCCTCGCTCTACTACGTGGGGTTCGAGGTGTTGGCGCCCCAGGTGAGTTTTGGGGTACAGGGCGGCGGTATCGAGTATCAACAACAGGATGCGCTGGTCGAACATCTACAAAGGTGCAAAGAGCGTTGGGCCGAGCGCGTGCAAAAGCTTACCCAGGAGCGGCCGATCCCCTTCGCCGGCTGGGACGACTGGGATGAGACGGGCGTGCTCGAGGACACGGCGCCGCTTCGCTGGCGGGTGGGTTAGCGCTGGCAAGGCGCCCCGCCATAGGCCGGGCCGGCGGGCGGAAAGAGTAGCGGGTGTTTAACGCGGCGCGTCGATAATGGTGACGCCGGTGACCTGATGAAGGGCCTCCATCAGTGAAGCGCGAAAGGTTTGGCCGTGGCCCATGCCTGGAAATTCGCGGTAGCTTGCCGTGATGCCGTCCATGGCGTCGAGGCGCTTGGCCAGTCTTTCCGGGGCATCCGGTGCCACACTCGAAATGCGCTGGATGTGCGCCTGCACGCGCGGGTCGCTCAGGTCGCGGTGGCTGTGGTCGCGCTCGCTGCCACCCAGACTCAGCAGCACCCGTACCGGCTGGCCCGCGTAGCGGGTCGTGAAGTCGTGCTGTGGCTGGCCGAGCAGGGCGCCGTCGGCCCACCAAAGCGATGGGCTACCCGGAGCGTAGGTGGTGAACGCGTCAGGGCGGGTAAACAGCGTATGTAACACGAACAACCCGCCCAACGAGTGGCCCCAGAGCGTTTGCTGCGCCGGGTCGGTGGCCACGCGCTTTTCGATCTCCGCGCGGACCTGGCCCTCGATTACCTCCAGAAAGGCGTCGGCGCCGCCGCCCGGGTGCTCTGGCGGAGTCTCGCCGTCCTCGAGAGGGCGCGCGGTAAAGGTGTATTCCTGTAGCCGTCGGCGGTCGATACGCAGGTCGTTGTCGTAGCCGACGAATACCAATACCGATGGAACACTCTGCTCGCCGAGGGAGTCGAGCAGGGCGGTATCGAACTCCATCAGCGCGGCGTTGGCGTCGAGCATCCAGAACGCCGGAAACCCGTTTTCAGGAGCGCTTTCTGTCGGAATGCCCAGCGTGACGCGCCAGCGCTTTTCGCTTCCGACCAAAAAGCGCTCGAAGCGGTACGTTTCCAGCCGTTCATCCAAAACGGTGTGGCCTATGGACTGTTGCGGATCGCGTTGCTGGGCCAAGGTAGGGCTACTCCAGAGCATCGTGAGCAGAAGAAGGGGCAGAATGCGGAACGCCGTAGCGCACGTCGAGGGAAGGATCATGAAACTCCCATGAAGGTTAATCCAACGCTTGCAGGTCAGGAGTAACCTCGCGCGGCGTTGATATCGTCGTTAAATAGATAAAATGTTAATGTTAACGATAATTGATATTAATGAAAGAGTAACGGCCCGCGCTCGCAAGCTCAGGTCATCCGGTTCGAATGAGTACGTTCAAAGGCGAATGATCAAAAGAGTCCTCCCATGGTAGATATCGCAGCGTTTTTAGGTTTTCTGATTTTCACTCCCGGCATCATGCGAAATTTGTACGCCGAGTCCGCGATGTACGATGAGTTCGGCCGACAAAAAACGCTTTTTCCGCTTTTGGTACTGCTGCCTGTTGCGCCACTTCTACTGGTTGGTCTAACGATCATGGTGAGCGTCTGGGCAGGGATTGTCGTAGCTGGCCTCTGCTTTTTGCTGGTGTTACTCACGGCGCGTAAAGACGTCGCCGTCTTTGATACCTCCGGCACGAGTCGCACCGACAAGGCAAAGAACGCCGCACACATGGCTTTCGGTGCCGCCCTGGCGGGCCTGCTCTACGTTGCGTTATATGCGCTTTATCCGTTGACCGTAGGTAACTGGTGACAAGTCGATAGTTAGCGCCGTGCGCGTTGTTACTATACTGCGACGTATTTGTCCGATCACCCTTTAGAGAGAGGCTTCTGTGTCGCTGGAATTCAATTGGTCGCGCTTCAATGAACTCGATGTCCATGCCTTTTACACGATCGCCCGCGCACGCGAGGCAGTATTCGTGGTCGAGCAGGCCTGCGCCTATCAGGAGATCGATGAGCTCGACCCGCTGGCGTGGCATCTGCGCGCCACGCTCGAAGGAAAGCTTGCCGCCTATATTCGTCTGGTGGGCCCGGGAGATAAATTCGCCGAGCCTTCGATCGGGCGAGTGATGACCGTTCAGGCGTACCGGGGCCATCAGTACGGGCGCCCCTTGATGGCGGAGGCGATTCGCTTCACCGAAGAGCGCTACCCGGGCCTGGGCATTCGTATCGGCGCGCAGGTCTATCTCACTACCTTCTACGAATCGCTGGGCTTTCAAACGGTGGGGGAGGCCTACGACGAAGACGGCATCTTGCATATCGATATGTTAAAGCCCCCCGTCGATCGTTAAGCGGAGTTCCCTATGGCGGATGCTTTCGACATCCGTTTACTCTGTGAGACTCATCCCCTCTGGTAGCGCGCTCGCGCTTCGCAGATACGTTGGTGATGGGTATCCGCCCAGCCCACGAGCTGCTTCATCGGTGCCAGAAACGAGTGGCCCAGCGCGGTCAGCCGGTACTCCACTCGCGGCGGTACTTCCGGGTAGAGCGTACGCTCGATAAAGCCGTCCTGCTCCAGATGTTTGAGGGTTTTGGAAAGCATCTGTTTCGAGATATCACCGATCTCGCGGCCAAGCTCGTTGAAGCGCAGCGTGCGTACCTCGAGCGCTTCCAGCACCAGTAGACTCCACTGATCGCCGATACGGTCCAGCACATCGCGAATGGGGCAGGGCTGTTCAAAGATGTAGCCGGTGGTCGAGGCGTTCGTGTTGGGCATGGTCTGTCGGAACTCCATGGTCAGCGTAGGGTGACCTGGTAAGTAAAAAGTGACTTCTTGTGGTTCGATCCGGCGTTGGATTATGATCGCTTTACGGTCTTTTTTATAGACCTGGTATGCTGACAAAACCATCGAACACGTACGTGGAGGTTTCAAATGGCACAGGTAGCTCTTGTTGGCGCATCCGGTAACGCTGGTTCACGCATCCTGAAAGAACTCGTCGAGCGCGGCCATCAGGTCACGGCGATTGCCCGCCACTCCGATAAGATCAGCACATTGGACGGCGTTAAAGCGGTGCAGGGCGACGCAGACGATCGCGCCGCTCTCGCCCGGTTGCTCGAGGGGGTGGATGCCGTCATTAGCGCTGTGCCGTTCTCGACAAGCGACCCGGACAAGCTGATCGGCGCGGTCAAGGATTCCGGCGTCAATCGCTACCTGGTGGTGGGCGGCGCCGGTAGCCTACTGGTGGGCCCCGGCCAGCGCGTGATCGACCAGCCTGACTTCCCGGATGACTACAAGCCGGAAGCCGGAAGCGGTTCGATATTTCTTGAAAAACTCCAGCAAGCGGGAGATCTCGAGTGGACCTTCCTGTCGCCCTCGGCGGAGTTCGAGCCCGGCGAGCGCACCGGTCATTTCCGCCTGGGCCAGGACGAGTTGCTCGTCGATAGCGACGGCAACAGCCGCATCACGTTCGAAGACTACGCCATCGCCCTGGTGGACGAGCTGGAAAAAAACCAGCACCCCCGCCAACGTTTCACCGTTGGCTACTAAAGAAGAAAAGGACCTGCACATGTTCATGAAAAAAACCGTTCTGACCTCGGCGGCACTGCTGCTTTCGACGTCACTGATCAGCGGCGCGGCGTTCGCCCAGGCCGACGAGCGCGACCTGGAGGCCGAAGAGGCCAACCGCGAGCTGGTCGTCGAGTTCTACGAGCGCTTCTTCAACGACCACGAAACCGTCGAAGCGGCCGAGGTCGTGGCCGACGACTACATCCAGCACAACCCGGGGGTACCGGACGGCAAGGAGCCCCTTGTCACCTACTTCACCGGCTTTTTCGAAGAGAACCCGGACGCCCGCTCCGACATCAAGCGCAGCGCCGCCGATGGTGATCTGGTCTGGCTGCACGTGCACTCCACCAACGATGATGATGACCGCGGCGAAGCCGTGATCGACATCTTTCGCGTGGAAGATGGAATGATCAAAGAGCACTGGGACGTCATCCAGGCGGTGCCGGAAGAGGCGGCCAACGAAAACACCATGTTCTAAGCGAGCGCTAACGCACCGCTTTTCGATACAAGAACGTGAAGCCGGGCGACTGCCCGGCTTTTTGCTGCCTGAAGCACACCAATAGACGAAGGCTCGAACCGGGGCGCTTATCGCTCGGCGGGTTTTAGGTTAGAGTCGCCTAATAGATGCCCGGAGCCGCCCATGAGAGAACGACTCGACACGTTGCTCGCCCCGCTGATCCAAAACGCGCAGGTAGTAACGTCCCACGCCGACCCGGCCATGAAAGAGCCTTCGCTCGAGAGCAAGTTCGGCGGCGCACCTTACGCCGAGGCAGATACCGCGTGGCCCATGTGCCGCCTCTGCGAGCAGCCGCTCTCGTTCATTTTGCAGCTGTTCGATGCCTCGGCGAACGCCATGTTTGTCTTCTATTATTGCCATCATTGCCTGCCCGCCGGAGACGACCCGCGCGACCGGGGCCTCTGGCACGCGCAGTGGTTCAAGGCGCCCGAAAGTGCGAAACAGACCCACCTGGAGCGATCCTGCGTCGATGTTGATGCCACCACGCCCTGTCGGATAACCACGCAGACGGCGCGCGTGCTGCCGGACTGGGAAGGGCTCTATACTCACTCGCCGAAAGCCGAGACCCTTTGCGGCGAGCTCGACCCGCAAAGCCCTTGGGAGGCGCTGAACGATGCCACGACGCGGGCGGGCTGTCTCGATGAGCTAAAGAGCTGGCGCGGCGGCTATCCGCACTATTTACAGGGCGAACACGTGCCCGATTGCCCGCACTGCCAGGCGCCCATGACGTTCTTTGTGCAGATCGACTCCGAGGAGGAGGCGAACCTGGATTGGGGCGCGTGCGGACTCATCTACGTTTTTTACTGCGCGCAGCACCCGCAGACCTTCGAGTTTGTAAGGCAGAATACGTGAGCCGTCAGATCCTCACCATGAATCATCAGGAAACTCTATGGAAAACCGCTTGAATATCGAGCGCTTGAGCGCCGACAGCCCCTTCGTACCGGTCGTGGCGACCTGGACTTTCGAGACCTGGGGGTATCTGCACCCCGAGCAAACTCTCGAAAAACAGATCGCGTTCATTCGCTCCGAGTGTGGTGAGCAGGGCGTGCCGACGACGTTCGTGGCGCTCGAGAACGGCGTGGCGGTGGGCACGGCGTGCTTGATCGAAGACGATATGTCGACGCGACCCGAGCTGGGTCCCTGGCTTGCCTCGGTGTTCGTGCCGTTTGAAAAGCGCGGGCAGGGGATCGCCTCGCAGCTGGTCAAGCGTGTGGAGGAGGAAGCCCGGGCCACCGGTATCGAACGCTTTTATCTTTACACCCCGGACCAGCAGGCGCTCTATCGGCGGCTGGGTTGGCAAGATATCGAGCAAGTCGAGTATCGTGGCGAAGCGGTGACGATCATGGCGTGCCATTTCGTTGCAGAGAATAGCTAAGGATTAAGGAGGCGATATGATCAGCGGCCGCGCGTTGCACTATTTCGATACCGTGGCGCGATGCCGCTCGCTGCGCCAGGCGGCGGCCCGGCTCAATATCGCGCCGACGGCCATCAGCCGCCAGATCGACATGCTGGAGCAGGAACTGGGTGCGCCCCTTTTAGAGCGCGGCCCTGGCGGCATCCAGCTGACCGAGGCAGGTGAGCTGCTCGCCGCCCAGGCCCGGCATACCCTTCGCGATATGGAGCGCGTTCAGGAGCATATCGCCGACTTGCAGGGGCGGCGTACCGGGCGTGTTCGCCTGGTTGCCGCTGAAGGCGTGGTGGCCGGGCTATTGGCGCCCACCCTGGCCGACATGGGGCGGCGCTACCCGGGGCTACGTTTCGATATCGCCATTACCAGCGCCGGGCAGGTCGTCGAGCAGCTTCGTCTGGGTACCGCGGATATCGGGCTTTCGTTTTTCACGCCGCGCCACGACGATATCGTCGTTCTGGAAAGCACGCGGCTCGAGCATCACGCCGTCATGGCGGCGGATCACCCTTTGGCAAGCGCTCATGAAGTCTCGCTCCAGGCGTTGGCCGGGCACCGCATCATTTTGCCCGGCGAGACGTTCGGTGCCCGCCAGGCCTTCGAGCGCAGCGCCCATCGGGCGGGCATTCAGCTCTTGCCATCGTTCGATACCGCCTCGCTTGAAACCCAGAAAGCGCTGGCGCTGAACGGGGCGGGGGTGCTGATTTTGCCGCCCATGACGGTGGCCCGCGAGTGCCAGCGCGGTGAACTCGTCAGCGTACCGCTAGGGCCCAACGAGCTGGAGCCTGCCCGTATGGATCTATGCATCTATCGTCACCGCACGCAAAGCGTCGCGGTGGACACCTGCCTCGCCCTTCTAACCGACTCCCTCCAGGCTCTAAACGCCGCATTAGACCAATAGCGCACACAAAAAGTGGACACACGCTTATAAAAATTGAAATATTAGGTGCACTGGTGTGCGCCTGTGTGTCCAGGGCGCTGTTTGCCATCTCATGAATCATCAACGCTGACGCAATAGCGACATCAGGGGAACCGTTATGCGACGTTCGTTCGTCTTGCCCACCTCCCGTGCCGGGTGGGGGCTTTTGATCGCCTTTATCGTTTTGGTGCTGGCCGGTACCTGGCCTGTGATCGGTCTGGTCAACCGGGGGGTACTGGTAGGGGGGCTGCCGCTTTTGATCGTGTGGAGCTACGGGGTCATCTTCGCCTGCGTAGGTGTGATGCTTGCGGGCAACCGGATCGTCGAGAGGGATGGCCATGAATAGTTTTTGGCCGCTGGTCATTACGCTTGGGTACGTCGCCATCGCCATGACGATCGGCTTGAGGGCGCGCGCCGGCCACCGCATGGATACCCTCGAGCAGTGGGGCGTGGCCGGGCGCAGCATGGGGCCGGTCACGCTTTACTTACTGATTGCTGCGGGCAGCGTGAGCGCCTACACCTTCATGGGCGCGCCGGGCTGGGCTTATTCCAAGGGCGTGGCGGTGTTCTACGTGGCGATTTATCTCGCGTATCTGGCGCTGGTGGCCTGGTACTTCGGCCCCAAGGTATGGCAGTTCGGTGAGCAGTTTGGCCACGTGACCCAGGCAAGCGCCATTGCGGATCGCTACCAGAGCCCGGCGCTGGGCGCGTTGGCCGCGCTGGTCATGGCGGTAGGGTCTGTCGCCTACGCGGTGCTGCAGACCGTGGGCTCGGCCTACATTTTGTTCGTGATGAGCGGCGGCGCCATACCGGTTTGGTTGGGCGTGATCATCGTGCTTGCCTGCATCGCAGTGTATCTCTACGTCAGCGGCCAGCGTGCCATCGGCCGGACCAGCGCCTTTCAGGGCGCGCTCATGCTGGTGGTGGCTTGGGCGGTTGGGTTATGGGCGGTACACAGTGCGACCGGTGGTTTGAATTTTACCGATGTGTTCGAGCGTATTCAGGCGGATCACGGCGAGTTTCTCACGCTACCGGGTGCCGGCGGCGACATGAGCTTCAGTTTTTGGACCACGTCGATCATCGTCTCGATGTTCTCGTTCATGCCCCCGGTGTGGACCCAGTGGATGTGCGCAAGCTCGGCACGCACCATTCGCCGCAGCGCCACCTGGCTGCCGACCTACTACGTGGTGATCCTGCCCATGGTGGTGGTCGGCTTTATCGGTATCTACTCGCTGCCGGATCTGGCCCGGGCCGACACCGTGGTGCTGGAGTACGCCATGGCGCATCTGCCGGTGGTGCTGGTCGGGCTTCTGGGTGCGGGGACGCTGGCCGCCTCGATGTCCTCGAGCGAGCCGTTCATCCACTCGGTGGCGCTCTCGACCACCAAGGATGTGCTGCAGCCGCTGTTTAAACTTTCCGATGCATTCACCGCGAAGCTGGCCCGCTGGCTGCTGCTGCCGGTCATGGCCTTCATTATCGCCCCGTTGGCGATTGCCGAGCCGGGCAGCCTGGTAATGATTTTGCTCGTGGGACTGGGCTTTGCATCGCAAGTGCTGCCGGCGTTCATCGGCATGTTCTTCTGGCCGCGGGCTTCGAAGCTCGGCGTCATGGCGGGGATTCTGGCGGGGTTCGTCATCACGGTGGCGTTCACCACGGTGTGGTCGCATCCGCTGGGGATTCACGCCGGTTTCTGGGGCTTGATGCTCAACCTACCGGTGTTCGTGGCGGTCTCGCTTGTCACACCGGCGGTCGAGGCGAGCGTGGTCGAGCGGTTTTTCCGCATCGCCGCCCCCCGGGGCTTTCGGCAAGGCAGGTCACTGTCTTAATCCTTTAATGAAAAAAGGCGAGGATGGAGGGTCAGCATGTATCGACAACGTTCACCCAACAAGGCAGTGCCATGAGCCAACGGCTAGCCGGGCGCAATCGCCCTCAACAGGTCATCGGAGCGCTTTATGGCGCCAATGAAGCGCTTTCCAGCGCCCAGCGTCAGACCCAATTCGCCAAAATGGCGGCCTCGTCGGCGCGGTTTTTTGACGCCGCGGACGTCCTTTACTGGCAGGACGTGTGGAGCGACTGGCGCTTTACCCTATTCGGCGGCTGGCCGGCAACGCAAACCTGGCTGCACGGCGACGCTCAGCTTTGCCGCTTTGCTGCATCGGCCTACCCTGGCGAGCCTGTCCGGTTTGGACTACAGGGTGTGGACCACGCTCTGATCGGCGACTACCAGTTCGATCTTTGGCGCCTGGCCACCAGCCTGGTGCTGGAAGCGCGGGAAAACGCCGGGCTCTCCGCCAAGGCCGTCGACCAGGCCTTGAATGAGCTCGCCACGGGCTATCTTGAAGCCTTGAGCGCGCACCGCGAGGGTAAACCCCTCAAGGGGGGCGGGTTGAAAAGCGCCAAGGGCCCGCTCAAGGATTTTCTCGGCAAGGTGGCGGACAAGCAGCACCCCCAGCGCTCGCTGGAGAAATGGACCGAGCTTACGGATACCAAAGGGCGCCAGTTCGCTGCGCGGCCGGGCAAGCTTGCCAACCTGCCGGCGGACGTGGCCAGCAAGCTCAAGCGCATCATCGAAAACGAATACCAACAAACCCTGCAAGCCAGCGCCAAGGAGGGGGATGCGAACCACTTTCGGGTGAAGGATACCGCCCGGCGGCTAAACGCCTCGGGGCTCGAGCACTACTACGTGCTGCTGGAGGGCGGAGGCGATGGCCAGCACGACGATGTGCTGATCGAGGTCAGGGAGCAGCGCCCGCCCCAGGCGTATCACCTGCTGGGCAAGGCCGACCAGCAGGGCTGGCGAAAGCTCTTCCCCAACGAGGGGCTGCGCCACGCCGCCGCCTTTCACGCCCTGGCCGCTCACGACGATGCGTATTTGGGCTGGCTGACGCTGAACGACCGGGTGTTTGGTGTGCGCCGCATGCCCGGCTTTGCCAAACGCCTACCTGCCAAAAAGCTCAAGGGAGCCAAGGCGTATCGCAAGTTTGCGCGCCAATGGGGCGAAATTCTCGCCGCTTTGCACGTGCAGGGGGCCAAAGCGCTGGCGCGAGGGGAGGAAGGCTTCGCCGATGCGGTGTGTCAGCGTATCGAAGGGCGCGAGGCCGCGTTTATCGACAGCGTGTCGCGCTTTGCCAAAGGCTATGCCGACTGCGTCGAGCAGGATTACCGGCTATTTATCGAACACTTCATGACAAGCGCTAGCTGACCAGGACAGCCGGCATAAAGAAGCCGAGCATTGAGGCTCGGCTTTTCGATAAGGCGCTTTTAGTAGAACCTGCGCCCAGGCGCTTTACTGGCCGGCGGCGCCACCCACCACGCCGCTTTGAAACGCACTTTGGCGCTCGGCTCGGGTGAAATCGCTGTTTCGCAGGTGGCTTTTCACGGTGTCTTCCGGGGAGCCCGCCATTTCGCGGAACATGCCCATCGAGCCCAAAAGCGCCGAGGATTCGTAGGGCACGAACACGCGCTCGCCGTCCTTGGCCATGTTGGGCAGCACCTTGATGTAGCTCTGGCCCAGCAGATACCCCACCACGGTACGCTTGTCGTCTTCGCTTTCGCCGATGGCATTGAGCACCAGCTTGATCGACTCCTGCTCGCCCTGGGCGCGCAGAATCGCGGACTGCTTGTCGCCTTCGGCGTTGAGGATGGCGGACTCGCGCTGGCCCTGGGCCATGGCGATCGCCGCGGATTTCTCGCCCTCGGCCTCGGTCACCGTGGCCCGGCGCTTACGCTCGGCGGCCATTTGCAAGCGCATGGCGGTTTCGACCTCGTCGGGCATGGCGATATCCTGCACCTCGACCCGCGAGATCTTCACCCCCCACTTGGAGGCGGGTTCTTCCATCGCCGCCTGGATTTCGTTGTTCACCTCGGCGCGGGACTCGAACAGCTTGTCGAGCTCCATCTTGCCGACCACCGAGCGCAGCGTCGTCTTGGCGAGTACCTCGACGGCCTGGCTCATGTTCGCCACCTCGTACACCGCCCGCTTGGGGTCGATGATCTGGAAGTAGAGTGCGCCGTTGATGCGCACCGTGACGTTGTCGGTGGTCACCACGGGCTGACCCGGAAAATCCATGACCGTTTCGCGGCGGTCGATGCGCGTCTCGTCGGTGGTGATCGCCTGGTACTCTTCACCGAGCTTGCGATAGCGCAGCATAGTGATCGCGCGGGGCTGCTCGATGAACGGGATGATGATGTTGATCCCGCTTTCCAGTACGCGGTTGAACGAGCCAAGGCGCTCGACCACCATGACTTCGGACTGGCGAACGATCACCAGGCCTTTGGCGATGATCGTGATACCGATCACGACGATGATGAGGCTTATGATCAAGCCTGGGCTGATAGGTAGATCCATGGTCAGGGTTCCTCGTGGTTGGCGTTATCAGGGGGATAGGAAGGTTCGGGTGGGGGTGTAAGCACGACAAGGGCAGTGGTGCCTTCGAAGCGTTTGAAGATCACTGGAGACCCGGCGGGAAGTTCGGTTTCGCCGCTTTCGAGCACGCGCAGGCGGTAGAAGTCGCCGTTGACCTTGATGCCCGTGGCGTTATCGTAATCGCGCTTTAACGTGGTGTAGCGGTTGCCTTTTTCTACGCCGGTGCCGGTCGTGCCGTAAGCCACGCCCCGGGGTGAAAAGCGCGGGCGTATGACCATCACGCCCAGGGGCACCATCAGGCCGGCAAATACGCCCATGCTAACGAGCTGCCAGGGAAAGTTAAGGCCCAATAGGGTGACCATCGCCGTCAACGCGGCGGCCACGCCCAGCGCCAGCAGCAGCATCGCGCCGGAGGTAAGCTCGGCCAGGCTAAGCAGCAGGGCCAGCACCAGCCAGCCGTAGGCGGGGTTCCACTCCATAGACGTTCCTCCTTCGTTAAGGCGCCGTTTCAAACCGTCAGCCAATGGCGCTCGCGCGTAGGTAAAAATGCGCGTTAATGCTAGCTTACCGCAATAAAAGCCGCCGTGCGCCCTGTTTGGGTGCGCGCAATCACGAGGAGAGTCACGTGTCGGGAGTGGTGTATTGGCTTGATATGGCCGGGGTTATCGTCTTTGCGCTGTCCGGGGTCGTGCTGGCCTGTCGTTCGCGAATGGACCCGTTCGGTATGCTGGTGCTGGCGGCGGTGACCGGCATCGGCGGGGGCACGCTGCGCGATCTGGTTCTCGGCGTTCACCCGGTTTTCTGGGTGAGCGACCCGACCTATCTGTGGGTCATCCTGGCGACCGTCGGCGTATCGCTTTTGGGCTTTCACTACATGCATCGTCTTTCGCGGCGTTTTCTGCCCGTCGCGGACGCCTTCGGCTTGGCGCTTTTCGTGGTGATCGGCACGCACAAGGCACTTTTTTTAGGGTTTTCGGGCGTGGTGGCGGTGGTCATGGGGATCATGACCGGCGTGGCCGGGGGCATGCTGCGCGACCTGCTCGCCCAGCGCGTGCCGATGGTGCTGCGCGAGGAAATTTACGCCACCGCCGCTATGGCCGGCGCCATCGTCTATGCGGGGCTCTACACGCTGGCCGCGCCGCTTTCTATCACTATCGCCGCCTCGTTGGCGGTCACGTTGGGCCTTCGCCTGGCCGCCATTCGCTGGCACCTGGCGCTGCCGCAGTTTGCCTGGGTCAACGTGGCACCCAAAGCCGATGACAGCGGCGCGCCCCTGTCGACCTCGCAAAAGGCCCGGGAGCGAGTACGCATGATTCGCCGGGAGCGCCCTGAGCGCAAGCGCTGACCCACTGTCACGGGCGTGGGTAGCGGCTGGCCTGGCGCCAGCGGTCGAACCAGCGCCTGGGCTGCAAAAGGCGCAGGCTGGGTTCGCTTTCCACCAGCTCGACGCCCAGGCCAAGCGCGCCCAGGCGAACATAGAGGCCGCCGCTGACGCTTTTTTGCTCGAGGGTGATATCCGAAAGCAGCAGCAGCGGCCCGCCGCGCAGGGTGATCCCGTGAAGCGCGATACGCTCGCCGCTCATATCAAGCTGCGCCTCGCCTTCGATGCCGCGCACGTCGAGCAGCCGGCCCAACCAGTCGTTTTGTCGCGCGCGGGTCAAAAAGAGCCGCGCCAACAGGCCGGAGTCGCGCATGGAAAGGCGCAGCGAACTCTCCAAATGAATGGGCTCGCCCCAAGTGAGCGCGGCATCGGTCATCGCCAGGCGCACCCACCAGCCGGCGTCCTGGGCGCCTTGCTCGCTGAGCCGGAACACGTTTTCGAGTTTGACGTAGGAGTCGCTTGCGCGAAAACGCCGGCTTTGCCAGTCGCCTTCGCCGAGCGCCAGGTGAAGCTCGATGTCGCCGCGCAGGCGCTGCTCGAGAAGTGAAAGCTCGGTCCCGAAGGCGCGCAGCGTGATCTCGCCTTCGGCCTGGTAGCCGGTCAGGCGCCACTCGCTTTCAAGGCTTGCTTGGCCGCCCAGCAGCGCGAAACCGTCGGTATCCGGCAGGTAGTCGCTGTAGCGGGTGATGTCGGGCACCTCGACCACCGGCAGCGCAATGCGCGTCGTGAAGTGTTCCGGGGACGGTGACTGCCGGGCCTGGCGAAAATGTGCGGTTTGGGTGGTCAGCGCTAGATGGCGCCCGGCGAGTGCGGCGCGGTCGTCGCCTTCGCGCAGCAGCGTGAATTGGGGAATACCCAGCGTCAGCGAGGCGTCGTCGGCGCTGGTGATCTCGGCGGTCAGCTCGCCCCGGCCGGCGGCCACGTAGTCCAAAAAGTGCGCTTCTAAAGCGTTGGCATTGACGCGCAGCCGAGTGGGGGCGAGTAGCTCAGCACCACGAAACGCGCCGTCCAGAAAGAGCTCGCCGCGCCCGGCCAGCGCCAGGCCGTGGCCCTCGGGCAAAAAGGCGTTCAAAAAGCCGAGCTGCTGAACGCCGCCTTGCAGGTTGAACTGCCCCGCGGTAACGCCGCCCTGGCGCTGAAAAAGCCCCTGGCGAAGCAGCAGCGCGCTCTCCAGGCGCTCCCCCGGGGCGTCGGCGTTTTCCACCTGCCAGCGAAGCGAGGAGCCGCTCAAATCGAAGGTTTCACCGTCGAGCGAGGCGCTGGCGATCGTGAGCGCAAGCTCGGCGTCGCTTGTCAGCGTGCGCGGCTGGGTATCATCGGCCAGGCGGGTGACCCAGCGTTCGCCGGCAAGCGTTACTTCGCCGCTCAACAGGGCGTTGTCGATCAAGAGCGCACCCTGGCTGCGGGCTTGGCCGCTGACGAGGGCAAGCGCGCCGGGCTCTGGCAGCGCGGCGTCAAGGTAGGGGGTGAGCGCGGCAATGCTTGGCAGGCGTGCGTTTTGCCAGGCAAGGTTGGCGCTAACGTGCTCCAGCCCCACGTCGTCCAGCGGGCTTTCAAGGTCCAGCGCTATCTCGGCATCCGCCAGCAGGGTGCGCTCGTGATGGGACAGGGTGGCCTTATCGAGGGCGAGCCGCGCCTTTAGCGGCGCATTGGGTAGACGCTCGGCGGTAAGGACGCCGTCGCCTCGGGCCTGAAACGCCTGATAGGCGGCGCTTAGCGCCTGGGCCTCGATGCGGATCTCACCCCGGTAAAGCGCGGCGTCCTGCACCTCTGCGTAGGCGCGCAGCCGCCCCTGGCCGGTGAAGGCCAGCGGCGCCGGGGCGGCGGCGCTGGCGTAGCGGTCGAGAATGTCCAGCCGCGTAACGCGGCCGTCGAGTTCGAGTGTGGCGCCGTTGGGGGGCGCGAGCCGGTCGATGCGCCGATTGGGTATCGAGGTCGCCACGCTTAGCGCGGTATCGGTGGCATAAGGGGCGCTGTCGGCCAGCACGACGTCCTTGAGTGTGGCCAAAAAGTGAAGCTTGCTATCGTCCACCCCCAGGCGTACCTGGCCGTTTCCCGTGGCGCTTTGTATGGCGTCGCTTTGCGACTGGGCCACATCGAGCAGTGGCCCGGTATCCACGCTAAAGCGAAGCGCTGGCGCGCTCAGAACCAGCTCGCTTTGCTCGGTGAGCACGCCGTTATCAAGGCCAAGCGAGGCCTCGAGGGCGCCGCTGCCGGAAAGCCCAAGCCAGGGAAGCGCCTCGAGGTAGGGCATGAAGACATCCCAGGCATCGGCGCTGGCCGAGGCGTCCAGCCGCGCTGAAAGTGCCTCGAGCAGGGCGGGGGTGAGGGTTTGCGGCTTATCAAGGCGCGTGACGACGGGCGCCAACGTGGCCCGGGCATTCAGTTGGATGTCGCGGGCGAGTATTGCGCCATCGCTTGGGCGCAAAAGGCGGCCTTGCGTGACGGCTAGCATGAGCTCACGGGCTGCCAGCGTGTCGCCGCTTAGCTCGCTGTCTCGCAGGTGGAGCTCGCCTTCGGCTTCCAGGGCGATATCGCCTACCTGAAAGCGGCGTATGCCCTCGGCGTCCAGGGCGTGAATGTGCAGCGCACCGCGTAATAGCGCCAGCAAAGAGAGCGAAAGGGTAGCGCGTTCGGCCTCGAGGCTAACGGGAAGCGCTTGGTCCTGGCGGGTCAGGGTGAGGTTTTCGACCTCCCACTGGCCCGGGTGGGGGCTCGTTGCGCGCTGCCAATGAATGTCGACGCCGTCGAGGTTCGAGAGCTTACCGGCCATCCATTGGCTGTTGAGCACCAGGGTCGTGGCAAGCCACCAGGTAACAGAAAGTACGAAAGCGCTGATTAGGACTATAATCAGTGCCAGTAGCCATCGCGGGTAAGGAGCGGTTTTGCGGGACGATCGGCTTTTGATAATGGCTCCTTTCGGCGCATGTTTTATGGCATTATGCGCGACAAGGGACTGAGATGGGTTTTCGATTTCAACGCTAGGCAGGCAGCAAAGCCATGTTCAAGGATTTTTACACGCAGCGCGGGGACTATGTGGTGATCTCCGCCGAGCAGGCCAGCCGTTTCGCCAAAGGCGTCGCCGGCGATTACAACCCTATCCATAATCCGGATGCGCGGCGTTTCTGCGTGCCCGGTGACCTGCTATTCACACTCGTTTTAGCCAGGTTTGGATTATCGCGCCACATGGAATTTCGCTTCACCAACATGGTCGCGGCACAGACACCGCTGAAGTTTTGCGAAGCCGACGACGGCCAGATCCGCGTATGCGACGACACGGGCAAGTGCTACCTGCATGTTACCCGCCAGGGCGATGTCACCTTCGAGCCGGACGTGGTCGAAGGCTTCGCGCGCTGCTACGTGGCGTTTTCGGGAAAGAACTTCCCGCACTACTTGAAGCCGCTGATGGAAGAGCATGGCGTCATGTTCAATCCTAAACGCCCGCTGGTGATCTACGACAGCATGGGCTTCTCGCTGGCGCGTCTGGACGGTTTTACGCCCAACCTGGCGCTGACCGACTCGTCGCTTTGCGTTCAGGGCAAGCGCGCCGAAGCGCTATTGGAGTTTGCCATCGAGTCCCAGGGGGAGTCGGTCGGGGTCGGATCCAAAAAGCTCGTGGTCAGCGGGCTTTGTGACTACGACGACGACCAGATGTCGGCCATCGTCGACGAGTTCTACCGGCTGAAAGCGGCCTACGAGGCCGCCTGAGCCGCCTGGTGGGCGGGTGTCTAGCCTAGCGGCAGCACGTCCACCTCGACCTCTACGTGGTGGCCGCCGCCGCCATTCATCACCCCCTTCAGCGGGGCGACATCGAAATAATCGCGCCCCCAACCCACCACCGGGTGGCGCTCACCGGCCAGCGTCCCGTTGGTCGGGTCCAATGCAAGCCAGCCCCACTGGGGAACCCAGAGCGCAAGCCAGGCGTGGGAGGCATCCGCGCCCACCAGCCGGGGCTGGCCCGGTGGCGGCTCGGTCTCCAGGTAGCCGCTCACGTAACGCGCAGCCAGCCCGATCGAGCGCAGCGCACCGATCATCAAGTGGGCAAAGTCCTGACACACCCCGCGGCGGTTGGCCAATACCTCGTTGATCGGCGTGGCTAGTGTCGTGAAGCTGGGGTCGTACTCGAAGTGTTCATACACGTAGCCATTGAGCGCTATGGCCGCGTCGATGAGCCCGCGACCGGGGGTAAAGCACTGCCGAGCGAAGTCGCCAAGCTCTTGACTTCGCCGCACGAAGGGCGAGTCCAGTCGGTAAAGTTCGGTCTCGAAGCGCGGGGTGGTCTTTAAAAGTTCGGCGGTGTGCTCCCAGCTTGTCGAGGCCGCGGGCAACGCGCCCATTGCCCGCGTGTTGATCGGCGTGGTCACCGTCACATCGAGGGTTTGATGAAGCGCTTCTACCGCGAAATAGAGCACCCGGTTACCGAAGACGTCGCGGCGTTCGGCCTGGTGGTGGGGCGTGGGCGTAATGGCAAGCGTCGAGGCGCCGCACTGCTGGTGGGGCGTTTTGCGCGGCAGCATCCGTGCTTCGCTATGGCATAGCGTGACCGGCGCGCTGTAGTGATAGCGCGTGGTGTGGCGCAGGGCGTACTTCATTCGTCGCGCTCCATGTTGACCAGCTGGCGGGCGCGCTCCACGTGACTGAAGTGGCTATGGCTGATCGCATCGGAGAGGGCGTTGAGCGGCGTTAGCAGCTCGTCGAGCAACTGTCCGAGCGCCTGCTGCGCCTCCGGGGTGTCGCTTAGGTGGCTGAGCCGGTCGATGTCGGCCAGGTGAAGGGCAGCGTTGGCCTGGATCAGCAGGCGGCGCTCGGCGTTACGGTAAGGGCTGGCGCTACCCGGCAGGCGCTCGACCTGCTTATTGAGCCGCTTGAGCATGAAGCCCACCGAGCGGGGGTTGGTCTCATCGAACAGCAAAAGGTCGATGATGGCCGCCGGGTGAAGCTCGCTGCGGTAGCGCCGCCGGTAGGCGGTGAAGTTGTCGGTGGTGGCCAGCACCACTTCCCACATCGCCAGGCGGCGCTCCGGCAAGGCATTCACGGTGAGCTTCAAAAGCTCTAAAAGCCCCAGCGCGCGGTCCAAAAAGCGGCCAATGTCTAAAAATCGCCAGCCGTAGTGGTGGGGCATGGTTTCGTTGCAAAGCCCGAAAAAAGCCGCCAGTTGGGCAAAAACGCTTTCGCAGGCGCGCCGCGCGCCGCGGGTATCAAGACTTGGATGTAGCGTATCGAGCTGGTGGCGAAGCTGGTGAATCACGCGCCAGGAGTCGTCGCCCAGGTGGTCGCGTACGCTTTGCGCGTTGTGCAAAAGCTGCGAGAAAAGCGGCTGTAGCGCGCGGTGATCACTGCTGTCGAACTGGACTAGCAGCGCCGTCTGCTTGGCCAAAAAGCCGGCGGGGCGGGTAGACGATGCGCCCTGCGCTTCTGGCTTGTCGCAAAGGTCGAGCGCTTGCAAAAGCTCGTCCAGAACCTGGTCGGCGATGGCGTCCTGGTCGTACTCCATGAGCCGCAACAGTGCCTCGCGCAAAAGCCGCGCGCGGCTATCCAGGCGTTCGCCGTAGCGGCCCAGCCAGTAAAGGCTTTCCGCCACGCGGCTGGGCAGGTCTTCGTTGTCGCGGGTGACCACGATCGGTCCGCGGGCCTGCTTGAGCTGGCTTACGTGGGGCTGGGCGCTGGCCGCGGTCACCCATACATCCTTCACCACCGGGCTTTCGAGCGACGGCGCGCCCGGCGCGCCCTGCCAGCAAAGCCCGCCGGGCATGACCCGGTACTCCTCGCGGGGGGCGCCGGGGGCCGTCGCACCTCTGGGCGTGCGGGCCACGAAGCAGCGCAGGTTGAACGTGGCCGGGCCGAGGGTTTTGAGCTTTTCATCGAATACCGGCAGCGTTGCCGAGGCGGTCTGCGCATCGGCGGCGGCCAGCAATAGTGGCTCTCCCAGAAGGTGCTCGCAAAGCGCCGGCAGGTAATCGGCCAGCGCGCTGCTTTCGAGTACCCCAACGCCGAGGGCGTTTGAAACCGCCACCCCTTGGGTGCGCGCGGTTTGTAAAAGCCCGGGCACGCCGATGTCGGAGCCGTCGTCGAGCTCCAGCGGGTCGCACTCGGCGTCGCGGCAGTAGCGCAGCACCACATCGACAGGCTTTAGCCCGCCCAGGGTACGTAGCCAGAGCTGGCCATCCCGTACCACCAGGTCCTGGCCCTTGACCAGCGCGATGTTGAGGTAGTTGGCAAGGTAGGCGTGCTCGAAGTAGCGCGGGCTTTGCGGCCCCGGCGTCAGCAGTACCACGGTGGGGTTATCGCGATGCTGGTAGGCCAGCACGGTGAGCGTTCGGTGATGGGCATCCAGAAAGCTCGCCAGGCGTTTTAACGGTGCGTTGCGATACATCTGCGGCAGCGCCCGGCCCATCAAAATACGGTTTTCCAGCGCGAAGCCGGTGCCCGAAGGCGTTTGCAGGCGGTCACTCACCGCCCGCCAGTGGCCTTCGCTGTCCAGAATGACGTTGACGCCGTGATAGTCGATCGGCGCCCGCCCGCCGGGCTGAGCGCCGTGGCAGGGCAGCAGGTAATCCGGTGAAGCCAGCAGGGCCTGAATCGGCAACAGCCCGGCGTCGAACAGGCGCCGCGCGCCGTAAATATCGTTGTAGATCGCGTTGAACAGACGGCTTCGCTGAACGAGCCCCGCCTCGAGCGCCTGCCACTGGGCCTGGTCGATCACCCAGGGCAGCGGATCGAGCCGCCAGGCCCGGCGCTGACCCTCATCGTGCATATTGAAGATCACGCCGTTTTCGGCCAGCAGCGCCTGGATATCCTCCTGCTGGCGGTAGCGGCCCTGCTCGCCAAGTGCGTCGAGGCAATCGAGCAGTTCCTGCCAGCCGGGGCGCAGCTGGCCCTTTTGATCCATCATGGCGTCAAAAACTGCGGGCACTGTGTTGCCTGGCTGTTCAAGATATCCCTCGACCAGCCCGGCGGGCGAGGATGTAACAGAGGCCGTCATACAAAGGTTCCTAAAAGGGGGAATAGTAACCCGTTACTGGGGAGCCCGGCGTAAATCCAGCGTCAACGGAAACTCTATGCTTGGCATCTCCATCGCGGGCATTTGAAAGCCTTGCCGATGACCGCTTGCGCTAAACCGGCCGAGCCGGCGCGCTTCGGCTTCGAAAGCGTTGACCGGAAAGGTCTCGAAATTGCGCCCGGTAGGGCGCGCCACGTAGTAGGTGCAGCCCGCGACCGAGCGCTCGTTCCAGGTGTCGATCACGTCGAATATCAGCGGCGCCTGGGCGGGGGTATGCGGGTGCAGCGCCGAGGGCGGCTGCCAGGCACGGTAGCGCACGCCGGCGACTGCTTCGCCGCTGCGTCCGGTGGCTTTCAGCGGTAGGCGACGGCCGTTGCAGGTCACGATATAGCGCTCGCCACTCATGCCGCTTACCCGGACCTCCAGGCGCTCGACCGGGGAGCCTGCGTAGCGCGCGGTAGCGCCGGCGAAGTCAACGTCGCGCGGCACGTGCCAGGGCTCGATCGCCTGGCGCAGTTCGATATCCAGCGCCGCCGTATGCAGGCGGCCGTGCACCGGAAAGCGGAATTCGCGGAAGGGTTCGAACCATTCGAGCTTGAAGTCGAAACCGTGACGGCGAAGATCGTCCAGCACGTCGTTCAGGTCTTCCCACAGATAGTGGGGCAGAGCCCAGCGGTCCTGTAGCGCGCTTCCCCAGCGCACCGGTTTGGCACGGTAAGGTGCTTTCCAGAACCTGGCCACCAGCGCGCGGATCAACAGCATCTGCATCAGGGCCATACGCGCGTGGGGCGCCATTTCGAAGCCGCGAAGCTTTAAAAGCCCTTGCGGTTTGCTATCGCTATCCAACGGGTAAAGCTGGTCGATGCAGAGCTCGGCGCGTTGGGGGTTGCCGGTCGAGTCGGTCAACAGATGGCGCAGCAGCCCCTCGGCACGCCAGGGTTCTGCCGCGTCGTCCTGGGGTATCTGTTGAAGGGCGAGTTCCAGCTCGTAAAGCGCTTCGAAGCGCGCTTCATCCACCCGCGGGGCCTGGCTTTCCGAGCCGGTAAAAAGCCCGGAGAATAGATACGAAAGACTCGGGTGGTGCTGCCAAAAAGTGACCAGGCTTGCCAGCAGTTGCGGGCGGCGTAAAAACGGCGAATCCTCTGGGGTGAGGCCGCCAAGGGTTACGTGATAGCCGCTGCCCGTGCCGGTGTGGCGGCCGTCGAGCATGAACTTTTCGGTGCCCAGTCGCGCCTGGCGGGCCTGCTCGTAAAGCCCCTCGGTTTGCGCCACCAACGTTTGCCAGCTAACCGCGGGCGGAACGTCGACCTCGATCACGCCGGGCTCCGGGGTGAGCAAAAAGCGTTCAAGGCGCGGGTCGTCAGGCGGGGCGTAGCCTTCGATCACCACCGGGCAGCCAATCTCCCGGGCACACTCTTCGATGCTTTCGAGCAACGCCAAAAAGTGCTCCAAATGGGTCAGCGGCGGTAAAAAGATGCACAGGCGCCCGTCGCGCGCCTCGATGCAAAGGCTCGTATGCACTAGGCTTTCGTCCCGCGCCTGCCCGGTGCTGGGCTGGCGCTGCATCAATTCGTCTTGCGCCGAGTACGGGGTCGCGTAAGCAGGGCGCTCGGCGGCCCAGGGCTTGGCAGGCTGCGCCAGGCGCAGGCCCATGGGCGAGCCGCCCGGCGCCAGGTAGAGGTGGTCGCGCTCGAGCGGCCAGCGTCCGGTTTCCCAACGGTGGCCTTGGGCAGTGGCGTGACGCAGGGGCAGGACATAGCCGACGACCGCCTCCAGCCCACGCTCCAGAAGCCTTGCCAGGCGGTGTCGCTCGGCAGCGTCGGTTGGATCGATTTGGCGCGGGTCGATATCGGCGGGTAACGTTTGCGCTTTCCAACGGTAATAGGCGGCGTCCTCGAAGGCCGGCATCCAGAAGCGCGCCTCGACCCCCAGCTGCTCGGCAAGCGCGTGGGTAAAGCTTTTGGCCAGCAGGTCGTTGGCGTATACCCTGGGCGCGTCTTGCGTTCCAGCTAGCCACTTTGGGTCGCGCCAGAGGGCCACGCCGTCCTTGCGCCAGTAGCAGGCCTGCACCCAGCGGGGCAACGCCTCGCCGGCGTGCCATTCGCCTTGCTGCTGCAAAACGCCACCGCTTGCGAAGGCGTTTTGCAGCCGGTTCAAAAGCGCTTCGGCGCGCTCGCGCTTGTGCGTGCCCAAGGCCTCGGTGTTCCACTGCGGGCTTTCGACGTCGTCGACCGACACGAAAGTGGCCTCGCCGCCCAGGCTCAGGCGAACGTCCTCGCGGTGGAGGGCGTCATCCACCTGATCACCGAGGGCGAGAATCTGCGCCCACTGCGCCTCGGAATAGGGGCGGGTGACCCGGGCGTCTTCGTGGATACGCTCGATGCTCATCGTGACATCGAAGCTGACCTCGCATTTTTCCGAGAACCCGGTAATCGCCGCCGCGCTGCCCGTGGTGGGCGTGGCGGCCAGCGGAATATGCCCCTCGCCGGCAAATAGCCCCGAGGTCGGGTCGAGCCCCACCCAGCCCGCACCGGGCAAAAATACCTCGGTCCAGGCGTGCAGGTCGGTAAAGTCGGTTTCGGTGCCGCTCGGGCCGTCCAGCGCCTTGATGTCCGGGGCGAGCTGAATCAGATAGCCGGAGACAAAGCGCGCCGCCAATCCCAGGTGCCGGAAAATTTGCACCAGCAGCCAGGCGCTGTCGCGACATGACCCGCTGCCAAGGGTCAGCGTCTCTTCGCAGCTCTGCACGCCGGGCTCCATGCGCACTCTGTAGCTGATGTCACCCTGCAGGCGCTGGTTGATCGCGACGAGAAAATCCACGCAGGCCGCGGGGGTTTTGTCCACCTGGGCCAGCCACTCGGTGAGTCGTGGGCCCGGAGATTCCACCTCGAGGTAGGGGCTTAGCTCGCGCGCAAGCGCTTGCGGGTAGACGAACGGCAGGGTCTGGGCGATATCGTCGAGAAAAAAGTCGAACGGGTTGATCACCGTCATGGGGACGATGAGTTCGACGGCAATGGTGAGTTCGTTGCGCGGGGTGGGGAAAACGATGCGCGCGTTGAAATTGCCAAACGGGTCCTGCTGCCAATTGACGAAGTGGTCGTTGCCGGAGATATCGAGCGAGTAGGACTCGATATGGGTGCGGCAGTGCGGCGCCGGGCGCAGGCGAACCACGTGGGGCGATAAATGAACGGCCCGGTCGAATCGATAGGTGGTACGGTGGTGCAAGGCAACGCGAATGGTCATGGGCCACCCTTGAGTTGAGCGGGTATCGGTCAAAAGCCTGAAGCGTACCGGCCTGGCAGTGGAACCTGTCGCTGGTTAAAGATGGGTGGGAGTCAGTATCCCCTTAGCTTAGGCACTTTGCAGCAGAATTTGCGTTTAATGGGGGGATAGTTGAAGAGCGTTTACAGAACGTTACCCAATAAAGTGTTTTTACCGTGGATGGGCCTAAACTGAATTGATCGGACCCATGCGTCCGTCGCCGCGCCAGGAGAGCGCCTATGAGCCAAGTGAACTGGAATCAATACGCCTGCCGCGACTACTTTGACGAACTGATCGCCGCCCCGGGCCAGCCCCGCGCCTCGGCGCTCGAACTTTGCAACATGCTGGCCGACTTCAGCGCCGCGGAGCTTGCCGAGCGCAAAACCGCCGCCGAAGTCGCCATTCGCACCATGGGCATTACGTTTACGGTTTACTCCGAAGGCGCGATGATCGACCGGGCCTGGCCTTTCGATATCGTCCCGCGCATCATCTCGGCCCAGGAGTGGCGTAAAACCGAGGCCGGCCTCAAGCAGCGCGTCAAGGCACTGAATCTTTTTATCGACGATCTTTACCACGACCAGAACGTCGTCAAGGACGGGGTTCTCCCCGCCGAGGTGCTGGCGCAGTCGGTCAATTTTCGCCCGCAGTGCGTGGGCATCGACCCGCCGCACAAGGTGTGGGCGCATATTTGCGGCTCGGACCTGGTGCGCGGCGCCGACGGCACCCTCTACGTGCTGGAGGACAACCTGCGCATTCCTTCGGGCGTTTCTTACATGCTCGAAAACCGCAACGTCACCAAGCGCGTACTCCCGGAGCTATTTGCCTCCGGCAAGATTTTGCCCGTGGACGACTACGTGGCCCAGCTTTACGACATGCTGGCGGCGATGTCGCCGCGCCCGGGGGACGACCCCCAGGTGGTCGTGCTCACCCCGGGCATCTACAACTCCGCCTACTTCGAACACGCCTATCTTGCCCAGCAAATGGGCGTGGAGCTGGTGCAGGGCAGCGACCTGCTCGTCGACGAAAGCGATGTCGTCTACATGCGCACGGTCGAAGGGCGCCGCCGGGTGGACGTGATCTACCGTCGGGTCGACGACGAGTTTCTCGACCCGGAGGTCTTCAACCCGGAATCGAAGCTGGGGGTGGCGGGGCTGATGCGGGCCTGGCGGGCGGGCAACGTGGCCCTGGCCAACGCCCCGGGTGCGGGCGTGGCCGACGACAAGGTGGTGTACGCCTTCGTGCCCGAGCTGATTCGCTACTACCTGGGGGAAGAGCCGCTGCTGCCCAACGTACCGAGTTATCTGTGCATGTTCGAAGAAGATCGGGCGTATGTGCTCTCGCATCTGGACGAACTGGTGGTCAAGCCCGCCAACGAATCCGGCGGCTACGGCATGTTGATCGGCCCGCGCTCCACCAAAGAGACCCGCGAGGAGTTCGCCGACCTGATTCGCGCCAACCCGCGTAACTACATGGCCCAGCCGACCATCGCGCTTTCGACCACGCCAACGCTTGCCGGCGGATTGCCGCAGCCGCGCCACGTGGACCTGCGCCCGTTCATTCTTTCCGGGCCGGACACCTACGTGACCACCGGCGGGCTCACCCGGGTCGCACTGGTGGAAGGGTCGCTGGTGGTGAACTCCTCCCAGGGCGGGGGGAGCAAGGACACCTGGATCGTCGAAGTGGACGAACAGGACGAGGCGAGCGCCGCGCCATCGAAAGGAGAGCGTCATGCTGTCACGGGTCGCTGAGAATCTTTACTGGATGGCGCGCTACATCGAGCGCGCCGAGGACACCGCCCGGCTTTTGAGCGTCAATAGCCACCTGATGCTCGATTTGCCGCACAACCTGCCGCTTGGGTGGGCGCCGCTGATCGAAATGACCGGCACCCTCGAAGATTACCAGGCGCGTTTCGATACTTTCGATGAGAAGAGCGTGGTGCACTTTTTGTGCGCCGATACGCAAAATTCGAGCTCGATTCTTTCCGCGCTTGCCAGCGCCCGCGAGAACCTGCGCACCACCCGCGACGTGGTTCCCCGAGAAATATGGGAAGAGGTGAATCATCTCTATTTGAGCGTGGCGGATCACGCCGAAAACGCGGTAAGCCCGCGCCGGCGCGACACCTTCTTGAAAAACGTGATTCGCAGCTGCCAGACCTTGACCGGGCTGATCGAGGGAACGCTGAGCCACGGACCGGCGCGCACCTTCATCGAGCTTGGTCGCCAGCTCGAGCGGGCCGACATGACCACCCGTATTCTCGATGTGCGCTCGGCGAGTCTTTTGCCGCAAAACCCGGAGGAGCTTTTACCCTTCGAGAACCTGCAGTGGATGAGCGTGCTGAAGTCGCTGACCGCCTACCAGATGTACCGCCAGCAGGTTCGCCTGCGGGTGCGCGGCCCGGACGTGCTGCGCTTTTTGCTCCAGGACACGCATCTGCCGCGGGCGATCGCCTGCAGTCTCGAAATACTCGCCCACGAGCTTCAGTGGCTGCCGCGTCAGGACCGCGTGGTCGCGACGGTATCGATGGTGCGCGCAGATGTCGTCGACGCGGATATCCAGACGCTGGCGCACTCGCCCAGCAAGCTACACGCCTTTGTCGACGAGCTGCAGGTCGGCTTCGCCAAAATCCATCAGACGTTGAGCACCACCTATTTCGTGAATAGCGAAGACGTTCCCCGGGTCACTCAGAGCCAGTCGCAAAGCAGCCATAGCGGAGAGCAGGATAGCGACTAGCCCAGGCTTTGACCGGACACCGGCACCGGCGATGAGCGCGTGCCGGTACGAACGCTTGCCGCGCCCCGGCGGCGCCAAAGCTGCCGGGGCACCCCCCAAACGCGCATTCGTGGTTCAGCGCCCAAGCGCCAATTGACGTTTACGTTAACTTGCTGCTATATCTTGGCGGCAATACCTGCCCGGGTAGGCGGCGATAGCATCGGCATAACGATAAAAACGATCACGCTGGCGCGGGCGCCCTCTATAAAGCAATAACAACAGCATCAGGAGAAACGCCGTGGCTCTACGCGAGATTCCTCTTTTTATCGACGGCCAGGCCGTCACCTCGCAAAGCGGGGAGTGGCGCGATGTGATCAACCCGGCCACCCAGGAGGTCGTTGCCCGTGTGCCCTTTTGCACCCCGGAAGAGGTCGAGCGGGCCATTCAAAGCGCCCAGACAGCGTTTAAGCAGTGGCGCAAGGTGCCCTTGAACAAGCGCATGCGCATCATGATGACGCTGGCGGCGCTGATTCGCGAGCATACCGGCGAACTGGCCGCGCTGATTACCGAGGAGCACGGCAAAACCCTGCCGGATGCGGAAGGTGAAGTCGGTCGCGGGCTCGAAGTGGTCGAGCACGCCTGCTCGATCACTTCGCTGCAGCTTGGCGAACTGGCCGAAAACGCGGCCAATGATGTGGATGTGTATACCCTGCACCAGCCCCTGGGCGTTGGCGCAGGCATCACGGCGTTCAATTTTCCGATCATGTTGCCGTGCTTCATGTTTCCGCTGGCAATCGCCACGGGCAATACCTTCGTGTTGAAGCCTTCGGAGCAGGACCCGAGCGCCACTCTGCGCCTGGTCGAACTTGCCCACCAGGCGGGTATTCCGCCCGGTGTATTGAACGTGGTGCACGGGGGGCCGGAGGTCGCCAACCAGTTGGCGGATCACCCGAGCATCAAGGCGCTTTCGTTCATCGGCTCGTCTCACGTGGGGTCGCTTTTGTACCAGCGCGCCGCGGCGGCGGGCAAACGTATGCAGGCGATGATGGGCGCCAAGAACCACTGCGTCGTGATGCCGGACGCCAACCGCAGCCAGGCGATCAATAGCCTCTTGGGGTCGGCCTTTGGCGCGGCGGGCCAGCGCTGTATGGCCAACTCTGTCCTGGTGCTGGTGGGCGAGGCACAAACCTGGCTCGAGGATATCATCCAGGGCGCGCAAAACATGCGCGTGGGCCCCGGCACCCAGCGCGATGCGGACCTGGGCCCGCTGGTTTCCCCCCAGGCCAAAGCGCGGGTGGAAGCGCTCATCGAGCAGGGTGTCAATGAGGGGGCTACTCTCGAACTCGACGGGCGTGGTTACACGGTCGCGGGCTACCCGGAAGGCAACTTCGTTGGCCCCACGCTTTTCAGCGGCGTGACCACGACCATGCGCATCTATCAGGAGGAAATTTTCGGCCCGGTGCTATGCGTGGTGAACGTGGCGACCCTCGATGAGGCCATTGCGTTGATCAACGCTAACCCCAACGGCAACGGCACTTCGATTTTCACCAGCGCCGGGTGGGTGGCCCGGCGCTTCGAGTCTGATATCGACGTGGGCCAGATCGGCATCAACGTGCCCATTCCGGTCCCGGTGGCCTATTTCAGCTTTACCGGCTCGCGCGGCTCCAAACTTGGCGACCTGGGGCCCAACGGCAAGCAGGCGATTGCCTTCTGGACGCAGACCAAAACCGTTACCGCCCGCTGGTTCGAGCCGGAAAACGTCTCCGCCGGCATCAACAGCACGATCTCGCTGAGCTAGCGCTCACCCTCGAAACGTATCGGCGCGGGGGCGGCGCCGATACGAGCTCGAACCATCGTCGAAGGTGTTTTAACGCTCCAAAAGCGGCAGGCTTTGCTCGAACAGCTGTTCGATCGGGCCGAGCTGGCTTTCGTGCAGGATCAACAGTGTTTTACCGCCACCGCGCTGTTCGCTAAGCGGGGTGAGCAGCGCGAATTCGCCTTCTTCGAGGTGAAATTCGTGAATCTCCCGCAGCCCTTCAGCGGTCTCACAAAGCGAGCAGCGGTAGGTGTCGTCCTCGCCGTAGACCAGGCGGTGGTACATCTTGAACTGGGTATAGAGCGCAAGGCCGCCTTCGAAAGCGGGCCAGCGCGCCGGCGTTGCCTGAATGTCGTCGTCGAGCGCGACCCCCTTGGCCACGGCGTTGGCGATGGCCTCCGAGAGCGGCCTGGCCAGCAGCGCGCCTTCGTTTGAAGGCTGGGGCGTGCTTTGGCGCGACTGCCCGAAGCCACTGGCCGCGGCGCGAAAGTCTTCGAGCGAGGCAAGCGGGTAATCGATGTGTTCCAGGTCATTGGGTTCACAGCCGCCGTTTTCCCAACCGTGTACGATCCTGAGCGTCACCTGGCCGCGGGTCATCGGCCGACCCAGCAGCATATAAAGCGCGACCTTGATATGCAGCTCGCGCTCGGGGGTGTTGTTCTCGAAAGCTTGATAGGGCGCGGCAAACAGACCGTGCAACCGTCCGTTAACGTGTTCTTTGGCTTCGGTGAAGGTCATGATGTTTTCCTCAAGGGCACGGTTTCCTCTAAAAGTATGGCTTTTTAGCCGCAATAGCATTAATTATCGCATCTATCCGTTAACGCCTGGATTCAACGTAGGCTAAAGTTATCAGCCTTTACGCCGGGTTATGGCACTTCTTAACGTTTTTTCAGGATGCAAAGCGATGATTCGCAGTATGTTGACAGCGCCGGACGGCACGTTTCAGACCGGCGGCGAGGAGCTCTTCGCGCAGTGGCAGCAAAACCCGGAGAGCCACATCTGGATCGACCTGCAGGGCGAGACGCAGGAGACCGAGCGCACGCTGCTCGAGCGCTTCGAGTGCCATCCGCTGGCCATTCAGGATGCCCACAAGGAGCGCCACCCGCCCAAGATCGAAGAGTTCGAGCAGCATACGCTGATCATCTACCGGGGTATTTCCTCCTTCGATGCCGAGCTCAACTTCATCCCGCAGCAGATCGCGTTTTTTATCGGTGAACGCTTTCTGATCACGCTGCACCCGGGCGAGGCAATGAGCGTCGAGCGGCTTTTCAACGCCCAGGGCCAGGCGCTTTTGGCGCAGTCGCCGGAGCGCGCCGCGCTCAGAGTCATGTACACCTCGGCGGGGTTTTATAGCGACAGCCTGCTGGAGTTCGAAACCGCGCTGAGCGACCTGGAAGACGAGCTTTTGGACAACGGCAACGATGTGCTGATGCGTAAAATCATTACCTACCGGTCCCGGTTGGTCAAAATGCGCCGTATTTTCAGCTACCACAAGGGCATTACCCAGGAGCTGACCGCCTACGACTACGAGCACCTGCCGCGGGATCAAAGCGAAACCCTGCACGCGATCAACGACGTGGCCGAGCGCTTCGAGCGCTTGTATAGCCTGACCCAGATGTACTACGAGATCTGCGGCGACCTGGTCGATGGCTACATCTCGATCTCTTCACACCAGCTGAACATCACCATGCGCGTGCTCACGGTGATTACCGCGATTTTCGTACCGCTGACCTTTATTGCCGGTATCTACGGCATGAACTTCGAGGTCATGCCAGAGCTTGGCTGGCGCTACGGTTACTTCTTCGTGTGGGGCGCAATGCTTGGCATCGCGGGCGTGTTGATTTGGC
Source organism: Vreelandella sp. EE27 (assembly GCF_968206495.1). Classification (NCBI taxonomy): domain Bacteria; kingdom Pseudomonadati; phylum Pseudomonadota; class Gammaproteobacteria; order Oceanospirillales; family Halomonadaceae; genus Vreelandella; species Vreelandella sp. EE27. The sequence continues at coordinate 2,699,491 of NZ_OZ309109.1, read as the reverse complement.
TGTTCAAACGCAAGGGGTGGTTTTAACCGCGGCGAAAGATTCGGCGCGGGGGGGATTGAGGGGGCCTTTAAATTTGATAGGGTCTTTTAAACCCACTCAGACCTTGACGGGTTTGAACTCAACCACAGGAGGCCGTTTATGGCCGATGTGCGCTCCGTTTCGGATACCATGGCCGCCATGCTGCTGACTGGCCACGGCGATGTCGACAAGCTCGAGTATCGAGAGGACGTCGCTACCCCCGCGCCGGGCCCGGGGCAGGTGCTGGTCAGGGTCACCGCGACCGCCAAGAACAATACCGACCGCAAGGCCCGCGAAGGGCTTTACCCGACCAAAGGCAAGGAGGAAGTGACCTCCTTTGCGATGGGCGGTGCGCCGACCCTTGGCTTTCCGCGTATTCAGGGCGCGGACGTGGCCGGGCGGGTCGTCGCGGTGGGCGAGGGCGTCGATGCTTCGCGCATCGGTGAGCGTGGGCTTTTGGATTTCAACCTCTACGCCGATGAGCGCGGGGATATCAACCTGACCCCGGACTACTACGGCCACGGCGCCGACGGGGGCTTCGCCGAGTACGTCGCGCTGCCTTCGGATCAGTTCTACCACATCCCCAACGAAGGACTTGGCGACGCCGAACTCGCCTCGATGGGCATGTGCTCGTATCAAACCGCTTATCACATGATGACCGCCGCCAACGTGCGCGCGGGGGAGCGCGTGCTGGTCAGTGGCGCCAGCGGCGGCGTGGGCACCGCGCTGATCCAGCTTTGCCGCATCGTCGGGGCGATTCCCTTTGCGGTGAGCCAGCCGGACAAAGCGGATGCGCTGATTGCGCTCGGTGCCGAGGCGGTGATCGACCGGGGCGATCTTGCAAGCTTCGTCGAGCGTGTGCTCGAGGCCACCCAGGGCGCGAACATCGACGCGGTCATGGACCTGGTGGGCGGGCAGATGACCGATCTCTTCATCGACACCATGATTGGCGATATGCAGGCGCGCACGACCTACCCGCGGCTGTCGATTGCCGGCGCCAGCGGCGGCAACGTCAGTGAAATCATGTGGACGCGTATTTATCTCTATCAGGTGCAGATCTTTGGCGTCTCTCACGGCACCCGTGACGAGGCGGCGCAGCTGATGGCGTGGATCAAAAGCGGTGAGCTCAAGCCCGTACTGCACGCCGCGTTCAAGCTCTCCGCGCTTCACGACGCCGAGCGTTACTTCATGAACCGCGCCAGTAGCTACCTGGGCAAGATCGTAATCGTCCCCGATGCCCAGTGGGAGGCTCACGGCGCGGCGTTCGCGCTCGAATCAAATTGAGCATCGTGACCACTTGACCAGGAGCCGTGCCGTGAAAAAACGCCATACCATTGAACTGATGGACACCCACGCCGGCGGCGATGTCAGCCGCATCGTCACCGGCGGTATCGATGCGCTGCCAGGGATGAGCGTGCGCCAGCAAATGGAGTATTTGCGCGACGATGCCGATGGCTTGCGTCGGCTGCTGCTCGAGGAGCCCTACGGCATCCCTGAAATGTCGGTGGACCTGCTCGTGCCCGCGGTCCACCCGGAAGCGGTAGCGGGCTATATCATCATGGAGGTCATGGGGTATCCCATTTACTCGGGCTCCAACACGCTGTGTACGGCCACCGCGGTGCTCGAAAGCGGCCTGGTGGCCAAGCAGGAGGGGATTCAGCGCTTCAACCTGGAGGCCCCGGCGGGGCTCGTGCAGATCGAGGCGCGGGTGCATAACGGCGTGGTGGAATCCGTCACCTGCGGCGGCTTGCCAAGCTATATCGATACCTACCGCGAAAGCGTCGCGGTGCCGGGGATCGGCGAGGTCACCTACTCGATCGCCTATAGCGGCGGCTTCTACGCGCTGGTCGACGCCGAGGCGCTGGGCTTCAAGCTGGTCCGCGAGGAGGAGGCCGCGCTTGCCGCCTGCGCTTATAAAATCGTCGAGGCGATCAAGGCCAAGCGCGGCTTCTCCCACTACACCCTGGGGGATGTGGGGCCGCTGCCGTTTTTACACTTCCTGGGGCCGGAAGAGCAGGTCGGCGAGGATTATATTCGCTCGCGCTCGACCACCTACGTACACCCCGGCGTGATTTGTCGCAGTACCACGGGCACCGGCACCTCGGCACGCCTTGCGTTGATGCAGTACGAAGGGCGGCTCAACGTCGGGGACAAGCTCGAAACCATTTCACTTCGCGAAACCGGTTTCATCGGTACTTTTATCGGCACCCATCAGGAAGGCGCCTACCAGGTAGTGGAGAACACCATTACCGGGCGCAGCTACGTGCTGGCTACCTCGCAAATCGTGATCAACTGCGACGACCCGTTGGTCGCCTGCGGCGAGCTTCACCATATCTTGAGCGACCGCCACGGTGGCGAGTAGTGTTCGCTACAGCGGCGCGACAGTGGGCTCAGGAGCAGCCCTACGCGGGGGCGCCATGAATACCTCCCTGTAGGCTACTTTCGCCATCCCTGGCGAAAGACCCCCGCTACGGGCAGCTCCTGAGCGCTGACGACGTGCTCGATCGATCATGGCTCAAAGAGCCGGGGCGTTACTAGGGCGACACCTTGCCTCGCAGCGATTTCACCGTGCCTTTGCGCGTCTTGTTGTCCACCCGCCGGCGCTTGGCGCCTTTGCTGGGTTTGGTCGGGCGGCGCGCCTTGCGCGGCGTGACCGCCTCCAGAATCAGCGCTTTGAGCCGCGCCAGCGCATCCTCTTTATTAAGCTCCAGAGTGCGATGGCTCTGGGCCTTGATGATGATAACGCCTTCCTTGCTGATCCGTTGATCGGAAAAGGCCATCAGCCGCTCCTTGTACCCCGCGGGCAGGGTGGAGCTCAAAATATCGAAGCGCAAATGCACCGCCGAGGCGACCTTGTTCACGTTCTGGCCGCCCGCGCCCTGGGCGCGGATCTGGCTGATCACGATTTCCCAGTCCGCCAGCGTCACGTTGTTGGAAATTTGAAGCATCGTTAGGGGTTATCCCGCCAGGTTGGTCACCGGTTGGTTGTCGATAAAGGCCAACAGATTGTCGAAGGCATCGTTAAAGTAGAGCTCGAAGCTGTCTTTTTCAACGTAGCCCAGGTGCGGCGTGGCGATGACGTTGGGCAGTTCGAAAAGCGGGTGCGAGGTGAGGGGCTCCTCGTCGAAGACGTCCAGAGCCGCGCGCCCGGGCCGGCCGGTTTTAAGAGCCGCCTCCAAAGCCCCCGGGGCAATCAGCCCCGCGCGGCTGGTGTTGACCAACAGCGCGCCGGGTTTCATGCGCGTTAGGTGCTCTTCGGTGACGATGTGTTGGGTCTTGTCGTTTAAGCGAAGATGCAGGCTCACCACGTCGGCGCGCTCGAAAAGCGCCTGCTGGTTTTGCACCACGCCGAGCCCCGCGTCGATCGCGCGCTCCCGGCTGCCGGAGCGCCCCCACACCAACACTTTCATGCCAAACGCCTGGGCGTAACGGCCGACTACGCTGCCGATACGGCCATAGCCAAAAATACCCAGCGTGCGCCCCTTGAGGCCCGTGCCCAGGGTGCGCTGCCAGCGCCCGGCCTTGAGGTTTTCCACCTCTTCGGGAATATGGCGCATCGCCGCCAGTATCAGCGCCCAGGTCAATTCCGCCGCGGCATCCGGCGAGCCCTTGCCGGCCATCACCGTGATCCCTTGGCGCTTGCAGGCCGCAATATCCACGTGCGCCGCGCCGCCACCGGTTTGGCTGATCACCTTGAGCTTTGGCAGGCGCTCGATGAGCGCCTGGGTCATTGGTGTGCGCTCGCGAATCAGTACCAGGGCGTCGGCGTCCTTGAAGCGCTCTACCTGGGCTTCGAGCTCGGTCACGGTGTCGTTGTAGATGGTCACCGTCAGTCCGTCGAGTTTTTGAAAGGCGCCCAAGTGGCGAACACAGTCCTGGTAGTCATCGGGTATCACTATATGCACGGGCGTCTTCCTTGAACTTTTGAATCGATAAACGTCTTTCACTATTAAAGCACAGACATCAGGCGGTATTGACCGCTACCCTTTAACCACTGTCGTTTTAAAACGTTTCAAATAATGCGGCCTTTAGCGGCCGGTCCACCGTCAGGCAAGAAGGAGAACGCCATGGCCCACTACGTGATGGAAGACAATGAACTAAGCGCGGGTACGATTTACCGGCTTTTCTCGGGCACGATCTGCCCGCGCCCGATCGCCTGGGTGGCCACCCGCGACGCCCAGGGGAGGGCCAATCTCGCACCGTTTTCGTTTTTCAACGTGGCAAGCGTCGATCCGCCGATACTGGCGTTTGCGCCGCTGCTGGATGGCGAAGGCAAGGCCAAGGACACGGTGAACAACATCGAGGCGGTGGGCGAGTGCGTCGTGCACGTGGGCAGCGAGGATTTGATCGAGGCGCTCAACGCGACCAGCGCCACGCTCGACGCCCAGGAGGACGAGTTCACGCTTGCCGGGCTCGAAAAAGCCGAAATGCCGGGTGTTAGCGTGCCGCGCATCAAGGACGCCCCGGTCGCCTTTGGCTGCCAACGTTACGATGTGATCCGCTTTGGCGATAAACCCTTGGCGGGCTCGCTGGTGCTGGTGCAGGTAGTGAGCATTCACATCGACGAGCAGATATGGGACGGGCGCCACGTAGACATGGCAACGCTCAAACCCACCGGCCGGCTGGCCGGCAACGACTACGTGCGCATCACCGACCGCTTCGTGATCGAGCGGCCGAGCTAATCGAGAGAGGACTTTTTATTGCACCCTTCGTCGTAAAATTCGCTTAAGTTTAACGAGCCTCGGCCGATAAGAGTAGCGCACTGCGCCCGATGTCCATGAGGGGCAGCGAACGTGATGTCCAAACGATATGGCCACGCTCTTTATTTTAACTATAAGCGAACACGAAGAATGAAAAAGTCGTTAAGTATCCGCGCTATGCTGATTGGCCTTTTTACGGCGGCCGTGTTGGGGGCTTGTGTGCTCGCAACGACGGGCTGGTTCACCAACCAGCGCCTCGTCAACGCCCAGCATTATATTACCGGGGATGTATTGCCCCTTCAGGAAGCTAGCCGCCACCTGGTGCTGACATTGGGGGCCTTTGGTCAGCGCCACGCCGATATGCTGGCGGCGCAAAGCGCCGCGGGGCTGGGGGCGGTCACCTCACAGGACGTATTGAATGAGCGTTATCAGCGTGCCCGGGAAGACCTGTCGCGTCTCTCCCACGCAGACCAGGTGGCGCGTTTGGCGTCGCTGGATACAAGCTATGAAAAGCTGCTCGAAGGTGACAACGCACTGGATAGGGTGCGTCGGGACACGTTGAGCCTGCGCATTCGAATCGCAGCGCAAATCGACGAGATGGAGCAGCGCATCGACAGCGTCATCCAAAGCGCGCAAACCGTATCCGATCGTACGCTTTACACCCAGTCGCGCCGCGAGGCGGCCCAGCGCGATATGATGGAGGCCTGGCGAGAAGAGGGGACCACCTCCCTCCCGACCCAGCTTTTGGATGACTTGTACGCCCCCCGCGTCGATATCGGTAGGCTGAGCGGCGAGGCGCGAGTGGCCATTGCAAGGCTTGCGGATTTAAGCCGTCAAATGCTGCATGCCAGCGACATCGAAGAGCTGATGGATCTGCGTAACTATGTCATCGTCCCTCAGGTAGCGCTGGCGCTTCAGTCGCTGGCGGCCATTGCCGAGGCGCCCAGTACCGAAGTGGAGCAACGCGCCGTCATCGCAGCGCTGGCCGACGAGATCACCGAACTCAACGAGCTGATGGTCGAAGACCCGGACTCGGTATACGCGTTGCGCGAAGCGCAGCTTGCGCTGGATGCACGCACCCAGGCGGCGCTTGCCGACACCACCACCGCCCTGGCGTCGATGCAGGATGATCTAAACGATATCAACAGCTATATCACCACCCAAGCCAGCGGTGCCGCCACCGCCGCCATGCGCCTGGCCGATACCGGGCGCACGCTATTGATATTGGTAACCCTGGGCGTCATTGCGCTACTGGCCATATTTGGCTGGCGCACGCTGGTTCGCGTACTGGGCCCATTGGTACTGATGCGCCGGCAAATGGAGACGATTGGTGGCGACGACGGAGAGCGTGCGGATCTTTCCAAACGTCTGGCGCTCAAGCATGACGACGAAGTCGGTAAGGCCGCGTTTGCCTTCAATCAAATGATGGATACGTTCGAAGCCATGGTGCGCCAGGTGCGCGAAAGCGCCGAAGACATTGCCCACAGCAGTGGCCAGATTGCCGGGGGCAATGAAAACCTGTCCGGGCGTACGGATCAGCAGGCAAGCTCACTGGCGCAGACGGCCTCGAGCGTGGAGCAGATGACCGCCACGGTGAAGCAGACGGCGGACTACGCCGAACAAGCGAAAAAGGCGAGCCATCACGTCGATCAGCGCGCCCGCGCCGCCGGCGGTGTGGCCAAACAAAGCGCCGAGGCGATGAGCGATATTCGCCATTCCAGCGAGCAGATTACGTCGATCGTCAAAGCGATCGACGATATTGCCTTTCAAACCAACCTGCTTGCCCTCAACGCATCGGTGGAAGCCGCGCGCGCCGGTGAGCAAGGACGCGGCTTTGCCGTGGTAGCACAGGAGGTGCGCAAGCTGGCCGGACGCAGTGCCGATGAGGCCGCGCAGATTCGCCATCTGGTCGATGACAGCGTCAAAAAAGTCAGCGAAGGCGAGCAGTTGGTTCACGCCTCGAGCAATCACCTGCAAGACATCATCGATAGTCTGGGCGAGGTGACGCATTACGTCAGCGATATCGCCAACGCCACCTCCGAGCAGTCCTCGGGTATCGAGCAGATCAACGAGGCGATCGCCCAGCTCGATCAGGTCACCCATCAAAACGCCAAACTGGTACAGGAGGCGACTCAGGCAAGCCAACGACTGGATGAGCGGGCCGGGGACATGCACGCTCTGATGAGCCGGTTCCAGGTCAGTGGCTACGCTGAAACCAAAACGCTACCCGCTAGCGAGAAAGCCCCGCAACTGGCTTGAGCGTCGACCCGGGGTTGAATTCGCCTGCCAGCGTCGGCATCTACTGCTGAACAGTTGAAGCGATACACAAGGAGTGAAGTATGACGACGCTCGTAGTCGGTGCCAACGGTCAAATCGGTAAGCAGTTTTGCGAACAGGCCCAGCAGGATGGCGTAGCCGTCAAGGCGATGGTGCGCCGCGAGGAGCAGGCCGAGTGGTTCAAGGCCCGCGGTATCGAGGTCGTCATCGGCGATCTCGAAGGCGAGATGGCCCATGCCTTCGAGGGCTGCAACGAGGTGGTCTTCACCGCCGGCTCGGGCCCGCACACCGGGCCGGACAAGACGCTATTGATCGATTTATATGGCGCGATTCGCACGGCGGATATCGCCAAAGAGAAAGGCCTCGAGCGGTTTGTCATGGTCAGCGCGATCCGCGCCGAGCAGCCGCTCGAAGCGCCGGAGAAGATGCGCCCCTACATGGCGGCCAAGTTCGCCGCCGACCGGCATCTACAAAGCGCCGGGCTGCCCTACGTGATTCTAAAACCCGGGCCGTTGACCAATGACGCGCCGACGCATGGGTTTAGCGACTCGATGGAGGCGAGTGCAGGGGCGGTCACCCGCGCGGACGTCGCCTACGCGCTTCTTCACGTGGTCAAAAACCCGGCGCTGAAAAACCAATCCGTGACGCTACTAAACGGCGAACGCTCCATCGACGCGCTGTTTAGCTAGCCGCTCGTATGAAACTCGACGCCCCCGTTGGCGTAATCGCCGACACCCACGGCCTGCTGCGCGACGAAGCGCTGACGCTTTTGGCAGGCTGTGGGGCGATTTTGCACTTGGGCGATGTGGGTAATAAGCCCGAGGATGCTTTGATCCTCGACCGGCTCGAAGCGCTCGCGCCGCTTTACACGGTCAGGGGCAATATCGATACCGCGGACTGGTGTGAAAAACTGCCCGTCACGCAAACGCTGCTCGTCAACGGCTGGCGGCTGCACCTGGTGCATCGGCTCGCGGACTTCGACGAGGCGGTTGCCTGCGATGTGGTACTCCACGGCCACTCGCACAAACCACGCAACGAATGGCAAGGCGATAGGCTTTTGTTCAACCCGGGAGCGGCGGGTAAGCGCCGTTTCAAACTGCCGTTGACGCTTGGCAAGCTTTGGCTTGGCGAGCGTCATATCCAGCGCGCTATTATCCATCTGCCTTTGTAGCGCTTGCCCGGTAGACCACCGGCCAAGCACTTCAAAACGGGTGCTTGAAAACGAGAAGAGAGCGATGCTCCCACCCACTTCGCTTGCCTGCGCCGTTCGAACGCTGCTGGCGAGCGCCCCTGAAAGCCAATTGCCGTTCACCTACCAGCAGGTTGCAGAGCAGTTAGGCCTTACCCCACCACGCACCATTGCAAGAGTGACCCAAGCGCTCGAGGAGCTAATGCGTGAGGATGCGGCGGCAAAGCGGCCGTTTATCGCCGCGCTGGTGGTCAGCCGGCGCGACGCTATACCGGCGACAGGATTTTTCGAGCTGGCCACCACCCTTGAGCGCTTTCCTCACGACCCCGCCCGCCAACGCGCCGCCTACCAGGCGGAATACGCTAAAGCACTCGCTACGCGCTAATGCTTGCGAGCATGCCCTGGGGGAGAGCGGCGTAGCGGGTCGAGCAGCCCGCTCAAGCCATTGTGATCGATTTCGTGCATCAGTTGGAGAAGCTGGCCAATCTCGCCCGAAGGAAAGCCTTCACGTGCAAACCAGTTAAGGTACGGCCCTGGCAGGTCGGCAATGAGCCAGCCGTGGTGTTTGCCGAACGGCATCGTGTAGGTCACCAGCTTTTCAAGATCGTCGGGGTTCACGGTCAGCCTTTCTCACTTATTGATAGTCGTCGAAGACCAATGGCGTTAGGCATTGGTCGATAATCAGCGCGTCTGGATACCAGGCGCTTCCGCGTCTGGGCCATTTATTCTTCCTGTCAAAAGCCTTCGAATAGAGTGTTTTTCGAATCGGGCCCAAAAATATGATTTTGTTTTCGTAAAAAGCCGCCTAGCATGGCTTCAAAGCGGCACGTTAGCCAAACGACCCTCGCCAAGTAGTGGCGTAATATTCAAGGAGTTTGCCATGAGTCTTTCCCCGTTTCACCTTGCCATTCCCGTCTACGATGTGGCGCTGGCGCGTGCGTTTTATAACGACGTGTTCGGCCTGGAGGAGGGCCGCTCCAGCGAGAACTGGGTGGACTTCAACTTCTTTGGCCACCAGCTAGTGATTCACGGCCATCCCAAAACGCCGGGCCAGGAGAGCGCGCACACCAACCCGGTCGACGGCCACGACGTGCCGGTGCCGCACTTCGGCGTGCTTTTGGAGTGGGACGAATGGGAGGCGCTGGCCGAGCGGCTGAAAGCGCAGGGCATCGAGTTCGTGATCGAACCCTACGTACGCTTCAAAGGCCAGGTCGGCGAGCAGGCGACGATGTTCTTGCTCGACCCCTGCGGTAACGCCCTCGAGTTCAAGGCGTTCAAGGACAAGAGCCAGATATTCGCCAAATAAGTCGCTATTCGATGTAGCACTGGGCGTCGGGGGTTAAACCCCCGGCGCCTTTTCGCGTTGGCGGTGCTGTAGAGGTGGGTGACCAAAATAGCGCTTGTAGTCGCGGCTGAACTGGGCGGCGCTGCGGTAGCCCACCGCCAGCGCCGTCTGGTTCACGTTATGGCTTTGCTGGGTGAGAAGCTGCTGCGCCTTGAGCAGGCGCAGGCGCTTTATGTACTGCACCGGGGATGCCCGGGTTATCTGCTTGAAGTGCAGGTGAAACGCGGAGCTACTCATGTTTACCTGGCGGGCCAGCGCCTCGACGCTGACTTCCTCGGCAAAGTGGTCGTGCAACCTGGCCAGTACCTGCACGATACGCGCGTAGTGGCCGTGCCCCTGAACCAGCGCGCGCAGCGCCGGGCCCTGTTCGCCCTTGAGCGCCTCGTAGACGACGTCGCGAATGCGCGCCGCGCCCATGGCGCTGCACGCTTCGCTTTCGTGCAGGGTGTCGATCAACCGCGCCACCGCGCCTTGCATGGCGGCGTTCATGGCGACGGATGCCATGGGGCGCGGGGCGGCGTTTTGCGGCGCACAGCCGCCCATGGCGGTGACGAGCTCCCCCAGTAGCGCTGGGTCGAGCTTGATCGAAATGCCCAGCAGCGGCGCCTGGGGGCTGGCGTCGGTTTCGCACTCGAAGGGCAGCGGTAGGGTTTGCACCAAGTACTGGCCCGGGTCGTAGTGGATTTCCCGGTCACCCAGGTAGCCGGTTTTTCGCCCCTGGGCAATGATGATCAGGCTGGGTTCGTACATGAGCGGCGTGCGCGCTTGGCGGCGCGGCAGATAGAGCAGCGAGACCTGGTCGAGCAGCGAGGCATTGAAGCCTTCGTGGCGTACCAGCGGCTCGATGAGCCGAGCAAGCGGGCTCGATGGGGCAGAAGAGGTCACCATGATCGGGTTCCAAAAGGCCGTTTAACGAGGATTGTGCCATTTTTGCACGGTTTTTTGTTACTTGATTGCAGGGTTTTGGAGAAAAAGGCAAAAACGGTGGAGCTTCCTTCATCGCAAGATGGCCCAATAGGGTCAATAATGAAGGTACTTTCATTCGACCACTCGGAGCGTTTATGACCCAGGCACACTCCTATGCCGCTTTTGCCGCCGATAAGCCGCTGGCCCCGTTTAGTTTTGAGCGCCGCGAACCGCGCCCGGACGACGTCGCCATCGAAATTCTCTACTGTGGCGTTTGCCACAGCGACCTGCACTTCGCCCGTAACGATTGGGGTATGAGCCAGTATCCGGTCGTGCCCGGCCACGAAATCGTGGGCCGCGTGACGGCGGTGGGCGACAAGGTCAGCCGCTTCAAACAAGGCGACCTGGTCGGTGTGGGCTGCATGGTCGATTCTTGCCGCAGCTGCAGCGCCTGTAAGGATGGCGTCGAGCAGTACTGCCTGGAAGGCTTCACCATGACCTATGGTAGCGAAGACCGCCAGGACGGTACCGTCACCCAGGGTGGCTACTCCGATTCCATCGTGGTGAGCGAACACTTCGTACTGCAAATGCCCGACGGCATCGATCTTGCCTCCGCCGCGCCGCTTTTGTGCGCCGGTATCACCACCTACTCGCCGCTCAAGCACCACGGCGTAGGTAAAGGGCACAAGGTCGGTGTCATCGGCATGGGCGGTTTGGGCCACATGGGTGTGAAACTGGCTAAAGCGCTGGGCGCCGAAGTCACGCTCTTTACCCGCTCGAGCGCCAAGATAGAAGAAGCCAAGCGCAATGGTGCCGACCACGTCGTGGTTTCAAGCGATCAAGAGCAGATGGACGCGGTGGCGGAAACTTTCGACTTCATGCTCGATACCGTGCCGGTCCAGCACGACCTGAACCCTTACCTGACCTCGCTCAAGTATGACGGTACGCACATCATCGTGGGTCTGCTGGAGCCGATCGAGCCCGCTATCGAAGCGTTCAACCTGGTGTTCAAGCGCCGTGTCGTGGCCGGCTCTTTGATCGGTGGCATCGCCGAAACCGAAGAGTTCTTGAAGCTGTGTGCCGACCAGGGCATCACCTGCGATATCGAGATGCTCGACATCAACGCGATCAACGAAGGCTTCGAGCGTATGGAAAAAGGTGACGTGCGCTACCGTTTCGTGATCGACATGGCCACCTTGAAAGGCGATAAAGCCTGATTGCTACCGCGTTGACACGTAGCTGATATCCACCGCCCACCTCGTTTGGGCGGTTTTTTACGTAGCGTTTTGCAAAACGCTTTTTAAACCTCAGGCAGGTGGGCGACGACGCGCAGGCGCACATAGTCGGCGCTCCAGTGGCCCTGGCCGTCGCTCAAGCTATGAGAAAGAAGGTTCAGGGTGTTATCCACCACGGTGTTCTTCATGTTCTCATCGAGGCCGTGCAGAAAGGGCCCGGCAAAGGTGTCGAGCCAGCCGGTCATGCCGGTGGGCAGCGGCGTTGGGCGGGCTACCAGTTCGATGCTATCGACCTTGAAGCCGACGGTTTCGAGCAGGTGGGTATACTCCTGGGCAGTAGGGAAATACCAGGGATGGCGGCCCCGAGCGCTGATGCCACGAAACTGGAGCGCTGCGATCAGCGCGGTGCAAATCGCGGCGATGTTACCGTGACCGCCAAACTCGGCCACGAAGCGTCCGCCAGGTTTCAGCGCGCGCTTGATGCAAGCCAACACCGTTTGCGGGTCGAGCATCCAGTGCAGAACGGCGTTGCTGAACACCGCATCGAACTCTTGATCGAAGGGGAGCTGGTAGCCGTCGATGTGCCTGGCATCGAGACCGCGCTGACGGGCGGCTTCGACCATTTCTTCGGCGGCGTCCACGCCGACGACGTCGGCACCCAGCTGGCTGATACGCTCGGTCAAGGCGCCGTCGCCGCAGCCAAGGTCGAGAATACGCTCGCCAGGCCTGGCGGCCAGAAGATCCAGCACGTCGTTGCCAAGCGCCGGCACGAAGCTTGCGTGCTCGGCGTAATCCTGGGCGTTCCAGCGCTGGCCCGGGCCTTGCTGATGTTGATCTTCAAAGGTATCGGACATGGTGGGCTTCCGAGCGTAAAAAGAGAAAGTGTGTTCCAAGCACAGTATAGTCCGCTACCGGCGGCGTGATGAGCAAGCAATTAACGCTGCCTTGCTCTATTTTTGCTACGTTATGGCCTCACTGTAGGATGGGATTTCTACTGTAGAAGGCCGATTTTCGAATTCGTATCCGCATCGAGGAAGTATGAACGACACGATCAAGTTAATGACGTCTCACCGCTCGATTCGCAAGTTTCGCGATCAGTCGATCTCCCGGGAGCTTTTGGTCGAGCTGATCGAAGCGGGCCAGGGCGCGGCGACCTCCAGCCACGTGCAGGCGTACAGCATCATTCACGTCAAGGCGCCGGAAAACCGCGAAAAGCTCGCAGAGCTTGCCGGTGGGCAGCCTTATATTCACCAGGCGTCGACGTTTTTGGTCTTCTGTGCCGATATGAAACGGCCCACCGAAGCCGCCGAGCGCACCGGGGCGAAGGTCGTCCGTGGCATGACCGAACAGCTACTGGTCTCCACCGTGGATGCCGCGCTGGTCGCACAAAACGTGGCCGTCGCTGCGGAGTCGGAAGGCCTGGGCATCTGCTATATCGGTGGCTTGCGCAATAATCCCGCCGCGGTCAGCGAGCTTTTACGCCTGCCCGAGCACGTCTACCCGGTGTTTGGCATGTGCATCGGTTATCCCGAGCCGGATCAGATCCCCGAGGTGAAGCCGCGCCTGCCCGTCGAAGCGGTGCTCAAGGAAGACTACTACAGCGAAGACCGCGACCAGGTCGAGGCGTTCGATGAGACCATGAAGGCGTACTACCAGGCGCGTAGCAGTGCCAACAAGGACACCGACTGGTCGCACAATCTGACGCCGCTGTTCGATACCAAGCTGCGCGCCCATATGCGCGAATTTCTCATCGAGCGCGGTTTCGAAATGAAGTAACGCCCTGGCGTCGGCCCGCCATGGCCGGCGCTCAGGTTGGCGACAAGTCATTCAATAGGGTGGCCAGCGGTATCGGCTTGCCCAGGTGAAAGCCCTGGGCGTAGTGGATGCCGTGGGCCTGCAAAAGTGGAAGCAGTGCCGGCTGGTCGACGAATTCCGCAATGGTCTGCTTGCCAAAGCCTTTGGCGATATCGGCAATGGCTTTGACGATGGTTTGGCTGTCCGGGTTGGTCAGCAGGTTGCGGATGAAAGAGCCGTCGATCTTGATGTAGTCCACCGGTAGCTGCCCCAGGTAGTGGAAGCTGCTAAAACCGACGCCGAAGTCGTCCAGCGCCGTTTTACAGCCCAGTTCGCGAAGCTTTTGAAGCACGTTGTGAGCGGCCGAAAAATCGGTGATCGCGGCGGTTTCGGTGACTTCCAATATCAGGCGGCAGGGGTCGACCCGGTGGGTGTGAAGCTCCTCGGTCAAGTACTGGCTCAGCTCCTGGTCGTGAAGCGACTGGCCGGAGAGGTTGAGCGCCAGCGAAATGCCGTGGGCTTGAAGCGTGCCAAGCGCTTTCAGGCTGTGATGAATCACCCACCGGTCCAACTGAGTGATCAGCCCGCTTTGCTCGGCGATAGGGATGAAGTGCGCGGGCAGCACGAGGCTATTATTGGCGCCGCGCATCCGCAGAAGCGCTTCATAGTGCTTAACGGAATGATCCGCCAGGCACACGATGGGCTGCACCCAGATATCGAACGCGTCGTTGTCCAGGGCCTGGCGAAGCCGCTCGACCCAGTACACCCGCTCTTGAAGTTCGCCCCGGGCGTCGTCCGCGGTCGAGAGTACGTACCAGTGGGGGTCGCCGCGCTCCTTGGCTTTGTACATGGCGATATCGGCGCTGGCTAAAAGATCCGCCGGCGTACTGCCGTGCAAGGGGGAGAGCGCAATCCCCACGCTTGCGCCAATATGGTGCTTGCGCCCGGCGGCGTTGAAGTCGATGGCGTTGATGAGCTGGATGACATACTCGGCCACACGGATCGCCTGTTCGCTCGAAATATCGCTCATCAGCAGCGCAAACTCGTCGCCGCCCAGGCGCGCAATGGTACTGCGCTGACCCAGGTTGGCGCTGAGCGTAAAGGCGACTTTCCTGAGCAGCCGGTCACCGACGTGGTGGCCGCTGAGCTCGTTGATCTCCTTGAAGCGGTTCAGGTCGAGCAGTAAAACGGCGACCTCGGCGTGCTCCTCGAGCGCTTTTACAAGGGCCTCGTAAAAGTAACGCCGGTTGTGAAGCTCGGTCGTGGTATCGCGTTCGGCAAGCCACACCAGGCGCGCCTCGGCGGCCTTGCGCTGGGTAATATCCAACCCCACGGTAATAAACGCCAGGGCCCCGTCGGCGGCGTGCTGAAGCGGCGCGTGATACCAGGCAACGGTAGTACGACGCTTGTCGAGCGCTTCAAACGTGCTCTCTTCAGGCCCCGGCCGCTCATCGCTGCCCGCCGGGCTTGGATGAGCGCGCTCCAAAACCGGGGCCGGCATCGGCTCGGGCTGATTGAACACCGCGTTGAAATGCCGGCCGATCAGTGCCCCTTCCTGGCAGCCCAGGGCCTCGTGGGTAAAACTGTTGGCCAGACGGATATAGCCCTGGCGGTCCTGGCCGACAATGAAGACTTGAGCGGTATTGAGCAGGCTATTGACGAAATCGCGTTCGCAGGCGAGTTCGTCCACACGTACGCAGAGCTCGTCGCTGCGCTCTTTTACATCGTTTTCCAACGCCTGTAGCTGCAGCGCCAGCGCTCGCGTTGCCTCTTCCAACACGTCGATCTCGTTGCGCCAGCGCGCGGGGGCGGGTAACAGCATGCCCTGCACGTTTTCGAACTCGCCGCGGGCCAGCGAAGGGAGCAAATGCGCCACGTGGCGAAGCCTGCCCATCGGTCCGAGCAAGATGATCAGCAGTAAAAGCTCCGCCAGTACCCAACCGATAACGCCGACCAGCAGCAGGGTTTGGGTCGCGGTTCGAATGGAGGCTATCTGTAGTGACGTGTCGGCGACCAGTAAAAAGTAGCCTGTACTGCGCCAGTCACCGTCGTCCTGCATATAGACCGCGCTGACTTCCAGGTGACGGTTATCGTGCTCGACGCTGTAGGGGGCATTCACCAGCCGGTAGATAGGGACTTTTTTCGCAACGCTTTCGATGACGGGCAGGGCCTGCTCCAAATGGGTCATGGCGATAACGCGGCCCTCCCATTCGGGAATGTTACGCGCCGGCGCTGCGTTTTGGGTCTCCGCGCCGCCGGTAACCATTAGTGCGAGGTCGCTGCCCGATACCGCTTTGACTTCGCGCATTACGTCGGCCAAATCCCGGGAAAAGATCACCACGCCGCTGCTTTGCCCCTCCAGCAGTACCGGCACCGCCGCAAATTGCTGGCACGTCAGCGCGCAGCGAAGCCGGGTCAGCGGCGCTTCCATGGTAAGGACGTCATTGATCCAGCGCCGAGCAGGGAAGATCGGCGCTTCGTCTCCCACGCCGAAGTGAAGTACCTGGTCCCCCAATCGATCGAAGACGAAAACATTGTCCACGCCGCCTTCAAGCTGCAGCGTTGGCCATTGGGCGCTCAACAGCGCGCGCAGCTGGCTTTCGCTGCCGCTTTCGAGCGCCGCGCCAAGCTCGGGTGCGGCCGCCGCCAGCCCCGTTAGCTGACGCAGGCTATTGCTCGAGCGCTGCATGGCCAGGTGTATCTCGCGCTGCTGGCGCTCGTGCTGCTCCTGGCGTGCGGATTCCAACTGGCGGGTCAAGTAGTGTTGCCCAAGCCATACAAAAAGCGCCATCAATGCCAGCAGCAAAAGGCTGCTAAGAGCCACTACCCGCCATGTCAAACTTAACCAGCGGGGCGCTCGCCGAGGTACCGTAGGCTGCATGAATTGTCGTTTCCCGGTAACCAACGCCTAGGCGTCGTGAAAAATGTCACAAGAGCGTATCCCGTGTTGGCTTGCCGTGCGCGCCTGGAAGGCGGTGTTAATCGATGGAAATAACGTGAACCGTGTCATCCACACAGCGTCGTTCGAGATAGCCAAGTGCGCCCGGCGTCGTGGCCAGTTTTTCACGCATTTCGGGTAAATCGCGCACGCGGTGGGGCGCTGCTCCCATACCTGAAAACGCGACCCGATCCCAGGCAAGCTGGAGCTGATGCGGATAAACATCCAGCCACTCTTTAGCGAAGCGCGTGTGCGCCGGGTGGCGGTTAGGCAGCACGAACACCTGAACCACGCGCCCATCCGGCCAGGTTTGCTGGCGCAGGGAAAAAAGGGCGCGAACGCCATCGCGGCTTAGGCTGGAAGTGCTCACCCCGGGATGCGTCACCAGCAGTATATCTTCGGATGCCCGGGTTTGAGCGTGGACATCGCTTAAACATAGCCAAAGCGCCAAAAACAGCGCGATGCCCGCGGCGAACGTCACCCCGTTTTTCAAGAAAGGCGTGATCACGCCATAAATCGGTTGAAAGCGCATTTCATGCATCGCTCGGCAAACCTTTGGGATGCCCCCTTGGGCGGCATACATCCACGCATTCGCGCGTCAGCAACGTTGGACATGGTGCCCTCCAAAACACTTTTTATTAACGATTGATTATTAAGCTTATAGGCTTTTACGTATGACGAAAATAGACGAATGTGTATTAAGCTAATGCCGACTTGCGATAGGGCGTACCCCTTTATGGGCGTGAACCGCGAGCGGGCGCCGCCCCATCCGCTTGCATGAGTTTAAAGCGCAGATCGCTGGCGGGCGCTACACTAAAAAAGAATCGATACCGCCGCGCCTTGGGTGCGGCGACCATGACAAAGGAGAGTCACCATGGCCGGTGGATGGGCAAAAGATGGCGCCGAGCAAGAGCAAATCGAGAGCACGCTGGAAGATGGTGTCGAGCGGGCGCGAAGTCAGCTGCCGAGCGGCGAGAGCAACACGCACTGCGAGGAGTGCGACGCGGTGATCCCCGAGCCGCGGCGCAAGGCCCTGCCCGGCGTCAAACTTTGCATCGCCTGCCAAGCCGCCGAGGATAAAAAGGCCACCAGTGCCAGCGGCTACAACCGCCGCGGCAGTAAGGATAGCCAGTTACGTTAGCCCGCTGCGTTGACCCGGCGTATTAAAAACCTTCGACGATTGCGCTAGTGTAAAAGACCATCTCTCGCGTGGCGCCCGCCACGCCCTGAAAGGCCCTTACCATGCGCAAAAGACCTACCTGGTCCCGTATTCTCATCCATTTCGCCATCGCGCTGCTGGCGGGTATTGTGTTGGGCAGCGTTATCCAAACTCAAATCAATCTAGCGGCGCTTGGGCACATGGGCGTCGACATATCCGCTTTCCGGCGCGGGATGACGACACTTTGGGACCTGGTGACCTTCTCGCCGGTGTATGCGCTGTTGTTCTCCGTCGGGTTCATCGTCTCCCAAAGCGTGGCACTTTTTACCTCCCGGCTGCTGTGGGCCGGCCGCTACCGGCTGCTGCTTTGCCCGTTGCTAGCGATCGCGGCGCTGTTCATCACCTTCCATTTGGTGAACTATTTTGCGCCGATGCCCACCCTCATAGCCGCGACCCGCACAACGCTTGGTTTCGTCGCCATGCTCTCGAGTGCGGGGTTTGCCGGGCTGGTACTGGCGCTATTAAGGGGGCGCGGCCATTACCACCGCCACGCAGCACAAGTGGCTAAAACGGCAGCGATCCTTTTAACCGCTGCAAGCCCTTTGCTGACTACGCCGCCGCCGGCGCTGGCCCAAAGCGCCACACCGGCCTACCAGTTGGAGACCCTCACCGAAGGCCTGGAGCATCCCTGGTCGCTGGCCTTTTTACCCGATGGCTACATGCTGGTGACCGAACGCCCCGGTCGTCTGCGGCTTTTAACCCCGGAGGGGGAACACCTGTCCGCTATTGAGAATGTCCCGGCGGTATACGCCGCCGGCCAATCCGGGCTTTTCGACGTACTGCTTTCGCCCCGCTTTGGCCAGGATCGAACGCTTTTTCTAAGCTACGCCTGTGGCGAGGAGGAGGCCAACCACACCTGCCTTGCCCGCGCCCGCCTGGAAGGTGAAACGCTGGAGCCGGTGGAGGAGATTTTTCGCGTAAGCCCCGCCAAACGCGGCGCTGCCCACTTTGGCGGGCGCCTGGCCTGGCTTGCCGATGACACGCTCATTTTGACCCTGGGCGATGGGTTCGACTACCGCGAGCAGGCGCAAAACAACGCCAATCATATCGGCACGATCGTACGTTTGAATCGCGACGGCAGCGTCCCGGCGGACAACCCGTTCGTGAATGATAAAAGCGTCCGCCCGGAGATCTACAGTTTCGGGCATCGTAACGTTCAGGGCCTGGTGGTCGACCGCGATAACCGCATCATCACCCACGAACACGGGCCGCGCGGCGGTGACGAGATCAACATCATCGCCCCTGCGCCAACTACGGCTGGCCGATCGCCACCACGGGGCTCGACTACACCGGCGCCCGGGTCACGCCGTTTACCGAGTATCCCGGCACCGAGTCACCGCTTCTCGAGTGGACGCCTTCGATTGCCCCGTCGGGCATGACTCGCTACGACGGCGAACTGTTCCCCGAGTGGCAGGGCGACTTGCTGGTCGGCGCGCTGGTGGACCAACAAGTGCGCCGCGTTACGCTCTCCGATGATGCCAGCGAAGCCGACGATGTCGAAGGCCTGTTTGGCGAGCTCGACGAGCGCATCCGCGATGTCCGTACCGACCCGGACGGCGCGATTTATCTACTCACCGATAGCCCCCAGGGGCGCCTTGTTCGCGTAACGCCCGCCGCACCTTGACGCCGAGGCCGCTGGGGTCACACCGCTCTCGCCGCGCGGCACATCCAAAGCGGGTGAGTTTGTGATTTCCTCGATCAAGACTAAAGTCAATAGAGTACCTGTACGAACGGGACCGCGCTCGAGTTACGCAATCGGGCCGCAATGACTTTGGACAAGGAGGTTACGATGAAGCCTATCAACACGTTCGACCCGACACGGCGTAAAGTGGTTGGCGGCCTGGCCACCGGGGTCGCCGCGGCCATGGCCACGCCCGCCTTTGGTCAGTCATCGACTGCTTCAAGTCAGTCTCGCGCGGGGTCCAACGGGGGCGAAGGCGCAAGCGAAGCGCTCAAAATGCAGGACCCCACCAGCCAGTACCCGGCACCGCCGTTTCCCGAACAGCCACAGGAGTGGCCGGGCCTGGCAAGCGAAATGGAACCGCGCCCGGACCACGGCGAAGAGAGCTACCGGGGCAGCGGCCGCCTGGAAGGGCGCCGGGCGCTGATTACCGGCGGTGACTCCGGTATCGGCCGCGCCGCCGCCATTGCCTACGCTCGGGAAGGCGCCGACGTGGCGATCAACTATCTCGAAGCGGAGGAGTCCGACGCGCGCGAAGTGATCGAGCTGATCGAGGCGGAAGGGCGCACGGCGGTGGCGATTCCCGGCGACATTCAAAGCGAGGCATTCTGCCGGGAGCTGGTCGAGACCGCGGTGGAGCGCCTGGGCGGGCTGGATATTCTGGTCAACAACGCCGCGCGTCAGCAGTGGAAGCCGTCGATCACCGATATTTCCCACGACGACTTCGATGCCACCATGAAGACGAACCTCTACGCCATGTACTGGATCACCCAGGCGGCGATGGAGCATCTGGAAGCGGGGGCGGCGATCATCAACACCTCCTCGGTGGTGGCCTACGACCCGCCCAAGGTACTGCTCGACTACTCCATGACCAAGGCGGCGATCATTGCCTTCACCAAAGGCCTGGCCAAACAGGTCGCCGAGCAGGGTATTCGCGTCAACGCCGTAGCACCGGGCCCGTTCTGGACACCGCTACAGCCCAGCGGCGGCCAGCCGGACGACGCCGTGCAGAACTTCGGCGAAGACACGCCCTTCGGCCGCCCCGGCCAGCCAGCGGAGCTTGCCGGGGTGTACGTGCTGCTCGCCTCCCAGGAATCGAGCTTCACCACCGGGCACGTGTATGGCGCGGCAGGGGGCAGTGGTCAGCCCTGATACTGGCTCGGCCTGCGGGGGATGATGGTATATAATGAGCCGCTTAATTATATCCACCCGCAGGCTGCTCGATGGTCCAGATTGTTTATTCCCACCACACCGATGATCGCGAGTTCGTTCATCGCCGGATTACTACCGACCGCTTCGAGACAGCGAGCGACATCATCGATGAGTACCCCTATCAGCGCGAAGCCGAAATGTTCGAGGAGCTGGGCGAAGGGGGCGGTTTGGAGTTCCTGCTGGGTGATCTCAAAGGCCAGCACGCGCACTATCATTTCATTCCCGTCGAGGCGGACAAGGGCATTCTCGATCTTTCCATCGTCGCTAAAAAAGGCGTTTTCAATCTGCTGGGCCGCCAGGCGCTGATCCGACACTTCTATCTCGTGACGCCCGATACCGCCAAAACGCATATTCAGGAGCTCTTCGAGCACTCCGTCGAATTTCTGTATGAAAAGCACCGCCCCTTCAAAAACTGATCCCGCTTTCACCTTCAAGCTTCGATTGATCCAATCCAGTGTCCGGTGAGGGGCTTTCAATGACGTATCACGGCGCGATCATCGACGAGCGCTTGATGACCGACCACGAATACGCCTATGCGAAAAAAGTCGTGGCCGGGCATCGCTACCTCTTCTGGTTTTTGATGGGCAGCGGCGTCATCACGTTTTGCATGGGGGCGGGGCTTCCGATCGCTTTCAGCATGGGGTCGCTAACGCTCGATTGGATCGGATTTTCGCTCATCGCGTTTCTGACGCTTGGGCCGATGATGGCCGGTGTCTGGATGTTCTGGCTGGGCTATAAACGCCGGGTGCGCTTCGACCCGCGCGTCTCCATCATCCGGGGTATCCTGACCATTCGTAAAAAGCGCGTGCCCAGCAACACCGGCGGGGTTAGCTACGTAAACGAGTACTACATCGGCAATGCCCTGCTGCACGGCCCGCCGGGGTCGTACTACCTTCTCGAAAAATGCCATGGCCGGGTCATCGATGTACATGCGCTTTTTTTGCGGATGTATCCACCGCTGAACCTGAGCAAGCGGTATGAGGGGATTGAGGAGGCGCTGCTGTTCAACCTCAACGACCAAATCGACTTGAACGGCGCCTTCGAGAAGTACGGGCGAAAGATGTTCAAACGCGATGCCTGGCGCTTCAACCTTCTAAGTGGCCCGCCCATGCTCCTGTGCCTCGGGCTTGGCTTTTACCTCATCTTCAAGTACGAAATCTTCACTTTCTGGGCGTTGATGGGAATTCTCGTGGCATCGATCGTCGCCGGGGGGCTGATGTACGAATTGTTCGAGTACCTCTACAAAAAGCTCAGAAAGAAACTCGACCCCGATTTTCAGGGCCTGACGCTGGAAGAGATGCTCAAGGGCTAGGCTCGTCGAAGAAATAGGCAACAGAGACCATGAAAAAACAGAAACCCCTGGTCGATACCGCAAGCCACGAGGCATGCGTTCTCGGACAGCGTGACATGACGGCATACGAGCGGTTTCACGTAAGGCAGGTGGCGCTTTACAAGCGAATGGGGCTTCACGTCACCGCACTGGTCGGCGCGGTTTTCGGGCTGATGGGCATCGCGCTTTTAGTGCTTACGCTGGGGCTTTTGATCCGCTTTCAGATCGTGGGCTTTTTGATTGCGGCGGCAACGACAGGGCTTCTGGGGTATGTCGCGCGAGGGATGATCCGCGAAGGCACCAAGCGAAGGCTCAAAACGGCGACTCAGGTGAGGATGATCAAGGGCGTAATGGAGCAGCAGGCGGTCAGCTATGCCACCTATAACGGCAGGACCACTCTGTATTTCCATAGCATCGGCGACTTCGAGTTCATTCGGCCACTGGATACGGAAGTCATTTTCATGTTCTTCGTCGGGAAGCCCTTCGAGGCGCACGTGGTCGAGCTATCTTTTGAGACGCCCGATGGGGCGCCACTGGCGTTGAGAAACAAGCGCGAGGCCATACTGCTCAAGCTTGCGAGCGAGGAGGGGGATGAGATCAAGGTCGACATCGACGGCGTCTATACCCGATACGGCCGACACTATTTCTATCGCTACTTCCTGGCCCACGCGTTGATCATCGGGCCTTCGATACTGTTGAGCCTGGTGCTGATGATCCGTTACTCGGTTCCGCTCGCCGATGCTTACGGGCTCGGGTTATTTACCGGGTTGTTGGCCATCTTCGTGCCCATTGCCATCGCCTTCGCCGCCGGGTCGCTGGTCTATTTCCTGTGTTTGAGGCTTCGCAAGCTGATCAACCCCGATTACGTCAAAACCCACGAGGAGCGGCTAAAGGGGTAGAACCTTTTCACCGGCCTGAAACGCGAGCCGGCCGATGAAATCCTCGACCAGTGGCGAAGTGTTCTCACGATGCCAATTCACGTTGAGCGCCAGAGTCGAATCGGGCCCGCCCGAAAGCGGCGCCAGCGCGCAAAACACGACCCCGTCCAAACGTATTGATCGCGCCAGCGAGGCGGGCACCAGCGCAACGCCCAGCCCGCTTGCTACCAGCCCCAGCAGAGTATGAAGCTGGGCCGCCTCCTGCTTGATGGCGGGCGTGAACCCTGCCGCCTGGCATAGCGCCATCAGCCTGTGGTGATAGCCCAGCCCCAGCGCCCGTGGGGTGAATACGAAATCGCACTCGGCAAACGCCGCAAGAGACACCGGCTCGCCGCTACTCGCCTCGGGGTGGTCGGCGGGCAGCGCCAGTATGATCGCTTCTTCCAGCACCGGGCGGGAGTCGATCACCGGCGGCAGCGGCAGTTCGCGCATCAGCGCCACGTCGACCTCGCCGGCCAACAGCGCTTCGAGCTGGCGGGCCGAGGGCATCTCGCGAAGGTCGAGCTCGACCTCGGGCAGTGCGCTTCGAAACGCGCGAAGCGTCTTGAGGACCGGGGTATAGCCTGCCAGCGACAGCGTGGCGATGGTCAGCCGACCTGCCACGCCATTGGCCACGCGGCGCGCGCGGTCGATGCCGACGTCCAACTGCTCGAGGGTGGCGTAAGCGGCCTCCAGTAAGGCGCGGCCGGCCGGGGTCAGGGTCACGCTTCGCCGGCTACGGAGAAAAAGCGCAAAGCCCAGGCGCTCTTCGAGCCTCGCAATGGCTTGGCTCAAGGGCGGCTGAGCCATGTGCAGCCGCGCGGCGGCCCGGTGGAAATGGAGTTCTTCCGCCACGACGATGAACTGCTTGAGCAGGCGGGTCTCGATCATTGAAGGGTCTCGTCAGTAGGGGCCGCGATCCTGATACTTTAAATGATCGTTAGCGCCATCGGTAATATCGTGTACGTATCACATGCGCTTGCGATTAATATTAGATAAAAATGATTCAAAGCGTACCTTGATGGTGTTCACACACGCCAGATCGAGGAGACGAAGCATGTCATTTCAAGGCAAGACAGCCATCATTACCGGCGGCGGCCGGGGGCTCGGCTGGGCCTACGCCCGAGAGCTCGCCCGCGCCGGGGCGAACGTCGTGATCAGCGATAGCGGGGCTGGCCGGGACGGCGACGGCAGCGACGCCAATGTGGTCGAAAAGGCAGCGGCGGCGCTCGAGCAGGAAGGGCATCGCGTCATCGCCCACCATGGGGCGCTGGAGGAGGAAGCCGAGTGTCGGGCGCTCATCGAGCGCACCCAGGCCACGTTCGGTGGGCTGGATATCATCATCCACAACGCCGGCTGGGTCGGCTACCAGGCAATTGAGCACGCCGGGGCGGCGTTTCTCGAGCGCTCGCTGGCCATCAACGTTTGGGCGCCGACCTGGCTTGCCAAACACGCCTGGCCTTATCTCAAGATGTCCTCGGCGCCGCGCATCGTGCTGACCACGTCTGACCGCGCCATGTACTTGGGCTACGGCCAGAAGGGCTTGACCGCCTACGCGGCGGGCAAGATGGCCCAGGTCGGCCTTATAAATGCGTTGGCTTTCGAGGGCGCGGAGCACGCCATTTTGGTGAACGCCGTCTCGCCGGTGGCCAGAACGCGCATGTGGGGCGAAACCGGTACACCGTCGGATCTCAAGCCCGAATGGGTGACGCCGGGGGTGTTGTATCTGGCAAGCGAGTCGTGCCGGGACAGCGGCTATATTCTGCGCGCCAGCAACGGCCAGTTCAGCGCCACCCGGTTCGAGGAGAACGTCGGCGTCGACTACCCGCGGGATTTGAACCGCGTGCGTGCGGCCAGCATCGACGAGGTGGCCGAGCGGTGGAACGCGATCAAGGAGCGCGCCCATGCATATCGGTAACCTGAGCCGATGGGCAGAGGTGGGGGCCGAGCTTGGCGAAAGCCCGGTCTGGGATGAGCGCACCGGCACGCTCTATTTCGTCGATATTACTGGCGGGCGCCTACACGCTTTTGAGCCAGGCGGCGGGCTTCAGACGCGCTACACGTCAAGCCAGCCCATCGGCGCGCTGGCGCTCACCGAAACCGGTGATCTGATATTCGCCGAAGGCTCGCGGGTCGCGCTGCTCGACCGTCAGACTCGGCACGTTACCCGAACCTCGGAGGCGGTAAGCACGGCCCCGAATCACCGCTTCAACGACGGCGCCTGCGACCCCCAGGGGCGCTTCGTGAGCGGTTTGATGGATCAAGACCACGCAAGTGGAAGCGGGCGGCTCTACGGCTTCGATGATCGATTAACGGCCACGCGTATTCATGAGGGCATGGGCCTGCCCAACGGCCTGGCGTGGAACCGGGCGGGGAGCCTTTACTTCGTGGACTCCGTGGCGCGTCGCATTCTGCAGGCGGACTACTCGCCGAGCACCGGCGCCCTGAGCAATATCGCTACCTTCGCGGAGACCCCAGCTCATCTTGGGCGACCCGACGGGCTCGCCATGGATGTGGAAGGCGGCATCTGGGTGTGCCAGTTTAACGGCGCCTGCTTGCTGCGCTATGACGCTTATGGTGAACTGACCGATAGATTACCGGCGTCCGTGCCCCGGCCCACCAGCTGCTGCTTCGGGGGCGACGACATGAAGACGCTTTTCGTGACCTCCGCCCGGTTTGGCATGAGCGCGGAGGCGCTCGAACGCTACCCCGAGTCGGGCGATCTATTCGCGGTACGCCTGCCCGTGGCCGGCGTACCGCGTTATCGTTTCAAGGCACATTAGCCCGCCCATTCGTTTCATATTGAAGGAGATCCCCATGTTCACCGGTCTCAGTGCCTTTCCGTTAACGCCCATGGACGAGCAGGGGATTCGCGAAGATGAATTCGTCGCCCTGATCCAGCGCCTGGCCGCTGCCCGGGTGGACTCTATCGGCGTGCTGGGCTCGACCGGCAGCTACATGTATCTATCCCGCGAGCAGCGCGAGCGCGTTACACGGCTGGCGGTGGAAAACGCCGCCGATGTGCCGGCCCTCATTGGCATTGGGGCGCTGCGCACCCGCGAGGTGATCGAACTGGCGGAAGACGCTCAGAAGGCCGGGGCGAGCGGTGTGCTGCTGGCGCCGGTATCCTATCAAACGCTTACCGAGGCGGAGGTATTCGAGCACTACAAAGCAGTGGGTGAAACGCTGGACGTGCCGCTCTGCGTCTACGACAACCCGGGTACCACGCACTTCACCTTCAGCGACGAGCTGCATGGGCGTATTGCCGAACTCTCCCAAGTGAAGTCGATCAAGATACCGCCAGTGGCAGGCGATATCGACGCGGTTAGTGCGCGCATCACACGGCTGCGCGCTTTGATTCCAGACGATGTCACTCTTGGCATTAGTGGCGACTTCGTCGCAGCCACCGCCCTGACTGCCGGCTGCGACGGTTGGTATTCGGTGCTCGGCGGGTTGTTGCCGGAAAAAGCGCTGGCCATCACTCGCGCCGCCCAGGCAGGCAATGCTGAAAAAGCTCAGCGGCTGTCCAGCGAGCTCGAGCCGCTTTGGGCGCTCTTTCGCGAACACGGAAGCCTTAGGGTCATCGCGACCGCGGCGGAGCTAATGGGGCGGGTCAATGCGCCGTGTTTGCCGCTGCCGCTCAAAACCCTCGAAGGCCCTCACCGGGAAAACCTCGCCCAGGTGGTCGAGGCGCTATAGATGACGGGGCAAAAGAACGGGCCAGGCCGCTCTGTCGAAAAGACCCTGCCGCGCAGTTGGGTGTGGGACGACACCCGGGCGTTTTTGGCCGTGGCGCGCCACGGCACGCTAAGCGGGGCGGCGGTGGAGCTTCATCTGGGCCTTGCCACGCTTTCACGACGCATCGAACGCTTGGAGCATGCGCTCGACGTGGCGCTGTTTATCCGGCTTCAGTCGGGCTATCGGCTCACCGAAGAGGGATTGGGGCTTTTACAGAGTGCCGAAGCGATGGAGGCGGCGGCCGCCGCTTTCACTACCGGCGCGGCCCACCCTGCGCGGCTTACGGGAACGGTGCGTTTGGCCACGGCGGAGAATCTCGCCACCGAGCTGGTTCTGCCTGCGCTACCCGAATTCTACCGGCAATACCCGGGCATTCATCTCGAACTCGTCACCGATATTGCCGCGCTCAATCTGCATCGGCGGGATGCCGACCTGGCGCTTCGCATGGTCAGGCCGACCCGGGGTAACGTAACGCTGCGCCGATTGGGCACGCTTGGCTACGGGGTTTACGCCAGCGCCGAGGTCGCTGGGCAGCGGCGTACCGATATCAGCGAGAACGCTTTTATTACCTGGAGCGAAGAGTACGCCCACCTGCCAGCAGCCCAGTGGTGTGCACGTATATTGGAAGGACGCGCGCCGGCGCTAACCACCACCTCTGTCGCTACCCAGGTGGCGGCGGCCAAAGCGGGGTTGGGCCATGCCGTGCTGCCACACATCGTGGCGTCAAGCGCGGGGCTCGAATGCGTGGCAAGCGACATCGGCGTGACCCAGCCCATCTATCTGGTCAGCCAGAGCGATCTTGGCCAAACCGGGCGGGTTCGCGCCGTAGCGGATTTTCTGACCGAGCTGGTCAGCCGCCATCAGGAAAGGCTGAGCGGCCGATAGCCGCACTTCTCAAGCATCACTCGGTCAGTTCGATCAGCCGATCCGGGTAGTTGGTGAACAGGCCATCGACGCCCCAGTCGAGCAGGTGCTGCATGTCATCAAACTCGTTGACCGTGTAGATATGCACTGCCAGGTCGTTGTCCTGGGCGCGGCGAACGTACTCCTCGTCGATCACCTCTTCGCCGTCATAAATATAGTTGGTGCCCAAACCGACCGCGTACTCGGCCACCGCTTGAAAATCCTCGTCGGTGGTGTCCTGAGGGGCCGGGGTGACGCCGGTCCACTCGCTCAGTTGGCCGTCGTTTTCATCGTCCGGGGAGTACCACACGAGCTGAATCAGCGGAATATCCGCGTTCAGGTCGTGAATTTTCAGAAGACTTTCCTGATCGAAGGATTGGATCAGCACGCGCCCGGTGTTGATCATGTCGTACGCTTCCAGGCGGCGCACCAGGCCCTCTTCTACGCCCGGGTTGAGTTCCGGCGACTTGGTTTCCAGATAAAACCGGGCATCCTCGCCGAAGCGGTTGAGTACTTCTTCCAGCGTGAGAATCTGCGCGCCTTCGAAGGCTTCATCGGCAAGCGCCGGGTTTTCCTCGTTGAACCAGGCGCCGGTATCCAGCTCTTTCAGCTCGGCCAGGGTATGGTCGTTAATATGACCCTCGCCGTCGCTGGTACGCTCGAGGGTGTCATCGTGAAAAGCGACCAGCTCGCCATCAGCGGTCATCTGGATATCGAGTTCCAGGTAATCCGCGGCCCATTCTTGGGCCAGTTCCAGTGCGGCCATGCTACTTTCCGGCGCATGGCCGCTGGCGCCGCGGTGGGCAATGACCTGAAACGACTGCAGATCCTTTAGCTGTTGCTCCAGCGGCGTGGTGTCGGCCAGCACGCTTGGGGAAACCAGAGCACCTGCTAAAAGACCCAAAGGCAGGGAAACGATCGCAAGACGTTGCATGATCAATCCTTTTATTGAATATACGATCAATGACCCTACAGGGTTTTAAGGGGCTTTCCAAACCACGGCTCAGCGTGGCCCGCATCACGCCCATCGGCCAGGCACTCGATCAGCACTTGCGCTTTTTTAGGTCGGTGAGGCGAAGGGTTGGAATCGGCCTGTAGCGTCTTATTAATAAAGATCAGTTTTTGCTTGTTTAAGTCCACACCCGGTTTGGGGTGTGGTTGAATGAGAGGTTATTCACTTTGGCTTGAAAAGCCGCACCCAAACCGATTACAAGGAGCCGTGCGTGGACGCGCTGACCTGGTTGACCTATGTAGGCGTTATTTTTGCCCTGATCATCTTTCCCGGCCCGGTCGCACTTTTATGCACCAGCCACGGGCTTAAATTCGGCCGAAAGCAGACCACCGCGACGGTGTTGGGCGGAGTATCTGCCTCCCTGGTGTTGATGATGGTTTCTTCGCTTGGTTTGGGCGCGGTTCTGGCGGCGTCGGAACACGCCTTTTATATCCTGAAGCTCGTAGGCGGGGCGTATCTGATCTACCTGGGCATTGCCGCCTGGCGGGACGCCTCGGGCCTGGCGCTCGAAAATCCAACGCCCGAGGGGCGCCCGGGGATGTCGGTGAAAACGCTCTTTCGTCGGGGCTTTACCGTGGGCATTAGCAATCCCAAGGATCTGCTCTTTTTTGCCGCGCTGTTTCCCAACTTCATCGATGTGAGCCAACCCCAGTTCATTCAGTTCATTATTCTTGCGTTGACCTGGCTTGCAATCGATTTCACGCTTATGTCGACCTATGCGGGTCTTGGCTCCAGCATTAGCCGCTGGTTTCAAAGCCCGCGCCGCTACAAGCGGTTCAACCGGGCGACCGGCGGCCTGTTCATGGCCGCCGGCGGCACGCTGATCGCCTCGAACCAGTAGGCAGCGTTAACGCTGGTGATGCTCACTCGCCCGGGCGTCAAGGAGTGACACTTTGGCCAATCTCGTCATCTGTGCCGACGGCACCTGGAATCAGCCCGAAGAAGACCTGCAAGAGGATCATCCGACCAACGTATTGAAGCTGGCGCGAGCCATTTCGCCGTTTAGCGGCGAGGCGCGCCAGCACGTCTCCTACGGCTGGGGCGTGGGCTCCCACGATAACCGGCTGACCGGCGCGCTGACCGGCGCCGGGATCGAAAAGAACATCATCGATGGCTACCGCTACATCGTTCAAAATTACGCCCCGGGCGACGATATCTACCTGTTCGGCTTTAGCCGCGGCGCCTATAACGTGCGTGCCTTGAGCGGGCTGATCAATAATTGCGGCATTCTGAAGCGCTCAGAGGCGGACCGGATCACCCAGGCCTGGGAGATGTACCGGGACGACGCTGACGAAAACTGGCCCGGTGGGGAAGCCGCCAAGGCATTTCGCGAGGCCTATTGCCACCCCTCGCGGCGGGTTCACTTCATTGGCGTGTGGGACACCGTAGGCGCACTCGGTATACCGCTGAGCCTGTTGGGTGGGCTCTTCAATCACGACCACGAATTTTACGACACCAAGATGGGTAGCAATATCGCCACCGCCCGCCATGCGCTTGCCGTTGATGAAAAGCGCGAGGACTTCGAGCCCACGCTTTGGGAGGCCCGCGAAGGCATCGATTTGAAACAGGTGTGGTTTGCTGGCGTGCATAGCGACGTAGGCGGCGGCAAAGCACCGGATGACAACGGCCGGCAGGCCTCGGATACGCCGCTTAAGTGGATGGCAAACGAAGCGCGGGCCGCGGGGTTGGCCATCGAACCTCATTTGTTCGAGGAGCTAACCGATGGCAGTCAAGCAGTGCTCAATGAATCGCGTAAACACGTGTACCGGTTAAGGGGCAAGCTCGACCGTCCGCTGGTCAACGAAAGCAAGCCCACGGCCATTCATTTTAGTGTCAAAGCCCGTTTCGAGCGCGACGAAAGCTACCGGCCCCCCAGGCTCGAGGCGCTGGTAGAAGAGCGCGGCTGGGAGGGTGTCGTGCTAGAGCACTAGGCGTATTTTAGTAGGCCTTCTCGGATCAACCCGGGCTCGCCCGTTCGTGCCGGGTATCACTTAAAGCAACCTGCTGGCCGCTCTTGCTGCCGGGCCAATAGTGTACCTGGTATGCTATCGAAGAATATAAGATTCGATTTTAATTCCTTTTTGACCACTTGAATTTGCACTAATATAGCGCGCCACACCCGTTGGACCGCAGGCCTTCAGAGGCCGCTATGCAAATATCAGGATCGATCATGAGTGAGCAAGAGGGCGCGCACTTCAAGCGCAGTATGCAAACGCGCCATTTGGTGATGTTGTCGCTGGGCGGCGTCATCGGTACCGGGCTTTTTCTAAGCTCTGGCTATACCGTGCAGCAGGCCGGGCCTACAGGCGCGGTATTGGCGTATCTGGTGGGGGGGATCGTTGCCTGGCTTGTGATGATGTGCCTGGGCGAGCTTGCCGTGCATATGCCGGACTCCGGCGCGTTCAGCGCCCACGCCAGCCGCTATATCGGCCCTGGTACTGGCTATATGGTGGCCTGGATGTACTGGCTGACCTGGACGGTGGCGCTGGGCTCGGAGTTTACCGCCGCGGCGGTGTTCATGGGGCGCTGGTTTCCCGATATTCCCGGCTGGTACTGGAGCGGGCTATTCGCGGCGATCGTGTTTGGCGTTAACGCCTTTACCTCGCGCTTTTTTGCCGAGTCCGAGTTCTGGCTTTCGTTGATCAAGGTGATCGCGGTGGTGGTGTTCGTCATCGTCGGCGCCGGCGCGATCATCGGCTGGGTGCCGCTGCAGGATGCAAGCGGCGCTAGCGTGGCATCCCCTGGGCTTTCGGCTTTCTGGGGGGAGGGTGCCATGTCACCGAGTCTCTTGGCTATCGGCACCACCTTGCTGGCGGTGATGTTTGCGTTTTCCGGCACCGAGCTCATCGGCATTGCCGCCGGTGAAACCGTCGACCCGGGGCGCAACGTGCCCAAGGCGATCCGCGCCACGCTTTGGCGGCTCATTCTGTTTTTCGTGGGCACCATCATCGTGATTGCCGCGCTCTTGCCGCAAAGCCAGGCCGGGCTGAGCCAAAGCCCGTTCGTCGCGGTGTTTCAGCGCCTGGGCGTGCCGGGGGCGGCGGACATCATGAACTTCGTGATCATCACCGCGCTGCTCTCGGCGGCCAACTCCGGGCTTTACGCCTCATCGCGCATGCTTTGGACGCTTTCCGATCAAGGCACGCTTCCCCCGGCGCTTGGCCGGCTCAACAAGCGCGGTATTCCCATGAACGCGCTGCTGCTCAGCATGATCGGCGGCTTCGGCGCGCTGTTCTCGAGCGTTTACGCGCCGGAAACCGTCTACCTGGTGCTGGTGTCGATTTCGGGGCTGGCCGTGGTGGTGGTGTGGATGGCGATCGCCATCAGCCAGCTCAACTTTCGCCGCCAGTTCCTGCGTGAAGGCGGCCGCCTTGAAGACCTGGTCTACCGCACGCCGTTCTACCCTTGGGTGCCGCTGATCGCGTTCGCGGCGTGCCTGGCGGCGTGCATCGGTATCGCCTTTGATCCGCAGCAGCGCGTCGCGCTCTACTTCGGCGTGCCGTTCATCGCGCTTTGTTACCTGGTGCACTACGTGCGCCACCGTGCAGCGCCGCCAACCAGGATAGACACAGCCAACGCCACCAAGGAGAAAAACGTATGAGCGAGTCGAACCCGATCAAGGCTCTGCTGGCGGATGCGCCTTTCATGGTGATCGACGGGGCGCTGGCCACCGAGCTCGAAGCGCTTGGCTGTGATCTCAACGACGCGCTGTGGTCGGCGCGCCTTTTAAGCCAGGCGCCGGAGAAGATTCGCCAGGTGCACCAGGCGTATTTCGAAGCCGGGGCGGACTGCGCGATTACCGCAAGCTACCAGGCAACGATCCCCGGTTTCATGCAGGCGGGGCTAAGCGAGGCGCAGGCGCGCGCGTTGATCCAGCGTTCGGTCACGCTGGCCCGTGAAGCTCGCGATGCGGTGTGGCAGCCCGGCCAAACCGACCGGCCCCAACCACTGGTGGCGGCCTCGGTCGGGCCTTACGGCGCCTATCTTGCCGACGGCAGCGAGTACCGGGGCGGGTATGAGCTGGACCGGGCCGGGCTCGTTGATTTTCACCGCGAACGGTTTGAACTTCTACTAAAAGCAGGCGCCGATGTGCTGGCCGTGGAGACGCTGCCGTCTCTGGAGGAAGCGCTGGCGATCACCGATTTGTTGGCCGAAAACCCCGGCGCTCAGGCCTGGATCACCTTTTCGGCGAAGGATGGCGAACACATCAGCGACGGTACGCCGATCGAGGCGTGCGCGGCGGCGCTGGCGGGCTGCCCGGGGGTGTCGGCCATTGGTGTCAACTGCACAGCACTTGCGCATATCGAATCGCTGATCGAGGCGATCAAGCGCGCCTGCGATTTGCCGGTGTTGGTTTACCCCAACTCCGGCGAGGTGTACGACCCGGTGACCAAAACCTGGCACCCGGCGCCCTGCGATCACACCAGCGCGCCTTCCGGGCTTGCCCAGGGCGCCGAGCAGTGGCTTGCCGCGGGTGCTTCCGGCATTGGCGGGTGTTGCCGCACTACGCCGGCGGATATTCAGGCGCTGGCCGCGTGGCGGCGCGCGCTTTAGGCCAACTGACGCTTCAAGGCGCTGGCTCGTTCAGCGCCTGCTTGAACCAGGCCGCCAGCCTATCACCGGCCCGCGGTCTCGTTTGGCTCGGTAGCCATAAACAGAGCCGGGCAGGGGTTTCCACACTGCCCCAGGGCGCTACTAGCCGTCCGCTTTTCAAGTCGTCCTCCACCAGCAGTTTGGGCGCAATGGCCACGCCCAGCCCCGCGGCTGCGGCTTCCATCAGGTAGTAAAGGTGATCGAACCCCTGGCCTTTCGTAATCGCCTCGCTTAAACGCGCCTCTTCAAGCCCCTTGGCGTTTGCCCAGGCGGGCCAGGCCTGGGGGCGCGAGGCGGTGTAGAGAAGCGGCGCGTTATAAAGCGTTGCGGGCGCGTTGGGGTCGAGGCGGGCGGCGATCTCCGGGGTGGCCACCGCGCAAATCTCCTCGACCATTAGCTCGGTCACCTCACCCTGCACGGGCCAGGGCGGCTCGATAAAGCCAAGCGTGGCGCTGGTGCTCTGTTGGACGAGCTGCTCGGTTTCGCTGACCACCACCTGCAGGTTGAGTTCGGGCAAGGCGCTTTTCAGGCGGCCAAGCCGGGGGATCAGCCAGCGTGCCAGCAGGCTGCCCGGGCAAGCCAGGGTGAAGGGCGCGCCGTCGATCTCACGCTTGAGAAGAGCGCAACTGTCGCGCAACCGTCCAAACGCCTCGCCCAGCCCGCTTTGCAGCGTCTCGCCGTGGTGGGTCAGCGTAATGCCGCGGCCCGCCTTACCAAAAAGTGCCGTGCCGAAGTGTTCGTCCAGGCTTTTGAGCTGGCGGCTAACCGCGCCGTGGGTCACGCTGAGCTCGTTAGCAGCGGCGGTTACGCTGCCAAGGCGCGCAGTGGCTTCGAATGCGCGCAGCGCGCTTAACGGCGGCAGGCTCTGGTGCATGATAATCTCGAAATAGTTGATTAAAACTCACAGGTAACCGATATCTTATCGATTTTTATCGCGGCGTGCCCGGGTTAGCGTAAAGCCACTACTTTCTCTTTCGGCATTCGAGGTCGTGATGAACCAACCCTTTACTCCACCCGCTAGCCTGCCCGATGGCAACGGCATGTTTGGGAGCTTCGGCGGCCGTTTCGTCGCGGAAACGCTGATGCCGCTGATCAACGAGCTGCGGGACGAGTACGCCGTAGCCAAGAATGATCCGGAATTTCAGCGAAAGCTTGCCTATTTCCAAAACGACTACGTTGGCCGCCCCAGCCCGCTTTACTTCGCCGAGCGGCTGACCGAGCACTTTGGCGGTGCCCGCATCTACTTAAAGCGCGAAGAGCTCAACCACACCGGCGCGCACAAGATCAATAACTGCATCGGCCAAGTGCTGCTGGCCAAGCAGATGGGCAAAAAGCGCATCATCGCCGAGACCGGCGCGGGCATGCACGGTGTGGCCACGGCTACCGTGGCGGCGCGCTTCGGGATGTCGTGTGTGATCTACATGGGCACCACGGATATCGAACGCCAGCAGCCCAACGTGTTCCGCATGAAGCTACTAGGCGCGGAAGTCATTCCCGTCACCTCCGGCACCGGCACGCTGAAAGACGCCATGAACGAGGCGTTGCGCGACTGGGTGAGTAATATCGACGACACCTTCTACATCATCGGCACCGTGGCAGGCCCCCACCCGTACCCGGCCATGGTGCGGGATTTTCAGGCGGTGATTGGCCATGAAACCCGCCGCCAGATGCAGGAGAAAGAAGGGCGCCTGCCGGACTCGCTGGTGGCCTGCATTGGCGGTGGCTCCAACGCCATGGGGCTTTTCCACCCGTTCCTTGGCGATGACAGCGTGCAGATGATTGGCGTGGAAGCCGGCGGCAAGGGCGTGAGTACGGGCAAACACGCGGCGAGTCTCAACGGCGGCACGCCCGGCGTTTTGCATGGCAACCGCACGTTTTTGCTGCAAGACGAGGACGGCCAGATTACCGATGCCCACTCGATTTCCGCAGGCCTGGATTACCCCGGTATCGGCCCCGAGCACGCCTGGCTTCACGAGCAGGGCCGGGTCGAGTACGTCTCGGCCACCGATGACGAAGCGCTCGAGGCCTTCCAAATTTGCTGCCAACAAGAAGGCATCATCCCGGCGCTCGAAACCGCCCACGCCCTGGCCGAAGTGGCCAAACGCGCGCCCACGCTTCCCCGCGAGCACCTGATGGTCGTCAACTTAAGCGGCCGGGGCGATAAAGACATGATGAGCGTCGCTCACTACCTGGGAGATAAATTCAAATGAGTCACGCTGCTCGCCATACGCCCACCTCGCGCCTGCAAAACTGCTTTGCCGCGCTGAAAGAAGACAACCGACCGGCGCTGGTCAGTTACCTGACCGCCGGGGACCCGGACGCCGATACCTCGCGGCGTTTGCTGCACGGCCTGCCGGAAGCGGGGGTAGACATCATCGAGCTGGGTATGCCGTTCAGCGACCCCATGGCCGACGGCCCCGCCATCCAAAAAGCCGCCCTGCGCGCGCTCGAGGGTGGCCAGACCCAGGCCAAAACTCTCGAGATGGTGCGCCGCTTTCGTGAAGAGAACGCCACCACGCCGATCGTGCTGATGGGCTACTACAACCCCATCTTCTGCTACGGCGTCGAGCGCTTTTTGACCGACGCCGCGCGCGCCGGCGTGGATGGCCTGATCGTGGTGGATCTACCGCCGGAGCACGACGACGAGCTCTGCCAGCCCGCCGCCCGGCACGGCATCGACTTCATCCGCCTGGCCACGCCCACCACCGACGCCAAGCGCCTGCCCACGGTGCTGGCGAACGCCTCCGGCTTCATCTACTACGTCTCCGTGGCCGGTGTGACCGGCGCCGGTGCGGCCACGCCGGAGAATGTCGAGCGCGCGGTTGCCGATCTTAAACGCCATACCCGGCTACCCAT
Organism: Vreelandella sp. EE27; assembly: GCF_968206495.1. Taxonomy (NCBI): domain Bacteria; kingdom Pseudomonadati; phylum Pseudomonadota; class Gammaproteobacteria; order Oceanospirillales; family Halomonadaceae; genus Vreelandella; species Vreelandella sp. EE27. The sequence goes on along the minus strand of NZ_OZ309109.1, from coordinate 2,663,628 downwards.
CGGCGTGGGCTTCGGTATTCGCACCCCGGAACAGGCCGCGACCATCGGGCGCTTCAGCGACGCCGTGGTGGTAGGCTCCGCGCTGGTCGACCGTATCGAGCAGGCCAGTACCGGTGACGAGGCGGTGAGCGAGGTGCACGGCCTGGTGCGTGAACTGGCGGCGAGCGTACGCCGCTGCCGCGAAGAAGCCCGCGAGCCGCAAATCAGTTAATTGATACGTGCTTGATACGTGCTGCGTTAAAGCGGGTTCTGTCCTGCTTTAATGCAGCGTGTAGGCGGTTGTTTGAACAATAACGGTGTCGTTATGCCGTGCGGGTTAATAAAAAAAATGGTTTTAGTTGCTTGCTGAATATTTTCTTGTTGAAGTGAACAAAATATTTTGGTTTTGGGATGCTCTGCAATGAAAACGGTAGGCTATGCATACCTTCATGAGTACTTGAATCTGGCCGTATGCCCACCTGAGTATCCTGCCAGGGTGCGCCCTGTTACGCGCATTATGTTTTTGGAAAAAGAGATAGCGGTGCCTGCCGTGCGCGCTCCTGATGCCTCGTTACTTAACCACATACTTTTCGCCCTTAAGCACGAAGGTATCAATCTGGCCATTCTGGCCGGTGCCTTGCCCCACTTGTCAGTTAAGCCGCTTCAAGACGCGCTGGGCGCCTCTCCCAACGGCATCTATTTAAGAAAGTTAGGCTATTTATACGAGGCGATGGTCAAACCACTGCCGTTCGAGATTGCTGTAAGCGGTCGTGCGGTGCCTCTGTTTGATCCCGGCCGCTACATTACCGGGCCCACGGTGCGCGATAGCCGCTGGCGGATCGATTTCAATGGACTGGGAACGCTCGATTATTGTGCCACCGTGCGGCGTACGCCCGAGATTGCTGGACTGCTTGAAGAAGACATTTTGGCTCAAGCATCCATCTTCATGGACTCATTGCCCCCGGGAATGTTGGACCGCGCGATTCAGTGGGCCTACCTGAGTGAAACGCAATCGTCGTTTGCCATTGAAAGAGAATCGCCCACGCCGGATAAGCAGCAGCGCTTTATGCAGCTTCTTCGCCAGGCTCATGAGCGTAAGCCGCTGACACAAACGTATCTTGTGGAGCTGCAAAACAGCACTATCAACAATGCTTTCGATAAAGCGGCTTCATTTCGACATGAGCAAAACTACCTGCACAACGGCTCATCTGGAGCACTAGGTGTTAGCTACCTGCCGCCACCGCCCACCCTTTGCCATACGTTAATGAAGGCGCTGATGGACTGGGCAAATCAATGCTCAGAGCATGACGCTGAAAAGGGTGTTTCCCCGCTGGTGATTGCGGCGATACTCTCCTTTGGCTTCGTCTTTTTGCACCCTTTCATGGACGGTAACGGACGTATTTCACGCTTTCTGATACACCACACGCTGTGCCGGATGGGCGGGCTCTATCATGACAATCTGTTGCCCATTTCAGTGGCCATGAAGCGCCATGAAAATGATTACCTGAGTGCACTGGAGAAATTTTCGAAACCAGCTCGCGAATACTGGCGAGTCAGGTGGATAGATGCTGATGAATACCACTTTAATTACCAGGGCCTGAATGCGCTTTACCGATACTGGGATGCTACACCCGCGGTGGCGTTCACGCTAAAAATGGCAAAAGCTGCCTTGGAAGATGAGTTAAAAACGGAAACACGCTATTTGGCGTGTTTTGATCGCATTTATGCAGCAATAAACGAAACCTATGATATTCGAGGTAGCGACTTGGCGCGCCTTGTGATGATGTGCCTGAGTAACGACGGGCGCCTTTCAAATAACCGCCGTAAACAGTTTCGCTATCAGGTACCCGATGATGCTCTAGAAGCGATCGAAGCCGAAGCGAAGCGCGTACTTGAAGAGTACGCAGATAGTGAGAAGGCTGCTGATACACGAGAATAGATCATTTGTTGAGCTGACACGCTGATAAACGCAATCATCCGCGTGTCAGTTTTTAGCGTTAAACACTGCCGGGAAGAGAAGGCGGTAAGCTAAACAGCGCCGCCGTTGGCACGCAGCGTTTGCCCGTTCACCCAGCCCCCGGCCGGGGAGGCCAAAAAGGCGACCACATTGGCGATATCCTCGGGCTCCGCGAGGCGCTCGAGCGGTGGCATTTTCGCCAGCCGCTCGATCAGCTCGTCGGATTTACCTTTCAGGAAAAGATCCGTGGCGGTGGGGCCGGGGGCCACCGCGTTCACGGTGATACTGCGCCCGCGAAGCTCCTTGGCTAGAATCGCACTTAGGGTTTCCACCGCCGCCTTGGTGGCGGCATACACCGCGTAGTTCTCGAGCTTAAGCCCCACCACGCTGGTCGATAAATTGACGATGCGACCGCCGTCTTCCAGGTGTTTCGCTGCCTCGCGCAGGGTGTTGATCGAGCCTTTCAGGTTGGTATCGATCTGCGCGTCGACGTCACCTTCGTCCATCTCGGCCAGCGGGGCGAGCTTCATGATGCCGGCGTTATTGACCAGCACGTCGAGGCGCCCCCACTGGGCAAGCGTTGCCTCGAACAGCGCGCGTACCGCCTGGGCATCGGCAATATCCGCTTGAACGGCGTGGGCCTTACCGCCGCTGGCTTCGATCTCCTCGACCACCTGCGCCGCCGCCTTGGTGTTGCTCGTGAAGTTAACGACCACCGCGAAGCCATCACTGGCCAGCTTTTTGGCAATACTCGCGCCGATACCGCGCGAGCCACCGGTGACCAGGGCTACTTTTTGCTCGTGCATTGCGTGCTCCATTGAGCGCATGGGGAAGGCATGAGTAGCAGCATAGGCGAAAAACCTTTCACTACCATTACCTCGATGCCACCGCCACGTGGTTCTCCTGATTTGCGTATTGCAGGTACAGACGTTTTAGCGTTATCTAAACGATAGACACCCCATGTCTGAACGCGCTCGTCTGAAAGACCTGGCCCGCGTATTCAAAGAGTTTTCCAAAGTAAGCTATTGAAAATAATAAACTGTCAGGCCGCTGTCGTGTTGGTGACGTTGCTGGAAGCGCTATCGGCTTCGATGATGGTTTCTGGAACAGCAGCAAGGATTACACAATGATCGTTAGAAAACTCAGGTTGCAGCGTGGTTGGTCCCAGGATCAGTTGTCTCAACTCAGTGGATTGAGCGTTAGAACCGTCCAGCGAATAGAGAGCGGGCATAAACCGGGGCTTGAGTCTCTTAAATCCTTGGCTGCTGTATTTGAAATCAATGTCGCAGACCTCGAGAGAGAACCCGAAATGAACAGCGAAATCACACTAACCGACAATGAGAAATCCGTTATAGAAAAGGTAAGGGCCATCAAGGATTTTTATGCCCATCTTATTTCTTATGTGCTGATCATCTCACTGCTGTTTGTCATTAATCTCGTCAGTGGAACGGGGTATATGTGGGCATGGTGGCCGGCCATGGGGTGGGGCATAGGCATTATCAGCCATGGCTTGAGTGCTTTTGAAGTACTGAACTTCTTCGGGCCGGAGTGGGAGAAAAAACAGATCGAGAAGAGGCTGGGCAGAAAGCTGTAAGCTGCTTCTTCTCGACTGCTTCGTTTCGCTAGCTGATCGAAGTAGCAAGCGGCAGCCATACGTGCTCGAACCCGATCGATAGTGCCACGGCGGCCAAAAGCCCGGCCATGACCCCGTTGAAGCCCTTCACGACGCCAGGGCTTTGGATGCGTAGGCCGATCAACTGGCCCGCCAGCATATAGCTTGCCGGGGCGCCGGCGGCCAGCAGCGCGAGCGCTACCGCCCAGACGGCCAGGCTAGCGCCTTGAATACCCGCTGCGGGAAATTGCAGCGTGGTGATGGGCAGGGTGGCGACCAGGGCTTTGGGGTTGAGTAGCTGCATGAAAAGCCCATCGCGAAAACTCAAAAGGCGCGGGGTAGCGGCCTCGGTTTCAAGCTTTCCGCTGGCGCGGGCGATTTTGAAGGCAAGGTACAATATGTAGGCGCAGCCCAAGGCGCTAACCGCCACCAGCGCCTGGTCGTCGATCCATGCAGCCCCTGCCCAGCCCAGCACCAACAGGTAAACCAGCATGGCGCTGCCCACGCCAAGGCAGAAGCCGACCGAGCGCCTGGCCTGGCCGTTGACCCCCATATTCAAGCCGAGCAGATTCACGGGCCCGGGCGTGTACATGACGCCCAGCGCGTAGGCAATGATTCCCAGCATGGTAAAACCTCGTGCGGTGGTCGGTCGGTTGGCGAGTGATTAGCGGACGATGTCGCGCTGGTACTGGTGGGGCGTCACGGCGTAAATGCGCTTGAAGCGGCGGATGAAATGGCTGAGATCGGCAAAGCCAAAACGCAGGGCGACCTCATTCAGCGAAACGCCCTGGGCGAGCGCCGCGCGGGCGGCGTTGATGCGGCAGCTGATCACGTACTGGTGCGGCGTGATGCCGTAATGCGCTCGAAACAGGCGCAAAAAGTGGTACTTGGAAAGATGCGCCGCCTGGCTTATTTCATCGAGGGAAATATCCCGTTCCAGGTGGGCGTGAATATACGCCTTCGCCCGAGTCAGCAGGGCCTCGGGGCGTGTGGTGAGCGTATCGGTAGACGGCGCGCCGCCCAGCTGCACGCTTCGCTCCACGATCTGGTAAAGCGCGTTTTCCTGGTCGATGGCGCTGCCTACGTTACGGGTCACCAGCCGCGCCAGTTCCATGATAGCGCCGCGCAAGCGGGTATCCTGAATGAGCGTATTGGGGGAGCGAAAGCCGGCGCTGGTATGGCGCCCCAGCACCTCGGCAAACAGCGGATTCACCTGCGCCGGGTCGGCGTACAGCATCAGGTAACCCAGCGTGTGCTCGCCGCCGGGTTGGCCGTCGTGCACTTCCTCCGGGTTGAACACAATGACGTTGCCCGGCGGGCTTTTGTGAAACTGCCCGCCGCTAAAGAAATCCTGGCGCCCGGAAAGCGTCACACCGAAGGCGTACTCTTCGTGAGCGTGGCGGTCGTAGCGAAAGTCGTCGAGGGCCGCGTGTAGCACCGTCAGGCCTGGCACGTGCTGGCTCTTGATGAACTGAAATTGGCTAGCGTTAGGCATTGCGCGCTCCCTGATGCGTTACCCCGCTAGCTTAAGCCAGCATGGCCATTCTGTGCTTGTACATAATTGCTCAATCGATGAGGCTTGAAGGGGCGAGTATGGTCAGTGGTATGGCGTCAGGCCTGGCGCTATGCCGTATCCATCAAGGCTAACTGATCGATAACAAGGAAAAGCATGTTTCCAGTCTCCATTAAAGGCGTCTTGCTACTGCCCTCAAGCGAGGTCGTGCTGGCGCTCAATGATCGCAACGAGTGGGAGTTGCCCGGCGGGCGTATCGAAGTCGGCGAGAGCTCCTGTCGGTGTATGGAGAGAGAGTTCAAAGAGGAGCTGGATGTCGAGGTAGCCGCTCAGGGCATTATCGACAGCTACCTGTTCGAGGTTATTCCCGGCAAGCACGTGTTCATCGTGACCTATGGCTGTCGGCTGGTGGGCGGCTTTGAGCCGCGGGTTAGCCACGAACATGCCAAAATCGATACTTTTCCTGTCGATGCGTTACCTGGCAACTTGCCCAAGGGCTACGTTCGCTCCATTGATGCATGGCGGCGCGTCGCTAACCGGTAGCGGCGCTGTTCGCCATGGGCTCGTTAGCGGTGGCACGCGCCTTTATAACGCCATCATCATCTCGTGCCACGCCATGCCACCGTGGTCGGAATCGGAGGGTTTGACGTAGCGATACCCCATACGCCGGTAGAGCTCGACGTGGTGCTCCTTGCACATCAGGTGAATGGTTTCCTTGCCAAGCCCTTTCATGCGCTCCACGAAGGCGCGCATCAGGGTAGAGGCGTAGCCCTTGCCCTGGTAGGCGGGGTCGATCACCACCGACATGATGACCACGTTAGGCGCGGCGGGGTCGTGGCCCACGAGCTCCTTGAACGCCTCGTCGGACATCACGACATCCTGCGCGCAGCCGCTGTTGATAAAGCCGATGACTTCTTCGTCCAGCGTCATGACCAGAAACCCCTCCGGGTACTGCGCGATGCGCGTGGCGATCTTCTCTTTTGTGGCGCCTTCGTCGCCCTCGTAGGCGGCGGCCTCGATGTCGTAGCAGCGGTCGGCATCGGCGGGTGTGGCGGTGCGCAGGGCGGGTTGATTCATAAGGTGGGCTCCTTGGTGTTCCGTATGATTCGTTGACAGCAGGATAAAGAAAATCAAAGGTGTATGCTCTGCATTCTATTCAAGCGGTAATGCACACCATGCACTCCACTCTTCGCCGTCTCGATCTGAACCTGCTGCTGGTCTTCGATGCCCTATACCGCCGCCGCAGCGTGACGCTGGCTGCCGATGAGCTTGCCATGAGCCCGTCGGCCTGCAGCCATGCGCTATCGCGCCTGCGCGATGCACTCGCCGACGAGCTCTTTGTTCGTACCGGCAGCGCCATGCAACCTACGGCGCAGGCCGAACGGATGGCCGGTGGTGTGGCGCAAGCGCTGCATCTTTTGTCGGACAGGCTCGTGGGGGCAGAGCCGTTCGTGCCTGCTACCAGCGTACAAACCTTCACTTTCGCGGCGACCGATTATACCGCCTACGCTCTGTTACCTCCGCTGGTCGCTCGGCTGGAGCGTCTTGCGCCCTGGTTGCATCTTAGGATCATCCACGCCGCCCACCGCGAATCGCTCAACGATCTGCGCGAAGGGCGAGTTCAGTTCGCGCTGAGCGTCTCCCATGGGCAGTCGGTGCTGCCTGAGGGTATCGAAGCGCTGGACTGCCTGGCGGATGACTATGTGGTAATCGCCCGCCAGGGTCATCCACGCATCGATGAGTACCTGTCGCTCGAACAGTATCTGGCCGAGCGGCATATCGCCGTCCTGCCCTGGAATGATGCGACTAGCGTGGCCGACGCCGCTTTGACGCGGCAAGGACTCCAGCGGGATGTCGCCGTTGAGTTGCCGAGCCTCATGGCCGCGCCCTATCTCCTCGCGCGTTCCGATTATCTGTTCATGCTGCCACGCCGAGCCGCCCAGCAGTGGGTAGCTTCGGTGCCTTTCACCGTGCACGACGTCCCCTTCGAGATGCCAGGCTACACGCTGCGTGCGCTTTTTCACGTTCGTCACGCCGGCCAGCCTGGCCACCAATGGATACGCGAACAGTTGCTGGCCGCACTGCAGAGTAATGATGCGGATTTGACAGGCCCAGGGCGGCGTTCGTGATCAGAGAAGGTGGGCGGTATTTGAATCCACGGGGGCCTCGCGGCGATCGTTCATTCCATAATCGCGAATAACCGCCGCAACGCGCAGCCGGTAATCGGCAAAGATGGTCTCCCGCCCGGCTTTCTGAATGGTGCGGTGGGCCTCGAACGTGCGCCACTGCTTGACCGCGTCTTCATCGCGCCAGAACGAGAGCGATAGAACCTTGCCCGGCTGGGCAAGGCTTTCGAAGCGCTCGATGGAGATAAAACCGTCGACCTCCTGCAAGTGCGGGGCTAGGGCGCTGGCGGCGTTTAAATAATCATTCTTACGGTGCGGGTGGGGGAGCGCTTCGAACAGGACGGCGATCATAGCGCGCTCCAGGCATCCCGGGGTTTTATGCCAAGCGTCCCGGGTACCGCTTCCACGAAACTGCGTTCTTCCTTGAGAATGAAGCGTCGGGTCTGCGCCAGGGCAAAGTTTGTCTGCCCAGCGTCGTCCTCTTGAAGCCTTGCGCGATAGGCTTCGTAAGCCGCCAGGCTGTCGAAGGCCACCAATCCCCAGGCAACATGATTGGTGCCCTCGTGGGGCAGAAAATAGCCGATGAGATGGCCGCCACAGCGGGGAATGATCTCGCCCCATTTCTCGGCGTATTCCTTGAAAGCACTAAGCTGGAAAGGGTCGATCTCGTAGCGAATCATGCAGGTAATCGTCATGGCGTTCTCCTTGGAAGTCGCAAGAACGATACCGCGTTGTTGACCCAGGATGGTTCGATTAGAATCGAACCATGAGTGAAGGCCCCAACATCGTGCGCGTTGCCGCGCTTATCGGAGATAACACCAGAGCCGAAGTTCTTTCGGCGCTGATGTCCGGCTGTGCGTTAACCGCCACGGAGCTTGCGGATACCGCCGGGGTCACCAAACAGACCATCAGTTTTCATTTGGGCAAGTTGCTCGAGGCCGAGCTGCTCGCGGTGGAAAAGCAGGGCCGCCACCGCTATTTCAGGTTGGCGGGCCCAGAGTTGGCAAGTCTTCTCGAATCGCTGATGGGCCTGGCGTTTAAAAGCCAGAGCACACCCCGTTTTACCGGCCCGCGCGACCCGGCACTGCGTAAGGCGCGTATCTGCTACGACCATTTGGCGGGGGAGTTGGGCGTGGCGATGTACGAGCGGATGCTGCAAGCCGCTATCTTGCAGCCGCATACGGACGGGTTAACGCTTACCGACCAGGGTCGCAGCTGGTTTATGCAGTGGGGCATCGACGCCGACATTCTTGCCCGCGCCAAGCGCCCGCTATGTCGAACCTGCCTTGACTGGAGCGAGCGCCGACACCACTTGGCAGGCGCCTTGGGCAGCGCGCTGCTGACCCGCATCCAGGCGCTCGGCTGGGCGAGACGTGAACACGAATCGCGCATCATCACGTTCAGCGAAGCGGGTGAAAAAGCACTTTGGGCTACTTTGGCGCTGCCCGGTGAGCAATCGGCCAGGGCGGAGCAATCGCTTACCCACGAAACGGTAACGCCGTTAGCCCTTGGACTTGAATAACACGCAGGCCCTGTTTCGCTTGTTTGTTTAACCTACACTCGCCATTATCGTCGCCCTCTGTCCGCCAAGTGCGGCAATTTTGAAAGGATTTTCATGGGTAAGCTGATTTCATTGATCGGGGTGCTGGCACTGGGTTATGCGGGCGTTTATTTCTACTACGGCCACGCCGTGGAGCAGGAGGTGCAGCAGGCGCTCGATGAGCGCGGGCTCTCCGGCGTGAATGTGGAAAGCGTCGAGTACGGGCTTTGGGCGCCGGTGAGTACCTCGACGGAAATAACGCTGAACGTGAGCTATCGTGGCTCGCAAGCGGCACTGAACCTGGGAATCGAAGGGCACCCGGTGTTTTCCGACGAGGTCAGTGTGACCCTCGATGGCCTTCAGGCGCTGCGTCTGGGTATCAGCTTTTAAGCCGGGCCTGGCTTAACCATCAATAAATGAGAGTGAATCAATGCACTACCGCCCCATGACCCTCGACGATTACGCCGCTGCCGTGGCGCTTTGGCAGCAAACGCCGGGCGTGCGGCTACGCGAAGTGGATTCCCGCGAGGGCATTGCGCGCTACCTTGAGCGCAACCCGGGGCTGAGCGTGATCGCCGAGCGTGACGGTGTACTGGTGGGCACCATCATGGGTGGCCACGACGGCCACCGCGGGTTTATCCAGCACCTGTGCGTCGCACCCGGCGAGCGCGAGCAGGGCATTGGCCGAGCGTTGGTAAAGCGCTGCCTGGATGGGCTGAAAGAGGAGGGCATTCACAAGTCGCATTTGATGCTGCTGGTGGATAACGCCGCCGGCAAGCGCTTTTGGGAAAATCTGGGCTGGGAGTTTCGTAGCGATATCTCGCTCTACTCGTTCATCAACGATGCCGGCCCCAACGCTTAAGCACTTTTCAAGCAACGCCTGGGCCCTGCACCTTTGATCGCCGCTTTAACCGCGCATCAGGCTTAAAATGACCGGCAGGGTCATCAGCGACACCAATAAAGACGCGATGATGGCCAGCGATATCGTGTCCTGGCGGTAGTCATACTTCTTCGCGAATACATAAACCCCCGCGCCGATCGGCTGCGCCGCCATGACCACCGCCGCCGCCAGCCAAAGGGCGCTCTCTTCCCCCATGCCAAAGAGATACACGCCCGCCAGCAGCGTAATGGCGGGCTGTAGAAATATCTTGAGCACCAGCATGGGCGCGACGATACCCATTGCTTCCCCGGTCACGTGCTCTTTCATATTGAGCCGGGATAAGCCAAGCCCCAGGGCAAACAGTGCCGTTGGGCCCGCCGCACTCCCCAGAAAGCTGGCAAACGCGTCCAAAAAAGCGGGCACTTTGATACCGAACAGTACGAAGACGAGCCCGGCGAGTACCGATACGGTCAGCGGGTTGGTGAACGTCGTCTTAAAGGCTTTCCAGAGGCTGGCCACCGCCGAGGTGTGTTCCGCGCGCTGGCGGCTGGCGAACAGGTCCCAACTGATGATAACGGCCATGATGGCGGGAATATTGTGCAGGATCGTCGCGATGGCGGCCGGCAGTGCGGCCTCCTGGCCGTACACGGAAATCAGAATGGGCACGCCCATATAGCCGGTCGTGCCATAGCAGGCGCCCATGCTGAGGATCGAAGACTGCGGAAGCGAAACGCCTTTGAACCTGGCTATCAGCCCCGCCACTACGTAAATGACCACAATGCCCACAAGGGAGGCGCCGATGAAGCCCCACTGTTTGAGTTCGTCGATATCCGCGTTGGCAATGGCCAGAAAAAGCAGGGCGGGCAGCGCGATGTATAAGACGTAATCATTGATGAGCTTATCCGAACTTCCGCTATCCGGTTTTACCTTCCCGAAGCCGTAGCCTAGAAGAATCACCATAAAAATGGGGACAACGATCATGAACATGGCATTTCTCACGGTTTGAATAATGTGGGGAGTAGCAAGGCCCCTCGACTCGAGCGATTTTCACGGCCCGTTCGTTTTTTGTTAAATGAATTATGTCGCTGTTAAAATCGCTTTTATCAATGTTGGGGAGGCGGGGCGGCCATGCATTCAGCGGGGCAAGACGACGATTTATTGAAAGGGCGCGGTATGACGCTTGAGCAGCTGCGCGCCTTCGTGGCGGTGGCGCAGCACGGCGGGTTTGGCCGGGCGAGCGAGGCGCTGGCGCGTACTCAATCGACGCTTAGCGTGGGCCTCAAGCGCCTGGAAGAGGAGGTGGGCTGTCGCTTGATCGAGCGCCGCCAGGGCCAGGTGATGGGCCTTACCGAACAAGGGCGGCGGCTACTGCCGGCGGCTCGAGATATTCTTCACCGCACGAGCCGAGCGGTTAATGCGTTAAAGGCCTCACGCCTGGAAGGAAAGATATCGCTGGGCGTGCCGGACGACTTCGCGGTGAGCAATCTTCACAAGGTGATTTCGCTTTGTTTGGAAGAAAACCCGGGGCTACGGGTTGAAGTCACCGCGGCTTCTTCGGCGGTGCTTTCCGCGATGGCCGAAAAGCAGCAGCTCGATATGGTGATTCTCAAAGGCATTGCGGGCCAGCCCGTGGTTTCGAAAACCGAGCAGATCATTCAGGTCGAGCCGCTTTTCTGGGTAAGCGCCGGCGCCGTCCATTTCGATGAGATGGGCGATATCGCGCTGGCCACGTTTATGGACGGGTGTGTGATCCGCAATAGCGCCGTCACGGCGCTCAAGAGTGTCGGCCGCTCGCACTATTTTTCCTACGTGAGCGGGTCATTCGATAACGTCAAAAAGGCGGTCATTAGTGGGCTGGGCGTAGGGATTCTTCCCCAAAGCGCGCTGACCGAGGAGCTTTGCGTACTTTCCGAGGCCAACGGTGTACCGGATTTACCGTCCATCCAGCTGGTGCTCAGTGTTTCGAACACCAGCGAGCTGCACGAACGGTTTGCCCGCTACCTGAGTCGTTCGCTCGTTGAGTGACAGCGCACTTTTATTGGAAAGCGGCGCCTCGATGTTTGATAAAACGCCTCGACTTAATGCGAGGCATTTTTCCCTAATTCAAAACATAAGCCGATAACCCCATAACCCCATAACCCCATCCGGCAGCCCATAACCCGGCGCCAAAGCTTGCGTGTGCTAAAAGGCTGCGGCATCTGGCCGTGTTGGGGGCGGGTGTTTTACGCGCGGCCAGGCCTGCGCCCATGCCCGGTTGCAGGATTAAAAAAGGCGCCAGTACGGTGATGACACCGAACCCTAGCGCAGGCACAAGCTTGGGGTAGGCCAGCCACGCAGGCCCAGTGATGAGTAAAAACGTCAGCGCGAAAGCGATGCCGATCAGGTAGTGCGCCGCCCAGCCCAGGGACTGCTCAGCACGAATCGGCGCACTTTGGCCTATAGGCCGGTGTACCCAAGTGCCGCCGGGCAAATGCCCCAGCCAGCGCCCGACCATCGCGTAATTTAACGAGGGGACCCCTAGCAGTCGCTTTTGTAACAGCGCAACGACATCCATAAACACCGTTGCCCCTATCCCGAGTATCAGGGCGTCAATCAAGAAGCTGTTCATGTGCGTGCTCCAGGGCCCGTTTTCCTAACGACCAGAAGGGTCCATAGAGCGAGTAGAAATACGGCGCTGCCTGACACCATGAATACCAGCATCCAGCCTGCCTGGATGTCGACACGAAATGTCGTGAATGTCATGAATGCGGCTAGCCCGGCAGTAGGGCCAAGCTCCATGGCGGTATTCATTACGCCCCCGGCGAGCCCCATGCGTGCAGGTGGGACGCCCTGGGTCATTAACACCGCTGAGGCCGCGAAGGTGAGGGAAGTGCCTCCAGGTAATAGCAATAACCCCGGCAATACATCGAGCAGGTAATCCTGACTGAAGCCCGCCAGCAACCAAAGGCCGATACCCGCTAGCAGGAGCCCGAGCGACATAGCGTTCATGGCACCTAAACGTGCAACGACGAAGCCAGAGGGTCTATTACCTAATATTAGAACGGCGAGGAAAGGTACCATTGCACCCGCCGTTGCCAGTGGACTCCACCCCGGTTCGCCCTGAAAGTAGAGGGCCAAAATGAAGGTGACTAACCCCATGCTGGCAGCTGCCAAAAAGATGCCTAAAGCGCCGCCCAAGCGCTTTGTATCACGTATAAAATCGAGAGGCAGTAAAGGCGAGACCACTCGACGCTCATGCCATACAAACACTACCAATGAAACTGCACCCAATACCAATGCAACTAGAACGAGAGGTGAGGTCCAGCCGGTTTCGCTGCCCATCGCCAGACCGTATCCGCCGCTCGATAGCCCTGACAATGCGAGTAAAGCCCCTGCCAGGTCCAACGGTTGTGCCTGATCCCTGCTCGGCATATCGCGTAACAGGTGTTTACTCATCGACAGACCGATAGCGGTAACGCCGCAAGGTACAAGGAACATCCAGCGCCATGAAACCCACGTGGTCACGATGCCGGATAGAACGGTTCCTGCCGCGGCACCTAGTACTGAAATGCCACCCCATCGCGCCATAGCGCGTTCGAAATCTTTACCATGAAACAGCTCAGCTACCTGCGCGAGCGCCGCGGGCGCTACCATGGCCGCCCCAACTCCCTGTAACCCGCGCATTGCAATAAGAAGCTCGAAGAAGGGGGCTAACGCCGCTCCTAATGAGGCGAAACCAAAGATCCAGAGACCTTTGCGAAGCAGCAAGGTGCCACCAAAACGATCGGTTAGATTGCCGCCAAGTAACAATAGACCGCTATAGGGCAGGCCATAGGCGATTTGGAGCATTACCAGGTCTGCGGTTCCCAAACCAAACTCGCTGGCGATCAAAGGCAAGGGGACGGCGATCAAGGTAATCGTGAATATGAGCGTTGCCTGAATAAGGGCAAGCAGCGCGAAGGCCGGACCAGGTTTAAAGTTCAATGGAGGATTAGGTGAGGCGATCGTCATCTTCTTGATATCCTTGAAGCACTAAAAGAAGATAAGTAGCCTATTACTTCAAGTCGACTTCAAGTCAAGGGCCATGCTCGATATTACTGAACTTTCGCGTGAAAGCGGCGTTGCCGCCTCGAAACTTCGCTATTACGAAGAGGTGGGGCTGATTCGGTCCGTAGGCCGAAACGGGCTGCGCCGGGTATTCGACACTAGCGTGAGGACGCGTTTATCGCTCATTGCGCTCGCGCAAACGGCCGGGTTTTCGCTAACCGAAATACGCGACATGTTCGGCGACGAAGGCCGACCGCAGGTCGACCGCGATAAGGTGAGTGCCAAGGCGGATCAGTTGGATCATCACATCAAGGAAATGACGGCGCTTCGAGATGGTTTGCGCCACGTAGCGAACTGCACGGCGACCAGCCACCTTGATTGCCCCACCTTCCAGCGCCTGATGCGCATTGCCCAGACGCGCCAGGCAGCAAAACCGGGTGGCCAGAAAAAAGCAAAGGCGAGAGAGGCTTCAAAGCCAGGTAAGGCGGCTTATAAAAAGCCGTAAGTCAATTCGCCATGCCCTGCACAGTAGCAGGGCATGGCGTAAACGCTAACGCTATAGCCCCTGCGCCCCGCGGCGCAGCCAGCTGTGCACGAATACGAGCTTCTTGAGCGTTTCCGGCGTGAGCATGAAGGGGTAGACATCCCCCAGGCCCATGGCGCGATTGACGTGGTTGACCCCCGCAATCAGCGCGGTGGCGATGTGAATCAAGCGCTCGGCGTCCGGCTCGGCATAGGCGTCCCACTTGTGATCGCGCGGCAGCTCCGGCGAATCCATGCCGGATGACACGAAGCTGTCGGTAATATCGGTCAGGTGCAGAATGTGCGAGACGGTTTCCGCCCAGTCTTCGTGGGGGTGCGCCGAGGCGTAGGTCGAAACGAAATCCGTGCGCCACTCTTCCGGCGGGCCTTCGTTGTAGTGGTGCTTGAGCGCCTCGCTGTAGTCGGCGCGTTCGTCGCCAAACATCTCGCGAAACGCCTCCATGAAGTCTTCGCGCAGGCTCAACCGCCACCAAAGCATGTGGGCGATTTCGTGACGCATGTGGCCAATCATGGTGCGGTAGGGCTCGTCCAGCGCCTCGCGGCGGGTGGTCACCAGCACCGGGTCGGCTTCCGCGATGCTGATCGTCACCACGCCATCCACGTGGCCCATCATCACCGGCTTTTTGCCTTCGGCCAGCAGGTGGAACACCGGCGGCGCGCCCGGGTCTTCTGGGCGAAACCAGTTCCAGCGGCCCAGGTTGTCGATCACCCAGCGCTTGGCGGCTTCGGTTTGCGCCCAGTTGGCAATGGCGTTGGGAATGGTCGGGTCCGGCGCCACGGCGGTCATCGCGCAGGCGCGGCAGAGCTGGCCCTTTTGCGCGGCAATCCAGTTACAGCCAATCACCTCGCGGTTGGCGCAAAACGGCGGCATGGGAATGAACGCCCGGGCCTGCGGGTCATAGGCCACCGGGATACCATCGGCGGTCACCAGGTTATCGAACCAAAGCGAACCCGCACCGACCGGATTAGAGAAAACGCGCATGGGCGAAGCACTCTCAATAAAGGAGTCTTGAGTCTAGGCGGTGATGGGCGAGTGCGTCCAATGACTTCTTTGCTCAAACGCCTGCTGTAGAGATTGCTTCAATGGGCAGGGAGGGTGAAGGCCAAACCATCAGTTAGTCAAAAAGTGGTTTGGCTAAAGAAACTGCATAAAAATTAATTATATAGGGAACTCATGATGACTGCCATCGGGTAGCTCGATATCCACTCGGGCGCGGCCGCCCAATGCTTCGACATAGCGCTTAAGAGAGCTAAGACGCATATCCTGGCCAACCTTTTCAAGCCCTGCAACGGTTGGCTGTCGGACACCCATTGCATCGGCGATTTCAGTTTGTGTCTTTTCTGCCAGCAGACGAATTTCAGCCAGCCTGATTTCAAATAGCATATCGCTCGCCTTCGCCTCAGCAGCGGCAACGATCTCTGGTTTTTCTTTTGCCAGCAAGTCTTCAAGTTTGCGCGCCATGGGGACTACCTCACTTTAAAGTTTCCAGATGCGCCGCATACTCTTTGTCGGCGACTGGAATCATTTCATCGTAAAAGCGCTTGTCGTTTCCGCCTTTATCACCAGCACATAAAATGATGCCAGTACGCTTTGGGTCGAACGCAAAGAATGCTCTGATAGGGCGGCCACCGCTCTGTATGCGCAGTTCTTTCATATTGGAAAACTGCGAGCCGTTCACCGTGTCAGCATGAGGTCGCTAGAGCATAGGACCCCGTTCGCGTAACAGAAGAAGAGAGGCCAGGACATTCTCCCGGTCAGCTTCTTCAAGCGAGAAAAACCACGCTTCAAAGGTGTCTGTCTGTTCTATTGACCACATGAGTACCTCGGAAGTTAATAGGTTATATGCTATATAGGCAATAACCTATTGGCAAGTATTTAAGCAGTAAGCAAGCTCCTTACCCATTACCGTTTCAAACCCAGGCTTAAGTACGTTTCAAGCCGCCACCACTGTTGTATTCAGCGGATCGCCCAAGTGCTCAACCGAGCACTTGGGCGGTTTATCCACTTGGGTGTCGTGGCAATGCTATGCTGCCCTTGTTTTTTAAAGCCAAGAGACCCCCATGGATTACGCCGAATCGACCGCGCAGGACGCGCCCCGTTTTAAAGCCCCGGCCGGGGAGATCATTGGCTGGTATGATCGCGGCGTCATTCGCGCCACGGGCATTGCCTACGCCCGTACCGAGCGCTTCTGCCCACCCACCGATGAGCCGCCTGCCACCGCACCGATTCATGCCACCCGGTGGGCCCCAGCCGCACCGCAAAACACGATTCCTGAGCTCAACGAAGCGCTTGGTGTGGCCGCCGACGAGTTTCACGCAAGCGAAGGCGCGCTGCACCTGTCGGTCACCGTGCCGGAAAACCCCTCAAAAGCCCCGCGCCCGGTGATGGTCTGGATTCACGGCGGCTCTTACGTATTCGGCGCAGGCGATCTGGCAGTGTTCGACGTGCGCCCGCTGGCCCTCGAGCAGGATGTCATCGTGGTGTCGATCACCTACCGGCTGGGCCTTTTAGGATTTCTGGGCGGCTACGCGGGGCGGCCCGCCAACTTGGGGCTTCTGGACATGATCTCGGCGCTGCGCTGGGTGAATACCAACATTGCCGCCATGGGTGGCGACCCTGGTGACGTCACGCTGTTCGGTCACTCCGCCGGGGGCGACGCGGCGGCGCACCTGATGATTGCCGAGGGCG
This sequence comes from Vreelandella sp. EE27, assembly GCF_968206495.1. Lineage (NCBI taxonomy): Bacteria > Pseudomonadati > Pseudomonadota > Gammaproteobacteria > Oceanospirillales > Halomonadaceae > Vreelandella > Vreelandella sp. EE27. Next base: position 2,646,763 of record NZ_OZ309109.1, on the reverse strand, counting down.
TCGAGGGGCTTTTTCAGCGCGCGATTATCCAGAGCGCGCCTTTAGGCATTAGCCGGGGCCGCGCAAAGATGACCGCCAAAATGGGCAAGAAGGCCGCCGAGCTTAAAAGTGACGCGCCGCTGGACGAAGTGCTGCGCGTGCAAACGAAAGTAGCCGAGGCCGCCCGCGGCTTTGGCATGAAAGCGGCCATGCCCTTTGGCACCCAGTACGGCCACTACCCGCTGCCTGCTGAAACCGACATCGACCAGGCCTGGCGCCGCGCGGCGGAAAAATTCGACGTGTTCATTGGCACCACCGCCGAGGAAACCGCGCTGTTTCTGGTCATGTCGCCGGGGTTAACGCGGCTGCGCCACACGCCGCTGGTAGGGGAGGCCATCGGCCGGGCGATGGTGTCGGCCACCACGCGCAAGGTATACCAGCGCGACGCGCTCCGGTTTGCCCGCCGCCACGCTCAAGCCGGCGGGCATGCTTTTATCTACCGGCTTGATTGGAACAAGGGCCGCACGCCGTTTGGCGCCGCCCATACGATCGACCTACCGCTACTGCTGGGTGAGCCTGCTAGCTGGCAGTACGCGGATATCGTCATACACGTAGATGAAACCACACTACTCGAACACGGCCAGCGCCTGCGCAAGCTATGGGCGGATTTCGCGCGGGATGGGCGGCTGTCAGCCAAAGGCAGAGTCGAGCCGGGGATAGTAGAGTGGTGGCAGGTCCAATAACGCTGTTCTGTTGCCGTATAGACTTGAAGTGATGATTATCCAACAACATTGCACCGCTGGAGTGAATCATGCTGCGTATCCAATCTGTGGAGTACGTAACGGGTTACAAGATATGGGTTGCCTTTGATGATGGGACATCCGGTCAAGTGGACCTTGATGGCGTCTTGAGCGGCCCTGTATTTGAGCCGCTAAAGGATATGGCATTTTTCCGAGAACTCACGTTGGACCCTGAACTTGAAACGATTGTTTGGCCAAACGGGGCCGATTTAGCGCCGGAACTTCTTAAGAGTTTGCATAACCAGCAGGTTAAAACATCGACCATTTCGCATGGCTAACACCGCTATCTAAACCATCGACCTGCCGCTACTACTGGGCGAGCCCGCCAGCTGACAGTACGCGGATATTGTCAAACACGTGCTTGAGGTCATGCTGCTCGGTAAGCTATGGGCGGTTTTCACGTGGGTGGGGCGGCAGCCTTCCAGAGGCCAAGCCGAGCCGAAGATAGTGGAGTGGTGGCAGGCGGCCCAGCGTGCTTGCTTATTCTTTTATACTGCTCGTATGAGAAAAATTTGGAAGAATACCGTGAGCGTTGAAACCATAGGGGGGGCGGTGTTCGGTTTTCTTTATAGTAAAGAACCGTTTGAAATAGCGTTTGAGATACCTTCTTCCCTGGCGTTGCGTAGGCTCCAAGAAGAGGTTTCCTTCAAATCGTCATCTATAATGGGGTCTGAAAGAATTACCGGGGAAGTATTTGAAAATAAAGTAAAATTAAACAGGCACGTACCCTTAACAGGAAACCCGTTCAAGCCGGTTATGGTCGCTGAATTTATCGACCTGGATGGCAAGTCGCTCCTCGTTGGTGAGTTTCGAATCGACCGATTTACTCAAGTGTTCATGTCCGTTTGGTTTGGGGGCCTGGCGCTGCTTTTCTTGAAAGGATTGTTCGGCCTGCTGGTGAAGCCGGAGAGTGCCACGCTTTTGTCGCTTTATTCCTTCATGCTACTCGCCGCCGGCTTCGTGATGGTCAAGGGCTGTAGATGGTCTTCCAAAAACGATAAAAAGTGGCTCATCAAGGAAGTAAGCAACGTCTCACAAAAAAAGTAACACCTGCCAAGTGAGCGGCTAGTTCAACGCCAGGTGCATCGTGTCTGCTACAGGACGCATCTATTGTATTCGGGTAAATTAATGTAGATTTGTCTAATTAAAATAGAGGTAGGCATACAACGTAGCGGGCTGAGCCGGTAGAGAGCCGGGGGGCTCTCGCCTATCATTCTCGATTTAAACAGAAGGGCGCGTCAGTAGAATACGCCCACCTAGCAGGAAAAATGCCACTCCCGATACGGCTTGGACCGATGTCCAGACGGTTGGTCGACGTAGCCATGAAGCGACCTTATCGAGTGAAACCACCACAAGGCTGTAAAAAATGAGCGCAATGCTCGCATGGCTAATCCCCATGCCCAGGCCAGCCAGCCAATACACGTTCGTGTTGGTGACATCCAAAAACTGGGGAAATGCAGCAACGTAAAAAATGGCAGGTTTGGGGTTCAAGAGGTTTGTCAGGTACCCCCGGGCAAATAATTGTGCCCTGCTAGATCGGGTAAAGGCGCTTTCCTTGGGTAACGGCACTTGCACAGGTGTACGTTTGAAAACGTTGCTGAAAGCTTTCACGCCAAGCCATATCAGATAAGCCGCTCCGGCGATTTTAACCGTGGTGAAGAGGGTAGCCGATGCCAGGATGACGGTCCCAAGGCCGATGAGTGCCAAGGTGGCGTGTGTCATGATGGCGGCGCAAAACCCCAGTGTTATCGAAAAGCCCGCCAACCTGCCATGAACAGGAGTGGCTTGAAGCAACAGGAACAAGTTGACGCCCGGCGAGACGACGATGAGAGTGACAATCGACAAGAATAAAAGATACTCATTTAACGGGATCATGGCATCGTGTCTAAGTGGGTGAACTTTTGCTGAGCAAACCGACGAGTATGATCACTTTCGATCACCACCGCGTCGTTCAATGTATCAACAAAGCTTGCAAGCGCCGTGGACCACGTCTCGGGTTCAGGGGCGACGAAATAGGTATCGATACAAGCGATGGACTCAGGCAGTGCCAGCATCTGAATTTTAAACCGGTGCTGATGCGCCTCGACGGTGCCGCGGGGTAGTACCGTGTAGCCCATACCGGCAGCGACGCAGCCAAGCATCGCATCCAGTGAACCGAACTCGAAAATCCGACCGGCGCTGATACCTTGGGACGACAGCAATAGTTCGATGCGCTGACGATAGCTGCAGCCTTGGCGAAACGCCAGAAAGGCGGAGGTCAACAGTTCATGGGAAGAGGGCATTGACGCCATGGGCGCGGCACCCACCAGCACAAGCTGTTCGCTGAACGCCTTGAGTACGTGGTAGCGGTCGTGCTCAAGTCGCCCAGCGACGAATACGCCATCAACCTGTCCGTTCAGTAGCAGTTCGACCAGTTCCGCCGTGGGCCCGGTCTTAAGGTGGATATCGACATTGGGCTGCTCTGAGTGGTATGTCGCCAGTATCGGCGGCAGGCGCAGCGCCGTCGTAGTCTCCATGGCGCCAATCCGTAGTCGACCAGAGGCTTTTTCCTGCCCCTTGAACAGCGACACCGCCTCATCATGGGCGGATAGCATGCGTTCTGCATATTCCACTAACGCCAGCCCCGCGCTCGTGGGGCGAACGCGCCTCCCCCGGTGCATCAGCTGTACGCCCAGCTCTTCCTCTAGCTTTTTCATATGCATGGTCACGTTGGACTGCACCGTATGCAGCCGCTTGGCCGCCGCCACGAAGCTGCCGGTTTCGGCGACCGCCATGAACAACCTTAGTGATTTAAGCTGCATTCATGCTCCGTGCTATGCCAGTGCTATCTCAAAATGAGATAGCAGCGATCAAAACCAATCGTTTTCAGAAAACACTCTCTCACGCGTAGGCTATTGGCTCAACGGCAATCTTTAATCCTGCCTGGGTAGCAATAAAAGGGCCACGGCGTGACGAATCGAACATCGGAAATTCAGGATATCCCCGCACTGTTGACCGGCATTATGGCGACCCTGGTTGGAATCGGTATCGCGCGGTTTGCCTATACGCCGCTACTGCCAGCCGTCATTGAAGAGGGCTGGTTCACTGCCAGTCAGGGTGCTTACTTGGGGGCAGCCAATCTGCTGGGCTACTTCATTGGCGCGCTCGTAGCGCATCCACTGAGTGAACGCTTCTCTGGGCGCTGGGTAATGGGAGCAAGCTTTGTAGGTATTGCCTTGAGCTTTGTGCTCTGCGCTGCGGAGGGATGTTTCGGCTGGTTCTTCTTCTGGCGACTGGTATCGGGGATAGCCGGGGCCGTTCTAATGGTCGTTGGGCCCTCCCTGGCGCTTGCCGCTACCCCTTTAACAAGGCGAGTACGGGTGGGGGCTCTGGTGTTTACCGGTATTGGTCTCGGGGCGCTGCTATCGGCGTTCGCCGTGCCCTTCTTGCTTACGTTAAACCTGGCAAGCACCTGGAGCGCGCTGGGGTTGCTTTGCATCACGGCGGGGATTTTGAGTGATCGAGCCAGCGCCCGCTTGGTATTGCCTTTCAGTGCCAGTAAGAAAAACAATTCCCGAAAGGGTGAGGTGGGGGCCAAAGCGGTTTTGCTCTTGATCATCGGCGCTTATGCCATGGACGCGGTAGGGTTCGTGCCGCATACGCTGTTTTGGGTGGACTACCTGGCCCGGGAGAACGCGCTGGGGCATCGAGCCGCTTCTTTTCAGTGGGGAATCTTTGGATTGGGCGCGGTGTGTGGCCCGTTCATGGTGAGCGCCCTGGCACAAAGAGTGGGTTGGCATCATGGCCTGACAGCGGCGTTCATGATGAAGGCGATCGCCGTTCTGTTACCGGTGTTTTCGCTGGCGCTGGTGAGTCAGTCGGTCTCTTCCTTCATGGTGGGGGCGATGATTCCTGGCATCGTCGCGTTAACGTCGGGCCGTCTTGCCGAGCTGGTCGGGCCTGCCGCCCACAAGAAAATATGGGGGCAGGCCACCGCCGCCTTTGCCGCCGCCCAAGCCATCGCGGGCTACGCCATGTCGGCGCTTTACAATGCGCTGGGCTCCTACACCCTGCTGTTTACAATCGGTGGTTTCGTATTGGTCGAGGGCTTTCTACTGATACTGCTGAGCCGAAGCATACAGCAGCGCCATACCCAACTGACGGCTCAACAAGAGAGACAGCCATGAAGCTTTACCTGAACGCAACGTCACCCTACGCGCGCCTGGTACGCATCGTTTTGATCGAAAAAGGGCTGAGCGACGCCGTAACACTTAAGTGGTGCGACCCTTGGGCCGACGACCGTGAACTACTGGCGGTCAACCCCGCCGGGCGTGTTCCGGCGCTGCTTACGCAGGAGGGTGCTACACTCAGCGAGTCTCAACTGATTGCCATTTACCTGGACCGCACTTACCCAAAAACGCCGATCTTGCCTGCCGACCAATGGGCCGAGGTGCTTCATATAACAGGGCTGGGCCAAAACCTGATGGAGGCTGCTTTCAATACCGTGATCGCGCGAAAGCATGGCGGCAGCGAAATGGATAGCAGCGTTTTGGGCGAGCGGCGGGGACGGGCCATTCAACGGCTATTGCAGCAATTAGGCCACGAGTTTGACGGTAAGCCACTGACGACAACCATCGACCTTGGCGACATCACCACCGCCGTGGCGCTGGAATATCTCGCCTTCCGGTTGCCGGAGGTGGCGTGGCAAGCGGAACACCCTCAGCTTGCAGTGTGGCACGCAGGCGTGACGATGCGAGAGAGTTTCCAGCAAACTGCTTTTGTCTAGCGGCTGGGCTTTGAAGCCCGGCCTAGCGCTTCAAGTGGACCTCTAATGACGACTTTACCTGTGTTTGATACTGAACGCCTGACGATCAAGCCTCGAACACTCGCAGACCTTCCAGCTTGCCTGGCGATGGACCGCGACCCAGAGGTTACGAAGTTCGTGTCAGGTCCTTGGGGTGATCCTGAACGTCATGAAACCTTCGTAAGAGAGCGGATAGAAACCGACTTCGGCGAAGGTCTCGGCTACTGGTCCGTATTCCTGCGCGAGCACCCAAACCAATTCCTTGGATGGATACTTCTGATTCCTTATGAGGGAGTCGGCCCTGAAACCGAAATTGGCTGGCGGTTCAGTCGATCTGCTTGGGGAAAGGGCTTTGCAACAGAGGCCGCCAGGCCTGTGCTAAAACATGCATGCGAAACGCTGGTGCTTTCCAAAGTGGTCGCCGAGATTGATCAGGCAAACCTTGGGTCGATTCAGGTTGCCATGAAGATAGGCATGCAGGATGAAGGCGTAAAGAAGATCAATAACACCCGCTGCCGCTCATTTGTGATTAGGTCATGAACGTCAGCGTAATCTTCTAAGTATCTCGTTATGCAAACAAGAACGCTGCCTTTAGATGAAGTAGCGCGACTTGGACAGTGCGTTATTTATCACCAACTCCGTTAGTTGAGCGCTTCGCTCCTATACGGTGCACCTTGCTCACCGCTATACCAAGGACAGCGAGATCCACATTCGCCATGTCAAAAACGGCAATCAGTTCGCCGAGATGGTCAACGCCGAGCACTACCGTCAAGTGGGCGGTGAGGCGCCGAGTATCAACGTGGTGGGCTAAGCGGCTGCGCGCGAATGCCCGTATTTGACACTCGTCATCATCATTGGCTAACGTGCCCAAACCCGTAAGATGTTCCATATCTCATAAAGGTGTTCGTCCAATGAACCATTGATGCCTGCCGTTGCAATGACGGCCAGTCTCCACCAGCCCCTAAACGCGGGGGAGGTCTTGGCATCTTGGGAATACCACATGACGAACACTTCTATCACCTTGAACGGTGTCTCCTGCGTTTTGCCGGATGGCAGAACGCTTTTTACCGACCTTCATGAGCAGTTCGATAGCCGGCCCACCGGCTTGGTGGGGCGCAACGGTGTGGGCAAAACGGTCCTTGCGCAAATGCTGGCGGGGCTTTTACCGCCGACCACCGGCCACTGCCAGCTTCCTGCCAACGTGCACTACCTTGCCCAGCAGGTTGCCGTTCCCTCGGCAAACGCGACCGTGGCGGCGCTTGCCGGGGTACACACAACGCTTAATGCGCTGGCACGAATCGAAGCGGGCAGCGCCGCGCTTGAGGATTTCGAGGCGGTCGATGAGCGTTGGGATATGCCCCAGCGGCTGCGTTTTGAGCTTGAACGCAGTGGCTTGGGGTATCTCGAAGCCCACACACCTGCCGATACCTTGAGCGGTGGCGAAGCCATGCGGGTTGCCCTGATCGGCGCCATGCTATCAGAAGCGGACTTTCTGATCCTTGACGAGCCGAGCAACCACCTTGACCGACCCAACCGGCAGGCACTCATCGAGCAACTAAAGCGCTGGCCGAAAGGGCTGATCGTGGTCAGCCACGACCGCCAGTTGCTGGACGCCATGGAGCGGATCGTGGAGCTCTCCCCATTGGGGCTAAAAAGCTACGGCGGCAACTACACCTTTTACAGCGCGGCGAAGGCGCACGAGCAGCAAGCGGCGCAGGCCCGGCTTTGCCAGCACAAGCTTGCACGCCAACGCGATGAGCGGGCCATGCACAAGCAGCGCGAGCGCCAGGAGAAACGCCAGGCGCGGGATAGCCGCCAGGCCAAGGGCGCCAATCAGGCGAAGGTATTGCTCGATGGCCAGAAAGCGCGCAGTGAACACTCCCTGGGCGCACTGCGCCAACAGCACACCGCCAGCCGGGAAGAGCTCGATCAGCGCGTACGCGAAGCCGCCCGCCAGGTCGAGAAAGAGGTGCCCATCGCGCTACATGAAGTGGCACTGCCACGGGGTACGAATCGCCGAGTGGCCGAGTTGGAAAGGGTAGCGCTACCCTTCGTTGCGGGGGCCACACGTCACATTAGCCTGACGCTGCAAGGGCCGCAGAGAATCGGCATCGTGGGGCCGAATGGCGGTGGTAAGTCCACGCTGCTGCGCGTGATGGCGGGGCTGGTGGCGCCTTTATTGGGCACCTGCCAGGTCACGCCCCAAAACGCCTATCTCGACCAGCGCCTTGATCGTTTGGATCCGACCCAAACCGTATTCGACCAGCTGCGGGCGGCTAACCGTAAAGCGAGTGACGGCGAACTTCGCATGCTGCTGGCCCAGCTTGGCCTGGACGCGCAGAAAATCACCGCCCCCAGCGGCGTGCTGAGCGGCGGCGAACGCCTGAAAGCCGCGCTTGCGTGCCTGCTCTACGCTGATACGCCGCCCCAGCTATTGATGCTGGATGAGCCTAATAACCACTTGGACCTGCCTTCCACCCAGGCATTAGAAACCATGCTGCGCAGCTACCAGGGCACGTTGCTGGTGGTCTCCCACGACGATGCCTTTCTCGAAAACCTCACGCTTACGGACTACTTGCAAGCAACGGAGCAAGGCTGGCAACTGGCGCCGGTATGATCTTTCCCCTATGCCCCTCACTGCCAGCGTCTGCCACTCATAATACTTAAAGGTACTACTGTTCTTTCCAGGCGTTGGGTAAAGTAACTAACGTATGCTGAGCGCCGTGCAACGGCCAGAACTCATAACGACGTTCCCCTTCAGCGGAGGCGGTAATGAAAGCGATCCTGTTCGACGTATTTGGCACCGTGGTCGATTGGCGCTCCAGCATGATCCGCCAGTTCGAGGCGCTGGAAAAAGAGCTGGGCTTAGAGCTACCCCGCGAGGCGCTGACCGATCAATGGCGCCAGCAATACGCGCCTTCCATGGACCGGGTACGCAAAGGCGAACTCCCCTGGACGAAGCTCGATGACCTGCACCGCGAAAGCCTGGTCAAACTGCTCGACCAACACGGGGTAGCGCTAGACGAGCCAACCATCGATCGCGTTAACCTCTTCTGGCATAGGCTAACCTCCTGGCCGGACGCACCGCGCGGCCTTGAGCTTTTAAAAGAGCACTACATCATCGGCACGCTGACTAACGGTAATGTATCGCTGATGGTGGATGTTGCGCGCCACGCCAAACTACCCTGGGATATGATTTTCTGCGCCGAGCTGTTCGAGCACTACAAACCAGATGCAGAGGTCTATTTGGGCGCGTGCCGCCTGCTGAACCTGCCGCCGGAAGAGGTGATGCTGTGCGCAGCGCATAATGCGGACCTGCGGGCTGCGCAGGGCTTGGGGATGAAGACGGCGTTTGTACCCCGGCCTACGGAGTATGGGCCGCAGCAGAGCAAGGATTTGGAGGCCGAGGAGGAGTGGGATATTGTAGCGGAGGACTTTGTCGCTTTGAGTGAGCGTCTTGGGAAATGAAAATCAGAAATGCCCCTTTCCCTGCGCCCAGCCGTTATCCATCATATTGTTTGATCAGGCGGCGCTCGCGTTGATTGGTTACCTGCGATGGTTTCTGCGTTCATACCGGTTGTTTCGTCGCAATCAAATAGCACGCAAACTATAACAGCCCTGGTTCATCTGAGTGATGTGCCGCATGAACCACAATGGTTGGAAGCGTAGTCTCACTCGTATAGTAAAGCATTTTCTATCGACTAAAAGTCGAGCTACTTAGGTAGGGCTAACCTAAATTAACTGGTAGTATTGAAGCATCAGAGCGAAAGCGCTTCAGAAAATGTCGCCTTTCGACCCAAAGCGGACAAGTTGGCAAAAAAGAAAGCACGTTCATTCTACCGGTATCGAGTCTTGCGTGGTTCGCGGAGTCTGAGAATTTTGAATGCTTTTCAATTTGGGGACGTGATCAGGCGAACAAACACTGTTAAGCGTAGAAAGAGAATTATGTAGACAACCGAGGGTACCGTGCCTCTGAACTGTAGGTATTGCACTGAAAATAAAATAGAAAATCCCATTTGGTTAAGCTTATAACGCAGTCGAAGTCCGCGCAAAGCGACCAGAAAAGCCGAGGTTTTGGTGAGTGCCTCCGGAGACAGGAAAGTTTAGAACGCTGATTTACAATGCTTTCCTGCCGAGGCCTCGTTGCTAGAGGCAGCTTGATTTTATGACTGGCCCGCTAGGAGTTATGTAGAGGCCACAAAAAGCCAACCAGCAAATGGCCGAAGAAGAAAGCCTCATTTCAGAAAACGTAAAAGATCTGGTCGAGCGCATGATCTTCAACAATCAGGAACCATCGTGTGAAGACATTGTTGCCATAATGGAAAAGCCACCCAGTGTACTACAACGCAAGAAAGTAATATCGAGACTAGCTGAGTAATTTAAAGGCTTCGTAAAAAGATTATAGTGTAAGGATAGATCAAGCATGGATCCCGTAACAATTACAGTGGTATCAACCTATGTAGCAACAAAGCTTGTGGATCAATTTATAGCTCAAGAGGGCTATGGTAGGTTGAAACAGAAATTTTTTCCGAAGAAACGTTATGTGGACAGGCTTTATCAAATAATTGAAGAGACGGCAATTGAGTTTGAAAACAAATACCCTATAGAGAACGGCAAGGTGCCATTTTATCAATCTAAGCCATTGTTTGAGACGTTGAATGAATATATTCTATTTAAAGAGCTGCCGAATAAAGAAGAGTTATTAACAAAATTTGGAGAATACCCAAAAGTCATCCCTCCTAGCCAAGAGCAACTTGAAATTTTTTACGGAATGTTGTCGCTAAAAATAAATAGCTGCAAAACGTTAAAAAAGCTCTACATTGAAGAAACTTATAAAGAAAAGATATTCGATATAAGTGATGAGATTATTCAGATTAAACTCTTATTGCAATCATTAGATGAAAAAATAACCTTTCACTTGAGCGATGATTGGTTGAATAGGAAAAATAGGCAAGCTATAGCTGATTTAGGGGGGCGTTACACGCCTGAATTAAATGTAAAGCTTGAAATCACAAAAATATTTGAAGGTCTTGGAAGAACTCAAAAATTTTCTGATTTGTTTTACAAATATATCGATGTTTTTCTAATTAAAGGAAACAAGCTACGAAATAGTAATGAGATATCTGAAGAATTATCTTTGATCGCTAAATCTTTAACTGATATCACAACGTTGTACCTGGAAATTGATTTTTCTAACTTGGGTCAACTACCTATTGACAAGTTTTGCAAATACATTTCCAATTGCCAAAATGCTATTTCCGAGTCGGAATCGGTTCTATGGAAACTAAGAGAAGAGTCAAAAACGAATGGTAAGGCAACAACCTTTAGCGATAAGCACTCATCTACTTTGAGGGGCTTAAGAGAGTTTGATCATGAGTGCGATACTTTATGTTCATTCCTTAATTCTATAACGGCAAAGGCATCGAACAATCCGTTTCTGCTTCTTGAAGGTGAAGCAGGAATTGGTAAGTCTCACTTACTAGCTGATGTTGTCGAATCAAGAATTGCAGCAGGATATCCATCCCTATTTTTATTAGGACAGCAACTTACTTCTGATGAATCTCCTTGGGTACAGATTCTTAAAAGGCTACAAATAAATACTACATCAACTGAATTTCTTGAGAAACTAAATTTATTTGGTCAAAAAACAGGGAAAAGATTTCTGATATTTATTGATGCGATCAATGAGGGAAATGGTAACAAGTTTTGGGAAGACAATATCAATAGTTTTGTTGATGAAATAAAGCGTTTTGAGTGGCTTGGATTAATAATGTCAGTCAGATCAACGTATAAAGGATTTACCATCTCAAATGAGCAGGTGTCTCGTAATAATTTTGAAACCCATGAACACTTGGGTTTTAAGAACGTGGAGATGGAAGCCGTCAACTTATTTTATGACAATTATAATATAGAAAGACCGTCATCGCCTAATTTAAATCCAGAGTTTAAAAACCCCTTATTTCTAAAGCTGTTGTGTGAAGGGATTAAGAAAAGTGGTCTAAATAAAGTTCCAGTAGGCTTTCATGGAATTACAAAAATCCTAAGTTTTTTTGTGGAAGGTGTAAACAAAGCATTAGCTTCTCCAAAAAAATACAACTTCGACCCTGGTTTTTCATTGGTTAATGATTCTCTTAATAGGTTAATTAAGGTTAAGCTTGGCAATGATGGCAATAGCATTTCTCTTAAAGATGCTCACGCAGTTGTCCAGTCTGTTGTTGAAGACTATGTGATCGATAAAACATTTCTTAGTGCAATGATAGATGAGGGGTTGCTGACTAAAAGCATTGTTCGCAATGAAAACAACTCTATTGAGGAAGTTGTTTACATATCTTTTGAAAGATTTGACGATCATTTAACAGTTAAATACTTGCTCGATGGTGTTGAAAACATTGAAAAGGAGTTTGAAACTGGAGGTCGTCTTAAACGATACTTCAATGATGAATATGACTTTTATCCAAACCAAGGAATTGTTGAGGCTTTATCTATTCAATTACCAGAAAGGTATGGAAAGGAGCTTTACGAATTACTACCTGAGTTTAGAGAAAACAATAATTTAGTAGAAGCTTTTATCGACAGCTTGGTTTGGAGAGATGTCGCCGCAATTGATTTCGAAAAGCTCATGCCTTTCATAAACGAACAGGTACTTACATTTAAAAATACCTATAGTAATTTTTTGGAAGTTTTGATCTCAATTTCAGGGTTAGAAGCTCATCCCTTTAATGCTAATTTTTTACATAATTGGCTATTGCAGCATACTTTACCTAACCGAGATGCATTTTGGACTACTGAGCTAAAATATAAGTACAGCGAAGACTCAACATTTAGACAACTGATAGATTGGGCTTGGAGTAGAACCGATAAAAGCTATATATCTGATGATTCAATAGAGTTAGTGGCAACTACTCTATGCTGGTTTTTAACCTCAAGTAATAGAGAGCTGAGGGATTGCTCAACTAAAGCTTTGGTTAATTTGTTAGAAGCAAGAGTTCCAGTATTGATTCGCATAATAAATAAGTTTGATGGGGTAGACGATCCGTATGTTTTGGAAAGATTGTTTGCAGTTGCTTTAGGCTGTACATTGCGAACAATTAATTATGATGATTTAGATCAATTGGCTGAAACGGTTTTTGCCAAAGTGTTCAAACCTGAGTATGTATATCCAAATATTCTATTAAGGGATTACGCCAGAGAGCTTATCGAATATGTATCACATCTTAAATTGATGCCGGAAGGTATTGAACTATCAAAAACTAAGCCTCCATATAAAAGTAAATGGCCTGATAATATACCAACTAAAGAAGAGTTGAAGTTACTTTACGACAAGGATGAGTATTGTTTGCTTTGGCGTTCGATAATGGGTGGTGGAGATTTCTCCAGATATACAATTGGAACAAATCACAATAACTCAGATTGGTCAGGTTGTAAATTTGGCGAAACACCAATTAACCGTGAGCATGTTTATGAAAATTTTCTAAGTAGATTAACTGTTGAGCAGAAAGAGTTATATGACTCTACAGATCCTATTATTTACGATAATAATGCCGAAAAAATATCGTTTGGCGAAATTACTATTAATTTGGGTGGTGCAATAGGTCGAAAGAGTGAGGAAGAAATTTTGGCTAGCAAGGTTGCTTTTAAGAAATCATTGTCGGAAGACTTATTAACTAAGTTTGAAAGAGAGGTTGATCCTTATCTAGATCACAATAATAAACTACTCAAAACTGATAAGCACTTTGATCTGAGAATTGCTGAGCGCCTTATTTTTAATCGTGTAGTAGAGCTTGGATGGAATCCCGAAAAGCATGGAGAGTTTGATAGGCAAATTGGTACAGGTCGAGGACGTAGAGAGTCATTCCAAGAGCGTATTGGAAAAAAATATCAATGGATTTCCTACTATGAATACATGGCCATGCTTTCTGATAACTTTATTCGTTTTGAAGGGTATGGACAAGAGCGTAAAGAAAGTCCTTATCAAGGGCCTTGGGAGCCATATTTAAGAGACATAGATCCAACTATTTTACTCAAAGAAACAGGAACAAAAGAGCTAAGCTATCAAGAAATGTGGTGGGCTAGTGAAGAAATATTTGATTGGGATTGTACTTATGATGAATGGGTTAACAATCCTACTACGATAAGTAATCCATGTGGTTTGATTGAAGTAAATGACAACAATGGTACTGAGTGGTTGATATTGGAAAGTTATCCATCATGGAAAGAGCCCAAAATTATTGGTAGTGAAGACTGGGGACACCCTCGAAAGGAAGTTTGGTGTCATATCAGAGGGTATTTAGTCAAATCAGAAGAATTTGAAAATTTCAAAGGTTGGGCAGTAAATCAGCATTATATGGGAAGATGGATGCCTGAAGGTAGTGATCGATACCAATTGTTTAATAGAGAATTCTATTGGTCTGAAGCATTCCAGTTTTTCAAATCAGACTATTATGGTGGATCAGATTGGAATTCGGTAAAAGATCAAGAGTCTGGCGCTAAGATAGCTGATGTTAGTGTCACTTCAATTAATTACTTATGGGAAGAAGAGTTCGATAAATCAAAAACAGAGACTTTGAGTTTTCTTAAGCCAAGCTACTTAATCTTTGACATGATGGAGCTAAAAAACGGCAAGACTGAGGGGAGTTATGAGGATAAAGATGGAAATATCGTTTGTTTCGCTACTGAGGCTTTGAATGACTCTAGAACACATTTACTTATTAAGAAAGAGGAGTTCTTAAAAATGTTGAATGAGAATAAATTAGAAATCGTGTGGACGCTTTTAGGTGAAAAAGGTGTTATCGGCGGTTCAATTAGCTCAAACCATCACTATGGTCGTATAGAATTTAGTGGAGCATTTTATTTTAATAACAGTCAACTACAAGGAATACATAAAGTCTACTCAGAAAAACAACTTTAATTTACAGTCACAGTTAAAACTATTGTGGTTTATGAGGAAGGTTTCTTTTATATCAGGGTTCACTTAACGTCCGCTCTTGGCCGATAGCTGAATCCTTGAACAGAATACTCACGCTAAATATTCATGTTTCCAACTGCAGAGCAACACGCATTGTGTTGCCTTGCATTAATTTGAAGTAGGCTAATCGCTACCCGACTCACTCTCTTCCGCCTCAATCTGCCCACGCCGTTCCATCCAGTGCATCACGCCCCAACAGAGCGCGGCCCAACTCGCCCCGGCGGTCCAGCCGGCCAGCACATCGGTGGGCCAGTGAACGCCCAGGTAGACGCGGCTGATGCCCACCAGCAGGGTCAGCAATATCGCCAGTATCAGCAAGTAAGCTTTTAAGCGCAGCGCGGGCTGTATGCGGATGAGCAGCGCAGCTAGCGTCAGATAAGTCACGGCCGACATCATGGAGTGGCCGCTGGGAAAGCTCGCGGTGTAGACCATGGCTTCGTGCGGTACGAGATCCGGGCGGGGGCGGTCGAAGCCCAGCTTCATCAGGGTGCTGAGCAAAATGCCGCCGGGTACCGCTACCAGGGCAAAAAGCGCCGCGCGATAATGTTTGGCGAGTAACAGATACCCAAGCGCGCCCATTGTCAGGAGCACCAGCACGCCCACGCCGCCGAGGGCGGTAAAGTCCCGGCCCATCTCCTCGACCCAGCCGGGGCCGATCGGGTCGTTAAGGTCGGCGGGGTTGCGAAGGGCGAGCAGCAAGCGCTCGTCGAAGCTCTGGGTGTCGCCCTCTATGACTTCACCGGCCAGCGCGACGAAGCCCCAAATGCCGCCGGAAATGACCGCCAGGCACACCAGCATGGCGAGTTCGTGGCGGCCGAGCCGAGATAGCAGGGAAACGCCCTGACGCCCGATACGGCTTATTGTCGTTTGATACTTCATTGGCAGCTCCTTTGCTTTGATCCGTCCCGCGCCCCGCCGATTGAGGCGGGCCTAGTGTAGCCCAAAGCGGGCGTTCAAGAGTTCGGCAATAGCGAATCGGTTTATCTGGCTGTTCGCTGTTATTCGTCAGCAGGTAGGTTTATAAAATGGGGTCGTGATAGTGGCTATTCTGCCGCTGCCCCTTCTACAGGAATAACAACCATGTCATTCACGCAACTGCTGGTCCCCACCTACACCCAAATGCTCGGCGCGCTCTCAAACTGGCTGAAAAAGGCGCAAAGCCAACTGCCGGACGCCGAGGCACAGGCGCTGCTTTCCGCACGGCTCGCGCCGGATATGTTTCCGCTTTCCACGCAGGTACGCTTTGCCTGCGTGCAGGCGCAAGAGGCGGCCCACCGCCTGCAGGGTAAAGACCTACCGGCCTCGATCAAGGAGCTGCTCGACGAAGGCCGAAACGCCGGTGAGCAGCCCGGCACGCTTGAAGATGCCCAAAAGCGCATCGATGAAACCCTCGTTTTACTGGGTGGCCTGGCATCCGATGCGCTGGATGTCAGCGCGGACAAGCCGCTGGTACACGAGCTGCCCAACGGCATGACTCTCGATTTAACCGCCGAGCAGTACGCGCGGGACTGGACGCTTGGGCAGTTCTACTTCCACACCATGACCGCCTATTCCATCCTGCGTAGCGAGAAGATCGAGCTGGGCAAAGCCGACTACGTCGCGCATATGTTCCCGTATATTCGCCCGGAAACGCTGCCTAAAGGCTGATCGACGCCCCGGTTCCACTGACCCGCCTCACTTCCCGCACCACTGCCTCATTCAACACCCCGCGCTTGGCTTCCACCAGGGTCAGCCATTGCCGGGCGCGGGTGATGCCGGTGTACATCCGCTCCCGGGTCAAAATCGGGTTGATCGTCGTCGGTAGCAGCAGGGCGGTGTGCACGAACTCCGCGCCCTGGGATTTGTGTACCGTGGTCGGAAAGACGACGTTTAAGCGCGATCTTCCTGGCGCTCCTGATGAAGAGTGAGGCTCAGCTCGAAAGCCCATTGTGACCAGGCACGAAACCGCCCAGCAGGCGGTCGATATCCCTGGCAGGCATCGGACGGTAGAAGAAGAACCCCTGGACGAGGTCGCAATGCATGTCGCGAAGCAATGACAACTGTTCGCCGTTCTCGACACCCTCGGCCACCACTTCCAATCCCAACCGATGACCGATGAAGATGGTACCCTCCATGATGGCTCTATCCTTCGGTTGTGTGGGAACGTCGTGGATGAAGGAGCGATCGATCTTCAGGGCGGTGACGGGAAAGTGCTTGAGATAGCTCAGGGAGGAATAACCGGTCCCGAAGTCGTCGATAGCAATGCGAAAACCGCGATCATGGAGGCGCCGCAGGTCCTCGAGGACGGTCTCGTCGGCTTCGATCAGGACATGCTCGGTCAATTCGATGCCGATATCCCGCGGACCTAAGCCGTGACGCTGCAGCGAGTCCTCGAAGCGCTTGAGGGCATCGGGACGCACCAGTTGACGGCCCGAGACATTGATGTCGATGCGGTGCTCATGAAATCCCTTGGCACGCCATTCCACCTGCTGGCGGCAAGCCTCTTCGATGACCCATTCGCCCAGACGATGGATCATACCGGAACGCTCGGCCAACGGGATAAACTCGGCAGGCGAGATCGGCGGGCCTTCGGCAGGCGCCCAGCGTAACAAGGCCTCGAGATTTTCTATTCGCCCGCTGGCCGCCGAGACCTGGGGCTGATAGTGGAGTGAGAATTCACCGTTATCCACGGCTTCCTCGAGTCGCGTCGAGAGACAGTGCTGGCGAACCAGCTCATCATGGAGCTTCTGTTGGAAGAAACGTACAGTACCCCGACCCTCCAGTTTGGCACTATTCTTGGCAACATCGGCATTACGGATCAATTCGCGTGACGATTCACCATTCCCGGGAAAGAGCGCTACACCCAGGCAGGCCGTGACCTGACGCTCCCGACCATTCAGGACGAAAGGTTTCCGAAAGATATTCTGGACATGACGCATGATCCGTCTGACATCGGCGTCCAGGTAGACGCCGGGAAAAGCCAGCACGAATTCATCGCTAGAAACACGGGACACCAGGTCAGTGACTTGCTGGCACTTTTTCAGTCGCCGAGTCAGCTCAATGAGCAGGCGATCGCCCTGATCATAGCCAAGGGCATCATTGATCTCGGCGAAGTGATCGATGTCCAGGTAGATGGTTGTCAGGCCATTGCCTTGGCGTCGACAAGAATCCAACAGACTGTCCAGGTCGACCTCGAAGGTCTGGCGGTTGGGGAGATGGGTGAGCCTGTCGAAACGGGTGGCGAATTCCAGGTCACGGTGGGCGCGCTTTTGGTCGGAAAGATCGACATCCACGCAGAACATCAAGGGTGAGTCGGTATGCTCATTGAGCATCAGATGCTGCGAAAAGACCGATACCAGTTCACCGGTTTTGTGCTCAAGCTCGAGTTCCTCGGCGGGTATGTCGATCCTTTCTTTGATCCATGCACCATGCGCCTGAATTACCCCGTCACGCATGAAGGCAGGAATGATCAGATCTTCCAGTAACTGTCCCTGGGCTTCCTCAGCGGTATAGCCATAGAGACGAGTGCTACCTTCATTCCAGTAAATCACTCGCCGATCGCGATCATACCCCTGAACCGCCACCTTAGGCAGATTCTCCAGCAGGGCGCGGAATCGCTGCTCACTCTCCAGATACTGGTGGCGTACTAACTTGACGTCTTCCCTGCCTGCATCATGCGAATCGATATCAATAGTGGAAGGTGTCGTTGACACCAACGTGAGCGCATCGGAAAACTCCCTGCGGTTCTCCTTCGGGCGTTCCGGATCTCTGTGATGTCGGGAATGGCTGGCAGTCATGGAATCCACTTAAAGAAGAAGCACTGTCTAGAGCCATTATTATGGCAAACATAGTCATTTGTTGTGGTTATCTTACACCTATGTGTAGTAGGTAACCTACACATGTACGTCATCAGCGGTCTGATCCTTTTTTCAAAAAAACACTCTTTTTTAGTGCATTTTTTGACATATCGTTGCAGATCTTTTCATTTCTCTCCTGTTGACCGCGTTCTTACACCGGCAACACAGGGCAATTCCGCCCAGTTAACAGGAGAATACCACCATGAAACTCGATACCCTCAAGCACGGTTTCGATCCCACCTCCATGCCTTCCGATTATTGGAATGCGGGAGTGGCCGAGGCGCTGAGGAATCAGGCGTGGGCGAAAACCGATATTCGGGAGCGAATCGATTTGACCGCCTGGCAGGGGTTTACCGCTGACCTGCCGCGCGATCCCTATGTCAGCCAGCGCTGGAAGCGGATGTCATGGCTTTCCCTGAACGATCAGGGCGATGTCGGGGATATGGGCCAGTGTCCCATGGCCCAGGGGGGAGCCTTCAATGACGCGGAAAGCATGGCGGATCGCCTACGCTACTATGATCCGCTGACCAGTGAATTCATGGCACGCCCGGATGTGAAGGCTTTCGTGCACGCCTGGGCAAAGCTTTGGAGTATTGGTGCGCACGAACCCATTCTGATGCAGATCACAGGGGTTCGCGGGGAAGGCAGCATCGACCCCCTTCAGGGACAGGGGATTCATGCCGATGGCTGCAAGGCCCTGAGCATTCTGGTCCTCAATCGGGAAAACGTGGCGGGTGCTGAAAATCACCTCTACGGCGACAAGGCGGGCACGCAACCCTTGGTCGATATCACCCTGGATCCGGGTGATATCCTTCATCTGCGCGATGACCGGCTATTCCATAGTGTCGACGGGATCGAACAGCTCGACAGCGAAGCACCCTTCGAGCGGTTCATCATCATCATCAACAGCCGTTTCGTGGACGACTTCCAGAACCGGATGTTGCGTCGCCACTTCCCGGAAGCGGTCCTCAATGAGAGCTAATAACGCTCGGTAAATTGAGAACCTGGCAACACCCACGCCCCCGGAACTCCGGGGGCGTCTTGGTTGTGGCCCCTATGCGCCAGTTCCGCTGAGCCTCATCACTTCCCGCACTACCGCTTCATTCAACACCCCGCGCTTGGCTTCCACCAGGGTTAGCCACTGCCGGGCGCGAGTGATGCCTGTGTACACCAGCTCCCGGGTCAAAATCGGGTTGATCGTCGTGGGCAGCAGCAGGGCGGTGTGGACGAACTCCGAGCCCTGGGATTTGTGTACCGTCATGGCGAACACCGTTTCCACCGAGTGCAGGCGCGAGGGCAGCACCCAGCGGATGGGTTTTTCCGGGTCGCTGGTCGGGAAAGCGACTCTCAACAGCGGCTTGCCGGGCGCGCGCGGGTCGGGTACGGCGAGTGTTATGCCGATGTCGCCGTTCATCAGTTTCAAGCCGTAGTCGTTTTGGGTGACCAGCACCGGGCGGCCTTCGAACCAGCCTTTTTCCAGGGTGTAGTCGTTGCCTTGAAGTACGCCTTCGCCGCGCAGCGTTTTGGCGATGCGCAGGTTCAAACCCTCTACGCCCCAGGGGCCTTTGCGCAGCGCGCAGAGTAGCTGGAAGTGGCTGTAGGCTTCGAGTACCGCGCTTGCCCAGGCGTTGAACGCCCCCGGGTTCTCCTCAAACGATTCACCGTCGGGGCGCTGATCCACAAGCGTTGCCAGGTAGTGCCGGTAGCCGCTGGGCGGGGCAATGGGCTCACCCTTGTGGCTGGTGCGGCCCTGGCCGGCGTTGGCAAAGCCGCTTGGGCTTCCGTGAATGACCAGTTTATCCAGCGCGGCGTCGTCGGTTAGCGCCAGGTGGTGCAGGTCCGGGTAGCCGTGGCGCAGTACGTTTCGCACGTGCTGCTGCTTTTGTGCATCGCTTGCCGCATGGCTTGGCTGGTTGATCGCTTTCGCCAACTGGCCGATGCCGCTTTGTTCATCGAAGCGGTGGCTTACCCGCAGCATGGTAATCGCCTGGTCCTGGGGCTGGCCTGCGGGGTCGATGAACTCGGCGGGTATCGGCTGGCCGGTGGCGGCTTCCAGCCACTGGGCGGTTTGCGGGGTGTAGTGGGCGGCTTCGGCGCGGCGGCATAAATCGCCCAGCACCGCACCGGCTTCGACCGAGGCGAGCTGGTCTTTATCGCCCAGCAGCATCAGCTGCGCCTGGGCGGGCAAGGCGCTGAGCACGGCGGTCATCATTTCGATATCCACCATTGAGGCTTCATCGATCACCAGCACGTCCAGCGCCAGCGGGTTGTGGGCGCTGTGGCGAAAGTGC
This sequence comes from Vreelandella sp. EE27, assembly GCF_968206495.1. Lineage (NCBI taxonomy): Bacteria > Pseudomonadati > Pseudomonadota > Gammaproteobacteria > Oceanospirillales > Halomonadaceae > Vreelandella > Vreelandella sp. EE27. The sequence goes on along the minus strand of NZ_OZ309109.1, from coordinate 2,626,109 downwards.
CGGGTGTCCGGTCGGGCGCCCAGCAGGCGGTGCAGGGTGGTGACATCAACGGGGATGGACGCGTGCAACTGCTCGGCGCTGGCGTGCGCGCGGGCGTCATCCCACAGGCTGGCCAGTGCCTGGGTGGGCAGCTTGCTGACTTGGCCGGCGATGGATTCGTTCAGGCGCGCGGCGGCCTTGCCGGTGGGGGCGGCCAGGCGAATGCGCAGCGGCTGCTCGGTGTGGGCCAGTTGCAGGGTTTGCAGCAGGGCGAGCAGGCGTACCACGGTGGTGGTTTTGCCGGTGCCGGGGCCGCCGGTGATGACGGCGAAGCGGCTGCGGGCGGCGAGGGCGCAGGCGGTTTTTTGCCAGTCTATTGTTTGGGTTTTGGGGAAGAGAGTGGTTAGGGCGTTTGAGAGCATGTTTTGTTCGGTGGCGTTATCGGGATGACTGGCGTCATCCATCGCCCGATGAATCGGGCTCCTACAAGTGGTATCGCCAATGTGCTGTTGATGTTCATTTGGTTTATCAGTTACTGCTGTAACCAGTCTATCGGCGATCTCCTTGTGGAGGGTTTGTTCGAACTGCCAGTAGCGGCGTAGGTAGAGCCGGGGGCCGCTTACGACCAGCGGGGTGTTGCCGGGGCCGGGGCTTGCAAGCATTGGGTGGCTTAGTGCGGCTTGCCATTTATCTTGTGTGAGGGTGGCCAGTATTTGGCTTGGCAGCGGCGGTGGCTCTAAAAGGTCGTCGCCTTCTGGCGGTAGCGAAAGCGCGAAATCCGGCGCGGCCAGGGTGGCGTTAATATCCAGGCATACGTGGCCGCGGCCAAGCTGGTGGCTGGCCAGGGCCGCGGCCAGTAGCAGTAGCGCCGGGGCGTCCGGGGCCTCCAACGCGAGAAAGCGCGCCAGCGCCCGGTCCAAGTCGCGCAGCCAGCCGCGGGCTACCCAGCGCTCCAGAAGATCCAGCAGGGCCTGGGGGTCATCAAGTGCCGGGTGGGGCGCGGCGGGTGGCGCTTCTGGCGCTGCGATTTCAGGCGCGGCGTCGTCGCTGAACAGGTCAAACGTTTGGGTGTCGTGGCGGTTCACGCGGTGGCCTCCTGGGCGGTGCCGGTAAACAGGGCGTCCAGCGCCTCAACCAGCGCAACGGGGGCGGGCTCGGCATAAACGCCGCGCCCGGCGCTGCGGCTGCCGCGCAGGAACACGGTGAGTGAGCCGCCCAGGTGCTGGTGCGGGTCGTAGTCACTTACGCGGGCTTTCAACAGCCGGTGCATGGCCAGTAAATAAAGCGCGGCTTGCAGGTCGTAGCGTTTTTCCAGCAGCGCCTGGCGTAGGGCGTCCGGCTCGTAGGCGGTGTCCTCCGGGCCCAGGTAGTTGGATTTCCAGTCCAGCACATAGAAGCGGCCCTCGTGCTCGAAGGCCAAATCGATAAAGCCCTTGAGCATGCCGTTCAGGGTGTCGCGGTCCAGCGCCGGGCGGGCATGGCCGGCCAAAATATGGCGGCTGACCAGCGCGTCGATGGCGCGGGTATCCACCGTGTGGGCGGCCAGCCAGAACTCGAGCTCGACTTGGTATTCGGTAATGGCCACCAGCGCCACGCTTTGGGTGGCGTTAAGCGGTAGCGGCGTGGTGAACAGCGCCTTCAGCCAGCCCGCTAATGGCGCCTGCCAGGCCTGCCAGCCGCGAAGCTGCACCCGGCGCCAAAGCATGTCGTTAAGCTCTTCCTGGCCGTCCGCGGCGGCCTGAAAGCCGAGCCTGCCCGCCCACTCCAATAGCCCGTGCAGAAAGGTGCCGGGCCCCGGTCCGCGGGGGAACTTGTGCAGGTGAAACGCTTGGGGTTCGTTTGTATCCCGGGGTTCGTCCAGCACTTCAAACGCGGTGGCTTCCTGGGCGGTGGTGGGCTCCAGCGGCGTGGCGGTGGGGGCGCTGAGCGTACCGGAAAGGCGCAGCGCCGAGTAGCTGGCGATCCACCAGTGCTCCCGGGCCGGGCGGGTGGGCGTGCGGGCGTGGCCTAAAACGTGGGCCTCGGCGGCCGGGGCCAGGCGCAGCGCGGTGGGTTCCGGCGGCGGCGCTACGCGGATGTTGCTGCCCTCGGCCAGCGCCTCGAGCGCGGATGTGAGCGCAGCGGGGGCAATGGGCTCACCGGCGTTTATCAGGTAGCCCAGGGCGCTGTCTTCGCCTTCTTTAAGCGGGGCCAGGCCCAGCCAAGTGGCGTGGCGGGCGCGGGTCATCGCCACATACAGCTTGCGCAAATCCTCGCCCAGGCGTTCGCGGTCGGCGGTGTTTAAGGTTTCGTCGTCAGCGCTTAGGCTTAGCTGCAGGCGGCCGGTGTCGTCGTGCCAGCGCAGCGGCAGGTCGTCTTTTTTTACCGGGCGGTGATTGCTGATGAAGGGTAGAAACACCAGCGGGTACTCAAGGCCCTTGGATTTGTGAATGGTGACCACCTTGACCAGATCCGCATCGCTTTCCAGGCGCAGTTTGTGGCTGTCGTTCTGGTTATCCGGCTCGTGAATGGCCTCGGCCAGAAAGCGGATCAGCGCGTGCTCGCCGTCGAGCTCCTGGCTTGCCTGCTGTAGAAGTTCGCCCAGGTGCAGCAGGTCGGTGAGTAAGCGCTCGCCGTCCTCGAAAGCAGCCAAAAGCCGGGCGGGAATCTCGAAATCCACCATCAGTTTGCGTACCAGCGGCAGCACCCCCTGGCGCTGCCAAAGGCGATGGTAGTGGCCGAACTGCACCACGCGCGCCTCCCAGGCAAGCTCATCCTGCTGAAGGTGGTCAAGCTCGGCAAGCGTTAGCCCCAGCGCCGGGGTGGCCAGCGCCGCCCTTAGGTGCGCCTCGGCCTGGCGGGAGCTTGCCAGCGGCTCGGCGCAGGCGCGCAGCCAACGCTCTACCTGGGCCGCCATGGGCGAGCTAAACACCTTGTCGTGATCCGACAGGTACACGCTTTTCACCCCACGGGCGGCCAGCGCCAGGCGAATCGCGCGCGCCTCACTCAGCCCATTGACCAGCACTGCCATGTCGGACGGCTTGAGCGGGGTTAATATGTCGCCGTTTTGGAAACCGCTTTGGCCTTTTTGGCCCGCGTCCAGAAGGGTGGCCATGTGGGTGGCGCAGCGCTCGGCCATCTCGGTGTGGTAGGCGGTTTTGGAAAGCACCTCGTCCGCCGCCAGCGGCCACAGGGTCATCGCGGGTACCGGCTCGCCGTCGTGCACCAGCCACTCGTCGCGGCCGCGGGCATCAACAGAAAGAAACGGCAAGGGGCTTTCGCCGTTGGCCGCGCGAAATAAAAATGCGCCTTTGGGGTGCTCATCGGCGTAGCGAAAGCAGTGGTTGACCGCTTCCACCATAGCGCGGGTCGAGCGGAAGTTGGTCGAAAGCGTGACGTGGCGGCCGCCGGTGTCGGTGCGGGCCTGCAGGTAGGTGAAAATGTCCGCGCCGCGAAAGGCGTAGATGGCCTGCTTGGGGTCGCCGATCAGCAAAATGGCGCTGTCGCGTTGCGGCGTGGCCACCTGGTACACCGCGTCGAAAATGCGGTACTGGACCGGGTCGGTGTCCTGGAACTCATCGATCAGCGCGACCGGGAACTGGCGCTTGATTTGCGCGGCCAGCGCCTCGCGGTTGGGGCCTTGCAGGGCGCGGTCCAAATGCGTCAAAAGCTCCGTCGGGCCCATTTCGGCGCGGCGCTGCTGCTCGCGCTCCAGGCGTACCTTGCACCACTGCACGGCGTGAATCAGAAGGTCGTTGTAGGGCTGGGGCAGGGCGTTGAGCTCGGCTTTAAGCGTTGCCAGCGCCTGCCAGGCCTCCATGAGCGGGGGCTCGCCTTCTTTCCATATTTCCCGCATGCCGTCCGGCGTCATGCGCTTGTAGGCGGCATCGGTCAGCGCCGGGCGCTCCAAATCCGTCTCACTCCACTGGCGCAGCGCGTCCAGCCAGTTAGCGCGGCTTTTAGCGTTAAGGCTTTTGCCATTGAATGCCTTGGCTTTCGCCGCCGCTTCGAGCTCGGGCCCGAGTTCTTCAAGCCACTTGCCCCAGGGCGCTTTTAGGGCGGCCAGTGCTTGGCTTTTCTGTGCCTGGGTTTCGGTTAGCGTTTCTTTCGGCGCCGGGCGCGGGTGGCCCAGGGCGTCGCTTTCCGCCAATAGCTTTGCAAGCTCGCCGTGAAGTTCCTCCGGGGATTTCCAGTATTGGGTAATCTGGCCCAGGGCCTCGGCGTCCAGCGGGTAGTAGAAGGTGCGCCAGTAGTCGCGCACCACTTCCTGCTCAAGCTCGCGCTGGTCGTTTTCCAGGTTCAGCGAGAAGAGGCTGCCGCTATCGAAGGCGTGCTCGCGCAGCATGCGGTAGCACCAGCTGTGAATGGTGGACACCGCCGCCTCGTCCATCCATTCCGCGGCAAGCTCGAGGCGCCGCGCGCAGGCGGGCCAGGCCGCCGGGTCATACTGCTCGCGCAGCGCGACCAGCAGGGCATCAAATTGGGTTTCGCGAAACACCGCCGCGGCTTCCACCAGCCGGGCGCGAATACGCTCGCGAAGCTCTTGCGTCGCGGCGTTGGTGAAGGTGACCACGAGTATTTCTGGCGGGGTGAGCGGGCGGATAAAGGCGGTGTCGTCGTCCTCGGCCTGGCCGCCCAGCACCAAACGCACGTACAAAAGCGCGATGGTGAAGGTTTTGCCGGTGCCTGCGCTTGCCTCTATCAAACGGCTGCCGTGCAGGGGCAGGCGTAACGGATCAAGGGGGGCGGGCTGGCTCATGGACTCTCCGGGCGGGGCGTTGGAACGCGCCTTTTTGGCGCTAGCCTGGCACTATATCGCGATGGTTTGAGGGGATCAAAAGCGCCGCGGCGGCGCCCTGGGCTGTGAGACAGCGCCTTCACCTGCTAATCTTGTCGGCCAGCCACGCCAGGGCGCCCTGAAAAGCTACCGCGGCACTTAGTTTTTGCTGACGATGAGACACCATGCTGACATCGCTTCTCGATAACGATTTTTATAAGATCACGATGCAAAATGCCGTGATCAAGCGCTTTCCCTATGCGCACGCGCACTATGCGTTCATCAACCGGGGCGAGCACAGCTTTCCTGAAGGGTTCGGTGCCGCGCTTCGTCAGGAAGTGGACAAGATGGCCTCGCTCGCACTGACCGAGGAAGAAAAGAACTACCTGGAAACCACCTGCCCGTACCTGGACCCGACCTACCTCGATTTTCTGGCCGGTTTTCGTTATGACCCGTCCGAGGTCATCATCGAGCAGCAGGGCAGCGAGCTTTCCGTGGTGATGGAAGGGCCCTGGTATCGCACCATTTTGTGGGAAGTCCCCCTGATGGCGTTGATCAGCGAGCTTTGGTACCAGATGCGTGGCGAGCACGCCCCGGACAACACCGACGAACTGATCGAGCAGCGCACCAAGGATAAAATCGAGCACTACCGCCACCTGGGCCTGAAAATAGCCGAGTTCGGCACCCGGCGGCGCTTCTCGTATGCGGTGCACGACCGCGTGGTGGGCGCGCTTCGCCACTACGGCGGCGACACCTTCACCGGCACCAGCAACGTGCTGTTGGCCATGCGCCACGGGGTGAAGCCGATCGGCACCCACGCCCACGAGTGGTTCATGTTCCACGGCGCGCGTTTTGGCTTCAAAATGGCCAACAGCCTGGCGCTGGAACATTGGGTAGACGTGTACCGCGGCGATTTGGGCATCGCGCTGACGGATACGTTTACCAGCAAAGCGTTTTTCGAAAGCTTCGACAAGAAGTTCGCCAAGCTTTTCGATGGCGTGCGCCACGACAGCGGCGACCCGGTGGATTTCGCCAAGGCGACCATCGAGCACTACAAGCGTTTGGGCGTGAACCCGCAAACCAAGACGATCATTTTTTCCGACGCGCTGACCCCGGAGCGCGTCGAGCGCATTCAGGCGTTCTGCCAGGGGCGTATCGGCACCGCCTTCGGCATCGGCACCAACTTCACCAACGACGTAGGCGTCGAGCCGATGAACATGGTGATCAAGATGGTCAAGGCGCGCCCGGAAGGCCAGGGGTGGCTGCCGGTCATCAAGCTTTCCGACGTGCCGGACAAGCACACCGGCGACCCGGAGATGATTACGCTTGCCAAGAAAATCCTCTCGTTGAGCCACGCCTCCCCGGAGGCCTGCCCCTAAGCGGCTTTGCTTAAAGCGTTTCTAATCGGCGGGCTTTTCGCGCCCGCCTTTGCTTGAAGGCTTCTTCACCGCGTTAAAAAGCGGCGCGTAAAGGGTTTCGACCAGCGCCGCGAAGCCTTCCCCTTGGGCGGTGCGGGCACCGAAAAGCCGCGCGAAGTCCGGCCATTGGTGGGCGAGATACGCGCTTTTGGTGACATCCCCGGCCATATAGCGCCCGCCCTCATAGGCGCTTTGCGCACTGGCGTAGGCTTTGCTCTCGGTGTCGCTCTCCGGTGTGCCCAGTTGATTGAGCCACTCGAACCCCGCCTGGGGCGCTAGCGGCAGCGGTGCTTGCTGGCCGCGCTGCCAGGCGCTTAGCTGGGTCGTCAGGTGTGCCTGGGCGGTCTCGGCGGCCAGCGGCTCGAAGGTGGCGTGACCCGCCTTGGAAATCAGCCGGGTGGTCAGAGGGCCGTGCAGGTTGCCCGCCAGGTGCGCGACCCAGTGGCGTAGCAGGTGGTGCCACTGGTATTTGCTTTGGCGTACCAGGCTGGTGCTCAAAAGCTGCACGCGGCAGCGCTCGCCCTGGTCACTTTCGCGAAGCTCCCCCAGCCAGTCTTCAAGCCTGGGGCCGTGGTCGGTCTCCAATGTAATCGGCAGCGGCGCGCTTACCTGTCTTGGCCACTCGGCCAGCGCCTTCTCGTACTCCTCGAAAAGGGCTTCCATCGGCTCGGCCAGGGCGTCGCGCATGCGCTCGCCAAAGGCGCCGATAGCCAGTACCCCTTGGCCCTTGAAGCGTTCCAGTGCCGCATGCAGCGCCTCGATGCGTGGTTCGTCGTTATCCACCGCGCGGCGCTGGGCGGCAATTAATTGGTCCTGCAACTGCCAGTTCTGCAGGCCGTCGAGTGCGAAGGGTTCGGCGTCGAGCTTTTCTATCGCTTCCTGCTCGAAATAGACCCCCAGGCGGGTGTTGAAGAAGCTCTTCACCGGCTCGCGCAGGAAATTACCCAGCTGGGCCAGGTTCAGGGTGGCCGATTCGTCCTCGATAAGCGCGGGCAGCGCGGCAGCTTGCCGGGTGGTTTGCGCGGTGTGTACCTCGCGCCACTCGTGGGCGTAGGTAAAAAGCCCTGGGGTGGTCGCCTCGAAGTAGCGCCGGCTAAACGGCTGAAGCGGGTGCTCGGTGGTCAGCCGCGCGAGCAAGTCGTCGCTTTCGTGCTGCCAGCCTGCTTCTAAATGCTCGCGAAGCTGGCCGACCAGTACGGAAGGCGCAAGTGCTGTGTTGTCGATCTGGCTTCTGCCCACCCAGCTCACGTAGAGCTGGTCGCGGGCGGAGAGCAGCGCTTCCAAAAACAGGTAGCGGTCGTCCTCCCGCCGCGACCGGTCGCCGGGGCGGTAATCGCCGCCCATCAGGTCGAAATCCAGCGGCGGCTGGGAGCGCGGGTACTCGCCGTCGTTCATACCCAGCAGGCAAACGCGCTTGAAGGGTATCGCGCGCATGGGCATCAGCGTTGCAAAGTTAACGGCCCCGGCCAGAAAGCGCTGGGAAAGGCTGTGCTCGTCGATCTGCGAAAGCCAGTGCTCGCGCACCATGGAAAGCGGCAGCGCATCCTCCAGCGCGGCTTCCTGGGTGCTCTCGAGCATCTGCTGCAAGCCGTTTTCGAGCTTGGTCAGCATCACGCTTTCCGCGGGGTCGTCGGTTAAAAAGAAGGTTTCGAGAAGCTCCCGCAGCCGGGCGACCCAGGCGGTGGCGTGGGTGGGCTGGCAAAAGCGCTCCCAGGTGACTTCCAGCTTTTCCAGCAGCGTGGCCAGCGGCCCCGCCAGGCGCGCCTCGAGCCCGCCGATATCATCGAACGGCTCGATACCTTGCCAAGACTCGGCCGCCCCCACGCTATAGCCCAGCAGCAGGCGGCGCAGGCCGAAGGCCCAGGTGTTTTGGGTGATGCCTTCCGGCAGCTCCAGGTGTTCGCGGGCGCGGGCGTTGAGCCCCCAGCGAATGCCGGCACCGGCCATCCAGCGCTCGAGAATGGGAATATCCCGCTCTTCCAACCCAAAACGCTGGCGCAGGGCGGGCACGTCGAGCAAATCCAGCACGTCGCTGGTCGAAACGCGCAGCTCCGGCAGGCGCAGTAATTTTTCCAGCGCGATCATCATCGGCAGGCGGTGGCGGCTGGCCTGGTCCGAGAGCGTATGCGGGATATAGCGCGCATCGTCCTGGGTGAGCTTGCCGAACACCGCTTCGATATGCGGCGCGTAGCGGTCGATATCCGGCACCATGACGATGATATCCCGCGGGCGAAGGTTGGGGTCTTCGCTGAAGGCGGCAAGCAGCTGGTCGTGGAGGATTTCGACTTCGCGCTGGGGGCCGTGGGCGATGTGGAAAACGATCGAGTCGTCTTCTGGCGCTGGTGCCCCCCAGTGCTCGCGGGTTTCACCCACTGGGCGTAGTTCGCGGATGTCGTCCTGGAGCTGGCTCAAGAGCGTGCCTTCACCCTGGCAGAACGGCTCGAACATATCGATACGCAGCGCGCGCTGCTCGAAAAGGCTCTGGTAGTCGCCGGTGTCGTCGTGCTCGTCGATCAGGCGCAGGTAGTCGCGGCCCTGTTTGCCCCAGGCGGCCAACAGCGGCTGGGCGTGCAGGTGCAGGGCCTGGGTGGCATCGCCGGTGCCGAGCACATCCAGCGCCTCGGGCATGCCGGCCTTGCGGCGCTGGCGGTAGCGGCTGGCGCGCAGCAGGTCCTTGTGTTCGATGATATCCGCCCAGTAGTACTGGCAGGGGTTATGCACGCAGAGCACGATTTGGCAGCAGCGCGAAAGCGCGGCCAGCGCCTCGAGGGTCTGCTGGGGCAGCGAGGAGATACCGAAGATGATCAGCCGCCGGGGCACGCCTGGTGGGCACGACTGGCCTTCCAGCTGCTCGGTGGCGGTTAAAAAGCGCTGGTGCACCTGGGCACGGCTGCTGTCGAGCCCGGCCTGGCCCTGGGTGGCGGCGACATCCTCACGCAGGCGCCGCCAAAGCGCGGGCTGCCACATCTGATGGGGCGCAAGCGTTTGGCGCTCGCCGCGGGCGCTGATGAGCACGTCGCTGCCCGCCGCCCAGGCCTCCAGCCAGTCCGCCCGATACACCTGGTACTGATCGAACAGGTCCGCCAGGCGCTCGGCGAGCTGGTAGTGTTTGCGCTGGTCCCGGTCGAACTCGAGAAACCGCGCGAGAGGCTCGAACACCGGCTCATCGACCAGCGTGGGCAGAAGGCGCAAAAGGCGCCACACCAGGCGCGATTTATCGAAGGGCGATGTCTCTGGAACGGCGTCGTCCTGCGCATTCACGTGCGTCAGCACCGTGCGGTAGGCCTGCCAGAGAAAGCGCGCGGGCAGGGTGACATCGAGTGCCGCCGCGATGCCCGCTCCGCCGTTTTTCGGATCTTCGGCAAGGGCCAGCTTCAGCCACTGGCCGATGCCGTTGCTCTGCACCAGGATCGTTTCGTTTTCGAGCGGGCCCAGCGGGTGCAGGCGCATCCACTCCACCGCCACGGCGCGTAAATCTTCCAGCCGATTGGCGTGAATCACCATGAAACCCGGCGTTAGCGGTGGGGTGAATAGGCTCATGAGCACATCCTGGTTGAGCGGTGAACAGCGGCCAGGCCGCTTGCGTCGGGCCTGGCGCGACTAGACCAGCGGGCTGCTGGAAAGGCGCAAACTAGTAGGAGAGGGTAACGTTACCAATGCCCATCAGGCCTAAAAAGGTCATGCCCACAAACAGCAGCAGATAAAGCAAAATCAGCACGCCGAAGATGGTGAAGTGGGTCTTGAGCTTGCCAAGGGCAAAGCGCAGCTCGCGCTCGTCGCCGCTTTGATAAGCACGCTGGCTGGCACTGGCCGCCTGGAAGAGTACGACGCCCGCCCAAATGGGAATCCAGGCGACGATAATGCCGATGATGGTAATCGCCGTTAACAGCCCGCCCAAAATCAGCATCACGCCGATCAGTTGCATCCAGAGTTTACCGCGGTAAAGCGGCTCAGCGACGCTTTTTAAAAGCTCGTGCTTCTCCTGGGGTTCCATGGCGTCCTCGTGTGTCGAGTGAAAATCAGTGCGTTGTTGGAAGGCCATGATCTTAATGAGTTTCGACACTTTTGTCTTTACGCGCCGCATGACGGGAATTTTGCCGGATAATTGCCTTAAGCATCTTGCAGTGAGGCCCGCGCATCGCCAAGCTATGGGGTTTTATTAGACATTTTATTAAAACACTATTAAAAATTCAGGAGCCTGCCATGACCGAGCCGACCAGCCCTTCTCAAAACGATTCCCAGGACGTTGCCCAGGACGACGCAGCGCAAGGCTCGCGGCGCCACTCCGCCCCGGTCGTAGACGGCCCGGGCAAAGCCGCCAGCCGTGCCATGCTGCGCGCGGTGGGCTTCAATGACGACGACTTCAAAAAGCCCCAGGTGGGTGTGGCCTCGACCTGGAGCATGGTGACACCGTGCAACAGCCATATCGGTGAGCTGGCCGAACTGGCCCGGGACGGCGCCGACGCCGCCGGTGGCAAGGGCGTGGTGTTCAACACCATCACCATTAGTGACGGTATCGCCAACGGCACCGAGGGCATGAAGTACTCGCTGGTCTCCCGCGAAGTGATCGCGGATTCCATCGAGACGGTGGCGGGCTGCGAAGGGTTCGACGGGCTGGTCGCCATCGGCGGCTGCGACAAGAACATGCCCGGCTGCGTGATGGGCCTGGCGCGCCTCGACCGGCCCAGCGTGTTCGTTTACGGCGGCACCATCATGCCGGGCAAGGGCCACACGGATATCGTCTCGGTATTCGAGGCCATGGGCGCGCATTCGCGCGGCGACATGGACCTGATCGAGCTCAAGCAGATCGAGGAAACCGCGATTCCCGGCCCCGGCTCCTGCGGCGGCATGTACACCGCTAACACCATGGCCTCGGCGATCGAGGCGCTGGGCATGAGCCTGCCGGGTAGCTCCGCGCAGAACGCGATTTCCCAGGAAAAGCGCGACGACTGTAAAGCCGCGGGGGAGGCAGTGCTCGAGCTTCTCAAGGCCGACATCAAGCCCTCGGATATCATGACCCGCGAGGCGTTCGAGAACGCGATCACCATCATCATCGCCCTCGGCGGCTCGACCAACGCGGTGCTGCACCTGATCGCCATGGCGCGCACCATCGGTGTCGAGCTCAATCTCAAGGACTTCACCGAGATCGGCAAGCGCGTGCCGGTGGTGGCGGATCTGCGCCCCAGCGGCCATTACATGATGAGCGAGCTGGTCGCGATTGGCGGTATTCAGCCGCTGATGAAAATCCTGCTGGAGGCCGGGCTTCTGCACGGCGACTGCCTGACCGTGACCGGCAAGACCCTAGCGGAAAACCTGGCGGACGTCGAACCCTACCCGATGGATCAGTCGATCATCGCGCCGCTGGAAAAGCCGATCAAGGCGCAAAGCCACCTGCGCATTCTTTACGGCAACCTGGCCCCGGAAGGCGCGGTCGCCAAGATCACCGGTAAGGAAGGCACTCGCTTTAGCGGCCCGGCGCGGGTATTTGGCTCGGAAGAGGAAGCCCAGGCGCGTATCAATGACGGCACCGTGGTCGCCGGCGATGTGGTGGTGATTCGCTACGAAGGCCCGAAAGGTGGCCCGGGTATGCGCGAAATGCTCACCCCGACCTCGGCGATCATGGGCCGGGGCCTGGGGAACGACGTCGCTCTCATCACCGACGGGCGCTTCTCCGGCGGCAGTCACGGTTTCGTGGTGGGCCACGTCGCCCCTGAAGCGTTCGAAGGCGGCCCGCTGGGCCTGGTCGAAACCGGCGATATCATCACCATCGACGCCGAGGCGGATACCATCGATATCGACGTAAGCGTTGACGAGATGAGCCGCCGTCAAAGTGCGTGGCAACAACCTGCGCCGCGCTACACCCGCGGCGTGCTCGCCAAGTATGCCCGCCAGGTAAGCTCCGCGAGCACCGGCGCGGTGACCGACCAGAACGACTAACTCGGCCCTTTTCGCGCCGTGCTTGTCACGCCGCTGAGTGCTCGCGCCACCGCGCTGCCCTCAGCGGCGTTTTAGTGTCACACGGGCGTCAAACGGGCGGGTTAAGCTGGTGATTTTCTTCCAGCAGAGGCCAGACGATGACGATCCAGGCGGCCAGGCGTAGAAACGTTGGCGAGGTGTTCCGGGTATTTTTGTGGCTGGGGTTGACCTCTTTTGGCGGCCCCATCGCGCATCTGGGGTACTTTCGTACCGAGTTCGTCGCCCGGCGGCGCTGGCTTTCCGAGGCGGCCTACGCGGATCTGGTGGCGCTTTGCCAGTTTCTACCGGGCCCGGCGAGTAGCCAGGTCGGTTTCGCGCTGGGGCTTCTGCGCGCCGGCCCCTGGGGCGCGGCGGCGGCGTGGTTTGCCTTTACGCTGCCCTCGGCCATCGTACTGTTCCTGTTTGCGGTGGGGACAGCGGTGCTGGAGGGGCCGCTTGCCGAGCGCGTGATTGCAAGCCTTAAGATAGTGGCTGTGGCCATCGTGGCCCACGCCGTTTGGGGAATGGCGCGTAACCTGTGCCCGGACAAGACCCGGACCGGTATCGCCTTGGGCGCGGTGTTCGTGGCGGTACTGGCCAGTGGGCCTTTGGGCCAGGTCAGCGCTATCGTACTGGGCGGGGTGGCCGGGCTTTTGCTTTGCCGCGAAGCCGCCGCCCACAGCGAGAGCGAAACGCTTCACTTTGGCGTATCGCGCCTGGCGGGGTATGGGGCGCTACTGCTCTTTGCCGGGCTTTTGCTCGCACTTCCGCTTTTGGCCCATCAGGCCCTTTGGCTTGATATTGCCGATGCCTTTTACCGTTCAGGGGCGCTGATGTTTGGTGGTGGGCACGTGGTGCTACCGCTGCTCAGCGCCGAAGTCGTCCAGCCTGGCTTTATCAGCGACGATGCGTTCATGACCGGTTACGGCGCGGCCCAGGCGATACCGGGTCCGCTATTCACCTTTGCAGCCTACCTGGGGGCGCTGCTGCCGGGTATCCATAGCGTGCCGGGCGCACTGTTGGCACTCGTGGCGATTTTCGTACCCGGGTTTCTCTTGTTGATTGGCGCGCTGCCGTTCTGGAACCGTTTTCGGCAATGGGGCGCCGCTCAGGCGCTTTTGCGCGGTGCCAATGCGGCCGTCGTGGGTATTTTGGGGGCCGCGCTTTATCAGCCCGTGTGGGGCAGCGCGATCCTCACGCCTATCGACTTTGCGCTGGCGCTGACCGGCTTTTTACTGTTGAGCGTTTGGAAGCTGCCGGCCTGGGCGGTGGTCATCATCGTGGTGCTGGGCGGGGTGGCTTGTTAGGCTGCTGAATGCCAGCGCGCTGCGCATAAAAAACGCCCCGCAAGGGCGGGGCGTCTATGGATTCTGGCGAGAGAAGGCTTGGCTAAGGCGCCTCCAGCTCTAGAGAGCGGCGCAGGACGTTGAGTTCGTCAATGTCCAAATGCTCGAGCCGTCCAGCGAGCAGGTCGCTGATTTTTTGAACGGGAAGGCCTGCTCTGCGGGCAATTTCCCGGCTTCCCAGGTCTGATACGGCGACCAGACGTGTAATGATACGCATCAGGCGCGTACGTTTTTCAAGTTCCCTGACATCGAGGTCAGGGCTGCTTCGCACAGGGTCCAGCGTTTCTGCGTGAGCAGTCGAGTATGCCGTACTCATGTGACTCCATCAGTCAAAAGTGACCCCTACACAATGCCGCTAACCCAAGCGCTTTTCAATGCCTGTTTCGATGAAAAATTCGTCATTTGATCCAGGCCCTTAAAAGGGCGCGCTCTGGTAAACTATTCGCCTTCAAAATGTCAGCCAAGCCTTGCGGCTTTCGTTTGTCTTCACTAAGTCTTGAAACGGTTTTAGGCCTCTGGCCGAGGAGCGAATACATGTCCGAGAGCGCACCCCGAGTGGGCGTGATTATGGGGTCGAAATCCGACTGGCCCGTCATGGAGCACGCCGTCACCATGCTCGAGCGTTTGGGGGTTGCCTGCGAGACCCGCGTGGTGTCGGCGCACCGCACGCCGGATTTGTTATTCGACTACGCCAAAAGCGCGGCCGAGCGCGGCCTGCAAGTGATCGTGGCCGGGGCCGGTGGTGCCGCTCACCTGCCGGGCATGGTGGCCTCGCAAACGCCGCTTCCCGTGCTGGGGGTGCCGGTCGAATCCAAATCCTTGAAGGGGCTGGATTCGCTTCTTTCGATCGCCCAAATGCCCGGCGGTATTGCCGTGGGCACCCTGGCCATTGGTAAAGCTGGGGCGACCAACGCGGGGCTTTTGGCCGCGCAGATCGTGGGGCTTCAAGATAGCGCCGTGCGCGAGGCGGTCGAGGCCTTCCGCCAGGAGCAAACCCAAACGGTACTGGATAACCCGGACCCGCGGGCCGACACCGAGGCTTAAGGAGACCACCATGAACATTGGCGTATTGGGCGCTGGCCAGCTGGGGCGAATGCTGGCACTTGCAGGTTACCCTTTAGGTAACCGTTTCACCTTTCTGGATACCACCGGAAGCCCCAGCGCGGGTATCGGCGAGGTGATCGTCGACCCAAGCAACGAGCACCTGGCCGCGTTTCTCGACAAGGTGGATGTCGTGACCTATGAGTTCGAGCACCTGCCCGTCGAACTCGTGCGCGAGATCGAGCGCCACAAGCCCGTCTACCCGGCAAGCAATGCGATTGCGGTGTGCCAGAACCGGGTCGAAGAGAAGGCGCTGTTCGACCGGCTCGGGATTCCCACGCCCGCTTACCGGGTGGTGGAGAGCGCCGAGGCGCTTTTAGAGGCGGCCCGGGAGCTTGGCTGCCCGGTGGTCGCCAAGTCGGTCACCGAAGGGTACGACGGCAAGGGCCAGGCGGTGCTGAAGTCCTTTGATGAGGCGTTCGAGGCCTGGGCGGCTATCGGGCACTCGCAGCTGATCGTCGAAGCCTTCGTGGATTTCGTGCGCGAGGTGTCGATCATTGCCGTGCGCGGCCGCGATGGCGAGGTGGTGTTCTACCCCATGGCGGAAAACCAGCACGTTGACGGCATTTTGCGCTACTCGGTGGCCCCGCTGCCGGATTTGGACGAAAGCCTTCAGCATACCGCCGATGGCTACATTCGCGCGCTGCTCGACGAGCTCGATTACGTGGGCGTGCTGGCGCTGGAGCTTTTCCAAACGCCGGATGGCAGCTTGCTCGCCAACGAGATGGCCCCGCGGGTACACAACTCCGGCCACTGGACGATGGATGGCGCGATCACCAGCCAGTTCGAAAACCACCTGCGCGCCGTGCAGGGGCTGCCGCTGGGCGCCACCGACGCCATCGCGCCGACCTGCATGGTCAACGTCATCGGCCGGGAAGGCGATAACCCGGCGCTATTGGCGATCCCCCATACGCACCTGCACCGTTACGACAAGGATGAGCGGGCCGGGCGCAAGCTTGCCCATATCAATGTCTGCGCCGAATCCCACGGTGCGCTTTTAACCAAAGTGCGCCAGTGCCAGGCGCTACTGCCCGATGCGCCGCCGGTGCAGTGGAGTTTCAAGCCCGTTGCCTGATATTTTGTTTTTAAACCGCCTCACGTTAGGCGGTTTTTTTTAAAGCCTGATGACGAGAGTCGCTTTGGCCGTATAAATCATATAAAACTAGTGATTTAAATTTCGCTTTAGACGGTTGCCTTCAAGCGGGCAATACAATTGCGCAGGGATCGAATATGCTCTGGAAGCTTAAGCCCGCCATGGTTACGGACAATAGCCGCTCTTTCGACTTTGCCGGTGACGTCTCGCTGTGCGAGCTGGAGGCCGCGAAAGTCAGGCTTTTATATGAAAAGCTCTGGCAGCCGGTGGTGAGTAGCCTGCTCGTCGCGCTATGCGTATCGGCGATCATGTGGTCCAGCATCGAGACGTCGACCATCGTGCTTTGGTTGGTGGCGCTTTTTGCTATTTCGATATTTCGCTTACTGCTGGCTTATCGATACCAGCGTGTGGCCTATACCACCCACTCGCGAAGGTGGCTTTACGCTTTCGCTTTTGGCGCGCTTTTTTCGGCGACCTTGTGGGGCGCGGCGGGGGTGCTGTTTTTTACCCCGGACCACCCCGGCCAGGTCGCCACCCTGGCGATCATCATGGCGGGGGTCGCCGCGGGGGGAACGACCACGCTCTCATCGGTGCGCTGGGTCGGTCTGGGTTTTATCAGCCAGATTCTCTTGCCGCTCGCCGTGGTGTTTTTCATCAACGGCGAGACGTTGATGGGCAGCATCATTCTGATTTTTTTGGTGCTGATGCTGGCCACCTGTTCCCGTTTTCACTGCATTTTCCACGATAACATTTCCCTGCGCGTGAGCATCGAGGCGCGAGAAGAGCAGCTGCTGGAAAGCGAGAACCGCTATCGCTCGATTTTCGATCACTCGCCGCTTGGCGTTTTAAACTTCGACCGCCATGGCACCATTACCGATTGCAACGAGCAGATGCTTACGATTCTGGGCGGCGAGCGCGCGGCGTTCATCGGCTACCGAATGCTGGACCGCGCCTCCGACCCGGAGGTGGCCGAAGGCGTGAGGGACGCCCTCGAAAAAGGCTCGGGCTATTTCGAGGGGACCTTCTATCTGCCCGGCGCTGAAACCGGTACCCCCTTGCGCGCCATTTTCAGCGGGGTGAATAGCGCCAGTAACGAGCGCGTCGGAGGTATCGCGATCGTCGAGGACTTTACCGAGCGCACCCAGAACGAGGCGATCATTTATCGCCAGGCGTATTACGATGCGCTGACCGATCTGCCCAACCGGCGTCTTTTCATCGAACGCCTCATGAACCTTGGCGAACAGCCCGAAAGCCGTGACTGCACCGGCCTGGTCATGTTCATGGATCTGGACCGTTTCAAGTTGATCAATGACACCTTTGGCCACGCCGCAGGCGATGACCTGCTGGTGCAAATCGCCAAGCGGCTGAAAAAGCATTTGGGAGAACGGGATATGGCCGCCCGGCTGAGCGGCGATGAATTCGTGATGCTGATGCTCTTTGATCAGCCCTTGACCGAGGAGGCCGAGCAAGCTGGCTTGACGCATATGGAGGCGCTTCAAAGCGCGCTTGGCGGGCGCTACAACCTGGAGGGTCAGCAGGTCGAGGTAACGCCCAGTATGGGCTATACCTGCTTTAATGCCGCAAAGTGCGACCACACCGAAATTCTCAAGCAGGCGGATATTGCGATGTATCAGGCCAAAGCGGAGGGGCGGGCCCGGCTTCGCCGCTACCGCCCGGAAATGCGTAAAGCGCTGAACCAGGCCGCGCTACGCTCGAATCTGGTTACATCGCTAATCGACCGCTAATCACAAGCCACAGCGCGATGAGCGCGAAGTGGCCCGGGTACCAGGCAAGCCACAGCCGCCGGGGCATCTGTTTGAATACTTTGGGGATATGCTGAGCGCCCCCCGCGGCCAACACCAGCACCAGGACACACGTTCCCACGGTGAAGGACTTGGACATGTCCGAGGCGTTCATCTGGCCGGCGACCCAAAGCACGGGAAACGCAGCCAGCCCCGCCCAAAGCCTGGATTTCAGCGCATCCCGGGTTTCATTGAGCGCATGCATGGCGAACATGAAAAACGGAATGAGCATTAGCCCGTTGTGGCCGTACTCCACCCAGAATCCCAGCAGGTACCAAAGCGTCACCCCGACCGCCGCGCCCAGCAAGAGCCAGCCAAACCCCAGGCTCTGATGGCGGTAGTGCTGCCACCCCTGGCGCACCAGCGCCCCGATCGCCAGCCCACTTGCCAGCGTAAAGCAGACGTTCAAAATGAAGGCGTCGTTTAGGCGGGGCATCATCATGTACGGCACCTGGGCGGCGATACCGATCACCAGCACACGCCGGGCGTAGCGCAGCGGGTTGCGCGTGTTGAAAAGCCCGTGCCAGGCCACCATTGCCGCAAACAGCGGAAAGGCGATACGCCCGATCGACGAGCCCGCCCAGCCCAGGTCCCAGTCGCTGGGCAGCACGTAACGTACCAGGTGATCGACGGTCATGGTGAGTAGCGCAAGCCACTGGGCCCACGCGGTCCAGTGGGATAGTGGCCGTTCGGCGCGCTCTTGGGGCGTGGGTGACGCAGCGGTACGGGCGCGAGCGCCAGAAAAGAAAGCCATAAAACCTCCGTGTTTAACATGACCCTATGAAGCAGGAGTAACGTTTTGGATCAGACCCAGGCGTGGCGTTCGAGTTCATCGCTCAACGCTTGGGCCGGCGCAAGGGCGGCGAGCGCTTACTATACCCTATAAACGAAAAAACCCCGGCGAGTGCCGGGGTTTTTATCTGCCAACGCCTGGGCGTTATTCGTCGCCGAAGTAGCGCGTGTAGATCTCGTCGTAGGTGCCGTTTTCTTCGAGGGTGGCAAGTGCTTCGTTGAACCGCTCGGCCAGGGCTTCGTCGCGCTGGCGGAAGGCGATGCCGAAGCCGTCGCCAAAGTACTCCTTGGGCTCGGTGATCTGCTCGCCCACGATGGTGTAGTCACCTTCGTCGCTTTCTACCAGCGTGGACTGGCCGATCGGGAAGTCGAGGAAGACGATATCCAGACGCTCGGCGTCCATGTCCAGCACCATGTCATCGGCGGTGGAGTAGCGGCTGATATCGGCAATGCTGCCGTAGTTGTCGGTCACGTAGTTGTCTTGAAGCGTGCCGCGCTGAACGCCGATGGTCATGCCATCGAGGGTCTGCTCATTGGCTTCGTCGATGTCTAAATCGCTTGCCGCGAACCAGGCCGAGGGCATGGTGATGTAGGGCTCGGAGAAGAGCACCTGCTGGCGGCGCTCGTCGTTGATGGTCATCGATGACATGACTGCATCGTAGTTACGCGACAAAAGCCCCGGGATGATGCCGTCCCACTCCTGTTCGATCCACTCGCAGGTCACGCCGATCTCTTCGCAGAGCGCGTTGCCCAGGTCGATGTCGAAACCGGTCAGGTCGCCTTCCGGGGTGCGGTACTCCATGGGCACATAGGGGACGTCCACGCCGATACGCACGTTGTCGTAGTCGCGCGCCTGGGCAGAGGAGGCGGCGGCCACGGCCAGGCCGATCAGGGAAACCGAGAGTAGCTTTTTCATCATGGCGCTCCGTTGCAAAAGGGTTCGTTTCAATAGATCTCTTTTAACGTAACTCAGGTTAGCGATGGCGCAAAGCCCCAGGTGCTTTGTGAACCAACGTTTGTTTGACGATGGTAGCACCTGCCTACAGGCTTTGGGGGGTCAAATGCGCCAGTAACCGTTTCTCCAGAAAACGGAAGAAGAACAGAATCGCGAACGTCAAACACAGATAAATCAGCGCGACGAACAAGAACGGCTCGAAGGGAGTATAGAAGCGCGAATAGACGTAGCGCGCCGCCCCGGTAAGATCCATGAGCGTCACGACGCTTGCGATGGCGCTGGCGTGGAGCATGAAAATCACTTCGTTGCCGTAGGCGGGCAGGGCGCGACGAAAGGCGCTGGGAATCACGATTCGGCGCATCAACAGGCTTTGCGACATGCCGTAGGCCTTGGCCGCCTCGATTTCCCCTTTGCTGGTCGCCTTGATGGCACCGCGGAAAATCTCGGTGGTGTAGGCCGCCGTATTGAGCGTGAAGGCGATCAGGGCCGGGTAAAACGCCTCGCGGAAAATCGGCCACAGAAAGGTCTGCTGGATACCGTCGAAAAAGACCACGCCGTAGTAGATGATGTAGAGCTGGATCAGAAGCGGCGTGCCGCGAAACACGTAGGTGTAGGCGTACACCGGCAGGCTGATCCATTTGCGGCGGGAGCTTCTCATGATGGCCAGCGGCACGGCCAGGACCAGGCCGATCACCAGGGATAAAAACACCAGCTGCGTGGTGGTCACCAACCCTTCCCAGTAGTGGCCCAGGGTCGAGGCGGTAAAGATCAGGTTGCCGGCGAGCAGGTCATCGAACCAGGCGGAAATATCAAACATCTTAGTGCTCCCCAAAACCGACGTTGTAGCGCTTTTGCAGCCGGGCGAAGATCCACTCGGTCACGCTTGCGATCAATAAGTACGCCACCGCGACGGGGATCAGGAACACGAAGGGCTCGTGGGTCGCCCGCGAGGCTTCGGCGGCCACGCGCACCATGTCGGTCAAGCCGATCACCGAGACCAGCGCAGTGGTCTTGAGTAACACCATCCAGTTGTTGGAGAGCCCGGGCAGGGCGTGGCGCATCATCTGCGGAAAGCGGATACGGCGAAACACCAACGCGCTTCCCATGCCGTAGGCCTTGCCCGCTTCGATCTGGCCGTTATCCACCGCCATGAACGCCCCGCGAAAGGTCTCGCCCATGTAGGCGCCAAAAATGAAGCCGATGGTTAGCACGCCGGCGGCGAAGGCGTTGAAGCTTAAGTAGATATCGATATCGTAGTTATAGTAGAGCGCGTCGCTGATCGCGTTGACGCCGATCTGGCCGCCGTAGAACAGAAGCATCATCAGCACCAGATCCGGCACGCCGCGAATCAGCGTGGTGTAGACCCCCGCCACGCGGCGCAGCAGCCAGTGGCGCGACATCTTGGCCGTCGCCGTCAAAAGCCCTAGCACAATGGCCAGCAGTAGCGAGAGTACCGCGAGTTGAACGGTGACCCCGGCGCCTTCCAGAAGACGCGGGCCGTAGCCTTGCAAATCGAGCATGGTCACATCCGGCATCAGTAGTTGGGCGTCAAAAACTGTTTAAGGCGTGGCGAGCGCGGGTTGTCCAGCACATCGACGGGCGCACCGGACTCCTCGACCACGCCCTGGTGCAGATAGACCACTTGGCTTGACACCTCGCGGGCAAAGCCCATCTCGTGGGTGACGACGACCATGGTGCGACCTTCTTTGGCCAAATCGCGCATGACCTTCAATACGTCGCCGACCAGTTCCGGGTCCAGCGCCGAGGTCGGCTCGTCGAACAGCATCACTTCCGGGTCCATGGCCAGGGCCCGGGCGATGGCGCCGCGCTGCTGCTGGCCGCCGGACATCTGCGCCGGGTAGGCCTTGGCCCGGGCGGTCAGCCCCACGCGCTCGAGTAGCGCATAGGCGTGCTCGGTGGCCTCTTTTTTCGATTGGCCCAGCACGTGCACCGGCGCTTCGATGATGTTGTCCAAAAGCGTCATGTGGGCCCACAGGTTGAAGCTTTGGAACACCATCGAGAGCTTGGCGCGCATCTTCACGACCTGTTTTTGGTCCGCCGGCTCGCGCCCGTGTTTGGTGGTTTTGAAGCGAATGGGCTCGCCATGAACGATGAGTTCACCTTCATCGGGCTGTTCGAGCAGATTCATGCAGCGCAGAAAGGTGCTCTTGCCTGAACCGGAGGCCCCGATCAGGGTGATGACATCGCCTTTCTGGGCTTGAAGAGAAAGGCCCTTGAGTACTTCGGTATCGCCGAAGCGTTTTTTAATGTTGCGAACTTCCAGGGGGATAGGCGCCGCGGCCATAACGTAGGCTCCAGTACAAGTTTGCCACTCTGTCACAGGTGTAAAACACGTGTTTGGGGCGTGGCTGACGCGAAAAAGGGGCGATTCTATCAGGCCTTATGCCCGAAGTGCTCGCTCTTATGAGAATAAGTGATCAACGCCGGGCGTTGGCCACCTATTCGAGCGTGTCCCTGCATTATTGTTATCTATCGCCGGGTCTTGCTGATGGGTCTTGGTATGGGGTCTTAGGGTCTGTCTGAAAAGTCGACGAGCGCAGGTACTTTTCAGACAGAGCCTAGTGTACGGTGTTTAACGCCCAAGTGCTCGCGTTCATACCGGCACGGCCAGAAGGGCGGCGCGGGCGCCGATTTCCACCCGGGCGTTGGGAAACACGACGTGAAGCGGGGTTTCGCCCACCTGGAAATCACCGCCCTGGCCGTCTTTGGCCAGACACGCGCCCGGTTCGAAGCGGGTAAAGTTCGCCACACTCTCCTCGAAACAGAGCGTGAAGTCCTCAGAGCGGCGTATCAGTTCGTGCGCCACCTTGAAAAAGCGCGGCGGGGAGGCTGCGCTTTCCGGTTCTTCGCCGGCCCCTAGCGCGCTGATCAGGTTGGCCATGGGCGCAAGCGGCGCCAGGTCGTTGTGACCAAACGGTGCTACCTGGCCCAGCTCGAAGGTGAATGCCTGGGCCTGGTGGTAATGTTTGCTGTAGTGAGAGAACGTAAAGCTTGGCTGGTGCTGGTGAAGCACCGCCTGCATACCGGCAGCGGCCAGCCACGCCCACTGCCGGTCTTCGGTGGCGGTGTCGGCGAAGGGCTCCACGACAAAGCGCGGGTAAAGGCTTGGGCGAATCGCGGTGTGAAGGTCGTAATGAAGGCGGGGCAGACCTTCATGGCGGGCGAAAAAGTCGTCCACCTCGCTCATCAGCACGCGGGCGCGGTCGGGCTCTTCGCCCATGGCGGTCAGTTCGCGGTCGAATAGCCGGTTCAGGTTGGTGCTGATAAACCGAGTTTGGGCCTTGAGCGCCGGGATATTGCCCAAAATCACCAGCACTGGGGCTTTAAGGCGCGCGCTACCCACCTCGAGCGCGGCAAGCCACTGGCCCAAAAGCTCGACCGGAGCGGTTTCGTTACCATGAATGGCGGCGGAGAAAATACAGGCGTGGGCGTGCGCTTCAATCGTTTTGGGGCTTAGCTCTAAAACCCCTGGCGCGCGCAGTTGGTAGTGGCCCCCTGGGAGCGTGCCGCCGCTTTTGGCGGGCGCTTTACCCTCCAGCGTCCAGTCCAGCCATTGGCTCAGCATGAATGACTCTCCGTTGTTATCTATGCGCTTGGGCTTTTATGTGTAGCACGCCCCAATGCTTGGGACAAAGGCGGCGTCGCCTGGCTATAAAACGCCAGGGCGTCGGTATAAACGCCCATAAAAAAGCGCCTGACCCGTGATGGGGCCAAGCGCTTTATCGACGCTTACCAGGAAGCGGCATTTTTAATCGGCGCGCTGGCGCTCCATCTCTTGCTGGTATTCGCCGGCAAGCGATGTCTTCTGGTTATCCGCCAGGCCGCGACCGGCGAGCTGGAAGACTTCCTGCTCTTCTTCGTCCAGGTGGTGGGTCACCAGGTGCTGAAGCTGCTTGGCGTGGGTCAGCCAGTTCGTGGCGCTGTAGTCGGTGTCGTCCAAAAGCTCGAGCAGCTCGTCGATCTCGTGGTGTTCGGCGACGCTGTGGCGCGCTTTTTCCTGGGTCAGGTCGATATCCATCATCGGGATATAGAGCGAGCGCTCTTCGGCATTGGCGTGATACTTAAGCTCGGCACGTACCTGCTTGTAAAGCGCGTCGCGCTCGCTGCTGTCGCCGTGGGTCTCGACCAAACGGGCCAAAAGGTCGCGCTGAAGATCGTGGTCTTTGCGCAGTGCTTCAAAAATCGTCATTCCCGGCTCCTTGGATGCAAGTACGATAATTGCCTTGAAAACTAGTGTTAGTTTTACAAAAGCGCAAGGCGCACTGCGGCCATTACGGTCAGCCGGCCTTCAACTCCTTCACTTGGGTTAATTTTCCGCTAGGCTAGAGGAGGAGTTGGTAGTCAACCCGGAAATCTCGAATGGAGAAAGCAATGACCAAGGTACTGGTACTTTACTATTCCATGTATGGTCACGTGGATACGCTCGCGGCAGCCGTCGCCGAAGGCGCGAAAGAAGTCGACGGTGTCGAGGTCACGGTCAAACGTGTCCCCGAAACCATGCCCGAAGACGCCTACAAAAATGCCGGCGGCAAGCAGGACTTCGATACCCCCGAGGCCACGCCGGGCGAACTCGCCGACTATGATGGCATCATCGTCGGCACGCCAACGCGTTTCGGTAACATGGCAGGCCAGATGCGCACCTTCTTTGACCAGACCGGTGGTCTCTGGGCCAACGGTTCGCTGCGCGGCAAGGTCGCCAGCGTGTTTACCTCTACCGGTACCGGCGGTGGTGAAGAAATGACCGTCACCTCGACCTGGTCGACGCTTGCCCACCACGGCATGATCATCGTGCCGATCGGCTACGGTATCGAAGAGCAGTTCGATATTTCCGAAGTCAGTGGCGGCAACCCTTATGGGGCAGCGACCCTGGCCGGCGGCGACGGCTCCCGCCAGCCAAGCGCGCGCGAGCTCAAGCTTGCGCGTTTTCAAGGTAAGCTCGTGGCCGAGACAACGGCGAAGCTCGCCCGCTGAGACCATGGGCTAATTGCCGCGAGGCGTTAGCGCACTGCTATAGTGTTCCTGCGAACCCCACCCTCGTGGGGTTCGCGCGTTCAACGCCACCAATGGCCCAAGAGGTGCCGCGTGAGCCGACTCGATAAAGCCCGTAATCTGCACGACTTCGAAGCGCTGGCCCGGCGTCACTTGCCAAGGCCCTTATTCGGCTATGTCGCCAACAGCGCCGAGGAGGGCAAAACCTTCGCCGAGAATCGGCGTGTGTTCGATGATTACGGCCTGATGCCCCGGGCGCTGGTCGATGTATCGCGCATTTCGACCGAGACCACGTTATTGGGTAAGTCCTACAGCGCGCCGTTTGGCATCGCGCCGATGGGCATCAGCGCGCTGACCGCCTACCGGGGCGATCTCGTGCAGGCCCGGGCGGCGGCCAATGAGCAGTTGCCGATGATTCTGAGTGGAAGCTCCTTGATTGCGCTGGAGGAGGTTCTGCGCGAGGGCGAAACCGACTGGTTTCAGGCTTATCTGCCGGGCACGCTGGAAGACGTTGAGGCGCTGCTGGCGCGCGTGTCCCGGGCGGGGTTTAAAAACCTGGTGATCACCGTGGACTACCCGGTGCCACCCAATAGCGACAACAATCGCAAAAGCGGCTTTTCCTCGCCGCTTCGCCCCAGCCTGCGCCTGGCCTGGGACGGGCTGGTTCGCCCGCGCTGGCTGTTCGGTACCTTCCTGCGTACGCTTTACCACCACGGCATGCCGCACTTCGAGAACAACTACGCGCATCGCGGCATCGCGGTGCTCTCCAAAAACGTCAACCGCGACTTCTCCGGGCGCAGTCACCTGCAGTGGGAGTATCTCGAGCGGGTGCGCGCGCTTTGGCCGGGCAAGCTGATCGTCAAGGGGATTTTGAACCCGGCGGATGCCCGGAAAGTGGAGGCGTTGGGGGGCGATGCGGTGATCGTTTCCAACCACGGCGGGCGCCAGTTGGACTATAGCCCGGCCGCGCTCGAAGCGCTGCCGGCGGTGGTGGGTGCCGTGTCGATTCCGGTGATGGTGGATAGCGGCTTTCGCCGCGGTACCGACGTGATCAAGGCGCTGGCGCTCGGGGCGTCGTTCGTGTTCATCGGCCGGCCCATGAACTACGCCGCCGCCTATGCTGGCGAGGCCGGGGTGCGCCACGCGCTGACGCTTCTTCGCGAGGAAATAGTGCGCGACATGGCGCTGCTGGGCGTGACCGACATTGCTTGCCTAAGCCGCGAACACTTGATCGAGCGACGGCCAAATATAGCCTAACCCGCAATTCTCTTCGCAATGGCTTCGCCCAACGTTTCGGTCGTGCCTTGCCCGCCGGCGTCTGCGGTGAGTACCTGGGGGTCGCCTTCGGCGAGTACTGCCTCGATGGCATCGACCATCGCTTTAGCGGCGTCCCCATGGCCCAGGTGTTCGAGCATCATCGCGCCGGACCAGATCTGGCCGATGGGGTTGGCGATACCCTGGCCGGCGATATCCGGGGCGCTGCCGTGCACCGGCTCGAACAGGCTCGGGAAGTTGCCTTCCGGGTTGATGTTGGCCGAGGGCGCAATGCCGATGGTACCCGTACAGGCCGGGCCCAGGTCCGACAGAATATCGCCGAACAGGTTGCTGCCCACCACCACGTCGAACCAGTCCGGGTGCAGCACGAAGTTCGCGGTCAGGATATCGATGTGGAATTTATCCACCTCGATATCCGGGTACTGTTTGGCCATTTCCAGCACGCGCTCGTCCCAGTAGGGCATGGTGATGGAAATACCGTTGGATTTGGTCGCCGAGGTGAGCTTCTTGCGCGGGCGCGTCTTTGCCAGCTCAAAGGCGTACTTGAGGACGCGGTCGACGCCTGTACGGCTCATCACGGTCTCCTGGATGACCACCTCGCGCTCGGTGCCTTCGAACATCTTGCCGCCGATGCTCGAGTACTCGCCCTCGGTGTTTTCCCGCACCACATAGAAGTCGATATCGCCGGGCTCCCGGCCGGCCAGCGGGCTCTTGATGCCCGGCATCAGCTTGCAAGGGCGAAGGTTAACGTACTGATCGAACCGGCGGCGAAACTGTAAAAGCGAGCCCCACAGCGAGATATGATCCGGCACTTTCTCCGGCCAGCCCACCGCGCCGTAGAACAGCGCATCGAAGCCCTTGAGCTGCTCGAACCAGTCGTCGGGCAGCATCTGGCCATGTTCCAGGTAGTAGTCGCAGCTACCGAACTCGAAGTGGGTGAATACCAGGTCGATGTCAAAGCGTTTGGCCGCGGCTTGTAGCGCGCGCACGCCTTCCGGCATGACTTCGGTGCCGATACCGTCGCCGGCGATCACTGCAATGGTGTGGGCCATCAATAAGCTCCTTCGAAAACGATCTGTCTTCATCGAGTAGTGTAGCGGCTTTAGCGCCTTAGCTGGTCAGGCTACACTGCAAACGATTGTTGCCCAAAGCGATTGTTGCCCAAAAATGGAGGAGGCGTGAGCGCGTTCGATGTCGGACCAGGAGGAGGGCGCGATCAAGCGAGGGTGTCGAGACGCGCCAGGGGCGACTGGTTGAAGTAGTCGCAAAGCAGCGCAAAGAGCGCCGGGTAGGCGCTTTCCAGATGCTGCGGGGCGGTGAAGAAGTATTCGCAGCAAACCGCGAAGCACTCGCCCGGATGGCTTGCGGCGTAGTCGTCGATGGGCGGCTCGATTCCTGCCGCGATACAGCCGGCCAGGTCGTCCCACACCTCGGTGAACACCGCGTGCCACCGAGTGGCGGGCAGTGAGCGGGGAAGCGGCGGAAAACCGTCGATATCCATCGAGTTGCCCATATCGAGCTTGTGGGCAAGCTCATGGATCAATACGTTGAAACCGGTAAAGCCGCCGCTATCTTGAAGGTCGGTATAGGAGACGACGACCGGGCCCTGGTAAAAGGTTTCGCCGGCGCGTTCGTCAGTGAGGTGGTGCACCACGCCGAATTCGTCCATCTCTTCGACCTCGCGGGTGAAGCTGTCAGGCAAAATGACGATCTCGTGTACGTTGCCAAACGCTTCGCGGTGCTCGGCCTGGTTCCAGCCAAGCGTGAGCAAGCACGCCTGAGCCGCCAGCGCCAGCCGATCCGCATCATCGAAGGTCACGCCTTCGAGTGCCTTGTGCAGGGTCAGGCGCTTGGTGCTTAGAAAGTGCCTGGCGCGCTCGCCAAGCCGGGCGGCCTCGAATTCGGAGAGCGCGGCGAGTAGCGGCGTGCGCTCCTGCGCTTTTTGCCAGGTTTCGGCGAAAGGCGCGGGCGTCGAGCGTTTAAACCACCGGTTGAGCATCACGTTTTTTAACCTCTATCTTTATCGTCAACCTGCGTATCGTTATTGGCTTCGCCACGTTTCTCCAGTGCGGTGGAGGGGTGCGGGCAAGGCCCATCTTACAGCGCATTATCACAACGCGAGGAATGCCCATGTGGTCACAAAAGGAAATCAGTCTGGAGCCGCGCGCCCGGGGTTTTCATTTGATTACCGACGAGGTCTCGAAAGCCCTCAGCGCCATGGCGCGGGT
This sequence comes from Vreelandella sp. EE27, assembly GCF_968206495.1. NCBI lineage: Bacteria > Pseudomonadati > Pseudomonadota > Gammaproteobacteria > Oceanospirillales > Halomonadaceae > Vreelandella > Vreelandella sp. EE27. The sequence continues at coordinate 2,598,399 of NZ_OZ309109.1, read as the reverse complement.
CGAGGTCGGCCTTTTGCACGTTTTCATCAAGCATACTTCGGCGTCGCTGACGATCAACGAAAACGCCGACCCTACGGTAAGAGCCGACTTCGAGAGCTACTTCAATAAGGCGGTGCCGGAAAACGCGCCTTTTTATCAGCACGTATTCGAAGGCAGCGATGACATGCCCGCGCACCTGAAAGGCAGCCTTTTGGGCGCCAGCGTGCAAATCCCCGTCACCCGGGGCCGGCTGAACGTGGGCACCTGGCAGGGGATCTACCTGTGCGAGCATCGCAACCACGGTGGCAGCCGCCAACTGGTGATCACGCTGCAAGGCGAGTAAGGCGCCCCGGTGAACGCGGTCACTGTTTGTCGCCTAGTACTTTATCGCGTAATACTTTGTCGCGAAGTACTTTGTCGCGTAGTGCCTTGCGCCGGGCGCTGCGCGCATCGGCGTAGCGCTTTAAACCGAACAGTAGCGCTCCCCCCAGTACCAGGCCGGCCAGTGCGAACAGCACCTCTTCACGGCTGGCCGCGGTCAGCAGTGCACCCAGCTGGCTGCCCAGTAAAATGATGATCGCAAGGCTGGGTACCAGCCCCAGGGTGGAGCCGATCATGTAGTCGCGAAAGCGCAGATGAAAGGCGCCGGCCAGCATGTTGGTCAACGTAAACGGCGCCAGCGGTATCACGTTGATCAAAATCATGGTGCGAATACCGCGCTTGGAAAGGTAGCCCGATAGCCCGCGCAGGTGGCGGCCGCCGTAATCCATCAGCGCGTCGCGCCCCAGCCAGTGGCCGATCCAGTAGGAGAGAATCGAAAAGCTGAGCGTTCCCAGAATGGCGTAGAAAAGCCCCCAGGCCGGGCCAAACAGCAAGCCGGTGGCCACGACCAGCAAGGTGAGAGGAAACATCACCAGCAAAAGCACGTTGTACGTCAAAATGACCGCCGCGAACATCCACGGCGCGCGCCGCCACTGGCTGACGTAGGCGATGCTCGAGTCGAGGCCTTCCGCGGTCATGAAGCCGGCGCTATCGAGCCACCACCAGGCAAATACTACGGCAATGAGTATGGCCATCAGGCCAAGGCCTTTCCAAAGCGTGCGTGACATCCCATTCACCACCGGCCGTTCTAAAGAGCGCCAGCATACGCTAGCCGGCCGGTGGGTTGAAGATGTCGTTAATCGAGCGTTGCTTCGACGACCGGCCAGGCGGGGTCGCCGTCGGCGGTGGTCACCCCGGCCAGCATGTCCTCGAGGCGCTCGGGGTGGTCACTCATCCACTGTCTGGCGACCTCGGATAAATCCCGTTCCTCTTGCCCGAAGGTCTGAATCATCCAGCTCTGCTCGTCGGCGCTAAAGGTGAACTGCTCGAAAAAGGTCACCACGTTCGGATGGGCGTCGGCGTATTCGCCGCGCAGCACCGTGAGCACTTCGCTTTCGCCGTTGTTTTCACCGAACAGATCGTTGGGGTCGTCCAGATAGCGCATGGGAAGCTCGAGGTTCATCCAGTGCGGCGTCCAGCCGACCCAGACCACCGGTTCTTCGCGGTTGATCGCGTCTTGCGCGGCGCTAAGCATGCCCACTTCGCTGGTATCCTGAAGGCGCCAGTCGCCAAAGCCGTTTGCGTCGCTGTCGATCGCCTCCTGGAGAATTTCGCTGGCCGCCGAGCCCGCGCCGAACCCCAGAATTTGCCCGTTGAACATGTCGCGGTTGGCGGTCAGGTCAGAAAAGCTCTGGATGCCGTTTTCATAGGTGTACTCGGGCACCGCCAGCGTCATCTGCGCGCCGTCCACGTTGTTGGCGACATCCACCAGCACGCCGGACGCCTTGCGCGGCTCGAACATCTCCCGCTGGGCGGGTAGCCATACACCCAAAAACGCGTCGATGTCGCCGCTTTCGATCCCCTGATAAATGACCTGAAGGCCGATTTGCTGGGCGCGGGTATCGTAGCCCAGCGCGTTTAAAAGCTGCTCGGCGATTTCGGTCTTGACCGTGATGCCAGGCCAGGCGGGGACGCCGAAATCGAGGGTGTCGTTGTCGGCCAGTGCCGTGGGGGCTGCGCCGAACGCGGCGCCAAGCGCCAGAGCGGAAACGGCCACTCTGGCGGCCAAGGGATGCACTTTCATACTGTCTCCTGTCGTTGTTTATCGCCTTCATCTGTGCTTTTCATGGGACGCGTCCATTGCGCCGCGCTTAATGAAAGACGTTAAACAAGATAGTCACTGGCGCCAAAAAGGGCGAACCCTGCCTGGCCGTCTGGGTAGGTGAAATTAATCAAAACGCTTGCCATTTTGGTGCAGGCGTGAAGAATGGCCCGGCTTACAGGTTATAAATTAAGGTGTGCCTTTATGGATTTTTCTCTTCCGCCGCTGCTGACCGCGCTGGTCGATCGCGGCAACGGCCTGCTTTGGGGTAGCGTGCTGGTCTACCTGCTGATCGGTGCCGGGCTCTACTTCACGGTGCGCACCGGCGGCATTCAGGTGCGCTACTTTGGACACATGTTCAAGCTGTTGCGCAGCTCGCGCCAGGCCAACGGGGGTATTTCCTCGTTTCAGGCGCTTTCTACGAGCCTTGCCGCGCGGGTAGGTACGGGCAATCTGGCCGGCGTGGCCGTGGCCATTTACTACGGCGGCCCCGGCGCGATTTTCTGGATGTGGATGACCGCGGTGGTGGGTATGTCCACCAGCTTTATCGAGTCCACTCTGGCCCAGGCTTATAAGGTCGACCACGGCGACAATACGTTCCGTGGTGGGCCGGCGCGCTATATCGAGCGCGGGCTGGGCCTACGCTGGATGGCGGTGCTTTTCTCGGTGTGCCTGATCATCGCGTTTGGTCTGGCGTTCAACAGCGTTCAGGCCAACTCCATTGCCCAGGCCATGGAGCAGGCGTTCGAGATTCCTACCTGGGTCATGGGTCTGGTGCTGATCGTCATCGTCACGCCGATCATCTTCGGTGGGCTCAAGTCCATTGCCAAAGTGGCCGAGCTTATCGTGCCGCTCATGGCGCTTCTTTACCTGATTCTGGCGCTGGTAGTGGTCGCGTTGAACGCGGCGGATCTGCCTGCGGCGTTCATGACGATCATTCGCGGCGCGTTTGGCCTCGAGCAGGCGGCGGGGGGCGTGGCTGGCTATGCGATCTCCCAGGCGATCATGAACGGCATTCAGCGCGGGTTGTTCTCCAACGAGGCGGGTATGGGCTCGGCGCCGAACGCCGCTGCCACGGCCAGCACCCGGCCCGACCACCCGGCCGCCCAGGGCTTTATTCAAATGCTCGGGGTGTTTCTGGATACGTTGGTGATTTGTACCGCCACCGCGGCGATCATCATCATGTCCGGCCCGGAAGTTCTGGCGGGCAGTGAGACCAACGGTATTCAACTGACCCAGATGGCGCTTTCAACCCACGTGGGCGAGTGGGGCAGCGCGTTCATTGCCGTGGGTATTTTGCTGTTTGCGTTCACCTCGTTGATCGCCAACTACTCCTACGGTGAGTCCAATATCGAGTACCTGGCCGGACGGCGGGCACCGGTGGCCATATTGATCTACCGCCTGGCGGTGCTGGGTATGATCATGGTGGGCTCGGTGGCGAGCCTGGGGGCTATCTGGAACTTCGCCGATCTCTCCATGGGGATGATGGCGGTGATCAACCTGATCGCGATCCTGATGCTGTCGCCCGTCGCCATTGCGCTGTTTCGCGACTACGAAGCACAGCTCAAGGCAGGTCACGAGCCGGTGTTCCGGCCCAGGCAGTTTCCCAAGCTTGCCAACAAGGTCGACCCCAATGCCTGGCCCGACCTCGACTAGCGTGTAAAGTACTTGGGTACTAACGCGCAGATTCCGGAGCGCAATGCCAAACCCCGCCTGAGCAAGGCGGGGTTTTTTTATGCCGATCAATCGCTTTTATCGAACTAATGACCCGAAAGAATGCGCTTAACGTTTTATAAAATCGACGTATAATAGCGCTTTTCATTCGTATTCAGGAACTTCCCATGACCCGCGCTTTACTCGTTACCTCCTCCATTCTGGGTGAAAACGGCCAGTCCAACGCCTTGGCGAGCCACTTCAACGCCCAGGCCAGCGCCCGCGGTGTCGACGTGCGCGTTCGCGACGTAGTGGCCAACCCGTCACCGCACCTGGAGCTTGCCGAACTCGCCGCCTGGCAAATCCCGGCGCAAGAGCGTAGCGACGAGCAAACGCGCCTGGCCGCTTACTCCGACGACATGCTGGGTGAGCTTCGGGAAAGTGATGTCATCGTCATTGCGGTGCCCATGTACAACCTGGGCGTACCTTCGCAGCTCAAAGCCTGGTTCGACCGGATACTGCGCGCCGGCGAAACCTTCCGCTACACCGACACCGGCCCCGTCGGTCTTGTCGAGGGCAAGCGGGCGATCATTCTGGCGGCGCGCGGTGGCCAGTACGCCGGCACCGAGCTCGACAGCCAAACGCCGCACCTGAAAACCATGCTAGGCTTGATGGGCATTACCGATGTCGACATCGTCTTTGCCGAAGGCCTGAACATGGGCGAAGAGCAGCGCGATGGCGCCTTGAAGGAAGCCTACCAGGGCATCGACCAACTGGTCGGTACGCTTTAAACGGATTCGAAATCATCTAGACGGGGAGGTGCGGTGCGCCCGGCGCTTTTGGAGCAAATCTACACCATCGTGGCGCAAATACCCGAAGGCCGGGTGACGACCTACGGGCGCATCGCCGCCATGACCGAGGGCGCCACCGCGCGCTCGGTCGGTTCCGCCATGCGCCACCTCCCCGCAGGTCATCAGCTCCCTTGGCACCGGGTGATCTCCGCCAGCCTAAAGCTTGCCGACCACGGCGGCGCAACGCGCCAGCACGAAAAGCTGCGCGCCGAAGGCGTGGCCTTCGACGCTAAAGGCCGCGTGCCGCGTCATTTGGTATGGCCCGACCACCCGTAGGCGCAGGCTTTAACCAGCAGCCAGCGATGCAGCGCACCGCGCTGCTTGGGTTGACGGGCCGATAATTTCGCCTTCTCTCACAGGGAGGCTGGCGCCTCCATCGCCCGATGAATCGGGCTCCTACAAGGGTGGGGTGCTTCCATCGGTGGTATGCCGGTACACCGATAAATCGCTGTGGGCCGAAGGCGTCGCCAGCGAGTGCCACGCCACCGGGTATGCCCAACCCCCCGTAGGAGCAGGCTTCAGCCAGCGATGCAGTGCACCGCGCTGCTTGGGTTGATGGGCCGACAGTGTCGCCTTCCCCCACAGGGAGGCTGTCGCCTCCATCGCCCGATGAATCGGGCTCCTACAAGGGTGGGGTGCTTACATTGCTGGTATGCCGGGCTGCCGATAAATCGCTGCGGGCCGGAGGCGTCGCCGACGAGTGCCGCGCCACCGGGTATGCCCAACCCCCGTAGGAGCAGGCTTCAGCCAGCGATGCAGCGCACCGCGCTGCTTGGGTTGACGGGACGATAGTGTCGCCTTCTCCCACAGGGAGGCTGTCGCCTCCATCGCCCGATGAATCGGGCTCCTACAAGGGTGGGTGCCGTCATCGGTGGTATGGCGGGCCACCGATGAAATCCGGTTCTGGCGTTATGGGGCTATCGTCTTAGTCGTCCAGATTCGCGCCGGACTTCCAGGACCAGTCGCGCCAGCGCAGGTCGAACAGGTCCTTGCGGCGGTCTTTCATGTTGGTCACCGAGCCTTCGGCGCGTACGACCGTCAGGCGGGTCAGATCCAGATCCGAGAAGAAGATCATCTCGGTATTGGGCGTGGTTTCCGCCAGCACCGCGTCGTGGGGGAAGGCGAAGTCCGACGGCGTGAATACCGCCGACTGGGCGTACTGGATGTCCAGGTTTTCGATCGAGGGCAGGTTGCCCACGCTCCCACACAGCACCACGTAGCACTCGTTTTCGATCGCCCGGGCTTGGCCACAGTGGCGTACGCGCAGGTAGCCGTTTTTGGTATCGGTCCAGAAGGGCACGAAGAGGATGTCCATGTCCTGGTCGGCCAGCAGTCGGCCAAGCTCGGGAAACTCGACGTCGTAGCAGATCAAAATGCCCACCCGGCCGGCGTCGGTATCGAATACGCGCAGCTCGTCGCCGCCTTCGATGACCCAGTCGCGACGTTCTTGAGGGGTGATGTGCAGCTTCGCCTGCTTTTCGATCTCGCCGTCGCGGTGGAACAAGTAAGCCACGTTATAAAGCCGGTCGTCCTTGCCTGCCTCGATCATCGACCCGCCGACAATGTTGATATTGTAGGAGACCGCCATGCGCGATAGCTCGCTTTTGAAGCGCTCGGTAAAGCCTGCCAGAAAGCGGATGGCCGCCATTTGGTCCTGCTGCGCCGCGCGGTCCTGAAGCCCCATCAAGGGGGTAGTGAACAGTTCCGGGAACACCGCGAAGTCGCTTTGGTAATCCGACAGCGCGTCGACGAAGTACTCGATTTGTTGAAGCGCGGCCTCCACCGAGGAGAATTCGCGCATCTGCCACTGCACCGCGCCGACCCGTACCTGGGTGGGGCGGGTATCCAGCACGCTTTCGGCGGGCTCGAACAGGATGTTGTTCCACTCCAAAAGCGTCGCGTAACCGCGGGACTGCTCGTCTTCCGGCAGGTATTTGCGCAAAAGCCGCTTGACCTGGAAGTCGTTGGCGAGCTGGAAAGAGAGGATCGGGTCGTAGATCTCCTTGCGCGAGACCTTGTCGATATACTGGGCCGGGGTCAGCTTGTCGGAGTGCTGGTGGTACTCGGGAATGCGCCCGCCGGCCAGGATCGCGCGCAGGTTGTGCGAGCGACAAAGCTCCTTGCGCGCTTCGTAAAGGCGCCGGCCCAGCCGGTAGCCGCGGTAGTCCGGGTGAATCAGCACGTCCAATCCGTACATCGCGTCGCCCTCTTCATCGTTCAAGATGACTTCGCGATGGCCGATCAGGTCGTCGTAGCGGTGGGGGTTGGAGAACGCGTCGTAATCCACCTGCACGGTCAGCGCCACGCCGACCAAAATGCCGTCGTCCTCGATCGCGATCTGGCCATCGGGGAATTCCTGGATGAGCTTGTCGATCGTGTGCCTGGGCCAGGCGCCGCCGATGTCGTGATAGACCGCATCCATCAGCGTTTTCAACTGGTCGTAGTCGTCGCTTGTCAGATTGCGAAGATTAAGGTGCAGTTCTTCCAGGGACATAGTATTGGGTACCCACCATAAAAAAGTCGTTAGCCTAGTGTATCACTGCTGCGCGCTGCGGTTTTTATTACCGGGGACGGCGACCAGCGGGCGAGTCAACGTTTGCGCCATGATGACGCCGGCCAAAATCAGAACACCGCCGAAAAGATGAAAACCTGCGATGCGCTCGCCCAGAAACGCCATGGCGATCAGCGCGCTAAAAAGCGGCATCAAATTAATGAAGATGCTCGATTGGTTGGCGCCGATTTGGCGCACCGCGCGCATCCACAAAAAGGTGGTGATGATCGAGGCGGGAATGCCCGCGTAGAGGATCAGCCACACGTTTTGACCATTGACCGGCGTCATCGGCCCCAGTAGGTAAGGCGGCAGCAAAAAGAGCACCGCACAGCACACCTGGCCGTAGAGCAGTACCCAAGGGGGCAGGTTCATCTGCCAACGCTTGAGCATGACGCCGTAAAGAGCGTAGCAGATGGCGGCAACGACCATTAGCGCATCACCAAACGCCACCTCGAGCTTCAATAGCGAAAGCGGGTTGCCCTGGCCGAGCAGAACGCTTACGCCGATAAACGCCAATAGCCCGCCGACCACGCCGCCAACGGTCGGCGGTTCGCGCAGAATCAGCGCGCTCAAAAGCACGGTCAAAAGCGGCACCATGGCCGCCAGAATCCCCATGTTGGTGGCAGTAGTGCTCTCGGCGGCAACGTAGGCAAGCCCCTGCCAGAGCCCCATGCCCAAAAGCCCCAGCACGGCAAGCTTCGGCCAGTGGCGTTTGATCTCGGGGAGATGTTTGAGCGCGGTGGGCAGCACGAACGGCGTCATGACGACAAACGCCAAAAGCCAGCGTAAAAAGGCGATGCTGCTCGGTGCAATGGCGCCAACGGTGAGCTGGTTGATGGTCATGTTGCCCGACCAGATCACCACCGTCGCCAGCGGCGCGAGAAAGTAAATCAATGGCATAGCGAATTCCCTGATTGTTAGCCGGGTAATGTGACGCGCTTTGACGCTCTGAGCAAGAGGGCGTGGCTCAAAGGGCGCGCTCAAAGGTCTGTACGGCGTCGCACCAATGTCATACGCTTGTTTGAATATTTTAAAGCCGACTATTTAAATAAAATGCGAGAGACCGTGATGACGCAGCCGCCCGTTTACCCGCACCTCTTTGCCCCGATTCAGCTGGGGCATTTAAACCTGCCCAACCGCGTACTGATGGGCTCGATGCATACCAACCTGGAAGAGACGCCGAACGGCTTTGCTCGCCTGGCGGCGTTTTACGCCGAGCGCGCCCGGGCGGGGGTGAGTCTGATCGTGACCGGCGGTATCGCGCCCAACCCGGAGGGCGCGGTGTTCGAAGGGGCGAATGCCTTGACGGATTCCAGCCAACTGGACGAACACCGCCAGGTGGTGGAGGCGGTGCATGCCGAGGGTGGGTATCTGTGCATGCAGATTCTGCACGCCGGGCGCTACGCCTACTCCCCACACCTTGTCGCGCCCTCGGCGCTTCAAGCGCCGATCAACCCGCACACGCCGCGTGCGCTCGAGACCCAGGAAGTCGAAGGTCAAATCGATGACTACGTGCGCTGCGCTATGCTCGCCCAAGAGGCGGGCTACGACGGCGTCGAGGTGATGGGCTCGGAAGGCTATTTGATCAACCAGTTCATCTGTAGGCGTACCAACACCCGCGACGACGCCTGGGGGGGCGATTTCAAAGCGCGTATCCGCTTTCCGGTGGAGATCGTCCGGCGTATTCGCGAGGCGGTCGGCGAGCGCTTTCTGGTCATCTTTCGCCTGTCGATGATCGACCTGGTGGAAGAGGGCAGCACCTGGGAGGAAGTGGTTGCCCTCGGCCAAGCGGTCGAGGAGGCCGGGGCCAACGTGATCAATACCGGCATTGGTTGGCACGAGGCGCGCGTGCCGACCATCGTCACCAGCGTGCCGCGCGCGGCGTTTACCGAGGTGACCCGGCGCATTCGTTCCTCGCTTTCGATTCCTTTGATTACGACCAATCGCATCAATATGCCCGAGGTGGCCGAGCAGGTACTTGCCGATGGCCACGCGGACATGGTCTCCATGGCGCGCCCGTTTCTTGCCGACCCGGCGTGGATACAAAAGGCCGAGGCCGGGCGAGCCGAAGAGATCAATACCTGTATCGCCTGCAACCAGGCATGTCTGGATCACACCTTTGCCGGCAAGCTGACGTCGTGTTTGGTCAACCCGCGGGCCTGCCACGAAACCGAGTTTAGTTTGGCGCCCACCGCTACTGCCCGGCGGGTGGCGGTGGTCGGCGGCGGCCCGGCGGGTTTGGCAACGGCGGTGGCCGCCGCCGAGCGGGGGCATCGGGTGGCGCTTTTCGAGCGCCGCGGCGAGCTTGGCGGGCAGTTCAACTACGCGCGCAAAATCCCCGGTAAAGAGGAGTTCGACGAGACGCTGCGCTATTTTCACGTCATGCTCGATAAGCACGACGTGGACGTGCGTTTGAATACCGAGGCCACCCTGGAGGCATTGAGCGAGTTCGACGTCGTCGTGATCGCCACCGGCGTGACACCGCGTACACTTACACTGCCCGGCGCGGATCACCCCAGCGTATTGAGCTACGCCGAGGCGATCGAAAACCCGGAACGCGTGGGGCGGGAGGTCGCAGTGATCGGCGCCGGCGGTATCGGTTTCGACGTCTCGGAGCTTTTGGCTCATCAGAGCCACCCGGCGCTTTCTATCGCCGCCTGGTGCGAAGAGTGGGGCGTGGATATGGCGGTCAATGAGCCCGGCGGGCTCAAAGCGCCGGCACCGGCGGCGCCGGCTCGGCGTATCACCATGCTGCAACGTAAGACCACCCGGCCAGGCAAGGGGCTGGGTAAAACCACCGGCTGGGTGCACCGCGCGGCGCTCAAGGCCCGCGGGGTGAAAACCCTGAGCGGCTGCGAGTACGTGCGCATCGATGACGAAGGCCTGCATATTCGCCTGGCCGGCGAAGCGCAGGTGCTCAAGGTGGATACGGTGGTGGTGTGCGCCGGGCAAGAATCGGTGCGCGATCTGATCGCGCCGCTCGAGCAGGCCGGCCCCGAAGTGCACGTGATCGGCGGCGCCGATGAGGCCGCCGAACTCGACGCCAAGCGGGCGATCGACCAGGGCATGCGGCTCGCCGCCTCGCTTTGATCCTCGAAGCACCGTTGGGGAGGGCCGGGTGACGACCCGGTCGAATTAGCGCTAGACTAGCCTTTTGTCTTAGGGCGCGTACGCCGCGCCGTAAGGTGTTCGTTCATTGTGTAAGCGGGTGGCACCCAGCCCGCTTCATGATCGTCAGCCAAAAGGACCCAGCCACCATGGCCTCGGAGTGTACCCCCCGATTTCTCGCCAGCGACAACACCTCCGGTATCTGCCCGGAAGCGATGCAGTATCTTTTAAAAGCCAACGACAGCGACGACCTGGCCTACGGTAACGATAGCTGGACCGCCCGCGCTGCGGATCGCTTTCGTGAGATGTTCGATTACGACTGCGACGTCTTTTTCGTCTTCAACGGTACCGCCGCGAACTCGCTGGCGCTCTCGGCCATGGGGCGCAGCTATCATAGCGTGATCTGCCACGAGCTTGCGCATATCGAAACCGACGAGTGCGGCGGGCCGGAATTTTTCTCCAACGGCGCCAAGCTTTTAACCTCGCCCGGCGCCAACGGCAAGCTGACCCCGGAAGGCATCGAGGCGCTGGTCACTAAAAGATCCGATATCCACTATCCCAAGCCCAAGGTGGTATCCCTCACCCAGGCGACCGAAGTCGGCACGCTGTACTCTCGCGAGGAGCTTCTGGCGATTCGCGCGGTGGCCGACAAGCACGACCTGCGCCTGCATATGGACGGCGCACGCTTTGCTAACGCCTGCGCAAGCCTGGGCGCGACGCCGGCGGAGTTGACCTGGCAGGTGGGAGTGGATGCGCTGTGTTTCTCCGGCACCAAAAACGGCTTGGCCTTTGGCGAAGCGATTCTGTTTTTCAATCGCGAGCTGGCCGAAGACTTTTCCTACCGCTGTAAGCAGGCGGGCCAGTTGGCGTCCAAAATGCGTTACGTCTCCGCCCCCTGGCTCGGGCTTTTGGAAAGCGGCGCCTGGCTTACCAACGCTCAGCACGCCAACGCCATGGCGCGCTATCTGTCGGAAGGCCTCGCGGCGCTGCCCGGCGTTTCGCTGATGTTCCCCACCCAGGCCAATAGCGTTTTCGTGGAGCTTCCGCCCCACGTGGTCGCACGGCTCAAGGCCCAGGGCTGGACCTTCTATACCTTCATTGGCGCGGGCGGGGCACGCTTTGTCTGCGCCTGGAACACCACCGTCGAGCTGCTCGACCAGCTTCTGGCCGACGTCAGCGCGGCGATGGCCTAGGTGCTTTTAGGGCGCGATTTCCTGGCTTGCGTTGGTAAAGCCCATTAGCGACAGGTTCACGTCCAGGCGCTGGCCGTCCGGGGCGATGGCGCTAACGGTGGCGCTACTTCCGCTGCGTAGCTGCTGCAGCATGCTCGGCTCCAGCGGAAGATCCGCGCGGCAACCCTGCTCGTGGCAGAACTGGTAGGGGAAGCCGACCGGCTCGTTGTTATCCACCTGCAGCTGCATACCCGGCGCCAGATTCACGCCCAGCGGCAGCATGAAGGCCATGACCGCGTTGCCCTGGGCCTGCGGCGGGTAGCCGACCATGGCGCGCATTAGCGGCTCGTTGCTGTCCGGGTTGTTGATGATTTGGCTCATGGAGCAGCCTTGCTGCTGGCCGGCCCCCGAAGGGCAGCCCACTTCCCAGTCCTGAAAGCTTTGAGTTTCGACGTTGGGGGCACTCGTCTGCTGGGCCTGAGCCGTGGAAGCGGCGGTAGCGGCGAGTAGTGGTAATAGAGCGGTCATCAGCGCGCGACGAATCGGCATGGGGTCATATCTCCCGGGTCTGCAAAGGGCGAGCCGAAGCGGCCGCCATCCTGTAATAAATGGTTACCTGCATTCGAACATAAGGCAAGTGCCATGTTCCAGCCTTGCGTGCAGAAATCGGCGGCTACGCCTTCGGCACGCTTTAAACCTTCGTGGCTCTTAGCGTTGAAGGTTTTGTCCTCACTTTTTGTGTGGCTGACTACGCTGATAGAACGACACCCCGTTTGGCACGCCGCGTTTAAGATGTGTGAGTGGGCGGTATGCCTGAGGCTTGGTCACAGGAGAGTTCCATGAGCATCTTTGATCACGTTCAAGACCGATTCGCCCGCACGCAGCAAGAAGAGTTGACCCTCGAGGAGTACCTCGCCCTTTGCCAGCGCGACCCCAAAATCTATGCCAGCGCCGCCGAGCGCATGCTGGAGGCGATCGGCGAGCCCGAGGTGATCGATACCGCCAAAGACCCGCGCCTTTCGCGCATTTTTTCCAATAAAGTGATCCGACGCTACCCGGCATTCGCCGAGTTTCACGGCATGGAAGAGGCCATCGAACAGATCGTGGCCTACTTTCGCCACGCAGCCCAGGGCCTCGAGGAGCGCAAGCAGATTCTCTACCTACTGGGGCCGGTGGGCGGCGGTAAATCCTCGCTTGCCGAACGCCTGAAGCTTCTCATGGAGCGCATCCCGTTTTACGCCCTCAAGGATTCGCCGGTTCACGAGTCGCCTCTGGGGCTTTTTTCGCCGGAAGAGGACGGCGAAGTGCTCGAAAAAGAGTACGGCATCCCGCCGCGCTACTTGAAAAGCGTGATGTCGCCCTGGGCGGCCAAGCGCTTGAAGGAGACCGGCGGCGATATCTCCTCGTTTCGCGTGGTGCGCCTTTATCCTTCAAGGCTCAATCAGATCGCGATCTCCAAGACCGAGCCCGGCGACGAGAACAATCAGGATATCTCCTCGCTGGTCGGCAAGGTCGATATCCGCAAGCTCGAGCTCTTCTCCCAGGACGACCCTGATGCTTACAGTTTCTCCGGCGGGCTTTGCCGCGCCAACCAGGGGGTGATGGAGTTCGTCGAAATGTTCAAGGCGCCGATCAAGGTGCTGCATCCGCTTTTGACGGCAACGCAAGAGGGTAACTACAACCCGACCGAGGGCATGGGCGCGATCCCGTTCAACGGCGTGATATTGGCCCACTCCAACGAGTCCGAGTGGCAGGCGTTTCGCAATAATCGCAACAACGAAGCGTTTCTGGACCGGGTCTATATCGTCAAGGTGCCGTACTGTTTGCGGGTCTCGGAAGAGGTGAGCATCTATCAGAAACTGCTCGAGGAGTCGTCGCTCAACCGCGCCCCCTGCGCGCCGGACACCCTGCGCATGCTGGCGCAGTTCTCGATTCTTTCAAGGCTCAAGGTGCCGGAAAACTCCAGCGTCTACTCCAAGATGCGCGTCTACGACGGTGAGAACCTCAAGGACACCGACCCGCGAGCCAAGTCGATTCAGGAGTACCGCGACGCCGCCGGCGTGGATGAGGGCATGCAAGGGCTCTCCACGCGCTTTGCCTTCAAGATTCTCTCCAAGGTGTTCAACTTCGACAGTGTTGAGGTGGCCGCCAACCCGGTGCATCTGCTTTACGTGTTGGAGCAGTCGCTGGAGCGCGAGCAGCTCCCCTCCGAGGTATTCGAGCGCTACATAGGTTTCATCAAGGAGTTTCTGGCGCCGCGCTATGTCGAGTTCATCGGCAAGGAGATCCAGACCGCGTATCTCGAATCCTATAGCGAGTACGGCCAGAATATTTTCGATCGGTACGTTACCTACGCCGACTTCTGGATTCAGGATCAGGAGTATCGTGACCCGGACACCGGCGAGCTTTTGAACCGCCAGTTGCTCAACGAAGAGCTCGAAAAGATCGAAAAACCTGCGGGTATCTCCAACCCCAAGGATTTCCGCCACGAAGTGGTCAACTTCGTGCTGCGCGCGCGGGCCCAGAACAACGGCATGAACCCGAGCTGGCAGTCCTACGAAAAGCTCAGAGGGGTGATCGAGCACAAGATGTTCGCCAACACCGAGGAGCTTCTCCCGGTGATCTCCTTCAACGCCAAGGCCTCGAAGTCGGACCAGAAAAAGCACGAAGACTTCGTCGCGCGCATGGTCGAGCGCGGTTACACCGAAAAACAGGTACGCCTGCTTTCGGAGTGGTACCTGCGGGTGCGTAAATCCCAGTAGCGGGGGCGCCCATCTCAACGCTCTGACGCTTTGGAGGTTGTATGACCTACTTTATCGACCGCAGGCCGAACGCGAAGCACAAAAGCGCCGTCAACCGGCAGCGCTTTCTGGAGCGTTATCGCCACCACATCAAACGCTCGGTGGAAGAGGCGGTCAACCGCCGCTCGATCACCGATATGGAGCGCGGCGAGAGTGTCTCCATTTCCACCAAAGACATTTCCGAGCCGGTCTTTCAGCACGGCCCCGGCGGGCGGCGCAACGTGGTATCGCCGGGCAACAAGGAGTTTTTGGAAGGCGACAAGATCCGCCGCCCGCCAGGGGGCGGTAGCGGTCAAGGGGCCGGCGAGGGCAGCCCCGGTCAGCAGGGGCAAGGCGACGACGAGTTCGCCTTTACGCTAAGCCGCGAAGAGTTTCTCGAGTTCGTGTTCGACGGCCTCGAGTTACCGCATCTAGAGCGCACGCCGCTCAAGACCATGGAAGAGATCAAGATGGTGCGCGCCGGGCTCGCCCGCGACGGCGTGCCTTCACGCATGAGCGTGACCCGCTCGATGCGCGAAGCCTACGCCCGGCGTATCGCCATGCGCGCGCCCATCAAGCGCGCCTTGCGGGAAGCCCAGGCGGCGCTTGCCGAGGAGATGGCCAAAGACACCATCTTGAGAAATCCCGCCCGTATCACCGCGCTTCAGGCCGAGATAGAGCGGCTGGAAAAGCGCATCGAGGCAGTGCCGTTCATCGACACCGTCGACCTTCGCTACCATCAGCTGGCCCCGGAGCCGCAGCCCTCGAGCCAGGCGGTGATTTTCTGCGTCATGGACGTGTCCGGGTCGATGACCCAGAACCACAAGGATATCGCCAAGCGCTTTTTCCTGCTGCTTTACCTGTTTCTGGAAAAGCACTACGAGAAGGTCGAGCTGGTGTTCGTGCGCCACCACACCGCTGCCCGGGAGGTTAGCGAAGAGGAGTTTTTCTACTCCCGGGAAACCGGCGGCACGATCGTCTCCAGCGCGCTGACGCTGGTCAACAAAATCATCCATAAGCGCTATCCACCTGGCCAGTGGAATCTCTACGTGGCTCAGGCCTCCGATGGCGACAACTGGGACGACGACTCCTCGATCTGCCGCAACATGCTGATCAATGAGCTGATGCCCCACCTTCAATACTACGCCTACGTCGAAATTACCCCGCACGAGCATCAGTCGCTGTGGCACGAGTATGAGAACGTCGCCAAACGCTTTAGCGAGCGCTTTGCCATGCGCCAGATTTTCGAAGCCGGCGACATTTATCCCGTTTTTCGCGAGCTGTTCAAGCGCCGCTCCCACGCGCAAGCGTAAGCGGCCACTCAATTGAAAAGGAGGGCGCGATGCGAGTCTCCCCCAATGCCTCCGCATCCGGTCCCATAGCGACGGGCTCGGACTGGAATTTCGACATCCTCGAGCGTTTCGACCAGGCGCTGGCCGGGCTTGCCGACGAGTACCGGCTCGACACCTACCCCAATCAGATCGAAGTGATCACCACCGAGCAGATGATGGACGCCTACGCAAGTGTGGGCATGCCGGTGGGCTATCACCACTGGTCCTTCGGCAAGCAGTTTCTGGCCGTGCAGCAGGCTTACAAGCGCGGCCAAATGGGGCTTGCCTATGAGCTCGTCATCAACGCCGACCCCTGTATCGCGTACCTGATGGAGGAGAATACGCTGATGATGCAGGTGCTGGTCATGGCCCACGCCTGCTACGGCCACAACTCGTTTTTCAAGGGCAACTATCTTTTTCGCACCTGGACCGAGGCGGACTCGATCGTCGATTACCTGGTATTCGCGCGCCGCTATATCACCCAGTGCGAAGAGCGCCACGGCACCCACGCCGTCGAGCAACTGCTCGACGCCTGCCACGCGCTACAAAATTACGGGGTGGACCGCTACAAGCGGCCATCGAAAATTTCCGCCGCCCAGGAAGCGACGCGCCAGCAGGAGCGCGAAGCCTACCTGCAAACCCAGGTCAACATGCTCTGGCGTACTATTCCTAAGCCTTTTGAGAAAACCGAGCCGCTGCCGGGTCAACTTCATGGCGAGGACGACCCGCTGGGCCTTCACGAAGGCGGGCGCTACCCGGCGGAGCCCCAGGAGAACCTGCTCTACTTCATCGAGAAGAACGCGCCGCTACTGGCGCCCTGGCAGCGCGAGGTCGTGCGTATCGTGCGCAAGCTGGCCCAGTACTTTTATCCCCAACGCCAAACCCAGGTAATGAACGAAGGCTGGGCCTGTTTTTGGCACTATACGCTGATGAACCGGCTCTATGACGATGGCCATGTGGATGAAGGGCTGATGCTCGAGTTTTTGCAGTCCCACGCGGCGGTCATCAACCAGCCGGACTTCGACAGCCCCTACTACAACGCCATCAACCCCTACGCGCTCGGGTTTGCGATTTTTCGCGATATCAAGCGCCTGTGCGACGAGCCCACTGACGAGGACAAAGCGTGGTTTCCCGATATCGCCGGCACCCCTTGGCGGGAGACGCTCGAGTTCGCCATGCGCAACTTCAAGGACGAGTCGTTCATCCAGCAGTTTTTATCGCCCAGGGTGATTCGCGACCTCAAGCTTTTTGTCATGGTGGACGACGATCAAAGCGATACGCTCGCTATCGGGGCGATCCACAACGAGCAGGGATATCGCCGTGTACGGGACGCGCTTGCCGCTCAGTACGCGCTTTCGCTACGCGAGCCCAACATACAGGTATTCGAGGCGGCGATTCGCGGCGACCGGTCGCTTACGCTGCATCACGTACAGGAGAGTCGCCGGCCGCTGGAGCGCAGCGTCTATCCGGTGATGCGTCACCTGCAAAAGCTCTGGGGCTTTCCGGTCCATCTGGTGTCCATGGACGAAGGGCGCGTGACCCATCGTTACCGTTGGCCGGTCGAGGAGACGAGCGCAGAGGAGGGCGCGCAGCCTTAGGGTCTGTCTGAAAAGTCGACGAGCGAAGACAAGACAAGGCAAAAATTGGCGAAAAAACGGAGTTTACATGTGTAAATGAGTATTTTGAGCCAATTTTTAACGCCGTATTGTCGAGCGCAGGCACTTGTCAGACAGAGCCTAGTGACTACCCCGCCGGCAGGCGGGGTAGGAAGAGATCAACCTTTTGACGTCCAGGACTGGCACCAACCATTCGGGGCGACGCTATTTTCCGGAAAGAGCTGACAGCCTTCGTTGCCTTCGGTGAAAAACATGCAGTTGGAGCACAGTTCGCCTTCGCTAAAGGACGGGTGATCGCTGGCGTTTTCGGCCTCTTCGACATAGTTGAGTGCCTGGGCCGCGGGGGCGCTCGGGTCCAAACGAGGCAGCGACTGTGCGAAAGCGGTTTTAGACATGATGCCAACACCCAGCGGCAGGGCGGCAAGGCCCAGTACGCTGTCACGCATAAACTTACGCCGGCTCTGATCGGCCATGGTGTCTCCTTGGTTGCTCGGTCTAACGGTTCACGGTCTGAAAGCGTCACGGACGAGGCGCTAAAAGGCGCTCTGATTTTCGCCGTATTATAAAGTGTTTATCTTGCGCCTACCTTAACCCATGCGTTTCACCGCGACTAATGGGTTTCACTGCGCGTGGCAATAGGCCACATTAATTGCGCCGTTTGGCGGGACGGTGGGGGCTGGTATACTCGGCAAACGTTTAGACACGCTGGATTCAAATACGTTGACCTACGAGGGCGCCATGCAAAACGCTGTCATTTTGATTAATACCGAAAAAGGCCAGGTAAAAGGCGTCGCCGAGCGGCTGGCGGAGGTCGAGGGCATCAGCGAGGTATACTCTACCTGCGGGCGCTACGACCTGGTGGCGATTGCTCGCACCCGTGACTTCGAGAGCCTGGCGGAGCTTGTGACCGAGCGCCTGAACGCGGTAGAAGGCATTAGCGATACGGAAACCCTGAACGCCATGCAGGTGCACTCGCGCCACGACCTGGAAACCATGTTCTCGCTGGGCTGGTAGTCTTCTTGCCTTGAGAAGTAGCGGCGAAGTAGTAGCGGTAAATTAGAAAAAGAAAACAGGGCAAGGTAGGGAGAAGCACGGTGGGAAAAACGCTTTCGCGCTGGGGCCGCCGGGGGCGGCGCTTTGGAGTGGCGCTGCTGTTCGTGGTGGTCGGGGGCGGGCTTTGGGAGTTCCAGGAGCGCCAGCAAGTCGGCGAGGCGGTCTGGATGGGCGCACCCACTTGGGAAGACCTGAGCCTGACCACTTTTCACCGCGTGCTGCGCAACGACGGTTTTATCGTGGGCTGGTCGGATGTACGCATCAATCCGCTATGGGTGAGCTACCAGCTGAGGGCCGTGCCGGACGATACCCGCATTGGCTCGCGGCCCAACTTTCGCGCCGACTGGCGTACGCTCTGGCCGGTCGGTACCGACAGCTATTCGGGCAGCGGCTATGACCGTGGCCACATGGCGCCCAACTACGCCATCGCCGCCGTTCACGGACGAAACGCCCAGCTCGATACCTTCCAGATGAGCAACATGAGCCCTCAGCGCCCAAAGCTGAACCGCCAACTGTGGCAGCGTTTGGAGGAGTCGGTGATGGATCACTTCGCACCACGCTTCGACTACCTGCAGGTCATTACCGGGCCGGTTTTCCCCGAGCGCTTCACCGACAACGTCTTGAACCGGGTCGGGCTCGTCGAAGTGCCCGAGGCATTCTATAAAATCATCGTAGCCCCGCATGCCAAGGCGCCGTTGGCGCTGGCCTTCATCATGCCGCAAGACGTGCGCGGCAACGAACCGCTGGCGGACTATCTGGTCACCATCGACGAGATCGAAGCACGCACCGGCCTCAACTTCTTCCCCAACCTCTCGCCACAGCTCGAAGCGGTGCTGGAGGGCGAGCTACGCACTCAAGGGTGGGCACTCGAAGAAGTGTCGAAACGGCCGGGGCGGTTTCATTAAGTGAATAGCAAAGCTTCATCATGAGTACCATCAATTATTTCTAGCGCAGTACGCCTTTCGAGGGAGCTTTTATTGCTAGCGATTATACTTGGTGAACGAATGCTGCTTGGTTAGTTATCGAGTAACCCTTTTGCCGATAGCAGGAATTGCTGCTTTTAACTTGGCTATTCATCTTTATTTCAAAGGATTGTGGCTTTCCAGGCAATATTTTTAGCTTGTTGTATTATGTGTAATATGAACGCAGGTTTTATCCTTATGCCGATTCGGGCTAACATGTTGGCTACTCCCCTCCTGTGGAAAGTGCTTTTAGTATCCCGCCTACATGCATGAATCGCCTATTTCGATACTTCTCTAGCGCTTCTTGATAGCGCTAAGGGGTTATTCTTCGGTATGGCGTGTCATTTTTTATAAAAACCACTGTAAGTCAATAGGTTTTTTAAAAGTCACTTGTATAATATATTGATTTAAATGATAAATTAATGTATTGATCAATTTTCATAGAGTTTTAGCTAAGAAAAATTATTCGAGTGCTTGGCAGATTGGGAATGTTTATAGTATTTTCCTATTTATGTAGAAGGTAAGTTATATTTAGGTTAATGCCGAAGGAGGGCAGGAAAAATCCATGAGGGATCCTGTCTCCAATAAACTCAGCTGAAAGCAGTGTTATTGCTGTCCAGGAGCATGCAATGTCCGGTGAAGTAGATCAATCAACCTTCAATGGTACTTCTCTTATTTCTGGCCTAGGAGGAGAGGCGGGGTTTGGAGAAAATATTCTTCAACCCAACGATGATCTTTCGACTGAAGCGATCGACATTACCTCAATATTTGAAGGTGGTGTGAACTTTTTCGGACGTGAATTTGATAGCCTGTGGGTGAATAACAACGGTAGCGTTACCTTCAATGGGCCACGTAGAACCTTTACACCTACGGTCATTACAGAAGAGTCTGGTAACCCGGAAATTACACCGTTTTTTGCAGATGTGGATACTCGGGCCGGTGAGGTAACACCAGTGCCTGGGGGGAATTCTACTGGATCAAACCTTGTTTATTATAGTTTTGATACCGACAACGACAGGTTTATAGTGACATGGGATGATGTTGGTTATTTTAATAATAAAACAGATAAGTTAAATTCTTTTCAACTGATACTTTCTGATCAAGGTAGCGGCGATTTTGATATAGAATTTCGTTACGAAAATATTGATTGGACTACGGGCGACGCGAGTAGTGGGAGTGATGGGCTAGGGGGGACTGCTGCACGAGCTGGCTTTACAGCAGGTACTGGCGATCCTGATGCATTTTTTGAGCTACCAGCATCGGGCGACCAAGAAGCAATTCTGGCTCTTGATGAAGTAGAAGGAAACACGGGACAGATAGGTCAATGGTTCTTCCCGGTTCGCTCTGGCGACATTGTCAGCGCTGATATCCCTCCGCTTCCGAGCCCAGCCGCTGTAGGTTCCGTATCCGGCGACCCGCATTTAATGACTCTGGATGGCGTGGGATACGATTTTCATGCTGTCGGCGAATATATTCTTTCTCGAGGCACTGAGCAACCTGGGTTTGAAATTCAAGCTCGATTTCAACCCATTGGTGAGAATGCAAGCTCGACGTCTGCTATCGCAACATCCTTGGGTGATGTGGATGTGATGATAGATGCTTCTAGTGATACTCCACTTTTTGTGAATGGTGTCGAAACCAGTGTCGAGGATTTTTCGTCACTGGACGTCGGGAATGACCGGATTTTCCGTGAAGATAATCGCTATACTTTTGTGTACGCAGGGGCAGACGAGGTGGTTAATGAGGGTGATAGCCGTCTAATCGTCGATGTGTTGAATGATCGCCTTGATTTCCAGTTGCGGTTAAATTCAGAACTTGCGGGTGAGGTCGAGGGGCTCTTGGGTGACGGTGATGGAGATCCATCCAATGATGTTGCCTTTGAGGATGGTTCTGTCCTGCAGCGGCCCTTTGTATTTGAAGAGCTCTATGGGCAGTATCGAGATGACTGGCGTGTTTCAAGCGAGGACACTAGCCTGTTTACGTATTCAGGTGAAGAAGATCTTGAAAGCTATTACGATGAAAATTATCCAAGTGAGCTCGTTAGTATCAATACTCTTGATGCTGATGTTCGTGCCGAGGCCGAACTGCTGGCTTCTGAGGCTGGTCTGACGCCTGGAACTGTTAGCTTTAACAATGCCGTGCTTGATTATGGTCTAACCGGTGATGCATCGTTCATCGATTCTGCCCTTGCCGCACCACGGGTGGATACGGAGAACCATGTTGAGGTGGCTTCACCCGAGCGCGAGCCCGAACCCGCGCCCGAGCCCGAACCCGAACCCGAACCCGAACCCGAACCCGAACCCGAACCCGAACCCGAACCCGAACCCGAACCCGTGGCATACAATGACTATATAGCTGGGCGGTTTGGCTGGTTGGTCAGCGGCAATCTATTTGCTGATAACGATAACCATCCACATATGAATGCTGATGACGACGAAATTGTTGTTACAGCAGTTGATGGGCTAGCCGTTGAGTTCGATACGGCTATCGAACTGGAGTCTGGAGCAACGGTGGTCGTGCAGGAAAATGGCGATTTTGTGTACGATCAGCGGTCGGCATTTGAAGGTTTGGCCGATGAGGAAGCCATCGATACTTTCGAGTATTCCATTGAAAATACTCAAGGCGCAGAGGCATCCGCAACAGTTTCTATCGGGCTAGGTGAGGTGATGAATAGCACCAATGTGCCAGTAATCGAGGCGCTTTATCAGGTGGCGTTTGATCGCCAAGCAGATACTAGGGGGTTGGAGTACTGGGATGGTATTCGTGAAGAAGGCAGTGGCTTATCGGATATTGCCGATTTCTTTTTCGATTCCGAGGAATATGTCAGCAAGCAAGGTGATAGCCAAAGCGACGATGTCTTTTTGGACATATTATACCAAAACGCCTTTGACCGAGAGCCAGATAGCGAAGGGCGCGAGTACTGGTCACAAGCGCTGGAATCCGAGCAGGTGAACCAGAATGAGGTCGCGGCCTACATCGCTTCGTCCGATGAAATGCAAACCAAATATCTTGCGGAAGGCTTTATCTTCGCCTGATAGCTCGCCTCTGTCAGTGGCATGACCGTTTATCCTTCCTGGGGAACCCCCGGGAGGGATAGACACTTTTTTATAATACCCGTATCGGGTTATTTAATGGGCACGCGCGCTAGTGGGTGTCTAAGTGTGTGTAGAGACAGCCTGCGCTGACAGCTGCATTTTTTATAAGTGCGCGCAAATAAACTTTTGCGCTTAATATGTCGCACGTTTATGAGCAGATCTAACTAAATAATAAAAGGGGGGCTCTTCGTCGTTTCATGTGGATTTAGCCTGATCGAACAACCGGCCTACCGGGCTGCCAATCAGGTAGATCATGGCGATGAAGTTAGCCTCGTTCCGATAGCCACGTGCGCGTGACCGAGCCGCCTGAAACAGACCGTTCATCCCTTCCAGTCTTGCGTTCGTCAGTCCCGAGTGCCAGCGCCTGACCACTGCTCCCGCGTGCCGCTCAAGTGTCGCCAGGGCCTTTCCCATCGGCTTTAGTAGTGGCTTGTCAGCAACCGCCGCTTGCATGACCTTGAGGTAGTTCGTGATGCGCCACCGAGCCGCTCTGGGCGTTGGAGCCTTCTGGATCCAGCGTAGCTTTTCCTTGATGATCCAGGCATCGGCCGTGGCGCTCTGATCGGCTACCAACGCCTGAAGCGCCGCCAACTGTTTAGGTCTCAGGTTCTCTTTGTCCAGATTTTTCAGCAGTGCCCAGCGCAGCGATTTGGGATGTTCCTGCTCGCGGCGCTCTTTCTTGCGTACCTCGTCCAGCCGCTTGGTAAAGGTCTGCACGATATGGAACCAGTCGACCGTTACCTCGGCCCTGGGAAGGTGCTCGGTGGTGCCGCCAAGGAAGGCGGGTGACATGTCGCAGACGACCTCGACCACATTGTCCGTATCGCCGCCATGGGCTGTCAGGAAGGCGTTAAATGCCTGGATGGCCTCCTTGCCGCAGCCTGGAACAGCGAAGATCACCGGTTCCTGCTTGCGCTGCATGTCGAGGAATACGGTGACGTAGTGATGGCCGCGCCGGGACGCGGTTTCGTCCACGCCGACCGTCGCCACCCTGGACAGATCCAGTTCTCCCAGCATTCGGCCCACGTAGTGATGCACGATACGCCATAGTCGTTTGTCGGAAATCTCTAACTGGCGGGAGACGGCCAGCACCGGCATCTCCTTAACCAGTGACATGGCCGCTTGCTCAAACAGCAGGGTGAAGTCGCTGCCCGGCCGCGCCCAGGGCACCTCAACGCGTTTAACGCCATGGTCAGGGCACTTCGTGCGAGGCACGCGAGCATGCAGGTAACAGTGATGCTGAAAGAAGTTCAGATGTCGCCAGGTCTTGTCGGCAAAATCGTGAGCCTGGCAGGTCTTACCGCACTCTGGGCAGGGATAGAGACTGCCTCGCTCCGCCTCGACAAAGAGATCCAGGCGGTGGGGCGATACGGAGGTGTCCAGGTGCTGGTTCTTGAGGATCCAGGGCGCTTCCAAGCCCAGGCCGAGCGCCAGAATTTGGGTGCCGTCCATGTCATACCTGCTGCCGTTGTGGAGACTATATTCTGGCTTAGCTCAGGACATGAATTCCACCCTCAGCGTCGAAGAGCCAAAAGGGGAGAGTGTTACAAAATGATGCGAACGGGACCATTAAATGGTGCCCAGGAGAGGACTTGAACCTCCACGTCCATACGGACACTAGCACCTGAAGCTAGCGCGTCTACCAATTCCGCCACCTGGGCGCATCATTTATTGCTTGTATTCGATTGGTGCCCGGGAGAGGACTTGAACCTCCACGACCATACAGTCACTAGCACCTGAAGCTAGCGCGTCTACCAATTCCGCCACCCGGGCGAATACAAACCCTTGTTTTACACCATCTGCCATCGTGAAAGGGGTTGACTCGATGTTTGATGGTGCCCAGAAGAGGACTTGAACCTCCACGTCCATACGGACACTAGCACCTGAAGCTAGCGCGTCTACCAATTCCGCCATCTGGGCAAGTGGCGCGTATGATACCGAGCCATGGTTTAAATGCAAGTGTTGCATACGGTTTTTAAGTAAAAAAAGCGCGATTGGGTACGCTGACGGTTGGGTGATTGAAGCGGCAGCGCTATACTGCACCGATGACCAAACAAACCATGAAATTTTTCAGCGCGTTTTATCTTGTAAAAACGCCTGACCGTCTCTATAGGGCGTGCTCTTGCGCGGCCTTTCTTTTTCGCCTCCCGCAAACGCCATCAAGGACGACGATCACATGAAGTACTGGACGTTAAGTGATGACCCACACGCCGAGCGTGAGGCACATAAATACGATAATCCGGCACCCAGCCGGGAGTATCTGCTCGCCGCGCTCGAAAGCTACGGCAAGCCGATCACTCACGAAAACATGAGCCGCATGCTCGGCATCGAGGATGAGGATCATCTCGAAGCGGTGCGTCGCCGCCTGGCGGCGATGGAGCGCGACGGCCAGGTGCTGCGCGACCGCCGCGGCGCCTACGCACTGATCGACAAGCTCGACCTGATCAAGGGTAAAGTGCAGGGCCACCGCGACGGCTTTGGCTTTTTGGTGCGCGACGACGGCAAAAAGCCGGATCTGCTGCTGCCCGCGCGGCAAATGCGCCGCATCTTCCATGGCGACCACGTGCTGGTACGGGTCAGCGGCCGTGATCGCCGCGGGCGCGACGAGGCGACCATTGCCGACGTCATCGCGCGCAATACCCAGACGCTGGTCGGGGTGTATCGCAGCAATACGCCGGAATTCGGCATCCTGATTCCGGAGAACCCGCGGATCACTCAGGAAGTACTGATTCCGCATACCGCAAGCGGCGGCGCGAAAGACGGCCAGGTGGTCTCGGCCAAAATCACCCAGCAGCCCGCCACCCGCGTACAGCCGGTGGGCGAGGTGGTCGAAGTGCTGGGCGAGCGCATGGACCCGGGCATGGAAATCGATATTGCCATTCGCAGCTACGAGATTCCGGCAGAGTTCCCGCCGGAGGTGATCGATCAAACCAGCACGATTTCCGCTGAGGTGCTGGAAGAGGACAAGCAGCACCGGGTCGATTTACGCGACAAGCCGTTGATCACCATCGACGACGAGTCGGCCAAGGATTTCGACGACGCGGTTTATGCGTGGAAGACCAAGTCCGGTAGCTGGAAGCTGATCGTGGCGATCGCCGACGTTTCGCATTACGTTCGTCCCGGCACCGCACTCGATGACGAAGCGCGTACGCGTGGTAACTCGGTGTACTTCCCGGGCCAGGTCGTGCCCATGTTGCCGGAGCTCCTCTCCAACGGCCTCTGTTCGCTGAACCCGCATGTCGACCGCCTGGTCATGGTCTGTGAGATGAATATCTCCAAGACCGGGGCGATCAGCCGCTACTCATTTTATGAAGCGGTGATGAACTCCCACGCGCGCATGACCTATAACAATGTTGCGGCGATGCTGGAGCCGGAAAGCGAGCAGGGCAAGGCACTGCGTGAAGAGCATAAGGGCCTCGTCAAGCCGGTCGAGGATCTTCGCGAATTGTACGGTCTGCTCAAGGAGGCCCGCGAAGCCCGCGGCGCGATCGATTTCGAGACGACCGAAACGGCGATCATCTTCAATGAAGAGCGCAAGATTGAGGAAATCGTGCCGCGCAGCCGTAACGACGCGCACAAGATGATCGAGGAGTGCATGTTGGCGGCCAACGTGGCCACCGCGCGCTTTCTGGACAAGCACGACCTGCCGGCGCTTTACCGGATTCACGAACGCCCCACGCCGGAGCGGCTGGAAAAGCTGCGCCTGTTCCTGAGCGAGCTGGGCCTCTCGGTGGGCGGTGGCGACGAGCCCACGCCCCAGGATTATCAGGCACTCAGAGAGGCGATCAGTGACCGCCCGGATGCCGATATCATCCAGACCGTGATGCTGCGCTCGATGAACCAGGCGGTGTACTCGCCGCAAAACGAGGGGCATTTCGGCCTCGCGTATCAGGCCTACGCTCACTTTACCTCGCCGATCCGCCGCTATCCGGATCTGCTGGTGCATCGCGCGATTCGTTCGGTGATTCGTGGGCCGCGCCAGACCAATACCGTAGTGCGCGTCGAAGGCGCACCGGTCGAGCCGCCCAGCAAGTGGTGCCCCTATACGTTCGAGCAGATGCTCGAGCTCGGCGAGCACTGCTCGATGACCGAACGTCGGGCCGACGAAGCCACCCGCGATGTGGAGAGCTGGCTCAAATGCGAGTTCATGTCCGACAAGCTCGGCGAAACCTTCGACGGTACCATCGCCTCGGTCACCCAATTCGGGCTGTTCGTGCGTCTGGATACCTTCTACGTCGAAGGGCTGGTCCACGTCACTTCGCTGCCTTCGGACTACTACCATTACGAGGCCGAAAAGCATCGCCTGAAAGGCGAGCGCACCGGCACGACCTACCGGCTGGGCGATGGACTGTCCGTGCAGGTCGCTCGGGTGGACATGGATGATCGCAAGATCGACTTTGGCCTCACCGATGAGAAGCCGCGCCCGCGTCGCCAGCCGCGCAAGCGCCCGGGTAAGGGCGCCGAGGCGTCGTCAGCGTCGGATAAGCCTGCGAAATCCGATAAGCCGGATAAGCCGCGCCGTCAGCCGGCCAAGCGTAGCGCCGCGGGCAAGCCCGAAACAAAGGCCGAGGAGCCCACCACGCGAAGCGGACCCAAGCGCTCGCGCAGGGCGCCCAAGAAACCATCGTTGGATAAGGAATAAGCATGAAGTCAGCATCCCGGCGTGGCGCGCGCAGCGCCGTTCAGGTGCCTGAAGGCCTTGAGCAGGTGTACGGCGTTCACGCGCTTGAAAGCTTGCTGGAGCGGGGCGAAGCCCCGCGCGAGCTTTGGGTGCAGCAGGGCGCGGGTAGGCGCCTTGACGTGCTTGTCGAGCGTGCTCGAGCAGGGGGCGCGCGGCTCAAGGAGCAGCCCAGGGAAATACTCGACCAGGTGACCAGTGGCGCTGCCCACCAGGGCGTGGTCGCGTTTTGCCCGCCGCTCACCGCAGAGGGCGAAGAGTCGCTATGGCTAAAGCTGCGCGCCTGGCAGGCCCCTTCGCCGCCGCTTCTACTGGTGCTCGATGGCGTGACCGACGTGCATAACTTCGGTGCCTGCTTGCGCAGTGCCGATGCGGCCGGCGCCCACGGTGTGATCGTCGCCAAGGATAACGCCGCCCCGCTCAACGCCACGGTGCGTAAGGTAGCTTGTGGCGCGGCGGAGGTCGTGCCGGTCTACCAGGTCACCAACCTGGCGCGTACGCTTGCCAAGCTCAAGGAGTTTGGCGTTTGGGTGACCGGTACCGCCGGTGAGGCCGACGCGGCGGTTTACGACATCGATTTCAAGGGCCCCACCGCGCTGGTTATGGGGGCCGAGGGCAAGGGCATGCGCCGGTTGACCCGGGAAAGCTGTGACCATTTGGTCAAGCTCCCCATGGCCGGTCAGGTCTCCAGTCTCAATGTGTCGGTGGCCGCGGGTATCTTTCTATTCGAGGCGGTTCGCCAGCGCCAGCTTGCAAGTTGACCCTAACCCCCCTAAAATGCGCTCGCCCGTTTATTTGCCGCGGGCGCTATGAGGCGTATGCCTCTCAAAACGACAGTTCTGCTTGATGCCATGAATCGAGACGCCGTTTTAAGCGGCGTTTCAGACAGGCATTTCAGTTAACTCCTTGCTTCCCTGTCACGGCCGCTATGGCGGGCGCGCATCGGAAGCTGTCAAACCGCAAGGAGATTCCATGCGTCATTACGAAATCGTGTTTATGGTCCACCCGGATCAGAGCGAGCAAGTGCCGGCTATGGTCGAGCGCTACACCAGCATCGTGACCGAAAGCTCGGGCACCGTGCATCGCCTTGAAGATTGGGGCCGTCGTCACCTGGCTTACCCGATCAACAAGATCCACAAAGCTCACTACGTGCTGATGAACGTTGAGTGCACCGGCGAAACGCTGGAAGAGATCGAAAACATCTTCCGTTTCAACGATGCCATCATCCGCAGCCTCGTTGTTCGCTGCAAAGAAGCGGTCACCGAAGCATCGCCGATGATGAAACCGGCAGAAGAGAAGCGCCCGCGTCGTGAAGATAAGCCGCGTAACGACGACGCTGACGCCGACTCTGAAACAGAAACCGAAGAAACTGCCTAAGTTTCTCCACCGCACGTTTTAAAGGAGCTCATCCATGGCACGTTTTTTCCGTCGCCGTAAGTTTTGCCGCTTCACCGCTGAAGGCGTCAAGCAGATCGACTACAAAGATCTGGACACGTTGAAGGCTTACATCACCGAAACCGGCAAGATCGTTCCGAGCCGTATTACCGGCACAAAAGCACGCTACCAGCGCCAGCTGGCGACCGCTATCAAGCGTTCGCGCTACCTGGCACTACTGCCCTATTCCGATAGCCACCAATAAGCGCTTGACGTAATGCTGGTACTGGCACGTTGGCTGATGCAGAAAACGCCCTATGCCGTTGGCGTAGCGGCGCTTGCATCCCTGGTGCCCTGGCTCTTTTGGATCGGGGCCGCCGTTGCCGCTTTGGTGACTCTGCGCCGCGGGTTTGCACCGGCGCTGCCGGTTATTTTGGCTGCCGCCATTCCCGCCGGTTTCTGGTGGGTACAGGGCGACGTCATCCCGCTGGCAAGCGTGCTGCTGACCACGCTGATGGCCGTCATTCTGCGCGAGCGGATGCGGTGGAGCGAAGCCCTGATCGTAGGCACGCTGGCTGCAGCCTTTATGGTGCAGTTAGGGGTCTTCAGCCCGCCGGGCGGGTCAGAGCTGATGCTCGAGCAGCTAAGAGAGAGCTCGGCTGATATCGACAACATGCTCAACGAGTTCGCACGCCAGGGGTACGATACCCGGGCGCTGGCCGCCATGGTGGTCGGCGGTGTGACAGGGTTGATCGTTTTGTTGGTGTCGGTGGCCTGTTTGGCCCTGGGGCGTAGCGCGCAGGCCGGGCTTTATAATCCCGGCGGCTTTCGTGAAGAGTTTCACGCGCTGCGCCTGTCCCCTAAGGAGTTCGTGCTGTTGGCGATTCTTGGCGTGGTGGGGCTTTTGCTGGGCGGCGAGGCGATCCTGATCGTTGGTTGGGTGCCGCTGTTAGTGGCCGGTATTGCGCTAGTGCATTGGTTTATTGGATTAAAGGGGATGAACGGGCTGTGGCTGGCGGTATTTTATATACTGCTGATCACAACCTTGCCCACGATTCTCATTGTGCTGCTGTTGGGGCTGATCGATACTTTCGCGAACGTTCGCGCACGCCTTACCCGCAGCAATTGACTAGAGGTTTACGAGATGGAAGTCATTCTGCTCGACAAGATTGGTAAGCTGGGCGGCTTGGGTGACAAGGTCACTGTAAAGCCCGGTTACGGCCGTAACTACCTGGTACCTTACGGCCTGGCCGTACCGGCTACCAAGGAAAACGTAGAAGCGTTTGACGCGCAGCGTGCCGAGCTCGAAGCTCAAGCCGCTGAGCGTAAAGCAGAAGCCGAAGCACGCGCGGAGCAGCTCAACGACATCGAACTGTCGCTGGTCTCCAAAGCGGGTGATGAAGGCAAACTGTTCGGCTCGATCGGTCCGCGCGATCTGGCCGATGCGATCTCCTCTGCTGGCATCGACGTTGCCAAGAGCGAAGTTCGCATGCCGCTGGGCCCGATTCGTCAAACCGGCGAATACGACATTGCCCTGCATCTGCATGCCGAAGTCGACGCATCGGTTCGCGTTGTGGTGGTTGCCGAGTAACGCTCGCGCATCCATCGACGCCGAAAAGGGCGCGGGTTCTCCCGCGCCCTTTGTTGTTTAAGCCCCTTAAAACCGTTCAGACTCTTTGAAATGGTCGAGGGCGAAGCTGAGCCGACTTTGCAAGGCGTGCGGCGTCTTGCAAAGCCGCCTCGAAGGCCGTTTAACGCACGCCAGACGTTGAACGGTTCGATTGAGTAAGATAGTGGCCGCCAGGCCACGCATATCGCGCTATTGAAAGGAGCCCGCGATGGAGGAGTCCTCCACGGACCAGGAAACCGCCGCGCTCAAGTTGCCTCCGCACTCGCTCGAAGCCGAGCAGTCGGTGCTGGGCGGACTGATGCTCGACAACCAGGCCTGGGACAACGTCTCGGAACGCTTGGCGGCGGATGACTTTTACCGCTATGAGCATCGCCTGGTGTTCAACGTCATGATCCACCTGGCCGAAGCCGGCCAGCCGCTTGACGTGGTAACGCTTTCCGAGGCGCTGGAAGCCCGCGACCAGCTCGACACCGTCGGCGGGCTGGGCTTTCTGGCCGAGTTGGCCCGAAACACGCCGTCGGCGAGCAATATTCGCGCCTACGCCGATATCGTGCGCGAGCGCGCCACGCTCAGAAAGCTGATTCGCGCGGCCAACCAAATTGCCGATGGCGCCTTCTCGCCCCAGGGCCGCCCGGCGGACGAGCTTTTGAACGAAGCCGAACGGCTGGTGTTCCAGATTGCCGAGGAGCGGCCGAAAACCGGTGGCCCCATTGGCATGAGCGAGCTGTTGACCAAGGCCGTCGACCGTATCGACGAGCTTTTCAACATGAAGGGTGAAATGACCGGGCTCTCGTCGGGGTTTCGCGACCTGGACGAAATGACCTCGGGCTGGCAGCCTTCGGATTTGGTGATCATCGCCGGGCGCCCCTCCATGGGTAAGACGACCTTCGCCATGAATTTGGTAGAGCACGCGGTGATCTCCAGCGACAAGCCGGTGATGGTGTTCTCCATGGAGATGCCCGCGGAGTCGCTGATGCTACGTATGCTCTCGTCGCTTGGCCGTATCGACCAAACCCGGGTGCGCTCGGGCCAGCTCGAGGACGAGGATTGGCCGCGGCTGACCTCGGCGGTCAATCTATTGAAGGACAAGCAGCTTTTCATCGACGACACCGCCGCGCTTTCACCCAACGAGATGCGCTCGCGCCTGCGCCGGATCGTACGGGAGCACGGCAATATGTCCTTGATCATGATCGACTATCTGCAGCTCATGCAGATTCCCGGGTTTTCCGAAAACCGGACCGGCGAGATCTCGGAAATCTCCCGCTCGCTCAAGGGGTTGGCAAAAGAATTCGGCTGCCCGGTGGTCGCGCTCTCCCAGCTCAACCGCTCGTTGGAGCAGCGTCCCAACAAGCGTCCGGTCATGTCGGATTTGCGCGAATCCGGGGCCATCGAGCAGGATGCGGACGTCATCGCCTTCGTTTACCGCGATGAGGTGTACAACCCGGACAACCCGGACAACCAAGGCATTGCCGAGCTCATCATCGGCAAGCAGCGTAACGGGCCGATTGGTACGGTACACATGGCCTTTATCGGCAAGTACACCCGGTTCGAGGACCTGGCGCCGGACAGCTATGGGCAAGCGTTTGGCGAATAACTTGAGCCCCGGAGGCCAGGCCGTATAATGCCGCCCCCTGGTTTCAAGTCGAAACGTTTTACTAAAAGTTTAAAGACCGCCGATATAAAAGCCGGTCGTTAAATTCAGATGTTGAAAAACAGATGTCAGCAACACAGGAGTAGCAGCATGGCGGGTGGTGGTTTCAAGCGGGGTAACCGCAAACGTCTTCCCAAGCTGGAAGGGCGCGGGGAGCTCGAGTCCCTCGAACGCGAAGGTCCTTTCAAGGAGTGGCTGGGCATGCCGGATCTTTACCGCTACTACCTGGTGGTGAACGGCGAATCCTTTAGCTATCAAACCGAAGATGGCGAACTGCCCGTGGTCGTAGGCGATAAGGTCGTGTTCCGCTACAAGGAAACCAAAGGCGGCAACTGGATCGACCGTAATTCCCTGGGGAAGGCGATCGATCCTTCGCAGTACCAGTAGCGCAGTACCCGTAAAAGGCCGTGGGTTGCGTTTGACCATTCGGTCAGGAACTCTTTTGTTAGGTGGGCGTCTTAGCGCCCTGGTGCAGTGACAAAAGCGCAGTTCGAGAATTTGCGCTAACGTTACAATGTACGGTAACAATAATGTCATGGGGAGGCGTCACGCTGTGCCCCATGACCCCTAACAAAAGGAAGGATCCATGGATTTAAACGCACTCAAGGGCTTCGTCGAAGAGTCCGATAACTTCGAAATTCGCGTCATTACCCATTCGGGTAGCCGCTTTTATCAGGTAGAGCTCGAAGATGTCGAAGGCAGCCGCCACATGCTGACCCGGCAGAACAAGCCGATGCTTTTCCGCTCCCTCGACGATGTCTATCTGGAGTTGAAGCGTGCCGGTATTCATCGCGCTTATCTGGTTCAGCACGTGCCTCACGATGAAATGATCGGCCGCGCTGCGCACTATAGTGAGCCACTCACCTCGCGGATGCCGCTGGTTTTCTAATACCCTTGGCACTACTTTAATTTTTCACCCACCCGCAACGAGTTTTTCGTACCACTGCCCCAGCCGTACACGGTGGCGGGCAAATAAACGGTAGCCTGCATTCATCACCCCGCGCAGGCCCGGTAAGCAGGAAAGCCAGACCCATCGCCGGTAGCCCAACACTGAATAGAGGGCCCGGCTCGCATCCATTCCGATATACCACGCCCCGTTGTTGTCGAGTACATGCAACTTCCCCATGAGCGCATCGAAATCCGGCCCCGAAGTCATGGGTTCGAAACCTTCCGCGCGAATATCGACAAGCTCCACCCTATTACGATGATGATGTTTGGAGAGCCAGGCGACCTCTTTTTGGCAAAACGGGCAGCGGCCGTCGTAAAAAAGCGTGACCGGCGCGGCGGCGTTTTTGGCGGCGTCGAAAGAATTTTTCATGGTGTTACCGGCCTTTATAGCCTTGAGTGAAGGGGGCTGACCGTAGCACGGCCTATTTTAGTGGAAGCTTACGCAAAAGAGTTCGGCCTAGACATAATTGAATCCGTAGTTATACAAATAATGTTAATAGTATAACTTCATACCGCGAATTTGCTGAAAAGTGGTAAGCTTTCGCCACTAAAAATCTTCAGGAGCGATGGCCATGAATGAGACCGTTCAGACAGATCAGCCAGGGGAAGGGCGCCTGGTGCACGCACCGGCGTCGCATCCGCCGGTGGCGCGTAAAAAGGTCGGCGTGGTGCTGGCCAATCTGGGGACGCCGGATAACACCGACTACTGGTCCATGCGGCGCTACCTGAACGAGTTTCTGTCCGACAAGCGCGTCGTGGACTATGCCGATTGGAAGTGGCAGCCGTTATTACAAACCATCATCTTGACCAAGCGGCCCTTTGCCTCGGGCAAGGCGTACAAAAGCATCTGGAACACGGAAAACGACGAAAGCCCGCTTTTGACTATTACCCGCGCTCAGACCGACAAAATCGCTCGGCGTTTGAAGGCGCTTTACGGCGATGACGTCGAGGTGGATTTTTGCATGCGCTACGGCAATCCGTCGACGCCTAGCGTGCTCAACGCCATGCAAGCGAAGGGGTGCGAGCGGATCGTTTTCTTTCCGCTTTATCCGCAGTACGGCTCGCCCACCACGGCCACGGCCAACGACCAGGCGTTTCGTAGCCTGATGAAAATGAAGTGGCAGCCGGCGCTGCGTACCGTCCCCGCCTACTTTGACCACCTGAGTTATCTCAGGGCGCTGGCCAACTCGGTAGAAGAGGCGTATAGCGGCTTCGCGACCCGGCCCAGCAAGCTGGTGGCAAGCTACCACGGCGTACCCGAGCGTTACTTGCTGGAAGGTGACCCCTACCACTGCCACTGCCAGAAAACCACGCGGCTACTGCGCGAAACCCTTGGCTTCGATAAAGAAGAGATCGACACGGCGTTTCAGTCTCAGTTTGGCCCGGAAAAGTGGGTCGGACCGCAAACCGTCGAGCACGTGGCCGAACTTGCCCGCCAGGGGCACAAGCATATAGCGGTTATCTCGCCGGCGTTTTCGGCGGACTGCGTTGAAACCCTCGAGGAGGTCGAAGAGGAGATACGCGATGGCTTTATCCACGCAGGTGGCGAGACCTTTAGTTATATTCCCTGCTTGAACGATCGCGACGATCATATCGATGCGCTGGTCGAGGTGATCAACACCGAGTTGGGAGGGTGGCTTTCAACGCCGCGTTAAGAGAATAATATAAGGAAATTCAAGCATTAACCTAGCAGGCTAAGTAGATTTTCGGGCGCGTGCTTGCAGGCGCTCGATGGCAACCCGCGGCTTGCTGTTATAAGGTTTACGCCTTTAGTATCACAGTTATTCAACGCTGCGGTAATGGAGTCGCCGCGACATGTGTGCCCATCGTCCTGGGCATCACTCAGGGAGAACACGTTAGATGCAGCTCGCCATTTTGCTAGGTTTTTTACTGGCCGCTTCAGCCCCCTTGATGAACCGCTGGTTCGGGCAGCAGACAAGCTTCTTGCTGGCCCTGTTTCCTGCTGCCATCGCGGTGTGGCTTTTAAGTCAGGCGGGCAGCATCGTCACAGAAGGCCCGCTGCTTTTAGAGTGGCAATGGGTGCCTTCACTGGGCATCAGCCTGACCTTCATGATCGATGGCCTATCGCTGCTGTTCGGTCTTTTGATTACGATCATCGGTACCTGCGTGCTGGTTTATGCCGGCGGCTATCTGAAAGGCAGCCCGGACATCGGGCGTTTTCACGTGGCGATGCTGGCGTTCATGATGTCGATGCTGGGCCTTGTCATGGCCGATGGGCTGTTGACGTTGTTCGTGTTTTGGGAGCTGACCAGCATTACGTCGTACCTGTTGATCGGCTTTAACCATACCGATCTACAGGCACGTAACTCCGCACGGCAAGGCCTGTTCGTAACGGTGGCGGGCGGGCTTGCGCTAATGGCCGGGTTGGTGCTTTTGGGTATTGCCAGTGGGTCCTGGTCGTTCTCCGAGATACTGGCTGGAAGCGAAGACCTTCGCGAGCACGCGCTGTATGTACCGATGGTGGTCTGCCTTTTGTTGGGCGCGTTCACCAAGTCCGCGCAGTTTCCGTTTCACTTCTGGCTACCCAACGCTATGGCGGCTCCTTCGCCGGTGTCGGCCTATCTGCATTCCGCCACCATGGTCAAAGCGGGTATCTACCTGATGGCGCGCCTGCAACCGGAGCTGGGTGGCACCGAGCTTTGGGTGTGGACGCTGTCGCTGGTAGGCGCGTTCACCATGTTTACCGGCGCCTTTTTGGCGATCCACCATACCAATATCAAAAAGCTGTTGGCGTACTCCACCATCATGGCGCTGGGCACGCTGACCATGCTGTTGGGTATTGGTACCGACTACGCCATGACCGCCTTTGTCACCTTCATGCTGGCCCACTCCCTGTACAAAGGGGCGCTGTTCATGGTGGCGGGGATTCTGGACCATGAAACCGGCACCAAGGACGTGACCGAAATGGGCGGGTTGCGAACGGTGATGCCGGTGACTGCCACGATTGCGTTCGTCACCGCGCTATCGCTTTCTGGCGTGCCGCCGTTGTTTGGCTTTATCGGCAAGGAGCTGATGCTCGAAGCGGTGCTCGGCGCCGAAGGCTTTCAGGCGGTGCTTTTGGGGCTTGCTTTCGCCTCGGCGATCATGACCATCGCCGTAGCCGCCATCGTCGCGCTGCGCCCGTTCTTCGGCAAGTATCGGCCGACGCCCATCGAGCCCCACGAGGCGCCGCCAAGCATGCTCATCGGCCCGGCGCTGCTCGCCTTTGGCTCGCTGTTTTTTGGGTTGGCCCCCGCGTTTTTCGGCATCGACGCACTTTTGACCGCGGCGGCCAGCGCTATCGTGGGAAGAACCCTCGAGGTATCGCTTTCGCTTTGGTACGGCGTCAACGCCGCGCTGATTCTGTCGGTCGTGAGTCTGGCGCTGGGCTTTTTGCTCTTCAAACGCTGGGACAGCGTGCGCGGCCGCCTCAGCGTGCTGGCGCCGATCCAGCGGCGCGGACCAGAGGCGGGTTACGAAGGCGCGATGAACGCGATCGTGCGCTTCTCCGAGTGGCAGACCCGCATTCTGCAAAACGGCTATATGCGCAACTACATTCTGGTCATGCTGGTGGTGTTGATCGCGCTGGTGGGCTATTCACTACTGGTGCGCCATACGCCGCTTTTGAGTTTCGAGCTGGACGTACGCTTTCACGAGCTCATCGTGGTGGGCACCATGGCGATGGGCGCCATCTTCGCGACCATTTCGCGCTCTCGGCTGGGTGCGGTGGTCTCGGTGGGCATCATGGGCTTCTCCATCGCGTTGATCTTCATCCTCTTTAGCGCGCCGGACCTGGGCATTACGCAGCTGCTCGTCGAGACGCTGACGGTCATTTTGCTGGTGCTGGTACTGTTCAGGCTACCGCGCTTTTCCAATCTATCGACCAGCCTTGAGCGCGTGCGCGACGGCGCGATCGCCACGGCCATGGGCGTATTGATCTTTTTACTGGTCATGACGGCGTGGAGTATCGACCAGTTCGAGTCGATCTCGACCTACATGGTGGAGAACAGCGCGCCACTGGCGCATGGGCGCAATATCGTCAACGTGATTTTGGTGGATTACCGGGCGCTGGATACGCTGGGTGAGATGTTCGTGCTGGCGCTGGCCGCGATCGGCGTGATCGCCATGCTCAAGCTTCGCCACACCGCGCCCGAAGAGGCCAAGGCCAGTGACGATAAAGCGGCGGCCAAGGAGTCTATCGATGGTTAAATCAGGCACGATCATCCTCAACACGGCAGCGCGCTTTTTGATGCCGCTGCAGCTGATGTTCTCGGTATTTCTACTGCTGCGCGGCCACGACGAACCCGGCGGTGGCTTCATTGCCGGGCTGGTGGCGGCGGGGGGCTTTACGCTGTATTTGTTTGCCTTTGGCGTAAGCGCCACCAAAGAGGTGCTGCGCATGCTGGACCCGCGGGATTTGATCGGCATCGGGCTGTTGCTGGGCATGATTTCCGTCGTGCCCGCCTGGTTTCTCGATCAGCCCTTTTTGACCGCCCAGTGGTGGACCATTCCGATCATCGAGTTCAAGGCGTCGACGCCGCTCATTTTCGATGTCGGTGTGTACCTGGCGGTGCTGGGCTCGGTGGTGGGTATGGTCATGGCATTGATGGAGGTGGATAAAGATGAACCTTAACGAGCAGGGAGGCCGTTTATGGAGCCGATAATGGCCCTGGCGATCGGGCTTTTATACGCCACCGCCGTATTCATGATGCTACGTCGATCCATCGTCAAACTGGTGATTGGGCTGCTGCTTTTGTCCAACGCCGCCAACCTTTTGATCTTTACGACGGCGGGGATGACCCGCGGCGCGCCGCCGCTTATTCCCGAAGGCATGTCTCAGCCGCTTGGCGAAGTGGCCGACCCGCTGCCCCAGGCGGTGGTACTAACCGCCATCGTGATCGCCTTTGGCGTGCTGGCCTTTGCCGTGGTATTGATCCGCCGCGCCTACGAAATCGTCAAGGCAGACGACCTGGATAAGATGAAGGATACCGACACGTGAGGCCTGAAGTTGCACTGCCCGTTTTACTTCCGCTGTTGTCCGGGGCGCTGTCGCTGCTTTTTTGGCGCTCGCGCCCGATGCAGCGCTTTCTTGCCGTGGCGGGTAACGTTGCCTTACTGGTCGTAAGCCTTTGGCTGTTCGTGTCTGTCTTGAATGACGGCTACGTGACCATGCAGATGGGCAGTTGGCCGGCGCCGTTCGGTATTACGCTCATCGCCGATATGCTCAGCGCGGTGATGATTCTGATGACCGGTATCATCGGCCTGGCCATGGGTGTCTATTCGCTGGCTTCGACCGGGCGCGGCCACGAAAAATTCGGCTACTACCCGTTGATGCACCTGCTGCTGGCGGGGGTGGCCGGCGCGTTTTTGACCGGCGATATCTTCAACCTCTATGTCTGGTTCGAGGTCATGCTGGTGGCGTCCTTCGCACTGCTGATTTTGGGCGGGGAGCGCGCGCAGATGGAGGGGGCGATCAAGTACGTGACCCTTAATCTTTTGGCCTCGGTGATCTTTTTGACCGCCATCGGGCTTTTGTACGGCACCGTGGGCACGCTCAACATGGCCGATATCGCCGTGCGCATCGAGCAGCTCGAGCATTCAGGCATGGTCGAGGTGCTGGCGGTGATGTTCATGGTCGCCTTTGGCATCAAGGCCGCCGCCTTTCCGCTGTTCTTCTGGCTGCCCGCTTCGTATCACACCCCGCCCGTGGCGGTGTCGGCGCTGTTTGCCGGTCTTTTGACCAAGGTGGGGGTGTACTCGCTGTTTCGCGTTTTTACCTTGATATTCGATCAAACCATGGGCTACTTGCAGGACATCATGCTGTGGGGGGCGGTGCTGACCATGGTGACCGGGGTGCTGGGCGCCGCTGCGCAGTACGAATTCCGCCGCATTTTGTCCTTTCATATCGTCAGCCAGATCGGCTACATGATTCTCGGGCTGGCGATATTTACGCCGCTGGCCATCGCCGGCGGGGTGTTCGCGATCATGCATAACATCGTGGTGAAGACGAATCTGTTTTTGATTAGCGGTATCACCCACCGGCTGCAGGGCACTTACCAGCTCAAGAAGATGGGCGGGCTTTACCGCCAGTCGCCTGGGCTTGCGGTGGCGTTTTTCGTCTCAGCCTTTTCGCTGGCGGGTATACCACCGCTTTCCGGCTTTTTTGCCAAGTTCGTGCTCATTCGAGCAGGCCTCGAGGCCGAGGCGTATGTGGCCACCGGGATTGCGCTGGCGGTGGGGCTGATGACGCTCTACTCCATGGTGAAAATCTGGAACGAGGTCTTCTGGAAAGCGCTTCCCGAGGATAACGAGGTGCCCGCGGCGCAAACGCCCGTGGGCGATGACGGGCGACTTCTCAAGCCAAGTCTTTGGATCATGTATCTGCCCGTGATCGTGTTGGCGTTCATGTCGCTTGCCATCGGTCTCTTCGCCGAACCGATCATGCAGGTCATGACGATTATCGGCGAGCAGCTCTTCAACCCGGCAGGCTATGTGGACGCCGTATTGGGCGGCGCGCTTGGGGAGGAATTGCCATGACCGGTGCGATTTGGAATTTGCTGCTGGGCCTTGCCTGGGTGCTGCTGAGCGGCGACTTCACCGGCCTCAATCTGCTGGTGGGGATGATCTTTGGTTATATTGCGCTGGTGCTGATCGAGCACCAGGTCGATGCGCTCAAGGGCTATCCCGCGCGCATCCCGCGCATCATTCGCTTTCTCGGGTTTTTCATCAAGGAACTCATCCAGGCGAACCTGCGCGTCGGGTTCGATATTTTGACGCCGCCCTGGCACATGAAGCCCGGTGTGATCGCCATGCCGCTGTCGGCGCGCACGGAGATGGAAATCACCATGGTGGCGAACCTTATCTCGCTGACCCCGGGAACCCTGAGCCTGGACGTCTCCGACGACCGGCGGGTGCTGTATATTCACGCCATGTTCCTCGACGACGAGGACGAGCTGCGGCGCAACCTCAAAGAGATGGAGCACCGCGCACTGGAGCTATTTCGCTAATGAGTACCGTCATTTTAATTAGCCAGGTCATCATGGGGCTGGCGCTGGTGCTTACCTTCGTACGCGTGGTACGCGGGCCGAGCCTGCCGGATCGCGTCGTAGCGCTGGAACTATTCTCGACCACGGTGGTGGGGCTGGTGGGGGTTTATGCCGTTCAGTCCGAAGTGGCCAGTTTTCTGGACGCCGCCATCGTGATCGCGCTGATGGGCTTTCTTGCCGCGATCGGCTTCGCCCGCTTTTTGGAAAGAGGAGGGCCGCGGGATGATTGATGTCATAAAAGCAACGCTGCTGCTGGGGGGCTCGCTGTTTATCCTACTGGCCGCGATCGGGCTTTTGCGCCTGCCGGATCTTTTGACCCGTATGCACGCCACCACCAAGGCCGCCGCGCTGGGCGTGATACTGATCATGCTGGCGGCGGCCATGCACTTTGCCGAGGTGGGGGTGGTGGCGCGATCCTTTGCGATTATCCTGTTCATTCTCATGACCGCACCAGTGGCTGCCCACGTTATCGGCCGTGCGGGCTATTTCGTGGGCTCCAAACTCTGGAGTGGCACCGTCAAGGACGAGCTCAAACCCAATTACGATCCGTTGACCCACGAGCTCAAAAGCGGGCTGGAAACCCAGGAAAATGCCAAGCGGCCACCTCGCGCCAGCGACCCCTGACCCGCCAGTGCCGGTTTGATGCCAACGTAAAAAGATGAAATTATAATTTTTAAATTAACTTGTGTTAATGAATGAAACCGCTTCTTATGGAGCGGTTTTTTTGTATTCAATTGACCCAAAGCGAAAAAACATGGACACTGTCCATGTACAATAATAGTATTGTACAAGATAACCTGTTCAGCTATTACGTTTGACAGGGTCGAGACACTCCATAGATATGCCCCGGATCTGGTTATTAAGCCCACGATGACCGCGTTCTATGCCCGCATCCATACATGAAGTCGTAATGGACGCCAAGCTGTTTGGCGCGCTACAGCGGATCACGCCGCCCATGCACACCCAGCCAGCAGAGCACGCTTAGGAGGCACCTGACATGAATTTAACGACCGATATTGTTTGGCTACACGACAATCTGCGCGTGGCGGATAACCCGCTATTAAGATTCGACGCGCGGCCGGATCAGCTTATCTGCCTCTACGTGTTGGATGAGCGCTTGCTCGAACCCTGCCTTGCCGGTGAGCAAACGCCGCGCTTGGGGGCTGCGCGGCTGCGTTTCATATGGCAAAGCCTGATGGAGCTTCGCGGCGAACTCTTGCAGCGCGGAAGCGACCTTCTAGTACGTATCGGCGACCCGGCCTCAACGGTCGTAAAACTTGCCAGTGACTATCAGGCGCGCAGTGTAAGGGTAGCGACACACTCGGGTTACGAAGAGGCTGAGCACATCAGCCGCGTGGCCGAGTCGTTGCCTTCACCCAGCGTGCTTGAATGCATGGAAAGTGGCTATCTTTTCGACCAGCAGGCGCTTCCCTTCGCACTGGAAGATATGCCTGCCAGTTTCTCGGCATTCCGCCAGCGCCTGGAAAAAAACTGGGAGGTCGCGGAAGCGCTCGACGCCCCCTTTACGCTGCCAGGCTGGCCCGAAAATGCCTCTCGCGGCTTTCCACCGCTTCACGCTGTAAGCGAACAGAGCGCTTTTTGGCAGCCAGATGACCGCCAGGGATTCAATTTCGTAGGCGGTGAAACGGCGGCCCTTAGCCGTCTCAACCAGTATCTTTGGCAGCAAAGCGGCGCCGAGTCCTATAAAAAGACACGTAACGGCCTTTTGGGCGCCAACTTCTCGACCCGGTTCGCCCCCTGGCTTGCTCGCGGCTGTCTTTCGGCGCGTCAGGTCTATAAGGAGATCAAGGCCTGGGAGGAGGTGAACGGCGCGACCGAATCGAGTCAGTGGATCGTGTTCGAACTTCTCTGGCGCGACTACTTCCATCGCAACGCTCAGGTGGAAAAGGCCCGGCTTTTTGGCAGTGAAACGCTGCCCGAACCCTGCGACAAATTCGACCTTTGGCGTGAAGCGAGTACCGGCGTGCCGTTCATCGACGCCGCCATGCTCGAGCTGAGTAAAACCGGATGGATTTCCAGCCGTGCGCGCCAAAACGTGGCCAGTTTTCTGATCAAGGATCTCGGCGTCGACTGGCGCCTAGGCGCCTGGTGGTTCGAGCACTGCCTGGTCGATTACGATGCGGCCAATAATTGGGGCAACTGGAGCCATCTTGCCGGTACCGGCCGGGATGGGCGCAAGGACCGCTACTTCAACGTGCTCAAACAAGCTAGGCACTACGACCCCAAAGGGCTTTACGTCGCGCATTGGCTGCCTGAGCTTGCATCCTTCGAACTCAGCGCGAAACGCCACCAGCCGTGGCGCTGCGCGCCGCAGACGTTCGAGCCACCCTGTGTGTCACCCCGTGAGTGGAGCCGGTGGTTGCTTGACGAACCCGTGCCAAGTGCTTTTGAGCCCAAAGAGCCGTTGAAATCCGATGAGGGTCGCAAAGAAGTCTCTGATACCGAGACCAGGCTGACCCGCTCATTGGAAAAACAGGCTACCCAGACCCGCCAGCCCGTAGAAGAGCCTGAAGAAGCCGAAGAGTAGGGGATATCAGCGGCTTTCGTTGACTTCATTAGCTGGTAAGTGCTGCCAATCCAGGCCATTATCGATCTCTGCCAAGGATTGCCTGGAGATCGATACTATGTCGTTGAAATTTAATATATTAGCAGGCTATCGAGGTCTGCACGTAGGCGCGCTAAGCCTGGCCTTGGGTGGTTTGCTGGCCGCGGCACCCGTTCAAGCGAACCTGCAGCTAATGAGCGAAGTGGATGCGCGCGGGGCCCAGCAGCTAAGCGCAGCCAACTTTAACCAGTGGCGCGAGGATTTTCGCCGCTACGCGCGCACCCAGGGCATTAGCGAGGCGACGCTGTCAGAGGCTTTCGACGGTTTGCGCTACCGCGAGCGGGTCATCGAACTCGACCGTTACCAGCCGGAGTTCGTTCGGCCCATTTGGGCCTATCTGGACTCCGCCGTCTCCGATGCGCGGATAAGCAATGGGCGGGAAAAGCTCCAGGCGCATCGCCAAACCGCCGATCAGATGCAGAGCCGTTTTGGCGTGCCCGCCGAGATCATCGTGGCCATCTGGGGCATAGAGAGCAATTACGGCAGCAACTTTGGCGATTTCTCCACCCTCGAAG
This sequence comes from Vreelandella sp. EE27, assembly GCF_968206495.1. Classification (NCBI taxonomy): domain Bacteria; kingdom Pseudomonadati; phylum Pseudomonadota; class Gammaproteobacteria; order Oceanospirillales; family Halomonadaceae; genus Vreelandella; species Vreelandella sp. EE27. The sequence goes on along the minus strand of NZ_OZ309109.1, from coordinate 2,555,637 downwards.
CACTCGCCACCCTGGCCTTCGACGGCCGCCGTCGCGAGTTCGCCCGCAACGAGCTACTTGCCGCGCTGCGTATTATCGATCAAGGCGATATTTCCGCCGAGCAGATGAAAGGTTCCTGGGCCGGGGCCATGGGCCATACCCAGTTTATTCCTTCGAGCTTTGAAGCCTACGCCGTCGATGGTGACAACAATGGCCGCCGCGATATCTGGGGCAGCATCCCCGACGTCATGGCCTCCACCGCCAACTACCTTGCCAAGGCCAACTGGCAACCCGGTAAGCCTTGGGGGCGCGAGGTGATCCTGCCCAATGATTTCGACTACGCGCAAACCGAGCGTCGCTCGACGAGCGAATGGGCAAGCCAGGGCGTGCGTGCGGTCAACGGCGAACTGCCGGACTTCGACAGCGGGGCGATCATCGTGCCGGCAGGTGCTCAGGGCCCCGCGTTTTTAGTCGGGCCCAACTTCCGTTCGATCCTGCGTTACAACAACGCTACCAGCTACGCCCTCGCGGTGGGAACGCTGAGCGACGCCATCGCCGGGCGCGCGGGTATTAGTCAGTCCTGGCCGCGGGATGAGGCACCTTTGACCCGGGACGATGTCAGAACCCTCCAGCAGCGGCTCAACGCGGCTGGCTACTCGGTCGGAACGCCGGACGGCATCATGGGGCCCAACACGCAAAGTGGTCTGCGCACCTTTCAGCGCGACCAAGGCTTGACGCCGGATGGTTTCGCCACGCAGTCGCTGCTGGAGCGCCTTCGCTAACGGCGGCGCAGTACGGTAATTTTTACTCAAGGATGACAGGCAATGAGCATGGCTTTTTTTAAAAAAGTGAGCGTTTTCGCCATTACGGGCGCGGTACTGGCCAGTACCAGTGCCTTGGCCGATGAGCGTAAAGTATACGGCTGGGTCGAAAATGCGCTGATCGACTCCTGGGATATTACGGTGAAGGCGAAGCTCGATAGCGGCGCCTTGACGTCTTCGCTTGATGCCCGGGATATCGAGCTTTTTGAAAAAGACGATGAGGACTGGGTGCGCTTTCGTTTGCAGCTAGAGGACCAGCAAAGCGGCGACACGTTTAGCGATGAGATCGAGCGCCCGCTGTATCGCGAGCTGACCGTGCGCGGCGCTGGCGGTAAGGATGACCGTCCGGTCGTGCTGCTGGATATCTGCATGGGGGATACGATCTATGAAGAGCAGTTTAGCCTTCGCGACCGTGATGAAATGAACTATCCCATGCTGTTGGGCCGGCGCAGCATTGGCCATCTGGGGCTTCTCGATGTCGATAACACCTTCCTGCAGAGCCCGAATTGCGGTGATGACGCCGAGTACGTGGCCCACGACCCCAGCGAAGACGAGGAGTAAAGGCATCTGCAGCGTAAGCGTTATGCAGTAGATACCAGAAGTACCGGCCAGGCGCCTCGCTTGGCCGGTACTGAGGCGCATAGGCGTTGCGCTAAAAAAGCTTCGAAAGTAGCGCCGTCACGGCGGTCTCCACCCGCAGGATGCGAGGGCCCAAATGGATCCCCTCGCAGCCTGCCTCCAGCAGTTTTTCGACCTCCCAGGGTATGAACCCGCCTTCCGGGCCGACCAGCAAAAGCGTTGGGTCGGTAACGCCTCGTGGGCAGGCGTTGGTCATGCCCGGATGGGCCAAAAGGCCGTGGTGCTCGGCCAAAAGCGTCGGCAACCGGTCTTCCAGAAAAGGCCTAAACCCTTTAGCCAGCGAGATTTCTGGCAGGATCGTATCCTGGGTTTGCTCCAGGCCTAGAATGAGGTGCTGATGTATTTTGTCCGGTGTGAGTTCCGGCGACTGCCAGTAGCTTTTTTCTACGCGCTTCGTGTGCAACAGGGTGAGGTGTTTGACCCCCAGCGCCGTCACGTGCTCCAGGGTGCGCGCCAGCATACGCGGGCGTGGTAGCGCCAATACCAGGTGAACGGGAAGCGGCGGGGGCGGCGTTTGCGAAAGCGTCGTCACCTTGAACACCGCGCGCTTCTCGCCGAGTTCCAAAAGCACCGCCTTGCCTACGCAACCGCCGAGCATGCCGACAGTGAACTCGTCGTTCACCTGGGCGCGGTGAACGCGCGTCAGGTGTTCCAGGCGGCGGGTGTCGGTCAGGGTAGCGCGCCAGTCGGCGTCAAGCTCGTCGGGGGCAAGCAGTATCAGGTTCATGGGGCTCATCGAAATAGGACTGGATAAAGCGCCGAGTGCAGGTTGTCGCCTCACTTGGCTTGCATGCGTGCGCGTTGCAGGCACAATAACAGCAACGGCGGCAAAAGCCTTTACCGCGTTTAAGGAGATGCGCTGTGCGCGTGATTCGCAAATATGCCAACCGGCGATTGTACGATACTCAGCAAAGCCGGTACGTAACGCTTGAAGACCTGCGGCGGTTGATTATCGACGAAGAGCCATTCCGCGTCGAGGACGCCAAAAGCGGTGAGGACCTGACGCGGACGATTCTGCTATCGATCATCATCGAACAGGAGCAGGCCGATAATGATTCCGAGGTTTTTTCCAACGATCTTTTAGCGCAGCTGATCCGTGTCTACGATATGTCGTCGCCGCTGCCGCTGTCGCGCTATCTGGAGCAGGGCACTCAACTGATGCTGCAGCAGCAAAAGCGGATGCAAAACCAGTGGCAGCAAGCACTCAAAAACTCGCCCATGGAGCTAATGCGCGAACTTGCCGAGGAGAACATGCGTTTTTGGCAAAGCGCGCTGAATAAGCCAGGGCCAGCGGATGACGACAATGATAACGAGCGCTCCTAGCGCCACGCTACAGGTTTGCTGTGGCATAATGCGCCCAGGTAACGCATCCGCTCGATAAGGAAAGACATGAACGTTTTGATGATAGGTGGCGGCGGGCGAGAGCACGCCCTGGCGTGGAAACTCGCGCAGTCGGCACAGGTAACGAAGGTGTTCGTCGCGCCCGGCAATGCGGGGACCGCCCGGGAACCCTCGCTTGAAAACGTGGCCATCGAAGCCACCGATATCGATGGCCTGCTGGCGTTTGCCCAGCGTGAAAACATCGCGCTGACCGTCGTGGGGCCCGAGGCGCCACTGGTCATTGGCGTGGTGGACCGCTTTCAACAGGCCGGGCTTGCCATTTTCGGCCCCACCCAGGCGGCGGCTCAGCTCGAAGGCTCCAAATCCTTCACCAAGGATTTCCTCGCCCGCCATCAAATCCCTTCCGCTGCCTATCAAACCTTTACCCGGGTCGACGACGCGCTCGACTACCTGGCCGAGGTCGGCGCACCGATCGTCATCAAGGCCGACGGCCTGGCCGCGGGCAAGGGTGTGATCGTTGCCATGAGCGAGGCGGAAGCCAAGGCGGCGGTTCGCGATATGCTCGAAGCCAATGCCTTCGGTGATGCCGGCGCGCGGGTGGTCATCGAGGAGTTTCTCGAGGGCGAAGAAGCGAGCTTTATCGTCATGGTCGACGGCGAGAACGTCGTACCCATGGCCACCAGCCAGGATCATAAGCGTGCCTTCGACGGCGATACCGGCCCGAATACCGGCGGCATGGGAGCCTACTCGCCGGCGCCGGTGGTCACACCGGAGATCGACGCGCGAATCATGGAGCAGGTGATTTTGCCCACGGTGCGCGGCATGCGCGATGAGGGCAACGCCTACACCGGGTTTTTGTACGCGGGCCTTATGATCGACGAGGCCGGCAACCCGAAAGTGATCGAGTACAACTGCCGCTTCGGTGACCCGGAAACCCAGCCAATCATGATGCGCTTGACCTCTGACTTCGCCGCGCTTTGTTTGGCCGGGGCGAAAGGCGAGTTGGCCGGTTTTGAGTGCCACTGGGACAGCCGCGCTGCGGTGGGCGTTGTGATGGCCGCGGGCGGCTACCCCGATAGCTACCGCAAGGGGGATGTCATTACCGGGCTTGACGAAGCGGATACGCGACACTGCAAGGTCTTCCACGCCGGTACCGCGCAAAATGAGCAGGATGAAATCACCACCGCCGGTGGGCGTGTGCTGTGCGTCACAGCGCTTGGCGAGAGCGTGCTGGAAGCCCAGGCAAAGGCCTATCTGGGCGTCGAGCAGATTCACTGGCAAGATGTCGAGTATCGTCGCGATATTGCGCACCGGGCCATCGCACGCGAGCAGTCACGCTAATTTTACAGCCGTTTATCAAGGAGTGAGCTATGGAGCGCGTCACGCTGGATTTTCCTGAGGCAGCGATTATTCACCGCCACTCCTTGTCGGTGCGCATTACGGACATGAACTACGGCCGTCACCTGGGCCACGATGCGCTGGTGGGGCTGATCGCCGAGGCGCGCGCCCAGGCGTTGGCCGCGCTTGGGTTTCCGGAGTGGGATCTGGCGGGCTATCCAAGTGTCGTGGCTGATTTGACCGTATTGTACCAGCGTGAGGCGTGCTTCCCCGAGGTGCTTTCGATCGAAACCGCCGTTCCCGAGCCCGAAGGCAAGGCCCTTGTGGTTTATCACCGGGTTTTGAATGCGCAAGACCAGCGCGTCGCGACGGCCAAACTCACGCTGATGCTGGTCGATACGGCCGCCCGGCAAACCGTCGAGGTGCCCGCAGAGGTCAAGCGTGCGCTCGCCCATGCCCGAGGTCTCTAATGTCGCGTGAGTATCCGATTATTGCGATCACCGGCTCGTCCGGGGCGGGCACGACCACGGTCCGGCGAAGCTTCGAGCGCATGTTTTTGCGCGAGGATATCCACGCGGCGATCGTCGACGGCGACGCTTTTCACCGCTATACCCGTGACGACCTGCAGCGTATCTTCCGCGAAGAGCCGGACCGCAAGGACGAGCTCTCGCACTTTGCCGTCGAGGCCAATTTGCTCGACCGCCTGGAGGGGCTTTTCGCCGAGTACGGCGAGCACGGCTCGGGCACCTTTCGTCATTATATCCACGCCGAAGACAAGCAGAAGATCGAGGCCGGTTACCGCGTCGGTACCTTTACCGAGTGGCAGTCGCTACCCTGCGGAACGGATCTGCTTTTCTACGAGGGGTTGCACGGTGGCCTGGTAACGCCGGAGTACGATATCGCTCGCCATGCCGACCTTTTGATCGGCGTGGCGCCCACCATGAATCTCGAGTGGATTCAAAAGATCGACCGCGATACCAAGCTGCGTGGCTACTCTCAGGAGGCGGTGATCGATACGATCCTGGGGCGTATGGACGACTACGTTCGCTATATTCAGCCGCAGTTTTCGCGCACGCACATCAATTTCCAGCGCGTACCCACGGTGGATACCTCCAACCCTTTCGAGGTGCAGGATATTCCCACCGACGCGGAGTCCTTCGTGGTGATTCGCTTTCGCGACCCTTCCACGGTGGACTTCCCTTGGCTTTTAGCCATGATCAAGGACGCCTTCATGACGCGCCCGCACACCTTGGTAGTGCCCGGGGCGAGGCTGGCGCTTGCCATGGAGCTCATTTTGGCACCACTGCTGCGTCATTTGCTGGCACAGCGGCGCTTTCGCTAAGCAGGCGCATGGTTCGTTAGCGACGTCTCATCGTTCAATACGTCAGTCAATCAACCTGGCCGCGAACCACATAGTCAACGAACAACATAGCCAGCCAACAACACAGTCAACGAATAACAGGAGCACGTCATGGAGTGTCTTTTCTGCAAGATCATCAATCGCGAAATACCTGCCGATATCGTTTATGAAGACGAGCACGTGTTGGCGTTCAACGATATCGACCCCAAGGCGCCCACCCATCAACTGATCATTCCCAAACAGCATATCGCCACCTTGAACGATATCGAGCCGGATCACCTGGCCGTCGTCGGGCGGCTTCAATACACCGCGGCTCGCTTGGCCAAAGAGCAGGGGTTTGCTGAGGACGGCTACCGCGTGGTGATGAACTGCAACGCCATGGGCGGGCAGACGGTCTATCATATCCATATGCATTTAATGGGCGGACGGCAGTTTACCTGGCCGGCCGGTTAACGCGCGCGACGGGATCAAACGAGGTCATGCCAATGCGGGAACGCCACTTGAGCCGATCGGATCGGTTTATTTCACATTTCGATAGCGCGCTGCGCACGCTGATTCCCAATACCCAGGGAGCGCAGCGCGCCAATCCCTCGGCTTTGACCCCCGAGGCGGCGCTTAGCGAGCTGGAGCGTCGCCACGCGGCCAGTACGCTACGGGTGTTGCATGTGGCCACCGCCGGGGTTCAGGGGCTATGCCAAGGGCAGGTAGGGCTTATTATGCTGCCCAAAGCGCGCCAGCAAATCGATCACTCCCAGCGCGAGGCAATCGATCATCTTGCGTGGTGCCAGCAGCGTCTCGAGCAACTCGAAAGCCGCACCAGCTACTTTACGCCGGTTTACTATGGGGCCGGCGTGGGGCTTGGGATCATGACCGGTTTGATCAACGACCGCTTCGGACTCGGCATGGTAGCGGCGGCCAAGGAGCTGATCGGCCGTCAAGTGACCGAGCAAATGGCGTATCTGCCCGCCGAGGATCATCGCTCCCGCACGCTTATACGCCAGGTTGCCTCCGACAACACCCACCACGCCCAGTTGGCGATCGAAGCGGGCGGTATGCGCTTTCCCGCGCCTCTCAAGTGGGGGATGGGGTTGCTGGGCACTACGTCGCTCAAAAAGGCGCGCTATACCTGAACGGCTTGACGAACCGCACTGGTTGGCCAATTCTAAAGAGTATGAGCATACGCTTTAACGTGGCTCAACCAGGCTACGTTAAAAAACGCATAGGCACCCGCTGGCGCGAGCGGCGGCTTCAGGGATGCAAGCCGGTTGGAAGGCACCGCAATAAAGGAGACGTAAAATGCTGGGTAACGCACTGCTTTTTTTGATTATCGCGATCATCGCCGGGGTACTCGGGTTTTCCGGCATTGCCGGGGTGGCCTCTACGATTGCCCAGGTACTGTTCGTACTCTTTTTGATCCTTTTTCTCGTTTCGCTGTTTACCGGCCGGCGCCGATAGCGTGCCGGGTGCAGGTATAAAAAAAGCCCCTTTACAGGGGCTTTTTTGTGCCACGACTTCGTACAAAAAAACCGGTGCTCAGGCGTCGATACGCTTGTACTTCATCCGCTTGGGCGTGTCGTTGCCGACGCGTTTTTTGTGGTCTTCTTCGTAGTCGGTGTAGTTACCGTCGAAGAACACCACTTCCGATTCGCCTTCGAAGGCCAGGATGTGCGTAGCGATCCGGTCCAAAAACCAACGGTCGTGAGAGATCACGATTGCACAGCCCGGGAAGGCGAGCAGTGCCTCTTCCAGGGCGCGTAGGGTTTCGATATCCAGGTCGTTCGAGGGCTCATCGAGCAGCAGAACGTTGGCGCCTTGCTTGAGCGTTTGCGCCAATTGCAGGCGACCGCGTTCGCCGCCGGAAAGCTCGCTGAGGCGTTTTTGCTGGTCGTTGCCCTTGAAGTTGAAGCGACCCACATAGGCGCGGGAGGACACCTCGTAGCCGTTGATGTTCAGGATATCCTGACCATCGGAGACGGCTTCCCAAACGGTCTGTTTGTCGTCCAGAGCGTCGCGCAGCTGTTCGACGTAGGCGATATCGACCGTGTTACCAATGACCACTTCGCCTTCGTCGGGCTGCTCCTTGCCGGTGATCAGCTTGAACAGCGTCGATTTACCCGCGCCGTTGCCGCCGACGATACCGATGATCGCGCCTGGCGGTACGGTAAAGGAAAGATCCTGGTAGAGGAGCTTGTCGTCGAAGCGCTTGGTCACGTTGTGAAACTCGATGACCTTGTCCCCCAGGCGCGGGCCGGGCGGAATATAGATCTCGTTGGTTTCGTTGCGCTTTTGGAAGTCGCCGGACTGCATTTCTTCGAAGCGGTTGAGACGCGCCTTGCTCTTGGCCTGACGACCCTTGGCGTTACTGCGTACCCACTCGAGTTCCTGCTTGATCGCTTTCTGGCGCGAGGCTTCCTGTTTGGCTTCCTGGGTCAGGCGCTGCTCTTTTTGCTCGAGCCACTGGGAGTAGTTGCCTTCGAAAGGAATGCCCTGGCCGCGGTCGAGCTCGAGAATCCAGCCCGCCACGTTGTCCAGGAAGTAGCGGTCGTGGGTGATCGCCACGACGGTGCCGCTGTAGTCGTGCAAAAAGCGCTCGAGCCAAGCCACGGACTCGGCGTCCAAGTGGTTGGTGGGCTCGTCGAGCAGCAGCATGTCCGGGTTGGAAAGCAGCAAGCGGCAAAGGGCGACACGGCGGCGCTCACCGCCGGAGAGAGTGCCTACTTTCGCCTCCCAGGGCGGCAGGCGAAGGGCTTCGGCGGCCACTTCCAGCTTACGCTCGATGTTGTGCGCGTCCGCGGCCTCGATCATGTTCTCCAAGCGCGCCTGCTCGCTTGCCAGGGCGTCGAAGTCCGCGTCGGGCTCGGCGTAGGCGGCGTAGACCGCATCGAGTTTCTCCTGAGCGGCTTTTAGCTCGCCCAGGGCCTCTTCGACGGTGTCGCGAACGTTTTTCTCGTCGTCGAGCTGCGGCTCCTGAGGGAGGTAACCCACGTTAATGCCAGGCATCGGGCGAGCTTCACCTTCAAACTCTGTATCGACACCGGCCATAATGCGCAGCAGTGTGGATTTACCCGCGCCGTTCAAACCCAGCACGCCGATCTTGGCGCCAGGGAAAAACGACAGCGAGATATCCTTGAGAATTTGTTTTTTGGGCGGCACGACTTTGCCAACCCGGTTCATGGTGAATACGTATTGCGCCATGGAAATCCGTTAGGTTGTTGAACAGGGTGATCAAAAAAAGATGCGGGCGTAAATGATAGTGCCCCGAGCGAGTAAAGGCCAGAAAGAGGGCGGCCAACGTTATCGCTTGGTGCCGTGAAGACGCTAAAAGGGCGCTCTTGTGCCTAGTCGTTCCAGTCGTCTTCGATAGCCCGCTTGAGATTACGCTCTTCAAGCCAGGCCTCTACCTGGCGGCGTGCGCGCAGGGTATCGCCCTTGCTGGGCTTTTGCTTGCCGTACTGCTCGTCGTTGACTGCATCCAGGCTTTCGAAATCGTCGGCCTCGAGATTTGCAGTGCTAAACGTATCGCGATTCAAGGGGTCACGGCTCATGAGATGCCCTCCAACCCAAGCCGGCGTACCGGCGTTTTATAGGCTTAGCGCTAAACGTTGGCTAAGCGCCCAGCGCACCACTGCGCTTAGGCGCTGTATAACGCCGCTTGGATTGAAGTTCAAGCTTTAAATGCAGGCGGGGTGGATCAGGCGCTTTCCTGCTGTTTTTGCAGATCAGAAAGGGCCCGTTGGGCCTCGACGCGCTCGGAGACGTCTTTTTGAACGCCGACGCAATACATCAGGTTATCGCTTTCATCGAATACCGGCGTGATGGAGAGCTCGTTCCAGAACATGGTGCCGTCCTTGCGGTAGTTGCGCAGCACCTCGCGAGAGGGGCGACCGCTTTTGAGCGCCTCGCGGATCCGGTCAAGGGCGTCCTGGTCGCGGTCATCGTTTTGCAGAAAGCGACAGTCCCGATAAAGAATTTCATCGGCGGTGTAGCCCGTCAGGCGTTCAAAGCCTTTATTGACATAGATGAGAATATTTTCATCGCCTTCCTGCTCGGACACGACGATGCCGTCGTCGGATGCATCTACAATGCGCTCGAGTAATTCAGGGTTGATTAAAGGAGATCGTTTCATAAAAAATCCTGTTGCTAATCGCTCTTCCGTTGCCATGGCGCTGTACGTCAGCGCGGGAATCAACGGTACTTAAACACGCCAAACAGCATTAACATAGGCAGCAACGCTGGCGGTGGCAAATTATCCTCTCTTATCCAATGAGCGGGCACGCCAATGCGCGCCTGGGAGGGCTCATTCGACCTCGGGCAGCCGGTAGGCGCTGAGTATGGCGCAAAACGCCGTGAATGCCAGTACGAGCAGCAGTAGGGCACTGCCTAGCCACTGCGCCAGTGCGCCCACCAGCCCCCCCACGGCAAGCATCAAGACACCGGTCAGCGTATTGGAGAGCGCCACGTAAAGCGCACGATTATCCTGATTGGCGATATCGACCAGGTAAGTCTTGCGGCCAAGGCGCACGCCATGGTGAATGATCACCAGCAGCGCATAGACGACGGCGTAGGGCACGATGCTTTGCGTCCATTCACCGCCCACCCACACAAGGCTTGCGCCCAGCAGGCAGCAAAGCGTCGTGCCCAGGGCGGCGTAGCCCATGACGCGGCGGCTGGATTGGTCGGCAAGCCTGCCCCATACCGGGCTAGCAACCATCGCCGCCAGCCCTGACAAGACGACCAAAAAGCCCAGACTGCCCAGGCCGGTACCGCTTTGCTGTTGGCCGAGCAGCGCGATGTAGGGAAGCGCCAGGGCGCTCGAGAGCAATAACGCGCGGGAAACGTTGAAGTGCAAAAAGGTGCGGTCGGTTTTTAAAAGCGAAAACCCGTACTTGATGCTCTGCCAGGCATTTTCGCCGCCCCCTACCGCGCCGGGTTCTTCCTTGATGCGCGCCACACAAAAGGCATTGAGTAGCCAGCCAAGGGCTGCGACGGCGAGCAGCGTGGCCAGCGCCCACTGGCCGGGACTTTCGTTAAACAGCATCAATACGCCGCCGGCGGCGAGGGTGGTGGCACCGGCGACGCTACCGCTATAGCCCATGAGCGTGCCGCGGCGGCGTTTGGCGATGGTTTTACCCATTACATCCTTGGTGGCAATGGAAGAGATGCCCCGGGCGAGGGAAAGCAGCACCAGCACGCCAAGCACTAGTGCCCCGCCCAGCGAACCACTGCCCCAAAGGGCCAGTAACGCTAAGCAGAACGCGCACACCCCTTGAAGCACGGCCCCGGCGGCCCATATCCATTTGCGCCTGGGTTGGGGCCTGATGAAACCGGCCACGAATATCTGCGGAAGCAGGGCGCCGGCTTCACGGATGGGAACCAAAAACCCGACCATCCATATCGGCGCGCCCATGAGGCCCATGAGCCAGGGGAGCACCAGCCGTGCGCTCGAGAGCTCGTCGGCCAGCTTATTGCCTAGCGCTGCAAACAGATGCAAAAAGAAGTTGCGCGGCTGCTCGTGGCACGCCTGTTCCGGTATGTCCTGACACATTCGGCTATCGTCATCGCCGGTCAACCATTCGAACAGTCGGGTTTGGGAAATGGGCTGCTCGGCCATCGCGGTTCCTTGGCAGTTATTAATACAAGGTGACAGAATGCCGTTTTACCACCGCAGGTTAAAGCACTCGAGGCCGACATAATGCCGCGACTACATATCCGCTACTGCACGCAATGTCAGTGGCTTCTCCGCAGTGCCTGGTACGCTCAGGAACTTCTTTCAACCTTTGGCGAGCAGCTCGATGAAGTGGCGCTGTCGCCTTCCCACGGTGGCACGTTCGAGATCTGGTGCGACGACGAGTTGATCTGGGAGCGCAAGCGTGACGACGGCTTCCCGGATAGCAAGGAACTCAAAAAACGCGTGCGCGACAGGATCGACCCGGCCCGGGATCTTGGGCATATCGACCGATGAATCAGGACCGCCAGGCAATCGCATTCGGGTTAGGGGCGGTTGCGCTTTGGTCGACGGTGGCGACGGCCTTCAAGGTGGCGTTGAGTTACATGAGCCCGCTGGAGCTTATGTGGATCGCCGCGCTGGTCTCCTGGATGCTGATGGGGGCGCTGGTCATCAAGCGTGGCCACATGGGCAAGCTGAAAAACGGGTGGAAAACCGCGGCCTGGGCCGGGCTGATGAACCCGGTGGCCTATTACCTGGTACTGTTTGCCGCCTACGACCGTTTGCCAGGCCAGGAGGCCATGGCGCTCAACTATACCTGGGGGCTGGCCATGGCACTTTTGGCCGTGCCCCTTCTGGGCCAGCGCTTGACGCGATGGGACGTGGCGGCGGGCGGCGTGGCTTACGCCGGTGTGTGGGTCATTGCAACGCGCGGGCAGGTTTTCAATCTGGCCTTCGAGGATCCGCTGGGCGTCGTGCTGGCGCTTTGTTCCACGCTTATCTGGGCGCTTTATTGGCTTTTGAACGCCCGCGATGCGCGGGAGCCGTTGGTCGGTCAGTGGCAAAATTTTAGTATTGGCTTGCCAGTGCTGACGTTTCTACTACTTTTAGGTCCGGGGGTGCAGTGGCACGGCTTGCCTGCATTGGGCGCCGGTGTCTACGTCGGCCTTTTTGAGATGGGGATCGCCTTCATATTCTGGCAGGTGGCGGTGCACAAGGTGTCGCGAACGGCCAAGGTGTCCAACCTGATTTTCCTCTCGCCGCCGGTATCGCTTTTGTTGCTGCACGTGGTCGTGGGAGAGCCGCTTTTGGTATCTACTTTCGCGGGGCTTGGGCTGATTTTAGGCGGTCTTGCCTTGCAGCAGGTACAAAGTGGTGAAAAAGACTGATTAAAAGAGCGTGTTTTTTAGATTCTTATTGTAAAGTTTTGTGACTTTTGTTCTGATATGTTGCCTTAATCGTTAATGCTATTAACTTAAGCCAGGTTATCGAGGCTGCTCTTTCCGGTCGTAGAATCATAAGCCAAGCGCCAGATCTTGACGCCGCGCAACAAACAGGTGCCGGAGAAGTGGCAGAGTACGCCACGATGTCATCGCAAGAGTTTCATCGTAAGAGTGGAACGCTCAACAGGGATCCATGGATATGAAAGACAACGTAACAATGAAATTAAAGTATCTGTTTTCAGCGCGTGCGTTTCGCCCCATTACGTTAACAACGCTTGCGTGTCTGCCGCTTTCTGCGCTAGCGCAGTCGCTACCTGCCAGCCTCTACGCGCCGGGGTCCACGGATTTGCCGAGCGCCATTCAACAAACCATCATCACCAACCCGCAGGTCAACGCGGCCTGGGCGAGTTTCAACGCGTCGGGAAGCGATATCCGGGCCGCCCAGGGTGGTTATTTGCCGACCATCGATGTGCGCGCCGGCGTAGGGCGTCAGGACCGGGAAAACGACGGGCGAGGCAGCTACAGCAGCGATTTTGCCGAGCTGACGCTGTCGCAAATGGTCTTTGACGGTTTTGCTACCCGCAGTGACGTGGAGCGCCTGGACCGGGCCCGCTTGGTCGCTTATTTCGAGCTTTTGGGCGCAAGCGAAGAGGTCGCGCTCGAGGCATTTGGCAGCTATATCGACGTCCTTCGCTATCGTGAGCTGGTGCGCCTGGCCCAGGATAATTACCGCCAGCACCAGCGCGTTTTCGGTCAGATCGAAGAGCGCACGCTTTCCGGCGCTGGGCGCGGGGTCGATCTGGAGCAAATCAGCGGCCGTCTGGCGCTCGCCGAATCCAACCTGATGTCGGAAGCGTCCAATCTTCACGATGTGACCGCGCGCTATCAGCGTGTCGTCGGTGAGCTTCCCGCTCAAAACATGACGCCGGTACCTTCGCTGGCGGCGGATTTGCCGGCGGATGTAGCTCAGGCCGTTAGAATGGCCTTCGAAGGTAACCCGGATTTCCAGGCGGCGATGGAGAATATCGCCGTGGCCCGTGCCGAGCAGGAAAGCGCACGCGCCGGTTATATGCCGCGCCTGGATATTCAAGGACGTACCGGCACCAATAACGATGATAATCTCACCGGGCGTAGCGACGAACACAGCATTCAGCTCGTGGCGAGCATGAATCTTTACCGGGGTGGGGCGGACCGGGCAACCTTCGACGCGGCCGCTTCGCGGATCGAACAGGCGCAGAGCCAGCGCGAGCTTGCCTGTACCAACGTGCGCCAAACCACACAGATCGCCTATAACGATACCCAGCGTCTGCGCGAACAGCTTAGCTACCTCAACGAGCACCGTCAGTCCATTGACCGCGTGCGGGGTGCCTATCAGCAGCAGTTCGATATCGGTCAGCGCACCTTGTTGGACGTTCTCGACAGTGAGAACGAGTACTTCGAAGCCAGCCGCGCCTACGCCAACGCCGAGTTTGATTTGACCCTTGCTCACGCGCGTACACTTGCGTCGATGGGCCAGCTCATGCAAACCCTCAACGTGACCCGTGACGATATCCCAAGCCTTGCCGAGCTCGACTATGAAGGTACGACGCTAAGCTCCGCCGATACCTGTGCCGTTAACGGCCCCAGTGGCTTTACGCTGGACGATTTCACACGCGGTATTTCGGCCTCTTCCTCGGATTACCCGACGGCGTATCCGGCAGAGTAACCAGCGCCCAGCGCTGATCCCTTGTACGTATGGCCGGTACACTGCACACCCCGCCGTGTACCGGTCTGCGGCTTTTTCTCTACCCGAGTGACCAGTGCGCCTTAACGCCGCTGAAAGCTTTCGGTCTTCGAGGGAAATAAACGGATTGGGGGGTCTTTTTACGGCCTTTGAAAAGAGCACTTTAAGATTAAATATAGCGAGATGGCTCAAAAAAATTAGGGCGCTGGGTGTAAGGTATAAGGCGCCTAACGTTGAGCGCTCGATGTTTCACCTTTCAGCGATGACTCGACCTCGCGGTAAACCGACGGATAGGAGATTAGGTTTTAGTGGCTCAGCAAAAGCAGGTCGTCTCTACCAGTACCCAATCTCACGAGCGCGCGGGCGATGAGCTTCTTGAATGCTTGAAAGCGATCGCCTCCTATCATCAGCACGAGGTATCTTCGGAGGCGCTCAAGGCGGGCTTGCCTTTGGAGCAAGGGAACCTCACCCCGTCGGTTTTTGGCCGCGCCGCGCACCGTGCTGGCCTGACGGCGCGCATCGTTAAAAGCCCTTTGCTGGGGCTCAATCCTTCGCTTTTTCCCGCCGTGCTCCTGCTGGAGCCGGGGCGCGCTTGTGTGCTTTTGGCACTGGACACTCAAAAGCAAAAAGCCAGCGTCATCTTCCCGGAACTTTCCGAGTCCGCCGTCGAGGTGGCACTCGACGAGCTCAACGGTGGGTACAGCGGCGAGGCGATTTATGTCCGGCCCAGGTTTCAGGCCGACAACAGCACTGAACCCGGCGTCAAGAAAAAGCGCGACCAGCACTGGTTCTGGGGCGTCATCAAGGAAAACCGCCGTCTTTACCGCGACATCATCAGCGGGTCGATTGCGATCAACGTCTTTGCGCTGGCCATGCCGCTTTTCATCCTTAACGTCTATGATCGCGTGGTGCCCAACCAGGCAACCGAGACGCTTTGGGTGATGGCGGCGGGCGTGTTTATCGTGCTGTGCTTCGATTTGGCGCTTCGTCTAATGCGCAGCGCCTTTGTCGATTTAGCGGCAAGCCGGGCGGACGTGAAACTCTCCTCGGCGATCATGGCGAAGGTGCTAGGGATGCGCCTTGAAGAGCGCCCGGCGTCTACGGGCTCGTTTACATCGACGCTGCAGTCGTTCGAATCAGTACGCGCCTTTATTGGCTCGGCCACTATCGTCGGTATCGTCGACCTGCCTTTCGTGCTCATGTTCGTGGGCATCATCGCGCTCATCAATCCGTGGCTTGTGTTGCCGGTTATCGTGGGGATCCTCTTTGTTCTGCTGTACGCGCTGGGCGCGCAGGGCAAGCTGCACCAGCTCTCCGAAACCACCTGGGAGGTGGGGGCCCAGCGCAACGCGCTGTTGGTCGAGTCGGTGTCTCAGCTCGAGAACGTCAAGGCGCTGCGCGCCGAGAGCCGCATTCAGCGTCATTGGGAAAAAGCCTCGGCCTTTTTATCGCGCACCGGCGCGCAGCTAAAGCTGGTCAGCTCCTCGGTGTCGAGCGTGGCGCTCTGGGCGCAGAACAGCGTGGCGGTGTGCGTCATCATCGTGGGGGTCTATCAAATCATCGAAGGCAACCTGACCCAGGGCGGGCTGATTGCAAGCTACATGCTCTCTTCCCGGGCGATGGCGCCGATTAGCCAGGCCGCCGCGCTGCTGGCCCAGTACCATCAGTCCTCTACGGCGCTCGAGTCGCTCAATCGGGTCATGGAGAAAAAAGAGGAGCGCCACGAAGGCAAAGCCTACGTCGAGAAACCGAGTGTGGCCGGCCACCTTCAGCTCGAAAAAGTCACGTTGCGCTACCCCAACGAAGAGCGCGATGCGCTACGTGACGTGTCGATGACGATCAAGGAGGGCGAAAAGGTCGCGCTTCTGGGGCGTGTCGGCTGTGGCAAGTCGTCGCTCAACAAGCTGCTTTTAGGGTTCTATCAGCCAAGCGCTGGCGCGGTGATGCTCGATGGGGTGGATATCCGGCAGTTGGATCCGCTGCAGTTAAGGCGCCATATCGGCTACGTGCCGCAAGAGGTAAGCCTTTTTGCCGGCTCGCTTCGCGACAATATCGTGGCCGGCGGCGGAAGTGACCGAGTCGACGATCATGCGTTGTTACGGGCGATCAAAATCGCCGGGCTCGAATCCCTGGTGAACAGTCATCCTCAAGGGGTGGATTTACAGGTGGGTGAGCGCGGCCAGGCGCTTTCCGGCGGGCAGAAGCAGGCGGTCGCCATTGCCCGCGCCGTGGTACAAGACCCGCCGGTACTGCTGCTCGATGAGCCCACCAGCGCTATGGATAACGCCAGTGAAGAGACGTTCAAGGCGAACCTGACCCGCATTTCCGAGGGGAAAACCGTGCTGGTGGTGACCCATCGTACCTCGCTGCTGTCGCTGGTCGACCGCATCATCGTGATGGATGCGGGTAAGGTCGTGGCCGATGGCCCGCGGGATAGCGTGGTCGAGGCGCTGCGCAACGGGCAGATCGGGAGGGCCTCATAATGGCGAAAAAGTCCTCTACCACCGAGCAAAAAGGGTTCGAAGCGATCGGCCGTTTCTCTGAAAAGGGCCAAAAGCCCTTTCGCCCTTTTATGGACCGGCTGTTCGCCCGCCGGGTGAGTTCTGCCCACCTCAATCGGGACTGGGCAAGCGATACCGACTGGGCGCGTATGCAGCAAGAGCCCATTCGCGCGCGGCTCTTTCTCTACGTCACCTTGCTTGCGTTTATTGCCGTGCTGGTGTGGGCGTACTTCGCCCAGATCGACGAAGTGACCCGAGGTACCGGCCGGGTAATACCTGCAAGTCACCTTCAGCGTATTCAGTCCTTTGATGGCGGCGTGGTCGAGCAGATCAACGTGCGCGAAGGCCAGGTCGTTAGCGCTGGCGAAGTGCTCATGCAGATCGACCCTACCCGGTTTGTGTCCGATTTTCGCGAAAACCGTGCTCAGCGCTACGCGCTCGAAGCGCGTAGCGAGCGGCTTCGCGCGCTGGCGACCGGCACCGAATTCGAACCTTCTGAGGAGCTTCTTCAAGAAGTGCCCGGGATCGTGTCTCAGGAGCGCGAGGCCTACGAGAGTAGTATCGAAGAGCTTCGCGAGCAGGAGAACGTACTGGAAGACCGCGTTCGCCAGCGCCGGGAAGAGCTAAGAGAAGCCCAGGCCCGTCGCGACACCGCCGGTCGTGAAGCCAGTATGGCAAGCCAGGAGCTGAACCTGACGCGGCCGCTACTTTCTTCAGGCGCGGTATCGGAAGTAGAAGTATTGCGCCTCGAGCGCGAGGTGTCCCGGGCGACCGGCGATCGCAATCAAGCGGACGCTTCGGTAGCGCGGCTTCAGGCGGCGGTCGAAGAGTCGCAGACCCAGCTTCGCGAACTAAGCGCCGAACGACGCAGCGAGTGGCGCAGCAATCTGGCGCAAACCGTGGGCGATCTGAACGCGCTTCAGCAGTCGGGCACCGGTTTGCAGGACCGCGTACGGCTAACCGAAATTCGCTCGCCAGTGGATGGGGTCATTCAGCGTATTCACATCAACACCATCGGTGGGGTCGCCCAGCCCGGGCAAGAAGTGGTCGAAATTATTCCAAGCGATGATCAACTGCTGGTCGAGGCGCGTATTGCGCCCCAGGATATCGCCTTCTTGCACCCGGGGCAGGCCTCCACTATCAAATTAACCGCCTACGACTACGCCATTTACGGCGGGCTTCAAGCCGAACTCGAGCATATCAGCGCCGATACGATTACCGATGACGATGGCAACACCTTCTATCTGGTACGGGTGCGGAGTTTGCAAGACGAGGACGTGGCGCAGCGGCTGCAGGTCATTCCTGGCATGACCGCGCAAGTCGATATAGTGACGGGCAAACGAACGGTCATGCAGTTTTTGCTCAAGCCCGTTTTAAGAGCGTGGCGTGACTCAATGGGAGAGCGCTAATGAAACATCTATTTTTAACGGCGGATGGGATATTGAAGGCGCGCTGGCAGGAGGCGTTCCCCAATGCCGCAGTACTTACCCCGGATAGCGGGGTTGGCGCCGTCGATACCGGCGATGTGGTATGGCTGGTTACTACGGTCAACGACTGGCCAGCGCTGATTGGCACAATTACGCAAAAAGGCGCCGTGGTGGTGGTGTTGAGCTACGCCGCCGACGACCGTGAGGCCCTGCAGGCCCTCGACCACGGCGCCCGCGGCTACGCGCATACGCTTTCCGCACCGGCGATGCTCGAGCAGGTGGCGCTGGTGGTCACCAATCACGGCATTTGGGCGGGGCAGTCGCTTCTGTCCAGGGTTTTGGGCGGCTCCGCCCAAGCACTACAGCAGCGAAGCGGCGCCGAACGGGGGCTTTCAAACCAGCATTTAGCCTTGTTGACCGAGCGCGAGCGAGCGGTAGCCCAGGCGGTTTCAAGCGGAGCGAGTAACAAGGAGATCGCCCGGCAGCTGGATATCAGCGAGCGCACGGTCAAAGCGCACCTAAGCGCGATTTTCAAGAAGCTGGCAGTGCGCGACCGGCTACAATTGATGCTGAAGCTCGCCGCCGATGCAGAAGCTCGCTCCTTTGGGTAAATAGTCGCCGTTTCGGCCCGATTCCCCCCGCGGCTACGCCGTTTTAACACGGCGCCCCCCAGGCCGCGGGCGCTAAAATAAATGCACTACCTGTCCATCGGTACAATAGGTTTATCCCCTCTGTTTCCCTAGTATGGCGCTATAAGCCGCATCTCCCTTCGTGCCACCCACGAGCCTGCGGCCACTAACGTTTATCGGGGAACTACTTCATGGCAACAGCAACGGTCATTTCCATCACGGGCGACGCCTGGGTCGTGGACGCAGCGGGCAATATCCGCGAGGTTCGCATTGGCGACACCCTTAACGAGGGTGAAACGCTCATGACCTCGGACGGTGGCCGAGTAGAGCTGGACTTTGCCGATGGCACCGGTGCCAATGTGGTAGAAGGTGGCCAAGAAGTAGTCATTACGCCCGAGCTTGAAAGCGATGCGATCGTGACCAGCGACGAGGCCAGCGTTCTCGATGACGATATCGAAGCCCTGCTCGCGGCGCTCGAAGATGAGGATACCGACCTTCTCGATATTTTAGACCCCACCGCCGCAGGCGGCGCCGCGGGTGGCGGCGGCGAAGGCCACAGCTTCGTGCGCGTCGCGCGCATCTCCGAAGACGTTAGCCCGTTAAGTTTCTCCACTGCAGGCCCCGCCGCGGGCGCCTCCCCGGCATTCTTCGAGTTCTCTGGCAGCGAGCTGGATGATGCCGATGACGGCCTCACTCCGCCTATCGACCCGACCGATCCCACGGACCCGACCGATCCTACGGACCCGACTGATCCCACGGACCCGACCGATCCCACGGACCCAACTGATCCGACGGACCCGACCGATCCGACCGATCCCACGGACCCGACGGATCCGACTGATCCCACGGACCCGACCGATCCGACGGACCCGACTGATCCGACCGATCCGACGGACCCGACCGATCCTACGGACCCGACTGATCCTACGGACCCGACCGATCCGACCGATCCCACGGACCCGACCGATCCGACGGACCCGACCGATCCGACCGATCCCACGGATCCGACCGATCCCACGGACCCGACCGATCCGACGGACCCGACCGATCCCACGGACCCGACGGACCCGACGGACCCGACCGATCCCACGGACCCGACGGACCCGACCGATCCTACGGATCCCACGGATCCGACCGATCCTACGGACCCGACTGATCCCACGGACCCGACTGATCCCACGGACCCGACTGATCCCACGGACCCGACGGATCCGACTGATCCCACGGACCCGACCGATCCGACTGATCCCACGGACCCGACCGATCCCACGGACCCGACCGATCCCACGGACCCGACTGATCCCACGGATCCGACCGATCCCACGGACCCGACTGATCCGACGGACCCGACCGATCCTACGGACCCGACTGATCCCACGGATCCGACCGATCCTACGGACCCGACCGATCCCACGGACCCGACCGATCCGACTGATCCGACCGATCCCACGGACCCGACTGATCCCACGGACCCGACCGATCCCACGGACCCGACCGATCCCACGGACCCGACTGATCCCACGGATCCGACGGACCCGACTGATCCCACGGACCCGACCGATCCGACGGACCCGACTGATCCCACGGACCCGACCGATCCGACTGATCCCACGGACCCGACCGATCCGACGGACCCGGATTCAGATGGTCCTCATGAGCCAAAAGCCAAGATCACTATCGACACCATTGCCGGCGATGACGTGATCAACGGCGAGGAAGCGAAGGGCGACGTACGCGTCACCGGCACCGTGGGCGGCGACGCCCAGGCAGGCGACACCGTCACGCTGACCGTGGGCGACAGCACCTACGAAGGTGAGGTCACCGCCGACGTCGAAGGCAACCTGACCTACGCCATCGACGTGCCCGGCAGCGTGCTGGCCGAGAACGATACCGTCACCGCGGAAGTCTCCGGCACCGACGAGGCAGGTAACGACTACAGCGCCGAGACCGGCCGTGACTACAGCGTCAACCTCGACGCCAGCGCCAAGATCACTATCGACACCATTGCCGGTGACGACGTGATCAACGGCGAAGAAGCCGAGGGCGACGTGCGCGTCACCGGCACCGTGGGCGGCGACGCCCAGGCGGGTGACACCGTCACACTGACCGTGGGCGACAACACCTACGAAGGTGAGGTCACCGCCGACGCCGATGGCAACCTGACCTACGCCATCGACGTGCCCGGCAGCGTGCTGGCCGAGAACGACACCGTTTATGCGGAAGTCACCGGCACCGACGAGGCGGGTAACGACTACAGTGCCGAGACCGGCCGTGACTACAGCGTCAACCTCGACGCCAGCGCCAAGATCACCATCGACAAGATCGCCGGCGATGACGTGATCAACGGCGAAGAAACGAAGGGCGACGTACGCGTCACCGGCACCGTGGGCGGCGACGCCCAGGCGGGCGACACCGTGACGGTGACCGTGGGCGACAACACCTACGAAGGTGAGGTCACCGCCGACGCCGATGGCAACCTGACCTACGCCATCGACGTCCCGGGATCGGTTTTGGCCGACAACGACACCGTTTACGCCGAAGTCACCGGCACCGACAGTGCAGGCAACGACTACAGCGCCGAGACGGATCGCGACTACAGCGTCAACCTCGACGCCAGCGCCAAGATCACCATCGACCAGATTACCGGCGATGACGTGATCAACGGAGAGGAAGCGAAAGGCGACGTGCGCGTCACCGGCACCGTGGGCGGCGACGCCCAGGCGGGCGACACCGTGACGCTGACCGTGGGTGACAACAGCTACACCGGCATCGTCGGTGAAGATCAGACCTACGCGATCAACGTGCCCGGCAGCGTGCTGGCCGAGAACGACACCGTTTACGCCGAAGTCACCGGCACCGACAGCGCAGGTAACGACTACAGCGCCGAGGCCGACCGTGACTACAGCGTCAACCTCGACGCCAGCGCCAAGATCACCATCGACAAGATTACCGGCGATGACGTGATCAACGGCGAGGAAGCGAAGGGCGACGTCAAGGTCACCGGCACCGTAGGCGGCGACGCCCAAGCGGGTGACACCGTCACACTGACCGTGGGCGACAACAGCTACACCGGCATCGTCGGTGAAGATCAGACCTACGCCATCGACGTGCCCGGCAGCGTGCTGGCCGAGAACGACACCGTTTACGCCGAAGTCACCGGCACGGACAGTGCAGGCAACGACTACAGCGCTGAGACCGGCCGTGACTACAGCGTCAACCTCGACGCCAGCGCCAAGATCACCATCGACAAGATCACCGGCGATGACGTGATCAACGGCGAGGAAGCGAAAGGCGACGTCAAGGTCACTGGCACCGTGGGCGGCGACGCCCAGGCGGGCGATACCGTGACGTTGACCGTGGGTGACAATAGCTACACCGGCATCGCCGGTGAAGATCAGACCTACGCGATCAACGTGCCCGGCAGCGTGCTGGCCGAGAACGACACCGTTTACGCCGAAGTCACCGGCACGGACAGTGCAGGCAACGACTACAGCGCCGAGACCGGCCGTGACTACAGCGTCAACCTCGACGCCAGCGCCAAGATCACCATCGACAAGATCACCGGCGATGACGTGATCAACGGCGAGGAAGCGAAAGGCGACGTCAAGGTCACTGGCACCGTGGGCGGCGACGCCCAGGCGGGCGATACCGTGACGTTGACCGTGGGTGACAATAGCTACACCGGCATCGCCGGTGAAGATCAGACCTACGCGATCAACGTGCCCGGCAGCGTGCTGGCCGAGAACGACACCGTTTACGCCGAAGTCACCGGCACGGACAGTGCAGGCAACGACTACAGCGCCGAGACCGGCCGTGACTACAGCGTCAACCTCGACGCCAGCGCCAAGATCACCATCGACAAGATCACCGGCGATGACGTGATCAACGGCGAGGAAGCGAAAGGCGACGTCAAGGTCACTGGCACCGTGGGCGGCGACGCCCAGGCGGGCGACACCGTCACGCTGACCGTGGGCGACAACACCTACGAAGGTGAGGTCACCGCCGACGCCGATGGCAACCTGACCTACGCCATCGACGTCCCGGGATCGGTTTTGGCCGACAACGATACCGTTTACGCGGAAGTCACCGGCACCGACGAGGCGGGTAACGACTACCGCGACGACGCCGAGCGCGAATATGACGTTGATATGGCTCCTTCATCTGAAGGTGGCTATGCCATCGGTAAAGAAGATAGCTCAAGTGCTGGACACAAAGACTTTCTGCTTAAGTGGAAGCATTTCAATATCACAGACAGCGATTCATCGGAAACTGACTTGGGTATTCTTGTCACCAGACTACCCGGGGATGGAACGCTCCAGGCTCGAGAGGGCAATGGCTGGAAAGATATAGAAATAGATGATGTCTTTAGCAAGGCTCAAATTGATGCAGGGGAGTTACGTTTTGTACCCAAACCCAATGAGTCTGGTTTTGATAACTATGGCGGTGACGGCGTAGGTAATCAGCAGGCGGACTACGCTAAATTTGGCTTTAAACCGCTGGATACTCATAACGAGGGTGAAGAAGCCATCTTCACCATCGATATTAAACCGGTTGCTGATGCACCTGACGTGGCCATTGCGCTAGGTAAAACGATTGATTCCGAGCGTGAAACAACCGTCACGGTCAAGCACGGCAAGGTGATGATCGAGATTCGCGGTGATGACATTTCCGCGACGGGCATCGATGGGCAAATTATTAAACCGCCCTTTAAGGATGGAAACTTAAATCCTGGCAGTACCAGTAACACCTATGGCACCGACGTAATAGCGCTGTTGGGTGATTTCGATAAGCTGGTCAAAGGAGGTCAGGCCGCTCATTCCATTGATGGAGACGACAAGGATTATATCTACCTGAGCAAGTCCTACAGCAGCTACTCGGTGGCGCTTGGTGAAAAGCATCAGAACTCCGGTTATGACGGCCGAATTACCGATTTGGCGACCGGCCAGACTATCGTTCTCAATAACATCAAGGGACTGGTCTTTGGTGATGGCCAAACCTTTATGCCAGGCGATGCCAAAACGACGATTACTCAGGAAGGTTTTGATACCGTCGAGCTGAATGTATCTGCGAAGCTGGTAGACACAGACGGTAGTGAGCGGCTCTCGGGCGTGACGCTGAAAGGCATCCCTGAAGGCGTTACGCTGGCCAGCAAAGCCGGTGTGGATATTGTCAAACTGGGCGATGGTAACTGGTTTGTTACTAACCCGGATGACGATGGCCAGCGTCCGATCGATCTTGCGCTACAGATGAAGGTGCCGTTGAGTGCCGGTGCCTTTGATGTGGTAGCCAGTGCAACGTCACAAGAGATCGCGGGTATCGACGAAAATGGCCAGCCTGTCGTAATCGATGAGGCGACCAGCACGGCGAGTACAGGCGTCGAGCAATACAACATTATTATTGGCTCGCCAGGTGATGATGGCATTGAGGGGGGGAATGGCAATGACATCATCATAGGTGATGTAGCGGGTCTGCAGCTTATCCCTGGCTCGGATTACAACATTGCCTTTATGGTCGATACCTCGAGCAGTATGGGCGTTAAGGGAATCGAAGACGCCAAGGCCTCATTATCGGAAGTTTTCAAAACGCTGAAAGCTAGTGCGAGTGGCGATGACGCCGGTACCGTCAATATATTCCTGACGGATTTCAATACCCAAGTAGGCAAGACGTTAAGCATCGACCTATCAGATCCTGATGCGCTAGCCAAGTTACAAGGCGCGCTCGATGGTATGAAGTACGTGCGGGATCGCGGAACCAACTACGAAGACGTTTTTAAAACGACGGCCAATTGGTTCCATGGGGAGCAGGTAAAAGGTAATCCCGGTACGAATCTGACTTACTTTATTACTGATGGCGCGCCAACCTATTACCAGCAGGGAGAGACGACCAAAGCCTCGGTTATATCCTATGGCCGCTATAACTTGCATACGCTGGATCTTGATTCGATTGATTATCACTCTGGTGATACTCATACGGTTCAGGCTTACGGTAAGAGTCTCCCTGTTATTAAAGAGAATGGCGATGTGCTGAAATGGTCATACTCCGAAGGGAACTATTACCATAAAGCAGGCTGGAACGTTGAAGTGATTGGCAAAGTGAACGCGGATGGCCAAGGAGGATATGAAATATCCTCACTGGGGGGTAACGGCAGTAGCACAACGGGGGATGTATTCAAAAATGCTTTAGACTCGTTTGCGCTTCTCAATGGGCTCTCTGATGTCAATGCCATTGGAATTGGGCCGAGTATCAATGAGAAACTGCTGGGCTACTTCGATTCCGACGGCTTCGTACAAGCCAATATCGATCCTGAGGATCTGGCCGATGCGATTCTTGGTCAGAACACCACGCTGCCCTCTGGCGATGATGTCATCAAAGGAGGCGATGGAGACGATATTATCTTCGGTGACCAAGTCATGTTCGACGGTATCGAAGGTAACGGCTTGCCCGCCATGAAGGCTTATATTGCGGGTCAGTTGGGAATGCAGGATTCTAACCAGCTAACGCCGCAACAGATACATAAGTATATAAGCGACAACCATGAAGAGTTTGGTCTTATAGGAGGCACTGAAGGAGGAAGCGACAAGTTGCTGGGTGGCGAAGGTGATGACATCCTCTATGGCATGGGAGGTGATGATATTCTCATTGGCGGTCCCGGTAACGATATTCTCTACGGTGGAGCAGGCGCTGATACCTTCAAGTGGGAGTTCGGTGACCAAGGGAGTGAGGATGCGCCCGCGACTGACCGGGTCATGGACTTCAATGGCCATCAGGGCGACAGCCTGGACGTTGGCGAACTCCTGCAAGACGAGTCGAGGGAGACGGTTGGCCAGTACATCATGGCGGCCGAAGAGGATGATGCGACGGTCCTTTACCTAAGCACAGAAGGTAAGCTTGAAGGTAATGAGGATAATGCTGATCAAGTGGTGCGCCTGGAAGGTAAATCCTTCTCCGACTTTGGCGGCGGCGGTGCCGAGGATGTAATTCAGTACATGCTGGAGAACAACCAGCTGAAGATCGACCAATAAGGCGTCAAGCAGTAATGCCGCGTAAAATCAAGGGCCGCCGTCAGGCGGCCTTTTTTAACCCTGAGCGATTGGTCGCTAATGGAAGTGGGAGTGGCGATGTTTTATATCAAACGCAATGCGGCGGGTGAGATTGTGCTTCTCAGCAAAGAGGCCTCCAGCGAGTTCTCGGAGCAGATCGCGGCCGACGACCCGGAGGTGCTGGCATTTCTGGCGGAGCAGCCCGGGTCCTCGGCCAACTTCCTCGCATCGGATCTGGCCTTCGTGCGGGTGGTGGAAGATTTAATGGAGGTGTTGTTGGATAAGGGCGTGATCTCGTTTACCGACTTGCCCGAGGCGGCGCAGAACAAGGTCATGCAGCGTAAGTCGCTGCGCTCCAAAAACAACGTCAACCTGATTAGTGAGGACGGCGGTATCATTTGATACCGCCGTGGGCCTCGATTAGGGGGTACGAACGCCCGGGCCGGTAGCGCCATCCAGGCCCATACGGAAAAGCTGGCTCAGCTCCTGCTCGGTCGTTACCCCTTCGGCAATCACCAGAATGCCCAACGAGTGGCAAAGCGTGGTCATGCTTCGCAGAATGCTCTGCTGCTCAAAGGATGCGTGAATGTCGCGCACCAGGCTGCTGTCCACCTTCAAATACGAAAGACCGATATCCTGCAAGTCGGCAAGCCTTGTGAACGCCGCCCCCACGTGCTCGATCCCGAATTGGCAGCCGAGGTGGCGCAGCGCCGAACAGAACCCGCGGAAGCTGGCAATCGCGTAGGGGTCGAGGGTGGCGGGTATTTCGAAGCAGAGCCTGGGGGCTAAAGCGGCGTTTCTTTCCAACAGCGTACGCAGCTCGGTCACGAACTGCGCATTGGTGATGGTGGCGATAGAAAGGTTGATACCCAGCGTATGGCCGGGCTCGGCACGTAGAAGCTCCAGCGCCTGCTGGATGACGGCCTTGTCCAGCGAAGCCTCCAGACTGAAGCGCGCAAGCCAGGGAATGAACACGCCGGCGCTTTGCCACTGCTCGGCCAGTTCAAGCCTGGCGGGGCTCTCGTAGTGGAGCACGTTTTGGTGGTTGTCCAGTACCGGAAAACGGCCAAGCTGGGGGCCTTGCAGGATGGCCAGATCCAGCGCCGAACGCCAGTCCGCGTGGGTGGCAAACAGTGCCTGATGCTCGCGCTCTCGAACGATCACGCGGGGCGCTTGTTGGGCACTTTCTGCCTCGGCCAGCGCAGTATCCAGCGTTGCCAGCAGCACGCTTCGCTCATCACTGGATGAGTAGCTGGTAATCGCGGCGGGCAGGCGTACCTCGACCTCGGGGAGGTTCGCCGTGGCGGCCGTAAGCGCTTGGCAAAGCTCTTCGTAAAGCGCCTCTATATGGCTTTGATGTGGTAGCACCAGCATGAAATCGCTACCGTTCAAACGACCCACCAATGCTTCTTCCGAGGTGGTATCCAGCACTTCCAACTGCTTTACGAGCGCTTTCAACAAGGCGTCCGTTTCATCGTGGCCGAGTCGTTGGTTTAACTGGGGCAAATCCTGTACACGCACCATGACCATCAGCCCGTTAGCCCGGGCGTCGTCACTATCCAGCAGGGCGGCCAAGCGGCCCATGAAAACGTTGCGATTTAGCGCCCCGGTCAAGCGGTCCTGCTGCAGGTCACGGCGCAGCTCGTCAAGCTTCTGGCTTTCGTGGGTCAGCATTTGACGGACATTGTTGGATAGCGCATTCATGGCGCGGGCCACTTCGCGAAGCTCGAGCGTACTGGGCTCTTGTATGGTCGTAAAACGCCGGGCGCTGATATCCCGTGCCTGGGCAATCACGCGGGTCAATGGGCGCTTGATGCTGCTGACGATCACCGCCGCGGCCGCCAGGCTCGCCACTCCCGCGGCGATGAACCAGCCGGCCAGCTCTAGAAAGCTTTTCCAAAGTGCGGCGTAGGCAAAGCTATACTGGCTTTCAAGGATGAGGGTGCCGAACTGGCGCCAGCCGTCCTGAATGGTGGCTTGGCCCGGCGGAATATCGAAGCGCACGAGCGCACGAAACCAGCCGGGGACGCTCCCCTGGTACGCGTTGGCGGCGCGCTCGATCAGAACATCACCCGCGGTGTCGCGCAGCACGATTTGCTGGTAGTAGCCGGTATCGAACTGCGCCGATATCAAAAGCTCGAGGGTCACCATGTCCTTATCCAGCTGGCTCATCGACAGCGCAAGCGCGGTGGCATTGTCCTCGTTCTTGATGCTGATTTCCTGCTCGATATAGCCACGGCTGGTGGTAATGCTGATCGCAAGGCTTCCAATAAAGGAAAGCAGCAAAAGCCCTATAATAGCCAGCCAAAGCTGTTTGATAAGCGACATACGGCACGTCCTTTTTATAAAAAGCCTTGTGATTGCATACGCTCTAACGCACTTCGCCAGCGCGAAAGCCGGGCAAGCGGGTCGGCACGCGATTGTGATGAGCCGCCGGCCCATAACCCTTCGCTGTTGAAACTGAAAAGCGGGTCCAGGTCGGTACGCTGCGAAGCAGGAGAAATCGACGGTGCGATATTGTCCAGAATGAGCGGCTCCGCCTCGGGGGTCGCGTAATAGCCTAGCACCATATGCGCTTGAGTTACCTGGCTACGCCCCAAACGGGCACGTACGTAGATCATGCGCAGGCGCTCGCCGGGCACTCCTAGCTGCTTTAGCGTAATGTATTTGGCGATGGAGTAGTCTTCGCAGTCGCCCTGGCCCTTGCCCATGGCCTCGAGCGGGGTCGCCCAGTAATCCTCTTCGCCCCAGGTGACAATGTCGTCGACCCAGCGAATGTTGCGGTTAAAGAAGTCGTTGACTTCACGCAGCTGGGTTTGGATATCCCGATTGGCCGCCCGCTCCAAAAGCGCAAACCACCCCTCCAGCACGTTCACACCGGACGGCCCATAAAGCGCGCTCATCCGCTGGCGTAAGCGCGCCGGATCATAGGCCGAAGCACTGAAAGGAAAAAGTCCCAGGCCTGCGCCCAGCGCCAATAGACCGGCGCTGGTCAACAGCGCCCGTCGGGAGAGGGTCGGTCTGGAAGAGGATGAACACCTGGGCATGGAGGCTTGGCCGCCGTCAAATAAAGCTTAAGATTACAAGTTAGCGGCCGGTAGTGCTATAACCCTCATCATGAAAAGAGTTGAACGGTATGAGTAAAATAATCTTGCAGGCTCTGCGCGCGGGCATCGCCTAGTCTGCGTTGTCCAGCATCGGCTCGAGGGCGGGCCATACGTTGTCCATAATAAGGGGCTGGGCCTCGGCGGTGGGATGGATGCCGTCGCTTTGCATGAGCTCGCGGTTTAGCGCAATATTTTCCAGCAAAAAGGGGACCAGCGGAATATCGTACTCATCGGCCAGGGAGTGATAAACGCCGGTGAACGCGTCGCGGTAGGCCTGGCCGTAGTTGGGTGGAATATCGATCCCCAGCAACAGCACCTGGGCATCGATTTGCTGGCTTTGTTCGATCATGCTGGCGAGGTTAGCGCGCATTTGGCCCGGCGGCAGACCGCGCAGGCCGTCGTTGCCACCGAGCTCCAAAAGAACGATATCGGGCTCGCGCTTTGTGAGTATCTCCTCGAAACGCTCGGCCCCACCGCTTGTCGTCTCGCCGCTGATACTGGCGTTGACCACGGTCGCCTCATCTTCCAGGCGCTGCTCCAAAAGCCTGACCCAACCCTGGTCTTGTTCGATACCGTAGGCCGCACTTAGGCTGTCACCCATGACCAGAAGCGTTGGCCGGGCATCGGCGCTTGCCAGGCTCGCGTTAAAGATGACTACCAGTGTCAGTAGTCCCCCGGTTACCATGCACGTAAGCCTATGCCACGTTAAAGGGATGCCACGCTTCATGTCCTACTCCTCTGAACCGGATACGAGATCGTCTGCTCATCTTGGTACTCAACAGCAAAGCTTAACTGATGACCCGGCGTCATCGCACGCTTTGGGTGCAATACAAGGGCCGCCGGTGTTGCTGGCCGAAAAGCTTTGCAAGCAGGTGAAAAGCGGTGAACGCTCGCTGACCATTTTAAAGGATCTCTCGCTGAGCATTGCCCAAGGGGAAACCGTGGCGATTTTAGGCAAAAGCGGGGCAGGGAAGTCGACCCTTTTAGGCCTTCTGGCCGGGCTCGATACGCCAAGTGACGGCGAGCTGAGCCTGTTTGGCCATCCCTTGAGTCGTCTGGATGAAGATGGCCGTGCGGCACTGCGCGCCGGGCGTGTAGGGTTCGTGTTTCAGAATTTTCAACTGCTGCCCACGCTCAGCGCACTGGAAAATGTGCTGTTGCCGCTGGAGCTTTCGCCGCGCGCCGGTGAAACCCAAACCGCACACGCCTGGCTCGATCGCGTGGGGCTTGGCGAGCGCGTGGCGCACCTGCCCAAGCAGCTTTCCGGTGGCGAGCAACAGCGCGTAGCCATTGCCCGGGCCTTCGTGACCGACCCCGAATTGGTCTTTGCCGACGAGCCCACCGGTAACCTGGACCCGGACACCGGCGCCCAGGTGATCGATCTGCTTTTTACGTTGAACCAGCAGGCCGGTACCACCTTGATTCTGGTCACCCACGACCACGCCCTGGCACGGCGCTGCGACCGCTGTCTGCGTTTGGAAGGTGGACAGTTGACACCGTTCGACCCAGGCCATGTCACGCAAGGCGGTGTTGATGAGTAGTGTGAACTGGCGCCTGGCCGGGCGTAGCCTGAAGCGGGATCTGCGCGCCTCGGACGTGCGCGCGCTATTCGTCGCCCTGGTGCTAGCCGTAGCGGCTTCGACCATGATCGCGTTTTTCCTCGATCGCCTCGAGCGCGGTCTCGAGCGTCAGGCGGGGCAGATGATGGGCGGTGATCTCGTTCTCGAACAGCGCGAGCCCTTCGATGATGCACTGCGCGCGACCCTCGAGCAGGCCGGTTTTGCGCTGAGCGACCAGGTCGACCTGGTGTCGATGATCAGCCGCGGCGAGCATTTTCAGCCCACCAGCCTCAAGGCGGTGGACGATGTTTACCCCCACTACGGCGTCACCCTGGTCGACCTTGGCCGCGGCGCTGAAGAGATCGCCTCCGGCCCGCCACCGGGCGAGGCCTGGGCCGACCCACGGCTTGCCGAACTGCTCGAATTGACGCTGGGCGAAAGCGTTCGAGTCGGCCAGACCGAGCTTGTGATTACCGGTATCCTGGAGCGCGAAGCCGACCAATCCGCCGGGTTTAGCAGTTTCAACCCACGCCTGATGCTCAATACCGGGGATCTCGACGCCACCGGACTCATCCAGCCGGGCTCGCGTATCGAATTCGAAATTCTAGCCGCCGGCCCGCCCCGCGCACTCGATCGCGTACAGCCGCTGCTGACCGAGTTGAGAGAAGCCGGGGTGGAGGTGCGCGACGTGCGCGTGGACCGCCCCCAGTTGGGTAACGCTCTAGCGCGGGCGGAGAGCTACCTGGGCCTGGCTGGGCTGGTGGCCGTGCTGCTGGCCGGTGTGGCCGTGGCCATGTCGACCAAACGTTACGTAGAGCGCCACCTGGACACCGCCGCACTGCTGCGCTGTTTTGGGGCCAGCCAGTACCAGCTCGTGACGATCTTTGCGCTACAGCTTTTGGGGCTTGCGCTGATCGCCTCGCTGCTAGGGGCGCTGTTGGGGTTGGCGGGCCAAGCGGTGCTTTTGTGGCTGTTGGCTCAATTTCTACCACTGACGCTCCCGCCGCCGGGAATCATGCCGCTAGGCCTGGGTGTGCTGACCGCGCTTGCCGTGCTGGTCGGGTTCGCCGGCCCTACGCTTTTGCGCATCAAACAGGTGAGCGCGCTCAAAGTGCTGCGCCGGGAGCTGGACCCGGTGCCTCCAGCGGCCTGGCTGGTGGTCGGCGTGGCAAGCCTGGTATTCGGCGGGCTGTTGTGGCTTTACTCGGGTAGCTTCTCGCTGGCCCTGGGGCTTTTGGTAGGCGGCGCGGTGCTGCTGGGCGTACTGTGGATGGCCAGCGCCTTGCTGCTGAGTCTGGTTCTCAACGCCGTGGCGCGGCTTTCCGGGGCGACGCCCTTGAGCCAGGCGCTCCGGCTGGGCGGCCGCCAGCTTGCCCGGCGCAAGCAGGCGGGAAGGGGGCAACTGCTGGCATTCTCCGTGACGTTCTTTGCCATGGCCATGATCGTGCTGGTGCGCGGCGACCTGTTGACCACCTGGCAAAGCCAGCTGCCCGAGGATACGCCCAACTACTTCGCGATCAACATTCAGCCCAGTGAGCGCGACGCCTTCGACGCCATGGTGACGCCGCGGGTGGATACCCAAAGCGCGCTCTACCCCATGGTGCGCGGGCGTATCACGGCCATCAACGACCAGCCTCCGCGCGACGCCGTACCCGAGGATGCCCGGGGCGACGGCGCGCTGCGCCGCGAGCTCAATCTGACCTGGCAAGCCGAGCTGCCCGAGGGCAACGACATCGTCGCGGGTCAGTGGTTTGAATCGACGGCCAATGCCTCCCAGGACTTTATGAGCGAAGTCGACGCGAGCCCCGGTGCGGCCACCGTTCCCATCTCCGTCGAGCAAGGCTTGGCCGAGCGTCTCGGCCTTGCGCTGGGCGATACGATGACGTTCTCCATCGGCGGTGAGTCGATCGACACCCGTATCGCAAGTCTTCGAAGCCTCGACTGGGATAGCTTCAAGCCCAATTTTTTCGTGATTTTCCCGCCCGGCGTGCTGGAGAGCTTTGGGCACAGCTACATTACCGCGTTCTATCTTCCCGAGCGTGAAGAGGGGCTGATTTCGCAGCTGGTCAGGGATTTCCCGGGTGTGTCGCTTTTGAACGTGGACGCCATCCTCGGCCAAGTGCGCGACGTGTTGGGTCAGGTTACCCGCGCCGTCGAGCTGATCCTGCTGCTCGTCCTCATGGCCGGGGTCAGCGTGCTGTACGCAGCACTCACTGCCAGCCGCCCGGTGCGCGCCCACGAAAGCGGGCTTTTGCGCGTATTCGGCGCGGGCAATCAAATGATCTCCCGCGTGCAGGGCGCCGAGTATGCGCTTTTGGGCTTCGCAAGCGGCTTGATGGGCGCCTTATTAGCCGAAATCGCCAGCGCTGCGCTTTACCTTTACTGGCTGGATCTGACGCCACGCGTACACGTTGCGCTGTGGCTTGCGCTCCCGTTGGGCGGGGCGCTGTTGATCGGCGTGATTGGCCATGTGCTGTCGCGAAGCCTTCGTCGCCAAGCGCCGGCGGCAAGTCTTGGCCTGCTGGGTGAGGCTTAGGTGGGGGGCGGTGAATGGTGAATGGTAAGTAGTGAATAGTGAATGGTGAATGGTGAATGGTAAGTAGTGAATAGTGAATGGTGAATGGTAAGTAGTGAATAGTGAGTAGTGAATGGGGGCGTGGTGTGAAGGGGGTGTGAAAGGGCTTTATGAAAGGGCTTCATGGTGTGGCTGAGCCGGATGCGATGAAAGTCGCCTCCGGCTGAGGTATCATGGCCGCCTTGCTTTTATTGATGCCCTAGCCTACGAGGTTTCCCCATGTTCAGCCGCGATATGACCATTGCCGGGTTTGATGATGCGCTTTTTGAGGCCATGCAGAAAGAAGTGGCCCGCCAGGAAGATCACATCGAACTGATTGCCTCGGAAAACTACGCAAGCCCCCGCGTACTCGAAGCGCAAGGAAGCCAGCTCACCAACAAGTACGCCGAAGGCTACCCCGGTAAGCGTTACTACGGCGGCTGCGAGTTCGTGGACATCGCGGAAAACATGGCGATCGACTACGCCAAGGAGCTGTTCGACGCGACCTACGTCAACGTTCAGCCCCACTCCGGCTCTCAGGCCAACAGCGCGGTGTTTCAGGCGCTGGTCAAGCCTGGTGACACCATTTTGGGCATGAGCCTGGACGCCGGCGGCCACCTGACTCACGGTGCCAAGCCCAACTTTTCCGGCAAGCACTACAACGCCATCCAGTACGGCCTGAACGATCAGGGGTTGATCGACTACGGCCAGGTGGCCGCGCTTGCCCGCGAGCACCAGCCCAAAATGATCATCGCCGGTTTCTCCGCCTACTCGCAGATCATCGACTGGGCGAAATTCCGCGAAATCGCTGACGAAGTGGGCGCCTACCTGCTGGTGGATATGGCCCACGTCGCCGGTCTGGTCGCGGCAGGTGTTTACCCGAGCCCGCTGCCCCACGCCCACGTGGTCACCTCCACTACGCATAAAACCCTGCGTGGCCCGCGTAGCGGCGTGATTCTGTCCGCCGAAAACGACGCGGATATCGAGAAGAAGCTGCAGTCCGCTGTCTTCCCTGGTGGCCAGGGTGGCCCCTTGATGCACGTCATTGCCGCCAAGGCGATTTGTTTCAAGGAGGCGATGGCACCCGAGTTCAAGACCTACCAGCAGCAGGTCGTGAAAAACGCTCAGGCCATGGCGAAGGTGTTCATCGATCGCGGTTTCGATATCGTCTCCGGCGGCACCGAAGACCACCTCTTCCTGCTTTCGCTGGTCAAACAGGGCGTCACCGGTAAAGACGCCGATGCCGCGCTGGGCCGCGCGCATATCACCGTCAACAAGAACGCCGTTCCCAACGACCCGCAAAGCCCGTTCATCACCTCGGGCCTGCGTATCGGCACCCCGGCGGTGACCACCCGCGGTTTCGGCGAGACCGAATGTAGCGAACTCGCCGGCTGGATCTGCGATCTGCTGGACGTACTCGCCAGCGGCGATGACACGACCGCGGTCGAGGCCTCGATCAGCGAGAAAGTCGCGAAGGTTTGCCAGCGTCTGCCGGTTTACAAGTAAGCGTTAAACGTTTTTCCCGCTGGGGAAGTCAAAACGGGTGCCTGGCGGCACCCGTTTTTTATTGCCTGTTTAAAGCGTTTTTAGGGTTTTTAGGCAGTGCTGCACCAGTTGATGGGCGCGCTCGCTCGAGCCGGCTTCCACGTAGCAGCGAAGCTCCGGCGCGTTACCGGAGGGGCGCAGGTGAATGATTTCGCTATTTTCAAACGTGGCGCGCAAGCCGTCGGTGGTGTCCAGCGCGCTGATAGCGGCTTCAACGCCCAGAGTGCGCGACAATCGTTCGGGCTCGGCTTGCCACTGCTGCAACAGTTGCTGGCTCTTTTGGGTCGCAAAGTCTTTGAGCCGGTCGCTTGCGGTGTAGCGCTCGGGCAGGGCGGCGTTGAGCGCGGAGAGTGGCTTTTGCAAGCGCGCTGCCTCTACCATTAGGGTCAAGGCGGGCAGCAAAGCGTCGCGGGTGGGCAGGGCGGCTAGCGTACGGTGCTGCTGCTGTAGCGGCGACTCGAGGAGAAAGCCGCCGTTGGCCTCGAAGCCGGCAACGCGCTCGAACTGCGTGCGCAGGCGTTGCATTGCCGCCAGCACATAGGGCGAGCCGATACGCGTGCGCTCGACGGTTTCAAAAGCGCCGCAAGCCTCGATCGCCGTATTACAGCTAACCGGCACGGCCAGTGCCTCGATGCCGAGCGTCCGCGCGCAGAGCAAGCCCACGATATCGCCCCGAAGCCAGGTGCCGTTCTCGTCGCCTAGCAAGGGGCGGTCGCCGTCACCATCCGTTGATAACAGCGCGTGCAAATCGTGCTGCAAAGCCCAGGCGCGCCCCAGGTCCTGGTCTTCTTCGCTCACTGCTTCGGTATCGACCGGTACGAAGTCGTCGCTGCGCCCCAACACGATGACCTTGGCCCCCAACGCTTCTAAAACGTGTGCGTTGAGATCCCGGCCGGCGGCGGAGTGCTGGTATAAGCCCACGCGCCATCCTGCCAGCGGCTTACCGTCGAACCAATGCGTGTAGCGAGCGGTGTATGCCTGGTTGGCCGCGTCGGACACGGCTTCTCTGGCCGGTGGCGCCAGGGCAGGCATCGCTACGTTACTGGCTAGAATCGCTGCTTCGTCGGCTTTGGTGATTTCCCCATCCGGGCGGTAGAACTTGATACCGTTACGATCAAACGGAATGTGGCTTCCTGTAATCATGATGCAGGGCACCTCATCGGTCATCGCCTTGAGGGCAAGCGCCGGGGTGGGGAGAACGCCATAATCATCCACCGCGAGCCCCAGCGCCTTGGCCGCACTGGTACAGGCCGCCGCCATGGCCGGGCTGCTGGGACGCCGGTCCATGCCCAGCGCGATCCGCTCGACCTTCGCGCCGGCGCGCATCGCGTCGATAAAGGCCACGGTAAAAGCAGCGCATACCTGATCGGTGAATTGCTCCACCAGGCCCCGCGCGCCGCTGGTGCCAAAGGCGATGCCGCTTGCATCGATAATCTCGGAGGTGGTGGGGGAAGCGTTCAAGTGCGTCTCCTGTCAGGGGAATAAAGTCAGCGTGTCCGGCATTCTAATGGCGCGCGACGTGGCTTGCCATGGCCGTCACCCAAAACGAAAAAGCCCTCGCAAAGCGAGGGCTAAAAGGTGACTGGAACGGGAGAGAGCCTATAACTCGGCGCCCAGGTTCAATCCCACCAGGATAGGGTCATGGTCGGAGCTGCGAAACGGGTCCGCCGCATAGAG
Organism: Vreelandella sp. EE27; assembly: GCF_968206495.1. Lineage (NCBI taxonomy): Bacteria > Pseudomonadati > Pseudomonadota > Gammaproteobacteria > Oceanospirillales > Halomonadaceae > Vreelandella > Vreelandella sp. EE27. The sequence goes on along the minus strand of NZ_OZ309109.1, from coordinate 2,519,509 downwards.
GTTTTCATTTTGGCGCTCGGTGGTGAATTCGGTGTTGTAATCCAGCGCGCTCGCCTCATCCGAGTTGATATGCCACGTGGTCGTACCGGTGACTTGATCGGCCAGCGATTCGCTTGCCAGCGCATGGTCGAGCGACCCCCAAAAGCCATCGAACACGTAGCTGTAGTCGTCGTCGAGCAATTCGAAACCGGCGTCCGTCAGGGTCGTGACCGGATCTTCCATGGCATAGGCGTTCAGATCCCCCAGAATGAGGACATCCTGATCGTCGCTGCCGGTAGGGTTGGTCTCGAGCCAGGCGAGCAGCTCTTCCGACGCTTCCACGCGGGTGGGGTTGTTGTTGCCCTGGCCGTCACCGATGGCGTCTTCGCCATTGATCACGCTGCCCTTGGACTTGAAGTGATTGACGACCACGGAGAACTGCTCGCCGTTGCTATCAGTAAAGGTCTGCATCACCGGCGGGCGATTACCAAAAGCAAACGCGCCATCGGTCTTGGTGGCGGCATCGCCTTCAGGGCTTACGGCTTGGCTATTGTAGATCACCCCCACGGTAATGGCGTCGTCGCCGGCGCTCTCGATATTGCCTTGCGCGTCCCGAGGCGTGCTGTATGCCCAAGTGACATCCTCGATGCCTTTGCTCTGGATATCCGCATTGAGCGCGTCTACCAGGCTCGCCAGGGCGCTATCTTCGCCGTAGCCGTTGTTCTCGACCTCCATCAGGCCCAGCACATCGGCACCGCTTGTGTTGATCGCCTCGACGATCTTGGCTTCCTGGCGGGCGAACTCCTCGGCGTTATTGGCGCCTCGTGGGCTGTGAGTCGTACCGTTGAGGGTTCGTGTCTGCTCGCCGCTATCGCCCAGGGTAGTGAAGTAGTTCAGCACGTTGAACGAGGCGACCTTGACGCTGGCATCCCCTAGTGTATCCACGTCCGGCGTGGCCGGGCGTTCGTCGCCGTAGAAATCCAGGCCTTCCACGTTTTGTACTTTCCACTCGCCGAAGTTGAAGTCCAGAACGCCTTCCAGCGTATCCAGCTGATCGCCGCCGCGTAGCGGGTTGGACGCCGACAACTCCTCGCCGCCCCGACCAAAGATGATCGGGTCCGGGTTCTGGGCGGAGTTTGCGTCATCGATCTTGATGGTCCGTGCGTCAGCGTCTTCCAGCCACTCGGTGTAGCCTTCGACGCTGGGCGCATTCACCTCGGTAAATTGCTCGAGGCGACCGCCTGCCGACAGCGTGACTTCACCATAACGGCCCAGCTCGTAAAGCTCGGTCACCACCAGGGGCTGACCATCCATCGCCTCGATAGCCACGCGCATGCCTTCGAAGGCCTCCAGGCCTTGCTTGTTGGCAAAGGGCAGCTTGATGACCTGGCTTTGCGGCAGGGGCTGGTCGTTTTGTAGAACGTTCAGGCTCGAGCGATCCGCGGTCAGCTGTGTTTTGTCATAATACTCGGACACGGTACCGCCGATCCGGACCTGGTCGCCGGCCGAGAGCTGCGATAGCCACTCGCCGCTGCCGCTGCCCGCGTAAACGAAGATACCTTCCGAGGTGAGCGGGTTATCGTCGTTGTCTTCATCCTCTTCCTGCAGGAAGAAACCATCGAGGCCCGGAGTGACCATGGTGACGATCGCTTCCAGCGTCACGGCTTCGCCGTCCAGAGCACTGGTACCGCCTTCGCCCTGGACTGTAGAGATCAGCGTGATCTCGGGCTCGGGCATGATGGCCGTACCGGGGGAGGCGAGGGCGGCAACGTTGCTGCCGTCACCGCCTAGTGCGGTAGAGGTGTTGGCGCCTTCTTCATCTTGCTGCGTGAATGCCTGGCGATCCACGTTCCAGGACGCGGCATCGTTACCCGTCGTGTCCGGGTAGGCTTCGAAGGCGATCTGGTTTCCATCGACTCGCGGGTCGCCTTGCCACAGGGTAACGGCGTCGCCGCCGCTGCCCAGGCCTGCGGCGTTATCGGCGTAGCCGATCTTGAGGGTGTCGATGTTGGCCAGGTTGCTCCAGGCGTCCCGGAACTGGGTAACTGCCTCTTCTCCGCCATCGACGATGACGATGGCCGACTCGCCGGGTGCGAGCGTGGTAAGCCCCTCGATCAGCACGGCATCCTGAGGCGAGGCGCTGTCGTCGTCGTAGTAGAGCGGGGCGCTGCCAAAGTCCAGCGACTCGTCCGAGCGGTTGGTGATCTCGAACCAGTCCTCGGTCACATCTGCGCCGTCCTGACCTGGCCAGATTTCGGTAATCGCGAGACCGATGTCGGTTTCACCGGGGACGTAGGGCGCTTGCGTAGTGCCGATGCGGAAGGTCTGGGTCAGCCCTTCGGGCATGGCGCTATTGGCGAATTCCCAGTTGTCCGGGTTGCTGATCGCGCTCAAGAGCTCGTCCGCCGTCCCGTAACCTTCACCGGTGAACGCCGCGTTGCGTTCGCGGCCCACTGCGACCGCCGTCAGGCCGTTTTCAAGACCGGTCGGCAGCGCCGAGTTGTTGGAGTTGGTGGAGGTTTCCTGCCACTCGTCGCTGTTGGTCTGCACCGCGTAGATAAACTCGGGGTTGGTGTCCTCGCCCACAAAGGCGAGGACCTGGTCGCCGCTGACCGACAGGTTGAAACTGCCATTACCCACGGCGGCGCTGTTGGCATCCGAAAACTGATCGGCGTCGCGGGTATGGGAAACGACGGTGCCGGGGGCCACACCGCCCTCGGGGGCGGTCCATTTCACGGCGCCTTCGTTGGCGCGGAAACCGTCGCCCATCCAGCCGGAGTCGGTAAAGGTGATTTCAGCCCCTTCGGCGATACCGCGCAGCGCGACGAACTGGAACTCCTTGTCGCTACCGCTCACGGCGGTGACCGCGATATCCCCGGCGCGCGGAACCATGTCCGGAAACGCGTCGAACGTGACGTCGGTGCCGATAAATTGCTGCTGGCTATCGGGAAGGTCTTTGGATTCACGGCCATCGTCGAACCAGTCCACCGTGCCGCTATCGAACAACACGCTGGCGGCGATACCGTCGTCGCTGGCTACGATATCAAACAGCGCTTCGGGCTTGGCACCGATTTCCCGGGGCAGGGTGTTCAAGTCGACGCCTTCGATTTCGCGCACGGCGTAATCGCCGTCCCAGAAATAGAGGCCGAAGCCGGTATCGTCGCTATCGTTTACCGGGCCCGCCAGGATCAGATAGCCTTCGTCGCCCGCTGATTCGATGGCACGCACCGCGCGTCCGTCCAGGTCCAGGCGCAAGGGCTCGCCAAAAGAGGCTTGAGTCGCTGCACCGGTCACTAACTCAGCGGCGTTGGTAACCGGTAACAGCTGCGCAAACCCGCCATCCAGCGGCGCGCGAAGCCCCAGATAAAGGGTGTCCTCGATAAAGACAGCGCCTTCGATATTGAGGCCTTGCTCGAGGTTGAGCGCATTCTCGCCAAGCCCATGGCCATTACCCGAGTCCCAGGCGGCCAACTGAGCGGCCAGTCCAGTAAACTGCCCCACCACGTTGATCGACAGATCATCAGCGCTATCGCCGGTGACTTCCGTTGCGAAAAGCAGGGAACGCTGGCTGGTTTCGTGGGAGCCTAACCAGTACTGCACGCCCTGGTAGCTGGCAACCGCTTCCAGATCGGCTTCCTGGCCATTGCTAAGCCCCAGGGCCTCGTTGAGATTGAACTCGCTGAGGGGCTCGCCGCCGGCCGCGCGATCATAAAGGCGTACCGTTTGGTCTTCGTCATCGGCGACCAGCATCAGGTTTTCGTTAATGGCTACCGCCGCCGAGGCATCCGAGCTGCCCTGATAGTAGCGCTCACCAAGATCAAAAACCGGCTGGGGCGTTCTATCCAGTTCCGGCTCTTCCGGCAGCGTTGGCTCGCTTGGATCTTCCGGCGCTTCTGGCTCTTCGGGCAGCTCTGGCTCGCTTGGCTCTTGCGGTAGTTCGGGCTCTTCGGGCAGCTCTGGCTCGCTTGGCTCTTCCGGTACTTCGGGCTCTTCCGGCGGCGCTGGTTCGCCTGGCTCTTCGGGGGCTTCTGGCTCCTCAGGCGCTTCTGGTTCTCCAGGTGCCTCTGGCTCTCCAGGTTCTTCCGGCACTTCAGGTTCATCGGGTTGTTCGGGCTGAGCTGCTTCCCGTTCTATTTGATCAACCAGGTCGTCCAGCAACGTATCGAAATCGTTGGTCGTATTGCCGCTGTTATTCCCGGTCAACGCTTGCAGCGTTTGAGCGGGTTTGAGTTGCTGGCTTTCACTGCTGGCGGCTAGTGCCTGGGCGATCTCGTCGCGGGAACTGCCCGCTTCGAGCAGCTCTAGCCAGTAGGATGCCCCGGAAATGTCCGGGGAACGACCCAAAATGCCAAGGTAAGCCTGGTCGAGCCAGTCAGCATCGCTCGCCTGCCCGTTGGTTGCCTGAAATTCGGCCGACGCTTTTAAATAGCCGGTAATCTCCTCCAACGATACACCCGAACGGTACATGTTGGCCCAGTAGGAAAGCCCTTCGATATCCGCCGGGCGTAGCAGGTGGGTCGTGTAAAGCTCGGTCAAGGGCTGGATGCTCGAAGTGAACTCGGCGCTAGACATGAAATTGCGCGCTACGGCCTGTGTATCCAGTGTGCCGTTTTCCAGTAAGCCCACCCAGTAATTCAGTCCTTCTTCATCGGCCTGACGAAGTAAAAGTGTTTGATAAAGCGTACCGATGATCGTTTGATTTTCCATATCTAAAAGCCCCCTGGAGCGGTGGTTCATTCATTGTGTTTATGCATAAAGCGGCAGCTGTGGCGTCGTAACAATGAGTATTGAAAGTTACTTAATGTTACGAGTGATCGGCTCAGCCTAACCACTCAATATGTCGATACCGTGACGCTGGGGTGTGCGAATTGTTGCAAGTTGATGATTATTAATTATTGTTTATAGCAAAGCCCGATAAACTAAGATCACCTGGCTTTATTCAAACTGTCATGCTTTCGTCATTAATCGCCAGGTAATATCGCTACCTGCTTCAAAAGCTTGCCACGAAAAACGGCCACGGAAAACAAGGGGATTTCAATGAGCAACTTTCAGCTACAGCTTCTGCACGCATCGGACATGGAAGGCGGCGGGGGCGATCTACTAAACGCACCGAACTTCATCTCGATAGTCGATCATTTGGAAGATCAGTACGCTAATAGCCTGTTTGTGAGCTCGGGCGATCTGGTTTTGCCGGGGCCTTACCTGAACGCGGCGGCGGAAGAGAGCTTGCAGTCGGCCTTCCAAACGGCGGTGGAAGATGTGTATGGGCTGGAAGCGGGCTCCATGAGCGGCATAACGGCCGCATCGGGCCGTGTCGAAACGCTATTGATGGACTTGATCGACGCCGCAGCCGTTGCTCTTGGTAACCACGAATTCGACCTGGGCACGGGATTGATTGCCGACATGATTGCGCCGGTCACCAACGGCGACAGCGCTGCGGATGTCGAGTGGCTGGGGGCGCAGTTCCCCTACCTTTCCGCCAACCTGGACTTCTCCAACGATGCGGCGCTGAGCGGCCTGGCAACCAACGAAATTTTTTCCAGCGAAGCGTTTCAGTCCACGTTGGAGGAAGTGTTGGCCGGTGCCGATAAGCCCAAGCTTGCGCCGGCGGTCATTGCCGAAAGCGGTGGTGAGCAAATTGGTATTATTGGTATCACTACGCAGATCCTCGAGAGCATCTCATCAACGGGCGATGTCGATGTCATTACCGGTGGGCGTGACGACATGCAGGCGCTGGCGGGTGTTATTCAGCCGGTGATCGACGAGCTCGAGGCGCGCGGTGTCAACAAGATCATCTTAAGCTCGCACCTGCAGCAGATTCAGTTCGAAGAAGAGCTTGCCACGCTATTGAATGGTGTGGATATCGTGATTGCGGGGGGCTCTGATTCTCTGCTCGCCAATGAGCAGGATATCGACCGTGGCCTTTTCCCCGGCGCCGGCGAGCCTTACAAGTCCTACCCCATCCTGACCCAGGACGCCTCCGGTAATGATGTCGTGGTCGTTAATACCGATGCGGGCTGGCGCTACGTGGCGCAACTCGTGGTCGAGTTCGATGAGAACGGTAATATCATCCCCGAGTCGATCGACCCGGCGACCTCTGGCATTTACGCGTCTACCGACGAGCAGGTCGAAGCGCTATGGGGCAGCCTCGAGGCCGCGTTTGCAGAAGGTACCAAGGGGCAGGTGGCGCAAGATTTGGTTGGCGCTGTCGGTGCCTTCGTCGAAGAGCAGGACGGCAATATTCTGGGCTTCACCGATGTTTACTTGAACGGTGACCGAGGTACGGTGCGTACCGAAGAGTCCAACCTGGGGAATCTGACGGCTGACGCCAATCTCTGGTATGCCAAACAGGTCGACAGCGATGTCATGGTCTCTTTCAAAAATAGCGGCGGCATCCGTGAGCCCATCGGTGATGTAGTGGTGCAAGGGGGCGATAGTGAGCCTAGCTACCAGCCGCCGGGCGCAAATCCGGCAATCGGCAAGCCGGAAGGCGCCGTGTCACAGCTCGATGCTGGTTCGGCGCTACGCTTTAATAATGACCTTGCCATTTTGACGCTGACGCGTAGCACTTTGTTGGACGTACTCGAGCACGCCGTCGCGGCTTCTGCGCCGAATATCACCGCCGGGCAGTTTGCTCAGGTGGGCGGTATTCAGTACAGCTTCGATTGGGAAAAGCCCGCCGGGGAGCGCATTCAAAGCGCGGCTATCCTGAACGATGATGGTCAGATTCACGATGTTCTGGTCGCCAACGGCCGTTTAGTGGGTAACGCCGAAGAGAGCGTGAAGGTGGTGACTCTTGGCTTTATGGCGGACGGGGGAGATGCCTATCCGCTCGAGGGTAATTACATCGACCGTGTCGACCTTTTAGACGCCTACGACCTGGATGGCAAGTTCGACTTTGCCGAAAAAGGTACCGAGCAGGACGCCTTTGCCGAGTACATGGGGGCGATGTACAGCGAAACGCCTTTTAATGAAGCCGAAACACCGGTCGGTGAAGATACGCGCATTCAGAATCTGGCTTTCCGCGACGATGCCGTGTTGCTTGATACCGTCGATCCACTACTGCGTTTTTATGATGCGGCGTTCGACCGAGATGCGGACGGTCAAGGACTTGGCTATTGGCTCGACTCCAGTCAATCCACTAGCCTGGGCGAAATTGCCAATTACTTTATCGATTCCCGGGAGTTTCAGCAGCAGAACGCAGATATCCAGGATGATGCCTTCGTTGATCTGATGTACTCTAACGTCCTTGAAAGAGAGGCGGATGCTGAGGGCAGAGAGTTCTGGGTAGGTGAACTCGAAAGCGGTGCCGATCAAGGCGCCGTCATGATCGGTTTCACCGAGTCGCAGGAAAGCTTAATGATGTATGGCTAGGCGAGCGGATCCTCTGCAGAGGGTCAATGCTCTCCATCACGAAAGCGTCTGACGCTCACAACGCCCCTACCCCTGGCAGGGGCGTTTCTGTTATGCTGCCGCGATTCTACCTCGCGTGATTTTATTGATTCTACGGTGACCCCTCCATGGCAAAGCAACAGGAAGCAACGGATCTACAGCGCGCTTTGAGCGCCTGTAAAGGTTCGTTCGTGTCGGTGGGCTTTTTCAGTATGTTTGTCAATCTGCTGATGCTCGTGCCCCCGATGTATATGCTCCAGGTTTATGATCGCGTTCTAACCACCCAAAGTTTTGACACTTTGTTAATGCTAACGCTGGTGGTCGTGTTTCTTTTTATGGTCATGGGCGGGCTGGAGTTGGTCAGGTCCCGTATGCTGGTAAGAATTGGTAACCGCTTGGATACCACGATCAACCAGCGCCTCTACAGTGCCATGTTTAAACGCAGTTTGGTGGCCCAGGGAGCCCAAAGCGCCCAGCCGCTAAATGACTTGACCAGTTTGCGTCAATTTCTGACCGGCAACGGATTATTTGCGTTTTTCGATGCGCCTTGGGTACCCATTTACCTGGGCATTTTGTTTATTTTTCACCCTTGGCTTGGTTTGTTCGCTACCGGCGCGGGCATCATTTTGTTTGTACTCGCGGTCGTTAATGAGAAATCGACCAAAGGACTTTTAGCCGAGGCGAATAGCGAACAAATCCAGGCCCAAAATTTGGCAAACTCCAACCTTCGTAACTCGGAAGTGCTCCACGCGATGGGAATGCTGCCGGGTATCATGGGGCGGTGGTCCAAGCGCCACCACGAGTTTCTGGCCAAGCAATCCCAGGCCAGTGACCGTGCAGGTGCCTTGACGAACACATCCAAGGTGTTGCGCCTGATGTTCCAGTCGCTGATTCTTGGCTTGGGTGCATTGCTGGTACTCAATGGTGATATGAGCCCGGGCATGATGATCGCTGGTTCGATTTTGATGGGCCGCGCGTTAGCACCTATCGACCAGATGATCGGCGGTTGGAAAGGTTTTGTGGCCGCCCGCGGAGCTTACAGTCGTTTGAACGATCTACTGACCCAAATCCCCGATGAAGATCGCCATATGTCGCTACCGGCCCCTCAAGGGGTTATCGATGTCGAAAACGTTGCCGCCGCACCTCCCGGGGCACGCATGGCAACGATTCGCGGTATCAATTTCAATGTCGCCCAGGGCGAGCATGTTGGCATTATCGGCCCCAGCGCTGCCGGTAAGTCGACGCTTGCGCGCGTATTGCTGGGTATCTGGCCTACTCAGGTAGGCGATGTCCGCCTCGATGGCGGCGAAATCAATCAGTATAACCGCGACGAGTTGGGGCCTTATATCGGCTATCTACCCCAGGATATCGAGCTTTTCGACGGCACCATCAGCGAGAATATCGCCCGTTTTGGTCAGCTTAGCCCGGAAAAGGTAGTAGAGGCGGCCAAAAAAGCCGGGGTTCATGAAATGGTACTTGAACTTTCCGATGGCTACGACACCGTTATTTCTTCTAGTAGCGGCGCGCTATCCGGTGGGCAGCGTCAGCGTCTGGGACTGGCGCGGGCGTTATACGGCAACCCCGTTCTGGTTGTGTTGGATGAGCCCAATGCCAACCTGGACGATGCCGGCGAGCGTGCCTTGAGCGAAGCTATCGCGAGTCTGAAACATGAGGGCACTACGCTGTTTGTGATCAGCCACCGCACCAGCGTGCTCAAGTCCATGGATAAACTGTTGGTGATGAAAGAGGGGCAAGTGAGCATGTTTGGCCCAAGAGACCAGGTGCTTGCCCAGTTTGCCAAAAAATCGCGCCCCCAGGTAAGTCAGCAGAGTTCGACGCGTCTCTCTGCGATTTCCGGCGGTCGTAACGGTGGCAGCGAGGAGTCGTAGGATGAGTAAGCACAACGAGCAGCTTCCGGCAAAAAACGAAATTGATGTGACACCGCAAGGCCCGGCAACGATCGACGGCGAGGCCGAAGAAGCGCTACCCACCAGCGACAAGGGGTATCGTAGGCTCGGATACGCCATCCTGGGCATTGCATTGGGTGGATTCGTGCTGTGGTCGGTGACCGCCTCGCTCGCCGTTGCCGTAGTGGCGCCGGGCAATGTCTCCATGGAGTCGTTCAAGCGTACCGTCCAGCATTTGGAAGGCGGTATCGTACGCGAGCTGCTGGTCAACGACGGCGACCACGTAGAGGCCGGTCAACCCCTGGTAGTGTTAAGCGATACCCAGGTACGCTCGCAGTTGGAAATCGCCCAATCCCAGTATTATATCAACCGCGCCATGGAAGCGCGGCTGCTCGCCGAGCAGCAGGGCGATGATATACTGGAGATGCCGGAAGAACTCAGCAATATCGACATCGACCGCGTTCAGCGTGTGACCGCCGTACAACAAGGGCTCTTTCAGGCGCGGCGCCAATCGTTTAATAGCTCTATGGAAGCAATGGACGAGCAGATCGTTCAGATGCAGGAGCAAATCGAAGGGCTTGAATCGCGTACCCGCGTGAATAATCAGCGGATTAGCTCGCTGCGCTCCGAAGCCCAGGATTTCCGCTCGCTGTACCGTGAAGGTCTGGGTGATAACCAGCGTCTGCGCGAGCTCGAGCGCCTGATACTGCAGTATGAAGGCGACAACGCCGAATTTCAGGCCAATATTGCCCAACTGCGTTCGCAGATCAGCGAAAACCGTTTGCAGAAAGAAACCACTCGCCAAGAGTTTCAGGCTGAAATCGGTGAGCAACTGCGTACTGCGCAGTCGCAAATTGCCGAGGCGGAAGAGCAAATCACCTCATTGAGAGATCAGGTGAACCGCACGGTCGTCAGTGCGCCGGTTTCCGGCACCGTGGTGGGTCAGCAGGTACACACGATCGGAGCGGTAATTCGCCCCGGCGACACCATCATGGATGTCGTGCCCTCAAACGACGGCTTCGTGGTCGAGGCGCGCGTACCTACTCGCGAGATCGATAGTCTCTTTATAGGCCAATTTGCCGAAATCCGTTTCTCGGCCTTTAACCAGCGCTTAACGAGCCAGATCGACGGCGAAATCATTCATATCAGTGCCGACAGCTTTGAAGACGAAGCGACCGGCCAGCGCTACTATAAAACGCGCATAAAGGTCACCGATGAAGGTCAAGAGGATATGACCGAGCAAATGCAACTGCTTTCCGGTATGCCGGCAGAAGTGATGATTCGCACCGGCGAACGCACCTTTGCAAGCTATATCGGCAAGCCGGTCACCGATATGCTCGCGCGCGCCATCCGGGAGGATTAATGACAAGGACATCACGTTTTGCGCTAAGCGCCCTAGCGTTTTCCGTCGCACTGGTTAGCCAATCGGCGCTCGCGCAAACGGATATGCCCGCCGACCCGCAGGCATTGAGCGAGTTTTCGACACTTTCTGACGCGACCGCCAGTGAGCCTCAGACGCTGCCATCGCTACCTGGGCTGTTCGTCCGGGCGCTCCAACACGATTCGGATCTTTCCCGGCAGCGCCTGGAGCTCGAGGCGACGCGTGAAGAGATCCCCATGGCACGCTCGCGTCTGCTACCTGAGGTCTCGGCCAACGGCGGCTATCTCTGGCAGGATTCGACCAATCTTCAAACGGTAGGCGATGAGGAGTTGGGTATCCCCCAGAATCCGGATCGTCCTCAGCAAGTTGACGAAACCTTCTACCAAGTGCAATTGCAACAGCCTTTGTTTAGCCTGGAGCGTTGGCGCGGCGTCGATGTCGCCAACGCCGAGGTTAGCGCCGCCGAGCTGCGGCTGGCGGTCGTCGAGCAGGAGTTGGCGCTTCAGGTTAGCGAAGCGTACGTTACGGCCTACCTGGCCGCACAGCGTCTGGGGCTTTTAGAAGCTCAGCAGGAGTCGCTGGATTTGCAGGTTCGCCAGGCAGATCGTGCCTTTGACTTGGGGATAGGGAATCGCGTTGACCTTCTGGAAGCGCAGTCGCGCTACGACCAGGCGGTCTCCGACGCGGTCGAGGCGGAAAACGAGCTGGATAACGCGCTGAGTGAACTGGAAAGACTGACCGGCGTAATGCCGAGTTTTGCCAGTAGCTCGCCAGGCGAACTGGGTGATGTCGTGCTGGCTGACGAAATCGGCGAAGCGGACGGCTGGCTTCCGCGTACCGGGCAAAATCTGAATGTTTTGCTGGCCGGCGAGCAACAAAGAGTGGCCCAGGCCGATGCAAGCGTAAGTCGCTCGGGCTATTATCCCGAACTCAACCTCAATGTCAGCTACTCGGACCGCGACAGCGACGACCCTTATCGCGAAAGCGAAGACTACCGCGCAAGCGTCGAGGTAAGCGTACCCATTTACCGTGGCGGCTACACCAATGCAAGTGTTCGCCAGGGTGAAAAACGTATCGAAGCAAGCCAAGCGGCTGTCGATAACGAGCGCAACCTGGCCATGCAAGAAGTTCGCCGGCGCGTTAGGGCGCTCAACGGAGGCCAGCGCCGTCTCGAGGCTCTGAATCGTGCAATCGAGTCGAGTCAGCTCTTTTTGGATGCCGCCGAGCGCGGCGAGCAGTTGGGTCTTCGGGACCTGGTCGACGTCCTGGATGCGCGTTCGAGCTTCTACGACCAGCGTATTCAGTATGTCAATGCCGTGGGTGACTACGCTTTGGATCTGTTGTCGCTTCACGCGGCGGTGGGTAGCCTGGAGAGTCAGGATCTGGACCGCATTATGGCGTTACTGGCGTCCATGTCCACCACCGCACAGGTCGCCCGGTAGCCAGCAACTATGGCCGTGATAAAAACAAGTCAAAGTCATGAGTGGTTAAGGCGAGCCATGCGTTGTTTCGATGCAAGTATCGCCATCACAATTGCTTTTGTTGTGCTGTGGTTAATGCCTCATGTAGACGCAAAGGGCAGCGACTACCTGTTTCTTGTCCTGATCGGCAGCTTGCTGCTGCCCGCCGTGGGCGAACTCTTCGGGTTATATCAGCCTTGGCGTGGTCGCAGCCTCTATACAATGCTGGGGTTGTATTTGCTGTCATGGCTCGTCACGATTGCACTATTGAGCCTGCTGCTGTTGGCCATGCAGGAGACCCAGAGTTTTTCGCGTCTGTGGATGGGGGGGGCAGCACTAGGCGTGCTGGTAGCAGGCAGCACGATGCGGACACTGCTTTACAGCTATTTAAAGAGGTTGCGCGCAAAAGGGCATAACCTAAAGCGTGTTCTTCTGGTGGGTAAGAAAGCGAACATTGCGCTGCTGGAAGAAAAGATCGTCGAGCTGCCTCATGCAGGCTACGTCATCGTTGGTCATTATATTGATGAGTGTGATAGCGCATTTTTCCACGAGGTGGCTGCGTTTGCCAAAGCCAACGTGTTTCAGCGCGATTTCGATGAGATCTGGCTGGGCTACCCCTTGGTACAGGGGAACCGGGTTCGACATTTGATGCGCTTGCTGGCTGGCATACCCGCCAGTATCCGTTTTTTTCCAGACCTGCCCGATATTCGGCTGCTCAATCATCGAATTACGCAGGTAGCCGGGCTTTACTCACTGGAGCTCAACTATACCCCGCTCAATGGACCCATGAGAGTCGTTAAGTTACTCGAAGATCGAGTGTTGGGCCTCATCCTATTCATTCTTTTCAGCCCGCTCATGCTGGTAGTGGCGCTTGCCATCCGGGGAAGCATGGGAGGGCCGGTGCTTTTCAAGCAAGAGCGACACGGTCTGGATGGCAAGCGTTTCAAAATCTACAAATTCAGAACCATGCGCCTGCATCATAGTGCTTCCACCCAGCAAGCGGCTCACGGTGATGCTCGTATCACGCCTATGGGCCGTTTTTTACGCCGTACCAGCCTCGATGAGTTGCCACAGCTGTATAACGTTTTGCAGGGACGCATGTCACTGGTAGGGCCTCGGCCTCATGCCATGGATCACAATGATCATTACAAAGATCATATCGATATGTACATGCAACGCCACCGGGTAAAACCAGGCATGACAGGCTGGGCGCAGGTCAATGGATTGCGCGGGATTACTCATGACGTCAAGCTCATGGAGAAGCGGATCGAGTATGATATCTATTATATCGAGCGTTGGTCACTGGGGTTCGATCTGAAAATACTGGTTATGACGATTACGCATGGTTTCGTCAATCGACAGCCCTAGCTCGGAAGTCGACTCGAATCTGGAGTCGAGAAAAGCAGGCAAGGATGAAGGCGATGCATGCTTTAGGTGGGCGCAAGCGTAGCGAAAGATTTGCCATCATATTGTCCGGTGTTTTTCCCCTGCTGATGGCATTTTATTTGTATGGTGATATTTTAGATCCTCGTAACGTCGCTTGGCTACTACGAGAGAACGATACCTTTCAACACCACATTGGGTGGCAGTTTTTTCGCCAAGAGCCTTGGGGGTGGCCGCTCGGAGCAATTCATAATCTCGCCACGGAATTTTCAACGAGCATCGTCTTTACAGACTCCATACCTTTATTGGCTCTTCCTCTCAAACTGTTTGATGGCTTCCTCCCGCGGGATTTTCAATATCTAGGGTTGGTAATGGCAGCTAGCTTCTGCCTGAACGGCGCGATAGCCTGTCGGTTGTTGTTACGCTTGGGAGCGCCTGTCCATGTAGGATTTTTCGGTGCGCTGTTCATTGCAGGCACTTCTGTCGTGGTACTTCGTGGTATAGGCATACAAGGGCATGAAGCCTTGACTGCCCACTGGTTAATTCTGCTTGCCATTGATTTCTGTCTCACTCAAAAAACGCCGACTGGAAGACATGGTTTCAAATGGCTCCTGTTGCTGATAGGGGCTGTTCTGACACACTTTTATCTTTTTTTCATGGTAGGAGTTTTCTGGTCAGTGTGGTGGCTTTGGCGGAGTCTCGAAATGGTGAAAAACGTTCGTGCCAATGACGGAGTCTCCAGTCCCCTTGCCATCAAAAAGCTTATGGTCGCTTATAAAAAATGGTGGCTAATCGGTCTTTCTACGCCCGTTGTGGTGTGCTGTGTCATGTGGGCAGTAGGCTATTTTCATTCAACCTATCAAGGCGGAGATGGGGAAGATTACAGCCGCTACTCCGCCGAGGTGCTGACATTTTTCAATCCTTTGTCGACGGGCTGGTTCTTCAGCGATGACTTTACCTCTTTGTCGAGTTTTTTTCCCGGCTGGATTGCTGCCCGGGAGGGGCAGTATGAGGGCATGGCCTACGTAGGTGCTGGAGTGATGCTGCTGTGGGTATCGCTGCTGGCAAGTATCGTACTTCGCTTGTGGATGAGTCGAGCGCGTATCGTGCAGAGGGAGGTGGTTGGCATCCAACCCACTGATCATCACTGGGGGCCGGTATGGGTAGCCTCGCTGCTGCTGTTTGCTTTTGCCATTGCTGGGGAGCTTTCAGTGGGGCAGTGGAGTGTCTCGCTTCATTACGACATTTTGTTTCAGCCCCTCAAGCCATATCTTCGTTCCAGCGGCCGCATGGTCTGGCCGTTGCTTTATGTAGCGTTGCTTATAACGTTTGTTAAACTTTTCTTGAATATAAAAAGGTGTTTTTTACTACCATTGCTGGTGGTGGCCCTGGTCCTGCAAGTTGCAGATTTAAAAGGTCTCTACCAGATGGTGCATGATAAGATGCAAGGGCAGATGGTGGCCAGTCGCCATGACCCCTTTGCTTACGAGGTATTGAAAGACGATACGCTGGAACGCGTCTGGTCGGATAACGACAGTTTCATCGTTTTTCCCGGGGAGGAGCTTGAGGCCATCAAGCCCTTTGTCTGGTTGGCGGCCGTTAACCATTCGACCATCAACGTCGCCTATGTGGCCCAGACTGATTCACGGCAAGTAGCCGCCGCGACTCAGCCTTATCGTCAGGCCCTCGAGCAGGGTGGTCTCCCGGCGGGGCATGTGTATCTGATTACCGATGATACGCTCGGCATGGATGCATGTGGTCTGGAGGGGTGGAGATGCGCGAGACTTGATGGTGTCACGGTTGTGTGGCGGCCCTGATGTTCTGTTGGCTGAGCGAGATAAGTTTAAGCACTTAAAGGTTTTTATGGACACTAGAGCTGATCCCCTCATTTCGCTTGTCGTTCCGGTCTTTAATGAAGTCGAAATGGTGGCCACATTCGTTGAACGTGTTCATCGTCTACTTGAAGACTCTACTTGGCGCTGGCGCATTCTTCTGGTCGATGACGGCTCGATGGATGGCACGCTAGATGAGCTGAAGCGGCTGTCGGAGATGTACGGCCGCGTTGGCTTTATTGCATTAAGCCGTAATTTCGGCAAGGAGGCGGCATTGACGGCCGGGCTGATGAGTGCACAGGGAGACGCGGTGGTGCCCATCGATGTGGACTTGCAGGATCCACCGGAGCTTATTTCCGAGTTCGTCTCTATTTGGCAGACGCAAGCTGTGGATATGGTGTACGGCGTTCGCACCGAGCGTCTTGACGATACGGCTGCCAAACGTCACTCGGCGAGTGGATTCTATCGCCTCTTCAATCGCATCACGGATACTTCGATTCCGCAGAATGCCGGCGATTTCCGCTTGATCGACCGCCGAATGATCGAAGCTTTACGACGAATGCCAGAGCGCAATCGGTTCATGAAGGGGCTCTATGCCTGGGTGGGCTACAGCAGCGTCGGGGTGCCTTACCATCGCCCCGCACGGGCGAAAGGGCAGTCCAAGTTCAATTACTGGAAGCTCTGGAATTTTGCGCTGGACGGGATGTTTGGCTTTAGCACTTTGCCATTGCGGATTTGGTCCTACATTGGCGCCTTCATTGCCTGTTTTTCATTCATATACATCGTGACTATCGTGGGTCAGGTGCTGTTTTTCGGCCGCTCCGTACCGGGTTATGCATCCCTGATGACCGCGGTGCTCTTTTTTGGCGGCATGCAGCTGCTATCCATCGGTATTCTGGGCGAGTATATTGGCCGGCTTTTCATTGAAAGCAAACAGCGACCTCTCTACATAGTGGCAGAGACGAGTGACGAATATATCAACAGCTACTGAACTTGGGCAGGTCCTTCGGTTCGGTGCGATTGGTTTGGCGGCGACGCTGACCCATCTCCTCGTGGGGGTGGTGTCGGTCACGCTCTGGTCGGGGCTTCACGAGTTTGCAGCCAACGCCTTAGCCTATATGATCGCCTTTACCGTCTCCTTGATCGGACACCAGCGCATCACCTTTCGGCGCAATGCAAAGCTATGGCGTTTCTGCGTAATGTCCTTTCTAGGGTTTGCCATCAACAACCTGGCGCTTAGCGGGGCTTTGGCGATAGGCTTGAAAGGAGGCTTTGCCATTGCGCCAGCCGTGATTGTGGCGGCTGGTATAAGCTACGTGCTTTCAAGGTATTGGGTCTTTAAACACTGAAGCTCAACTTCGCTACTTTGATATCTTTTTGAGGAATTTATGGTTATACCGGTGATTTTATCAGGCGGCTCGGGATCGCGGCTTTGGCCTGTATCGCGTGAGTATTATCCAAAACAGTTTTTGAACTTGCACAAGGATGACATTAGCCTGCTGCAGGAAGCAGCAATGCGTCTAAACGGTATTGCCAATGTGGGTGAGCCCATCATCGTTTGCAATGAGGAGCACCGTTTTTTGGTGGCCGAGCAAATGCAGCAACTCGGCTTGAAAAATAGCCAGATCATTCTGGAGCCGGCTGGGCGAAATACCGCGCCCGCGCTAGCGCTTGCCGCCTTGGCCGCTGCCGAGATCGACCCGGAGGCCGAACTTTTGGTCATGCCTGCCGATCACGTCATCAAGGACGTTGACAAGTTTGCCGAGGCGGTGCTTAAAGGACGGCTGCTCAGCCAGCAGGACAAACTGGTGACCTTTGGTATCACGCCTACATCGGCGCATACGGGGTATGGCTATATCAAGCAGGGGCTAGCGCTCGAAAGCGGTTTCAGCGTCGATGCGTTCGTCGAAAAGCCGGATGCGTCGACCGCCGAGATTTACAGAGTGAGTGGTGAATACCTATGGAACAGCGGTATCTTCCTCATGAAGGCCAATCGCTACCTGGAAGCTTTGGATGCCCATGCGCCTGATATCCTGACCAACTGCAGGGCAGCCTTCGAGAGCCGTGCCGAAGACATGGATTTCCTACGAGTAGAGAAGGATGCCTTCGCAAAATGCCGTAGCGAATCCATTGACTATGCCGTGATGGAGCATACCAAGGAAGCGGCGGTAATTCCCATGGCGCCTGGCTGGAGCGATATCGGCGCTTGGGACGCTCTTCACGAGCTGCACTCCGGAAACGATGTAGAGCATGGTAATGCCGTTCATGGTGATGTACTGCTTCACAATACTTGCAACAGTCTTGTTTTCAGCGAGTCTCGCTTGGTTGCTGCAATCGGTGTTGATAACCTCGTCATCGTGGAAACCGACGATGCGATTCTCGTCGCAGATCGCCAACAAGCACAAGACACCAAGTTGATCGTTAATGCCTTGAAGGCTGCTGGTCGCAAGGAGTACCAGTCCCACCAGCAGATCTATCGCCCCTGGGGGCACTATCGTACCATGGTGCTTACAGATAGTTTTCAGGTTAAGGAAATCGTCGTCAAACCCGGCGCCAAGCTCTCCCTTCAAATGCATCACCATCGCGCCGAGCACTGGGTGGTCGTTCAAGGGACTGCTCGGGTGACCCTGGGTGAGGGGCATGGTGATACGTCCGAGCTGCGCAGTTTTCTGCTTTCCGAGGACGAGTCCACCTACATCCCTCTTGGCACGGTGCATCGACTAGAGAATCCGGGGGTGATCGACCTGAAACTGATCGAAGTCCAGACCGGTTCTTACTTGGGTGAAGACGATATCGTACGCTACAACGACGAGTACGGGCGCAAGTAGCTTGTATAGCTCATCAGAGAAGTACTAGCGTTAGCTCTTGAGGCCGGTATGGAAGATATGCCGGCCTTCTTCAGGAGGGGGGATGGGTGTCTCATAGGCTGGAGCTTGTCTTGCGCTTGCTTTAAGCTATGGCGCTCTATTTGGCTGACATGGAATCCGGTCTGCATGCAATCATCCCCTACACCTTCTCAAGACTTGCGCGTTGCTATC
The DNA here is from genome assembly GCF_968206495.1 of Vreelandella sp. EE27. Classification (NCBI taxonomy): domain Bacteria; kingdom Pseudomonadati; phylum Pseudomonadota; class Gammaproteobacteria; order Oceanospirillales; family Halomonadaceae; genus Vreelandella; species Vreelandella sp. EE27. The sequence continues at coordinate 2,501,137 of NZ_OZ309109.1, read as the reverse complement.
GTTCACGACTGGCTGGTGGTAAATGGCGGGGCCGAGAAAGTGCTCGAGGGGATGGCGATAGTGTTTCCCCAGGCAGAAATTTTCACTCTGGTGAACACGCTCGACTACGAAAAGGCGCCTTGGCTGATCCGCCACAAGGTTCATGCAAGCAAGCTTCAGCGTCTACCTTTCGCTACCCGCTTCTATCGTCACTGTTTGCCGCTAATGCCCTACGCGATTGAGCAGTTCGATTTGCGTGCTTTCGATCTCGTCATATCCTCTAGCCATGCCGTTGCCAAAGGGGCTATTACCCATCCGGACCAGCTCCATATCTGTTACTGTCATACGCCCATGCGATATGCATGGGATATGAAGGAAGCCTATCTCGAAGACGCCAACTTCCGTCTGCCCGGTATGGAGCAATACGTTCGCAAAACGCTCAAGCGTTTACGCCAATGGGATTATTTCACTGCGACTCAAGTCGATGTCTTTCTCGCCAACTCGTGTAATGTTGCCAAGCGGATAGCGAAATATTATCGCCGCGATGCCGAGGTGCTCTATCCTCCGGTCGATACCGAAGGTTTCGCTCTTTATGAAGGCGAACGGGACAGTTATTACCTGGCGGCTTCACGGCTGGTGCCTTACAAGCGAATGGATCTGATCATCGAGGCTTTTGCGCAGGGCCCGTCGCGGCGGACGCTGAAGGTAGTCGGAGAAGGCCCCGAGCACGCTCGCTTGAAGCGCCTGGCAGAAGGGTATTCGAACATAGAGTTAATCGGTTACCTCGAGATGGAGCAGTTGCATCTTCTCATGCAACGTGCCCAAGCATTCGTGTTCGCCGCGGATGAAGACTTCGGCATCGTACCGTTGGAAGCTCAAGCGTGTGGTACACCCGTCATTGCTTATGGGCACGGCGGCGCACTGGAAACCGTCAAAGGCCTTGAGCACGCTGAAGACGCAACGGGTGTTCACTTTCCAGAACAGACACCGGCAAGCTTGAATCAGGCCATAGAGTCTTTCGAGCGGCACGAATTCTCGCCTGCAATATGCAACCAGCATGCAATGACTTTCAGTCGTGACGTCTTCGCCGAGCGCTTGCAGATGCTGGTAAATCAAGCGCTTGCCGATGCTACGTATCGCTGAACGACCTTATTTCATGGAGTGAAGGATGATGAAGGCTACCATCAAACGCATACTGCGTTTCATCGTGATCAAGCTGATCAGCTACTCATTTATTAGACGTTCGGGGCAGCGCGTACTGAAGCCCTTTCCGAGGCTCAAGGGGTGGGTCATTCGCTTGGTTCAAGCAGGTAGGTTCGGGGGCACGGCGGCTGAGCCCAACCGAACGGAAGGAATGGGCACTCGGCAGCAGCGCTTATTGAATGGTTTGCAGCAGCGCAGGAAACTTGAAGTACATGAATAGCGTGAGACTTTACAAACTCGATGCGAGGCACTCTGAACACTCAATAGAGCAGTGGCTATTGGCGCTATCGACCCTTTTTGCCGAGCAGAAGCCGGACCCGCAGATCCATGTCTTGCTACGCGGCCTGGATCAGGCCAGTTTGGTGGAGTGCCATCGTATTCTCTTCCGGCTAGGAGTGGCGCCAGGGAATTGCCATACATTGTTACCCGACCAAGAGAAAAGTCTGGCCGAGGTAAGTGATGCCCTTCCGGATATGGTAGCGCAGCACATGATGCTTGCGCTAAAACCCGCGACAATAATGGATGTGGCAACTCACGACCTCTGCCAGCTACCTACTTCCATTCCGGAGCCGGCAGTCAGTAAAGCCGAAAAGCCGTCCCTTGCTTTCATTTCTCCACTGCCGCCTCAGACCACGGGGATCGCCAACTATAGCGCCGAGCTTCTCCCTTATCTGGCAGCGCATTTTACCATTACGCTTGTGACCGATCAGCCGCAGCTGGATCACGCCTTGCGTGACGCCTTCGAATGCCTGGAGGCAGAAGAATTTCTGGAACGCGCCGAAACCTTCGACTACACACTTTATCAGGTCGGTAATTCACTTTATCACGCCTATCAATTCGCTCTGTTGCGTCAATGTCCAGGCTTGGTCGTCCTACACGATTTTTATCTCTTCGATGCCATGTGGTGGCTCAACGAAAGCGGTATGCGCCCGGATGCCCTGTATCGGCAGCTCTACGAGGATCATGGCTACAAAGCGCTTCTGGATCACGTCGAGGCGGGTAAAAAAGGGCGCGGCGCCGAGCAGTACCCAGTCAATGGCATGGTAACCGGAACCGCTGGTGGGATGGTCTATCACTCGGCATTTGCCCGGTCGTTAGCGAAACTGTGGCGTCAGGGCTGCGCTGCACCTACCTATCTAATTCCACATCTGCGTCGACTGCCCGAAGCATTCGACAGGCAAGCGGCTCGACACGCCCTGGGAGTGGCGGACGACGAGCGAGTCGTTGCCAGTTTCGGTGGCATCAACCCGAAAAAACTGTCTCACCTGCTCTTTGATGCTTTCTTCGGCGATCTTGCCGCGAACGAGCAGCCACTTGGCGAACTTGCTGGTCAGTCCGTACGTCTGGTGCTCGTCGGTGCGCAGCATAATGGGGAGTATGGGGACAAGCTCGAACGTCGCATACAGCGCCACCCGCTAGGCAGTCGCGTAACGGTGACCGGTTATGCATCGCCCAAGGAATACCAGCAGTGGCTTCAAGTTGCCGATATCGCGGTACAACTTCGCACACAGTCGCGCGGGGAGACGTCCGGGGCGATCGTGGATGCCATGGCCCACGGCGTCGCGGTCATTGCCAATGCTCACGGCAGCAGTGCCGAACTTCCGCTGGAAAGTCACTGGCAGTTGGCGGATCTATCCGAAGAGCAGTTGATTCGTCCGCTACGTCAAGCACTTTACGAACTTGTGACAAACGATGCGCAGCGCCAAGCGTTGGGCGAGGCAGGGCGGAACTATGTTGCGCAGGCCTTGGCCCCAGAGCTCATCGCTGAGCAGTACAAGCAAGCCATCGTGGAAGCCCCCCGACTCGCTTCTCGCTATCAGTACGAACGCTTTCTCGATCAACTGGCGTCTCATGAACCGCTGGTCGAGCAGCTCGATGACTTCGAGTCGGCCAAAACTCTCTCAAGAGTTCTGAGTGAAGTGGATACGACACCGGGTGAAAGTAGGCCGCGTTTGCTGCTTGATGTGAGTACGATTGCCTGGGAGGACCTCAAGACTGGTATCGAGCGCGTTACTCGTCGAGTGGCTGACCACTTGATGCGCATGCCCCCTGAAGGCTGGCGGGTCGAGCTGATTCGCTGGGGAGGGGATGATTTTTATCTGGCGCGAGGTTTCGCCAGTGAACAGCTTGGTATAGCGCCTCCGGGCTCGGATATACCCGTTGAGGCGCGTCCCGGGGATCGCTATGTGACCTTGGAGTGGGCGCCACCGCTGCTCAAACAGGCGGGCCATGTCATGCGGCGTATGCGTGCCAACGGGGTGCGATTCTACTTTACGGTGCATGATCTACTGCCACTGACGCTGCCCCAGTGTTTTCCGGAGCATATTCCGGCCACGATGCGCGAGTGGTTCACGTCGATTGTAGAACTTGCTGATGGTATTACCTGCGTTTCTCGGCATGTGGCCGACGAGGTCGAGGCGGCTCTCGATCAACAGCCGCTGACAAATCGGCATCGTCCTTGGGTCACTCATTTTCATCTGGGGGCCGATTTCACGCCTGTACAGAGCTTGAAAAATGCCACGGAGTTGAGTGAGTCGGAACAGCAGTGGCTGCAGTCCTTTGCAAGACGACAAGGGCCGACACTACTGATGGTCGGCACCATCGAGCCTCGGAAAGGGCATCGACAGGTGCTGGACGCACTGGAGCACTGCTGGGAAGAAGGGCTCGATATCAGTCTGGTGATCGTGGGTAAGCAGGGCTGGCAGGTAGAGGATCTGCTTCGTCGTATCGAGCAGCACCCCCGTAAGGGAAAACAGCTTTTCTGGGCAAAAGGGGCAAGTGACCTGCTGCTCGAACGACTGTATCAGCAAAGCGATGTACTAGTGGCGGGCTCGTATGGAGAAGGATTCGGTCTTCCCTTGATCGAAGCGGCACGTCATGGCATCGCCATTCTAGCCCGTGATATTCCTGTCTTCAGGGAAGTGGCGGGCGCCTACGCCAGCTACTTCAGCGCCGATACGCCGCAAACACTGGCTCAGTCGATAAAAGAGTGGGTCGTGGCTTGGCAGGAAGATCGAGTGGTTTCATCCAGTGGGATGCCGCATCTGGACTGGAGAGAAAGTAGCGAACAATGGATAGCCACGATTCTCTGCGATGCCAGTGCGCAAGATACGCCCTCGCTCGAACCGAGTCTCTCTTCACAGGCTGGGACGCCTTCAAGGAGCCATTAAATGGCATTGGAATATCTTCACAAGCTGAAGTCGACTTTAAAGCGGTCTGCATGCCAAGCGCGAACCTGGCAGCAGCGGCACTTGCCGCTCATCATTTTGCTGACCCGCCAAGAGCTTGTCGATCGTCACAAAGGCTCTGCACTAGGGCGTGTGTGGACATTGCTGTCGCCACTGATCAACATCTTGGTATTCGTGCTTATATTCTCGGCGATCATGGGCGCTCGACTAGAGGGCTTCGGGGCCGAGGTGGACAGATTCTCCTACAGCATCTACCTGATTAGTGGCATTCTGGCATGGACGGCGTTTGCCAAGAGCCTGAGCACGATCACCAATCTATTCGTCGAGCGCGCGGGAATGATCACGAAGATCAATACGTCGCTGGCGGCGCTACCGCTGTCGGTCCTCTTGGCCGAAGTGGTTGTCTATCTGATCAGCATGGTTTTTTTTGGAATATTCTTGTTGCTGATCGGTTTTCCCATAAGTTGGCACTGGCTGCTGATTCCCTTCGTGCTCGGCCTTCAGCTAGCCTTTACCTATGCTTTGGGGCTTTCACTGGCCATTCTGGCCGTCTATCTGAAAGACATTCGTGAAGCCGTTGCCGTCTTCCTCCCGGTCTGGTTCTGGCTGACCCCGATCGTCTATGTTGAAGACATCATCCCCGAGAAGGCGATGAGTCTCATCAAGATGAATCCGATGTTTCAGTTCATCGATGCTTACCGAGAATTGATCTTGTATCAACGCCTACCTGGCGCAGTTGGTTTGCTAACGATGATGGTGGTAACCACCGTCTTGCTGGGTGTCGCCTTCTGGCTGTTGAAACGCACCGAGCGCGATTTGCGCGACTCGCTTTGAGGCCATCGAAGCACTGGCCTTCTGAGGGTCAACGCTTGGGGAGAAAACCGTGATAGTTGTAAAAGATCTGCACAAATCCTTCAAATTGTTTGCCTCGCCCCGCGAACGCTTGAAAGAGGCATTGACGGGCAAGAGCCACCACACGCAATACGCTGCGCTGGATGGGGTCAGCTTCGATGTGAGGCCAAGCGAAGTGCTAGGGGTTCTGGGGCGTAACGGTGCCGGTAAATCGACCCTGCTCAAGCTTTTGACAGGCGTGCTGATACCGGATGCCGGAGAAATCAGTATCGATGGGCGGGTCACTGGTCTTCTCGAGCTGGGCACTGGGTTCAATCCCGAGCTGAGCGGAATGGACAATATCGCTATCAATGGCCTCATGCTGGGCATGAGTCAGTATGATATCGAACATCAACGGGATGCCATCATCGAGTTCTGTGAGTTGGGCGAGTATATCCACGAGCCGCTGAGAACTTACTCGTCGGGCATGGTTATGCGGCTCGGGTTTGCTATCGCCATTCATGCCAACCCCGCCTGCTTCTTGGTCGACGAAGCGCTCTCGGTTGGAGATGGTTATTTTCAGCAGAAATGCATCCAGCGTATTCGCCAGTTCAAGCAGGAGGGAGGTGCCATCATCTTCGTCTCGCACGACCTCAACGCCGTGAAGGTCCTGTGTGACCGGGCAATTGTGCTGGAAGGCGGGCAGTTGATTCACGACGGAGATCCCGAGGGAGCTGTCAATCACTATAATCGCATCATGGCCGAACAGGCCGAGGGGAGCGACCTTCGTAGTGGTGAGTCGGGGGCGTTTGGTACACAGGAAGTGGTCGTTACCCAGTGCCGTGTTCTGGGCCAGGATAGTCAAAGCGCCATGATCGCAAGCGGGGAGACCTTGGAGATCCACCTGCACCTGAAAGCCAATGCGACGCTGGATGACGTGACGCTGGGTGTGCTGGTTCGTGATCGCTATGGTCAAGATGTATTCGGCCAGAATACTCACCAGCACCAGCGATCGATGACCATGCGTGATGGTGACGAGCGTGACTTGGTAGTACGTATCAAGGCGGATATCGCTCCAGGAAAATATACGCTATCGGCGGCGCTGCACTCGAACGATCATCATCTGGATGACTGCTACTGGTGGCACGATAACCTCGATACGTTTGAAGTGGCAGGCTATCGATACAGCAAGTTTTCGGGTATATGCCGTCTGGAGTGTGCGTTCGACGTAGAGCCTCTGCAATGACTCAAGTGGAGCAGGTCAACGGTGATCAAGGCCCCGAGGAGGATGCGGCGGGCATGGAGTCGCTGCTTCAACGTCTTCGTGCCCAGTCGAGGCACGACGACATGCGAGACTCCCTGTCCATAAAAAGCTGGGTTAACGTGTGGAATGAGCGCTTGGAGCCCGTTTTCGAGGCGCTTGTGCCTCGAGCCTTCACTCCACAGCGGCTGCAATTGTCAGAACTATTGAGCCTTCATCTCGATGACGAGGAGTTTGTCGAGCGGGCCTACACGTTCTTGCTGGGGCGCTCTCCGGAAGACGAAGGCAAGCGTTATTATCTGAAACTGGTGGCCGATGAAGGACGCATGGTGGCCTTGGTCACTTTGCTGCAGGCCGAGGAAGGGCGTCTCTACAGAAGAGAGTGCGAGCTTGAGCTTCCTGGCTTGTTGCGTCGGCTCCATCGATGGTACTGGCGCCTGAAGGCCCTGCCGTTCATGTCTGAGAAGGCCGTTAAGGTTTGGCAAGCGGCCGTCGAAAAAATTTGGGCACGTCGTCATCGGCACTGGAAAGAACAAGGACAATACTACGACATGCTGGTGCATCAAGATCGTTGGCACCGACAGCACATGGCATTAACGACAACGCTTAAGGAGATGGCAGAGGTACAACGGATGCTGTTGACACTTGAAAGTGACTTGCCTCCCTCTTCTCCATTGGCACCCGCATTGCAAGAGGCGCGAGGGTCGCTGCAGTGGCAGAACGAGGCACAGGTAACAACCATGCTCGAGATGTTGCAGAAAGCACAGACCGTGTTGCACAACGCAAGCGGGGGGCTTGATGAAACTACTTGTAACCGCTAATCAAACGCCTTTTATAGCCGGCGGTGCCAATTATCATGTGGAAGGGCTAGTGGCGGCTCTAAAACGCGAGGGGCACCAAGTCGAATGTCTACGCCTGCCGTTTCACTACGGTGAAGCGGAAATCGGTCGCCAAATGACATATGCGGAGCAGTTGGACCTTACCGCACTCAACGATGTTGCCGTGGATCGCGTCATCAGCTTGCAGTTTCCAACATATGGTGTTCAGCATCCTGACCACGTGATCTGGCTCATGCATCAGCACCGGGTCTGCTATGAGCTTTACGACCCAGGTAAAGCTAGCGCGGCCCTGGCGGCCCTGAAGCCCGATGTCGAGGCATTCGACCAGCGACATTTGGGAAACGCCAAGTACTTGTATGCCAACTCACCGCGAGTTGCCGAGCGTCTATATCAGTACAATGGCCTGGTCGCGGAGCCTCTGTACCATCCGCCGCACCAGGAAACGCTTTTCCGGTGCGAGGAGGATTGGGGTTATATCTTCTACCCGAGCCGACTCGAGCCATTGAAACGGCAGATGCTGCTGCTGGAGGCTATGGCCTGTACTTGCACGCCGGTCAAGCTTCTTTTAAGCGGAGAAGGTTCACAGCGTAGACAGCTGGAGGAGAAAATAGAGCGCTTGGGGCTGGAAGACAGGGTACGCTTGCTGGGTCATATTTCAGAGCAAGAAAAGCGCACGCTCTATGCGCATGCGCTTGCCGTCGCCTTTCCTTCATACGATGAAGACTACGGCTATGTCACTCTGGAAGCCATGCTCGCGGCCAAGCCAGTTATTACCTGTGTGGATAGTGGGGGGCCGACGGCTTTCGTCGAGCAAGGAGTTTCTGGGTGGAAGTGCTTGCCTGAGCCGAAAGCATTGGCTGATTCGATGGATCAGGCCTACGGCGACCGCGCTATTGCAAAGCGTATGGGCGAACGTGGACGTGAGGCTTATCACGCAGCGGGAATATCCTGGCACCATGTTGTAAGAAAACTGATTGATGAACGCTGAAGTCTGGCTTGTCATATGTCAAGGGCAACCATGATATCCGGGCGTGCAACTCGTCGATAAAGAGCGGAGGGCTCGATATATCGGTACGTTCGGAATTTTTGCGTTGCTTAAGGCCTCAATTTGATATGTGGGAGTGATGGGAAAAACTCTTATCGGCTTTGAGTAGGATGGCGGAACCGCTCGCTAAAGCTATATATGGGGAGCCAAATCTGAGGCCTGAGAAAAACAACCAGGGGTGCATCGTCTTGAGTGTTTTATGGATCGATTGGGTTTTTTGTTCCGAAATGTAATAGCTTATTATGTAAGCCCTTACCGTAGGAGGGCCCAGGCTCGGGCTCTTTATCAATGCGCCACGAACATGCACGCTATACGAAAAGACATACAGGGATCGAGTGATTTGATCCCGGCATTGAACCCACACGACGGTAGTAATCCCAAAATCGTACGCAGTTGGCATAGCCGGCCTTTTGTCGAGTATACGTATGGAGCCTAAGGGAGCCCGTTCCCCATCGCTGACACCGTTGAAGGAAGTCGCTGCTACCTTTTTCCGGTAGAAGCCTCATCATCTCCTTGATGACCGCTTACATGCTCTTCAGCGAGAAATTCCTATACTGATCCGGGCAAGCCTGCACCGACTCTACCAGCGCTACGGTATTAGTCAGCGGCTTAGGGTTGGTGAACCAGCGCCTGAGAAAAAATGCTTCAGTTGTAGCGCTCGATAAAAGCGTTCTGCTGGGAGTGATCGGGTTGGGCAAAGGACCATGTGATCCCGTTCCAGTTGGCCAAACTCTCAGAGCGGCGCTGATGTACTCCGAGCCGTTATGAAGGCAGGTTTTCATCGCGACTCGGCGGATCCGATCCAGAGCGTGTATTACTCGCTCAGCGGGCAGAGAGCGGTCCACCTCGATGCCCGGCCCTTCTGGTTATAATGATCGATCACATTGAACAATCAATCGCTACGCCCGTTGTTCAGCTAGTGATGCATGGAAGCTATCGACCGGCTGTGGGCACGACCAACGATTCGGGGTTCTTACGTACCAGCCGCTAACAAGGTTTGATACGCGGGGTCAACTCAATTTCTCAATAATCCGGTAAACTCGTTTGTGATTCAAAGGGATAGCACTTTTACGTTACGCAGGTACAGAAAGTAAAAGCCAAGGCTTCAGTTGTGCTGGTTATGGAATAACCTCCCACGTAGGTCGGCAATCGCTGCACTTTCATTGCTGAGCCTGGTCTGTTAGCGACAGCAGCAATCGCTGATACTAAACGTGACGCAGGCCAGCCAAGCCAGCCAATGCTGATACTGCAGCGGACATTCGCCACCGCTTTGCGCGCCATCCCACGGCGCTACAACTTTTTTCCCTCAGGGCTTTCCTCACACTACTCGGGTTTGAGGCGTTCTGCGGCAACCATTTTTTGCAGCCGCCGGTTTTCAGCTTCAAGTTCTTTCATTAGCTTGCCCCCGGAGGTACCCATGCCGCCGAATTTGGTCCGCCACTTATAAAAGCAGGGGCTACTGATGCTGTGTGCACGGTAAAACCCAGTCACGGGAACGTCGCTAGAGGTTTGCTTAGGATGTTGGCCATAATCTGGTTATCGAAGAAAGTGAGTTTTTTGGGGGGATTTTCACTGGGTTTTTGGGTAGTGGCTGAAGCCGTGCTAATGGCAACTTTTTGGGTACTTTGCGAGCCATAGGCGGTCGGAAAATCCATGGATAGGCCTGTTGTCTAGGGGGGAGATGCAAAAACATGTATTGCAACATTTGATTGGGCAGATTTATACTGCTAGCGATAATCCGTATTTGAGATAGTGAAGGAATAAATTTCGATTTTGGGGTTCGATTCGACAGAGCCAACGTAAGCGCAAGGCTCAATGCCTTTATGGCATAAGTCTTATGTTGGCGGACGTACTCTTGCAGGTCTTAAAAGTTTTTCACGGACTGAGTGCTCGCTATGGAGCGTCGGTGATTGACTTACCTTCGTGGGTGACCTTACATTAGGCGTGTCCTGTTCGTATCAATCGGCATTAAACGGACAATCTGTTTTCTGCTTAAGGGACCCGAAGAATACCTTGAGCGCTCAAGGTTATAAGAGCCGCTTACTATCCAGCGGTATCTTTCAAAGCAAGGAGACTATAGTCCATGGCAACACAAGAGAACTTGAACCTGGCTCAGCAGTTGTATGTAGCCTATTACGGCCGTCCTGCTGATGCAGAGGGCTTGGAATTTTGGGCAGACACCATCGAAGAGCGCGGTGCCCAAGCCGTTGTAGCTGATTTCGGTACTTCTGAAGAGTATACGGCTCGTTTTGGCGGCCTCGATAACGAAGCTTTGATTAACGGCATTTACCAGCAAGCGTTTGGCCGCTCTGCCGATGCAGGAGGCTTGGCTTTCTACGCAGAGAAGCTCGAAAGCGGTGAATTGAACCTGGCTAACATTGCATTGACAATCGTGCAAAATGCTACCAATTCAGATGCGCCGGACGCTCAGACGCTTGAAAATAAGGTTGCTGTTGCAAACGCTTACACTACCGAAGCGGGCTCCTTGCAGTCAGGTACTGCTGCCGACAACTATGCAGCCGAATTCTTGGCGGGTATTGACGCCAATACGGAACTAGCCAACATCGACTTCCCTCAAGTTGTTGCTGATATTCCGCAGAGTGGATCTCCGGCCGAGCCTGCACCTGAGGCGCCGTCGAACACTATCGATGTTACCTTCAATACCAGCACCGTTGGTAACGCTGAAGAAATCTTTGGTACTTTCGAAACCACTACCGATGGCGAGCTGGTTCAGATCGCTCTTCCGGAAGGCCAGTTGCGTCAGAGCCAGCAGACCGTAACCGCTATCGGCAAAGCCGAGTGGGATGCGAACGGCCAGGTTGCAACTACCTCTGCCGACTACACTTTCAACATGTCCAACCAGTTGGGCGCTGAGAAAGAGTACGCTGGTCTGTTCCTGAGCCCGCTGCTAACTTCCGAGTCGCGCAGCGCTGACTCTCAGTTGTTCATCGAGCTCCTCGACATCCGTGCTGCTGGCACCGACGAGCCGTTGGGTAACCTGCCGATCGACGGCATCCGTTTCCAGGTTGACGGCGAAGCGACCGTACTGCGCTCCGAGGGCATTTTCGAAGCCAAAACCTACCCGGAACTGCTTTCTGCCATTCGCGAAGCGATTGCGGCTGACAGCGACTTGGCTGGTTTCACTGCCGAAATCGGCTCCAGCTTCACCGCCACCGACGGTGGTCAGCCGATCCCGGGCGCGGTAGGTAGCACCATCATCCTGACCGACTCTCAGGGTCGTGAAATCTCCAACGGTTCTTTCACCTACAGCGACCAGGAAACTGGTGGTTTCACTTTGTACGGTGACCTGTCTACCGAAGCGCCGGAATCCATTCGTGACCTGATCTCCACTAACCTGGATCTGGACAACGTTGGTTACGGCTCCCAGGGCGGCTCTATCAACCTGGCCGGTGAGTCCAACACCGATAAGGGTATCGAAGAGTTCAACGTCAACGCCCAAAACGGTGTATGGCTGTCTCGCCTCGAGTCTCAGTCTCCGTCTGGCAACCAGGCGTTAAAAGAGATCAACCTGACCGGTAATGGCTACTTCCGTGTAGGCCAGCAGGCGGATCAGAACGTTCTTGGTGTAGCAGAGCTGCTCAACTCTTGGGCAATCAATGGCGATGACATCGCTCTTGAAAACGGCTTCAATACTGGCTTAGGTGACCTTGAGTCCATTACTGGTCTGGTAGATGTTGAGAAGTTCAACGGCCAGGATTTCGACGGCGAAGTTAAGCTAAACGCTTACATCACCGACGAAGTCATCGGTCGTGACATGAATTCTCAAGACGACCAGGCTAACCCGGCAGCTGATAACGTGAACTACACGTATCAAACCGCTGGCGGTGATGACCAGATCTCCATGGTTATCCAGGAAGGTGTGCTGCAGCGCGAAGATGCTCTGCTGAACATCAATGCTGGCAACGGTAATAACGTTGTTGAAACCATGATCGTCGATGCTGACGGCGTACCGACATCCGTTGTTAACCAGCAGCTCAACCAGAACTTTGGTCAAGAGCAGGTTACCATCGTAACGGGTAGCGGCGACGACGTAGTGCGTACCTGGGGTGCAGGCGATGCCACCATCCGCACTGGCGCTGGTAACGATGTCATCTACGCAGACAACTCTGGTTTGATCGACTTGGAAACCGGTGCCTCTGTCGACGGTACTGTCTGGGAGTTTAACTCCACTGCCGGTTCTGACTCTGATGATGCTTCCGGTATCTCTAACAGCGATTCTTCGCTCTCTGCTGATGCTAACGGCGTTGGTCAAACGTTCAGTGCATTCAAGCTTCAGGCTCAGGTTAGCTTCAAGGGCTTCGAGTCTGTATGGGTCAACGTACCGTTTAACGACGGTAACAAGACTACCACTGCGCTCGAAATTAACCAGGCCATCAAGGATGCGGTTAATAACGATGCAGTGCTACAGCACCTGATCGAAGCTAACGATGGCAATGGCAACATCCTCGACATCGTATCTCTGATTGACGGCGCCAACGCAAGCGACCTGGATATCCAGTTCCGTGGTCCGCTGCAGCCGGGTGCGAACAATCCGGGTGGTCGTCCCCAGCTAACGCAGGGCGAAGCTGACCAAAACACCATCGATCTGGGTAGCATCAACGATATCTATGCATACTCCAGCAGCGATGATGATACTAGCGGCAACGACAATGTTTACGCTGGTGGCGGAGTCGATAGTTCTGTTGAAAGTGACAACATTATCAATGCAGGTACTGGTAACGATGTTATCGTTCTGGGTACTGGTGCTGATAGCAATGATACCGTTGTTATTGATGGTGTCTTTGGTCGTAACAGCGTTGTCAACTTCGAAGCCGGTAGTGATGAAGACAACAGCGGCTACGATATTATTGACTTCACCAGCTTCTTTAATGGTGCATCCGCCAACTTCGATGGTGGCGTAGCCAGCAATCGTGGTGTCGAAGTTGACCTGTTCGCCGGTGCTGATTACGCACGTGAAGGTGTTAACTGGGTCAATCTGAATGCTGCTGACGTAGCTGCTCGCTTTGAAGGCCAAGCAAGCACAGACGCTGCTTCCGATAGCATCCTTATGGTTCAGGATCCGGGCGGCGAAGGCCAGTACAAGGTCTTCAGCATGTCTTCTACCGCAGCAAGCGACGATTTCAACGCTCAGCTGTTGGGTATCATGGACTTCGGTGAGACCCAATCCTTTGACGCTGCCAACTTTGCTTAATGCTTAGCTGTTAGTCGATAGGATAAGCCCCCAGCTTCGGCTGGGGGCTTTTTTATAGGCAGCATGCATGAACATATCGGAAATGAATGTGTCCGATATAAAATCGTAAACAACTTAATCTGCGAGGCTCCATGTCGAACTTTGTACCACTATCCTTGACGGGTTTTAAAGACAAACACTGGTTAAATACCCCTGACTATAGTTTTGTTTCTGATCAAAGCGCGATCGCTCTTGTTGCTCAAGAGCTTCCATATGCTTTAGCTACTATGCCTCTTGGGTTTCGAAAAAAATCAGATGGTCACTACGAGCTTGTCGCTATTTGCTCCTTGGCTAATCATCAAAATCTATTTGTTCACTTGGATGGGCGGTGGTTGGCTGGCTACAAGCCTGCTCTTTTACGTACTTATCCTTTTTTAACAAGACACGACAGTGCGCAGAACCGCTATGTACTTTGTGTTGATGAAAACAGCGGTCTGATAATAGATGGAGCCAGTCAGCAAGGGAATCCGTTTTTCAGCAGCTCCGGTGAGCTCGGTGAACAGTTAAGCAGGGTGAAGGAGTTTCTGACCAAGTGGCAAAAGCAGAAGCTGGTCACACAAACAGCAGTCGATATGCTTTCTACTCTGGACTTAATAGCGCCTTGGAAAGTTGATATTAAACTTGATAGTGGTGAGGTGGTACCTGGTTTAGAAGGGTTCTTTCAAATAAATGAGGCAGCGCTAAATGCGCTGACAAGTCAGAAGATCGATGCGCTAAGGCAAGTTAACGCTCTTCCTATTGCTTATGCTCAGCTTTTCTCGCAGCACAGGATCAGCATTCTTACTCAGCTTAAAAAACTGCATTCTAATAATTCTGAGCCTCATTTTAGCGAAAACGATATAGACTCTCTTTTCAATAGCGGCGATGAAGATATTGGTTTCGATTTTGACAGCTAAAGTAGCTCTCTATTAAGTTGTTTATGAATGTGGCAGTTTGATAGGTCAAAATTACGCTATTTATTTGTTAGAAAGAGTCAATACGCGCAGTGGCTTATCAACTGAAAAGACTCAAGGTATTAACAATCTTCAAGAGGTGTTTTCTACTCGTAACGTCAGCCCTTTATTATCTAGATTCCTCGACAAGCGATCACCAGAACTTGAGCCCCTTGGAATATAACCTCCCTCTTCAGGAGCTTTCTTGCCCAGAGCTCAATTCAATAGCTGTAATTTTAAAAAGGGCAGGGGGAGCGGCTGCGTTTATATCAATTTCATCCTCTCCAATATCTGCTAGGCTCTTGAGGCTCCATAGGCAGCGCCTTAAGAGCCGAGCTGAGTCGAAATTCGTTTATCCTTTGTTACTAATTCAGTAGAATGGCGCGCCTATTGCAGGCGACAAGAGCGGAACTGGATGCCGGAATTACCCAAAAGCATCGTCATAGAAGGGCGTCGATACCCGACCTGGGCACTAAGTCTGCGCGCGCGAGAAAACTTTAAACGTCTTCAGCAGGTCGATGAGCACATCGCAACCCTACGGGAGCGGCTTGCATTTTATACCTCTGCTAAATCGCACTGCCTGGCTAGTTTGAAAAGTGCGCTGCCATCGAAAATCAACTACTACTGGCATAATGTACCGCTCGAATGGGCGCGTGCTCACTGGCTGCTTGAGGGTGAAAGGTTCGACCTGAGCGAGCTGAGCATGACGGATCATTACCGTGCCAGCGACCGCGTACTGGTTTATGTGAAAGGCCACGGGGTCGTCGGATGGGGAGAGGTGCAACTCGATACGCACTCGACCCAGCGTCAACTGGCGTGGCGTTTTAGGGTTAAAGAACTAAAACATGCGTTGCCCGCCAAGCGGCTTAAAGAGTTCGCAGTACGCCATCCCAATCGCGCCTCACAGGCTCTGCCCGAAGGCGCGAAGAGCAAAGAGCTCGTGGCGGCGTTGGAAACATACCCGTCAGCCGTGAATGTCGCGCATTGAATAATGATCTTCGACATTCCCTGTTGTAGCTGTAATAATCCGCGCTTGGTTTAATGCTTGATAAGGAGTATTTTGTGGCTGAAGAAAAAGATCAGAAAGTAACCATCGATGGTCAAGAGTATAATGTGGCCGATCTGTCTGAAAACGCGCGCAATCAGTTGGTTAATCTGCGCGTAACGGACCAGGAGGTCCAGCGTTTGAATCAGCAGTTGGCGATTGCACAGACAGCGCGTACAGCCTACGCCAACGCTTTGAAAGCAGAGCTTCCCGAGAAAAAAACGCACTAAGCGTTTCTCGACCGTTTTACCAAAAGCGCGGGCCCCCCCATGGGCTCGCGCTTTTTTTATACGTGCCATCAGACATGGACGAAGCCGAAACATCAGCCGGTAAGGAGCTTGCACCGTTTCCTTGACTTTTTAACGATAGCTGAGATATAGCTAGCTAAGTGTCGGCCCGCCAACCCGAGTGTGGTGTCAAATAATAACGTGTTCTTCACAATAAACACGAAAGGGAAGGGGCGGAACGGGCAGGCCACAGGGAGCGTTATCAGGGCAGGAGTTACCTATGCTAACGCCAACGCAACAATTACAGTCGTACTATCTAGCGATGTTTGGTCGTGCCGCCGACCCAGAGGGTTTGGATTACTGGTCCAGCGAGCTCGAAGCTCAAACCCTAAGGCTTGAAGAGGTATTACAGTATATGGTGTTATCCAGTGAGTTTGCGGCCCAGCGCGAAACGCTTGCTCAGCTCGATAACAGCGGCTGGGTCAACGAGGCTTACCAGCGTCTTTTTGCCCGCGAGGCGGAGGCTGAGGGGATCACCTATTGGTCCGAGCAGGCTCGCGCGGGCAATTCGCCCGAGACGCTTCTTTTAGCCATGCTGAACGGAGCCGAAGGTACCGATGCGGAAGCGCTCAAAGCCTACGCGTCGATCGCAGAATTTTATTCCGCGAATGTTTCGGATGAAAATTACGACGCTGCAAAAGTACTCGTGCAGGAGGGGTTTCGCTCCAACGAGCAGCTTTACCAGGATCTTGAAGATCTGGACGAGATCTACGATACCTTGAGTTTGGTTCAGGCCGGCGAATCTTTGGAAGGCCGACCACTCTACAGCGCTACAGTGGGTGACGGCCCGCGTAAACTAATGATCGTCACCCAGCAGCACGGTGATGAGCCGGTTGGCACCGAGGCCGCTATGCATCTGCTCGAATGGATAAGCGGCGATAGCGAGGCCGCCCAGTCACTGCGCGAGCAGGTAACGCTGACCGTCATGCCACGTGTCAATCCGGACGGCTTCGAGCGCTGGGAGCAACTGGTAGCCGGTGAAAGCGACCCGGAAACGACGTTGGACCCACGCCGTAACGCTGCCGATATCGACCTTAACCGTACCTGGGATTCGACGGAGGATCTTGACCCCGCCTTGATGCCGGAAACCCTGGCGGTGCGCGCGGTGCTGGACGCTTTCCAACCAGAGCTATTGCTCGACTACCACAACCAAAATAACTATCTCAATGAGGCGGGGGAGCTGGAGACGATGTCGGCGCTTTGGCCGACAAACGAAAATGTCGACCCCGCGCTGACGGCGACCGCCCAGCAGGCTGCTATCGCGCTTTCTCAAGGCGTGGATCTATTCGATTACGGCCACTTGTCGCTGTTTCCGGGGGGCGATGATGCCTCGATAGGTCGCAATGGCATCGCCCTCGACGGGACGTCGGCGTTACTCATCGAGCAGCGCGGTCTGGAAGAGTTCGAGCTGAAATCCCTGGAGGGGTTGGAGCTTGATTTCGACGCGGTGGCAAGCGCACTGACCCTGGAAGGCATTCTCAGCATGATAGGCGTCATGAGTGCGCTCGGTGAGGACGGCTTTGCCAGTATCGACCCTGCGCTTGCGTTACTTTTGCCCGAGCGGGGCGAGCGCACGCCTTTTGAGGAACTTTACGCCGAGGAGAGCGGTAACGAAACGGATGCTGCCCTGCAAGGGGGCCAGAGCCCGGAGGATATCCTCGAGATTGCCGCAGCAGGTGTCGCGGCACCAATAGAACCCGAGTTTCAGTTAGCCTGATAAACGCGTTACCTTTTGTACCAAGCCTCCGCCCAATGGCGGGGGCTTTTTTATGCTGGCTTTAAACACTCGCGGATAAGCTTGAAATCAGGTGTGCTACTATCACCGGCTTTGCTTTGCGCTGGAAGGGCTGAATGGGCGATATCCGATCTTTCTCTTTAATGGTCACGGTCACGGTGTTTTTAATGGGCGTGCTTACGCTGGTGGCGCCATCGGGTTACTCGCTTGGCCCTGGGATGCTGCTGCTGTTAAGCGCAAGCCTGCTCTTCAACGGCTCTCGGATCGAGCTTTCCCAGCGTGATCGCGTAGTGATCGCCGCGCTGGTGGCCTATGGTTTGGTGGTGGGGGGTATGTCCGCACTCGAGCTGGGTGCGCCCGGCTTTGACCGCCCCTTGCGCTTTTTGTTAGCGGTACCCGTGCTACTGCTATTGCTGCGCAGCCCGCCTGGTCGTACCGCGCTCTGGGTGGGGCTGGCACTGGGCGCGATAGGGGCCGGCAGCTGGGCCATTTGGCAAAAGCTCGTTGAAAACGTCGACCGAGCCGGCGGGTTTTTGCATGTTATCCAGTTTGGCAATCTGAGTATGCTAATGGGTATGCTGTGCCTGGCCGGGCTTGGCTGGGCGGCGGTACAACGCAAGCGCCCTTTTTGGATGGCGCTACTGCTGGCGGGCGCGTTTCTTGGCATGTTAGGGTCGCTGCTTTCGGGTAGCCGCGGCGGGTGGATTGGCCTGCCCTTTATCGGCTTTGTGCTTTATCGGGGCTATGGGCGCGCAGCAGCGCGCCGTTGGAAACTGGCTGCACTTGGCGCCGCCGCCTTGTTAGCGCTGGCTATGTACGCTACCCCACAAACTGGCGTACAAAACCGTGTACAGGCCGGTATTAACGATGTGGCGCAGTATATCTCCGGCGGCGAGCGCGATACCTCTTTAGGGTTGCGTTTTGAGATGTGGCGCGGCGCCAGCATACTCATTGCCGAGCGGCCACTGTTTGGCTGGGGGGAAAAGGGGTACGTCGAGGCCATGGCGGCCTTGGGCGAGCGCGGCGTGATTACGATGGGGGCCACCGCGTTCGATCACGCCCATAACGACTTTATCGACGCCGCCGCCAAACGCGGGGTGGTGGGGCTTTTGGTTCTGCTGGCGCTTTACATCATTCCGCTTAAGATGTTCGCCTCCGGGCTTAACCATCCGGATTTAGAGGTACGCTCGCTGGCCGTGGCCGGCAGTTTGCTGCCGGTAGCGTATATCGATTTTGGCCTTTCCCAAACATTTTTGGCGCACAACAGCGGCGCCATGTTTTACGCTTTTTGGCTAGCGCTTTGGTGGGGGAGTTTTAGCGCTTACCAAAAGCGTGCCGCTCGACAGGCACGGCCGTAAGCGCAAGGTACGCTAATGGCCGTGCCCCTGGCGTTACCAGCCGCCCTGACTCTCGAGTAGGCTGAGCACGTTGTTGTTGATCGGCAGCTTGAAATCGGCGCTGCCGAGCACCATGGCGTCGCCGGCCCGCACCACGCGGGTACTCACGTAGATAAAATCCTGCCCCTGGGCGTAGGTACCCATCAAGATCGAGCGCGCGTTGTTCTGCGCGCTTAGCCGCTGAACCTGGCGGGAAAGAATCAGCTCGCCCACGCTCTCTTCGATGAACATGCTGTCGCGCATTTTGACTTCGCGCACCTGCATGCCCTGTTGGGCAAGGGCTGAGGCCATGATTTCCGAGCTGATCCGTCCAAAGGTCGACGACTGAGTCAGGTTGTCGATGCTGACGAAAGTCGCCGCGATCATCGGGCTGTACCGGGTCAAGTCCGGGTTGTTGGCGATCATGGTCATCGCGGCCTCGTGGGCCAGGTCGGATAGATCCGGCGGCGGCGGGGGCGGATTGGCATTTCGCTGATTGATGCCCGCGCAGCCGCTCAGTAACAGCACGCTCAGGGCAAAAAGCGCCAGGCGCCAGTGGGCACGGCGCGTAATGAAGGCAAACGGTGAAGAAATCATGGCGTGCATGGCCTTACCAGGTATTGGTGAGTGGGATAGAGGGCTCGACAGGGGTATGGTATACCCGGCGCGGCGCGTATTGGTGGCGATCACCCTTATTGATGTAGTAGATATTGGAAGAAGAGTACAGGATGCGCTCGCCATCGATGATTTGCGTTGTGACGATGATCTCTTCGTTGCCGGTGTGCGTCCAGCTACCGCTGGTGATATCCGCCGCGACCCCCGCCGGAATCAGCCCCAGCGCCGGTTCGCTCCAACGGTTGATCGGAATCGTGGCCACGGCGATGCCCGCCGTTAGAGCGGTGAACGCGCCTACCGGCGGGCGGATAAAGCCGCGATCGCGATGCTCGACGACCTCGACATCGATAACGACCTCGGCGCTGTTATCGGTGGGGTTCATGGTCACGTTGGCGCCTCGGGTGACCAGCTCGCTGGTCAAAAAGGTGCGGAAACCGCGGCCAAACTCGCCGCCGCTGTAGGCTACGTAGCCGTCCGGCTCTTGGTCTTGAATATGTAGGTCGCGAAACCGTACGCGCTCGCGCTGAAGGATCTGGCCCGCTTCATGGCGTGCGAGTATTTCCCAGTGGTGAGCGGCCTGCATGCGCTGCTGCTCCGAATAGGGGTAGGTCGTCGCAATCGGCGCTTGCGAGGTATTGGCGTAAAAGCAGCCGCTCAGGGTAAGACTCAACAGTCCCACGCCAAGCGCGCCTCCCAAACGCGTTGTTCCAGCTAAAAGGCGGGTATACACCGGCTAGTTCCTTCTCTTCACAAAAGGTGTTTTTGATAGACTTGTCGGCCACGTCTATATTCCATCGGCCAACGGGTAGAAAACTTGAATGAGTAGAGACACCTATGCTTGAAGACCACCGCGGAGGTCCGCGCCACGACTCGTTGCTGTCCGCGTACCCGTCGGACGATGGCAACAGCGGCTGGATGATCAGCTATATCGACATCATGACGCTGCTCGTCGCGCTGTTTGTGATCATTATCGCCGCAGCGAATGTAAGTCCTGGCTGGTCAAACGACGACCCGCTGGATTTATCGACCAGCGACGCGCCGGATATTCACCAGCCCGAGCTTCGTGTGCCATTGCCGGAAACGCTAGAGCGTACCCCCGCGCCGGTGGCGTGGGGGCTGAGCCCCGCTGCCATTAGCGCCTCGCTTGGCGTGGTGGGGCCGTTACCTCGCAGGCCCATAGCGTCGCCGGCACAAGCACCGGTAGAAGCCCTGCCTCCCCCTGCGCTGCTGGCCCGCCTGGCGCCTGGCGCTCAAGTCGATGCGCTGGATATTGACGAGCCTGCGCCGGTTTTTGAGTGGCTGCTTCCCACGCCGCTCTTTACCGCCCAGGCCACGGCACGCCAGGGCAACGATACGCGTCTAACGGGCAACTCGGCCCTAGCCGACTACATGGTGATTCTAACCGATCAGCCGCCGGTAAACGCGATTGCCTTGAGCGACGAGGCCATCGAAGGGGCGGTGAGCGCCGCCGAGGGCTTGAACGAGCGCGTCGCCGACTCGCTTTATCTGCCAAGTTTGGAGGGGGTCGAAGTAGCGCGTGTCGCCGAAGGGATTAGCCTGCGCGTGCAGGATCAGCTGCTATTTCCCTCGGCCACCTCGGAGCTCACCGAAAGCGGCGCTTCTTTGGTGGATAGCCTGCTGGAAACCATTCAGCGCTTTGATGGCGAAGTATGGGTCGAAGGCCACTCGGATAGCCAGTCGATCAATACGCCGGAGTTTTCCTCCAACTGGGCGCTCTCCAGCGCCAGGGCCATCGCCATTGTTGAAGCGCTCGAGGCAGCCGGCGTCGAGGCTTCGCGGTTGCGGGCAGTGGGGCTCGCCGCGACGCGCCCGCTCGAGGACAACACCACGGCGGATGGCCGCGCGAGAAACCGCCGGGTCGAGGTCGTCATTCACGTGGAGTAACGTACCGGCAAAAAAAGACCCGCCGGGGGAGGGCGGGTCACTAAGGGCTTGGCTCGATGTATTCTGCTGGCGTCAGGTGAGGGGTGTACAAGGCCGTCAGCAGGTACAAGTTGAGTATAGACATTTTGGCGTTTCTGCCAAGCATTTTTTGAATGTTTTTTTATGCCTTGTTAAAGCATTGTTAAAGTTTTACCGTTTTTAAGTGATAACCCACGAGGCATCGAGCCAGAATGCGAGACTTTATTTGCATCAATGTGGTGCAAAGTAGCTGCCCCGTTCTGGTGCTCGTAACTTTGCGTCACAGCACTCGCTTTTTATCTTTTTGAAAGTAAACAAAATACGCTGTGTGGCACGTAATCTGCTTGGTGGCTAATTCACAGCGCCGCCCGTCCATATCGGGTGGCCTAAAACGCGAGCAGGTGCGCCATGCCGGAACACGTCCCAACACAACGATCGGCCCAGGAGCCTGGCAGCAGAGCGCTGGACCCCGCCTTCGAGCCGCGCTTGCTGGTAACGGACCTGGACGGTTCTTTGCTGGACCATGACAGCTACGACTTTTCACCGGCCAGAGCGTCGCTCATTCGGCTTGGCGAGCTGGGGGTGCCCGTCATCCCCGTGACCAGTAAGACCCGCGCCGAGCTGATTCCGCTGCGCGAGGCCCTCAAGCTCACCTCCACCCCCTTTGTCGCTGAAAACGGCGCGGTGATCGGCTTGCCGCCGGGCTGGTGCCATCCAAGCCTGGACCGCCCGGGCGACGCCAGAGACGGCATCGTCATCAAACATACCGGGGTGGATGCCCGCTTCATTCGCGCGCGACTGAACGTATGGCGTGAGCGCCTGGGCGTGCGCTTTACTCGTATGGGTGAGATGTCCGTCGAACGGCTCATCGAACTGACCGGGTTGGATGAGGCGCGCGCCAATGCCGCGCGCCAGCGCGAAGGCAGCGAGCCGCTAATCTGGGAGGATGACGACAAGGCGCTGGAAGGTTTTCGTCAAGCGCTTGAAAGCGATGGCCTGGCGCTGACCCAGGGCGGGCGTTTTCATCATGTAATGGGCGCGGCCTCGGACAAAGGCAGCGCCGTGAACTGGCTGATCAAGCGCTTTAGCGCCCTGCGTGGGCGGGCGCCACTTACCCTGGGCCTTGGCGATGGGCCCAACGATGTCGAAATGCTCGAGGCCGTGAACCAGGCGGTGGTCATCAAGGGACGTCACCGCTTGACCGTGGCCCCCGCCAACCCGCTTTTATATCGCACCCATGCAGAAGGCCCCGAGGGCTGGGTCGAAGGCCTCATGTACTGGTGGGGCCAGGCAGACGAACGCTTGGCCGTGGCCGAAGACGACGCCACGACGGGATAAATTGGGTCCTGGGGCCTTTTAAAGTCAATGCCGGACGATACGCCAGAGAGGGCACACCATGAGCGATTTTCATCAAAACGGTTTAGTGACGGACTTTCACAACTTGACGCGGCGTCCCGTCGAGGATCTCGAGAGAGACCTGGCTGACTTTGCCAAGCGCCGCCCCATGGGGCTCATTCTACCGTCGCTTTTTTCCGAGCTCGAGGGGCCGGCGCTGTCGGCGATCATCGACGAGCTCAAACACGTTCCCTACCTTGGCGAAATCGTGATCGGGCTCGACCGGGCCGACCGCGAACAGTTCTTGTACGCCCGGGAATTTTTCTCCCGTCTGCCGCAGCATACGCGCATCCTTTGGAATGACGGACCGCGCCTGCGCGCGCTGGACAGCGAACTCGAAGAGCTCGGTCTGGGGGCACTGGAGCCGGGTAAAGGACGCAACGTGTGGTACTGCGCGGGTTATATGCTCGCATCGAACCGCTCGACGGTGGTAGGGCTTCACGACTGCGATATTTTGACCTACGACCGTGGGCTGCTGGCGCGCTTGATGTACCCGGTAGCCCATCCGCGCTTCAACTACAGCTTCTGTAAGGGGTACTACCCGCGTATTGCCGAAGGCAAACTCAACGGCCGCGTTTCCCGGCTAATGGTCACACCGCTTCTACGCGCCCTGAAAACCGTCTGCGGGCCGCTGCCGTATCTGGATTATCTGGACAGCTTTCGCTATCCGCTCTCCGGCGAGTTCGCCATGCGCCGTGACGTGCTGGAAGGCATTCGTATTCCGGCGGATTGGGGGCTCGAGATAGGCGTACTCTCGGAACTTCAGCGTAACTATTCGATGCGCCAGATCTGTCAGGTGGACATCGCCGATGCCTACGACCATAAACATCAGCCGGTCAGCGAAGAAGACGCAAGCGGCGGGCTCAACCGCATGAGTCTGGATATCGCCAAAGCGCTTTACCGCAAACTCGCCACCCAGGGCGTGATTTTCAGCAGCGAGGATTTCCGCACGCTCAAGGCGACTTATTACCGTCTGGCGCTCGATTTGATCGAAGCCTACGACCACGACGCCACCATGAACGGACTGAGTCTTGACCGCCACAGCGAAGAGCAGGCGGTCGAGCTTTTTGCCAGCAACCTGCTGGAGGCGGGCAACCTGTTTCTGGACAACCCACGCGAACGCCCTTTCATCCCCAGCTGGAGCCGCGTCCAGGCCGCCGTACCGGATCTCCTGGCGCGCATGCACGAAGCGGTCGAGTTGGACAACCAGGGCAAGGTCTAGCAAGAACGTATTCCGGCCTAATGGCAAGCGCAGGCTTCAGCGGGTAATTTCTAAAACGTGGCCTCGCCAGCAAGGGAAGGACACGCCTTCCATCGCCCAATAGAATGGGGCGCCTGAGATAGGCTCATCCACCGTAGGAGCAGGCTTTAGCCAGCGATGCCGCGCAAAGCGCGGCTGGGGTCGATGTCAGAAAAAGGCTGGCCTGAAGAGGCCAGCCTTGTGAGCGACAGGCGTTAGAAGTCGCTGGAGGGGGCGCTGGTGCTGGGCAGGCGCTGTACCGTTTGCGGCGCGGCGTCGTGGATACGAAAGTGCGTTACCCGGTCACGCAGCTCCATGCTGAGCTGGGCCAGCGCTTGGGTGGCGTGGTTGCTCTCCTGAACCAGCCCGGCGTTTTGCTGGGTCATCTGATCCATCTGAGTGACCGCTTCGTTGACCTGCTCGATACCGCTGCTTTGTTCCTTGGTCGCCGCCGCGATCTCCTGTACCAACGTGCTGAGCTGCTGAATATCGCCAACCACGCTGCTGATGACATCGCCGGTATCGCGTACCTGCTGGCTACCGCCGGTCACTTTCACGCCGGAGTCTTCGATCAGTTTCTTGATCTCCTGCGCCGCCGCAGCTGAGCGGCTGGCCAGCTGGCGCACCTCGTTGGCTACCACGGCAAACCCGCGGCCCTGCTCGCCGGCGCGGGCGGCCTCGACCGAGGCATTGAGCGCCAGAATATTGGTCTGAAACGCGATGCCGTCGATCGTGTCGACGATGCTGCTCATCTGCGACGAGCTTTCGTTGATGGCATCCATCGTGCTGACCACGTTGGTCATGGCGTCGCTGCCGCGCTGGGCGTTGGAGGCCGTGGAGGCGGCCAGTTGACGCGCGTGGTCGGCGTGCTCGGCGTTTTGCTTCACCGTCGCCGTCAGTTCTTCCATGCTCGAAGCGGTTTCGGCAAGCGAGGCGGCCTGCTGCTCGGTGCGCGTCGAAAGCTCTTCGTTGACGCCCACGATCTGCTCGACCCCGCTGTTGACCTGGTCGGCGCCCTGGTGAATCCCGCCAATCGTATCCGCCAGGTTTTCCCGCATACGGTTGATATTGAACAGTAAGCTGTGTTGATCCGAGCGGGCAAGCGTGGTGCTGCGGGTCAGGTCACCATCGGCAATATGGCTGACCACGTTGGCGGCATAGCGCGGGTCACCCCCCAGCCGGCGTCCCACATCGCGAATGATCCAGCCCATTAAAAGCGCCACGGGCAAGCCGATAATGAGAAAGGCGATCAGCGACTGAATCAGGTTGCTAATAAAATCCGCGTTGATGTCATCGGTATAGATGCCCGCGCCATAGGCCCAGCCCCAATCAGGTAAGTAAGCGAAATAGCTGATTTTGGGAAACTGGTCGTCACCCTCATCGATGCGGCGCGAATAGTACTCGACGTGGCCGCCGCCGGACTTGGCCGCCTCCATGAAGGCGCTGTAGAGATACATGCCGCGACTGTCCTGGAAGCTACTCATATCGTCGCCCCGTTCACGCCTGGGGTGCGCGACGATATCGAGCTGCTCGTCGAAAGCGAAGATATACTCGCCGTCGCCAAAGCCGGCGTTGACGATGCTCTCGATTGCGCGCTGCTGCGCCTGCTCGCGGGTGAGCTCGCCGCTGGCGGCCCGCGCTTGAAGTGATTCCAACTGGGAACCCAGACTCTCGACTACCTGCTGGATACTGGTGCGCCGCTCCTCCTCCATGGTTTGTCGAGTATCCCAGCTAAGCCAGCCCACCAGGGCCAGCATGGCAAAGCATATGATGGCCAGTACGCCCCACAGTCTTTGGTTCAACGTTAATCGTGTCATGGTGTTCCCGGTTTGGTTTTATTTAAAACAAGCACCTTCAGATACGATGCTCTATATCGGCGGAAACCGGCGGAGCAT
Organism: Vreelandella sp. EE27; assembly: GCF_968206495.1. Classification (NCBI taxonomy): domain Bacteria; kingdom Pseudomonadati; phylum Pseudomonadota; class Gammaproteobacteria; order Oceanospirillales; family Halomonadaceae; genus Vreelandella; species Vreelandella sp. EE27. Next base: position 2,475,097 of record NZ_OZ309109.1, on the reverse strand, counting down.
TAATAAAAAAAACCGCTTGCAGAGCAAGCGGATGATGGGGGGCGGGGTGCGTCGTATTCCGAGTTATAGTGAGCGCGCCTCAAGGCGCCTCACTGCCCATCATGTCGATCAAGCGCTCCTCGCTTGGCAACCCCTCGATACGATCAAGGCGGATATGGCCGTCCTCGGTTTCGCGCTGGAAAGCGCTGGTCGGGGTGGCGTTCAGGCCAAGCGCCTCGAAGAGCTGGTTATTGGTGTAGACCTGCTCCTCGATCGCGATCGCCTGGGCGCTGGCCTCGATAGGCTCGCCTTCGCTATGCGCTTTCAAGGCCGCCGACGGGTCGTCGGCGGCGAGCAGCGTGGCGGCCAGCGCCGGGCTGTTGGGCGCCAATATACCGACCATGATGTGGCGAAGCTGGACCTCGCCGGCCTCGACCCAGGGGCGGGTTTGGCGCCAAAGCTGCTTGCAGTAGCGACAGTTGGCATCGGTAAACATGTAGACCGTCCTGGGCGCTTCGCGGTCGCCATCCTGAATCCAGTGGCTCTGCACAAGGCTTTGCCAGGTCTGCGCTTCCAACGGTACGCGCACAGAAGCCTCAAGCTGATCTTCGGTGACATTTTCGCCCTGGCGATCCATCATCGTGCCGATAATGGCGTGCTCGCCATCCGGCGTCAGGTAGATGATCATTTCCTGACCTGGCGTGCTGGCGCCAAAGCCGGTAAGCCCGCCAGGGGCTTCGAAGCGTTCGTGAATCATGACGCCCTGATCGCGCAGCGCCTCGATGGGAGCGGGCAGTTCTGAGGCAACGCCAGGTGTCGCCCCCAGGCCTGCGCTTGCAAGCGCGGTGAGCAGTGATTTTTTAAACGTGACCGGCATGGGGGTAGTGGCCTCAAGGGAGTGGGTCGTCGTGCAGCGCAGGTCGAGCGGTTCAACCCCCTTCGCGCACCAGCCAGCGAACGGCGTAGGGTGGCAGGGCTTTTTCCGGTACCCAGGCCTGCTCGCTATCGAGTGTTCGCCAGGTGTGCCGGTCGAGGGTGTCTGTCAGCGTCTCACCGGCCTCTTCGAGCGGGGCGGGCTTGTCGGTCACGTTGAAAAGCGCCAGCAAGGTTCTACCATCTCGAAGCGGGCCGCGCTCGATGGCCAGTACGTTGTCGCTTGTCGCGATAACGCGCTGGGCGGCGCCCGGATGAAAGCATGGCTCTGAGCTGCGCTGCTTCAAAAATTCGCGTAGCGCAAAGAATATATCATGGGTCGGCGTTGTCGGGCTTTCCAGCAACAGCTCCAGCTCATCGAGCGCCCAGTGGTGACGGTTGATCGAGCGTAGCCGTCCGCTCCGTTCTACGCCCTCGACGTCGTTGAGCGAGCCGGTCAGGGTGTGGATGTAGAGCGCGGGAATCCCTTGAAGCGTGAGCATGATCGCCTGGCTACACAAAAATCGGGCGATCTGCCAGGGGTCCGGTCCGCGGCGGGTGCCGCGCATTGCCTCGAACCAGGTGATGTTGATCTCGTAGGCCGTGTCGCTGCCGTCCGGGTTACTGCGCATGCTGACAAAACCGCCGAAGCGGTGCATCAATTCAAGCAAAGCGTCGCGCTCGTGATCGGGTAACAGGCCCTCCAGCGGGCGCACGCCGATGCCGTCGTGGCTCGCGGTAAAGTTCAAGTAGGTGCAGTTGTCCGGAAGCGTGGGCAGGCTTGCAAGCCAGGCCTGTAGCGTCGAGGTTTCACCCCGGGTAAGGGTGTGCAATAAAAGTGGCGGCAGGGCGAACTGATACACCATGTGCGCCTCATCCGCGGTTTTCACGGGCTCTGTTGCATCCGGCAGTAGCCGCTCGAGGCCGAAGTAGCTGATGTTCTCCGCGTGGGGCACGTTGGTTTCGGTGATCAACAGCGTCCCCGGGGCCACCTCGTCGACGATCGCGCGCAAAAGGCGCACCACGGTATGGGTTTCGGGCAGGTGGATGCAGTTCGTGCCCAGGCGTTTCCATAAAAACGCCACGGCGTCGAGGCGGATGATGCGAATACCCTGCAGTAGATAGAAAAGCAGAATGCCCACGAATTCGAGCAGGACATCCGGGTTTTCGAAGTTCAGATCGATCTGGTCGTCGGAAAAGGTCGCCCACAGGTGGCGCGTGCCGCGCCGGGTGGCCACGGGCACCAAAAGCGGACTACTGCGTGGCCGGGTCACCTGGGAGACATCCGTCTGCGGGTCGGCCTCGATAAAGAAATCGCGCCCGGGCAGGCTCCCGGTCAGGTAGTCGACGAACCAGAGCGACTCCCGGGAGACGTGGTTGAGTACCAAATCGCCCATGAGGTCGAAGTGGTGGGCAATCTCGCGAATATGCGACCAATCGCCGAGCTCGGGATTGACCTCCCGGTAGTGAATGACCGAGAAGCCGTCATCGCTGCTCCAGGGAAAGAAGGGCAGTACGTGCACGCCGCTAATGCAGTCGCCCAGGCGGTTGCGTAAAAAATCGCTGAGCACGGTAAGGGGAGGCTGGTCCTCGGCGGTGATCGAGTCGCCATAGCTGATCACCCACTGATCCCTTTCGCTCCAAAGTGGTGCGCCGGGAGGGGCGTCATTCACCCGGGCAACCGGCGTGCCGTCCTGGCTTTCGCCCCTTGCCCGGGCGTCGGCGTAGTACGCCAGGTGCTGGTTGATTCGCCGGACGACCTCGTCCGCGCGGTGGCCATAAAGGTGGGTCAAATAGCGGTGAAGCGTTTGCTCGAAAGGCGTCATGGCGCGTCCTCTTGTGATAGCTGTAACAAACGCTGCAGCTTGTGTGCCAAATCGTTACAATGCTAGGTTATGGCCGCATCGATATAAAAGGCGGCGACCCCTGCATATCGAACGAACCCTTGTGGGGCTATTCAGTAAGCCTTTAAAAAATCTGTTTTTAAAGGCCTGCTTTTAAACGGCTCTTGTTCGATAGCGTGGCGTTTTAAAAACGCGCTCAGGCGGCACAACGTTATTACTGCTCTAACCATAGGTTGACGGCCATGCATTGCCCTTTTTGTGGTGCTAATGATACTCGAGTCACCGACTCGCGCCTGGTGGCAGACGGCGACCAGGTGCGGCGGCGGCGCCAGTGCGCCAGCTGCCAGGAGCGCTTTACCACCTACGAAACCGCGGAGCTCATCATGCCCCGGGTGGTAAAATCCGACGGCTCCCGTGAAAGTTTCAACGAGGCCAAGCTGCGCGCCGGCATGCTGCGCGCGCTGGAAAAGCGCCCGGTCAGCGCCGAGGCCATCGAAGCGGCGGTCGAGCGCATTCGCCAGCAATTGCGTGCTCAAGGCGAGCGGGAAGTGAACGCCTGGGATATTGGCGAGGCGGTCATGAAAGCGCTGAGCGGGCTCGACCAGGTCGCGTACATCCGCTTTGCTTCGGTTTATCGCAAATTTCAGGATCTGGACGAGTTTCGCGCCGAGATCGACCGGCTGGCGCAAAGCCCTAAAGAGGCCTCCAGTGCTACGCCGGCAGGCGCTGATAATGAAACGGCAAAGCCTGGCGGAGAATCCTGATGAGCACGGCCTTTTCCCCCCGCGACCACGTCTATATGGCAAGAGCTCTCACGCTTGCCAAAAAGGGCCTTTACACCACTGACCCCAACCCGCGAGTGGGCTGCGTGATCGTTCGCTACGATGACGTAGGCGCCGAGGACGAAGGGCGCGTGGTAGGCGAAGGCTTTCACGAGCGAGCGGGCGAGGCCCACGCGGAAGTGCATGCCCTGGATGCTGCCGGCGACAGCGCCCGCGGGGCGACCGCCTACGTCACGCTGGAGCCTTGCTCTCACGTAGGCCGCACGGGCCCCTGCGCCGATGCCCTGGTCAGCGCCCAGGTAGCCCGGGTGGTGATCGCCATGGTCGACCCCAACCCGCAGGTCAGCGGCCAAGGGGTCGAGCGCTTGGAAAAGGCGGGTATCAAGGTCGAGACCGGGCTTTTGGCGTCCGAGGCCCAGGCGCTCAATCCGGGGTTTATCTCGCGTATGCAGCGCGGGTTGCCGTTCGTGCGCTTGAAAATGGCCATGAGTCTGGATGGGCGCACCGCCATGGGCTCGGGGGAGTCGCAGTGGATTACCGGGCCCGAGGCGCGCCGCCAGGTACAGCGGCTACGCGCGCGTTCGAGCGCCATTTTGAGCGGCGTCGAGTCGATCATTTTGGATGATGCGCGCCTGACCCTGCGCGCCGAACAGCTCGGCCTCGACAACGGCGAGCTAGCCGCCGCCCGCCAGCCGCTTCGCGTGATCATGGACTCGACGCTGCGCCTGCCGCTGGCCGCGGCCTGTCTACAAGAGCCCGGCCAGACCCTGGTGATCACCACCGAGCAGCACAGCGAAGAGAAGCGCCGTAAACTGGAAGAGGCGGGCGCGCACATTCACGTGATGCCCGCTTTCGCGGCGGGCAGGGTGTCGCTTTCCGATATGCTGAGCTATTTGGCCTGCGAGTACGATGTCAACGAAGTGCTGGTAGAAACCGGCGCGACCCTGGCCGGGGCACTGCTCGACGCGCGCCTGGTCGACGAGCTGCAGCTTTTTGTCGCGCCCACGCTTTTGGGGGGCGAAGCGCGGCCGCTTTTCGCGCTGCCCGGGCTTACCGAAATGGCCCATCAAAAGCGCCTGGATATTCAGGATATCCGGGCGGTAGGGGAGGATTGGCGCATTATTGCCAAACCCCGCGATCTCGAGACCTGCGGTAACGCCGACTAAATCGAGCGCGCGTTGAGAGGCGCTGACCAAAGGTTGGCGCTGGTGGCGAACGCGCTTAAACCTGGCGCGCGCGGGTCAGCCAAGGTACCCTTGCGCGCAAAATCGCACATAGTGCGGCTACTGTTTGGGAGATTCCATGGTGCACGCCTGTTCAGAGGGACTATCCCCGATTGCCGATCTGGTCGAAGATATCCGGCAGGGCAAAATGGTGATCCTCATGGATGATGAGGATCGCGAAAACGAAGGCGATATCATTATGGCGGCTGAAAAGGTTCAGCCCGAGCATATCAACTTCATGGCGCGCCACGCCTGCGGGCTGATCTGTATGCCCATGACGCGCGAGCGCTGCGAGCGGCTGGACCTGCCCTTGATGGTGGGTAAAAACGGTTCCGGTTTCGGTACCAAGTTCACGCTCTCGATCGAGGCCCGCGAAGGCGTGACGACCGGTATCTCGGCGGCGGATCGCGCCCGCACCGTACAGGCCGCGGCGGCCCCCAACGCGAAAGCGGCGGATATCGTGCAGCCCGGGCATATCTTCCCGTTGATGGCGGAGCCGGGCGGGGTGCTGCGCCGCGCCGGGCACACCGAGGCGGCCTGCGATCTGGCGGCGCTTGCCGGGTGTGACCCGAGCGGCGTGATCTGTGAGATCATGAACGACGATGGCAGCATGGCGCGCCGCCCCGAGCTCGAGGCGTTCGCCAACACCCACGGTATCAAGATGGGCACCATCGCCGATCTGATTCACTACCGCATGGTCAACGAGCAAACCGTCGATCTAATCGAAACCACGCCGGTATCGACCACTCACGGCGAGCTGACGCTGCACGTGTTTCGCGACCGCCTGCAGGGCAGCCACCACTTGGCGCTGGTCAAGGGTCGCCCCGTCCCGGAAGAGATCACCACGGTGCGCGTTCACCTGGCCGATACGCTGCGCGACGTGCTGGGGCTGACGCAGGCGTCGTCCTATCGCTGGCACGCGCACCGGGCACTCGATGAGATCGCCACGGCCGAGGCGGGCGTGCTGGTATTGATCGACGAAGGGTATCCGGCGCAGGATCTCAAGGATCAGTTGGAGCTGTTTTTGGGCCGCGTACAGCCACCGCGCACCAGCGACTCCGACGGCTCCGGTAATTACATGACCATTGGTACAGGCTCGCAGATTCTGCGCCATCTGGGCGTAGGCAAGATGCGCCTTCTCAGTTCGCCGTGGAAATTTTCAGCGCTTTCCGGGTTCGATCTGGAAGTCGTCGAGCTCGTAGGCCCCGAAAGCGGCACTGAACCCACGTCTTGATAGATGATTAAGTAGGATTAAATAGATGCAATCCCTTTCGCAAGTTGAAGGCAGTTTTGTCGATGTCGACGGCCGCTACGTGATCGTGGTCGGGCGTTTCAACCACCATGTGGTCGATAGCCTGGTCGAAGGCGCCGTAGACAGCCTGACGCGCCACGGCGTCGACGCTGACAATATTCATATCGTGCACGTGCCCGGCGCCTGGGAGCTTCCTCTGGCGGTCAAGCGGGTACTCAAAACCATCAAGCCCGAGGCGGTGATTGCGCTGGGCGCGGTGATTCGTGGCGGTACGCCGCACTTTGAGTACGTGGCGGGCGGCTGCAACACGGCCATCAACCATCTTCAGCTCGAGTTCGATACCCCCATCGCCAATGGCGTGCTGACCGTGGAGTCCATCGAGCAGGCAATCGAGCGCGCCGGCACCAAGGCGGGTAATAAAGGCACCGAAGCGGCCATGGCCGCCATGGAAATGGTGTCGCTGCTGCGCGCGCTACCCCTCGGAGAGCGTTCATGAGCGAGCGTCAGCCAAGCGCTGCCCAGCAGGCGCGCCGTGCCGCCCGAGAACTGACCGTGCAGGCGCTTTACCAGTGGGAAATGACCGGCAAGTCGGCCTCCACCGTGGAGGCCGAGTTTCGTAGCCAGCTCGCCGACGACGACCTGGAAGACCACGAAAACTGGGTCATGGTGATGCAGATCGCCGACAAGGCGCTGTTTCACACCCTGTTTCACGAAACCGTGCGTCACAAAACCGAGCTCGATCGCGAAATTTCCACACTACTGGATCGCCGCCTGGAGGATCTGGATGCGGTGGAGCTGGCCATTCTGCGCCTGGGCGCCTATGAGCTTGCCAAGCGCCCGGAAGTGCCTTATCGCGTGGCGATCAATGAAGGCGTCGAGCTGGCCAAGTCCTTTGGCGCCACCGATGGCCACAAATACGTTAACGGCATTCTCGATAAGCTGGCCAACCGCTTACGCAGTGCCGAGGTAAGCGCTCGCCGGCTTTAAGGCGAGTTCGCTTGGATCGCGTCAAGGGGCCCCATGTGTTTGGCGAATTCGAACTCATTGAACGGTTTTTAAAACCCGCACCCACGCTGGCTGGCAACAGCGGTGTGGCGCTGGGCTGCGGTGACGATGCTACCTTGCTAACGCCCCAGCCGGGCTGTCAGCTGGCGGTGAGCGTCGACACATCGATCGTTGACGTTCACTTCCCCGCCGATGCCCCGGCCGAGGCTATCGGCCACCGCGCGTTAGCGGTGGCCTTGAGCGACCTGGCCGCCATGGGCGCCAGGTCGCGCTGGTGCATGATGGCGCTGAGTCAGCCCCAAAACGCTTTTCGCGACGCCTCTGATGCCACCCGCTGGTACCAGGCCTACGCCCAGGGCTTTCATGCGCTTTGCGACCAGCATCGAACGGCGCTGGTGGGCGGCGATGTCACCGCCGGTGCGCTGAGCATTAGTGTGACCGTCATGGGCGAGGTACCCGGTCACGAGGCACTCACCCGCGCCGGTGCCAGCCCCGGCGACCTCATCGCCGTGACCGGGGTGCTGGGTGGCGGCGCCGGCGGGCTTTATATGTGGCAGCAGGGTGAGCGCGACATGGCGCATCCACTTTTGCAGCGCTATCTTCTGCCGACACCGCAGTTGGAGGCGGGTATCGCGCTGCGCGGGCTTGCCAGCAGCGCGCTGGATATTTCGGATGGCCTGCTGGCCGACCTGGGTCATCTGCGCCGGGCCTCCGGCGTCGGGGCCGAGCTTTACCCCGAGGCGCTGCCCAAAGCCTGCGGGCTGGAAGAGGCCCTGGGAGACGGCGCGCTGCAGGCCATGCTAAGTGGCGGCGATGACTACGAACTGTTGGTGACGCTTGCGCCGGGCAATTTAGCGAAAGCCGAGCAGGCGCTGGCGCAGATTGGCGTAGCGCTCACCGTCATTGGGCGCTGTAGCGATACGCCCGGGGTACGTGGCGTCGATGCACAAAGCGCCCAAGGGTGGCAGCATTTCAACGAGGAAGCGCCATGAACCAGGCACCTTCGAGCGTTTGGCGCCGCCCGACCCACTTTTTTGCCTTTGGCCTGGGCAGCGGCATGGTGCCCTGGGCGCCGGGCACCTTTGGCACCCTCGCCGCCATTCCGTTTTACTGGATCATGGCGGATCTGCCGCTGGGCTGGTACTTGAGCCTGGTGTTCGTGGCCTTTGTGGTCGGTGTCTGGCTTTGCGATAAAACTTCCCACGATCTGGGCGTTCACGACCACTCCGGCATCGTCTGGGACGAGTTCGTCGGCTACTGGATCACCATGGCCGCCGTGCCGTTCTCCTGGGAGGCCGCGCTTTGGGGGTTCATCGTCTTTCGCATCTTCGATGTCTTCAAACCCTGGCCGATTCGCTGGGCCGACCGGCGCGTGGCAGGCGGCTTTGGCATCATGATCGACGACGTCATGGCCGGTATCTACGCCTGGAGCACCATGCACCTGTGGTTCTGGCTGCACTGAAACGCCCGCTACGCTATAGCGGCGGCGGGCGGTCGCGTTCAAGGATGTTATCGCGGCGGTATTTGCTTTAGCGTAGTGGGCAATGCGCCTTGAGCCGGGCGTCAATCTTGGGCTATCCAGGGAGATGGCATGCGTAAGGAACGTCTTATTGTGCCGGTCATCGTGGTGGCGGCGCTTGTCTGGGCCGTCGCTCAGCTGGTTTCGAGTATTCTTTTCGAGCGCAGCTTGAGCCAGGCGCTGGAAGACCTGGAGGCCCGCGGCGAGTGGCGGGTAAGTCGCAGCGAAAGCCGCCAGGGCTGGCTGACCTCCCGGGGGCGGGTGCTGCTTTCACCGCTTTTGGGCAGGCCCTGGCAGCTTGCGCTGACCTACGATGCCCGTCACGGGCTTTTGAGCACCGATGTCGAAGGTACCCTAGTACCTAGACTGGACAGCGCGCTGCAAAAGGCGGTCGGTGAGGTATCCGCGCTTTCGCTGCCGCGTTGGGAAGGGCGCTACCATACCTGGAGTGGTAAGAGTGAGCTACGCCTGGCGCTGGCGCCTTTCGTCATTCAGCAAAACGGCCGGGAGCTCGATGTGCGCGGCGCCCGCCTGCGCCTGGAAGGCGTGTTTGGCGACTGGCGTTTGCGCGCGCTGTTCGACCAGCTTACGCTAAGTGACGGCCAGGCTTACCTTTCGTTTGGCCCCACCACCCTTGAAAGCCGCTACACCTATATCGAAGACGCCTACCATTTCGCCCAGCGCGACCACCTGCACATCGACACCACCACGCTCTACTACCCGGGCTACGAGGTCCAGGCTGCGCCCATCGACCTGCAAAGCTACATGGTGCTCGATGAAAGCGAGCTGCGCTTGCAAGGCAGCCTTTCCGTGGGCGATGTACGCGTGCCCAGCGAAGCCCCGGATACCCCGCTACTGAGCGGTGAAATCGAAGCGGAGCTTTCGCGGCTCAACGCCGACGCCGTGCGCCAAATCATTCGCCGCATCCGTCAAGAGGCGGCCTGGGGCGACACGGACCGGCCCATGGCCGAAGGCTTCATGACCCGACTGGAGCCAGAAGTGCTTCATCTTCTAAGCGACTCGCCCCGGCTCGACGTTACCCGCATTGCCCTCGAGAGCCCGCTATTGGGTATTACCGTCGACGCGGACGGGGCGCTGTTTTTCGATGGTCGCCGGCTCGAGCCGCTCAGCCTGGCCGGGCTTGGCGATGCCCAGGCGCGTAGCCGTTGGAAGGAAAGAATCGACGGCGACTTCGTTTGGTACGATGCGCCGACGGTCGCCGCGCTGTGGCTGGGGCTTCCGCTCGGCACGCGGGAGCTTCAGTTCGACGTGATTCGCGGCAATTGGCGGGTGAACGGCCGCCCCATACCCGAGCTTTGGCCCCAGTAGGCGCCTTTTCGCCGGCTTGTCTTGTAAAGCGAACCGGGAGTCAGTAAGGCAAAAGGGTTCTAAGGTCCAAGGGTTGAAGTTTCCTCGCTCTGCCCACATTCCATGGGTAATACCAGGCGGCGCTACCGCCAGTCCCACCTATGGAGGCCGCATGAGCGACCAGGATCATCAACACGACAGCGATTCACCGGTTTGGTTGACCGACGACGAACCCGGCGGCAACGACGGTGTGAAAGACGGCGAACAGCGCTCGGACGGCGAAAAGGCTCATTCGCTGGTGTCGGCCAGTGAAATGCTGCCGGAGCGCATCTACATTCTGCCTATCCATAACCGGCCTTTCTTTCCTGCTCAAGTCCAGCCGCTGGTGATCAACAAGGAGCGCTGGGAAGAAACCATGCGCCGGGTAGGCAACACCCCGCATCACACGCTCGGCGTCGCTTTTGTCGGCGAGCAGGGTGTGGATGAACTCGACGAGTCGAGCTTCCCGGAAATGGGCACCGCCGTTCGGGTTCACAAGCTCAAAAGCGAAGACCAGCAGATTCAGTTCATCGCCCAGGGCGTGCGTCGCTTCAAGATCCAACGCTGGCTCTCGAAAGAGCCGCCGTATCTGGTCGAGGTGAGCTACCCCAAAGAGCCCGTGGATGCCGAGGATGAAGAGACCCGTGCCTACGCCATGGCGATCATCAACGGCATCAAGGAGCTTCTGCCGATCAACCCGCTCTACGGGGAGGAACTCAAGCACTACCTCAACCGGTTTAGCCCCAACCAGCCGGGTCCGCTCACCGACTTTGCGGCAGCCATTACCTCGGCCAAGGGCCCTGAACTCCAGGATGTCTTATCGACCCTGCCGGTGGCGGATCGTATGCACAAGGTGCTGCCGCTGCTGCGCAAGGAGATCGACGTTGCCAAGCTGCAAAGCGAGATCAGCGAGCAGGTCAATGCCCAGATGCAGGACCGCCAGCGCGAGTTTTTCCTGCGTGAGCAGCTCAAGGTCATTCAGCGCGAGCTGGGCATCTCCAAGGACGACCGCGAAAACGATGTCGACACTTTCCGCGACCGCCTGAAAGAGCTAAAAGTGCCGGAGCGCGTGCAGCCGCGCATCGACGAAGAGCTCAACAAGCTCAGCGTGCTGGAGACGGGCTCGCCAGAGTACGGCACCACCCGCAACTATCTCGACTGGCTCACCTCGCTGCCCTGGGGGATCACCAGTCAGGACAAGCTGGATTTGACCCACGCCCGGCAAGTACTGGACCGTGATCACGACGGCCTGGGCGACGTCAAAGAGCGTATCGTCGAGTTTCTCGCCGAGGGCACCTTCAAGGGCGACGTGGGCGGCTCGATCGTACTGCTCGTTGGCCCGCCCGGGGTGGGTAAAACCTCCGTGGGCCGCTCCATCGCCGAGGCGCTAGGCCGCGAATTTTACCGCTTCTCGGTCGGCGGTATGCGCGACGAGGCCGAGATCAAGGGCCATCGACGCACCTACGTGGGCGCCATGCCGGGTAAGCTCGTGCAGGCGTTCAAGGAGGTCAAGGTCGAAAATCCGGTCATCATGCTCGATGAAATCGACAAGCTCGGCCAGTCCTTCCAGGGCGACCCGGCCTCGGCGCTTTTGGAAGTGCTCGACCCGGAGCAAAACGTCGACTTTCTCGATCACTACCTCGATGTGCGCATGGACCTTTCCAAGGTGCTGTTCGTATGCACGGCCAACACCCTGGACTCTATCCCGGGGCCGCTTCTGGACCGCATGGAGCAGATTCGCCTCTCCGGCTATATCGCCGAAGAGAAAATGGAGATCGCCAAGCACCACCTCTGGCCGAAACTGCTCAAGCGCAACAACCTGCCCAAAAAGCGTATCAACCTGACCGATGCCGCCCTCAAGCAGGTCATCGAAGGCTACGCCCGGGAAGCCGGCGTGCGTCAGCTCGAAAAGCAGCTTCACCGCATCGTGCGTAAATCCACGGTCAAGCTACTCGAAGAGCCAGAAGAGGTCGTCAAGATCTCGGTCAAGAACCTCGAGGAGTTTCTCGGCGCACCGCTGTTTAGAAAAGAGAAAGTACTCAAGGGCGAAGGCGTGGTCACCGGTCTTGCCTGGACCTCCATGGGCGGGGCAACGCTACCCATCGAGGCGGGCAAGGTGCATTCGCTGGACCGCGGCTTCAAGCTCACCGGTAAGCTGGGTGACGTCATGCAGGAGTCGGCCAATATCGCCTACAGCTATACGCTGGGGCATTTGAAAGAGTATGGCGCCGACCCGACCTTTTTCGATCAGGCGTTTGTGCATCTTCACGTGCCGGAAGGCGCCACGCCCAAGGATGGCCCTTCCGCCGGCGTCACCATGACCACTGCGCTTTTATCGCTGGCCACGAAAAAGGCGATCGACCGGCCGCTGGCCATGACCGGTGAGCTAACGCTGACCGGCCAGGTGCTACCGGTAGGCGGTATTCGCGAAAAAGTAATCGCCGCCCGGCGCAGCGATATTTTCGAGGTGATTCTGCCCGAGCCCAACCGCCGCGACTACGACGAGTTACCCGATTACTTGAAAGAGGGAATGACCGTACACTTCGCTAATCGATATAAAGATGTTGCGAATATCGTATTCAAGTAATCACTAGCAGTCAGGTTGAGCTTCAATGCGCCACTCTATAAAAGAGTGGCGTTTTTTTTGCCTATTCTTCGAATTAAAACTTGGAGGGTGCTGGATAATGACAATATTCGATTCTTTTTAACAATTGTTGACGGGACCTCAAGGTGCGAAACAACCAACCTGTGACTCAAAAAGAGTACGTGCTCGATGACGAAACCGTACTGATATCCCGTTCCGATTTGGAAGGAAACGTTACCTACGCAAGCGCGGCCTTTGTCAAAGTCAGCGGCTATTCGCGGGACGAATTGATGGGCTCGCCCCACAACATGATCCGTCATCCGGATATGCCCGAAGCGGCGTTTCGCGATTTCTGGCACACCATCAAGGCCGGTAACACCTGGCAAGGCCTCGTTAAAAACCGGCGTAAAAACGGCGATCACTATTGGGTGAACGCCACGGTAGCCGCGCTTCGCGATGGCGACCGTATCGTGGGCTACACCTCGGTGCGCCGCAAGGCCGCGCCGGCTGATATCGCATTGGCCCAAAAAGTGTACGCCGAGATGCGCGACAAGGGTAAGTCCCGCGGCTATCAGGTCAAAAGAGGGACGATACAGCGTAAAGGCGCACTGGGGCTGATCAGCCGTTTTCAGTTGGGTAGCTTGAAAGCCAAGCTCACCGGGATGGTGCTGATAGCGCTGGTGCTACTGGGGTTGGCAGGGGGGCTGGGCGCCATGGGCCTGGTCAAGGCAGGCGAGCGGCTGGATTTGCTCAACCACTCAGGGCTTCAATCCATCGCAAGCCTACAAAATATCGAGCGGCGCATCGGCCAGGCGGTCGAGCTCGTAGAGCCCGCCGTGCGTAACCCTCGCCGCGCGGATCTGGAGGAGCTCTCGTCCACTGTTGATGCGTATTTGCAGGAGATCCAGTCCCAGTGGTCGGCATATCTCGACTATGACGACATGCAGCACCCGAGTGTGCAGGCATTCGATGAGGCCCTTGCGCAGTGGACCCTGGGGCTCACCCAAACGATGGACGCCCTGAGCGAGGCTAGCGGGTTTGCCGCCTTTGAAGCGTTCAACGATATCGTGGCGCCCACCACCGAGTCGATTCGCACGCTCAGCACTCAGTTGGTCGATGACAAGCGCATCGAGGCCACCGCCATGGTGGAAGAAGCCCGCCAGGAGCGTGAGCAAAGGCTGCTCGCCCAGCTGCTGCTGATGGTGGTGGGGCTTGTGGTGATGGTGGGACTGAGCATTCTTATTTTGCGGTCGATATTCAAAGGGCTGGAAGGCGCGCGCTATATGACCTTTCAGGTAGCCGCCGGTAATTTGGCGGCACGTAACCAGCTGCGCAGCGGCGATGAGCTGGGCGATCTTGCCTACTCGCTGGATACCATGCGCTTTAGCCTGGCCGCCCTGGTCGGCGAGGTCGAAAACCGGGTGTCCGTGGTGACCCCGGCCGTCGAGCAGATCGCCCAGGATAACGACAATCTCTCTCAGCGAACCGGGCAACAGGCCTCGGCGCTTGCCCAGACCGCGTCCAGCATGGTGGAGATGACCACCACCGTTGCGCAGAATACCGAAAACGCCCGCCAGGCAAGCCAGTTGGCCGGGCAGAACGCCAGCAGCACGCGGGATACCCGCCACCAGATGGAGGAGTTGGTCGAGCGCATGCAGCGCATCGCGCAAAGCGCGGAGAAAATGACCGAGATGATCGGCGTGATCGACGGTATCGCGTTCCAGACCAATATCCTCGCGCTGAACGCCTCGGTCGAGGCGGCAAGGGCCGGCGAGCACGGCCGCGGCTTCGCCGTGGTGGCCAGCGAAGTGCGCAACCTGGCCGGGCGTAGCGCCAACGCCGCTCAGGAAATTCGCCTCATGATCGCCAGCGCCACCCAGGAAGTAGACGGCGGACGCACCGCGGTTCAACAGGCGGAAAGCTCGATCGAGAACGTCATGCAGCAGGTCAGCCAGGTCAGCGAGCTAATGGCCTCGATCACCAGCGCCTCGGACGAGCAGAGTAGCGGCATCGGCCAGATCAACGGCGCCATCGCCGAAATGGACAGCACCACCCAGCAAAACGCACACAAGGTCCAAATGATCGCCGAGTCCGCCGATAATCTGGCCATAGAGGTGTTCGAGCTGGCCAACGTCGTGGATGCCTTCCGACTCAAGGGCGCCCAGGAAGAGAACATCCAGGCATCCATCGAAAAGCTCGCGCGAGTCAACCAGGCACTACAAAAGTCAGCGCCCGCGCTCACTACCTATTAACCCCTACAGATGACGGCTGCCACCATCCCCTGTAGGAGCCCAATTCATTGGTGGTCCGACACATCGGCGATGGTGGCGTTAGCCGCCCTTCGGTGGTGAAGGCACTGCAGGTTGCCATCCCCACCAACCCCGGCAGCGCGTTGCGCTGCATCGCTGGCTGAAGCCTGCTCCTACAAAGGGCGGGTGCCACGGTCTATTGTAGGAGCCCAATTCATTGGGCGATGGCGGCGTTAGCCGCCCTTGGGTGATGAAGGCATTGTAGTTTGCCATCACCACCAACCCCGGCAGCGCGCAGCGCTGCATCGCTGGCTGAAGCCTGCTCCTACAAATGATGGTTGCCACTGTCTATTGTAGGAGCCCAATTCATTGGGCGATGGAAGGCGACAGCCTTCCCTTACTGGCGGCGCCCGCTAAAGCAAATCCATGGCATCTTCACGCTTCTCGTCACGAAGCTTGTCGCGGGCGATATAAAGCGCGGCAATCGCACGGGCTTCGTGGAAATCCTCGCGCATCAAAAGCGCCGGTAAGTCCTCGAGGGCGTGAGTCTCGACGACCAGGGGCTCGGGTTCGTCGCCGGGGAGTCGCTGCTCATAAAGGTCGGTGGCCATGACCACCTGTATGCGGTGGTGCATGTAGTTGGGCGCCAGCGACAGCTCAATGAGCGGCTCCAGGCGGTGAGCCCCTACGCCGCACTCTTCCATCAACTCGCGGTTGGCCGCGCCGATCACGTCTTCCCCCGGGTCCACCAACCCCTTGGGCAGGGTCAGCGCGTACTCTTCGAAACCGGCGGCGTACTCGCGTATCAACAATACGTGGTCCGGGTCCGGCATGGCCACGATCATCACCGCCGCGTGGTCGGTGCCGGTCAAGCGCTCGAACCGGCGCTCTTCGCCGTTGGAAAAGCGCAAATCCAGCGCTTCGATATGGAAAAGGCGGCTTTTCGCCACGCTTTCCCGCGCCAGAATATGTGGCTTGACCGGGTAGCCCGAAAGCGTCGTTTCCTGCGCGTTGGCATCCGGTTGAGTCGGGTCGGGGCGAGGGGAGTCGGATCTGGACATAAGGGCCTCCATGGCTCGAAAAAACGCCTTGGGCTACAATAGCACGCTTACCGTTTCAACACCGGAGTGGCCATGATTGATTGGCGCGAGATCGATACCGTCTTGCTGGACATGGACGGCACGCTGCTGGATTTGCACTTTGATAGCCACTTCTGGCTCGAGCACCTGCCCAGGCGCTACGGCGAGCTACACAAGCTCGATGAGGTCACCCAGAACGAGCTGCGCGAACGCATCATCGGCGAGCAGGGTACGCTCAACTGGTACAGCCTGGCCTACTGGAGCCGCGAGCTCGATGTGGACGTGGTCGAGTTGAAGCGAGAAGTCCAGCATTTGATCGGCCTGCGCAGCGACGCGCTGGATTTTCTCACCTGGCTCAAAAGTGCCCACCCGCGAGTGGTGCTGGCCACCAACGCCGACCGCGCCAGCCTGGCGCTAAAACTGCCGCTCACGGGGTTGGAAAAGTATCTCGACGCCATCATCTCTTCCGAAGATGTGGGGGCTGCGAAAGAGGAGCAGGCGTTCTGGTTTGCGCTACAAGAGCGCGAGCCCTTCGATCCGGCCCGCACCCTGTTTATCGACGACAACCCGCGCGTGCTCGAAAGCGCCCGGGAGTTCGGTATCAAATACCTGATGGGCATCAAGCAGCCCGATAGTCAGCGTCCCGAAAAAGAGCTGCAGGAATTCATCGCCCTGGACCGATTTGCCCAGCTGCTACCAGGCGATACCCCCACGCAGTAAGGAGAGCCTCAATGAGCGACAGCGTTCGGCTGGATAAATGGCTGTGGGCCGCACGGTTTTTCAAGACCCGGGCACTGGCCAAAAAAGCCATCGAAGGTGGCAAGGTGCACTACAACGGTGACCGCGTTAAGACCAGCAAGAATGTCGAGGTCGGCGCGCTGATCCGTGTACCCCAGGGGTGGGATATCTACGAGGTCGAAGTGCTCACCCTGTCGGGCCAGCGCCGCGGCGCCCCGGAGGCGCGTACGCTCTACAGCGAAACCCAGGAGAGCGCAGAGCGCCGCGCCAAGGAAACCGAAGCCCGCCGCCTCAATAACGAAGTGATGCAGCATCCGTTAAAGCGCCCGGATAAAAAACAGCGCCGCGAGATTCAGCGCTTTCAGCGTAATCAGGGCGAGTAAATCTCCCCCTCAATGTCCCCCAATTTTTTTCGATGGTCCCCTATGTCTGATCAAATCCAACGCTTTATGTTCGACCACACCAACGTGCGCGGGGAGATCGTAAGCCTCGAGTCGGCCTATCACGAGGTGCTCAGCCGCCACGCCTACCCGGAGGCGGTCAACACGCTGCTGGGCGAGCTGCTGGCCGCCGTGGCGCTGTTGACCGATACGGTCAAGCTCGACGGCACGCTGAGTATCGAAGTACGTGGCCAGGGCGATCTTTCGCTACTCATGGCCGAATCCAACCCCGGTGGCGAGCTGCGCGCCATTGCCAGGCTCAACGAAGAGGGCGCGCTTCCCAGCGAGAGCGCCGGTTTTCGCGACCTGGTCGGTGAGGGCCAAATCATCATTACCCTCGACCCCAAAGAGGGCAAGCGCTACCAGGGGATCGTCGGTCTCGAACACGAAACCCTCGGCACCTGCCTGGAGGCGTATTTCAGCCAGTCCGAGCAGTTGCCTACCCGGCTTTGGTTGGCCGCCGATGGCAAAACCGCCGGCGGGCTTTTACTCCAGCGCCTGCCGGACGCCTCGCAAAATCAGGACGTGGACGCCTGGGAGCGCAGCGTACACCTGGCCGAAACGATCAAAACCGAGGAAATCCTCGGGCTCGAGCAGCGCGAAGTGCTCTACCGGCTTTACCACGAAGAGACCGTGCGCGTGTTCGAGCCCAAGGAACTGCGCTTTGGCTGCACCTGCTCGCGCGAGCGCATGAGCTCTTCGCTTCACTCGCTGGGCGAAGCCGAGCTCAAGGATATTCTGGCCGAGCAGGGCGAAATAGAGACCCAATGCCACTTCTGCCACACGAAATATCACTACACTGCGGCACAAATCGAAGCGCTCATCGACGATCCGGACGGTCCCGCGCCGGTCATCCACTAATTATGTAGTCGCCAAGGCGTTGCCGGTATTTAAAGACCATACACGCTTAACCCATGCAGGCCTTGGGGTATAGCACTAAAGGCAAACAAGTGTTTGAAAAATTACCGCAGCGCAGCACGAAAAAGCCCGTCGTTGTAGTAGTTTAACTACAAAATGATTGTCCCAAGCCCCCGTTTCACGGGGGCTTTCTTTTTGCCATAATGCGCCGGTCTTCAGCGCCCGGCCCGCTTGTGTAGCGGCTGGGAGAACCTTTCCAGCGCAAAAAGAGGCCCACGTCTTTTGCGCTTGTAACGAGAAACGGCTTCAAGCCCAGGAACTGACATGACCACGACTCAAGCCGCTCCCCAAGCCCACGTCAACCTCAGCAGCGCCGAACTGGTCGAGCGCGCCGTGGCCCGTGGTGAAGGCCGCCTTTCTGCAGACGGCGCCTTGGTGGTGAATACCGGCGAGCGCACCGGGCGCTCCCCCAAGGACCGCTTCATCGTCGATGAGCCCTCCACGCGAGACAGCATCAATTGGGGCAGCGTCAACCGCCCCTTCGACGCCGAAAAGTTCTCTGCACTGTGGGCGCGGGTGGAAGCGTATTTGGGCCGTGAAGAGCACTTCGTCGCCGAGCTGCACGTGGGCAGCGACGCGACTCATTACCTGCCGGTACGGGTCACAACCGAAACCGCCTGGCAGAACCTGTTCGGGCGCACCATGTTCGTGCGCCCGGAGACCTACAACCCGGCGAGTAAAGAGGCCTGGACGATTCTCAACGCCGCGGGTTTCGAGTGCGAACCCGGCCGCGACGGTACTAACTCTGATGGCACCGTGATCATCAACTTCGCCGAGAAAAAAGTGCTGATCGCCGGCATGCGCTACGCCGGCGAGATGAAAAAAGCGATGTTCTCGGTACAGAACTTCCTGCTGCCCGACGCCGATGTGCTCCCCATGCACTGCTCCGCCAACGTGGGTGAGGACGGCGAAACCTGCCTGTTCTTCGGTCTTTCCGGTACCGGTAAAACCACGCTCTCCGCCGACCAGGGCCGCTACCTGATTGGCGATGACGAGCACGCCTGGGGCGACGACATCGTCTTCAACATGGAAGGCGGCTGCTACGCCAAGTGCATCGATCTTTCCGAGAAGAACGAGCCGGTCATCTGGAACGCCATTCGTTTCGGCACCGTGCTTGAAAACGTGGTGCTCGACGACCGCCGCGTACCCGACTACGCCGACGATAGCCTGACCCAGAACTCTCGCGCCGCCTACCCGCTGGAACACGTCGAAAAGCGCGTGGCCAAAAACCTGGCCGGCGAGCCCAACGCCATCGTCTTTTTGACCTGCGACATGTCCGGGGTGCTGCCGCCGGTATCGATCCTTTCCAAGGAAGCGGCGGCGTACCACTTTCTTTCCGGCTACACCGCCAAGGTGGGCTCCACGGAAATGGGCTCGTCTGAGGGCCTGGCCGCGACGTTCTCTACCTGCTTCGGCGCGCCGTTCTTCCCCCGCCCGGCCCGCGAGTACGCCGATCTTCTGATCAAGCGTGTCGATAAAAAGGCCGCCCAGGTGTACCTGGTCAACACCGGCTGGACCGGTGGCGCCTATGGTGAAGGGGGCGCGCGTTTCTCGATCCCGACTACCCGCGCGATCATCAGCGCCATTCAGTCCGGCGTACTGCGCGATATCGAAACCCAGCACATCGATGGCCTTAACCTCGACGTACCCACCGCGGTGCCGGGCGTGGATTCGAGCCTTCTAAACCCCCGCGACACCTGGCAGGATCAAGGCGCGTTCGATCATCACCAGCGCGAACTCGCCACCAAATTCGTCGAGAACTTCAAAAAGTTCGAAGGCGTCAGTGATGCCATCATCAAGGCAGGCCCGCAGTTGAGCTGAACGGTTTGATCACTACCTCAAAGGCAGCGCGAAAGCGCTGCTTTTTTTATGGGCGGCCGGGTAAGGTGCCAGGGCCCGCTGGATGGGCGGTATTGGCTGAACCGCGCCGCTCGTGCCACCGACAATTCATGCCAGCCTAAAACGTTTGTGGTACCTTGTCGGCATTTGAAATGGCATGAGTTAGTGGCACGTATGGATGTGAATCAACGTATTATTTCGCGTTTAGCGGACGAGCTGAGTGTCAAGGCGCAGCAAGTCAGCGCCACGGTAGCGCTACTGGACGAAGGCGCGACCGTGCCCTTTATCGCCCGCTACCGTAAAGAGGTCACCGGGGCGCTGGACGACAGCCAACTGCGCCAACTCGACGAGCGCCTTCGCTACCTGCGCGAGCTCGAAGAGCGCCGCGGTGCGGTGCTTGCCGCCATCGACGAGCAGGGCAAGCTCGATGATGCCTTGAAGGCGAGCATCGACGCCGCCGAAACCAAGCAGCGCCTCGAAGATTTATACCTGCCCTACAAGAAAAAACGCCGCACCAAGGCTCAGATCGCCCGCGAAGCCGGGCTCGAGCCGCTGGCCGACGCGCTGTTGGCCGACCCCACGCTAAACCCTGAAAGCGAGGCGCAAGGGTATCTTCGCGCCGCGGACGGCGATATTGCCGCCATCGAAGATGCCAAGGCGGCGCTTGACGGCGCCAAGCAGATTCTCATGGAGCGCTTCGCCGAAGACCCGGAGCTGATCGGCCGACTGCGTGAGCGGCTTTGGGACGAAGGTCAACTCAGCGCCCGCATGCTCGATGGCAAAGCGCAGGAAGGTGCCAAGTTCTCCGATTACTTCGAGCACGACGAAAAGCTCGCTAAAGTGCCGTCCCACCGGGCGCTTGCCATGTTCCGTGGGCGTAACGAAGGCGTGCTGAGTTTGGCCATCCGCCTGCCCGGCGAAGACGAAGCCCCGATTCACCCGGCCCAGGTCGCCATCGCCAAGCAGGTGGGCGTTCAAGATCAGGGCCGCCCGGCCGATAAATGGCTGAGCGAAGTGGTGCGCTGGACCTGGCGGGTCAAGCTTTACACGGCGCTCGAAACCGAGCTGCTGGGCCGGCTTCGCGAGCAGGCCGAGCAGACCGCCATCGATGTCTTCGCGGCCAATTTGAAGGATCTACTGCTGGCCGCGCCGGCGGGGCAGAAGGTCACGCTGGCGCTGGACCCGGGCCTGCGTACCGGCTGCAAGGTCGCCGTGGTCGATGCCACCGGGCAGTTCGTGGACCAGGCGACGATTTACCCTCACGCGCCGCAAAACCGCTGGACCGAGTCGCTCGCAGAGCTCACCAGGCTCATCAAACGCCATAACGTCGAGCTGATCGCGGTAGGTAACGGCACCGCCAGCCGCGAAACCGACAAGCTGGCCGGCGAGCTGGTCAAGGCGCTGGGCACCGAGCAGCGCCTGAGCAAGGTCATGGTGTCCGAGGCGGGCGCGTCGGTTTATTCGGCCTCCGAGTACGCTTCCAAAGAGCTGCCGGATCTGGACGTTACGGTGCGCGGCGCGGTGTCGATTGCCCGGCGCCTGCAGGACCCGCTCGCCGAGCTGGTCAAGATCGAGCCGAAATCGATCGGTGTGGGCCAGTACCAGCACGATGTCTCCCAGGTGCAGCTCTCCAAAAGCCTGGAAGCGGTCATCGAAGACTGCGTGAACGCCGTGGGCGTGGATCTCAATACCGCCTCGAGCGCGCTTCTCTCGCGGGTGGCCGGGCTTAGCGCGGTGATCGCGGAGAACATCGTCGCTCAGCGTAACCAGCTCGGCGCGTTCAAAAGCCGTAAGGCGCTGCTGGACGTCAGCCGCCTGGGACCGAAAACGTTTGAGCAGTGCGCCGGCTTTTTGCGTATCAGCAACGCCGAGAACCCGCTGGATGCCAGCGGCGTTCACCCGGAGGCCTACACTCTGGTCGAACGCATCGCCAAGCAGAGCGGGCGCGACGTGAAGGGCCTGATTGGCGATAGCCAAACCCTCAAGGCGCTGAAACCAGCCGAATTCGCCGATGAGCGCTTTGGTGTGCCCACGGTCAGCGATATTTTCAAAGAGCTGGACAAGCCCGGCCGCGACCCGCGCCCGGAGTTCAAGGCCGCGGAATTTCGCGAAGGGGTCGAGAAGCTCAGCGACTTGACCCTTGGGATGGTGCTGGAAGGCACGGTCACCAACGTGACCCACTTTGGCGCGTTCGTGGATATCGGCGTTCACCAGGACGGCCTGGTGCATATCTCGGCGCTGGCCGAAAAGTTCGTCGAGGACCCGCGATCGATCGTCAAGGCGGGGGATATCGTCACGGTGAAGGTGATGAGCGTGGATATTCCCCGCAAGCGGGTCGGGCTCTCCATGCGGCTAAGCGATGAAGTCGAAAGCGAAGGCGCTAGCCAGGAGCTGGGCGATAAAAAAGCGCCTCGGGCGCAAAAGAGCGCCCGCGGTCAGCGCGAAAAGCCCGCCGCCGAGTCCTCCATGGGGGCGCTGGGCGCGGCACTATTAAAAGCGAAGCAGGGCAAATAGTCGCGCGCCTTGAATGTTACGTAGTTTGCGCCATATTCTTGGCTTTATTAAAGGC
The DNA here is from genome assembly GCF_968206495.1 of Vreelandella sp. EE27. Classification (NCBI taxonomy): domain Bacteria; kingdom Pseudomonadati; phylum Pseudomonadota; class Gammaproteobacteria; order Oceanospirillales; family Halomonadaceae; genus Vreelandella; species Vreelandella sp. EE27. Next base: position 2,452,818 of record NZ_OZ309109.1, on the reverse strand, counting down.
TAGCCTTAGGGCTACCCGCCGATTTTACCAGGGCCCGCACGGCGGGCCTGATTGACAAGGAGTGTTCGTTTTGGCTGAGCCACTCACTGTGCCAACGTCGTTAACCGCTCAAATCGAGCGCTTGCTACCAAGCGCGCGCCTGGGGCGGCTAGGGCGGCTGCGGCGTGGACTAGAAAAAGAGGGGTTACGGGTGGATGCCAACGGCCATATCGCCCAGACGTCTCACCCCAAAGCGCTGGGCTCGAAACTGACCCACCCGCATATCACCACCGACTACTCGGAATCGCTTTTGGAGTACATCACCCCGGTGTACACCGAGCCTCGCGAGGCGTTGGCGTTTTTGTCCGATCTGCATACCTTTACCTACCAGCACCTGGAGAACGAATGGGTCTGGCCGGGCAGCATGCCGTCGCGGCTTTCCGGTAACGATAGCGTGCCGATCGCCGATTACGGGCATTCGAATGTGGGCACCATGAAGCACGTCTACCGCAAAGGGTTGGACGTACGCTACGGGCGCATCATGCAGGCGATTGCCGGGGTGCATTACAACGTGTCGCTGCCCGAGGACATGTGGCATGCCCTGCGCGAGCTCGAAAAAGCCACCAACATCCCGTTCAACGACTACCGCTCGACGCGCTACTTCGGCATGATCCGCCACTTTCGCCGTCATAGCTGGTTGCTGTTGTATCTTTTCGGCGCCTCGCCTGCGATCGACAAAAGCTTCCTGCCGGACGGTAAAATACCCGAAAAGCTCGAGCCGTTGAGCGACGATACCTATTACGCACCCTACGCCACGACGCTGCGCATGTCGGATCTTGGCTATCAGAACAAGGTGCAGGAGCAGCTCAAGATCTGCTTCAATTCGCTTTCCAACTACGTCAATACGCTGCGCCACGCGATCTCCTCGCCCTGGCCGGACTACGAAAAGTTGGGCGTGAACGTCGACGGCGACTGGCGCCAGCTCAACGCCAATATCCTGCAGATCGAAAACGAGTACTACAGCGATATTCGCCCCAAGCGCGTGGCCAAGCACAACGAAACGCCGAGCCAGGCGCTCGAGGCGCGGGGCGTCGAGTACATCGAAGTGCGCTGTCTGGATCTGAACCCATTCGACCCCTTGGGCATCACCGAAGACCAGATGCGCTTTGTCGACGTGTTCCTGCTGTGGTGCTTGCTAAGCGACAGCCCCTGGATTTCGGATGAGGAGTGCGATCGGCTGGACGACAACCGCCGCCTGGTGGTCGAGCGCGGCCGCGACCCGGCCCTGGAGCTATTGAGAAACGGCGAAGCGATCTCGTTACCCGCCTGGGGCGAGCAGATCTTTGCCGAAATGGGCGAAGTAGCGCGCCTGCTGGACGCCGTCGAAGATGACGCGCCCCACCAGGCGGCGCTGGATGCCCTCGCGCCGCGGCTTCAAGACCCGACGCTTACGCCCTCCGGCCAGATGCTCGAGCGCCTCAAAAAAGGCAATGGCTCGCTCAGCGATACGCTGCTGGCGCTGGCCCAGGAGCAGCGCGAGGCGCTGGAATCGACTCCCATGCTGCGTTCCCGCGAGGCGCTTTTGGACCAGTTGATCGATACGTCTCATCAGCAGCAGCGCGATATCGAAGCCGCCGACCAGGAATCGTTTAGCGAGTTCATCGAGCACTACTTCATCAAGGCCCGCGAAATGCGCACCTTTTCGTCTATTACCTCCGAGGAATTGGAATGATCCCATCATTCACCCGGTCCACGGCCTGGGCCGGGGTAGCCTTTTGCGCCTTGATGATGAGCGTGGCGCTGGTGCTCGAACACGTCGTCGGGCTCGAGCCGTGCCCGCTGTGCATTTTTCAGCGGGTGGCGGTCATTACCGCCGGTATCGTTTTGCTGCTGGCCGCGCTGCATAACCCCAAGAGCACCGCCGGTAAAACGGTTTACGGGGTGTTGGGGTTTGCAAGTGTGGCCACCGGCGCCTTCATTGCCGGGCGCCACGTATGGCTGCAGCATCTGCCACCCAGCGAAGTGCCTTCCTGCGGGCCTGGGCTCGATTACATGATGGACATCCTGCCCATGCAGGAGGTCGTCGCCATGGTGCTGACCGGCTCCGGCGAATGCGCCGAAATCGACTTCACCTTTTTGGGCCTGTCACTGCCCGCCTGGACGTTGATCGGCTTTTTGATCCTGGCGCTGGTGCCCCTGCGTATCCTGTGGCTTGCCTATAAGCGCTAACGGCCGATTTCCGGCATCGGTTTCACACCGGTGCCGAAAAATCGAAATCCTGTGCTCGCATTGACACGCTCAAAAGGAAAAGCGAGTCTAAGCGAGGACAAGTGGCTACCGGTTAGGAGAACGCCATGTTGGAGAACTGCACAAACGCCCAGGAACGATGGGGCGGGGTACACAGCTTGATCGACCGCTGGCTGGAGCAACGCCGCTCTTTTCTGATCAGCTTCATCGAGCTAAAAGAAGCCTGCGACTCGGAACTCGACGCCGTCAACAAGCCGCGCATCGACACCTTCAGCGAGCTTCTGATGGACTATATCAGCGCCGGGCATTTCGAGGTCTACCCGGAGCTCGCCCGGGAAGCCAAAGCCTTCGAGGATGAAAGCGCCCTGGAAATTGCCGGTAAGCTGCTGGAGCGTTTGGAGATGTCGACGGCCATGGTACTGGCGTTCGACGAAGATTACGCAAGCGTTGAGCACTGCCAAACGAATATCACACGCCTTCCCGCCTGGCTCGACCGCCTCGCCAAAGCCCTGACCGAACGCTTCGCGCTGGAAGACCAGCTCATCGCCCGCCTGCACGCCGCCCACAGCCCGCAGACTGCCTCTTAAACAGCGTCCTTTGCATAGGTGCAGGTTTTTGGTGGCCCGCGACGTTGATGGTGATGGCACCTGGAATGCCTTCATCCCCCAAGGGCGGCTAACGCCGCCATCGCCGATGTGTCGGACCACCAATAAAATTGGGCTCCTACAATAGAGCCGTGCCCCATCTCTTGTAGGAGCAGGCTTCAGCCAGCGATGCAGCGCAACGCGCTGCTGGTTTTGGTGGCAATGGCAACCTGTAATGCCTTCACTACCGAAGGGCGGCTAACGCCGCCATCGCCCAATAAAATTGGGCTCCTACAATTGAGCCTTGCCCCCATCTATTGTAGGAGCAGGCTTCAGCCAGCGATGCAGCGCAACGCGCTGCCGGGGTTGGGGGTAATGGCAATCTAAATGCCTTCATCACCTATGGGCGGCTAATGCCGCCATCGCCGATGTGTCGGACCACCAATAAAACTGGGCTCCTACAATGGAGCCGTGCCCCCATCCATTGTAGGAGCAGGCTTTAGCCAGCGATGCAGCGCAGAGCGCTGCCGGGGTTGGTGGCAATGGCAACCCAGAATGCCTTCATCACCGAAGGGCGGCTAACGCCGCCATCGCCCAATGAATTGGGTTCCTACAATGAAACCGTACACCCATCTCTTGTAGGAGCAGGCTTCAGCCAGCGATGCAGCGCAACGCGCTGCCGGGGCTGGTGATTATGGCAACCCCAAATGCCTTCATCAACGAAGGGCGGCTAACGCCGCCATCGCCCAATGAATTGGGCTCCTACAATGAAACCGTGCCCCATCTCTTGTAGGAGCAGGCTTCAACCAGCGATGCAGCGCAGAGCGCTGCTGGTTTTGGTGGCAATGGCAACCTGTAATGCCTTCGCCACCCAAGGGCGGCTAACGCCGCCATCGCCCAATGAATTGGGTTCCTACAATGAAACCGTACACCCATCTCTTGTAGGAGCAGGCTTCAGCCAGCGATGCAGCGCAGAGCGCTGCTGGGGGTTGGTGGTGATGGCAACCAGAAATGCTTTCGCCACCTAAGGGCGGCTAACGCCGCCATCGCCCAATGAATTGGGCTCCTACAATGGAGCCGTGCACTCATCTTTTGTAGGAGCAGGCTTCAGCCAGCGATGCAGCGCAACGCGCTGCTGGTTTTGGTGGCAATGGCAACCCATAATGCCTTCACTACCCAAGGGCGGCTAACGCCGCCATCGCCGATGTGTCGGACCACCAATGAGTCGGGCTCCTACAATGAAACCGTGCCCCCATCTCTTATAGGAGCAGGCTTCAGCCAGCGACGCAGCGCAGAGCGCTGCTGGGGTTGGGCGCTATCTTTACTTATCGCGCCTTAACGTTCCCCCAATTACCAGCATGCAGGGGGTAAGCAGCAGCGTGAGGGCGGTGGCGAAGGTGAGGCCTCCCGCGATGGCGCTGGACATCTGGGTCCACCATTGGGCGGAGGGGGCGTTGAAGCCTAGCGCCGGGGCGAAAAGGTTGACGTTGATGCCCAGCACCATTGGCATCAGGCCCAGCACCGTGGTGATCGCGGTGAGCAGTACCGGGCGTAGGCGCAGAGCACCCGCTTCCAGGGCGGCCTCGCCGGGCGCAAGCCCTTGGCCGCGCAGTTCGTTATAGGTGTCGATCAAGACGATGTTGTTGTTCACCACGATCCCCGCCAAGGCGATCACGCCCATGCCGACCATCACGATGCCGAACGCCTGGCCAGTAATCAAAAGCCCCATCAGTACGCCCGCGGTTGAAAACACGATCGCCGAGAGCACCAGCGCCGCCTGGTAGTAGCTGTTGAACTGAGTGACCAGAATCAGCGTCATCAGGCCTACGGCCACCAAAAACGCGGTGATCAGAAACTGCATCGACTCCTGCTGATCCTCCTGCTCGCCGGCCACGTTGACCATGAGGGCGTCGGGTAACTGCCCCTGGCCTGCCTCGAACAGCGCGCGCAGGCGCTCGTCGGCCAGATACCCCGGCGCCAGATCGGCTTCCAGGGTAATCGCCCGGCGACCGTCGATACGGTTCAGCGTGCCGACCTTGGGCGCGGGCGTGAGGGTGACGAAGTGGGAAATGGGCACCTGGCCGCGCTCGGTATTGAGGGTCAAGCGCTCGAGCTGATCCAGGGTGCGAAAGCGCTCGGGTAGGCGAATCCGAATATCCACCTCGTCGCTCACCGTGGGCGGGCGGTAGCTTGCTACCTGCAGGCCGGTGGTCAGAAGCTGCACGGCACTGCCGATGGTGGTGATATCGGTGCCCATGCGCGAGGCGGCTTCGCGGTCCACATTGATCTGCCACTCCACGCCGGGCAGACTGCGGTTATCCTGAATATCGGTAAAGCCGCCCAGGGTGCGCATTAATTCGCTCAACTGATCCACCCCCGCATCGGCTAGCGCCGGGTCGTTGGCGCTGATTTCCAGCACGATGGGCTTGCCGCCGCCAGGGCCTTGCTCCTGCTCCTGAAATTCCAGCGTAATACCGGGGATGTCCGCGGTGCGCTCGGCCATGTCGGCAAGAATCGTGCGGGCCGGGCGGCGCTGATACCAGTCGATGAACTGAAACTGCAGCGTGCCGACCACATCGTCGCCGGCCTGTTCGTTGGCCACGAACGAGCGCGCGTAGAGGGCTTCCACCTCGCTCATGGTGCCTAGACGCGTCTCCACGCGCTTTAAAATGGCGTCGGCTTCGTCCACCGAGAAGTCGCCCCGGGCGCGCACCAGCACCTGGGCGCTGTCCGGCTCCACGTTGGGAAAGAAGTCGATGCCGTGATTAAAGCGCGCGTAGCCGGTATATAAAAGCGCGATGACCAGCAGTGAAAACGCCAGCACCCAGCCCGGGCGCTGTAGAAGGCGTGCAAGTAGCCGCCGGTAGCCGCGGCCAAGGGCGGTGCTTTGGCCAAGCGTGGCGGTTTGCTCCTCGGGGTTGGGGACTTGACGGGTGATCAGCCGCCCAAGCGTGGGCAGAAACACCAGCGCCATGGCCAGGGAGGCCAGAAGGCAAAGGATCACCGTGGCCGGCAGGTACTTCATGAACTGACCGACCACGCCGGGCCAGAAGAGCAGCGGAACGAAGACGGCCAGGGTCGTCGCGGTCGAGGCGATGACCGGCCAGCTCATACGCGAGGCAGCGTTGAGCCAAGCATCGAACGGGGTTTGGCCCTCTTTTAGGTAGCGGTCCGCCAGCTCGCTCACCACGATAGCGCCATCCACCAGCATCCCGGCGACCAGAATCAGCGCAAACAGCACGACGATGTTGAGCGTGAAGCCGAAGGCCCACACCAGCAAAATACCGGTCAAAAAGGCGCCGGGAATCGTCAGGCCCACCAGCAGCGCCATACGCAGTCCCATGACCGCGACCACCACGATCAGCACCAGCACCACCGCGGTCAATACGTTGTTCAAAAGCTCGGACAGCATATTGGCGACGGTGGTCGACTCATCGAGAATCGGGGTCACGCGAAGGGAGTCGGGTAACAGCTCGCCCGCCTGGTCGAAGCGCTCCCACACCGCGTCGATGGTTTCGATGATGTTCGCCCCGGCACGCTTGGAAACCTCGAGTACCACCGCCGGCTCGCCGTTGATGCGCGCAAAGCCTTCCGGGTCCTTGAAGGTGGGATGAATCCAGGCGACGTCGCCAAACGTTACCACCCGGTCGCCGTCGATCTTCACCGGCATGTTCATGACGTCTTCGAGCGAGGTAATGACCCCCGGCACTTTCAGCGCCAAACGCCCGGCGCCGGTATTCAAGCTGCCCGCCGCGACCAGGCGGTTATTGCGCGATACCTGGTTGAACAGCGCATCGAAGTCGATGCCGTAGCTCTCCAGCACCAGGGGGTCGACCACGATCTCGAGAAGATCCTCCTGCTCGCCGGCAATCTCGACCTCGAGCACGTTGGCGATGCCTTCGATCTCCTCTTTTAACCGCCTGGCGATCGCGATGCGCTCCCGGGTATCCAGCTGGCCGGAAAGCCCGATACTCAGCACGGGAAACTCCGAGACGTTGACTTCCATCACCCGGGGCTCGTCCGCTTCATCGGGAAGCTCGGCCCTGGCAATGTCCACCCGCTCGCGCACGTCCGAAAGCGCCGTATTGGGGTCGAAGCCCGGGTCGAACTCCAGCGTGACCGAGGCGTGGCCTTCGCTGGACTGGGCGGTGAACTTACGTAGCCCCTCGATGCCGCGAAGCTCCTGCTCCATGGGGCGCACCAAAAGCCGCTCCCCGTCTTCAGGGCTGACGCCTTCAAGGGTCAGCGACACGTAGATCAGCGGGATCGTAACGTCCGGGTTCGCCTCCTTGGGGATGACCTGCCAGGCGGTGACCCCGGCCAGCAAAAGGCCCATCAGCAACAGCAGCGTAGTGCGCGTATGGGTAAGCGCGGCCTGAATGAGTGAACGCATTTAAGGCCTCGCTGCCGCCGCGTCGCTACCGGGCTGGGGCGTCGCGTCGTCTACGTACACCGGCGTGACCGTATCGCCCACGCCAACGAGCCCGGCGCCCAGGGTGATCAGCTCCAGCGAATCCGGCAAGCCCGCCACAAAGGCGCTTTCCAGCGTTGCACTTATCAGCGTCACCGGCGTTTGTTTGATCTCATCGTTTTCGCCCAGGTGCTTGACGGCAAGCTCGCCCTGATCGTTCAGGCTCAAAAGCGCGGGGGAGAGCGCGTGGGCCTGGCGTGGGGGCAGGGTGATGGTGAACTCGGCGCTGCCGCCGGCCAGGCGCTGCCGCGTTGGGTTGTCGAGGGTGACCTCGATATAAAACGAGCGGGTTTGCTCCTCGGCGCGGCTGCTTATGTGAGAGACCTGGCCCTCCAGCGTACTGCCGTTCAAAAGCCGCGCGGTGACCGGTAGGCCCACGCTCAGGTCATTGATTTGCTGCTGCGAGACCCAGGCCGTACCGGTCAGCGTTTGGTCATCGATCAAGCGCCCCCACTCCTCGCCGGGCTGGAGCAAGTCGCCAAGCTCGACCTGAATCCGGTCGACCACGCCCGCGAAGGGTGCGGTCGGGCGGGTGTCGGCTAGCTGGCGCTCCAGCTGTGCCACCTGGGCCGCGCTGGCGCTAAGCGCGCTTTGCAGGCGAAGAAGGTCCGGCTCGGAGATGAATTCGCGCCGACGCAGGTCCTGGGCGCCGGCGTATTCGGCCTGGGCCACCGCCAGCTCGTCCCGGGCCTGCTGTAGGCGCTCGGGCAGGGCGTCGTTATCCAGTACCAAAAGCGTTTGTCCCTGGCTTACCTGCTCGCCCTGGGTCACGGGCTTTTCGGTAACGTAGCCGGCGGCGTTGGCACGCAAGAGTGTTTCCTGGTGGGCCTCGAGCTGGCCTTGAATCACCTGCTCGGGAATATACGGCGTGCTTTGTAGGCGGGTGACCTCGACCCGGGGCGCTTCGTCGCTTTGCTCGGTCTCTACATCGGGCGGGGTGCTTTGAAAGCGCTGAAAGTCGCCCAACGCCAGCCATATGATCAACGCCAGCACGAATACACTCGCCAGGGCGTAAGAAAGGGGGATTCGTCGCATGGGGTGGTCGGTCTCAATATCAAACGAACGTTAGAATCGGCTCCCACCATAGCGCACTCACGGCGGGGCGGCGAGCCTTTGAATCGCGACGCAACCGCCTGTGGCCTTTGTCTGATTGAGTTTTTTTTAAAGTGGGCATACCATCTTGGCGTCTTGTGTTCTGTCGACCACCCCAAGGCGAACCAACCAAGGAGCGATGATGAAAGATCCAGTACGTATTGCGATTACCGGCGGTGCCGGCCAAATCAGCTACTCTCTAATTTTCCGCATTGCCGCCGGCGACATGCTGGGGCCGGATCAGCCCGTCATTCTCCAGCTTCTGGAAATTCCTCAGGCGATGGACGCGCTAAACGGCGTGGTGATGGAAGTCAACGACTGTGCCTTCCCGCTGGTCCAGGACATCGTTGCCTCGGACGACCCGAACGTGGCGTTCAAGGATGCGGATTTCGCGCTGCTGGTGGGCGCCCGCCCGCGTGGCCCGGGTATGGAGCGTAAAGACCTGCTCGAAGCCAACGCCGCGATCTTCTCCGTACAGGGCAAGGCACTGAACGACCACGCCAGCCGTGACGTGAAAGTGCTGGTCGTCGGCAACCCGGCCAACACCAACGCGCTGATCGCATCCTGCAACGCGCCGGATCTCGACAAGGGCCAGTTCACCGCGATGACCCGCCTGGATCACAACCGCGCACTGACCCAGCTGGCACAAAAAACCGGCAAGCACGTCACCGATATCGAAAACATGGTCATCTGGGGCAACCACAGCGCGACCCAGTACCCGGATATCGCCCAGTGCAAGGTCGACGGCAAGGCCGCCACCGATCTGGTCGAGCGCGACTGGTACGAAAACGACTTCATCCCCACCGTGCAGCAGCGCGGCGCGGCCATCATCAAGGCGCGCGGTGCTTCTTCCGCCGCGTCTGCTGCGTCTTCCGCCATCGACCATATGCACGACTGGGCGCTGGGTTGTGACGGCATCGTCAGCATGGCCATCCCCTCTGACGGCAGCTACGGCATCGAAGAAGGCATCATTTTCTCCTACCCGGTTCGCTGCAAAGGCGGCAAATACGAAATCGTCCAGGGTTTCGAGCTGGACGCGTTCAGCAAAGAGAAAGTGCAGGCCACCGAGAAAGAGCTACGCGAAGAACGCTCCGCCGTCGAGCACCTGCTCGGCTAAGCCACGCGTGACGCAATGCCAAAACCCCGCAAGTATGCTCGCGGGGTTTTTTGTTATCTCAAAACTGCTCCTGCAAGAGAATTGGGGCACGGTTCCATTGTAGGAGCCCGATTCTTTGGTGGTCCGACACATCGGCGATGGCGGCGTTAGCCGCCCTTCGGTGGTGAAGGCATTACAGGTTGCCACAACCACCAACCCCGGCAGCGCGTTGCGCTGCATCGCTGGCTGAAGCCTGCTCCTACAAAAGATGGGTGCACGGCTCTATTGTAGGAGCCCAATTTTATTGGGCGATGGCGGCGTTAGCCGCCCTTGGGTGGTGAAGGCATTACAGGTTGCCATAACCACCAACCCCGGCAGCGCGTTGCGCTGCATCGCTGGCTGAAGCCTGCTCCTACAAGAGAGGGCACGGCTTTATTGTAGGAGCCCAATTTTATTGGTGGTCCGACACATCGGCGATGGCGGCGCTAGCCGCCCTTCGGTGATGAAGGCATTTTGGGTTGCTATAACCACCAACCCCGGCAGCGCGTTGCGCTGCATCGCTGGCTGAAGCCTGCTCCTACAAATAGATGGGTGCACGGTTTTATTGTAGGAGCCCAATTTTATTGGGCGATGGCGGCGCTAGCCGCCCTTGGGTGACGAAGGCATTACAGGTTGCCACAACCACCAACCCCGGCAGCGCGTTGCGCTGCATCGATGGCTGAAGCCTGCTCCTACCATTCACCATTCACCATTCACCATTCACCATTCACCATTCACCCTTCACCCATTAATCATCCCGCAAACTCATGATCCGCCATTGGCGCTCTTCGGCGATTTGGCGCAGGGTGTCGTCGGGGTCGACGGCGACCGGGTGTTCGACTTGTTCCAAAAGCGGTAGGTCATTATGCGAGTCGCTGTAGAACCATGTGCCATCCAGGGTGTGGTCCTGGGTTTCGAGCCACGCCTGCAAACGGGTGACCTTACCTTCGCGGTAGCTCGGTACGCCGGTGACCTTGCCGGTGTAGCGTCCGTTGACCATTTCCGGCTCGACGGCGATCAGGTCATCCACGCCCAGGCGCTCGGCAATCGGTCCGGTAATGAAGCGGTTGGTCGCGGTGATGATCAACAGCGTATCGCCTTTGGTGCGGTGGCGGGCCAAAAGATCTTCGCCCTTGGCGAGAATGTGCGGTTCGATCTTGCTGGCCATGAACTGCTGGTGCCAGGCGGCCAGCTGCTCCGGGGAGTTTTCGGCCAGTGGCTTCAAGGCCACTTCCAAAAACGCCGCCATATCCAGCGTGCCCGCTTCGTATTCGGCCATGAAACGGTCGTTGGCTTCGCGGTACGCCACCGGGTCCACGGCGCCTTGTTCCAGCAAAAACTCGCCCCAGGCGTGGTCGCTATCAATCGAGAGTAGCGTGTTGTCCAAATCGAAAATGGCCAGGCTCACCGTGTTCCCCTTGTAGGTTTATAGGTCTTTGATTCAAGCCGCTGAACGTTAAGCGCACCGAATTATCTCAGAGACCCTGGCCGCTGCCCACCGCGAACGCACCGTTTCTCCCCGTTATTGCCCCCGAGCGTTATATTGTATTGATACGCTTGTCTGCCTTGTGGAAAAATGGGGACAACTGAAAATTCAAGAAGGTGAAGTCCGTGATCGACGCTGACGGCTTTCGCCCCAATGTTGGCATTATCATTGTCAATAGCCAGGGGCAGCTGCTTTGGGCGCGTCGCGTAGGACAAAACGCGTGGCAGTTCCCCCAAGGAGGCATTAAAGCAAGCGAAACGCCACAGCAAGCGCTGTATCGTGAACTGTTTGAGGAGATCGGCCTGACCGCCGACGATGTTGATATTGTCGCCTGCACCCGGGGGTGGCTGCGCTACCGTCTGCCACGACGCATGATTCGTACCCACTCACGGCCGGTTTGTATCGGTCAGAAGCAGAAGTGGTTTTTACTCAGGATTCGGTGTCAGGAGAACCGGATCAGCATGACGGCAACCCCCAAGCCCGAATTCGACGGCTGGCGCTGGGTCAGCTACTGGTATCCCTTGGGCCAGGTCGTGCCGTTCAAGCGGGAAGTCTACCGGCGGGCCTTGCGCGAGCTTTCCCCTCGCGTGCAGCGCTTGGCACTGGGAGATGAATAGCGTGAAAAACAAGGCGGGCCGACGTAGGGCCAGTAGCGCAATTAAAAAGCGCTACTGGCCGAGGCGCTGCTCGCCGTGCCGCCTACCCCTCAGCGAGGACAACAAAAGTGAAGTCTAAAACATCCATGCTGGAGGTATTGAGGCGCGTCATACAAGAAGTGAACGGCGCGCGAACGTTAGAAGCCGCGCTGTCTACCATGGTGCGCCGTATCCGCAAGGCAATGCAGACCGATGTCTGCTCGTTCTATCTTTATGATAGCGATCTCGAGTCGTTGGTGCTGATGGAAACCATCGGCCTGCGCACCCAGGCCGTGGGCCGCGTAGTGCTGCCGCTGGGCGAAGGCCTGGTGGGGCTGGTGGCCAAGCGCAGCGAGCCGCTGAACCTGGAAGACGCCCGGGCCCACGCCCAGTTTCGCTACTTCGAGGCCACCGGCGAGGAGCGCTACTCGAGCTTTCTGGGCGTGCCCATCATTCACCAGCGCCAAATGCTGGGCGTGCTGGTCGTGCAGCAAGCCGAAAAGCGCCGCTACGACGACGAAGACGAAGCGTTCCTGGTGACCATGGCCGCCCAACTTGCCGGGGTGCTGGCCCACGCGCTAGCCACCGGGAATCTCTCGCGCCCGGCGCTGCCCGGCGGCCAGGCGATGTTCAAGGGGGTGGCGGCCTCGCCGGGGGTCTCGATCGGCGAAGCCGTCGTGATCAGCCCGCCGGCGGATTTGAACAGCGTGCCGGATCTGGTTCCAAGCGATCAGGATTTCGAAGTCGCCCGCTTGAAAGAGGCCATTGCACAAACCCGCCGCGAAATCCGCGCCGCCGCCGAGCGCCTGGCCAGCCGTATCTCCGCCCAGGAGCTGGCGCTTTTTGATGTTTACCAGCAGATGCTGGGCGAGGCGGCGCTTTCCGAAGAGGTCGAAAAGCGCATTCGCGAAGGGCAGTGGGCGCCCGGGGCGTTAGCGGATGTTGTACGCCGCCACGTTCAGTATCTCGAACGTGTGGACGACAACTACCTGCGCGAGCGCGCCGCCGACATTCGCGATTTGGGCCGCCGGGTGCTGGCGCATCTTCAGCAGGACACCCCCTCGACCCCGGAAACCTACCCGGATAACGCGATTCTGGTCGGCGACGAGATCAGCGTGGCCATGCTGGGCGAAGTGCCCAAGGGGAAGCTAAAAGGGTTGGTATCCGTGCGCGGCTCGAGCACCTCCCACGTGGCGATCGTGGCCCGGGCGATGGGCATTCCCACGGTGCTGGGCATGGTCGATCTACCGCTGCCGCGGTTGAACGGCGCTCCGGTCGTGCTGGATGGCCACCGCGGGCGCATGTTCGTGCGGCCCTCGCCAGAGCTCGAGGCGCGCTATGCAAGCTTGATTGCCGAAGAGCAGGCGCTGAGCGACATGCTCGAGCACGAGCAGGACCTGCCCAGCGAAACGCCGGATGGCTACCACCTGCCGCTCATGGTGAACACGGGGCTCGCGGTCGACGCCAGTGCGCTGCTCAAAAGCCGTATCGGCGGGGTGGGGCTTTACCGGACAGAAGTGCCGTTCATGATCGCCGAGCGCTTTCCCGGCGAGAAAGAACAAATGCGCATGTATCGCGAGCAGTTGGAAGGTTTCGCGCCGCTGCCGGTCGTGATGCGTACGCTGGATATCGGCGGCGACAAGGACCTACCGTACTTTCCCATCGAGGAGGCCAACCCGTTTTTGGGCTGGCGGGGCATGCGGGTGACGTTGGATCACCCGGAAGTGCTGATGGTGCAACTGCGCGCCATGCTCAAGGCCTCCCATGGGATCGACAACCTTTATATCCTTTTCCCCATGATTACCAACGTGGAAGAGGTCGACGAAGCCTTGCGCCTGCTGGACCGCGCCATTCTCGAGCTGGGCGAGGAGGGGATCGCCGTCGGGCGCCCCCAGGTAGGCGTCATGATCGAAGTGCCCGCCACCATTTACCAAATGGATGCGCTGGCCAAGCGGGTCGATTTCTTCTCGGTGGGCAGTAACGACCTGACCCAGTATCTGCTGGCGGTGGATCGCAACAACCCGCGGGTCTCGAGCCTTTACGATGCGCTGCACCCGGCGCTTCTCGGCGCACTCCAGGAACTCTCCCAGGATGCCTTGCGCCTAAAAAAGCCGATTTCGCTTTGCGGCGAACTGGCCGGCGACCCGGCTGGCGCGCTGCTACTCATGGCGATGGGCTTTTCGAGCCTCTCGATGAATGCGCCTAGCCTGCCGAAAGTGCGCGCCGCGATTCGCCGGGTGCCGCTCACCGATGCCCAAACGCTTTTGGATGAGATCATGGCGCTGGATACCCCGGCCCTGGTGCGCCAGCACTTGAACAAGCGCATGGACGAGTGGCAGCTAACCCACTTGCTGCCGCCCCGCGACTAACCGCGTCTTTAAAGCGGCGCGCGGGGTTGGGCCAGGGTGGTTTCTCCCTCGCGCCGCCCCATGGGGCCAAACCGTTGCTCGGTCATGTTGATGTGGCCCTGGGCGTCCAGGCTCAGCCAGGTGGTCGCGCGGGTGCCGTACTCCTCCCCGACGATGAACGCCGCCGAAAGGCGACGCTCCAGGCCCGCTTCTACGCCGGTATGGGGAAGTGCTTCGTCCGGGGCGGTGTTGGGGTCATGCAGCGCTCGAGCGGTGGCTGCTTGCCAGTCGCTTCCCGCTTCTTCGAGCGCCTGGCGGGCGGCGGTCAGCTTGGGCCAGGGCGTATCCAGGCGTGCATTGGAAAGCCCGTGCACACCCGGCGGCACGCGCTCGATAAAAACGCCCGCGACCCCGCGATGCACGTGCCAAAGCGTCGCGTTGTGGGCCACCAGCAGGTTGAAACCGCCAAAGTGCGTGGCCTCGTCTTTGACCAACTGTTGAAGCCATGTGGTCGGGTCATCGGCACGTAATGCACGAAAGACGAGCTCGCCCCGGCTAGGGGCGTTGGCGGGTAGCGCCGCGCCGGGCTCGCGTACGTTGGTCAGTGCCGCCACTACGCCTCGTTGGTTGGCCGCCAACCAACTGCCGCCGGCCTGTAAATCGCGCCCGCCCAGAATGTCCGGGTGGTCTTGCCAGTGGTGTAGCGGCGCCGTTTGGCGGGCGTGAAACTCGTCGCGGTTACCGGCGAGCTTCAAGGGCGTGGCACTGCCCGGGTTCCAGGCAAAGGTAAGTAGGCACATGGCGTCGATCGCCTTTCAAAAGTGGACCATGGCGCCCCATCGAAAGGGGCTAAATGTTATCATCTGCTCATATTGCCCGCCGCCTTCCAGCGGGGGCAAGCGCAAAACACCCTCTCTCAATCAGTAAGAGCGCTGCATCATGAGCATTGCGATCACACTACTGGGCTATCTCCTTTTGGGCGCGGCGGCTGGCACCATGGCCGGGCTGTTTGGCGTTGGCGGCGGGCTGATCATCGTTCCCGCCCTGGTGTTTGCGTTCAATCTGCAAAACGTTGCGCCGGAAATCACCATGCACCTGGCCGTGGGTACCTCGCTTGCCACCATCGTGGTCACCGGTGCGTCGTCGACCCTGGGGCACTACCGTAAAGGCAGCATTCACCGGCCCTGGTTCATGGCGCTTTTACCGGGCCTGATGCTGGGCGCCATTGGCGGCGTCTTCATTGCAGGGAATCTCTCCGGCACGGTGCTGGGCACGCTTTTCGGCGTGTTCGTGCTTTTGCTGGCGGGGAAAATGGTTCTCGGGCTCAAGCCAAAGCCGGGCTCCATAGCGCCGGGTAAAATCGCCATGACGATTGCCGGCGGCGTCGTCGGGGGCATCTCGGCGCTATTCGGTATCGGCGGCGGGGCAATGACCGTGCCCTGGCTTTCACGCTGTGGCGCCACCATGACCCAGGCGGTGGGTACCTCGGCGGCGTGCGGGCTGCCCATTGCGCTGGTCGGCGCGCTCACCTTTATCGTGGTGGGGTGGAACAACGCATTGCTGCCCGCCTGGTCCACGGGCTTTATCATGTGGCCGGCGTTTTTCGGCATCGTGTTAGCGAGTGTCCCTTTTGCTCGCGTAGGCGTTAAGCTGGCCCACGTGTTGTCGGCTCGCGTATTGCGGTTATCCTTTGCGCTGCTGCTGGCCGTCGTGGGGCTTCGCTTTATACTGGCTTGACGGTACTGAGCTAAAAAACGAAAAGGCAGCGCGGTATAAGCCCGCGATGACCTGAACTGGTTTGTTTGTATTGATTTACCTAGAGGCGGTTGATGATCAATTACCCAGCGATTGACCCGGTAGCGATTTCTCTCGGGCCCCTGCAGGTTCACTGGTATGGCCTGATGTACGTCGTCGGCTTCGTGGCGGCCTGGTGGCTTGGCTGTAAACGCGCGGCGCGCATTGGCCTGACCAACGACGACATCAGCGACTTGCTGTTTTACTGCGCCGTGGGCGTGGTGGCCGGTGGGCGTTTGGGCTACGCCCTTTTCTACGGTTTGGGGCAGTGGGCGGCGGACCCGCTTTGGGTCTTCCGTGTTTGGGACGGCGGCATGAGCTTTCACGGCGGTCTAATCGGCGTTCTGCTCGCCGCCTGGCTCTTCGCCCGGCGCAAGCGCTTGGCCTTTTTTACCCTGACCGATTTTATCGCGCCGCTGGTGCCCATCGGCCTGGGGGCCGGGCGCATTGGTAACTTCATCAATCATGAGCTGCCCGGGCGGGTTACTTCGCTGCCCTGGGGAATGCCGTTTCCCGGTATGGGGCCAGAGCCACGTCATCCTTCCGCGCTTTATGAGGCGTTGCTGGAAGGCCTGGTGCTCTTCGTGATTCTTTGGTGGGTATCGGCCAAGCCGCGCGCCCGCGGGTTCGTTTCGGGCCTTTTCCTGCTGGGGTACGGTGTCTTCCGTTTTATGGTGGAGTTCGTGCGCCTGCCGGATGCCCACATCGGGTTTATCGCCTTTGGCTGGGTCACCATGGGAATGCTGTTGACCTTGCCGATGATCGCGCTGGGCGTGGCGTTCATGGTGTGGTCGCGCACCAACCCGGTCGATGCGAAAGCGGTTTAACGTACCCAACACCTTTTAGCGCCCTGTCAGGGCCTTGTTCAACGAACGGATACCTGGGGCGGGCGGCGTTGTATTTCTCATCGCCCCCTGCCTAGAATAAAGCCTTTAATGATCTGCAACTCTGGAAACCCTGTGACTGCCTCAACGCCTGCAACTGCCGCACCTCAAGCGACCTCCGCCGCGCTGGAACAGCCTTATCTGGACCTGATGCATACCGTGCTGGAGCAGGGCACCGACCGGGGTGACCGTACCGGCGTCGGTACGCGGTCTCTTTTTGGCCACCAGATGCGCTTCGACCTGGCCCGCGGGTTCCCGCTTTTAACCACCAAAAAGCTGCACCTGCGCTCCATCATTCATGAGCTTTTATGGTTTTTACAAGGCGATACCAACATTGGCTACCTGAAAGAGCATGGGGTGCGCATTTGGGACGAGTGGGCGGATGAAAACGGCGACCTGGGGCCGGTGTACGGCTACCAGTGGCGCAGTTGGCCCGACCCGAAAGGCGGCGAAGGGGTCGACCAAATAACCAACGTGCTCGAGCAGATCCGCAACGCGCCGCAGTCCCGCCGGCTGGTGGTGTCGGCCTGGAACCCGGCCCAGGTCGATGAAATGAAATTACCGCCGTGCCACTGCCTGTTCCAGTTCTACGTGGCCAATGGCCGGCTCTCCTGCCAGCTCTACCAGCGCAGTGCGGATATTTTCCTGGGCGTACCGTTCAATATCGCAAGCTATGCGCTGCTTACGTGCATGGTGGCCCAGGTGACTGGCCTAAAACCCGGGGAGTTCATCCATACCCTGGGCGATGCCCACCTTTACAGTAACCATTTCGAGCAAGCGAAAGAGCAGTTGGCCCGCGCGCCCTACAGCCCGCCCAAGCTATGGTTGAATCCGGAGGTCACGGACCTGTTCGATTTCACCTTCGACGATATCCGCATCGACGACTACGCCTTTCATCCCCACATCAAAGCGAAGGTGGCCGTATGAGCCCGCAACTCGACCATGAGCCCTTGGTGCCGGTGGCAATGATCGTCGCCATGGCCAAAAACCGCGTGATTGGCGTTGAAGGTAATTTGCCCTGGTACTTGCCAGAAGACCTGAAGTTCTTTAAACGTAAGACCCAGGCAAAGCCACTGGTAATGGGGCGCAAGACGTACGCTTCCATTGGCAAGCCGCTGCCCAACCGCTTGAACATCGTGGTGACCCGAGACCCGCAATTCGATGCCGACGGTGTGCGTGTCTGCCATGATCTTGAAAGTGCGCTAACCCTTGCCGACCAGCAAGCGACGATAGAAGCAGCGGAAGAGATCATGGTAATGGGGGGCGGCGAAATTTATCGCCAGGCGTTGCCGTATGCCCAGCGCCTCTACGTCACCGAGGTGGATGTCGAGGTAGACGGCGACACCACGTTTCCGGCGATACCGCCGCAAATGTTTCGAGAAGTAGAGCGCGTGGCGGGTACGCCCAGCGAAGGGCAGCCGCATTATGACTTTGTCGTTTACGAGCGTATTGACGACTGACCAGTTCCAGGGAGGGCGCAATGGCCGCCAGCGTAAATAGTTTGATCGAATCACTGGAGACGCACCTCCAGCGCACTCAACAAGAACTCGAGCTACTGCGCCGGGAAAATACCGCGCTTCGCGAGCAGCTTGCTCGGGAGGCGGGGGCTTCTGCATCGCCTTCCCCTGTGGCGGGTGAAAGCCAAATCGCACAGCCGCCAACGCCTGAAGCGGTGCAGAAAGTGGCGCAGGCGCAAGTAACGCCTTCGGCCCAGAGCCCGGTTCAGGCCCGTTCTGGGCAAGCGGACAATGCGTTCGAGCCTTTGGCATCGAAGCCGCAGGTAGAAGAGCCGCCAGCGCAGAAAGCTCGACAAGTCGACCCATCGAACGCCCATGAATCTTCCGATACGCAGCAGCCCTCGCCCCACGCGCTTTTGAAACAGTGGTACGAGCGCTATCCCCATGCCTTTTTCAAAGGGCACACCAAACCGCTCAAGGTGGGTATTCATCATGACCTGGCCGAGCGCGAGCCATGGTCTGGCAAGTTGATACGCCGGGCGCTCGCCAACTATGTCAATTTGCCACGCTACGTGAAATCCATGCGCGAAGGCGCAGAGCGGGTCGACCTGGATGGCTTGCCCGCGGGGAAAGTAGATAAAGAGGCTTCGCTTCACGCCAACGAGCGGCGCAAGGACCAGGCGGGGGAGAAACCCGTTCGTCAAGCTTCGAGCCAGGTGCACGACAAAGCGTCTAAAAAACCGAACCCACAAGGCCATAAGGCCGATAATGCTTCTGCTGGCGCCACTGAACCGCGCGCTTCGCAAAACAAGGCGCCGGAAAAAAGCGATGAAGCAAAACCGCTTAGCATGGAAGAGAAAATAAAAGGGTTAATGCAGAAATTCGAAGGGCGCTGAGACTCATCAACAGGCCGTGGGTTCCATAAAAAAGCGCAAATCGTAAAAGAACACTGTTTTTTTCTATTGCGTTCCCTCGAATCCCGGTATAGAGTTTGACTTGCGAGCATTGGACTATAACAAGGCTTTAGTGAGGACATGCCACATATCGCTGGCTAAAACGGCGGATGGCAGAAGAGCATGACCCATAGGCCAACCTGCAGGCTTATAAAAGTCTGGCAGACACGATCGAAACAGTAAGCTAGTTAAGGAACCTACATCATGAAAAAGACACTTTTAGCGACTGCTGTCATCGCCGCTCTGGGCGCTTCTGCTGCCGCTCAAGCAGCCACTGTTTACGACGAAGACGGCACCAAACTTGACCTGTACGGCCGTATCGCACTCGGCGTTGCAGGCGGCGGCCCGGAAGAAGAAAATGGCTTGAAAATCGACAACGATCCGGAATTCGTCGATATCTCTTCGCGTCTTGGCTTCCGTCTGAGCCAAGAAGTTACTCGCGACTTGACCGCTTTCGGTCGTCTCGAGTGGCGTTTCCGTGCCGATGAAGCAGGTAATCGCAACGGCAACAACTTCGACGCGTTCTCCGAAACTCGCCAGTCCTACCTCGGTATGACCAGCCAGCAGTTCGGTACGTTCCAAGCGGGTAACTTCGACAGCTTCTACAACCAGTTCGTTTCTCTGCCGTTCGACGTCTACGTCGACCAGGGTTACAGGTTCGGTGGCCATGCGAAGCAGTCTCGCGGCGACTCGATCGGTTACTACACGCCTGACCTGGAAGGCTTCACTGTATTCGTACAGGCTAAGCACTACAGCGAGCGCGGCCTGGTTGACGAAGACATCGCGGGTGTTGCTACTCGTGAAACAAGTGATCAAGGCAGCGTAACCGCCGCACAGGGTGGTGTTCGCTACGCTGAAGGCCCGGTTACTGTTGGTCTAGGTTTCATCGATGACGTTGCCCGTGGCGACGGCGGTAACGGCGAAATGCTGTACGGCTTGGTCGGTTCTTACGACTTTACCGATCAGTTCTCGGCTCGTCTGGGTTACGAAGGTCGTGACAACAGCAGCGACGTAGTAGGTCCGTTCGACCAGACTCGCGGTGGCGGCTACGACTCCGTAGGCGTTGGTGGTACCTTCACTACCGGCCCGTGGGCATTCAACATCGATTACTACAACATCGAGCGTGACGATGCCGAAACCAGCCGCTCCTGGGCGACTGGCGCGTACTACAACGTTTCCAGCAACTTCGACGTCTTCCTGGAAGTGGCTGACGCTGACGCACCGCGCGTTAACCGTAACGACGACTTCTTCGGCAGCGACGGTACGCTTAGCGACCTGACTGACGACGTTTACTGGCTGACAGGCGCGCGTTACTTCTTCTAAGCCCGGCTTAATTGACCCGAGCGCTTAAGAAGTACCCCTGCAGTATATGGAACCGGCCCCTTCGAGGGCCGGTTTTTTATTGCGCATAAAAATGTTTCGAGTAGTGAAGCTGGAGTCGCCGAAGCCGATTCACCAGCCATTCGTGCCTCTTCTGACGACGTTTACTGGATCACAGGAGGGCGATACCTCTTTTTAACGCGAGCGCTTAAGCCAAGTTCGCTTTAAAGCCGGCCCGGTGAAGGGTCGGCTTTTTTTATTTCAGTAAAACAACATATAGTGAATAAACGTTTTAAACGTGGAATTTGTAAAAGATTTGTTAAGGTGGAGCGCTAAAGAGGAATCACATACAATGGCCGTCTATTTTACGGCGCTGCGATAGCGCACCCCACGTTTTTACATAGTAAAGTGTAGGGCAAGGGAAAGCGCCCGGTTTAATCCCCGGGCGGTAGCGTGCCTTTTTTCTGGGAATCCAAATGATCTATACCCCACGTATCCAAACGGTATCCGTGCGCTTGCTGCTCACCGCCGTTAGCCTGGCGTTGTTGAGCGGGTGTGCCACCCGTTACCCCTCGGGTAGCGAATCGCAGCTTCAGTACGCGCTGGACAACGACAGCGCCCAAACCATCAACAATGACACCATCAACGGCTTTTTGGAGCAGTCGCCCGCCGGAGGCGTCGTTAGCGCGGCCAACAGCCCTTGGGGTAACAACGTTGAGATCGTCGCCGACCAGCCGTACCTGGCGGCAAGCGGTCGGGAATGCCGACGCCTGCAAATTATAGCCACGCAAGGTGAAAACAGCCGGGCGCTGGCATGTAAAACGCCCCAAGGGTGGGTCAATCAGCGTGTCGTCACACAAACGGTAGAAGGGCGGTTGCAATGAACGTGTTTACCTTTCATAAACGCCTGAGCGTTACCAAAGCGCTCGCTGCCGTTTCGTTGAGCTGTTTGATGGCCCTCGGACCGGCCGCTCAGGCCCAAGTGTTGAGCCTGCCAGACGATACGCTCTCCAACCAGCGCAGTAGTCAGTCCACAAGCCAAAGCCAGCGTCAGGGGCAAGGCCTGGGTCAAGGGGGGCAAGCGGCCCAGGGCCAGCAGCAAGTAGAAGACGCGCCCCGTGCCGACTGGCGAAGCGGCACTTACGGCCCGTTGCCCAGTAATCAGCCCAGAAACCCGGACCTACTCCCGCCGTTTGGCTTCAACCTGTTTACCGGCGGCTTTCGCGGCGCGATAGGCGACGGCATGAATGCCGATTACCGCATCAAACCCGGTGACCAGGTCACCGTACGTGCCTGGGGGGCGATCGAGTTGGACCGTTCTTTGCCCGTGGACGCCCAAGGCAATATCTTCATCCCCGGTTCTGGCCCTATCAATGTGGAAGGCCTGAGCAGCCAGCAGGTGGATAACACCGTACGTCAGGCGATTACCTCGGTGTACCCGGATAACGTCGAAGTCTATACCAACCTGCAAGGCGTTCAGCCTGTGGCGGTGTACGTCACCGGCTACGTGGAAAACCCCGGCCGCTATGCCGGTACGCCGGATGATTCGCTTTTGTACTTTCTGGACCAGGCCGGCGGTATCGACCAGGACCTGGGCAGCTACCGTCAGCTTCGCGTGATGCGTGATGGTAGCCAGATCGCCACCGTCGACCTTTACGACTTTCTCATCAACGGCACGATCCCCCGCCCGCAGTTCCAGGACGGCGACACGATCGTGGTTGAAGAGCGTGGCCCGGCGATTGCCGTAGTGGGAGACGTACACCGCGAACTGCGCTACGAACTGACCGGCAACACCCTAAGCGGTGCGGAACTTGTCAACCTGGCGCGACTAAGAAGCGGGGTTTCTCATGTGCTGCTTCGTGGCGACCGCCCCAGCGGCCCTATTGCCCAGTACTTTCCGCTGGGGCTGTTCTCGGGCCAAACCGTACGCAGTGGCGATGAAGTCACCTTCAGCGCCGACCAGCGCAGCGAGACGATCGTGGTCGAAGTGGAAGGCAGCTACTACGGGCCTTCACGCTACGCGCTGCCGCGTAACGCGCGCCTGAGCGAGCTGCTCGATGCCATTTCCGTGCCGCAGAATCTTACCGCGGTCGACAGCGTATCGCTTCGCCGCGAAAGCGTGCGTCAGCAGCAGGAGCAGTCGCTAGAAGACAGCTTGCGCCGGTTGGAAACCACCTACCTGGGCGCCACCTCGCGCACCGATGAAGAAGCACAAATCCGCCTGCGCGAAGCCGAACTCATCGAGCGCTTTATCGAACGCGCCCGCGATCTCGAGCCCAGCGGCCGTTTGGTCGTTGCGCAAAACGGCCAAATTTCGGATATCCGCTTGCAGGATGGCGATGTCGTCACTATTCCCGAAATCAGCGACTCCGTACTCCTGAGCGGCGAGATCGTCGTACCGCAAGCCGTGGTGTATCGCCCGGGCATGAGCGTGATCGACTACGTACAAAACGCCGGCGGCTTTACCGAACGTGCGGATGAAGACCAGATTCTGCTGGTTCGCCAAAACGGCGCCGTGGAGCACGCCAGCAACTCGCCGCTACGCCCGGGTGATGAAATCCTCGTGATGCCGAAAGTGCCGGCACACAACCTGCAGCTGGTTTCCACGCTGACCCAAATGCTCTTCCAGATCGCGGTCACCACTCGTGTGGCGCTGGACCTGTAATCATGGCCGATAACCCAACGGCACGCCGCGGCGCCCGCACGCCGTGGCAGGTAACCCGCAGCGTGTGGTACGCCATGTTCATGCGCGAGGCCATCTCGCGCACCATGTCCGACCGCATGGGCTGGTTCTGGATGATTTTCGAGCCATTTGCACTAATAAGCATTATGGTGGCTATTCGCAGCTTTATTAATGGCGATCGAATGGTCATGAATGCCGATTTTATTCCCTGGATGGTTGCAGGGCTAATGGGCTTCTTTTTGGTGCGCGAAGGTATGCTGCGTGGCATGGGAGCAGTGGACGCTAATAAGGCGCTGTTCTCTTACCGCCAAGTGCAACCAGTAGACCCCGTGCTGGTGCGTAATTTTCTTGAAGGTGCCCTACGCTCATTCGTCTTTTTGCTTTTTATCGCAGGCGGACTAATGCTGGGGCTGGACTTGTATCCCGACAATGCGATCCGAGCCATGGCTGCGTGGTTTTCGCTATGGAGTTTGGGGTTAGGCCTTGGCTTGATAACGTCGGTATCCGCTTCGTTAGTGCCGGAAGTGGGGCGGATAATAAGAATGTTGTCTTTACCACTGCTAATAATCTCAGGCGTAATACTGCCCCTCAATAGCATGCCCCATTGGTTGTTGGAGTATCTGATGCTTAACCCGATTCCCCATGGAATAGAAACACTACGCTTGGGCTTTTTCGAAAACTACAAGGTAGTTCACGGTACTAGCATGCTCTACTTCTGGCTCTTCACGCTTTCGGTTACCTCTCTAGGTTTAATCATGCATTTACGCTTTATTGACCGGTTAAAGGCAAGCTAATCCATGCAAGGTTCATTTACAAAATTCGTTAAGAAATCGCCCCATTGGGCAGTTGCCGTTCTTGCCATTATCCTGGTTACTTTCTATTGGTTCTTGTGGGCACAGGAGCGTTACGTTTCCCGCGCGACGGTGGTGCTCGAAAGCCCCCAGGTTGCTACGCCGGATATCAGCTTTGCTTCATTGATGGGCGGTGGCGGTGGCGGCAATACGCACGATTTGCTATTGCTTCGCGAACACCTGTTATCGGTCGATATGCTGCGCCACTTGGACCAGGAGTTAGGCTTTCGCGAGCACTATAGCACTCACGGTGATATTTTTGCCAAGCTGTGGGATGCCAACGCTCCCATCGAAAACCTGCACGCCTATTATCAGCGTCGGGTCGAGATCGAGATGGATGAGTACGCCGGTGTGCTCAATATCGAGGTCGAAGGCTATACCCCCGAGTTTGCCCAGCAAATGACCGCCATGCTGTTGGAGGCTGGAGAAAATCATATGAACGCCATGGGTCACCGGCTAGCCCA
Organism: Vreelandella sp. EE27; assembly: GCF_968206495.1. NCBI lineage: Bacteria > Pseudomonadati > Pseudomonadota > Gammaproteobacteria > Oceanospirillales > Halomonadaceae > Vreelandella > Vreelandella sp. EE27. Next base: position 2,428,435 of record NZ_OZ309109.1, on the reverse strand, counting down.
AGAGCAGGTAGAGTTTCTCGAACAGCAAATGGTGCGTCTTGAGGAACGCTTTCGCGAAACGCGCAGCGAACTTCTAGACTTTCAAAACGAGTATGGCCTGGTATCTCCCACGGCTACGGTAGAAGGGCTTAACCAGGTCGTCTCCACGCTTGAAGGGGATTTAGCGCGCTTGCAGGCTCAGCGCGACGCTTTGGCTAGCTTCCAGAGCTCCCAATCTGCCGAGCTCAGGCAGGTCGAGCGCAATATTACCGCACTACGCGATCAGATCAGCGAGCAAAGCGAACGTCTGGCCCAGGCCGCTGGCGGCGCGCTCAACCGCGTCTCCGCCGAGTACCAAACCCTGGAACTACAAGCCCAGTTCGCCCAGGAAACCTACTCCAGCGCCCTGGCCGCCCTCGAAAACACCCGCTTGGAAGCCGCCCGTCAGCTCAAGCAGGTAAGCGTGCTGCAAAGCCCGCTACTACCGGAATACCCGGTATCGCCCAACCGGCTCTACAACAGCACGGTATTCGCCATCATCACCATCTTCCTCGCGTTCATCCTCAGCATGATCATCATGATCGTGAAGGACCACCGCGATTAGGGTTGAGTAAATAGTAAGTGGTGAATCGTAAACACGTGCATATACCGTAGCGCAGCGTAACGAGCAACAGCGAGGCACCCGCGAGGCGGCGGCTACAGCATCCTCCCACGGTCAGAAGGTAATCCTGCCACCCCCCGTAGGAGCTGGATTCATCCGGCGATGGAAGGCGCCAGCCTTCCCTTGCTAACGGCGCCCCGTTCAACAAATCGCTGGCTAAAGCCTGCTTGCTTCGAAACCACACGGTCTATAATAGATCTAAGGTTTCATAGTCTTTGCTGAGATGGAAAAATCATGAATATAAAATCGAACCCCGAAAAGCTAGTGGTTGTGCGCAAGGTGAAGAGGAAAGATCCAATGCAAGACACCCGCTCACTCATGCGGTTTGCGAGCGAATCCTCTAGTGCGGCTATTCGAAAAACCCTGGCTGCAGGCGTCTCTGTTGTATATGAACGTGATGGCTATTTAGTTGAAGAGACGCCCGACCATCAGGTCAAACAGCTTAAAAAATTAAAAGAAACACAACCTTTCAACCTTAGGGAGTATTTGTGCCAAGGTTAAGGCTAATTGCTGGCCCGAATGGCTCGGGTAAAACTACCTTGACTCAATTTTTGCTTAGTAAAAAAATACCATTGGGGCAGTATTTAAATCCTGATGACATTGCTAAGCACATTCAGCTAAATAGCGTGTTAGAAAGAACATCAACCGCAATTTCCCATGGTGATGCCTCTTCAAATCAGTTTGCCAAGGATTTTGAAGCTTATTTTGCTGCGATATCTGCCCAAGCGATTGCCATAGGCCTAAGAGAAGACTGGCTGGAATCTGGCCTCTCTCTTACCTACGAATCCGTTATGAGTCATAGTAGCCACCTAAACTTCGTAGAAAAGGCACTTGATTTAGGATTCGAACCCTATCTTTATTATATTTGCACCTCTAGCCCTGAAATTAATCAAGCGCGTGTTGCACAAAGAGTTTCTAGCGGAGGGCACGATGTCCCTCAGATAAAATAAAAAGTCGTTATCAAGCAAGTTTGTCACTTTTGTATGAAATGGTTGTGAAATGTCGAAGAGCCTACTTTTTTGATAATTCAAGTGAAAGGCATCTTCATTTTGCAGAAGCGACACCTGATGGTTTTCTGGATATCTACGAAAGCGAATTTGAAAAAATTGATTCAAGCTGGTTTGTGGAATCAGTACTTAAAAAATGGGACCGGTCTAAAGTGAGGTTTGCGCGTCCCTCATAATAAGGTGTAATAATAAATCGGGGCCATTACCCCGTGGTGCGGCATAAAGAAAGAGCGAGCAACAAACAAATGAGACACCTGCAAAGGGCAGCGAGAGCCGCTTTGATATCGCTATCATACGCCCACACGTTACAATGCTGAAAGAAAGCACGAAAAGGACCTTAATGCTCGACATCCTCCACCACGGTGGCGCCAACGGCGTTACCGGCAGCTGCCACCAGCTAATACTAAACAGTGAAAACTCGCTGCTAATAGACTGCGGCCTGTTCCAGGGCGAGGATGCCCGTGAAGATTCGTTCGAGCAGCTACAAATCGAGTTCGATATATCCACGGTACGAGCACTCATCGTTACCCACGTACATATCGACCACGTAGGGCGGCTGCCGTACCTGCTGGCGGCGGGCTTCAAAGGCCCCATTATTTGCTCGAAGCCCACTGCTAAACTGCTACCGCTGGTGATCGAAGACGCACTTAAAATAGGCTTCACCCGCGATGCCCAACTGATCGAGCGCTTCCAGGCACAGCTGGAATCCCAAATCGTAAGCGTGGCGTATGGCAAGTGGCACACGGTAGTAGCAGATGAAAACGCCAATACCCGCATAAAGCTAAAGCGGGCAGGGCATATACTGGGCTCGAGCTACGTAGAAGTAAGCCATCAAGATTTCTCCAATCAGCAGAAAGAGCGAATCGTGTTCTCCGGCGACTTGGGCGCCCCCCACGCGCCGCTGCTGTCGGCCCCCAAGTCGCCCCACCGCTGTAACCAGCTGGTACTGGAAAGCACCTACGGCAACCGCATCCACCCCAGCCGCGAAAATCGGCGTGCGGTGCTCAAAAGTGCGATCACCCAAGCGCTTAAAAACGATGGCACGGTCATGGTGCCCGCCTTCAGCATTGGCCGTACCCAAGAGCTTTTGTACGAGCTCGAAAGCATCATTTTCGAGGCGAAAAAAGATCAGTGGAAAGAGCTGGGAATCATCGTCGATTCCCCTCTCGCCGCCCGTTTCACGAAGGTGTACCGCGAGCTCAAACCCTACTGGGACGATGAAGCCCAAAAGCGCCTAAAAAGCGGGCGCCACCCGCTAAACTTCGCCAACCTCTACACGGTCGATTCACACGAAGAACACCTGCAAACCGTAGAGTACCTGGCCAAAAGCGGCAGGCCCGCCGTGGTCATCGCCGCCAGCGGAATGTGCGCAGGCGGGCGCATTATGAACTACCTAAAAGCCATGCTGGGCGATGCCCGCCATCAGGTACTGTTCGTAGGTTACCAAGGCGCCGGCACCCCTGGCCGCGCCATTCAGGAGTACGGCCCCAAGGGCGGCTGGGTGGAAATAGATGGCCAGCGTATCGACATACACGCAGGCGTTACCACCATTAGCGGCTACTCCGCCCACGCGGACCAAAAGAACCTACTCGATTTTGTAAAACGCATGCGCCGCTGGCCCCACACCATTCACCTGGTACACGGTGAACAAAACGCCCGTGCAGTGATGAAACAAAAGCTTGAAGCGCTATACGAGCGCAAAGGTAAGCAGGTGGAAGTTCGCAATGCGTCATAGTCAGCCCGTCAAGCTGACATCAAGAAGTAAATGAAAAGACCTAACGTAATACCTGACACTGTACTAGCCTAATAATTATGTCCGAGGTTTACATGAAAAAAATTGCGGTGGCAGGGACGGGCTACGTAGGTCTTTCGAATGCAATGCTGCTCTCACAGCATAATCAGGTAGTGGCAGTTGACATCATAAAAACTAAAGTCGACCAGCTCAATGCAAGGAAATCGAGCATTTTAGATGCAGAAGTCAGCGAATTTTTAAAACGTAGCGACCTCAATTTTACGGCTACCTGTGATGCTGAAAGCGCCTACAGCGAAGCTGATATCGTTATAATTGCAACACCTACTGATTATGATCCTTATACCAATACATTTAATACGCAAAGTGTAGAAGCCGTTATTCATCAGGTTATGGAGTATAACCCAAGTGCACTGATGATTATCAAGTCGACCGTACCCGTTGGTTATACTGCTGAGACATGCAAACGCTTTCAGACCGAAAATTTGATTTTTTCTCCTGAGTTTCTGCGTGAAGGTAAAGCGCTTTACGATAACCTCTATCCATCACGTATTATCGTAGGCGAACGTTCAAGAAGGGCAGAGATGTTTGCCGAGCTGCTTCAAAAAGGTGCTAATAAAAAAGACATACCTGTATTGTTAACTAACAGTACAGAAGCCGAAGCGATCAAGCTTTTTGCTAATACTTATTTGGCTATGCGTGTAGCCTATTTCAATGAACTGGATACTTACGCAGAAGCTCATGGTTTGAATGCTCTGCAAATAATCGAGGGGGTGGGGTTAGACCCTCGAATAGGCAAGCATTATAACAACCCAAGTTTTGGCTACGGTGGGTACTGCCTTCCCAAGGATACAAAGCAGTTATTGGCCAACTATCAAAGTGTGCCTAATAATTTGATCAAGGCCATTGTAGATTCTAACCGTACTCGTAAAGACTTTATAGCCGAATCAGTGCTAAAGCATAACCCTAAAGTAGTGGGTATTTATCGTCTCATCATGAAGTTTGGTTCTGACAACTTCAGGGCTAGTGCCATGCAAGGTGTCATGAAGCGGCTAAAGGCCAAGGGGGTTGAGGTCATCGTTTACGAACCCGCTCTGGAAGAAGGTTATTACTTTAATTCCAGAGTTTACAAAGACCTTTTTGCGTTTAAGCAGAAAGCCGATCTCATACTAAGTAATCGTATGGTTGACGAGTTAGATGACGTTACTCACAAAGTATACACCCGGGACTTGTTTGGTGTTGATTGAATAAAGAGAGATGTTGATAGAACTTTGTCGACCGTCAAGTCAACCTGCTTTTAAGATCGAAAATCATGATCGAAATCCGAAATCTTTTCAAGCGGTACCATAATCATCACGGCAGTGATTGGGTGCTAAAAAACATTAACGTTACGATTCCCGCGGGAGTAAGCGTTGGCTTAATCGGCGCCAACGGCGCCGGAAAGTCAACACTTTTGCGCTTGATCTCCGGCATGGACAAACCTGAACGAGGGGAAGTAATTCGTCATAGCCGTGTTTCTTGGCCAGTTGGCTTGGCAGGAGGAATGCAAAACAACATGACGGGGCGTCAAAATGCAAAATTTGTAGCTCGCGTTCAAGGTTCCTCGCCTTGGGAAGTTCAAAACGTTATAGAGTTCGTCGAAGAGTTTGCTGAAATAGGCGAAGCTTTCGATGAGCCAGTTCGAACGTACTCTTCTGGCATGCGTTCGCGCATCTCTTTTGGATTATCTCTGGCTTTCGATTTTGATATATACATTTCTGATGAGGCGACCGCCGTAGGCGACAGGGCGTTCAAGGAAAAAGCCAAAGCGCTATTTCAATCGAAAGTAGGGCAGGCTTCGCTGATCATGGTCTCTCACTCTGAAGGTATTCTAAAAGACTTGTGTACAGCAGGTATATACTTAAAAGAGGGTGGGGCAGTTTGGTATGATAAAGTAGAAGATGCAATTGCAGCTTACCATAAGGATTCTGATCAGCATAAAGTCAACATGTCTACTGAAAACAGCGCGCAAAGTGGTAATACCGCTACAAGAGATGAGACGCTGCCACAAGATATTGACGGAGCGCAGCTTCTCGTTAAGCAGTCCCGGGTTAAATTGCTAGAAGCTAAAAGGTCGTTGGAAGTAGCTAAAAGTGAAAAATTGTTGCCGCTTTACCAGCGTCAAATCGAAAAAGATATTCCACAGCGTGAACAGCAGCTAGCTCAGGCGATGAAACACTTGAACACGCTTAAATCTCAAGAAATGAACGAAACGGGTAAAACCCAGTAATTAACCAGGCAATACGATGAAACAACTGAATTTTTTAGTGACCGGTGGCGCGGGCTTTATAGGCTCAGCCGTTGTTCGTGAACTGATACAAAGCACCTCGCACCAAGTGGTGAATGTCGATAAATTGACCTACGCTGGCAACCTGGAATCTTTAGCCAGCGTTGAAAGCAGCGAACGTTACACGTTCGTGCGTGCCGATATTTGCGATGCCGGTGCAATGCAGCAGCTATTCGATACTCACAAGCCGGATGTAGTGATGCATTTGGCGGCCGAGAGCCATGTCGATCGTTCTATCGATGGTCCTGCGGAATTTATCCAGACAAACGTAGTGGGTACTGCCGTGCTGCTTGAAGCGGCACGTAGCTACTGGAACGGCCTGGACGACGAACGCCGCAAGACTTTTCGCTTTCACCATATCAGTACCGACGAAGTGTACGGTGATCTCGAGGGCACGGATGACCTCTTCACGGAAGAGACCTCTTATGCTCCCAGTTCGCCCTACTCGGCTAGCAAAGCCAGCTCGGATCACCTTGTACGCGCGTGGCAGCGTACTTACGCGCTCCCCACGTTAGTCACCAACTGCTCCAATAACTATGGGCCGTACCATTTTCCCGAAAAGCTCATACCGCTAATGATTTTGAACGCATTGGCCGGAAAACCCCTACCGGTTTACGGAGACGGACAGCAAGTTCGCGATTGGCTCTATGTCGAGGATCATGCCCGCGCGCTGATCAAGGTGGCAACAGAGGGTCAAATTGGCGAAACCTACAACATAGGCGGGCATAATGAAAAAGCCAACCTTACCGTAGTAGAAACACTTTGTGATTTGCTACAGGAGCTCGTGCCTCAACAAACGTCTTATCGTGATCTTGTTACTTTCGTTACCGACCGCCCCGGCCATGATGTTCGCTATGCAATCGACGCCAGCAAAATCGAGCGTGAGTTAGGCTGGGTACCCGAGGAGACTTTTGAATCGGGGCTACGCAAGACAGTAAAGTGGTACCTTGCAAACGAAACTTGGTGGAAGCGTGTACAAGACGGTAGCTACAAGGGGGAACGTCTCGGTAAGGGGTGGGGTGAATAAAACCGAGATCGTCGTCCGAAGCACATCCTGTTTAGCCACCATGGAAGTGCGAAAACGTGAATGCATAGAAGGATATTTGCATGGATATTTTAATCACTGGCGGCAATGGCCAGGTAGGTTTCGAGCTTCAACGTCAATTTGCCATTTTCGGTAATGTGCTTGCACCTGATCGGCAAGAGCTCGATTTGAGCGATGCCGAGTCGGTCGAGGCTTACCTGGAAAAATATCAGCCTAAATTAATACTCAACGCTGCAGCATACACGGCGGTAGATAAAGCCGAAAGCGAGCCAGAACTGGCGAAACGATTAAATGCCGAGCTGCCTGCTCAATTAGCCGCCTATGCGGCTAGCCACTCTATCCCCCTCGTACATTATTCTACTGACTATGTGTACCCGGGTAATGGCAAAGAGTCTTGGCAGGAAAGTAGCGCGACTGCGCCCTTGGGTATATATGGCCATACCAAGCTGGAAGGTGATAAAGCCGTCGAACGAAGTGGGGCTCACTACCTGATTTTCCGTACCAGTTGGGTTTACGCGGCGCGCGGCAACAATTTCATGAAGACCATGCTGCGCTTGGCTCGCGAACGTGAGGCGCTCAATATCGTCGATGACCAAGTTGGCGCTCCTACGCCCGCCCGCCTGATTGCTCAAGTGACCACCCTGGCGTACAACTCCCCTTTCCTTTGGCCTGATTCCTCGGGCGCGTTTTTTCGTATACCCAACGGCATCTATCACCTGGCTCCTCGTGGTGACACGAGCTGGTACGGTTTTGCGTGTGAGATTTTTGAACAGGCGGCCGCCGAGGGGGAACAGCTCAAGATTCAAATGGAGAAAGTCGAAGGGATCCCCACCACGGACTACCCAACTCCGGCGCAGCGCCCGCTCAACTCGCGAATGAGTCTGACTAAACTTGAGTCGGCATTAGGTGTCACACTACCTGGCTGGCAAGAACAGCTAACACTCACTCTGCAAGAGTTTTGCGAGAAGTAAGCGTGTAGGCAAAATCGAGGGCTCATTTTTGAGCCAGCCTATCACTTGACACTGCACACAGAATTTTGATGGATGATCACCACTCATGAACACTTTGTATCCCATGTCCAACCCTTCGCAGCGTAAAGGAATTATTCTTGCCGGAGGCTCGGGGACGCGTTTGCATCCTATTACTCGCGGTGTTTCCAAGCAGTTATTGCCCGTTTACGATAAGCCAATGATCTATTATCCGATCTCGGTATTAATGCTTGCCGGCATCCGCGAGATTTTAATTATTTCTACCCCCGAAGACCTACCGCAATATAAAAGCCTGCTGGGCGATGGTGAGAACTTTGGTGTTCAGTTCGAGTATGCTGAGCAGCCTAGTCCGGATGGGTTGGCCCAGGCTTTTATAATTGGCGAGGAATTCATTGGGTCCAGCCCCGTATGTCTGGTATTGGGTGACAACATATTTCATGGCCAGCACTTCTCTGAGCAGCTAAAGCGGGCAAGTGAGCAACCAGGCGGAGCAACGGTATTTGGCTATTTGGTAAAAGATCCCGAGCGATTCGGGGTGGTCGATTTTGATGAAAACGGGAAAGCGTTGAGCATCGAAGAAAAGCCCAAAAAGCCTAAATCCAGCCATGCCGTAACCGGTCTATACTTCTTCGACAACGATGTCGTTCAAATTGCCAAAGATGTTGAGCCCTCGGAGCGAGGAGAGCTTGAAATCACCAGTGTCAATAATGCCTACCTGGAGCGTGGAGATTTGCGGGTCGAGCGTTTGGGTCGCGGGTTTGCCTGGTTGGATACGGGGACGCACGATAGCCTATTGGAGGCCAGTCAGTACGTTCAAACCATCGAGCATCGCCAAGGACTGAAAATTGCCTGTCTGGAAGAGATCGCATGGCAAAATGGTTGGATTAGCGATCAGCGTCTGGCCGAGCTGGCAAAACCCTTGTCCAAAACCCAGTATGGTCAATATTTGCAGCGACTTTTAAAAGCAAAAACCAATAAATAAGTTTAAATAGTAATTTGACGCTGCATTCGATAATTTTTTTATGGCTTAATTATGCAATATGAACAGCTTACCATACCTGAAGTAGTACTCCTTACACCCAAGGTGTTTGGTGATGAACGTGGTTTCTTTATGGAAACATTCCGTCAAAGCGAGTTCGAACGATACTGTGGTAACTATCAGTTCGTACAAGACAATCATAGTAAATCCAAACAGGGCATACTGCGAGGTTTACACTACCAACATCAGCAACCTCAGGGGAAGTTGGTTCGTGTCACCCAAGGCGAGGTATTCGATGTAGCCGTGGATATGCGCAAAGGCTCCGCAACGTTTGGTCAATGGGTAGGTGCAAAATTAAGCGCTGAAAACAAGCAAATGCTTTGGGTCCCACCAGGATTTGCCCACGGCTTTTACGTAATTAGTGCCGAGGCAGAGTTTCAGTATAAATGTACGGATTACTACGCGCCTGGTGACGAGGTCTCCATTGCCTGGAATGACCCTTCGCTCGCGATCGAATGGCCCCTGGTGGCTAGCGAAGCGCCATCGCTTTCTGAAAAAGATGCTAACGGAGTCTCACTTGCGCAGGCACCCACCTTCAGCTGAGCAATGATCATATCAAGTATTACCCTTGTAACTGAATCAGCCGTACCTATTGAGTGCCGGAAAGGAAATACGAAATGACACAAACCTCGCAGCCTTCTCAGCAGAGTGAGCAGAAGGAAGTCACTGACGTAGAAGAGCACTCCAGGGATACGATTTCGGCATCACCCGAGCCTAGCGAGGCGGCCCTTGATAAAGATTTTTACCAAAAAACTTACCCGGACCTTGCCTCGTTGAGTGAGGAGTCGCTCGTCCAGCATTGGCTCGATCATGGTTATTCTGAGGGACGTTTTGGTAGTGAAGCTTATAAGGCCGAGTTCGAAAGAGGGTTAAAGCTGGATGCTGCGTTCTACCGAGAGCACTACGTAGACCTTGCAGAGCTGGATGAAGCGCAGCTTTATAACCATTGGTATACGCAGGGCTATTTAGAAGGCCGTTACGCGAACGCAGCACACCGTGCGGAGCACGAAAATGGCTTGGTGCTGGATGTGGACTATTATAGACACGCTTATGCCGATATAGCGAAAATGAGTGATAAAGAGGCACTCAGGCACTGGTATTTACATGGTTACACGGAAGGACGAAGTGGATCTCGAGCCCATGAAGCAGAGCTCCATTCAGGAATTGAGCTGGATATCGAGTACTACAAACAGGCTTACTCGGACATGGCCTTGCTGGAAGATGTAGCGGTTTCAAGGCACTGGTACCGTCATGGCTATCTGGAAGGTCGCAGTGCCTCTAAAGCACATGCCGAACTAATCACCAAGGAGCTCGACTTTGATCCTGATTTTTACCGAGCCACCTACGAAGATGCAGCGTCGCTAAGTGATCTCCGGGCGCGTCAGCACTGGTTTAGCCAAGGCTTTTTAGAAGGCCGTTTTGTTTCCAACGCTCATTACGAGATGGAAAACGAGGCTCAGGAAGAAGAATTAAGAGTTTACGAAGTAGACTTGCCGCTCTACTTACACTTATACCCGGACCTGGAAAGCCATGGCATAGAGACGCTGGATCAGGCAGAGGATCACTTCCAGCGACACGGTAAAGCTGAAGAACGCTCGGCTAATCTAGAGCAGTGGGCCGCCAAGCAGGAGCTGCCAGTAAGCGCTTTACCCGAGGCCATGACGCTCGTTGGCATTCAGAATCAGAGCCATGAACGCGGAGTTGAGCTGACCTACGCAGAGATTTTAAACGCTATAGCAGGCAAGGCGGCTTCGGCGGCGATGTTGTGTGAAACGGAGGAGGAAACCTATCAGACTTATTGCCTGCTGGCTGAAAGCCGTTTAGGTAACAACCAAAATGATGCCGCGCATAAGTTGTTGCTGTCAGCCCTTGCCTTTAAGAAGGGAAGCATGGCATTCCGGTTGCTAGGCGATAGCTACCTCCAGCAATCGCACTATAGCACAGCGCTTGCCTACTTCCGCCAAGCCTCGAGTTATAGCGATGACAGCCAACGGCTTTACGTTGGCGAGCTGACCTGTCTAGCGGCACTTCAGCGCGATGAAGAAGCCATCAGCCTGCTTCAACAAGTCATTCAACACGAGCCACGTCTTAATGAGAAGTTAGATGATCTCGCCGAAAGCTACTGGAATACTCTGCAAAGCCAGCTTTTTGCGAGTGTGGACGCCGATGAGCGCCAGCGTCTTATCCAATTAAATAACACTTATGCATATAAACTATATAACGCCTATTTTAGTACTTACAGCGATAGCCACTTAGAGCTCGAAGAGGTCGAGAATGCACTTGCCTCTCTGCCAGCGTTAGGTGACATAGATCAGCAAAAAATATTGATTGTCGGTGATTTTCATGTCCCCCAGTGCATTCGTTACCGCATTAACCAAAAAGTAGAACAGCTAGAAGCCGCGAGCAAAACCGTTACCACCCTGGACTGGCTGGATCTTGAGACTCATCATAATACCGTAGCGCTACACGACATTGTCATTTTTTACCGCGTACCCGCGGTCCCCCGAGTGATCAAAGCCATTGCTCAAGTGAATGCGGTAGGCAAGCTGAGCCTTTATGAAATAGACGATTTATTATTCGAGCCGATTTACCCGCCGCCTATCGAATCCTACGGTGGATTTGTATCGCTTGAAACTTACCGAGGTCTAGCCCATGGCATGGCACTGTTCAACAGCGCAGCCCGTCTTTGTCGCCATGGCATCGCATCGACGGAGCCTTTGTGTACAAGGCTGGCTGACTTGGTCCAGTCGAAAAAGTGCCTGCTTCATCGTAATGGACTGGATCACCTGAATCAGATCAAACAATCAGTACGCAATAACAAGTCAACGATCGATATTTTTTACGGCAGCGGAACCCAAGCGCATAACTCTGACTTTACCGACTTAGCGCTGCCGGCACTGGAGCAAATACTAACAGAACAGCCCAATACTCGGCTCGTAGTAGTAGGATACTTGAGCTTACCCGACCTGTTCTGTAAGCGCTTTGCCAGCCAGCTAGTTCAAATCCCGCCAATGGAAAACGTTCAGGGCTATTGGTCGCTACTGGAGCAAGCAGATATCAATCTGGCGGTATTGCATAGCGATGAGATAAACGACTGCAAAAGCGAACTCAAGTGGTTCGAGGCTGCCTGTTTTGGTGTTCCATCGATCGTTAGTGATACCGCTAACTATCGTGATGTCATTCAACATGGCGAAGACGCCTATATCGCCCGTAATAGCGACGAGTGGTATAGTGCGTTAAATATGTTGATCAGCAGCACCGACCACCGCCATCAGGTCGGCCAAGCAGCCATGCGGCGCGTACAAAAAGAGTACACGCTCGAGGCGCTAGGCGGCCAACTAGCCGAGCAGTTGAGTAAGCTGGTATCAGGACAGAGCGAGGGGGTTGGTTCACAGGTTAAACCCAAGCGTAAAAAAGTGGCGCTGGTCAACGTATTTTTCCCACCGCAAGCCGTAGGTGGGGCTACGCGGGTCGTAGCCGATAACTTTACAGCACTACAAAAGCACCACGCCGATGATATCGAACTATGCGTATTCACCGGGGATGCTGAGTGCCGTACGCCGCACAGGTTATCCGTTCATCACTACCAAGGGGTTCGTGTTTACAGAGCGACTACGCTTTGGCGTGTTGATATGGACTGGCACCCCTGGGATGATGAAATGTACTGGCTGTTTAGCGAGTTTTTGGCGCTGGAAAAGCCCGATGTGGTGCACTTTCACTGTGTACAGCGGTTGACCGCTTCCGTAGTGGCGGCGGCGAGAGATGCCGGCGTACCCTATATAGTAACGGCGCACGATGCCTGGTGGATTTCGGACTTCCAGTTTTTGGTGGACCACAATGATACGGTGTACCCGGAAGGCCACCCTGACCCCTTTGCACCAATTACCCTGCCACCCAGCATTTCTCTAACGGCCTCGGTCGCTCGGCGGCGAGATCTCAAGGATCTACTACAAGGCGCTCAAAAGGTGCTGACCGTTTCCCACGCCTTTGCGGATATCTACCGTAAAAACGGGGTACCCCACATCAAGGTCATTCCGAACGGTATCTCCGATGACATGCCGTGGGCGCCCAAGGATACCTCTCATACTTCCCGTGTAGTATGTGCCCACGTAGGGGGCATGGCCGCCCACAAGGGCTACTACCTGCTCAAGGAAGCAGTGATGGAAGCTCAGCCCGAAAACCTGGAGTTCATCGTGGTGGATCACGCCAAGGAAGAGGGTTACTTGGCGAAGCGGTACTGGGGTAAAGTACCAGTGACATTTATAGGACGGGTTGGTCAGCAGCGTATTGTGGATCTCTATCGTCAAATGGATGTGCTATTTGCACCTTCACTATGGCCGGAAAGCTTTGGTTTAGTTACACGTGAAGCGGCGGCTTGTGGTTGTTGGGTAATCGCCAGTAATTTAGGTGGCATCGGTGAAGATATTATTGAAGGAAAGACAGGGCATGTCATTACCCCAGACTACAGCGACTTACTCAAAGTAATAAAGAATGTCGATTCGAACCACTTCTTATATAAAGAATGTGTAGAAAATGAAAATGGTGCCAGAGCACTTGAACAAACAACTTTATTAGTGAGTGAATATAATGATTGAAAATCTTTTTTTATGCGTTGGTGCTCAAAAATCTGGTACAACTTGGTTGCACAGTCAGTTAGAAAACCATCCTGACGTTGGCTTCTCAGACGTCAAAGAAGTACATTACTTCAATACGATTCATAATGGTAGTGTTCTGTTAACTCGTCGTAAGATTGATCATTTGGAAAGGCTTGTAAAAAATAATCGAAGTGCTTTAGAAAAATATTTTACAAATTTATCACAGGGTAAAAGCGTAGATGAAGGTATTAAAAGACTTTTATCACCTGTAGACGATCAATGGTATATAGATATTTTTAAAAGAAATACAAAAAAATATGCAGCAGATTTCTCTCCAGAATATGCGTTATTGCCAAAAGCTGGTTTCGATAATATTAAAAAAGTATCAAAAAATCAAAAAATTATATTTATGATGCGTGATCCATTATCCCGTTCCAAGTCAGCAATTCAGTATTATTTTCAAATGAATGATATTCAGCCTGAATCTGTGACTGATAGTATGGTTTGGGATGTGGCAAGTAAAGATTTTATTATTAAAATGAGTCTTTATGATAAAACTATATCTTCGCTAAAGGAGAGTTTTGCGGAAAATCAATTAAAACTTATGTTTTTTGAAGATGTTATGATTGATAAACAAAGTGCAGCAAACGAGATATATGATTTTTTAAATATTGATCATGTGCCATTAGTTGAAGAGAAAGCGGAGGAAAGGGTGAATTCCTCAAAAAAAGTAGATTTCCCTGATGGCGTTGAGGATTTTTTATTGAGTAAGCTAAAGGAGACCTATTCATATATGCGAGCTAATTTTTCTAATCTTCCTGAAAGCTGGCTTAATTGATTATTATTTATGCGTATTTTAGCTAAAAGATTAATGAAAGATTTTTGTAAGGAGATAAAATGTATTCTTTCATAAGTTCTTTGAGCAAGGTTGAGACTATAAGCGATAATTTCATAAAAGATACTAAAGGTGTCTTCGGTGACATATTAAGTTGTTTGCATTACAGGGAGCTTAAAAAACTTCATTTTTTAGTTAATGATCTACTAAAAAAAGATTCCTTGTTGTTCTTACATCCGGTGTTAAAGAATGAAACATACAGTACGACCAGCAAGCAAATTGGTTTGTGTAATTTTGTTTTCTTTAAAGGGGATGATGCTGGTTCTGAATGGGTAATAGTTCAGCATTCTGATTGTGTTAATTTAATTATAACAAATGGCTATGGGGCTTTTTCACCATTTGATATATTTGATTATGTGCATTCTAAAGAAGCATATAATGAAGCACTTAAGTTCTTTAATAATGAGAAAGATTTGGGATCGTATTTTGATAGATGTAATAAACTAAAAGGTGTAATGATAAATAGTCCAAGGCCACATCACTTTTTTTACGACAAGTATCGAAATTTTTTATCACTAAAATTACCGTTAGATAAAAAGATTTTAGAAAATAAAAGTACTTTTTTAAGTGGTAAGGCTGCACATCCCAACAATGAAGTTGTTCACAAAAAAGAAAAAGAAGCCGTATTTTGGTCAGTGGCATGCCTGTCTCATAATCAACTGCTAACAGTTAGAGATGATTATGTTAAAGAGTGTACGCACGAAATGGAAGATTTTATAAAGTCATATTCTATAAGTGAGCATCCTGAAGTCTCGAGAAAAATTACACCCGTCAAATCAGTATCTATTTGGATTGGAATTACAGGTCAAAAGCGTGCGTGGGTAGAACAGGTTGAAGGTTATAGTAAAATAATAAAAATGCTTGCCTTACAGTATTCCAGAGTTGAGGTAAACATTGATGGTATGACATCGAAATATGGAGAAAAAGAAAGCTATCCAGAAGACTTAGATGTGGCCAATGAAATAATACGCTGCTGTAATAATTATAGTAATATTTTTTTTGAAATTTTAGTTGGGCTCGATTACATTGAAAAAAGTGCAATTTGCAATAATGTTAGTTGTTTTATTGCTAATGCAGGTAGTGGTTGTTTAGTTCCATTAAGATTTTCTAAAAAAGATGGTGTCGTTCACTCTAATACTAAGCTGATTAGTCATCCAGATTCTTATGGGAAAAATATAAGCTTCATTGATAAAAAATATGTTAAAGACATAGGCTCTGGTCATCCAATGCATATTAGTTATAGTATTGATTGGGAGGTTGTCTATAATGCTTTGGCAGATATCTTAGGTTGCAAAAAAATATAAATTTTTAATCATGGAGTATTTATGGTTTTTTTAGATTGTACGCTTCGCGATGGTGGTTATTACAACGCTTGGGATTTTTCAGAGAATGTTATTAATGATTATCTGGAATCGATGCAAGCTGCAGGAGTAGATGTGATAGAGCTAGGTCTTCGATCATTAAAAAATAATGGTTTTCAAGGTCCATGCGCATTTACTACTGATAATTTTATTAAAAGTCTCACAATTCCATCAGGTATAATGGTTGGCGTTATGGTTAACGCCAGCGAGTTAGTAGGTAGCGTACGCCAGCTGGAAGCATTAAAATGCTTATTTCCTAATAATGCCGCTAACTCTCCCGTAGACCTTGTGCGCATTGCTAGTCATGTTCATGAGTTTCAAGACGCGCTTCCTGCGGTTACCTGGCTAAAAGAGCGCGGCTTTAAAGTCGGTTTTAACTTAATGCAGGTAGCCGACCGGACTGAAGAAGAAGTCAAGGCGTTGGCACGTAAGGCTAGTGCTTACCCGTTGGATGCTCTCTATTTTGCTGACAGCATGGGTAGTATGACCCCTGATCAGACCGCTCAAATCATCCAGTGGATGCGTTCTGAGTGGACAGGGCCGATGGGAATCCATACTCACGACAATCTTGGCCTTGCGTTATCCAACACACTCCGTGCTTTAGATGAAGGCGTTACTTGGGTAGATTCGACTGTGACGGGGATGGGCCGTGGTCCGGGTAATGCGCGTACTGAAGAGCTTGCAATTGAACTAGCAGAACGGCGGGGCCAGAAAATCAGTATGGTGCCCCTCATGACACTATTGCGTAAGCATTTCAAACCCATGCAGCAGCACTATGGTTGGGGTACTAACCCTTATTACTATCTGGCAGGTAAATACGGGATTCATCCTACTTATATTCAAGAGATGCTAAGTGATTCCAGGTACGATGAAGAAGATATATTGGCAGTGATTGAACATTTACGCTTGGAAGGGGGCAAGAAGTTCAGCTTTAACACACTAGACTCCGCTCGGCATTTTTTCGGTGTGGAAGCCTCAGGAAGCTGGTCACCTAAAGAAAAACTTAAAGAAAAAAGTGTGTTGATACTAGGAACGGGCCCTGGTGTGGCGAAACATCGTAAGGCATTGGAAAGTTACATTAAAAACTATAAGCCGGTTGTTTTAGCTCTTAATACGCAAACGGCGATTTCAGCTGAGTTGATAGATATGCGTTTAGCGTGCCATCCGGTTCGTCTATTGGCTGACTGTGAAACGCACTCGAAATTGCCCCAGCCTTTGATAACTCCTTACTCAATGCTACCCGAGGATGTTCGAGAATCTCTTGAAGGGAAAGAGGTCTTGGATTTTGGACTCAACGTTTCATCAGGAGAGTTAGGGTTTGGCCAAGTTCATTGTACATTACCTTCTTCATTAGTAATGGCCTATGCTTTTGCGGTGGCAACGAGTGGTGAAGCCCGTGAGATACTCCTTGCTGGTTTCGATGGCTATGAAGGTGAGGACCCCCGGAACGATGAAATGAACCAAATAGTGAAGCAGTTTTTGGCTACTGACGTGGAAATGCCATTAATTGCAATTACACCTTCTCGCTACGATGTAACTAAAAAAAGCATTTATGGTATGGTTCAATGAGCGATAAAGTAACGTGTTTTTTGCCTTGCCGAGCCGGTAGTCAAAGAGTATTAAGAAAAAATATTAAGCCTTTTGCCGGTTTTGAATTTGGCTTGATTGAAGTAAAGCTTAAACAGCTTTTGTCATCGAAATTGATTGACGAAATAGTACTTACCACTAACGATGATGATATAATTGCGTTTGCTAAATCTTTAAATGAGCCAAGTATTCGTTTACACCATCGTGTTGAGGATCTTTCATCAAGTGCAACGAGTACCGATCAACTCGTTGCCCATGCACTTGAGTTGATTCCGAATGGACATATACTTTGGACACACGTAACTTCCCCTTTCATTACAGAGCAACATTACGATCAAATTATTCGTGTGTATCGTGATCAGCTTGGCTCTGGTTACGACTCTCTAATGTCTACCACTGAGATACACGCTTTTCTTTGGCAGGACAGTCATCCAATGAATTATGATAGAACGGTAGAGAAATGGCCTCGTACACAAACAATAAAACCAGTTCATGAAGTTAATAGCGGTGTCTTTCTAGCATCCACAGAAATATATGATCGAATTAATGATCGTATCGGGGAAAAACCTTATCTATATAGTTTGGATAAGTTTACAAGTTATGATATTGACTGGCCAGAAGATTTTCAAATAGCTGAGTGTATGGCTGAAAAGGGCTTGGCAGATTTATGAGCATGAAATATAACTTGTCTAAATATGAGTGTATGCTGTTTGACTGCGATGGAGTAATATTAAATTCCAATCGCGTAAAAACAGACGCATTCTATAAAACTGCTTTACCCTATGGTGAAATTGCCGCGTCACGGCTCGTAGATTACCACGTTAATAATGGTGGAATATCCCGTTACAAGAAGTTTGCCTATTTTTTAGAGGGCATCGCAGTGGGGCAATCTGGGCCCGGTCTTGATGAACTTTTGGATAGCTATGCCTCAAGGGTGCGTGACGGTTTAATGCAGTGTGAAATAGCACCTGGGCTTGAAGTTTTAAAGCAGAAGGCACGTAATGCTCGCTGGTTAATCGTTTCCGGTGGTGATCAGTCTGAGCTTCGCGAAGTGTTTGCTGCTCGAGGGCTGGATATACTGTTTGAAGGTGGTATTTTTGGTAGTCCGGATACAAAAGATACTATACTAGAAAGAGAGCTGGCTTCCGGAAACATTACGACCCCCGCGTTATTTCTCGGCGATAGTAAATACGATTATCAGGCAGCCAACGCAGCAGGCCTTGACTTCGTTTTTATGTCTAGCTGGAGCGAGGTCGAGGGGTGGAAAGGGTGGTGTGAGTCTTTGAATTTACATGTTTGCTCATCAATGAACGAGCTTTACTGATTCAGTGAACGTATTTTTAATGTAGTTGGCATTTCGCCATTGGGTGATTTTTTGTTTTTTATGGTGGATTAATGCAGCCAATATATTTTGTACATATACCCAAGACGGCGGGTACCAGTTTTCGCAAAGCATGTGAAGCTTTTTTTGGCCTACGCCATGTTGCTTACGACTATGCTGATGACTCGGATGAAACATCTTCATTCGTAACCGATATTATTTATGGTAATGGAGATCGACTCGATTTTTTTGCACATATTCAAAATAACGAGACGAAGTTTTTTAGCGGCCATGTCCATGCGGATAAGTATTTGCATCTTTTCGGCGTTAACAATACGGTCGTTTTTTTGCGCGACCCCATTCAGCGGGTCTATTCAGAGTATCAGCACTTCGTTCGTCACAATGATTACCAAGGCGACTTTAGGTCCTTTTATACCCAGCCACGCTATATCGATCGTCAGTCCAGGCTTCTACAAGGCGCGCCGATAGAAGCACTGGGCTTTATAGGGCTTACGGAAGATTATGCAAATAGCCTTGAACAGTTAAACGATAATTACAATATCGATATTCGCCCAGTGGAACTTAACCGAGGTCGCTCGAAAAAGAAGGTTTCTTACGATTTTAGCGACGGTGTGGTTAAAGAATTAATGGAGCTCAATAAGACTGATTTTATTCTTTATAATTCGGCTAAAGAGCTTTTTGAAACCCGCTTGTCGCTATTCAAAAAAGGGTTGCCCTACGTTCATGGTGCTGTTCAGGATGCCAATAAGCAAATGATAAGAGGCTGGGCGTGGTTTGCCAAAGACCGAAAACCTGTCGATATTGACGTATGGATCAACGGAAATCAGGATGGTCAAGTTCTTGCAAAAGATATGCGACCTGGGCTTTTACGGCTCGCCCCGCCTCGACTGGGGTATATAGGTTTTCATCACGCATTTTCGAAACCTCTGGCGACCGGTGATTATGTGGAGTGTTCGGTATCCGAAACGGGCCAAGTGATCGGCCACTATACGGCGTAAATGCAGGATGCATCGCCGTTCCAGAAAAGTGGTGATACACTTTTTTTCGATTTGTGCTTTATGGATAAAGGGTAAGTAACTTTGTTAGTGAAAAATCTTCGCGTAACACCGCAAAGCGGCTTACGCCCACTGCTCGAGGAAGAGGGTAGCCACTTTGAGTGGTTGGCAACGGATGCCGATCCTCAATTTCTAATTACCAGCGGCCTCCCTTTGCCGGGTTGGCAAATGCTCGAAGTGGCGATCGACTACAGCCAAGCTATTGCCGCCGTTAAACTCTATTTTGACTTCGGCAACGGGTTTGATGAGGACTCCAGCATTTACCTGCCCTTGAAGCTGAGCCGTGTAACCAAGCGGTTGTTCTGGATGCCAACAGGCGTTAATGCGATACGCTTCGACCCACTCGAGTCAGAGGGGCAGTTCACCATTCGACATTTGCGCTGCGTATGGTTAACGCCTTGGTTTGCCCACGATCGGTTGGCGCATCGGCTTGTTTCCATGCATCATGAGTGGCGCGGGGTGAGTAAGGCATCTGTTTTACCTACACTTAAAAATAAAGCGCAAGTAAAAAAACGCCACTGGCGCGAGCTGGCGCTGGCGGAGTATAACGCCACGTTTGAGCGTGTCTGTGTGACGCGTAGTTACTCGGATTGGTTAGCCGACCAACCCACCCCGAGTACAGGTGATATGGCGGCTGAAGCGGCATCGCTTACCTCTACGCCGCTAATCTCCGTGGTTATGCCGGTCTATAACCCGAATCTCGAGCACTTCAAAAGCTGTATTGATTCCGTTATCGGTCAAGCTTATCCGCACTGGCAGCTTTGTATTGCGGATGATGCCTCGACTGACCCCGCTATTGCCGCAACGTTGGATGACTACATAGAGAAAGATAGCCGCATCAAGGTCGTGATCCGAGAATCCAACGGCCATATTTGTGCGGCCAGCAACTCGGCATTGGCGCTGGCAGAAGGCGAATTTGTAGCGCTACTGGATCATGATGACTTGCTGGCACCTGAAGCATTACTGGAAATAGCCAAAGCGTTACAGGCTAACCCCGGTGCTGGGCTGCTTTATAGTGATGAAGACAAACTGGGAGACAGTGGCGAGCGCTTTGACCCGCATTTCAAACCTCGTTGGAATCCAGATCTACTGCTAGCACAGAACTACATTTCTCATCTTGGTGTGTATCGTACCAGCCTGTTGCGCGAAGTAGGGTGCTTTCGTGAAGGCTTCGAAGGTAGCCAGGATCACGACCTGGTGTTGCGCGTCACGGCCAGGCTTTCTCATAAGCAGATTATTCACATTCCTAAGGTGTTGTATCACTGGCGGGCAGCGCTGGGCTCGACCGCGATGAATAGCGGCGAAAAGGATTATACCTCAGAGGCGGGGTTAAGGGCCGTTAATGCTTACTTAACCGAGATGAATACGGGCGCTGTGGCCGAGCATGGTCAGTTTGCCAATACCTATCGCGTGCGTTGGCCTTTACCGGCTTCTGAGCCCCTCGTTAGCTTATTGATTCCTACCAAAGACCGTGTCGAAATATTAAAGCCCTGTGTTGATGCCATTTTGGAGCGTACGGATTACCGCCATTTTGAGTTGCTGATTCTCGATAATGGAAGCACGTGTGAAGAAACCTTGCGCTATATGCGTGAGGTAGAAAGCCGCGATGCCCGTGTGCGCGTACTTCACTGGCCCGAGCCTTTTAACTATTCGGCGATCAATAACTTTGGTGCGGCGCATGCCAAGGGTGAGATTATTGGGCTGGTCAATAACGATATTGAGCCTATTAACGATGACTGGCTAACCGAGATGGTTGTTCAGGTATGCCGGACTGAAATAGGTTGTGTAGGCGCTAAACTTTACTATCCCAACGACACGGTACAGCATGCGGGCGTTATTTTGGGTATTGGCGGTGTCGCCGGGCACGCGCATAAATACTTTACGCGTAATGCAATTGGTTATTTTACTCGGTTACATTTGGCGCAGAGACTCTCGGCAGTAACGGCGGCCTGCCTGCTCGTTCGCAGATCGGTTTATGAACAGGTCGAGGGTTTGAATGAGCAAGAGCTTACCGTCGCTTTCAACGATGTCGATTTTTGTCTTAAGGTGCGCGAGGCGGGCTATCGTAATCTTTGGACGCCTCATGCCGAGCTTTACCACCATGAGTCCATCTCTCGCGGGGCGGAAAACAACGCTAAAAAGCGCTCGCGTGCGTCTAAAGAGGTTGCCTATATGCGCGAGCGATGGGGCGAGCAGCTCGACAATGACCCCGCCTATAATCCTAACCTCACGCTGATTCATGAAGACTTTTCATTGAGGTAATCAAAAAGGCCCTTTAGAGGGCCTTTTTTGTATCTAAATATTCGCTTTGTCGGGTTATCCCCGGTTAAAGGCTCAACCCCCTTTGGGCGGAGGCTACTGCGTATTTAGAAGGGAAAAACGAGTGGAGTAAGAGTCAGCACTGCGGCTGAATAGGTCAGGCTAACGGGCAAGCCTATCCTGAGAAAATCCGCAATTTGATAGCGCCCGGGTGAATAAACCATCAAGTGGGTTTGGTAGCCGAACGGAATCAGAAAACAGGCGCTGGCACCATAGGCCACCGCGAGTACGAAGGGCATGGGGTCGACACCAAATGCCTGGGCCGTGCTCCAGGCAATGGGAAAGGCCAGCGCCGCGGCCGCATTATTGGTGACTGTTTCGGTCAACAACAGCGTTAATATATAGCACCCTATAAAGGCGGCATAAACGCCATGACCACTGGAAAGAAACTGCATGCCACTGGCCAGCATGGCGGCAGCACCCGTGCGTTCCATGGCCTGGGCGAGTGCCAGCGCCGACCCTATGATGAGCCATAGCTCGAAAGGAAAGCGTCGGCGCAGTTCTGCCAGGCTAACCACCTTTAGAATTAACAGCCCGCCCAGTAAAACGAGTAGACCCTCGAATAGACTCAAAATATTTGCCGTGGCCAGGGCAATAACGCTGGCAAACCCGCCCAGGGTAATGATGCTTTCCCGGTGGCTAAGCTGTGGGCGCTTGAAACTGCCGCTGAGCAGATGAAAATTGCGGTCCAGGTTACGCCGTTGACGAAAGTCTGCGCTTACTGCCAGTAGCAGGCAATCGCCCGTGCGCAGTATTATCTTGCCAAGCTGGCCTTCAAGGCGTTTGTCACCACGGCGAATACCCACCACGCCGGCACTAAACATGCTACGGAAATCGACATCCTGAAGTGTCTTGCCGGAAAGCTCGGATTCATGCGTAATGACCACTTCGACCAAATTGGTAGCCAGTAAGCTGTCCGCTTGATGACCAAATAGCTTGAGCCCCTGAAAGCGCTGAAGCGCCTGCACTTTGCTTACCTCTCCCGTGAATACCAGCGTATCCCCGGCTTGTAGGTACTCATCCGGGGCTACCGGGCTAAGCAGTCGGCCCTGTCGCTCTATCTCTAGCAGGTAGAGCCCATCCAGGCTGCGTAGGCCGTTCTCTTCGATACTTTTGCCGATCATCGATGAACTGGCTTCGACATCGGCAGCCAAAAAGTAGGAAAGCTTCTCCTTGGTGTCCTCCAAGTGGTGGTGGGGCAGCGAATTGGCGCGCCACAGCAGCACCCCAAAGGTCAGCAACGCCACCGGTACACCCACCAGGCTGAATTGGAACATGCCCAGCTCACTACCACTGGCGCTCAAATTGAAGGAGTTGACCACCAGATTGGTGGAGGTGCCCACCAGCGTTGTGATACCACCCAGTATCGAGGCGTAAGAGAGAGGGATGAGTAGGCGTGAGGGCGCAATGGCCTGTTGCCGCGAGATAGCTCCTAAAAAAGCGGCCACGATTGCGGTGTTGTTCAAAAAAGCCGAAAGGGTGGCCGTACTTGCCATGAGTTTGGCGGTTGCAAAGCGGGGGTTGCCTTTCAATAAATAGCGAGACAGCCAATCGAGCAGCGGGGAGCGCTCGAGCGCCAGAGATACCAGCAGGAGCAAAAGTAGCGTAGCCAGCGCCGGGTTGGTGTACTGGGCAAGAAGAGTGCTGGTGTCTATGAAGCCAGCCAATAAATAAAGGCACGCTAAAACGACAAAGGCGATAGCCGGTCTGACTTTGCCACTGACGAGCAAGGCTAGCAAAGCCACGACGGATAAGAGAACTGCCCATGGTGCCATACTGGGTTCCTTTGAACATTGAATACTTGCCTACTTGCTGGATTTTACGCGGCCTTTTATGATGGTGTCTAATGCTTGTTATATTGGGAATTTTAAATTTATTTTTATCTTTATAAAACAACGGCTTATAAGGGATTCTGGCCATTAAACATTTTTCGCCTGAAGTTTTGAATGAGCGACGCAAACAGGCTGTAAAGCTGCGTTTGGATGGCTTTACGGTGGCGGTGGCTAGCCAGCGTACGGGGCTTTCCGGGCCGACAGTCTCGGCTGCATGGAAAGCGTTTCGCGAAGGCGGTTGGCCTGCAGTGTCGGTAAAGCCTCGCGGTCGTTCGAAAGGCCAGGCGAATGTACTTGGTAACACCGCTCAGCAAGTGTTGTGGGAACTTCTCTATTCACCTCCCTCTTTAAATGCCCTTGGCTGGAATAGCATGAGTTTGTCTAATGAGCTTTGTGAGCGGGTTGATTTAGACATTTCTCAGCGGACGATAGAACACTGGTGGGAGGCTCAAGGTCTTAAACATGAGCCTTGGGGGCTGGAGCGTTTTGCGAAAAAGCGGACCCAGCAAGGCCGTTGGTATCGTCAGTCGGTAGCGCCCGCTTTGGCACAGCTCGACGCTAAAGAGTCGCGCTGGCAAGGCGGAGTACGCAGGGTCGATCACCCAAATATGTCTATCTATCAGGTTTATTTACATGGGGTGCGTGGCCGTTTGTGGATGCGATGCTTTACACGTCCTCCCACGGCCGAGGATTACCTAGCGGTAATGCGGTCACTTGCCTTTAGAGCACCAACCGTTTTGGTATTTCACGGTGCCTGGCTTTCGGCCAGTCCGGAAGTGATGACTTGGTTGGCGCAACAAACGCAGTTCTGGTTAGTGCCAGTCCCTGTCGATATGAGCTTGACAGCCTAGCACCATGAACAGTTTTTTAACCTAACGTTGGGACAGATGATGACGTCACTCACCCATTTACAGCGGCTGGAAGCTGAAAGCATACAAATTATGCGAGAAGTCGTCGCCGAAACCGAAAACCCGGTGATGCTCTACTCCATAGGCAAGGATTCCGCCGTTATGCTTCACCTGGCGCGCAAGGCGTTTGCCCCAGCGCCGCCGCCGTTTCCACTCCTTCATGTCGATACCCGTTGGAAGTTCCGCGCGATGTACGACTTTCGCAATAAAATGGCGGAAGAAACCGGCATGGAGCTCATCGTGCATATCAACCCGGAAGGGGTAGAAAAAGATATCAACCCTTTTACCCATGGTTCGGCGATTCATACCGATGTGATGAAGACCGAAGGCCTCAAGCAAGCCATGGATAAGCACGGGTTCGATGCGGCGTTTGGTGGTGCTCGTCGTGATGAAGAGAAGTCACGTGCTAAGGAGCGGATATTCTCTTTCCGTACAGCCCAGCACCGATGGGACCCCAAAAACCAGCGCCCAGAGCTCTGGAAGCTGTTCAATACGCGTAAACACACTAAAGAGTCGATTCGTGTATTCCCGCTTTCCAACTGGACAGAGCTAGATATCTGGCAATATATCCATTTACAAAATATTCCCATCGTTCCCCTCTACTACTCGGCTGAGCGGCCAGTAGTAGAGCGCGACGGCGCTTTGATTATGGTAGATGACGAGCGTATGCCATTGGAGCCCGGCGAAGTGCCCATGATGCGTAAGGTTCGCTTTCGTACGCTGGGTTGTTATCCGCTTACCGGTGCTGTGGAGTCCGAGGCCGATACGCTGCCCGCGATTATTCAAGAGATGCTGCTCACCAATACGTCTGAGCGCCAGGGGCGTGTAATCGATCACGATAGTGCGGCATCCATGGAGAAGAAAAAGCAAGAGGGGTACTTCTAATGTCGCACTCATCAGACCTGATAGCCGAAGATATTGAGGGCTACTTAAAAGCGCATGAGCACAAGGGCCTGCTGCGGTTTATCACTTGCGGCAGCGTCGATGACGGGAAAAGCACGCTGATTGGCCGTTTGCTGTTCGAATCCAAGCTGCTTTTTGAAGATCAGCTCGCATCCATCGAAGCCGACTCGAAAAAGTATGGCACTCAAGGTGGCGATATCGACTTTGCGCTACTGGTAGATGGCCTAGCCGCCGAGCGCGAACAGGGCATTACGATCGATGTGGCTTATCGGTTCTTCTCTACCAATAAGCGTAAGTTCATCGTGGCGGACACGCCGGGGCACGAGCAGTACACGCGTAACATGGTGACGGGTGCCTCTAACGCGGACGCCGCCATTTTGATGGTCGATGCCCGCCACGGTATTCTCACCCAGACCCGCCGGCACAGCTTTTTGATGTCGATCATGGGGATGCGCCATGTGATCGTCGCCATCAACAAGATGGACCTGGTGGACTACTCTCAAGAACGCTTTGACGAAATCGTGGAAGAGTACCGTGCGTTCGCCAAGCAGTTGGGGTTGGAGAACATAACCTTCATTCCCATGTCGGCGCTAAAGGGTGACAACGTTACCGAGCACAGCGCTAAAATGCCTTGGTACCACGGTACGACCCTGATGGGCTATCTGGAAACCGTCGAAGTGGATGATGAGCGCCTGCAGCGCTCTCCGTTTCGGATGCCTGTTCAGTGGGTGAATCGTCCCAATCTGGATTTCCGCGGTTTTGCCGGGATGATTTCCAGCGGGAAGGTTCGTCCGGGGGACGAAATCCGTGTTCAGCCCTCTGGTAAGAGCAGTACTGTCGCGCGTATTTACACCTTCGATGGTGACCTGGACGAAGCGGTAGCAGGCCAATCCATCACGCTGCTGCTCGACGATGAAATCGATATCTCAAGGGGCGATATCATATCCGGCGTTGACAACCCGGCGCATACCGCCGACCAGTTCGAAACGACGCTGGTATGGATGGATGAGTCGCAGCTTCTGTCGGGGCGTCCGTATTTGATGAAGCTGGGAACGCAAACGGTTTCGGCAACCGTGACCAGCATCAAGTACCAGGTCAACGTCAACACGCTTGAGCACACAGCGGGCAAACAGCTGGATCTGAACGGTATTGGTGTTTGTACGATTAGTTTGAACCGGGCCGTCGCCTTCGATGCGTATAAGGATAACCAGGATACCGGTGGTTTTATTCTTATCGACCGTATGACCAACAATACGGTTGGCGCGGGCATGCTCCATTTTGCGCTACGGCGTAGTCAGAATATTCACATGCAGCATGTGGATATCGACAAGAAGGCGCGCGCCTTGGCCAAAGCGCAAAAACCTGCGGTACTTTGGTTTACCGGTCTCTCTGGCGCAGGTAAATCGACGATTGCCAACCTGGTCGAGAAAAAACTGTTTGCCAATGGCCAGCATACCTACCTGCTGGATGGCGATAACGTTCGTCACGGTTTGAACCGTGACCTCGGCTTCACCGACGCCGACCGGGTGGAGAACGTACGCCGCGTGGCCGAAACCGCTAAGCTCATGGTCGATGCTGGCCTGATCGTGATGTCTGCTTTTATCTCGCCGTTTCGTAGCGAGCGCCAACTGGCCCGTGACTTGCTGGAAGAGAACGAGTTCGTCGAAATCTTTGTCGATGCACCGCTGGACGTTGTTGAAGCTAGGGATCCAAAAGGGCTCTATAAAAAGGCCCGTCGTGGAGAGCTCAAGAACTTTACCGGCATTGATTCGGCTTATGAAGCCCCCGAATCGCCGGACATTCACTTGGCAACTTCCGAAATGAGCGCCGCAGAAGCCGCCGATGCGGTGATCGAGGCGTTGCGCTCTCGTGGGTTTATTAATTAAGCCCGGATTTTAACGAGCTGATTCAAACCACCCTGGGGTGATGTTTCATTGCAGGGTGGCTTTTTTTGATACAGGACTTGCTACATGATCGATCAAGCGTTGCTGGACGCGGTAGAGCAGATTGCTCGCGAGGCTAACAAGGCTATTATGCAAGTATATAGTCGCGAGTTCAGTGTGGAGGAAAAAGCAGATAAAAGCCCCCTGACAGAGGCCGATCAAGCGGCTCATCTGGTTATTATGAAGGGCCTTCAAGCGTTGCCTATTCAGTTACCGATTCTTTCGGAAGAGGATGCCGAAGGTTTTTCGGGCCTGGACGAACACGGCCGGTATTGGCTGGTGGACCCCTTGGATGGCACCAAAGAGTTTATCAAGCGTAACGACGAATTTACCGTCAATATCGCTTTGATCGAACAGGGCACACCCATCCTTGGCGTAGTCACAGCGCCTGCGCTGGATGTGGCCTACGTGGCCGCGAAAGGCCTGGGGGCGTTTAAAATCGAAGCGAATGGCGAGCGCCATACGCTCAGTGTGGCCGGTATGCCCGAGCCTCAAGAAGCCTGGCGTGTTGTCGGCAGTCGCTCTCATCCAAGCCCGGACCTGGCGGCTTGGCTGGAAAAATTGGGGGCCCACGATATGGTGCCGATGGGAAGTTCGCTAAAGCTTTGTGCTATCGCTGAAGGCAAGGCCGATGTTTACCCCCGTTTAGGACCAACGTGCCTGTGGGATACCGGCGCGGCTGACGCTATCGTTCGCCAAGCGGGTGGCCGCGTGGAGACACTGGAG
This sequence comes from Vreelandella sp. EE27, assembly GCF_968206495.1. Lineage (NCBI taxonomy): Bacteria > Pseudomonadati > Pseudomonadota > Gammaproteobacteria > Oceanospirillales > Halomonadaceae > Vreelandella > Vreelandella sp. EE27. Next base: position 2,400,173 of record NZ_OZ309109.1, on the reverse strand, counting down.
GGTGTGCCGCTTAGTTACGCTAACCCCAGCGAGAAGCTCAACCCATATTTTGTTGTATGGGGAAATTAAGTTCGGGCAACAAGAGGACTTTAGCATCGACCCGCGAAAGACAGCGCCAAGCGCTGCTGATTGATTCGATGGCACCACCATTGCAGGCACCTCGCAAGCTCTTTACCTTTCTCTACTGGGCGAATGGCGTTCGTAGCGCTGACCATTTGCTGAACACCCATCTAAAGGAGCCTTTGTGAGCGGCCAGCATTGGACGGTATTGAGCGATGGAGCGCGGCCGACGGAGGATATTTATTTACTCGCCTCGGCGGCGGTGCTGCTTGAAGCGCAGGGGCATCGCGTTCAGCGGGTGCTCGCTTCGCGTACCTCCGTATCGGCCTGGTGGCGGCAATGGCGCTTTCGTGAGCATTTGCGTGACCACCACCTGGTGATTTGCCGCTCACTATCACCGAGCTGGCTTGCGTGGCTGGAGCGCCACCGTGATCGGTTCGGCTCGATCATTTACCTTATTGACGACGACCTGCCAGCTGCTGCACGCGACACGGCGCTGCCCAGCGCATACCGCGAACGCATGGCGCGCATTGCCGCGCTTCAGCCCCGACTGTTTGCGCTGTCCGATACCGTTGTGGCCTGCAGCGAACAGCTGGCCCAGCGGCTACGCGCTTTTCACGCAAACGTTCGGGTACTCACACCGGCTTTGCTGGCGCCGCTGCCTTCTCGCCATCATTTCGAGGCCGGCCCGAGTAGTGAAAGCCCGTGGCAGTTGGGCTTTCACGGCACCCGCGCCCACCTGCCGGATCTTGAACATATCACCCCGGCGCTCAGCGCTATACAAACCCATCGCGATGACACCCGCCTGGAAATCATGCTGGGCGAATACACGCCCCCCGCACTGGCAACGCTTCCCCGGGTAGACACACCCACACCGCTTGGCTGGCAGGCATTTCAGGCCTACCAGCGCCGCCAGCGCATACACATCGGGCTGGCGCCGCTATGGGATACCCCCTTCAACGGGGGTAAATCCTTCATCAAGTTTCTGGATATCGCCGCCATGGGCGCAGTAGGCGTGTACTCCAACCGCTACCCCTACACCGAGGTCGTACGCCACGGCGAAAACGGCCTGTTGGCAAACGACGACCCCAAGCAGTGGCAAGCCGCCATCACCCAACTGCTGGAAAACCCCCAAGCCACCGCCCAAATGGCCGCCCAGGCCGCCCAGGACGCCCAACGCATCGGCAACCCGGAACATACCGCCGATTTTTGGATGAATGTATAGCCAACCCCGGATTGCCACCGGCTTTTGTAGGAGCCCGATTCATTGGTGGTCCGACACCTCGGCGATGGAAGGCGCCAGCCTTCCCTGGGCCACGGTGCCCGCATAAAGAGATCGCTGGCTAAAGCCTGCTCCTACGGTGCGGGTGGCGAACCCGGATCACCGGCGGGTTTCGTAGGAGCCCAATTCCATTGGGCGATGGAAGGCGCCAGCCTTCCTCTGGCCGCGGTGCCACCTTAAAGAGATCGCTGGCTAAAGCCTGCTCCTACGAGTTAGGTGGCGCACTCAGACTGCCGCCGGCTTTTGTAGGAGCCCAATTCATTGGGCGATGGAAGGCGCCAGCCTTCCTTGGGCCACGGTGCACCCATAAACAGATCGCTGACGAGGACCTACGCGTAAGCGCTTAGAGTTTTGCGGGAGGTTTGTAGTAGTATCTTCTCCATGGGATCGTCACTATTTTTTGCAAAGGAGGTGCATGTGGAAGCCCTTTTAAACGCGTTTTATGAACAAACCCCCAACGCCGAGTCAGCCGCCGAGCGCGTGGCGTTTGGTACCTCGGGCCACCGTGGCCGCGCCACGGATCGCACCTTCAACGCTGCGCATATTTGGGCGATTACCCAGGCCGTCGTGGACTACCGGGTGGACGCGGGCTACCAGGGGCCGCTGTTTTTAGGGTTGGATACCCACGCGCTTTCGCGCCCGGCCTGGGAGTGCGTGCTTCAGGTGTTGGCGGCGAATAACGTGACGGTGAATATCGAAAAGGACCGCGGCTATACCGCCACGCCCCTGGTCAGCCACGCCATTCTTCAACACAACGCCAACAAAAATGCGCTCCGGGCAGATGGCCTGATCATCACGCCGTCCCACAACCCGCCGGAAGATGGCGGCATCAAGTACAACCCCTACCACGGTGGCCCGGCGGATACCGAGGCGACCGGCTGGATCGAAGCGCGCGCCAACGACTACCTCACCCGTATCGATGATGTCCCCAGGGTTGCGCTCGAGCAGGCGCTGGAACATGCCACGGAGTTCGACTTCACTAGCCTTTATGTCGAAAACCTGCCCCAGGTCGTGGATATCGAGGCGATCGAAAGGGCGGGGCTGACCCTGGGCGCCGACCCCATGGGTGGTACCGCCTTGCCGGTATGGCAGGCTATTTTGATGCGCTACGCGGTCAATGTCGAAGTGGTCAACACCACCGTCGACCCCGCCTTCGGCTTCATGCCGCCGGACCACGACGGCAAAACCCGCATGGATTGTTCCAGCCCCGCGGCCATGGCCAACCTGCTGGACATCAAAGACCGCTTCGATATCGCCTTCGGCAACGACCCGGACGCCGACCGCCACGGTATCGTGGATGCGGGCGGGTTGATGAACCCCAACCACTTTTTGGCGGTGTGCGTGGATTATCTGCTGAGCTACCGCCCCCAGTGGCCAAGCAGCGGGGCGGGCGCACTCAAGATCGGCAAGACCCTGGTATCGTCCTCGATGATCGACCGCGTCGTGGCCTCCCACGGGCGTGAGCTTTATGAAGTGCCGGTGGGCTTTAAGTGGTTCGTAGAAGGGCTGCACGAGGGGTATTTGGGCTTTGGCGGTGAAGAGAGCGCCGGGGCAAGCTTGCTCACCCGCGATGGCAACGCCTGGTCCACGGACAAGGACGGCATTGCGCTGTGCCTGCTGGCGGCCGAGATCATGGCGGTCACCGGCAAAACACCCAGCGCGTACTACCAGGAACTCACCGAGCGTTTGGGCACGCCCAGCTACAAGCGGGTCGATACCGCCTGTCGCCCGGAGGAAAAAGCCGCATTTAAAAAGCTGAGCGCCGACAGCGTTACCGTGGATACCCTGGCCGGTGACGCCATTACGGCGGTACTCGTTAACGCGCCGGGCAACGGTGCCAGTATTGGCGGCATCAAGGTCGTGACCGAAAACGGCTGGTTCGCCGCCCGGCCCAGCGGTACCGAGTCGCTTTACAAGGTCTACGCCGAAAGCTTCAAGGGCCCCGAACATCTGGATGAGCTGATTCGTAGCGCCCAGCAGCTTCTGGCCGGGGTGCTGGCGCAATGAGCCGTTAGCGGTCAGCCCAGGCGGTAAATAGTCTCTCCAACGTTGTAAAATTGCCAATATGGCTTACGCTGTTGGCAACTTACACGCTGTATCATTGACTGTGGCGTTGTGTGCCAGAATGGCGCTTATAAAGCGCGTTTAGGGGCTTATCGACACATAACGCGTTTTAACGTGGGCGGGTACGGAAAAATTTCGAGCTGCCTCGACGCTCTAGTACGCTTAGGGCTTTGTAATATATAGCGCTGGCAGCTCGATCAAACAAAGTGGCTTGAAAGTTGCTGGTAACAAGATGAATGAATCATCTTCGAAAGACTCAAGGACGACACAATGAATGTATCCACGCTCTCGACGGCTCCGCGTGTCTACACGCCGCTCAATGCCTTGAAAACGCATGCCGAGCAGATTCAGACGAAATCCCTCACCGATTTACTCGCCGGCGACAGCGATGTTGCCCTGCGTCGTAGCAAAGCCCTGCAGTTTTCGCTGGGGTCGCTCCATGTCGATTTCAGCAAGCAGCGTGTTAGCGAACAAACGCTTGCCCTGTTGATGGACTGGGTGCGCAGCTGCCGACTGGAAGAAAAGCGCCAGGCCCTGTTTGCGGGCAGTCATGTCAACGTTTCTGAGGGGCGCCCGGCGCTGCACATGGCGGCGCGCTGGCCAGGTAATGAGGACGCCCCGGAGGGCATGGAGGAGGCGGTCGCGTTTTGTCAGGCCCAGCGGCAAAAGCTCTCGGATATGGTCGAGCGGTTGCACGCGCGTCAATGGTTTGGCGCCACGGGGCAGTCGGTGACCGATGTGGTGCATATTGGTGTGGGCGGCTCCGATTTGGGGCCAAAGCTCATTAGCGAGACCCTGGGGGCCTGCCCCAGCGAGCAGCACATCGGTGTACACTACGTTTCCAGCATGGATGGTAGCCAGCTTCTGCCGTTAATGGAGCGCCTTAACCCGGAAACCACGCTGCTGGTGTTGGCTTCCAAATCCTTCACCACCGCCGATACCCGCTTCAATGTGAATACCGCTTTGAGCTGGCTTAGCGAGGCGCTCGAGATCGACGTGGCAACGCTTTGCCGCTTTCAGCTGGTGGGTGTGTCGACCCGCGCGGATAAAATGAGCGAGTTTGGTATTCCCGAGGCGCATCAGCTTCACTTCAAGGAGTGGATCGGCGGGCGTTTTTCGCTCTGGTCCCCCATCGGGGTTAGCGTGGCCATGCAGCTGGGAATGGCGTCTTTCGACCGGTTGCTGGAAGGGGCCCATGCGGTGGATCAGCATTTCCTCGCCACGCCATTGGAGGAGAACGTGCCGGTTGTAATGGCCGCGATAGGTGCGTGGAACTCGCAGTTTCTCGATATTCCGACCCACGCCGTGCTCCCCTACGATGCCCGTATGGCCAGCGTGCCCGCTTACCTGCAGCAGTTGGAGATGGAGTCCAACGGTAAAAGCGTCGGGCTTGACCGAAAGCTGGTGGCGCACCCCACGTGTCCGATCATTTGGGGCGATGTAGGGCCCAATGCGCAGCACGCGTTTTACCAGTTGCTGCACCAGGGAAGCCATACGGTGAGCGCCGATTTTATCGCTGTCGCGACCCGTGAATGTAACGCCACGGGGGCACTGGCCGATGCCCTGCGAGCTCAGGAACATCTGACGCTCGCCAACTGTTTGGCGCAGTCTCAACTGTTTGCGCTGGGGGATGACGCCATTCCGGTGGTTTCTCGCGGGCAAATGGCCATGGGGTATCGCGGTAATCAGCCCAATAGCGTTATTTTAATGCAGTCTTTGAACGCCTGGAGCATCGGCGCCTTGATCGCGCTTTACGAACACAAGGTATATGTCCAGTCGGTACTGTGGAACGTCAACCCGTTCGACCAGCCCGGTGTGGAGCTTGGCAAGAAGCTGGCCGAAAGCTTTTATCAGGCCCTTGAAGAGCAGCCGGTCGATACGCCCACCGTGTTTGACCCCAGTACGCGGGCATTACTTGAAAAAATACAGGCGTGGCGGCAGTGATCGCGCTTGAACCTACGAAACGCTGTAACGAAAAGGATGATTAGATGACTCAGGTCCGTAAAGCCATTATTCCTGTCGCGGGATTTGGGACGCGCCTTCTGCCGATCAGCAAGGCGATTCCCAAGGAGATGGTGCCGGTGGTCGACCGCCCGTTGATCCAGCACGTGGTCGAAGAGGCGCTGGCCGCGGGCATCAATGAAATTATCCTGGTCACCCGTACGGGGAAGTCCGCCATTGAAGACCACTTCGATGCGCACTATGAGCTCGAAGACTCGCTGGCCAAAAAAGGCAAGGATGCGCTGCTGGAAACGCTTTCGGCGATCGCGCCGCCCAAATTGAAAGTTACCAGCGTGCGCCAGGCCAATGCCAAGGGCTTGGGCCACGCCATTCACTGCGCGGCCCACTTGCTGGACGACAACGAGCCCTTCGCCGTGATTTTGCCGGATGTACTGGTCAAGCCCCAGGTCGGTAGTGATACCTGCGACCTGGGCCGCATGGTAGAGCGTTGGAATGCCCACCAGGCGTCGCAAATCATGGTGGAAGCAGTGCCTCAGGAAGAGGTGTACCGCTACGGTATCGTCGACTGCGACGAGCCAAACGCCGGGGAAAGCGCCGATATGCGCGGCGTAGTCGAAAAGCCCAAGCCGGAAGAGGCCCCGTCGCGGCTGTCGGTCATTGGCCGGTATGTGCTGCCGTATCGCATCATGGAGCTTCTCGAAGACCAGGCGCCGGGCGCCGGCGACGAAATCCAGCTCACCGATGCCATCGACCGTCTCATGAAGGAAGGCCAAACCGTACAGGCGTTCCGCATGCACGGGCGCACCTTCGACTGCGGCCACATCGAAGGCTGGCTACAAGCCAACAACACCCTGGCCCGCGAAGCCGGGTTCGATATTTAATCGCCGCTGGCCAGTGTTCGCTCATAAAAAAGGCTCCCCTGGGAGCCTTTTTTGTCTGGTTTAGCGTTGTCAGAAAGATGACAGGTTTTCCAGACAGTCGTGGCGCCCCAAACAGATCGCTGGCTAAAGCCTGCTCCTACAAGGGCACTGACCTGACTCGATTCGCCTATCTCGATTCGGGCTCGTTCCTACTGTAGGAGCCCAATTCATTGGGCGATGGAAGGCGCCAGCCTTCCTTGGGCCACGGTGCCACCTTAAAGAGATCGCTGGCTAAAGCCTGCTCCTACAAGGGCACTGGCCTGTCTCGATTCCCCTATCTCGATTCGGGCTCGTTCCTATTGTAGGAGCCCAATTCATTGGGCGATGGCGCCGACAGGCGCCCCGGCAAAACCTCCTCTTTCGCCTAAGGCGCCTTTCTTTAAACCCTACCTAACCATCGACATTAAACCGGCAATACCGCGCCATCCGCGCGGGGTTCGGTGCCGCCTTGCAGCACGCCAGTTTCCGCGTCACGCACAATCACCTGGCCGCGGCCGAAGGTGATGCCGCTGGTGCTCTTGACGATGTGGTGGCCGCGACGCTCAAGGGCTTGAATGAGGTGGTCCGGAAAGCCGGGTTCGACCTCGACGGTTTTGCCTTCTACCCATTTCCAGCGGGGCAGGTCCAGCGCGGCCTGGGGGTTCAGGTGATCCTCCAGCAGGCTGGCAACGACCTGAACGTGGCCCTGGGGCTGCATGTAGCCGCCCATTACCCCAAAGGGCCCCACGGCCTGGTCATCCTTGGTGATGAAACCCGGGATGATGGTGTGGTAGGTACGTTTGCCCGGGCGCAGGACGTTGGCGTGGTCTTCCTCCAACGAGAACTGCCAGCCGCGGTTTTGCAGGCTAATGCCGGTGCCCGGCACCACGATACCCGAGCCAAAGCCCTCGAAGTTGCTTTGAATGAACGACACCATGTTGCCTTCGTCATCCGCCGTGGACAGATAAACGGTGCCGCCCAGCAGTGGGTTGCCGTGGGTGGGGTCCAACGCCTCGGTGCCGATCAGTGCACCGCGCTGCTCGAGATACGCCGGCGAGAGCATTTGTTCGACGCTGGGCGTCATGTCGGCGGGCTCGGTGATGTAGCGAAGCCCGTCCACGTAGCCAAGCTTGGTGGCCTCGATGCGCCGATGAATGGATTCGACCAGATCACGCGGCTCGTCGCCCAGCGCTTCGAGAATACCCAGCGCCTGTAGGGCGATCAGGCCGCTGCCGTTGGGCGGAATCTCCCAAATATCGTGGCCGCGATAGCGCACGCTAATGGGGTCGACCCACTCGGGTGTGAACGCGGCCAGGTCTTCTTTGCGCAAGAACCCGCCGTGCTGGCGCGAGAAAGCATCCATGGCCTCGGCCAACTCGCCTTTGTAGAATGCCTCGGCCCGGGTCTCGCCGATGGCGCGCAGGGTTTTGGCCATCTCCGGTGAGCGCCATACCTCGCCTGGGCGTGGGGCGTGGCCCTCGGGGGCGAAGTGATCGAACCAGGGGGCGAATTCCTGGCCTTCGTACTGGCGATAGCGCTTGAACGCTTGCTCCCAGAGCTGGCTGGCGGTAGGCAGCACCGCGTAGCCATTCTCGGCAAGCTCGATGGCCGGCGCGATGAGCGCGGCGAAATCGAGCTTGCCAAAGCGCTCGGAAAGCGCCGCCCAGGCACCGGGCGCGCCGGGTACGGTGACCGGCACCAGCCCATGGGCGGGCATGGTGTCATGGCCCAGCGCCTTGACGGCTTCACACGAAATGCCCTCCGGGGCGCGGCCGCTGGCGTTCAAACCGTGCAGCTCGCCATCGACCCACACCAGCGCAAAGGCGTCGCTACCGATACCGTTGGAGGTCGGCTCGACCACGGTGAGTGCGGCGGCGGTGGCGATGGCGGCGTCGATCGCGTTACCGCCGTCGCGCAGAATATTAGCGCCCACCTGCGCGGCCAATGTTTGCGAGGTGGCCACCATGCCGCGTTTGCCAAAGGTGACCGTTCGACGTGAGGCGGCGGGGTAGTAGTGAGGGTCGAGCTTCATGGGGATTCCTTGCGCTTGGGGAAAGGTGCGGGCTCAATGATCGTTTGTGAGATAAAAAATCGATTATTTTTAAAGCATTTGACTATAGGCGAAGCGCAAAAGCGGCGTCAATAGCCGCCAGGCCCCGCCGAGGTTTACCCCTGGCCGCGGGGTGTGTCTTAATACCGGCTCTGAAAGCGTGCAGAGGAAGCGGCGATGAAAGCATTAGGGCGATATCTGGTATGGGGTGGTGAGGTCTTCACCGGGGCCAAGTCCTTCAAGGCCAACCCGTTACTGGGTAGCCATCGGCTCAACCGTTGGGGGCTCCACAAGAGCCGTGTTCGGCTGGCCTATTGGATCTCGCGGCTACGCATGGCCATGTTCGCCCCCGGGGTGCCCAAGGCGGACCGCAAGCAGTTCAACGAGTTCGGCTACGTGCTCAAGGAGAACTATCTGTCGGATGCGCACTTCCAGGCGCTGGTGGCGGCCATTGCCCGCTTCGACGGCGAAATTCGCGAATGCTGCCAGGGCGATGCGCGCACCCACCGTATCCTGCTCACGCCGGAAGTACTCGACGCGGTACCGGAAGTGAAAGCGGTGCTGGACGACGCGTCGCTCAAGCGGCTGTTTCGCTACTGCAGCGGCCACGCCCGCCTGCCGATCTGCCACATCGAGAACGTGCTCAACGACCCGGCGGCCCCCGATGTGAGCCGCGATCCGCAGAAAAACCTGCATATCGACACCTTCCAGCCGACCATGAAGTTCTGGCTTTATCTGGAAGAGGTCAGCGAGGCGAACGGCCCCTTCATCTACGTACCTGGCTCCAACCGCCCGCACCGTGACCGCTTGAAGTGGGAGCACGACATGAGCTTGAAGGCCAGCCGCCACGCGGATCACTACACCGCCAGCGGCTCGTTTCGGGTCAGTGCCGAAGATGCCGCTCGCCTGGGCAAAGAGGGGCCCCGGGCTTTCTGCGTGAAAGCCAATACGCTGCTGATCGCCAACACCTTCGGCATCCACGCCCGGGGTGACGCCGCGCCGGGCAGCTCGCGCCTGGCGCTTTGGGGCATGAGCCGTACCAACCCTTTTGTACCGCTACCCGGCATCGGCATCGGCGCGATCAACCGTTTGCAGTACCGCGTGTTGCAGCGTATGCGAGTGCGCGACGACGAGAAAGCCGCCGCCCGCGGCGTTCCTTCCTCCTGGCACCGCATCGAGCAGACCCGCATCATCGAGGAGCGCCCGAAGGCGCCGTAGAATTCGGCCAAGCGTCGCCGCCATAGCATCCAACCGAAAATGCCCGCTCGAGAGCGGGCATTTTTGATGGGCTTATTCGATGGACTTTTTCGAGGCCCTTTTTCGATAGGCTTTGCAACAAAGCGAGGTGTACCAGAGGCTACTACCGAGAGGCGCTTTCCTCGCGTTGGCTGCGCTGCGCGGCCAGCCGGCGCTGGCGCATATAACCATAGATACTGTAGATCACCGATACCACCGCCAACGCCAGCAACAGCGCCGAGATGGGCCGGGTGAAGAACAGGGTCCAGTCGCCGCTGGTTTGAAAGGCCCGGCGCAGGTTGGTTTCCGCAATCGGCCCCAGCACCACACCCAGCACCAGCGGCGCCAGCGGGTAGTGAAGCTTTTTCAGCAGGTAACCGATCGAGCCGATCGCGGCCAGCAGGTACAAATCCGACAGCCGGTTGTTCAGCGTGTAAGTACCGATCGCGCAGCAGGCCAGCACCACCGGCACCACGATGTACTTGGGCACGTTGAGAAGGCGCATGAAGGCGCGCATCATCACCACGCCGATCACCAGCATGAAAACGGAGGCCACCGCCATGGCCAAAAACATGCTGTAAACCAGGTCCGGGTGATCGAGAATCAGGCGCGGGCCCACGCTGATGCCGTGCACCATGATTGCCGCCATCAGCACCGCATCCGCGGGGGAGCCGGGAATACCCAGCGAGATCAGCGGAATGAGGCTGCCGCCTACCGTAGAGGAGTTGCCGGATTCCGATGCCACCACGCCTTCGGGTTCGCCCTGGCCGAAGCGCTCCGGGTGTTTGGAGGCGCGCTTGGCCTGGTCGTAGGCCACCAGGTTGGAGATCGAGCTGCCGGCCCCGGGCACCGCGCCGATGAACACGCCCAGAAGCGACGAGCGAATGACGTTGACCGGCTTTTTCAGCGTCGAGGTCATCACCTCCCAGAGGTGGGGGCGCATGTCGCCGCCGATCAGCGAGGCCGAGGCGCCTTCCTGGTGTGAGGGCGAGGGCTCGAGCTCGGAAAGCAGCTGGCTCATGGCGTACATGCCGATCAGGACCACCAAAAACGGAATGCCCGCAGTAAGCAGCTCGTACCCGAAGGTAAAGCGCTCCCGCGACATGATCGGGTCCGGGCCGGCGGTGGCGATGGCAATACCGATCAGCCCTGCGATGAGCCCGCGCAGAAGCGACTCGCCCACCAGGCTTGCGATGATCGTCAGCGCGAAGACGATCAGCGCGAAGTACTCCCAGGGGCCGAGTTTGACGGCCAGCAGCGCCAGGGGCGGGGCGGCCACCATGAGCACTGCGATCGAAATCAGCGAGCCGATGAACGAGGCGAAAAGCCCCAGCGAAAGCGCTCGGCCTGGCTGGCCGCGCCGGGCCATGGGGAAGGCATCGAAGGTGGTAGCCACCGCCGAAGGCGTACCGGGAATGCCCAGCAGCGCCGCGCTAAAAAGCCCGCCACTCAGTCCGCCCACGTAAACCGAGAGCATCACCGCGATACCCTGCATGGGCGGCATGGCAAAGGTCAGCGGCAATGTGAGGACGATCGCCATGGTGATAGTAAAGCCCGGTATCGCGGCGGCGATGATGCCCGCAAAGGTGGCCACCGCCATCAGCATCAGCGTGTAGGGCTCGGTGACGCCGCCCAAGGCAATGAGAAACGCATCTGTCATGAAGTCACCTGTTTACCAGCGCGCACGTGGGAGGTAGATGCTGAATACGTCAGCGAAAAGGTAATAAGGCCCCAGCGAAAACAGCAGCGCCACGCCCACCACGATCACCAGGGTGCGCGGGCGTTTGGGCGCCAGGTAAAGCTGGGCGGCCAGCAGGTAGCCAAACGTGGCCAGCATAAAGCCCGCGAACGGCATGGCGATCATGTAGGCGATGAATAGCGCCAAATTGACCAGCACGCGCTTGAGCGCCACCAGATGCTGCCAGGCCACGTTGAACGTGGTCCTTGGAACGCCGCGTTTGATGATCTCGACCAGGAAGGCGACGGTGCAAAGCGCGGCGATCGAGGCGAAAATAAGCTGCGGAAAGGTGCCGGCACTCATGGGCTCCCAACGAGAGGCCGGCAGCGAGCCGGCCTTCAGGGCCATGAGAAGTGCGGCCACCGCGAGCACTACGTAGGACACCAACTGCAGCGTGGGCAGCAGCGCGGCGTCCGGGTTCTTACGCTCCATGATGGCTTCCTATCAAATGGGGCGGCGCTTAATCGAGCAGCGACGCATTCTCTTCGATGAACTGGTCGTTGCGCTCGAGGTAGTCGATATAGTCGGCGCGGTTCATGAAACGCACGCTGCCACCGGCGTTGGCAAGCTCCGAGACGAAGTCATCGTTTTCGGCAACGGCTTCGAGGGCGTTTTCGAGCGTTTCGATGATCGACTCGGGCGTGCCCTTGGGTACGACTACGCCCCGGGTGACCAAAAATTCGAGATCATGGCCGAGCTCTTTGAGCGTGGGCGTGTCGGGAAGCTCGTCCAGGCGATCCTCGGTGGCCGCGGCCAGCGCGTTCATATCGCCGTTTTCGATGAAGGCCTCCGCCGACTGATAATCCTCGATCGCCATGGTGATATGGCCGCCCGCTAGCGCGCGCAGGCGCTCACCGGTGCCTTCGTAGCCCACATAGCCAAACTGGGTATCCGTGGCGTTTTCGAACTGCACCGCCCACAGGTGTGGAATACCACCCAGCGTCACGCCCATGCGGTACTCGCCGGGGTTGGGCTGTACGTCTTCGAGCATGTCGTCCAGGGTTTCCCAGCCGGTGTCCGCATTGACCAAAATGACCGAGTTATCCGCGGTCATCATGGCCACGGGCTCGAAAGAGTCCCAGTTCTGGTCGGTCACGCCGGAGTGGTGCGCGATCAATAGCCCTTCGTGGATTTGGCTGATGGTGTAGCCGTCCGGGTCGCGGCGCGATGCCTCGCGCAGGCCCACGGTACCGCTAGCGCCGGGCATGTTGATGATGGGCACCGGCGTTTCGAGTTCCTGCTCCAGGTAGCGGCCGACCAGGCGCATCAGCATGTCGCTGGCGCCCCCCGGGCCCCAGGGCACGATGAATTCGACAGGGCGGTCGGGGTAGTCATCCGCGGCCATGGCCGCGCTCGGAAGCACCATCGCGGCGGAAAGAGCCGACATGGTGAGCAGCGTTTTAAACGTCATGTTGATCGTCCTTCAAAAAAGCGGTTGGAGCTTTGAAAGGCGCTACGCACATACCCTTGCGCTCGGTGGCCGAACGGGGTGTCTAATGCCTAGCTTCACCTGTCGAAAACGAATCGTACCGGCCCGAACCCCATCTACGGGGCGCAAAAAAGCCCACCGCGAAAGGGGTGTAGCGCCGGTGCGTCAAACAGCCGAGAACGAGCGCTTTACGCCAGATCGTAACGGTGAAAGGTCCGGTTGCGCTGTAAGCCGCTCGATAGTTATTGATCGTTTATCAATGGAAAAATCGATTTTCCATGGGTTTTGACTATAGGCGAATCCATTGACGAGCGTCAATAGTGGGGCTAGTCGAGATGGCTAGGGGGTTAGAGGATTTGGCTATAACGGCTGCCAGGCGGGCGGGGGGCGCTGGCAGGGGGGTTAGCGAGACTTCTCGAGGCTGGCGACATCGAGCTCGAGATGCTGGGGGCGGTGAAGCACGTTGAGCAGCACGATGGCGCGTTCTTCGCCCTTGGCGTGTTCGAAGACCGCCTCCAGGTGTTTGAACGGGCCGTCGCAGATAGTGACTTTCTCACCCGCCGTAAAGGTCACGTGGCTGCCTTCTAGGCGATGGGGCTGGGCATACAGGCTTTGCACCAGGGCGTCCGGCACGGCCACCGGCGTATTGCCGAAGGTCAAGAGCTTGAGCACGCCGCGGGTCGAGCGGATCGGCCGCCAGTTGCTGGCGATCTGATCCAGGCGGATGAACAGGTAGTAAGGGAAGAGCGGCTCGGTCACCGTGACGAGCTTGCCCTGGCGCTTGCGCTTGATTTCCAAAACCGGGTGAAACACCTCGAACGCTTGGTTGGCCAGGTGCTCGGCGGCGCGAAACGACTCGCCGCCCTTGCATTGAATCACGTACCACTGGGCGCTCTCGGCGCTTCTGGATTCGCTTTGCATGGTGTCGTTCAAACGTTTTGCGCAAGCAGCGCAGCTAACGCATCGAGGGTTTGGTCGATCTGCGCCTGGGTGTGCTCGCAGGAGAGGAAAAACCGCAGTCGGGCGCTTTTTTCCGGTACCGCCGGGTAAAGAATCGGCTGAACGTTGATCGCCTGCTCGAACAGCGCGTGGGAAAGCATCGCCGCCTTGGGCGAGCTTCCTACGATGATCGGCACGACCGCCGAGCCGATACTGTGGCCGGTATCCATACCCAGCGCCTGGGCGCGGGTCAGGAAGTAGCGGGCGTTCTCCTGAAGCCTGGCGACGCGCTCTGGCTCCTGGGCCATTAGCTCGAGTACCTTGATCGACGGCGCGGCCACCTGGGCAGGCATGCCCACGCTGTAAAGAAAGCCCGGCGCGAAGTAGCGCAGCATTTCGACCAGTGCCTTGGAGCCTGCGATATAGCCGCCGCACCCGGAAAGGGTCTTGCTCATGGTGCCCATCCAGATATCGACCTCGGTGGGGTCGATCGCGAAGTGCTCGCGAAGCCCAAGGCCGGTGTCGCCCATCACGCCGAACGAGTGGGCTTCGTCCACCATCAGCCAGACCTGATAACGCTTTTTCAGCTCGATAAAGCGCGGCAGGTCCGGGATGTCGCCATCCATGCTGTAAAGGCCTTCGATCACCACGATCACACGCTCGAACTGCCCGCGTTGGCGTTCGAGCAGCGCTTCCAGAGCCTCCGGGTCGTTGTGGTTGAACCACATCCGCTTGGCGCCGGAGAGCTGGGCGCCCACCAGCGAGCTATTGTGGATGTACTCGTCGTGGAGCACCAAATCCTTGGGCCCCAGCAGGTAGCCGAGGGTGGAGACGTTGGTGGCGTGGCCGCTAACGAAGGCGACCGCGTCTTCCACGGCGTAGGTGCGCGCAATGGCGGCTTCGAGCTCGCCATGGATGGGCCGCTCGCCGGACACCACGCGGCTGGCCGACACCGAGGTGCCGTAATGAGCGGCGGCATCCGCGGCGGCTTGAATCACCCGCGCATCGCCGGAATAGCCCAGGTAGTTATAACTTGCGAAGTTGATGCACTCGCGCCCGTCGATCACGCTGGTGGCGCCGGCCTGGCCTTCGTGCACCTTGAAGAACGGGTCCACCAGGCCCAGCTGCCTGGCGGCGTCGCGCATCATGGTGAGCTGCTGGGCGCCCGGGTGGTCCTCGAAGCGCGTAAAGCGCTCGGGCACGGGTTGGCCTTTCGTTTGCGCCACGGGCTCGCTGCTGGCAGCCGGCTCGCGGGTGCTGGGGCGGCTGCGCGCCTTTTCCAGCAGCTGTCGTTTTAAATCGGAACGCTTGGCGGTCATGGTGTCTCGGTAGCAGAGGGTGTCGCGGGTGCCTTGAGATCGTCGGCGCCGTGGCGAGCGGCCAGAGAGGCTATCGCATCCTGTGGCGACTCTTCAACATCCTCATCCCCGTGGTGGAGCTTTTTGATCAGCACCCCCGCGAGCTTGTTGAGCGTCGAGGCTTCACTAAGCACCATCACCGGCACCTGCACGCCCAGGCGGTTCTCGATGGCGGTCATCAGCTCCACGCCCATCAGCGAGTCGAAGCCCATGTCGTACACCGAGCGGTCGACGTCGATCTTCTCCTCCTCGATCAGCAAAATGCTGGCAAGTTCCGCGCGTAAAAGCTCGGTGACCGTTTGCTGAAGCTCTTCCGGGGAAAGATCCGCCAGTAGCGCACTGATATCGTCGTCGCTGTCCGCGCTGGTGTCGTCGTCGCTTTGGCGGGCAAGCTCGTCAAAGCGCGGCGCGGCGGCGGTGGGCAGAAAGCGCGCTAGCGCCCCCCACTCGAGCTCCAGCACGCCCAGGCTTGCGCCGGGGGTGATCAGCATCTGCTCCAGCACGTTGAGTGCATCCGCCGAGCGCAGGGCCGAACCGCCCAGGCGCTCTTGTAGGGCGTCGCGGGTGCGGGTATTGCGGGCAAGGAAGCCGACGTCTTCGATGGCGCCCCAGCGTACGCAGGTCGCCGCCAGGCCTTTTTGGCGGCGGTGTTCGGCGAACGCCTCCATCCAGTGGTTGGCCGCCACGTAGTTGGCCTGGCCGGGGTTGCCGAACAGGGTCGTGGCCGACGAATAGAGGATGAAGAAATCCAGCGTGTCGTTTTGAGTGAGCGCGTCAAGGTGGCGGGCGCCCTCGATCTTGGGTGCCAGCACGCTCTGGATGCGCGCGGCGTCCAGGTTGCGGATCAGGCCGTCGTCGATCACCGTGGCGGCGTGAACGATACCGCGCAGCGGGGCAAGCTCGCCCCGGGCGCGTTCGAGCACGTTTTCAAGCGCAGCGCGGTCGGTAATATCGCAGGCGGCGGCCAGCACCTTGACGCCTTGCGCCTCGAGTTCCTCGACCGCCTGTCGAGCGGCCTCGGTACGGGTGCCGCTGCGGTTTAATAGAATCAACTGGCGCGCGCCCTTACTCACCAGCCACTGGGCGGTTTTAAGGCCAAAGCCGCCAAGCCCACCGGTCACCAGGTAGCTGGCATCGGCGGGCAGGCTGAGCGTGTCCTGGCCCAGAGTGTTGCGCTCGGGGGCGGCGATGGGCGCGTCATAGGTGACGACCACTTTACCGATCTGGCGGGCCTGCTGCATGTAGCGGAAGGCGTCGACCACCTGGCTGTGGGTGAAGGCGGTAAACGGCAGCGGGCTCAGGGTGCCATCGTTGAATAGCGCCATCATCTCGGTGAACAAGCGCTGGGTCAGAGCAGGCTGCACCTTCATGAGCTGGTCCGAGTCGATGCCGAAGTAGCTCAGGTTGTTACGAAACGGACGCAGGCCGATCTGGGTGTTTTCGTAGAAATCGCGCTTGCCCAGTTCCAAAAAGCGGCCGAACGGGCGCAGCGCGCGCAGGTTCTGGTTGATCGCTTCGCCGGCCAGCGAGTTCAGCACGATATCCACGCCTTCCCCCTGGGTGTCGCGCAGAATCTCTTCGGCGAAGGTGAGCGAGCGCGAATCGTAAAGGTGCTCGACGTTCATCAGACGCAGGAAGTCGCGCTTCTCTTCCGAGCCGACGGTGGCGTAGATCTCTGCCCCCATCCACTGGGCGATTTGCAGCGCGGCGATGCCCACGCCGCCCGCGGCGCCGTGAATCAGCACTTTTTCACCGGGTTCCAACCGCGCCAGATGCTTGAGCGCGTAGTACACGGTAAAGAAGGTGGTGGGGATCGTCGCCGCCGCGGCGAAGCTTACCCCCTCGGGCAGCGGGGCGATGGCGTGCTGGCCCGCAATCAGCTTGTCGCTGAAGCTTGCCGGGCCAAAGCCGACCACGGCCTGGCCGGGGACGACGTTTTGCACGTTGTCGCCCACCGCGATGACCTCGCCAGAGAACTCGAGGCCAAGCGTTGGCCCGGCAAAGCCGTTCTCGATCGCTTCATCGGATAAAAGGCCGAGGGTGTACATCACATCGCGGAAGTTGAGCCCGGTGGCCTTGACGCGCACTTCGACGTCATCGGCGCCCAGCGCCGGTAGCGCCCGGGGGCGCCACTGAAGCTGGCGCAACTGGCCGGGTAACGCAAAGCCAAGCGTCATTGCCTGGTGCGGCGCGCCGGTATCCGGTCCTGGCGCGTGGGGGGCGGGCTGGGTGCGCAGGCGCGTTGCGAAGCGCGCGCCGTCGGCGTGCAGCACCAGCTCGTTTTCGCCGTCCGGCGTGGCAAGCGTCTGGGCAAGCGTGGCCAGGGCTGCGTCGCTTAGCGGGTCGGGTAGTTCGACCAGCGTGACCCCATGGCCCACGGCTTCGTTGGCAAGCGAGCGGCCAAAGCCCCAAAGCGCGGCGTCGAAAGAGCCCGCCGGCCCCTGGGCGTTGAAACCGTGAGTTGCTAGCCACAGCGTGGGCGGGCAGCCCTGGCTTTCCAGGCCGCTGCCTTCCAGCGCCAGCGACCACTGCTGCGCGCGGGTGCAGCGCGCGGTTTGGCCGGGCGTGGTGGTGGCGCCCAGGCCGTGAAGGTCGACGATATTGACCGGGCCCGGGGCACTCGCGGCGTGTTCGAGCAGGCCTTCGCCTGCGCTTTGCAAAATGCGCGCAGGTTCGTCGCCGCTTTCGACCAGCCAGGTTTGGCCCGGCGGTAGCGTTTCCTGCAGGCGCTCGCCCAAGGGGCGAGTGGCGGCGTCCGTCACGATGATATGGCGCGTGACCACGGGGCTTGCCGCCGCCGGCGTGCCGCTCGCCCGGCCGTGAAGCATGTAGGCGCCGCCGTCGTCCTCTTCCAGGGCAATGGCCGGCGAGAGCTCGAAGCCCTGGGTGCTCAGCCACTCGACCAGGTGCGCTTGCTCGACCGGCGCGGCGTTCAAACCAGGCGTTGCCAGCACGTCATCCAGCCAGCGGCTGGGGTTGACGCCAACGACCAACAGCTGGGCGTCGGGGGCGAGCCGCTCGGGCAGCGCTTCGATCAGCGCGCGGGTGCGCTCGGCGCTGGTCACATCCACGCTGATGAAAGCGAACTGGGCTTTCTGGGCTGGCGTAAGGGCGGCGCCGTTGTCGCTAAGCGCCTCAACGTCGATCAGCGGGAAACGTTCCTGGAGCTGCAGCGCCTGGTGTTTGGCGGTGTCCGTGGTGGTCAGCGCGCGGTAGGCGTAGCGGCCGTTGTCCGCCGTGTTTAACAGCAGCGGCTCGAGCAGGCGCTGGCCAAGTGCCGGCGCGCAGGGGCCCGCTTCCAGCAGGTTCAGGCGCTGGCCATTGGGTAGATTCGACAGCGCTTCGCTCACCAGTGCCTCGAGGCTCTCGGCCAGAACGTTCCAGCCGCTTTCGCCGATCAGCACCCGGTTGAGCTCGCTAAGCTGTTCCTGGGTGATATTGAGCGAGGCCGCATCTTCCCGGCCGCTGGCCAGTGCTTCGCGGTGAAGGCCTCGCCGGCCGACCAGATGAATCGGGGCGAAGTAATCCGGGTAGTCCTGAACCAGTAGCTGCCAAATCGCCTCGGGCGGCGGGGTATCGCTGCTCTCTTCTGGCGTTTGGGCAAACGCCTCGCTCAGGCTGTCCAGCAGCGGGGCGATCTCGGCGGCGTAGCGCTGGCCGGTGGCCTCACCGTAACGCTCGCCAAGCGCGGCCAGGGTGGCCAGTGCTTGCTCGGGAAGCGCCTGCGCCGAGGCGTTCAGCGGGGCCGGGGTGAGCGCGACATCGATATAGCTTAGCTCGTGATGGCGGGCGCGGTTCAGGCGGATCGCCTTGAAGCGGGTTTCGCTAAGTACGGCGACCGCGCGGCCGCGGGCATCGTACAGCTCGAAATCCGCCGTGAACGAGTGGGGCGCACGCTTGCCCATGACCGCCCGGGCGAGCACCGGCGCACCGGCTTCCAGGTCGACCTGAATACGGCCGACCCGCACCGGTACGAAGGCGAGCCCTTCGGCAAAGCCTTGATGGCTTGCCAGCAGCGGGATGAACATCTGGAAGGCGCTGTCCAGAATGCCCGGGTGCAGGTGTAGCGAGGCGCGCTGGGCGTCGGTGTCGGCGTCCAGCTCGATCTCGCCGATGACTGTATCGTCATCCAGCCAGCCGCGCTTGATGGCCTGAAACGCCTCGCCGTAGTGCAGCCCGATGGCGTCGGCCAGTGCGAGGTGTTCGTCTAGCGTGTAGTCCGGCGCGCGCTTGGGAAGCGCGGGGGCGGTGCGGTCCAGCAAAAAGCCGCGGCTTTCGCGCATGGTGCGCGCCACGGCGTTGAGCTGCCATTCGCTCTCGGCGGCGGGTTCGCGGGAGTGAATGGCGATCTGGCCGCTGTCCGGGTCCAAATGCAGGCGCGCGGTGCGCCCGTTAGCGCCATCCAGCAGCAGCGGCGCGCGGATCTCGAGCTCTTCGACATCCAGCAGCGCGGTCTCTTTTTGCGAGGCGTTGGCCGCCAGCGCCAGTTCGATAAAGCCCGCGCCCGGGAAAACCGCGCCTTCGCCGACCACGTGGCCAGCAAGCCAGGGCGTGCGCTGGGTATCCAGCTGGCTCTCCCAGGTGTTGGCCTGTTGGGCCAGCCGGTAGCCCAGCAGCGGGTGCTCGTAGTAACGCGCCAGCAACCCCTGGCCGTCGCCGGTGCCGGGCACCCAGTAACGGGTGCGCTGCCAGGCGTAGCGGGGCAGGTCGACGCGCTGGCCTTCGACCGGGAAAAAGCCCTGGGTATCGAAGGCGAGGCCGCTCAGCAGTAGCTGACCCAGGCTTTTGGTAAGAACCTCGAAGCCATTTTTATGGCGCTCGAGGGTACCGGCCACCAGCCCCTGGGTGTCGAGATGGCGAAGCGTCTCGCTTAGGTAGCGGCGCAGGATAGGGTGCGCCCCGACCTCGACGAAGACGTTGTAGCCTTGTTCGATAAGCGACGCTGCGGCGCGCTCGAAAAGCACCGGCTCACGAATATTGAGCCACCAGTAGTGGGCGTTAAGCGCACTGCCCTCACTGAGGGCGCCGGTTACGGTCGAGTAGTAGGGGATCGACGTTTCGCTTGGCGTGATGTCGCTGAGCGCATCGATCACCCCCGCCTGGATGCTGTCCATGGCGGGGCTGTGGAAGGCGTAGTCGAGCGGCAGGCGCTTGGCGAAGATATCCAGGCCCGCCAACTGCGCTTCGAGCGCTTGTAGCTGGTCGGCATCGCCGGCCAGGGTGATCCCCTTGGGGCTATTTACCCCGGCCAGGCTGACGCGGTCGAACGCCGGCATTTCAAGCCAGGCGGCAATGTCCTCGGCGCTGGTGGCCACGGCGGTCATTTCGCCCAGGCCCCGGGTCATGCCCTGGTAGTGGCTGCGGTAGTAGATCACTTTGACCGCGTCTTCCAGACTCAAGGCGCCCGCCGCCCAGGCCGCGGCGACTTCGCCCACGCTGTGGCCAAACACCGCCACCGGCGTCACACCCTGGGCCTTGAGCCACTGGGTGAGCGCTACCTGCAGCGCGAACAGCGCAGGCTGAGCGATTTCCGTGCGATCCAGGCGGTTTTCCCCGGCGTTTTCGCCCTCACCGTTAAGGCCTGCCAGTTCATTGCGTAGGGAGAAGCCACCCAGCTTTACGAACAGCGCATCGACCTCGTCAATGGCTGCACTGAACGTGGGTTCGTCCAGCAGGTTCTTGCCCATGGTTTCCCATTGGCAGCCGTTACCGTCATACACGAATACCGGGCCCTGGGGGGCGTCGAGTTTATCGAGTTTGACGACGTGTTTGGTGTCACCGCCTGCCAGCTCCTTGAGCGCGCTGATGGCTTCAGCCGTGGTTTGGGCAAAGCATAGCGCGCCCACGCGGTGGTGCTCGCGGTGGTGGAAAAGCGTATGGGCAATATCGTAAAAGCCTTGCTCGCTTTGCTCCAAATGGGTGACGAGATTCGCGGCGTTGGCGGCCAGGGCGTCTTCGCTGCGCCCGCTAACGCGAAGGGGCAGGGCCACGTTTGCGGTATGGGCGGGCGGCGCCTGCTTTTCCGGCGCGCTCTCCAAAATCACGTGGGCGTTGGCGCCACCAAAGCCGAAGGAGTTGATGCCGATCACCAGGCGGCCTTCGGCCTTGAGCGGCTGCGCCTTGGTGACGACGCTGATATTCCACTCGTCGAATTTGATATTGGGGTTGAGCTTGCGAATGCCGATCGTCGCGGGCACTTCCCGGTATTTGAGGCTATAAAGCGCTTTGGCAAGCCCGGCCACACCCGAGGCGGTTTCCAGGTGGCCCAGGTTGCTTTTTACCGAGCCGATGGGCAGCGGCGTTTGGCGGTGCTGGCCCAGCGCCTCGCCAATGGCGCGGGTTTCGATGGGATCGCCCACCGAGGTGCCGGTGCCGTGCGCTTCGAGGTAGTCGATTTCGTCGGGCGTAATGCCGGCCTGTTCGTAGGCGCGGCGCATGAGCGCAACTTGCGCGTCCGGGTTGGGGACCGTAATGCCCGATTTATAGCCATCGGTATTGACCGCTGAACCCGCGACCACGGCCAAAATATTGTCGCCATCGGCGACGGCCAAATCGTAATCTTTTAGGAAAAACAGCCCGGCGCCTTCCGAGCGCACGTAGCCGTTGCCGGCTTCGTCGAACACCTGGCAGCGGCCGGTCGGCGAGAGCATGCTCGCCTTGGAGAAAATGATGAACCCATAGGGGTGCAGGTGCAGGCTAATGCCGCCGGCCAGCGCCATGGTGGTCTCGCCGCTTCTAATCGACTGGCAGGCCTGGTGAAAGGCCACCATGGACGATGAGCAGGCGGTGTCCAGCGACATGCTCGGGCCGTGGAAATCGAACACGTAGGAGAGCCGGTTCGAGGCGATGCTCGAGGTGTTACCGGTCGCCGTGGAGGCGTCGATCGCCGCCATGTCGTCGGCCAAGCGGTAGGAGTAGTCGAGACTCGCCACGCCCAGAAACACGCCGCATTCGCTGCCGCGCAGATCAGCAGGCTTCATGCCGGCGTTTTCTATGGTCTCCCAGGCAAGCTCTAACAGCATGCGCTGTTGCGGGTCCATGTTGGCGGCTTCCCGCGGGGAAATGCCAAAAAACTCTGCGTCGAAGCCGCTGATGTCGCCAAGGCTACCGGCGGCAAAAGACACGCTGGTGCCGGGGTGGCGTTTGTCCGGATGCCAGAAAGCATCGTGGCTCCACCGGTCCGGTGCCACTTGGGTGACGAGGTCTTTCTCGGCTTGCAGATTTTGCCAGAACGTTTCAGGGGTGGTGCCGGGGAAACGATGGGCGGCGCCGATAATGGCAACGCGTTTAGTCATTCTTGCTCCTGCGGTTCTGGATCTGCCTTGATCTGTTCG
This sequence comes from Vreelandella sp. EE27, assembly GCF_968206495.1. Lineage (NCBI taxonomy): Bacteria > Pseudomonadati > Pseudomonadota > Gammaproteobacteria > Oceanospirillales > Halomonadaceae > Vreelandella > Vreelandella sp. EE27. Next base: position 2,377,822 of record NZ_OZ309109.1, on the reverse strand, counting down.
CTATGTCTATCGTGCCCAAACGCCCGCTCATACAAGGCGACACCCAATTCGTGCGCTTTCAAGTGGGTGGTGTCGGTGGCCACGTGGTCCTGGCGTTTCGTTGACCATATCATGTAAGGCGTCTCTCCCGTAGGGGCGCCGTAGTGTGCGTAGGCCTCGGGCAAAATGGGCACGTGGTCGCCGTAAAAACCCAAAAGCCCTGGGCGCTGGGTCACGCTCAGCGCTGCTTTTATCTGCTCGAGCATTGCGTCTGCCTCACCCAAATGCTTGAGGTAGACGGCCAGGTCTCTCAAATGCCTGGCAGGGGGCCAGCTGGCACCCGGCAGCACCGTGCTCATCCGTGTTTGCTCCGGCGCTTCCAAATGCAACGGGCCATGATTTTCCATGGTAATGACGAATACAAAGAGCGGCCTATTATCGTCATCTTCAAGCAGACGTCCAACCTTTCGTGCAACGGCGCGGTCGCTCATGTACTGGCCGAATTTATCTTCAGTGGCAAAATCGTTGATATCGATGAACGAGTCGAAGCCAAATTTGGGAAAAACCTGGTCGCGCTTATAGAAAGAGCCAAGATAAGGATGAACGCACACCGTGCGGTAGCCCCTGGCCTTGAACGCCGACGCAAGGCTTGGAAGCCCCTGGCGGGCCAGCGTATGGTAGGGGTTGAACTGGCGCGCCCCCCAGGCGCTGGCTGGCAGGCCGGTCAGCACGCCGCACTCGGTGCGCACGGTATTGGCCCCCCAGGCTGGCACACTCAACGTGCCTTTTTGTAGCGACTGGGCCCAGGTGGCATCGAAGCGGCTTAGCGCCTGGGGGGCGACATCGGCGCACCAGGGCCGAGGGTCGAAAAACGATTCGCTTTGCACCAGCACTACGTGAGGGTGTGGCTCGTCCGGCTTTGCCGTTGGCGCGGCTTTATACGCATTGGCATTGAAAGGGGCGTCGTCAGCGGTCGGCGCTTTCGAGCGAAAAAGCGCCACGCCGTATGCCCAAAGGCTTGCGAAAAGCCCTAAGCGACACATATCCGCGGCGGGCTGAAACGTGACCGGCGGGCACGTTCTCAAACCCGTTACGACCAGCGCGGCCCCGGCCAGCAAAAATGCCGCTAACTGAACGAGTACCGGGCCGGCGCTCCAGCGGCTTAAAAGCGTTGGCTCGAAATACAAAAAGGCGCCGATGGCCAGCGCCCCGGCCGTGCTTGCCGCAATGGCCAGCCCAATGCCGAAAAACGGTACGTAGAGGCGCGGGTGCAAGATTGCATCCCAGAAGTACTCGAAATCGTGGCAGATGAACGGCTCTTTCAGGGTGTGCGATTTGGTGTTGCTGGACTGCACCACGACCAGCGTTAGCGACAGCGCCAGCACCACCGCAAACCAGGGGCGCTGAAACACCAGGCTGAAAAGCCCAAAGAGCACGCACCAGCTACCGATATGCACGGCGTTAACGCCAAGGCCACGCCGGGTAAACGGCGCGGGGCGCGGGCGCAGGCAGGCTTCCATCACGTAGCTGGCGACCAGGCCCAGTAAGAAGGGCACCCAGAGTGCCTGGCTAAGGCTTTGCATCATGGCGCCTCCAGGTGGTCGAACCCCAGGCGCTTGATGAGCCACTGGGAAACGCTGGCAGGCAGCACGGCCAGCCACCAGGTGCCGAAATTGAGCGGAAACGGAAAGCTGACCCGGGCGCGGTTGGCGTCGATGCCGCGCTTGATGACCCGCGCGGCGCGCTCCGGCGGCCACTCAAAAGGCTTGGGCCCCGGCATGGCGTTGCACATGGGCGAGGTAACGTAGCCTGGCATGACCACGGTAACCCCGATATTGAACGGCGCGAGCAGGCCCCGAAGCCCCTCGCCGTAGGCCTTGACACCCGCTTTGCTGGCGCTGTAACTGGGCGTTGACGGTAGGCCGTGCCAGCCGGCCAGTGAGCTGATCAGCACCAGTTGGCCCTTGCGGCGCGCCTTCATGGCGGGCACCAGGTGCTGGGTCATGCTGATCGGCGTTTTCAGGTTCACATCCAAAAGCGCCTGAACGTCTTGCCAGGCTTCGAGCTCACCCGGCCCCTGGGGGTGGGTGTTTTTACCCGCGCAGGCGATCATGACATCGGGTACCTGCTCGGCGCACACGCCGTGTAGCCACTCGGCCAGGGCGCTTTCGTCGGTGATATCGGCGCTCGAGCACGTCACCCGAGCCCCGGCGGCCTCACATTCCTGGGCCAGTGCATCGAGCGCCTGGCTATTGCGGCCGTGAAGCACCAGGTGACAGCCTGCACGGGCGTAAAGCCTTGCCAGTGCGCCGCCAATGGCACCGGTGGCGCCGGTGATTAGTACGCACTGCGTGCCTGGCGCGGCGCTTTGGTCATCGCCGGGGGGGGTGGGCGGTAGCGTGTCGCTCAAAGCAGCTTCTCCAAAGGCGAGGGGCTGGCCTCTAGTATACGGGCGGTATTGCCGACCGCTAAATCGATCCCGGTGGGGCAGTAAAAGCCGCCGTTGACCTGGGTAGTGTGCATCACGGTGGCACGAAAATAGCCGAACAGCGCGCTATTGGGCGCTGCCGGCGCCTGCCAGAACTCATCCAACGGCCCGCCGCTGGTAAGCCCGGTCAGGTTGTAGATCGGGTCGCTCAGCGCGAAGGTGGGGCAGGCGTTTTCAAGCGCCACGATCCCCACGGTGCTGTTGACCGTGACCGTACCCGCGGCGTGCTTGAGCAGCGCCTCCAAATCGCCGGACTCCAGGTAGACGATGCGCCCCTGTAAACCGTAAAACCGCGCCAGACGCTCGACGGTTTTGGCGTGGCTAATCAGGCGCATATCCAGCGGGTGGTTTTTGATGCATAAACGCGCGTTGGCCGGGGCGTGCTGGGCAAACGAGCCCAGCACGTGATCCATTACCTCGGCCATGTTGGCGTAGGGCGAGTGGTCGCGGATCTGGGCGTCGGTGTCGAGCTGTAGCGGCAGCAAAAAGAACGGCTCGCTGCCTTCGATCAGCGCTTTGATGCGTGCGTTATCGCGTTTTTTCCACTGCTTTAAAAGCGTAAAGCGCTTGATATAGCCGGCGTACTCTTTCGGCGCGGTAATGCTTGCGTGGTTACGGTAGTGCGGCGCCACCAGCGGGTTGGCAAGCCCGGCCAGGTGGTAGGCGACATCGTGGCGGGCGCGCATCTTGAACGAGGACCTAAAGCGCACCGGTTTTGGCGGCGTTGGCAGCGCCTTGCCGGTTTCAAAGAACCAGTTCGGGTCCCGGGGCAGCAGCGAGTGGCCGTTGACGCCTTCGCGCTCCAGGGTGATCCAGAAAGGGCGAAAGTAACCCTCTTCCAGCACGTGGGTGCGAATACCCGCGGCCGGGGCGTTGTCGATGGCGGCACGGTGAACGGGGCGGCGGTCGCCGAACAGCAACTGGTCGGTGATCGCGTAGCGCTGCCAAAGCATTTGCAGAAAGCCCGGCAGTTCATCGAGCTTGCCGCGGAAAAGGTGGGTTTCGCCCAGCGACCGGCTCCAGTAGGCGATATCGCCGGCGTTGAAGTGTACCTTCACCACTCGGTGCCCATCGCGGATTAGCTGGCTTGCCAAGCGCTGATAAAAGGGCGAGCAAACGCCTTGCAGAAATAAGAATGCGCGCTTTTGTATCAACTCAATGGCTTCCAATAAAGAAATGACGGTAGTAGCGGTAAAGGCGCTGCCGGGTACTCAGTGCGGGGGCTTTGGCGCGGGCCTGTTCCAACAGCGTAACGGCGGTTTCCGCGTTACACAGCTGGCGCGTGCGTGGGTCGACGTAGGTGGGGTAGCGTATCAGCGTACCGGCCACGAGCTCATCCATGCTCAAGTGGCGGGTGCGCCGGGTACACTGCATGGCGTCCAACGTTAACCCCCAGCCCGCATAGAAAGGCAGCCCGTAGGTGCTGACCTGGCAACCGCGGAGCAGCGCCTCGAAACCGGTGAGCGAACTCATGGTGTGAACCGCCTCTACCCGCTCCAGCAGCGCCGAGATGTCCAGATGGCTGGCGTCGAGATCATACAGGGTTGCGGCCTGGTTATCGAGTTTCCCCACTCGCGCACCGCTCAATACATCCGGGTGCGCCTTGTAGAGGATGAACGCGTCCGGATGCGCGCTGCGCACCGCTTTTAAAAGCGCGCTGTTGGTGCTCACCTGGGGCGAGCCTGTGGCGATCGAGGCATCGCTTTCCACCTGGCCCGGTACCAAAATCGTGGGCACGTTACCGGGTAGCGCGAGCGCCGTTTGCCCTTGAACGTTGTATTTCGAGAGTTTGAGCGTGACCAGCCGGGTGCAAAGCGCGGCCGCGCGTTTAAGCTCATCGTCAGAAAATACGCTGTCGTTGAGCAGCGTTTCCAGATCGCTTGGCTGGCTGGGGTCGTAATAGATGCCCTGGCGGTCGATGACCAGCGAAAGCGGCCGGGCCAGATCCACCCCCAGCCCCACCGAGCGTATGAAGCCGTCTTCTATTCGCCATAGCCGCTCAAGCTTTGCCGGGTGGCGCGCCTTGAACGCTGCATCGATACGGCTCGACCATACCAGCAGGTGTGGGGTTTTCTCGCTACCCTCTGGGGCTTGAGTGGCTGGCGCCGGCGCTGTTTGCCCTGGTGTTTGGGCCGGTGGGTCATCGGGCAGCGTTTTTTGAAAATCGACCGTGGCGGCGGGGCCCAAAAAGTCACCGATAAAGCCGCGCTTCCAAACCGAGAAGCCAAAGGCCTGCCAGTGCCCTTGCAGGCGCTCCTTTTGGCGTTTTTGATCCTGGATTAGCGCAATGGTGGCTTCCAGGCTGCTGGGCTCGCCGGTGTAGGGGTTGGCGTACCGGCTATAGCGCAGGTAGGCGGCGGCGAACACCTCGGCAAGCGTGCGCCTGGCTACCCGGCGCGGGCAGGCGAGCTGGTCCTGGGTGAGCCCCCAGCCAGCGTAGAAGGGCAGGCCGAAGCAGTGGACGGTCTTGCCGGCGATCAGCGCTTCGAAACCAAGCTGGCTGGTGACGACGTACACGGTGTCGACCTGGTCAAAAAGCGCCCAGGGGTTGAGGTCCTGGCTGATCACCCGACAACGAGGGTGGTCGGCGGCGCCCAGCAGGTGGCCCTGTTTGGTGCCGGCGACGACATCCGGATGAATCTTGACCCAGATAGTGCTTTGCGGGTGCGCTTCTAGCGCGTGCTCCAGCATTCGGGTAAAGCTTGTCGACGAGGCCTGGCCGTAATGAATGGAGGCGTCGTTGGCGGTTTGGTCCACCACCAGCACGTTGGCTCCCGCCGTGCTTTCCAACGTGGCTTCAAGCGGCGTATCCGGGGCGTGGTTGTACTTCGATAGCCGCCCGCGCTCGAGCAAGGCCATACAGCGTTTGGCGCGTGCCAGCTCAGCGTGTTCGAAGACGGCGTCATTTAGCTGGTTTTCGAGATCGCTTGGGCGCGTGGCGTCGTAATAGATGCCGGTATAGTCGGCTACCAGGCTTTGCGGCTGGTAGCCATGCGCCCCCAGCCCCAGGGACCGGATAAAACCATCTTCCAGTGACACGTAGGGAAGCGCGTGGCGGGCAGCAAAACGCCGGGCGCGCAGGCTGGTGGGTTTGAGCCCCCAGCCGATGACGGCGCTGGGCGGGCAGGAAAGCGGCCCAAGGCGTCTCAGCGCATCAAATTCAGGCAGCAGTGCGTGAAGATGGGGGATTTTACCAATCCCTTGCGAGGTGTAGCCTGCCGTGTGTTTTGCCATGTAACGCCATAGGTTCTGGGGTGAAAGCCGTCATCGGGTCGGAATGTTACGCAGTTCGACCTTTCAAATGCCATAAAGTGTACGAAAATAATCCTCTTCACTCGCGTGAATAAGGGCGTATTTTGAATGACTTGTTAGCAAGAATTAATTAAGGTGGAAATGGCGGCTAGAGTATGTGAGCCTTTACCCATTAATTAAAACTAGCCTCGCCGCCTGGCTTGGCAAGATAGGCCAACCCATTTGCAAAATCACCTGCATCCGGCTGCTGATCGAGACTCTTCGGTACCCGGCGGCTTCGTGGCGGCTAGCATTCTACTGCCAACTGTCGTTCAAAGAAAAATTGACGAATAGGTACAATCGGTGCTGCCAGCCCACCTACATAAAAGACTGACCCAATTTCGCTCTCTCAAAAGCCGGCTGCTGCTGGGGCTCTCCGTTACGCTACTGATAGTGGCCGCGATCATGCTGGGGCTAACGTGGCAGGTGGGTAAAAACATGTTGCAAGACGCCAACGTGACGCACCTGCGTTACGAGGCCAACATGCTATCCGATGAACTCACCCAGCAGGTCGAAAACCGCATCGACGCCTTGCAGCGTTTGAGCGAGGCGATCGGCACCGCCAACGACGCCGAATGGGTGCAGTACGAGCTCAGTAAAAACGACTCGCTTCTCGCCTGGTTCGAGGGGGTCGTCGTCAGTAACGCCTCCGGCACCCTGATTGCGGACCGGCCCAGTATCGTGGGGCGAGTGGGATTGGAAACCGCCGAGCAGGAGCATTTTCGGATGCTGCGCGGCACGCGAAGCCCCTACGTCAGTGAGCCCTTCGTGGGGCGCGCCAGCAACACGCCGCTGGTGCTGATCGGGGTGCCTCGAATAGACCGCGATGGCCAGTTTCAAGGCTTCATTGGCGGCGTGGTGAGTCTGGACGCCGGTGGGCTTTTTGGCCGCCTGGCGAAAATCCGCCTTGGGGATGACGGCTTCTCGGCCATTTTTACGGCGTCCGGCAAGGTTCTTTATCACCCCGACGCGCAGCGGGTGAATACCGCCATCGATACACCCAAGGCCTACCCCTGGCTCGATATGGCGCTGGATGGTTGGTGGGGCGAGGGGACCGGCGCGCTTTTCAGCGGGCGCAACCTTTACCAGGCCTACTCCCAGGTGTGGCCGGCCAATTGGATCGTGGCGCTTTATTTGCCGGTCGACCAGGCACAAACCCCCTTGTCGGATTTCATCTACCGGCTATGGTGGATTTGGGTGGCGCTGGCGCTGTTGCTGCTTCCCCTTCTTTGGTGGCTGCTGGCGCGCATACTCTCGCCGCTCAACCAGCTCGAGTCGCAAATCGACGAAGTCGGCCAGGGTGGGCGCTCCCACGTGACGCTTGCCACCAGCATGCAGGAGCTTCAACAGGTCGCGCAGACCTTCAATCGCGTAGAAGACGAGCGCCAGCAGTTGATGACCAATCTTCACGAGCGCGAAGCGTTTTTGGATTCGGTACTGAACTCGAGCCCCCAGGGCATGTTCGTGGCCAACTTCGATGGGCGTATCACCTACATGAACCCCGCGCTTTTGACGATGCTGGGAATACCCCCGGATATGCTCATGGAGACCTGGCTCGAGCAGATTCACCAGGACGACCGCCAGGGCGCGATCGATCTATGGCAGCACAGCTTAAAAACCGGCCAGGATTACATGCGCCAGCTGCGCTTTACCAAAAGCGATGATGAAATGCTCTGGCTGGATGTTCACGCCCGGGTGGTCATGCTTTCCCAGGGCGGGCACTCGCTGGGCCTGGTCGGGGTGGTCAAGGACATTACCGAGCGCCGCCAGCAGGAAGCCCTGCAGCGCTGGGAAGCCGAACACGACCCCCTCACGGGCCTGCTCAACCGGCGCGGTTTCCTACGCCGCCTGGAAGAGGCGTTCGCCGATTTCCAAAAAACCAGCACGCCCTCGGCGCTGCTCTTGTTCGATCTCGATCACTTCAAACCGATCAACGACGAAGGCGGCCACGCCCTGGGCGATGAAATGCTGCGCCGGGTCGCCCAGGTGATCGCTTGGGAAGTGCGCCGCAGCGACCACGTGGCGCGCCAGGGCGGCGACGAATTCGCCGTGCTGCTACCCAGCTGTACCTTGACCCAGGCGCGGCGCATTGCCGAGTCGTTGCGCCAGGCGGTCAGCGAGGTCTCGGTGACCCACGGGGGCAAAATATATAACGTCACGCTCAGCATGGGCGTGACCCAATTCGATGAGGACGACGCGTCGGTCGAGGGCTCGCTCGAGCGCTCGGACGCCGCAAGCTACGAGGCAAAGGGCCGGGGGCGTAACGCCGTGGTCGTCAAACTGCCTAACCAGCTCGACCCCATGGCGCTATTCGACTGACACCGGTACGCCGGTGTCCGTTGGCGGGGCGTTGCGGTACTATTCTCACTGTTTCTGTCACTTTTTATTCATGACCCGTTACCCAGACCCATGAGACATCCTTTACTCATTAGAGCAGCCCTGTGGACCTTTTAGAGCTCTTCGCGCGTACGTTAGACATTACCCTGCCGGTCTTCGCCATGGTGTTTATTGGCATCGTTTTGAAGCGGCTCAAGTTGATCGACCGGGCGTTCGTTTCGACCGCCTCGGCGCTGGTTTTTCGTGCGACCCTGCCAACGCTGATTTTTCTTAGCCTGATCCAGGCGGACCTAAGCGTGGCGCTGGATATCCGCCTGCTGGTGTTTTTTGCACTCGCCACGGTGGGTCAGTTCTTCGTGAGCTGGCTGTGGGCGCGCTACCGGGTGGCCCATGCCGAGCGTGGCATTTACGTGCAGGGCGCCTTTCGGGGCAACGGCGGGGTCGTGGGGCTGGCCCTGGCCGCCGGCATGTACGGTAATTACGGCCTTTCGGCAGGGAGTCTGCTGCTGGGGCTGGTCATCGTGCTGTATAACGTGCTCTCGGTGTGGGTGCTGTCGGTGTATCAGCCTGGCGCGACCACCAACTGGCGGGCCATGCTCAAAAACATCGCCACCAACCCGCTGATTCTGAGCGTCGTGCTGGCCATTCCCTTTACCGCGCTTTCCGTCGAGCTGCCCAACTGGGTGATGACCTCCGGCAACTACTTTGCTTCGCTGACGCTGCCGTTGGCGCTGATTTGCATTGGCGCCACGCTTTCTGCGGCCAGCCTGCGCGATGGCCGCCAGGTGGCGCTTAGCTCCAGCGTGATGAAAATGGTGGTGCTGCCTGCGGCCTCCACCGTCATCGCTTGGCTTTGCGGGTTCACCGGCGAGCAGTTGGGCCTTTTGTTCCTGTTTTTCGCAAGCCCCACGGCGGCAGCCAGCTTCGTCATGGCCAAAGCCATGAACGGCAACGTAACCCTGGCTGCCAACATCATCGCCCTGACCACGTTAATGGCCAGCCTGACGATTACCCTGGGCATTTTCGCCCTGCGCCTGCTGGGCTGGATTTAATGCCACCGGTTGGCCTATACGGTCGGCCGCGCTATACTACGCGCCCCGCAATACCTTAAAGTCCCTGTAGCTCAGTAGGATAGAGCAGCCGCCTCCTAAGCGGCAGGTCGCAGGTTCGACTCCTGCCAGGGACGCCACGTCATTACGTCAACGGCGTCCGTCGTACTTTCCCCGACGCTAAAAGGGTTCGCTCATGACGAAAGAAGACCTTAAATTACAGCTCCTCGCCGGCCCGTCGTTTCTATTGGTGGGCGTGGGCATCATGATTCTTTCATCCTCTGACCCCAGCGAAATCCATCCCGCCCTGGATAACCAGGCTATTGCATACACCGCGTTTCTTATTGGCGGCATAGGCGTCGCTATTTCTGTGGTGAAGGGCATTCGGATTTTTATGCGGCGTTAAGCAGGCTTGGCCATTACGCGCGTTCTACGCCGTTAGCCAGCCAAGCTGAAGTAACCGAGTACGTATTATCCATTCGCTTTTAGTGCCATTTGAAAGAGCTTGAAGCTGTGCCCGATCTCAAAGCCGCATAGGTGAAAGATGCTGGTATGTGACCGACGCCCCGCCTTTGTGCGGGGCGTTCGTATGTTAAAGCTTGGTGAGAGAAGGGCAGCTACTGAGCGCGGCCACAGACCGTCTGGCAAGGATGTTGCCAACCTCATATTCGCGTACCGGCCGCGCCCCACGGCGCGCTATCGACACCCCGCCCCGCCTGCGCGCTAAATGGTGTGGTTTTTATGCACCCCTGCGCCCGCCGCCAAGCCGCGCCACTGCTGGGCTGGCTGGTGGAAAATGGGTGCATGAAAATCATGCGAATTCATGCGGGGTTATGCACTTCAGCACGGTACGCGTGACTAATCAGGCTTGAAAGCTCGCTCCTACCTTGCTGGCAGCGAAAAAGAGCGTTCTTGAGTAGTCCCAGTAAGGCCTCAGTGTACATACCATAAGAGAAGCTAGTAATTTAGCGTGAAATTTTTACCTGTGTGGGACTTTGATTTTTTGTTATGGGGTAGGGCACACAGCGCCTATATAGGGTGGCTGCCATGGGAAGGCCCACCCAGATCGCCGCACCCTGGGGCGCGTTATCCCCCGCCCGCCTGCGGTGTTCGCTTGTGGGGTAACTCTTCATGCACCCCGTCAAATGAGCTACAGCCCGCTATTGCTGTGTTGTAGGCGGGTTTTGGGTGCATGGAAGTCATGCGAAATCATGCGGATTTTTGCATCTAGTATGGATAAGGTGAGGAGCCGGAGCTTAAAGCTAAGCTTTGGGCTGCCGATAGTTAAAACCAGCACTCCTCATAAGTTCCAGTAATGCTGATACTTTAAAAAATCATAGCATAGTGGTCTAAAGTCGTAGGAGGCAAGGTTGTAAAAGTATAGATGAATAGACAATACTAATAATTATTAGTTTTGTTGGGTGCATTAAATTTGTATAGTGATTATTTTTAATTGCAGGTTTGCTCATTGCTAGCATTATTAATAACACAAAAATGCAATTTAGAGGCATTGGCTAACTGTTAATATTATTCTTTTATTTTTGTCGGAGAGGTCTCTTACGCTGAGAAATTATAGTCGGTGTTGAAGAGTAAATAATTATTTAGTTGAAGATTGATTATTAAAAAAAGGGGGTTATAAATGCTCGTAGAAAAACTTTATTTACATAATTTTAAAAAATTTAAAGACGATTATTTTGAATTTAATTCAGATGTCAACACTTTTGTTGGTGATAATAATGCTGGAAAAAGCACTTTATTAGAGGCATTGGAGGTGGTGCTTAATTTTCAACATCGAAGTCGACCTTTTAATAATGAGTTTTCTCCTGATTTGTTTAATACTGAGGCAGTTGCAAAATTTTTAGCGTCAGATAAAAAACCTTCAGATTTACCTGAGCTTGTGATTGAAGCTTACATGAAGGAAGTTCCTGATTACCGAGGAACAAATAACAGCCTGCATGAGGATGCAATGGGTGTGCAGGTAAAAGCCAGCTTTGATACGGATTTCTTGGACGCCTACGAAGACTACATTTCCACTGGAGCTAAAATAACTAGTATTCCTGTGGAATTTTATAAAATCGAGTGGATGGATTTTTCATGGAATATTATTAAGCCAATCGCAAAAAAGTTTCGTGCGCTATATATTGACCCTGCTCGTATACACCCCACCTTTGGCAAAAATCAGTACATATCAAATGTCTTAAGTACTGCGCTTAAAAAAGATGAAGCGTTCCGTTTGAATCTTAATTACCGTGAAACACTGCAATCTTTTAATGATACAAATGAGGTAGTGTCGGTCAACCATGATCTGGATAAAGATAATAGCATTACTGATAAAAAATTAACTATTGCTGCTAATACCATGCCCGCAGGTGCCATTCAGAATGGTTTGCAGCTTGAAGTGGATACTGTCCCTTTTCATATGATAGGGAAAGGTGAACAAAGTAAAGTTCAAATAAAATTAGCACTTCATAATAAGGCAAAAGATATTGATTTGATAATGATGGAGGAGCCGGAGAACCATCTTTCTCATATTGAGCTTATTAAGCTGGTGCAGGATATAGAAACCCAAAGAGATAAAAAGCAGTTGTTTATAAGTACTCACAGTTCGTACGTGTTAAATAAGCTGAGTATAAATAAAATATGCTTAATCAATGAGGCGTATAAACGATTGCATCTTTTAGATAATCAAGTGGTAACTATGCTGAAGCGTTTGCCGGGGTACGACACACTTCGTGTTGCGCTATCTAAAAAAGTAATACTAGTAGAGGGGCCGTCTGATGAGCTAGTGCTAAAGAGAATATACAAAGATAATAATGGGCGGCTGCCTGAGCAGGATGGGGTCGATATTATCGTAGTGCGTGGTGTAGGTTTTAAAACTTTTATCGAGATAGGAAAAGAGATAGGTACAAGAATAAATGTTTTACGTGATAATGACGGCAACTATGTTCAAAACGTAGTTCAAGCGCAAAAAGAGTATACTGAATATCCAAATGTTAAACTGATTTCATCTAAGAATAACGATGAGTTTTCTCTTGAGCCAGCAATGATTTTAGCAAATGCAGCATCAATAAATGAGTTGATGAGCTTTGCGAAAATTATACTGTCAACTCAGACTTATAACAAGTTAGATAAAGAGATAACGCTTGAGGATAAGCGGAAGTTTCTGATCGAATGGTTTAGGAGTAAGGATGGCGATGGCAAGGGGAAGATAAAGGTCGATTCTGCCATTAGGTTATTTGATACTACAGAGCACTTTAAATACCCCGATTTCCTTCTTGAGGTACTGAGCTTTGACTAATATATTATGTATGGCTGGAGCGGGGTCAGGTAAAACTCATAAAATCATCACCGAATCTATAGCTGAAATCGAGCGTGGTGGTAAGGTTCTAGTAGTGACCTATACAATTAGTAATCAGCAGGAGCTAAGGCGACGATTTTTAGCTTCTTTTGGTAGTTACAGTGATCAGTTTGTAGTAAAAGGGCTATTCTCGTTTTATCTGGAAGATATGGTGAGGCCTTATCAGCAAGCTTTATTTTCCAAAAGAATTAATGATATATATTTCAATGAAAGTAATCCTCATATGGTGCCCGGAAAAAAATACACTTTATCTGGCCGCGCGGAAAAGCTTGAAGACAAGAGTTATAACCCAGATCACTTTCTTACCAAGTGCCATACTAAGGCCCATACAGGGTTCCTTGCGAAGCTGGCGGCACGCATTGCCAAGGCCTCCAAGAATGCCTCAGCGGTAAGACTTGGTGATATCTATAGCAAAATTTATTTCGATGAAGTTCAAGATTTAGTTGGGTGGGATTATGAGGTGCTTAAGTCCCTAAATAAATCAATGAAGTCACCTATCACTTGCGTGGGAGATTTTCGCCAAACTGTTTATGAAACTAATTTTGGCCAAAAAACTCCCAAGACTGCCACTGAGAAAGTTTCCGCGTTTAAATCCATGGGGTTTACAACGGAGAAACTTACGAAAAATTATCGAAGTATCCAAGATATTTGTCTTATTTCCGATGAAGTACACAAAGGAAATTATGAGGCGAGCGAATCGGCAGTTGAAGAAGTTCCTCATGATTTTTTTCATCATGTAGGAGTTTTTATAGTTAAACATTCTGACGTTGCTGGATACGTTAAAACATATGACCCTATAGTGTTGCGTTATGGCATTGCTTCAGGTAAAAAAATTCTTCCAACTTCTGCTCGTTGCTACAACTTTGGTAATAGTAAAGGCTTGGGATTTAATCGCGTGCTGATTTTGCCCGTAAATAAACAGATGCCTTTTATAATGGATAGCGCATATTCATTCCCTGCGAGTGATGAAATGGCGCAAAATAAGCTGTATGTAGCTATCACGCGGGCTAGATACAGCCTAGGTTTCATAGTGCCCGACAACAAAGCAGAGCAATTACGTTTTCCATTATGGAGGCCCGACCTAGCTTGACTATTAACACACGTACAGTATTGATATGAAAGAGGGCTGCTCCTACTCATTAACTGTCACATAGTTTACAAATAGCGATTATTATTTGAGGCAGTAGCAAATAGGATTCCATTAGCGGAGACCAGATGGTATTGGTGGTATACTGATTGGTATATTGATTTTTATTTATCAGTTTTAATGTTTTTAAAATCAAAAGCTTATGCGGCACGTATGCCTCCTGCCAGGAACCCAAAGCTAGCTTTTAAAAAACCTTCATCTTCAGCAATACTCAAATATCCATACTCCATAGAACCTTCATCCAGCTCTCAAATATCAGTTAACCTTCACACTTTAACTTAACCAGCCCTATAGAGCCCTCAATGAACAAAAATAGTTTAGCTATAATAGCCACAGCATTATTTTTTATACCGTTATCTTTCATGGCCCATGCTAACGACGAAAATCCCTACACCAACCAATACAGCACCTGCATGGAAGCCTCCGGCGGCGTTACGCAATCCATGGTCGAGTGCATGAGCGACGAGCTCGAGATTCAAGACCAGCGTCTCAACGACGCTTACCGCGCTATTCGTAGCGAGTTACCCGAGAAGCGGCAAATAGCCCTGCGGGATGCCCAGCGGCTTTGGATCTCGTACCGGGATGCCAACTGCTACTTCTACGCGACAGGGGAAGGCACGATAGCTCGTTTGATCAGCAACGACTGCTTTTTAAGCGCCACCGCCAAGCGGGCCACGGAGCTTGAGAATATGCAGCAGCCCTGAGCCGGGTATTTCGCCACCGGGGCGGGGAGTGGCTATAGTGAGTCAATGGGTTTTATACAAGGAGACCAATATGATTCGTTATAGCGTAGGCGCGGTGTTGCTTGTGGCCCTGGCAGGGTGCGCGGCACCAGGCTCCAACGGGGCAGAACAGGCGCAAGAAATGGCCGTGAATTACTGCGAGCGGGAAGGGGGCGAGGTGAGAACCCGCGATGGTAATGATGACGGCCGCCAGTACTGTCATTTAATGGAGGGCCGCGTCATCGAGGTGAACCAGCTGTACCGTTCGGAAGGGTTGCGCTTACACGAGTGAAATTGGCCCACGGCGCCGGGCAAGCCGACGCCGTGGGGGTAGATAGGCGTTTTATAATCAGTGGCCGAACTTCTCGTTCTCGCCCATATCCGGGGTTTCGTCTTTTTTGATGTTGGCCTTGGCGATTTCGTAGAGCTGGTAGACTTTGCTCTCGTTGGCTTTCCAGTGCTCACCCATCTCGATCTTGATTTCGAGCAGGGCGATATCCGGGTCGTCCTTGCCTTCCGGGAACCAGGCGGCGATGAAGGGGTTCCAGTACTTGTGGATCAGGTCGCGGTTGTCGGTCAGGTTGGCCTTGCCGGACATGGAGACGTAGATACCGTGCTCCTGATCCGAGAAGCTCAGGCAAACGTCGTGATCTTTTTCCGCCTCGAACACTTTTTCGGCGCTGCGGCGGGTGTAGAACCAAAGCGTGCCGTCGTACTCTTCCTGCACCAGGTGCATGGGGCGGGCGCGGGGCATGTCGTGGTCATTGGTGACCAACATGCCTACTTTGATATCCTTAATCATCGACCAGATTTTTTGCTTATGCTCGGGGCTCGACATCGTTCACTCTCCTTATGAATCGGCTTTCTATGCTAACGCGCACAGAGGCCTGTGCTTCGTTACCCGTTTCAGTGTAGAAGAGAGCGCGCCGGCTTGCCTTTAAATTAGCCGGCGCGTGGGGCTAATGCCGATCAGTTAAGGCTTTTGCCTACCCACAACGAGCGGTAAATCTATTGTAGCAGCGCGTTGCGCTGCGTCGCTGGCTAAAGCCTGCTCTTACCAGAGATGGGGCACGACTCCATTGTAGGAGCCCAATTCCATTGGGCGATGGCGGCGATAGCCGCCCTTCGGTGGCGACGGCACTTTTGGTTGCCATCATCACCAACCCCAGCAGCGCGTTGCGCTGCATCGCTGGCTGAAGCCTGCTCCTACAAGGGATGGATGCAAGATTTCGTTGTTGTGGAGCCCGCTTCAGCGGTGGTCCGACAATTCGGCGAATGGCGCCGTCAGGCGCCCTGGCCAAGCCACCCGTCGCGAGCTAAAGCTCCGTCCCACAGGTGATAGCCAAACTTAGCTGATCGGCATTAGCGCCTAGGGCCGGTTTTAAAACACTCTATTCATCGGGGGCGACATTGCGCCTGCACTATGTTGGGCCGTTACCGGAGCGTATCGGGTTTCTCCTCCTGCCGCGTTTTTCGATGATGGCGTTTTTCTCCGCCGTGGAGCCGTTGCGTATCGCCAACCGCATTAGCGGCAAGGCGCTTTTCGAGTGGGTGCTGTTGAGCGAAAACGGCGAGCCGGTCACCGCCAGCAACGAAATGACGCTGATGGTGGACCAGCCCATCGGCACCCTCGATGTATCGTCGTTGGCGCTTTGTAGCGGCTTCGAGCCCGAGGCGCACCTAAACCGGGCGCTCACGGGTTGGCTGCACCGGCTGGACCAGGCCGGATGCGCGCTCGGCGGGCTGGATACCGGCGGGTTCCTGCTGGCAAAAGCCGAGCTCTTGAAGGGCGAGCGGGTCACGCTTCACTGGGAGAGCCTGCCGGTGTTTCGCGAGCGCTTTCCCGGCATCGAAACCTCGGATGAGCTGTTCGAACTTGGCGAGCGGCGTTTCTCCTGCGCCGGCGGGGCGGCGGCGATGGACATGGCGCTGGAGGTCATTGCCCGGCGCCACGGGGCGGCGCTGGCGGTGGCGGTCTCGGAGCAGCTGATTCACGAGCGCCTGCGCAGCCACCACGACCAGCAGCGTATGTCCCTGGCGCGGCGCCTGGGCAGCCACAACCGCCGCCTGGTCGAGGCGGTCGCGCTGATGGAGCGCCATCTGGAAGAGCCGCTCACACTGGGCGAGATCGCTCGGCAAAGCGGCGTCTCGGCGCGCCAATTACAGCGCCTGTTCGAGGACCAGCTAGGGGCCTCGCCACGCCAGTGGTACCAGAACCTGCGCCTGGCGCGCGCCGAGCGGCTCTTGATCGAAACCGACATGGGCGTGCTCGCCATCGCCGTCGCCTGCGGGTTCGGCTCCAGTTCCAGCTTCGCCCGGGCGTTTCGTGCCCGGTTCGGGCATTCGCCCATTCAGGCGCGCCGCCACGCCCGGCTTTGAAACGACATGTCGTAAAGTGTGGCTTTAGGGTCGCTTGGTGTCGTTTGCGTTGGGGGGAAGCGGTCAAACTGGTGGCCTAACGTCAACAGAGGAGACGCGAATGAGCACGGCCCTGAAAACACTGTCTGCAAGCGTTCTGCACGATGTCCGTTCAACTAAAGCCAGCTCAACCAGCGCTCGCCTGCCCAGGGCGTTGATGGTCGGCGCGTTGAGCCTGAGCGGCCTGGCCTGCGCCACCGCCGCCCAGGCCGCGCTCGATGAAGTGCGTTTTGGCGTGCCGCCTTGGCCGGGGGTGACGGTGAAGTCCGAAGTGGCCGCGCAGTTGATGGAAGCCATGGGCTACGAGACCCGCCAAAGCGACCTGGCCGTCAGCGTGATTCTCGAAGGCCTGACCCGCGGCGATATCGACGTTTACCTGGGCGGCTGGTATCCGGTGCAAACGGATATGGTCGAGCCCTTGGTGGATAACGGCCAGGTCGAGAAGCTCGTCTCCAACATCGAAGGGGCGAACTCGGGGCTGGTGGTGCCGCGCTACGTGTATGACGCGGGCGTGACCACGGTGGCCGACCTGAACGAGCACCGTGAGCGTTTCGAGGGCGAGATTCAGGGCATCGAGGCGGGTACCGGTATCAATACCGCCGTGCTGAACGCCATCGACAACGACCTGGCCGGTTTGGGCGGTTGGCGCCTGCGGGAAAGCTCTACCTCGGCCATGCTGGCCCAGGCCGAGCAGCGCATGCGCGACGAAGAGTGGGTAACCTTCGTGGGTTGGGAGCCCCACTGGATGAACGTAAGCTTCGACCTGGCGTATCTAAAAGACTCGGATGACGCGGGTGTGGCCGAAATCGAAAGTACCGTGTGGACCGTGGTACCGGCGAGCCTGGCCGAGGACGACCCGGCGCTGCACCGCTTTCTTTCCCAGTTCGTGGTGGATATCGAAGACCAGAACGAGTGGGTCCACGGCTACAGCTTCGACGACCGCCCGGCGGATGAAGTCGCCTCCGAGTGGATCGCCGCCAACCTGGAGACCGTCGAAACCTGGCTGGACGGCGTCGACGATAAGGACGGCGAACCCGCCATCGAAGCGGTCAGAGCCGCCTACGAATAACCCTTGCCTTGCTTCTTTTCTAACTGACCTGCGTTGCTAAACGGCCTTCGCTGCTAACCGGCCTTTGAGGCTAAACGACGTTCGAGCGCCTGACAGAAATCCTGCCAGGCGTTTTGCATGTCTGGAAGGTGTGCCTGGGCGTGAAGGGCGCCGTGCACCATGTTGGGCGCGCAGCGGTAACCTACCTCTGCGCCTTGATGGCGCCACAGCTCGACCACCCGCTCGAGCGGTGCGGTCAGCGGGTCGTGCTCCACTGCGAGAACTTCAATGAGGCACTTGGGAAGCGGCGTCGGCGCGCTCGAAGCAAGCGCCGGGCAAAGCGGCGAGATGAACAGCACGTCTTGGCGGCTCAATAGTGGGGCGTCCGGCCCCAGCGTTTCATGGCGCAAACCGTTCACCGGTGGGTAGATAAGCCCCAGTACCGCTTTTGAATTAAGCCTTATCGCGGCGTCCATCGCCAGCCGCGCGCCGGCGCTGTCACCCACCAGGCAAGCAGGCTTAGCGGCGTCGATCACCTCGCAACAGCGTTTGAGCATGCTGGAGTAATTCGCTTCATAAGCGAGGGGGTAGTCGACGCTGATCACCTCACGCTCGAGCTGCTCGGCCAGGCTTGCCGCGACGCCGTGATGGCTCACCACCGACCCGATGGTGAAACCGCCGCCGTGTAGAAAGATCACAGGCCCAGTGCCTGCGTGGGCGGGTTTGAAGCGCCGTATGGGTACGTGGGCCAGCACGTCGTCGGTTACCTGCATGCCCGCCGGGTCCGAAGGCGTGAACGACTGGCACAGCGCATCGTAGTGCTTTCGCGCCTGGGGCAGCGGCAGTGACTCAAGCGTCGCCAGGCCTTTTTCAAAGCGGCGAATGAAGGTTGTGATGTCCATGTCAGGGGATCCCGATGGTACGCCCGGCAAGCGCGGGCCAAGCGTGTTGGTCGCAGGCGGGGAGCGATGCGATGGCCTCGTTCACCGGCGCGGGAAAGGGCGCCGGGCGCCCGCTTTGCTCGTCGATGCCCATCAGCATCTGCTCGCTGGTGGCAAGCAGCGCCCCCTCGCTATTTTGCATTTCGAAAAACACGTGTAGGCGCTTGGCGTCCCGGTTCAACACCCGCGCGGTAACAACCAGGACCTGGCCTTCATGGGCTTCTTGCCGGTAGCAAAGGTGCGTCTCCAGGGTGTAGAGCGTGTAGTGATGCTGTGCTCGGCCTGCGACGTCCAAGCCGATGTGATCCATTAACGCATCGACGGCCAGCGAGAAGACCCGGGCGTACTCGGCGTCGTTCATGTGGCCGTTGTAGTCGACCCACTCGCTTGCCACTTCCGTGGTGAGTATCTGCATCAGAGCCGTCCTTTCAAGCCTTCGGCCTCGGGCCAGTATTTTTGCACCGAGCCGAGGAGTTCGACCAGGAAGTCGTCGCGGCGCCGGTCGAGCTCGGCCACGCTGCGCCCGGCGGCCTGGTGCTCGCAGCCCTCCACCACGCGGTCGATCAGCTCGTCGGTGAGCTCAGGGGCTTCGAGTTTGGTCCAGGGCTGTTTCAAGGCCGGGCCGAACTGCTCGAGCATATGGCGCATGCCCTGGTCGCCACCGGCCAGGTGGAAGGTCAGGAAGGTGCCCATCAACGACCAGCGCAGCCCACAGCCGTAGACCACCGCGGCGTCCACTTCTTCGGTGGTGGCTACGCCGTCGTTGACCAGGTGCAGCGCCTCGCGCCAGAGCGCCTCCATCAAACGATCCGCCAGGTGGCCCTCGATCTCCTTGCGCACTACCAGCGGGCGCATGGCCAGGTCTTCATAAAGGCGCTGCGCGCGTTCGATGTGCGCCGGCGTAGTAGCCTCGCCCCCCACCAGCTCGACCAGCGGCAGCAAGTACACCGGGTTGAACGGGTGGGCGACGATCACCCGCCCCGGCGCTTTGAAGCAGCCAGCTTGCAGCTCACTGGGCTTGTAGCCCGAGGTCGAGGAGCCGATCAGCACGGTTTCATCGGCGGCCTGGTCGATCCTGGCCAGCACGTCGCGCTTGAGTTCCAGGCGCTCGGGCACGTTCTCCTGAATGAGGTCCGCGCCTTCGACCGCCGCGTCGATGGTGTCGGCAAAACGTAGCCGTTCCTTGCTGGCCCCCGGCGCCAAGCCCAGGCCTTCAAGCGAGGCCCAGGCATTGTCGATGAACGCGCGGGTGCGCTCGGCAGCGGCCGGGTCCGGGTCGAACGCGACCACATCAAAGCCCTGGGCCAGCGCCCGAGCGATCCAGCCGTTGCCGATCACGCCGGTGCCGATGACGGACAGCTTTTGGGATCGTTGTTGAGACGGTTGTTGAGATCGTTGCTGAGACGGCTGCTGGCTCATGCGTTGGCTCCTTTGTCAGAGGCTTTCGCGCCGCTGAGCGAGAGATGCGTGCGGGTCTCGGCCGGGGTCATGACTCGGCCGCCCAGGTTCTCGAGCAGGGTGGCGGCTTTTTCGACCAGTTGGGCATTGGTCGCCATTACGCCCTTTTTCAAGTAAAGGTTATCCTCCAGCCCCACCCGGGCGTGGCCGCCGAGCAGCGCGGACTGCGCGACCATCGGCATCTGCGCGCGGCCGATACCGAAGGCCGCCCACTGGGCGTTGGCGGGCAACTTGTTGCGCATGGCCACCATGGTTTCGGTGTCGGCTTCGGCGCCCCAGGGAATACCCAGGCAGAGCTGGTAGAGCGGGTCGCCGTCGATCAAGCCTTCTTGCTGGAGCTGGCGGGCGAACCAGACGTGGCCCAGGTCGAAACACTCCAGCTCCGGCTTGACGCCGGCGGCCTGCACCAGGCGGGCGTGCTCGCGCAGCCAGTCCGCCGGGTTGACATAGACCATGTCGCCGAAATTGAGGCTGCCGCAGTCCAGCGTGCACAGTTCGGGCAAGAGTTCCCCCACCGGGGCGTGGCGCTCGGCGGGCGTTTGAATATCGGTACCTGGCCCGCCCCGGGAAGGGTCCTGGGCGTCGGGAATCCAGTCGCCGCCGCCGCCGGCGGTAATGTTCATCACGATGTCCTGGCCGGAATCGCGCACCCGGGCCATCACTTCGCGAAAATGCGCCGGGTCGTGGCTGACGCCGCCGGTGTTCGGGTCGCGCACGTGAATATGGGCCACGCTGGCGCCGGCCTTGGCGGCGGCGATGCAGTCGTTGGCGATCTGTTCCGGGGTGACCGGCACGTTGGGGTTCTTACCGGTGGTGTCACCCGCGCCGGTCACGGCGCAGGTCAGGATGACATGGCGATTCATTACTCGCTCCACGCTTGATATCGATACGAATCAGTATGGCGCGATGCCAGGTTGTGAGTTTGTTATAAGACGACGCTTGATATACCTGGGCGGACATTCGTCCGGGCGCTTTCTCCCAGGCGCCGACCGCTTGGCCAGGCTAAGCTTGGAGCACTGCGCGACAGGTAGCGTCCGTAGTGACCCGTGACGCTAGTAGAGATAACGAATAAAGCAAAGCATGGAGGCCCTATGGAGCTGTCTACTCCCCTGCGCTATACCCCGGATGTCGAGAAACCCCTTGAGGACGAGCAGGACGTCATCGATTCGCTCAACGATACCTTCGATACCATTTTAGAGCGCACTTCTGAGGATTACGGCCACGCCGTGCGCGCCGTGCATGCCAAGGCCCACGGTATTTTGAGCGGTACGTTGAGCGTCGAGCAGGGGCTGCCCGATGAGTTGGCCCAGGGGCTTTTTGCCAGGCCCGGCGAGTTCGATGTGTTCTTGCGCCTTTCGACCAACGCCGGCGACATTCTTCCCGATGCCGTTTCGCTGCCCCGGGGGCTTGCGCTAAAAGTAGTGGATGTCGAAGGCGAGCGGCTGCCGGGCTCGGAAGGGCATAATCAGGATTTCATTTTGCTCAATGCGCCGGTCTTTCAAGCGCCCACGGCGAGCAAGTTTCTGACCAATCTCAAGATGCTGGCCAGTACCACGGACCGTTTGGAGGGCACCAAGGTGGTCGCCTCCAAAACCCTGCAGGGCGTGAACAAGGCGCTCGAGGCCGTGAGTAGTAGTAGCACCACGCTGGACGCGTTGGGCGGAGCGCCCAATATCGACCCGCTGGGGGAAACCTATTACAGCGCGACGGCCTTTCGCTACGGCGATTACATGGCCAAGTTCATGCTCAGACCGGTCAGCGACTCGCTCAAGGCGCTTACCGGGCGCACGGTCGATATCGACGGGCGCCAAGATGCGATCCGTGAAGATGTACGCGGCGAGATGCACCACCGCGCGGGCGAGTGGGAGTTTTGCGTTCAGCTTTGCCGCGATCTCGAAAAGCAGCCGATCGAAGATGCAACGGTCGAGTGGGAAGAGACGCGCACGCCGTTTCAGCGCGTGGCCACCCTGCGTGTGCCCGCCCAAGATAGCTGGCAAGAAGAGAAGGTCAAGCGGGTCGAGGATGAAATGCGCTTTAGCGTCTGGACCGGTATTATCGACCACCAGCCGCTGGGTAATATCAACCGCGTGCGCAAGGAGACCTACCGTCACTCCGCGGATTTCCGTGCACGCTTCAACGGCTGCCCGTACCATGAGCCGTCAGCCGGCTCTCATTGAGTTGAAGCGGTATCGATTTTTCTCCCCCGTTCAGGACCTCACACCGATGGCCAAGCCCTTGTTTCGTTTGAATCGCGCCGTGGTTGGATCACTGGCCGTGGCGGCGGCCCTGCTGCCGGCCGCGCTGCTGGCCCAGGACGCTCATATCGGCAGCGTACGCACCGAGTTCAGAATGCTCGGGCCGAACAACACCATCGAGGTGGAGCGCTTCGACGACCCGAAGGTGCAGGGCATTTCGTGCTATATCTCCTACTCTCAGATTGGCGGTATTTCCGGCGCGATAGGCCTGGCCGAGGAGGCGAGCGAAGCGAGCGTGGCGTGTCGCCAAACCGGGCCGATCATCTTTGACCCGGATGAGGTCACCGAGCAGGAGGTCATTTTCACTCAGCGCCGCTCGGTGCTATTCAAAAACATGCGCGTCGTACGCATGCACGACGCCGAAACCCAAACCTTCGTCTACCTGACCTACAGCACCAAGCTGGTCGATGGCTCGCCGAAAAATGCGATTACCGCGGTGCACTACGGTGATTTAACCCCGGCCGCCCAGTAAGGCTTTACCCGGCTCTGAGCGCCTAGCGCGGGTCGGCGAAGGTCTGCGTCCAGTAAGTCGAATAGCGGGTGTCGTCGTTGTCGGCCTTCGCCATCCCCATTTCGCTGAACTGCTCGCTCATCAGGTTGCGACAGTGGCCGGGGCTTTCGATCCAGCCTTCAATCGCCGCTTCGACCGACCGGTGGCCCGCGGCGATATTTTCACCAACCGCTCGCCAGGCGTAGTCCTGTTCATTCACCCGTTCTTCGATGCTGGAACCTTCGGAGCCGGTATGGCTAAAGAAGGCGTTCTCGGCCATGTCTTGTGAGTGCCGCCTGGCGGCGGCTTCGAGCTGGCAGCTCCAGCCAAGCGGCTCTACCGCCGGAAAAGACTCCCCACCGCACTCCCGGGCGCTGCTCCGAGCCTCGTTGACCCGCGAAAGCATTTCCTGCTGGCGCTCGGTCATCTCGCACTCGCTGGATGACGGCGTCTCCTGCGCTTTGGCGCTCAACGAGGCGGCCAGCAGGCAAATGCCCACCACCGCCATGCCGGAAGTTCGTTTGAGTTGCTGGCGTGAAGATGGATTTTTCATGAATGCCCTGCCTAAAAGTATGCCGTGCTCGAATGCTTTACCCATCGCGCAAGCCTGGCCCGGCATCGAGGGGCAGGCAAGCCGTTACCGCTATGACCCGTGAGCCCGCAGCGTGCTTTCCAGCGCCTCGATACTGCGCTGGTAGCTTGCGTGTTCCGCCGCGCTGATAAACCCTTGCTCGCGGGCGAGCGCGCGCACGCTATTTTCAAGCGCTTGAAGTTCATCGAGGTAGGCCTGGCGCTCGGCGGCGTTTAGCGTTTCGAGCGCTTCTAACCGGGCGCGCAGGGTTTGGGTGTGTCGCTTGACCCATATTTGCCAGTGCCGGTTGACCGCCAAGCCTTCATCGGTGAGATACCCCTCCCAGCCCGACCCTTTCAAAATCGCCCAAAGCGCCTCTTCCGGGCGGTAGGTGCCGCTTACGGCCGGTACTTGGGTGTCGCCCATAGCGGCGGGGGGCGTGTGAATAAAGCAGCCCGTGCGGTGGGCTAATTGCTGCAGCGCTTCGTCCATCCGCTGGGCGGGAAAATCAAAACTGACGGGGTCACGCTGGCAGGCCGCTTGGGCGGACGATGCCAGAAAAAACGAGAGCAGAAGGGCGGTATAACAGCGGGGCATGGGCATTCTCGCAGTAGAGGGTGGCCTGGAGCACACCCAGTATCTGACGTTGCTGGGCGTTGGGCAAACAAATACGTGGCGCCCGAAGGCGCTTGCACGATGATTAAGCCGGGCGTCGCAGGCAGTGCGTATCCAGCTCATTCAAGCGGTTATATCCCAAAAGGGCCAGCGAAAATTGCGCACGTCCCACTCCCGATTGCGGCGCTGACAGTCGTCACCACGCTGGCCTCGAACCCCGCCTTTTTGCAGCGTTTGACCATCGATTTGACGAAGTCGAAATGCGCACCATATCTTCGATATTCAAGGCTTTTTTATAATCCGCGCCCTTGTAAAGCTGGCGTTTCATGATTGTTCGCCTTCAACCAAAGTATAGCGTGAGAGGGCTTTTGTTTATATCGCCATACTACCATACTAGATCTATCAGTTAAGGGCTTCCACGCCCCTCCAAGGCAGCGATCAATGAGCGAGATGATGACCGCGCTACACACACAATGCCAAAAGGCCTGGGGCCGTGTAAGGCACTTTCGTCTCTCGCTTTCCCGCGTTCAGCCATCATTGGATCAAGGCCCTTGGCTAATCTGCACCATATAACAAAGCGATTTTCCGAGATGTTCGGTACTCGGGAAACGGTATCCCTCTTTGAGGAGGCAACTTCATGAAAATCGAACACGCTTACACCATTGTCACCTCGCCGGGGCGTAACTTCGTTACCCTGAAAATCGTTACCGATGAAGGGACCTACGGTATCGGGGACGCCACGCTCAATGGCCGCGAAATGGCGGTGGTTGCCTACCTTGACGAGCACGTGATACCGGCACTGATTGGCCGGGACCCACAGCGCATCGAGGATATCTGGCACTACCTGTATCGCGGCGCCTACTGGCGGCGTGGGCCGGTCACCATGAGCGCGATCGGCGCGGTGGATATGGCGCTTTGGGATATCAAATCAAAGCTTGCCGGTATGCCGCTTTATCAGATGCTGGGCGGTAAAAGCCGCGAGCGGGTGATGGTCTATGGCCATGCGACCGGGCGCGATATCGATGCGTGTTTAAAAGAGGTCGCCCGCCACGTGGACCAGGGCTACAAGGCGGTGCGCGTTCAGGCCGGCGTGCCGGGTATTGCGAGCATCTACGGCGTGGCGAAAAAGAATGGCGAGCCCTACGAGCCCGCCGACGCCGACCTGCCGGCGGAGCACGTTTGGAATACCTCCAAATATTTGAACCACGTGCCCAAGCTGTTTGCCGCCGTGCGCGAGCGCTTTGGTGATGACCTGCATATCCTGCACGATGTTCACCACCGCCTGACGCCCATCGAAGCGGCCCGGCTTGGCAAGGAAGTGGAGCCTTATCATTTGTTCTGGCTCGAGGACTGCGTACCGGCGGAAAATCAGGAGAGTTTCGGTCTGGTTCGCCAACACACCACCACCCCGCTTGCCGTGGGGGAGGTATTCAATAGCCTGTTCGATGCCAAGGCGCTGATCGAGAACCAGTGGATCGACTACATTCGCGCCACGCTCACCCACGCCGGCGGTATCACCCACATGCGCCGGCTGGCGGACCTTGCGGGGCTTTACCACGTGCGTACCGGGTTCCACGGGCCAACGGATCTCTCGCCGGTGTGCTTGGGCGCGGCGATCCACTTCGATACCTGGGTGCCCAACTTCGGTATTCAGGAGTACATGCCGCACACCCAGACCACCGACGAGGTCTTCCCCCATGATTATCGCTTCGAGGATGGCCATTTCATCGTGGGTGAAAAACCGGGGCACGGCGTCGATATCGACGAGGAACTTGCCAAACAGTATCCCTACAAGCGTGCCAGCCTTCCGGTCAACCGCCTTGAAGACGGCACCCTTTGGCACTGGTAAGGCGTTCTGCTCATGAAAGCATTTCAGGTCAATGCGCCGCACGACGACCAGGTCGGGGACGTGGATGTACCTTCCGCCGCTGTGGTCGAGGCAAGCATCAGAGCGGCTTAATCTAAAAACGCTACCAAAGTATAGAAGGCAGGAAGGCCGTTTTTTGCCATCCTACCATACTAGTTATATCAGTTAAGCGCTTCACTACTTCCATCAGGCAGCTTTCAATGAGCGATATGAGTACCACGCTACAAACCTTGTGGCGGGACACATCGGAGACCGAATCGGTCCGCCAGCGCCTTTACCATGTTTTGCGCCACTCCATCATTCAAATGGTGCTGGCGCCGGGTAAGGCGCTATCGGAGAAAGAGGTCGCCGACGCTTTTTCGGTGAGTCGCCAGCCGGTGCGCGAGGCGTTTATCCGCCTTTCGGAAGCGGGGCTGGTCGAGGTTCGCCCGCAGCGGGGCACCTTCGTCGTCAGGATTTCCCGGCGCGCGGTGCTGGAGGCGCGCTTCATTCGCGAAGCGGTAGAGGTGGCCGTTGCTGTCGAAGCGGCCCAAAAAGGGCTCTCTTCGGCCAGTTTGATGGAGCTCAATGAGCTGATCGCGCGGCAAAAAAGCTGTATCGAAAGGCAAGATCACGACCGCTTTTTTATTTTGGATGAGGTGTTTCATCGCACGCTGGCGCTTGCCACCGGACAGGCCATGGCCTGGAACGTCATCGAAAACGCGAAAGCGCAGTTGGATCGCGTGCGGTATCTGAGCATTGCGGACACCACGCCGATCGAAAAGCTCGCCGAGCAGCATCAAGCCATCGTGGATGCCATCGCGGACGCCGATGAGTCGAGCGCGGTCGAAGCCATGGGGCGTCATCAGCGTGAAATACTCCAGTCGTTACCCGAACTCGAATACCGCTTTCCTGAAATGTTCGAAGAGGCAATTACTCCGGTGACGCGAAGTTTGGCCTGAACCCTTGCGTGACGGAGCCAGCAGAGCCTTAGAGTTCATCTCTAGGGCTAAATAATACAACATCAACAATAAGTAACGTGTTAAGGAGCTAATAATGAAACTGAAAAACGTACTTCCTGTCGCGCTGGTATTAGCCAGTAGCTCGGCCTATGCCGATTACCAGCTCAATCTCTCGATTGCGCTAAGCCCGCAAGACCCCATTGCTCAAGCGCTGGATGAAGCGAAAGATGCCATCGAAGAGCGCTCCGATGGGGAGCTTACGATCCAGATTTTCCCCAACAGCCAGCTTGGCTCGGACGAAGACGTCGTCGAGCAGATTCGAAGCGGTGCCAATATCGCGATTTTGATCGATGCCGGGCGCTTGTCTGAATACCAGCCCGAGCTTGGGATATTGAGCGCTCCTTATCTGGTCGAGAACCCGGAGGATTACGCCCAAATCACGTCGTCGCCGCTTTATAACGACTGGGTAGAAGGGCTTGCCGATCAGAGCGGTCTTCGTCTTCTCAACTACAACTGGTTTCAAGGCTCGCGCCAAATGTTGACGCAAAACGAGGTCAACACGCCGGAAGACTTGAGCGGGGTGCGTGTACGCACGATCAACTCGCCGGTCTGGGTCAAGACGATGGAGGCAATGGGGGCGACGGCGACGCCGCTTCCCTGGTCGGAGGTCTATTCCGCTTTGCAACTAGGGTCGATCGACGGTGCCGAGGCGCAGCTTACTGCGGCGGAAGGGCAAAACCTGCACGAAGTCATCACCCATATCGCGATGACCAACCATATCCATTTGATGACCGGTATCGCTACGTCCGACCAGTGGTATCAATCCCTGCCCGAAGAGCTGCGCACGATCCTCGATGAAGAGCTTTTGAAAGCGGGCGATGAGGCCAGTACCGCCATTGCCGAAGCGCAGGCTGCGGTACAAGAGCGTATGGAGGCCGAAGGCGTCACGTTCACCGAAATCGACCGAGAACTGTTTCGTGAAAAGGTGAGCAGTGTTTACGAGGAGTTGGGCTACGACGAGTATCGCGACCAGCTACTCGGTCAATAACCGCCCCGGGCCCTTGTCGCGTTAAGGCAAGGGCGCCTTGTTTTGTCGAAGGCTGGATCGGGTTTTTTTGCATGCCCCGGGTGGGAAGGATACTGTATGTGGCACTGGTACGATAAGAGCGAAGAGTGGCTGGCGATGGCGCTACTTGGCGGCACGTCGCTTACGATGCTGGTGAGTTCGAGCGCCCGAGCGATCGGCCAGCCCTTCGCCGGTGGGGCCGAACTCGCCCAGTTTCTGTTCATTTGGACCGCGGTACTCGGTGCGGATATCACGCTGCGCCACGGAGGCCAGGTACGCATAGATGCTCTGATCGTTCGCCTGCCCGCCAAACTCCAGCTTCTCATTACCAGCTTATGTCTGGCCATGATGCTGGGTTTTCTCATGCTGCTTGCCTGGTACGGCTTCTTTTTGGCTGCTTCGAACTGGCAACGGCCCATGGGCGTTGCCGGGCTTAGCTATGGCTATATCACCCTGGCCTTGCCCGTTGGCGCTGTATTGATGGTGATAACGCTGCTTCGACGTATAAAGACGACGGGGGTCATTCAAAGCCTAATGCCCGACGACGAAGACGCGGTGGAGGAGACACTATGACGGCCGGTCTACTGTTGGGCCTTGGGCTACTGCTCATGGCGATTGGCATGCCGGTCGCCTTTGCGATTGGTATCGCCGGCTTTTCGTATTTTTTGTTGCCGGATACGTTCTTGCCGACCAGTATCGCCGTGCAGCGGATCGTCTCATCGACCCAGTCGTTTCCGCTGCTGGCGGTTCCGCTGTTCATCTTTATCGGCCATTTGATGAATGCCAGCGGTATTACGCCTCGGCTGGTTCATCTTTCGACGCTTTTGGCAGGGTGGATGAGCGGCGGTTTGGCCCAGGCCAGTATCGTGCTGAGTACCCTGATGGGCGGTGTTTCGGGCTCCGCCGTGGCGGATGCCGCCATGCAGTCGCGGGTTCTGGGTAAAAGCATGATCAAAAACGGGTACTCCCCCGGCTTTTCCGGCGCGGTGCTCTCGATAGGTGGCCTCATTACCGCGACGATCCCGCCCAGCATCGGCCTGATCCTTTATGGCTATCTGGGCGAGGTCTCCATCGGGCGGCTGTTCATCGCCGGTCTGGTGCCGGGGTTTCTATTGATGGTGGCCTTCATGGTGACCACTTACATCATGGCCAAGCATCGTGGCTACCAGCCGGTGAGAGATAGCCTGCCGACAGGCAGAGAAGTGCTGAAAGCGATCCGCGAGAGTATCTGGGCCATTTTGTTTCCCGTTTGGCTATTGGTGGGCATTCGCTATGGGTTGTTCACGCCTTCCGAGGCGGGCGCTTTCGCCGTCGCCTATGCGCTGTTCATCGGCTTCGTGATTCATCGGCAAATGGGCGTCAAGGAACTGATCGCTGCCATGCGCGCAAGCGTTAGAGACATCGGTATGGTCATGCTGATCATCATGTTCGCCGGCATTATTGGCTACGTGGTTTCCTTCGAGCGCGTTCCTCAGACGATCGCGGAACTGACGCTGGGCGTGTTCACAAGCCAAACGGCGTTGCTGTTCGTGCTGGCACTGCTGTTGGTATTCATGGGGATGCTGCTGGAAGCCACCGTCGTCGTAATGCTGCTGACGCCGATTCTGGTGCCCGTGATCAAGGCGGCGGGGGTAGACCCGGTTCATTTCGGGCTTTTGATGATGACGCTGGTGACCTTTGGGGGTATGACGCCGCCGGTCGGCATCTCGATGTATACCGTTTGCGGTATTTTGCGGTGCTCTTTTTACGACTATAGCCGAGAGCTACTGCCCTATGTGCTGGCCGTGTTCGCGGTCGTGACGGGGATCATCTTCTTCCCGGACATCGTGCTGTTCTTGCCCGATATGTTGCTCGACTAGCAGCGCGCCGTTCAAGCGGGCCGTGGTCATTAAAAAGGGGAGGAAACGAACCTGACGGGGAAGCACCCGGTCTTCTGGGCGCTACCCCTTGAGCGTCAGCTTGCCGGCAAACAGGTAGTAGTCGAGTTCGTCCTCTTCTTCCAGTGTGCTGGCCTTGAAAAGCATCTCCTTGGTGTTTTCGAGATGCTGCCACATGGCCTGATGCGCCGCATCCGCATCCCGGCGAATAAGCGCTTTCAAGATGACATCGTGGTCATCGCACCAGCTATCCAACGACTGCCGGTTATCGATTCTGTCGTGAAGCTTTTGCCACAGCAGGTTTTTATCGCGCTGATACCAAAGCTTTTCGACCAGATAGACCAACACGGCATTCTGGGTCGATTCGGCAATTTGCAGGTGGAAGCGCTTGTCCCATTCGGAATCCTGATAGCGGTCCTCGCCCCGCGCTTGCTTGCTGATCTCCATCAGCTTTTGGGTATCGCTTTTGGTGATGAGCGTGGCCGCAAACGCCGCAATCTGGCTTTCGATGAGCTGGCGGGCCTGGAGCATTTCGAAGGGGCCGGCGCTCAGCGCATCCTCTTCGTCATCGGCGCCGTTGGGCACGGGCTCTTTGGGCGGGTCGAGCACGTAGATACCCGAGCCCTTACGCACTTCCACCAGCGCTTGAAGCTCGAGCATGATCAGTGCTTCGCGCACGACCGTGCGGCTAACGCCCAGTTCCTCGGCGAGGTCGCGCTCGGCGGGGAGGCGCTCGCCTGCAACGTAGCGGCCGGAGAAAATGCGCTCTTTTAGCTGTAAGCCCGTTTTCTGATAGAGGCGTTGTGCAGTAGGCAGTTGCATTTTAGCGTTCCAGAGCGAAACAGGCGTTTCGGGTTAGGGGGCCTTGGGCGGTTCGTCGTGCTCGTCTCTACGCGCTCAGGCGCAAACGCGAGAAGAGAAGCGAGGGTAGCTTCCTCGCCTCTCTTTTCAAGCGAGCGTTACGCCTTAAAGCGAAACGACCACCTTTTGCCCGGCGGGCTGCTCGTCGCCGTTGATATAAAGCGTGCGGGTATCCTTTGTAGCCATTATGAAGGTCGCCGTCTCATAGGGCAGGGTATAGCCGTTTGAGATGACCTTCGTGGTCACGTGGATGGCGTCTTCGCTGGTCGTCATTTGAAGCTCGACCAGGGCATGAGCGGTGCGCCATTCGCCACTTTCGCCATCGTCCTCGAAAAGGGTGTAGTGCGACGATAAATTCGCTTCTTGCGCCGGAAAGAGCAGGAAGCCGCGCTGATCCTCGTCCTTGTTGGCAAAGGTGCGGGGCGCTTCGTTGGTGGGAATAATTGCACCCGCTTTAACGAGCAGCGGCGTTTGGTGGTAAGGCGCATCGAGGGTGGCGTGGGCGCCGCCAGCGACCGGCTTGCCGGTATAAAAATCGAACCAGCCGCCCGTATGCTGCGGGGCGTAGACATCACGAGTAGAAATGCCGGGCTCAACGACGCTCGCCACGAGCAGCGACTCACCCACTAAGAAGTCGTCGTTCTCCTGCCAAGTGCGCGTGTCCGCTTCGAAATCGAAAAAGGTCGGCTTGAGAATGGGCTCATGATGCACGTGGGCTTTATAAAACGCGCTGTACCAGTAAGGCGTCAGGCGCGAACGGAGCTTGATGAGCTCACGAATCGGGGCGATGGCCTCTTCATACATCCACGGTTCATTAACGGTAGCGTCTTCGTTCCAGGAGTGAATGGTAAAGCGGGGGTGGAAAATGCCGTTTTGCACCCAGCGGATAAACAGTTCCTGATCCGGTTTGGGGCCGGCGAAGCCGCCGACATCGTGGCCGAAATTATAAACGCCGGAAAGGCTCAAGCCGATACCGGTTTTGTTATTGAACTTGATGGTCTTCCACTCGGTACGGTTGTCGCCGGTCCAGGTCTGCACGTAACGGTGCATACCCGGCGCACCGGAGCGTGAAATCAGAAAAGGACGTTTTTGAGGGGCGTAATCCGCCTGCGCCTCGAAGGATGCCTTCATCATCAACAGCGGAAAGAGCGCACGGATACTCGTAAAAGCCAACCCGGCACCGAAACCATCCGCCCGAGCGGTGCTGTTCCAGATCTCGTACTCGTTGTTATCGTTCCAGGTCGTCTCGATACCGTACTCGAGTAACTGCCGGGTCACTTCATCCTTCCACCAGCCAAAGGCGCCCTCATGGGTGAAATCGATATGCGCGCCGCCGCCGTCCCAAAACTGGGCAAGCTCGGTTTTGCCGTGATCATTTTTTAGAAAATAACCCAGCGATTCGAGTTTTTCGTACTGCGGGTGGTCTGTGAGGAGCGCCGGTTTGATATTGGCGGCCAGACGAATGCCTTTGCGCTTGAAGTCGGCGGAAAGCTTTTTGGCATCCGGGAATTTCTGCGTGTTCCAGTTGAAAACGTAGCGCTTGCTATCGATCGACGTATAGCCCGACGAGAGCTGGAACGAATCGCAAAGAATATCGTGTCGTTCACACTGCTCGATGAACTCCCACACCCGCTCCTGGGCGTTGGGGGCATCGGTGTAGCTCATGGTCGAGCCCGAATAGCCGATGCTCCATTTGGGCGGCAGAGCCGTATTGCCGGTCATCCAGGTGTAGGCGGTCACGACGTCGCGTACCTGGGGGCCGGCAATCATGTAGTAATCCAGGTCGCCGGCGTCGGCCTCGAAGTAGCGGTACAGGCCGTGATAGTTATCCAGCTCCCGGCCCATGTCGAAATAACCCGGCGCCAGGTTGTCGTAAAAGAGCCCGTAGGCGAAGCCTTGATTCGGTTGGCGCGTGATGTAAAACGGGATGTGTTTGTATAGCGGGTCGGAGTGCTCGGCATCGTAACCCATCGCGTCGATGGTGATATTACGATAGCGACGATGATGGTGGTCGAGCTGGCCGGTGCGCTCGCCCAGGCCGAAATACTGCTCCTGAATGTCGCGTTTCAGGTAGTGCTTGATTTGCGTGCCAAGTTCCCCGGCGAAGTTATACGCCTGGGTTTGCCGGTCTTGGGCAAAGAGCGACCACTGCCCTTGGGCGCCATGGTGCCAGTCGATCCGAAAACCTTCCTTTTGAATGACCGCTTTGAGCTGGCCAGTCTGGACGGTAAAGCATTGCGCGTCTTCGGAAAAATCAAAATTGGGCAGGCTAAAGTGCTCGGTGCTGAAGCGGTCTCGCCCCTGGTGAGGAAGGTCATCCTGACCGGGCGCGATGCTCCAGGTCTTATCGACCTGGAGCCCTTCGCGTTTTTCAAAGAGCACGCGAAAGATGCCCTCCTCGAGAACGAAGAGGTGAGCTTTCACGTCTTCGTCCTTGGATGCAAACGTGAGGTGGTTTTGCTCGGTCTTCGCCAGGTGAAAACGATAGCGCTCTTGAATATTCATCCAGGTCAATCCTTGAAAATTACATTAGGCCGGCCAGGCGCGGAAGCCATTCGCTGATGAACGGCAGGAACGTAATCAGCATGAGAACCGCGATGACCGCCGCATAGAAAGGCAGAAGCGGCTTGATGACTTCTTCCATTTTGACTTTGGCTACCGTACTACCCACGTACAGCGCACTGCCGCCGGGCGGGGTGATATTACCGATACACAGGTTGACGATGAGCACGACACCAAAGTGTACGGGGCTCATGCCGAACTCCGACACCACCGGCAAGAAGATGGGCGTGAAGATCAAAACGGCCGGCGTGACGTCCATGAAGGTACCGATCAACAGCAAAATGATGTTGATCAGGATGAGAATCAGAATGGGGTTGTCGGTGAGCGCCAGGATGCCGGCACTGATGGCCGCGGGTATACCGGTAAACGCCATGACCAGCGCCAGCATGGCAGACGTGCCGATCAAAAACATGATGACGACGGTAAGCTCGGCCGTCTCTTTGAAAATGCCGGGCAGTTGCTTGATCGATAAGCTGCGATAGGCAAACGAGAGCAGCAACGCATACAGTACGGCCACCGCCGAGGCCTCGGTTGCGGTAAATATGCCGCCGATGATACCGCCAATGATGATGACGATTAAAAAGAGGCTCGGGATCGCATCCCACACCACTTTTAGCGCCGCGCTAAAGGGCACGTTGGAGGGCGAGGTGTAGCCTTTTTGCCGGGCGATGATAAACGCCACCGCCATGGTCGCCAGCCCCCAGAGGATGCCCGGAATATAGCCCGCCAAAAACAGCGCGGCGACCGAGGTCCCGCCGCTGACCAGCGAGTAAATGATGAAAAGTCCCGTGGGCGGAATGATCAACCCGGTCGGTGCCGAGGCGATATTCACGGCGGCAGAGAACTTACGGTCGTAGCCTTCCTTTTCCTGCAGCGGATGCATGACCTTGCCGATCGCCGCGGCCGACGCCACCGAGGAACCGGCGAGCGAGCCAAACAGCATGTTACCCACGATGTTGGTGTGCGCAAGCGAACCCGGTAAGCGTCCGGTAAAGAGTTTCGCCACGTTGACCAGGCGCAGCGCAATACCGCCCTGGTTCATGATGATGCCCGTCAGCAAAAAGAACGGGACCGCCAGCAGCGTGAAGCTGTCGATACCGGTCACCATCTTCTGCGCCGAGGTGAACACGGCGACATCGAACGGGGCGATCAGTAGCATCGTCACGATAGAGGCACCGGCCATGCTGATGGCAATCGGCACGCCGATGAATAGAAAAACGAAGAAAGATATAAGTAGACTAAAACCTGCGATGATCGTCATGGCGCGAATGCCTTATTGTTTATTAAACGTCCAGGGTTTGATCGAAATCGGCGGGGGTACCGGGGCTTCCATTGATGAGTTCTACAATGCAAAACCACAGGATCAGCACACCCGAAATAGGTAGCGAAAGGTAGATATAGCCCATCGGTATACCCAGCGAGACGGTCTGCTGAGACATGGTCAAGGAAACGAGCCAGATACCGCCATAAATCATGACGAGGGTAGAGAACAGGATCAGTAGTACGAGTACGAGGTAACGAATCATTTTCTGGCGCTGCGCAGAGAAGCGGTTGACCACCATCTCCACCGCGATGTGCTTTTTGGTATGAAAGGCGAGCGCGCCGCCGATCATGGTGATCCAGATGAGCGAGTAGCGCAGAAATTCCTGGGAGAACGTGCTGGGGTCGTTGAGCAAATAGCGGCTCACTACCTGCCATAATGCCACCAGCACCATGACCGCTAGCATGACCGACGTAAGCACCGTGATGAGCTTACAAAGCCCGCGATTGATCGTGTTTATCATGGCCTCAAGACTCCGTTAGTTCTTGTATGCGCTCGTAAAGTGGCGCCAGCACGGGGTTTTCCAGCACTCTTTCGTGCATGGGCGCTACCGACTCGCGAAACGCCTCTACATCCACGTCGTGGTGGAAGTTCACGCCCATCTCCTGCGCCTTTGTGACGGCCTGCTCGATCTCTCTGGCCCAAAGCTCTTTATGAAAGGCGGTGGATTCGATCGCGGCGTCTCTCAGCCACTCTTGTTGCTGCGGTGTAAAGCTCTGCCAGCGGTGCTGGCTGAAAATCAGCAGATCCGGAACGATGGCGTGGGCGGTGTACGAGTACTCCTTGGCCACCTCACCGTGATTGGAAGAGGTCAGCGCCGTTTCGTTGTTCTCGGTGCCATCGATCACGCCTTGCTGAAGGGCGGTATACACTTCGCCGTAAGCCATGGGCGTGGGCGCGCCGCCCATTAGTCGGGTCATTTCCAGCGCGGTTTGGCTGGGTTGAACCCGCAGTTTCAAACCACGCATGTCCGCCGGGGTACGCACTGGCGTGTCGATGGTATAGACGTTGCGGACGCCGGAGTCGTAATAGGTCAGGCCGAAGAAGCCGTTGTCCGAGGTTTGCTGGTAGATATCGGTGGCGATCTCGCTATCCATGGTGCGGTAGTAATGATCCGGATCGGCGAAGAGGTAGGGCACGCTAAACAGCGAATAGACGTCAGAGAAGCTTTCGAGCGCGGTGGCGCTCACTTTCGTAACATCGACGGCGCCGGTTTGTACCAGCTCGATGACCTCGCGCTCGGAGCCCAGCTGACCATTGGGATAGAGCTGGAATACAAGCTCTCCGCCGCTTTTCTCACGCACTCGCTCGGCAAAATAGGCAAGCGACTGGTGAACAGGGTGGGTCTCGCTCATGTTGTGGGCGAGCCTCAGTTGGGTAACGTCCGACGAAACCTCTGAGGGCATCGAGCAGCCCGACAGCGCGATCAGCGCGCTCGACAAGACTGTAAAAACGCCTTTGTGCATGTTGCCCTATCTCCTGAAAAGCCGGCTTGAAAGAGTGCTTGTAGGTGTTGGTCATTGGGCCAATAAAAGCAGGTTGCTAAATTGGACTAACCAATAGTTTTGTTAAATAAGCCTTTGGTCGCAGTTGGTGGGGCAAAGGTTGACATTCCAAGCGCTCGCGCCGACTCTTTGGCCTAACCAATTTTTATGGGTGGCCCGTTTCGTGGTTTTTCTACCCCCGGGCGCAACGATTGCAACGGAGGCCTTCATGGCAGCATTTCTCGGTGAGGATTTTCTTCTCGATAGTGAGATGGCAAAGCGTCTGTATCACGGCTACGCAAGCGCACAACCCATATTCGATTACCACTGCCATCTTTCCCCCCAGGATATCGCTCAGGACCGCCGCTTCGAGAACCTGACCGAGATCTGGCTGAAAGGGGACCACTACAAGTGGCGCGCCATGCGCTGGAACGGCGTGGATGAGCGTTTTTGCACAGGCGATGCCAGCGATTACGAGAAATTCCAGGCCTGGGCCGACACGGTTCCCTATACCCTGGGCAATCCGCTTTTCCACTGGACGCATCTGGAACTCAAGCGCCCCTTTGGCATCACCGATAAGCTCTTGTCCCCGTCGACCGCCGATGCGATCTGGAACGAGAGCAATGCGCTTTTAGCCAAGCCTGAATTTTCCGCCCGCGGTATCCTCGAACAGATGAACGTGCGGATGGTCGGCACCACCGACGACCCGGCCGATGATCTGACACATCACGCGCAAATTGCCGCCGATTCGAGCTTTGGCATCAAGGTATTGCCAAGCTTCCGGCCCGACCGGGCGTTCAAGCCCGCCGCCGACGACTACCCGGCGTACCTGGAAAAGCTGGGTCGCGCCGCGGACATCGAGATACGCGATATGGCTTCGCTCTATAGCGCGCTCGAAAAGCGTATGGACCATTTCGCCGAGCACGGCTGCAAGATTTCCGACCACGGCCTGGAGCGCGTGGCGTATGCCACCGCCACGGAGGCCGAGCTAAACGCCATCCTCAAGCGCCGCCTGGAAGGCACGCTTCCCGATGAGCAGGAGCAGGCGCAGTTCATGACCGCCGTGCTGATCTTTTTGGGGCGCGAATATCACCGCCGGGGCTGGGCGCAGCAGTATCATATGGGGCCACTGCGCAACAACAGCAGCCGCGGTTGGCGTGAAGTAGGCGCCGATGCCGGCTTCGACTCCATGGACGACCGGCCCATTGCCGCGCCGCTCAATCAGCTCTTGAACGCGCTGGATAGCGACGACCGGCTGCCGCGTACCATCCTTTACTGCGTCAACCCCATCTTCAACGAAGTGCTGGCCACGACCGCCGGTAATTTCCAGGGCAACGGCATTGTCGGTAAGGTGCAGTTCGGCTCCGGCTGGTGGTTCAACGACCAGCTCGATGGTATGGAGCGGCAGATGACCCAGCTCTCCCAGCTCGGGCTGTTGAGCCGTTTCGTGGGGATGCTGACCGATTCGCGCAGCTTTCTTTCCTACACGCGCCACGAATACTTCCGGCGCCTTCTGTGCCGTATGCTGGGGCGCTGGGCCGAAGAGGGGCAGCTACCCAATGACGAAGCCTGGCTTGGCCAGCTCGTGACCAACATCTGCTTCAATAACGCGCGTGACTATTTCGGTATCGATGTATAAGCACTCGCCAGAGAGGGGACGGCATTGAGCATGCAAACCATTAAAGCGGTTCAGGCCGCGGGCCAAATCGGCATCGTCCATCTCGGCCTGGGTGCGTTTCATCGCGCCCACCAGGCCGTTTATCTCGAGCGCTATCGACACCGCACCGGTGACACCCAGTGGGGCGTAAGTGCAGCGAACCTGCGCAAAAGCGTCGATCTGGTCGATGCGCTGCGCAAGGCGGATTTTCGCTACCACGTGGCCGAGTACCAGGACAGCGACAGCGTAACGCTGCGTGAAGTGGGGGTTATCGAAGAGGCGCTGTTCACAGGCCAGGCCAAACAGGGCGAGTGGGGGCGCGACCTGGATTCGCTGCTCGAGCGCTTGAGCCAGGTGGATACGCGCATCGTCACACTCACCGTGACCGAGAAGGGCTACTTTCTCAACCCGGCAAGCGGCGAGCTTTTGACAGACGACCCGATGATCCAGGCGGATATCGCCACGCCCGGGGCGCCACGCACCGCGCCGGGTATTTTGGTCGAGGCGCTAAAGCGCCGTCGTGCGGCGGGGGTTGCACCGTTTACCGTGCTCTCCTGCGACAACATGCCGGATAACGGCCAGCGCACCCGTCAGGCCGTGGCGCAGCTTGCCCGGACAAACGACGCTGCCCTGGCCGAGTGGATTCTGGATAGCGTGGCGTTTCCCTGCAGCATGGTCGACCGTATCGTGCCGGCCATGACCGAGCAGGACTTCACCGCGCTCAAGGCGCTGGGCGTTGACGATGGCAACGCCGTGGTGTGCGAGGCGTTCTCCCAGTGGGTCGTCGAGGATCACTTCCCCGTCGGCCGCCCGAGCTGGGAAGAGGAGGGCGTGACCATGGTGTCGAACGTTGCGCCGTTCGAAACCATGAAGCTGCGCATGCTCAACGGCAGCCACTCGCTTTTAGCGTATCTGGGTGCTCTGGGTGATATCGAAACCGTGTTCGATGCCGTGCAAATCGAGGCGTTCAAGGCGCTTTTGAGCCGCTATATGCGCGAGGAGGCCGCCCCGACGTTGGATATGCCCGACGAGATCGACCTGAACGCCTACGCGGATTCGCTACTGGCGCGCTTTGCCAACGACAGCCTGCGCCACCGCCTGCAGCAGATCGCCATGGACGGCAGCCAGAAACTGCCCCAGCGTTGGCTGCAGGTGGTCGAGGCCAACCTGGCCGCCGGTCGCAGCACCGCGTGCGTCGCACTGGGCCTGGCCGCCTGGATTCGCTATACCCAAGGCACCACGCTCTCTGGTCAAACATTCAGTGTCGAAGACCCGATGGCCGAGAAGCTGGCATCGCTTCATGAACGCAACGCGGACGCCGCCGCGCTGGTCGACGCTTTCTTCGCACTGGAGGCGGTGATGCCCAAGGCCCTCGCGCACCATGAGGCGTTCAAACGCCAGGTCGTCGAGGCCTACCGTACATTGACCGAACACGGCGTCGAACACGCGCTTGCACATCTTGAGCACTAACTAGCGCTCACTATAAGGACACAGCATGGAACATACCTGGCGCTGGTTCGGACCAAACGACCCGATCCAACTCAGCGAGATTCGTCAGACCGGCGCGAGTGGCATTGTCACCGCCCTGCACGGCATTCCCAACGACCAGGTTTGGTCGGTCGAGGCGATCAGCGAACGCAAGGCGATGATCGAGGCGGAGGGGCTTTCCTGGTCGGTGGTCGAAAGCGTGCCGGTCCCCGAGGCCGTGAAGAAGGGCCTGCCCGCGCGTGATGAACTCATCGAGACCTACTGCCAAACGCTCAAAAACCTGGCCGCCTGCGGAATCGATGTCGTCTGCTATAACTTCATGCCGATTCTCGACTGGACCCGCACCGACCTGACCTACGCGCTGGCCGATGGAGCACGGGCGCTGCGTTTCGATCAAACCGCGTTTGCGGCGTTCGACCTTTACCTGCTCGAGCGCCCCGGTGCCGAGAGCGAATACAGCGAGCAAGAGCAACGTGATGCTCAGGCGTATCTGGAATCGCTGGACCAGGCGGGCCGCGACAAGCTGATCGATACGCTCATTGCGGGGCTTCCCGGCGCCGAGGAGCACTATACCCTGGCGCAGTTTCGCGAGGCCCTGGCGGGCTACGCGGCCATTGACGCAGAAACACTGCGCGAGAACCTGGGCTACTTTCTGCGCGCGGTGATTCCGGTCGCCGAAGAGGTTGGTATTCGCATGGCGATTCACCCGGACGACCCGCCCCGGCCGCTTTTGGGCCTTCCTCGGGTGGTATCGACCCAGGACGACGCCCAGTGGGTGGTGAACTGCGTACCCAGCCCCGCCAACGGCATTACCTTCTGCACCGGCTCTTACGGGGTGCGCGAGGATAACGCCCTGGTGGCGATGGCGCGCCACTTCGGCCCGCACATTCACTTTGCTCACCTGCGCGCGACGAAACGCGAAGACCAGGATGCGCGAAGCTTCCATGAGGCGCCGCACCTGGCAGGCGACG
Source organism: Vreelandella sp. EE27 (assembly GCF_968206495.1). Classification (NCBI taxonomy): domain Bacteria; kingdom Pseudomonadati; phylum Pseudomonadota; class Gammaproteobacteria; order Oceanospirillales; family Halomonadaceae; genus Vreelandella; species Vreelandella sp. EE27. The sequence continues at coordinate 2,337,560 of NZ_OZ309109.1, read as the reverse complement.
TGGATATGGTCGGGGTGATCCAGGCGCTGGTAGAGGAGGAGCGCCGGCGCGAACGCGAAGGCGGGGCACGCCTTCCCCTTCGCCCGGACCACGGCCACCATATTCTGGATGACCAGGCGCGCGCCACCGCCCCGGGGTACCCGCTTTACGGGCGCCTACGCGGCCTTTCCGAGCTACGTGGGGTCGAGGTCGCCGTGCGGCAGTTGACTGCCAGGTAGCCGCGCTGCCACGGCGAAAAAAGCCCCGTCTGAATTAATGTCAGGCGGGGCTTTGGCGTTTCGGTGCCAGAATCGACGCGCTTAACGTCAGCCAATACCGCTAAGTCTCAGATGTTACTTACTGCCCCACCGATGTCCGCCGAGAGGGCCGCGGCGAGCTCCCCGAGCAGTGCCCGGCAGCGCTCGATGTCCGGGACGTCGCGGTGCATGGCCTCGGGAATCAGGGTCAGGTAGGGAATGGTGATGACCGCTTCGATGGACTCGTGCACGCCGAATATCGGGAAGCTAATGTTGGTCAGGCCTTGCACCTGGGGGCTCGGTCCGACGAAGTAGCCCTGGTGGCGAATAGTGGAGAAAAGCGCGCGGGTGCGCTCGGCTTCCTCATCCGTGGCCCCGCTGGCCTCGAGCATGCGTTCGCGTCGCGCTTCGTCGAGAAAGCTGAGCATCACCGCGCCGGAGCCCGATCCCCAAATGTCGATCTGGGCACCCAGGCGCAGGCTGAACCCCATCTTGTCCGGGTTCTCGTACTGGGCGACGACCAACAGGTGCCCGGGGCGTAGCACGCTCAGGTGGCAGGATTGCGAGATTTCGTAGCAAAGCGCCTCCATGCGCGGTATGGCCGCTTGTACCAGGCGCTTGGTCGGCGGGAAGCGGTGCGCCATCTCGAACATCTTGAGCGATAGCTGGTAGCGGCTGCCGCTTTCATCCATGGCCACGTAGCCGCGATCGCGCAGCACCATCAGCATACGATACATCTCGTTGGTCTTGCGCCCGATCTGCTCGGCAATCACCTGGGTACTCAACGGTTGGGACGACTGGGCGAGCAGCTCCAGAATATCCAGCCCCTTCTCCAGTGCAGGCGCGTGATAATGGGTCTCCGCCTTGTCCTTCATACCGCTTCCTTTCATCGTCGTTTTATCGGCGGGGGCCTTTGGATGTTCGTCTTAGCGGGCAAGCCAGCCACCGTCCACCGCCAGGGTATGGCCGTGTACGTAGCGCGCCGCGTCGGAGCACAAGAATACCACAGCGCCGGCCAGGTCTTCCGGCGTGCCCCAGCGCCCGGCGGGAATACGACCGAGAATTTCGTCATGGCGTTTCGGGTCGTCGCGCAGCGCCTGGGTGTTGTCCGTTGCCATGTAGCCCGGGGCGATCGCGTTGACGTTGATATCGTGGGCGGCCCACTCGTTGGCCAGCAGACGAGTGAGCCCCATGAGGCCGCTTTTGCTGGCCGTATAGGAAGGCACGCGCACGCCGCCCTGAAACGACAGCAACGAGGCGATATTGACGATCTTACCGCCGCTTTCGCGCTCGCGCAGATGCCGGGCGATGCACTGGCTCAAAAAGAACACTGACTTCAGGTTGACGTCGATTACCTCGTCCCAGTCCTGCTCGGTGAAGTCCAACGCGTTCGCCCGGCGGATCATCCCGGCGTTGTTGACCAGGATATCGACCTGGCTTGCCTGCTCGAGCGCCTGGCCGACGATGTCTTCGGGGCGGGACCGGCCAAGCTCCGCCTCGACGCCATGAAAGCGCCGGCCCAGTGCCGTGACGCGCTGGGCGGTCTCGGTGGCGGGGCTACGGTTGACGCCGACGATGTCGGCCCCCGCCTGGGCCAGGGCAATGGCGATCCCTTGTCCCAGACCCTTGTTGCAGCCGGTCACCATGGCGGTACGGCCTTCGAGAGAAAAAAGCTCCATGTCGTCTCCTTGGTGGATAAGCGGCCTGGCTTAACGCAGGTCGCGAGTGGCAACGAAGTCCATGTCGTCGTAGGTAAGGTTCTCGCCGCACATACCCCAGATGAACGTGTAGCGACGCGTGCCGAAACCGCAGTGAATCGACCAGCTGGGGTGAATCACCGCCTGCTCGTTGGCAACCACGATGTGGCGGCTTTCCTCGGGTTTACCGCACAGGTGGAAGACCACGTCCTCTTCGGCCAGGTTGAAGTAGAAATAAACCTCCATGCGGCGCTCGTGGGTGTGGCAGGGCATGGTATTCCACATGCTGCCCGCGTCGAGTTCGGTCAGCCCCATGGAGAGCTGGCAGGTCTCGAGCACGTCGGCGTGCAGGTACTTGTTGATGGTGCGCACGTTGCCCGTGGCCGGGTCGCCCAGGGTCATGGGCGAGGCATCCTCGGGGCGGATGTGGCGAAGGGCCAAGCGCACGTGGGCTGGAGCCGAGTTGATGTAAAAGCGCGCCGGATCGGCTGGGTCATCGCTTTCGAAACGCACGTCCCGGCTCTCCTTGGGGATGTAGAGGCCGTGATGGCGCCCGAGCGCGACGCTTTCGCCATCGACCACGATCCGCCCCGGGGCGCCGATGTTGATGACGCCCATTTCACGGCGCTCGAGGAAGTAAGCAACGCCGAGTTCCTTGCCATCGCCAAGGGTGAGCGAGCCTTGCGTGGGGACCGCGCCGCCGATGATGATCCGATCGACGTGGCTGTAGGTCAGCTTGAGCTCCCCCGGGCACATGATCTGCGTCACCAGCATTTTGTCGCGCAGGCCCTGGGTATCCAGGGTCTTGAAGTGGTCTTCGTGAACGGCTTGAAGAATGTCCATGTAAGCTCCTTTGGCCTCGATGGGCGGGTATCGATAAAAAACGGCTAAACAAACGCCTCAAGAGAAGAACATGAGGGGCCACAGGGTAAGCGCGGGTATGCTCATGACGAGTAGCATGACCAGCACGTTGGCCAGCAGAAACGGCAGGGCGCCCCGGAAAATACGGCCGATGGAGAGCCCGGTGATCGATGAACAAACGTTTAGGCACATGCCGACGGGCGGCGTCACGAGTCCTATGGCCAAACCGCTGATCAAGAGCACCCCGAACTGCACCGGCGAGATGCCGGCGGCGACCAGAATCGGCAGCACCACCGGCGTGATGAGCAGGATGGCCGGGGTCACGTCGACGAAGGTACCGATGAACAGCACCGCCAGGGCCACGACCAGCAGCAGCATGAAGGGCGAAAGTTCGAGCCCGCCCAGGTAGCCCGCGAGCAGTTGCGGAACCTGCTCCATGGTCAGGATCCAGACGTAAAGCTGGCTCATGGCGATGATGATCATGACCGTCGCGCTGGTCATGACCGCCGAGCGCAAAAGCGCCGGTAGCTCGCGAAGCGTCAGACTGCGAAAGACCACCAGCCCCAGAAACAAAGCGTAGCCAACGCCGATGGCCGCGGACTCTGTGGCCGTCGCCACTCCGCCGACCACCGCGCCCACCACGAAGACCGGAATCAGCAGCGCGAGTACCGAACGCTGGATGACCAGGCGCTTCTCGGTGGCGCTCAAGCCTGCGTGGGCGCGCGGATAGCCGTGACGACCCGCCATCAGCGCGATCACGCCCATCATGAAAAGTCCGATCATGAGTCCCGGCAGTAGGCTTGCCAAAAACATCGTGCCGATGGACTGCTGGGCGGTGACCGCATAGATGACCATGGGCACGCTCGGCGGAATGATCATGCCCATGGTGGAGGAGGCCACGGTGATGCCGCTCGCCGTCTCGGTCGAATAGCCCTTGCGCGTCATCTCGGGAATCATGGCCGAGCCCACCGAGGCGGTATCCGACACCGACGAGCCCGAAATACCCCCGAAGATCATCGAGGTCGAGATGTTGACGTGGCCAAGCCCGCCAGGGAAGCGGCCCACGAGCATCAAACAAAAGTCGATCAACCGCGTCGTGATCCCCGAGGCGTTCATGATCAGCCCCATGAGGATGAAAAGCGGCAGGGCGATCATGGTGTAGGTATCCATACCCGACAGCACCCGCTGGGGCAGTACGCCGATCAGGTTGGGCTGTAGCACGATGAAGTAGAGCAGCCCCGATAGCCCCAGGGAGTAGGCGATGGGAACGCCGATTAGCAAGAGCGCGAAGAGCGCGATCAGTAGCAGCGTCATGCCTGGGTCTCCTGAGCGCCGTCGCGACGGGTAGCGGGGCGTTCTCCTCCGACCAGTACGGCCAGCGAGAACAAAATGACCAGAACCGCCCCGATGGGGACGCTGATCTGCACGACCCAGTTGGGCACGTCGAGCACTGCGGAGCGAAAACGGCCCACCTGGCCGATCCAGCCAAGGCTAAGCCAGGCAAGGTACCCATTGAAGAGCACGACCAGCAGGTGGCGTAGGCTATCGACCGCTTTCAGATAGACCGGCGGCAGGCGCTCGACGAAGACACTGATGCGAATGTGTTCGCCGCGCAATATGGCGACGGAGGCGCCCAGCGCAGTGGAGTAGACGAACAGAAAACGCATCAACTCCTCGGCACCGGCAAAGCCGATACCGAACAGATAACGAAGCACTACCAGCGTGAAGCAAAGCAGAAAGATCGCCGCCACCAGCGCGGCGATCAGATTCTCGAGCAGGGCAGCGGCGCGCCTAACGATACGCATGCCTGGCGTATCGCTTGCCACGTCTTGAAGCGACGACGGCTGGCTCATTACTCCTGCCCTTCGCCATGACCGGTTTGGGCCAGCACCGCATCGAGCTGTTCACGGCTGAAATCACCCCGTTCGACGAAGAACTCCCAAACCGTTACTACCGCCTCGACGAAGCTCTGGCGCGAGGTATCGCTGAGTTCGTTGATCTCCATGGACTCACCCAGGGTCTCGAGGTAGTTCGCCTCGGAGGCGAGCCAGAGTTCGTTGGAGCGCGTCATGGTTTCCACCGCCACTTCGTCGACCAGCGTCTGCATCTCTTCGGGGAGCTGGTCGTACCACTGAGCGCTGATGAAAAACGGGTCGGGATGGATCTGCCAGTTCAGCAGTGTCAGGTACTCCTGCGCCTCGTTGAACTTCATATCGGCGATGTTCGATGGCGGGTTTTCCTGGCCGTCGACCACGCCCGTACGCAGCGCCATATAGGTTTCGGTATAGGGTACCTGCTGGGGCGATGCGCCCAGCGCCTCGAAAGCCCGCAGGGTAGGCGCCAGCGGCGGCGTACGGATCTTCATGCCCCGCAGGTCGGCGACCTCATTGACGGCGCGCACGTTATTGGTGAGCTGACGCATGCCCCCGGCCACGCCGGTCACCGGAATATGCAGCTGGCTGGCGCGCGCATCGGCATCGATGGCCTGGCCCAGCTCGCTTTGCATCACCTCGATGGCTTCTTCCGGCGTCTCGAAGAGAAACGGCATGGCGTAGATCAGGTAGGCCGGGTTGGCTTGGGCGAAGAGCCCGCCGCGATAGCCCTGGATGAGGCCCATCTGCACCTGCTGGAGAACGTCTTCTTCCTTGCCAAGGGTGCCATTGAAGTAGAGCTCCACCGCGATGCGCCCGTCACTGCGCTCTTCGAGGGTCTCCTTGAAGAAGCGCATGGACTCCGAGCGCGGCGCATCGTCGGTTTGTGAGTGCGCGTACTTGAAGGTGTAGTCCGCGGCGAGAAGAGGGAAGCTGGCTCCCAGGGCAAGGGTGGCAATGACTGACAGGTAAGGGCGCATAACGAACTCTCCAATAGCGTTATTGTGATGTTGTTGTGAAGCGCTGTTCAAATATAAAAGTTATTTTTATATTTGATTGTTGGTTAGCTTAGCGGGATTGATCGCCAGGTCAATTGAGACATTGGTCGAGGGTTGACCCCTGGAGTGGGCATAAAAAAAGCGCCCGAAGGCGCTTGTCTGGTGGTGAGTATCAGGGTGAGGGCTGGTGATGAGTACAGACCGGCTACGCCGTTTTCCACGCCTCTTCGTTGACCAGGCTAATCGGCCGCTCGCCGGTGAGCGCCAGGCGCACGTTGTCCACCGCCCGCTGGGCCATGGCGGCGCGGGTTTCGAGGGTGGCGGAGCCGATGTGGGGGAGGGCAACCACGTTGGCCATGCCGGGCAGCGGTGAGGTGTCGGAAAGCGGCTCCTGCTCGAAAACGTCCAGCCCCGCGGCGTGGATCACGCCGCTTTCCAGCGCCTGGATCAACGCCCCTTCGTCGACCACCTTGCCGCGGGCGATGTTGATCAGAATGCCGGTGCGCTTCATTTGCGAAAGCTCTTTCTCGCCGATGAGCTTTTCGGTTTGTTCGGTCAAGGGTACGGTCAGGCAGACGAAATCCGACTCGGCGAGCAACTGTTCGAGTTCGCGCCGCTCGGCGCCTAATTCACTTTCTACATCGGGCTTGGGGGAGGCGTTGGAGTAGAGCACCTTCATGCCAAAGCCAAGCGCCCCGCGCCGGCCGATCGCCTGGCCGATGCGGCCAAACCCTACCATGCCCAGGGTCTTGCCGTGCACGTCGCTGCCGTAAAGGTCCGGGCCGATGCTCGCCTCCCAGGCGCCCGCTTTCACCCAGGTGGCCAGTTCCACCACGCGCCGGGCGGTGGCCATCAGAAGCGTAAAGCCGGTATCCGCGGTGGTTTCCGTCAGCACGTCCGGCGTGTTGCAAAGCAGGATGTTGCGCCTTGTGAGCTCGTCCACCGGGATATTGTCGTAGCCCACGGAAATGGTCGCGACCACCTCGAGCTTCGGTGCGGCGTCGAGTAGCTCGGTGGTAATGGGCAGGCCCGAGCCGATCAGGGCGTGGGCGCGGGAGAGGGCATCAAGGGTTTTGGGTGCCTGGAAATCCAGCGGCTTGGCCAGTTCGATCAACTCGAAGTGCTGTTCGAGTTCGGCCCATTGGCTGTCGCTCAGCGTACCCATCACGATAACGGTTTTACTCATGCGGTTTCCTTGCGTGCGTTGTTGTCGGTTCAGCGCTCCAGCGCCTGAAGCTGTTCACGGGTGGGCAGGCCTTCCATATCGCCGACGACCTGCACCGCCTGGGCCCCAACCAAATTACCACGGGCAAGCGCCTGTTGGGGCGATAAGCCATCGAGCAGTGCGCTGATCGTACCCACCGCGAAGCCATCCCCCGCGCCGACGGTGTCCACCACGTTGGCCACCGGTTGCCCCGCTACGTGCAGGCTTTCAAGCTGGCCGCCCAAATGGCCCCGGTAGTAGCTGCCCTCGGGGCCGAGCTTGATGATGACCGCTTTGGCGCCGCGCTCGAGATAGAAATCGGCTATTGCCGCGGGCTCCTGCTCGCCGGTCAGCCGTTGGCCTTCCGAGAGCCCCGGTAGTACCCAGTCTGCATGGCGAGCGAGTTCATTCAAGGTGTCTCGCATGACGTCTTCGCTTTGCCAAAGCGAGGGGCGCAGGTTCGGGTCGAACGAAACGCTCGCCCCGCCAGCGCGGGCCTTTTGCATCAGGTGACGCGTCAAGTCCTGGGCGCTTTGCGAAAGCGCCGGGGTAATACCGGTGGCGTGCAGGTGAGTGAGCGCGGCGAAGTCGACGCTTTGCGCATCTTCTACTGCCAGGTGGCTGGCGGCGCTGCCCCGGCGAAAATACTCCACCCGCGGGTCGGCGCCGCCTTCGGCGCGCTCCTTGAACATGAGGCCAGTCGGGTGTTGGGTGTCGGTATGAATGTAGCGTGCGTCGATGCCTTCGGCTTTAAGCGTTTGGCGAATGAAGTCACCGAAGCTGTCCTGGCCGACCCGGCTTAGCCAGCCCACCGAGTAGCCCAGCCGTGAAAGACCGATGGCGACGTTGTTGTCCGCGCCGGCCAGGCGGCGGTGAAAGTGCTCGATGGACGAAAGCGGCCCCGGTGTGTCGGCGACCAGCATGCCCATGGCTTCGCCAAAGGTCAGTACGCTCAGCGATGAATCGGTTGAGGCGGTGTTAGCCATGTAGTGCTCCAGCGGTCGGTAAAGGGTGGGTTAAAACGGTGCTGCCGCGGGGGATCAAACGCGGCGGATGACGATAGTCGATGGGGGCATCGGGCGTTAACAGCCGGGCCACCGCGGCGCGGCTGATCGCATCGCACGGTTGGGCAAGGGTGGTGATGCTCGGGGTCATCAGCGCGCACCAGTCGAGCTCGTCGATGCCCATCAGCCCCAGCGGCCCGAGGGTTAAACGCAACCGCTGAACGGTTTCGACCACGGCAAGCGTGGCGGTCCCGTTGGCACAGAGCACCGCGCAAGGCGTTTGTGCGGTCGCGTTCAGCTCGGTCAGCGCTTGGGAGATCGCATCCGGCTCGAGAAGGGTAAGGGTGCGCGAATTGATGCCAAGCGCCGCGCACCGGGTTTGAAAGTGGGCCAGGCGCTGTTGGCGGGCGCTGGCCCCCTCCGGGGCGTTGCTTGCGTATAAAAGCGAGCGATACCCTTGGGCGATGAGGTGCTCCAGCGCCATATCGATGGCCAGCGCGTTATCCAGACCGATCGCCTGCTCCCCCAGCTCGGGAATTTCGCGATCGAGCAGCACCACCGGCACGCCGCGACGCTCGAGCGTTAGAAGCTGCGTCTGGGGCTGGCCGGTGGCGTTGATGATGATGCCCTCGGCCTGGTAGCCGGCCAACAGTTCGAGGTGGCGCTGCTCCTGAACCGGGTCATTATCGGTGTTGCAGACGAGCAGCGAGTAGCCGTGCGCCCCCGCGGCCTGCTCCACGCCGTGGGCTATCGCCACCGAAAACGGGTTGCGGATATCCGCCACCAGCAGGCCCAGAAGCTTCGAGCCGCCACCTTTCAAGCCCCGCGCCATCTGGTTGGGCTGGTAGCCAAGCGAGCCCGCCGCCGCCTCGATGCGCGCGCAAAGCTCGGCCGAGAGCTTGCCACGCTCCGGGCCGAAATAGCGCGACACGCTGGTTTTCGAGGTGTGGGCGCGCTTGGCCACTTCGATCAGGGTGGCGCGCGGTGGCGTTTGGGACATGCGCTGGCTCTATTCATGACTGTATTCATGACTGCGATGGGAACGTTCCCATTGACGTTTCAAACTAGTGGTTTTGAGAGGCGAAGACAAGATCGCCTAAAGTGGTAGAGTGAGCATTAGAGCCTTTCGAAAGCCGGCATTACCGAACAAAAAAGGGAGACCGCATGCGCCTGGATGAGTATCAGCGTTTTGATGCACTGGGGCTGGCCGAGCTGGTTCGCCGTCGCGAAGTAAGCCGTGAAGAGCTGTTGGATACCGCACTACGCGCCATCGAACAGTTGAACCCGGCGCTGCACGCCGTGGTGCGAACCCGCGCCGACCAGGCTCGGCGCGAAAGCGCCTCGCTAAACGATGACGGTGTGTTTGCCGGCGTGCCCACGTTGAGCAAGGACCTCTTGATGGGCATGGCCGGCGAGCCGCTGGCCAGTGGCAGTGCGGCGCTTATGGATTGGCGCGCGACGCAGGACGCGCCGATCATCACCCGGGCGCGCCAGGCGGGGCTGGTGATTGCTGGCCAAACCGCCACGCCGGAGCTTGGCCTGATGGGCATTACCGAGCCCAGGGCGTTTGCGCACCCGGAAAACCCCTGGCGCGCGGGTTATTCGCCGGGGGGCTCGAGCGGGGGCGCCGCCGCGGCGGTGGCGGGCGGTATGGTGCCGCTGGCGCTGGGGGGCGACGGCGGCGGCTCGTTGCGTATCCCGGCAAGCTACTGCGGGCTGTTCGGCTTCAAACCCTCCCGCGGGCGGGTGCCGCTCGCGCAAGGCCAGGGTGAAGTGTGGCAGGGCGCGGTGATCGAACACGCGCTGACCCGCAGCGTGCGGGACAGCGCCGCGCTTTTAGAGCACATCAACGGCATGCTGCCGGGAAGCCCCTACCCGGTGGCCCGTGAAACCGGTTACCTGGCAGCGCTTTCTGAGCCCTGCAAACCGCTGCGTATTGCGCTCTCGTTGGGCGAGCCGTTCTCGAAAGGCCTTGAAACGACGCTCTCGCCAGAGGTCAAAACCGCCATCGAGAAGGCGGGCAAAGCCCTAGCGGACATGGGCCACGAGGTGGAGTGGGCGGACCCGCCGGTCGACGGCGAGGCGCTGGCCGAAAGCTACCTGACGCTTTATCTGGGCCATCTGGCGGCGGATCTTGTCTGGCTGGGCCAGGCGACGAACACGCCGCTTGGCCGGCTGGCCATCGAGCCCGCGACCCGCGCTATTGGCCGCCTGGGGGCAAAGCTGCGCGCCCGGGAGTATGAACTGGCCAAGCGCGAGTGGTACGCCGCGGCGGCACAAATGAGCGCGTTTCACGAACGCTTTGATGGGCTGGTGATGCCGGTAACGGCGGACACCGCGCCCAGGCGCGGCGAGCTTTACCCAAGCCGAGCGCGGGAGCGCCTCATGGCGCTATTGGCGCTTCCCGGCCTTCCCTCGATTGCCTTGAAGGCGGGGATGCTGAAGCGTTTGGCCGTCGATGCGTTAAGCCGTACACCCTATACTCAGCTTGCCAATTTGACCGGCCAGCCGGCAATGTCGGTGCCGCTGCACGTGTCGGCCAACGGCCTGCCGGTGGGCGTGCAGGTGGTGGGGCGCATGGGCGAGGATAAAACGCTGATGCAGCTTGCCGGGGCGCTCGAGCAGTTCGCCCCCTGGCCGCAGCGGCCACCATCACAAGCGTTCGCGATGGATGCAAGGTAAACTGCCCGTTTTGAGAGCCATCTGGCGAAAGGCATGCACTCCATCTATGAACTGACCCCGGCGGGGGATCGCTACTTCGACGGTATGGTCGACAAGTTCTCCCGCTCGCTCTACTACGCGCCGCGCGGCGAGCTGCGCCTGGCCATGTTGGACTACTTGTTGCCGCACATGCTCGCCCTAAAAGGCCAGCCGGTGCTGGACATCGGCGGCGGGCTTGGCCAGCAGGCGGCCTGGTTCGCCGAGCGCGGCCACGGCGTGACGCTGGCCGAGCCCTCCGGCGATATGCTCGACTACGCCCGTCAGTGGCATCAGGCGCGGGAAACGGTGCCCGAGCAGGCCATTCGTTACCTGCAGGCGCCGCTTCAAGCGCTACCCGGCGAGGCCCCTGGCCCTTGGCCGCTGATCACCTGCCACGCGGTGCTCGAGTGGCTGGGCCAGCCCCGCGAGGCACTGAGCGTGCTGGCCGCTTTGCTGGCCCCCGGCGGCCAACTGAGTCTGATGGTCTTCAACCGCGATGCGCTGCGCTTCTCCAACGCCGTGAAGGGTAATCTAAAAAAGGCCTTGAGCGACGAGCTGGAAGGCAAGGGCAAGCGCCAGCGGCTGACGCCGATCTCCCCGGTGACCCACGCCGATATCAGCCAGTGGGCCGAGGAGTGCGGGCTCGCGGTGCAGGCGGTGGCCGGCATTCGCATCTTCCAGGACTATCTACGCACGCCCCCGGTGGATGAAACCGAACAAGCCACGCTGCTGGCGCTGGAAAAACAGTACTGCCGCCAGGACCCGCATTGGCGACTGGGGCGCTATTTGCTTTATACATTAACCAAACCTGAGGCCGATTCATGAGTGCCCAACTTCCCGCCTGCCAACTTCTCGAGCGCTACTATGGCGACGCGGCCGCGCTTTGCCCCGTCGCCCCACCCGAGGACACCTGGCTGATCCACCGTTCGGCGGCCATGGTCAGCGATAACGTCGCGCTGCGCACTGCCTGGCAGGCCCAGCAAAAAAGCGCCAAAAGCCCTTTTGACGCCGAGATCGACCTGGCCGCCGGCCAAGTGGTGCTTTTCTGGCCGAAGGCGCACCAGCTGGGGCTTTGGTGGCTACAGTGGCTTTGTCACACGCTGCCGGAAGGTACGGCGGTGGCTATCGTCGGTGAGCACCAGGGCGGCATCAAGCGCGTGCCCCAATTCCTGGACGAGCAGGGCATGGCCTGCGACAAGCTGGACAACGCCCGGCGCTGTTCGCTGTTCACCACGCGCACCCGGGGGGCGAGCGACCCGGAAAATGCCTGGACCACGTTCGAAGCGCAAGATCTGGCGCTTGTCAGTCACCCCGGCGTGTTCGGCCACGGCAAGGTCGACGACGGCACCCGGCTATTGCTGGAACAGCTTGAAAAGCACCTGCCGCAAAAATCGCTTCGCGTGCTCGATATGGGCTGCGGCGACGGCATCATCACCGCCTGGCTCGCCAAGCGCGGTTTTGATGTGACCGCCGTGGACGTGAGCGCCTTCGCGGTGAAGGCGTGTCAGCGAACACTCGCGGCCAACGAATTGAGCGCCCGGGTGCTCGAAAGCGATGTGTTCGAGGCGCTCGAGGACGAGCAGTTCGACGTCATCGTCAGCAACCCGCCGTTTCATCAGGAGCGCGATATTAGCTACGGGCCCAGCGCCCGGCTGATCGAGCAGGCCCGCGAGCATTTGAGCCCCCAGGGGCAGCTCATGTTGGTCGCCAATGCGTTTTTACCCTATCCGCCGCTTTTACAGCGCGCCCTGAGTGATGTCGAAACCCTGGCGAATAACCGGCGCTTCAAGGTATACCGCGCCGGTTTGGCAAGGCGCTAAACCCCGGCGGGGTTTCACGGCGCAATGGTTTCATGTCACGTAGTGAATCGCCGAGACGAGGTAGAACGTCTCGCCACTGGGCGTTTGCACCGTGATCTCGTCATCGACTTCCTTGCCAAGCAGCGCCTTGGCCATGGGCGAGTCCACGCTGATCCAGCGTTTCTGGGTATCGATTTCGTCGTGGCCGACGATGCGAATGTCCAGCGGCTCACCGTCTTCGTCTTCCAGGCTGACAAACGCGCCGAAAAAGACCTTGTCGGTGTTGGCCGGTAAACGATCGACCACCTGCAGCTCGTCCAGGCGCTTGGTGAGATAGCGAATCCGCGCGATCACCCGGTGTAGCTCTTTCTTGTTGTAGGTGTAGTCGGCGTTTTCCGAGCGGTCGCCCTGGGCGGCGGCTTCGCCTACCTTGGCGGAGATGGCGGGGCGCTTCACCCTTGAAAGGTGATCGAGAATGCCGCGCAGGCGCTCGGCGCCCTGGGCGGTGATCAGGTTGCTTTTGGGCTCCTGGCGCGGGTCCTTGGCCGGGTCGCGCCAGCGGGTCATGTTGCGGCCTTTCATGACGGTTCTCTCCTTGCGTTTGTGCGCCAAAGCTTAAGCGAAAGCGTGGGGCTGGCTCAAAGCGCTGTTATGAGCTGATAGAAGTTCTGGCGAGTCATTCAAACGTTCGTTACATTATTTGGCAGGGCGGTTGTATCCCAACCGCTCATCGACGATTTCGAGTACGCGACAAAAATAACCAAGGAGCTTTTCATGCGCACACACTCTTCTCGCTGGCTGTTGGCTTTGACCCTGGGCGGGGCGCTGGCCCTTTCGCCGTTGGCCGTTAGCGCCTACCAGGACGAGCTTTTCTCGTTAACCAACCGCTGGGAACATACCGTTACGGAGCTTCCGGCCAACCAGCGCCAAAGCACGCTACAGGCGCTGAGCGGCGAGGCCGAAGCGTTGGCCGAGCAAAACCCCAACGAAGCCGACGTGCTGATATGGGAGGGCATCATACTCGCTTCCTACGCCCGTGAGCGCAGTGGCCTGGGGGCGCTTGGCACCGCCAAGGACGCACGTAGCGTGCTCGAGCGCGCCATCGAACTCGACCCCCGGGGTGGCAACGGCTCGGCCTACGTCACCCTTGGCGCGCTTTATGACCGCGCCCCGGGCCGGCCACTGGGCTTTGGCAATAGCGACACCGCTGAGCGCATGTTCCAGCGCGCCCTGGAGATCCGCCCGGATGGCATCGACGTAAACTATTACTACGCCACTTTTCTGAGTGAAGAGGGCAACACCCAGGCGGCGCGAGAGCACGCCCAACGCGCGGTGGACGGCACGCCGCGGGAAAACCGCCAGCTTTCCGACGAAGCCCTTCGCCGCGAAGCGCAGACCTTCCTGCAGTCGCTTTAATAGCGCGCAAATTGGCATTCCCGGCATCTAGCATTGATAATGGATCGATTGTGCTAACCGGGAGTGCCCCATGGCGTCCAGCCTCACTACATCGCTTGCCCCCGCGCTTGCCACACCCGAGCTAACCCGTTCGGACGTGACGCTCGACAAGCGCGAGACGCTTTATCAGGGCTTTTTCCGTCTGGAGGAGCTCACCCTTCGCCATCGTCTCTTCGAAGGCGGCGAAAGCCATAGCATGCGCCGCGAAATTCATAGCCGCTTCGACGCGGTGGGTGTGCTGTTATATGACCCTCATCGCGACGCGCTGGTGCTGGTCGAGCAGTTTCGCGCCGGTGCGATCGACGATCCGCGCTCGCCCTGGAAGCTCGAACTGGTGGCCGGCTTGGTCGAGAAAGGCGAATCCCTCGAAGACGTGGCCCGGCGCGAGTCCCTGGAAGAGGCGGGCTGCGAGGTCGGCGCGTTGACCAAACTTCACACCTACTATCCAAGCCCCGGGGCGTGCAACGAACGGGTCACGCTGTTTTGTGGGTTGGTCGATACCACCGGCATGGGCGGCATTCACGGCCTTGCCGAAGAGCACGAGGACATTCGTGTTCACGTGGTCAGCTTTAGCGCCGCCTGGGAGCTTTTGGGTCAGGGCCGGCTCGACAACGCCATGTGTTTGATCGCGCTTTACTGGCTGGATGGCCAGCGCGCGTCGCTGCGTGCCGCGCCATCCCAAACCCCTGCCCCTGGCGAATTCGAAAGGAGCGAAGATGGCTAGAGCCGCCTACGTCACCGACTTAAAATCCCTGCAAGGGGAGTGCAGCGCCAACTATGCGCGTCTGCTGCGCCTGGTGGGCACCATGGAGGCCGGCCAGCAGCGCGATATCAACCTGCACACCAGAGACCAGCACCTAGGGGTTCTGCATCTTGCGGTGCTGGAGCAGGCCCCTTACACCACGATGGTCGAAGTGACCCAGAGCGGGCCTTTGGACAGCGTCCTCGAAGGCCCCAAAATGCGCGTGCATCTTTATCACGATGTGCGCATGGCCGAGGTTACCGACTTTCAGCGCGAGCGCCACTTCAACGGGCGTTACCGCTACCCCAACGCCAAAATGCACCAGCCCGATGAGAAGCTGCAGCTCAACCGCTTTCTGGGGGAGTGGCTGGCCCACGGGCTGGCTCACGGTCACGCCTACGATATTCCCGAGCTCCCCTGATGCGCTTGATTCAGATTACCGATGCCCACCTTCATGCCGATAAAAACGCCCGCTCTCGCACGGGTATCCCTTGGCGGCAGTTCGAGCGCGTCGTCGAGCAGGTGATCCGTGAGCGCCCGGACATCGTGCTGTTCAGCGGCGATATAAGCCAGGACGAGACGCTGGCCTCCTACACCCATGCTTGCCAGGTGCTCGAGCAGTTGCCGTGTCCCTGGTTCTGGATCCCTGGTAATCACGACCAGCCGGCGCTGATGGCCGAGTGTCACCCGCTGCTCGACGAGGTAGAGCTCGATGATTGGCGTTTGCTGCTGCTCGATACCCACGTCGAGGGCCAGCCTCATGGGGAGCTGGGCGCCGAGCAGTTAAGCGCCTTCGTCGAGCGCCTGGAGCAGAGCGACACACCGACGATCATTGGCCTGCACCACCCGCCAGTGGATGTGGGAGCTGCGTGGATGGACGCGATCGGCCTCAAGGACCGCGACGCTTTCTGGCAGGCGCTGAGTGCCTACCCCCAGGTCAAAATCGTGCTGTTTGGCCACGCTCACCAGGCGTTTGCCCAGCAGCCTACGCCGGGCGAAACCCGAATGGGGGTTTACGGCTGCCCGGCCATGGCGGATCAGTTCATGCCCGGGGCGCTGGAGTTCGCGGTCGATCAAGCCTCGCGTCCGGGCTACCGGGTGTTGGAGCTTCGCCGCGGTGGTGAATGGCAAACCTGGATCGAGCGGGTCAAAATTTAATGGTTTGGTTCGTTAGATAGTTCTTAAAAGCATAAAAAGATAGTTATTAATTCTTTCAGGTTATTACTTTTGGGCGTTACCCTACTCACAGTGACGATAATGAGGCAAACACCGTTTGCAGGCACCGTTAGTCAGCACCCCGGTGCTTTTAGAGGGAGTAGGCAATGACCCAGTTTAAAGCTCCGCCGAGCGGGCAGCGGCGCGAGTCCTCCATCGCGATTGACGGCGCGCGCCAGACGCACCTCAAGCAGCTCGAAGCCGAATCGATTCATATCATTCGTGAAGTCGCCGCCGAGTTCAGCAATCCGGTGATGATGTACTCCATCGGTAAAGACTCTTCGGTCATGCTGCACCTGGCGCGCAAGGCGTTTTACCCCGCGCCGCCGCCGTTCCCGCTGCTGCATGTGGACACCACCTGGAAGTTTCGCGAGATGATCGAGTTTCGTAATCGCATGGCGGTCGATGCGGGTATGGAGCTTCTGGTGCATACCAACGAAGAGGGGCGGGCAGCGAACATCAACCCCTTCGATCACGGCAGTGCCAAGTACACCGATATCATGAAAACCCAGGCGCTCAAGCAGGCGCTCAGCAAGTACGGTTTCGATGCGGCGTTTGGCGGCGCGCGTCGCGATGAAGAGGCATCGCGGGCCAAAGAGCGGGTCTACTCGTTTCGCGACAAATACCACCGCTGGGATCCGAAAAGCCAGCGCCCGGAGCTTTGGAACATCTATAACGCCAAGGTCAACAAGGGCGAGTCGATCCGCGTGTTTCCGCTCTCCAACTGGACCGAGCTCGATATCTGGCAGTACATCTATCTCGAGTCGATTCCGATCGTGCCGCTTTACTACTCCGCCCCGCGCCCGGTCGTCGAGCGCGACGGCATGCAGGTCATGGTCGACGACGATCGCCTACCGCTGGAACCGGGTGAGGTACCCGAGCAGAAATCCGTGCGCTTTAGAACGCTTGGCTGCTACCCGCTGACCGGCGCGGTGGAGTCCACGGCGGCCACGCTGCCGGAAATCATTCAGGAGATGCTGCTGACCCGCACTAGCGAGCGTAGCGGGCGGGCCATCGACCGCGACCAGGTCGGGTCGATGGAGAAGAAAAAGCGTGAGGGGTACTTCTAATGTCACACCAATCGAACCTGATTGCCGATAACATCGAGCAGTACCTGCACGAGCACGAAAACAAGGACCTTTTACGGTTCATCACCTGCGGCAGCGTCGACGACGGCAAGTCCACGCTGATCGGGCGGATGCTTCACGACTCGCAAATGATCTTCGAGGACCAGCTCGCCGCGATCACGCTGGCCTCCAAAACCAGCGGCACGACCGGCGACGCCGTCGACCTGGCGCTGCTGGTCGACGGCCTGCAGTCCGAGCGCGAGCAGGGCATCACCATCGACGTGGCCTACCGGTTTTTCTCCACCGATAAGCGCAAGTTCATCATCGCCGATACGCCGGGCCACGAGCAGTACACCCGTAATATGGCCACCGGTGCCTCCACGGCGAGCCTGGCGGTGATCTTGATCGATGCGCGCTATGGGGTGCAGACCCAAACCAAACGCCACAGCTTCATCGCCGATCTGCTCGGCATCCAGCATTTGGTGATCGCGGTCAACAAGATGGACCTGGTCGAGTTCTCGGAAGAGCGCTTCAACGAGATCAAACGCGAGTACCAGCAGTTCGCGACCAACTTGAACGCCCCGGATATTCGCTTCGTGCCGCTGTCGGCGCTGACCGGCGATAACGTGGTCAATAAAAGCGACCATACCCCCTGGTACTTTGGCCCGGGCTACGAGAGCCGCACGCTGATCGAGCTGCTGGAAAGCGTCGAGCTCAGCCATGATCAGAACCTGACGGATTTGCGCCTGCCGGTGCAGTACGTCAACCGGCCTAACCTGGACTTTCGCGGCTACTGCGGCACCCTGGCCGCGGGTATTTTGCGCCCGGGGCAGGGCGTCAAGGTGTTGCCGTCGGGCAAAACGTCGAAGGTCGCGCGCATCGTCACCCAGGACGGCGACTTAAGCGCGGCCTACCCGGGTCAGGCGATCACCGTGACCCTCGATGACGAGATCGATATCTCGCGCGGCGATTGGCTGGTCGAGGCGAACGCCGAGGTGCCGCTGTCCAACGCGTTTATAGCCGACATCGTATGGATGCATGAAGACGCGCTGACGCCGGGCAAGCTTTATGATTTCAAACTGGCCACCCGAGATCTTTCCGGCGAGGTTCGGGCCATCGAGTATCAGGTCGATGTGAATACCCTGGAAACCTACCCGGCGGAGCGGCTGGAACTCAATACCATCGCCCGCTGCGAGATAGAGCTCACCGCGGCCATTCCGCTTGACGACTACCGCGCAAGCCCGGGTACCGGTAGCTTTATCGTCATCGACCGGCTAACCAACGTGACCGTTGGCGCGGGGATGATTCGCGGCCTGGCCGCGCAAGGTGAGCAGACGCAAACCACCGATTGGGTCGCTTTCGAGCGCGATTTGAACGCCCTGGTACGCAAGCACTTCCCGCATTGGGATGCGAAAGATATAAGTAAGCTTTTTTAAGCTGTACGTCAGTTTGTGTTTTGAACTTTGTGTTTTGAACGTTGGTCGGCCCTGTCACCCCGGGGCCGGCTTTTTTTATGTAAGTCATTTCACGTCGGCGTATCGAGCGGGAGGCTACTTTGTAGCGGGGGATGTGGGGCTGTACAAGTTTTAGGTGGCCTGACAAGCGGATTCGTTAACGAATAGCGCTTGACGATTGTACAAGATAAGCCACACTTGTAAGGCGTTGTACGGCATGGCCGAACGCATGTCATCACGAAAAGGAGAGCACGATGAGTCAAGCATTAAATGGTAAACGCGTTGCAATTCTAGCCGCCGACGGCTTTGAAGAGTCCGAACTCAGCGTTCCGCGTGCTTCGCTTCAGAAAAACGGTGTCGAAGTCCATATCGTCACGCCGGATGGCAAAGGCATTCGCGCTTGGGCGGAAACCGACTGGGGCGATACCTACGAAGCTGATAAAGCGCTCAGCGACGTATCCGAATCCGATTACCACGCGTTGGTCTTGCCGGGCGGCTTGTTCAACCCGGACGAACTGCGCACCAACGAAGACGCGTTGAGCTTCGTTAAAGCCTTCTTCCAGGCCGGCAAGCCGGTTGGCGCTATCTGCCACGCCCCCTGGATTTTGATCAACGCCGGTGTGGTCGACGGTCGTAAAATGACCTCGGTACACAGCATTGCCCAGGATTTGAAAAACGCCGGTGTGAACTGGGTCGACGAAGCCGTGGTTTGCGATGAAGCGCTGGTATCCAGCCGCACACCGAAAGACCTGGACGCCTTCTGCTCCAAACTGCTTGAAGAGATTCAAGAAGGGAAGCACTCGGGCCAGCACGCTTAATGGCGTGGTACCACCAGTGGGCGAGCTTTGCCAAGCGGCTCGTCCACGTTGTCGCCAAGCCCATGAAGCGCGACAGTGGCCGCGGCGGGATGGTGGTTCATCCCTACCGTGGCTACGGGTCCCAAAAGGAAATATTCATCATGGGCCGCGTCTTTCGACAGGCGGCACTCGGCCGCGCCATTCCCCGGCGCGGCTTTTTACGTGATACCGCCGATGTTGCCCGGCGCATTTTTCGGCGTGGTTTGAAAGAGGCGCAGGTCGACGTTTGCGTGGGTGAGAACGAACTTTCGCTGGTTACCGACCGCGACGGCTACTTCGATGCCCACTTACCGATCGAGCACGCACTCCCTATCGACGTATCCTGGCATCGAGCAGATATTCTCGTTCGCGCCGAAGGGCAAAACCCCATTCGTACCAGCGCGGAGGTTTACGTACCGCCACCGGAGGCGGACCTGCTGGTGATCAGCGATATCGACGATACCGTAATGTTTACCGGGGTCGCCGAAAAGCTGAAAATGCTTTACCGGCTTTTCGTGCGCAAACCCCACCGGCGTACCGCCTTTCCCGGCGTGGCCTCCCTTTATCAGTCGCTTTATCGTGGTAAAAGCGAGAAGGCCGAGCGGCCTATTCTGTACGTCTCCCGGGGGCCCTGGGCGATTTATGAAATGCTCGAAGCTTTTTTCCAGCTCAACCGTATCCCCGTCGGGCCCATTTTGTTTCTGCGTGAATGGGGCATTTCCTGGCGCAAACCCTGGCCACGCAAGGCCGAAGACCACAAGCGTGACCTGATCGACCGGATGCTAGGGCTTTATGACGATATGCCCTGCGTGCTGATCGGCGACAGCGGCCAACACGACCCGGAAGTCTATACCGAGGTCGTAAAAGCCTACCCCGGCCGTATCAAGGCGATTTACATTCGCCGGGTGGATAAAGACCCGAAACGCCAGCAAGCGATCGAACGGCTTCGCGAAGAGCTGGCCGGCACCGACTGCGATCTGATACTCGCCGCTGACAGCGTGTTGATGGCCGAACACGCCTATGAGCAGGGCCGTATCTCGGCGCGCGGTTTGGAGGCGGTCAAGCGTGATGTCGAGGAGCATCGTAAAGAGGAGGCCGAAGAGGCCGGCGTTTAGGGTTGTCGGATGCCCAGTGCACGCGGTTCGGCGACGTGGTACAACAGGGGTTTTGATCCGCTGGGGTAGAGACCATGATCGTACTTCTCATCGTGCTGGCACTGGCCATCTTTCTACTCCCCAACCTCTGGGCGCAGTGGGTGCTCAAGCGCCATACCCGCGGGCGCGACGACTACCCCGGTACCGGCGCCGAGCTTGCCAGCCACCTTCTGCGCCGCTTCGATCTAAAAGATGTCACCGTCGAGCGAACCGAGCAGGGCGACCACTACGACCCGCTCGAGCGCGCGGTGCGCCTGACCCCGGAGCACTTCGACGGCCGCTCGCTCACCGCCGTTACCGTCGCCGCCCACGAAGTAGGCCACGCCCTGCAACATGCCGAAGGATATGCCCCGCTCATCGCCCGCAGCCGCATGGTCGGCGTTGCCCAAAAAGCCGAGAAGCTCGGCGCGCTGTTGATGATGGCCGCACCGTTTCTATTTATTTTAACGCGCCTGCCCGGCGGCCTCGCCCTGGTCATCGGCGTTGCCGTCATCAGCTTCGGTACCGCCGCCGTGGTGCACCTGGTGACATTACCGGTCGAGTTCGACGCCAGCTTCAACCGAGCGCTTCCGCTTTTGAAAGAGTACGTACCCCCCTACGATATGAACGGCGCCCGCCACGTACTGACCGCCTGCGCATTCACCTACGTGGCGGCCTCGCTTGCCAGTATTTTGAACCTGGGGCGTTGGTTGGTGATTCTGCGCCGCTGATATCAGTTTTCATGTTTATTGGAAATATTAATATTGGCTGATTTTTTTAATTCTTATCTTGGTTTAACTTGAAATAACGTTTATCGTTAATTTTTCTTTATTAACTGGCCGATGTTGAATAAGCGTAAGAAGATATGACTAAAAAATTGCAAAAGTTTTTGCCCAGCGATACTGAATCCTGTTATACGCCAACGGCTTTTCGGTTAGATTCTATACCCTATCAAAAAGCAATGTTTGCCACCGGTGAAATTAATGAAAGGAAGTTTGTCCAGCGTCTCGCATGGTCTAATTATGTTGGAGTAAATCCTACGGCTTACCAATACTCTGAAACTTCACCTCGATTTTTTAGCGAGCCTAAGCAGCATGGGGAATGTGAAATGGATGAATCAAAATGGTATATAAAGTTGGATGAGAATTTCAACGATTTTGATGTTGTTAAAAGTTACTTTAAAAGCATATATGATGACTGCTTTTGCTTTTGGGATAGCACTACTTCACATGGTAAGTTTTTCTACATGGTTTTTGCTATATGTGTTTATATTGCATACAAGGTAGACTCCTTCTCAGTAATAGCCGTTTTGCTTTCTCCAATAGGTTGGATGATTTCTATTTTTCTGACTTGCTACGTCGTTATTAAATGGTTTGATAATGATAACAAGTATCACCGATTATCTTTAAGTGGTCTGAACGACTGTTACTTGTCTCGCAAGACAGGTATGGTGTTCGTCCCTTGGGGAGAGTTTCATTTTTATGAGTTTGATGC
This sequence comes from Vreelandella sp. EE27, assembly GCF_968206495.1. Lineage (NCBI taxonomy): Bacteria > Pseudomonadati > Pseudomonadota > Gammaproteobacteria > Oceanospirillales > Halomonadaceae > Vreelandella > Vreelandella sp. EE27. Next base: position 2,315,794 of record NZ_OZ309109.1, on the reverse strand, counting down.
TTATATTGTTAGAAAGAAAAATATTATGGGAGATGAGAGGTTTGTTCTGAATTTGATCCATCGTTACCCCATTGAGAGTTATTCTCCAAGCGTCTATCAGTCTTCAAGTTTTTTAATGGATATAGAGGGTGGTATTAAAGAGTATCAAGCCCTTTGGGATATGATGTGTCGATATATGGACATCTCTCAGCCCCTCCCGGATATTCCACAGTTAGAACCTTTTAGGGCTCATGATTTAACGACACGACTTTACGACGAAGAAGCTAGTCGATCGTTACCTGACTCATATTGGGTGCATTTCTATAATCATGTTACGTGGCAGGGACTAGAGAAAGCTCGAATTGCTCATCAGTCTTTGATAAATAAGCTGGAGTGGAAAGGGCAGGCGAATTTAATGAAGTAAAAAGTTCCTAACTATATTTCGATTGAAAAAAGTATTAGTTTGGAAGTTAGGGGTGAGTGTGATTTTTAAAAGCTACCCAAAAATAAATTAATAATATGATTGGTGGGCGCTCAATCTTTCTTTTATATAAGTTGAGCGCTGAACGTTTAATAGGCGATATGAGTTCTATTCGACTTGGTTTGCAATGACCACCGTCCGCCGTGGGCCAGGATAACCCTCGAGAGTGCACGTGCGATCCTCTGGGTCCAGAAAAACTGCAAGCGATCGATATGTTATCCACTTGGTCGAGCGCTGCTCTTCAAGAGTCGTCACCGTTTCATCCACCACGCGCACGTTAGTGAAGCCGCAGCGCTCTAGCCAGTGACAGAGCGCTTTGGAAGGAGGAGGGCAGGAAGTAAACGTTGGGCATCGCGGAGTAGCGCTCGCCGGGCAAGAGCAGCGTATGCTCGTCGTCTTTGACCACCGGGTTTCTAGTACCAGCTTGCCGTCCGGAACGAGCGCGGCCTTGAGCGATTCAAGGGTTCGAAGGTCGATAACCAGTGCTTTGCGCTAAAGGGACAGAGAGGACGCGACCAACCGCGCTTCGCTCTGGAGACGCCTTTTTTAGTCAAGTTTACTTCGATTATGTAAGCGATTTCTTACATTTGTGTAAGTAATCCGCTCGTTGTGACGGATACGTTTGCGCTTGTCGCCCAGGTCGTTATTCTCGTCATTCTCTAGTGACGGGTTAAGAGGCAAGGAGCAGCGTAATGGCAAAAGGAAAAGGGCTTCAATTCACTCTCACGCTTGCGGGCGTGGATGACGTCGCGGTCATCGACTTCACCCACCGCGAGGCGCTCTCCGAGCCCTTCGAGCTGACGCTGAACGTCGCCAGCCGTGAAGGCGACCTGGAGGCTTCCGAGCTTCTTGACCGCGAAGCCACGCTGACCGTCTGGCAGGACGGCGAGCCGCTGCGCCGGGTCCACGGCATCATCAGCGAGTTCGGCCGGGGTGATCGCGGCCATCGGCGCACCTTCTATTCACTAACGCTGCGCCCGGCGCTCTGGCGCACCTCGCTGCGCCAGAACTCGCGCATCTTCCAGAAGGTCGACCCGCTCACCATCATCAACACCCTGCTGGACGAGCGCGGTATTACCGATATCGCCTTCGCCGTCAGCCGCGAACCCCTCGAGCGGGAGTACTGCGTGCAGTACCGCGAAACGGATCTCACCTTCATCGAGCGCCTCGCCGCCGAGGAAGGGCTTGTTTTATTTTCATGAGTTCGAGGACAGCGAAGGCGGCGCCCACCGGCTGGTGTTCTCCGACGACCCCCAGGTACTCACCAACCTGGGCGAGCGCACCTACCACAGCCGCGCCGGCGGCACGCCGCCTACCCGCCACGTGCTCAAGCTGAGCCACACCGCCCGGGTCGCCGCCGCCAGCGCCCAGCTCAAGGACTACAGTTTTAAAAACCCGGCCTACGCCCAGCTTCACGATCACATGGGCGATGACGTCGCCGAGCACGGCCAGCAGACCGACTACGAACACTTTGATTACCCAGGCCGCTACAAGGAAGACGCCTCCGGCAAGCCCTTCACCCGCATCCGCCTGGAGCACCTGCGCCGCAACGCCACCACGGCCAGCGCCCAAAGCGATTTGCCCGAGTTCGCCCCCGGCGCGCGCTTCACGCTTGTTGATCACGACACCGAGAGCCTCAACCGGGACTGGCAGGTGGTCGCGGTGCACCACACCGGCGAGCAGCCCCAGGCGCTGGAAGAGGACAGCATCAGCGCCAGCGACACCGGCGGCATGACCCGCTACGTCAACCAGGTCACGCTAATGCCCGGCGACGCCGCCTGGCGCGCCACGCCCAACCCCAAGCCAAGCGTCGACGGCCCCCAGGTGGCGTTTGTGGTCGGCCCGGAAGGCGAAGAGATTCACTGCGACGAGCACGGCCGGGTCAAGGTCCAGTTCCCCTGGGACCGCTACGCCGAACCTTTTGAGCCCGCCAGCTGCTGGGTGCGCGTCTCCCAGGGCTGGGCCGGCGGCGGTTACGGCAGCATTGCACTGCCGCGCATCGGCCACGAGGTGATCGTCTCGTTTCTGGAAGGCGACCCGGACCAGCCGCTGGTGACCGGAAGGACCTACCACGCGGTCAACCAGCCCCCCTACGATTTACCGGCGAACAAGACCCGCACGGTGCTGCGCACGCAAAGCCACAAGGCCGAAGGCTTCAACGAACTGCGCTTCGAAGACGAGGCGGGCGAGGAACAGATCTGGGTCCACGCCCAAAAAGACCTGGAGCTTTTAACGCTCAACGACCGGACCGAGGAGATTCGCAACGACAGTCACCTCAAGGTGCACAACGACCGCATCAGCGAGATCGATAATGACGATCACCACACTGTGCACGGCAATCGCTACGGGAAGGTAGACGGTGACGACCACCTTACTGTGGACGACACCCGCCACGAAAAGATCGGCCAAGCTCAACTCCTTGAGGCGGGCCAGGAAGTACATCACAAGGCGGGCATGAAGGTGGTGATCGAAGCCGGTGCCGAGATCACTCTCAAAGCCGGCGGCAGCTTTATCAAGATCGACCCCAGCGGTGTGACCATCGTGGGCCCGCAGGTCAAGATCAATTCAGGGGGCAGTCCCGGTAATGGAACCGGGCAGGCGGCTCTAAGCGCTCGGCTTCCCGGCGAGGCCGAAAGTGAAGAGCATTCCAGAATCTCTCCGGTTCAGCACCAGCCCACGGTCTTCGCAGAAACGCAGGGCCAAGTAATCGCTTTGAAAAGGGCCGCGAGCAGTGGCAAGGCACTATGCGATATTTGTGCCGATACGTTGAAGCATTCTCAAGGAGCGATCGATGGATAGCGCCTTGCCAACCTGCACGCATCTCATTCTGGATACTGCTCAGCCCGAGCTACGCGAGCAGTGGTATCGGCGCTCGGCCTACAGCAGCGAGGCGGAACTACTCTACGTCGATACCCCTTTTGGTCACTTGACCGAGGTGTCGCCTATTGTCGCGCCGACCTCGGCAGCGGATCCTTTCCTGCAGTGGGTCAGCACTCGGCGCCCCCATCTGCGTTGGGGAATACTTCTGGAAAGCAAGGAAAGCAGCCATGCGTTGGTAAGGCATTTTCGGCACTGGTTAACGATCTATAACGACCACGGCGATGAGGTGCTATGGCGTTTTTATGATCCTGAGGTACTGCCCTTTTTTCTTGATGCTTTTAGTGATCAGGAGCGCCAAGAGTGGTTCGGACCCTGTACCGCTGTTCATTGCCGGACACCAAAAGAAACGCTACGCCGAGAGCCGGAAAAGGCGCACGATGTATCGCTTCCATCATTACCTGATGCCCCTTGGTGGCGTATTACGCAACAACATATCACCCTGCTTCGCCCACTGATGCGCAAGGAATTGATCTCCGATGCGCGTCAGCGCTTATTACTCGCTGCATGGTCGTGGTTAATGCATCTGGACTCACCTGCGATTGATGCCCGCCTTGAAGAAGCCATTGACCGCTTGACTGCTCTCAATCAAGGCGAGTTACCCAGTATCGAAATGGCCGAGCACTTTTGCCTTTTGGTGTTTACCAGTTGTTCCCATTTGGAGAAGCGGGAGGATTTTCAACGAGCAGTGGATACTCACGGCATCGCTAAAGCGCTAATCCAGTGGCAGGCCTGTGCTTATGGGCAACTGCCTGATCGTACCCATCATGATGTTCAGTGGCTGCCCGACGACCCGCAAATGTTAACGTTATCAGCAAGGGAAGGAACCACACCATGAGCGGTACAAGTGCCCAAGCATGCCCAATAGGTGATGATATCGAGAGTCGTCTTGCAGTCGTTTGTAGTTTTGTATGCACCTGCGAGGAAGTGCCTAATCGCGGCCAAAACGGCATTAACCTCAAACAGAGCTGCGTGGATAGAGGGCTGCAGCAATATAACGAAAGCTGTGATACGGGAATACGGGTTCAGGTGCCCTACTATATGAGGGATACGCCCCCTTCACCGCTGCTGGTCAAAGATGAGGGCGGCCAGGAAACCACGGATCAGATTCCCAGTTTTGGCCACGCGATTAACCGTATCATAAAAATCAAACGCGATAGAGCGCAGGGCATATTGCTGACGGAATCGGCCAAAAACCGAGCAGAGGGCTATACCCGGGGCGATATGCGCATACCCGATGCGGTCGTACTGCGAGATCCCAATGACAAGCCTACTCAGGATAATCTGCTGGGAGTCGTGGAGGTAAAGTTTCCGCCTGATGATTGGGGAGCGGGGCAAGAAGAGGCTTATGAGCAAATTGTAGGCGCAGATCATAAATTAAGGCTACTTACTCCTGGGCGTTGTGGCTGTGACGGCCCGCGACAGACTGAATATGCTCCCGAGATTCAACCTGCCACGGTAACTTACGAAGATCGATTGGATGAAAGAGGGATAAATTGGGGGCTTATCGCCACAAGGGTGGGCGGATTCGCTTTCAGAGCTGCCGTGGGAGTAGTCACTGCCATTGGCGGTACATAACTGAGAGTATGATTGATAGTGTTAAAAACGTGCTCATAAATTGCAATAATATTTTAGCTGTTAAGGAGAGTGGTAGTGGATGCATCGCAAGATTTTGACAACCTGCTGACCGTCGAAACCGATAACGGCGTACTGTTTAAAATATGTTTGGGGGTGGCGTTTTTTTTTACTGGCTCTCAGCAGGAAGAAAAGCGCCAGGCTGTGTTGGATATCCTCGCTGACTACCGCGACTTGGTTGGTGATCGACTGACGTGGACCACGAATCCTACGACTGGTCGTTGGAAGAAGCTTAAGGGATTCGATAGTTATATAACCCCATTTGACTGGTTGCCTAGCTATGGCCCCGGAGAGTGGGAATTTGTTTATCACGGCGGTCAGCGGCGTAGTGATGCAGATGCTTGCGGTATCGTTGTGCTTGGAAAAGGGCAAGATGAACGAATAAGCAGGCTATACTGTTATTTTCCTATCGATTTCTTTATGGAGCGTGATCAAAAACTGCCTGAGCTAGTACAGCGGTGGTGTGAGAAGCTCAAGCCTGAACACGGATACTCTGGGTTTTGGTTAGGGCAGTCGTATGGTTATGAACGAGAAGATGAGGCCAAAATACTGGAATATAAATTTGGGCAGCGCTTTCCAGGCCTTCAAATCAATAAGTTCACCACCCACTCACTCAATCTACATCGAGGTCCAAAAGGGGTTGATTGGTTAACGATTCTGTCAAATGACTGGCTTGCTCGACTCGGCGGTGTTGAGCATCTCAAAGCGCAAATGGATGATTTGTCAGTGCTCGAATACAGTGGAGGTGCCATTTTGCGCGCAGGTTCCATGCCGCAGTTGGGTGATAACGAAAACCCAGAAGTTAATGACGCGTTAGTGGATTATCGCCGCGTAGCCGGGATCATTGAGCCTATCCGTATCAAGGATCATCCAGGCATTCACTCCCCGCTTCTGCCTCGCAATAGAAATGAGCCCTATTTTAATGAAGCTGAATACCAAGCCTGGCTGGCACGCTTCAGCCTTCAAGGGGGGAGCAATGAGTGAGCCAACGAACGGTGAAGTTTTCGATCTGACGTGGATGCCAATGCAGCTATTTCCCGACATCGAGCTGGAGCGGGTGGACGTTAACGAGCAGGCAATCCGCATCGTGTGCAGCGATGGCGACTGGTCGATACAGTCGGATATTACTCCCTTCTGGGGACCGGGCACCATGGTGTTTGAGGTTGAAGGCGATACGTTCGTACATATCCAGGAAGGAGAGCGCTGGCCTCTGGTCGACCCTGCAGTGGCGCAGGAAAAACTGATTCCTTATCTCCACACGCTGGAAGTAATCGAGCGCGGCGACCCTTGGCGATTACGTTTTCGGGCGGGCGACCGCAACGCCATTGTTGAGCTGCAGGCGAAAGTAATCAATATTACCTGGTATCCAGAAGGGGCCTGAGTACGTGTGAAAGGCTGCGTGATAGCGATATCTGCTTTAATGATACTGCCATGAGCTAATGGTTCGCAGTAAGCACGAGCAACGCCATGCGGTTTGAAAATCCATGGCGCGCTACCCGGTTCAACAGCCCACAATGCGCGCCAGCGCCAGCGCCAGCGCCAGCGCCACGGCGAGGTGGTGAGTGAGTTCGAGTGGCAGGATCACATGCTGACCGCCCACCGGGTGCCCGGCGGGTTGGAAGCCCACTACACCTGGGACCGCCATGCGCCGGACGGCCGCGTAATAGGTCAGCAGGAAGCCGGCGGCCTGGCGCGGCGCTTTGAGTATCACGTCGATCACACCCAGGTCACCGACCACCTGGGCCGCGAAGAGCGTTACCACTTCGTGGGCAGCGGCCCCGGCAAGCGCTGGACGGCGCACACCCGCGCCAACGGCTCGCGTATCGAATTTCGCTATGACCGCGCCGGGCAAAAAATTGCCACGGTCGACCCACTGGGCCGGGAAACAAGGATCGAGCGTAACGAAAGTGGCCAGGTCATCGGCCAGGTAACACCGGACGGCCAGCGCTGGCGCATCGAGCGCGATGCGTTGGGCGACACGGTGAGCATAGAAGGGCCGGAGAGCCAGCACTGGCAGATCACTCGTAACGAACGTGGTCAGCCGGTGGAAGTGGCGGGGCCGACAGGCACCACGGCGTTTGCTTACGACGACGAGCGCCTGCCCGACCGCGCTACCACGGTCGCCGACCCGGTGGGCGCTACCCATCAGCGCGAGTGGAACGCCCAGGGCCTGGTCACCGCCGAGATCGACTGCTCCGAGCAGCGCACCGAGTTTGAGTACGATCGCCGCGGGTATCTGGCCAGTGCCACCAACGCCCAGGGAGGGACCACGCGCACCCAGCACGACGAGCTGGGCCGGCGCACCGCCACCCAACTGTCCAACGGCCTTTACTGGCACCAGCATTTTGATCCGCAAGGGCGGCTGGTCGAAGTGGAAGGCCCCCAGGGTTTCCGCCAGCAGTTCTTCTTCGACGAACACGGCCGCCCGGCCCAGCGCACTGAAGCCGACGGCAGCCAGCAGTTCACCGCCTTCGACGACGTGGGCCGCCTGAGTGAGCTGACCCTGGGCAACGGCGCGGTCTACCGCTTCGCCTACGACGACATGGACCGCCTGGCCAGCGAGACCGGCCCGGACGGCCGCGAACAGCAGTACCGCTACGATGAGGCGGGCCAACTGGTCGAGCGCATCGAAGCCAGCCGCCCCGGCCCGGACGGCCAGCCGCTTGCCACGCGCTATGAGTACGACGCTGCCGGACGCCTCGCGGCGCGCCATTTACCCGCCACCGAGCACGCCCCGGCAAGCCAGGAGCAGTACCGCTGGGGCGCCAACGGCCAGCTCATGAGCGTCACCAACGAGCACGGCGACGTCGCGTTTCAATATGATGACGCCCAGCGGCTGGTCGGCGAGCAACAGCGCCACGCCGGTATCGAAGGCGGTAGCGGCTGGCAGTGGCAGCAGCAGCACACACTCACCGCCAACGGCGCCCCGCAAGCGAGCCAGTTCGGCGAGCTACCCGCGCTCAACTGGCACACCTACGGCAGCGGGCACCTGCACGGGTTGAGCGCCCCGGGGCTGAACCTGGAGATCGACCTGGAGCCGGACGTCCTGCACCGGGAGACCCGGCGCCGCCTGACCCTGGCAGCGGGTGACCAGGTACAGCCCCTGATTCTGGAGCGCGGCTACACGAACCTCGGCCAGCTCGATCACCTTACGCTGCGCGGCGCGCAGAACGGCGGCGGGCAGCAGTACCAGTACGACGCCCTGGGCCGGATGAGTTTCAGAAGCGTGCAGAGTGATCAGGCCTCCAGCGTTATTGCGTACAGTTTTGATGCCGCCGGCCGCCTGACCGGCAGCCAGCACGGCGACCAGGCCCACCGCTACGCCCTCGATGCCGCCGGTAACCGCCTGGACGGCCAACGGGCCATCACCGACAACCGCCTCGACCACCTGGACGGTGCCCGCCACCGCTTCGACGGCGCAGGCAACATGATCGAAAGGCAGGCCGCCAACGGCGACTGCCTGACACTCGGTTTTGATGGTGCCAATCGGCTGGTCCAGCTCACCCGCGCAAGCGAGCGGGGCCGTACGGTCGATGCCACCTACCGCTACGACGGCCTGGGTCGCCGCATCAGCAAAACCGTGCGCCACGAAAACGGCACCACCGCCACCATCCACTACGGCTGGGACGGCGACCGCATCGTGCGGGAAGAAAGTGACAACCAGCACTCGACCATCGTCTATGAGCCGGGCAGCTTCGTACCCATGCTGCGCATTGATGACACCCAGGAAGGCCAATTAGTCAGCGCCTATATCACCGATGCCCTGGGCACACCGATGCAGTTGATCACCCCCAACGGCCAACTCCGCTGGTTCGCCGAACCTGATGACTGGGCAGCCGTCAAAAATCAACGCGCCGTGCGCAACGTCACCCAGTCAATCCGGTTCCAGGGCCAATGGCACGACGAAGAGAGCGGGCTTTACTACAACCGCCATCGCTATTACGACCCGCAACAGGGAAGGTACATCAGCCAGGACCCGATAGGGCTCAAGGGAGGCACGAACCTGTACGGCTACGTGACTAACCCGACGGGGATGGTGGATCCGTTGGGTTTGGCAGGAGCGGCTGCAGCAACAAGTGCGGCTGGGGGCTCAGCGGTAGCGGGCCGTGCCGCTGCTCTTGGCGGACGAATACCCTACCTAAACCCGGTGGGGGCATTTATTTCAGGCATGTGGCCCGCACGAATGGGCAACGGAACGAAAGCAGGCCCCTGGTACACGGGAACCGTATTTTCGCCTACTGATCGCCTGGAAGACGATAACAACCCTATTGACCGCGAGGGCCGCCCTGATACGCCTACCGACCGCCCGGGGCGTTATGACACGCCTATCGTTGACCAGCATGGCTGGACCACTGAGCGACCAAGCCTTCAGCCGGGTGGCTGTCGCAGTGAACACCCCATTGCTGAGCCGTTGCAAGGTGACAATATGATTGGGGGGGTATCAGCCTGCCGGCACAGATATGATTGGCGGGGCGGTGTATAGTGAGGGAAGTGACAGAGAGTATCAGTCAGCTCCTTATCATGGACGTTTTGATAATTCCGTTAAGAGTAGAGCCTCAGCAAATGGGCAAGATGTGCTTGACTCTTCAGTTCAGGTGAAAGAAACCTCTCCTCGTCGAGTAGGTGTGGATGAGGTCGCAGGAGAAATAGTTGTTTTCGATCAAACTTATGAAGGGGGTTTTTCATGGGCATGTCAGGAGTTGGGATGATCTTACAACACAGATGAAAAATGCACTGAGGCGGGCCGGGGTTGTTAATAACAGGGGAAGGATCGTGCCAAGGAGTGAAAGATGAATATATATGAAGAGATAAAGAAAATAGATAAACAAGAATTTTCTAGGTTGCTTAACCAAGGAAACAGTTCGGATTTATGTGACGCTTTGGTTAGGGGTGTGCACCATATCGATGATCGCGAATGGTATTTAGAGAACTGTGTTTTTTGTCTTCAACATCCAGATCCAGAAGTCCGAGGTGCCGCCATAGCTTGCATTGGTCACATTGCCAGATTGGGAGGAGGGAATAAAAGTGAATTGCTTCGCGCTCTGGAGCCATTGCTGAACGATGCCGAGTTGAAAGGAAGGGTTGAAGATGCGATAGACGATATTACTATTTTTCATGCTGGAAAGTGAGGGCATGTAGTGGTCAAGTAAAACTGGCCACCGCTTTATAGTTAACCCAGTACTTTTTCTCTACCTGGTTCGGACTCATACCACCGTTATGCTGGTGAGGCCTAAGCTGGCTGTAATACCCGATTAAACAGTTCACGATATGATGCTGCCCCTGCAAGAATGATCGATAGCCATACGTTGGCACCCATTCAACCTTTAAGCTCCTGAAGAAACGCTCCATTGGCGCATTATCCCAGCAATTACCACGTCGACTCAGGCTTTGTTTTACCTGGCATTTCCAAAGTGTCTGACGGAACTTACGGCTCTTGTAATGACTGCCCTGGTCGCTGTGGAACATAACCCCTTTTGGCCGCCCACGGCTCTCATAAGCCATTTTCAATGCGCTGCTGGTGAGTTCGCTATCGGGCGACAACGACATCGACCAGCCAATCGTTTTCCTGGCAAATAAGTCCATGACAACGGCTAGATAAGCCCAGCGTTTGCCAGTCCAGATATATGTGACGTCGCCACACCGAACGCGGTTGGGCACCTCAACGTTAAACTGATGCGCTAAGTGGTTCGGTACCTCAACATGTTCATCACCTGTTTTCTTGTAGGTGTGCCCAGACACTTGGCAGCTAATCAGGCCAAGCTTTTCCATCAGGCGGCCAGCGCGATAGCGACTTAACGGCACATCCTGCCTTGTCGCCATCTCTGCGATGCTGCGCGCCCCTGCAGAGCCTTCGCTCTCGCGAAATAGCTCTCTGACCTTGGCTATTTCCTTGGTCTTCGTGGCACACACAGGTCTTTTGAACGTTGTCTCCAGTATTTAAAGCTGCTGCGATGCACGCCAAACACGTCACACAGCTTTTTTACCGGGTAGCTCGTCTTGAGTTTCTCGATTAGCGAGAAGTGTTCAGGGAGTCCGACATCAAGAGAGCGGTAGCCTTTTTTAGGATGTCTTTTTCCATCTCAATGTCACGGATGCGCTTTTCAAGCTCGCGAATCCTGAGCTGATCGGCTGTCATGGGCGTTGCTTTAGGGCTTTGGTCATCACGCTCCTGGCGTAACTGACGTACCCATTTATCCATGCTCGAATACCCCACATTCATGGCTTCAGCCGCTTCACGAACCGTGTAATGTTGATCGACGACTAGCTGTGCTGCTTCGAGTCGAAATTCAGGGCTAAAGTTACGTTTTGGTCTTGTTGCCATGCTGCCACCTAATGATGTCTTGGTGCATATTAGCACCTCTAATTAGGTGGCCGAATTCACTATGCCACTACAGTTGTCCACTTCGATAAAGCGGGAAAGCTGACTATACCCCTCGCGGCCTTCTTGAAAAGCCGTGGCTTCGATCAGGAAGAGGTTTCTTTTGATACGCCCATGGTATGGGTGGCGCTGTATGTTTTGCTGGTATTGGGGGGAGGGCTGCTTTATAGCTTCGATAACCAGGCTATGTATATTTATCCTGTCTTGCTTGCCGCGGTCGGTACGAGCCTGGCGGGCCTTTACACTCTGTCGCGTAATCTCGAGCCTGGCCAGTCAAAAGGGGGAGCTTTAACGGGAATGATCATGATGGGCGTTGGCATGCTGGTCACGGCGCCGGCAAGCCTACTGAACCTGCCCATGATAAAGACGCTTCAGCGTCAGAAACTACGTCATTATCTCGCGTCTGCTAATACAACCGCCTTCGCCGAATTCTGAGCTTTTAGAAAGAGCGCCCCAAGCCCCCGTGCCTCGCTCTTCCTTGAAGCGAGGCACTGGTTGAGCCTTTAGCCGGCTTTGTTAGCGATTACTACCGCGCGCCGCGGCGCGGGGTAGCCTTCAATAGTGCGACTACGATCATCGGGGTCGAGGAAATCTGAAAGCGACTGGTAGGTCATCCACGCCGTGCTGCGCTGCTCTTCCAGCGTCGTAACCGCTTCGTCTACCACGCGCACGTTGGTGAAGCCGCAACGCTCTAGCCAGTGGCAGAGCGCTTTGGAGGAGGGCAGGAAGTAGACGTTGGGCATCGCGGCGTAGCGCTCGCCGGGTACGAACACCGTTTGCTCGTCGCCTTCGACCACCAGGGTTTCCAGTACCAGCTCGCCGCCCGGGGCCAAGGCTGCTTTCAACTGATTCAGGTGCTCGAAAGGGGAAACCCGGTGGTAGAGCACGCCCATGGAGAAGACGGTATCGAAAAAGGCCAGGTTCTCCGGCACGTCCTCGATGCCCACCGGTAGAAAGTGGGTGCGCTGATGATCGGCGTCGCCGACGAAATGGCGCACCGCCTGAAACTGCCAATAAAACCGCGGCGAGGGGTCGATCACCAGCACGAACGCGGCGCCAAGACCGGCCATCCGCCAGGCGTGGTAGCCGCTGCTGCCGCCTACGTCCAGCACCTTGCGATACTTCAAGGGCGCCAGGTGCGGCGCCACGCGCTGCCACTTCCAGTCCGAGCGCCATTCGGTGTCGATCTCGATGCCGCCCAGATTGAACGGCCCCTTGCGCCAGGGCGCGAGCTTTTTGAGCAGGTTGAAGCACTGGCGCCTCTGGCTCTCATCCAGTGCCATGTCCACGGTGACCGTGTCGCTCGTCAGCGATACCTCGCGCGGCTCGGGCAACTGCGGCAGCTTCTTGACCGCTTTTTCCCAGGCGGAAAGGTCGCCGTGGCGCTTTTTATCGAGCCCCTGGGCGAGCTGTTCGGGCAGGCGGGCAAGCCAGGGAAGCAGCGCGTCGTCCAGCGCCGCCTGATCCAGAAACGCCTGGTAGAGTGCTCGGTGATCCTCGGGTAATGGCACCTCAAGCCTCCTTGAACGCGATCAATGAGGCGAAATTCAGATATTGAAACCAGGTCATCGACCTGGGAAAGCCGGCGGTTTGCAGGCGCTGATGGAGCACGTCCAGGGAGTCCGGAATCAGCACGTTCTCGAGGGCGGTGCGCTTTTGGCTGATTTCCATATCACTGTAGCCGTTGGCGCGCTTGAAATCATGGTAGCGCTCGACTCGCCAGGCGTTGTCACGCTCGTCCGGGTCGACGGTTTTTTCCGAGAGAATCAAAACGCCGCCGGGCTCCAGTGCGGCATAAAGGCGGGCGAGCAGCGCATCGCGGTCCGCCGGGGGTAAAAACTGCAGCGTGAAGTTCAAAATGATCATGCCCGAAGGTGCATACTCCAGTGTTCGAATATCGTCTTCGATCACCGTCATGGCGTGGTCGGGGCATTCGTTCAGAAACGTCTGGCGGGCTTTCTCGGCCATGGCCGGGGAGACATCGACCCCGGTATAGCGAAACGCATCCGCGGGAAGTGCGCCGGCCAACGCCAGGCCCGAGGCGCCCAGCGAGCAGCCCAGGTCGTACACGTGGGCGCCGTGGCGCAGGTGGCGCTGTGCAATCAGGCTCAACATGCCCAAAATCTGGCCGTACCCCGGCACTGATCGGCGGATCATGTCGGGGAAGCACGCGACTACCTGCTCGTCGAAAGAGAAGCGCGCTACGCGGTCAAGGGGTGTCGAAAAGATAGCGTCACGGTAAGATGCGTTACTCATGGGCAAGCCAGGCTAAAAAGTGGAGGGGGCGTAGTTTACGCGGCCCCGGCACAACACAACAGTCCCAGGCTTTAGGATACCCGCCAAAAAGAGGGAAACGGCTTTGGCAAAACACGACACTCCCGACACGCTACCCGCGTGGCAAGCGCTGACCCGCCATGCTCGAGCGCTCGAAAACGTGCACTTGAAGGATCTTTTTGGCGAGGCGAGCCGCTCTCGAACGTTCACCCGTGAGGTCAACGGGCTAACGCTGGATCTCTCCAAGCAGCGCTGGGACGACGACACCCTGGAGCACCTTTTGGCGCTGGCGGACGAGGCGGGCGTGCCCGGCGCGATCGACGCGCTTTTAAGCGGCAAACGGGTCAATACCAGCGAAAACCGCCCGGCGCTGCACACCGCGCTGCGTTTGCCCGCGGATGCCACGCTTGAGGTCGAGGGCGACAACGTCGTCACCGCCGTGCACGAAAGCCTCGATGCGATGGAGCGGCTGGTGTCAAGGCTACACGCGGGCCAGTGGCGGGGCGCGACCGGCAAACCGATTCGTCACGTGGTCAACTTGGGAGTAGGCGGCTCGGATTTGGGCCCGCTGATGGTCACCCACGCGCTAGCCGACTACCGGCCCGATGACATTCACCCGGTCGAGGTTCACTTTGCCTCGACCATGGATGGCTCGCAGTTGGCGGATTATCTCGCCCGCTTCAATCCGGAAACCACGCTGTTCATTTTGTCGTCGAAGTCGTTCACCACCATCGACACGCTTTCCAATGCCAACACCGCCAGGGACTGGCTGCTGGGCCGTTTGGCCGAACACGATGAAATGATCGGCGCCAAGCCCTTGAGCGCTGAATTGATCGTTCGCCAACACTTCATCGGCGTCTCGGCAAGCCCGGAGAAGATGTGCGAGTGGGGGATCGCGGCGGATCACCAGTTGATGTTTTGGGAGTGGGTCGGCGGGCGCTATTCGCTCTGGGGCACGATCGGGCTTCCTATTGCGTTGATCGTCGGGATGGAAAACTTTCGCGCGCTGCTGGCCGGCGCCCACGAGATGGATCGTCATTTTCGCGACGCGCCGCTCGAGCAAAACCTGCCGGTCATGCTGGGGCTGGCCGGCATCTGGAACGTCAACTTTCTGGATATTCGCGCCCACTCGATTCTGCCTTATGACGGGCGTCTTGAGTACTTCGCCGCCTATCTCGAGCAGCTCGAGATGGAATCCAACGGCAAGTCCGTCACGCGCCAGGGCGAAAGTGTGAACTACTCCACCTGCCCGGTCCTTTGGGGCCAGCTTGGGCCGAACGCCCAGCACGCGTTTTACCAGCTCTTGCACCAAGGCACTCAGCCGGTGGTGTGCGACTTTATCGCCCCGCTCAAGCGCTACGACGAGGTCGAAGACCCGGACACGAAGCGCCTGCTCAAGGCGCAGCACCGCCTGTCGCTGGCCAACTGCTTCGCGCAGTCGCGGGTGTTGATGCTGGGTGACGACGCCGTCGACGAAGACGGCACCCCCCCGGCGCACAAGCGCTACCGGGGGAATCAGCCCTCCACCACGGTGTTGATGGACGAGCTGACGCCCAAAACCCTGGGCGCGCTGATCGCGCTTTACGAGCACAAGGTGTTCGTTCAAGCGGTGATTTGGGACATCAACCCGTTCGACCAGTGGGGGGTAGAGCTTGGCAAGGAGATCGCCAAGGACACCCTGGCGACCATGGAAGGCAAGGGCGATGTTAGCCGCCTGGACGCCTCAAGCCAGGGGCTCATCAAGGCCTTTTGGGCGGCAGAGCAGGGCGGGGAGTAAACGCCCACGGGTGTGTGATTACTCGCCGCCGGCTTTAACGCCGCGCTAGATATGGCTGGATATACAGTAGTTTGCTTTTACGCTATGCTGTGCCTTTTTTCGCCGCGCCCGTTCACCTGGGCGCGGCCTTAGCACTGTTTCTCAGGAATCGACGTTACATGACCCAGTTTGATGCCTCCCAGTACGGCGCGAGTTCTATCGAGGTCCTGTCCGGGCTCGAGCCGGTGCGTAAGCGTCCCGGTATGTACACCGACACCTCCCGGCCCAACCATCTGGTTCAGGAGGTCATCGATAACAGCGTCGACGAGGCGCTGGCCGGCCACGCCACGGCCATCAATGTCGTTTTGTTCGATGACGGCGCGATCGAAGTCATGGATAACGGCCGTGGCATGCCGATCGATATTCACCCGGAACACGGCGTGTCCGGCGTCGAGCTGATTCTGACCAAACTGCACGCCGGCGGTAAGTTCTCGGCGTCGAGCTACCGCTTCTCCGGCGGGTTGCACGGAGTCGGGGTGTCGGTGGTCAACGCGCTTTCACGTCGTTTGGAGGTCGAAGTCACCCGCGACGGCTTGCGTCACGCGATCGCTTTCGAACACGGCGAAAAGGCCGACGAGCTTCACGAGATCGGCAAGGCGGCCAAGCGGGCCACCGGTACGCTGGTGCGCTTCTGGCCGGATGAGAGCTACTTCGATAGCCCGAAACTCGCGGTGGGCCGGCTAAAACACCTTTTGCGCGCCAAAGCGGTGCTCTGCCCGGGGCTCAAGGTTAACCTGGTCGAGCCCGACGGCACCCAAACCGAGTGGGCCTACGCGGACGGCCTGCGTGATTACCTCGCCCAGGCCACTGACGGCTACGAGGTACTACCCGCCGAGCCTTTCATCGGCCACTTCAGCGACGACGAGCACGGCGTCGACTGGGCGATCCAGTGGCTGCCGGAAGGCGGCGAGGCGCTCTTGGAAAGCTACGTCAACCTGATTCCCACGCCCCAGGGCGGCACCCACGTCAACGGCTTTCGCTCCGGGCTTTTGGACGCGCTGCGCGAATTTTGCGAATACCGAAGCCTGCTGCCCCGGGGCATCAAGCTCACCGCTGATGATCTTTGGGAGCGTGCCTCCTTCGTGCTCTCGGTGAAGATGCTCGACCCGCAGTTCGCCGGGCAAACCAAGGAGCGCCTCTCTTCGCGCACCATTGCGGCGTTCGTCTCCAACGTGGTGAAGGACGCCTTCTCGCTATGGCTGAACCACCACGTGGATCAGGCCGAGCAGCTCGCGGAGCTGGTGATCAGCGCCGCGCAAAGCCGCCAGAAAAAGGCCAAGAAGGTCGCGCGCAAGAAGGTCACCTCCGGGCCGGCTTTGCCCGGCAAGCTTGCCGACTGCTCCGGCCAGGACCCCTCGCAAAGCGAGCTTTTCCTGGTCGAGGGGGATTCCGCCGGCGGCAGCGCCAAGCAGGCGCGTAACCGCGAAACCCAGGCAATCTTGCCCCTGCGCGGTAAGATTCTGAACACCTGGGAGGTGGAAACCCACGATATCTACGGCTCCCAGGAGGTGCACGATATCGCCGTGGCGATCGGCGCCGACCCGGGAAGCGCCGATCTCGAGAAGCTTCGTTATCACAAGATTTGTATTCTCGCCGACGCCGACTCGGACGGCCTGCACATCGCCACGCTCTTGTGTGCGCTGTTCGTGCGCCATTTCCCGTCACTGGTGGACGCCGGTCACGTGTTCGTGGCCATGCCGCCGCTTTATCGCATCGACCTGGGCAAGGAAGTGCACTACGCCCTGGATGAAAGCGAGAAGGCGGCGATTCTCAAGCAGCTCGCCAAAAAGCGCGGCACACCGAACGTACAGCGCTTCAAGGGTCTGGGTGAGATGAGCCCGCTGCAGCTTCGAGAGACCACCATGGCGGTCGAAACCCGCCGGCTGGTCCAACTCACTCTCAGTGAAGGCGACGGCACCATGGAAATGATGGACATGCTGTTGGCCAAGAAGCGCGCCGGCGACCGCAAGCAGTGGCTGGAAAATTACGGCAACCTCGCAGACATTGAGGTATAACCCCCGATGACCATGGATATTCAAGTGGCGGAGGGCGACGTCGAGCGCCTGTCCCTTCGCGACTACACCGAAAAAGCGTACCTCGACTACTCGATGTACGTGATTCTGGATCGCGCGCTGCCCAACATCGGCGACGGCATGAAGCCCGTGCAGCGGCGCATCATCTACGCCATGCGCGAACTGGCGTTGAACGCCAACGCCAAGTACAAGAAGTCCGCGCGTACCGTGGGCGATGTACTGGGTAAATTCCACCCGCATGGCGACAGCGCCTGTTACGAAGCCATGGTGCTCATGGCGCAGCCCTTTAGCTACCGCTACCCGCTGGTGGACGGCCAGGGCAACTGGGGAAGCCCGGACGACCCCAAATCCTTTGCGGCCATGCGCTACACCGAGGCCAAGCTTTCCAAATTCGCCGAGATGCTGCTGGGCGAGCTTGGCCAGGGCACCGTCGAGTGGGCGCCCAATTTCGATGGCACCATGCAAGAACCCGTCGTGCTGCCGGCGCGCCTGCCTCATGTGCTGCTCAACGGTGGTACCGGCATTGCCGTGGGCATGGCCACCGATATTCCGCCGCACAACGTGAGCGAAGTCGTCGAGGCCACCTGCCATCTGCTACGCAACCCCGGTGCCACCACCACGGACCTGATGGAATTCATCCCGGCGCCGGACTTTCCGACGGATGCCGAGATCATCACCCCGGCGGCGGATCTGCGTAAGCTCTACGAGTCCGGGCGCGGCTCGGTCAAACTTCGCGCCCGGTACGTGCGCGAAGAGGCGAATATCGTCATCACCGCGGTGCCGTATCAAGTGAGCGGCGCCAAGGTGCTCGAGCAGATTGCCGCCCAAATGCAGGCCAAAAAACTGCCCATGGTGGCGGACCTGCGCGACGAGTCGACCCACGAAGAGCCAACGCGCCTGGTGATCGAGCCGCGCTCGAGCCGCGTAGACGTCGAATCCCTGATGGCGCACCTGTTCGCCACCACGGATCTCGAAAAGAACGTGCGCGTGAACATGAACGTGATCGGCCTGGACGGCCGCCCGCGGGTCATGGCGCTACCGGACATGCTGGCCGAGTGGCTTACTTTCCGTCGCGCCACGGTGCGCCGGCGCCTGGAACACCGGCTGGGCAAGGTGGAAGACCGCCTGCACATTCTCGAAGGCCTGCTGACGGCATATCTCAACCTCGACGAAGTGATTCGCATCATCCGCGAAGAGGACGAGCCAAAGGCCGCCCTGATCGAGGCCTTTGCGCTTTCCGAGCGCCAGGCCGAGGCGATTCTGGAGCTTCGCCTGCGCCACCTGGCCAAGCTCGAAGAGATGAAGATTCGCGGCGAGCAGGAAGAGCTCGAAAAAGAGCGCAAGACCCTGCAAGGCCTGCTGGGCAGCGAAGCCAAGCTGACCACGCTGATCGAGAACGAGATTCGCGCCGCCGGCAAGGAGCACGGCGACGCCCGCCGCTCGCCGCTGGTCGAGCGAAGCGAGGCCAGGGCGCTTTCGGAAGTCGAGCTACTCGGCGCCGACCCGATTACCGTGGTGGTCTCCGAAAAAGGCTGGATTCGCGCCGCCAAGGGCCACGACATCGACCCCGCCGGGCTCTCGTTCAAGGCCGGCGACCGCTACCAGCTGGCAAGCCGGGGCAAGACCAACCAGCCGCTGGTACTGATCGACGACACCGGGCGCGCCTATACCCTGAGCGCCCACAACCTGCCAAGCGCTAGAGGCCAGGGCGAGCCGATTACCGGGCGGGCGAACGTCGCCGCCGGCGCCCAGATGGCCGGCATGATGCTTGCCCCGCCTACCCAGCGCTACCTGATGGCAAGCGACGGCGGCTACGGTTTCATGGCTAAACTGGACGATTTGACCGGCAAGAACAAGGCCGGCAAGGCGGTGCTCAGCCTGCCCAAGGGGTGCAACGTCATGGCGCCCATCGCCGTGCCGGAAGGCGAGGCGCTTTGGGTGGCGCTGGTTTCCAACGAAGGGCGGCTGCTGCTCTTCCCGCTCGAACAATTGCCGGAAATGAGTAAAGGCAAGGGCAACAAAATGCTCGATATCCCCGGCGCCCGGGCCGCGCGGCGCGAGGAGTTCGTGCGCGACATCACCGTGGTGGGCGAAAACGCCGAGCTGGTCATCCATGCCGGCAAGCGCAAGCTCACGTTGAAAGCGAGCGATTTGGCGTACTACCGCGGCGAGCGCGGACGGCGAGGCAGTAAGCTTCCCCGTGGGTTTCAAAAGGTAGACCGTTTAGAGGCAGGGGAGTGAGTCGTGGCATCGAGTGAGAAGCTTTTGACCGTATTGGCGCCGCGTTTGACGCCGGCCATCGAATCCGCAGTGGCCGAGCTCAAAGAGCGGTTCGGTCTGCATGAGCAGAGCGCCAGGCGCCTGGCGGATACCGCCCATGGCGATAGCCAGGACGCGCTCGAGTACCTGGTCGAGGGCGATAGCACGCAGTGGGAGGCGTTTCGCGAGGCAGCGCTGGCGGTGAGTGAAGCCCACCCGGTGGATATCGTCGTTCACACTCAACCCGAGGCGCCGTTCAAGCTCGTCTGCTTCGATATGGACTCTACCCTGATTCAGGCCGAGGTGATCGACGAGCTGGCCAAGCGCCACGGCGTGGGCGAAGCCGTGGCGGAAGTGACCGAGCGCGCCATGCGGGGCGAGCTCGATTTCAAGGCGAGCTTTCGCGCGCGCATGAGCAAGCTCGAAGGTCTTGACGAGTCGGTGCTGCAAGGCATCGCCGATGAGCTTGTGCTGATGCAGGGTGTCGAGCGGCTGATAACCAACCTCAAACGACTGGGCTACCGCACGGCGATTCTCTCCGGCGGCTTCACCTACTTTGCCGACTACCTGCAGCGCGCCTTGGGCTTTGACGAGGTGCATGCCAATGCGCTGGTGGTCGAGGCGGGCAAGGTGACCGGCGCTACGCAAGAACCGATCGTGGACGCCGAGCGCAAGGCTGCGCTGCTGACCGAGATCGCCAGCCGCCAGGGGTGGCCGCTTGCTCGAACCGTGGCGGTGGGCGACGGGGCCAACGATCTTAAGATGTTGGCCCAGGCCGGCATGGGCGTGGCGTTTCGTGCCAAGCCCGTGGTGCGTGCCCAGGCCCGCCAAGCGCTGACCACCGCCGGGCTCGATGGTTTGCTTTATCTTCTGGGTCACTCGGAAGAGGAGCTGGTGGGCTAAAACGCCTTATAAAAAAAGCGGCGCCGAGCGCCGCTTTTTTTGTGCCTGAATCAGGCTTAGCCGTGGCCCTTGTCCGGATGGGGCACCGGCTTTTTGCCGACTTCCTCGTCGCGAAGCTCGAAGGGCACGCCGCCGGTTTTCTGTGCGTGCCTGACGCGCAGGTGCAGGCCCGTCTTGGCGAGCAGGTGGGCGCTGACCGGCGCGGTGATGAACAAAAACAGCGTGATCAGCATTTCCTGAATATCGATATGGCCATCCGTCCCCCAAAAATAGCCCATCGAGGCGACCAGCATGCAGCCGATCCCCAGGGTAGAGGCCTTGGTAGGCCCGTGCAGGCGCATATAAAAGTCGCGCAGGTGGGCCATGCCTAATGAGCCGATAAACACGAAAATGCCGCCGGTAAGCAGTAGAACAGAGACGAACGCCTCGGCTAAAAACGACATGCAAGCGCTCCTTTGTGAGTCGTTGACAGGCTCATTCGATGATATCCCCGCGCAGAATGTATTTGCACACCGCCACCGTGCTGATAAAACCGAGCATGGCGATCAAAAGCGCCGACTCGAAGTAGGTCTTGGTGCCCAGCCAAAGCCCCAGTAGCACGATCAGCGCGATCGAATTGACGTACATGGTGTCCAGCGCTAGCACCCGATCGGGCAGGTCCGGCCCGATGATCAGCCGGAACAGGTTCAGCAAAAGCGCGATGACCACCAGGGTCGAGGTGAGGTATAAAGCCACGCTCAACATTCGTAAATCTCCTTGAGAGGGCGCTCGTAACGCTCGCGAATCTGGTCGATCAGCGCCTGCTCGTCCTCGACATCCAGCGCATGGATCAAAAGCGATTGGCCGTCCAGGCGCAGGTTGGCGGACACCGTACCCGGCGTCAGGCTGATAGTACTGGCCAGCAATGTGATGGTGAAGCGCTCCTCCAGCATCAGCGGGTACTCGATGAAGTGCGGTTTGAGCCGCTTCCAGGGGTTGATGACCAGGCGCGCCACTTCGAAGTTGGCCACCACGATATCCTTGAGCACGCGAAGGATGAAGCGCACCAGCATCCAGGGCTTTTTGATGCGAAGCTGCGTATCCCAAAAGCGGTAGGTCACCAGCGGAATGATGATCGCCAGTATGCCACCCAGCAGTATCTGCCCGGGGGCGTAGCTGCGCGCCATCAAAAGCCACACGAACAGCAGCAAAAGTGATAAGACCGGCGTGGGTAGCCATCTACGCGGCGGTATCATAAGCGGCCTCGCGATTCAGAAATAAGCGTGTCGGTCAAACGTTCGGGGTTGGCGAGCTGCTCGGCAGTGGCTTGAGTGTAGACGCTCACCGGATGGGCGAATACCACCAAAAGCGGCGCCGCACTCAATAGCCACACCACACCGAACCACTGAAACCCGGAAAGTTTAGCGCCACTCGGGCTTCCCTGGGCGCTGCGCCAGAAAAGCGTCGAGCCCGCGCGGGAAAGCGCGATCAGCGATGCCAGGCTCGCGATCAGCAACGTCGGCCAGAGCCACAGGCGCTGGGCGCCTTCGGCGGCGTTAAGTACCAGCGCCTTGCCAATGGCACCGGAAAGCGGCGGCACGCCGACCACGGCCACCGCGCCGATAAGAAACAAAAGCCCCAGCGCTTTGCCCTGTACCAAAGGGCGTGCCTTCACCAGCCGCGTGCCGGCCTTGCCCCGCTGCATGCCAATCATCTCGGCCAGCAAAAAGAGCCCGCCGGTGATCAGGGTGGTATGAATCAGGTAGTAAAGTAGCGCCGAGACCCCCGCTTCGCTGCGCATTCCTGCGCTGACCAAAAGCGTACCCACCGACAGCAGCACAAGATACGAAACGAGCAGGCGAAGATCCTGGGCGGCCATAATACCCACCAGCGATGCGACGAGGGTGGCAAGGCCGAGCCACCACACCCAGGCCTGCTCCAGGGCGGCAAGCGCGCCGGCACTTTCACCGAATACCAAGAGGTAAACGCGCAGAATGGCGTAGATGCCCACCTTGGTCATGATGGCGAACAGCGCCGCCACCGGCGCCGGCGCTACCGAGTAGGCGCGGGGCAGCCAGAAGTAGAGCGGCAAGATCGCGGCTTTCAGGCCAAATACCACCAGCAGCATCAGCGCCCCTGCGGTCACGATACCCTGGCGCTCGGCGGGAAGCTCGGCGACGCGAATCGCCATATCAGCCATGTTCAGCGTGCCGGTGGCGCCATAAAGGATGCCCGCGGCAATCAAAAAAAGCGACGACCCCGCCAGGTTCAGCACGACGTAATACACCCCGGACTGAATGCGCGCCTTGCCGCCGCCGTGCAGTAGCAGCGCGTAGGAGGCCAGCAGCAGCACCTCGAAAAACACGAACAGGTTGAACAGGTCGCCGGTCAAAAAGGCGCCGTTGATACCCAAAAGCTGCCACTGAAACAGGCCGTGGAAGTTGCTGCCTTTTTCATCGTCGCCGGCGCAGGCGAACACCACCGCGCCCAGGGCGAGCACGGAGGTCAGCAGCAGCATCAGCGCAGAGAGGCGGTCCAGCACCAGCACGATGCCAAACGGCGGCTGCCAGTCGCCCAGCGCGTAGTAGAGGATCTCGCCGCTGGAGACACGCCCGACCAGGGCGGCGGCCACCACCACCAGAAGCGCAGTGGCGCCTACGCTGACCACGCGTTTGAAGCGCACCAGCCCCTGACGCTGATAAAGCATCAAAATGCCCGCGATCAACGGCACCACGATGGGAAAAACTACAAGGTGTTGCATCATTCGCGGTCTTCCTTCTTGCCGTCTACCTGGTCGTTACCCAGCTCGCTGCGCGCGCGCATCGCCAAAATCACCACGAACGCGGTCATCGCAAAGCCGATCACGATAGCGGTGAGAACCAGTGCCTGGGGCAGCGGGTCGGCATAGGTGCCTTCACCGTGAACGATGGTGGCTCCATCGGAGGTCAGCCCGCCCATCGAGAACAAAAACAGGTTCACCGCGTAGGATAAAAGGGTCAGGCCGACCACTACGGGAAAGGTACGCCCTCTAAGCGTTAGATAGAGCCCGCTGGCGCTGAGAACGCCGGTGGTGATTGCGTAGAGCGTTTCCATATCAGGGCGTCTCCTTGTTGATTGCCGCCGCGGTGTTGTCGTCTTTCGTGGCATTGACCACCGGGCGGTGCGCGGTGGTCACCTTGCCCAGGTTCGCCAGAATCATCAGCGTTGCCCCGACCACGGCCAGGTACACCCCTAGATCGAATAAAAGCGCCGTGGCCAGCTCGAACTTGCCCACCAATGGCAGGCTGAAATAGCTAAAGGCAGAGGTTAAGAACGGGTGGCCGAACAGCCAGCTCCCCAGGCCGGTCAGGGTGGCAACGGCCACGCCCACCACGGCCACGGGCTGGAAGGGGAAGTCCAGGCGCTCTTGCGCCCACTCCACGCCACGGGCCATATAAAGCAGAATGAGCGCGACCGCGGTAATCAAACCGGCAATAAAGCCGCCGCCGGGCTCGTTGTGCCCGCGAATGAAGATGAACGCCGACACCAGCAGGGCCAGCGGTAAAAGCGCCAGCGAAATCGAGGTAAGAATCGCCGGGTAGCGGTCCGGCGACCAGAGGCGACCTTCGCTGTCGCTGTGCGGAATGAACAGCCTAAGCCGATTCAACAGTTTGAAAATGGCAAGACCGGCCAGCGCCAGCACGGTGATTTCACCCAGGGTATCGAAGCCGCGGAAATCGACCAGAATGACGTTGACCACGTTATGGCCACCGCCGCCGGGTACGCTGTTCTCCATGAAAAACTGCGAAATCGAGAGCGTTTCGCGGGTCATCACCGCGTAGTTGAGGCTCGCCACCACGCCGCCAACCGCGCCGGCCAGCACGATATCGCGCAGGTTACGTTTGGGGCTGGATTCCGGCGGGGTTTTTTGCGGCAGGAAAAAAAGCGCCAACATCAAAAGGATCATGGTCACGACCTCGACCGAGAGCTGGGTCAGGGCCAGGTCCGGCGCCGAAAAACGCGCGAAGGTCAGTGCCACGAAAAGCCCGACTACCGAGAGCATCAAAAGCGATATCAGCCGGTAGCGGTGGGTTACGGCGGTGGCCAGGCCGCCAAAAATCAGCATCAAGGCGCCGAACAGCACGATGCCGTCCACCGGCTGGTTGCCAAGCTCGCCAGTCAGCTCGGTGATTTGCGAAAGCCCCATCGCGCCCATGACCAGGGTCGCCAGCAGCAGCCAGCCCATATAGCGCTGAAGCGACTGGCCGTCCCAGGCGGTGATCAAAAGCTCGCAGCGGTGCGCCAGGCTAACCACGGTGCGCTCGAAAATACGGCTAGCATCCATGGGCGCGAAGCCGCTGGTAAAGCGGCGTAGATCGTGATGACGCCAGTAAAGCGCCGCGCCGACTATAAAGGCGATCACACTCATCAATAGCGGCAGGTTAAAGCCGTGCCAGAGCGATAGATGAAAATCGAGCGGCGCTTGCAGTACTGCTTGCGTGGCCAGATCCAGCAGCCCGGTCGCCATGAAGGCGGGCAGGATACCCACCAGCAGGCAGATGCCCACGAGGATTTCCACCGGCAGGCGCATCAAGTAGGGCGGCTCGTGCGGCGTCTTGGGCGACGCCTGACGCGGCTCTTTATGGCATACCGCCACCACCAAACGCACCGAGTATCCGACCGACAAAATACCGCCAAGCGTCGCCAGCGCCGGTATTAGCCAGCTAAGCCCACCCAAAAGCGGGCTCTCCAGGGTCTCGGTAAAGAACATTTCCTTGGAAATGAAGCCGTTGAATAGCGGCACCCCGGCCATGGCGGCGGCGGCCAGCGTCAGAAGCAGCGCGGTGACTGGCATGCTTTTTCTTAGCCGCCCAAGCTGCTTGAGCTCGCGGGTACCCGCTTCGTGGTCGATGATACCGGCAATCATGAAAAGCGCCGCCTTGAAGGCCGCGTGGTTGATGATATGGAAAAGCGCCGCTAGTACCGCCATGGGGCTGCCGATACCCAAAAGCACCGTGATCAGGCCCAAATGACTGATCGTCGAGTAGGCGAGTATGCCCTTCAAGTCGGTTTTGAAAAACGCGAACCAGGCGCCGTAAATCAGCGTGATCATGCCCACCACGGGAACCACGAGCTGCCACAGGGTGCTATCCGCGAGCGCCGGGTGCAGGCGCGCCATCAAAAATATACCCGCCTTGACCATGGTGGCCGAGTGCAGGTATGCCGAGACCGGCGTGGGCGCGGCCATGGCGTTGGGCAGCCAGAAATGAAACGGAAACTGCGCGGATTTGGTAAACGCGCCGAGCAGAATCAGCCCGAGCATGACCGGATAGCGCGGGTCCTCGACGATCATCGCGCCACTTGCCAGTACCGTGTCCATGTCGAAACTGCCGGCGATACTGCCCAGCAGCAAAAGCCCGGCGAGCAGGGCAAGCCCGCCGGCGCCGGTCACGGTCAGCGCCATGCGCGCGCCTTTACGGGCATCGTTGCGGTGGGACCAAAAGCCGATCAAAAGAAACGACGATAGGCTCGTAAGCTCCCAAAAGAGCCACAGCAGCAATAAGTTATTGGAGAGCGAAATCCCCACCATCGACGCCATGAACAGCATCAAGAAGCTGTAAAAACGCCCCACCGGCTCCTCTTTCGAAAGATAGAAGTGAGCGTAGAGCAGAATCAGTAGTCCAATGCCCAAAATCAAGAGATTGAAGAGCAGCGACAACCCGTCCAGGCGAAAGGCCAGTGCCAGGCCAAGCTCGGGCAGCCACTCGGCGAAAAACCGCAGCGGCTGGCCTTCACCGAGTGCCGGGATCTGCCAAAGCGTCAGGCCCAGCGCAATGGCCGGCGCGATAGCGGTGGCAAGCGAGCACGTCAAACGCGAGCGTTTACCAGCGATGACCGGCATCAGCACGCCCAGTAAGGGGAGTAAAACAATCCAAAGCAGTGTCATTGGGGCATCCAGCACAAGGTATAGAACGTGGCATTGCGCGCTAGGCGCTTTCCAGCTGAAACAGTGTAAACAGACCGCGGGAGAATACCATTTGTCGAGGGGGTTTGCGGCTTTAGTCGTAGTGGGTTAATTAAAAAGGGAAGCCCTCATTCTATCACTTCCATGGCGGCCCGCGTTTAAATGCGCGCCAGGGTTTGCGTTGCCGGCACCTCCAAAGGAATAATGCCCAGGCTTTACCCCCGGATTCACGCTATCGCGTACGAGAGACCCTTTGAGTCATGAGCACTTCGTTTAGCACCTGGCAGGCCCGTTTCGAGCAGCTGCGCAGCAATAAAATCTTCGAGACCGTCGTGATCGCGATCATCGTCATCTCGGCGCTGGTGATCGGCGCGCGCACCTACGATGAGGTGAGCCGGTTCGAGCAGTGGCTGGGGTATCTGGATGTAGCGGTGACGGTCTTCTTTTTGGTCGAAGTGCTCATTCGTATGGCCGCCGAGCCCCGGCTTAGAGACTTCTTCAAGAAGGGCTGGAACATATTCGACTTTTTGATCGTCACCGCTAGCCTCATCCCCATGGATGAGTCCGAGATGGTGCTGCTGGCCAGGCTTCTGCGTATTTTCCGCGTGCTGCGCCTGGTGTCGATGATCCCGGAGCTTCAAATGCTGCTCTCGGCGCTTTTGAAGTCGATCCCGCGCATGGGCTACGTGGCGCTTTTGATGTTCATCATCTTTTATATTTACGCGGCGATCGGTAGTTTCTTGTTTCACACCGTCGACGAACAGCTCTGGGGCAACATTGCGCTGGCCATGCTAACGCTCTTTCAGGTCGCCACGTTCGAGAGCTGGGCCACGGCGGTGTTGTACCCAACCATGGAGCAGTTTCCCTACGCCTGGATCTACTTTCTCACGTTCATCTTTTTGAACGCCTTCGTTTTTTTGAACATGATGATCGGCATCGTGCTGGACGTGATGCAAAAGGAGAGCGCCCAGATGGCGCTGGATAACGGCGAAGGCGAGGAGGCGGAGCTGAGCGCGCTGCGCGGCGACGTACGCAATTTACAAGCGCAGCTAGATCGTATGGAAGCCGCGCTGACCAGGCAGGGCGAGGCGGCCGAGACTTCAAGGCGTCGTTGACCCCGCGCCCGGGCAACAGGCGCGAGGTCCGGCTTTTTACTCCTGGGAGAACGCGTAGGTGAGCTTGCCGCGCTCGCTTGAAAGTTTATCGAGCGCGCTTTGGTCGAAGGCGTCGAGCTGGCCCATCGCCCTGGCGGTTAGCGGCCCCTGAGCCGTCTCGGCGATCACCGTGTCGCTTGGGGTGTCGACCATGAGCCGCGCCGCCTGGGCCACGGCCTCGGCGTAACCTTCTTGAGTGGTCAAATCGAGCGCGTCCATCGATAGTCGCTCGGCAAGCCACTGCCCCCAGTAAAACTCCAGAAAGGGCGGTGGCGTGGCGGGCTTGACGTAGCCCACGCCGCGAGTGAAGTAGACCAGTGAACGCCAGGCGTCGTCCATCTGATGCTCCCGGCCCAATGCGGTGGGTAGCTCGTCCGGCGTGATGGTGCCATTCGGGGCGTCGAGCCACACCTGGCGCTCGTTTTGCAGGGTGTCCCAAAAGCGCTGCATATCCGCCAGCTCGCTGTAGTCGTCGGTGATCAGCACCGGCATCTCAAACGCCTGCCCTTGCTGGGTAATGAAATTGCTGAAGGTGTGATGGCCGTCGGTCAGGTAGCGCTCGCCGTTGGGCGCGACCACCGCCGTTTTCATGTCGCCGGTATGCGTGCCGACCTCGTCCTGGCAGCGAAAGCTTTCGATATCCGCGAGCATCGAGGCGTCATCGAAGGTGGCGATTTCGCCTTGCCCGGCGGTTTCGCAGTATTCGTCGAACAGTTTTTCGCGATCGAGGGCAAAACGCCCCTGCTTGTAATCCATCTGACGATACCCCAGCGCCGGCTGGGTCGGGCGCAGTTCGCCCAACGTCAGGTGTTCAATCACCGGCCGTGAGGCCTCTTCGCCGGCCAGGGCCAGCGCCGGCGTGAACAGCAAAACCAGTGTCGTTACTTTTTTCATTTAACTCCCCAAACGTTATCGGCATCGGTAACCGGGGAGTGAGCCTACTCGTCGAAGATGACACTGCGTTGACGCCAAGCGCTACTCTCAAGTGCTATTCCCAAGTGCTGCTCCCAAGTGCTACTCACTAAAAAGGCGGCCTTTGAGGCCGCCTCGATAGCGCTGCATGCAGTTACTCGGGGAGCGCGTACACGAAGACCTGGTCGCCCACGTGGTCTTTCAGGATGGTATTACCCCCGGCGACGAAGGCCACGTACTGGCGACCCTGGTACTCATACACCGACGGGTTGGAAACCACCGGCGCCTGGGCCTGGTCCGACCAGAGCTGCTCGCCGGTTTCCAGCGAATAGGCGCGTACCTTGGCATCCATGGAGGCGCCGATGAAGATCAGGCCCCCGGCGGTGACCGCCGGGCCGCCGATGGTCGGCGAGCCCCAGCGCTCCGGCATGAAGAACCCGAACTGCTGCGAGGCGCCCACCGGACGACGCCATTTGACCTCGCCGCTGGTCATGTCCAGCGCAACGAGCTCGCCAAAGGGCGGCTCCCAGCAGGGCATACCCAGCCAGTTCAGCGCCACTTCCAAACGCATACCGTAGGGCGCGCCTTCCTGGGGCGCAAAGCCGCTCTCGTTGCCCGAGCCGCTATCCGCTTCGATATACGTATCGCGATCGAAAAGCTTGATGTACTGCACGATATGCGAGGTGTTCACCACCGCGGTTTGGCTTTGCGGGTCGAACGCCACGCCGCCCCATTGCACGCCGCCGGCGCTGTCCGGGTAGGCCAGCGTCCCTTCGCCTTCGGTGGTGGGCGGGGTGTACATACCCTCGTACCAAAGATCGTCCCAAAGCGCCGAACACTGGCCGAAGCTGACCGCATCCGCCAGTGCCCATACCTTGGGTTTCTGGGACTGGTCCAGAAGCGGCGCGGGCAGGGTGGGGAAAGGTTGGGTAGGCGCATACACCTCACCCTCTACATTGCCATCGCCGCCGGGCACTTCGCGCTCCTCGATCGGCCAGACGTCCTCGCCGGTTTCGCGGTTGACCACGAATAGAAAGCCCATTTTGGTGGCCTGCATCAAGGCGGGAATCTCTTCACCATCGACGGTGATGTCCATCAGCGTCGGCGCTGCGTTGATGTCGTAATCCCAGATGTCGTGATGCACCCACTGACGCGACCAGACCACCTCGCCGGTTTCGATATCCAGTGCAGTGGTCGAAGTCGCCAGCGGCACTTCCTCGGTGCGGTTGCCGCCCCAGAAGTTGGGCGAGGGCGAGGCCACGGGCAGGTAAACGAGCCCTAGCTCTTCGTCGGCGCTCATGTGGGTCCAGACGTTGGCGGTGCCGCTGCGTTCGCGCATCTCTTGGGTTAGCGCCTCGAAGGTCCACTCGCGCTCGCCGGTGCGCGCGTTGAGACCGAACACCGTGCCCGCCGGCGCCTCGCTCTCCTCCCAATCCTTGCCCGCCCAGCCCAGAATCAACCGGTCGCCCACCACGGTGGGGGGCTGTAAAAGCGACAGCGGCCAGTTCTCGGGCATGTTGTTCCACTCGTCGACGTTCAATACGCCGCCGTCGGCGAAGCCTTCGCACAGCTCGCCGCTATCGGCGTCCAGCGCAAAGAGCTGGGCATCCATGGTGCCGAAGTAGACGATCTTCTGGCAGGCTTCCCCCTCGACGGGGTCGTCGGCCTCCCAGTAGGCCACGCCGCGGCTTTTGAGCGCCGGCTGGGTTAGCGGCTCCTGGCTCGAGGCGGTATCGAAGCGCCAGCGCTCTTCGCCGGTGGCCGGGTCGAGGGCGAACACCCGATAAAACGGCGTGCCGATATAAACCGTATCGTTGGCAAACACCGGCGTGGCCGACCAGACCGTGGGCGCGATGTCGCCGGAGCCATCGGAGACGTCCCCGGTATGAAATTCCCAGGCTTTTTCGAGCTCGCCGACATTGTCGACGTTGATCTGGTCAAGCGGGCTATATTTTTGCGCGTTGAGCTGGCCATGAAAGCCGTCCCAAACGCCGCCTTCGGGCACCAGGGGAATGGGTGCGGCGCTGTTCTCGGGACGCGCTTGCGCATCCGGCGCCTCGTCAGGCGCTTGCGTTGGTTGAGCCAGCAGCGGTAGCGGCGCTAGGAGCAGCGTCGAGAGCGCAAGCGGCGTCATGCCGGGGAAAAGGCGCAGGGCAGGGCGCGAGGAAAAACCGTGATCGTTTGACATGATGCGCCTCAAGGATGGCCGGGTGTACGAGAAGAAGCGCGGGCGACGTCGACGACCAGCCCCACAAGGCCGATCACCAGTACTGCGGCCAGCAGCCACTGATGAAGTAGCAGGGCGGCAAAAAATGTACCCGCCAACCCCAGTAAAATAAGCACGCGAAGTACGATGAGCCCGGCGCCCTGATGGAGCTTGAAAAGCCCTGCCGCCGCCGCTGCCAGTATCGCGCAGCCCAGCATGGCCACCAGCGCGCCAAGGGTTCCGGTAACGCCGGTCAAAGGTGTCAAATAAGCGTAAAGCGCTAACGCTCCCCCGATAAGTGCGGCGATCAGCAGTAACCAAACGCCCGGTCGGCTCCCGTGTAACGTAGCCATGGCAATGATTGCTCCCTAATTGGATTTTATAGATAGCGGTTCGATGGATTAGCCGTGTGCCGATTAAGCCTAGCAGACGCCGCGCTTGTGCGGTGAAATGTCGCGGCGGGCGCGTTTTGAGTCCCTGCGCTGGCTACGGTAATCGCTGGGCGCTATACCAAATTCGCGTTTGAAGGCCGTGGCGAAGTTGGTGGCGCTGGTGTAGCCCGCCAGCATCGCCGCTTGTTCGATGCTGATTGCCTCCCGCTCCAGCGCCTTTCGCGCCCTATCCAAATGGTGGCGGCGTAAAAACTGGCCCAGCGGCTCACCGCGTTCGCTGGAAAAACTTCTTTGCAGCGCACTTAGGCTCATGCCTAGCCGCCGGGCCAGCGCTTTTTGGCTGAGCCCGCGCGCTTCTCCCCGGTCGATGAGCGCCATGAGCCTTGCCAGGCGTACCCGGCCCGGGGCCAAAGCGGGGGGCTTTTGCGGCGCGTGCTTTAGTGCCTCGCCGGCCAAAAGGGTAGCGAAGCCGTCGATGATCAAACGCGTGGCCGGCGTGGGTTCTTCGCTACCGGTCTCGAAGAGGCTCTTGGCCAGGGCCAAGAGGCCGGACGAGGGGGTAAAGTGGTGAACCGCAGGCGAAGGGGGCTCGGCCAGGGCCTGGTAGCCGTGGCGCGCTAGCCAGCGCGGGGAGAGCGAGAGCGTCAGTGTACGCTCGAAAGTGCCCGGCCGACCGGTGCGCACGAAGGGCGTTTTATCGGGAAGAGTGGCGATCAGCGCAGAGTGCGGCTCTTCCGGGCCCAGCAGTGTTTCGTGATGGCCGTAGCGCACCTGGGCGCTGCCCTGGACGACCAGCGCGATTTTGACCCCCGCCGGGAGCAGCGCCTGGCTTTTGAGCCCGAAGCGGTCCTCGATGTCCGCCAGGCGCAGCTGCATGCCCGGTTCCCGCTCGCTCACCCACATTTTTCCCGAAAGCGGCGCCGAGCGTTTGTCCCAGGCTGGCGCCTCCAGGCGCTGATGTTTTACCAGATGTGCCGACAACCGTTGCAGGTCGGTCGTGCTAATGACGTGCTTGTCGCGTGAACCGTCCACGTGAGGCTCCTGTAAATAAGCCTGCTTATCGTATTTGCAGCGTTTGCATAGCAAAGCGACGCCTTGGCAAAGGTGGCGCGCCCCGCAAGATGCCATAATCCGCTGCCTTGAATTTTATTGTAATGGATTCTCATTCGCAAAGCAGGCGCGAAACAGATATCAAAAGGGGAGGGAGCGATGTTGGTCAAACGGCGTACTTATCAAAACGCGGCCGCGGTGGGGAGTGCGGCGCTGCTGCTCGGCTTTACGCCGAACGTACTGGCGCAGGCCACCGGCGAGGCCATGCGACTCGAGACCGTGACCGTGGAAGGCAACCGCCTGTACGAAATGCTGCCTTCCGAGGTGACCGGTGGCTACGGGGTGGACGCGGCGACCGTGGGGACCAAAACCCCGGCCTCCCTGCGCGATATTCCCCAGTCGGTCAGTGTGGTGACGCGTGAGGCGATCGAAGATCAAAACTTCACCACCCTGGACGAGCTTGGCCGCCGCACGCCGGGCATGCGCGTGCTCTCCAACGACAACGGCCGCTCCTCGATTTACGCCCGCGGTTTCGAGTACGACGAGTACAGTATCGACGGCTTGCCCGCACCGATGACCAGCATCACGGGCTCGGTGCCGACGCTTTCGGCGTTCGACCGCGTCGAGATCATGCGCGGCCCCTCCGGGCTTTTCGATAGCACCAGCGAAATGGGCGGCATCGTCAACCTGGTGCGTAAGCGGCCTACCTACGACCCCCAGGGGCGCATCAGCGTAGGCGCGGGAACGGATCAGCAGCGCTCGGCTCAGGTCGATGTTTCCGGCCCACTCGATGGCGATGATGGCCGGGTGCGCGGGCGGTTGGTGCTCGACCGCGCCCATCACGGTGAGTTCGTCGATCGCAACACCAACCAGCAAAACGATATTTACGCCGCCATCGACGTCGACCTCGACGATTCGACCACCTTCGGGCTTGGCTACATCCATAACAGCAAGGACATCCGCGTCAACAACGGCCATCCGGTAGGCCCCGACAACGAGCTTCTGTATGGGTCGCGTTCGGATTTCTTCGGCGCCGGTTGGAACGACTTCGACAGCTATTCGAACGACTGGATCGCCGAGCTGACCCACCGCTTCGATACCGGCGGCTTTGGGCGGGTCGCGGCGCGCTATTCGGACCGTAATGCCAACTACAACTACGCCTTCGGCGGCAGCGCCCTGGATGCGGATGACCGCTTGACGGTGGCGGCGATCGGCAGCCGGATCGATCAGCAAGCGCTGGCGCTGGATGCAAGCTACAGCCAACCCTTCGCCGCCTTCGATAGCGTCAGCGAATTCGTAGTGGGCGGCGACTACAAGCGCTTCGACACCGAGACCGAGTCCGGGCGTTCGCGCAGCCTGGCCGGGCGCCGGGTCACCCGGGACGAGTTGAACGAGCTGGCTTTTGTGGACGTGCTGGGGGCTTCCCGGGCAACCGGTTCGGGCTACGCCCATACCGATACCCGGCTGGAAGAATCCGGGCTTTATGGCAAGTTGACCCTACGCCCGATCGACCCGCTGGCGCTGATCGCCGGTACCCGGGTGAGCCGTTACGATATCGATTTCGAGGACAAGGCCGCCGATACCTATCAGGATCGAAGCGATACCAAAGTGACCCCCTACGCCGGCGTGGTGTTCGACCTGGACGAGAACCACTCGCTCTACGCAAGCTACTCCCAGGTCTTCAAGCCGCAGACCGCCGAGGGCCCGGACGCCAACCTGATCGAGCCGCGCGAGGGCGACCAGTACGAAGTAGGCGTGAAGGGTAGCTACATGAACGGTGACTTGAACGCCCGCCTTAGCGCCTTCCGCCTGTACGACGATAACCGCGCGGGTACCTCGCCGGATACCGGGGCCAGCTACTCGGTGCCGATCGGCAAGATGCGCATTCAGGGCGCCGAGTTCGAGGTGACCGGCAGCGTCACCGATCAATGGGACGTGATCGCCGGCTATACGTATCTGGACACCGAGGTGCAGCAAAGCGGCGATGCCC
This sequence comes from Vreelandella sp. EE27, assembly GCF_968206495.1. Taxonomy (NCBI): domain Bacteria; kingdom Pseudomonadati; phylum Pseudomonadota; class Gammaproteobacteria; order Oceanospirillales; family Halomonadaceae; genus Vreelandella; species Vreelandella sp. EE27. The sequence goes on along the minus strand of NZ_OZ309109.1, from coordinate 2,281,531 downwards.
GCGAGGACGCCATCTTCCTGCTGATGCCGAAGAACATCGTCAACCTCTGGACCCAGTACGACTTCGCCGGTGAGGCGCTGGGTGGCCTGCGGGTAGGCGCCGGCATGACGGCGATGAGCGACTTCGGCTCCAGCAGCGGCGTCGATGCGCCGGGTTACGCGGTGTTCGACGCGATGGTCGGCTATGACTTCAGCGAAAGCGTCAGCGGTCAGCTCAACTTCAACAACGTCTTCGACCGGGAGTACTACAACCGGGTGGGCGGGGCGAACACCTTCAACATGCCAGGTGCGCCCGCCAACGTGATGGCCACCCTAAGCTACGATTTCTAACCGGTACGGCGCCGAGTGCCTGACAACGCCCGCAAACCTTGAGTTTTGCGGGCGTTGCGCTTTAATGAACTCCTTTGTCATCGCTCAAGGAGGCCGTATGCGCGTTGTACCGGTGATTATCGCGTTAGCCGTCGTCACGGCCGGGCTGCTGGCAACGCTTGCCTCTAGCGACGCCTTCGAGCCGCGCCTGGTACGCCTGGAGGCCCAGCGGGCGCTGCCTTCGCTCCAGACATCGCTGGATGAAGAGAGCGCCGCGGTCAATGCCGTCTTTCTTCACTACGCCGATAATCCCGCCCTTTGGATGAACGCGCACCTGGCGCTGGCGCGCTACGGGGACATCGCCCGCGAGACACTCTCGACCTACGCTTTTCTTCCCGCCTTTCAGGAAGTGCTCGCACGTTACGGGCCGGATGCCGTGCTGCCCATCGCCTACTATCGCGAACACGATATCGCCACGCTCAAAGCCCGGCACTGGCTGGGGGAGCGCTACCAGGCGGCCAGCCGCTGGTGGAACGACGCCGACGACGAACAGAGCGAGGCGCCCGAGTGGGGGCCAGACACCCGCGGACAGATGGGCATCGCGCTGCTACTCGATGAAGGGCACGCGCTTTTGAATCAGTTCGTGCAAGACGCACAAGGCGACATTCACTGGCTGCAGGGCGAGCGAGTGGTGACGGGCGTGGGCGATTTCTTCACCAGCGGTGTACGCAACCTGGAGAACCAGTGGCGCCGGGACGAGGCGATCGGTGCGGCGGACGTAGGTTGGGCCGGGGTCGATCTTCTGTTGATGGCGAGTACGGTGAAGGTGCTGCGCGCCGGTCGCGCCGCCCGCGGGGCCCGGGTCGCTGGAGTAGAAGCCCGGGGTGCCCAGACCGGTGTGCGCTCCGCCGCCCTCGGTGGTACCGCGCGCTTCGCCACGCTCCCCCGGATCGCCAAAATCGCCGCGCTCACCACCACCGCCTACGTAGTGATTCGCCACCCCTCACTGATCAGCGCGCTGGGGGCGAACGTGGCCCAGTGGCTTGGGTTACCGGCCTGGCTTGGCCAGTTTTTGCTTTGGTTGATCGTGTTGCTGCCGGTGTTGATTGTGACGCGGTTCATCTGGCGCTGGGTGGTGACGCCGCTTTTGTGGCTGTTGCTGCCGCTCGCGCGGGCCGGGGTGAACGCCTTGGCTAAAACGCGCCCGTCCAAAGCCGCTCGGGAGCCCGCCACGCGAGACAGGCCCCGTGGCGGGGCTCAAGAGCCTTAATAGCGCAAAATCTCCAGGATGTGGCGCGTGTTGGTAATCTCTTCGGTAGGGTCCTCTTTAAGCACCAGAAACTGTGCCCGGGCGCCTTTTTCGATACGCCCGAGATCCTCGATCTCCAGCATGTCGGCACCGGCGGAGGTGGCGGTGATCAACACGTCGAGCGGCTCCATGCCGGCCTCGACCATCAGCTCGAGTTCGCGGTGCTCGGCGATGCCGGGTACGCGCAGGGCCGTGGCACCCGAATCAGTGCCCATCACGATGCGGATACCGCCGTGCTCATACAGGCGCGCCAGGTTGGCCATGTTGGTGGCCACGGCGTCCCGCGCCTGTTGGGTGTCGCTATCGTCGAGCGTCTGCTCGCGCCACTGCTCGTCCTCGATTCGTTCGCGCAGTTCGTCGCTGATCCCTTGGGCGAAGAAGTCATCTTCCAGCCATTCCGGGTGCTCGGCGTAAATATACGCGGCTTCGTCGATGTTGATGGTGGGGATGTACCACACGCGCTGCTGGGCCATGCGCTCGACCAGCGCGTCGTCGATTTCTGCGTCGCGAATGCCGTGGGCGAGAATGTCGATGTCGGCCTCGAGGGCGGCTTCGGCGTCCTCGGCGTCGTGGATGTGCGCGGCGATCTTGAGCCCCTGCGCGTGGGCCTCTTCTGCGGCGGCGGTGTAGACCTCCGGGGCCATTTTGGGAGCACTGCCGCCCATGTCATCGATCCACACCTTGATCACATCGACCCCGGCCTCGGCCATTTCCCGCACGGCCTCCCGGGCCTGCTCGGCGGTGCTCGGACGCAGTACCTGGCCGTCGACCACGCTCATCTCCTCTGCCGGCGGGGCGCCGTCGGGCACGCCGATGCCCGGGCCCGCGCCGTACAGGTCCGCGCCTTCGTGATCCCGCCCGCGCAGCTCACTACGCAGCTCGTAAAAAAGCGGCGGGCTCATGCCCAGGGCGTTGACCGCGGCAATACCGAAATCCGCGAACTGGTTAAGGTCGCGCTCGACCGTCTCGCGGGCGTAGTGCTCCCCTCCGTGCTCCATGCCCTGTACGGTACCTGCGTGGCTATGCCCGGCGATCAGCTCGGGCATGATGAAATGCGCGGCGTGGTCGACCCGGGTGGCGCCTTCGGGGCTTGCGATCTCGGATTGCGGGCCGATGGCCATCACGCGGCCATTCTCGACCAGAATGCGGGCGTCCTCGATGATCTGCTGGCCGTCGAACACCTTGCCGGCGTCGATCACGACCTCCTGAGCCAGGGCGGGAAGGGCGGCCAGCGAGCAGGCCAGACCGGCGGTCAGGGGCAAACGGAAAGCGTTCATACTCATCTCCCGAATCGAGGGTCTCATGGAAACGAATCGTTTGTGTCAGTGTAGATAAATCGACGCATTCAGCGAGAAGGCTCTGGCAACGACGGCTGCCCATAAAAAAACTCCGCCGTGGCGGAGCTTGTAATGGCTGGATACATCGAGCGGGAAAACCGGGCGTAGGCTAAGCGCTTACCGGCACCAAGCGCGGGCGCAGGGTGAAACACCAAAGCAGCAGCGCCACGGCGCCCGCCACGCTGATACTCCAGACCGACGAGAGCGTCGGTGACAAAATCAACGCCAGGCTGATCGCCAGGAAGATCCCCCGTTCAAGCCAGGAGAGCTTGCCGTTCATCCAGCCCATCAGGAACACCGCCCAGCAGAACGTAGCTAGCAGCATGCCTACGGCACCGACGAAAATTTCCAGCCCCGTGCCTTGCCACAGTACGTGCGGGTCGTTGATGAAGCCGAAGGGCACGAGGAAGATCACCAACGAATAGGCGAAGGCCAGAAGCCCTGTCTTGTTGGCATCGGAGCGGGCGATACCGGCAGCGGCGTAGGAGCAAAGCGCCACCGGCGGCGTGACCATCGAGAGCACGCAGTAGTAAAGCACGAACAGATTCGCCGCTAGACGATCCACGCCCAGGTCCATCAGCGCGGGCACGAAGACCAGCGAGCCGATGATGTAGGCCGCCACCGTGGGCAAGCCCATGCCCATGATGATACAGCCCAGAATGACCAGCAGCAGCGAAAGATAGAGCTGCCCCGTGCCAGCATCCGACAAAAGGCTCACGAAATTGAGCGCCAGGTTCGACTGGGTGGCCACCACCATGACGATACCCACCGCCGCTAGCGGCGCCGATATCCACGCCATCTGCTTGGCCGCGTCCAGCACGGCGTCGAAGAGCTTGCGCGGGTCATAGTGGGTCGACTTACGTAGAAACGGCACCACCAGCGCCGTGACCGTGCCCACCAGCGCCGCATAAGGCGCGGAGTAGCCGATGATCAGACAGGCGATCATGGCGACGGGAGAGGCCAGCAGATGCGCGCGGGGCATGACGGGGTCGATATCGAGAAGCTCCGAAGGCACGTTGCCGATGCCGTAGCGCCGGGCGCGCAGGTCGACGATCACATAGAGCGCGAAATAGAACGCCGCTGAAGGAATCAGCGCCGCCGCCGCAATGGTGCCGTAGGGAATACCGAGAAGATCCGCCATGACGAAGGCGGCCACCCCCATGATGGGCGGCATGAGCTGTCCACCGGTAGAGGCGATGGCTTCCGTCGCGGCGGCCTGGTCCTTCGAGTAGCCGGCGCGGCCCATGATCGGGATGGTCAGTGCCCCGGTCGAGGTGGTGTTGGCGATGGCCGAGCCCGAGACCATGCCGAACAGTGCCGAGCCGACCAGCGACATCTTGGCCGCGCCGCCTTTCAGTCGGGCGGTCATACGCATGGCCAGGTCGATGAACAGCGCACCGCCGCCGGTCAGGGTAAAGACCGTGCCGAACAACACGAAGTAGAACACGAAGTTGATTGCCGCCGTCGCGGTGACGCCGAAGATACCGTCGGTCTTCATGCTGATCAGTTCGGTCATCGTCGACAGCGAGAAGCCGGGGAACGCCATCCACCCCGGAAAGTAGGGGCCCAGGTAGGCGTAGGCGAGAAAGCCCAGCACCACGACGAGAAGCGACCAGCCCACGGCGCGCCGGACTGCTTCGAAGATCAGGATCAAGCCCGCAATATGCAGGAAGATATCGAGGGTGAGGACCGGATCGATCATTTCGAGGTGGCGCTCGAGACGTCTCATTTCACTTTGATAGACCCACACGAAGGCGATCGACATCGCAATGCCGCCAAGATCGATCACGCGGCCCAGCCAGCGCATCAGCCCCGACTGCCAGTTCAGCGGATTGAAGGCAAAGACCAGCGCCACGGCCATGTAGACGTGAAACGACACCGCCGCGAGCGGCGATGCCGGGTCGAAGAAGTGCCGCAATAGATAGGCGACGTAGGTAAAGGAGAGCCCTATCTGGATGACGCGCAGTAGCATCGAAAAGGAGAGCAGGTCGGACGGTTTCAAGACACGTACCCCGAAATTGATGGCCGTATTGATGACCGCGCGCCGCCGCAAGTCTTTGCGGCGGCGCCACGAAGTTTAAAAGTGATGGCTCCCGGGTCGGCGCTTACTCGATCCAGCCGCGCTCGCGGTAGTAGCGGGCGGCACCCGGGTGCAGGTCGAGCACCGCCTGGTCGGCTTGAGCGCCGGCTTCCGGATCCCAGCCGGCCAGCGGCGGGAAAGAATCGGCGAGCCGATCACGTGCTTCCACCATGGCCTTGGTAACCTGGTAGGCGACGTCGTCATCCATTTCGGCGCTGACGATCAGGATGGTCGGCGTGTTGGAGGTGGCGTAGTCGCCCTCCATGCCCTCGTAACTGCCTTCAGGAAGGGTAATACGCGGCACGCCTACCTCGGTCATATGATCGAGCACGTCGTCGGACATGGGCGCGAAGAAGAGGTCGGTGGTCAGCGCCAGCTCCTGCATGGTGGCCTGGCCAAGCGGGGCGTTCTCGATATAAACGTCCGCGGTGCCGTCGCGCATCATTTGCGCAATCTGGGCGGTGCTGATCTGGTTGATAGCGCCCCGGTCGCGCATCTCGTCGAGGCTGGTGCCGAGGGCTTCGAACATGTGGTCGGCAAGGATCGGCACCTGCGACCCTGTGGGCTTGAGCACGAAGCTCGGCGGGTTGTCGGCGTTGACCATTTCTTCGAAGGTCTGCTGGCCGGTGCGCTCTACATAGGCACGGCGGGCGACCACGGTGGTGTAGGCCGCCTGCAGGCCGCCGACCAGCGTGCGCAGGTTTTCCGCGGCGCGACCTTCGAACTCTTCGCCGATGCCATCGCGGGCCCAGAGGGCGGCGTTGGCGGTAGCGAAGCCCAGGTCGGCGGAGCCTTGACCCACGGCCAGTGGGTTCATCATGCCGCCGCCGCGGGGCAAAACGTCGGCATTTAGATCAAGCTCGCCTTCGGACTGATTGATGATCTTGCCCACCTCCGAGCCGTAGGCGTACCAGCCGGTACCCGGGTCCTGGGAGATGATGCGCACCGTGGCGTCCTGGGCCCACGCGGTCATGGGAAGGAGTAGCGAGGAGGCGAAAAGTGCTCCGAGTGATTTACGTACCGTCATAGTGATCTCCGGTTTTTTTATTGTGATGTGCATTAAAGAATGAGAGCGGTATTGAAGGCCAGATAGCGGACACAGCCTGACCTTTAATGACTATAAAATGATCGTAACGATCAATTTATGCATTTACACTTTTGTCTTATATACCAAAGTTTGCTTTTAATTAAATATATTAAAATCAAATTTTTATATGTTTTTAGAACGAAATAGCTAATGATTTTGAGTATAGAAACTTGCAGTTTTTTATCGAATCGATCATTTTTGTGATCGTTTTGATCGAAATGCGTGTTCATATTCGTTAAGGAAGCCAGCCCCATGACGCTATTTAAAGGCATCATCCCCGCGCTCATTACTCCCATGAACGACCAGCAGGCCGTTGATGAACCCGCGCTGCGTAGCCTGGTAGATATTCTGATCGAAAAGGGCGTTCACGGGCTCTTCGCGCTGGGCACGAACGGGGAGTTTTTTGCTTTAACGGATGATGAAAAGCTCAAGGTGGCCCAAATAGTCGTCGACCAGGCGGCAGGCCGCGTGCCGGTCATCGCAGGCACCGGTGGATTTACGACACGGGGTGTCATCGAGCTGAACGCGCGTATGGCGCAGGTAGGTATCGATGCCTGTTCGATTATCACCCCGTATTTCAATGCCGTTTCACAGCGTGAGTTGATCGCCCACTACACGGCGATCGACAAAGAAGCCGCCTTGCCCTTCATGCTCTACAACATTCCGGCCAAGACCGGCGGCACGATCGCCATCGATACCGTGGCGGAGCTTTCGCACCTGCCGATGGTGCAGGGCATTAAGGATAGTGGAGGCGATTTCGACCGGTTAACGCAGTTGATCGGTTTGAAGCGTGATGATTTTGCGGTCTTTACGGGCACGGATTCGCTCATCCTTTGGGGGCTTTTGGCCGGAGCGGACGGCGCGGTAGCCGCTACGACCAATGCCGTGCCGGACGTCGTCATGACGATCTATAACGCTTATCAGGCAGGAGACATGGACACCGCCCGGCAGGCCCAGGAAAAACTGCGCGTGCTGCGCAACGCCTTCGGTATGGCGACCATGCCGGTGGTGCTAAAGGCAGCCGCCGAGCTTTTAGGCATGCCCGCGGGGCCAACACGCGCGCCGGCGCTGCCATTGACTCATCAGGAGCGTCAGCGTCTCGACGAACTGCTACAGGTGTACCGTTAATGGCGGGACAGGTTTCGTCAGCGCAGCCACATGAGATCCGGCTGGCCATTTTAGCGGACGATCTATCCGGTGCGGCGGACTGTGCGGTGAGCTACGCCAGGAGGAATCTACCCACCTCGATCGAGCTTGCCCAAACCGATCGGCCCCAGAGCCAAGTCCTGGTGGTGGATACCGACTCGCGCCATTTGCCGTCCGCTCAGGCAGCTTCTGTATGTCTCGAGGCCTGGCGACGAGTCGCTGCACCGCAGCTCAAGCTTTACAAAAAGATCGACTCCACCCTTCGCGGTAACTGGGTCGAAGAGGTCGCCGCACTCATACCCGATGTCGGCATGGCAATCGTCGCGCCTGCAATGCCCGCCATGCAACGCGTAACACGTGACGGCCGGCAGTACATCGATCAGACGCCGGTCGAAAAGAGCGAGGTATGGCGCAACGAACAGCGTGCTGGCAAGGCTGACATCGTTTGGATGCTCGCCCAGCAAAAGATTAAAACCGCCCACCTGACGCTCGCCGCCCTGCGCGATTGCTCGCTGAACGTACTGATCGATTGGCTCGTTGCGCAGCAGGAAAACGGTGTAGAGGCGCTCGTGTGCGATGCGCAAACCAGTGGCGACCTTGACCGCATCGCCCAGGCAAGCCAGTCCCTTGAAAGGGTGTTTTGGGTCGGCTCGGCGGGCCTTTCCCAAGCCTTGAGCGCATATGTGACCAGCGAAGCGCCCGTCACCGTGCCAGTGCGCGTTAACGGACCAGTACTCACGGTCGTGGGGAGCATGTCGCCCATCTCCCATCGCCAGATCGATCATCTGGCCGAGCAGGCCAACGGCGCGCTTGCCGTATTTAGAGTGGATATCCATGCGTTACTGAATTCCCCAACGCCGCCCGAGGCGATACTCATGGCGCAAATGGCGCTCGGTCGGGGCGAGGACGTGCTGGTAACGCTTGCTCAGCAAACACCGGATCCCTCCATCAACGGCTACGCGCTATCGAGTCGTTTGGCGCACTATCTGGGACCCCAGCTCGATGGTTTGGGCGGGCTGGTCGCCACGGGAGGCGAGACGGCGAAAGCGCTTTTAAGCGCCGCTGGCATCGATCGGTTGCGCCTCGTAGATGAGCTCGAACCCGGCGTGGTGCTATCGCTGGGCCCGAGTGGCTTGCCCGTGGTGACCAAAGCTGGCGGTTTTGGTGAGACTTCCTCGCTCTACCAGGCTTGGCGCTATTTGGTGCAGCAGCGTGATGGCGATTCTTTCGTCGACGAATCACGCACCCTCGATTGACGCACAGAACTACTTACTTCGGAGTCCAACAACGATGAGCTACCTTCCAGTTGTAGGTATCACCATGGGGGATGCCGCAGGCATTGGCCCCGAGGTCATCATGAAAGCGCTTGCCCACGACAGTGTCTACCAAAGCTGCCGTCCGCTGGTGATTGGCGATGCAGGGCGGTTGAAAAAGGCGGGTAATATCGTCGGCAGCCAGCTTGAACTTAACGTTATCGAGCGTGTAGAAGAGGCCAGGTTTAGTACGGGGACGCTCGATTGTATCGATCTGGCGTTGATCCCCGAGGAATTACCTTACGGTGAAGTATCACCGGTGGCCGGTAACGCCGCCTACCAATTCATTGCGCGAACCGTCGAACTCACCCACGGCGGTATGCTCGACGCCATCTGCACCGCGCCGCTCAATAAAGAAGCGCTGCATGCCGGCGGCCATATCTTTCCGGGTCATACCGAAATGCTGGCACACCTGACCGGTATCGACGAAGTCTCGATGATGCTGGTGACGCCCAATCTGCGCGTTATTCACGTAACGACCCATATGGGGCTCATCGATGCGATCAATCGAATCGAGCCGGGGCTTGTGACCCGCACTATCGAACGCGCCCACGAAACACTGGTGCGTGCCGGTATCGATAACCCGCGTATCGGCGTCTGTGGAATCAATCCTCACGCAGGTGAGAATGGCCTGTTCGGTTATGGCGAAGAGGAAGAGAAAATCGTGCCGGCTATCGAAACGCTTGCCGCGCGGGGTTGGGACGTTCAAGGGCCTCTCCCTGCCGATACGCTGTTTTTCCGAGCCGGGCGAGGTGATTTCGACGTGGTCGTTGCGATGTATCACGACCAGGGCCATGGCCCGGTAAAAGTGATGGGGCTCGAAGCCGGGGTCAACGTGACGGTGGGCTTGCCGGTGATCCGCACCTCGGTGGATCACGGTACGGCCTTCGATATTGCCGGCCAAGGCATCGCCGACGAGCGAAGCCTGCTCGAAGCGTTGAAACAAGCAATCGATCTTGCCAATCGCCGTGAGAAGTCGGGCCAGCCGACCATAAAGGAGAATGTCTAATGAAACGTATCGGTTTTATCGGTTTAGGGCTCATGGGGGCCAATATCGCTCGTAATATCCTGCAGGGCGGCTACGCCATGACACTCTTTGACCCAAACCATGACAACATGGCGCCGCTTTTGGAGCAGGGTGGCGAAGCGGCCGATTCTCCCAAGGCAGTCGCCGAGCGCTCGGATATCGTCTTTATCTGCGTACCCGGTGCGCCTCAGGTCGAGGCGACGGTCGAGGGGGAGCAGGGGCTGGCGCAGGGTGCTCACGAAGGCTTGATCATCGTGGACTGCTCTACTTCGGCACCCACGCTGACCCAGCGGTTAAACGAAAGCCTGGCGGCCAAGGGTGTTACGTTTATCGATGCGGCACTGGGCGGCACGCCCACTCAGGCCGAAACCGGTGAGCTGCAGGCGATTGTGGGTGCCGATGATGCCACACTCGAAGCCGTGCGCCCGGTGCTCGCCTGCTGGGCAAGCAAAATCCTTCACGTTGGCCCAGCGGGTGCCGGCCATACCATGAAGCTTTTGAACCAATTTTTGGCCATGGGCTATGGCGCTATCTATTCGGAGGCACTGACCATTGGCGCGAAGGCCGGTGTGACCCCTGAAGTGTTCGATAGCGTCATTCGTGGTAGCCGGATGGATAGCGGCTTCTACCAGACGTTTTTTCAATACGTGCTGGAGCGCGACCGCAATGCTCATCGGTTCTCGCTTGCCAACGCGGGCAAGGACATCCGCTATGTAGCGAACCTGGCCGACGACTTGAATGTACAGGCAGGGGTCGCCCACGCGATCGAAGCGCTTTATGCAAGCGCTCTCGACGAAGGAGCCGGCGATAATTTTGTTCCCGAGCTTTCCGATATCGTCGCCAAGCGCCACGGCGTCTCTTTTTCATCGTAATAGCCAACCCCGCGTTTTCCCGGTGCTGGCAGGAGAGGTCATGAAAGTTACTAATCGCCGAAAAGCCATGCTGGAGGCCGTGCATAATGGTATGACCGATGTCGAAACGCTTTGTGAGCGTTTCAATATTTCCGAGGCCACGGTGCGGCGAGATCTTTCCGCTTTGGCCGACGACGGACATATCGTACGTACCTACGGCGGGGCTGCGGCGGTGGTAGGCAGACGCGAGCCAGAGCTATCGTTGACTCAGCGCCAGCACGAGCGTGGCGATGTGAAAGCGCGTTTGGCGGCGGCCGCGTTGGCGCATATCGAAGACGGCGACTCGGTGCTGCTCGACGGTGGCTCCACTACCGCCGAGCTCGCCACGCTACTGGGCAAGCGCCGGGGGCTGCACGTTTTTACCAATAACCTGGCCGCGTTGCCGGCGCTTGCAGCTATCAAGGATTGCCGCGTTACGCTGCTCGGCGGAGATTTGCGTCCAGCCAGTATGACGACGTATGGCGTTGCTGCTCAGGCCGCTCTCGAAAGGCTTTCAGTCGATAAGCTCTTTATGAGTGCCGATGGCGTGGTGGCGGATCTAGGGCTTTGTGAGGCGAGCGCCGAGCAGGCTTACCTGAAAGAAATGATGATGCGCCGCGCCTTGAAAGTGGTCGTGATCGCCGATTCCAGTAAGCTTGGCAACCCGAGCCAGCAGCACTGGACGCCCATGCTAAGCCACTGGACTCTAATCACCGATAATCAAGCGAGTGACGATCGCCTCGAGGCGTTCAAGCGGCGCCGTGGGGTCACGCTCGAGGCGATTGAAGTCTAAAGAGGCGGCAGGAAAATCGCATCAGGCGCGTTCGAGCGAGCCTGATGCGGCGCTTGCGTTGATTTAAAGCGGAAATCGACCGCTGGCCTGGACGGGTTTCGCTTTGAATATCAATCTCTCAAAGCGGCGTCTTGCTCGCCTCGCCGGGGATTTCGCGCACCAGCCGGGGCATCAAAAAGCCGGGCAGGTGGTGGCGTAGTGCATCGACCAGCCCACGTGCCTCGTGATCCGGTACGTCGAAGTGCGCCGCGCCCTGTACCGGGTCCAGTACGTGCAGGTAGTAGGGCAGTATACCGGCCTCGAACAGCCGTTCGGAAAGCGTGGCGAGGGCTTCGACGCTGTCATTCACACTGCGCAGTAGCACGCTCTGATTCAAAAGCGTCACCCCGGCCTGTTTTAAACGCCTACAGGCATCGATGACGGCCTGGTCGATTTCGTTGGCGTGGTTGATGTGCAGCACCACGACCTTTTGCAGGCGCGTTTGACCTAGCCAGCCGAGCAGTGCGTCATCCACGCGGTCGGGGATCACTACGGGTAGGCGGGTGTGGATGCGCAGGCGCTTGAGGTGCGGTATGGCGTCGAGCTCGGCCGCAAGCCAGGCAAGCTGGCGGTCGCTTGCCGCCAGCGGGTCACCGCCGGATAAAATCGCCTCCTGGATGCTCGTATCGCGGCGTAAATAGTCGAGTGTGTCCTGCCACTGCGCGCGCGACGGCGCGTTGTCGCTGTAGGGGAAGTGGCGGCGAAAGCAGTAGCGGCAGTTCACCGCGCAGGTCGGGCTTGCGATCAAGAGCACGCGCCCGGCGTATTTGTGAATGAGCCCCTTGACGGGGCGGTGCTCGGCCTCCTTGAGCGGGTCGAACACGAACCCCTGGGGCGTGAGCACTTCGTCACCCAGCGGCAATACCTGCTTGAGCAGCGGGTCATCTAGCGTATGCGGGGCGATGCGCGACAGATACGCTTCGGGCACGCGCACTTCGAAAAGGGCGTGGCCGGCGCGGGCGCCGCCGAGCAACGCAGGCTCCAGGCCAAGGCGTGTCAACAACGTTTGGGGGTCGCGAATAGCCCCGGAAAGCTGACGCTGCCAGCTCGGCGGGGCGCTTGCCGGCGCGTCGCCTTCGTTAACGGCGGCAATCATCATGTTCTCCTGCAAAAAAGCCCTCCTTCGGGTTATCATGCGCGCACTCGATAAAAGCGCTATTCATAAAGGCGCTTCATCACAGCGTTTATCACCTGCTTTATTCAGCAACTGATTAGTGAGAGGCATTATGGCGAACTATTCTACCAACGAATTCAAGGGCGGTTTGAAAGTAATGCTCGACGGCGACCCGTGTTCGATCGTCGATAACGAGCTGGTCAAGCCAGGCAAAGGGCAGGCCTTCAACCGCGTGAAGCTGCGTAACCTGATGACCGGCCGTGTCTGGGAGCGTACGTTCAAGTCCGGCGAGTCGTTGGAAGGCGCCGATGTCATGGAACTCGAGATGGAGTATCTCTATACCGACGGTGACATGTGGCACTTCATGAAAACCGACGGCTCCTTCGAGCAGTACGCGGTCGAGAAGAAAGCCCTGGGTGACACCGCCAAGTGGCTAAAAGAGCAGGTAGCTTATACCGTTACCTTGTGGAACGACAAAGCCATTGCCGTCTCGGCCCCGAATTTCATCGAGCTGGAAGTGGTAGAAACCGACCCGGGCCTTAAGGGCGACACCGCCCAGGGTGGCTCCAAGCCGGCAACGCTTTCATCCGGTGCGGTGGTACGCGTGCCGCTGTTCATCAACCAGGGGGAAGTGTTAAAAGTAGATACCCGCTCTGGTGAGTACGTCTCCCGCGCGTGATTCCTGGGCAGCCGCTTGGCTGTCGCGTCCCGAATGGTTCAAGCCACGCTCACGCGTGGCTTTTTAGATCGAGGAAGGCAATGTCGCCCACCTGGCGCCCCAATGCCGATATGGCAACCCTGATCGAGCGTGCCCGCCTGCTGGCCCGGGTGCGCGCCTTTTTTGCCGCCCGCCAGGTGCTGGAAGTAGAAACGCCGGTGCTGGGCCAGGGCGGCAGTACCGATGTGCACCTGGCATCCCTTGCCACCAAAGCGCGTACCGACAAGGGACAGCGAATGCTTTGGCTGCAAACCTCGCCGGAATTTCACATGAAGCGGCTGCTGGCTGCGGACAGCGGGCCGATTTTTCAGCTTGCGAAGAGCTTTCGCGACAACGAGGTGGGTCGACGCCACAACATCGAGTTCACCATGCTCGAGTGGTACCGCCCCGGCTTTTCCCTCGACGCGCTGATCGATGAAACCGCGGAACTCGTGGACGCGATAATGCCCGGGGCGGGCCAAAAGGTCGTGCGCTACCGCTACCGGGAGCTTTTTCACACCCATCTTACCGTGGACCCGTTCACGACCTCGCTCGAGGTGCTCAAACGTCTGGCCGGGCAGCGCGCCCACATGCCGCTGGAAAGCCTAGCTCGCGAAAGCCGCGAAACCTGTCTCGATCTATTGATGAGTACGGTCATCGAGCCCGCGCTTGGCAAAGGGGAGCTCAGCCTGGTGGTGGACTACCCGGCAAGCCAGGCCGCGCTTGCCAAGCGCCACCAGGACGATGACGGCCAGTGGCTGGCCTCGCGCTTCGAGCTTTATCTTGACGGCATCGAGCTTGCCAACGGCTACGACGAGCTGACCGATGCCAGCGAGCAGCGCGCGCGCTTCGAGGCGGATAACGCCGAACGCGCGCGGCTGAACCTGCCCCAGGTGGCGATCGACGAGCGTTTGCTGGCGGCCCTTGAGCACGGCATGCCGGAAGGCGCCGGGGTGGCGCTGGGGGTCGACCGGTTGATTCAGCTGGCGCTTGGCAAGTCGCGCCTTGAAGACGTGCTGGCCTTCGCGACGCCCAACTGCTGATGCCTTGTCAGGCCTTGATACGCTTGAGCAAAAACACCAGCGGCACCGTGGCGATGTAGATAAGCCCAAGCCAGGTGAAAATGTCGTTGAAGGCGAGCACCTGGGCCTGCTGGGCCACCCGCTGGGCGATGAGCCCGACGGCGGCCTGGTGGGCGTCGGCCACCGAGCCACTCAGCATCGCCTCGTATTTAGCGATCTCCGCCACCACCACCTCGCGGCCAGTGTCGATCGCCGGAATCAGCTGGTTCCAGTGAAAATCCTCGCGAATATCGCGCACCGTATCGAGCAGCGCCAGGCCCATGGCGCCGCCCAGGTTGCGCATCACGTTGAAAAGCCCGCTGGCATTACCCACCTCGCTGGGCGCAAGCGTGCCCAGGGCGATGCGTGAGGCCGGGATGATGCACATGATCAGCCCCATGCCGCGCACGATCTGAGGAACGCAGAACTGCCAGAAGCCGGACTCCACGGTGAGGTTGGCGTTCATCATCGTGCCCACGCCCACCAGCAAGAACCCCACAAACAGCATGACTCTCAGGTCGAGATGGTTGGTCGCCTTGCCCACCAGCGGGGCGCAAAAGAACATGGTCAGCCCCGTGACGAACATCACCTGGCCGATCTGCAGGCTCGAGTAGCCGCGCACATAGCCGAAAAACAGCGGCATGATGTAGACCAGCCCGTAAAGCGCGATGCCGATGATAAACCCCATGCCCGCGCCGATGGCGAAGTTGCGGTTGGCGAAGGCGCGCAGGTCGACAATCGGGTGGGCGCTTTTCAGCGTGCGAACGAAAAACCCGACCCCGGTGGTCAAACACAGCAGGCTGAAAAGGGTGATTTCCTGGCTTGCGAACCAGTCCTCGCCCGGGCCTTCTTCCAGCACGAACTCCAGCGAGCCCAGAAATAGCGCCATGAGCGTCAGGCCGATGATATCCAGCCGGCGTGCTAGCGCGTGGTTGGGTTTATCGATATCCAGAAAGCTCCACGCCGCCCAGCACACCAATATGCCGGGAATCACGTTGGCCAGAAACAGCCAGTGCCAGCCTTGGGTTTCGGTGATATAGCCGCCCACGGTAGGACCGATCGACGGCGCCATGGTGACCACCATGCCAATCACCGCCTGCACGCTGCCCATCACCCGCCGGGGGAAGATCGAGAAGCTGATCGCCTGGGTAACGGGAATCATCGCCCCGCCCATAAAGCCCTGAAGGGCGCGCAGCACGATCAACTGCTCGATGGAGTTGGCCATGGCGCAGCCCAGACTCGCCAGGGTAAAGCCCGCGCAGGAGAGGGTGAAAACGCCCCGGGTGGAGAGAATGCGCATCAGCATACCCGAGAGCGGAATCATCACGATCTCGGCCACCAGATAGGCGGTCTGCACCCAGGAGATTTGGTCCTGGCTTGCCGAAAGCCCGGATTGGATCTCGTTGAGCGAGCTGGCCACGATCTGGATATCCAGAATGGCCATGAACATGCCGAACACCGCCGCGATAAAACCGATGCGCTGCGGCCAGGGCGGCATGTCGCTCACGCCCGCCGCAGGGCTTGGGGTCTGGCTCATAGCGGCGCGGGATCAGCGTCAGCGGTATTGGCCGGCCCTTCCTGCGCCGGGTCGAGTTCGCGAGTGTCGATATCGGGAACCGCGGACAGGCCCGCGCGCAGAAGCCTCATGGACTCATTAGGGCCGGTGACGCGAATTCTGACCGGCACCCGCTGGACGATCTTGTTGAAGTTGCCGGTGGCGTTGTCCTGGGGCAGCAGGCTGAACTCGGTGCCGGTGGCGGGGGAGAGGCTTTCGACCACGCCGCTGAACGTCGTGTTGGGGTAAGCGTCGAGATGGACGGCCACCGGCTGCCCCAGGCGAATGCGCTCGAGCTGGGTTTCCTTGTAGTTGGCGGTGATGTAGGCCGAGTCGAGGGGGACGAGCTGCATGAGCGTCAGCGACGGCTGCGCGAGTGTACCGGCCTCGACGCGTAAATTACCAATGACGCCGTCCCGCGGCGCGGTCACTCGCGTTTTATCCAGCTGGTGCTGGGCGTAAGCTAAATCCGCCGCCGCCGCTTGCTGGTTGGCCTCGGCGCGGGTTACGTCGCTTTCGGCCACCGCCAGCTGGCGCTGGGCGGACACTACGGCGGCGCGCTGAGTGGCCAGGTGGGCCTCGGCTACGCGCAGCGCGCTCTGGTCATCTTCGCTTTGCTGGCGCGAGCCGTAGTTGTTGGCGGCAAGTGATTGCGAGCGCTGCACGTGCTGGCGGGTGCGGTCGACATCCGCCTGGGCCGCATCGACCTGGCTGGTGGCCTGGTTGATGCCCGCCTGCTGGAGTGCCACCTGGCGCTGGGCCTGGGTGAAGGAGGCCGCCGCGACCGCTTGCTGGGCCCGAGCTTGTTCGAGCTGGTCGCGGTAGCTGGCGTCGTCGAGCTGAATGAGCAGGTCGCCGCGTTTGACGGCCTGGTTCTCATCCACGGCGACATCGATCACCCGCGCCGCAAGCTCGGCGCGGACGGCGACGCTATCGGTGCGCACATAGGCATTGTCCGTGGATTCGATGAACCGGCCCACCTGCCACCAGCCCAACGCCCACCAGGCGAGTAGCGCCAACAGGATAACGGCGATTACCGCCAAAAGTAGCTTACGGCCCGTCTTTTTGGCCGGTGCCGGCTCATCGAGGGCGTTGACTGAAGGTTCAAGAGGCGCGTTTTGCTGTTCACCGCTGGCCATGGGGATTCCTCGCCGGGTCGCATCCGGCATTGAGCTGGTCACAAAATCTGCCTATAGTGTAATGAAGGTTACACTACATAGCTATCCCGGCGTTGACGAAAGGTACGAAACGCCGATGAGCCCTGGAGGGGCAATGGTTCAAAAATCCACAGCGCAGAGCAGCACGGCTGAAACGCCTCTCACTTCCCGGGGCGTGGCGCGCCGGGAGCGGCTTTTGGATGCCGCCCGGGACGTTTTTTTGGAGCAGGGCTACGCCGGGGCCAGCGTCAACGATGTAGTCGCCCGCGCCGGCGGCTCATTGGCCACGCTTTATAAGCAGTTCGGCAATAAAGAGGGGCTCTTTACCGCGGCGATGGAGCGCCATATCGAAACCGCCTGGGCGGTGCTGGAAGAGGGGCGCCGGGACCGTCAGGCGCCAGGGCAGGTACTGTTCGAGCTGGGCCGGCGCATGCTGATGCTGGTGTTCGACCCGGGGGTTATTCGTCTGGTGCGCGGTCTGGCCTTCGAGGCCGAGCGCGCCCCGGAGCTTGGCGAGCTTTTCTTGACCCGCGGCCCGGACCAGACCCGCCAGGCACTCGCCCGCTACTTGAGCGACCAGGTGGCCAGCGAAACCCTCGAGCTTGAAAACCCCCGGGAAGCGGCGGGGATCTTCATGGGCATGTTGATGGGGGAGTGGCACGTGGATGCGCTACTGGGCCGAGACCTGGCGCTGGACGAGGCCCAGTGCAGCGCCCGAGCCCGGCGCTGCGTCACGATCTTTTTGGCCGGCGTTACGCGGGCCCCGGCGTCGTGACGGGCGAAGGTTCATAGCGGCCAAGCGGCTGGCCCATCTGCACCTTGGTTTCCGGCGGGTAGTCGCCGAAGGCGACCGGGTTTTCAAAGCACATCACCACCGTCGAGCCCAGTTTGAAAAGCCCCATCTCCTCACCGCGCGCAAGCGTGACGGGGCGCTCGAAGCGGGTGCGCTGAGGCGTGCCCGCCAGCGGCGTGATTTGACCGGCCCACACGGTTTCGATGGCGGCGACCACCATGGCGCCGACCAGCACCATGGCAAACGCGCCCTCGGGGCTATCGAAAATGCACACCAGCCGCTCGTTGCGGGCGAATAGGTTCGGCACGTAGCGGGCGGTGGCCTGGTTGACCGAAAAGATACGCCCCGGCACGTAGATCATTTCGCGCAGCGTGCCGGTAGCGGGCATGTGCACCCGGTGGTAGTCACTCGGTGAGAGGTACACCGTGGCGAAGCTGCCGCCAGCGAATTCGGCGGCCAGCGCCGCGTCGCCCCCCAGCAGCGTCTGCGCCGAGTAGCGGTGGCCCTTGGCCTGAATCAGCTGGCCCTCTTCGATCACACCGTGGCGCGAAAGCGCGCCGTCCGCCGGGCTCAAAAGGCCCTCGCCCAGCGGTCGGGCATCCGCCTTCAAGGCGCGGGTGAAAAATGCGTTGAAGTGTTTGTACGCGGTGGGGTCGGGCTCCAGCGCCTCGCGCATATCCACGCCGAAGCGTTTGATGAACGCCTTGATCAGCATGTTTTTGAGCCACGGCACGTCGCTTTGCGCAAACCAGCCGGTCAAGCGCGAAATGCCGTGATGGGGCAGCGGGTACTGAATCAGTGAAAAAGCTTTTTGAAATAGCGACACGTTGGTTACTTTTGGTCAAGGAAAGCCCGCAGGGGCGTTATTTTTCGATCGGCGTATCGTCGCGATTGCCCCACTCACCCCAGGAGCCCGCGTAGCCGCGAATGTTGAAACCAAGCGCCTTGCCCACAAGCCAGGTAAAGCTACTGCGATGGTGGCTTTGGCAGTGGGTGGCGACTTCCATGTCCGGGGTCAGGCCCATGGCCTGGAGCTCGGTGACAAGTTCCGCGTAGTCGCGAATGCGCAGCGCCCGCTCATGGTCCATGGCATTGACCCAGTCCATGCTCACCGCGCCCGGAATGTGGCCCAGGTGCTTGTTGTTACCTTTTTCGCCGGCATACTCCGCCGGCGAGCGGGCATCCCACACGGCAAACCCTCGATCGTCGAGCTTCTCCTTGATCTCATCCGCCGTAATCAGCGCCTGGGGGTTGAGTACCTCGGCGTGGTAGTCGCTAGGGGTCGGCAGGGTCTGCTCGGTGTTCTCGGCAAGGCCCGCGTCGCGCCAGGCGTGAATGCCACCGTTCAAGTAGGAGTAGCGGGTGTGGCCAAGATAATCCAGCGTCCATAAAAGCCTGGCCGCCCAGCCGCCGCCTTCGTCATCATAGGCCACGACGTGGGTGTTGCGGGTAAGCCCCAGGGCGCTTAAAAGCTTCGACAGAAAGTCGATGTCCGGCACGTCGTTGGGCACCGGGCCCTCGCCGCGTAACAGGTAGCGAAAATCCAGATACACCGCGCCGGGCACATGGCCCTGGCGGTAGCTGTCCGGGTTGGTCGGCACGTCGACGATCAAAAGCTCGGGGTGGCCTAGCTGGGCCTCCAGATCGGCGGGCTCGACGATCAGCGGTAACAGGTTGGCTTCGCTGGACGGGTGATCAGCACTCATGAACTGCTCCTTTCAATCAGGCGTTTAGGCGTTTTTTAAACGCTCAAACTTTCGAGTATTCGCCGGTAGCTGGCAAAACGCTCGGAATGAATCTTGCCTTCCTCGACCGCGCCAAGTAAAGCGCAGCCCGGCTCCTGGCGATGGCGGCAATCGCGAAAGCGGCAGTAGCCGATGAACGGCCGGAACTCGATAAAGCCATCGGTCACCTCCTGCTCGGTCAGGTGCACCAGGCCAAACTCGCGGATGCCCGGGGAGTCGATCAGCTCGCCGTTTGCTACCTCGTCCCGGTCCATGGCGTAAAGCCTTGCGGTGGTGGTGGTATGGGTACCCTTGCGCGAATCCTCGGAGAGCGCCCCGATGCGAAGCGACTCATCCGGCAGCAGCAGGTCGATCAAGGACGACTTGCCCACGCCGCTCTGGCCCACGAACACCGAGGTGCGCCCTTCGAGCTGCTCACGAAGCGCTTCAAGGCCCGCTTCATTATCCGTGGTGGTGCGCACCACCGGGTAACCCAGGCGTTGGTAACGCTCTAGTAGCGCGCCCAGCTCGCCGCCATCGTCAGGCAGTAGATCGATCTTGTTGAGCACCAGCACCGGGGCGATGCCCGTGGCCTCAGCGGCGACCAGGTAGCGGTCGATCAGGTTGGGGTGCGGCGCGGGTTCGACCGCAAACACGATCAGAATCTGGTCGATGTTGGCGGCCACGGGTTTGAGCTGGCCGCGGGCGTCCGGGCGCTTCAAAACGCTATCGCGCTCCTCCCGCGCCACGACCACGCCGGATCCCTCCTGGCCTGCCCGCCATATCACCCGGTCGCCGGTCACCAGGCCGTCCATATTGGCGCGCAGGTGGCAGCGCACCGGGGCGTTGTCGCTGTCGCGCACTTCCAGGGTGCGGCCAAAGTGGGCCATCACGCGCCCGGGCTGCTCCGCGCCGTATTCGCCGGCGGCCAGCTTCTGAGTATCCTGAACTTCGCGCTTTTCGGCGCGCTCGGTACGCTCGGCCTGGATCTTCTCGACGCGCCAGCGCTGCTGGCGGCTTAATTTACGTTTGCTCATGACCACCTGATGCTCGGTACAATAGTCGTAGTGTACCTGTTAACGTTGCCCGGGTAACACAATCTTAAGTCACGCTATCTTGAGCCACCTTGCCCCGGCCCATTTGGAGAAATGCATGAGCGACACCACCGCCCCGAGAAGCGATCTGCTGGTTTGGATCGACCTGGAAATGACCGGTCTGGACCCGGAGAAAGAGCGCATCATCGAAGTCGCGACACTGGTGACCGATGCGGACTTGAACGTCGTCGCGGAAGGCCCGGTGATCGCGGTCAGCCAGCCCGAAAGCCTGCTGGCGCAGATGGATGCCTGGAATCAGAAAACCCATGGCGAGTCCGGACTTGTGAACCGGGTTAAAAATAGCCCGGTCGATACCGCCAAGGCCGAGCGCGAAACCCTGGATTTTCTGAGCCGCTATGTCGAACCCGGCACCTCGCCCATGTGCGGCAACAGCATCCACCAGGACCGGCGCTTTTTGGAGCGCGAAATGCCAGAACTGTGGGCGTTCTTCCACTACCGCAACCTGGATGTCTCGACGGTGAAGGAACTCGCCAAGCGCTGGAATCCGAAAGCCCTTGAAGGCTTTGGCAAGCAAAACGTGCACCTGGCGATGGACGATATCAAGGAGTCGATCGCCGAGCTTGCCCACTACCGTAAAACCTTCCTGCGCGGGCAAGACGACCCGGCTTAAACGGCGGTGGCGATACGTGCGCTGCGTTTACGGCGCTGCTCGTCGAGTGCCCAGGCCACGTGTTCGCGCACGAGCGCACTGGGGTAGGCGCGGCGCGCGTTGAGCGCGGCTTCTACCTCAGGGCTGTAGGGGGCATTACCCAGGCCCACGGCCAGGTTTCGCAGCCAGCGCTCGTAACCGATACGCCGGATCGCGCTACCCGCGGTCTTTTGCAGAAACTCCTCTTCGCCCCAGGCGAAAAGGCTCAAAAGCGAGGCGCGGTCCAGATCGTGGCGCGGCGCGAAGTCTTCCTCGGCGCTTGCCCGGGTAAAGCGCGTGAACGGGCATACCAGCTGGCAGTCGTCGCAGCCGTAGATGCGGTTGCCCATCGCCCGGCGGTATTCGACCGGGATCGCGCCGTGCAGTTCGATGGTGAGATACGAGATGCACTTGTTGGAATCGATGATCTTGTCATCGACGATAGCGCCGGTCGGGCAGGCGGTTTGGCAGGCGTTGCAGCGCCCGCAGTGCTCGGACTCGAACGGCGCATCGACGGGTAAAGGTAAATCGGTATAGAGCTCGCCAAGAAAGAATAGCGACCCGGCCTTGGGGTTCAATATCATGGCGTTTTTGCCGAACCAGCCAAGGCCTGCCTTTTGCGCCAGCGCCCGCTCCATCACCGGGGCGGAGTCCACGAACGCGCGGTAGCCGAAGGCGCCCACTTCCTGCTCGATCTTTTTGGCAAGGCTTGCCAGGCGCTTACGAATCAGCTTGTGGTAATCCCGCCCCAGGGCGTAGCGCGAGATATAGCCCAGGTGGCGCTTACTCAGCACTTTGGTGGTTTCGACTTCCGGGGGGAGGTAGTCCATGCGCGCGCTGATCACCCGCCGTGTGCCGGGCTCGAGCTCGGCCGGGCGGGTGCGCTTGGTGCCGTGTTTGGCCATGTAGCTCATCTCGCCCTGGTAGCCCTTGGCAAGCCACGCGTCGAGGTGCGCTTCGTGCTCGCCAAGCTCGGTATCGGTAATGCCGATCTGTTGAAAGCCGAGCTCACGCCCCCAGGTTTTGATCAACGCCGCCAGGCGTTCGAGCTCGTCATCAGAAAGTGAAAAAGCGGTGGAAGTCGCCATGGTTCGTCAACGTTGGTGCATAGGCGCGCTATGCTAACCCATTAGGCGGTATCACTACACGCACCCGGCGCTTACGAAGCGTCCTGGCATTTACTACCCAAGACCAAGGAGTTTTTGTGTCGACGCAACGCCCAACGCATCACCCGGCGCTGACCACTCAGGCGCTACGCCCGCTCTATAAAGCCGCCATGGTACGCGAGCTCGAGCGGCGCACCATGGCCGCGGGTATCGAGAGCTTTGCCTTGATGCAGCGCGCGGCTTCCAGTGCCTGGCACAGCTTCCGTTCGCGCTGGCCCCAGGCCAAAAGCGTGACCGTGATTTGTGGTAGCGGCAATAACGGCGGCGATGGGCACGTGCTGGCCGCCTTGGCCATGCAGTCCGGGCTCAAGGTGCAGCGTATTTCGACCCGCGCGCTCGAGTCCCTCGAACACGATGTTGGCCGGGCCGCCGAGCTTGCCAGCGCCGCGGGGGTCGGCTGCGAGCGCTACCGCGCCGGCATTCGTTTCGAGGGCGAGGTGATCGTCGACGCGTTGCTGGGCACCGGGCTTTCGCGGGAGGTAGAAGGCGAGGCGCTCTCGGTCATCAACGATATCAATCGCGCCGAGCAGCCGGTGCTGGCGCTGGACGTGCCGTCCGGGATCGCCACCGATACCGGCGCCGCCCAGGGGGCAGCGGTGCAGGCGCACTGCACGGTCACCTTCATTGGCGATAAAATCGGTCTGCACACCGGCGACGCCCCGGCCTATACCGGCGAGATCGACTTTCGCCCACTGGGCGTCAAGGCTCAGGCGTTTTTCGATATCGTCCCCGCCGCCTGGCGGTTGGAAGAGAGCTGGCTGGCGCCGGCGTTCGCCCCGAGGCCCCGCGCCGGGCACAAGGGCCGCTTTGGCCACGTACTGGTAATGGGCGGCGCCCCGGGCTTTGGCGGCGCCGCGCTTTTGAGCTCCCAAACCGCCGCGCGGCTGGGGGCGGGCAAGGTGAGCCTGGCCACCGCCGCCGAACACGTTAGCGCAAGTCTGACGCGCTGCCCGGAAGTAATGGCTCGCGGCGTCTCCGGTGGCGCCGACGCTTGCGAGCTTGCCGAAGCGGCGGATGTCATCGTGATCGGGCCCGGCATGGGCGAGGGCGCCTGGGGTCAGGCCATGCTGCAAAGCGCGCTGCACACAGACAAGCCCCTGGTGGTCGACGCCGATGCGCTCAACCTGCTCGCCAAGCGCTGGCCAACGCTTGTCCGGGATAACTGGGTGCTCACGCCCCACCCGGGCGAGGCGGCCAGGCTTTTGAACTGCTCGGTGGCCGATGTTCAGTCCGATCGTCCGGAAGCCGCCCGGGCGCTGCAGCGTGCCCGGGGCGGCGTCGTCGTGCTCAAGGGCGCGGGGAGTCTGGTGGTCGGGCCCGGCGGCATGGTGGTATGCCCCTTTGGTAACCCGGGCATGGCCAGCGGCGGCATGGGCGATGCGCTCAGCGGCATGCTCGGTACGCTGGCCGCGCAGTTCGATGATCTCGAGCTTGCCACGCGTTTGGGCGTGATGGTGCACGCGCTCGCCGGTGACGCCGCTGCAAAAGAGCACGGTGAGCGTGGCTTGCTGGCCAGTGATCTGGCATCCTATGCACGCATTTTGATCAACCCGTGAAGGCATTCCATGCAAGTGCAGTTGAGTGATGAAGCCGCCCAGGTTGCGTTTGGTGAAGCGCTAGGGCGCGCGCTCGAAGGGCGCGGACGGGTCTATCTCGAAGGCGAGCTGGGCGCGGGCAAAACCACGCTCACCCGCGGTATTTTGCGCGCCTACGGCCATGAAGGGGCGGTTAAAAGTCCCACCTACACGCTGGTCGAGCCCTACGAGCTCGATAACCAGCGTGTCTATCATCTGGACCTTTACCGCCTTGGTGATCCGGAAGAGCTCGAGTTCATGGGCGGGCGCGATATTTTGAGCGACGAGGCGCTTTGCCTCATCGAGTGGCCCAGCCGGGGAGCAGGCTGGCTGCCCGCCGCCGATATCCGAGTCGAACTAAGCGTTGCCCGCCAGGGAAGAGCAGCAACGCTAACGCCGCAAAGCGAGTGGGGCCAGCAGGTGCTGGCGGCTTTGCAGGCTGCAACGTGATAAACCCTAGGGGAGTGGTGTGATTCAATGGATATGAGGGGCACATTTAAACGCCTGCTCGGCGCGGCCACGCTGAGCGTTTTGGCGCTGTCGGCCTCCGCCCAGGCGGCGGTGGTCGAAAGCATGCGCCTGTGGGCGGCGCCGGATCACGCCCGGCTGGTGTTCGATCTTTCCGGTGCAGCGACGGCGGACGTTTTTTCGCTGAGTAACCCGGACCGTCTGGTCATCGACCTGGACGACACCGAGCTCGATACCGATGCCTCGACTCTGCCGCTTAGCGACAGCGCCATCGACGCCGTACGCACCGGCAGCCTCGAAGGCGGTGGGCTTAGAGTGGTGCTCGAACTCAATCGTGCGATTACCCCGCGTCACTTCACGCTTGCACCCAACGACCAGTACGGCCACCGCCTGGTAGTAGACTTGGAGTACCCTGGCGAAAGTGCGGTCGAAAACCCCATCGACCCGATCGAGGCGATGATTCGCGAGCAGGAGATTCAGGCTCAGCGCGTGACCGCCCAGGCCCAAGCGGCCGCGCCGGAAGAGGCGCCGGTGGCCGAGCGTGCCCCCGCCGCCGTTCAGCCCGCCCAGCCACACCCCCAGCGCGATATCATTATCGCGGTGGACCCCGGCCACGGCGGCGAAGACCCCGGGGCGATCGGCCCTTCCGGGACGCGAGAGAAGGACATCGTGCTGGATATCGCCCGCCGGCTGGCCTCGGATATCAACGGCACGCGGGGCTTCAAGGCGGTGCTGACCCGGGACGGCGACTACTACCTGGGACTTCGCCAGCGTACCCAGCTCGCCCGGGAGCAGAAGGCCGACTTCTTCGTCTCCATCCACGCCGACGCCTTCTCCAGTCCGCGGCCTCAGGGCAGCTCGGTATTTGCGCTCTCCCAGCGCGGCGCCACGTCGGAAACCGCCCAGTGGCTCGCCGATAGCGAAAACCGCTCGGACCTGATCGGTGGCGTGGATGGTTCGCTGTCGCTGCGGGACAAGGATCAGGTGCTGCGCGGCGTGCTTCTGGATTTGACCATGACCGCCACGCTCAACGATTCGCTATCCATCGGCGGTGAGGTGCTCGACCGGCTCGGCGGCATCAACCGGCTGCACAAGTCCCAGGTAGAGCAGGCGGGGTTCATGGTGCTCAAGTCACCGGACATTCCGTCGCTGCTCATCGAGACCGGCTTCGTCTCCAACCCGGACGAAGAGCGCCGCCTGCGCGACCCGTCCCATCAGCAGGCGCTGGCCCAGGCGATCTTCAGCGGGCTACGTTCGCACTTCGAGCGCAACCCGCCTCCGGCAAGCCTTTTGGCCTGGCAGCGCGACAACCGCCGGGCGCCGTCGGGCAACGAGTACCGTATCCAGTCCGGCGACACGCTGTCCACGATCGCCGTTCGCCACGGCGTGCCGGTCAATCAGTTGAAACAGGCCAACGAGCTGAACGGCGACGTTATCCGTGTCGGCCAGGTGCTGCGCATTCCAAGCTCTTAAGCTCGGGCGAGCGGCGTAATTAACGAGAGGTAGTGAGTGTCTGATGTGAGCGAAACGACACGTATCCATGTGCTCGACCCCCGCCTAGCCAACCAGATTGCCGCCGGCGAGGTGGTCGAGCGGCCTTCGTCGGTCACCAAGGAGCTAATGGAGAACGCCATCGATGCGGGCAGCCGACGTATCGAGGTAGAGGTCGAGCAGGGCGGCACCCGGCTAGTGCGGGTGCGCGACGACGGCGTGGGAATCAGCGAAGCGGATTTACCCCTGGCGCTGGCCCGCCACGCCACCAGCAAGATCGGAAGTCTCGAGGACCTGGAAGGCGTCAGCTCGCTGGGTTTTCGCGGCGAGGCGCTCGCCTCGATCAGCTCGGTGTCGCGGCTGGAGCTCGTTTCCAACGCAAGCGAAGACCCGACCCATGGGTTTCGCGTGGTCGCCGAAGGCCGCGGCATGGAGGCCCGCGTTGCACCCGCGCCGCACCCCAGGGGCACCAGCGTGGCGGTGCGCGATCTGTTCTTCAATACCCCAGCCCGGCGCAAGTTTCTGCGCACCGAGAAGACCGAGTTCGCCCATATCGAAGAGGCGTTTCGCCGCCAGGCGCTGTCGCGCTACGACGTGACCTGGGTGCTGCGCCACAATCAAAAGACCGTTCACCAATTGCCCGCCGGGGACGCCGCCGCGGCCCGGGAGCGGCGTATCGCCTCGCTTCTAGGCAAGAATTTCATCGAGCACGCCCGCTATATTGAACGCGAAGCCGGCGGTTTGCGGCTCAGCGGCTGGGTAGGCTTGCCGACCCACTCGCGCTCCCAGGCGGACCAGCAGTACTTTTTCGTCAACGGGCGCGTGGTGCGCGACCGGCTGGTCGCCCACGCGGTGCGCCAGGCCTACCGCGATGTGCTCTACAACGGCCGCCATCCGGTGTTCGTGCTCTATCTCGAGCTCGACCCGGACGTGGTCGACGTCAACGTTCACCCGACCAAGTACGAAGTGCGCTTTCGCGACGGGCGCATGGTCCACGACTTTCTCTACTCGAGCCTGCACCACTGCCTGGCGACCTCCAGGCCTACCGAAGAAGCCGAAGCGCCGGCGGGTGACGAAGCGGCGCCTTCCGAGGCGCCGGCCGCCAACGCCGAGCGCCAGCACGCGGCTGAGACAGACGACCCATCGTCGGCACCGCGCTGGCAGCAGCAGGGCATGGCGCTGGGGGAAGGGCCGGCGCGTCATCCGGGCGCCGAGCGGGTGCGCCGCTTCATGCAGGGCTACCAGGCGCTTCACCCGGACCATGAAGAGAGCCTTTTGACCCCGCAAACCGCCTCCGGCCGGGCCGGGCCGAGCCGAGAAGTGCGCGAAGCGCCGGTGGCCATGCCCGAAGCGGACCCGACCAGCGCGCCGCCGCTCGGTTTTGCGCTGGGCCAGCTGCACGGTATCTATATTCTGGCGCAAAACGCCCAGGGGCTGGTGCTGGTCGATATGCACGCCGCCCACGAGCGTATCGTCTACGAGCGAATGAAAAATCAGCTGGCCGTGCAGGGCGTGGATACCCAGCCGCTTTTGGTGCCGGTGTCGCTGGCGGCCAGCCGCCAGGAGGTCGCCACCGCGGAAAGCGAGCAGGAGGCGATTGCCGCGCTGGGCCTGGAGCTCGACGTGGCAGGCCCGGAGACGCTTTTGGTGCGCCGGCTGCCGGCGCTTTTAGCCGGCGCCGACCCGGAAGGCCTGATTCGCGAAGTGCTCGAAGAGCTTGCCAATTTTGGCCAGAGCTACCAGGTCGAGGCGCGGCTTCACGCGCTTTTATCGACCATGGCCTGCCATGGCAGCGTGCGCGCCAACCGTAAGCTGACCCTGGACGAAATGAACGCGCTCTTGCGCGACATGGAGCGTACCGAGCGAAGCGATCAGTGCAATCACGGCCGGCCCACCTGGACACAGATGAGCATGAAGGCCCTCGATAAGCTTTTCCTGCGCGGTCAATAGCCGCCCCTCACGACGGAGCTTTGCGGCCATGGCCGACACACGCCCTTTGGCGATTTTTTTGATGGGCCCGACGGCGGCCGGCAAAACCGATACGGCGATCGCGCTGCACGAGCGCCTGGGCTGCGAGCTGATCAGCGTCGACTCCGCCATGGTGTACCGCGGCATGGATATCGGCAGCGCCAAGCCTTCCCCGCAGGAACTCGCCCGAGCGCCACACCGCTTGATCGATATCCGGGATCCGGCGGACCCTTATTCGGCGGGCGATTTCCGCGAAGACGCGCTCCTACAGATGCGGCAAATCAGCGCGGCGGGCAAGGTGCCGCTGCTGGTCGGCGGCACCATGCTCTATTACAAGCGCCTGCTCGAAGGCGTGGCGGATCTACCCGCCGCGGATGAAACGGTGCGCCAGGAGCTTGCCGAAAAGCGCGAGCAGGTAGGCCTTGCCGGGTTGCACGCCATGCTTGGCGAAGTCGACCCGGTGTCCGCGGCGCGTATTCATCCCAACGACCCACAAAGGCTTTTACGCGCCCTGGAGGTGTACCGGGTCAGCGGGCGGCCGATGAGCGAGCTTTGGGCAGAGCAGCGCCCGGAAAACTTTCCTTACCGCACGTTGTCGATAGGACTTGCCCCTGCCGAGCGGCACGTATTGCACGAGCGAATCGCCCAGCGTTTCAAAACAATGTTGGCCGAGGGCTTGATAGATGAGGTCGCCGCCCTCAGAAAGCGGGGTGACTTGCACAAGGATCTCCCGTCAATGAAGAGCGTTGGCTATCGGCAAGTGTGGGAGTATCTGGACGGCGAGCTGGATGAAGCAGCACTTTGCGAGCGCGGTATCATTGCGACTCGCCAGCTCGCCAAACGCCAGCTAACGTGGTTACGTAGTTGGCCGTCGCTGAACTGGATCGATTCGACCACGCCAGCCCTCGACGATAAGGTGCTGAAATTCGTGCGCGAAAGCGGGGCTTAGCGTAAGATAGTGTTTTAGTAAGCATGTTTTTCGAGTGGCCCAGACGTTTTATAACACCAGGCCTTTCGGGCAATAAGATTGCGGTAGCGCCAAGCGCGCACCATTAAAAAACCACCCCTCAGACAGTTTAGGGAGAAGCAGCATGTCCAAAGGGCAGTCCCTTCAAGATCCGTACTTGAACATTTTGCGCAAGGAGCGCATTCCGGTTTCTATTTTCCTGGTCAACGGCATCAAGCTCCAGGGACAAATCGAGTCTTTCGACCAGTTTGTCATCCTGCTGCGCAATACCGTAAGCCAAATGGTCTATAAACACGCTATCTCCACCGTGGTGCCCTCGCGCAACGTGCGCCTGCCGGCCCAAGACCCGGCCGCCCCCGAAGCGGACCTCTAACATCGGTGGTTAGCCTGGAAAGCAAGAGGTATTGATTGTTTTTTGAACGCCCAGATGCCGGTGAAACGGCCGTCCTTGTTCACGTAGATTTCTTCGATGAGCAGGCACGTGAAGACCCGGGTGAGTTCCTGGAGCTCGTGCGCTCTGCAGGTGCAGAGCCTGCGACATTGCTCACGGCCAGCCGACAACGCCCTGACCCGCGCACCTTTATCGGTTCAGGCAAGTTGGAAGAGCTAAGAGCAATGCTCGCCGCGCACCAGGCCGAACTCGTGATCTTCAACCATGGTCTTGGCCCTTCCCAGGAGCGTAATCTCGAGAAAGAACTCAAGTGCCGCGTACTCGACCGTACCGGTCTGATTCTCGATATTTTCGCTCAGCGGGCCAGAACCCATGAGGGTAAGCTGCAGGTAGAGCTTGCCCAGCTCGAATACATGTCCACGCGCCTTGTACGCGGGTGGACCCACCTCGAACGTCAAAAAGGCGGTATCGGTCTTCGCGGCCCGGGTGAAACCCAGCTGGAAACCGACCGCCGCTTGCTGCGCGGGCGCATCAAGTCGATTCATAAACGCCTGGATAAAGTGCGTAGCCAGCGGGACCAGAATCGCCGGGCCCGCTCCCGCGCCGAGATCCACAGTGTCTCGCTGGTCGGCTACACCAACGCCGGTAAGTCAACGCTCTTCAACGTGTTGACCGATGCTAAGGTGTACGCCGCAGATCAGCTTTTCGCAACGCTCGACCCCACGCTTCGCCGCGTCGAGGTAAACGATGTCGGGCCGATCGTGATGGCCGATACCGTGGGCTTCATTCGTCACCTGCCGCACAAACTCGTCGAGGCTTTTAGGGCAACGCTTCAGGAAGCCGCCGAGGCATCGCTTCTGATCCACGTAATCGATGCCGCCGACCCGGACCGCGAGCTCAATGTCGAGCAGGTGGACCGGGTGCTCAAGGAAATCGGCGCCGACGATGTCCCGGTGCTCAAGGTGATGAATAAAATCGACCGGCTCGACAGCGCCCCGCGCATCGAGCGTGACGGCCAGGGCCGCCCAGAGGTGGTCTGGCTCTCCGCTCAGCAGGGCCAAGGGCTTGATTTGCTGCACGAAGCACTCTCCGAGCGTCTTGCCAAAGACGTCATCGGCTTTTCGCTGACCCTTGCGCCAGAGCAGGGCAAGTTGAGAGCCGGGCTTCACGAGTTGAATGCCGTGCAAGAAGAAGCGTTTGATGAAAACGGCCACTCGGTGTTAGATGTTCGTTTGCCCCGGCGGGATTTCAATCAGTTGATGGCGCAGCTTGGTGAGCGCGCCAACACCTATTTACCGGAGTCGCTACAAGAGGGCGACGAGTGGTAGTGTATTGAAACCAACGCCACGCAAACGGCACAAGGACTACACAGCAATAATATTATAAGCACGGCGGCCTCGCTCTTACGCGGGGCCGCGTGCAGGTTAACCCCTTAGTGGAGACGAAGTATGGCCTGGAATGAGCCTGGTGGTGGCAACCAGCATGACCCCTGGAGCAGTGGTGGCCGGCGCGGCAACAATAGCGGCGGCGATCGCGGCAACGGTGATCGTGGTAATAACGGGGGCGGGGGAAACAACGGGGGCAATAACGGTGGCAACAATCAGGGCCCACCGGATCTCGACGAAGCACTCAAGAAGTTTCAAAACAAGCTTAACAACATGTTGGGCGGAAGCGGCAAAAAGAGCGGCGGCAACGGCGGTGGAAGCGGCAGCGGTAAGCCGCGTAACTCCTTTGCGCTGCCCGGCTTGCTGATCGTTTTGGCGCTGGCGATTTGGGCGGCCATGGGGTTTTACCTGGTGGATCAGTCCGAACGCGGCGTCGTACTGCGCTTTGGCGAGTACCAGGGCATCGTCGACCCGGGCCTTCAATGGAATCCGCCGCTGATCGACGACGTGCGCATGGTCAACGTAACCCGCGTTCGTTCGGTCTCGCAGACCCAGTCGATGCTGACCCGGGATGAAAACATCGTCGAGGTCGAAATTTCCGCACAGTACCAGGTCTCCAACCCGCGGGATTTCGTGCTCAACGTGCGTAACCCGTCACTTTCGATCGAAAACGCGTTGGATTCGTCGCTGCGTCACGTAGTCGGCGGTACCGACATGATCGATATTCTGACCTCGGGTCGTGAGATTCTCGGCAGCTCCGTGGCCAGCCGTTTGCAGAGCTACCTCGACGCCTACGGCGCCGGTATTCGCCTGCAGACCATCAACATCGAATCCACCACTGCGCCGGCGCCCGTCATCGACGCGTTTGACGACGTGATTCGTGCCCGCGAGGATCGTCAGCGTACGATCAACGAAGGTATGGCCTACGCCAACGCGATCATTCCGGCAGCCCAAGGTCAGGCTCAACGTATCGTCGAACAGGGCCAAGGGTATCGCGAGTCCGTCGTGGCCGAAGCCCAGGGTCAGGCCAACCGCTTCAGTGCGCTGGTCGGCGAGTACCAAAACTCTCCCGAGATTATGCGTGAGCGTATGTATCTGGATGCAATCGAAGAGGTCTTCGGCAATACGCCCAAGGTCTTGTTGGATGTTAGCGAAAACGCACCTTTGATGTATCTGCCGCTGGATCAGCTGCGTGGTGGAAGCGGTACCAATCGCTCCGCCGGTCGCTCGAGCAGTAACGACGAGCAGCTCGACCCCTCCGTGGTTGAAACGCTGCGCAATACGCAAGGTGACAACACGTCATCGTCGTCGAACAATGGCGCTATTCGCAGGGAGGGCCGCTAAATGATTAACAACCGATCCCTGCTGATCGTTGGCGGCCTGGCCGCCATCGCCTGGCTTGCCAGCAACACCCTTTACGTGGTGGACGAAACCGAGCGCGCGGTCAAGCTGCGCTTTGGTGAAGTGGTCGAGGAAAACATCCAGCCAGGCCTGCACGCGAAAATGCCGATCGCCCAGACGATTCGCAAGTTCGATACCCGCCTTTTGACGCTGGATACCGATACCAGCCGCTACCTGACCCTCGAGCAGAAAGCGGTGATCGTCGACTCCTACGTCAAGTGGCAGGTGGTCAACCCGACGCGCTACTACGAGGCGACCGCTGGCGACGAGATGATGGCGATTCGCCTGATCCAGCCGCGGGTAGACGAAAGCCTGCGTAACGAGTTCGGTCGCTTGAACCTGCAGGAAATCATCGCCGAGCGGCGTGACGACCTGATGATCGGCCCGACCGAAGAGCTCGATAGCCTCATGCGCGACGAACTCGGAGTGGCGGTGCGCGATATTCGTATCAAGCGTATCGACCTGCCCGAGGACGTCTCGGCAGCGGTCTTCCAGCGGATGCGCTCCGAGCGTGAACGCGAAGCCCGCGAGTGGCGCGCCCAGGGGCAGGAAGAGGCCGAGCGGATTCGCGCCAACGCCGACCGCCGCCGTCAGGTACTGCTGGCCCAGGCCAACGAGCGCTCGGAAACGCTGCGCGGTGAAGGCGATGCGGAAGCCGCAGCGATCTTCTCTAACGCCTACGGCCAGGACCAGGAGTTCTTCTCCTTCTGGCGCAGCCTGAACGCCTACCGCACAAGCTTTGCCGATGACGGCAACATGCTGGTGCTGGAGCCGGACAGCGATTTCTTCCGCTATATGCGCAGCCCCAACCCGGACTCCGGCAGCGGCGGCGAGGAAGACGACGGCGAATAAGCGCCGGATTTCGAGCTTCGCCGTTTGCTAAAGCGGCGGGGTTTCGCCGGCGGTTAAACGTGGTAGACTTAATTGAACCGGGCGTTCGCCCGGTTTTTTTGTGGCCCTCATTTGGCCCGGGTGCGTTGTGGGCGAAGGTTGTCAACAACGGCGTCATCGCGGCCTGGGCCTTCATCGTCTTGCAGGATTGTTCACATGACCATCGCTGACCGCTGGCTGCTGCCCGACGGCATGGATGAGGTGCTCCCGCCTCAGGCAAGCCGTATGGAAGAGCTGCGCCGTGCGCTGCTGGATCTCTATTACGTCTGGGGCTACGACCAAGTCATGCCGCCCCCCGTCGAGTTTCTGGACTCGCTTTTAACCGGTACCGGTACCGAGCTCGATCTGCAGACCTTCAAGCTGACCGATCAGCTAACGGGCCGCATGATGGGAGCCTCCGCCGACGTTACCCCTCAGGTGGCGCGCATGGACGCCCACTCGCTCAAACGCCAGGGGCCGGTTCGCCTTTGTTACTGCACCAACGTTTTGCGCGCCAAGGCCGACCAGCACCAGGGCGGGCGAAGCCCGGTTCAGGTCGGCGTCGAGCTCTTCGGACACGCCGGCCTCGAGGCCGACAGCGAAATCATCCGCCTTGCGCTGGCCAGTCTCAGCGCCGCTGGTGCCCAGGAGCTTCACCTGGCGCTCGGTCATATCGGGATCTTTCGTAGCCTGGTCGAAGCGGCCGAGCTAAGCGCCGACCAGGAAGCGGCGGTGTTCGACGCGCTTGCGCTCAAATCGCCCGGCGAGCTCCAGGCCCGGGTGAGCGAGTGCGTCAGCGACCCGGTGCTTGGCGATATGCTATTGGCACTTGGCGAGCTGCACGGCGGCGCGGACATTTTGCGCCAGGCCCGCGAGCGCTTTGCCGGTGCTCCCGCCTCGGTGATCGCCGCGCTCGACCAATTAGAGGCGCTGAACAAAACGGTATTGGCGCAGTTCGATGTCTCGCTCTATTTCGATTTGGCGGAGCTTCGCGGCTATCAGTACCATACCGGTGTCATGTTTGCCGCCTACGTGCCCGGCTACGGCCACGCTCTGGCCAAGGGCGGGCGTTACGACGATACCGGCCGCGCTTTTGGCCGGGCGCGCCCGGCCACCGGCTTCTCCATGGATTTAAAGCAGTTGGCCTCGCTTGCTGCGGCGACCCCCGCCGCGGGTGCTATTTGGGCGCCGGCCCAGGAAAGCGCCACCCTGGATGCGGCCATCGACGCGCTACGCCAAAATGGCGAGCGCGTGATTCAAGCGCTGCCCGGCCAGCGTACTGAACCGGCGGAGCACGATTGTGATCGCCGCCTCGAGTTTATCGACGGCCGTTGGCAGACAACGGCCCTGACACAAGAGACGAGTGCATAATGGGTAAGAATGTCGTAGTCCTGGGTACCCAATGGGGTGACGAAGGCAAGGGTAAGATCGTTGACTTGCTCACCGAGTCGGCGGCGGCGGTCGTGCGCTTTCAAGGCGGCCATAACGCGGGCCACACCCTGGTGATCGACGGCGAAAAAACCGTTCTCCACCTGATTCCCTCCGGCGTTTTGCGCCCGGGCAAGACCTGCATTATCGGTAACGGCGTGGTGCTTTCTCCGGAAGCGCTGATCAAGGAGATCCGCGAGCTCGAAGACAAGGGCGTGCCGGTGCGCGAGCGTCTGCGCCTGTCGCCGGCTTGCCCGCTGATTCTGCCCTACCACGTGCGTCTGGACCAGGCGCGGGAAAAAGCCCGCGGTGTCGCCAAGATCGGCACCACCGGCCGTGGCATCGGTCCGGCTTACGAAGACAAGGTCGCGCGTCGGGGCCTGCGTCTGGGCGACATGCTCCATCGCGAGCGTTTCGCCTCCAAACTGGGTGAAGTGCTCGACTATCATAACTTCGTGCTGGTCAACTACCACGGCGAGCCCGCGGTAGATTTCCAGGAAGTGCTGGATAGCGCCATGCAGATGGCGGAAGAGCTGCGGCCCATGGTCGGCGACACCGTAAGCCAGGTGCACGATCTGCGTAAGGCCAACGAGAACATTCTGTTCGAAGGTGCTCAAGGCTCGCTTCTGGATATCGACCACGGCACCTATCCTTATGTGACCAGCTCCAACACCACCGCCGGCGGCACGGCCACCGGTTCCGGCGTTGGCCCGCTGTACCTGGACTATGTGCTGGGTATCACCAAGGCCTACACCACTCGCGTGGGCTCCGGGCCGTTTCCCACCGAGCTTTTCGATGATCACGGCCGCCACCTGGCGGAGAAAGGTCACGAGTTCGGCGCAACCACGGGCCGGGCGCGCCGCTGTGGTTGGTTCGACGCCGTCGCGCTGCGTCACGCGGTGCAAATCAACTCGGTGACCGGCATCTGCCTGACCAAGCTCGACGTGCTCGATGGGCTCGAGAACATTCGTGTCTGCGTGGGCTATCGTAGCAAGGATGGCGAAATGCTCGATAACCCGGTCGACTCGGAAGGCTACGAAGCTGTCGAGCCGGTCTACTTCGATCTGCCGGGCTGGAAAGAGTCGACCCTGGGCGCCAAGAGGGTCGAGGATCTTCCCACCAACGCCCGCGCCTACATCAGCTATCTGGAAGAGCAGGTCGGCACCAGCATCGATATCATCTCGACCGGCCCGGACCGCAACGAGACCATCGTACTGCGTAACCCCTTCGACGAATAAGCCGTTGGGCAATACCAGGCGCCTGGCGCTTAAAACGCCGCCGGATTACCGGCGGCGTTTTACGTTCAAAAATCGATGCCGCGGCGGGCTTTCAGGCCGTTATTGAAGGCGTGGCGCGTCTCCTGCATTTCAGTGACGGTATCGGCCATCTCGACCAGCTCGCGGTGGGCATTGCGCCCGGTAATGATTACCGTCTGCTCCTGCGGGCGATTCTCGAGCGCCGTTTTTACCCGCTCGATCTCCAGGTAGCCGAATTTCAGCATGTAGGTGATCTCGTCGAGCACGACCAGATACGTCTCGGGGTCGGCGAGCATGCGCTCGGCGTCTTCCCACACGGCCAGACACGCCTGGGTGTCGCTTTCGCGGTTTTGGGTGTCCCAAGTGAAACCGGTGGCCATGATGGCGACCTCGAGGTTCGTGTCATCTTCGAGCCGGTTGCGCTCGCCGCACTCCCAAAGTCCCTTGATGAACTGCACCACGCCCACCTTGTAGCCGTAGCCCAGCGCGCGGGTCACCGTGCCCCAGGCCGCGGTCGTCTTGCCTTTACCGTTGCCGGTATTGATTAGAATCAAGCCGCGCTCTTCGTCGGCGTTGGCTACTTTCTCATCCACGCGGCTTTTGAGTTTCTCCATCGACGCCTTGTGGCGCGTCTCGCGATCGCTCATGCTTTTTCCTTACGTTGGGGGAGGCGCTGCATCAGGGTAATGGATTGCCTCGGGGTTGTGTATCGGGGTTGTATGTCGCAACCCGGGCCTGGCTGCTCTAGAATGGCAGGCTATGTCTCGTTAAGGAAAGCGTCATGCCCTCATTTGATATCGTCTCCGAATTCGACCGCCACGAAGCGACCAACGCGGTGGATCAAGCCAATCGGGAAATCATCTCGCGCTTTGACTTCAAGGGCGTCGATGCAAGCTTCACCCTCGAAGGCGAGGCCGTCGCCCTCGAAGCGGACGTGGATTTTCAGCTCAATCAGATGCTCGACGTGCTGCGCGCCCGCTTGATCGCCCGTGGCATCGACGCGCGCTGCATGGAGATCAAGGACCCGGTGCTTTCCGGCGTGAAAGCGCGCCAGGAAGTCGCGCTGAAGCAGGGCCTCGACGCGGCCCAAACCAAGGATATCGTCAAGCGCATCAAGGCAAGCAAGCTGAAGGTGCAGGCGCAGATCCAGGGGGAAAAAGTGCGCGTGACCGGTAAAAAACGCGACGATTTGCAGGGCGTCATGGCGCTTTTGCGAAGCGAAGAGGGGCCGGATCTGCCTCTGCAGTTCGATAACTTTCGCGACTGATGGATAGCGTTTCGTGGGGGCGCTTTGCGGTGCCCCGACAAGCGCCCCTCGTCTATACTGAGTGTCGATAAACCCGATATTTGATAAGCAAGTGTTTGATAAAAAGGAGCCCCGCACAATGTCCGACCCGCAGCCGGTTTATTTAAGCGACTACCAGCCGCCCGATTACAACGTTACCCATACCGAGCTGACGTTTGATCTTGACCCCGCTGCCACCCGTGTCAAAGCCCGCCTTTTTATCGAGCGCAACGAAAATGCCTCAAGCGATGCGCCGCTGGTGCTCGACGGCGAACAGCTAAAGCTCATCGCGCTTTCCATCGACGCCAACGCCCTGGCCGAGAGCGACTACGTGCTGACTGATAAGACGCTTTCGATCGCTAACGTGCCGGCGCGTTTTTGTCTGGAAAGCGAGGTCGAAATCGCCCCGCAGAGCAATACCGCCCTGGAAGGGCTTTACCAGTCCAGCGGTATGTACTGCACCCAGTGCGAGGCCGAGGGCTTTCGCCGTATTACCTTCTACCCGGACCGCCCGGACGTCATGGCCACCTTCAAGGTCACCGTCATTGGCGATAAAACCAGCGAGCCGGTGCTGCTCGCCAACGGCAACCCGGTCGACAAGGGCGACATCGACGGGCGCCACTTCGCTACCTGGGAAGACCCGCACCCCAAACCCTGCTACCTGTTCGCGCTGGTAGCGGGGGACCTGCAAAAGGTGACGGATCACTTTACGACCCTAAGCGGGCGTGAGGTAACGCTCGAAATTTGGGTAGAGCAGGCGAATCTGGACAAGACCGACCACGCCATGGCCTCGCTCAAGCGGTCGATGGCCTGGGACGAAGCCACCTACGGGCGCGAGTACGATCTGGATCTTTTCATGATCGTGGCGGTGAGCGATTTCAACATGGGCGCCATGGAGAACAAGGGGCTCAACATCTTTAACGCCGCTGCGGTGCTGACCCACCCGGATACCGCGACGGACGCTACCTTTCAAAACGTCGAGGGTATCGTCGCCCACGAGTACTTCCATAACTGGTCGGGCAACCGCGTCACTTGTCGCGACTGGTTTCAGCTCTCGCTGAAAGAGGGCTTCACCGTCTTTCGCGACCAGTGCTTCTCGGCGGACACCAACTCGGCGCCGGTCAAGCGTATCCAGGACGTGTCGTTTTTCCGTACCGCGCAGTTTGCCGAGGACGCCGGACCCACCGCGCACCCGGTTCGCCCGGATCATTACATCGAGATCACCAACTTCTACACCCTGACCATTTACGAGAAGGGCGCGGAAGTCGTGCGGATGCTTTATAACCTGATCGGCGAGGAGGCCTTTCGCCAGGGGGCGGACCTGTACTTCGAGCGCTTCGACGGCCAGGCGGTCACCATCGAGGACTTCGTTGGCTGCATGGCCGAGGTGTCCGGGGCGAATCTCGACCAGTTCATGCGCTGGTACGGCCAGGCGGGTACCCCGGAGATCGATGCGTTTGGCGAGTACGACTACGTTCACGGCGAGTACCGTCTGACCCTTCGCCAACGTACCCCGGCAACGCCGGGCCAAACCGACAAGCAGCCGCTGCACATTCCGGTGTTGATGGGGCTGGTGGGCACCAAATCCGGCCAGGATTTGACCCTGACCCTCGACGGCGAGTCGCTCGGCAAGGAAGGGGTCGTCCACCTGACCGAGGACGAGCAGACGTTTGTTTTCAGCAACGTGGCCGAGGCCCCGGTGCCGTCGCTTTTGCGCAACTTCTCGGCCCCGGTCACGCTTCACTACCCGTACTCCCGCGAGGATCTCGCTTTCTTGTTGACCCACGACAGCGATGGCTTCAACCGCTGGGATGCAGGCCAGCGCCTGTCGATGCTGGCGCTGGACGATTTGATCGCCGCGCACCGCAACGGGGTCGAAAAGGTCATGGACAGCCGAGTCATCGAGGCCTTTAGAGCGCTGGTGGCCGGTGAAATGGACGACAAGGCGGTGCTCGCCGAGATGCTGACGCTGCCGACCGAGGCCTATATCGCCGAGCAGCAGCGCATCGTCGATGTCGATGCCATTCATTCGGCCCGCGAGTTCATGCGCCAGTCGCTGGCGGTGGCGCTGCGCGATGAGTTCATCGCCACTTATGAAGCGAACGTGCTCGATGAGCCCTACGCGCCAAGCCCCGATCAGATCGCCACGCGCAGCCTCAAAAACGTCGCGCTTGCGTATCTGATGTCGATCGAAGACGAGCAGGGCATCGCGCTTTGCCAGGCGCAGTTCGAGGCGGACCTCAACATGACCGACGTGCGCCAGGCGCTGACGCTTCTGGTACACAGCGACCGCGACGATTTGGCGGCGCCGGCGCTCAAGGCCTTTGGTGAAAAGTGGGCCCATGACGCGCTGGTCATGGATCAGTGGTTCACGGTGCAGGTCACGCGCCCGCAGCCCGATGTGCTCGAGCGGGTGCGGTATTTGATGGGCCACCCGGCGTTTTCGATGAAAAATCCCAACAAGGTGCGCGCGCTGATCGGCGCGTTTACCCAAAACCGGGTCAACTTCCACCGCCTGGATGGCCAGGGCTATAGGCTTCTGGCCGATGCGGTGATCGAGCTCAACCGCTTGAACCCGGAAATTGCCGCACGACTGGTCACGCCGCTAACGCGCTGG
Organism: Vreelandella sp. EE27; assembly: GCF_968206495.1. Taxonomy (NCBI): domain Bacteria; kingdom Pseudomonadati; phylum Pseudomonadota; class Gammaproteobacteria; order Oceanospirillales; family Halomonadaceae; genus Vreelandella; species Vreelandella sp. EE27. Next base: position 2,242,091 of record NZ_OZ309109.1, on the reverse strand, counting down.
CAGCGTTTCGACGAAACCCGCCAAGCGCTGATGCGTGACGAGCTAACAAGAATCAGCAAAGAGCCGCTCTCTTCCAACGTGTTCGAGGTCGTCGACAAAGCGCTGGCTTGAGGGTGCGGAACAACCATGGAAAGGAAAACGCCGGTGACAGATTCGGATAAGCGTTACTTACTGATTATTAACGGTAAATCTGCTGGAGATCCGGTGTTGCGCGAGGCGGTCATGGCCGCGCGTGAAGCAGGGAAGCAGATCGAGGTTCGCGCCACCTGGGAAGGGGGCGATGCCGCCACGTTCGCCTTTGAAGCCGCCGGCAACGGGATTACCCACGTGATTGCCTGCGGCGGCGACGGCACGGTCAACGAAGTGGTCAACGGCCTGATGCGCGCCGCCCACGACCAGCGACCGGCGTTGGGTATCGTGCCCATGGGCAGTGCCAACGACTTCGCGGTCTCCGTGGGGCTTCCGCTGGAGCCCCAGCCCGCCCTGGAGGCGGCGCTTGGCTACAGCGCCTACCCGATCGACGTGGTGCGCATGAGTGCCGACACCGAAGGCGAGGAGTCGATCAGCTACTACGTCAACATGACCACCGGCGGTTTCGGTGCCGAGATCACCTCGACCACGCCCAAGATGCTCAAACGCATGCTGGGGGGCGGCGCATACTCGTTGATGGGTGCCTTGAAGGCGTGGCGGCATCAAAGCTACAAAGGAACGCTGCATTGGCAGGAGCAAGAGCGCAGCGAAGCGCTATTGTTGCTGGCGCTGGGTAATGGGCGCCAGTCCGGCGGCGGCCAGGTGCTCGCCCCCCGGGCCAAGCTCGACGATGGCCGGCTCGACGTACTGCTGGTCAAGGATTTCTCCTCGGTGTGGGAGCTACCCACTTTGATCAGCGAGCTGCAGAACTTTCCCGCCGAGGGCCGTTTCGTGCGCTACTTTACCGCGACCCGATTCATGGTGACCACCCGGGGGGAGGACGAGCCCTGGCCGTTGACTCTGGACGGGGAGGCGCGCCGACACGAGCGCTTTACCGCCGAAGTCGTCCCGCTTGCGCTGAGTGTACTGCTGCCGGAAGGTTGTACGCTGCTGTCCGCCAACGACCCACACTGATTTATACTGCCGTCATCAATGAATAACGCCATGGTCAACATAGTGCCATGGCGAATGGCCACCAAAGGAGAGTAACCCGATGGGAAATCGTTTATGGATACCGCTACTGGCAAGCCTGGCGCTTTTATTGAGCGCCTGCGGCGAGTCTCAGGAAGAGCCCACTGTCGAGCCGGATGACTCCGCAAGCTCGGTGTCCGACGATGAGGTGGTACAAAACGAAGAGGCGCCCCAGGCGGCGGAAAATGCCGCCAATATGCCGGACCCGGAAGAGATGGAGGATGAAGTCGAGTCGCGCCAGGCCGCTGAAGAGCTCGAGCGCGCCGAGGCGCTGGACGCCCAGGGCGAAGAGTCGACGGCCACGGTGGGCGAAGAGGTTCAGGCCGGCGAAGAGACACTGGCCGCCGACCCGGATGACGCCCTCGATGAAGAGAGCGCCATGCCCGGCGAGACGACGCGCTCCGACGTCGACGATGTCATTGCCGAAACCGAGCGCCGCTTCGAGGAGGCCCAGCGCCAGCTCGAGCAGCAGTTCCAGGAAGTGGAGAACCAATCTCCTGAACTCGAGCCCATGGAGAGCGAAAGCTTCTCCGAGGAGTGGGAAGTCGAGAGCAGCATTCCGGAGCGGGAGCGTCTCGAAGACGACCTGGAAGCGACGGATGTCGATGCGCTGATCGAGGATACCGAGCGGCGTTTCGAAGAGGCGCAGCAGCGCTTGAACGAGCAGTTCGAAGAGATCGAGCGCGAGCGTAGCGCAACGGCCACTGAAAGTAATTTTACTCGGCGCGACGAGCAGGGTGCTAGCGGTGAAGATACCGGCGCTCGGCAAACCGACGGCGAGCAGCCGACGGATAGCGACAGCGCCGATGCGTCGGAAAACGCCGCCTTCACCAACGGTTCAAACCGCGATGAGGCGAGCGGCGACGATGAACGCGCCCCCGGCGATGATCAGATCGGCAATGAGCAGGAAGGCGCCGAGCAGGAAGGCGCCGAGCAGGACGAAGAGGAGCGCGATCTGGATAGCCTCAACGCGACGCAGTAACGTTGAAAAATAAAAAGGCCCGCAGAAGCGGGCCTTTTGTTTCGCGCGGTGCTCGGTGTTAAGAGCAGTACTTTGTCAGTACTTAGGAGGCGCGAATATTTGAAGCCTGAAGGCCTTTTTTACCTTGGGTGACATCGAAGGTCACTTTCTGTCCATCCTGCAGGGACTTGAAGCCTTCAGCCTGAATTTCGGAGAAATGCGCAAAAAGGTCATCGCCGCCGTCATCCGGTGAGATGAAGCCAAAACCTTTTGTGTCGTTGAACCACTTAACGGTACCAGTTGCCATCTTTCGTTTCCTTAGCGTTCTTAAGTTATACGTGGGTGCCGCCTTGCGGACCCACAAAATTCACTGTAGAAGTAAAAAAAGTGATCGTCCAGTGGCGGTTTCAGGTTTCTTTTCAATGCGACGAGCGCTGCCCCATGAGCCAACTCACTCTGTTTGACGCCCAGTTCATTCCCTTCGTGGTCGCGATTACGCTGCTGACCGTAAGCCCAGGCGTGGACACCCTGCTGGTCATTCGCAACACCGCCCGGGGCGGGGTGCGCGATGGCGTCGTCACCAGTATCGCGATCTGCTGCGGGCTGTTCGTGCATGCGACGGTCTCGGCGCTGGGCATCTCCTTGATTCTTCTGCAGTCCGCCTTCGCCTTCACGCTTTTAAAGTTTGCCGGTGCGGGGTACCTGGTGTGGCTCGGCATCAGCAGTCTGCTGGCCGCCAAACGCGGTGCGGCGCTACCGGTGGGCGGGCTCGACCAGGCCCGCTCGCCGGTCGGTCTTTATCAGCCGGCCAAGGAGGGGCTTTTATCCAACGTGTTGAACCCCAAAACGGTAGTGTTTTATATGGCGTTTTTACCGCAGTTCATCGCGCCCACGGACCCGGCGCTTTTGAAGTCGCTGTGGCTTGCCGCGGTGCATTTTGCGATCGCCAACGTATGGCAAATAGGCGTGGTTTTGATGGTGGGGGGAGCGAGCCGGTTTTTGGCAAGCGCGCGTTTTGCGCGGGTGTTGAACGCCACCACCGGGGCAGTACTGGTGGTGTTTGGCGTGCGTTTGGCCCTCGAGCAGCGCCTGGTCTGACCGGGCGCTGCCATGTTTAACTAAGCGCCAACGTTTAACGAAGCGCCAGCAGCGCGCGGTCGTAGCGTACCTGCTGTTCGTTGTCGGTCAGCAGCGTCACGCCCTGGCTGTCACCGCCCTGGTCCAGGCTTTCGAAAATGACCCGGTAGCTAAGCACCGCCTGCACGTAGTCGCGGGTTTCGCGAAACGGAATGCTCTCCACGAATAGATCGAAGGACTCTACGCCGCTGCCGTTACCTAGCCACTGATCGACCCGGCCGGGGCCCGCGTTGTAGGCCGCGGTGGCCGCCAGCCGGTTGCCCTGGTAACGGTTGAGCTTGTCGCGAAGATATGTGCTGCCCAAGCGGATGTTGGTTTCCGGGTCCAGCACGCCATACGGGCCGGGGTCGCTCAGACCGAGCTGGCGACTAACCAGGGCGGCGGTACCCGGCATTAGCTGCATCAGTCCCCGCGCACCGGCGGGCGAAAGTGCGACCGGGTTATAGGCGCTTTCGCGGCGGGTAATCGCCATCAACAGATACGGGTCGACCCCGGTTTGATTGCCCCAGCGCATGAAACTTTCCCGGAAGGCGGGCGGAAAGCGCCAGTCCAGCGCGTCCCACATTTCGGCGGCAATGGTGGTTTGTACCAACAGCGCGTGCCACTGATGCTGGGCGGCATAATCGGCCAGGGCGCGGGCCTGTTCGGGTGGGGCGTTACGGGCCGCGTGCAGCCACTCGCTGTTGGCCAGGCCGTCTTCACCAATGCGCATCAGCGCCTCGGTGCGCTGCACCACCGGCAGGCTCGCGGTACGCTCGCGGGAGATATCGTCGAAATGGCTCCGCTCGTTGTTCAACCGGTAGGGCACGCCCAGTTTCTCCGCGGCGGCGAAGCCGTAGAAACTGCGATCCATTGCCGCCTCACGATAGCGCGCCTCGGCGGCGTCGTGATTGCCGAGTTGCTCGTTGGCGCGGGCCAACCAGTACTGCCAGCGGCTGTTTTCCTGCTGGCTCGGCGGCATCTGGGCGATCCAGTGCATCACGTCCTGCCACTGGCGCTCTTCCAAACCCCGGCGTACGCGTAGCTCCAGCACCCGCTCGCTTTCAAGTCCCGGTAGTACGCTATCCACCCAGGCAAGCGAACCCGGCACGCTGCGCACCAGCGCGTAAAAGGCGAGCTCCTCTTCGATGACGCGGCGCTCATCTGCCGTCAGCGAAAGCCTGGGGGCAAGGCCTTGCCAGGCGTTCAACGCTGCCGCGGTGTTGTCTCGGGTATAGCGCTGCATCGCCGCTTGATAAAAGGGCGCGCTCGCCGCGCACTCGGGCCCCAGGCAGGCGGGGGCCTGGGTGATCATCTGCGGATTGCGGTCGACCGAGTCGACAGTGTCCATGGCGGTCTGCCATTGGCCGCTCAAAAGCCCATCGAGGTAGCTATCGAGGCCGGTTTCGCCGGCCTGCCAGGCAAGCATCTTGCGCTGCCATACGGCGCGGTCGTCGATGGTGTTATCGGCGCGCAGCCGGTTAAACAGGTTATCGCAGGCGTTGGGCTGGGAGCTTCCGGTCAGCCATAGATCCAACCCCGCAGCGCGCGCCTCGCCCGGCGCGCGCTCCATCAGGGCGCTATAGTAATAGCACTGGCGGGCGGCGCCGGTAGGTTCGCCGTCGGCGACGCTCAATAGATCCGCGTAGCGCCCGGCGTAGCCGTAGTTGGCAATCGCCTGGCCACGCATCCACTCCGAAAGCGGCGAATCGGCGTTGCGCTGAATGAACGCCTGCACCTCATGGGCGGGTACGTTGGGTAGCCTACCGCGTAGGCGGTGATACTCGACGTAACCGCTCAAGACATGACCGGCAAGGGCGCGTTCGTCGATGCGCTGCCACTGCTGGTCGCGGGCAGCTTCCAGCGCCTCGCGCATTTGGGTGTCCGTGGCCGCCGTGGCGCTCGTGGCTAGGCCGATGAGCGCCGCGGCGCATAGCGCTTTGAGGCGAAAACGAGATCGCGTAACCGGCATGGCTTCCTCTCTTTAACGTATGACGCTGACTGCTAGGGGGTTGACCGTCTATAGTGGACTATAACGGCAAACGGTGCTCATTCAATCCTTTGCCCGATGCATTGAACGAGAATCTCAACCAGGGTTGGTCCTAATGGCGCGATGGAAGAAATGGTGGTGGCTGTCACGTTTGAAAGGCCGAGTGTGGGCGTTCAAACGGATCCTGCGCGCGTTGAAACTCTTTTTTCCGATGACCCGGGATGTGATCAGCGGGCGGTTTCGTCCGGTGCCCTGGTCGGCCTTTGGCATGATGGCGCTGGCCCTTGGCTATCTGATCATGCCCTTCGATCTGATCCCCGATTTTATCTTCATTCTCGGCCTCGTCGATGATGCGCTGATCATCGGTTGGCTGCTGGACCGTATCGACCGGCGCCTGGCCGGCTACCGGGTTTGGAAGTACGGTGAGCTCGAAACACCGGATTCGCCGTCTTCAGCTTCTTGAAATTACTCGCACTAGCCCCATATTGACCTTCACACGACGCTTCGCGCGAACTAACGCGCATTGGTAATGCAGTGATAGGCAATTGAGGGCTACGCATGAGTACGGCAACCCACGAAGAAACACTTGGTTTTCAAACGGAAGTCAAACAGCTTCTTAACCTGATGATCAACTCCCTGTATTCGAACCGGGAGATTTTTCTCCGCGAGCTGATTTCCAACGCCGCGGATGCCTGTGACAAGCTGCGCTACGCCGCACTCGACAACGACGCGCTGTATGAAAACGACAGCGACCTGCGTATCGAGATCGAGCACGACGCCGCGGCCAACACCGTGACGCTGCGCGACAACGGTATCGGCATGAATCGCGAAGACGTGATTTCGAACCTGGGCACCATCGCCCGCTCCGGCACCTCCGAGTTTTTGCAGCAGCTCTCCGGCGAGCAGCAAAAAGACGCCAAGCTGATCGGTCAGTTCGGTGTCGGCTTTTACTCTGGCTTTATCGTGGCCGACGAAGTCGTCGTGCGCACCCGCAAGGCGGGCGCGGACGCCGGTGAAGGCGTCGAGTGGCGCTCGAAAGGCGAGGGCGAGTTCAGCGTCGCCGATATCGAGCTCGACAAGCACGGCACCGAAATCACCCTGCATCTGAAAGACGATGCCAAGGAGTACGCCGACGACCATCGCTTGCAGGGCCTGGTGCGCAAATACTCGGATCACATCGAAGTGCCGGTGCGCATGCCGAAGACCGAGACCGCCAAGGATGACGAAGGCAACGAGATCGAAGGCAGCGAAGTCACTACCTGGGAAACCATCAACGAAGCCACCGCGCTTTGGGTGCGCCCGAAAAGCGAGGTGAGTGACGACGAGTACAAGGCGTTCTACAAGCACGTCGCCCACGACTTCAGCGACCCCTTGACCTGGAGCCACAACAAGGTCGAAGGCAAGCTCGAGTACACCAGCCTTCTATACGTGCCCGGCCGTGCGCCGTTTGATATGTTCGAGCGCGACGGCGCCCGCGGCGTGAAGCTTTACGTTCAGCGCGTGTTCATCATGGACGACGCCGAGCAGTTCTTGCCGCTTTACCTGCGCTTCATCAAGGGCGTGCTGGATACCCGCGACTTGTCGCTCAACGTGTCGCGGGAAATTCTTCAGCAGGACCCCAAGGTCGAGAAGATCAAGGGGGCGCTGACCAAGCGTGCGCTGGACATGCTCAAAAAGCTCGCCAAGGACGACGAACAGTATCAGACGTTCTGGAACACCTTCGGCAGCGTGTTGAAAGAAGGCCCGGGCGAGGACGCCGCCAACCGCGAAAAGATTGCCGAACTTCTGCGCTTCGCCTCGACCCACACCGATACCGCCGCTCAGGAAAACGCGCTGGCCGGCTACATCGAGCGGATGAAAGAGGGTCAGAAGAAGATTTACTACGTGGTAGCGGATAGCTTCAACGCGGCGAAAAACAGCCCGCATCTGGAGATCTTCCGTAAGAAAGGCATCGAAGTACTGCTGCTTTCTGATCGTATCGACGAGTGGCTGATGAGCCATCTGACCGAGTTCGGAGGCTACTCCTTCGCCGACGTGGCCAAGGGGGAGCTTGACCTGGGCGAGGTCGAAGACGAAGAGGAAAAGAAAGCTCAGGAAGAGACGGCCAAGTCCAAGGAAGAGCTGGTCAAGCGCGTGAAAGAGGCGCTGAGCGAAGGCGTGCAGGAGGTGAAGATCACGCACCGCCTGACCGATTCGCCGGCCTGCGTGGTGCTGCCCGAGCACGAAATGGGCTACCAGATGCGCCGCATCATGGAAGCCGCGGGCCAGCCGATGCCCGAGGTCAAACCGATTCTCGAGCTCAACCCGGACCACGCCCTGGTGGCGCGCCTTGAAGGCGCCGACGGCGAGCAGTTCAGCCAATTGGCGCACATCCTGCTGGATCAGGCGATCATCGCCGAAGGCGGCCATCTCGATGACCCGGCGGCCTACGTCAAGCGTTTGAACAGCGTACTGACCGCGTAAATCAGACGCGTAGACCTTCGGCCCGCCTTTTGGCGGGCCGATTTGTTTGTGGTTTGAACAGGCATCGAGGGCGCTCAAGCGCCGCGCTATTAGTGATAAAGTAGGCGTATCGTTTAGGGAGTAGGACAACGTCATGGCTTTGGAGCAGATCAAGGTGGCGGTGCTGGGCGGCGGAAGCTTCGGCACGGCCCTTGCCAGTATCGCCGCCGACAACGGCGCCCAGGTGTGCCAATGGATGCGCGACGAGGCGCTGGTTGCGCAAATCAATCAGGAGCACCGCAACGGGCGCTACCTGCCCGATTACGCGATTAACGCAGCAGTCGAGGCCTCCACGGATATTCGCGCGGTGGTCGAAGGTGCGGCGCTGGTGCTGGTCGCCATTCCCTCCAAGGCGTTTCGCCAGGTGGTGCGTCAGGCCAAGCCCTGGCTCACCGCGGAGCAGATACTCGTCAGCACCACCAAGGGCATCGAGCAAGAGGGCTTTTTGCTGATGAGCCAGGTGCTCGAGCAGGAGACCGGCTTTGAGCATATCGGCGTGATTGCTGGGCCCAATCTGGCCTCGGAAATCGCCGATAAGCAGCTCACCGCCACGGTGATCGCAAGCGCGGACCCGCTGACCCGCACCCGGGTGCAGCAGGCGTTGGGGTGTGGCTATTTTCGCGTCTATGCCAGCAACGACCGCCACGGCGTGGAGCTTGGCGGGGTGCTTAAAAACATCTACGCCATCATCGCCGGAATGGCGGCGGCGCTGGGCATGGGCGAAAACACCCGCAGTATGCTGATGACCCGGGCGCTGGCGGAAATGGGCCGCTTCGCCGTGGCCCAGGGCGCCAACCCGATGACCTTTCTGGGCCTGGCCGGGGTGGGGGATCTGATCGTCACCTGCTCATCGAAGCTTTCGCGCAACTACCGCGTGGGGTTTGCCATGGGCGAGGGGCGCACCCTCGACGAGGCCGTCGATGCGTTGGGCCAGGTGGCGGAAGGCGTCAACACCGTTCCCATCGTGTGTGACCGGGCGCGGGAGATGGGGGTCTACATGCCGCTGGCCGAGGGGCTCTATCGGGTGCTGTTCGAAGGCGTGGCCGCCAAGGAAATGGCGAGCACGCTGATGATGGGCGAACACAGTAGCGACGTAGAGTTCGTGCTCCCCAGGGAGACCGTCCAGCAAGCGCACAATGAGACAGGGGATTTGAATGACCGCGAGTAGCCGACTTTTGATCATGCGCCACGGCGAGGCGGGCCCCGGGCGGGTCGACTGCGAGCGCAGGCTGACCCAAAACGGCGAAGCCGAGGCCGCGCGCATGGCGCGTTTTCTCGAAACCCGTAAGCTCGGGCCGGTCGTGCTTTACGCAAGCCCCTTCGTTCGCGCCCAGCAAACCGCCCGCGCAGTGGGTGAGGCACTCGGTGTGTCGGTGACGACGCTTGAAGGCATTACCCCGGACGACTCGCCGGCGAAGGTCAACGATTGGTTGCTGGCCCGGCCGGAGGGCGAGACGCTCATGTTGGTTAGCCACATGCCGCTGGTCGGCGCGCTGTGCGGGCGGCTCGTCGAAGGCCCGCAAAGTCAGGTGCTTGGCTTTCCTACCGCGGCCATTGCCGAGCTCGAGGCCGATGTCTGGGCGGCGGGCTGCGCAAGGCTCGTTCGCTTTACCGAACCCCGCCAGCTCTAGCTTTTTTCAGGCACCATAAAAAGAAACGGCGGCCAGGGGCCGCCGTTTCTGAATGCGCGAGCGCCAGGTTTAAAGCAGCGCGTCGAGCTTTTCCTTGAGCAAGCCGTTGACCTGCTGCGGATTGGCAGTGCCGCGGGAGGCTTTCATCACCTGACCCACGAAGTAGCCGATCATCTTGCCGCGCTTTTCCGGTTCGGCGTCACGGTACTGGGCGACCTGGGCCGGGTTTTCTGCGATCACCTGGTCGATCATCGCCTCGATGGCGCCGGTGTCGGTGACCTGCTTCAAGCCCTTGGCCTCGATCACCTCGTCGGCATCGCGGCCCTGGCCGTTCCAAAGCGCCTGGAAGACCTCCTTGGCGGCCTTGCCGTTGATCGTGCCATCGACCACGCGGCCGATCAGCTGACCGAGCTGCTGGGCGGAGACCGGGCTTTGGTGAACGCTCAGGTTCTCGCGGTTCAAGGCGCCGGAGAGCTCGCCCTGTACCCAGTTGGCGGCCTGCTTGGCGTCCCCACAAACGCGATGGACTTCCTCGAAGAACTCCGCCATTTCGCGGCTTGCCGAGAGCACGTGGGCATCATAAGCCGAAAGCCCCAGCTCGGTTTGAAAACGCGCGCGCTTGTCCGCGGGAAGCTCCGGCAGCTGGCTTTTCAGGTGGTCCAGGTAGGCCTGGTCGAGCACCACCGGCAACAAATCCGGGCAGGGGAAGTAGCGGTAGTCGTTGGCCTCTTCCTTGGTGCGCATGCTGCGCGTCTCGTCGCGCTCCGGGTCGAACAGGCGGGTTTCCTGCACCACCGTGCCGCCGTCTTCGATCAGCTCGATCTGGCGCTCGACCTCGAAGGCGATCGCACGCTCGACGAAGCGAAAGGAGTTGACGTTCTTGATCTCGGCGCGGGTGCCAAACGCCTCCTGGCCCTTGGGGCGCACGGAGACGTTGACGTCGCAGCGCATCGAGCCTTCCGCCATGTTGCCGTCGGAAATCCCCAGGTACGTGACGATCGAGTGGATCGCCTTCAGGTAAGCGGCGGCCTCTTTGGCGCTGCGCATGTCCGGCTCGGAGACGATCTCCAGAAGCGGCGTGCCCGCGCGGTTGAGATCGATGCCGGTCATCCCCTGGAAGTCTTCGTGCAGCGACTTACCCGCGTCCTCTTCCAGGTGCGCGTGGTGGATGCGGATGCGTTTGGTTAGATCCTCGTCCAGGGTGACTTCGACCTCGCCCGGGCCCACGATAGGGTGATACATCTGGCTGGTCTGGTAACCCTTGGGCAGATCCGGGTAGAAGTAGTTCTTGCGATCGAACACCGAGACTTCGGGGATCTCGGCGTGGACCGCCAGGCCAAACTGAACCGCCATGGCCACGGCCTGTTCGTTGAGCACCGGAAGGCTTCCTGGTAGGCCAAGATCCACCGCGCTTGCCTGGGTGTTGGGTTCACTACCAAACGAGGTTGAAGCACCCGAAAAGATCTTGGAGCGCGTGGCGAGCTGAACGTGAACCTCGAGCCCAATTACCGTTTCCCATTGCATTAGGCGTTCTCCTCGGCGAGTGCGGGAAGGTGAAGATGCCAGTCGGTGGCCTGCTGGAACTTGTGCGCCACGTTGAGAAGCTGCGCCTCGGCAAAGTGGGTGCCCAGAATCTGCAGGCCCACCGGGCGGCCGTTCGCGAAGCCCGCGGGCACGCTCATGCCCGGAATGCCGGCAAGATTCACAGCGATGGTGTAGATATCCTGCAGATACATCGACACCGGGTCCTTCTTGGCGCCGATGTCGAAGGCGGTGGTGGGCGCGGCCGGGCCCATCAGCACGTCGACGTCCTCGAAGGCGTCCAAAAAGTCCTGGCGGATCAGGCGGCGCACTTTCTGTGCCTTGATGTAGTAGGCGTCGAAAAAGCCCTCAGACAGGGTGTGCGTGCCGATCAAAATACGCCGCTTCACCTCTTCGCCGAAACCTTCCTCGCGGGTACGCGTGTAGAGATCGATCAAATCTTTGGGGTCTTTACAGCGGTGGCCAAAGCGCACGCCGTCGAAGCGGGAAAGGTTTGACGAGGCTTCCGCCGGGGCGATGACGTAGTAGGCCGGAATGGCGTAGTGGGTATGCGGCAGGCTCACTTCGCGCACGGTCGCACCCAGCGACTCGTATACCTTGACCGCCTCGCGTACCGCCTGTTCGACGTCGCTGTCCAGGCCGTCGCCGAAGTACTCCTTCGGTAGGCCGATCTTGAGCCCGGAGAGCGGGGCGTCCAGCTGCTCGAGGTAGTCGGGCACGCCGCGGGTGGCGCTGGTGGAGTCGCGTACGTCGTGGCCGGCGATCACGTTCATTAGATGCGCGCAATCAGAAGCCGAGCGGGCCATGGGGCCCGCCTGGTCGAGGCTCGAGGCGTAGGCGATCATCCCGTAGCGCGAAACCCGCCCGTAGGTCGGCTTCAAGCCCGTAATGCCGCAAAACGCGGCGGGCTGGCGGATCGAGCCGCCGGTGTCGGTACCTAGCGCGGCGGGCACCAGGCCCGCGGCGACTGCGGCGGCACTTCCACCGGAGCTACCGCCGGGTACCGCGTTCAAATCCCAGGGGTTTTTGACCGGGCCATAGTGGCTGTTTTCATTGGAGGAGCCCATGGCGAACTCGTCCATATTGGTCTTGCCAAGGCTTACGCTGCCCGCGGCGTTGAGCTTCTCTACCACGGTGGCATCATAAGGGGCGACGAAGTTGTCCAGCATTTTGGAGCCGCAGCTGGTCTTCACGCCCTTGGTGCAGAAAATATCTTTTAGGGCCAGCGGTACGCCGGTCAGCGCGTGGCCGCCGCCGTCGGCGCGGGTCTTGTCGGCGGCTTCGGCGTTATTGAGTGCCTGCTCACCGGTCACGCTGATAAAGCTATTGAGCTTGCCGTCGATTTTCTCGATCCGCTGTAGATAGTGGGCGGTGAGTTCACGACTCGAGAGCTCGCCACTTTTCAAGGCAGCGGCCAGCTGGGTTACGGTTTGATTATGCATGACCCAAAAGCTCCGTTCGGGGCGAATAGAAGGAAGTCAAAAAGCGGGGCGCCAGGCGCACTCACTCCACCACGCGCGGTACCAGGTACAGGCCGTTTTCCACCGCCGGCGCGCAGCGCTGATACTCGTCGCGCATGTTGGCGTCGGTGACTTCGTCGGCGCGCAGGCGCTGGGTCGCGTCCAGCGGGTGGGCGAGCGGTGCGACGCCTTCGGTATCGACGCGCTGTAGCTGGTCGACCATGTCTAAAATCTGGCTGAGATCGTCTACAAAGCGGCTGGCCTGGTCGTCACTGATGGCGAGTCGGGCCAGGTGTGCGGCCCGGCGCACGTGAGATTCTTCAAGCGCCATGATCGGGGTTTCCTCGCAAACGTAATGGAACATATTCCGCATCGAGCGGTATACATACGGTCGTCTTGAATTCGTCTTGCTTGAAGACACGAATTTAAGACATGGAAAATAGCCGCAAAAGGTACCACATAATCAATGCAACGGGCAGGGGAGCGACTCGTGCTTGCTGCCAAGGGGTTGCGGTGATACCGTTTGCATCCGCACAGGGTTCCCGGTCTGCACTAGGTAACAACATCCATGTTCAAACGCTTGAGGGGGCTGTTTTCCAGCGATCTATCGATCGATCTGGGTACGGCCAACACACTGATTTATGTACGCGGTCGCGGTATCGTCCTTGATGAGCCGTCCGTTGTCGCCATTCGCCAGTCGGGCAATATGCGAAGCGTCGCCTCGGTCGGCGCCGATGCCAAGCGCATGCTTGGTCGCACCCCCGGCAATATTACGGCGATTCGGCCCATGAAAGACGGGGTCATTGCCGACTTTACCGTGACCGAGCAAATGCTCCAGCACTTCATTCGCAAAGTGCATCAAAGCACCTTTTTGACGCCAAGCCCCAGGGTACTGGTTTGTGTACCGTGCATGTCGACCCAGGTCGAGCGCCGCGCGATTCGTGAATCCGCCGAGGGCGCAGGGGCGCGGGAAGTCTTTTTGATCGAAGAGCCCATGGCCGCCGCGATTGGCGCTGGGCTTCCGGTCGAAGAAGCCCAGGGCTCGATGGTCGTGGATATCGGCGGCGGTACCACCGAAATCGCGATCATTTCGCTCAACGGCGTGGTGTACTCCGAATCCATCCGCGTAGGCGGTGACCGTTTCGACGAGGCGATCACCGCGTACGTGCGCCGCCACTACGGCAGCCTGATCGGCGAGGCTACCGCCGAGCGTATCAAGGAAGAGATCGGCTGCGCTTACCCCGGCGGCGAGCTTCGAGAGATCGACGTGCGCGGACGCAACCTGGCCGAGGGTATTCCGCGAAGCTTCACGCTCAATTCCCACGAGATCCTCGAGGCGCTTCAGGAAACCCTGGGTTCGATCGTGGCCGCGGTGAAAAGTGCGCTGGAGCAGTCACCCCCGGAGCTTGCCTCGGACATCGCCGAGCGTGGCCTGGTGTTGACCGGCGGTGGAGCGCTTTTGCGTGATCTGGACAAGCTGATTGCCGAAGAGACGGGGCTTCCCGTGATCGTGGCCGAAGATCCGCTGACCTGCGTTGCGCGTGGCGGTGGCAAGGCGCTGGAAATGATCGATCAACACACTTTTGAGCTACTCTCAAGCGACTGATTTTAGCGGTTTACTGCGGAGGGTTGCCTATTAAACCGCTATTTTCGCACGGCCCCATACCGGGCTACCGGTTCTTCTTTTGCGTGCTGGCGGCAAGCGCTTTGATGTTTGTCGACCAGCGCTTTACGCGTATGGAAGACGTGCGTGCCCACATGACCATGGTGGTCGCGCCGATTCAGTGGGTCGTTAGTCTGCCAAGCGATCTCCTTAACTGGGGGTCGCTGGTGCTTTCCGATCAGCAGGCGCTGGTGGATGAAAACCGCCGTCTGCGCGAGCAGATTCTGACCCTTTCGCACCGTGGCCAGCGACTGGCCAATCTCACCGCCGAGAACGCTCAGCTGCGCGAGCTGCTCGACGCCGCCGAACGTACCGAATTCCCCTATATGTCGGCGGAACTCCTCTCTTTGGATAACGACCCGTTCAGCCATCAGATGGTGGTGGACCGCGGGCATCGTAACGGTGCCTACGTGGGCCAGCCGGTGATCGATGCCTTTGGACTGGTCGGCCAGGTTACGGCGGTCTCCGCCTACTCGAGCCGGGTGCTGCTGCTGGCGGATGCAAGCCATGCCTTGCCGGTGCAGGTCAACCGCAACGGCCTGCGCTTTATCGTTCAGGGTACCGGGCGCTACCAAAGTGTTAACGTATTGCACGTACCGGATACCGCCGATATTCGCGAAGGCGACTTGTTGACGACCTCCGGGCTTGCCGGGCGCTTCCCGCCGGGTTATCCGGTCGCCCGGGTGAGCGAGGTGTATCACGACCCGGGCCAGCCGTTCGCCCAGGTGAGCGCGACGCCTTCGGCACAGCTCACCCGCTCGCGTCACTTCCTGCTGCTCTTTCCGCCGCCGCTCGAAGAGGAAGACACCACGCTTTGGAATAGCGACATGTCGCTTTCCGCTCAGGCGATTCACGCCTCCGAGCGCCTTGGTGAAGTAGGCCCGGCGCCGCTGCCGGAGGTGCCCAATGGCTAGAGTTCCGGTGATTCCCCTCGTCGTGGTATGGCTAAGCCTGGTGCTGGCGCTTTGCCTGCAGGTGATGCCGCTGGCCGACGGCTGGCAGGTCTACCGGCCCGACTGGATCGGCCTGATGCTGGTCTACTGGTGTATGCGGGTGCCGGACCGGGTAGGCGTATTCCACGGCTTCGTGATCGGTTTGATGGTGGATCTGATCGAGGGCAGCGTGTTGGGCCAGCATGCGCTGGTGTTTTCGTCGCTGGCGTTTCTGGCGGCGCTGGTCTATCCGCGCTTTCGCGCCTACTCGCTGGTTCAGCAGGCGGTACTGGTGCTGGTGCTTTTGGGCCTTGCCCAATTGGTCGAGCAGTGGGTACGCGTGCTGACCGGCGAGTTCACCATCCACCTGTCGTTTTTGATTTCGTCGCTGATCAGTGGGCTTTTATGGCCCTGGCTTGCCACCATGCTCAAGGCGCTCGAGCGCCGAGCGGCAGGGGGCTAGCGTATGTCGTCGGGTAATGCCCCGTCGTGTGCGTCCAGCGCCCAAAAGCGCGCGGCCGTGCTCTGCCTGGCCTCCGCATCCCCTCGGCGCCGGGCGCTTTTGGAATCCATCGGCGTCGCGGTCGAGGTGTGTCCAAGCGATATCGACGAGACCCCTAACCCCGGCGAGCAAGCGCCGGCCTACGTCGAGCGGCTGGCGATCGCCAAGGCCGAAGCGAGTAAAGCGCGTACCCATCTTCCGGTGCTGGGCTCGGATACCGCCGTGGTGCTCGACGGGCGCATTCTGGGCAAGCCGCGCGACGCGCGAGACGCCCGAGCAATGCTCGCCGCGCTCTCCAACCGGACCCACCAGGTGATGACCGGCGTGGCCGTGATCGGCCCCGCGGGTACCCAGTCGTGCTGTGTCACGACCACGGTGCGGTTGCGCAGAATCGATGACGCTGAAATCGAGCGCTACTGGCAAACCGGTGAACCCCAGGACAAGGCGGGTGGCTACGCCATTCAGGGCCTGGCCGCGGTCTTCGTCGAGGAGATACGCGGCAGCCATTCGGCCGTGGTGGGGCTTCCGCTTTTCGAGACTTCACGACTACTTTCAAACCAGGGTGTGTCCGTTTGGTCGGCCCGCCTGTAAAGTAGCTTCAAACGGATACCTTGAAGCAGCCGAGCCCCATAAGGAAGAGTGCATGAGCGGTGAAGTCCTTATCAATTTAACCCCCATGGAAACCCGCGTGGCGCTGGTCGAAAACGGGGTGTTGCAAGAGGCGTTGATCGAGCGTTCCCGCAGGCGCGGCATCGTGGGCAATATCTACAAAGGCAAGGTGGTCAGGGTTTTGCCTGGTATGCAGGCTGCCTTTGTCGATATTGGCCTGGAACGCGCCGCCTTCATTCATGCCCACGAGGTGATGGCCTCGGGGGCGCTCACGGACACGCCGCCGACGATCAATCACCTGCTTCACGAAGGCCAAGCGCTGGTGGTTCAGGTCACCAAGGACCCGATCGGCACCAAGGGCGCCCGGCTGACCACGCATCTCTCGATCCCTTCACGGTATCTCGTCTATATGCCGGATTCGTCCAACCACGGCGTTTCTCAGCGCATCGAGGACGAAGCCGAGCGCGAACGCTTGAAAGCGCTGCTCGATAAAAGCGTGAATGCCCAAACACTGGAAATCACCGGCGGCTTTATCGTACGCACCGCCGCCGAAGGCGTGGGCGATGAAGAGCTCGAAAGCGATATGTACTTTCTGCTACGCATCTGGCGCAAGGTGAGCGAGCGCAAGATCAGTGCCGCCCCTCCGAGCGTGATCTACGACGATCTGCCGCTTTTCATGCGCACCCTGCGCGATGTGATGCGCGACGATATCGAGAAGGTGCGTATCGACTCCCGGGAGAACTTCGTCAAGCTCAAGGAGTTTGCCGAAGAGTTCATGCCCTACGCGGTGGATCGCATCGAGTACTACCCCGGCGAGCGGCCGATTTTCGATCTCTATAGCGTCGAAGACGAGATTCAAAAAGCGTTGGCGCGCAAGGTGCAGCTCAAATCCGGCGGGTACCTGGTGATCGACCCCACCGAGGCGATGACCACCATCGACGTCAACACCGGCGGCTACGTTGGCCACCGTAACCTCGAAGAAACCATTTTCAAGACCAATCTGGAAGCGGCCACCGCCATTGCCCGCCAGCTCAGGCTGCGTAACCTGGGCGGTATCATCATCATCGATTTCATCGACATGACCGATGTCGAACATCAGCGCCAGGTGCTGCGCGTGCTGGAAAAGGCGCTGGAGCGCGACCACGCCAAGACCAAGTGCACCGGCGTGACCGAGCTTGGCCTGGTACAGTTGACCCGCAAGCGCACCCGGGAGAGCCTGGAGCAGACGCTTTGTGAAGCCTGCACCACCTGCGGCGGACGCGGTACGCTAAAAACCCCGGAAACCGTGTGCTATGAGATCTTTCGCGAAATACTGCGCGAAGAGCGAGCCTACAGCGCCGACACTTACCGCGTGCTGGCCTCGCAGCCCGTGGTGGATCGTCTCCTCGATGAGGAGTCGGCGGCGGTGGCCGATCTCGAGGCGTTTATCGAAAAAACCATACGGTTCCAGGTCGAGCAGCACTACTCCCAGGAACAGTACGATATCGTGCTGATGTAATGTCACTACCTGCTTCACTTCCTGGCAAAGTACTGGCCACCCTCGCCGGGCTTTTGGCGCTGGTCGCGGTCGTGCTTTTGTCGGTCCGGCTGGTGTTCAGCCAGGCCGAGCAACTGATCCCCTCGATCGAGTCGCTGCTCGAATCCAGAATCGGCGCGCCGGTCACCATCGAACACCTGGCGCTGTCCCTCGAGCGCAACGATATCGTGCTGCGCCTGGAGGGGCTCAATGCCGAGACCGATGACGCGCCGCTGGTGTCGCTGGAAAGCGCCTACCTGCGCCTGGACACTTGGGCGTCGATCAAAGCATTCGCGCCGATTTTCAGCGACGCGCGGCTTTCCGATCTCGATTTTCACCTCTATCAAACCGGCGACACCCAGTGGGGCTGGCCCGAGCCCGCCACGCTCCCTTTGCTTTTTGCCGAGGAACCCGAGGTCGATCTCGACAAGATCGACCGCTGGACCGGGATCATTTTGAAGCAGCGCCTATGGATGCGCGATAGCCTGCTCACCCTGCATGGACGCGATGATTCCCTGACGCTCAGCGCCCCCCGGCTGCTTTTGGGGGGCAACAAGGAGCTGGCGCGCTTCGAAGGCGCGGTCAATATCCTGGAGGCGAGTACGCTCGACGAGGTCGATGCGCTGCCAGCGCTGATTGTGCAGGCAGAAATGCAGCCAGGCCCCGACGGACCCAGCGATTTCTCTGCGGCGATGCAGCTCGAGTTGCAGTTGGACCACCTGGTGGCGCTTGGCGATGTATTTCGCGCCGAGCATATGCCGCATATCGAGCAGGCCGGTGGGTCGGTGCGGCTTTGGGGTGATTGGTTTGGCGGCGAGCTTAAAGAAGTACGCGTCGGAATGGGGATTCCCCAGCTGACGCTGCGCCAGCAAGCACAGTTTGCGGTGTTGCGTGATATTCAGGCCGACGGACAGTGGGCCCGCGACGACGAGGGCGGCGAGGCGTGGCTTAGCGCCAATGCCGAGAGCGTCGAGTGGGCGCAGCCGGATAACGTCAGCGAAGGGCCGGCGCTGCCGCGCCACTGGTATCTGGCGCACCAGCCCGGTCAATGGGAGCTGCGCACCAGCCCTTTCGAGCTTGCCTCGCTCACGGCCTGGCGCGAGTATGCCTTTTTGCCCGAGTCGGTGACGCGGGTACTGCAAACGCTTTCACCCAGCGGCCAGGTGCAGGGGCTGCGCCTTGGCCAGCAGGACGGGCGCTGGGGCATAGATGCAGCGGTCACTAATCTCAGCGTTCAGCCCTGGCAGCAGGCGCCTGGCGGTGGCCCGCTGGATGCCTGGGTGCAGGCGCGGGATTTGCGCGGGCGTGTCACCTTTAATAGCGCCGGTGAAAGCGAGCTCTACTTCCCCCGGCTGTTCGAGGCGCCGATGCAGCTTCGCCACGCAAGCGGGCGCGTGGAGTGGGTTTACGACGGCCCACGCAGCATGGTTAGTGGCCGCGATCTGGACGTTAACTGGGACGGCGCCGAAATAAGCGGCGGCTTTGGTTTGATGACCGGGGAGGGTCGAGGCCAGTTCGGTCTGAATATCGATTTTGCCAACGTCGACGCCATCAACTACCCGCTCTCCCAGTGGCTGCCGGTCAAAACCTTCGGCGAGGGCATTCGCGATTTTTTGCTGGATGACGTCGGCGGCTTCGTGCCCAACGGCTCGCTGCGCCTGGGGCTGCCCATTGGCGGTAATCGCGAGGAGAATCCGCTCACCGCTACGCTCGCGCTCGATATCGAACGTGGCTACCTGCCGATTGCCGACGACTGGCCGATGCTCGAAGACGTAACAGGGCGTTTGACCTGGCAAAACCAAGTGCTCGAGGCCCAGGTCGACCGGGCGCAAAGTCTGGGCGTCGAGGCCTTCGATGGCGAAGTGCGCATGGAGGATGAGTACCTCAACATCGGCGGGCGGCTTTCCAGCAGCGGCGCATCGCTGGTCGATTTCATCCAGGCGATCCCCGATATCGATACTGCGCTGCTGGACGATCTGGAAGCCAGCGGCCAAGTGGAGGGCGAGCTACTCGTTGGGCTGGATTTGGACGACCCCGAGGCGCTCGAAGTCGAAGTGAACGCCAGGCCCTGGTTTTCACGAATAAGCTACGCGCCCCTGGACCAGGCACCGCTGACCGATGTCGGCGGAGACATTACCTGGCAGCAGCGCGGATCACGGTTTGCGCTACTGGGCAGTGCCGAGGGGCGGCTACTGAACGGGCCCATCACGGCGGATTTCGACGTACCCGCCGAGGGGATCACGCTAGGCGGCGAGCTCGATACCGGGGCGCTCTTTACCTTGGCCGGTATCGAATCCGAACACGCCCGGTCGCTTTTGAACGGCCGCGCGGATTGGGCGAGCTTCGTGCGCCTAGAGCCGAGCCTCTACGTGCGCTTTCAAAGCGATTTTACCGGCGTGGAGAGCACGCTACCGGCACCCTTCGATAAACGCCGCGGCGTGGCGTGGCCTTTCGCCTTCGAGGCCGATATCGAAAGCGGCGCCGTGGAGGCCCGGCTGGCCGACGTGCTTCACGCGCGGATTATTGTCGATGATGCCATCGAAGGCGCGGTGGCGGTGGGCCGCGCCGCGCCGCTGACCGAGCTTTCACCGGCGCCGGGCCTGCGAATCGAGGCGGATCTCGAGCGTCTCGACATTGGCGACTGGCAGCGCGCGCTGGCCCCGCTGAGCGGCGGCGCCTCCGGCGGGTCTCCGGATGAGCTTTTGCGCTTCGACGCGCCGGTGTCGCTGATGTTCGATACGCCGTGTCTGAGCTTTGACGACGCGTGCCTGGGGGAGCTGAGTCTCTCGGCGCGTTTGGTCGACCAGGCGTTGAACGCCCAGGTCGGCGGCGATATCGTGTCCGGACGCGTGGCGTATCAGCCCGGGGGCGAGCGGCCGCTGGATATCACGATCGCCACCCTCGACGCCGACAAGCTGATGGAGCTCTCCTTTGGCGATGACGAGGCGCCCGCCCCGGACTCCTGGATGGACGCGATCGAGACCTCGCACGTCGAGCCGGTGGGCGCGCCGGACTGGCTCGACAAGATGCCCAACGGGCGTTTGCGCCTTGCCGAGGTCAATATCCAGGAGAACCAGGTCGGCCCGCTGACCGCCTACTGGCAGACCGGGCCGCGGCGCTTTGCGCTGTCACCGGTGGGGCTCACGCTTGGCCAGCTTTCGCTGACCGGCGAGCTTTTATGGCAGGGCCGACAGAGTCGCGCCGATATCGCCGTACGCGGTGGCGATATCGGCTCGGCGCTCGAACATCTTGGCCAACCGGTGCCGATTCGCAGCCGCACCACGCGGGCTAACGCAAGCCTTGACTGGCCCGGCGCCCCCTGGCAGCTCGACCTGGCCCGCGCTACCGGGCGACTGGATACGGATATCCGCGATGGGCGCTTCGTCTCGATGAGCTCGACGTCGGCGCGGCTGGTCGGGCTTTTGAACTTCGACAATATTCTTCGGCGCCTGCGCCTGGACTTTAGCGATGTCACCGGCGAAGGCACCGCCTTCGACCGGGTTTACGGCAGCGCCACCGCCGCCGGCGGGCAACTCACCCTTCGCGAGCCCTTGCAAATCGAGGCGCCGGCCGCCACGTTAAGGCTCACAGGACGTGTTAATCTTTTACAGCGTGAACTCGATCAGCGCTTGGGCGTCACACTCCCCGTCAGCCAAACGCTGCCCCTGGCCGCGGTGGCGGTGGGGGCGCCGGCCGTCGGCGCCGCGCTGTTCGTCGCCGATCAATTGTTTGGCGAGCCGCTGAATCGAGCAACAACTTTACATTTTCGCGTGCAAGGCCCCTGGACCTCGCCGCGGGTTACTTTGGAAGGCCCTTAATGAGTGCACACACGAGCGATTTGGATTTTGCCGCCTCTATTTTACTGGCGCCCAGCGGCCTGGATGTGAAGGCGCTGGATACCGGACTCGACTACGCGCTGGGGGCCGGTATCGACTACGCGGATCTTTACTTTCAGCGCACCTGGCAAGAGGGCTGGGTGCTGGAAGATGGTCGCGTCAAGGAGGCCAGCTACAACATCGACGGTGGCGTTGGCGTGCGCTCGCTAGCGGGTGAGAAAACCGGCTTTGCCTACTCCAACCAGATCAACGCCAACGCCCTGATGGATACCGGGCGCACCGCCGCGGGCATCGTGCGTAGCGGCAAGCGCCTGCCGGGCCAGGCGGTCAATATCGTTACCGCCGAGCATTATTACGCCGGCATCGATCCGTTGGCCGGGCTTAGTGCCGAAGAGAAAGTCGCCATGCTCATGGAGGCGGATAAAGTGGCGCGCGCCGCCGACCCAAGCGTTAGCCAGGTCAGCGCCTCGCTTTCCGGCACGTATGAAGTCGTGCTGGTGCGGGGGAGCGATGGAACGCTTGCCGCCGATATCCGCCCGCTGGTGCGTTTCAACGTCAGCGTCATCGCCGCGAAAAACGGCCGCCGCGAGCGCGGTGGGGCCGGCGGTGGCGGGCGCTACTCCATGGCCACGCTCAAGGAGCAGGGCGCGGCGAGTATTTACGCTAAAGAAGCGGTGCGCCAGGCGTTGGTCAACCTGGACGCCGTGGACGCCCCGGCCGGGCAAATGCCGGTGGTGCTGGGGGCAGGCTGGCCGGGTATTTTGCTCCACGAAGCGGTGGGCCATGGCCTGGAAGGCGACTTCAACCGTAAGGGCAGCTCGGCGTTTTCCGGACGTATGGGCCAGCGCGTTGCCGCCAAGGGCGTGACCGTCGTGGACGATGCGACGATCATGGATGGCCGGGGCTCGCTGAGTATCGATGACGAAGGCACGCCGGGCCAGAACACGCCGCTGATCGAGGACGGTATCCTGACCGGCTACATGCAGGACAAGCTCAATGCGCGGCTAATGAACATGGCGCCTACCGGCAACGCCCGGCGCGAGTCCTTCGCGCACTTGCCCATGCCGCGCATGACCAACACCGTCATGCTGGCCGGCCAGGACAGCCCCGAGGACATCATCAAAAGCGTCAAGCGCGGTATCTACGCGGTGAGCTTTGGCGGTGGCCAGGTGGATATCACCTCGGGCAAGTTCGTTTTCTCCGCAAGCGAGGCGTACTTGATCGAGGATGGCAAGCTGACCGCACCGGTCAAAGGGGCCACTTTGATTGGCAACGGGCCGGAGGCGATGGGCCGGGTGTCCATGATTGGCCACGACATGGAGATGGATACCGGTGTCGGCGTGTGCGGTAAAGAAGGTCAAGGCGTGCCGGTGGGCGTGGGCCAGCCCACGCTGAAGCTTGATGAGCTGACCGTTGGCGGCACGCAGTCCTGATGGATTCAGGTGCCCCTAAAATAGGGGCCCTAATGAAGGGTTCTAAAGAACGAGGGTCTCGCGCAGATGCTTGAAAAGCTTGCGGGCGCTGACCGGCGGCTTTTCCTGCTCGCGCTCTTTGCGGGCGTTGCGTACCAGTTGGCGAATGGCCTGGCGGTCGGCGTCCGGATGCTCCGCCAGAAAGCGGTCCACGGCGGGGTCGCCTTCGTCGATCAAGCGGTCGCGCCACTTTTCGAGGCGGTGAAACGCATGATCGCGCTGGTTTTTCTCCGCTTCGATGGCGTCGAAAACGGCGTGGATCGCCTCGAGGTCCTCCTTGCGCACCAGCTTACCGACGTACTGCATATGGCGGCGGCGCCCTTCATGGGAGCGAATGCGCGTGATTTCCTCGATGGCGGCGAGCAGATCGTCAGATAACGGAAAGCGCGCGCGTTCGGCGGGCTTCATGGCAATGAGCGTCTCGCCCAGCGCCTGGAGTTCGTGCATTTCGCGCTTGAGCTGGGATTTGCTGGGCCGCTCGAGCGGTTCGTCGAACTGATCGTCAGGGCCGCTAGCGGGGCGTTTTTTAGGCATACAGGCACTCACTTAATAGATTTGTCGCCGGCTAGTATACCAGCTGCGACCACGACATTTGATCCGCCAGCCACGATAGGCGATGAGGAGAGAGTTATGGCACAGGCATTCGATGCAGCCGCTCAGGAAAAGGAGCTGGTCGCACGCGCCCAGCAAGCCCTGGCGCTTGCCAAAGAGCTTGGCGCTGATGAAGCCGAGGTAGGCGCAAGCGTCGACCAGGGGCTTGGCGTGAGCGTACGCCTGGGCGAGGTCGAAACCGTCGAGCTTTCCCGGGACCAGGGAATTGCGGTTACGCTTTACGTAGGCAAACGCAAGGGCAGTGCCTCGTCGAGCGACGCAAGCTCGGCGTCGATCAAAGCGGCGGTCGAGAAGGCGCTGGCGATCGCCCAATACACCGGCGAAGACCCGGCGGCAGGGCTCGCGGACGCCTCGCTAATGGCCACCGAGTTTCCGGATCTCGACGTTCACCACCCTTGGGCGCTGGACACCGAGCGCGCCACCGAACTGGCGCTTGCCTGCGAACAGGCCGGGCGCGACGTGGCGGGTATTCATCAGTCCGAAGGCGCGTCGCTTTCAAGCGGCGAGGGCGTGCGGGTCTATGCCAACAGCCACGGCTTCATGGGGACCCAAAAAGGCAGCAGCCACTCGCTTTCCTGCATGCTGATCGCCCAGGACGAGCAGGGCATGCAGCGCGACTACGACTACACCAGCGCCCGGGACCCGCGCGCGCTTCGAGACCCGGAAAGCGTGGGCCGCGAGGCGGCCAGGCGCACGCTGCGCCGGCTCGGCGCCAAACGTCCGCCGACCGGCACCTTTCCGGTCCTTTTCGATCCCTCCCAGGCAAGCGGGCTGGTGGGTCACCTGATGGGGGCATTGGCCGGCGGCGCGCTTTATCGCGAAGCCTCGTTTCTATGCGACCAGCTTGGCGAGCCGCTTTTCCCCGAGTGGTTCAGCCTCGAGGAGCGCCCGCTGGAAGTGGGCGCCATGGCGAGCTCGCCCTTCGACGGCGAAGGCGTGCAGACCCGCCATAATCGGTTCATCGAAGATGGTCGTATCGCAAGCTATATGCTCTCCTCCTACAGCGCGCGGCGCCTTGGCATGAGCACCACGGGTAACGCGGGCGGGGCGCGTAATATTCGCCTCGAAGCGCCGTTGGAAAGCCTGGACGCGCTTCTTAAACGCATGGGCCGGGGCGTACTGGTCACCGAGTTGATGGGCCAGGGCGTAAATAGCGTTACCGGCGACTACTCCCGCGGCGCGGCGGGGTTCTGGGTAGAAAACGGCGAGATCCAGTACCCGGTCGAGGAGTTCACCATCGCGGGCAACCTCAAGACCATGTTTAGCGGGTTGAGTGGGTTGGGCGAAGACCTGGACACCCGGGGCAGTATCCATACGGGCAGTTGGCTGGTGGATGCCATGACCGTGGCCGGCAGCTGATCCCGACACGCGCCACTTGCCAAAAAAGCCCGCCGTTCAAAACGGCGGGCTTTTTAGTGGGCAGGCTTTTTTAAACGCTAAAAAGCAGGCGCTAAACAGAGCGCTCAGCGTATCCGGCGGTAGTTCGCGTCCAGCCCCAGCCGCTCGAGCAGACGGTGGAACAAGAAGGCTTCATCACCGGTGAGCGAACGGCTCAGGCAGTTCAGGTACTCGCGGCGCGAGTAGCGCCACCAACGCGGCGCCTTGTAGGCATCGAGGTCGATGGCGACCAGGCGTCCGTTGCGTACCAAAAAGTTGCCGGTGTGTAGGCCGCGGCAATGAATGCCGTTTTGATCGAACGCCACCAGGGCATCCAAGTACTGTGCCTGCAGGTCTGGCGAGTCCAGGATCAGCTCCTTTAGCGCCACGCCGTGGATATTTTGGGTGGCCACCCGGTAGGGGCGGGCCTCGGTGATCGTTGGCGTGGCAATGCCCAGCGCGTTCAGGCGCGAGGCAATCAGCGCGAAGTTGAGCCCGGGATAGGGGCGGATGCGCAGTAGGTAGCGCAGCCGGTCAAAGGTTTTGGGTTGGAAGGTCTTGATGAACTGGTCGTGCTCGGGGTCAAAGTGGACCAGGGAGTATTTGCCGGTTTGGATTAGCTGCATTATTTTGCTCGACAGGTGGATGATTAGGCCGCCTCTCAAGGTCCGCCGTCAGATCTCTTCGTAGAAGCGGGCATCGAATAGTGCTTGAATTGCCTCCAGGGTCTGTTCGGCGTCCTGGCCCACGGCCTCGACGGTCAGCGCCGTACCGCAGGGGGCGGCCAGCATTAAAAGCGACATGATGTTGGCGGCGTCGGCCTTCTGGGTCTGCTTATAGACATATACCCGAGACTCGAACCGCTGCGCGCAGGTAACAAGCTTGGTAGCGGCGCGGGCGTGAAGGCCGCGCTGGTTGGTCAATGTAAGAATTCTTTCGGGCACCCTGGTTCCTTTTTGCCTAGCGGTGTCTTGGTTGAGTGTGCGTGGTTCATAAGGGAGGACACGGCAAGCTCGCGCCGCCCAGGCATTACGATGGGGTAGTGTCGTCAACGCTGTAATGAATGCCCAGCTCGCGGTGGCGAAGCTGTACGCTGGAGCGCTTATCGAGCATCTTTTTGGCCAGCTGTTCGACCATGTACACCGAGCGGTGCTGGCCGCCGGTACAGCCGATAGCGATGGTCATGTAGCTGCGCTGGCTGCTCTGGTAGGCCGGAAGCCACTTCTCCAGCCAGTTGAGAATATCCATGCCCATCTCATCGACGACCGGGTAGGCCTGTAAAAAAGCGGCGATCTCGGGGTCGCGCCCGGTGAAGTGTCTAAGCGTCGGGTCCCAGTAAGGGTTGGGCAGACAGCGGATATCGAATACGATATCCGCGTCCAGCGGTACTCCCCGCTTGTAGCCAAACGACTCGAGCGTCAGGGTGAGCTGGCTCTGGCGCTGATGGCAAAGCTGCTCGGTGATCCGTCCGCGCAAATCGTGCACCGTCAGCCGCGAGGTGTCGATCATCAGATCCGCCAGCTCGCGGATGCCAAAAAGCGTCTCTTCCTCCTTGGCGATCGCTTCTTCGAGGGTCATCCCGCTGTCCCGGGTCAGCGGGTGGCGCCGGCGCGTGGCCGAATAGCGCTCGAGCAAAATCCGGGCGTCGGTGGTCAGATAAATCACCTGCACCCGGGTACTGCCGGATTTGATGTCCTGAAGCAGGGCCGGAAAGCGCTCCAGGGCCGTGGGCAGGTTGCGCGCATCGATACTCACCGCCAGGTGCGTGCGCTCGCCTTGCTGTCTTAGCTCATCGACCAGTGAACCCAGCAGCATGGCCGGCAGGTTGTCGATGGCGTAGTAGCCCAGGTCCTCCAGCGCCTGAAGCGCAATGGACTTTCCCGACCCGGAGCGGCCGCTGATAATCACCAGTTGCATAGTGTTTCTCTTCGGTCTGTAGGGCTGGGTGGGTAGGGCCTGGTTCTAGCTGCCCGTTTGCTCGCGAATTTTGGCGGTGACGATCTCCAAAAGCTCGCGCTGGCTCTCGCATTTGCGAAACTGTGCGCGGGTGGCGACGTCATTCATGATGGTGGCGACCTGACCCAACAGCGCAAGGTGGGTGTCGTCGGCCTCTTCCGGCACCAGCAGTACAAACACCAGGTCCACCGGGTCGCCGTCGATAGCGTCGAAATCCACCGGTTCGGCAAGCTTTAAAAAGCCGGCGATAGGAGCGCTGCAGTGAGGGCTGCGGGCGTGGGGAATCGCGACCCCATTCCCAATGCCGGTACTGCCTAGTCGCTCGCGGCCGATCAAACGGCTGAACACTTCCTGGCTATCCAGGCTGGGCGTATTTTGGGCGATGAAGGTGCTGAAGAACTCCAGCACGCGCTTTTTGCTGCCCCCGGGGACGTCGAACAGCACGCGCTCCGGGGGGAGTATGGTTTCCAGGGTCATCGATTTAACGCACGCCAGCGCCCTGGGCGCGAGCTTGTGCTTTTTCCTTGTGTTTTACGAGTTGGCGATCGACCTTGTCGGCCAGCGCGTCAATGGCGGCGTACATGTCGTTGTCCTGGGCTTCGGCGTGCAAATCGGCGCCGGCCGCGTGGAGGGTGCAGGCGGCCTGCTGACGCTCTTTCTCGATGGAAAGCGTGACATGAACGGTAGTGATGTTGTCGTAGTGACGCTCGATACGTTCGAGTTTTTCGTTAACGTAATCGCGCAGAGCGTCGGTCAGTTCCAGGTGATGGCCCGTAATGTTGACTTGCATCGACGTACTCCTAATCCAGGACTGTCCTTTGATTGTAACCCTTTTTCTACCATTGCAAAGCCCCGGCGGCCAGTTTCACTTTTTAACGCAAACGCCGCCGTTCGCTGGAGGAGGGAATCCCCATGGCTTCGCGGTATTTTGCCACCGTGCGCCGCGCTACGCTAATGCCGCCATCTTCCAATAGCGACACAAGGCGGCTGTCCGAGAGCGGCTTGCCCGGCGTCTCTTCTTGAATCAGTTTTTTCAACCGGGCACGGATCGCGGTACTCGAGTGGCTGTCGTTGCCGTCATGACCGCTCACCTGGCTCGAGAAGAAGTACTTGAGCTCGAATACGCCGCGGGGGGTGTGAATGTATTTTTGCGTCGTCACCCGTGAAATCGTCGATTCGTGCATCTCCACGGCCTCGGCGATATCGGCGAGTATCAAGGGTTTCATGGCCTCTTCGCCGCGCTCCAAAAAGCCCAGCTGGCGAGCGATGATCTCGCGACCGACGCGCAACAGGGTATCGTTGCGACTCGACAGGCTCTTGATCAGCCAGCGCGCCTCTTGCAGGTGCTCTTTTAAAAACTGGTTGTCCTGGCTCTTGTCCGCTCGCTTGATCAGGCTTGCGTAGTCCGGCTGGACGCGCAGCCGTGGAAGCGCTTCGGGGTTGAGCTCGAGGTGCCAGCCTTCGTTATCGTGGCGCACCACCAGATCCGGGGTGATGTAGCTTTCGTTGGTGACGCCATATGCGCTGCCCGGGCGCGGGTCGAGGCTTCTGATCAGCCCGATGACGTCATCGAGCTGCTCGTCGTCGAGCCCCAGGCGGCGCTTCAAAAGGCGCAGGTCGTCCTTTCCGAGGGCTTCGAGAAACTGGCGCACCAGGCGTTTGGCGGGCACCAGAAGCGGCGTGTCGTCGGCCAGGGTGGCGAGCTGGAGCATCAGGCATTCGCGCAGGTCGCGGGCGAAAACGCCGGTGGGTTCGAACTGCTGCATACGCATCAGCGTGTTTTCCACCTCGCGCTGACTCAAACCTTCGAGCCCCTGGGCCTTGAGCCCTTCGCGAATATCGTTGAGAGGCTGGGTGAGGTAGCCGTTGGGGTCCAGCGCGTCGATCAGGCTTTCGGCAATGGCGTACTCGCGCTCACTGGCGTCGGTCATGGCCAACTGCCAGAGCAGATGGCCATGCAGGCTTTGGCCCGCCGCCTGGCGCTCGAAATCCGGCCCCTCGCTGCCGGCGCTGGCCGCCATGTCCTGATAGGTGTCGGACCACTCGCTATCGATGGAGAGTTCGCTGGGGATGCTCTCTTCCCATTCGGCTTCGGCGGTCTCGGTCACGCTCTCTTCGCCAAACTCGTCCTCTTGCTCCAGCAGCGGGTTGGCGTCGAGCGCCTGCTGAATTTCCTGGCGAAGATCGAGGGTGGAGAGCTGCAGCAGGGCAATGGCCTGCTGCAGTTGAGGCGTCATGGTCAGCTGCGTGCCGACCCGCAGCTGTAAAGAGGCTTTCATGACCATTGAAGAACCACTCGTTACTCGTAAAGCTCCACCCTAGTGCGAGTTGGGGTCCGGCGCAAGTGCAATAAATATGCCACTACACGGAACTTTAGGATTGGCGATGGTTTAGAGGCGGAAATCGGCGCCCAGGTAGACCTCACGAACCTTCTGGTTATTCAAAATGGCGGTTGAGTCGCCGCTTGCGATGATGTGGCCGTCACCCACGATATAGGCGATATCGCAAATATCCAGCGTCTCGCGCACGTTATGGTCGGTGATCAGCACTCCGATGTGGCGTGCCTTGAGAGCCAGGATGATCGACTTGATCTCGCCGACCGAGATCGGATCGACCCCGGCGAAGGGTTCGTCGAGCAAAATGAACGCGGGGTCGGTGGCAAGCGAGCGGGCAATCTCCACGCGGCGGCGCTCGCCGCCGGAAAGGCTCATGCCTAAGTTGTCGCGGATATGGGTAATGTGGAAATCGTCGAGCAATTGCTCCAGGCGCGCTTCCCGGCCGCGGCGGTCCAGCTCCTTGCGCGTTTCCAGAATCGCCAAGATGTTATCGGCCACCGACAGCTTGCGAAAAATCGATGCCTCTTGGGGGAGGTAACCGATGCCGGCGGTGGCGCGTTCGTGCATCGGTGCCCGAGTCAGGTCGCGCTCGTCGATCCCCACCGTACCGGCATCGGCCTTGACCAGGCCTACGATCATGTAAAACGAGGTGGTCTTGCCCGCCCCGTTGGGCCCGAGTAGGCCCACCACGCTGCCTTGGGTGATCTCCAGGTTGATGTCTTTTACCACCCGGCGGCGCTTGTAGCTTTTGGCGAGGTGGCGGGCGTGAAGCGTTTTGACCGCCCCAGATTGCGTGCTCGACACGGTCATTCTCCTATTGCGCGGGCTGTAGCGTCATGCGGATGCGCTGGTTGTCGCTACCGCTAACGTCTGAGCGCGCCTGAACCACTTCGCGGTCGATGAAGTACTCGAGACGCCCGCCCTGAAAGCGGTCGGCCCGCTGGTGGAGTTCGGCCTGGTCGATAAGCTCGATGCGCCGTTCGCTGACGTGGTAGACGATGCGCCGCGCCCATCCCTCCATCGGGCCTTCGTCGTTTTCGAGCTGGTTGCGAAGGTAGGCGCGCTCGCCGGTGGCCACAGCCTGGGAAAGCTCGCCGGCGTCGTTGCGCGAGATTTCGACCCGGTCGCCGGTAATCTGCATTTCCCCCTGGCGGATATCCACATTACCGGAGTAGACGGCAGTACCCGCGCGCTGATCAAGATCGAGCCGGTCGGCTTCGACTTCGACGGGGGCCTGGCTTGTCTGGGCGGCGGCGCTCAAAGGCAGGGCCAGTACCAGTAGCGCGGTACGTAAAAACGGGTGCATAACGACTCCTAAGGCGTTGAGCGGGCGGGCGGGTGAGTACCGCGTACGTTATCGGTGAGCCGGACCTGGCTCGTGTCGAGCCAGACATCCATGCGGTTGGCGCTCATCTGCTGAGGGGGCTGCTGTAAAAGGGCCGGTGCCTCGGTGTAGGCGTGGCGGTCGATGCCATCGTAGTGTAGCCGCTCGGTATCGAGCTGCCAGCCCTCGTCCGGGGCGAGTAGCCTGGCCGAGCCCTCCATGATCAACGACTGGCGCTCGTTTTGCAGTATGCCGTGGTCGGCGCTGGCGAGCCACTGGCGCTGGTCGGAATCGAATAGCGTCGCCCGCGGCGCGTCGGCCTCGGTCAGCGCTTGCTGAGGCGTATGGACCAGGTGCGGCGTTTGAAGGCGTTGGGTGACGCTGCCGGTTTCGCCAAACAGCGTAAGCTCGGCGTTTTCAAGCACGTGGCCGGGCTCCTCGCGCTGTACGTCCGGGTCGACCTCGACGACCTCTGGCCCGCGCGGGTCGAGCCAGACGAGCCAGGCCCCCAGGGCAATGACCAGCGCCGGTACCCACAGGCGTTTTCTGATCCGCGTTATCGTCAAACCCGCCATCGCGTTGCCTCTAGAGGTAGGTGTCCATCACCGCGTCCCAGTGGCCCTGGGTCATCAGCAGCGTATCGCAAATTTCGCGCACCGCGCCGTGGCCGCCAAGGGAGTCGGTGATCCAGTCGGCGTGGGTATGCATGTAGTCCGGCGCGTTGGGTACGGTAATGCCGACCCCGGCCCGTTTGATGCAGCCAAGATCGGGCAGGTCGTCGCCGCAATAGGCCACCTGCTCGAGGGTGATATCCAAACGCTTACAGAGCGCTTTGAGGGTATCGAGCTTGTGCTCGATGCCTTGATGAACGTGGGTGATCCCTAGCGACTTGGCGCGTTGGCTGACCATGGGCGAATCCCGGCCGGTGATCAGCGCGACGTGAAAGCCGGCGCGCTTCAAAAGCTTGAGGCCGTGGCCGTCCTGGGTGTGAAAAGCCTTGATCTCGACACCGTCGGCCTGAAAGTAGAGGCGGCCGTCGGTGAGTACTCCGTCCACGTCGATCGCGAGCAGGCGAACGTGGCGGATGCGGTCGTTTAAAGCATCGGGTACGGCCATGGAGTCTCCTTTATAGCGGTATTGGGACTGAGTACGGGTTAAATCACGCCGCTCGAAAGCAGGTCGTGCATGTGTAAGGCACCAATCGGGCGCTCGTGTTCATCGACCACCGCAAGCGCAGTAATGCGGCTATCCTCCATAAGGCGGACGGCCTCGGCGGCGAGCATGTCCGGGCGGATGCGCTTGCCCGGACGGGTCATGACCGTATCGACGCTGATGATACGTAGATCGTGGTGTTCGTCGAGGGTACGGCGCAGGTCGCCGTCGGTGTAAACGCCGGCCAGCCGGCCCTGGGCGTCGACCACGCAGGTAAAGCCAAGCCCCTGGCGGGTGATTTCCAAAAGCGCATCGCGAAGCGGGCTGCCTAGCGGCACCGTCGGCAGGCGCTCGCCGCTGTGCATCAGATCCTTCACGCGCAGCAGCAAACGCTTGCCAAGGCTGCCGCCTGGGTGGGAAAGCGCGAAGTCCTCCGCGGTAAAGCCCCGCGCCTCCAAAAGCGCGACCGCCAGCGCGTCCCCCAGCGCCAGGGCCGCGGTGGTCGAGCTGGTCGGCGCCAGGTCGAGCGGGCACGCCTCCCGGGCCACGCCGCTATTCAGATGGGCGTCGGCGTGGGTGCCTAGCGTGGACTCGGGGCGGCCGGTCATGCTGATCAAAGGCACGCCCAAACGCTTCAAAAGCGGCAACAGGGCGGTGACCTCGGCGGTTTCGCCGGAATTCGAGAGCGCGATGACCACGTCCGAGCGGGTGATCATCCCCAGGTCGCCGTGGCTCGCTTCACCCGGGTGGACGAAAAAGGCCGGCGTGCCGGTGCTGGCAAGCGTGGCCGCCAGCTTGCCGGCGATATGACCGGATTTACCCATGCCGGTCACGACCACTCGCCCCTGGCAGGCCAGAATCAAGGCGCAGGCGTGATCGAAATGTTCGTCCAGTTTTTCCTGAAGCTCGCCTATGGCGGCCTGCTCGATTTGTAGCGTGCGCAGGGCGCTTTCACGTAACGCGCTGGGGGAGGCGAGAGGCGCTGACATTATGGGCTCACTAAGCTTGCGGTATTAAGGCCTTAGAATAGCATTTTGGATCAATGGATAGGTATCGCCGTTTTGACAATTCCTTGTAGAGCAACGTTTTAAAAACATCCTTTTGGGTGGCTTCGCGCTTAACGGGTAGCGTTGAGGTACAATGTTCGCTAATATTTCGGAAACACTGTTTTTAAATTGCCGGTCTTGATGAGCCCGTGCCCAAGCGTTAGCTATGACTTTGTTGATCGCGATATTTTAGCGTTAATGGTGTCCCGGCCCTGGCGTCGACGATATCGACGTTGAATCTCGATACGCAAAGTCAGTCAGCTATCCGCCCTGTGAGGAGGGTTTATCC
Organism: Vreelandella sp. EE27; assembly: GCF_968206495.1. Lineage (NCBI taxonomy): Bacteria > Pseudomonadati > Pseudomonadota > Gammaproteobacteria > Oceanospirillales > Halomonadaceae > Vreelandella > Vreelandella sp. EE27. The sequence goes on along the minus strand of NZ_OZ309109.1, from coordinate 2,209,106 downwards.
ACTCATGACGCAAATACCCTTCATTGAAATCGAAGACCTTCACTTTTCCCGAGGCGAGCACGAAATCTTTCGCGGCGTGAACATGCGTATCCCGCGGGGGCAGGTCACCGCCATCATGGGCCCCAGCGGTACGGGTAAAACCACGCTGTTGAAACTGATCGGCGGCCAACTGGAGCCGGACCGCGGCCGTGTGCTGATCGACGGGCAGGACGTTCATAAGCTTTCGCGCAAGGCGCTTTTTGCCCTGCGCAAACGTATGGGCATGCTGTTTCAAAGCGGCGCGCTTTTCTCGGATCTAAACGTTTTCGAAAACGTGGCGTTTCCGCTTAGAGTGCATACCGACCTGCCCGAGGCGATGATTCGCGATCTGGTGCTTTTGAAGCTTCAGGCGGTGGGGCTTCGAGGCGCACGCGAACTCACCCCCGCCGAGCTTTCCGGCGGCATGGCGCGGCGGGTGGCGCTGGCGCGCGCCATCGCCCTGGACCCAGAGCTGGTGCTTTACGATGAGCCGTTCGTCGGTCAGGATCCGATCTCCATGGGCGTGCTGGTGCAACTGATCAAGCGCCTGAACGAGGCGCTCAGGCTAACCTCGGTGGTGGTCTCCCACGATATCAAGGAGACGCTGAGCATTGCCGACTACCTGTATCTGATCGCCGATGGTCAGGTCGTGGCCGAGGGCACGCCGGACACCTTCGATACCAACTGCGACCCTCGGGTGAGCCAGTTCGTCCACGGCGAGCCCGACGGGCCGGTGCCGTTTCACTACCCGGCGGCAAGCTTCTATAGCGATATGCTGGGCCAGGCGCTGCCCAAAAGGACAGAGTAATGCAGGCACTATTCAAGCAAGTCGCAAGGCTTGGTCGTAAAGGATGCGACACGGTAGAGGCGCTGGGCCGCGCCGGGGCATTTCTTGCCCAGTCGAGTGTCGGCATTCCCTCCAAAGAGGGGTTTTCGCTTTGGCTGCGTCAAATGCACTTTATCGGCGTACTGTCGATCGCCATCGTGCTGGTGTCGGGGCTATTTATCGGCATGGTACTGGCGCTACAGGGCTATACTATTCTGGTCGACTTCGGCGCCGAGCAGGCGCTTGGGCAGATGGTGGCGCTTTCGCTTTTGCGCGAGCTTGCCCCGGTGGTCGCCGCGCTGCTGTTTGCCGGCCGTGCAGGGTCGGCACTGACCGCCGAAATCGGCTTGATGAAAGCCACCGAGCAGCTGACCAGCATGGAAATGATTGGCGTGGACCCGCTCAAACGCGTGGTGGCCCCCAGGCTCTGGGCCGGGTTCGTGGCGCTGCCCATTCTGACCGTTGGTTTTAGCGTCGTCGGTATCTGGGGGGGCTACCTGGTCGGTGTCGAGTGGCTGGGCGTGTTCGAAGGCTCCTACTGGAGCAACATGCAGGCAAGCGTTGCCTTCGTGAGCGACGTGGGCAACGGCATGATCAAAAGCCTGGTGTTCGCCCTGGTCGTCACGTGGATTGCAGTTTTTCAGGGTTACGATTTGGTACCTACTTCCGAAGGGATTTCCCGGGCGACGACGCGTACCGTCGTCTACTCGTCCCTGGCCGTGTTGGGCCTTGATTTTGTACTTACCGCCGTCATGTTCGGCGGCCTTTGATAGCGGGAGCACGTTCATGAAACGCAGTAAAGCCATGGAGTTCGGCGTCGGTCTGTTTATGCTGGCGGGCATCGTCGGGCTCGTTTTCCTGGGCCTTCGGGTTAGCGGGCTTTCGCTTTCGGCGCCAACGCAAACGTTTCAGCTGGAAGCCAATTTTTCCAACATTGGTGGCCTCAAACCCCGCGCGCGGGTCACGATGGCCGGTGTCACCGTGGGCCGGGTCGAGTCCATCGACCTGGATACCGACTGGTACGATGCCCGCGTCGTGCTGCGCCTGGACAACGACCTGGAGGGGCAGCTTTCCCAGGATACGACGGCGGCGATTCTCACGGCGGGCCTTTTGGGCGAACAGTACGTGGGGCTGACCGTCGGCGGGGCGCCGGACACGCTCGAAGACGGTGGCGTTATCCGCGATACCCAGTCGGCGCTGGTACTGGAAGAACTAATTCAGCAATTTGTATCCAACATGGTTAGCAGCTAAACCTGTACCGGATTCGTTATAAAACACTCAGTCGAGAGGTAGATGTCATGAAAGCCTTCAATAACCCGCTAAGCTACTGGTTGACGGTGCTACTGGCGGCCCTGGTTTTTGCCCTGCCGGCGACCGCCAGCGCCCAGAGCCAGTCGCCCGAGGCGATGATTCGTGAAAACGTGGCCGGCTTCATGGCACGTATCGACGGCCGCGAAAGCTACTACGCCAACAACATCAACGAGCTCAAGTCGATCGTCGATGAAACCCTGGATGAGGTCGCGGACTTTCGTTATATCGGCGCAAGCGTGATGGGAAGCTATTTCCAGAACGCATCGCCGGAACAACGCAGCCGCTTTGCCAACGTCTTCCGCCAGACTCTGATCGATACCTACGCTCGTGGCCTTGTAACCTACGACTACGAAGACCTGCGCGTGCTCGATAACCAGCGCGGCCAGCGCTACGAAGACCAGGCAACGGTCGACATGCAGGTCGTGGCCAGTGGCGGCCAGGTCTATCCGGTCAGCTATAGCCTGCGCCAGACCAACGGTGAATGGCGCGTCGTCAACGTGATCGTTAACGGCATCAACCTAGGGCTTACTTTCCGCAACCAGTTCGACCAGGCCATGCGTCAGCAAAATCGCGACTACGATGCGGTCATCCAGAGCTGGTCGCCGGAAGTAGGCGTGGAAGAGCTCGAACAGGGGGGCGATGCGTGACCCAACTGGTAACCCAGGACGGCGTAACGCTCGATCAGCAGGGCGCGACGCTGTTTCTCCAGGGCGGTTTGACCATGAACGCAGCGGCCCAAGTGGCCGCTGCGGGCACGTTGTGGCTCGAGCAAAGTGCATCCTCGCCGGTGACGCTTGATTTCACCGGCGTCGAAACCGCTAGCAGCGTGGCTTTGAGCGTGCTTTTCGAGTGGCTGAGAACCTGTGGTCAGCGCGCCATTGCCGTGGAGCGCATCGCGCTTTCACCCCCCTTGATGCGTCTGGCTTCGCTCGCCGAACTCGACGATATGATCGACGCGCCCCACCTCGCCTTGACCTCTTGAGACCGGCATCGCCAAGCGCGATGCTTTTCTTTATCATGTCGCCTTATTTTTTTAATTAATCGTCCCCAGAGGAGTTTTCTGTCTCATGCAACCCAACGAGGTAAAAGCGCTGCTTGAATCCCGCATCGACGGATGTGACTTTCATATTCAGGGGGAAGGTTGTAATTTTCAGGTCGTCGCGGTGGGTGAGGCCTTCGAAGGGCTCTCGCCGGTCAAACGCCAGCAGTTGGTGTACCAGGCGCTAAGTGACGAGATTGCCTCCGGCGCCCTTCACGCGATCAGCATCAAAACCTATACGCCGGCGCAGTGGCAAAACGCGCCGGAAAACGCCCAATAAGGCGCCTTCATGGATAAACTCCTGATTACCGGCAACGGTCGTGCCGACGGCGAAGTGTGGGCGAGCGGTGCCAAAAACGCGGCCCTGCCGATTCTTTGCGCCAGTCTGCTTTCGAAAGGCCCGGTGGTGATCGGCAATTTGCCGCATTTGCAGGACATCACCACGACCCTCGAGCTTCTAGGGCGTATGGGGGTCGAGCCCGTGATGGGCGAGCGGCTGAGTATCCAGCTCGATGGCTCCCAGGTTACGCACTGCCACGCCCCCTACGAGCTGGTCAAGAAGATGCGCGCCTCGATTCTGGTGCTGGGTCCGCTTCTGGCCCACTTCGGTAAGGCGGATGTTTCGCTACCCGGCGGCTGCGCGATTGGCTCGCGCCCGGTGGATCTGCATATTCGCGGGCTGGAAGCGATGGGTGCCCACATTCGCGTCGAGGCCGGTTACATTCGCGCCAGTGTGGAAGGGCGCTTGAAGGGCGCGACCATCTATTTCGATACCGTCACCGTGACCGGCACCGAGAATCTTTTGATGGCGGCCACGCTGGCCGAAGGTAAGACGGTGCTGGAAAACGCCGCCCGGGAGCCCGAAGTGGTCGACCTGGCCGAGTGTTTGATCAAGATGGGCGCGAACATTCGCGGCCACGGCACCGACACCATCGTCATCGAAGGCGTGGAGTCGCTTCACGGCTGTGAGCACGACGTCATGCCGGATCGCATCGAAACCGGGACGTTTTTGGTCGCCGCGGCGATGACCGGCGGCCGGGTGAAGGTCACGCGCACCCGGGCGGACATTCTCGAGGCGGTACTCGCCAAGCTCGAAGAAGCCGGTGCGGACATCACCTGCGGGGATGACTGGATCGAGCTCGATATGCACGGCAAGCGCCCGAAAGCGGTCAATATTCGCACCGCGCCGTACCCGGCGTTTCCCACCGACATGCAGGCGCAGTTCGTGGCCATGAACGCCGTGGCCGAAGGCCACTCCCGGGTGGTGGAAACCATCTTCGAGAACCGCTTCATGCATGTTCAAGAGCTCAATCGCATGGGCGCTGACATTGCGCTCGAAGGTAACGCCGCGCTGATCACCGGTGTCGAGAAGCTTTCCGGGGCACCGGTGATGGCGACCGACTTGCGCGCCTCCGCCTCTTTGGTGATTGCGGCGATGATGGCCGAGGGCGAGACCCTGGTCGATCGTATCTACCATATCGACCGCGGCTACGAGTGTATCGAAGAGAAAATGCAGTTGCTGGGGGCGAAGATTCGCCGCATTCCCGGCTAGCCACGCGACCAACTACTGGCCAACACCATGAGTAAGCAACTGATTTTAGCGCTCTCCAAGGGGCGCATATTAGAGGAAACGCTGCCGCTTCTAGCCGACGCCGGTATCACACCGGCGGAGGATTTGAGCAAAAGCCGCAAGCTCTTGTTCGATACCAATCTGCCCGATGTGAAGTTCGTGGTCATTCGCGCAACGGATGTGCCCACCTACGTGCAGCTGGGCGCGGCGGATTTGGGGATTGCGGGTAAGGATGTGTTGCTCGAGCACGGCGCCGAAGGGCTTTACGAGCCCGTCGATTTGGATATCGCGCGCTGCCGGCTGATGACCGCGGGCGTGACCGGTCAGGCGCCTTCCAAGGCACGCCGCCGGGTCGCGACCAAGTTCGTCAACATCGCGCGGCGCTACTACGCCGAGCAGGGCATCCAGGCCGAGGTGATCAAGCTTTACGGGGCGATGGAGCTGGCGCCGCTGATGAATCTGGCCGATGAAATCGTCGATATCGTGGACACCGGCAATACGCTGCGCGCCAACGGCATGGAGCCGCGAGAGCTGATCGCGGATATCAGCACCCGGCTGGTCGTCAATAAAGCGGCCATGACCATGAAGCACGATCGTATCAAGCCGCTGCTTGCGCGGCTTTCCAGCGCGGTCGAAAAACGCCGGGCAGACGCTGTCCAGTCATAAGGGATTTTCGATGAGTAACAAAGCGGCCACCATCAACCGGCTCTCCACCGCCGAGAGCGCCTTCGGGCAACGCCTGGACGCACTGCTCGACTGGGAAGGTGTCTCCAATAGCGACGTGCAGGCGCGGGTTCATGAGCTGTTAGAGGATGTCAAAACCCGCGGCGACCAGGCCGTCATCGAGGCAACCAACCGCTTCGACCGGGTCGATGTGCGCCAAATGAGCGAGCTTTGCCTGACACCGGCGCGGTTGAAGGCCGCTTTCGACGCCCTGCCCGTTGACCAGCGCGAGGCGCTCAACGTTGCCGCCGAGCGTATCAAGCGCTACCACGAGCACCAAAAGCCCGTGTCCTGGCAGTATGAAGAGCCGGACGGTACGGTACTTGGCCAGAAGGTCTCGCCGCTGGATCGCGCGGGTATCTACGTGCCTGGTGGCAAGGCCGCGTACCCCTCGTCGGTATTGATGAACGCCATTCCCGCCCACGTGGCAGGGGTTGGCGAAATCGTCATGGTGGTGCCCGCGCCGGATGGCGTGTTGAACGAGCTGGTGCTGGCCGCCGCGCACCTGGCCGGGGTCGACTACGTCTTCACCATTGGCGGCGCCCAGGCGGTGGCCGCGCTTGCGTTTGGTACCGAAAGCGTACCGCGGGTCGACAAGATCGTGGGGCCTGGCAATATCTACGTAGCGACCGCCAAGCGGGCGGTATTTGGCCAGGTAGGTATCGATATGATCGCCGGGCCTTCGGAAATTCTGGTGGTATCCGATGGCCAGACCGACCCGGAGTGGCTGGCGATGGATCTGTTCTCCCAGGCCGAGCACGACGAGGATGCCCAGGCGATTCTGATCAGTTGGGACGCCGAGCACCTCGAGGCGGTCGAGGCGGCCATCGAGCGGCTGCTGCCGACCCTGGAGCGTGAGGCGATCGTGCGCGCCTCATTGAGTAAGCGCGGCGCGCTGATTCACTGCGCAAGCGAACACGAGGCCATTGACCTGATCAATCGGGTTGCGCCGGAGCACCTGGAGCTTTCGGTGGCCAACCCGGAGCAGTTGGCCGAGCAGGTACGCCACGCCGGGGCGATCTTCATGGGGCGCTACACAGCCGAGGCACTGGGCGACTACTGCGCCGGGCCCAACCACGTGCTGCCCACCTCGGGTACCGCGCGCTTTTCATCCCCCTTGGGTGTTTACGATTTTCAAAAGCGTTCGTCGATCATCCACTGCACCGCCGAAGGCGCCTCGGCGCTTGGCAAAACCGCCTCCGTGCTTGCCCGGGGCGAGTCACTCACCGCCCACGCCCGCTCCGCCGAATACCGCATTCGCGACTAGGTGGCTTCGCGCCAGCGTTTGCTGGCGCGCTTTCCGTGCGGCTACGAGCCGCCCTCAGGCCCTAGAGTGGCGCGGACCGGCGTAGGGCGCTCTCCGACTTCCACGGTCGTCTCGATACGCTCGCCGTTACGTACCACGGTGAGCGGCAGCGACGTGCCTGGTGGGATCGACGCGATATCGCTCATGGTCGCCCGAGCGTCCAGAATCGCCTGATTGTCGATGGAGAGCAGCACGTCGCCGGGTTGAAGCCCCGCCTGGGCGGCCGGGCCGTCGCTCACCACGCCCGCCACGATTACCCCCTGGGGCGTACGCAGCCCGAAAGAGGCCGCAAGCTCGCGAGACAGCGCCTGAGCTTCGATCCCCAGCCAGCCACGAATCACCCGGCCGCGTGTGACCAGTTCGTTGAGGATGCTGTGGGCCAGATTGGCCGGGATGGCGAAGCCGATACCCTGGGAGCCGCCGGAGCGCGAGAAGATCGCCGTATTGATGCCCACCAACGCGCCTTCGGCGTTGACCAGCGCGCCGCCGGAGTTGCCGGGGTTGATCGCCGCGTCGGTCTGGATGAAATCCTCGTAGGCGTTGAGGCCCAGGTGGCTTCGGCCGGTGGCGCTGATGATGCCCATGGTGACGGTCTGGCCGACCCCAAAGGGGTTGCCGATCGCCAGCGCCACGTCCCCCACGGCGACTTCCTGGGAGTCGGTGAGCTCGATCACCGGCAAATCTTCCAGGTCGATGCGCAGCACGGCCAAATCGCTTTCCGGGTCGGTGCCGATCACCTCCGCCAGGGTTTCGCGGCCGTCGCGAAGCGCTACCTGAATCTGGTCGGCGTCATTGATGACGTGATGGTTGGTCAGCACGTAGCCGTCCTGGCTGATGATTACCCCGGAGCCCAGGCTCGACAGCATACGCTGGTGGGCAGTGGGGTCGTCGCCGCTGAAAAACTGCTGAAAAAACGGGTCCGACATCAGTGGATGCTGGTCGCGCTCGACGATCCGCGAGGAATAAATATTCACCACCGCCGGGGCGGCCTGATTGACCGCATCCGAGTAGCTGGCCGGCCCCTGATTGCGATCCAGCGGCGCCGCCTGGCGGATTTCCGGGCGCGGGCGGTTAACGTCCTGGGGGTTCGTTTCGCCGGCGGGAACCAATGCGCCAGGGGTTTGCGCCGGTGGCGCGGCCCGAAACGGGTTGGGCAACAGGTCGGGAAAAGCAAATAGCAGCAGCGCAGCCAGAAGAACTCCGGTAACGATTGGCCATACATAGGGCAGCACATAACGGTGCATGCGAGACATCCTCAGCCGTTGACGGTCTTTTGGGCACGAAAGGGGCGCGGTGGTAGGCGTTTCGTACAAGCATTGAGTTCGCGACGTCTTGTTCGCAAGGCCTTGTTCGCGATAACAAGACGCGAGCTTTACAATAGTGAATAGGGTAACACTTTTTGAACGCGATCCTCAGTAGCCAAACCCCATAAGGAGACGACGTGGTTAACCGCGACCAGCTTGTCAAAGCGTGCGATCACCAGCTTCGCGCATCTCGTTTCAAGGATTACACCGTCAACGGTCTACAGGTAGAAGGGCGGGAGAGCGTCGCCCGGGTGATGACCGGCGTGACGGCCAATCAGGCGCTGCTCGAGGAGGCCGTCGCCTGGCAGGCGGACATGGTGCTGGTCCATCATGGCTATTTTTGGAAAAACGAACCGGTAGCGATTACCGGCATGAAGCAAAAACGTATCAAGACGCTTTTGAATCACGATATCAACCTGCTCGCCTACCACCTGCCGCTGGATGCCCACGCCGAGCTTGGCAACAATGCCGAGCTTGCCAGGCGTTTGGGTTGGAAAGTGGAAGGCTGCATCGACGGCGAGCTCGGTGAGGGCCTTTTATGGTCGGGGCGGCTGGGTCAGGCCCAGTCTCTTCAGGGCCTGACCGAGCAGGTAAGTGCGGTGCTGGAGCGTGTACCGACGGTGATCGAGGCGCCCGGCCTTGCCCGTATCGAGCGTGTCGCCTGGTGTACCGGTGGCGCCCAGGACATGATTACCGCCGCTTATGAGGCGGGCGCCCAGGTGTTCGTCTCCGGTGAAATCTCTGAGCGCACCACCCACTTGGCCCGGGAAATGGGGATTCACTACATCGCGGCCGGCCACCACGCGACCGAACGCTTCGGCGTCCAGGCGCTGGGCGAGTGGTTGGCCAGCGAGTACGGTGTCACCCACCGCTTTGTCGATATCGACAACCCGGCCTGAACGTAAAAAAGCGAGGGAGAACCCTCGCTTTTTTGTTTGGCGTGCCGTGTTTCGGCGATGGCTTTAGTAGCGCGGCGGCTGGTCGACGGCAGGTTCTTTCGCCTTCGTGTCTTTCAAGCCGTACTCCTCGGAGAGGGTGCCACCCTTGCCGTCGGCGTAGTCGCGGGGGGTGGCGGGCGTCTCGGTCTCGGGGGCTGCGGGCGTTACCGAAGAGCCCGTTGCCGGTGTTTTTCGTGGCTGCGTGAAAGTGGTATCCGGGCTGGTGGCCAGTTCCCACTGCTCGGCGCCGGCGTCCAGCTTGTCCTCGATGTCGTCGGCCTGGCTGCGGATGGCCTCGAGGCACTGGCGAACGTCGCTTACGTGGCTGCCCATCGCTTTTTTGAGTTCGGCGATCTGATGTTCGCGCTCCAAAAGCGTTTGCTTAAGCGATGCCCGATGGCGCTCACCCTTGCTCGCCAGCCGATAACACAAAAGGCCGATCAAGAATCCAACGGCCAGGCCGATCAGCGCATAGATGATTGGTGAGTTTGCTTCCACAGTTTTCTCCCTAAAACCAGGTTGGATCAGTTCAGGCGCATCGCCAAGCGCTAATGCACGTTTGGCCTCATTATAGGCGTCAGTTGGCGGGTTGGGTCAATGCGCCGATGCGTTCAGGGTTTATCCAGCGTATAATTTGGCTGCTTTACAGCGCTTTGCCCCTCGCGCAGGCGCTTAAAACCGCTACTTTGCGACCGTATTTTGCGCCGCCTCAGGTGGCCACTGCGCTTCCCGCGCCACCCTTTGGAGAGTGTTTGAATGTCATCGAAAACCGCCTCGGCCAAGGCAAGTTCCACGCACCCGCCAACGCCTCTGGCGCGTTATAAAAGCGATATTCAGCGCGACGATTTTCAATTCGACCAGGCCCAGCAAAAGGCCGTCGAGCACCTGCAGCGTCTCTACGACGAGTTGCTGGCAACCCCTTCTACGACGCCGAAAACCGTAGTAGCCAACAAGGGGTTCAAGGCGCGCATGGCCGGGCTCATGGGCAAGAAAACGTCAAAAGATGAGCCCGCCATGCCGCGGGTGAACGGTCTTTACTTTTGGGGCGGCGTGGGGCGGGGTAAAACCTATCTGGTAGATACCTTTTTCGAGGCGCTGCCGTTTCCCGATAAGATGCGCACCCATTTCCACCGTTTCATGCAGCGGGTGCATAACGAGCTCAACCACTACAAGGGCGAGAAAAACCCGCTCGAGCTGATTGCGGGTAAGTTTGCCTCTGAAGCGCGCGTCATTTGCTTTGATGAGTTCTTCGTCAAGGACATCACCGATGCGATGATTTTGGCCAATCTTTTGGAAGCGCTTTTCGAGCGCGGCGTGGTGCTGGTGGCGACCTCCAATATCGTGCCCGACGATCTCTACAAGGATGGGCTTCAGCGGGCGCGCTTCGAGCCTGCGATCGCGCTTTTGAACCGCCACTGCGAGGTGGTCAATGTGGACTCCGGCGTGGATTACCGGCTGCGCGCGCTGGAGCGTGCCGAAATTTTCCACTCGCCCTGCGATGACGAGGCCGAGGCCGAACTAGCGCGTAGCTTCAAGGAGATTGCCGGCCAGGCCGGCGAGCAGGATGCGCCGCTGGAGGTCAATCACCGCGTGCTGAAAACGCGCCGCCTGCACGAAAACGTGGCCTGGTTCGAATTTCGCGAGCTTTGCGACGGCCCGCGCAGCCAAAACGACTATATCGAGATCGCCCGCGAGTTTCACACCGTGCTGGTTTCCAACGTCATCCAGATGAGTGCCAAGCAGGAAGACCAGGCACGGCGCTTCATCAATATGGTCGACGAGTTCTATGATCGGGGCGTCAAACTTTTGATGTCGGCGGAGGTCGAGGTCGAGTCGCTCTATACGGACGGCAAACTCTCCTTCGAGTTCGAGCGCACGCTCTCAAGGCTTCAGGAAATGCAGTCCCGGGAGTATCTGGCGCTGGCTCACAAGCCGTGAGGCCGTGGTAGAAAGCCGGGGCGGCAGGGTAATAAAAATGCCCGGGGCGCTTAACGTGGCGCGTTTTGTCGTGTAGAATGCCGCCTCGCTGTACGTTACGGGCGTTTTCTTTGCTCCGTAACCAAAAAAAATAGGGATGGTGCTTATCCGCTTGGCGGCTAGGTCACCCAATACATTTAATCTGGTGAATTTCATCCATGAAGACGTTCAGTGCTAAGCCGCAGTCCGTCCAGCGCGACTGGTATGTTGTCGATGCCACGGACAAAACGCTCGGTCGTCTGGCTACCGAAATCGCTCGCCGCCTGCGTGGCAAGCATAAGCCCGAATTTACACCTCACGTTGACACCGGCGACTACATCGTCGTCATCAACGCCGAGAAAGTCCAGGTCACAGGTAAAAAGGCCACGGACAAGAACTACTACCGTCACACCGGCTACCCGGGCGGTCTGCGCTCCATGACGTTCAACCAGCTGCGTGACCATGCGCCTGAGCGTATCATCGAGTTTGCCGTTAAAGGCATGCTGCCGAAGGGTCCGCTGGGTCGCGCCATGCACGCCAAGCTGAAAGTTTACGCTGGCGCCGAGCATCCTCACGCCGCCCAACAGCCGCTTGAACTGAACATTTAAGGAAATCTTCGCCATGTCACAGCAATATTACGGTACCGGGCGCCGCAAGACTTCCACCGCTCGCGTGTTCCTTAAGCCGGGTTCCGGCAACATCACCGTCAACAACCGTGCGCTGGACGACTTCTTCGGTCGCGTAACCGGTCGTATGGTGGTTCGCCAGCCGCTCGAGCTGACCGAAACGCTCAGCCAGTTCGACGTCTACGTGACCGTTGAAGGCGGCGGCGGCTCGGCACAGGCCGGCGCCATTCGTCACGGCATCACTCGTGCCCTGATGGAATACAACGAAGACTTCCGTCCTGCGCTACGTGCCGCTGGCTACGTTACCCGCGACGCGCGTCAGGTCGAGCGTAAGAAAGTCGGTCTGCGTAAAGCACGCCGTCGTCCGCAGTTCTCCAAGCGTTAATTTTTACGCGCGTTCTGCACAAAACGCCCAGGCCATCGGCCTGGGCGTTTTTTATGCCGGATGGCTGCGTTGAGAGCGCGCATCTCGAGTTAGCGTAAGCGGTGTTAAGGTGCGCGGCAGGGCGCAGGAAGATGGCGCGGGTCTGCCTCCCCCAGGGAGGCCTTGGCATGTTATTATTGTCTATTGTTTTAATGCGAGGATGCTTTCATGGGTGTTGTGGCCAAGCGGTCTTCTATGATCTTCTATTCAGGTAATGACGATCATTTTAGCCATCGAGTACGCATTGTTCTGGCTGAAAAAGGGGTCGCCGTTGATATCGTCGACGTAAACGACGAGCAGCCGCCGCAGGAGCTAGCCGATCTCAACCCCTATAACAGCGTGCCTACGCTGCTGGACCGCGATCTGGTGCTTTACGAGTCCAAGGTGATGATGGAGTATCTGGACGAGCGCTTCCCGCATCCGCCGCTGCTGCCGGTTTACCCGGTTGCGCGTGCTCAAAGCCGGCTCTGGATGCACCGTATCGAGCGCGAGTGGTGCCCCATGCTCGACCAGATTCGTACCGGCGGTAAAAAAGAGGCCGAGAAGGCGCGCAAGGAGCTTCGCGAAAGCCTGATCGGTATTTCGCCGATCTTCGAAGACATGCCGTACTTCATGAGCGACGAGTTTACTCTGGTCGACTGCTGTCTGGCGCCGATCTTGTGGCGTCTGCCGGAGCTCAATATCGAGCTTCCTGAAAAGCAGGTCAAACCGCTTCTAAACTACATGTCGCGGGTGTTCGAGCGTGAGACCTTCAAGGCTGCTTTGAACGAGCGTGAAAAAGAGATGCGCGCGTAAAAAACCCTTAAAGCCCCGCGGCGATAGCCGGCGGGGCCTTGATGAACATCAAGGGAGTCTTATGAAATCGAGCCGTCCCTATATTGCCCGGGCGCTTTATCAGTGGCTTTTGGACAACGAGCTAACGCCGCATCTGGTGGTCGATGCCACCCAGCCCGGCGTCGAAGTGCCGCGCCAGTTCGTCCAAAACGGCCAGATCGTTCTCAACGTCGCGCCGACTGCGGTGCGCGATCTATTCATGGAGAACGAGGCGGTCGGCTTTAGCGCCCGCTTTGGCGGCCAGCCGATGCAGGTCATGATCCCCATTCAGGCATTGATCGCCATCTACGCGCGGGAAAACGGCGTGGGTATGGTGTTTGGTCACGAGCCCGAGCTCGAAGAGGGTGAAGACGAGGCCGGTGAAGCCGATGGCACCGCCCAAAGTGACGAAAGTGAAAAGAGCGGGCCTATGCTGAGCGTGACCGAGCCCACCGAGGAAGGCTCGGGCGAAACGCCCGACGCGCCCTCGGATGCGCCCGGCAAGCCGAAAAAGAAGCCGACGCTTCGCGTGGTCAAATAGCGCCAAAAGCAAAGCGTAAAGCTGCCCCATAAAAAAGCCTCGCACATTCTGCGAGGCTTTTTTTTACGCCGACTTTGGGGTTAGTCGATGTAGTCGAAGACCTTGACGATACGCTGGATGCCACCGACACTGGACGCCGCGTTGACGATGCGCTCGGCTTCCTCGCGGGTCACCATGCCCATCAGATAAACGCTGGCGTTTTCGGTGGTGATTTTGAGCTTGGAAGAGTCGATATGCTCGTTGGTGGCCAAATGGCTGATCACGTTGGTGGTAAGCCAGGTGTCGCTTAGGCGCTGGGTGGCCGGAAGGTTCGCGGCAATGGCCAGCTCGTTGTGCACCTGGTTGACGCCACGCACGCTGGAGGCGACTTCGCTTGCCGTGTCGCGAAGCTCTTCGCTCGGCACCTGGCCGACCAGCAGCACCGTACCGTTGTAGCTGTGGGCGCGAATACGCGCATCGGCCAGGCGCGCATCCGCGCGGTCGAGGGTGCGCTCGACCTGACGCTCGACCGTGGCGTCTACCGCCTCGACATCATTGCTGCGCTGGGCGTAGTTGGAGGGATTGGAGGCCGAGTTGTTGGCGCAGCCCGCCAACAGCACCGCGCTACAGGCGGTGATGAGGCAAAAAGAACGAAATGCGTTGCGAAGGGCCATGGCCGACTCCTTAAAACACGAAAATAGTCAATCAAACGGCGACGCTTCAAGCGGCGCCGCCAAAGAGCTGCTCGTCGATTAGATCGCACAGGCAGTGGATCGCCAGCAGATGCACTTCCTGAATGCGCGCGGTAGACGTGGCCGGGACGCGAATCTCGCAGTCATCCTGGCCCAAAAGCGAGGCCATGTCACCACCGTCGCGGCCGGTGAGTGCGACCACCACCATATCCCGGTCGTGGGCGGCCTGAATCGCCTGGACGATGTTGGCCGAATTACCGCTGGTCGAGATGGCCAACAGTATATCGCCTGGCTGGCCCAGGGCTCTAATCTGTTTTGAAAATACCTCGTTGTAGCTGTAGTCGTTGGCGATCGACGTCAGTGTGGAAGTGTCGGTGGTGAGCGCCAATGCCGGAAGGCTCGGCCGTTCACGCTCGAAGCGGTTCAAAAGCTCGGCGGAGAAGTGCTGGCTGTCCCCGGCGCTGCCGCCATTGCCGCAGGCAAGGATCTTGCCTTCGTTGACCAGGCACTGAACCATCATTTGACTGGCCACCTCGATAAACGGGGGCAGCACTTCGCTGGCGTAGGTTTGGGTATCAATGCTTGCATTGAAGTGGCTAAGAATGCGGGATTGAAAGTCCATTAGGGCTTCCTGGTGTCGTGTTAGTAAGCGTCGAAAGCCGCCTTCTCCCAATGATACTCGAGAGCAGGGGGTTGGCCGGTCATCGCTAGAATATCAAAGCGGCAGGGTGTTGAGACAGCGTGACGGGCCAGGTAAAGCGAGGCGGCGCGAATTAGGCGGCGCTGCTTGAGGGGGGTTACGGTCTCGAGCGGGTGGCCGTTACGTAGGGAGGTGCGGTGCTTGACCTCCACGAAGACCAGGGTGTCCTGGTCCATCATGACAAGGTCGAGCTCGCCTCCTTTGACGTGGTGGTTGGCGGTGACCAGCGTTAAACCCTGACGCTGCAACCATTGAGCAGCAAGCTGCTCAATGGCGGCGCCGCGCTTGCGCGCGGTTTGCGGCTTACTGGTCACCCAGCAGGCCCGGCGAAAGGATCGGTGCCGGGCGGCCGTTTTGGAAGCGCGCCCAGGGCAGCTCGCGGTGAATGCGGCCATCGCCGGAAAGCGACAGCGTCCCGGTGCTACCGTTAAAGCCCTGAATGGAGGAGAGATCCGACAGCCGGGTCGCCAACTCGTACGCATCGACGCCCATGGCCTGCAGGCGGAAGAGCGACGCGTCACCTTCACCGTGCAGCGCCTGGTAACTTGCATTGAACGGCAGCGCTTCTTCGCCGCCGACGGCTGCATCGGGAATCTGCCAAGGGATATCGACGAACATCACGTCGTCGAGGTCCTGGTTCAAGCGCCGTTCACGGCTGCCCTCGTTGAGGTGCGAGGTGGCGTAGATGGGCAGGTCCTGGGCGTAGTAGAAGTCCAGCATGGGCGGTACCTGGCGGGCGTAGTCCGGCAGGGCGAGCAAAAAGAGCGCGTCGATACTGCCAAGCTGAGCGCGATCGCCGCTCACGTTCAGCGCGGTTTGTACGGCGCTGGAAACCTCGTTGTTCGGGTTGTAGCGAACGGCGTTGGTGACTTCGCCCCCCTGGCCATGGAACTCGTTCCAGAAGGCTTCGCCCACACGGCGGCCCCAGTCGTTATCCGGCACCATGACCGACACTTGGCGGCGACCGTCCTGGTAGGCACGCCGCGCGGCCTGACGGGCTTCATCTTCGGCAGACAGGCCGTACTGGAAAAGCCCGGCGGCCTGGTTTTGCGAGCCACTGCCGTAGTTCAGCGCAAGCGTCGGTAGCGGAACGCTGGACTGCTGTTCGAGGCGGCTGACCTGCTCCTTGTCCAGCGGGCCGACGATCAGCTGGGCGTTCATTTGCTCGGCGCGGCTATAGAGTTCGTCCATGGAATACTGCGCCGCGTCGACGAAGCTCAGCTCGACGCCCTGACCGCGAATCTCGCTGTGTTCGCGCATGGCATTGCTGATCGTATCGGCAATGTTGCTCAGCGGGCCCGATTGGGGGAGGGCGACCATGATGCGGCGAATGTCGGCGCCTTCGAGCGCCGGAAGCGAGGCTTGAACCCGGCCCGGCTCGTCCATTGCTTCCCGGGCCCACTGGGCGCGTTCGCGCAGCGTTTGCTGCTCGTTGTCGCGCATCGAGAGCTCGTCATCCAGTACCTGGGTGGCGCGCAGCACCGCGCGGGGGTCGTCAAGGGCGCGGCCAAGCTCCGAGAAGAGCAGCGCCCAGCGTACCCGGTCCTGCTCGGAAAGTGCGGCTTCGTCTACGGCGGCGGCGGCGTCGAACGCCTCTTCGCGCTGGCCCTGCTGCGCCAGGATGTTAGCGGCTTCCAGGCGGCTCAATGAGGCCTGCTCCGGCCCTTGCTGCTCGGCCTGGTTCAAAAGGCGCCCGGCATCCTCGGCGGGGGCGCGATCCACCACGCCTGGCTGCTGAATGGCGCACCCGGTCAACACCAGGGCGGTAAAGGCGCTGGCGAGCAGGCCACGGAGTGAACGTTTCATGTATGCTTCCTTGGTTTTTTCATTTGCGCTGTTTAAAGCCGAGGATAGATCCCTCAATCCTTGCAAAAGCATAGCGCACCATTAGCTAGCGTCAGCTATTAAAATCGGGAGACATTATGACTCATCAGCCTCCGGGCACATTGTACGTGGTCGCCACGCCAATTGGGAATTTGGAGGACTTAACGCCACGCGCCGCCCGGATTCTTGAAAGCGTCTCGCGCATCGCCGCCGAGGATACCCGGCATAGCGGCAGGCTTTTGAGCCATCTTGGCATCAACAAGCCGCTCATATCGCTTCACGAGCACAACGAAAGCCACCGGGTGGAGGCATTGGACGGCTACCTCGAAGCCGGCGAGAGCATCGCGCTGATCAGCGATGCGGGTACCCCCTTGATCAGCGATCCCGGTTTCATTCTGGTAAGAGAACTTCGTTCGCGCAACCGCCACATCGTGCCCATCCCCGGTGCCTGTGCGCTGGTCGCCGCGCTTAGCGGGGCGGGCCTCCCCACGGATCGATTCAGTTTTCGCGGTTTTTTGCCCGCCAAGGCCGGCGCCCGCCGTCAGGCGCTGGAGGTCTGCAGTGAGCGCGAGGAGACGCTGGTATTCTACGAATCCCCCCACCGTATCGTGCAGACCCTGGAAGCGCTGAACGAGCAGATGCCGGGCCGAGCCATCGTGCTGGCCCGCGAGCTGACCAAAACCTTCGAAACCTTTCTACAGGGCGTGGCAAGCGAGCTGCTCGATAGGCTAGCCGCCGACCCCAATCAGGCCCGCGGTGAGTTCGTGGTGATGGTGGCCGGGGCGCCGGCGGCTAAAGAGCAGGACGCGCAGACTATCAACGATGAAAAGCTTTTGAAAACGCTGTTGGACGAGGGGGTCGGTGTGAAGCAAGGCGCGGCGATTGCCGCGAATCTGCTGGGCGGGCGTAAGAAAGAGTGGTACGCCAGATTGCAGGCAATGAAAACAGAGCATTGAGGCGCGGGCGGGGCGCTGGTATGCTTGCCGCCGGAGTTGGCCAGACAGTCGCCGCTGCGCGTGCGCAGGGGAGGAAAGTCCGGGCTCCATAGGGCAGAGTGCCAGGTAACGCCTGGGCGGCGTAAGCCGACGGAAAGTGCAGCAGAGAGTAGACCGCCTAAGCCCCGGAAATAAACCTTCGGGGCCGGTAAGGGTGAAAGGGTGCGGTAAGAGCGCACCGCGCGCCTGGCAACAGTGCGTGGCAAGGTAAACCCCACTCGGAGCAAGACCAAATAGGGATCCATTGGCGTGGCCCGCGCTGGATCCGGGTAGGTTGCTTGAGCGCTTTGGCGACAAAGTGCCTAGAGGAATGACTGTCCACGACAGAACCCGGCTTATCGGCCGACTCCCCATTTCCATGCAAGGCCCCTCTCGGGGCTTTCCAACACAGTGTGCGTATCATGTCCTCTGCCAGCCAGACCGTTTCCGACTTTCGCCATACCAGCGTTTTGCTAGACGGAGCGGTCGACGCCCTCGTGCATTCGGCAAACGGCGTCTACCTTGACGGCACCTTTGGCCGCGGCGGACATTCGCGCCTGATTCTTTCGCGTCTTGACGAAAACGGCCGCCTGTTGGCCATGGACCGGGACCCCCAGGCCATCGAGGCCTCCAGCGCCATCGACGATTCGCGCTTCTCGATTACCCGGCGCGAATTTGCCCGCCTTGGCGAATACGCCAAAGAGCAGGGCCTTTTCGGCAAGCTCTCCGGAATACTGCTCGACGTTGGCGTGTCGTCCCCCCAGCTCGATGATCCGGAGCGCGGCTTTAGCTTCATGCGTAACGGCCCGCTGGATATGCGCATGGACCCCACCCAGGGCGAAAGTGCGGCGGACTTTTTGGCGCACGCCAAGGAAGCGGAGATCGCCGACGTTTTCAAAACCCTGGGCGAGGAGCGTTTCGGTAAACGCCTGGCGCGCGCAGTGGTGACTCGGCGCGCCGAGAAGCCGTTCACCCACACCCTGGACCTGGCCGAGGTGCTCAAACAGGCGCACCCCGCCTGGGAGAAGGGCCGCCACCCGGCCACCAAGGCGTTTCAGGGGCTGCGTATCTACTTAAACGGCGAGCTCGATCAGCTCGACGCTGCCCTCGAGGCCGCCCTCGAAGCCCTGGCGCCGGGCGGGCATCTGGTCGTGATCAGCTTTCATTCGCTGGAAGACCGCCGAGTGAAGCGCTTCATTCGCCACCACGTGCGCGGCGATACCCACCTGCCCAAGGGCGTGCCGGTGCGGGATGATCAGATCAATCGCCGCCTCGAGGCGCTCAACAAGGGCGTACGGCCTACGCCGTTCGAGGTCGATCAAAACCCGCGCGCGCGAAGCGCGGTCATGCGGGCGGCCAAAAAGCGAGGCTGACCATGCTTGAGCGAATCGACTACTGGTGGTCCGTGTTGCGCAGCGAGTGGCCCTTCAAGCTACGTTTACGCCTCTGGCCCCTCATCATTCTGGCGCTTTTTCTCGGCTGTATGCTGACAGCACTCGCCGTGGTGGCCACGACCCACATGACGCGTACCCAGTACGCTCAGCTTCAGCGCCTCGAGCAGGAAAAGAACCAGCTGCAGACCGAGTGGGGCCAGCTTTTGCTCGAAGAGGGCGCCTGGTCGACGCCGGCACGTATCGAGCAGATCGCCACCGAGCGCCTTGAAATGCGCATTCCCGATGTAGACGATGTCGAGGTTATTCGGCCATGAACCAACGCCGCCGCGGGGGCACCTCCCGGCAGACGCCCATTGCGCCGCCTTTGGGTGGCGGGCGCTTTCTGTTCATTCTCGTTTTAGTCGCCATGGCCGCCTGCGTGCTGGTCGGGCGTATTACACTCTTGCAGGTGATCGACCGGCCGTTTCTGCAAAGTCAGGGCGACGCGCGAACCCTGCGCCACGAAGTGATTCCCTCCCACCGCGGCATGATTACCGACCGCAACGGTGAGCCGCTGGCCATTTCGACGCCGGTGGTGACGCTTTGGGCCAACCCCCAGGAACTCCCTACCGATGCGATCCAGCGCGTCATGCTTGCCCAAGCGCTGGGCATGAGCCTGGGGGATTTCGAGGCGCGCATCGAACGCTACGCAAGTCGCGAATTCATGTATCTTCGCCGTCAGATGACCCCCGAGGCCGCCCAGCGCATTCTCGATTTGCGCACCCCCGGGGTTTATCAGCAGCGCGAGTACAAGCGCTACTACCCGGCGGGCGAAGTCGCCGCCCAGATTCTCGGGGTAACCAACGTCGACGATATTGGCCAGGAAGGCCTCGAGCTTGCCTATCAGCCCTTTTTGGCCGGCCACCCGGGCCAGCGCCGGGTGATCAACGACCGGCGCGGGCGGTTGGTGCGCGAACTGGGGATCATCAGCGATGCCCAGCCCGGCGGCGAGCTGACCCTATCCATCGATCAGCGTATTCAGTACATGGCCTACCGTGAGCTGCGCGCGGCGGTGGCCGAAAACGAAGCCGATGGTGGCGTGCTGGTCACCATGGATGCGCGCACCGGTGAGGTGTTGGCCATGGCCAACCTGCCGTCCTACAACCCGAATAACCGCGCCGGCCTCGACCCCCGGGGGTTGCGTAACCAGGCGCTGGTCGACGTGTTCGAGCCCGGCTCGGTGATGAAACCGCTGGCCATGGCGGCGATTCTCGAAAGCGGCGTGGTCGACCGCGACGTGATCGTGGACACCTCGCCTGGCTGGATGCGCATCGACCAGTTCACCATTCGCGATATTCGCAACTACGGCGAGCTCGACCTGCCCGGCATTCTGGAAAAATCCTCCAATATCGGTATGTCCAAGCTCACCCTGCGACTCGACGATACGACGGTCTGGGAGAAGTACAACCAGCTGGGTCTTGGGCAAAGCCCCGGTACCGGCTTCCCCGGCGAGTCCACCGGTAGCCTGCCCGCACCGGTTCGCTGGTCGCGTAGTGAGCGCGCCGCGCTCTCCTACGGCTACGGGCTCTCGGTCTCGGCGGTTCAACTGGCCAGCGCCTATACCGCGCTTGCCAATGACGGCGTGCGCATGTCGCCCTCGCTTTTGCGCCTTTCCGAAACCCCGCAGGGGAGTCAGGCGATCGACCCGAGTGTCGCCAACGATCTGCTCGATATCCTCGAAACCTCGGTCGGGCCTACCTCCGGCGGGCGCCGCGCCCGAGTAGAGGGTTACCGGGTGGGCGGCAAAACCGGCACGGTGCGCAAAACCGGCCAGCAGGGCTACGCCGTCGACGCCTACCGCAGCGTGTTTGCGGGTATCGCACCGATTTCGGATCCGCGTATCGTGACGGTGGTGATGATCGACCACCCGCGGGCCGGCCAGTTTTACGGCGGCGCGGTCGCCGCCCCGGTTTTTTCCAGCGTGACGGGCAATGCGTTACGGCTTTTGGATGTACCGCCCGACTACGAAGTGGAATAGCGTGAAGGAGACAAAATGACGTCCAGCCCCCGCCGTTTGTGGGATGCGTTAAAGAAAGGGTGGCCGGCCAATGAGCTGCCTGAAAAGCTACCCGCCTTACCCGATGCGTTCCGTTTGACCAGCGACTCCCGAGCGGTTGCCCCGGGGGACGTGTTCATTGCCGTGCCTGGTAGCCAACGCGATGGCCGCGATTACATCGAGGCCGCCCTCGAGCAGGGAGCCGCGCTGGTGCTGGCGCACTCGAAGGAGCCGCGGGTTACCCTGGAGGGCTGCGTGCTTCATTTGCCCCACCTGGCGCTTCGCCTGGGTGAGCTGGGGCGTGCGCTGTTCGCCGTGCCCGATGACCTCGATCTGATTGGGGTGACCGGCACCAACGGTAAAAGCTCGGTCACCCACTATATCGCCGAGCTGAGCGAGCTTTTGAATACCCCGGCCGGGGTGGTCGGTACTTTGGGCACGGGGCGGCTGGGCAAGCTGGCCGATAGCGGGCTGACCACACCAGGGCCGCTTTTTTTACAGCGCTCTTTGGCCGAACTTGCCCAAAGTGGTGCCCGGCGCGTGGCTATCGAAGCCTCCTCCCACGCGCTGGATCAGCAGCGGCTAACCGCCTGTAATATCCGCGCTGGCGTGTTTACCAACCTGAGCCGGGATCACCTCGATTATCATGGCAGCATGGCCGCCTACGCGGCGGCCAAGGCGAAGCTCTTTCGCCGCCGGGAGCTAGAGCTTGCCGTGGTCAACGCCCAGGACCCGCTGGCAAGGCTCATGCTGGCAGGCCTGGAAAAAGGCGTGCGCGTTTTGGCCATCGGCGATGACCAGGCCTGCACGCTGCGCGTGGTGGGCTGGCACCCCCATGCGCTAGGCCAGCACGCGCTCATCGCGACCCCGGAGGGTGAAAAGACCCTCGAGCTGAACCTGATGGGCCGTTTCAACCTGGATAACGTGCTGCTCGCCATCGCTACGCTTTACGGGCTTGGCGAGCCGCTCGACGCGCTTTTCGAGGCCGCGTCGAAGCTCAATCCGGTCCCCGGTCGCATGGCGCTTTATAAAGCGGCCCATTCGCCAAGCGTGGTAATCGACTATGCCCATACCCCGAATGCGCTCGATTCGGCCCTGGGCGCGCTGCGCGATCATCTAAGTGAGTCCGGCAAGCTTTGGTGCGTGTTTGGCTGTGGCGGCGAGCGCGACACTGGCAAGCGTGCGGAAATGGCGCGAGTGGCCGAAAAGCAGGCCGATCATAGCGTGATCACCGATGACAACCCCCGGGGCGAACCCGCCGACGCCATTCGCCGCATGATTGCCGAAGGCTTTAGCGAAGCCGGCGCGTTTAGCGAAATCGGCGATCGGCGGGCGGCCATCGAGCAGGTAATTGGCCAGGCCGGCGTCGATGACGTCGTGTTGATCGCGGGCAAGGGTCACGAGGCTTATCAAGAGATCGACGGCGTGCGTCATGACTACCGCGACGCAGCCGAAGTGCTAAAGGCGTTCGAGCAGCGGAGCGGCGGCTAATGCGTTGGCACGTAGCGGACATTGCCGAGTCCCTGAATCTGACCCTGCCCGCCGGCTTCCCGGTGCTTGCGTTCACACACGTGGTGACCGATACCCGGCTTATCACGCCGGGCTGCTTGTTCGTTGCCCTCAAGGGGGTGCGCTTCGACGCCCACGACTTTATCGAGCAGGCACGCACCCTGGGGGCGGCGGCCGCGCTGGTACAAACGCCGGTCGATTCGGCGCTGCCCCAGCTGGTGTGCGCCGATACCCGCCTGGCGCTGGGGCTTTTGGCCAGGGCCTGGCGCGCGCGCTTCGACGCCCCGCTGGTGGCGGTTACCGGCAACAGCGGCAAGACCACCGTCAAAGAGATGACCGCGGCGCTGCTCGCGCCCCTGGGGCCGGTGCTGGCCACCGAGGCCAATCTCAATAACGACTTCGGCGCGCCGCTGACGCTTTTGCGCCTGACCCCCGAGCACCGGGCGGCGGTGGTGGAGCTTGGTGCCAATCACCTGGGGGAGATCGC
Organism: Vreelandella sp. EE27; assembly: GCF_968206495.1. NCBI lineage: Bacteria > Pseudomonadati > Pseudomonadota > Gammaproteobacteria > Oceanospirillales > Halomonadaceae > Vreelandella > Vreelandella sp. EE27. The sequence continues at coordinate 2,186,117 of NZ_OZ309109.1, read as the reverse complement.
CTGGACCAGCCGCCTGGCGGCCCCCGATGTGGCCATCATCACCAACGTGACCGGGGCCCACGTCGGCGAATTCGGGGGTATGGGCCACATCGCCCAGGCCAAAAGCGAATTGCTGCTGGGACTCAAGCCCGACGGCGTGGCGGTACTCAATCGTGAAGACCGCTATTTCGACACCTGGGCGGCGCTTGCCCCGGGCCAGGTGCAGAGCTACGCCGTTGATAGCGAAGCGGATGTCTGCGCAAAGGCACTTTCCTGCGACAGCCAAGGGCGGTATGCTTTCACGCTTGTTCGAAAGGGGTGCGCGCTTGGCGAGGTGCGCCTGGCGCTGCCCGGCAAGCACAATGTGAGCAACGCCCTGGCCGCCGCCACCGCCGCGCTTGCCGCCGGAGTGTCAGCGGATCGCGTGGTGGCAGGGTTGTCGGCGCTTGCGCCGCTTGCTGGTCGGCTTAGCGTGATCGAAGGGCCCAACGGCAGTACGCTTTTGGACGACACCTATAACGCCAATCCCGGTGCGATGAAGGTGGCGCTCGATACGCTTAAAAGCTTCCCCGGGCCGCACTGGTGTGCGCTGGGGGCCATGGGCGAGCTTGGCGAAAACGCCGAGGCGCTGCACGGCGAAGTAGGGCGTTACGCACGCGAAATCGGTGTGGATACGCTGCTCACCTGCGGCGACGCCGCGCGCGCCGTCAGCGATGCCTTCGGTCGCGGGTACCACTTTGACGACCACGAGACGCTTGCGCGTCATATTATTAATACGTTGCCGCCTAACGCCACGCTATTGGTGAAAGGGTCACGCAGCGCCGGCATGGAAAACGTCCTTGCCGCGCTGCTCGGTTGAAACAGGGTAAACGCCGTTCATGTTACTTCACCTGGCGAATTTGCTAGCTCAATACCAAAGCGCTTTTCAGGTTTTTAACTACCTCACGCTTCGCATCATCCTGGCGGCCATCACCGCACTCATGCTTTGCCTGTGGCTTGGCCCGTGGGTCATTCGGCGGTTGGTCGACGGCCAGATCGGTCAGTCGGTACGCGATGACGGGCCCCAGTCTCACCTCTCCAAGGCCGGCACGCCCACCATGGGTGGCGTCATGATTCTCATGTCCATCGCCATCAGTACGTTCGTTTGGGGCGACCTGGCCAACCACTACGTATGGGTGGTGCTGGCCGTTACCCTGGGCTTCGGCGCGATCGGCTGGGTCGACGACTACCGCAAGGTGGTCGAGAAAAACCCCCGCGGCCTGCCGGCCAGGTGGAAATACTTCTGGCAATCCGTGGTCGGTCTCGGCGCGGCGCTGATTCTCTATTTCAGCGCGACCACCCCCGCCGAAACGAGCCTTTTGCTGCCGCTATTCAAGGATTTCGCGCTGCCGCTGGGCGTTTTCTACATCGTGCTGAGCTACTTCGTGATCGTCGGAAGCTCCAACGCGGTCAATCTGACCGATGGCCTGGACGGGCTTGCCATCATGCCCACCGTTTTGGTGGCCATGGGGCTTGCGGTGTTCGCCTACGCCAGCGGTAACGCGGTGTTCGCCAACTACCTGCATATTCCGTTCATTCATGGTACCGGCGAAATCGCGGTGTTCTGCGCAACGATCGCCGGCGCTGGTCTGGGCTTTTTGTGGTTCAACACCTACCCGGCGCAGGTCTTCATGGGCGATGTCGGTGCACTGGCCCTTGGTGCGGCGCTTGGCGTCGTAGCGGTGGTCGTTCGCCAGGAGATCGTGCTGTTTATCATGGGCGGTATCTTCGTGGTCGAGACGTTGTCGGTGATCCTGCAGGTGGGGTCGTTCAAACTGACCGGGCGGCGTATCTTCCGCATGGCGCCGCTTCATCACCACTACGAGCTCAAGGGTTGGCCGGAACCCCGGGTAATCGTGCGCTTTTGGATCATTACCGTGGTGCTGGTGCTACTGGGGCTTGCCACCCTGAAAGTGCGCTAGGACGACGCGATTCTCGCAAGGCCAGCGGCTGGCTGCCAGAGCACTGGCCGCCGGATCGCCGGCCGTACGTAAGGAGCCAAGCAATGCAGATACCTGAGGGCGTGACCGCCGTTATCGGCCTGGGGGTTTCCGGCCGGGCGATCTGCCGCCATCTGGCTCGCCTGGGCGCTCCCTTTGCGCTTTTGGACACGCGTATCGCGCCGCCAGGCCTCGAAGCGTTTCAGACGCTTTACCCCAAGGCCGCTACCTACTGTGGCCCGCTGACCGCGGTCGATTTCAGTCGCGCTCGGGAAGTCGTGATCAGCCCGGGCGTCGACCCTTGTACGCCAGGCCTTGAAGGTCTACTCGAACAGGTCGACGATATCACCGGCGAGCCGAGGCTCGTGGGGGAAATCGCGCTTTTTCGGCGCGCGGTGAAAGCGCCGGTGGCGGCGATTACCGGCTCCAACGCCAAATCCACCGTGACGACGCTACTGGGCGAGATGGCCCGTGCCTGCGGTGTCGACGCCGCGGTCGGGGGGAATCTGGGCACGGCGGCGCTAGAGCTTCTGGAGACCCACCCCGAGGCAGCGCTTTATATTCTCGAGCTATCGAGTTTTCAGCTGGAAACGACCCCGCGCCTCGACGCGACGGCCGCGGCATTTTTGAATCTAAGCGAAGACCACCTCGACCGACACGAAAACCTTGCGCGCTACCGCGAGGCGAAGGCGCGTATTTTTATCGGCGCCGAACACGCGGTGGTCAACGCCGACGACCCGCTGACCTGGCCTCGCGGCGCCGCGCAGGTTTCGCGCTTTGGCAGCCGCGCCCACGAGGCAGGGGAGTGGGGGGTGAAAATCGTGGAAGGCCAGATGTGGCTCGCCCAGGGGGAAACCCTGCTGCTACGCACGGATTCGCTGAGCATGGCCGGCCAGCACAACTACATGAACGCCCTGGCCGCCCTTGCCCTGGGCGACCGCCTGGGGTTCTCGCTATCCGGCATGTGCCGGGCGCTGGTGGATTTCAAGGGCCTGGCCCACCGCAGCGAAGTCATCGCCACGCTTAACGGGGTGCGCTGGGTCAACGACTCCAAGGGCACCAACGTGGGGGCGACCCTGGCCGCTATCGACGGCATCGGTGCCACCCTCGAAGGGCGGCTCGTTTTGCTGGCCGGGGGTGTCGGTAAGGGCGCGGATTTTACGCCGCTGGCGGCGCCGCTCGCCCGTTACGCCCGGGAAGTCGTGGTGTTTGGCGCGGATGCCCCGCGCCTGAAGGCCGCCCTGGGTGAAGCGGTCTCGGTGCGCGAGGTGGCCGCCCTCGCCCAGGCCATGGCGCTTGCCTTCGAGACGGCGCGCCCGGGGGACTGCGTGTTGCTTTCCCCGGCCTGCGCCAGTCTCGATCAATTTGCCAACTTCGAAGCGCGTGGCGAGGCGTTTCGTGAGTGGGTCAACCGTCAACGCAGTGAGGTGGGTGCATGAGCCGACGCCAACGCTTTATGAATGCCGTGACCACTAAGCATCTGCCCTGCGATGTCTGGCTGATCGTGGCGGTGGTAACGCTTGCCGGGCTTGGCTGGATCATGGTGAGTTCGGCCTCGGTCGGCCTTTTGGAAAACAGCTACTACTACTCTCGCCAGCACGCGGTCTTTTTGCTGGTGGCCGGCATTGCGTGCCTTTTCATGCTGTGTGTGCCGCTGGAGGCCTGGCGCCAGAACGCCTCGCTGATTCTGCTCGCCAGTATTTTCATGCTGGTCATGGTGTTGATGGTCGGTCAGGAAATAAACGGCAGTAAGCGCTGGATCTCGCTGCCTGGCCCGCTTCCCAGCCTGCAGATTTCCGAGCTTGGCAAGGTGGGGCTGATTTTCTATATGGCGGCGTTCATGTCGCGCTTTACCTATGACCTGCGCAATCGGGCGTTCAGCATGTGGCGGCCAATTGCGGTGCTCGCCGTGCCCGCCGGGCTACTCTTTTTGGCGCCGGATTTCGGCGGCATGGTGGTGTATACCGTGTGCGTCATCGGCATGCTGATGATGAGCGGCGCTTCGCTCGTGCTATTGCTCGGCAGCGGCAGCGTTCTCGCCTTCGGCGCGGTGATGATGGTGGTGATGGAGCCCTACCGGCTGGCCCGCTGGACCAGTTTCCTGGACCCCTGGGCGGATCAGTTCGCGACCGGCTATCAGTTGACCCAGGCGCTGATCGCTTTCGGGCGCGGCCATGTCGCTGGCACCGGGCTTGGCAATAGCGTGCAAAAACTCCACTACCTGCCCGAAGCGCATACCGACTTCATCTTCGCGGTGATCGCCGAAGAGCTCGGCATGATCGGCGCGATCAGCGTGGTGGCACTCTTTACCCTGTTCGTTACCCGCGCCATGCTGATTGGCCGGCGCGCGGAGCTTGCCGGGCATCTGTTCGGCGCCTATGTAAGCTACGGTATCGGGTTCATCGTCTCCGCCCAGGCGTTTATCAATATGGCGGTAAGCTCCGGGCTTCTGCCCACCAAGGGGCTGACACTTCCCCTGATCAGCTACGGCGGCTCGAGTCTTTTGGTGACCGGTATGATGATTGGCCTGCTGCTGCGAGTAGACGCCGAAACCCGTCACCGCCCCCGGCGCGCCTCCACCCCGTATAAGTCTCGCTTCGAGCCGCGTTTATCTTGAGTAAGGAGTTATTTGTGACGACGAATACACGTCGACGCATTTTGATCATGGCCGGCGGTACCGGCGGTCACGTGATTCCTGCGCTGTCGCTCGCCCGGGCGCTGCAGGCGCAGAACGTCGCGGTAGAGTGGCTGGGAAGCCCACGCGGCATCGAAAACCGCCTGGTGCCCGAGGCCGGTATTACCCTTCACACCGTGGCCATTGCCGGGCTGCGCGGCAAGGGGATGGCGGGCTGGCTCAAGGCGCCGTTCAATTTGAGCCGGGCGGTGTGCGATGCCCGGCGCGTCATCAAACGCTTCCAGCCCGATGTAGTCGTCGGTCTTGGCGGCTTTGCCAGCGGCCCTGGCGGGCTCGCCGCCAAACTTTCGGGTATACCGCTGGTGATTCACGAGCAAAACGCCGTGGCGGGGCTGACCAACCGGGTGCTTTCACGGCTGGCCAACAAGACCTACGCCGCTTTCCAGAACGCCTTTGGTCCTCGCGCCGAGGTGATCGGCAACCCCGTACGCGGCGAGATCGCCGTGCTGGGTGAAACGCCGCGCACAGACGCCGAGCTCACCGCGCGCCGGCTCAGGTTGCTGGTGGTCGGCGGCTCGCTGGGTGCCGTGGCGCTCAACGAGCGCCTGCCGGTGGCGCTAGCGGCGCTGGATGAAGCCAGCCGCCCCGAGGTGTGGCACCAGGCGGGCAAGGATCGCGATGAAGCGACACGCCAGGCGTATCACTCCCTCGATATCGAGGCCCAGGTGAGCGCGTTCATCGATGACATGGCCGCCGCCTACGACTGGGCGGATCTGGTGGTCTGCCGCGCGGGCGCTTTGACCGTGGCCGAACTTGCCGCGGCGGCGAAACCGGCCCTTTTGGTGCCGTTTCCTTTCGCCGTGGACGATCATCAGCGCGTCAATGCCGATGTGCTGGTCCAGGCCGGGGCGGCGCGCTGCGTAGTGCAAAAGGAGCTGACCCCAGAGCGGCTGACGGCGCTTTTGGGTGAGCTATTGACCCACGACACCTTGGCCAGCATGGCCTCGAGCGCGCGCCAGGCGGCGCACCTGGACGCCACCGAGCGTTTAGCGGCAGGATGCCTTTCGTTAGTGAAGCAAGGAGATTCGGTGTGACCGATTTAACGACCGACAAGCCAGGCCCATCCGTGACCCCCACCGGGCCTGGCATGCGGCGAATCAAACGCCTGCATTTCGTGGGTATCGGCGGGGCGGGCATGTGCGGCATTGCCGAGGTGCTGGCCAACCAGGGCTACGCGGTTAGCGGTAGCGACATGAAAGTTTCGACGGTCACCGAGCGGCTGCGCGGTTGCGGCGTCAAGGTCTTCATGGGCCACGCGCCGGAAAACGTCGAGGGCGCCGACGTGGTGGTGGTATCCAGCGCGATCGATGAAACCAATCCGGAAATTCGCTGGGCGCAGGAGCACCGCGTGCCGGTGGTGCGTCGCGCGGAGATGCTGGCCGAGCTGATGCGCTTTCGCCACGGTATCGCCGTCGCCGGCACCCACGGTAAAACCACCACCACCAGTTTGACCGCCACGCTGCTGGCCGAAGGCGGGCTCGACCCGACCTTCGTGATCGGCGGTAAGCTGACCAGCGCCGGTGCCAATGCGCGGCTGGGCGAGGGCGACTACCTGGTGGCCGAGGCCGACGAGTCCGACGCCTCGTTTCTGCACCTTCAGCCCATGGTGTCGATCGTCACCAACATCGACGCCGACCATATGGCGACCTACGGCGGCGACTTCGAGCGGCTCAAGACTACCTTCATCGAGTTTCTACACAATTTGCCGTTTTACGGTTTGGCGGTACTGTGCACCGACGACCCGCACGTCAATGGGCTTTGTGAGCAGGTCAAGCGCCAGTTCGTCACCTACGGCTTCAACGAAGAGGCCGACTACCGCATCACGAATTTCACCCAGCGCGAAGGCGAGGTGACGTTTACCGCGCTGCGCCCGGACGGCGCCGCGCCGCTCGAGGTGCGTCTGGCGATGCCTGGCCGTCACAACGCGCAAAACGCCATGGCGGCGATCGTAGTGGCCACCGACGCCGGGGTGAGTGACGAGGCGATTCTGGCCGGGCTCGCCGGGTTTGCCGGCGTCGGGCGGCGCTTTCAGGTGCATGGCCACTTCCCGGCGCCGGGTCAAGACGGCGAGGTCATGCTGGTCGACGACTACGGCCACCACCCTCGTGAAGTCGATATGGTGATCAAGGCGGTCCGCGCCGGTTGGCCCAAGCGGCGCCTGGTAATGCTTTACCAGCCTCACCGCTACAGCCGCACCCGGGATCTGTTCGAGGATTTCGTGCGCGTACTCTCCCAGGTCGACACTCTGGTGCTGCTGGACGTTTACAGCGCCGGCGAGGCGGTGATTCCCGGCGCGGAAGGACGAACGCTTGCCGGCTCGATTCGTCAGCGCGGCGAAGTCGACCCGCTGTTCGTCGAGGAGAAGCAGGAGCTTTCGACGATTTTGGAAAAGGTGCTGCGCCCGGACGACATTCTAATCACCCAGGGCGCCGGCGATATCGGCGGTATTTCGCTGGCCCTGGCAAAGGCAAGGCTTGTGCTGGACGAGGTTGAGCTATGAGTACACGAGCAATGAATACGCCGCTGGATAACGTCGTGGTCGTGTTGGGGGGCGTCTCCGGCGAGCGCGAGGTGTCGTTGAAAAGCGGAGCAGCCATACTCGAAGCGCTGAAGCGCCAGGGCGTGAACGCCACGGGCTATGACCCACGCGATGGCGGCCTTGCCGGGCTCGAGGCGCTGGCACCTTCACAGGTGTTCATCGCCCTGCACGGGCGCGGCGGTGAAGACGGTACGCTCCAGGGCGCGCTCGAGCTTTTGAACATTCCCTACACCGGCAGCGGCGTGCTCGCATCGGCTTTGGGTATGGATAAAGAGCGCACCAAGCAGGTGTGGCGCGCCCAGGGGCTGCCGACCCCCGAAAGCATCACGCTAGACGACGATGCGAATTGGAGCGCGGTCATCGATTCACTCGGCCTGCCCATGATCGTCAAGCCCGTGCACGAAGGCTCGACGCTTGGGATCAGTATCGTCAAAAGCGAAGCGCAGCTTAAGGCCGCTTATACCGAGGCCGCTCGGTTCGACGCTCAGGTCATGGCCGAGCGGTTCATCGAAGGCGAAGAGTACACCGTGGCGCTTTTGGGGGATGAAGCACTCCCCGCTATTCGTGTCGAAGTGCCCGGCGGCTTCTACGACTACGAAGCGAAGTACCTCTCCGATACGACGCTTTACCATTTGCCCTGTGGGCTGGACGCGAGTGAGGAGCAGGCGCTGGCCGCGCTTTGCCAAAAGGCGTTTCGCGCCATGGGCGGGCAGGGCTGGGGGCGGATCGATGTGATGCGCGACGCCGACGGCACGTTCTGGCTGATCGAAGTGAATACCGTGCCCGGTATGACCGATCATAGCCTGGTTCCCCAGGCCGCGGCGCACGCTGGCGTCGGCTTCGACGAGCTGGTCATGAAGATATTAGCGACCGCCGGCCCCGCATGAGCTTCTACTGTGAAGATAGTGCTATGAAGACAGCTTTATGAAAAAGCGTAACGCATGGGTGGGCGTGATTTTGCTTGCGCTGCTGCTCGGTGCGGGCGGTCGGGCGCTGTGGCTTTGGCTGGACCGGCCCATCGAGCGGGTGTCGATTCGCGGCGAGTGGGACTACGTCAGCGCCGACTACCTGCGCACCCAGCTTGCACCACTGGTGCAAAACGCGACCTGGCTTTCGGCGGATCTGGGCGAGCTGCGCGAACGGGCGCTTGGAATCGGCTGGCTTTTCGAGGTGCGTATCTCTCGGGAGTGGCCCAATGCGCTGGTCTTCGAGCTGGTCGAGCAGGACCCGGTCGCGCGCTGGAACGACGACTTCTTGCTCAACCCGCAAGGGGAGCCGTTTCCGTTCGCACCGCTCGAGGTGCCGCCGGACCTGCCCGACCTGGCCGGGCCCGCGGGCAGTAGCGAAGAGGTGCTCGACTACTATCAGCGCCTGACCCCTCACTTTGCCACGCTGTCGCTAACGCTTTCTCAACTGCGCCTGGAACCCCGCGGCGCCTGGCGCTTGCAGCTCGATAACGGCGCCTGGGTCATGCTGGGTCGACGCCAGCACGATATTCGCCTGGCCAGGCTCACGGCCTCCTGGCAGCGCGAGCTTGCAAGCCAGGGCGACCAGATTCGCTATATCGATCTTCGCTACCCCAACGGGGTGTCGGTCGCCTGGCACGGGCAGAGCGATTTCGACGATAGCGAGGAGTAAAATGCCGCTTTAATGAATAAAGCGGCGCTTGAAAGGTAAAAGTGAGCGTTTGCCAACAAGGAAAACCCGATAATGGGGTTTAAATTATCCGCCAAGCCCATTATCGTGGTGCATGACTGGTCGTATAATGGCCATCGTTTCTATATGATAGGTTTGTTCGCTGATATTTATTTGTGTTGATTTAGTGTTACATGATCTGATCAGCGCATAACATTCACGGATCGGCAGTGCCTCATGGAGGCCAGCACGGCTTGAGTGCTCGTTGTTTATCTGGATATTTTTAAACGGGCTTTTACTACGCTCGTGTATAAATATACAGGTTTTAAGCGCCATGTACAGACCTGTCACCAGGCATGATTTGGCAAAAGGCGCTGAGTCAATAATGTCACTTTAAAGCGCCGATTCGAAGATGATTCGTTGTGAGAATGAAGTACGCCGAGAAATAAAGTGTGCTGGGAAATAAAGTACGTTGCAGATAGTTCGTCGCAGATAGTTCGTTGCGGATAGTTCGTGCAAATAGTTCGTCGAGAATAGTCGGCTAACGGCTATCAATGACAGTCAAATGTGTGGATAGGCGGTTGTCGACCATCAACCGCCTATCGTTTACAGGATCACTATAAGGAGATCACCCGACTCATGGCAGGCTCACCCAATGCATCCAATATGGTTGTCGGGCTGGACATCGGAACGTCCAAGGTCGTCGCGATAGTCGGTCAACCCACCGATGACGGTGGAATCGAGATTGCGGGTATAGGCTCTCATCCTTCAAGAGGGATGAAGCGTGGCGTTGTGATCAATATCGAATCGACGGTCCAGTCGATTCAACGCGCGGTCGAAGAGGCGGAACTCATGGCCGGCTGCGACATCCATTCGGTGTACGTAGGCGTTGCCGGCAGTCACATTAGCTCGATGAATTCAGACGGTGTGGTGGCGATTAAAGAGCGTGAAGTCACCCCGTCTGATATTGATCGTGTTATCGACTCCGCCCGCGCCCGGGCCGTTTCCGAAGGCCAGCGCGTGCTGCACGTGCTGCCTCAGGAATTCTCCATCGACGCCCAGGGCGGCATTCGCGAACCCCTGGGAATGTCGGGCGTGCGTCTGGAGGCTCAGGTGCACCTGGTCACCGCGGCCTTGAACGCGGTACAAAATATCGAAAAGTGTGTCCGCCGCTGCGGGCTTGACGTGGATGCCATCATCCTGGAGCAGCTGGCATCCAGTATGGCGGTGCTCACCGAAGACGAGCGCGAACTTGGGGTGTGCATGGTCGATATCGGTGGGGGCACGACCGATATGGCCATATTCAGCGAAGGCGCGATACGCCACACGGCGGTCATTCCCATCGCCGGTGACCAGGTGACCAACGATATTGCGATGGCGCTGCGTACACCGACCCAGCATGCTGAAGAGATCAAGGTGAAGTACGCTTGCGCGCTGACCCAGCTGGCCGCAAGCGATGAAATGATCAAGGTACCAAGCGTTGGGGACCGCGCATCGCGCGACCTATCCCGCCAGGCGTTGGCGGAAGTGGTCGAGCCGCGCTACGAAGAGCTCTTTACGCTGGTACGCGATGAATTACGCCGCAGTGGCTATGAAGACATGGTGGCCGCCGGAGTGGTACTCACCGGCGGCACTTCGCGTATGGAAGGGGTGAGCGAGCTGGCGGAAGAAATCTTCCACATGCCGGTACGCATCGCCTGTCCGCAAAACGTGCGCGGGCTGGCGGATGTGGTGCGCAACCCCATCTATGCGACAGGCGTTGGCCTTTTGCATTACGCACTACAAGAGGCACGTCACGGACAAGGTCTGGAGAGCCATGGGCGAGTCAGCACGGCGCACAAAGCGCGCGGTGAGCTCGTTCAGCGTGATAGCAGGGATGGTCATTCGGCGCTAGCGAAAATCAAAGGCTGGTTCAAAGGAAATTTCTGACAGGGCCGCAAGCGCGGTTCAGGAGACGGGGCTTATGTTCGAATTGGTAGATAACGCACCCTCGAGCAGTGCGGTCATTAAAGTAGTCGGTGTTGGCGGCGGCGGCGGTAACGCGGTCAACCACATGGTGGAAAGCAACATCGAAGGTGTTGAATTCATCTGTGCCAATACCGACGCTCAGGCGCTCAAGCGCGTATCGGCTAAAACGGTGTTACAGCTGGGTGGCGAGATCACCAAAGGCCTGGGCGCCGGTGCGAACCCCGAGGTGGGGCGCCAGGCGGCCATGGAAGATCGCGAGCGTATCGCTGAGCTTCTGGACGGCGCCGATATGGTGTTCATTACCGCTGGTATGGGCGGTGGCACCGGTACTGGCGGTGCGCCGGTAGTGGCTCAGGTCGCCAAGGAGCTGGGTATTCTAACGGTGGCCGTGGTCACGCGCCCGTTCCCGTTCGAAGGGCCCAAGCGCATGCGCGCGGCGGAAGAGGGCATGAAAGAGCTCTCCGAGCACGTCGACTCTCTGATCACCATTCCCAACGAGAAGCTTTTATCCGTACTGGGTAAAAACGCTACGCTGTTGACCGCCTTTAGCGCCGCCAACGACGTGCTGCTCGGCGCGGTTCAGGGTATTGCGGAGCTGATCACAAGCCCTGGTATCATCAACGTCGACTTTGCCGACGTGCGCACCGTGATGTCCGAAATGGGCATGGCGATGATGGGCACCGGTGGCGCCACCGGCGAAAACCGTGCTCGCGAAGCCGCGGAAAAAGCGATTCGCAGCCCGCTGCTGGAAGATATCGACCTGCACGGCGCTCGCGGCATTCTGGTCAACATCACCGCCGGCCCGGATCTCTCCATCGGCGAGTTCAACGATGTGGGTGCCACGGTTCAAGAGTTTGCTTCTCAGGAAGCGACGATCGTGGTCGGCACCTCGATCGACATGGAGATGTCCGACGAGCTGCGCGTGACCGTGGTGGCTGCGGGGCTCGATGGCAACAAGCCCAAGCAGGCCGTTCGAGAGCCGGCCACGCGCCGCGCCGCAGCGGAGCCGGCGGACTATCGTAAAATGCAGCAGCCCACCGTGACGCGTCAGCAGTCGGCGGCGCGCGCTGAAGCTCAGGAATCGTCGCCCAAGCCGCGCCCGGAAAAGCGCCGTTCGGCCGAATCCGACGACTACCTGGATATTCCCGCGTTTCTACGCCGCCAGGCGGATTGATTCACGACAGTGCCCTCAGAGCGAGCGTTTTAACCACGACCTATTGGTTAAAACGCTCGTTTACTGTTAAAGTAAACACTGTTCGATAACCTTTCTTTCCCTCGGCGCGCCGGTCTTTTGCCGCGCGGCGCCGTTTTTAGAGTTCTACCACGCCCATGATCAGACAACGCACATTACAAAATGTCATTCGCGCTACCGGAGTGGGTCTGCACTCGGGTAAAAAAGTCCATTTGGCTTTGCGACCGGCACCCGCAAACACAGGGATAGTGTTTGTCAGAACCGATCTGGACCCCGTGGTACACGTTCCTGCTCGCGCCGAGCTCGTGGAAGACACGCGGCTTTGCACCGCGCTCTCCTTCGAGGGTGTCAAAGTGGCGACGGTCGAGCATCTGATGTCTGCGTTTGCAGGCCTTGGAATCGACAACGCCTACGTGGATATCAGCGCCGCGGAAGTACCCATCATGGATGGCAGCGCCAGCCCCTTTGTCTTTCTGATTCAGTCGGCGGGGATTCTGGAGCAGGATGCGCCCAAGAAATTCATTCGCATCAAGCAGCGCATCGCGGTGAGTGACGGCGACAAGGAAGCGGTTTTTCTGCCCTATCAGGGCTTTAAAGTATCGTTTTCGATCGACTTCGATCACCCGGTGTTCGAGCAGCAAAACCAGCACGCTTTGATCGACTTCTCGACGACCTCCTTCGTCAAGGAAGTCTCGCGGGCGCGCACCTTCGGTTTCATGCGCGATCTGGAGTTTTTGCGCTCCAATAATCTGGCGCTGGGCGGAAGCCTCGACAACGCTATCGTGGTCGATGATTACCGCATCGTGAACGAGGGCGGGCTGCGCTACGAAGATGAGTTCGTCAAGCACAAGGTGCTCGACGCTATCGGTGATCTTTACCAGCTTGGCTTTAGTTTGATTGGCGAGTTCCGTGGCATCAAATCCGGTCACGCGCTCAACAATCAGCTTTGTCGCGAGCTGCTGGCCCAGCCCGAGTCTTTCGAGATCGTGACGTTCGAAGACGAGAAAGACGTCGCACCGATCTCCTACGCTGCACCGGCCATGGCCTGAGGTGTCGGGCAGAAGCACAGGCCCAAAGTAATCCGGGGTGGGCGGTTGAAAAAAACCTACCTTACCCCATTTATAAAGCACCGCTTGCGGTGCTTTATGCGTTTATTTGGGGTTATTTTTACCTTTGGCGTGGGAGGCCAGGCGCTCCAGCGCGCCTTTGAGGCGTGCATCGCGAGTGTCCTCGGCGCACTGGGCAAGCGTTTCACCGGCGCTTTGGGAAAGCGCGCGAGTGTTACGGGTCGGTGCGGTAATCGGGCGTACCGGGCGCACCTTGAAATGAAAGCCGGTAACGGCCTCGAAGCCCGGCAACTGGTGGAGCAGTTCGAGTAGCCGACTTTGCTCGAATCGAAGCCATGCAAGCCAGCTGGCCTGGCCGCTGATCAGCGTGAGCCGCGCATTGCTGAAGCCGCCGACAAAGATATGCTCGCGCATCTCCTCGGGTAGATGGGCGCGAAGATGACGCTGGGCCTGGTCGATCATGCGCGATTGGCGCAGCAGGTTGCTTACCTCGGACGAGCTTGCAAGTACCTGGTTGATGGGCTGTGCGCGAGAACGCTTAACCTTTATACTCATACGCTTAATTCCATAGAACCGATTCGATACGCCCGCGGCTTCAGCCCGGCGTAAGACAAAGAGCCTACCACGCTCAGGAGCCGACACCCAGCATGCCGCTTAACGCCGCGCCAGCCACTTTGACCGCCCCAGGGCGCGCTCGCCGCTGTGGGCTGGCGCGCTGGTGGCTGGCCGGGCTTTTGGTAAGCTGCCTGCTCCCGGTGGGCCTTTCGCCCGCAAGCGGTGCCAGCCGTGGTGAGCGCGCGGTTTTGGTATGCCTCTGGGTGCCCGCCATCTTGCGTGCCCAGTCCCGGCGTATCGCGATCAAGCGCCGCGTCCGACACCTGGTTTGTCGCATCAAAGCCCCCGCCGTACGGTTTTGTAAACGGCTTTGGGATACCTCGTTTATCACGCTTTATAAGGTCGCCGCTCAAGACGTCCTGACCCAGCGCGGACCGCCCCACCAGTAGCTGTCACTCTTTTTTTCGCCGTTTTATTTAACAGGGTGCCCCGCGGGTGCGCTTGAAATGATTTTGGAAGGTTCATGATTAATACACTACTGCGCAAGGCCATTGGTTCGAAAAACGACCGCGACGTAAAGCGCATGAAAAAAAGCGTCCTGGACGTCAACAAGCTGGAAGCCGAAATCGAGGCGCTTGACGACGCCGGGCTTCAGGCAAAGACCGGCGAGCTACGCACCCGTCTCGAGTCCGGCGAGTCGCTGGACAAGCTTCTACCCCAGGCGTTTTCCGTCGTGCGCGAGGCGAGCAAGCGCGTCATGGGCATGCGCCACTTCGATGTACAGATGGTCGGGGGTATGACGCTGCACAGCGGGCGCATCGCCGAAATGAAAACCGGCGAGGGTAAAACCCTGGTCGCGACGCTGGCGGTTTACCTGAACGCGCTACCCGCCAAGGGCGTGCACGTGGTCACGGTCAACGACTACCTGGCCCGCCGCGACGCCGAGTGGATGCGCCCACTGTATGAATTCCTGGGGCTCACCGTGGGCGTCATTTTCTCCGGGCAAACCGGTGACGAGAAGCGCCACGCCTACGGCTGCGATATCACCTACGGTACCAACAACGAGTTCGGCTTTGATTACCTGCGCGACAACATGGCGTTCTCCCTCGACGAGAAGGTACAGCGCGATCTGCACTTCGCCATCGTCGACGAGGTCGACTCGATTTTGATCGACGAGGCGCGCACGCCGCTGATCATCTCCGGCGCGGTGGACGAAAACACCGAGCTTTATAATGTGGTCAATGGTCTGGCCCAGCAGCTCGAGCGTGGCGAGGTGAGCGAAGACGACGAGACGCCGGTGAGCGGCGATTTCGTGCTCGACGAGAAGCAAAAGCAGGTCGAGCTCACCGAGCAGGGTCACAACAAGGTCGAAGAGATGATGCGCGCCCAGGAGCTTTTGGGCGAAAACGACTCGCTCTACGCCGCGCAGAACCTGAACCTGTTGCAGCACGTGCACTCGGCGCTTCGCGCGCGCTACCTGTACCAGCGCGATGTGGACTATATCGTCGTCGAAGGGCAGGTGGTGATCGTCGACGAACACACCGGGCGCAGCATGCCCGGGCGGCGCTGGTCGGAAGGCTTGCACCAGGCGGTGGAAGCCAAAGAGGGGGTGACGGTCCAGCGCGAAAGCCAGACGCTTGCCTCCACGACCTTCCAGAACTACTTCCGTTTGTACGATAAGCTGGCGGGGATGACCGGCACCGCCGATACCGAAGCCTTCGAATTCCGTCAGATCTATGGCCTCGATGTGGTGGTGATTCCCACCAACCGGCCGCTGGCGCGTAAGGATCTCAACGACCTTGTCTACCTGAGCGGCGAAGAGAAGTTCGAAGCGATCATCAAAGACGTTCAGGCCGTGACCGAAGCCGGACGCCCGGTGCTGGTAGGTACCGCCTCGATCGAAACCTCGGAGTATCTTGCCAAGCTGATGCTCGAGGCGGGCGTCGAGTTCAGCGTGCTCAACGCGAAACAGCACCAGAGCGAAGCCGAAATCATCGCCCAAGCGGGTCGTCCGGGGGCGGTCACGATCGCCACCAATATGGCGGGCCGCGGTACCGATATCGTGCTCGGCGGTAACTGGGAAGCCGATGCCGCCAAGCTCGACAACCCAAGCGATGCCCAAATTGCCGAGCTCAAGGCCGAGTGGCAAAAGCGCCACGACGCGGTGCTCGAGGCCGGCGGCCTTCACGTGATCGGCTCCGAGCGCCACGAGTCCCGGCGTATCGATAACCAGCTGCGCGGCCGGGCCGGTCGTCAGGGCGACCCGGGCTCCACGCGCTTCTTCCTGTCTTTGGAAGACAGCCTGATGCGCCTGTTCGGCTCGGACCGGGTCAAACGTTTGATGCAGGCGTTGGGACTCGAGCGCGGCGAGGCGATCGAGCACAAGATGGTCTCGAACGCCGTCGAGCGCGCCCAGAAGAAGGTCGAAGGGCGTAACTTCGATATTCGTAAGCAGCTTCTTGAGTATGACGACGTGGCCAACGACCAGCGCCGCGTGATCTACGAGCAGCGTAACGACGTATTGGGTTCCAACGACGTTTCCGAAGCCGTGATCGGTATTCGCGAAGAGGTCATGGAAAGCACCATCAGCGACTTCGTGCCGCCCCAGAGCCTGGCGGAGCAGTGGGACCTGGCCGGACTCGAAGCGCACCTGAAAACCGAGTTCAACCTCGATGCGCCGGTCACCCAGTGGGCAGAGGAGGACGAGCGCTTCAGCGAAGAGAAGCTCAGAGAGCGCCTGCAAACCATGCACCGCGAAGCGTATGACGCCAAAATCGCCGCCGCCGGCCAGGCGCTCATTCAGCGCTTCGAGAAGCAGGTCATGCTGCAGGTGCTCGATACCCGCTGGAAAGAGCACCTTCAGTCGATGGATCACCTGCGCCGGGGTATTCACCTGCGCGGCTACGCCCAGAAAAACCCCAAGCAGGAGTACAAGCGCGAAGCGTTCGAGCTTTTCCAGCATCTGCTGACCAACATCAAGGCGGACGTCACGCGGATTTTGAGCCACGTTCAGGTGCGCCAGCCCGAAGAGGTGGATGCCCTCGAGCAGAAGCGCCGCGAAGACGCCGCCCGGGAAAAGGCCGCCGCTTCCGAGGCCCAGCAAGTACCGGAGCAAGCCAGCGAAGCGGTGGCACCTGCTACCGCCGGCGCCGAAGCCCAGCCCCAGCGCCGCGAAGGGCCGAAGGTCGGGCGCAACGATCCGTGTATCTGCGGGTCGGGTAAAAAATACAAGCAGTGCTGCGGCAAGCTTCAATAGCCCGCTCTCGGTTTAAGGCGAGAATCGGTTTACGTTAAAGGAGAAGAGCATGGCGGTGGGTCACTATCCGTTTCCACAAATGCCGCCCCTCGAGGGGGTGCGGCTTGGGTCTGCCATGGCGGGGATAAAAAAGCCCCAGCGCCGTGATCTCGTCGTCATCGAGCTGCCCGGTACCGCCACCATGGCGGGGGTGTTTACCCAAAATGCATTTTGCGCCGCGCCGGTGATGGCGGCAAAGGCGCATTTGCAGGATGAAAGCGTGGTGCCACGCTACTGGGTCATCAATACCGGCAACGCCAATGCGGGCACCGGTGAAGCGGGTATCAAAGACGCGTACCAGACCTGCCAGGCGCTGGCGGATCAGGCCGGCGTTTTTAAACACCAAGTACTGCCGTTTTCGACCGGCGTGATTGGCGAGCCGCTGCCCATGGAGCGCCTGTTGGCCGGTCTTCCCGCCGCCTTCCAGGCGCTGGACGATGGCCCCGAGGCCTGGGCATTGGCCGGGGAGGGGATTTTAACCACCGACACCCGCGCTAAAGGCGCCACGGTGACCGCAGAGATCGACGGCCAAGCCTTTAACATCAATGGGATCACCAAAGGCTCGGGCATGATCAAGCCCAACATGGCGACCATGCTGGGCTTCGTGGTCACCGATGCGAGCATCGAGCAGCCCCTGCTGGCCCGGCTTCTGCGCGAAACCGTGGATGAATCCTTCAACGCGATTACCGTGGATAGCGACACCTCGACCAACGATGCCTGTATGCTGGCCGCCACCAACACCGGCGTACGGGTGGAAACCGATGAGCAGATCGCGGTATTCAAGCAAGCGCTTGGCCAGGTAATGACCCGGCTTGCGCAGTCGATCATCCGCGACGGTGAAGGCGCCACCAAGTTCGTCACCCTCGAGGTGGACGGCGCTGAGAGCGTCAAGGAGGCGCGAGACGTCGCCTTTACCGTGGCCCATTCGCCGCTAGTGAAAACCGCGCTGTATGCCTGCGACGCCAACTGGGGGCGTATTCTGGCCGCCGTTGGCCGCGCGCCGGTCGAGGCCTTCGATGTCAGCCGGGTGGTGATCGACCTGGGCGATGTCCGGCTGGTCGAACACGGCGGCCGAGCGGCGAGCTACTCGGAAGCCGAGGGTAGCCGCGTGATGGCCGAAGAAGAGATCACGATCCGTATCCAGCTCGGGCGGGGCGATGCCCGCGCCACGGTGTGGACCTCGGATCTTTCCCACGATTACGTATCGATCAACGCCGACTATCGAAGCTAGCCGGCGCCTGGTCGAGTAGCGTTTATAGTAAAGTTTAGTCCTGTGCAGTTAAGCGCTACGCGATGTCATAGCGCTCCAATGTGGAAAACACGTAATGAATGTAATGGTAAAACGACGGGTTCACGTCGCCGCGGCCGCCATCGTTAGCGCGGACAAGAAGCATGTGTTGATCGCCCGCCGGCCTTCCAACGTGGATCACGGCGGTCTATGGGAGTTTCCCGGGGGCAAGCTGGCACCTTACGAAACCGGTCTTGAAGGGCTCAAGCGCGAGCTTCACGAGGAGCTTGGCGTCGAGATCCGCCGTGCCCAGCCGCTCATTCGCGTTCATCACGAGTACAGCGACAAACATATCCTGCTCGATGTTTGGCTGGTGCATGAGTTTGCCGGCGAGCCTTTCGGGCGTGAAGGCCAGGCGGTGCGCTGGGTCGCGATGGAAGACCTGGCCGGCTACCCCTTCCCGGCGGCTAACCTGCCGATCTTGCGCGCGGTCATGCTGCCCAAGGAGTATCTGATCACCGGGGAGGAGCCCGACGATGAGCGCTTCGAGGCGCTGTTGCGCCGCGCCCTCGACGAAGACGGCGTGCGTTTGGTCCAACTGCGGGCCAAGGGGCTCGAACGCGATGCTTATCTCAAGCGCGCCGAGAAGGCACTGGCGCTTTGCCGCGAATTCGGCGCCAGGCTGTTGCTCAACGGCGAGCCGGATATTTTGGAGCAGGTGGAGGCCGATGGTATTCATCTGACCAGCCAGCGCCTGATGGAGCTGGAGCGCCGTCCCATTGCCGAGGGCAAGTGGCTTTCGGCATCGACCCACGACGAGGAGCAGCTCGACAAGGCGCGAGGCCTGGGCTGCGACTTCGTTACCCTTTCGCCGCTTCGCACGACGCCTTCGCATCCGGATGTCGCGCCCATGGGCTGGCACGACTTTCAGCAGCTGGTCGAGCATGCCGGCATGCCGGTTTTCGCCCTCGGTGGCATGACCCGCTTTGACGCCAATCACGCGCGCGCGGTTGGCGCCCAGGGCATCGCGTCGATTCGCGATTTCTGGAAGTAGCTACCTGGCCTTTCGAGTGCCCCGGTTAGGGGCTGCTCGAAAGTGCTAGCGTAAGGCATCGAAAAGCACCGGCGTCCTTGAGGGCGCCGGTGCTTTTGTTTAATCGCGGTAGCGGCGGGTCAAGTCAGCGTAGGCGTCGACCCGGCGGTCGCGAAGAAACGGCCAGATACGCCGGGTATCCTCGCTTTTAATCATATCGAGGGTGGCCACGAGCTGCTCGGTGCGCGTCGAGGCGTGGGCCAGAAACTCGCCCTGGGGGCCGCAGATGAAACTGCCGCCCCAGAAGTCGACCCCGGCGCCGACCCCGGAGTGGTCTGGCTCGAAACCGACCCGGTTGGCGGCCAGTACCGGCAGGCCATTGGCGACGCCGTGGGCGCGCTGCACCAACGTCCAGGCGTCCTTCTGGCGCGCCTTCTCTGCATCATCGTCATTCGGGTCCCAGCCGATGGCGGTGGGGTAGAGCAGTAGCTCTGCGCCGGCCAGCGCCATCAGGCGTGCCGCTTCCGGGTACCACTGATCCCAGCACACCAAAACGCCAAGCCTTCCCACCGAGGTGTCGATGGGGGTAAAGCCTTCACCCCGGGCGGCGTCGACATCGCCCGGGGTGAAGTAGAATTTTTCATAAAAGCCCGGGTCGTCGGGGATATGCATCTTGCGGTACTGGCCCACTCGCCCCTTGGCGCCGTCATACACCACCGCGGTATTGTGGTAGAGCCCGGCGGCGCGCTTTTCGAAAATCGAGCCGACCAGCACGATATCGAGCTCCCGGGCCAGGGCCGCCAGGCGCTGGCCCGTGGGGCCATCCAAAGGCTCGGCCAGGTCGAAAAGCGCCGGGTCTTCGTACTGGCAGAAGTAGTGCGTAGCATGAAGCTCCTGCAAAAGCACCAGTTTCGCCCCCTGGGCGGCGGCGTCGCGCACGCCTTTTTCACTCTCGGCCAGGCTCTGGGCCTTGTCCGGCCAAGCCGCTTGCTGGATCACTGCCACGCTCAAAGTGTTGCTCATGGTGCCTCCTCGAAAAGGGCCTGGTTAAGCGTGCCCTTGGGTAGCTGCATGGTTAGACAATGCAGGCTACCGTGTTGGCGAATCACGCTTTGACACTCGATGGGAATGATGGCGTGTTCGGGGAACGCGCTGGCCAAAGCGTTCAATGCCGCCAGGTCGTTGGCGTCGGCGTAGGTAGGCACCAGTACGGCGCCGTTGATGATGGTGAAGTTGGCGTAGGTGGCCGGCAGGCGGTGGCCATCCTCGGGGTCGAACGCCGCCGCGGGCCAGGGCAGGGCGATCAAACGGTAGGGCTCACCGTTTGATTGACGAAACCCCTGTAGTTCGGCCTCCATCGCTTTGAGCGCCGGATAGTGTGGGTCTGTCTCGTCGTCGCAGCGCACGTAAGCAATGGTCGTGGGGCTGCAAAACCGGGCCAGGGTGTCGATGTGGCTGTCGGTATCGTCGCCGGCCAGGTAGCCGTTTTCGAGCCACAGTACCCGGTCGACGCCCAGATCCGCTTTTAGCGCGCGCTCGAGCGCCTCGAGGGAGTAGTCCGGGTTGCGGTTCGGGTTTAAAAGGCATGCTTTAGTGGTTAAAAGCGTCCCCTGACCATCGGTTTCGATACCGCCACCTTCCAGCACCAGCGACTTGCTCACCACCTTGCAGGCCCAAACTCCTTTGCTATCGAGGGCTTTCGTCAAGGCATCGTCGCGGCGGGCGGGGAACTTGCCGCCCCAGCCGGTAAAGGTGTAGTCGAGAAGTGCCATTTCGCCGTCCGCGCGGATCACCCCAAGCGGGCCGTGATCCCGCGCCCAGGTATCGTCGGTGGCGGCTTCGATGAGCAGCAGCCGCGCGCGGGAAACGCCCAGGGTGGCAAAACGTTCGCCAAGACGCGTCTTTGTGGCGGTATCCGGTACGCTGACGACAACGCGCTGATAGCGCGCAGCGGCCAGCACGATGCGCTCGAGCGTTGCCTCGATACGCTCTAAAAGGGGCTGCCAGTCGCCGTCCGGGCGCGGCCAGGTGAGCTGCAGGCCATCCTGGGGGTGCCATTCCGGCAGTAAACGGTCAGTAGGGTGTGCCAAGATTGCATGCTCTCGTTGCCAAAGAAGAGACCGGGCTTGGGTACCGGCCAAAGGGCGCAATGTAGGGGCTCGCCCGCCAAGTTGCAAGTCATCCCCCGCGCCACCGCGCCGGGTAAAAGATTACTTCTGTCATGCGTGTTTACCCATGCAGGGCGTATAAAAAAACCGTACCATGGGCGCCATATAACCAAGGAATGATGCCATGCTTGATCGTTTGCCTTTTTTGGTGGGGCTGCGCTACGTGCGCGCTAAACGCCGAAACCACTTTATTTCGTTTATCTCGTTGATTTCGATGCTGGGTTTGACGCTGGGCGTCACGGTGTTGATTCTCGTGCTGTCGGTGATGAACGGCTTCGACTACGAGCTGCGCACGCGCATTCTGGGCATGGTGCCGCACACCAAGATCGAGTATCAGCCCGGGCTCGTCGAGTGGGAGGCGCTCGCCGACCGGCTGATCGAGCGCGACCGCGTCATCGGCGTGGCCCCCTACGTGGAGCAGCAGGGCATGTTCTCGGCCAGCGGGCGCAACGAAGGCGCCATGGTGACCGGTATCGACCCGGCCTGGGAGGATCAGGTATCGATCATCGGCGATCACATGCGCCGGGGCGAGCTTGAAGATCTAGCGCCGAACGAGTGGAACGTGGTGCTGGGCTCGATACTGGCCAGCCGCCTGGGCGTCGGCGTCGGCGACCGGGTGACGCTGCTGGTCCCCGAAGCCTCGATTACTCCGGCGGGCGTCTTTCCGCGCCTCAAGCGCTTTACGGTCAGCGGTATCTTCAGCGTCGGGGCTGATCTCGACGGCAGCCTGGCCTACGCCAACATCGAAGACATGCAGACCCTGGCGCGCCTTGGCGACGCCATCGGCGGCCTGCGCCTCGAGCTCAACGACCTGTTCGTGGCCGGTAGCGAAACCCAGGCGATCGTCAACGACCTGGGCCCGGGCTATGTGGGCCGCGACTGGACCTTTACCCAAGGCAGCCTGTTCCAGGCGATCCAGATGGAAAAGCGCATGATCGGGCTGTTGCTGACGGTGATCGTGGCGGTCGCTGCGTTCAACATCGTCTCGACGTTGGTCATGGTGGTCACCGATAAGCGCGCGGATATCGCCATTTTGCGCACCCTAGGCGCGACGCCGCGCTCTATCATGGGGATCTTTATCGTTCAGGGGTTGACCATCGGCATCATCGGCATCGCCCTGGGGGTGTTGGCCGGGGTGGTGCTGGCGCTGACGATCTCGGATGTCATCGGCTGGTTCGAAGGCATCACGGGCATTCAGTTCCTCGACTCCGGCGTCTACTTCGTCAGCCACCTGCCGTCGCGGCTGCTGTTCGACGATATTCGTAACATCGTGCTGGCCGCTTTCGGTCTTACTTTCCTGTCGACGCTTTATCCCGCCTGGCGGGCCGCGCGCGTACAGCCGGCGGACGTACTGCGCTATGAATAAGGACGCGCCCATGAACTCAACGATTTCCCAGGCTCCGGTCATGCTTTCCTGCCAGAACCTGACCCGCGTATATAGCGTCGGCCCCCAGGAGTTGACGGTGCTGGATCAGCTCAATCTCGAGGTGCGCGCCGGCGAGCGCGTCGCCGTGGTGGGTAGCTCCGGTTCCGGTAAAACCACGTTGCTGAATATGCTGGGCGGGCTGGACCGGCCAAGCGAGGGCAGCGTGATGATCGCCGACGAATCCCTGGCCGGGCTCAATGAAACGCAGCTGGGTCGCTTTCGTAATCGCTATATCGGCTTTGTATACCAGTTTCACCATCTGCTGGCCGAGTTCAGCGCCGTCGAGAACGCGGCGCTTCCCTTGATCATTCGGGGCCAGCGTAAAAAAGACGCCGAAGAGCGGGCGATGACGATTCTGGAGCGGGTCGGGATGAAGTCACGGGCGGAGCACAAGCCCGGCGAGCTTTCCGGCGGCGAGCGCCAGCGCGTGGCGATCGCTCGGGCACTCGTGACCGACCCAAGCCTGGTGCTGATGGACGAACCCACCGGCAATTTGGATCAAACCACCGCCAGCACCATTTTGAGTTTGATGGACGAGCTTGCCCGTGAGAGCGCCTGCGCGTTCGTGATCGTGACCCACGACGTGGCCCTGGCGGCCCACCAGGACCGGGTCCTGCGTCTTAATGCGGGAAGGCTGCAAGAGGAAGTGACAGCGCCCGTTTAGGGCGCTTCGTCTTGCTCGTCCAGTTCGGCTTCCATGGTCGCCCGGCGCTGCTGGCGTTTGAGCCGGCGGCGCTTCCAGCTTTGCGAGACGTGCCAGCGCCAGATCAGCCGAATGACCACGTTGGCCGCCACGGCGAGAATCAACGCCGTCACGATAGAGCCTAGAAAAAGAGGCGGAAGCAGGTCGTGCATCTGCTCGGCCAACCAGCGGGTCGAAATACGTGACGGTGCCTCGCGCACCGGCGCGCCCATCAAAAACGTTCCCACCCGATAGTTGAAATAAAAGATCACCGGCATGGTCAGCGGATTGGTAATCCAGACCAAGCTCACCGAAAGCGCCAGGTTGCAGCGCCCGATGCGCGCACCCAGTGCCGCGACCATCATCTGCAGCGGGATGGGCAGCATGGCGCAGAAAAGCCCGACGCTAAAGGCGTTGGCGACACTTCTGCGGGTCAAGAGCCACAATCCGGGGTCGGCAATCAAGGGCGCCATGAAGCGAAGCGAGCGCTGGCGCCTTAACGTATCGGGCTTGGGCATGTAGCGCTGCAGGAAACGGCGCGGCATGTCGGTTACTCTTTGAAATAGTGCGCTCTATTATCCACATCGCACGGCGTTTAGGCTACGCCGAGCGTTGAACGCCGGCCACGGAGGGGACGATGCGGGCAGGGGGAGTCATACCGGCGGCGGTGGCAGCGCTTGGCGGGGCGCTTTTGGCATGGCTAAGCGGCCCCGGCGGGCATTGGGGCGTGGCCATCGGCGCGATCCTGCTGGCCGCGCTTTTGATGGTCAACCGCACGCCGCGCACGTTTGCCCTGCTTTTGATCGGTGCCTGGGTGTTCGTTGGGATTCAAGTTGAGTGGCAGCGCGCGCTCCCCGCAGGGCTTGGTGGCGAGGATCTCCTCGTCGAGGCGCGCGTCGACAGCGTTAAGCCTCTGGCGGGCGCGACGCGGCTGACGCTGCGCGTTGACCGGTGCGAAAGCCGGCCCCATCGCTTGAGCTGCGAGTCGCTCAAACGCGTGCGCGTCACGGCCTACAGCGATACATCGTATCGAGCCGGCGAGCAGTGGCGACTGACGCTCAGGCTGCGCCCACCGCGTGGTTTTACCAACCCCCATACCTTCGACTACGCCCAATGGCTTTGGCGCGAGGGCATCCACGCGACGGGCTACGTACGTGAAAGCCCTGCACCGCTTCGCTTGAAAGACGCATGCTCTACGCTTAAAAAGCGCGCACTTGCGAAAATCGCGGACACCGACCTTGCCGATCGAACCAGGCGCTGGCTGGCCGCACTTACGCTGGGTGAGAACTCTCAACTGACCCAGGACGACTGGGCGCTATTGAACGCCACCGGCACGACGCACCTGGTGGTGATCTCCGGGCTGCACGTCGGGCTGATCGCCTCGTTGGTTTTACTGATCGCCCGGTTCGCGGCACGCCTGCTCACCCCGCTCGACTGGCGGCTGCGTGCCTGGCCCTGGTGGGCGGCGGGGGCCGCCTGCGTGGGCTACGCCTTACTGGCCGGTATGGGGCCGCCTGCCATGCGCGCCATGGTGATGACGCTGCTCGGGCTCTGGGTGCTGAGCGGGCGCCACGCGCCCGGGCCCTGGCAGGCCTGGTGGTTGGCGCTTTTATTGATCGTGCTGCTCGACCCGCTGGCCCTGTGGCGCCCCGGGCTTTGGCTCTCCTTTGTCGCGGTCGGGTGGCTGATCGTTATTTGGCAGGGCCGCGCCCGGCCCTCGGGGGTGAAAGGCTGGTGTTGGGCGCTGGTGCGCACCCAGCTACTGCTGGCGCCGCTCATGGCGGCAGCGGTCCTGGTCGCCTTTGGCCGGGTAGCCCCGGGCGCGCCGCTGGTGAATCTGCTGGCCGTGCCCTGGGTCAGCTCGCTCATGGTGCCGCTGGCGCTACTGGGTTGGCTGTTGGCGCCGCTTCCCTACGTCGGCGTGTTCGTGTGGTGGGGCTTCGAGCAGGCGCTCGGTGTTTTTCATGGTCTGTTGAGCCTGACCCTCGGCGCGGCGCCGCTTTGGGAGCCCTCGGCGTCGCTCAAGCTGCCGCTGGCGGCGGCCCTGTTGCTCGTGGCGCTTTGCTTTGGGCTTGCCTTCGTGCCGCGTTGGCTGCGCGCGGCGGCGCTGCTGGTGACCGCCGCGCTTGTCCTGGCGCATCAGCCGAGCGCTTTGGCGCCGGGCGTTTTACGCGTCACCGTATTCGATGTGGGCCAGGGACAACTGGTCGAGCTCGAGAGCGCGTCCTGGCGCATGCTTTACGATACCGGTCCGCGCTTTCAAAGCGGCTTCATGCCGCTGGAGACGCTTTGGGCGCCGGGCCAGCGCTTCGATCAAGTGATGGTCAGCCACAGCGATATCGACCACGCCGGCGGAGTGGCGGCCCTGTTGCGCGAACACCGCGCCGCACAGTGGCGGGCGCCCCAGGGCGAGGCCTTGCCCGTTTCGTTCGAGCACTGCGTAAGAGGCCAGCACGAAGAGCACGACGGCGTCAGCTATCGCGTGCTTTGGCCGCCGGCGGGGGAGAATCAGCTAACCCCCAACGAGCGCTCGTGTGTGTTGGAGGTCAGCATTGGCGAGCACCGGCTTTGGATCACCGGTGACGTGGGCCGTGACACCGAGCGGCGCCTGGTGGGTGATATCGAATCCCCCATAAGCGTGCTGGTCGCCGGGCACCACGGTAGCCGCACAAGCTCCGGCGTTCAGTTCGTCCGCGCCAGCCGCCCGCAGCACGTGGTGTTCAGCGCCGGGCGGGATAACGCTTTCGGCCATCCGGCGGATGACGTCGTGCGCCGTTTTCGACGAAACGGCAGCTGTCTTTGGAGCACCGCCCAGCACGGGGCGCTGACGTTTTACCTAAAAGCGGGCCGTGAGGTCGAAGTGTCGCCGCAGCGCGGTATCGATGGAGGGCGTAAGCGGTGTTGATACGCGGCGCCTTAAGGTAGAATCCTGCGCACTGCACATCACGCCAGGAGCCCGTGTGACCGATTCGAGTTGGGTGTTGTATAAACGCTTACTGAGCTACGTAAAGCCGCACTGGAAAATGTTCGCGCTGGCGATCATCGGCTTTTTGATTTACGCCGCCTCCAGTACGGCGCTGGCCGAGATGATGAAGCGCCTGATCGACGGAATTCAAAATCCGGACGCGGCGTTTCGCTTCTTTTTGCCGCTGTTCGTCGTGCTGATGTTCGCCTCCCGCGGGATCGGCACGTTTTTGAGCACCTATTACATGGCCTACGTGGGGCGCTATGTGATCCATACCCTGCGCTGCGATGTGTTCGATCATATGCTGCATCTGCCCGGGCGTTTTTTCGACCAGCACTCGAGCGGGCATCTGGTGTCGCGGGTGACCTACCATGTCGAGCAGGTGGCGGGGGCGGCGACCAATGCGGTCACCGTGATTCTGCGCGAAGGGCTGTTCGTCATTGGGCTGGTGCTTTATCTGCTCTGGACCAACTGGATGCTCACGCTGCTGTTTCTGGGCGTGACGCCGGTGATCGCGGTCGTGGTGAGTTTCGTGAGCAAGCGCTTTCGCAAGATTTCCAAACGCATCCAGAACTCCGTGGGCGACGTGACCCACGTGGCGTCCGAGGCGCTGTCCGGCTACCGAGTAGTGCGTACCCATGGTGCCGAAGCCTTCGAAAAGCAGCGCTTCGAGAAGGCCAGTGAAGAGAATCGCCGCCAAAGCATGAAGCAGGCGATGACCCGGGCGGTCAGTTCGCCGGTGATTTTGATGCTGGTGGCGGTCTCCATGGCGCTATTGGTGTGGCTGGCCATGGCGCCCGCCTTCATGGCGAATATGACGCCGGGCGAGTTCGTCGCCTTCATCACCGCCGCCGCGCTGATGATCAAGCCGGTGCGCCAGCTCACCGAAATCAACGGCGACATTCAAAAGGGCCTGGCCGCCGCCGCCGAGCTTTTCGGGGTGATGGACCTAAGCGTCGAGCCGGATAACGGCACGCGGGAAGCGAAGGGCTTGAAAGGCGACGTGCGCATCGAAGGGGTGAGCTTTCGCTACGACACCGACCAGCCCGACGTGCTCCACGATATCAACCTGCATATACCGCCGGGGGAAATGGTCGCGATCGTTGGCCGCTCCGGTGGCGGTAAATCGACGCTGGTGGGGCTTCTGCCGCGCTTTTACCGGCCCACCGAAGGACGCATTTTAATCGATGGCGTGAGCGCCGATGAGTACGCACTAAGCGGGCTGCGTCAGCAGATCGCCATCGTTTCGCAACAGGTGACGCTGTTCAACGCAAGTATCGCGGCCAACATCGCCTACGGCGTGGACGCTCCGGATCTTGAAAAAGTGAAACAGGCCGCCGAGGCCGCCTACGCCAGCGAGTTCATAGAAAAACTGCCCCAGGGCTATGACACCGTGGTGGGCGAGAACGGCCTTATGCTCTCCGGCGGACAGCGCCAGCGCCTGGCCATTGCGCGGGCGATCTTCAAGGATTCACCGATTCTGGTCTTCGACGAGGCGACCTCGGCGCTCGACTCCGAGTCCGAACGCTACATTCAAAAGGCGCTGGAGCACGTTTGCCAGGGCCGCACGACGCTGGTGATCGCCCACCGCCTGTCGACCATCGAACGCGCGGACCGAATACTCGTCATGGATCAGGGGCGCGTGATCGAAGAGGGCACCCATCAGGCGCTGCTGGAAAAACGCGGGGCCTACGCCGGCCTTCATCAAATGCAATTTCAGGAGCACGTGTGAGCTTTGCAAGCCGCTGGCTGGAGGGCGTTTATAAAAAAACCGCCCGACAGGCGCCGTGGCTTGTACCGCTGTACCCGCTGGGCGCGCTCTATGGCGCGGTGATGGCGCGGCGTTTCCACGCTTATGCGTCGGGTAAAAAGCCCGTTTGGCGGGCACCGGTGCCGGTCATCGTGGTGGGCAATATCACCTTGGGCGGGACCGGCAAATCGCCGCTGGTGGCCTGGCTTGCCAATCTGCTCCAGCATCACGGATGGCGACCCGGTGTAGTGACCCGTGGCTACGGTGGCCGCGCACCGCGCTACCCGCTGGTGGTGAGTGATACCACCAGCCCCGCCCATAGTGGTGACGAGCCCCTGATGCTTTTCAAACAAACCGGTGTGCCGGTGGTGGCGGACCCCAGACGAACCCGCGGGGCTAAAAAGCTGATCGAGCTGGGTTGCGATATCGTGATCAGCGACGACGGCCTGCAGCACCTGGCGCTGGCTCGGGATATCGAGCTATTAGTCGTCGACGGCGCCCGGGGGCTTGGCAACCAGCGCTGCCTGCCCGCCGGGCCGCTTCGCGAGCCGGCCCAGCGCCTTTCAAGCGTGGATGCGGTGATCGTCAACGGCGATTTGGCCAAGGCGCTGCCGGTCGAGGCGGTCGCGATGACGCTTGCCCCGGCGCGGTGGCGGCGGGTAAGCACCGGTGAGCACGCAGCACTGACACCGCTGCCGTTCAAGTTGCCGGTTCACGCCGTGGCGGGTATCGGCAACCCTGCGCGCTTTTTTAAAACCCTCGAAACACTTAACGTAACGGGTGAGATGCACCCGCTTGCAGACCACCAGACGTTTACGGCGCGTACCTTTGACTTTACGTCCAGGCGTGCGCTCGTGATGACGGCCAAGGACGCGGTAAAGTGTCAGTCGCTCGTTCCTTTTGACAGCTGGGCACTGGAAGTCGACGCCGAGCTGCCCGGGGAATTCGAAGCCTGGCTGCTCGAAAAGCTGGTAACGCGGTCTACGAATAGATCACTATCGACGAACACAGACGAGGAAGGCGCTCATGGATAAGGAACTCTTGGCAATGCTGGTTTGCCCACTCTGCACCGGTAAACTCGACTACGTCCGCGAGGCGCAGGAGCTTACCTGCCACTACGACGGTCTGGCCTACCCGATTAAACAAGACATTCCGGTGATGCTGCCGGAAGAGGCGCGGGTGCTTAGCGCCGATGAGAAGCTCAACCGCTCACCGGGGCGTACAGGGCAGGCGTGATGACGGTACCAACGACCGATCCGAGGGCCGACTTCATCGTCGTCATTCCCGCGCGGTTTAACTCCTCGCGGCTGCCCGGTAAACCGCTCATGGAGATCGCCGGTGAGCCCATGGTGGCCCACGTATGGCGGCGCGCCTGTCTAAGCCTTGCCCGCCGTGTCGTGGTGGCGACCGACGATGCGCGCATCGAGGCGGCACTTTTGCCCTATGGGGCCGAGGTGGTCATGACCCGGGACGATCATCTCTCCGGCACGGACCGGCTGGCCGAGGTGGCGGATATTTTAGGGCTTGCAGGCGATACGCTGCTGGTCAACGTACAGGGCGATGAGCCGCTGATTCCCCCGGCGCTGATCGATCAAGTGGCCGAGCGTTTGGCGTGCGATGCCGACGCCGCCATGGCCACCCTGGCCGAGCCTATTCACGATATCGAGACGCTTTTCAATCCCAACGCGGTAAAGCTCGTTCGCACCCACGCCGGGCGGGCGCTCTACTTCTCCCGCGCGCCGATTCCCTGGGACCGGGAGCAGTTCGCGCAAAAGCCGAGCCTTTTGAATACCGATGCTTGGCTCAGGCACATCGGCATTTACGCCTACCGGGCAAGCTTTTTGAGCGCTTACCAGAGCATGGCGCCTTCGCAGCTCGAACAACTCGAGCAGCTCGAGCAGCTACGCGCGCTCCAGCATGGCCACATCATCCAGGTAGCGCTTGCCTGCGAGCCCAACCCTGCCGGGGTGGATACCTTCGAGGATCTTGCCAAGGTGCGCTTACTCATCGACCAAGCGGAGTCTCAATGACGCGGGTACTGTTCGTCTGTTTAGGAAACATTTGCCGCTCGCCCAGCGCCGAAGGCTTTTTTCAAAAGGCGCTGGTCGAGGCGGGTTTGCAAGGTGAAATAGAAGTGGACTCTTGCGGCGTGGGCGATTGGCACCTGGGTAAGGCCCCGGATGCGCGCGCCCGGCAAGCGGCCAGCCGCCGTGGCGTGGATATCAGCCATCTGCGTGCTCGAAAGCTAAGCGTCGAGGACTTCAGCCACTTCGACTACGTATTGGGGATGGGCCACGCCAACATGGACGCCATTCGCGCGCTGGCGCCCCGGGGTAGCCGCGCCCGCACGGCGCTTTTTCTGTCCTACGCCGACAGCGTCGAGGCCGAGGTGCCGGACCCTTACTACGGTGGCGAGGAGGGCTTCGAACACGTGCTGGATCTGATCGAGTCGGCCTGTCAGGGCCTTCTCGACGCTATCAGGAAGGGGTGAGGGTGGCCTATCTAACCCCCCGGGTGGACCTGACCCTTGCCAATACGCTGAAGCTTCCCTGCCAGGCGGCCTTTGGCGCTCGTCCGGCCACGCTCAACGAACTACGCGGCGTGCTCAAGGAGTGCTGTGCAAACAACCTGGCGATCACGCTACTGGGCGGGGGTAGCAACGTGCTGCTGCCCGAACGTTTCGAGGGCGCGGCGGTGACGCTGGCCTTCGACCAGTGGTGGATAGAGACCCGGGGGCGCGAAGCCACCGTGTTCGCCGGCGCCGGCGTCAATTGGCACGAGCTGGTCATGGCGCTTGCCGCGCGGGGCTGGTGGGGGATCGAGAACCTGGCGCTGATCCCCGGTACCTGCGGCGCTGCACCGGTACAAAATATCGGCGCTTACGGGGTCGAGCTCAAGGACGTGATCGAAGGCGTCCAGGTCATGGAGCTTGCCAGCCAGCGCGCTTACTGGCTAACGGCCCAGGCGTGCGGCTTTGGCTATCGCGATAGCGTATTCAAAAACGCGCTGAGTGGGAAAGTGGCCATTACTCGCTTGGCGCTGAAGCTTACCCGCGATGGCGCCCCCCGGCTTGGCTACGGCGATCTGGCCCGCCGCGTACCCGCCAACGCCGGCCCGCTGGAGGTGGCGCAAGCGGTGGGCAGCGTGCGTCGGGAAAAGCTTCCGGACCCGGCAACGCTTGCCAATGCCGGCAGCTTTTTCAAAAATCCGGTGGTCGAGGCCGAGGCGGCGAAGGCGCTAGCCGAGCGCTACCCGGACATGCCGAGCTTCCCCCAGCTGGACGGGCGCTGCAAGCTGGCGGCCGGTTGGTTGATCGATCAGTGCGGGCTCAAGGGTAGCCGCGAAGGCGCATTTGGCGTACACGCGCGTCAGGCGCTGGTGCTGGTTCACTTTGGCGGTGGTACCCGCGAGGAGCTTTTAAGCTTTGCCCGGCGCATCATGGAAACGGTGCGTCAGCGCTTTGGCGTTACCCTGGAGCCGGAGCCGCGGGTGATCTAGCGCCGTTGGTGACCCCTGCGCTTTTGTAAGGCATAAAAAAACCCCGCGCCAGGCGGGGTTTTTTTGCGCACGCGGTTTACTCCTGGCCGGTGCTGCCTTGCTTGCGCTTTTCACGCGGGTCGTTATGCGCCCGCCGGCGGCGCTTTGGCGCCGTTTTGGGGCTGGCGTCCTCTTCCTGCGGCTGGCTTACCTGCTCGGAAGCCTCGACCTTGTCGGCCATGTCGTCAGAGCGCTTTTGTGCTTCGTCCGTGTCAGTGGCCGCGGTGGGCTCTGTCTCGTCCGACGCTTGCTCCAGCGGTGTAGCCTCGGCCAGCGTAGACGGCCTGGCTTGCTCGGTTTCCGCCGAAAGGTCGCTTTCCGGGGAGGTCAGGGGTGCATCCGTCGCCTGGTCGGCTTCGCGCTTTTGCGGCGCTGCCTCGGCTTCGACGTTCACTTCACGCGTCTCCTCGACAGGCGCCTGCTCCTCGACGGGCGCGGCGTTTTCACGCTGCTCGTCAGCCGCAACGGAGCTGGCGGGCTCGGTTTCGAGCGCTTGTGGAGCGGCGTTTTGCTCGAGGGTTTCAGCCTGAGGGGTTTGTTCGGCTAGCGTGGCTTCTTCAGGCTGGGGCACTTCGCGGGTTACCTCATCCTGAGCGCTTGTCGGCGCACCGTCTTGCTCGAGCCGGTGTTCGGTTTCGGCTTCCACGGCGGGGGCGGTGGTTGCCTTAACCTCTTCGGCCTGCTCGACCGCGTCGGGCTTGGCGTCGTCGACGGGTTTGTCGGCCTCGGCTATCGGCGCCTCGGATTCTACCGGCGCCGCTTTGGCCGCGGGCGACTCGAGCGTTTCGCTCGGGGCCGCCTGGCCAGAGGTATCCTCAGCGGCGTTCTCGGCAGGCGCTTCAACGGCTGCTTCGGTCGTCGGCGCGACGCTTTCCGGCGTTTTCTCCTCGGCTACCTGGGCGGCGGCCGGCTCGCTAACCGGGCCTGGGGCGTCGCTACCTGTATCCTCCGGCGCTGGCGCCTTGGCGGCTTCGGCTTGAAGCGCTAGCTGCTCGGCTTCGGCTTTTGGGTTGACGGCCTGCTTGCGCGAGCGGTTGCGCGGGTTGTTGCGCGTACGCTTGGGCTTGCCGTCGTCTTTGGGGGCGTCCTGCTGGGCTTCGGGTTTCGTCTCGGCTTTGGCTTCCTGCTTGGGCTCGGACTCCTTGGCGCCACGGTTCGATTCGCTTTTAGGCTTGTTGGCTCGGCCATTTTCCTGGGGCGTCTCTTTGGCGCTGTCCTTGCCAGCGTCCCGGGGCTTGTCGCGGCGGCTATCCGAGCGCTTGTTTTGCGGCGCTGGGGCGCTGGCTTCGCTCTGCTCGGCCTGGCGCTCGCTTTGGCGCGCCGGTTTGGCGGCGTTTTCGCCCTGTTTCTGCTCGCTGCCCGGGGCGTTACGGCGACGATTGCGCGAGCGGCTCGGGCCGCTACGCTTGTCGCTGGCGTCGTCCTGGCTCTTGGCGGGGGCGGTGCTGCGTGCATCGGAGGCGCTCGGCTCGCTTTGCGGTGTGGCGCTTTCCGGGCGTCTCTCGCGGGCGGGCTTGTTGGCGCGCTCGCCGCCGCGCTCGCTGCTTTGCGTCTTGCGGGCAGCGGGCTCGGCAGCCGGCTTGCTCCCGGGGCTTGCGGTGTCGTCGCTACCGAGGAGCTTGGCAAAGCCGCGGATCAAGCGGCCCAGTACGCCGGTCTCGGCGCTATCGGCGCTTTCGACTCTGGCGCTACTGGCCGGGGTTTCTTCGTTTTGCAGCGACGCCGGCGCCGGGGCGTTATGGGTCACGGTCTTGACCGCGGCTTCGGCGCGCTGGGCCGGCGGGGCGAAGCTTGCGTCGGGCTCTTTACCGACCTCGGTATCCAGGGACAGCTCGTAGCTTGAAAGCGTATGGCTTTCGTCTTCGTCGAGGTGGTCGTTACGCAGGCGCTGCACGTCGTAGTGCGGCGTGTCCATGTCCGGGTTGGGCAGCAGTACCACGCGAACGTCTTGCCGCGCTTCGATATCGGCGAGCACGCTGCGCTTTTCGTTCAGCAGGTAGGTGGCGACCGGCACCGGCAAAATGGCGCGGATCTGGGCGCTACGCTCTTTCATGGCTTCTTCTTCGATCAAGCGCATGATCGAGAGCGACAGCGAACGCACATCGCGAATGGTGCCTTGGCCGTTACAGCGCGGGCAAACCACGCCGCTGGTTTCGCCAAGCGAGGGGCGCAGGCGCTGGCGCGACATTTCCATCAGGCCAAAGCGGGAAATTCGCCCGACCTGTACCCGCGCGCGGTCGAGCTTGAGCGCGTCGCGCATGCGGTTTTCCACTTCGCGCTGATTGCGCGCCGGGCCCATGTCGATGAAGTCGATGACCACCAGGCCCCCGATATCGCGCAGGCGCAGCTGCCGGGCGATCTCGTCGGCGGCCTCGGAGTTGGTCTGCAGGGCGGTCTCTTCGATGTCGCTGCCCCGGGTGGCCCGCGCCGAGTTGATATCGATGGAGACCAGCGCTTCGGTGTGGTCGATCACGATCGAGCCGCCGGAGGGCAGCTTCACTTCGCGCTGATAGGCGGTTTCGATCTGCGATTCGATCTGAAAGCGCGAGAACAGCGGTACTTCATCGGTATAAAGCTTGATCTTCTGCTGGTAGGAGGGCATCACCTGACGGATGAAGCTCAGCGCCTCGGCGTGGATCTCGGGGCTGTCGATCAATACCTCGCCGATGTCCTGGCGCAGGTAGTCGCGCATGGCGCGAATGATCACATTGGATTCACGGTAAACCAGAAACGGCGCCGGGCGTTTGGAGGCTTCCGCGGTTACCGATTCCCATACCTGGGCGAGGTAGTCCAGGTCCCACTGAAGTTCTTCGGCGCTTCGGCCGATACCAGCGGTGCGCACGATCAGGCCCATCTTGTCCGGCACGGTCATCTGCGACATGGCGTCTTTTAGCTGACTGCGGTCGTCACCCTCGATGCGCCGCGAAATGCCGCCGGCCCGGGGGTTGTTGGGCATCAGCACCAAAAAGCGTCCGGCCAGGCTGATAAAGGTGGTCAGCGCCGCCCCTTTGTTGCCGCGCTCCTCTTTATCGACCTGAACGATGACTTCCTGACCCTCTTTCAGGACTTCCTTGATGCTGGGTCGGCCGGAAACGTCCTTGAGGAAATATTCCCGGGAAATCTCTTTTAGCGGCAAAAAGCCGTGGCGCTCGGCGCCGAAATCGACGAACGCCGCTTCGAGCGAGGGCTCGACGCGGGTGATTTTGCCGCGGTAGATGTTGGCTTTTTTCTGTTCGCGCGCGCCGGATTCGATATCCAGATCGTACAGGCGTTGACCGTCGACGAGCGCAACCCGCAGCTCTTCTGGCTGGGTTGCGTTGATGAGCATTCTTTTCATGGTGTCTCGCAAAGCGTGTGCACCGATCCGCCGTCAAGGCGGTAGCGTCGACGAATCGCTTTTGCTGCGTGCTTGTGCTCGGCGCATGGCTATGCTGACGCATTGAACCGGGGGCGTGGTGGCCCGCCGGTTGGTGGGCGTTGAGTACGTGGCGGAGGCAGGACGTGTTTCGGTGGCTTGTGCGTCCATCCGGCCCTGCTGACACCGCCAACACCTGGCATTCATCGATTCGTCAACGCCGGTATCGGCACAGCGTTGATCCTGACGCCCAAGGTCGAGAAGGTGCAGCAAAGCGGCTCGGCCTTGGACGTTACGTGTATTCAAATCACTCATGGCGGCCAATCAGGTAGCGCCATGGACTCTATCGTTTGAAAAACGGTAGAGGTCTTTCATTTCTAACCTTCGGTCATGGGTAATGCGTACACTAATCCATAAAACCTTTGCTCGGGCCTGCGTGTTAGTCGGGCAGGCGCTTGCGTATGGCGTAAGACGAGAGGCGGGCGCTTAAAACGCGATGACCGCAGCGTTCGTCGGGCTGACCTTACGGTGGGTCACGCCATACCAATGAGCCGCCTCGAATATAACAGTAAAGCCAACCGCCAGCAATTGACGCAATGGCTCGAGCACTACGTTAGAATGGCGCTTTAGCCTGATATTGTAAAAACCGACCAGGAGCATGCGGCGATGGCCGAAGGGCGTGAAGTACAGTGGGTGGAAATCGCCCCGGAACAGGCGGGTCAGCGTATCGATAATTTTTTGATGACCCGTTTAAAAGGGGCGCCCCGCGCCTTGATCTATCGCATCGTGCGTAAAGGTGAGGTGCGCGTTAACAAAAAGCGCGTCAAGGTCGACTACCGGCTAACCTCCGGCGATCTGGTCCGGGTGCCGCCGCTGCGTTTGGCGCCCCGGGAGGCGCAAAAAGAGGTGAGCGACAACCTGCGCGACTTGCTGATCGGCAGTGTGATCATGGAAGGCCCGGACTGGATGGTGCTCAACAAGCCTTCGGGGTTGGCGGTCCATGGCGGTAGCGGGGTGAAGATCGGTCTGATCGAGGCGCTTAGGCAGGTGCGTGATGACCTGAGCTTTTTGGAGCTTGTCCACCGGCTCGACCGCGACACGTCTGGCTGCCTTCTTCTGGCCAAATCCCGCGAGGCGCTGGTCACTTTGAACGAGTCGCTTAAAAAGCACGGCATGGACAAGCGCTACGTGGCCCTGGTCAGCGGGCGCTGGCCGGCGCGCAAGACCTACGTCAGTGCCCGGCTGGATCGTTATGATGCCGGTAACGGCGAGCGTCGTGTGCGGGTCGACCCGAACGGCAAGGTCTCGCGCACCCACTTCCAGGTGCTCGAAACCTTCGAGAAGGCCACGCTGATCGAGGCCGAGCCCGTGACCGGGCGCACCCACCAGATTCGCGTGCACGCCACTCACGCAGGCCACGCGCTTTTGGGCGATGACAAGTACGCCACTAAAGAGAGTAATTACATGACCCGCCAGCTCAAGGTCGAACGGCTTTTTCTTCACGCCCGCGCGTTGACCTTTCCCGAGCCGGGTAACGGGCGCCCGGTCACGGTAAAGGCGCCGCTGCCCGAGGCACTGGAATCCGCGCTTGCTCGCGCGCGCCGTTGAGGAGCGATCCATGCGTTTTGAGCTCATCATTTTCGACTGGGACGGCACGCTGATGAACTCGGTGCCGAAAATCGTCGCCTGTATGCAGGCCGCCGCTCTGGAAGCCGAGTGGGGCGAGCTCGCGGTGGGTGATATCGAAAACATCATCGGTTTGGGCCTTCCCGAAGCGATTGCGACTCTCTGCCCGGGCATTCGACCCGCCCAGGCCGAGACCCTCAGGCAGCGCTACTCGCACCACTTCGTACACCTGAATACTACGCCCATGCCGTTTTTCGACGGGGTCGAGGAAGGGCTCGAGCGCCTGCGCTCAACGCCCGGTCAGCGGCTGGCGGTGGCAACGGGTAAAAGCCGCCGCGGGTTGGACCGTATTTTTGAGCAAACGCATAGCGGCGGTTTTTTTCACGCAAGCCGCACCGCCGACGAAACCCGCTCCAAGCCCCACCCGCAAATGCTCAACGAGCTTTTAACAGAGCTCGATGTCGACGTGTCGCGGGCGGTGATGGTGGGGGATACCGAGTATGATCTGGAAATGGCCCGCGCGATCGGTATGGATCGGGTCGGGGTGACCTACGGTGTGCATACACCGGCCCGTTTGAAAGCGAGCGAGCCCAAGTGGGTGGCACACAGCGTGGATGATCTCTTCAACTGGCTTGACGGCACCAGGCCGGCAACCTTGTAACCGACTGCGTACAGGAAACATGACGATGGCAACCGATAAAGAACAGCAGGACGGCCGGCCGCGGCGGCGCCTGGATGAGCAAGGCGCGGCGGATCGCTGGACCCAAGGCCCGGAAGTCAGCGCCGCCAAAGGCCAGGAGAGCACGGCCGGGGCAGCAAACGATACCAGCGAAACGCTTCGCGAGCGTCAGCGTCTGGCCCAGATCGAGATGATGGATCGCTGGATCGGCGGTGTGCTCACCGAACAGCGCCGCAGTCGGCGCTGGAAGCTCTTCTTTCGCCTATTGATCCTCTTGGTGGTGCTGTCGGTCATCTCCTTTACGGTGTATCGCGCCTTCTTTGCGGAATCCGGCAGCGCCGCCCTCGCTCAGGAGCACCTGGCGCTTGTCGAGGTACGTGGCGTTATAGCGGGCGACTCACCGGCGAACGCCGAGCGCATCATCAAAGGGCTCAACCGGGCCTGGGAGACCGACAGTGCCACCGCCGTGGTGCTGCATATCGACAGCCCCGGTGGAAGCCCGGTGCAGTCCCAGCGGGTCTACGCCGAAATCATGCGCCTTCGCGAGCAGGGCGATAAGCCGATCATTGCGGTCATCGAGGATATCGGCGCCAGTGGCGCCTACTACATTGCCTCCGCCGCCGATGTCATCGTCGCCTCACCGGCGAGTCTGGTCGGCTCGATCGGCGTGATCTACGCAGGTTTCGGTTTTCAAGAAGCGATTGATCAGCTGGGTGTCGAGCGCCGCGTGATGACCGCCGGTGAGAACAAGGCGTTTTTGGATCCCTTTCAGCCGGTGGATGAAGACATTGCCGCGTTCTGGCAGGGCGTGTTGACCCAAACCCACCAGCAGTTCATCGACGACGTCGTTGCTGGCCGAGACGGCCGCTTGGTCGAAAGCGACGAGCTTTTCTCGGGGCTTATTTGGAGCGGCGAGCAGGCCATGGAGCTTGGGCTGATCGACGAGCTGGCAAGCCTGGAACAGGTCGCCCGGGATCAGGTGGGCGAGGCGGTGTGGGAAGATTACACACCTCGCCTCGACCCGTTCGAGCGTCTTACCCGTCGCTTTACCGGGGCCGCGGCCGAGATTCTGGGCATTGAAAGCACTCAGTCGCCGCTGCGCTTTCAGGCGCGCTAACGCTAACACTCGCCGAGCGGGTCCATGCCCGCTTGGCGAAGAAGCCCGCAAAGCGCGATCAGCGGCAGGCCGATCAGCGCGTTGGGGTCGCGCCCGTTGAGTGATTCGAAAAGCGTGACCCCAAGCCCTTCCATACGAAAGCTGCCGGCGCTATCCAGCGGCTGCTCGAGCGCGACGTAGCGGGCGATTTCCGCTTCGTCGAGCGTGCGAAAGAGTACTTCGAAAGGCTCGACATGCACCTCGCTTTGACCGGTTCGCGTATCCAGCAGCGCAAGGCCGGTAAGAAAGGTGACTTTATTGCCGGAAAAACGGGCCAGGTTGGCGCAGGCGCGCTCGGCGGTGTGCGGCTTGCCGAGAATCTCGCCGTCGAACAGCGCGATCTGGTCCGAACCGATGATCAAATGGTGGGGAAAGTGCTGGGCAA
This sequence comes from Vreelandella sp. EE27, assembly GCF_968206495.1. Taxonomy (NCBI): domain Bacteria; kingdom Pseudomonadati; phylum Pseudomonadota; class Gammaproteobacteria; order Oceanospirillales; family Halomonadaceae; genus Vreelandella; species Vreelandella sp. EE27. The sequence continues at coordinate 2,147,223 of NZ_OZ309109.1, read as the reverse complement.
CGGCGCTGGCTTTACCCAGCGCCAGCCGGCGCACCAGTACCTCGGGTGCTTCATCGGCCTGGGGCGTTTCGTCGATATCCGGCGATAAGCACTGGTAAGGCAGCGCCAGACGGTCGAGAAGTGCCTTGCGAAAGCGTGAGCTCGAGGCGAGTACCAGGGGGGCGTTAGCGGTTTCGGGCACTGCATTCTCCATTGGGTAAGTGGTGCGTTTAAATGATGCGCTCCCGCGCCTGGGAAGCGGTGGGATACGTGGTGGCTAAACGCGTGCGCGTATAAATATTTTAATTAAAAAGTGCCGGCGCGGCGGTATTTTACTGGTTTGCGCACAAAACAGCGAAGAAAAGGCGGCACGGCTTTGACAGCGCCGCGGCGAGTGCCTATCATTGCGCGCCTATGTCGACCTCACAACTCCCCAGTCGGGTTGAGCCTTACAAGCTTGCAGCCCGCCACGAACGACTCGAAGGCCAAGTGGCGCTTGATAAGTTGCCACGTCTTGCCGAAGAGGCAGGCGAACAAACCGGCGAGTGCTTTGCATCGCTCGAGTTTGGTATCGATGCCCAGGGTCGCCGTGAAATTCGTGGCCAGTTGCGCGCAACGCTTTCGCTTGCGTGCCGGCGCTGTCTGGTGCCGCTGAGCCAGGATGTCTCCAGCGACTTTCTTCTGGGCATGGTGTCCGACGAGGCGCTGGCGTCCGAGCTGCCCGCCAGTCACGAGCCCGTGCTGGTGGAGCGCGAACAGCTGGACCTGCTCACCGTGATCGAAGACGAGCTGATCCTTAGCTTACCTCAGGTGGTCTACCACGCCGAGGAAGAGTGCTTTGTCTCGGCAGAGCAACTGGTCAGTAAAACCGACGGCGCGGACGAAGAGCCCGCGCCTCGATCGAATCCTTTTGCGGTGCTTGGCGCCTTGAAGGATAAAGATTCATCCGACGGTAAGAAATAAGCAGCACTTACCCATCCACTTTTGGAGTAACTACTCATGGCAGTTCAAAAGAACCGTAAAACTCGTTCCAAGCGCGGCATGCGTCGTAGCCACGATGCCCTGACAGGCCCGACGCTGTCTCAGGACAAAGAAACTGGTACGACACACCTGCGCCACCACGTCGCGCCGGATGGTTTCTACCGCGGTCGTAAGGTGGTCGAGGTATAAGCCTCGAGTCTCTTTCAAGCGGCAAAGCAGAGCCAGAATCTCGTGCGCCTGGCGATTGATGTCATGGGGGGCGACCAGGGCCCCCGCGTCATCATCGAAGGCTGTGCCAGAGCGGTGATTGAACGCCCTGACCTCGAGCTGGTTCTGTTTGGTCCGTCTCAGCACCTGGCGGCTGAGTTAGCACGTTTGCCGCGGCCCCTGGCTGCGGCAACGTCACGTTTGGCGGTCAGTAATGCGCCAGAACAGGTATTGCCGGATGCCACGGCTGCCTGGGCGCTGCGCCATGGCCAGGCCACCAGTATGGCTGCCATGCTGCGCTGCGTGGCAACAGGCGATGCCGTGGCGGGGCTAAGCGCGGGCAATACCGCCGCCCTGGTCGCCCTTGCCCGGCGCGAAGTTGGGTTGTTCGACGGCCTTTCGCGTCCGGCAATCAGCGCGTCCATACCCAGCGGGCAGCAAAAGCGCTGCTATCTGCTCGATTTGGGGGCTAACGTGGATTCGCCGCCGGCCAGGCTCGTCGATTTCGCCATCATGGGTGCGGCGATGGCGCAGTGCCTGGACGGGGTCGAGCGGCCCAAAGTGGCGCTTTTGAACGTGGGAAGCGAAGCCATGAAAGGCAGTGCCTGCGTGCGCGAAGCCGACCAGGTGTTAAAGAAGCATAGCGCAGCGCTGGGTTTCGACTACCGTGGCTACGCTGAGGGTGATGCCATCTACCAGGGGAGCCTGGACGTTGTCGTCTGCGATGGCTTCGTCGGTAATGTGGCCCTCAAGGCCAGCGAGGGTTTGACCCGGATGCTGGCCGAGCGTACCCGGGTGGCGTTCGAGTCGCGCTTTCGCGCTCGCCTGGCGAGCCTGTTGATTCGGCCTTTATTGCGCCAGCTCAAACAGGAGTTGAATCCAGTGCGCTATAACGGGGCGAGTCTGTTAGGGCTTAAAAAAAGTGTCCTCAAAAGCCATGGTAGTACCCAAGCCGATGGTTTCTACTACGCTATTGAGCGCGCGCTGCACGAAGTGGCGCAAAATTTGCCCGCGCGGATCGAGCGCCTGCTAAACGAGCGGGGCGCACGCGTCTCGGGTATCACAACAACGCATTGATGGTTTATTGAATAGTTTATTGGCAGGTCCAGGCGTCGCGTCGGCGCCGGTAATGCTGCCCATACGCTCGGATGAGCAAATGCCTACTAGAGCAAAGGTGAACGACATGTCTCAACCCCTTGCCCTCGTTTTTCCCGGCCAGGGTTCGCAGCAGCTTGGCATGCTACGCGAACTGGCCGAGCGCTATAGCGTGGTGGGAACGACATTTGAGGAAGCGTCAGACGCTTTGGGTTTCGATCTATGGAAAATCGTCCAGGATGGCCCGGAAGAGGCGCTCAACAAAACGGCATGCACTCAGCCGGCGCTTTTGACCTCGAGCGTGGCGATCTGGCGCGTGTGGCAAGAGCTCGAAGGCCCGCGCCCTGGCATCATGGCCGGCCATAGCCTGGGCGAGTACAGCGCCATGGTGTGCGCCGGGGTGATGGGATTTGCCGAAGGCGTGCGCCTGGTGCGCATGCGCGGCGAAGCCATGCAGGACGCCGTGCCCGAAGGGGAAGGCGGCATGGCGGCCATTTTGGGCCTCGATGACAGCGCTGTCGAGGCGGCGTGTGAGAGCGTGGCTCACAACGAGGTCGTCTCCGCGGTGAACTACAATTCGCCCGGTCAGGTGGTGATCGCCGGCAACAAGGGAGCCGTTGAACGCGCCATCGTGGCCTGTCAGGAAGCCGGTGCCAAGCGGGCGATGTCATTACCCGTGTCGGTGCCTTCGCACTGTGCGCTGATGCGCCCGGCCGCCGAGCGGCTGAGTGACTACATGAAAGACATCGAATTTCGCACGCCGCGCTACACCGTGGTTCAAAACGTCGACGGCCTGGCGCACTCCGATGTCGAAACGCTGCGCACCCGGTTGATCGAGCAGCTCTATCAGCCGGTGCGTTGGTCCACCTGCGTAGAGGCGATGGCCAAGCAGGGCGCGAACGTATTCATCGAGTGCGGGCCAGGCAAGGTGCTAACCGGGCTCAATAAGCGTATCGTGCGCGCAAGCAAAGGGCTTGCAGTAAACGACCCGGACTCGCTGGACCAGGCGCTCGAGCTTGCTCGCGAAGCATTGGCCGACAGCAGCGCCTAAGCGCTACACTGCACAAACTCTTAAATGGTTAAAGGCAAAGCGTTATGACCCAGGAACGTCAGGAACGTAAAGTTGCGCTGGTCACCGGCGCCAGCCGGGGCATCGGTCGTGCCATCGCCCACGAGCTCGGCCGTCAGGGTCGAATCGTGATCGGCACCGCCACCAGCGAAGCTGGCGCCCAAAAAATCGACGACGATTTGAAAGAACAGGGTATCGAAGGCGCTGGCCTGTGTCTGGATGTCACCGATCAGGCCAGCATCGACCAGGTATTGAAAGCGATCAACGAGCGCTTCGAGGCGCCTACCATTTTGGTCAACAATGCCGGTATCACCCGTGATAACCTCTTGATGCGTATGAAAGAGGACGAGTGGGACGCGGTCATGGATGCCAACCTGAAATCCGTTTATCGTGTAAGTAAAGCTTGCCTTCGCGGTATGACAAAGGCACGCTTTGGGCGTATCGTGTCGATCAGCTCGGTGGTGGCCACTATGGGCAATCTTGGCCAGACCAACTATGCTGCTGCCAAGGCAGGCATGGAAGGCTTTAGCCGGGCGCTGGCACGCGAAGTCGCCTCCCGGGCGATTACCGTGAACAGCGTTGCTCCGGGCTTTATCGCCACCGATATGACCGAGTCGCTGCCCGAAGCGCAGCACGAGGCGCTGTTGAAGCAGATACCCCTGGCACGTTTGGGCGGGCCCGAGGAAATTGCCGCCGCCGTCGGCTTTTTGACAAGTGATGCCGCCGGCTACATTACCGGCGAGACACTGCATGTTAACGGCGGCATGAATATGCGTTGATGGCCTGGGGTTGGCGGTTGCGTCGGCCCCGGGGCGTCTATAAACTACCCCGCAGCTTTTTGCTTGCGGTTTCCTATCTAGCTGGTTATCAATACGGCTAACTGTGAATGACTGGAGTACGTTGATGAGTACTATTGAAGAGCGCGTTAAAAAAGTTGTGGCTGAGCGCCTGAACGTGAAAGAAGAGGACATCCAGAACAGCTCTTCTTTTACTGAAGACCTGGGTGCTGACTCGCTTGACACCGTTGAGCTGGTAATGGCGCTGGAAGAGGAATTCGACACCGAAATCCCTGACGAAGAAGCCGAAAAGATCACGACGGTTCAAGAGGCCATCGACTACGTCAACGCCCATCAGTAAGGGTTTGGTCGACGCAGGAGCTTCGGGTAGTCGGTGACTACCCGGCGTGAAAAAAGCCGCCCTGGCTCAGGGCGGCTTTTTTTGTATCGGAGGTTGAGTGAATTCACCCCGCAATCTCCGTTATACTAGACAAAATTTTTCAGCAATGGCCGTTAAGGGTCTTGTACCAAGGATGCCGGGAGGAGAGCTGATGGCGCGAAGAAGGGTAGTAGTCACCGGGTTGGGCCTGGTGACACCGGTCGGCAATACGGTCGAACAGTCATGGGCCAACATCGTTGCGGGTAAAAGCGGCATAGCGCCGATCGAGCATTTTGATGCCAGCAGCTTCAATACGCGCTTTGGAGGGTCGGTCAAGGATTTCGATATCAGCGGGTATCTCAATCCCAAGGACGCCCGCAAGATGGACCTGTTCATCCAGTACGGCATGGCCGCGGGTAGTCAGGCCATCACCGATGCCGGTATCGAGTGCACCGACGAGAACGCCGAGCGCATCGGCGTGGCGATCGGCTCGGGTATCGGCGGCTTGCCAATGATCGAACAGAACCACAATGCGCTCAACAAGGGCGGGGCGCGGCGTGTTTCGCCGTTTTTCGTACCGGGCTCCATCATCAACATGATTTCGGGCAACATGGCGATCCAGCACGGCTTCAAGGGGCCGAACATTGCGATCACCACGGCGTGTACCAGCGGTACCCACAACATTGGTTACAGCGCGCGGACCATCGCCTACGGGGATGCCGACGTCATGGTGTGTGGTGGCGCCGAGATGGCCACGACGCCGCTGGGGCTTGGCGGTTTCTCCGCGGCGCGGGCGCTTTCCACGCGCAATGACGACCCTCAGGCGGCCAGCCGCCCCTGGGATGCGGATCGCGACGGTTTCGTGCTCTCCGACGGCGCCGGTGTGCTGGTGCTCGAAGAGTACGAGCACGCCAAGGCGCGCGGGGCGAACATCTACGCCGAACTCTCGGGCTTTGGCATGAGCGATGACGCCTATCACATGACCGCTCCGCCGGAAGACGGCCGTGGCGCGGCGCTTGCCATGAGCAACGCCATCAAGGATGCCGCCATCGACCCGGAGAAGGTGGACTATATCAACGCCCACGGTACCTCGACCGCGGCCGGCGACCTGGCCGAGAGCCGGGCCATCGAGCGCGTGATCGGAAGCGGTGCGAAAAACGTGGCGGTCAGTTCGACCAAGTCGATGATTGGCCACCTGCTGGGGGCGGCCGGCGCGGTAGAAGCGGTATTCTGCATTTTGGCGATTCGTGACCAGGTCGCACCGCCCACCATCAACCTGGATAACCCCCAGCCAGGCTGCAATCTCGACTACGTGCCCCATACGGCGCGCGAGATGCGCATCGACACTACGCTCTCCAACTCCTTCGGGTTTGGCGGCACCAACGGCTCGCTGCTGTTTACGCGGGTGTAAGCGTTCATGTCCGCCACCCAGGTGCCCGTTGACGACCGTGGGCTCGCTTATGGTGATGGGCTGTTCGAGACGGTGCTAATGCGCGCGGGCCAGCCGCTTTTGTGGTCTTACCACGTAAAGCGGCTGGCCCGCGGCTGTGAGCGCCTGCAAATTCCCATGCCAGCGCTTTCGGATCTAGAGGCAAGCTTTACCCGCGCCCCGGATAGCGAGCTTGAAGTGCTCAAACTCGTGCTGACCCGGGGCAGCGGTGGCCAAGGATACAAAGCGCCGCTTCCACCCGAACCGAGGCTCCTGCTAAGCCGTCGACCGTTTACGGCCCCGGTAGAGCGCTGGCGCGAGGGCGTATGCGTGCGCCTTTGCGATCTCCGTTTGGGGCATCAGCCCCGCCTGGCGGGGATCAAACACTTGAATCGTCTCGAGAACGTGCTCGCACGCCAGGAATGGGAGTCCCCGGATATTCATGAGGGTATTCTGGCCGACACGGGCGGGCGCGTGATCGAGGCGATCAGCATGAACGTTTTTTGGTCCGACCAGGGGCGCATTTACACCCCCGGGCTCGAGCGGTGCGGGGTGGCCGGTACGCTGCGTGAAGCGCTCGTCGAACAAGGCACGGTGCTCGAGGGCGAGCTCGATGTCGGCGCGTTTGCAAGCGTCGAAGGGCTTTGGGTGGGCAACTCCGTTCAGGGCGTTTGGCCGGTACGCACCCTGCTCGATAGCCGGGGCGAGGTGCTCAATACCTGGCGGGGAGGCGATGCTTCGCTTCAACGCCAGGCGCACCGCTTGCTGGGTTACCCTGAATCATTTTGATACGAGGCTTTGAGTAACATGGTGAAACGGTTACTGACCGCAGGTTTGGTTCTGGTGGTGCTGGCCGCTGCCGTGTTGGCCGGGGGCTACGTGTACTGGCAAAGCCGCCTCAATGCGCCGGTGGCACTCGATGAGCCTACGCTCTACTACGTACCGCCGGGGGCAGGGTTCAACCAGGCCCTTCGCGAGCTCGACGAGCAAGGCATCGTCGATGACACCTGGGCATTCCGGCTACTGGCCCGGGTAGCGCCGGAGCGCATCCCCCGGCTGCGGGTGGGCGAGTATCGCATCACGCCGGAGATGAGCGCGATGGAGGTCATGGAGCTTTTGGGAAGCAGCAACGTGGTCACCTATCGGCTCACCGTTCCCGAGGGGTGGACGTTTGCTCAGATGCGCGCGCGCCTCGATAGTGCCGAAAAGCTCGCCCACGAAACCAGCGGGCTGAGCGATGCGGAGGTCATGGCGGTTTTGGAGCGGGAAGGCACCTACCCCGAGGGCTGGTTTTTTCCGGATACCTACCGCTACCACCTGGGCATGAGCGACGTGGACATTCTGCGCCAGTCGATCGAGCGTATGGAGCGAATGCTCGATGAGGCCTGGCAAAACCGCGACGACGATCTGACGATCGATACGCCCTATGAGGCCTTGATCATGGCCTCGCTCATCGAGCGCGAAACCGGCGCGCCGGAAGAGCGGCGCGAAATCGCTGGGGTGTTCAAGCGGCGCATGGAGCAGGGGATGCGCCTGCAAACCGATCCGACGGTGATTTATGGCATGGGCGAGCGCTATGAAGGGCGCATTACCCGGGCGGATTTGCGCGAAGCCACGCCCTACAACACTTACGTGATCGACGGCATGCCCCCCACACCGATTGCCATGCCCGGTGCGGCTTCCTTGGAGGCGGCGGTGAACCCGCTGCCTGGCGAAACGCTCTATTTCGTATCGAAAGGTGACGGCACGCACCATTTCTCGCGCACGCTCAGAGAGCACAACAACGCCGTCAACCGCTATATTCGCAACCAGTAACGAGAGGGCGCCGGGCAAGCCCCGGCGCTGGAAAGCTATTTTATGAGGTTTCAATGACCGAGCGCGGGCGCTTTATTACCCTGGAAGGGGGCGAGGGAGTGGGCAAGTCCACCAACGTCGCGTTTGTGGCCGCCTGGCTCGAGGCGCAGGGGCTCGAAGTGGTCTGCACGCGTGAGCCCGGTGGTACACCGGTTGCCGAATCGATCCGCGCGCTACTGCTGGCCACCACGTTCGACGAGCCGCTGCATACCGACGCCGAGCTTCTGCTCATGTTCGCCGCTCGGGCCCAGCACCTGGCCGAAAAAATACTCCCGGCGCTCGAGCGCGGGGCTTGGGTGGTCTGCGACCGGTTCACCGATGCCACCTTTGCCTACCAGGGCGGTGGGCGCGGTATCGATGTCCAGCGTATCGAGATCCTCGAGCAGTTCGTCCAAAAGGGGCTGGCGCCGGATTTGACCCTGCTGCTGGACATGTCCCCCCGGGCCGCCAGGGATCGCCTCGAGGGGCGGCTGCGCGCGGAAAACACCCAGCGCGACCGCTTCGAACAGGAGCAGGCGGACTTTTTCAGCGCGGTACGAAGTGCCTACCGGGCTCGCGCCGATGCCAGCCCCGAACGCTTTGCGGTGATCGATGCGGAACAGCCCCTCGAAAAGGTCCAGGCCGCGCTTGAAAACGCGTTGACTGAGCGGGTGCTGCCATGGCGCTAGCGGATCTGCTTCCCTGGCATGGCGAAGTATGGCAGCAGTTCACCCGCCTGGCCGAGGAGGGGCGCATGCCCCATGCGCTTCTTTTAAGCGGTGCTCACGGGGTCGGCAAGCAGCAGCTGGCCGAGGCCCTGGTCGCGCGCACGCTCTGCGCGCACCCCGAAAACGGCCAGGCGTGTGGGCACTGCCACAGCTGCAGTATGCTGGCCTCGGGCTATCATCCGGATTTGATGCGTATTGCGCTCGACGAAGGCAAGCGCCAGATCCGCATCGACCCGATTCGCGAGGTTAACCGCTTCGTCCACCAGACCGCTCAGCAGGGCGGCTATCGGGTGATCGTGATCAGCCCGGCGGAGGCGATGAACAGCGCCGCCGCCAACGCGCTGCTCAAAAGCCTCGAAGAGCCCGGCGAAAGAACGCTGTTCATTTTGCTGTCGGACGTGCCGTCACGGATGCTGCCGACGATCCGTTCGCGCTGCCAGCAGTGGTCGCTACCCAATGTGGCCTTCGAGCGCTGCCAGGGCTGGCTGACCGAGCAGTTGGGTAGCGAAGAGGCGCTTTTTTGGTGGCAGGTTTCCGGCGGTCTGCCGCTTTTGGCCGTAGAGCTTGCCGCTCCACAAGAGCGCGCGCTGCGCCATCAAATCCACGACAGCTTCGAGCAGCTGGTGCGCGGCGCCGAGCCGGTTTCCGAGGCGGCCAGGCTCGATCGTCAGGCGATCGACGCCATTCTATGGTACGGTATCGCCTGGCTTGAGGACCTGATTCGGCTGGGGCTGACCGGGCAAACCACGGCGCTCCATAACCCGGATTTGGAGCCTCTTTATCGTCAGGCGGTGAAAAACGCCCGTGTTCAGGACTGGTTTAGGCTTCTGGACTACGCGCGGGAACAGCGTCGGCTCCTTTTTGCCGGCGCCAACCCCAATCCGCAGCTAGTGCTCGAAGCCTGGCTGGTACGCTGGTCGGCGCTTTTACGCTCCTGACCGGCAGCCGAGCCGCTACCCGTCTCTACCGCCGCCCACTGTCCAGGAGGTATCGATGACCGCTCAAAAAGCGCTTTCGCTAACGGTGCCGGATATTCCCACGCTGCTATCGGCCTACATGCCTTATTTGGAGCGAGGCGGCATATTCGTGCCCGTCGAGACGTTCTATAGCCTTGGCCAGGTGGTGCATCTGCTGATTTCCCTGCCCGGTGAAAGCGAACGGCTCAGCGTGACTGGCAACGTCGTATGGGTTTCGCCTGCTGGCATCAGCGGGCGGCGCATGGCGGGTATCGGGGTCCACTTTAGCCATCAGGACTACCCGGTGCGCGACAAGATCGAGACGTTATTGGCCGGCCAGCTGGATAGCGCGCCGGCTTCGTTTACCCTCTAGTCACGCCTTTCTATCGCTTTTATCTGCTCCACTGTTTATCGAGGCCCGAATGTTTGTTGATTCGCACTGCCACCTGGACCGTCTCTCGGAAAGTACCCACGGCGGCGACGTCGATGCCGCGCTCGAGGCGGCGCGCGCGGCACGCGTCAATCAGTTTTTGGCCATTGCGGTGACCCTCGACGATATGCCCGGGCTGGCTGCGCTTTCGCGCAAACACCAGGACGTGGCGATCTCCGCGGGACTTCACCCGCTGGCAAGCGTCGAGGCCGAGCCGAGCGTCGAGGATATCAAGGAAGCCGCCGAGCAGTACGGCGTCGTGGCCATTGGCGAAACCGGGCTCGATTACCACTACCGCGACAGTGTCGGTGTCGAGGTTCAGCACGAGCGCTTCAAGCGCCACCTGATCGCCGCTACCGAGCTCGAACTTCCCGTGGTGGTGCATACCCGCGAGGCCAAAGAGGACACGCTGGCGCTGCTGCGTGCTCACACCGACCCAAGTGTGGCCGGCGTGCTGCACTGCTTTACTGAAGATATCGACATGGCGCGTGAAGCGATACGGCTCGGGTTTTATATTTCGCTGTCGGGCATCATTACCTTTGCAAGCGCTGCCTCGCTCAAAGAGCTTGCCCGGGCGCTGCCGCTGGACCGGCTGTTGATCGAAACCGACAGCCCCTATTTGGCCCCCGTGCCTCATCGCGGTAAGGCCAACGAGCCCGCCTGGGTGGTGGAAGTCGCCGAGTGCATCGCCGCAGAGCGCGGCATCAGCGTCGACGAGGTCGCCATGCAAACCACGGCCAACTTTTACCGGCTCTTTCGCGGCGCCGTGCCCGACGCCCCGGCCCATGTCCAACAGGCGCTAGCGCAATCCGGCCTGGTTTGAACCATACTCGAGTCACGCTTACACCATGCGGTTGAGGACGCCATGAATATCGATCGACTGCTCAAACATCAGCCCGCTTCTGCGAATATTCCGCCGGTGGATCAGTGGCAGCCCGCGCTTTCCGGCGATATCGATATCGTCATTCAAGCCGACGGCAGCTGGCGCCACGAAGGCACCGGCTTTGCCCGCCCGGAAATCCCACACCTGCTGGCGCGCCTGCTGCGCCGGGACGAGGCCGGCGTTTGCCTGGTGACCCCGGTCGAGCGCTGGCGGGTCACCGTTGAAGACTGCCCCTTCGTCATCGTCGAGGCGGATTTCAAAGAGGGCGCCTGGTGGTTCACCACCCAGTTCGACGACGTCGTTCGCCTGGACGACGTGCACCCCATGACCTTGAGTGCCGCGCCGGATGGCGACTGGATGCCGGAAGTCGCCATCCGCTTTGGCCTGGCCGCGCGGCTTCATCGCAACGTGTTCTACCGGTTGATCGACCAGGCCCTCCTCGAGGAGAGCGCAGCGGGGCAGCGGCTTTGCCTGGAGAGCGCCGGCCAGTATTACCCCCTGGGCGAGCTGGACAGCGCTTCAAGTAGCGATAGCGAGACGCCGTGAAGTTAACCCCGGAACAGCACGCGGTCGTAGGCCACGTAAACGGTCACGCGCGCGTCGCCGCCGTGGCCGGTGCGGGTAAAACCACCACCATGGCGGCGCGGGTGCTGCAGCTACTCGAAAACGGGGTGGCGCCCAAACGGATACTGGTACTGATGTTCAACCGCTCCGCCCGGGAGGACTTTCAGCGCCGTCTGGCGAGTATGGCCCCTAAAGGGCAGCCGCTGCCCGATGTGCGCACCTTTCACTCGCTGGGCCACCGGCTGACCCAAAGCCTTTGCCGCTGGGGGGCGCTTGCCTCGCGACAGCTGCTCTCCGCGGACTGGCAGCTAGAGCGGCTGCTGCGCCAGGCGAGCTTGAACGTACTGGCCGACCAGGCCGAGCGCCGCGATACGGCCCTGGACGCGGACCGCCTGGAAACGTTGGCCCACTTTTGCGGGCTGGTCAAAGCCGATATGTGCACGCCGGAGGCGCTCTTCGAGCGGCTGAATCTCGACGACGAGAGCGACTACTTTCCCGACGCCTTTCACGAGGCAGAGCGGCTTTTGGAAAGTCACGCCCTGATGACCTACGCCGATCTGCTCTACCGGCCGCTTCGCGCGCTGGAGGCGGACCCCTCGCTTAGAGCCCGCGTCGAAGGGTTTCTCGATCACGTCATCATCGACGAGTACCAGGATATCAATACCGCTCAGCAGCGCCTTTTGAAGGTGCTGGCCGGGCCGTCGGCGAGCGTGATGGCGGTGGGCGATGCCAACCAGTGTATCTACGAGTGGCGCGGGGCGCGGCCAGACACCATGCTCGAAAACTTCACCGCCACCTTCGGCCGCGCCGCCGACTACCCACTATCGACCACCTTTCGCCATGGCCACGCGCTGGCGCTGGCCGCCAATCACGCCATCATGAACAACGTCCGCCGGCCCGACCAGCTCTGTCTGGCCGCTCCGGCAAGTGCGGCGACCCATATTCACGCAGGCCAGGGCACGCGGCTTTTACTCGACGCGCTGAGCGACTGGCAGGCGAAAGGGCGGCGTTTCGACGAGGCGAGCCTGCTGGTGCGCAGTTGGGCGCTGTCGGTGCCGTTTCAGCTGGCGCTTTTGCAGGCAGGTATTCCTTTCCGGCTGCTGCGCGAGGACCGTTTCGTGTTTCGCCTGCCCCTGGTGCAGGCGCTGGCGGGCTATCTGAAACTCGCGCGCCGTCCGGCGCTTTTGCACGACCCGGCCCAGTTGCTCTTGCTGCTGGCCCAGCCTACGCCTTTCGTGGCCCGCGAGCGGCTAAGCCAGCTGGCGCACCAGCTAGCGGCCACCCAAACCTTTCCCGAGCGCAGCGACCCGATCATCGCATCGCTCAAGCCGATTCAGCGGCGCACGCTCAAAAAGCGCTGGGAGCTTCTTTGTGAGCTGCCGCGCCTCAGTGCCTGGCCGCCGGCGAAGCTTTTGCAACACGTGGTGACCACCATCGAGGCGGAAAAGACGCTCAAGCGGGCCGCCGCGCGTCGTGACAAGGGCGAGGAGGACGTGCGTCTGCTCGACGTGCTGATCGAACAGGCGGAGAGTGTCAACGATCCGGATGCTTTTATCGAGCTGCTCGAGCGCCCGGTAGAGAACCAGGCGGGCGGGGTTTTGATCAGCACCGTACACGGCGCCAAGGGGCTCGAATGGCCGCTGGTGGCCGTGGCCGGGGTCAACGAAGAGGATTTTCCGCACTACAGCCGCGATAATCCGCTAAGCGACGAGCGCCTCGAGGAGGAGCGGCGGCTTTTCTACGTGGCGATCACCCGGGCTCAGCAGCAGCTTTTGATCCTTCATGATGGCGGCGCCCACCGCCCGAGCCGCTTCATTGGGGAGAGTAGCTGGTCGGACAGCGTGCGCATCGCCCAGGCGCTCGAGCATGGAAACGCCCCGGAAATGCCGCTTCAGGTAAGCGCCAAAGCGCTCATTGAGCGCTACTTGAAGCGCCTGGGGCGTGAGGATATTACGCTGGCCTGCGCCGAGGTCAACGAGTCGAAAGGCGCTTATCAAGCCCTGGCCGAGTTCTACCCCGGACAGAAGCTGCGCCACGAGGTGTTCGGTGAAGGGGAGGTGGCCGCCGTGGAGGGGAGTCCAGGCGATCCGGTGATCGATGTGCGCTTCGTTCAGGCCGGGCGGCGCCGTTTGATTGCCCGGCGCGCGCCGATTACCTCCCTCGACCCCGTTGGGCCGGCCTGACTGGGCCGGCCGCATCACGCTTACATATTGGGGTAGTTGGGCCCACCGCCGCCTTCCGGCGCCACCCAGGTAATGTTCTGAGCCGGGTCCTTGATATCGCAGGTCTTGCAGTGCACGCAGTTTTGGAAGTTGATCTGAAAACGCGGCTGGCCCGCCTCGTCTTCCACTACTTCGTATACCCCTGCCGGGCAGTAGCGCTGCGCGGGCTCGGCGTATTTGGGCAGGTTATGCTCGATGGGAATCGAAGGGTCGGTAAGTTTCAGGTGGCAGGGCTGATCCTCTTCGTGGTTGGTGTTGGATAAAAACACCGACGAAGATTTATCGAAGGAGAGCTTGCCATCGGGTTTGGGGTAGTCGATCTTTTCGAACTCCGCCGCCGGCTTGAGCGCACCGTGGTCGGTCACCGTGTCGCGCAGGGTCGGCAGCTTGTTGCCGACCAGCTGGTTGACGAAGTTGAACGCGCCGCCACCGACGTTACCGTATTTGTGCATCGCCGGGCCAAAGCTTGCGTTCGCCTTGAGCTCTTCATACGCCCAGCTCGCTTCCCACCGGTCGTTGAAGCCGGTCAGCTCATTGGCGCCTTCGTCGCCCGCCTTGATCGCCTCGAAAACGCTTTCAGCGGCCACCAGCCCTGACTTCATGGCGGTGTGGATGCCCTTGATCTTGGCGAAGTTGAGCGTGCCCGCATCGCAGCCGATCAAAAGCCCGCCGGGGAAGGTCATGCGGGGCAGGCAGTTGAAGCCGCCCTTGGTGATCGCCCGAGCGCCGTAGGCCACGCGCTTGCCGTCTTTCAGGTACTGGGAAAGCGTGGGGTGGTGCTTCATGCGCTGGAATTCATCGAAGGGCGAAAGCCAGGGGTTCTGGTAGGCCAGGTCCATGATCAGCCCAACGACCACCTGCTGGTTTTCGGCGTGGTAAAGAAACCAGCCGCCCTGGGTCGAATTGTCCAGCGGCCAGCCGGAACCGTGCAGGACAAGGCCTGGCTCGTGCTGTTCGGCGGGTACGTCCCAAAGCTCCTTCAAGCCGATACCGTAGTGCTGCGGGTCGCGCCCTTCGTCCAGCGAGAACTCCTCGATCAGGCGTTTGCCCAAATGCCCGCGGGAGCCCTCGGCGAAGAGGGTGTATTTGGCGCGAAGCTCCATGCCCGGCATGTGGCCATCCTTGGGCGTGCCGTCCGCGGCCACCCCCATGTCGCCGACCACGATGCCGCGCACGGCGCCGTCTTCGATGATCACTTCCTGGGCGGCGAAGCCCGGGAATATCTCAACGCCCAGTGCCTCGGCCTGTTCGGCCAGCCAACGGCACAGGTTGCCTGCACTGATCACGTAGCGGGTCTGGTCGCCGCCGGTGTTATGCATGCTTTTGGGCACTAGCGCATGGGGCAGCTTCCAGCCTTTCTCGCTATCCTTCAAAAGGTAGACATCGTCCCGGGTCGCCGGGGTGTTGAGGGGCGCACCGCGTTCTTGCCAGTCGGGGAAAAGCTCGTTAAGCGCGCGGGGTTCGAATACGGCGCCGGATAAAATGTGGGCGCCTACTTCCGAGCCTTTTTCCACCACGCATACGCTTAGTTCTTGTTCGGCCTCGTTGGCTTGCTGCATCAGTCGGCAGGCGGCTGCCAACCCTGATGGCCCCGCACCAACGATGACAATGTCCATTTCCATGACATCGCGCTCTGCGTTTTCCACCTGGTCTCTCCTTATTCTCATAAGGCCCGTATCTTATGAAAACACGGCCTTAATTCTAAACGGTCGTTTGCTTCTGGTTATACCCAATGATAGGCATAATACCCGCCTCGGGTCACCTCTACGATGGTCCGCCCCGTATTTATCGGTGTTGTGGGCGCTTTGGGCGCAAAGCCTGGCGCCCGGGTGAATAGAAGACGACAGGCCGTTTTTGTTCAAAAATGCTGATCGACGGGTATTGTGACGCGTTGACTGGCTGTGGCACATTGACCTGAAGCCGGTCTATCAAACGCTTGAATGAATTTCGCCGAACGCCCGCATCATGGCGCCTCGGTGCTGCTGTTAGCCTACGCGTGCCGATAGCGCGCAATGCCAACGCCGGGCCATGCCCGTCCAGGTCGAGGCTTTTACCCCAAGCCAAGCGAGGAAACTATGAAAGTATTGGTCGCGGTGAAACGCGTCATCGATTACAACGTGAAAATCCGCGTGAAGGCGGACCATTCTGACGTGGATCTCACTAACGTCAAAATGGCCATGAATCCCTTTTGCGAAATCGCCGTGGAAGAAGCGGTGCGCTTGAAAGAGAAAGGCGTGGCCACCGAAGTCGTGGCCGTTACCATCGGCCCCAAGGCTGCTCAGGAGCAGCTGCGCACGGCGCTGGCGCTGGGCGCCGACCGCGCGATCCAGATCGAAACCGACGAGCGCGCCGAGTCGCTAGCCGTTGCCAAACTGCTGGCCAAAGTGGTCGAGGAAGAACAGCCCGGGCTTGTGATTCTTGGCAAGCAGGCAATCGACACCGATAACAACCAGACCGGCCAGATGCTGGCCGCGCTCACCAACATGGCCCAGGGCACCTTCGCCTCCGAGGTGGCCGTGGACGGTGACAAGGTCAACGTGACCCGGGAAATCGACGGCGGCCTGCAGGTCGTTGCGCTCAAGCTTCCGGCAATCGTGACCACGGACCTGCGCCTGAACGAGCCGCGCTACGCCAAGCTCCCCGACATCATGAAAGCCAAGAAGAAACCGCTGGATGTAAAAACGCCGGCGGACTACGGCGTCGAGATGGCATCGAAAGTGAGCCTCGTCAAGGTCGAAACACCGGCAGAGCGCAAGGGCGGGGTGAAAGTGGCCTCGGTGGACGAGCTGATCGATAAGCTCAAAAACGAAGCCAAGGTCCTTTAACCGTCGCGTTCATCCGTTTTTAAGGAGTCATCCATGAGTATTCTGGTACTTGCCGAGCTGCACGAAGGCCAGCTCGCCAGCGCAACTGCCCACGTCGTGGCCGCTGCCCGCGAGATCGGCGGTGATATCGACGTACTGGTCGCTGGTGAAAGCGTACAGGCCGCAGCCGACGCCGCGGCCAAGCTCGACGGCGTCAGCCGCGTGCGCTTGGCCGACCACAGCGTTTATGCCCACCAGCTCGCCGAGCCGCTGGGCGCGCTTTTAGTCGCCCTCGCCGACGACTATACCCACATCCTGGCCAGCGCCTCGACCACGGGTAAAAACGTGCTGCCGCGCGTCGCCGCGCTCAAGGACGTCAGCCAGCTCTCCGAGATACTGGCGGTCGATAGCCCCGATACGTTCAAGCGTCCGATCTACGCCGGCAACGCCATCGCCACGGTAAAAAGCGACGACGCGCTGAAAGTCATGACCGTGCGTACCACCGCGTTCGACGCGGTGAGCGAGGGCGGCAGCGCCGCGATCGAGGCAGTGGATACTGTCGTCGAGAATACCCAGTCGCAGTTCGTCAGCGAAGAACTGGCCCAGTCCGACCGCCCCGAGCTTGGCGGCGCCAAGGTGGTGATCTCCGGCGGGCGCGGTATGGGTAACGGCGAAAACTTCAAACTGCTCGACGGCATCGCCGACAAGTTGGGTGCTGCGGTCGGCGCCTCCCGCGCCGCGGTGGACGCGGGATTCGTGCCCAACGACATGCAGGTGGGTCAGACCGGCAAGATCGTCGCCCCGGATCTGTACATCGCGGTGGGTATCTCCGGGGCGATTCAGCACCTGGCCGGTATGAAAGATTCAAAAGTGATCGTTGCGATCAACAAGGACGAAGAAGCGCCGATCTTCCAGGTCGCCGATTACGGCCTGGTGGGCGATCTGTTCGAACTCTTGCCGGCGCTTGAAAGCAAGCTTTAGGCCTGCGTCTTGCCGCCCGGTTTAGCCGACTGCTTTGCAGTCGGCTTTTTATTGCGTCACTATTAGATAAAGCCCTGTTTGTTAGCTAAAGTGCTAGGGGCACGCAGCGGCGGACGGCGTTTGCATTTTGAGTAAAGAATCCGCTTGAATGGTTGAAAAGAGTAGGGCGTGACCGCACCTACTGATGTGAAGATCGAAAGTCACTCAAGGAGATGATGACATGGCACATACACTACCCGAACTCCCGTATGCCTACGACGCGCTCGAGCCGCACATCGATGCGATGACAATGGAAATTCACCATTCGCGTCACCACAACACCTACGTGACCAATCTGAACAGCGCCCTTGAAGGCACCGGTCTTGAAGACGTCGCGATCGAAGAGCTGGTGGCCAACCTGGACCGTGTTCCGGAAGCCAAGCGCCAGGCCGTGATCAACAACGGTGGCGGTCACGTCAACCACTCCATGTTTTGGCAAATGATGTCGCCTAATGGTGGCGGTCAGCCCCAGGGCGACGTTGCCAAGGCGATCGAAAGCGAGCTGGGTGGTTTCGACACCTTTAAAGAAGAGTTCAAGAAAGCCGCCGTTGGCCGTTTCGGTAGCGGCTGGGCGTGGCTCTCTGTGACGCCGCAGAAAAAGCTGGTGGTCGAGAACACGCTCAACCAGAACAGCCCGCTGATGGATGGTAATACGCCGCTGCTGGGTCTCGATGTTTGGGAGCACGCTTACTACCTGAAGTATCAGAACAAGCGCCCTGACTACATCGCTGCCTTCTTCGACGTCGTCAATTGGGAAGAAGTCGAGCGCCGCTACCAGGCCGCTATTGCCTAAAAAGCGTTCGTCTTAGTGCACGCATAACGCGTCACCCAAAAAAGCCCGGCTTAATAGCCGGGCTTTTTTTTGCTGTGGACAAGACGTTTTTTGGTCAATCGGCCAGCGCTCGATCAGTCGGACCGCGTTTCGAGACAAAGCGCGAACGGGGCATTTTTTAGCCGATAAAACGTATTTTATTCGGTCGATCCGGCGCTAATAATTCGCTTTTTTAACGCCACCTCGCGCGGGGGCCGCATCGCTATGCTGGGCATAGTTTGTCAATAACCTGTGGATTAAAAAATACTAGATATGCTTGAATTGATTTTGCTGTGATCTATATATAGTATTCGTAGTGTCTTTCGAAGGGGGCGGGTACTACATGTGCTCTACCCCAAAAATGCCGCTATGAAAAGGGAAAAATAGCCATGGCGATCCAGATTTATAGCAAGCCTGCCTGCGTTCAGTGCACCGCCACCTACCGCGCGATGGACAAGCAGGGAATCGAGTACACCGTGATCGATATCACCGCTGAAGACGGCGCGCAAAAAGAAGTCGAAGCGCTGGGCTATCGTCAGTTGCCCGTGGTTGTAGCGGGCGACGATCACTGGTCGGGTTTCCGCCCGGACCGTATTCAGGCACTCGCTTAATCTGCGGCTGTGTCAACAAAGCCTCACACCCCGTTGCCTGGTACGCTGGTGTACTTTTCCACCAAATCAGGCAACACCCATCGTTTCATTGAGAAGCTGGGGCTTTCGGCGCACCGGCTGCCGATCAACCGCAACGACCCGGCGCTACATATCGAAACCCCCTACGTGCTCATCACGCCCACCTATGGCGGTGGCGAGAGCGAAGGGGCGGTGCCGGGTCCGGTGATCCGCTTTTTGAACGATGAGCATAACCGGCGCCTCATACGAGGCGTCATTGCTGCTGGCAATACCAATTTTGGCGAGGCGTACGGGCTGGCGGGGCGCATCATCGCGCACAAGTGCCAAGTGCCGCTGCTTTATCGATTTGAGCTTTTTGGCACTGACGATGACGTCGCCAGGGTTCGCAAAGGAGTAGAAGAGTTTTGGAAACGACAAACGTAGCCACTACCAACGTGTCTGAAACGAAGAAACCTGCCGCAGAGACGGCCCAGGCGCGCACGCTGGATTATCATGCGTTGAACGCCATGCTGAACCTTTACGGGGCCAACGGCGAGCTTCAGCTCGACAAGGACCGCGAAGCGGCGCGCCAGTACTTTCTGCAGCATGTCAACCAGAACACGGTGTTCTTCCATTCGCTGGAAGAGAAGCTCGACTATCTGGTCGAAGAACAGTACTACGAAGCCAGCGTACTCGATCAGTACGCGCCGGCTTTCGTCAAGGCGCTTTTCGAGCAGGCCTACGCTTATAAGTTTCGTTTTCCGAGCTTTTTGGGCGCGTTCAAGTACTACACCAGCTACACGCTGAAGACCTTCGATGGTAAGCGCTACCTGGAACGCTATGAAGACCGCGTATGCATGGTGGCGCTCACGCTTGCGCGCGGCGAAGAGGCTCTTGCCAAGTCGCTGGTGGACGAGATCATCAGCGGCCGTTTTCAGCCGGCCACGCCGACCTTTTTGAACTGCGGTAAGCAGCAGCGCGGCGAGCTGGTGTCGTGCTTTTTGCTGCGTATCGAAGACAACATGGAGTCGATCGGCCGCTCGATCAACTCGGCGCTGCAGCTCTCCAAGCGCGGCGGCGGCGTGGCGTTTTTGCTGAGCAACATTCGCGAAGCCGGCGCGCCGATCAAGCGCATCGAGAACCAGTCCTCGGGCATCATCCCGATCATGAAGCTTTTAGAAGACGCTTTCTCCTACGCCAACCAGCTGGGGGCGCGCCAGGGGGCCGGTGCGGTGTATCTCAACGCTCACCACCCGGATATCCTGCGTTTTCTGGATACCAAGCGCGAAAACGCGGATGAAAAAATTCGTATCAAGACGCTCTCTCTTGGCGTGACGATTCCGGATATCACGTTCGAGCTCGCCAAGCGCAACGACGACATGTATCTGTTCTCGCCCTACGACGTGGAGCGGGTCTACGGCAAGCCGTTTGGCGATGTCAGCGTGACCGAGAACTACCACGACATGGTCGCCGACGTGCGTATTCGCAAGCAAAAGATCAACGCCCGGGCGTTTTTCCAGGTGCTGGCCGAGCTGCAGTTCGAGTCCGGCTACCCCTACATCATGTTCGAAGATACGGTGAATCGCGCCAACCCGATCGCCGGGCGTATCAACATGAGTAACCTCTGCTCGGAGATTCTTCAGGTCAACACACCGACCGAGTACGACGAGGATCTCAACTACAGCAAAATCGGCCAGGATATCTCCTGCAACCTGGGTTCGATGAACATCGCCAAGGTGATGGATTCCGGCGATATCGGTACCAGCGTGGATATCGCGATTCGCGGTTTGACCGCGGTTTCCGAGATGAGCAACCTCAAAAGCGTTCCCTCTATCGCCGAAGGCAATGCCCAGTCCCGCGCCATCGGCCTGGGTCAGATGAACCTGCACGGCTTTTTGGCCCGCGAGCACATCTACTACGGCTCCGAAGAGGGGTTGGACTTTACCAACCTGTACTTCTACTGCGTCGCGTTTTACGCCATTCGCGCCTCGAATCAATTGGCCATCGAGCACGGCGATACCTTTGCCGGTTTTGCGGATTCGACCTACGCCTCGGGCACGTTCTTCGACAAGTACGTCAATGAAGCGTGGCTGCCGAAAACCGAAAAAGTGCGTGGACTTTTCGAGCGCAGCGGCATTGCGCTGCCCACCCAGAGCGACTGGGAAGAGCTCAAGGCCTCGGTCATGGCGCACGGGCTTTATAACCGTAACCTGCAGGCCGTGCCGCCTACCGGCTCGATCTCCTATATCAATCACTCCACCTCCAGTATTCATCCGGTGGCAGCGAAGATCGAGATCCGTAAAGAGGGCAAGCTTGGCCGCGTTTACTACCCGGCGCCGTTTTTGAACGAAGCGAATTTCGACTACTTCCAGGACGCCTACGAAATCGGCCCCGAGAAGATCATCGATACCTACGCCGAGGCGTCCAAGCACGTGGATCAGGGGCTTTCGCTGACGCTCTTCTTCCCGGATACCGCAACCACCCGGGATATCAACAAGGCGCAGATTCACGCCTGGCGTAAAGGCATCAAGACGCTTTACTACATCCGCCTGCGCCAAAGTGCGCTGGAAGGTACCGAAGTCGAAGGCTGCGTTTCCTGCACGCTGTAACCACGTAACGAAAGAGATCATTTGATGACCACCATGCAACGCTTATCACGGGTCGATGCCGTTAACTGGAACCGTCTGCAGGACGACAAGGACCTGGAGGTCTGGAACCGCCTAACCAGCAACTTCTGGCTGCCGGAGAAGGTGCCGCTGTCCAACGACATTCAGTCCTGGAATACGCTGACCCAGCAGGAAAAACAGCTGACCATCCGCGTATTCACCGGCCTTACGCTGCTGGATACCATTCAGAGCAGTATCGGCGCGCCGGTATTGATGGAAGATGCGCGCACGCCCCACGAAGAGGCGGTCTATACCAATATCGCCTTCATGGAGTCGGTACACGCGCGCTCCTACAGCTCGATCTTCTCGACGCTTTGTACGACGCGTGATGTCGACGACGCCTTTCGTTGGAGCGAAGAGAACGCGACGCTGCAGGCAAAATCCGAGCTGATTCTCGAGCGCTACCGCTCGGACGACCCTTTGATGCGCAAGGTGGCCAGCGTCTTCCTCGAGTCGTTTTTGTTCTACTCGGGCTTTTATCTGCCCATGTACTGGTCCAGCCACGCCAAGCTGACCAATACCGCGGATTTGATTCGTCTGATCATTCGTGACGAAGCGGTGCACGGCTACTACATCGGCTACAAGTTCCAGCAGGCGCTCGCCGAGGCGAGCCCGGAGCGTCAGCAGGCGGTGAAAGACTACGCCTATGAGCTTCTTTTGGAGCTTTACGATAATGAAGTACGCTATACCGAATCGCTTTACGACGCGGTCGGCCTCTCGGAAGACGTGAAGAAATTCCTTCACTACAACGCCAACAAGGCGCTGATGAACCTGGGTTACGAGCCGCTCTTCCCGAGCAGCGTGACCGATGTCGACCCGACCATCATGGCGGCGCTTTCGCCCAACGCCGATGAGAACCACGACTTCTTCTCCGGGTCGGGTTCTTCGTATGTGATCGGCAAGGCCGTTGCCACCGAAGACGACGACTGGGCGTTTTAAGGGCCGTCATGACGGAATCGACCGTTGAGGGCGAAGTAGAGCCGGTGGGCGAGGCGTGCCAGGTGCTGCGCATCGCCGCCGCCATGATGGTCGACGAGGCGGGCAGGCTGTTGTTGGTGCGTAAGCAGGGCAGCCGCTATTTCATGCAGCCCGGTGGCAAGGTCGAGCCGAAAGAGGCTTGTGATGTGGCGCTTTGCCGCGAGCTCAAGGAAGAGCTTGGGCTCTACGTCGAGCCGTCACGGCTTACGCATTTCAAGCGCGTTCGGGCGGTCGCGGCCAATGAGGCGCAGACGTTGATCGACGCCGAGCTTTACAGCCTGACCGTCGAGGGCCACGTCGAGGCGGCGGCGGAAATCGCCGAGGCGCGCTGGGTAAGCCCGGCGCAGGCGAAAACGCTTTTGCTGGCGCCGCTCACCCGCGACTGCGTCGTCCCCTGGGCGGACGCACGTTTGAGTGGTTGAAAACGCCCGCCAAGGCCGCTTTCGACGTCGAAGTGCTTAATTCGATAAGCAAAACGGGAGCCTGGCTCCCGTTTTGTATTGCGCTATCGAAAAATCTGCTAGGCTACGCGACTGCTCGGCCAGACGGCCGGGGCCTTGCCTGCGCGCAGGATTTCACCCCCAAAGCCATTGATAGCGAAACGTGATCCCTGGTATGGATCACCACTGCGCTCAAGGAACACTTGAATGCCCATTGTGACACTGCCTGACGGCAGCCAACGACCCTTTGATGAACCGCTTTCCATTATGCAGCTCGCCGCGTCGATAGGCCCTGGTTTGGCCAAGGCGTGCGTCGCGGGAAAGATCGACGGTGTACTGGTCGACGCGGCCGATATGATCGAACGCGATGCCGAGGTGGCGATCATCACTGCCAAGGATCAGGAGGGGCTCGAAATCATTCGCCACTCCGCCGCGCATTTGATTGGGCATGCGGTCAAGCAGCTCTACCCCGAGGCCAAGATGGCGATTGGCCCGGTAATCGAAAACGGCTTCTATTACGATATCGATTTTGGCCACTCCGTCTCCTCGGAAGATCTCGAAACGATCGAAAAGCGTATGCAGACGCTGATCGAACAGGAGTACGACGTGGTGCGCGAGTACGTGGACCGCGACAAGGCGATGCTCACCTTCCTGCACCGCGATGAGCCCTACAAGCAGGAGATCATTCGCGATATTCCCGAAGGCGCCGAGATCAGGCTCTACCATCACGAAGAGTACACGGACATGTGCCGTGGGCCCCACGTGCCCAATACGCGCCATCTAAAGGCCTTCAAGCTGACCAAGCTGGCCGGTGCCTACTGGCGCGCGGACGCCTCCAACGCCATGCTGACGCGTATCTACGGCACGGCCTGGGGTGACAAGAAGCAGCTCAAGGCGTATCTCAAGCGGCTCGAGGAAGCGGAGAAGCGCGACCACCGTAAGCTTGCGCGCCGTCTCGATCTCTTCCATATGCAGGAAGAGGCCCCCGGTATGGTGTTCTGGCACCCCAACGGCTGGGCGCTTTGGCAGCAGGTCGAGCAGTACATGCGCCGGGTTTATCAAGAAGGTGGCTACCAGGAAATTCGCTGCCCCCAGATCATGGACGTCTCGCTCTGGAAAAAATCCGGGCATTGGGACAACTACGCCGACGGCATGTTCTTCACCGAGTCCGAGAAGCGCGAATACGCCTTGAAACCGATGAACTGCCCGGGCCACGTGCAGGTATTCAACTCCGGGCTTAGAAGCTACCGTGAGCTTCCGGTACGCTTTGGCGAGTTCGGCGGCTGTCACCGGAACGAGCCCTCCGGTGCGCTGCATGGCATCATGCGTGTACGCGCCTTTACCCAGGACGACGGCCACGTCTTTTGTACCGAAGCCCAGGTCGAGCCGGAGGTGACCAGCTTCCACCGCCAGGCGCTCAAGGTGTACCAGGACTTCGGTTTCGAGGATATCGCGATCAAGATCGCGCTGCGTCCGGAAAAGCGTATCGGCAGCGACGAGGTCTGGGATCGCGCGGAAGACGCGCTGCGTGGCGCCTTGAAGGCCTGCGATGTCGAGTGGCAGGAGCTCCCCGGCGAAGGCGCCTTCTACGGTCCCAAGATCGAATACCACATGAAGGATTGCCTGGGCCGCGAGTGGCAGGTTGGTACCATGCAGGTCGACTTCATGATGCCCGAGCGCCTGGGCGCGCAGTACGTGACCGAAGAGGGCGAGCGCAAGCCGCCGGTCATGTTGCACCGGGCCATCGTGGGCTCCATGGAGCGCTTCATCGGCATCCTGATTGAACATTATGCCGGGGCTATGCCATTATGGCTGGCACCCGAGCAGGTAGTTGTGATGAATATCACCGATTCACAGCGTGATTATTCGCTCGAATTGGAGAAACGCCTGCAAAAAATCGGTCTTCGCGTCAAGGCGGACTTGAGGAACGAGAAGATCGGCTTTAAAATCCGTGAACACACGTTACAGAAAATTCCCTATCTTCTAGTGGTTGGAGATAAGGAAGTCGAAGCTGACTCAGTGGCCGTGCGTACTCGCAGCGGCGAAAACCTCGGAACGATGACGGTCGATGAGTTCATCGAGCGTGTGACAGCCGAGCGAGCAGCCCTGGCGACATCGTCAATTGCCTAAGGAGACAGAGCAATCAAGCGAAGCAACCAGCGCGGGCGTCCAGCAGACAAGCGCCCCCCAATGAACGAGCGAATTACCGAAGAAGAAGTCCGTTTGATCGATGCCGAAGGTGAGCAGTTGGGCGTTGTGCCCACCACCGAAGCATTGGAGCGGGCGGAAGCTGCCGGTTTGGATCTCGTGCAAATTTCGAATGCCGACCCCATCGTCTGTAAGATTATGGATTACGGCAAATTTGTTTTCGAGACGAAAAAGCAAAAAGCTGTTCAGAAGAAAAAGCAAAAGCAAATCCAGGTCAAGGAAGTTAAATTCCGGCCCGGCACCGACGAAGGCGATTATCAGGTCAAGCTTAAAAACCTGACGCGCTTTTTGGAAAGTGGTGACAAAGGCAAGGTCACTTTGCGTTTTCGGGGTCGCGAAATGGCGCACCAGGACATCGGTCGCAAGCTGATGGAACGGGTCGCAGCTGACCTCGAAGAGATCGGAACGGTGGAGTCTTTCCCGAAAATGGAAGGCCGCCAGATGATCATGATTCTTGCCCCCAAGAAGAAGTGATCCATAGGCGTTGTTAACGGGTCGGCGCCTGGCGCCGACCGGCCTTGGGTTTTCTAAAAAACATCGAGCGGAGTTTTTCTCATGCCGAAAATCAAAAGCAACAGCGGCGCTGCCAAGCGCTTTAAAAAGACCGCTAACGGCTTCAAGCACAAGCAGTCTTTCCGTAGCCACATTCTGACCAAAAAATCGACCAAGCGTAAGCGTCAGCTGCGCGGCATGAAGCAGATTCACTCTGCTGACAAGCCGTTGATCCAGCGTATGCTGCCGAATCTGTAAGTCGTTTTTAGAATTTTTTAAAGTCAGGAGTGTGTTATGACCCGAGTTAAGCGTGGCGTAGTGGCCCGTCGTCGCCATAAGAAAGTACTGAAGCAAGCGAAAGGTTATTACGGAGCGCGTTCGCGTGTTTTCCGTGTTGCCAAGCAGGCCGTTATCAAGGCCGGTCAGTACGCGTACCGCGACCGCCGTAACCGTAAGCGTCAGTTCCGTGCCCTGTGGATCCAGCGTATCAACGCCGGTGCCCGCATCAACGGTATGTCTTACAGCCGCTTCGTAGGTGGCCTCAAGAAAGCCGGTATCGAAATCGACCGTAAAGTATTGGCCGATCTGGCGGTTCACGAAAAAGCGGCATTTGCTGCCATCGTGGAAAAAGCCAAGGCTGCCCAATAAGGTTTTAAGCCAGTATATGGTTTGAAATCACGAGGTCACAGCGTGACCCATACAGGGGAAGAGCAGCCGCTCTTCCCCTGTTTTTTTGCCATCGACATTTTGTCATCGACAATGTATGGCTTGTAAGGCCCCGTTCTGGCGACGCCTTATTGGATGAAAACCGCTTAATTCGGAGTACAACGGATGGATCACCTGCCTACGCTGGTATCAGAGGCTCGCGACGCCATTCAGGCCGCGCAGAGCGTGTCTGAACTGGATGAGCTACGAGTTCGCTATCTGGGCAAGAAGGGCGAGGTCACCGCTCTGCTGAAGGGGCTGGGTAAGCTCGCCGCCGAGGAGCGTCCGGCCGCGGGCGAGCGTATCAACCAGGCCAAACAAACCCTGGCCGGTGAGATCGACACCCGGCGCGAGGCGCTCGAAAGCGAAGCGCTGAACGCGCGCCTGGCCGCGGAAAAAATCGACGTGACGCTGCCCGGGCGTGGCCAACAGAGCGGCGGTTTGCATCCGGTCACGCGCACGCTCGAGCGTATCGAGGCGCTGTTTACCCGCATTGGCTATGACGTTGCCGTGGGCCCGGAAATCGAAGACGACTACCACAACTTCGAGGCGCTCAATATTCCGGCGCACCATCCGGCACGCGGCATGGCGGATACCTTTTACTTCGACGCCACACGGCTTTTGCGTACCCATACCTCGCCGGTACAGGTGCGCACCATGAAAGAGAGTGCGCCGCCGATTCGTATCGTCTGCCCGGGGCGGGTGTATCGCAGCGACTCGGATTTGACCCACACGCCGATGTTTCATCAGGTCGAAGGCCTGCTGGTCGACGAAGGCGTAAGCTTTGCCGACCTGAAGGGCACCATCGAGGATTTTCTGCAGGCGTTTTTCGAGCGCGATGATCTCTCTGTGCGCTTTCGCCCCTCCTACTTTCCGTTCACCGAGCCCTCCGCCGAGGTCGACATCCAGTGCGTAATGTGCAGCGGAAACGGCTGTAGGGTGTGCTCGCAAAGCGGCTGGCTCGAAGTGATGGGCTGCGGCATGGTGCACCCGGAAGTGTTTCGCCATTCGGGTATCGACACCGAGCGCTATACCGGCTTTGCCTTCGGCATGGGCGCCGAGCGCCTGGCGATGCTGCGCTATGGCGTCAACGACCTGCGGCTGTTCTTCGAAAACGATCTGCGCTTTTTGCGCCAGTTTGCCTAACCACGCCGCCAGACTACAGGAACGAGCATGAAATTTTCAGAACAGTGGCTGCGTGAATGGGTATCACCGCAGCTTGCGACCCAGGCGCTTGCCGACCAGATCACCATGGCAGGGCTCGAAGTCGACGCCGTCGAACCCGTCGCGCCCGCTTTCGAAGGCGTGGTGGTGGCCGAGGTGACGGCCAAGTCGCCCCATCCGGACGCTGACAAGCTCAACGTTTGCCAGGTCATTGATGGCACCGGCGCGCCGGTGCAAGTGGTCTGTGGTGCGCGCAATGTCGACGTGGGCCAGCGGGTGCCGTTTGCCCAGGTCGGCGGGCTGTTACCCGGTGACTTCAAAATCAAAAAGGCCAAGCTGCGCGGCGTCGAGTCCTTCGGCATGATCTGCTCCGCCTCGGAACTTGGCCTGGAGGAAGAGACCTCCGATGGTATCTTCGTGCTACCGGCCAGCGCCCCGGTCGGGGTTAGTATCCGTGAGTACCTGGGGCTAGACGACGCCACCATCGAAGTAGACTTGACGCCAAATCGCGGCGACTGCCTGAGCGTTAAAGGGCTTGCGCGGGAGGTCGGGGTGCTCAACCGGCTACCGGTTCAGGCGCCGGAGATCTCCCCGGTCGCGCCAAGCATCGAGACCCGTTTCCCGGTGCGCGTAGAGGCTGGCGAACAGTGCCCGCGCTACGTGTCCCGGGTTATCGAAGGCGTCGACCTGTCCGTCGAGACGCCGCTTTGGATGGTCGAGCGGCTGCGCCGCAGCGGCGTGCGCTCTATCGACGCCGCCGTCGACGTGACCAACTACGTGATGCTCGAACTCGGTCAGCCGCTTCACGCCTTCGACCAAGCGAATCTGAAAGAGGGGATCGAAGTGCGCCTGGCCGCCGAAGGCGAGCGCCTCACCTTGCTTGATGGGCAGGATATCGCGCTGCGTCCGGACACGCTGGTGATCGCCGATGCCTCTGGGCCGCTGGCCATGGCCGGCGTCATGGGCGGCGAGTCCTCCGGCGTGAGCGCCAACACGCGCACCATTTTTCTGGAAGGCGCCTACTTCACCCAGTTGGCGGTGGCCGGTCAAGCGCGCTCCTACGGGCTTCATACCGATGCCTCTCACCGTTTCGAGCGCGGTGTCGACCCGCAGCTCACCATCGAGGCGGTCGAGCGCGCCACCAAACTGTTGATCGATATCTGCGGCGGCCAGCCCGGGCCCGTGTGCGAAGAGAAAAGCGAAGCACATCTGCCTGCCCCGCGCACCATTGAGCTTCGCCGCGCGCGCTTGGCTCAGGCGCTCTCCAAGGAACTGCCCGACGATGACGTCACCGACATTCTCGATCGGTTGGGGCTTGCGACGACGCAGTCGAGCAACGGCTGGCAGGTGGCGGTGCCTGGCTGGCGCTTCGATGTTGCCATCGAAGAGGATCTGATCGAGGAGATCGCAAGGATCCACGGCTATAACAACCTACCGGTGCGCCGCCCGTCGGCGCGGCTAGCCCTGCGTCCGGCCAACGAGGCCAAAATCACTCAGGCGAGGCTTCGTAACCAGCTGGTGGCCCGGGGTTACCAGGAAGCGATTACTTACAGTTTCGTTGCACCCGAGCTTCAGGCGGCTATCTTCCCCGAGGCTGTGTCGCCGGTGCTCGCCAACCCCATTTCAGCGGACCTTTCCGCCATGCGGGTCAGCCTCTTTCCAGGCTTGATTCGCGCGTTGGAGCACAACCTCAACCGTCAGCAAAGCCGGGTGAGGCTCTTCGAGACCGGGCTTGTGTTCAACGGCGAGCTGGATTCGTTGACCCAAACGCCGATGATTGGCGCGTTGGCCAGCGGCCCGCGCGAAGTGGAAGGGTGGAGCAGTGCTAAAACGCCGATCGACTTTTTCGACTTGAAAGGCGATCTGGAGAGCCTGCTGGCCATGGGCGGCAATGAAGGCGCCTGGCGCTTCGAGCCCGCCGCGCACCCGGCGCTACACCCGGGGCAGAGCGCACAGCTTTTCCATAACGACCAGCCCGCCGGCTGGATCGGTACGCTCCACCCAAAAGTGCGCGCCAATCTCGGGCTGAAAGCCGAGGCGGTGCTCTTTGAAGTGCGTCTGGACGCGCTGAGTGAGGGTGTGATTCCGGCGTTCGCGCCCCTGTCACGTTTTCCCGAGGTGCGCCGCGACCTGGCCTTTAGCCTGGACGAGCAAACCCCGGTGCAGGCTCTGCTGGATTGTGTCAGCCACGAGGCCGGTGATTACCTCGAAGACCTCAAGCTTTTCGACGTCTACACGGGTAAAGGCGTGGAGCCGGGGCAGAAGAGTATTGCCCTGGGCTTGACCTGGCAGCATCCATCGCGCACGCTGAATGATGATGAAATCAATCAGCGGGTGGATTCGATCGTGGCGCAGGCCAAGGCCATGCTGAATGCACAGCTTCGTGGCTAAGTAAAAACGGCCGCGACCGACATTGTTGGCAATCGGTTTGCGACAAGGAGAAGCGTTATGGGCGCGTTGACCAAAGCGGAGCTTGCGGAACATCTACATACCGAGCTTGCGCTGTCCAAGCGGGAAGCAAAAGCGATGGTAGAGACGTTTTTCGAAGAGATTCGAGCCTGCCTGCGTGAAAACGAGCAGGTAAAGCTCTCGGGCTTTGGCAATTTCGACCTGCGCGACAAGCGCGAGCGCCCGGGGCGAAATCCCAAGACCGGCGAGGAGATCCCGATATCCGCTCGCCGGGTGGTGACGTTCCGGCCTGGCCAGAAACTCAAGCAGCAGGTCGAGCACTTCACCAGCTCTTAAGCGCCTAACACCCAAACGGGGTTAAAGCCGGCCAGGCGTAAAAGCGCCCCTTCCCAGGGGCGCTTTTTTATGCGCGGTGCGCCACTACGCCATTAGCGTTCAGGGCGCGGGGTAGGGCGTATGCGCAAAGCGCGCAAGTCGTGTTAATATCTGAGCAAATTCATCAAGTATTGGTCGGGAGTTCGATGATGCCTCAGCTCAATATTTTAGTGGGCACCATGTACGGTGGCGCCCTCGACGTGGCCGAGCAGGTCAAGCCGCTGTTCGAAGCGGCGGGCTACACGGTTGCCATCAAGGAAGAACCCTCGGTCGAGGATGTCGCCAATGGCGAGAGCCTGGCGCTTTTCTGTGTCTCAACGACCGGCAGCGGTGACTACCCGGGTAACTTCGTGCCTTTCGTGCGGGCGTTGAAAGATCAGTCGCCGGCGCTCACCTCGCTGCGCTATGGCCTCATCGCCTTGGGCGATAGCTCGTATGGCGACACCTTTTGCGGCGCCGGGCGCGCGCTCGACGCGACGCTCGAAGACCTGGGGGCCACGCGGTTGGGCGAGCGCCTCGAAGTGGACGCCATGGAAACCTTCATGGCCGACGACGCTGCGCTACCCTGGGTGGAAGAGTGGATCGATGACCAAGCGCTAAAGGTCGCCTGAATGGAGCGCGGATCTCCAGAGCGGGTGAGCGTGGCGGTTGGTCTTTGTATCGTCATGCTTTCGGTCATTCCGCGCTATATGGCCGGTGGTTTCGAGACGCGCCAGACCCTTTTACTTATCGCCCTGACGCTGGTCGCTGGGGCGGCGGTGGTCAACTGGCGGTTGCTGAGCGCGCAGGCCCGGGCGCAGCTGCCCGCGCTGCTCAAACGCCTTGGCGTCATGTTGGTGGCCGGCGCGGTCGTGATGGGTGTTTGGCACGCGCTGATGACCGACTGGCTCAGTTGGCAAGAGTTTATCTCCCACGCCGCGACCTGCGGGCTTTTGCTTTACGCGATAAGCCTTGGATGGCGACGAACGACAACCGAATGAGAAGGGCGCGGGTAATTTAACGGAAACTCCCTTGTAATTACGCGGCGCGCCCCCATCTTGCGAGCATGGTGCTTGCCACTATGCGCCGGGGTTTCTAGAATTGCCCCTTTGAACATGTATACGCACTCAACATAATGCCCAGCCGCTAGAGGACAATTCATGCAAGTTTCTGTCGAGACGACCTCCCCCATCGAACGCCGCATTACCATCCAGGTGCCGGCGGCCGACATCGACGAGGCTGTCAGCGCTCGCTTGAAAGACACCGCGAAAAACGTTCGCTTGAACGGTTTCCGCCAGGGCCGGGTTCCCATGGACGTCGTACGTCAGCGCTACGGCGACAGCGTGCGTAGTGAAATCGTTGGCGAAGTCATGCGCGAGCGTTACGTGCGCGCGATCACCGACGAAGGGCTGAACCCGGCGGGCTACCCGCAGATCGAGCCAAAGGTCAACGAAGCGGGCAAGGATTTCGAATTCGTCGCGGTCATGGAAGTTTACCCCCAGGTCGAGCTGAACTCGATCGAAGGCACCGCGGTCGAGCGCCCGGTCGTTGACGTCAGCGAAGCCGACGTCGATGAAATGATCGAAACCCTGCGCAAGCAAAACGCCGAATTCCAGGAAGCCGACAAGGCCGCCGAAGATGGCGACCAGGTCACCATCGACTTCCAGGGCTACCTGGGCGATGAGCCGTTCGAAGGCGGCAGCGCCGAAAACCACACGCTGGTGATTGGCTCCAATAGCTTCATCCCGGGTTTTGAAGAGCAGTTGATCGGCGCCAAGGCCGGCGACGACAAGACGCTGACGGTCACCTTCCCGGAAGATTACCAGGCCGAACATCTGGCCGGTAAAGACGCCACGTTCAAGGTCAAGGTTCACAAGGTCAGCAGCCAGGAGCTGCCGCCGGTCGATTCTGCATTCTTCGAGCGCTTCGGCGTCGAAGACGGCGACGAGAGCAAGTTCCGCGCCGAAATCAAAAAGAACATGACCCGTGAAGCCGCCCAGGCGGTCGACAACCGCGTCAAGCAACAGGTGCTGGACGCTTTGAAAAACGCCAACGACATCTCCGTGCCGAGCGCGCTGGTTCAGCAGGAAACCGACGGCATGAAGCGCCAGGCCGCGCAGCAGTTCGGTCTTGGCGAAGACTTCGACGTCAGCCAGCTGCCCAACGAGCTCTTCGAAGAGCAGGCCAAGGGCCGTGTACAGGTGGGTCTGCTGCTGGCCGAAGTCATCAAGGCCCACGAGCTGGACGCCGACGATGAGGCCATCAAGGCTAAAGTGGAAGAGCTTGCCGAGCAGTACCAGGACCCGTCCGAAGTGGTCGAGTACTACATGGGTAACGACGAGCTCAAGACCCAGGTCAAATCCGCTATCCTTGAAGAGAAAGCGGTCGATAAGCTTCTGGAGCAGGCCAACGTCACCGACGTTGAAATGACCTACCAGCAGGCGCTGGCCGCGGCACAGCAGCAGGGCGAGGGTGGCGAAGAAGAGGAAAACGCCAGCGCTTAAACCGTTTGGGGCGCGCGTGTTGCGCGCGCCTTTCCCTTACCGGACGCAAGGAATCACCCAATGAGTGAGTTTGATATTCAAAACGCCGGTGGTCTCGTACCCATGGTGGTTGAGCAAAGCGCCAAAGGGGAAAGATCCTACGATATCTATTCGCGTCTTCTAAAAGAGCGCGTCATCTTTCTGGTCGGGCCCGTCGAGGATTACTCGGCCAACCTGATCGTGGCGCAAATGCTCTTTCTGGAGTCCGAAAATCCCGATAAAGATATCCATCTTTACATCAACTCACCCGGTGGGTCGGTAACCGCAGGCATGTCGATCTATGACACCATGCAGTTCATCAAGCCCGACGTTTCCACCGTGTGCG
This sequence comes from Vreelandella sp. EE27, assembly GCF_968206495.1. Lineage (NCBI taxonomy): Bacteria > Pseudomonadati > Pseudomonadota > Gammaproteobacteria > Oceanospirillales > Halomonadaceae > Vreelandella > Vreelandella sp. EE27. The sequence continues at coordinate 2,114,165 of NZ_OZ309109.1, read as the reverse complement.
TGGGTCAGGCGGCCAGCATGGGTGCTCTGCTTCTAACGGCCGGTGCGCCGGAGAAGCGGTTTTGTCTGCCCAATTCGCGGGTCATGATTCACCAGCCGCTGGGTGGCTACCAGGGTCAGGCGTCGGATATCGAAATCCACACGCGTGAAATTCTGGGCATTCGCGAGAAACTCAATCAGATTCTGGCTCACCACACCGGGCAGGATTTAGAGAAAGTGGCGCGCGATACCGACCGCGACAACTTCATGAGCGCCGATCAGGCCAAAGAGTATGGGCTGATTGACGCAGTGCTGGATAAGCGGCCTACATCCTGATAGCGTAAACGGATACCCGCTTTTCCAACGAGCTTTTCCGGCGGCGAGAGCCGCCGCAGTGATAGAGGTACGCCAATGGCCGACGGCAAAGGCAAGGACGAAGGTGGCAAACTGCTTTACTGCTCGTTTTGTGGCAAAAACCAAAACGAAGTACGTAAGCTGATTGCCGGCCCGTCCGTATATATTTGCGATGAGTGTGTCGATCTGTGTAACGACATCATTCGCGAGGAAGTTCTCGAAGCCGATGCCGAGAGCGATGAGGAGCGTCTGCCTACGCCTCGCGAAATACGCTACACCCTCGATGACTACGTTATCGGGCAAGACCGCGCCAAGATGGTGCTATCTGTCGCGGTGTACAACCACTACAAGCGTCTCAAGACCGAAGTACGTGAAAGCGATGTGGAGCTGGGTAAATCCAATATCCTGCTGATTGGTCCGACCGGTAGCGGTAAGACGCTGCTGGCCGAAACCATGGCACGGCTGTTGAACGTACCGTTCACTATCGCTGACGCCACCACGCTCACCGAAGCGGGCTACGTGGGTGAAGATGTCGAAAACATCATCCAGAAGCTGCTGCAAAAGTGTGATTACGACGTCGAGAAAGCCGAGCGCGGTATCGTCTACATCGACGAAATCGACAAGATCTCGCGTAAGTCGGACAACCCGTCGATCACGCGCGATGTTTCCGGCGAGGGTGTTCAGCAGGCGCTTTTGAAGTTGATCGAAGGCACCACGGCCTCCGTGCCGCCCCAGGGCGGTCGTAAGCATCCGCAGCAGGAGTTCGTGCAGGTCAACACGGCCAACATGCTCTTCATCGTGGGTGGTGCTTTCGCAGGGCTTGAAAAGGTCATTCGCGACCGCTCCGAGAAGGGCGGTATCGGCTTCAACGCCAGCGTGAAGACCAAGGAAAGCGCTAAAGGCGTGGGTGAGCTTCTCTCCGAGGTCGAGCCGGAAGATCTGGTCAAATTTGGCCTAATCCCCGAGTTCGTAGGGCGCCTGCCGGTAATCGCGACGCTGACTGAGCTTACCGAAGACGCGCTGATTCAGATTTTGACCGAGCCCAAGAACTCGCTGATCAAGCAGTACGCCAAACTCTTCGAAATGGAAGGCGTGACGCTTGAATTCCGCGAGGAGGCACTACGCGCCGTTGCCGCCAAGGCGATGGAGCGTAAAACCGGTGCCCGTGGTCTTCGCTCGATTCTTGAATCGGTACTGCTGGACACCATGTATGAGATTCCCTCGCTCGAGGATGTCAGCAAGGTGGTGATCGATCAGTCGGTGATCGAAGGCGAAAGCCAGCCGCTGTTGATCTACTCCAACCAGCAAGAGACGCGCGTTGACGGGACCGACGGCTAACAAGGCCGCGCTCGATCCAGGTACTGCTTGCGCCAATACAAGGGGTCGCCTAGGCGACCCCTTGTTGTTGTCCAGGCACTGCTGGCCCGCGCCGCGCCGTGGGCCGATGACCGGGTCCTTGCCATCCAGCGGCTGACGTTACCAGGCCGCGTCTTCCATCTTGTTAAGCGCTTATAAGTGGTAACGCTTTATCGAGCGCTTATCCGATTTTGAGGAACGTCTGCGATGCAGCAGAACGCCGATCAGACACAGTGTTTACCCATGTTGCCACTGCGCGACGTGGTAGTTTACCCGCAAATGGTGATTCCGCTGTTTGTGGGCCGGGAAAAATCCATCCATGCCCTCGAAGCGGCCATGGAAGCCGATAAGCGCGTCCTGTTGGTGGCTCAGCGTGAAGCCTCTCAGGACGAGCCGGATAACGACGACCTTTACGCCATGGGTACCGTTGCCGACATCATGCAGCTTTTGAAGCTTCCCGATGGCACGGTCAAGGTATTGATCGAAGGTAACTTCCGTGCCGATGTCGTGAGCATCGAAGAGAACGAGGCCGGCTATACCCAGGCGCACCTGGTGGCGCGGGATAGCGAACCGCTGACCAGTCGTGAGCAGGAAGCGCTGGTTCGCGTGCTGCTGAATCAGTTCGAGCAGTACGTCAAGCTCTCCAAAAAGGTGCCCAACGAGGTCTTGAACTCGCTGTCCGGCATCGAGGACCCGAGCCGGCTCGTGGATACCATTTGCGCGCATTTGTCGCTCAAGATCGGCGACAAGCAGGAGCTTCTTGAGATGGATCGCGTGCGCGATCGTATCGAGCACCTGATGGCGCTGATCGAGTCCGAAATCGACCTGCTGCAGGTAGAAAAGCGTATCCGCTCGCGGGTCAAAGAGCAGATGGAGAAGACCCAGCGCGAGTACTACCTCAATGAGCAGATGAAGGCCATCCAGAAAGAGATGGGTGAGCTCGATGATGTGCCCAACGAGACCGAGAAGTACGAGCAGGCGATCAAGGACTCGGGCATGCCCAAGGAGGCCTTTGAGAAAGCCACTCAGGAGCTCAACAAGCTTAAGATGATGGCGGCCAACTCCGCCGAGGCCACCGTGGTACGCTCCTACCTCGACTGGCTGATCGCCGTGCCCTGGAAAAAGCGCACCCGGGTCAAGCACGACCTGGTCAAGGCGCAAGAGGTGCTCGACGAAGACCATTACGGCCTGGAAGAAGTCAAGGCGCGTATTCTCGAGTACCTGGCGGTACAAAAGCGCGTCAAGAAAATGAAAGGGCCGGTGCTTTGCCTGGTAGGCCCACCGGGGGTGGGTAAAACCTCGCTTGGCCAGTCCATCGCGCGGGCAACCAACCGTAAGTACGTGCGCCTGGCGCTTGGCGGCGTGCGCGACGAGTCCGAAATTCGTGGCCATCGGCGCACCTATATCGGCTCGCTACCGGGTAAGCTGATGCAGCGTATGACCCGCGCGGAAGTGAAAAACCCGCTGTTTTTGCTCGACGAAGTCGACAAACTCGGTATGGATCACCGGGGCGATCCATCCTCGGCGCTTCTGGAAGTGCTCGACCCGGAGCAGAACAACAGCTTCAGCGACCACTACCTCGAGCTCGACTACGATCTCTCCGAGACGCTGTTCATTTGTACGGCGAACTCGATGAATATCCCCGGTCCGCTGTTGGATCGTATGGAGATCATTCGACTACCCGGTTACACCGAGGACGAGAAGCTGGCGATTGCCAAGCGCTACCTGCTCCCCAAGCAGCTAAAAGCCAACGGCTTGAAGCCGGAGGAGCTGGCGCTGGAAGAGGAAGCGCTTCTGGAGCTTGTGCGCTACTACACCCGCGAAGCGGGCGTGCGCGAGCTCGAGCGTCAGATCGCCAAGGTGTGCCGCAAGGTGCTGCGCGAGCGGGTCGAAGCCGAGGTGAGCAAGAAAAAAGACGCCAAGGAGCCGCCGCAAACCCTCAAGGCCGAGCATATCGAGACCTACGCCGGTGTTCGCCGCTACAGCTACGGTTTGGCCGAAAAGGAAGACCAGGTAGGGCGCGTCACCGGGCTTGCCTGGACCTCCGTCGGGGGTGAGATTCTCAACATCGAATCGGTGGTGACGCCGGGTAAAGGCCGTGTCAACAAGACGGGTTCGCTTGGCGATGTCATGAAAGAGTCGGTCAGCGCTGCCCATACCGTCGTCAAAGCGCGGGCGGCGTCGTTCGGTATCGACCCGCAGCGGTTCGAGAACGAGGACCTGCACATTCACGTGCCGGAAGGCGCGACCCCGAAGGACGGCCCGAGTGCCGGGGTGGCCATGGTGACGGCCATGATCTCCGCCTACACCAATCGACCGGTGCGCTGCGATGTCGCCATGACCGGCGAGGTCAATCTGCGTGGGGAAGTCATGCCCATTGGCGGATTGAAGGAGAAATTGCTGGCGGCGCGCCGGGGTGGTATAAAGACCGTCCTGATTCCTGAGGAAAACCGCCGCGATCTCAAGGAAGTACCGGATAACATCAAGGGCGCACTTGATATTCGTCCGGTACAGTGGATAGATGATGTGCTGGCAGTGGCGCTAGCCGATGAGCCGGACAGCGGGGCGGCAACGCTCAAAAATGCCGACCCGTCGTTTAACGGCAGTACTGTCGCCAGCACACACTAAGCGTCAAAGCCCGAAGAGGCTTTTAGTGATAAGGGGCGTCCGGGCCCGGTGGCCCGGCGCTCGAAAGTTGGTCGCTTGACAGGTATTTCAAGGCATTGCTATAAAACGCAGCTATGCTTTGAGCTTGTACCTGCCGGTGACCGCGCCGTTCAGAGCCATTTTTTCGAAACATTTAAGGGGTGAAGTGTGAATAAGTCCGAGCTGATTGAAGCTATTGCCGCGTCTGCAGATATTCCGAAAGCAGCGGCAACCCGCGCATTGGATGCCATGGTCGAGTCTGTCACCGATAGCCTCAAAAAAGGCGATAGCGTTTCACTGGTAGGCTTTGGTACGTTTGCCATTAAAGAGCGCGCCGCGCGCACCGGCCGTAACCCGCAAACGGGCCAGCCGATTCAGATTAGCGCTGCCAAAGTACCCAATTTCAAAGCGGGTAAAGCGTTGAAAGACGCCGTCAACTGATTGGCTCGCGTTTGCTGTAACGTAATGGGCGCATCGCTACGGCGATGCGCCCATGTTATTTTAAGGCCCCTTTTTTGGGCGCGATCAATGGCCGTAACGATCTGAGGCAAGCATGCTGCAAAGTATTCGCAATGGCTCCCGTAGCTGGGGCGCTAAAATCATTATTGGGCTCATGGTGGCCGCCATGGCGCTTTTTGGCGTGGAGTCGCTATTCAGCGCCTTCGGCCGCGACCCAAACCAGGTGGCAAGCGTTAACGGCGAGCCCATCATGCGCCAGCAGGTAGAGCTTGAAGTGCAGCGTGCGCTACGCTCGGGTCAGGTGCCACCAGAGCAGGAGCGTGCCCTTAGAAACGACGTGATCGACCAGTTGATCACGCAAAAACTGCTGGGTCAGTATGCCGATGAGGGTGGCTTTTACCTCTCCGACGACCAGTTGGATCAGATCATTATCACCCTGCCGGAGTTTCAGGACGGGCAGGGCCGTTTCAATGCGGATATTTTCCGTAACCAGCTTGGCCGGGCCGGCTACACGCCGGTGGCGTTTCGCGAAGAGCTGAAGGGCGATCTCAAGCGCCGCTACCTCCAGCAGGGCCTCGCCCAGAGTGACTTCGTGCTGCCCAACGAGCGCGAACGCCTTTTGGCGCTGCAAAATCAGCAGCGCAGCTTCCGCTACGTGATGCTCGACCAAAGCGATATCGACTTCGCGCCCAACGTCACCGACGACGATGTCCAGGCGTACTACGACGCCAACCCGGAGCGTTTCGAGCGCCCGGAACAGGTGCAAGTCGAGTACGTACTCATCGACCGCCAGGAGATGGCCGACGATGTCGAGGTGGACGACGAAGCGCTGCGCGAGGCCTATCGCGCGCAGAGTCAGTCCAGCGACCGTCGCTTGTCGCACATCATGATTACCTACGGCGACGAGCGCAGCCGCGATGAAGCCCAAACGCGCGCCGAGCAGGCGCTGGCGGCGATCGAGGCGGGCGACTCCTTCGAGGACGTGGCGCTGGAATACTCCGACGACACCGCCAGCGCCGAACAGGGTGGCGACCTTGGCGTCATCGCCCCCGGCATCATGGGCGAAGCCTTCGACGACGCCGCGTTCAACCTGGCCGAAGGCGAAACCTCCGAGCCGGTCGAAATGAGCGACGCTTTCCACGTTCTACAGGTGACCGAGATCGAGGGGCCGTCTTTCGAAGAGCAGCGCGAAACCCTCATGCACACGGCGGCGATCAACGAGGTCAGCGATGACTTCAACCGCCAGGTGCAGCGCCTGATCGACGAAAGCTTTGCGGCGGATGATTTGCAAAGCGTGGCAGAAGATCTAAGCCTGACGCTCTTTCAGACCGACTGGATTACCCGAGACGGCGGCACCGGCGTGCTCTCCGAGCCCGGCGTCATGAGCGAAGCGTTCACCGACGATGTGCTGCAAGACGGCTACAACAGCCAGGTCATCGAGCTCGACGACGACCGCCGCATGGTCCTGCGCGTGGCTGAGCACCGCGAGGCGACGCTGCTGCCGGTCGAAGAGGTACGCGACGACATCGAAGGGTTCGTGGCCGCCTCCCAGCGCCAGCAGGCGCTTCAGGAAGAGGCCGATCGCCTGATTGCCGCGCTCGAAGCCGGCGAAGAAGTCGATATTGACTGGCAGCAGGCAGAGGGTGTCTCCCGCCAGGGGCCCACGGCATTACCGGCAACGCTGGTGGATGGCGTATTCCGCATGGCACGCCCGGCAGAGGGCGAAAGCCGCTACGCTAGCGTTTCGATGCCCTCGAACGTCAGCGTCGTGGCGCTCGACGATGTCATCGCCGGCAGCGAAGAGCGGGATGAGGCCAGTGATTTCGTCGCGCGTATCTCCGAGCAGCTGCGCGCCCAGGCCGCCGTCGAAGGTCTGATCGCCTCGCTCAGAGACGACGCCGATATCGATCGCTAAGCGCCGATTAAAAGCACGTTAAGCAAAAGCCGACCCCTTGGGGCCGGCTTTTTTTATACCTTTTTTATACCTTGATCACTCGCCAGGCGGGGGTGATGCGAGCGGAAACTGGCGAAGTTCGGGAACAGCGAGCGCGCCTTCGGTGGGTTCGATGACGATGTCCCAGCCGTGCTCGGTGCTCCAGTCTCCCAGCACGAAGCGCTTGGCGGGTACCTCTTCCACGGTGAGCTCGTGCACCATCGGGCGGTGGGTGTGACCATGAATCATGGTGCATACCCCGTAACGGCTCATCAGTGCCGTCACCTCGGCCGGGGTGACATCCATGATGGCTTCATGCTTGCCGGCGTTGGCACTGCCCGACTCGAGGCGCAGCTTTTTGGCAAGCGCCAGGCGCTCCTGCAACGGCATGGCGAGAATTTGCGCCTGCCATTGCGGGTTTCGCGACTGGGCGCGAAACGCCATATAGCTCTCGTCCTGGGTGCAAAGGCTATCGCCATGCAGCAACACCAGCGGTAAGCCCTGCAGCTCGGTCTCCAATGCCTCGGGCAGGAGCGTGGCCCCGCAGGCGTTGACAAAACGCTCGCCGAGCAGAAAGTCGCGGTTGCCGTGCTGAAAATAGACCTCGGTACCCGCATCGCTCAGCGCGCGCAGGCGCTTGATGACCTCAATAGCGACCTCGGCGGTCGGGTGGGGCGTATCCAACACATCGTCGCCAATCCAGGCATCGAACAGATCGCCCAGTATATAGAGCGCCTGCGCGCCCCTGGCAGTGTGTTCGAGGTAGCGGTAAAACCCCTGATTGATCTCGGGGGTATCGCCGCTTAGGTGCGTGTCGGCTACCAGCAGAGTGCGCATAAGACTCCCGGGCTCAATCTTCTTTAACGTAGGCGCGCTCGATGATCACGTCTTCCGCGGGGACGTCGGCGTGCATACCGCGGCGTGTGGTGCTGACGCCCTTGATGGTGTTGACCACGTCCATACCATCGGTCACTTCGCCAAATACCGCATAGCCCCAGCCTTGCAGGTTCTTGCCGCTGTGGTTCAGGAAGCTGTTGTTACCCACGTTGATGAAAAACTGTGCGGTAGCCGAGTGCGGGTCCTGGGTGCGCGCCATGGCCAGGGTTCCGATTTTGTTTTCCAGACCGTTATCGGCCTCGTTCTCGATCGTATCCCGAGTCGGTTTCTGTTCGAAATCCTGATCGAAGCCACCACCCTGGACCATGAAGCCGTCGATCACGCGGTGAAACAGCGTGCCGTCATAAAAGCCGTCGCGCACGTACTGCTCAAAGTTGGCGGCGGTTTTGGGCGCTTTCTCGAAATCGAGCGTGACGGTGATGTCACCAAAGTTCGTCTGTAATACGATCATGAATAAATTCCCATTGAATAAAAGCGTTCGCCTTGGCGCTGTGCATCGGCGTCGCGTTATAATAGCGGTTTTGCCCGGCGCCGCGAAGCGCTAAGGCTTTTAGCTTGGATTCTAGATGCTTAGGGTCTAGTCATCCGGGTTTTAGAAGCTTAGGCGTCAGCCGGCCGGCACGCCATCCACTGTGAGGTTATCAACACCGCCATGAGCAACGAGACCACCAAAGCGCCGAACTTCATTCGCAACCAGGTAAGCGACGAGATCGACAGCGGGCAGGTCAGCAAGATCGTGACCCGTTTCCCGCCGGAGCCCAACGGTTTCCTGCACATTGGCCATGCAAAATCGATTTGTCTGAACTTCGGGCTGGCCCAGGACCTGGGGGGCGACTGCCATTTACGTTTCGACGACACCAACCCGGCCAAGGAAGAGCAGGCCTATATCGACGCCATCAAGGAAGACGTCGAATGGCTCGGGTTCGAGTGGGCCGGCGAGGTGCGCTATGCGTCCGACTATTTCGACCAGCTCTACGCCTGGGCGCAGCACCTGATTCGTGAAGGCAAGGCCTACGTGGATGACCTGAACCCGGACGAGATTCGCGAGTACCGCGGCACGTTGACCGAACCGGGAAGGCCGAGCCCTTACCGGGAACGCAGCGCCGAAGAGAATCTGGATCTTCTCGAGCGCATGCGCCTGGGCGAGTTCGGCGAAAGCGAGAAGGTGCTGCGCGCCAAAATCGATATGGCCTCGCCGAACATCAACCTGCGCGACCCGATTCTCTACCGCATTCGCCATGCAAGCCACCACCAAACCGGCGATGCCTGGAAGATCTACCCGTCCTATGATTTCACCCACGGTCAGTCGGATGCCCTGGAGGGCGTGACCCACTCGATCTGTACGCTGGAGTTCGAGGATCACCGCCCGCTTTACGAGTGGTTCTTGAACAACCTGCCGGTGCCCAACAAGCCGCGCCAGATCGAGTTCGCCAGGCTCAATCTCAACTACACCTTGACCTCCAAGCGTAAGTTGAAGCTGTTGGTCGACGAACAAATCGTCGATGGCTGGGACGACCCGCGTATGCCGACCATTTCGGGTATGCGCCGTCGCGGCTATACGCCGGCATCGATCCGCAAGTTCTGCGAAATGATCGGCGTGACCCGCGCCGACGGTGGCCTGGTCGATATCGCCATGCTGACCCATGCGATCCGCTCGGACCTGGAAGACAACGCGCCGCGGGCCATGTGCGTACTGAAACCGCTGAAGGTCGTGCTGACCAACGTCGAGGAAGGCTTCGAAGAGACCTATGACGTGCCGGGCCACCCCGCCCGCGACGACATGGCCGTGCGTAAAGTGCCGCTGACCCGCGAGCTTTATATCGACCAGGACGACTTCATGGAGGATGCACCCAAGAAGTTCTTCCGCCTGGCGCCGGGTAAAGAGGTTCGCCTGCGCAACAGCTACGTCATCCGCTGTGACGAGGTGATCAAGGACGACGCTGGTGAAGTGATCGAGCTGCGCTGCTCGGTGGATTTCGACACCCTGGGCAAGAACCCGGAAGATCGCAAGGTGAAGGGCGTGATCCACTGGGTCAGCGCGGTCCACGGCGTGAACATGGAAGTGCGTTTGTACGACAACCTCTTCATGGTCGAGCAGCCCGACCGGGACAAGGACGCCGATTTCCTCGATCACCTGAACCCGGCGTCGCTAATCGTTTGCCAGGCGATCGGCGAGCCGAGCTTGGCGGACGCCACCCCGGAGTCGCGCTTTCAGTTCGAGCGGGTAGGTTATTTCTGCGCCGACCGTCACCTCTCTACGCCGGACAAGCTCGTCTTCAACCGCACCGTGGGTCTGAAAGATACCTGGGCGAAAATTCAGAAGAAAGGCTAAGGGGCGTTTATGCATATCTACAATACGCTGACGCGCCAGAAGGAAGCGTTCACGCCCCTCGAGGCCGGGCGGGTCAGCATGTACGTCTGTGGTATGACGGTTTACGACTACTGCCACCTGGGCCACGCCCGGGTGATGGTGGCGTTCGATGTCATCAGCCGCTACCTGCGCGCGCGCGGGTATGACGTCAACTATGTACGCAACGTCACCGACATCGACGATAAGATTTTAAAGCGCGCCGATGAAAACGGCGAATCCATCAGCGCGCTCACCGAGCGCATGATCGACGCCATGCACGAGGACGAGGCGCGCCTGGGGGTACTCCCACCGAGCCGCGAGCCGCGGGCTACCGGCCACATCGATGACATCATCGCGATGATCGGGACGCTGATCGACAAGGGCTTTGCCTACCGGGCGGATAACGGTGATGTCTATTACCGGGTACGCAAATTCGAAAGCTACGGCAAGCTCAATAACCGCCAGCTCGACGACATGCGCGCGGGCAGCCGGGTCGAGGTCGATACCCACAAGGAAGACCCGCTCGATTTCGTGCTCTGGAAAGCCGCCAAACCCAGCGAGGCCCATTGGGCGTCGCCCTGGGGTAACGGCCGCCCGGGCTGGCACATCGAGTGCTCGGCGATGTCCACGTGCTGTTTGGGCAATACCTTCGACATTCACGGTGGCGGGCCGGATTTGACCTTTCCCCATCACGAAAACGAGATCGCCCAAAGTGAGGCGGCCACCGGCCAGACCTACGTCAACACCTGGATGCACGCGGGTGCCGTCCGGGTCGACCAGGAGAAGATGTCCAAGTCATTGGGCAACTTCTTCACCATTCGTGACGTGCTGACCGAGCACGACCCGGAGGTGGTGCGCTATCTGCTGGTCGCCAGCCACTACCGCAGCGCAATCAACTACTCGGTGAGTTCCCTGGTCGAGGCGCGCAAATCGCTGATCCGTTTTTATACCGCGCTCGACGGCGTCGAGCTCGAAAAGGGGGCAAGCGAAGAGGCGGATGCAAGCGAGTTCGACGCCCGCTTCAAAAGCGTCATGGACGACGACTTCAATACGCCCGAGGCGCTGGCGGTGCTGTTCGATCTGGCCCGCGAGCTCAACCGCGCGAAAGCCGAAACGCCTGCGATGGCACCGCGCTTGGCCTCTGAGCTCGTGCGTTTAGGCGGGGTGCTGGGGCTTTTGCAACAGCCGCCCCAGGCCTTTCTCAAGGGCACCGCTCAGGCCGCGATCAGCGAAGCCGAGATCGAAGAGAAGATCGCTGCGCGCCAGGCGGCCAAGGCCAACAAGGACTTCGCCCAGGCCGACGCTATTCGCGATGAGCTCGCCGCCAGCGGTATCGTGCTCAAGGACTCCCGTGAAGGCACCACCTGGATGGTCGAGGCACCTTGATCCGCAAGTGTCAGGGTGTGGCGCTTGACGGCACGCCACCTATACTTAACGCTTTGATGAGCCACTTGAATAAAGGATGATGACAATGCGCTCCATGGTAAAACCCGCACTGGCCGGCTTGGCCCTTACCTTCGCTGCAAGCCATAGCCACGCCGCCGACCCCGTTATCGTGTCGTCTAAAATCGATACCGAAGGCGCGGTGCTGGGCGAGCTGATCATCCAGACCCTGGAGCGCGAAGGCATCCCCACCCAGAGCCGTTTACAGTTGGGCGCTACCAGCGTGGTGCGCAACGCCCTTCTCGCCGGCGAGATCGACCTCTACCCGGAATATACCGGTAACGGTGCGTTCTTTTTCGATATGACCGATAGCCCCGTTTGGAACGACGCCGACAAGGCCTATGAGGCCGTGCGGGAGCGCGACGCCGAGCAGGGGCTTGTCTGGCTACGTCCTGCCAGCGCCAACAATACCTGGGCGATCAGCGTGCGCGGCGATGTCGCCGAGGCAAACGAGCTGGTCACCCTCGACGACCTGGCCGAGTACCTGGAGCAGGGCGGCGATTTCAAGTTTGCCGGAAGCGCCGAGTTCGTCGAGTCCGAGCAGGCGCTGCCCGCGTTCCAGCAGGCGTATGGTTTCGAGCTGGGAGCCGATCAACTGCTGGTGCTTTCCGGCGGTAACACCGCGGCGACCATGCGCGCCGCCGCCCAGCAAACCAGCGGCGTTAACGCGGCCATGACCTACGGCACCGACGGCGGTCTCAACGCCCTGGGGCTGGTCGTGCTCGAGGACACCAAGGGCGTGCAGCCGATCTATCAGCCCGCGCCGGTGGTACGTGAAAGCGTGCTGGCCACGTACCCGGCCATGGAAGAGCACCTGGACGCGGTGTTCGAGACGCTGGATCTCGAGACGTTACAGCGTCTCAACGCCGACGTAGCGGTCAACGGTTTGTCGCCGGACCAGGTCGCCAGTGACTACCTCGATAGCCTGGGCGATTAATCGATGCCGAGGAGGATGGCGGCTTTTCTCGACATTCGTGGTAGCCAGTTAGCGCCCAACATCGTTCTGGTGGCCCTGGTCGGTGCCATGCTCGCCGCGGTGTGGCTACTGGGCGTGGTCAGCGTCGCTCCCAACCGTATCGTGCCCGGCACCTCGTTTGGGCTGATTGAAGCGCTGGGCAGGACCGGGGCAGTACTCATTACCCTGCTGCTGGTAGCGCTGGGGGCCCTGGCGCTCAAGCCTAACCGCGTCAATTATCAGGCGATGCTGCTGCTGGTCGTTTTGATGCTGTTGCTGCTGCCCTTCGGGTTGATGGTCGCGGGCCATTTTCTGATCGACCCGGACATCGCCCAGGCCCGCCTGGGGATCGGTGCGGCGTACTGGACGCTTCTGTTCGTCTTGTTGCTCTGCCTGGTGGAGCTTCGTCTGCGCCTGGGTATCAAGCGCCTTGCCACCACTGCGCTGCTGGTGGGCGTGGCGGTGGTCTGGTGGCTCTGCGCGCGGTATTGGCTGGGCGAGCTTGCCCTGGTGCAGGAGTTTCGCTCGCGCCAGGGGGCGTTTTTCAGTGCGCTCACCCAGCATGTCGTGCTGGTGGCAAGCGCGGTCGGCGTGAGTATCGTGCTGGGGTTGGCGCTTGCGCTATTGATGCGCCGCTTCGCCCGGGCGCAGAAAGTCGGCTTCGCGCTGCTCAATTTTTTTCAAACCGTGCCGAGTCTGGCGCTTTTTGGTCTGCTGCTGGCCCCGCTTGCCTGGCTGGGGGCCAATGTGGCCTTTTTGGGCAACCTGGGGGTGAGCGGGATTGGCAACACGCCGGCGCTGATCGCGCTGATCGCCTATAGCCTGCTGCCGATCGTGCGCAACACCTACATCGCCCTGGGGGCGGTGCGCCCGGATACGCTGGAGGCCGCTACGGCCATGGGCATGCGCCCGAGCCAGCGGTTTTGGCAGGTGCGCTTTCCGCTGGCGCTGCCGGTGCTGCTGGAAGGCGTACGCATCACTACCGTGCAGGCGGTGGGGCTAACGGCGGTGGCCGCGCTGATCGGCGCCGGGGGGCTTGGTACGTTCATCTTTCAGGGCCTGGGGCAGGCGGCCATGGATATGGTCCTGCTCGGGGCGCTGCCGATCGTCGTCATGGCATTGATCGCCGACGCCGGGCTTGGCGCGCTCGCCGACATAACCCGTCACGGAGGACAGCCATGATCGAGCTTAAAAACGTCTCCAAGCGCTTTGGCGATACGACCGCGGTCGACGCCATCTCCTTGAGCATTCCCACGGGCAAGTTGTGCGCGCTGGTAGGCACCTCCGGTTGCGGTAAATCGACCACCCTTCGTATGATCAACCGGTTGATCCCTCACAGCGACGGCGAGATTCTGCTGGACGGCCAGGCCGTCGAGAGTTTCGACGCGGTCAAGCTGAGGCGGCGTATCGGCTACGTGATTCAGAGCACCGGGCTTTTTCCCCACTGGAGCGTGGCGCGCAATATCGGCCTGGTACCGCGGCTGCTCAAGTGGCCGGCGGACCAGGTGAGCGCTCGGGTCGAGGAATTAATGGGCACTTTTAGCCTGCCCATGGACGAGTTCGCGGACAAATACCCCCATCAGCTCTCCGGCGGGCAGGCCCAGCGGGTGGGCGTTGCCCGGGCGCTTGCCGCCGACCCGGATATTCTGCTGATGGACGAGCCCTTCGGGGCGCTGGATCCACTCACTCGGGAAAAGCTCCAGGACGAGCTGGCAAGACTGCAAGCCAAGCTGCACAAGACCGTCGTGTTCGTCACCCACGACATGGACGAAGCGCTCAAGCTCGCCGACCACCTGGTGGTCATGCGCGACGGCCACATCGTGCAGCAGGGAAGCCCGCTGGCGCTTTTACAACACCCCAATGACCCGTTCGTGGAGTCACTTTTAGGCGGCATCGAGCGCGGGCTCAAGCAGGCCGCTTTGAGTCGGGTACGGGATCACATGACCTCGCTGGGCTCGTCGATTCCCGCCCACTCGCGCATTCCGGCGGACTTTACGCTGCGCCAGGGCCTTTCGATGATGCTGCGCGATCACAGTGACCGGCTCACCGTGGTGGACGCAAATGACATGCCCATCGGCGAACTCTCGCTGCGCCGGTTGATCAAAGAGGCCCGCGCCGACGGGGGAGGCTACCGTGCAGGTCAATAGCGCCGCGTCTGACGCTCATCGCTTGGCGTTGTCGAAACGCTGGCTTATCCCGCTGGGCTGGGCACTGCTGCTCGCGCTTGGCGTGTTTGGCATGGCCTATTTCGAGGCTCTTTTCCGTTGGGTCGAGCCCGGCGCCCGTCAGGTGATCTACTCGCGGGCGAGCTTCGTGGACCTGCTCGGTCGCCATCTGTTGGTGGTCGGCGTAGCGGGCGTGGTGACCGTGTGCATCGGTATTCTCGCCGGTATCGGCGTGACCCGTGCGCGCGGGCGCGATTTTCTTCCCCTGGCCGGGCAGCTGGCTTCCCTGGGCCAGACCTTTCCGCCGGTCGCTGTGCTGGCGCTTGCCGTACCGGTACTGGGCTTTGGCACACCGGCGATCATCGTCGCGCTGATGCTTTACGGGCTGCTGCCGATTGTGCGCAATACCCTGGCAGGACTCCAAAATGTCGATGCCAACACCAAAGAGGCGGCGTACGCCATGGGCATGACGCCGCGCCAGATCCTTTGGCGCGTGGAGCTGCCGCTGGCCGCTCCGGTGATTTTGGCCGGCGTGCGCACCTCCATCACCATCAATATCGCCACGGCGGCGCTGGGCGCCACGGTGGGCGCGAGCAACCTGGGCGACCCGATCATCTCCGGTATCGTCAATAACAATATGGCCTACGTGCTGCAGGGCGCGCTTTTGATTGCGCTGCTGGCGCTGACCGTCGATAGCCTTTTCGATCTTTTCCAACAGACGCTGAGCCGCCGCTTGCCACATTAAGGCGTCTGCGTTTGATTCAGCGTCTGCCAGGGCGCCGGACCCCCGCCTTAAGTTGTATCCCTAAAGTCGCTTTGCTGAGTTACTGTCCTTGTGTTGCGTCGAGCGCTGCCAGATAAATCCACTGGCAGAAACGTCCGGTACCGACAACACTACCCTCAAAAGGGGTCAATAAGGACAATAATCATGACACGCTTTGATCATCAGCCGACCTTCATGACCGGCGACGAATTTTCCATCCCGACCTTTAGCCTGCTAAGCCCGGAAGGCGAGCTCTACCCGGGCGCGAGCGCTCCGGCGCTCGGCCGCGAGCACGCCAGACGCTTATATAAAGCCATGCTGGGCACAAGGCTTCTGGACGAGCGCATGATGGCCGCCCAGCGCCAGGGGCGGCTGAGCTTTTACATGCAGAGTACCGGCGAGGAGGCCGCTATCGTCGGCGCTACCGCGGCGCTGGATGATACCGACATGATCATGGCGCAGTACCGCGAACAGGGCGCGCTTTTGTATCGCGGCTTCACCATCGACGAGTTCATGAATCAGCTTTTTGGCAACGAGCTGGATTACGGCAAGGGTCGCCAGATGCCGGTGCACTACGGCTCGCGCAAGCTTCATTACATGACGATCTCCTCGCCGCTTGCGACCCAAATTCCCCAGGCCACGGGCTACGCCTACGGCCAAAAGCTCGCCGGTGAGGGCCTTTGCACGCTGACATTTTTCGGCGAAGGCGCGGCCTCGGAAGGGGACTTTCACGCCGCGCTCAACATGGCCTCGGTGCATCAGGTCCCGGTCATCTTTTTTTGTCGTAACAACGGCTACGCGATTTCTACCCCGGCGGTCGAGCAGTTCGCCGCCGACGGCATCGCGCCTCGGGCGATGGGCTATCGCATGCACGTCATTCGGGTCGATGGCAACGACGCGCTGGCCGTTTTCGAGGCTACTCGCCAGGCGCGCTGCATTGCGGTGGAGCAGAACAAGCCAGTACTGATCGAAGCCATGTCCTATCGCCTGGCGGCGCACTCCTCCTCGGACGACCCGTCGGGTTATCGCGGTAAAAACGAGGAGGAGACCTGGCGGCTCAAGGACCCGGTACTGCGGCTTAAAAAGTGGTTGATTCAAAACCAGTGGTGGAGCGACGAGGAGCAGTCCCGTGAAGAGGAGCGCCTGCGCCGGGAGATCCTGGAGACCATGAAGCGCGCCGAAAAGCGCGGCTCCCAGCCGCTCGATTCGCTGATTACCGATGTCTACGCCGATGTCACCCCAGAACTTCAACGCCAGCTCGACGAGCTCAAGCGCCACATTCGCCGCTACCCCGAGGCCTACCCCAGAGGCGCCAAATCGCTGGATCTGGAAATCGAACCCTCGGCGGACGCTCAAGAGCAGGAGCAGAAACATGGCTAAAATGAACCTGCTACAGGCGATCAATAACGCCCTCGATACCGCCATGGCCGAGGACGACAAGGTTCTCTGCTTTGGGGAAGACGTCGGCGTGTTCGGTGGCGTATTCCGCGCCACCAGCCATCTCCAGGAAAAGTACGGCAAGGCGCGCTGCTTCAATACGCCGCTGGTCGAACAAGGCATCATCGGGTTCGCCAACGGCCTGGCCGCGCAGGGCTCGGTGCCGGTGGCCGAGATCCAATTCGCCGACTACATCTTTCCGGCCTTCGATCAAATCGTCAACGAAACCGCCAAGTTTCGCTACCGCTCTGGCGATCTTTTCAACGTGGGTGGGCTGACCATTCGCACCCCCTACGGCGGTGGCATCAGCGGTGGGCTCTACCACTCCCAGTCGCCGGAAGCCTACTTCACCCACACGCCTGGGCTCAAGGTGGTGGTGCCGCGTAATCCCTACCAGGCCAAGGGGCTTTTGCTCGCCGCGATTCGCGACCCGGACCCGGTGCTGTTTTTGGAACCCAAGCGCCTTTACCGGGCCTCGACCGGCGAGGTGCCCGAGGAGGATTACCAGCTTCCCATTGGCGAGGCCGAGATCATCCGCGAGGGCAACGATATCACCCTGGTGGGCTGGGGCGCGCAAATGGAAGTGATCAGCAAGGCTGCCGAGCTTGCCGAAGAACAAGGTATCGCTTGCGAGGTCATCGACCTGCGCACGCTCTCCCCCTGGGACATCGACACCGTGGTGGAGTCGGTGCTCAAGACCGGGCGGCTGGTGGTTAGCCACGAGGCGCCGCTGACCGGTGGCTTTGCCGGCGAGATTGCCGCCACCATCGCCGAGCGCTGCTTTTTGTACCTCGAATCGCCTATCCGTCGGGTGACCGGGCTTGATACACCGTTCCCCCTGGTGCTCGAAAAAGAGTACCTGCCGGATCATTTGAAAATTTTTGAAGCGATTCGCGAAAGCGTCAACTTCTAGCGCCGGGGGAATAACAATGAGCGATTTTGTACTGCCGGATATCGGCGAAGGCATCGTTGAGTGCGAAGTGGTCGAGTGGCGCGTCGAAGAGGGCGAGCGTATCGAGGAAGACCAACCGATCGTCGAGGTGATGACCGACAAGGCGCTGGTCGAAATCACCGCGGCGGAAGCGGGGGTAGTCACCAGACTTCATGTAAAAAAAGGCGAAATCGCCCGGGTTCACGCGCCGCTTTACGCCTACCAGGCCGACGACGAGACGGCTTCCCAACCCGGCGAGGATGAGTCCGAAACGCCGGTGCGGGAAGACAAAGCGCCCGAGGGCGAAGTCGATATTAAAGCCAGCACCGAGACGCCGCTTCCACGCTCGGCCGCCCAAGTGGGCAACGTCTCGAGCGCTCAGGCAAAAACGCCGGCAAGCCCCGCGGTGCGCCGGCTGGTGCGCGAGCACGATCTTCAACTTGCGGCGATCACGGGTAGCGGCAAGGCGGGGCGGGTGTTGAAAGAGGACGTGCTGGCGCATCTTGAAGGGGGGAGCGCAGAGGCCCCGGCAAGCCCACCTGCTACGCCCGGCGCCAGCCGAACCGAGCCGCTTCGCGGGATGCGCGCGGCGATGGCCAAACGCATGGTGCACGCGGCCAGTACGATTCCGCACTTTCACTACGGCGAGGAGATCGATGTCACCGCGCTGCTGGCGCTGCGCGAGCGTTTGAAGCCCGTTGTAGAAGCGAGCGGCGGGCGTCTGACGTTGATGCCGTTTTTCATGAAAGCGATGGCGCTGGCCCTGACGCAGACGCCGATCGTCAACGCCCAGTTGAACGAGGCCGGCGACACGCTTCACTATTTCGATGCGTGCAACATCGGCATGGCGGTAGACGGCAAGGCGGGGCTGATGGTGCCCAACGTCAAGGGGGTCGAAGGCTTGACCCTCGTAGCGCTTGCCGAGGAAGTCGCCCGGTTGACCGAAGCGGCCCGGGAGGGGCGCGTCGACCAGGCCGATCTAAAGGGCGGCACCATCACGATCTCGAATATCGGTGCGCTGGGCGGCACCTACGCTGCGCCGATCATCAACGCCCCGGAAGCGGCGATCGTGGCCATCGGCAAGACCCAGTGGCTGCCGCGCTTCGACGCCCAAGGGGGGCTCGAGCGCCGGGCGCTCATGACGGTGACCTGGGCCGGCGATCATCGCTTTATCGACGGCGGCACCATTGCGCGGTTTTGCAACGCCTGGAAGGGCTTTCTCGAGGCGCCGGAGACGATGCTCTTGCATCTGCGCTAACCCTTGAACGTGTCGTTATACGGATAACGCGATGCCCCAGGCGCTACAGCAGTTCTATATTCCTGAGGAGCAGTCGGTTTATCTGCTCAACCATCAGGATGCGCGCAAGCTCAAGGATTGGGTAGCGCTATGCCAGGCGCAGCTTGGCCAACTGGGATTCGAGGCCATCGAGCTGATCGGCAAGGGCGCCTACGGTTTCGTTTTCGCCGGGCGCACCGACACCCCTGACGGCCCGGCGCACTACGTATTCAAGTTCTCGCGTATTACGCTGCCCGCTCACCTGCAGGAGCGCCTCGAGGAGGAGGCGTTCATGCTCGACCAGGTCACTCATCCGCGCATTCCTCGGCTGATCTCCTACCAGCGTATTCGCGGCCAGTCGATTCTGGTGATGGAGCGCGCGCCGGGGCTGAATCTCGAAGCGGTATCGCTTGGCCAGGGGCGTCTTTCGCCGCGGCTGATCGTACGACTCGCCGCGCAGCTTGCCGATATACTCCTCGCGCTTCGCAAGGAAACCGGCCCTCACGGCCGCCCGCTGGTGCACGGCGATATCAAGCCGTCGAATCTGGTGTTCGATCGCGACAGTGAAACCGTGGCGCTGATCGACTGGGGCTCGTCGGTGTTCGCCCAGCTCGGCGCCGACCTTCAGCCGGTGGGCAGCAACGTCATGGAGCTGATGTCCAATCATCTGCAGCATACCAACGCAAGACTGGGCGATGTCTACTTCATCGGCGAGGAGCAGCTAAATGGGGCGCTTTCGTCGCCGTGCTTCGACGAGCAGGGCGTGGCGGGCACGCTCTATGCGCTCGCCTCGGCGCAGTCGTGTCGTTTTGGTCACCGCGCCATTCCGGCAAGCTCGCTCGGGCTTCCCGTGGAATTCGCCCGCACCCTGGACGCCATGCTGGACCCGGACCCGGTAACACGACGCCAGGCCGGAGATTACTTTCTCAAGGCGATGCCCACCATGGCCCGGGCGGTGATGGTCGATTTGCCCGAGGACGTCGCGGCGCCGCTGGTGCCGATTTGGGTGCGCCCGGCCAACGCCGAGATCGACACCGTGGTGTACAGCTCGCGCAAGGCGTTTTTGCGCGAAGTGAACGCTGAAGAAACGCTCAATGATGTCAACGACGTGCAGCTCGACCGCTACTATAAGCAGTTCATGCAGGGGATGGGGGAAACGGAAAAGGCGTTTCTGGCCTCGGTCAGCCGATTGGGCAAGTACCCGGTGGTCGGGGGCTTGGCGATTCGTTGGGAAGCCCAAGGCATCTACATCGACTCCTCGCTCAATTTACACGACCCGGCACAAAAACCCGCCTTCACCCAGGCGGTCAACAACATGGTGCACCTGGCCCGGGCCATTCACCGCCAGGGGGTCTTCAAAAGCTGCCTGTTCAATGCCCGCCAAACGCTGCACCTGGAACGCGCCCGGGAAAGCGATGCGTTCGTGCGCCAGCCCGATACCCGCATCCGGTTCGAGCTAAGTGCCATGCCGGAGGAGGCCCGCACCCGCCAGCACAGCTACTTCGAGGACGGCCCGGACCCGGAAGAGCTTTTGAGCCTGCCCGCGACCATCATGGCGCTACTCAAAAAGCTCAACGAGATCCACCACACCGGGATGATCATCTTCGAAGCCCACCCGCACCATCTCAAGATTCACAGCTACTACCGGCTGCTGGACCCGAGCCAAGAGCGCGCCTTTGGCGCACTGCTCGATCGGATTCTCGACGCGGTCAGCCTGATCGAGGGGCTGGGGGTCTCGGGTTTTATGAAGATGCCCTACAAGGATACGCGGTTTTTCTCCCACCTCGAGCGCCAGCCCGAGCGCTTCTATCCCAAAAACCCTCGGGCGCTTTAGAGCCCGCCGAGCGCTTCGCCGCTTGTTATCGGTTGTCCTCGTCAGCATTCAGGGTGCGGGCGGAAAGCCCGCCCAGCCACTCGACGAGTTCAGCGGTGAGCGTATCACTTGCCGACCCGAAGGCGTCCACGACGTCGGGAATGTCGACGCTTGCCGCCCGCGCCTGGGCGGTAAAACTTTGATTGGCGAGCGGGCGGCGCTGGCGATCGGCGAGCTGCACATCGAGCTGAATGCGCGCCGTCGGCGGGGTCTGATCGTATTCGCTTTGAAAGTGGCGAATCTCGCTTAGCAGTAGCAGATCCGAGGGCAGCCGGTCGATACCGACGCTTTCGAAGAGCGTGCTCTGCTGTAGCGCGCCGATCAGGCGGGTCTGAACGAGCTCCGGAGCGTTTTCGTGCCAGCGCGCGCCTTCGTAAACATTGACGATATTGTGGTCCGGATAAACCACGATACGGTTGCTGCTAAACAGATGATTGGCTTCCGGCGAGGCGACGCCGAGGCGCAGGCTTGCAAGCGTCGGGTTGCTCGCCGGGGCCTGGCTTGCCGGGGTGGGCAGGCGGTAGAGCGTGGCCGGGTCGGCATCGGGCAACACTGAACAGCCGGTCAACAGGGCAAGCGTCAGCAAAGCGGTAATCGGGGCCTTCATGGGCGAAACTCCTCTACGCGGTCGCGGCCTAGAATGAAGTCGGTGGGGTTCTCTTCCAGGTCGCGGGTGATACGGTCGAGCGTGGTGAGCGTGGAGCGAAGCGCCGATAGCGCCGGGGCAACGTCCTGAGTGCTACGCAGCGTGCTTTCGAGTGCCGCGGCGTTATCGTCGACCAATTGCTCGATGCGCTGGGCGGCCCGGGCGACATCGTCGCTTGCGCTGGCCGCCCTGTCGAAGACGCGCTGGCCATCCTGGCGTACAAGCTGGGTGGTTTCCTGGCTGAGCACTTCGATGTTCTCGAGGGTGGCCGTTGCCTGGCGCGTCGCATCGCCGAACAGCGCCATATTCTCGTCCAGCGCCTCGCGCTGGGAGGCGATCATTTGAGTAATTTCGGCAATATCGGTCAGAATGTTGCCCGCCTGTTCGCGGTTATCGTCGTTGAACAGCCGGTTCACGTTCTCGAGAATCGCGTTGACGTTGTCGATCATCTCTTCACCTTCTTCCATGAGCGTGGCGATGGGCGAAGGATCGGCCTGGATGAACGGGGCGGCGTCGTCGGATTCGGCGTCGAGGCGCGGGCTATTGGGCCCGCCGCCGTGTAGCTGAACCGACATGCTGCCGGTAATGCTGGCAAAGGAAAGCTTGGCCCGGGTGTCGGTTTTTACCGGCGTATCTTCATACACGCGAATGTCGGCAATCACCTGGCGCGGGTCGGTCGGGTCAAGCGAGAGCTCCGTGACGTCGCCCACTTCGATGCCGTTGTACTGCACGACACTGCCTACCGACAGGCCGCTGACGCTGCGCTCGAACAAAATGCGATAGGGGCGATAATCCTGCTCGCCGGCCACCTGGCTCATCCAGAGCGCGAAAATGAGCGCCCCGGCCCCGGTAAGCAGCGTAAAAAGACCGATTAGAACGTGATGCGCGCGGGTTTCCATGAGCGTTACTCTTGATCCAATGAAGCGGCGGCGGCGCGGCCACGAGGGCCGTTGAAGTACTCCTGCACCCAGTCGTCGTCGGTTTTGGCGACGTTTTCCAGGGTGTCTGCCACCAGCACGCGTTTTTGCGACAGCACTGCGACCCGGTCGCAGGCGGCGTAGAGCGTGTCCAGGTCGTGGGTGACGAGAAAGACGCTAAAGCCGAGCGCGTCGCGAAGGGTCACGATCAACTGATCGAAGGCGGCGGCGCCGATAGGGTCCAGGCCGGCGGTGGGTTCGTCCAGAAACAGAATGTCCGGGTCCATCGCCAGCGCCCGGGCAAGGGCGGCGCGTTTGATCATGCCGCCGGAAAGCGATTCCGGCGACTGCATCGCCGCCTCCGGCGAAAGGCCCACCAGCGAGAGCTTGATGCGCGCCAGATACTCGGCGTCTTCCCGGGCAAGCCCGACGTGCTCGATCAGCGGCAGGGCGATATTCTCCTGCAGGTTGAGCGAGCTAAACAGCGCCCCTTGTTGAAACAGCACGCCGAAGCGGCGCTCGACCTGGCTGCGTTCGGCGCTGCTGAGCGTGTCCAGATCGGTACCCAGCACTTCGATGGTGCCTTCGTCCGGGTGTTTGAGACCCACGATGCTACGTAGCAGCACCGATTTTCCGGTGCCCGAGCCGCCGACCACACCCAGAATTTCGCCTTTGTTCAGGGTCAGGTCGAGATCCTCATGGACGGCGTGCTCGCCAAAGCGGTTCACCAGCCCGCGTACATGGATGACCGGCTCGTCGCTGTTTTCGGCTCGATCGTACTGGCTCACCAGCCCATCTCCATGAAAAAGAGCGCCGCCAGGGCGTCGATCAGAATCACCATGAAGATCGACTGCACCACGCTCGAGGTCGTATGCGCGCCCACGGACTGCGCGCTACCGGCCACCTTGAAACCCTCCAGGCAGCCAATCACCGCAATCACGAAGGCGAACACCGGCGCCTTGGCAAGCCCCACCAGGAAGTGGTTGACCGAGACATCCTTTTGCAAGGTCGTCAGGAACTGCGAAAGCGGGATATCAAGCGACAAGGTGGCGACCATTGCCCCGCCCAGCAAGCCGCTGAGCATGCCGATAAACGCCAGAATCGGCATGCTGACCAGCATCGCCATAACCCGTGGCAGCACCAGGAGCTCGACTGGGTCGAGGCCCAGCGCCTTGAGCGCGTCGATCTCCTCGTTGGACTTCATCGCCCCCAGTTGGGCGGTAAAGGCGCTCGCGGTTCGCCCGGCCAGCAAAATGGCGGCCAGCAATACGCCGAATTCGCGTAGAAAGGAGAAAGCGACCAGGTCGATGGTATAAACGGTGGCCCCAAAGTCTTGCAGCACCGTCGCCCCCAAAAAAGCCACCACCGCGCCGACCATGAAGGTCAGCAGAATCACGATGGGCACGGCGTTCAGGCCGCTTTGTTGAATATGGGCCACGGTGGCGGTCATCCGCCAGCGTTTGGGGTTGATGAGCACGGGAAGCAGGGTCGCCAGCACCAGGCCGACAAACCCGAGCAGGGCGCGCTGCTGCTGCCAAAGGCCCTCGACCTGCTCGCCAATGCTTTCAAGCGCGCGAGTGAAGCGGTTGGGGGTATCGATAGCCGGGGCGAGCGATACGTCCATCGCCTCGGCGATACGCTGGATGAGTGACTGCTGCGAGGCGGGAAGCCCGCTTGCCCACTCATCGATGGATTGGGCGCGCTCGATCCCGACCAGGTTGATCAAAAGCGCCGCCCCGGCGGTGTCCAGGCGCTCGAAACCGCCAAGCGTTACCTCGGTCTCCCTTTCGACCGAGTAAGAGGCAAGACGCGCTTTAAGCGCGCTATAGTGCTCGAGGGTCCATTCACCCTGCAGCGTCAGCGTCCCTCCCTCGCGGGTAATCCACTCCGTTGGCATTCCTGCTCCCGTACGCCTTCGATATCCTGCCGTTTATGATGCATTCAAACGGGCGTTAGTGAAAGGCTACCGGGCGTGTCTTTGTCTGTTTATTCAAAACGTTCAGGAAAATTCACGCCACGCCGCATAGGTACTCAAAAAAACGCGACCGGTGAGCGCCTCGAGAAAATCGCTCTGTTTGAGCCGGTCCATGACCGGGCCCTTGACCTCGGATAGATGAAGTTTGACGTTGGAATCTTTCAGGCGCGCGTTGATGGCGTCCAGACTCTCCAGCGCCGAGGCGTCGATCAGGTTGACCGCCGAGCAGATCAGCACCACGTGTTCGATCTCCGGGCGGCTGGCCACTAGATTGTAGACGGTATCTTCGAGGTAGCGCGCGTTGGCGAAGTAGAGGCTTTCATCGATACGTAGCAGGGCGGCATTCTGGGGGGCTTCGACATCGTGGCGCTCGATGTTACGAAAGTGCTCGGTGTCGGGTACCCGGCCCACCAGCGCGCTGTGCGGACGACTGGTGCGGTATAGAAACAGCGCAATGGAAAGCGTCACGCCGCCAATGATCCCGGCCTCGATACCTTCGGTCAGCGTTAGCAAGATCGTAACCGCCATGGCCGCGAAATCGCTTCGCGAATAGCGCCAGGTTTGGCGCAGCATCGGGATATCGACCAGGGTCAGAATCGACACCGTGATGGTGGCCGAAAGCGTCGCAATGGGCAGATAGAAAAGCCAGCCGGTAAACGCCAGGGTGACGATAGCGATACCCAGCGCGGTAAAGGCCCCGGCGGCCGGTGTTTGCGCGCCGGCATCGAAATTGATCACCGTACGCGAAAGCCCGCCGGTGACCGGCATGCCGCTGGTGACCCCTGCGGCCAGGTTGGCCGCGCCCAGCCCGATCAATTCCTGATTCGGCGAAATCCGCTGGCGCCGCTTGGCGGCGAGCATCTGGCCCATGGAGACCGATTCGACGAAGCCCACCAGGCTGATCAGCAGCGCCGGTATCAAAAGCGCTTTCCAGAGCGCGCCGTCGCCAAGCGGCAGGCTCAGCGCGGGTAGCCCGCCAGGAATGGCGCCGACCACGGCCACGCCTTTCGATGCCAGCTCCCAATGCCAGCACGCAAGAGTCGTGATGACGACGGCGAATACCGGCCCCGCCTTGGTTAGCAAATCCGCAAGCCCCAGCGGCAGGCCAAGCCGCGTGAAAGCGCTTTTACCGTAGCGGCGCATGGCCACTAAAAACACCAGCGTGCCGACGCCGATGGCCGCGGTATACGGGTTGATCGTTGGGAGGTGGGGGAACAACGTTCTCATGCGCTCGACCAGCGTGAACCCGCTGCTTTCGATTCCCAGAAGGCTACCCAACTGGCTGGCGGCGATCAAAATGCCCGAGGCGGTCAAAAAGCCGGAGATGACCGGGTGGCTCAGGAAGTTGCTGAAAAATCCCATGCGCAGCGCGCCCATGGCCACCAGTATCAGCCCAGAGAGCAGCGAGAGCACTAGCGCCGCCTCCAGGTAGGCCTCTGACCCCGGCGCGGCGACGCTCGAGAGCGCCGCGCCGGTCATCAAGGCGATGATCGCCACCGGCCCGACCGCCAGGGTGCGGCTGGTGCCCATCAGGGCATAAAGAAGCTGGGGGAGGATGCTCGCATAGAGCCCCACGACGGCGGGGAGCCCGGCGAGCAGCGCGTAGGCGAGCGACTGTGGAATCACCATGATGGTGACGATCAACCCGGCCAGCAGGTCCGCGCTGAAAAGCCGTCGATGATAATGGGGTAGCCACGTCAAAATGGGGAAATAGCGCTTGAACATAAGCTCCGTGCCGTCAAAGTATCTTTTAAACCGTCGAGCGTTCAGGTCTATGGTTATATTAACGCGTTATAGCGATCATGGCGGCATGGCCTAAAAAAATAACCAATATGTTCCCCCAAAGTGTTACTCCTTTACTGCTAGCAAGGGGGTAAACTCATCGACTTGGCGCTCATCAAGGTTAGCCTGCTTAAAAGAAACAAAAAAATAACATCCACTAGAAAAGAGTACCGCTTATGTGGCTATGCCGGCTTCTCGCGCCTTTGCTGCTACTGGGGCTATCCATTCCACTGGTGATTCGAGGCGAGCCTTGGGCGTATCTGGCGCTGGTTTGCGCACTGCTTGGCGGAGCGGGGCTGACCGCCGGGGCGCTTTATACGGTCTACCTGGCTGACCAGCAGCGCCTTGCCCGTACCCGGGGAATCAAACCGCTCAAGGATTACGCCTCGCTCAAGGCGATGGCGCATCGGCTAATGGGCCGGGCGAGCAGTACGGCAATCGCCTCGGCGGAAGTCTCCCACTACGCCGATCTGATGGATCAGCGCCTGGCCCAGCAAGAACGCATGGCGCGGGAGGCCTCCACCAGCACCAGCGCGATCAACGCCGCCATCGTTCAGGTCAGTACCAGCGCCGCTCAGGTCGCTTCACTAGCCGAAAGCGCGCGGGATGCGGGGCACCAAAACCGGGATGAGCTGACCGAGATCGTCACCGACATGAGCGATGTGGCGGCGCGCTCGGACGAGGCGCTCGAGATGCTAGCGGCGCTCAACGCGAAGATAGAACGGGTGCGTAGCGTGACCTCGATGATCGAAGAGATCGCCGAGCAGACCCATTTGCTCTCCCTCAACGCCTCGATCGAGGCTGCCCGGGCCGGAGAACACGGCCGCGGGTTTGCCGTCGTGGCCGGGGAAGTGCGCAGCCTGGCGCTCAAAACCTCCACAGCGACCCAAAGCGTCGAGACGCTCGTCAAGGATATGCACCAAAGCGGCCAACAGGTGGTAAGCACGATGCAGCACCTGATGGCCCGGGTTCGCCACCGCTCTGAAGGGATGACCCGGCTTGGCGAGAGCATGGCGTTGATTACCCGGCAGTTCGACCAGGTGCAGCAGGAAATCACCGGTGTCGCCCAATCGATGGCGAGTACCAAAGGACATAGCCAGACGGTCGCGGAGAGTTTGCGCCAGTTGGAAGCGGATGCGGACGAAGGTAACCGCAATATGCACGATTTGGCCGGTCAGGCGCGCGCCTTGATGGCCGCGGCGGAGGAGGTGGACGGCGAACTCGCCCAGCAGCGCTTGAAAGGGCGCCATCAGGACGTCTTCACGCTGGCCCGCCACACGGCGGATCAAATCGGCGCGCTGTTCGAAGGCGCTATCGCTCGAAATGAGCTCACCGCCGAGGCGCTCTTTCAAACCCGATACGAGGAGGTGGCGGGGAGCAATCCAGCGCTTTACCGCACCGGGTTCGATACCTTTACCGACCAACACTTACCGGCGCTACAAGAGCCGTTACTGGCCTTGCACGGGGTAAGCTACGCGATTGCCTGCGACCGCCAGGGCTATGTGCCGACCCACAACGCGGCAGTGAGCCACGCCCCGACCGGCGACTACGCCTTCGATCTCAAGTACTGTCGCAGCAAACGCATCTTCGACGACCCGACCGGTAAACGCTGCGGCGCGCATACCCAGGCACTGCTGCTGCAAACCTACAAGCGCGACACGGGCGAAATCATGCACGACCTTTCGGTGCCTATTTTCATCAACGGCAAGCACTGGGGCGGCTTTCGGGTGGGCTACCCGCCACAGCGCCCGGAGGCCAGCGGCACAAAGAGCGCCGCCACCCCGAGTAGCGAAGAACTGACTAGCTTGCCTCATGACGCGGGCGTGACTGCCACGAGGAGTATGAGTAGAGTGCCAGCCCCAGCCAAATGATGACGAAGGTAATGAGCTGAATCGTACCCAGTGGCTCGTTGAAGATGGTGAGCGCGATCAAAAACTGGATACTTGGGTTGATATACATCAAAAAGCCCAGCGTCGACAGACGCAGCCGCCGGGCGGCGCCGGCAAAGGCGAGCAGGGGCAGGGTGGTGGCTATACCGCAGGTCATGAGCAGTACGCTAAGCGGCGCATCGGCGAGAAAGTGCGATTCCCCCTGCAGGCTAAGCCAGGTCAGCGCCAACAGCGCCAGGGGCAAGAGCACCAATGTCTCGACGAAAAGCCCGGATAGGCCATCGAGCGGCACCTGCTTGCGAAAAAGCCCGTAGCTGCCAAAGCTTAGTGCCAGCATCAGGCTGATCCAGGGCAACTCGCCGAGCATAAAGAACTGAATCAGAATGGCGATGCTGGCGAGCCCGACCGCCACCACCTGAAGCCGTGCCATCACTTCACGCAGCACCAGGACGCCAAGCGCCACGTTGACAAGCGGCGTCAAGAAATAGCCAAGGCTTGCCTGGAGCACCTGGCGGCTTTCGACCGCGTAGATATAGAGCCCCCAGTTGATTCCGATCAGCACCGCACAGACCAATACCCGCCCCAGCCGTCGCGGCGCTTTCAGAGCACTCACCACCGGCGCCCAGCGCTTGAGCAGCGTAATCACCCCGACCAGAAAAATGCAGGACCACAGAATGCGGTGAATCAAGACTTCCGGGGCAGGCACGCCCTCGAACAGCGCAAAGTAGAGCGGAAAGCAGCCCCAGAGCACGTAGGCGGTGAGGCCGAAGGTAACGCCTTTGACAGCTTCAGGATCGCGAGCAGGCGGGGAAAGCATAGCAGCCTCATTATTGAAAAATGTTAATCTATCACACAATCTTCACATACACCGGACGATAAGGAGAAGCACCATGACCGAGCTAAGAACGAGCCTGGTTCAGTGCGATCTGCGCTGGGAGGACCCGGCGGCCAACCATGCCCATCTGGCAGAGCTGCTGGGCGAGCTCGATAGCCGCGACACCGACCTCATTGTCCTGCCGGAAATGTTCGCCACCGGCTTCACCATGAACTCCCGCGAAATGGCCCAGCCCATGGAGCAGAGCCAAAGTGTGGCCTGGCTAAAAGCACAGGCCAGCGCCCGGGGCTGTGTCGTGACGGGCAGCGTGGCGGTCGTCGATCAGGGTGAGTATTACAACCGCATGATTTGGGCGACCCCCGAGGGCGTGGTTCACCACTACGATAAGCGGCATCTTTTTCGCATGGCCGGTGAGCACGAGCGCTACGCCATGGGCCCGTCTCGCAAGATCGTCGAGCTCAAGGGTTTCAAAATCCTTTTGAGCGTTTGTTACGATTTGCGCTTTCCGGTGTGGTCACGCCAGCAGCCCGGCGAAGGCGAGCATTTCGAGTACGATGCGCTTTTATGCGTGGCCAATTGGCCCGCCCCGCGTCGGAACCCTTGGCGCACGCTGCTTCAGGCCCGAGCCGTCGAGAACCTGGCTTACGTAATTGGCGTGAACCGGGTGGGCGAAGACGCCAAGGGCATGGCCTACAGCGGCGACTCGATGCTGGTCGATTACAAGGGCGAGCCGCTTATCGACTGGCCCAAGGATGCGTCCTTCATCGAAACCGGAACCCTCGACAAAGCGGAGCTCGACGGGTTTCGTGAAAAATTTCCCGCCTGGCAGGACGCCGACCGTTTCGAACTTTTATCAGGAGTAGGCCAGTAATGCGCCTTGATCGTTTTCTCAGCGAAACCAGCTCGCTTACCCGCAGTCTGGCCAAACGCGCGCTTAAAAACGGCGAGGTCACCTTGAACGGCTCGCCGGTCAAGCAGGCCTCGACCCAGCTCGACACCCGCGAAGACGAGGTGCTGTTAAACGGCGAAAAGCTCGCTTTGGTGGGGCTTCGCTACGTAATGCTGCATAAGCCGACCGAGGTCGAGTGTACCGCCCGGCGTGGTCTCTACCCCCGCGCGGTCGATTTGATCGAGCTGCCCAAGGCCGAGCGCCTGCAGCCGGTCGGGCGTCTGGACGTAGACACCACCGGGCTTTTGCTGCTGACCGATGACGGCCAGTGGTCGCACCGGGTCACCTCGCCCAAGCACCGCTGCGCGAAGGTGTACATCGCCGAACTGGCCGACCCGCTTGAGGGCGCCGCCGCCGAGCGGGTCGTAGAGAAAATCGCCGAGGGCGTCCTGCTGGACGATGACGAAACGCCCACCGCGCCGGCCACGCTCGAGCTACTCAGCCCCACTCAAGCGAAGCTGACCATGACCGAAGGGCGCTACCATCAGGTAAAGCGCATGTTCGGCGCGCTTGGCAACCGGGTGGTGTCGCTTCACCGTCACGCCATTGGTCCTATCGAGCTTCCCGAGGACCTGGCCCCCGGTGAGTGGCGCGAACTCACCGCCGAAGAAGCCGCCAGGTTCTAAACCGTTACAATGCCCCAGCAAGCGCCCTTGACGGGCGCTTTTTTTATAGCCGGTTTTCATGAACGCGGGTACTCGCACCTCAAACTGTTCCAGAGGTAACTATTTTATACCGTTATCTCGTTTTAACGCTCAAATTTTTGGGCTTGGTGCTATTCGTTAAGCAAACGGTGAAAGGGTCATTCAGTAAAATGGGTGAGTTTGGCGGCCTCGATCAGCGCTTGGGTGTAGGGGTGGCGTGGCGCGGCGAGCACCTCGAGGCAGGGGCCTCGTTCGACCACCTCGCCCTCCTTGAGCACCATGACGCGGTGGGCCATGGCACGTACCACGGCCAGATCGTGGCTGATGAACAGATAGCTTAGCTGGCGCCTGGCCTGTAGCTCGCGCAGAAGAGTGATCAACTGCTTTTGCACCGTACGGTCGAGCGCTGAGGTGGGCTCGTCGAGTACTAAAAGCTCGGGCTCGAGGATGATGGCTCGGGCCACCGCGATACGCTGGCGCTGACCACCGGAGAACTCGTGGGGGTAGCGGGCGGCGCAGCTCTCTGGCAGGCCCACCTCCTCGAGGGTTTGGTGAACGCGCGCGGTGACCTCTGCCGGGCTAAGCTCGGGGTGATGAAAGCGCAGCCCTTCGCTGACGATATCGAACACCGGCATGCGCGGTGACAGCGCCCCGTAAGGGTCCTGAAACACCATTTGCAGCCGGCGGCGCTGGCGCCGCAAGGCGTTGCCGCTCAGGGTGTCGAGCCGGGTGTCGCCCAGTGCGATCTCGCCCTGGCTTGGCACCAGGCGCAGGATGGCCGAGGCGAGCGTCGTCTTGCCCGAGCCCGACTCGCCCACGATGCCCAGCGTCTCGCCGGGGGCGATGCTCAGATCTGTCGCCTTTACCGCTTCAAAAGCGGGCCGTTTGCGCTGGAAAAGCCCGGTAGCGGGGCGGTCGAAGCTTACCTTGAGCTGGCGCGCGCTTAAAAGCGGCGTGGTGTTGGCGATGGCCGCCGGCCGGCCAGCGGGTTCGGCGTCGATCAGTGCCCTGGTGTAATCGCTTTGCGGGCGCTCAAATACGTCGACCACCGTGCCGGTCTCCTGGATACGGCCATCCTTCATCACGCAAACCCGGTCGGCGAAGCGGCGTACCAGGTTCAGGTCGTGGCTGATGAACAGCATCCCCATACCGTATTCGTCGCGCAGCGCCTTTAGTAGGGCGAGTATCTCCTGCTGTACGGTGACATCCAGCGCGGTGGTCGGTTCGTCGGCGATCAATAGCGCCGGGTTGTTGGCGATCGCCATGGCGATCATCACCCGCTGGCGCTGCCCGCCGGAGAGCTGATGCGGCCATACGTCCAAAAGCTCTTCGGCCCGGGGCAGTTTGACCTGCTCGAGAAGCGCCTTCGCGCGGCGCCGGGCGGCCTGGCCCCGAAGGCCCTGATGCAGGCGCAGGGTTTCGCCAAGCTGTTTGCCGATGCGGTGCAGCGGGTTCAGTGAGGTCATGGGCTCCTGGAACACGAAGCCGATGCGGTTGCCGCGGATGGCGTTCCACTGGCGCGAGCCTTGCTTTGCCAAATCCGTCGTTTCCAGCCAGCGCCCGCCGCTCACCCTGGCGTTTGCGGGCAGCAGGCCAAGCGCGCCCAGCGCCGACACCGACTTACCCGAGCCGGATTCACCCACGACCGCCAGCGTCTCACCCCGGCCGACGCTAAGCGAGAGGCCGTCCACCACCGGCTGGCCATCGAAGGCCACGGTGAAGTTTTCGAGGCAAAAAAGGCGGTCAGACATGTTGGGCTCCCGATGCGGGCGTGGCGCTATGGCTTACGTGGCGGGGGTCGAAGGCGTCACGCAGCCCCTCGCCGATGAACACGAGCAGCGAGAGCATGACCGCCAGCGTCATGAACGCGGTGATGCCCAGCCAGGGAGCGTGCAGATTGTTCTTGCCCTGGGCGGCCAGTTCGCCAAGCGACGGTGCGCCCGGGGGCAGGCCAAAGCCGAGAAAATCGAGCGCGGTGAGCGTGCCGATGGCGCCGGTAAACAGAAACGGGATGAAGGTGAGGGTGGCGACCATGGCGTTGGGCAATACGTGGCGCCACATGATCAACCTGGAAGGCAGCCCCATGGCTTTTGCCGCGCGCACGTACTCCAAATTTCGCGCGCGCAGAAACTCGGCGCGTACGATATCGACCAGTCCCAACCAGGAGAAAAGCAGCATGATGCCCAACAGCCACCAAAAACCCGGCTGCACGAAACTGGCGAGAATGATCAGCAAGAACAGCACCGGAAGCCCGGACCATATCTCGGTAAGGCGCTGGCCAATCAAATCGATCTTGCCACCGAAATAGCCCTGTACGCCGCCGGCCAGCACCCCCATGACGATTGAGCCGGTGGTCAGTACCAGCGCAAAGGCCACAGAGAGGCGGAAGCCGTAGATGACCCGCGCCAGTACGTCGCGTCCCTGGTCGTCGGTGCCCAGCCAATGGCGGCGATCCGGCGGCGCTGGAGACGGCCGGGTCATCTGCATATCCAGGGTTTGGTAAGAGAACGGGATCACGGGCCATAGCGCCCAGCCGTTCGCCTGGATTTGTCCTTGAATGAACGGGTCGAGGTAGTCCGTGCGCGTGGGCAGAAAGCCGCCGAATTCGGTTTCCGGGTAGTCCACCAAAAGCGGCGCATACCACTGGCCTTCATATTTCAGCACCAGCGGCTTGTCGTTGGCGACTAGCTCGGCGGCCAGGCTCAAAATGAACAGCACGCCGAACACCCAAAGCGACAGCCGGGCGCGGCGGTTGGCCTTGAACGCCGCGATGCGACGCCGGGTAATGGGGGACAGGCGGGAAGAGCGCGGGGAAGAGGGCGTGGCCATCGTTACGCCTCCCGCGTGGCGAAGTCGATGCGGGGGTCGACCCACATGTAGGTTAAATCAGAGACCAGCTTGAGGATCAGCCCGATGACGGTGTACAGAAAAAGCGTGCCGAAAATCACCGGGTAGTCGCGCTGCATGACCGCTTCGAAACCCAAAAGGCCCAGCCCATCGAGGGAGAAAATCACCTCGATCAGCAGCGCGCCGGTAAAGAAGATACCGATCACCGCCGACGGCAGCCCGGCAATGATGATCAGCATGGCGTTGCGAAACACGTGGCCATAGAGAATACGGCGCTCGTCCGCGCCCTTGGCGCGGGCGGTGAGTACGTACTGCTTGTGAATCTCGTCCAAAAAACTGTTTTTGGTCAACATGGTGAGCGTAGCGAAGCTGCCGATGGCCGCGGCGGCGACGGGCAGGGTGATATGCCAGAAATAATCTTTCACCTTGCCCCAGAGGGAGAGGTCATCGAAGTTGGGCGAGGTGAGACCCCTGAGCGGAAACCAGTCCAGGTAGCTGCCGCCGGCAAAGATCACGATCAGCACGATAGCGAACAGAAAGCCCGGGATCGCGTAGCCGACGATCACCAGCCCCGAGCTCCACACATCGAAGCGCGAGCCGTGATACAACGCTTTGCGAATGCCCAGCGGGATCGATACCAGATAAACCAGCAGCGTCGCCCAAAGGCCCAGTGAAATCGAGACCGGCAGGCGCTCGACCATCAGGTCGATGACCGGGCGGTCGCGAAAGAAGCTGGTGCCGAAATCAAGACGAAGGTAGTCCGTCATCATGGTAAGAAAGCGCTCGTGAGCCGGCTTGTCGAAGCCGAACTGCTGTTCGAGTTGCTCGATGAAGCGCGGGTCGATACCGCGCGCCCCTCGCGAGTCGTCATTGACCTGGACATCGGCGCCGCCCATGTCCAGGCGCGTGCTGGCCATGGCGTCGGCGCCTTCGAAGCGCGCTAGCATCTGGTCGATGGGCCCGCCGGGGGCGGCCTGAACGATCATGAAGTTGAGTAGCATGATCCCCAGCAGGGTAGGAATCATCAAAAGTAGTCGGCGTAGAGTGTAGCGGGCCAAGGTGCGCTCCTGGGATGATCGAAAAAGCCCTAACGGCGCCTTTCAAGGCTGGCTTCCCGATCGGGGTCCACCCACCAGGCGTCGAGGTCCATGGCGTAAGCGGGGAACGG
The DNA here is from genome assembly GCF_968206495.1 of Vreelandella sp. EE27. NCBI lineage: Bacteria > Pseudomonadati > Pseudomonadota > Gammaproteobacteria > Oceanospirillales > Halomonadaceae > Vreelandella > Vreelandella sp. EE27. The sequence continues at coordinate 2,079,697 of NZ_OZ309109.1, read as the reverse complement.
CTCCGGGTAGCCAAACTTGTCCCACACGGCGATGCGGGTTTCGCCAGAGTGGTAGTGGGGTATGGCGTAAAAGCCCCAGCGCAGCACGCGGTCCAGCGCCCGGGTGGCCACATCGAGCTCTTCACGGTTCTCGGCGCTAATGATGTGCTCGACCAGATCGTCGACTGCCGGGTGGGCAAGCCCCATACGGTTACGACTTTGAGGCGCCTCGGCGGCGGCGCTGGTGAAGAAGTCGCGCTGCTCGTTGCCGGGGTTGTTCGACTGGGGGTAGTGGGTGGTCACGATATCGTAATCGAAGTTACGCACCCGGTTCAGGTACTGGTTGATATCGACGATACGCATGGACGTGTCGACGCCCAGGCGCGCCATGTTTCTAAGCATTGGCTGTACCATGCGTTCGAGCGCCGCGTCGTACATCAATACTTCTAGACGAAGCGGCTGGCCGGTTTCGCTGTGAATCAGCTCGCCGTCTTCGATTTCGTAACCGGCGTCTTGCAAGAGCCCAAGGGCGCGGCGCAGGCGCTCACGCAGCGCCGCGGGCTGTTCCATGGGCAGCGACTCGGTGAACAGCCGGTCGGAGCGATGCGAGGCGAGCAACTCTTCACGGTGGGGCTCCAAAAGCGCAAGCTCAGCCTCGGAAGGCGGGCCTACGGCTTCCATTTCCGAGTTCTGGAAGTAGCTTTCGGTACGCTGGTAATTATCGTAAAAAATGTTGGTATTGAGCCAGGCAAAGTCGAAGGTAAGGCTTAGCGCCTCGCGCACTCGCGGGTCCTGAAACTTCTCTTTATTCAAGTTGAATACGAACGCCTGCATGAGCGCCGGGTTGACGTCGGGCACGGTGATGCGCTCGATCAACCCCTCGCGGTAGGCGGGGAAGTCGTAGCCGATCGCCCAGGTAGCGGCGCGGGCGTCTTCGCGAAAATCGACGAGCCCCGCCTTGAATGCCTCCCAGGCGATATCCCGGTCGCGGTAGTAGTCGTAAACGATCCGGTCGATGTTGTAGCGCCCGATATTAACCGGCAAGTCCTTGCCCCAGTAGTTTTCGTCGCGCTCGAAGACGATCCGCCGGCCCGGGTCCACCTCACCGATGCGGTAGGGCCCGGAGCCCGGGTGGGCGGTCAGTGTCGGCGCAGTAAAATCCCGCGGCTCCCAGTAGTGGCGGGGTAGAATCGGCAGTTGCGCAACGATCAACGGCAGTTCTCGCGAGGTGGTGTCGCTGAACTCGAAACGCACCTGGTGCTCGCTTTGGGCGATGACCTGGGAGACACCGGCGTAGTAGCTGGCGAAAAACGGGTTGCCCTCTTCGCGTAGCAGGTCGAAGGAAAACACCACGTCGTAGGCGGTCACGGGTTCGCCGTCTTGAAAGCGCGCCTCCGGGCGAAGGTCGAACTCGATCCACGCCCGGTCCGGGTCCAGGCGTACGCCTTCGGCCAATAAGCCGTACAGGCTGAACGGCTCGTTGGGGTTGGTCGCCATCAGGGTGTCGTAAATCTTCGTACTCACCCCGGTGGCGGGGGTGCCGCGAATGATGAAGGGGTTGGTCGAATCGAAGCTCGAGCCCACGGCGGTATGAATGATACTGCCGCCCTTGGGCGCCTGAGGGTTCACATGGGGGAAGTAAGCAAAGCCTTCATCGAGCGCCGGGGTGTCGTAGAGCGACAGCCCGTGAACGGTTTCGACCGGCGCACTCGAAGGCGGCTCGGAAAGCGCCATTGCGGCGCTTTCGTCAGTGGCCAGCGCCGCCAAAGGGGCGGCGCTGGCCGCCGTTAGCAATAGGGCGCAAAGAGCTTTGACACATCGCACACCGCTTCGCATCGAGGACGTCCTGTTGTCGCGTTGAACCGTGACCGAAAATCGACGCCCTCTACCGCGCAGAGAGCGCCAGTAGCTGGCCGGTCTCCAGAGCATTCGGCCGCTCGAGGGCATTCCAGCGTATCAGGTCGCTTTGATCGACATTATAGCGCGCGGCGATAGCGGATAGGCTATCCCCCCTTTCAACGCGATGAACCGCTGGGGTCTGGGTCGTGGCGAGCATGCTCGAGCCATTTTGGGAAAGCTCGGCGATGAGCTCGCTGTCCGCCGATTCCGGCACCAGCAGCGTTTGTGCGCTTTGCGGCCCTGCCTGGGCGGCGAGCAGCCCTGGGTTGAGCTCGGCCAGGCGCTGCTGACTGACATCCAGAAGGGTCGAAGCCTGGGCCAAACTGAGCGGCTGTGCGAGCTGTACCTTGGCAAACGCGGGGGAGGCATGAATCTCGGGTAGCTCGACGCCGTAAAATTCCGGATCCTGAATGATCGCCGAAATGGCCTTGAGCTTGGGCACGTACTGCAGGGTTTCCGAGGGCAAGTTGAGATCCCAGTAGCTGCCTTCGAGCCCCTGGCCGTGGGCCCGGCGTACCGCCTTGTTGACCGTGCCGGCGCCGGCGTTATAGGCGGCCAGCGAAAGCATCATGTCGCCTGCGTACCACTGCTCTGCCTGGGATTCCAGGTAGTCGAGAGCGGCCTGGGTGGAGGTAAGAACGTCTAGCCGGCCATCGTAGCGGCTGTTGCGCACAAGCCCCAGCGCGTCGCCGGTACGTGGCATGAATTGCCAAAGCCCCGCCGCGCCCATATGGCTTTTGGCGCTAGGGTCGAAGGAGCTCTCCACGAAAGGGATCAGCGCGATTTCGCCGGGTAGATCACGTGCGCTGACCTGTTCGGTAATCCAGGCAAGCCAGGGGGTAGCGCGGCGCGTGATTTCGACGATGTTTTCCGGCCGGGCGCGGTAGTACTCGATCCACTGATCGACGCGTGCCTGGGCATCGGGGGTAAGCGCTTTGTCCTGCCACTGAAAGGCGTCGCGTAGTGTCTTCCATACGCTTTGGGGTTCGAGAGACAGGGAATCCCAGAAGTGGGCGTGGTAGGCGTCGAGATTTGACGCTGATGCTTGCTGGCCCCCGGACGCTGGCAGTGTGTTGGGCGCGGGTGCAGAGGTAAAGACACCAGAACGATTGGCGGAGGCTTCGGAGTTGGCCGCCGTGGCCATTAAAAGGCCCATAATAACGGTGCTGCCAGCGCTTAGTAAAAAGCGCTGGCGAATGGTGCGATAAGTCATAGAGCGTCTTTTCTGGGTAAAGGCTTTAGAAACGGTTTTTCCACTCGCGCAACGTCGTAAACGTTGCGAGGTCGTCACCATTTGGGCCTTGGGCCCCCGCGGCTTGGCGCACGCTGTCGGTGGCCACGCGTAAGTAGGGGTTGATGGTCAACTCGCGCCCGATGTTGCTGGGAAGGGTGGGGCGATCCATCGCACGTGCTTTCTCGCACTCCTCCAGCGCCTGGGGGATCGCGTCATTATCCGGGTCGGCTTGCCGCGCAAACATCAGGTTGGCCCTGGTGTATTCGTGACCGGCAAACACCAGCGTATCTTCGGGAAGCTTTGCCAGTGCCTCGAGCGAGGCAAGCATCTGCTCCGGCTCGCCTTCGAAAAGCCGCCCGCAGCCGGCACAAAAGAGCGTATCACCGCAAAACAGCAGCGCCGGGATACCCGCCGCGAAGTAGCTGATATGGTCCAGGGTGTGCCCGGGGGTCGCGATGACTTCGAAAAGCCGCCCCATCACGCGCAGCTCGTCGCCGTGGCCTACCGTCTCATCGAGGCTTTCAATGGACGAGCCTGAAGGGCCGATCACGTGGCAGCCGTAGCGCCTTTTGAGCTCTTTCACCCCGCCGGTGTGGTCGTGATGATGATGCGTAATCAAAATGGTGGCCAGGCTAAGGCCTTCGCGCTCCAAAAGCTCGATGACCGGGGCTGCTTCACCGGGGTCCACCACGCAAACGTTTTGGCTAGTATCCTGGCGCAGCAACCAAATATAGTTATCGCTAAGGGCAGGAATCGGTGTCACGCTCATCATGGGCGAGATCCTTTAACGTTCAAATTACGCGACGGCGTGTGCAAGAATACGCGCACCGCGAAAAAAAGTCGCTACTGTGGAGGCAAGCGCGTTCCATGTCAAATTCCTCGATGGCCCCCGAGCTTGCCAAACGGCTGGCCCAAAGCCAAGTCTATTGGGAAACCCCGGCCGGGCGTTCGCTTTGGGATGTGCAGCGCGCCTGCCTGGGCCCCGTGGTAGAAAATCGCCACGGCCAGCACTGCCTGGAGATGAGCATGGGGCGCTCGCTGATGTCGCTATCCCGTATTCCCCATCGTATCCGCTGGGCGCCTACTTTGGCCCTTGCCGAGTCCCCCGCGACCCTGGTCTGCCCGCCGGACAGCCTTTCGCTGCCCGACCGCTGCCTGGACACGGTGGTCATCCATCATTGGCTCGAACAGTTGCCGGACCCCCACTTTACTCTCAAGGAGGCGGCCCGGGTCACCAACGACCATGGCGTGCTGGTGCTATTTGGCTTCAATCCGCTCAGCCTGAGCGGGCTTTTAAAGCGCCGCCACGGCGGGCACTCGGCGTTTCCCTTCAGTGGTGACTGGCATAGCGTCAACCGCCTGCGCGATTGGCTGGCGTTTGTCGACTTCGAGGTGAAGCGCGTAGACTACTGCTGTTTTCGTGGTCGTATCAACGCCCCCTGCGGCGAGCGCTGGGAGGCGTGGGGGCGGCGCCACAACCTGCCACTTGGGCAAAGCTACATGATCCAGGCGTGCCGGCGCGAGCGCGGCGCCCCCATCGAGCGGGTCAAGTTCAAGCTGCCTGCCAAGGCGTCGTCTCTGCCGCTGGGGGCTTCGCGCAACCGGGCGTATTTAGAAGAACCGGCCAAATCGTCATCTCGTATTGCAAAGGAAAATCAGCGTGAGTGAGCAAGACAGTCAGCCCCGAGTCGTGGTCTACACCGACGGCGCCTGCCGAGGAAATCCAGGCCCCGGGGGCTGGGGGGCAGTGCTCGCAAGCGGGCCGCACGAAAAAAACCTCAAAGGGTTTGAAGCGCAAACCACCAACAACCGTATGGAGCTGATGGCCGCCATCATGGCGCTGCGCGCGCTGAATACCGCCTGTGCGGTCGAGCTCTGGACCGACTCCCAATACGTGCGCCAGGGCATTACTCAGTGGATCCATAACTGGGTCAAGCGGGGCTGGAAAACCGCGGCCAAACAGCCGGTCAAAAACGCCGAGCTTTGGAAAACCTTGCACGAGGAAACCAGGCGCCACACGGTCGAGTGGCACTGGGTCAAAGGGCACAGCGGCCACCCCGGCAACGAAAAAGCCGATGCCCTGGCCAACGAAGCCATCGATGATCACCAAAGGAGCACGCCATGCGCCAAATAATTCTCGATACGGAGACGACGGGCATCGAAACCCGCGATGGTCACCGCATGGTTGAAATCGGTGCCGTCGAGATGATCAACCGGCGCTTTACCGGGCGGACCTACCACCAGTACATCAACCCGGAACGGCATATCGATGCCGAGGTCGTCGCCGTTCACGGCATCGACAACGCGAAAGTCGCCAACGAGCCGGTCTTTGCCGACATCGCCGACGCGTTCTGGGACTTTATTGTGGGCGCGGAGCTGGTCATTCATAACGCGCCTTTCGATGTGGGCTTTATCGACCACGAGCTGAACCTGGCCAATAAGCGCCGTCAAAAACCGCTGGGCCCGGTGAGCGAGCACTGCCGTGTGCTGGATACGCTGACCATGGCGCGCCAGATGCACCCGGGCCAGCGCAACAGCCTGGATGCGCTTTGCAAGCGCTACGATATCGACAACGGCCACCGGGTGCTTCACGGCGCCTTGCTGGACGCCGAAATTCTGGCCGATGTCTACCTGGCGATGACCGGCGGCCAGACCGCGCTGACCCTCGATGCGGAGAGTTCCAGCGAGCGCGAGGAGAAAAGCGAGGCAAGCGAAGGTCTTTCGGTCCAGCGGCTGACCCTGACGCCGGGCCAGCTTCGGGTGATCCAGCCAAGCGACGACGAAGAAGCGGCGCACATCGCTAAGTGCCAGGCGCATGATCTGCGCTGGTCGGAGGGCACCGCTCAAGATGCTTAAACGGGAAATTCCCAAAAACGAGGCCGCGGGGCGGGTCGTACGTATCGCCCGCGGGCAACTGGCGCCGGGCGTGAACACCCCCGAGGGCGCGCCAACGCCGCTGCAGCCTTTTCAGCCCTGGACACCGGCCATGCAGCCGCTTTGCTATTGGCAGGACGAGCCGGTAGCGCTCTCGATCGAAGATGCGCCCGAGGCGCACTGGGTGGAGGGGCGTCACTGGCTCGAGCATTTGCCCGAGAGCTGGTTCAGCCTGCTTTCGACGGCGCTACAGGTCAGTGCCTGGCTTGAGAATCACCGCTTCTGTGGGCGCTGCGGCGCCGAGGCTACTCGACTGGGCGCCGAGTTCGCCATGCATTGCGATGCCTGTGGGCACCGCAACTATCCGCGCATCTCGCCCTGCATCATTACCCTGGTCACTCGGGGCGAGGCGATGCTGCTGGCGCGTAGCCCGCGCTTTCCTCCCGGGCGCTACTCGACGCTGGCCGGGTTTATCGAGCCGGGTGAGTCCGCCGAGGAGGCGGTGCACCGTGAGGTGTTCGAAGAGGTGGGCGTGCATATCGACAATCTTCGCTACCACAAGAGCCAGGCGTGGCCGTTTCCGCATTCGCTGATGCTTGGCTACTTTGCCGAGGCGACCACTCGGCGGATTCACATCGATGGCGTCGAAATCAGCGATGCGGCCTGGTTTTCACCACGCAAACCGCCGGCGCTGCCGCCGGCCTACTCTATCTCTCGGGAGCTGATCGAGACGCACCTGGCCAAATTCCGCTAGAGGCCAAAGCGCGCTGGCTCATTGCGCTTATTTACCGGGGAACAGGCTGGTCAATTTGGTGGCCAGCATGACGTTACCGGTGGCCTTGAGCTTGCCGGTCATGAAGGCGGTCATACCGTTGACTTCGCCGTTCATGATGCCGCGCAGCGTATCGGTGCTGGTGGAAATCGTGACGGAAGGGTCGTCGTGCTCACCCTCGTGAACGCCCAGGGTGCCGTCTTGCACGTGCAGATAATGGCTCTGCTCGTCGGAGAAATGGAACTGAAAGACTTCATCCATACCTCGGGCCGCTTCCGGGTCGAAGCGAGACTCAAGCTTTTCAAAGGTGGTAGAGGACATCGAGTGTTTCCTATGACGAGTTTATTTAAAGGCAAACGCTACGTGAGCGCGATAAGATGCGAGTCAACGATAAGCTTGCGAAGAGCCTATTTAAAGCATTGGATTTTATCAAGCAAGCGATTCCCTGATCTTCACTCGGCGGTGGCCGGGTTCGGGGATTCAACATCGAAGGAGAGCGCAGTTGAGTGATTGGATGACTGAAATAGGCACTTTCCTCGTGCAGAGCGTTATTTTGACCCTGCTGCTACTGGTGGCCGGCTTTATACTTTTGCGTAGTAAACGCGGCGGCGAGCACCGTATGACGCTGCACGTGGAGTCATTGAACGAGCAGCGCCGCGCGCGCAACCGGCGTCTCAAGGTTAGTGCGACCGCCCAGGGCGCGCGTAAAAAACTCGTTAAACATCTTCGCCGTGAGGAGAAAGAGCGCCAGAAGTCCGCTAAAAAGGCCGAGGGGCAGGCCGCGCGGGTGTGGGTGCTCGACTTCAATGGCGATATCAAGGCGTCGCGTACGGAACAGTTCGCGCAAGAGGTTTCCGCGGTCATCGAGGTGGCAAGCGCCAACGACGAGGTGGTGGTACGCCTGGAGTCCGGTGGCGGGCTGGTGCACGCCTACGGGTTGGCCTCGGCACAGCTCGACCGGCTGCGCGAGGCTGGCCTTTTGACCACGGTGTGTATCGACAAGGTCGCCGCCAGCGGTGGTTACATGATGGCGTGTACCGCGAATCACATCAAAGCCGCGCCTTTCGCGGTCATCGGCTCGATCGGGGTGGTCGCCCAGGTGCCCAATATTCACCGTCTTCTAAAGCGTCACGATATCGATGTCGAGATGCTCACCGCCGGGCGTTACAAGCGTACATTGACCGTGCTGGGTGAAAACACCGAAGAGGGCCGGGCCAAGTTCATCGACGACCTGGAAAGCACGCATAAGCTCTTCAAGGAGTATGTGGGTCGCCATCGCCCCGGTATGGATATCGAGCGTCTCGCCACTGGCGAAATCTGGTACGGCAGCCAAGCGCTCGAGCAGCAACTGGTGGACAGCGTAGGCACCAGTGAAGCGTATCTGGTCGAGCGTATGGCCCTGGGGGACGTATTTAGCGTCAAACTCGAACCGCCCAAAACCATCGGGCGGCGCGTGGGTGTGGCGGTATCGTCCGGGGTGGAGCAGGCGGTGACCAAAGCGCTGGGCGCTATCGAAGCGACTGGCTGGCACCGCCGCTGATCGACCCGCGAGGCGGCCTCAGGCCGCGTAATGAAGCGCCAGGGCGGACAGGACGGCCTTGGCGCTTTCGCTTTTGAGCGAGTAAAAAATGGTTTGCGACGCCCGCCGGGTTTGCACCAGGCCATCCCGGCGCAGAATGGCCAGGTGTTGCGAAAGCGCGGACTGGCTCAGTGCCAGCTGGTGATTGATCTGGGTGACCGATAGCTCTTTCTCGGTTAGCAGACACAGTATTTGCAGGCGTTTCTCATTAGCGAGCGCTTTGAGTAACAGCGTACCTGCTTCCAATGCCTGACCTTCATGTTCGAGTAAACGAGACGCGGCGCTTGGGGAAGTAGACATGGTTTTCTCCTTGCCGAAACGATAGGTAACATTTTTATAGTTTTTCGATCATTCAATCGCGGCAGTCTGGGTTTTTTAATGGCTGAAACGGTCTAACGTTGAAATATTGTTGATCAATATTGGTTAATTTAGCGAAGCTTGTCCAAGCGGTCGTTTAACGATGAGTCAATGGTAAGGGCGGCGCCGGGCGCCGACCATAACGCTGGTTAAATGCGTAGCGGTTGGGCATTAGCCCATAGTGTAACGGTTCCCGCCGGTTTTTCTGGTTAAAGTGCCCGCATAGCCTCGTTCGTCGACATAATAATGAGAAGCCATCATGCGCCGTTACCCCACGATCTACGCGTCCTCCGTACAATCCCCCGAGACGTTCTGGGCCGAGCAGGCCAGGCGCGTGCCCTGGCATCACTTCCCGGACACCATTCTCTCTTTCGATGAGCAGCGTCACGCCCGTTGGTTCGAGGATGGCACGCTCAATATCTGCCATGCTGCCCTCGATCATCATGTGGATGAAGGTCGCGGCGAGCAGCCTGCGCTTTACTGGGATTCGCCGGTGACCGGCAGCAAACAGACGCTGACCTACCGCACGCTTCGTGACCGCGTTGCGCACTTTGCCGGCGGGCTGGAACGTTTGGGAGTGGCCAAGGGCGATCGGGTGGTGATCTATATGCCCATGGTGCCCGAGGCGGTGATTGCGATGTTGGCCTGCGCGCGACTGGGAGCCATTCACTCGGTCGTTTTCGGTGGCTTCGCTTCCCACGAGCTGGCGCTTCGCATCGAGGACGCTGAGCCCAAAGTGGTGATCGCCGCCTCCTGCGGTATCGAGGTCGAAAGCGTACTGCCCTACAAGCCCATCGTTGACCGGGCCCTTGCCCAAAGCCGCTTCAAGCCCAATGCGCTGGTCGTGTTTCAGCGCGAAGCGCTACGCGCCGAGTTGAGCCAGGGCGAGTACGACTGGCAGGCGATCGAGGAGGGCGGCGGCTTTACCCAGTGCGTGCCCGTTAGTGCGACGCATCCGCTCTATATCCTGTATACCTCGGGCACCACCGGTAAGCCCAAGGGCGTGGTACGCGACACCGGCGGCTACGCCGTGGCGCTTGCCTATTCCATGGACGCCATATACGACTTGGCCCCGGGGGAGGTGTGCTTTACCGCCTCGGACGTGGGCTGGGTAGTGGGCCACTCTTATATCGTGTACGCACCGCTTCTGCGCGGGTGTACCAGCGTGCTTTACGAGGGCAAACCGGTGAAAACACCGGATGCAGGCAGTTTTTGGCGTATAATCGACGAGTACCGCGTTAAAACCTTTTTCACCGCGCCCACCGCCTTTCGCGCCATCAAAAAAGAGGACCCGGAGGCCCTCGCGTTAAGCCGTTATACGCTCGAAAGCCTCGAGTACGTGTTCGTTGCCGGCGAGCGCCTCGACCCACCCACCTTTCACTGGCTCAGCGACATCCTCCAGGTGCCGGTCATCGACCACTGGTGGCAAACCGAAACCGGCTGGCCCATAGCCGCGAACCTGGCGGGAATCGAGCTGGCGCCTTGCAAGGCGGGGTCCGCCACGTTCCCGGTGCCCGGCTTCAATGTCGAGATCATCGACCGTGAAGGCGCTTCTGCTGCGCCGATGCAGGAGGGCAGCGTGGTCATCAAACAGCCGCTTCCACCGGGCTGTTTGACCGGCATTTGGCAAGACCCGCAGCGCTTTCATAGCGCCTATATGGCAGCGTTTCCCGGCTACTACCTGACCGGCGATGGCGGTTACCAGGATGAAGACGGTTATCTTTTCATCATGGGGCGCACCGACGACGTCATCAACGTAGCGGGCCACCGGCTTTCGACCGGTGAAATGGAAGGCGTGCTGGGCGGCCACCCGGCGGTCGCCGAGTGCGCGGTCATCGGTATACACGACGAGCTAAAAGGCCAGCTACCGATCGGCCTGGTCATTCCCAAGGATGGCTTCAACGGCGATGAAGCAGCGCTGGAGGCCGAACTCATTCAGCGAGTGCGTGACGCCATCGGTCCCGTGGCCTCGTTCAAGCAGGTGCTCATCGTCAACCGGCTGCCCAAAACGCGCTCGGGCAAGATCCTTCGCAAACTCATGCGCACCATGGCCGACGGCAAACCCTTCACCGTTCCCTCGACCATCGATGATCCAACGAGTCTGGAGGATGTTCATGCGGCCATGCTGGATAAAAGCGTGGGTAGTGCTGAGCAGGCCGGGCCGCTGGAGTAGGTTTTGCGTTGATTGATCGACGTGTGAAAAAGACAAGCATTAACAGGAGCTCTATGAGCTCCTGTTAATGAAAAGCCAGAGTTGCGTTAGGTGCCTAATGGCAATGTCGCGTGCCTGCTTTGGTGTCGCGGTGGCACCCTTTGCTATCCGTACGCCCGCTATGCTCCATTATATCGCCATTGATTGTGGTGGTTGCTGCAGATACGCTGCCGACACTCAATAACATCCCAGCCATCATTAGTGCTGCCAAGGCTTTTTTCACTATTGATTCCTCATCTTTGTCAGCCCGTTGCCGACTTTCAGAGATTAGCACCGTTCGAGTCTGGGAATGATGACTTTAGCTGAAAACTTGCGCCTGACTTGGATGGAAAAAGAAAGCTTAAAGCAGCTTGAGAAACTAAGCGTGGAGCCAAGCGATCGAGATGGGCACGGTTCAGCTTGTGCCAGAGAGCAACCGCGATACCAAACGATCTACGTTCGTGAGGGAGAATGGCCAGAATACATTCTACGAAATCGACGATTCGTTGGTTTCCACGGCGCCGACCGCACTGGCATACCCGTGCATGAACAGCGTGGCCATGAAGGCTATGCGGGTCTTTAAGCCGGTGTTCACCAACCTAACCACCAACTACGCCTTAGTTCATAGTCGCCAACCTGATTCGCGACAGCCTGCAGGTTTCGGCCGCCAGCGATGTCAGCCAGAACGCGTTCAAAATGTAATCGGCGGGGGGCATGGTGTGTCGCGACGCTCGGGTGCGGATGCAGATGATGGCCAGCGGTGCGTCGTTCCATTTCGGCCACCTCTATGGCAACAATCCGGACGAACTTCGCGCGCAGCTTACTCGCAACATGCGAGACGCCAAGATCGTGGCCGGGCCGGCCATGGTGCCAAACCTGATGCGTGGGGGGTGGGCAAAGTGGAACGATTTGAATAATGTCACTGAGAACCTCAACCGGGCGGCGATCTACCAGCAGAACCAAGATAAGGGCGGACTACGTGCCGCGTTCGAATCGCGGGATTTGATCGACTTCAGTGCGCACGGCGCTTGGCCGGCAGTCCGAATTCTTATCGATATCGTACCGTTCCTGAACGCTCGTATTCAGGGCCTCGATAAGATCTACCGCTCAGGCATGAAGCCCGGGGCCAGCGTCCTGGCCAAGGCATTCGGTAAGGGTGAGGCGAGCGTCACCGACAAGCAGGCGGCGGCTCGCTTTTGGACGGTTACCGGCGCAGTAACCGCAGCGACGATCGCACTCTACCTGCACAACCAGAACGACGAGGAATACCAGAAGCTCGAGGAATGGCAAAAGGACACCTACTGGTTCTTCCGAGTAGGTAATCAGGCCTTCTTCATTCCGAAGCCGTTCGAGGTCGGGGCGATTGCCACCCAGGCGGAGCGAATCACCGAGCAGTTCACAGACAATAAGGCCACGGGCGCGCTGTTCCGTCAGCGGCTGATGCACATGATGACCGACACGTTCAGCTTCTCGCCGGTACCGCAGATGATGCAGCCAGCGCTCGATATATACGCGAACTATGATGCGTTCACCGGACGGCCTATCGGGGGTATGGGTATGGACCGGCTATCACCTGAGCTGCGCCGGCGGTCGAGCACCTCGAAAGCAGGCGAGTGGATCTCGGCCGGCCTCAACAAGACGCTGGGCGCCATTGGCAATCCGGACCAGAACCCGTTCGCGTTGTCCCCGGTGCAAGTTGATCACCTGATTGGCGGCTATCTGGGGCAGGTCGGCACTTGGGCGGCGTCGAGCGGCGACATTGCTTGGCGAGTAGCTAGCGGCGAAGAGAACCCGGCACGGCGCTGGTACGAGTATCAGCCGGTGCGCCGCTTCTACCGCAACCTGGGCGATGAGGACCGCTACACCAAATACGGCACGATCTTCTATGATGGGCTGCGTGAAGCCAACCGGGCGTATGCAGATGCCAAGGAGCTCAGAGAAATGGGCCGGCTGGCCGATGCGTCCGAGCTTGCTACCAGCAAGCGCGAGCTGTTGGCTCTTCGCCAACCGCTGAATCGGGCGCAGCGCCGTTTGAGCACGATTAATCAGCGAATCGACCTGGTGCGCCGCTCGAATCCGGATGCCGAGGTGAAGCGTCAGCGGATTGATCGGCTGAGCGCCGTCAAGAATCAGCTCCAGCGCGCGCTGGGCGAGAGGCTGCAGGTGATGAAGGCGGGCTAACGCTTCACCGCCAGGATGTCAATGAGGAAGAGGGCGCCGAACAGGAGAACAGGGACGTTCACCAGTAAGGCGATCACGATCAGAATACCCGGGATGCCCAAATAGCTGACCATCAGCCAGCCCTGCACGTTTTGCCATTCTGCCGGCATGCCGATCATGACTAGCAGACCCAGCACGGGGAGGATGAAGGCTAAACCCAGCACGGCTTCGGTATCCATGGCGCCGTTCCTTGAGGGTTACAAAAACAGGGTATCAAGCGCTTGGCTGTTGAGCGAGGACCTGCTACTTATCGTCCTTCTGGGATAAATCCGACGCGTTTGATGCTGAGGACTTGGAATCGGATTTTTGGTTTTCACGCTCAGATGGAGTTTCGTTTCGAGCGCTCGCCTTTAGGCGCAGATGAGGAAGTAGCTGATTTAAAATCAAATGTATTTCTTCGACTCCCATGCGACGCGCTAAAATCAGCAAAGCTATGAGTTGCATTATGCCAATGATAACTGGCAGTGCCCAAGTACCAGAATCCTTCAGTGTCCAAACGTTGAACATTACAAACAGAGCAACAATGAAAAGAAACCGTTCTTCCTTGCGCGCATCTTTTTCAGCGCTTAACTCCTCTTCAAGACGGGCCTGAGCTTTAGAAACGCTTGACGAGTAGGACACGGAGAATTTTTTTGTCAGAGTGTGCAGATTCTGATCCAGCTCTGATCCACTGGGATCGAAGCTGGAGCCCTCTTTTTCATCGTGCTGATGTGAATCGTCTCTGGTACTCATTCAGGATCTCCGATTGACTAATTGATAAATTCCTGTAGCCGGGAACATATGTATGCGCCCATGCAGAGTCATCCTCATGAGTAAGCTCTACTAAAGCATACGGACCTAATCCGCCAAACTGGTTTAAAACGCTCCTTATAAAGCCAATCTCACGATTTGTGTCATCACTCAAGGGAATGTGATGAAATACATTTTTTATTTGAGAGCTCCCAAAAGCAGAGCAATGCCTGTAAACCGATGGCAGTACCGGTCCATAATCCCAAGCCTGAAAGTCTTCATCATATATGAGCGGCTCGCCATTGCTTGAACCTAAGTAAAGCATGTGAGCTATGTAAAGCAGTTTGTGAAGCTCTAAATTGCTAAGGCTCCAGCCTGATAGCTGGCAAGCCGCTTTTGCCGCCTGCATAGCGGAGATAGCCATGGTACCTCCTTCCAAAACCGCAAGGGGATTGGTGTATGTTGTGACAACGTTGAAACGCCAAGGGTTTCGCAATGCCCCCAGCCATCTACGATAGGTGTTATGCGAAATAGTATCAGTCTACTATTTTACAATCTATATCTTACTTACATGACCAGTCTGTAAATAGCTGGCCTGAAAGCCCCGCCATGATAGCGGCAAGCGAGCTATTGAACGCCTCACAGAGCGCAGGGTAATTGCATAACCACCAATGATGGGCGTGCAGGGCGCTCAAGCCTACGAGCAGCTATTTCATAAGCTGAACGGACGAACCACCCACCCGATCTCGGCACCAGGGCTTGCCAAGCGCCAAACGCCCTGCGTGATCATGTGAGGATTCGCGAAGAGAAAGGTCAGGGTGCCGGGACGATTGAGGTTAGCACGATCTAGCGAACCCACTACGCAGCGCCCGCTATATAGTTGGCCTTGGTACAAGATATGAAATTCGATCAATGGCCGATTGGGAACGGTCCGGCGGATTTTGTGCCAGCCGCGACGCTCTAGCGACTGCGCCATTGAAGGGCGATGTACTTCTCGTGATCGCTTTCCATTGGCGCTCCCGTTTTTGGGAAGCCTATCCGTTGAAGCAAGTTAATTCAAAGAGAAGAAAAAGCAGCAAAGAGTCTAATGCTTTAGTCTAAAGAGGGCCCAAAGTGCACTGGTCTAGCCTGAGCTGTATAACGGCAGGTGTTCCCCTCGTTATACTTTCGCCATTTTTGGAGGGCTGGAAACAAAAAAGGGAACCAGCTAAATAGCTGATTCCCTTAATATTTTGGCGGAGGGACAGGGATTCGAACCCTGGATAGGCTATTAACCTATGCCGGTTTTCAAGACCGGTGCATTCAACCGCTCTGCCATCCCTCCGATGGGTGCGTATATTACCACCTTTCCCTTGGAAGTCAACGCCTTTGGTCAAATTAGTAGAGACGAAGACCGACGCGGGTGATGTTGCCGCCCTGCATTTCGCTGACGACCCAGTGAATGCCGTGCCAGTCCACATCGTCGCCGACCACCGGGTGGCCGCCTACGCGCAGCGAGATGAACTCGGCCAGGCTCATCTCCTGCTCGCCGGGGCTTAGGGTGAGGCCGTAGGCCTGGGCGATGTCCTGCATGTAGGCGCCACCTTCCAAAATAAAGGTACCGAAGAACGCGCGCTCCTGCTTGAGCTTGGCGTCGCCGTTGAACAGCCGGTTCAGTGAGACGAGATCTTCCGAGCGGCCGATGACGCAGATCACGTCGTTGAGTTTCAGGCGTGTGTTGCCCTTGGGATGAAGCATGACGTGATTACGAAACAACGCCGAGATCAGCGCACCGGAAGGAAAGCGCAGCAGGCGAATCTGGACGTCTTCGAGGTCCTGGTTCTCGACCACATAAACGAACATTTCGAAGTCGTTCTCCGGCAGAATACCCAACGGCCCGCGCCGGTTGGGCGTGGTGCCGGCGGGGACCTCGATTTTGAGCCAGCGGGCGACCAGGGTGAGCGAGCCGCCCTGAATCAGCAGCGACATCAAAACCACCGCGAAGGCGACGTTGAAGTAGAGCGAGGCGTTCTCGACCCCGCCGATCACCGGGAAGATCGCCAGCACGATAGGCACGGCGCCGCGAAGGCCGACCCAGGCAATAAAGAAGACCTCGCGCCAGCGAAAGCGGAAAAAGGGCTTGATGGTGATGAGCACCGCCAGCGGCCGGGCGATGAAGATAAGTGCCAGCGCCACCAGGCCGGCGGGCAGTATGACCTCCACCAGTTGGCTGGGGGTGACCAAAAGACCCAGCACCAGAAACAGCCCGATTTGGCTAAGCCAAGCCAAGCCGTCGTGGACGGGAAGAATGAAATTAAGATGGCGTCCGGGCTGATTGCCGATCATCAACCCCGCCAGGTAGATCGCCAAAAAGCCGCTGCCGCCCAGCACGCTGGTCAGCCCGAATACGCTAAATCCGAGCGCCAGTGCCAACATGGCGTAAAGCCCGGGGGCCAGGTCGAGCCAGCGCAGCAGCTTGGCGGCCAGCCAGCCGCCCCCCAGGCCCACGATCAAGCCGATACCGAATTGCGAGACGAAGAAGATGAGGGTGTCGGTGATGCCGCCTATGTCGCCGACCAAAAGCTCGACCAGCATTAGGGTCAGAAAGATCGCCATCGGGTCGTTGGTGCCGGACTCGATTTCCAGGGTAGCGCTGACCCGCTCGTTGAGGTTGACGCCACGCCCACTGAGCATCGAGAAAACCGCCGCCGCGTCGGTCGAACCGACGATCGCTCCGACCAATAACCCCTGAATCAGGGTAAGGTCGAACACCCACATGGCGATGACGCCGACGATGGCGCTGGTGATGAACACCCCGGCGGTGGCAAGCGAGAGCGCCGGTTTGAAGCCGACCCGGAAGGTCTTGAGCCGGGTGCGCAGCCCGCCATCGAGCAAAATCATCGCCAGCGCAAGATGGCCGATGGTAAATGCCATGGTGTAGTCGTCGAACACGACGCCAAGCACGCCTTCTTCGCCGGCCAGCATGCCAAGGCCTAGAAAGATCAACAGAAGCGGTACACCAAACATCGATGAAAGCCGGCTCGCCAAAATGCTCAGCGTCATGAGAATGCCGCCAATCAAAAAAAAGGTATAAAGTGCGTCCATGTCTCTCCGTCTCTACATCAATGCCGCTCTATTATTGCACGCCGCCCGTTATTTTACTGCGCCGTTTAAGGGCCTTATGGCGAGCAAGGGGCTGGTCATGGCGGATGGCCAACCGCTACACTCCGCCTTCACGACTAGGGAGTGTGAAGTGATGGCGCACCTGACTATCCGCCGGCGAAGGCGTTTTTTGCTGGCGAGTGCGATGTGTATAGTATTTTTAAGTTCAGCGGTTTGCGCAAACGAACAGGCGCGCGACGCCGTGCCGGAAGTAACGGCGCTGACCCTTGAGAGCGATGTGTTTCTACCGCCCGCCCTTTGGGTCGTCGACCCAGGCGAAGAAAGAGAAGAGAGCGAGGCGCCCGCGGTCGAAGACTCGGAGCCAAAGGACGAGACCCATGAGGCGGCCGCGCTAGAGCCGGTGCCCTCGGCGGCGCTTTCGCTGCCGCCGCCGCTCGACCCGCCGCCGCTCAAAGAGGTGTCGGTCATTCTGGATTGGTACTTGAGCCCTCAGCACGCCGCGCTGTTGATCGCCGACGCGCGCGAGTATTTCAAGGAGCAGGGGCTGGCGGTCGAGCTGCAAAGCCCGGCGGATCCGGCGATTCCGCTCAAGCTGTTGGCCGCTGAAGAAGTCGACCTGGCCTTGACCCGCGAGCCGATTTTGCATCTTCGGGTGCACGCCGGTGAGCCGCTGATTCGCGTGGGCACGTTGATCGAGACGCCTCTTAACGCGGTGGTCGTGACGCGCTCCTGGGCCGATAACGACGATATCGCTTCGCTTGCCGGGCTCGACTATGGTTTCTCGACCCTGGAAGGCGAGGCCGTGGTGGCCGAGCGGTTGATTCCCGAGTCGCTTCGTCAAACCGATGGCTTTACCGCCCCGGAAAACGTCCATTTCGACGCCGCGGCTGCCGTGGTCAATGGCGATGCCGAGGTGATCGCCGACGGCTACTACTACGCGTTGCCGGAGCAGCTGGCCCCGGAGGGCATCGAAAGCCGGGTCATTCGCTACGAGGAACTCGATATTCCCCGCCATGAAGGGGTGATCATCGTGGCCAATAGTCAGTCGCTTTCCAAGCAAGGCCCTACCTGGGCGCGCTTTATGACCGCCGTGGAGCAGGCGGCCCACTGGATGATCGAAAACCCCGAGGCGGCCTGGGGGCTTTTGGCCGAGCGGCACCCCATCCTGGATAATACGGTGAACCAGGCAAGCTGGGAGGGGATTCTTCGCCGTCTCTCGTTAAGTCCTTCGGCGGTCAATACGCGCCGCTACCAGGCCTTTGAAGCGTATTTAAAGCAGCGTGGGCTTATCGAAGAGACGCTACCGGTCTCCCGCCTGGCGGTGGACCCGCATACGCTGCAGGAGTAAGGCAAACCAACCACGGAGTGTCATGAGCGAGCCCGCCCTTACATTTATCGACGTCGAAACCACCGGCACCCGCGCTACCCGCGACCGCATCACCGAAATTGCCGCCTTGAAAGTAGCCGATGGCCAGGTGGTCGACCGCTGGGTGAGCCTTATCAATCCGGGTACCGGTATTCCCCCTTTTATTTCGCAGCTAACCGGCATCCACGACAATATGGTGGCGGATGCCCCGCATTTCGAGACGGTCGCCGAGGCGCTACGGGAGTGGCTGGGCGATAGCTGCCTGGTGGCGCACAACGCCCGCTTCGATTACAGCTTTCTACGCAACGCCTTCAAGCGCGCCGGTCTCGATTATCGCCCCGATATCATGTGTACTCTGCGCATCTCGCGCCGCCTCGAGCCCGATGAGCGCCACCATAACCTGAAAGCGCTGCTGGCGCGTTTCGATATTCAGGTGAGCCGGGCGCACCGCGCCGAGGACGACGCCGAGGCGCTTTGGAAACTGTGGCAAACCTGGCAGCAGCGCTTCGAAGTGGATCACTGGCAGGCCGCGACCGGTCTGGAAAAGCAGCACAAGAACCTGCCTGCTCACCTGGATAGCGGGGTGTTGGCCGGGCTGCCCGCAAGCCCCGGTGTGTATCTCTTTTATGGCCATAACCGGCTGCCGCTCTACGTGGGGAAAAGCATCAACCTTAAAAACCGGGTGAAAGGGCACTTTCAGCGCGATCATCAGGACGACAAGGCGATGCGCATGCTCCAGCAGATTCAGCATGTCGAGTGGGAGGAAACCGCCGGCGACCTGGGCGCCCAGCTGCGTGAAGCGCAACTGATCAAGGAGCTGATGCCGATCATGAACCGCCAGCTGCGCCGCCAGGGCGCCTTGAAAACCTGGTTCTGGCCCGAGGGCGAACACGCCCCGGTACTGGCCGGTAGCGCGGTACTGATCAATGCACAGCCCGGGCAACGTTTCGGGCTTTTTCGCAATGCCCGCGAGGCCAAAGAGGCGTTGAGAGGCGTGGTGGAGGAGCAAAAGCTCTGCCCCCAGGTGCTGGGGCTCGAAAAGGGTAAGGGGCGCTGCTTTGGGCACCAGTTGGGCAAGTGCGCGGGAGCCTGCTGCGAAAAGGAAACGCTAGAAGCGCATACCCGGCGCGCCCAGCACGCGCTCGAGCGGTTCAAGGTGAGTGCCTGGCCCTGGCCGGATAAAATCGTGATTGCCGAGAAGAACGCGCAAACGAAGCGCTGCGCCTACCACGCGGTGGACCACTGGTGCTACCTGGGTAGCGCCGAGACCCCGGCCAAGGCCAAGCGGTTGGGGCATCAGGCGGTTCAGTTCGACGTGGATACCTACCGTATTCTGAACCGCTTTCTGCGCAGCCCCGAGGAGCACGGCCTGGCCGTTACGCCGCTTTAAACCTCGTCCTGGGCGCTGATGAAGGCGTTCACTGCCTCCTGAAACGCCTCGGGCTGGTCTGCATGCAGCCAGTGACCGGCCTCTTTTAGCGTGACCAGGCGCGCCTTGGGTAATATCGCCTTGAGCGCGGGGAGCATCTCATCGGCCACGTAGTGCGAATTCCCACCGCGCAGCACGAGTGTGGGGCCATTGAAAGGCTCGCTGCCGGCGGGCGCTTCAATAATGGCAGCGTAGCCGCTACGGAGCTCATCGAGGCCGACGCGCAGGGCCATCTCTTTCGCGTCGTTGCGCACCAGGTTGGTCGCCAAAAATAGCCGGGTAGGGCGGGCGCTGACGTGCTCCGCCATGACCGCATCGGCGCTGTGCCGGTCCGTTGGCTTGGCCTTGCGTACCGCCTCGAGGGCGCTGAACACGTCATCGTGGCCATGGGCGTAGCGTACTGGGGCAATGTCGCCCACGGTGAGCGAAGCCGTACGCTCGGGGGCCAGGCGCGCCAGGCTAATCGCCACCTTGCCGCCCATGGAGTGCCCCAGTATATGGGCCCGCGCGATGTTCTCCTTGTCGAGCAGCGCGATCACGTCGCGGCTGAGCGTTTCGTAGTCCATGCCTTCGGCGTGGGGGGAGCGGCCGTGATTGCGAAGGTCCACCGCGATCACTCGGCGCGTCTTTTGCCACATCTTCAGGTGGGAGCGCCAGTTATCCGCGCTGCCCAGCAGGCCATGGAGCACGACCAGCGGCGTTTTGGTTGCATCGGCGCCTTCGTCGATGGCATCGATAAAATGAAGGTCAACCGTAGGGACGCGGCTCATGAGGGCTCCTTGGTAGTGGCGTAGTCAACGTTAGGTGGTGCGTGGGGCGGTGTCGGTTTGCCCGGTCCAGACCATTAGCTTGCGCGTGAGAGCTGCCAGCAGCAGGCCGTAAAGCGGCAGGAAAAACAGCAGGCTAATGGCGAGTTTGATGGCATAGTCCACCGCGGCGATTTCGACCCAGTGGGCGGCCATGAACGGATCCGGGCTATTGTAGAAAGCGGTGAAGAAAAACGCGAAGGTATCGGCCAGGTTGCCAAGCACCGTCGAGAAAACCGGCGCCACCCACCAGGCCAGCTTACGCAGTCGGTCGAACACCTGCACATCCAGCAGTTGACCGAGGAAGTAAGCCATAAAGCTTGCCAGCGCGATCCGCGCAACGAACACGTTCCACTCGCCCAGCGCTTCGATGCCGGCAAAGCTTCCCTGGGGGAAGATGACCGATACCACGTAGGAGATCGCCAGGGCCGGGAACATGACCCGCAAAATGATCGAGCGCGCCGGGCCCTTTCCGAACAGGCGAACGGTCAGGTCGGTGGCCAGAAAGATGAACGGAAAGCTGAAGGCGCCCCAGGTGGTATGAAAGCCGAACAGGGTGAAGGGAAGCTGAACCAGGTAGTTGCTGGCCGCAATGACGGCGATATGGAAAAGCACCATGAGCGTCAGGCAGCGGCGGTGTTGAGCGTCGGTCAATGCAAACATCAGAGAGAGGCCTTTTTAGGAGCACGAGGGGTTAGGGAACCCTCTGTTTCGGCGCAAGCGCCACAATGGCGCGCATTATACGCCTTCCTGGCGGTAATTAAAGTGAAGTGCCGGCCAGGCAGGCTCTGCGGCTATTTCAACTACTTCCATCGCTAAAAAATCGCTTGAGTCGCGCAATCTCCTCGTCGCTCCACCCTGCTGGTTCGGTGAGTGCCACCCAGGCGTTGATATAGTGCTCGGCGGCAATTTCGTGGCCGTAGCCGGGCGGCGCACCGCCGGTGGCCAAATCAGCCAATAGCTGCAGCATGGTGACCACCGGATACCAGCGAAGCGCCGGGGAGACGTCCGGGCCGCGCGGCGGACGCATCCAGTCGGGTTCGCGCCAGAAAGCCGCGGGGTCGAAAAAGACGATCGGGTCACTGGCGTACTGCAGATAAGCGATACGAAAATCGCCCCAGTTCCGGGAATACCCTTCGAAGCCGGATTGCTGATTCATAAAGCGTACGACGCTGCCGCCGCGAAAAGTGGGCTGCCAAGCGGGAGAGCCCGGGTCACGGTCAGCGGTCGTGATTCGCCAGGTATCGCTTCGAAAGGGCGGCCCCGCCCAGAGCGCGCCATCGAACGGGTCTTCGATAATATCGTAGAAATCGAAGGAGCGGTCCGAGTTGAGCGCGCCCAGGCTCAAACCGAACAGATACAGCGCCGGGCGCTCGTCGGCCGGCAGTGCACTCCAGTAGCGGTAGACTTCGACAAACATCGCCCGGGCGCTTTCCACGCCGTATTCGCCCTCGGCAATCAGCGCCAGGTGGCTAGGAAGGTAAGAGTATTGCGCGGCCACCGTCGCTATATCACCGCGCATCAAGTACTCCAGGGTATTTTGAGCCCCCGGGTCTATCCACCCGCGCCCGGTGGGGGTGGCCAGCAGCAGGGTCGAGCGCTCGAAGGCCCCGGCGCGAATAAGCTCGGCCAGGGCGAGCTCGGCGCGTGCTTGGGGGGTATCCAGCGCACTCAGGCCTACATAGACGCGGATCGGGTCCTGGGCGTCGTCGCCTAAAAACGCGCCGATGTCATCACCGCTGGGCCCTTGGGTAACAAAGCGGCGCCCGCGACTGCCAAGCGCCTCCCAACTGATCAGCGATGCCGCGCTCCCCGAACGGTGAGCGCCGGTGGGGGCTGCCAGGTCGTCCTGAACCAGCTCGTCGATCTGAGCATAGAAACGATCCGCCGCGCGCAGCGCAAACGAGAGCACCACGCCCTCGATCAATAGCCAGAAAAGCGCGATCGAGGCCACGCTCCCCAGCACGACCGCCAGGCGTCTGGGTAAGAAGAAGAACACCTTGCGCGAGAGAAGCCGATATGTGCGTTTGAATACCTTTGCGATAAAATAGAAAAAAGCGAACAGCAATAGCGCGATGGCGGCGATACTAAGGCCTCGGGTGCCACTGGCCGGTGGCATACCCATGAGCTCGCGTATGCCGTTTTGCCAACTCGAGGCTTGCCAGAGAAAAAGCGCGGCGGTTAGCGTACAAGCAAGTGCGGCCAGGGTCTTGACCCAGTGCTCGGTGCGTGAGCCTGGCTCGGGCAGGCGCAGGTAGTGCCAAAGCCCTCGCAGCAGTACGCCGATCGCATAGCCTGCGCTAAAGCAGAGCCCGGACAAGACCCCTTGGGCGATCATGGGCCTGGGAAGCAGGCTCGGTGTGAGTGACAATGCGAATAATAGCGTTCCCAGAACGAGCCCGGTGCTGGAGAAGCGGTGCAGCGGCAATCGTATTTGCCAAAGATGATGCACTGCAGGGTGTCGCCG
This sequence comes from Vreelandella sp. EE27, assembly GCF_968206495.1. Lineage (NCBI taxonomy): Bacteria > Pseudomonadati > Pseudomonadota > Gammaproteobacteria > Oceanospirillales > Halomonadaceae > Vreelandella > Vreelandella sp. EE27. The sequence goes on along the minus strand of NZ_OZ309109.1, from coordinate 2,056,693 downwards.
TAACATCCGTTGCCTATAGGGTTGAATTAGAAAGATAGTTTAATAGACTCACTCGCCATGATAGGTGAAACTCTAACAAAACGTCGTCAGTACTTATGCTGGTGGTAAATGTTTTGCGTTGATATCGCGATAGCGCCATTTCCACGTGGCGATGAAGCGTGATGTTAGACTATTGGCTAAGTGTTCGAACCGTGTTTTAAAGGAACCTATTGGCACTTTGTGTGTTCAACAGGAACAGGTGGTCAGGAAAGGAGAGTAGAATGCAGCATCTTAAAAAATGCGCCCAGTGCGGCCAGGAATATGACCCCTCGGAAGCGAGAGGCGAGCCCGACAAGCCTGAAAATTGCGATGATTGCGGAGCGGAGCTCCAACACAAACACAAGCACCGCCATTCGGAATTTTTGGTCGATGATGCCGAATCAGATGATGGCGGAGAACACGGCCTCGAAAAAACACTGAGAGAAGCGTCTCATAAGGCCGACACCGATTAATCAAAAAAAACGGTTCAGCATAAGCTGAACCGTTTTTTTATGGCGGGCGTGATTAAAAGCCTTGCTGCGTGCGAGTGCCGCGAAGGCAATCACCATAGTGCATGGTATCGCCCATGGCTTCGGCCTGTTTACGGCAATCCGCAGAGCGCGATGAGCTGGCGCCGTTGGAGCTACACCCTGCGCTCACCAGCATCATCGCAACCAATCCTAAAGTAACCATGTATTTCATACTCTGACTCCTGAATATTCGACCAAAACAATGCAGCTCGATGATATCAGCCTTGAAACGGCATACATACCGTAATCGCAGCCCTTCGGAGGTCATATGGATCCCATCTACGCTTGGGACGTAAAACGCGAGTGCATAGTGTACCGCATTCCCGGCCAAACTCTTGAGGATGGCCGAGTAGATAGCGACTTTGATCCGGTATGGCTACCGGCGGATGCGGATGAGTTGCCTGACGGTGTCACCACCGACGATTTGCGTAAGGTCGAGAGCTAAAAAAGCCCGGTCTGCGCGATGGCGCAGGCCGGGCTTTTGGATGAGCCTTGGATAAACGTTACGGTTTTTCGTGCTCGGCGTTCAGTTTTTTCACCACTTCATCGGCTTCAGGCTTGGTTGCCACGCGCTTGCGCACCAGCGGGCCGTCGCGTTCGGCTTCTTCTCGCGTATCGACGATCCACCACTCCGGCTGGGCGTCGATGGCAGCGTCCTCTTTTACCACCCGGTATACGATAAAAATGCTCATGTTTAATCCTCTCCATGGATGAACCCCCGTCAAGCGACGGGAGGTTTAAACAACTTAGTACATCTTGCGTCGATTAGCCCTGCACTCGACGCAAGCGACCAGGCATTAGAGCATTTCGTCAAGCCACGCCGTGAAGGCCGACCAGGAGCGCTCGTCGGCGCGCTCATCGTAGCGCTCGCTACCAAAGACGCTAAAGGCATGAGGGGCGCCTGAGTAGATGCCGACCTCGTAAGTTATACCCGCCTCTTCGAGTTCGCCGGCCAGGGTAGCGACATCTTCGAGACTCACCATCTCATCCGCGCCGCCGTGGGCAATATAGATGGGCGGCGTCTCTGCCTGGTAGGACTGGCCTTCCGGGGTCTCCAGGCCGCCGTGGAAGCTGGTGTAGGCGGCGATATCGTCGGCCTCACCGGCGCGGGCCATCTCGAGCGCGACCGTGCCGCCAAAGCAGTAGCCCATGATGACGGTCGTGCTGGCAGCGCCCTGTTCCCGCGCCTGGGTAAGTCCTGCAAGGGTCAGTTCGCGCATCCGCTCGCGGTCTTCGTACAGCGCATTGGTGGCAGCCTGTTTGGCTTCGGTTTGCTGAGGGCGGTTGCCTTCACCGAAAAGATCCACCGCGAAGGCATCATAGCCCTGCTCGGAGAGCATATCAGCGCGCTCACGCTCGTAATCATCCACGCCATCCCAGTCGTGCACGATCAGCACGCTGCCTTTGGATTCGCCCTGGGCTTCGACGTAATAGCCTTCAAAGTTTTCATCGTTGACCTGATAGCTGATGTCTTCGCCGCGGGGTTCGAAGCCAAACGCTTGGCTGCTCATCAGCGTAGCGGCGGCCAAAGCGGTGAACGTTAGCGGGGTACGTGCTCTTGTCATCATGGTAATGCGTCCTGTTGGTTTGTTGGCGGTAAAAATAGGAAGAGCGAAAGGGACGATTTAACTCGCATTGTGAACGGCGAGTGTTATACCTGAAAGGGTAGTACAGGCCTTTCGCGTTGAATCATCGTCCAATGCGCTGATCTTTTTAAACCACAGGGGCTTGCGTCGGGAACTACGTAACGGCATGCTTGTCCGTTGTTAGTACGACCACTAGGGAGCTTAAAACCATGGCGTTCAACGATTCGCACACCGTACGGCCACATAACGAACAAGCGGTCAGCAGCGCGAAAGCCAATAAGGTATTGCGTAATACCTACGCGCTTTTGGCCATGACGCTGCTGTTTTCAGCCGTTACCGCTGGCGCCTCCGTCGCGCTTGGCGTTCAGCAGCTCAACATTCTGGTTTTCTTCGTCGGCGCTTATGGGCTGATGTTTTTGGTTCATAAAACCGCCAATTCTGCTGCGGGCCTTTTGGCTACGTTTGCGTTTACCGGTTTCATGGGCTTTACGCTTGGGCCGATCATCTCCGCCTATTTGACACTGCCTAACGGCGGTGCGCTGATCATGAACGCCCTGGCCATGACCGGTTTGACCTTCATCGGTCTTTCTGCCGTTGCGCTTACCACCAAAAAGGATTTCAGCTTTCTGAGCAATTTCCTGATGGCGGGCGCTATCGTGCTGATCCTTGCCATGGTGGCAGGTTTCTTCTTCCAGATTCCGGCACTTTCTCTGATGGTGTCCGCGGGCTTCGTGCTGTTCTCATCCGCGGCGATTCTCTATCAAACCAGTGAAATCGTGCACCGTGCTGGCGAGACCAACTATATTCTGGCGACGGTTACGCTTTACGTCTCGATCTACAACCTGTTCGTAAGCCTTCTCTCTATTCTTGGCATCATGAGCAGCGACTGATTTAATCGTTAAGCTCTACCCAAACAGACCCTACTTCGGTAGGGTCTGTTTTTTTGTAAGCGTCTTTTATATAACTCAGGTGAGAGCGCCATGGAGTACGGTCTACTGGTTACCGGTGCCCCTTACACAAGCCCCGCGGCCCATTCGGCGCTGCGTTTTGCCAAGGCGCTAATAAGCCAGGGGCATACCCTGGTCGGGGTGTTCTTCTACCAGGAGGGGGTGCTCAACGCGTCGACGCTGATGAGCCCACCTCAGGATGAACTGAACCTCAAGGATGCCTGGCTGGCGCTCAATACCGAGCACGGCACGGCCCTCGAGGTGTGCGTGGCGGCCGCGCTTCGCCGCGGTGTGTTGGACGAAGCCGAAGCCAAACGCCACGGCTTGACCCAGCATAGCCTGGAGGCACCGTTCGAACTCACGGGGTTGGGGCAGTTGTTGGTGCTGCAAAAGCGCTGCGATCGTTTCATCACATTTGCCTGAGGAAAAGCGATGACCGAAGACGCCGTACGTTTGATCGCGCTGACCCAAGCGCCGTTTCAATCCAATGCCTTGCGCGAAGGCCTTGATGTAGCGCTGGTCGCCGCGGCCTTTGGCCAAAGCGTCAAGCTGGTTTTCCTGGGGCAGGGGGCGCTGGCGCTGGTGAAAAGCCAAAAGGCCGGCGCACCGGGGCAAAAGGCGGTGCTGCCGACCATCGATATGCTCGAGATGTACGATATCGAAGAGCTTTTGGTACCGGAGAGTAGCCTTGAGCAATTAGGGCTGGCGCCGAGCCAACTGGTGCTGGCGGCGCGGGTGATCTCCGATGAGGCGCTCGCGGCGCTTTATCAAGACTCCACGACGACTCTTCACTTCTAATGGGGCTTTCCCATGCTACACATTTTAAATAAACGCCCCGAAAGCCTAAGCGCGGCCAATATGCTCCGGGTGGTGGGGGACCAGGATGAGGTGCTGCTCATCGAGCAGGCCGTGCAGGCAAGCCTGTTACCTCAGTGGGCCGGTTTCGAGCAGTGCAGAGGGCGGCTATACCTGTTGAGCGACGATCTGGAAGCCGCGGGGCTACTGGAATCCGCCGAGAACCTTGGCGCGGCGATCATTTCAATGACGGATTTTGTAACGCTGACCGAGCGTCACGAACAGTGTGTAAGTTGGTATTGATATGAAAAATGAAGATTTATACCGTTATCTTGATTCAAGAGAAACCATTAAATTGGATCCCGAAGGATATCTCGTTGATCAAGGTGATTGGAGCGTCGAGGTGGCCGAGCTTTTGGCCCGTGACGAGGGGCTTTCGCTGAGTGAGGCTCATTGGGAAATCATCGACGTGGTGCGTGATTTTTACCAGCGCTTTGAGATGGCGCCGGCGATGCGTGCGCTCGTCAAGGCAACCAAACAGACGCTGGGTGAAAAGAAGGGGACCTCGATTTATCTGATGTCGCTGTTCCCGGAAAGTCCGGCGCGGCGCACGGCGCGTATCGCCGGGCTCCCCAAACCGACCAACTGCTTGTAAACGCTTCGACTCAGTCCAGATCGCCCCGGGTGCACACCGAGAGCACCATGGCATCCAGTGGGCTAGTGGATACGAGTGCGTGGCCCATATCACTATCGAAATAGATGCTGTCGCCTTCGCCCAGCGCCACCGGGGCGTAAAACTCGCTATACAGCAGTATTTCACCCTCGAGAATCATCAAAAACTCTTCACCGTCGTGGCGCACCCACTGTTGGAATTCGTCGAAGCTGCGCGCCCGCACCATGGTTTTAAACGGAATCATGCGCTTTTGCGCCAGGTGGTGGCCCAAAAGTTCGTGCTCGTAGGTGGGCGTGGGGTGGTGCTGACCTTGACCGCTGCGGGTCAAATCCCGCCGCCCCAGGGTGTAGTGCTCGCGCTTGGGCGGGGTGAAAAGCTGGGGAAGGTCGATGTTGAGCCCGGCCATGAGCTTTTGCACCGCGGTAAACGTGGGCGATAGCTGGTCGTTCTCTATCTTGGAGAGCGTCGAGCGGGCAAGACCGGTGCGCTGGCTGACATCCTCGAGGGTCCATTGATTGGCCAAGCGGATCTCTTTGAGCCGTGCGCCCAAGCGAAGCGGCTCTACGAAGGGTTTGCGCCCCGATGCAATACGAAGCGCTGCGTTCTCGTCATGAGTCGCCGTCATGGATCGTCATACCCGGTAAATGCATTTTAGGACCCGCTATGCTATCACAGCCCGCCGCAGGCTACCCGGTAGCCGGTGTGCTTTCAAAAGGCAGGCCGAGAAGTGCTTTGATGTGCGCTTCGCAGCCGCTGGCGAGCGACTTGGGGTTGTAGCCGCCTTCGAGTACGGAGACCAGCCGGTTTTCGGCGTAGAGGCCAGCGATTTCCATGGCCAGATGCGTGACCCAGTAGTAGTCCTCGTCGGTCAAGCATACCTCGCCCATGGGATCGTCCTGGTGGGCATCGAAGCCGGCGGATACCAGTATGATATCGGGCTTGAAGGCGTGTAGCGCGGGTAGCCAGCTACGCTCGACGGCGTCTCTAAACGCTGCGCTTTGCATTCCCGCTTCGAGGGGGGTATTCACCACGTTGTGCCATTCGCTTCGTAGGTAGCGCCAGGGGTAGAAAGGGTACTGATAGCTTGTGCAGATCAGCACGCCAGGGTCACCCTTGAAGATATCGATCGTGCCGTTGCACTGGTGAACGTCGAAATCGAGTATGGCGACCCGTTGGGCGCCGTGTCGGGCTCTGGCGTGCGCCGCCCCCACGGCGATACTGTTGTAAAAGCAAAAGCCCATGGCTTCGGCCGCTTCGGCGTGGTGGCCCGGCGGGCGTACGGCGCAAAAGACGTTATCCGCCTGGCGCTTGAAAACCTGGTCGACCCCTTTGATGACCGCGCCTGCGGCCACCCGCGCCGCCTTGAGGGATTCCGGGTTCATCAGCGTGTCGCTATCCAGCGCGGTAATGCCCTCGCTTGGCACGCATTTTTCGAGCGCGTCGAGGTGGCGCGGTGAATGCACGCGCTCGAGCGCCTCCCGGGTGGCCTCTTTGGCCTCGGCCTGCATGGTTTGCTGCAATAGGCCGCTAAGCGCCAGGCGTGCCCTTATTGCCTCTAGCCGTGCGGGGTTCTCCGGATGTTCGGGCCCCATATAGTGCAAGATGCAGTCGGGATGGGTAAGGTAGGCGGTGATCATGCAGGCGCTCCGTTCTATGTAACGCTACCTTAATCGGTAGGCGTGCCCGCACGACAGTGATAATAAGTCGTACACCGAGGTGACAGGTCAGGGAGATACGCTTGTGAGTACCCGTTTTCTACACCATTTCTTCGAGCCAAAAACCCTGGCCGTCTTCGGCGCATCGGAAAAACCGGAGTCTCTGGGCGGTCTAGTGCTGGCCAACCTTCAGCAGGGCGAGTTCAAAGGTACGCTCTGGGCGGTGAATTTAAAAGGCTACAAGCAGGTCTTCGGCGCGCCGTGTTTTGCAAACGTCAACAGTTTGCCCGCCGCGCCGGATCTGGCGGTGATTTGCTCGCCAGTCGAGGGCGCGCCCAAGCTGATCAAGAAGCTGGGTCAAAAGGGTGTGAAGGCGGCGCTGGTGCTATCCGGTGGGGCGTACCTGGATCGCGAACGAGGAAGCGAGGGCTCGATCCGCGAGCAGATGCTACACGCCGCCCGCGCCTCGGGGATCCGTGTGCTGGGCCCGGAATGCATGGGGGTGATCGTACCGGGCAAAAAGCTCAATGCATCCTACGCGAGCCAACCGGTCAAACCCGGGCGGGTCGCGTACCTGGGCCAATCCGGGATGCTTGCCAACGCCATGATCGACTGGGCAGCGGGGCGCGATGTGGGGTTTTCCCACCTGATTACCGTGGGCGATAGCGTGGATGTGCTGCTGCCGGATTTGATCGACTACGTAAACCAGTTTTCGCCGGCCCAGGCCATTTTGCTCCACCTGGAGCGCATCAAGGACGCTCAGCACTTCATGACCTCGGTGCGCGACGCCTCGCGTAACCGACTGGTGGTGGCGATCAAAAGCGGGCGCACGCCGGAATCGGACATCTCCGGTATGGCGCCCACGCCGGGGATTGCCAATCGCGATGTCGTCTTCGACGCTGCCTTCGCTCGGGCCGGTGTGGTCCGGGTAAACGACTCCGACGAGCTTTTCGATGCGCTGGAGACGCTTTCACGCATGCGTCCGCTGCGCGGCGACCGTCTGGCGGTCGTCTCCAACGGGCTGGGCCCGGCGATGCTTGCGATCGACAAGCTGGTGAGTGGCGGCGGCAAGCTTGCCGTGTTCAATGAGGCCACGCAGACCCAGCTTACCGAGCGCAAGGTGGATAGAAGCAAACCCGGCGAGAACCCGGTAGACCTGGGCGGCAACGCCACCCCCGCGCGCTTTGTCGAGGCGCTCGAGATCGTGACCGCCGACCCGGGGGTCGACGCGGTGCTGGTGGTGCACGCGCCGACGCGCCTGGCGCCGTCGGTCGAAACGGCCCGCGCGCTGATCGATAACCGCAAGCGCTTTCGGCGCAACCTGTTGACCAGCTGGATGGGATTGAAAGAGGCCTTGAAAGCGCGCAGTGCGTGCAGCGCGGCGGGCATACCCACCTATATTTCGCCGGAAAAAGCCGTCAAGGCGTTCATGCATATGGTGGACTATCAGCGCGTGCAGGCGCTTTTGCACGAAATTCCGCCCAGTTTGACCTTCAATACCCGGCCCGCTGACCGCCTTGCGTGTCGCGAATTGATCAGCCGGGCAAAAGAGCAGCGCCGCCACACATTGACCCACTCGGAAACGGCGCAGGTGCTCCAGGCTTACGGCATTCCCACCGCGCCGAGCGTTTATTTGCGCCACCCAAGCGAGGCGTATGAAGCCGATGGCCACTTCGAGGGCCCCAAGGCGCTCAAGGTGGTGCACGATGGCAACTGTCATCCGTACCGCTACCGGCGCCACCCGCATAAAATTTCCGCTGGCCTGTTGCAGGATCTGCAAACGCCGGAGCAGGTCGAGGAGGGCGTTCGCCGCTTGGGCGACAAGGTGCGCGAAAAATTTCCCGAGTACACCGTTCAGGAGTACTGCCTGCAGCCCATGCAGCGCGGCAAGCACTCCATGCAGGTTTGCGCCGGTATCACCCGCGACCCGGTGTTCGGCCCGCTGATCGTTTTCGGAATTGGCGGTTACAAGGTGAACGTACTCGCCGACCGCCAAGTCGCGCTGCCGCCGCTTAACATGAGTTTGGCCGCCGACATGGTCGGGCGCACCCACGTCGCTTCGCTGATCCGCGAGCACTCCTCTGAAGCCGAGCGCGATATCGAAAGGCTTTGCCAGTTTTTAGTGAAGCTTTCGCAAATGGCGTCGGATTTGAATGAGCTGCGCGGTTTGGAGCTCAACCCATTGTTGCTCAACCGCGATGGTATCCTGGCGGTGGATTTCGCCATGGATCTGGGCCCACCAGCCCGCTTTGCGATCATGCCGTACCCGGAGGAGCTGCGCGAATGGGTGACGCTCAAAAACGGCTGGCAGGTCGAGGTACGCCCGATCCGCGCCGAAGACGCGCCGCTGATCACCAGTTTCCATACCCGGCTTTCCGAGGAGAGCATCCGCTTTCGCTATTTTCACAACAAGTCGAACCTGACCCAGCGCGACCTATCGATACTTTCGCACATCAACTACGACCGGCAGATGGCGTTCATCGCCGAGCACCAGCACGACGACGGGTCCAAGGAAATGCTGGGGGTAGTGCGGGTTTATAACGACGCCGACAATATTCGCACCGAGTTCTCGATCATCATCCGCGACGACCTGCAGGGTTTGGGAATCGGCCGGCTATTGATGCAGAAAATGATCGCTTACTGCCAGAGTATCGGCACGATCGAGATGATCGGCAAGATCATGATGGACAACCAGCCCATGCGCGCGTTGATCAAGCATCTGGGCTTCAAAAGCCGCTACAACATGGAGGAGCAGGTCGTGGATGCGGTGCTGCGGCTCAACGAGCCGGATAGCGAGTGGCAGCGCCACCGCCTGGAGAGTCTGCCGGATTGAGCGCCGGGCCGTTGCGCCTGGCTGGCAAGGGTAGTGCCCTGGAGACGAATGCGACGGCGAGCCCCCCAAAAAAAGCCGTCGCATTTCAAGCCGTGTTTGCCTATGAGCCGTGTTTGCCTATGAATAGGGACTCACGGAAAAGTGGCTCAGGAAAAACAGCTCAGGGCGCGAGGCGGAAACGACTCCAGGGGCCCTCGTTTTGGCGCTCGAAACGGACCCGGTCGTGCAGGCGGCTGGGCTGGCCCTGCCAGAACTCGATCATCTCGGGTTGGATGCGGTAGCCGCCCCAGTGAACCGGGCGCGAAATCGGCTGGCCGTCGTAGGCCTGCTCAAAACGCACCTGGCGCTCCTCGATCCACTTGCGGTTGGGGATCACCACGCTTTGGGTCGCAATCCAGGCGCCCAGCTGGCTGCCCCGGGGGCGGCTTTGAAAGTAGGCATCGGACTCCTCGGCCGACACCTGCTCGACCGGCCCTTCTACGCGCACCTGACGCGAAAGGCCAGGCCACCAGAAGGTCGCCGCCGCAAACGGCACATTGCTTAGCTCGCTGCCTTTGTGGCTGTGGTAGTTGGTGTAGAACACCAGCCCTTCATCGACCCCCTTGAGCAGCACGACCCGGGCGTGAGGACGGCCCTGGCTATCTACCGTGGCCAGCGTCATGGCATTGGCGTCCTCGCCATCGCTTTCGAGGGCTTCGTTCAGCCACTGGTTGAAAAGCTCGAACGGGTTATCCGGCGTATTGGCCTCTTCCAGATGATTACCTTCGTAGTCACGCCGGACATCGGCAATATTACGGGTCATGGTGGCTGCTCCCTTAAGCGGTTATGAGTATCGTTTGGCCTGAAGTGCTTGACCTCAAGCCAGGTGCAAACCCTGAACTATTGGCGCTGCTGGCGGGCGCGGAACCGGGCGTAACCCAGCGAGCCCACGAACAGCGCGACGGCGGCGGCGACTTCCAAAACCCCGCGTAGGATCTGCCCGGTGGCGGCGGCGAACATCACGCCCTGGGCCACATAAAGCAAGCTGACGAAAGCGAGCCAGGCATGGCCGCGGGGGCGCTTGCCGATAATCGAGGGTAAAAAAAGCACCAGCGGCAGCACGAAGGCCAGCACTGGACGCCAATTATATTCGTCGCCCTGAACGAGAAAGCCGCGCAGCATGACCAGTCCCAGCAGCACGACAAAGCTAATCAGCACCAGCCGGCGCATTTTGTCGGTCAACGCCGTCAGGCCATGCTGGTTTTCAAGATCGTCGAGCCACTGTCTCATGAAGTCGCCTCGGCGCGCATCGTGTTGAGCGCCAGCGAAAGCTTTGCCAAACGCTTGCCCTGGGCGATACAGAGTGCGCGCTCGTGCTCGTCGACCCTGCGTTCGCTGCGTGCGCCGGCCACGTGGCTGGCTCCGTAAGGCGTGCCGCCGGTTTGAGTACTGATCAGCTCGGTTTCATTGTAGGGAATACCCGCATACACCATGCCATGGTGTAAAAGGGGGATCAGCATGGTCAGCAGCGTACTCTCCTGGCCACCGTGCATGCTCGACGACGCGGTAAAGCAGGTGGCGGGTTTATTGATCAACGCGCCGTTCATCCAAAGATTGCTCGTGGTATCCAGAAAATACTTGAGCGGGGCGGCGATATTGCCAAACCGGGTGGGGCTGCCCAGCGCCAAGCCGCAGCAGTGGCGTAAATCGTCCAGATCGGCGTAGACCGCGCCCTCTTCGGGGACTTCGCTATCCACCGCCTCGCAGGTAGGCGACACCGGCGCCACCGTGCGCAGTCGCGCTTTTATACCCGCCACGCTCTCGATACCTGCCGCGACCTGGCGCGCCATTTCGAGTGTGGCGCCCGAGCGGGAGTAGTAAAGAACCAGAATGTAGGGGGTTTCATCGCTCATAGCGTTTCCTTGAAGGGCAGGGTCTCGGCGGTGGTGTAAAAAGCGTCGTTCGCCGCCGGCTGGTTATATCTTAGCAGAGCCGTATTGTTCTCGTCGTCGGCCTGGGGCAGGCGGCGGTACACCCAGGCGAGTTCGCCGCTGGCCAGGGCCAGCTCTTCACGGCGGTAGCGAACGCCCAGGCGCTCGTAGCGGTCGAGTCTTGAAAGCTCCTCCGGGGTGACGGTAAGTACCAGCCCAGGCACCTCGCTTTGCGGGCCGGCCGCTATATCGAGGCCTTCGCGGCTGAAGCCCTCCAACGTATCGGGCACCGGGTCGCCGCCGGCGCGCATGACCACCCAGCGCACCGGCGCGTGTCGCAGCGTACCGTAGACGAACACTTGATGGCTGCGCTGCTCGATGGGGCCCAGCTGCTCCGGGCGCTCGTAAAACCACGGGCTTAGCATGGTCAGCCAGAGCCACAGCGCGGCGGCGAGTATCATAACCAGTACGCCGACGGCTATTCGTTTGATCCCGATCATGTTCTATCCTTATAGTGAACGCCGCCTGACGCGTTAGGGGCAAGCGACGCTAAACGCCCCGGTATCGGCCAGGATATCGACTGCACCCTATTGGAGGAGCCCGCCATGAGCCAGTCGCTTCGTGATGACTTTCTTGATGACGTCCGTGAAGATGCGCGTAATGATATGGATTTTCGCTCTTTTGTCGGCGATGTGAAACCTCTAGCGAAGGGGAAGCGGGCAGAAACGGGGGACAAACGCTCGCGCCCCTCGGAGGCGCAATTGGCACGGCGCGAGCGCGCCGAAGAGGCCATCGAGCACACTAACTTTCTTTCCGACGACTTCGTCGACTTGCTGCCCCCCATCGACCCGATCGAGTATCGCCGCGAGGGCATTCAGCAGGGCGTCGTCGATAAGCTGCGCCACGGCGGTTACGCCATGCAGGCCCAGCTTCACTTGTTAAGGCGCCCGTTGGCCGAATGCCGCCGAATGCTCTTTCCGTTCATTCAAGATGCCTACGCCAATGACCTGCGCTCGGTGATGATCATCCACGGGCGGGGGCGCGAGATCGACAGCCCCGCCAACGTGCTGCGCTCCTACCTTGCCAAGTGGCTTTGCCAGTTCGAGGAAGTGCAGGCCTACGTCTCGGCCCAACCTTCAGAGGGCGGGATGGGCGCCACTTGGGTGATGCTGCGCAAGAGCGACCGTGCCAAATCCAACAATCGCGAGCGCCAGCAGAAGCGCCGCGGCTAACGGACGCCACGCAGGTTTTTCTGAGAGCAACATTTTTCTGAAAATAAGCTTTCTAAAGCTAAGTTTTCTGAAACTAAAAAGGGCAGCCATTAGGCTGCCCTTTTCATGGGAGATCGAAAGTGGCCGCTACTCGGCGGCAGCCAGGCGGCGCTCGAACAGCGCCGAGCGCACCTCGACATCGCTTTGGTAGCGCACGCTGAACGCTTTTAGCGCGCGCAGGGCCACGTCCGGCTCCTGGTCTTCGCGAAGCGCCATGGCGTCGAAGCCGCAGCGCTCCATGTAGTTGAGCTGGTCGATCAGCACGTCGCCCACCGCGCGAAGTTCCCCCTCAAAACCGTAGCGTTCGCGCAAAAGCCGCGCCAGGCTATAGCCGCGGCCATCGGTAAAGGCGGGGAAGTCGATCGCGACCGCCGCGCTCTTTTTAAGCTCTTCACCCAGCGCCGGGGTTAGCTCGGTGTCGCTTGATAGCAACGGGGCGAGTTCCGCGTCTTCTGCGTGCTCGCGCCATAGCGCCAGCGGCACGAACGCCGGCAATTGGTCGGGCAGTGCCTCGACGTCGTATGAGACGCACCAGGCGTTTTCCGATGCCAGCTCGCCCCCCACGATCAGGTGGTCGACGTGAACCAGGGCCGGGGCGGTTTCTTGTGCATCAGTGGGCATAAACGCGCTCCTTGAAGGGTTTCATACCAATGCGGCGATAGGTGTCCAGAAAGCGCTCGTCTTCGTGACGCTCTGCGACGTACACCTCGAGCACTTTTTCGACCACGTTCGGCACGTCCTCGCGGAAAAACGACGGACCCAGAATCTTGCCAAGCGAGGCATCGTCGGTGGAGTTGCCGCCGATCGAAACCTGATAGTACTCCTCGCCCTTTTTATCGACGCCGAGAATGCCGATATGGCCCACGTGGTGATGGCCGCAGGCGTTCATGCAACCCGAGATGTTCAAGTCCAGCGGCCCCAGGTCGTAGAGGAAGTCGAGATCCTCGAAGCGCTCTTGCAAGGCCTGAGCGATAGGGATGGAGACCGCGTTGGCCAGGCTGCAGTAATCGCCGCCAGGGCAGCAGATGATATCGTTGAGCGTGCCCACGGTGGGGTTGGCCATGCCCAGCGCCTCGAGCTCTTCCCAAAGCGCCTGCATATCGTCCACCGGCACGTCCGAAAGCACCAGGTTCTGTTCGTGGGTGACCCGCACTTCACCGAAGCCATAGCGGTCGGCGAGATCCGCCACCGCTTCCATCTGGTCGGCGGTGACATCGCCCGGTGCGTGCTCGCGGCGCTTGAGCGAAAGCGTGACCGCCTTGTAGCCCGGCACCTTGTGATCGCTTACGTTGTTGGTCACAAAGCGCGCAAAGGCGCGGTTCTCTTCGCGCAGCGCGTTGTACGCGTCGGTGGCCCCCTCGGCCACTTCGCGGCGCTCGGGCTCGGGGAAGTGGCGCTTGGCCTCATCCACGGCTTGCTGAGTCAAGGTTTGCGGGCCGTCTTTCAGGTGTGCCCACTCTTCGTCCACGCGGCGGCGATACTCCTCGACTCCCAATGCCTTGACCAGAATCTTGATGCGCGCCTTGAACTTGTTGTCGCGGCGGCCGAACTGGTTGTACACCCGTACGCAGGCCTCGAGATACGTCAAAAGGTGCTGCCAAGGCAGGTCCTCGCGTACCACCTCGGCAATCATCGGCGTGCGGCCAAGGCCGCCGCCGGCGAGCACCTTGACGCGCAGCTCACCGGCGGCGTTGCGCCACAGGCGCAGGCCGATGTCGTGGACCTGGATCGCTGCGCGGTCCTGGCTTGCGCCGCTCACCGCGATCTTGAACTTGCGCGGAAGGTAGGCGAACTCCGGGTGTAGCGTCGACCACTGGCGAATCAGCTCGCACCAGGGGCGCGGGTCTTCGACTTCGTCATTGGCGATACCGGCGAACTGGTCGCTGGTGGTGTTACGGATACAGTTGCCGCTGGTTTGAATGGCGTGCATCTGCACTTTGGCAAGCTCGCCCAGGATATCCGGCACGTCTTCCATTGCCGGCCAATTGAGCTGCAGGTTCTGGCGCGTTGTGAAGTGGCCGTAGCCGCGGTCATAACGCCTGGTGATCTCGGCAAGCGCCCGCAATTGATTGCCAGCCAGCATGCCGTAGGGGATAGCGATGCGCAGCATCGGCGCATGACGCTGGATATAGAGACCGTTTTGCAGACGCAGCGGGCGAAACTCTTCTTCACCCAAGCGGCCTGCCTGGTAACGCTCCATCTGATCGCGGAACTGAGCGACCCGCTCGTCGACGAGCGTTTGGTCGTGAATATCATAACGGTACATGTGCACGGTCCTGCATAGCGAAATGGTCACGTCGAGACGGACGGTAGGTTGCCGTCACCTTAACGCAGATCGGTATATTCTATGAAAGAATATATAATTATCTTTTTATCGTTAAAGGCTATTTAAAAGGGCGCCGGAATGCAAAACCGGCGCATTACTTTTAGCTCGCCTTTTGCTCTTCCTGGCCCGGCTCGTAGGAGAGCACCGGCGATAGCCAACGCTCGAGCTCACCGAGGGTCATCGCTTTGCGTGCGGCGAGTGCCTCGACCTGGTCCCGGGTGATTTTGCCGGTCGAGAAGTACTTCGACTGCGGATGAGCGAAGTACCAGCCCGAGACCGCCGCCGCCGGCCACATGGCGAAGTTCTCGGTCAGCGTCAGTCCGGTATTTTCAGGTGCGTTCAAAAGCTTGAACAGCGTCGCCTTTTCGGTGTGGTCCGGGCAGGCCGGGTAGCCGGGAGCCGGGCGAATGCCACGGTACTTCTCGGCAATCAAGGCGTCGTTGTCGAGCGCCTCATCCTTGTCGTAGCCCCAGAACTCCTTGCGCACCCGCTCGTGAAGGCGCTCGGCGAACGCCTCGGCCAGCCGGTCGGTCAGCGCCTGCACCATGATCGCGCTGTAGTCGTCGCCGGCTTTCTCATACGCCTTGGAGAGTTCGTCGACGCCGTGGCCGGTGGTCACCGCAAAGCCGCCGATCCAGTCGTGCTTGCCGCTCTCCTTCGGGGCGATGAAGTCCGCCAGGCTATAGCAGAGGCCGTCGCGGCCCTTGGTGGTTTGCTGGCGAATATGGTGAAGGCGCTCGACCACTTCCTCGCGGCTCTCATCAGCGTAGACTTCGATCACGTCGTCGTCGACGCTGTTGGCAGGCCACAGGCCGATCACGCCGCGGGCGTGAATATGTCCCTCGGTGAGGAGCTTATCGAGCATCGCTCTGGCGTCCTCGAAGAGGCTGCGCGCCGCCTCGCCGACTACCTCGTCGTTGAGAATTTTCGGGTACTTGCCCGCCAGCTGCCAGCTCATGAAAAACGGCGTCCAGTCGATGCGCTCGACCAGCTCCGAAAGGTCGTAGTTCTCGAACACGGTAATGCCGGGCTTTAACGGCTCGACTGGCGCGGTCTCGTTCCAGTCGGTCTTGAAGCGGCGCTTGCGCGCCTGAGTGTAGTCGAGATCCGCCGCCTTGGGGCGGCGCTTGGCATTTCGCTCGCGCACCACCTCGTACTCATCGCGAATACTCTGAACGTAGTCGCCCTTGAGGCTCGGGGTCAAAAGCCGCCCGGCTACACCCACCGCCCGGGAGGCGTCGGTGACGTAGATCACCGGGTGCGCGTACTGCGGCTCGATCTTCACCGCGGTATGCGCTTTCGACGTAGTGGCCCCGCCGATCAAAAGCGGCAGATCCATACCGCGGCGCTGCATTTCTTTGGCCACATGTACCATTTCGTCGAGGGACGGCGTGATCAGCCCGGAAAGGCCAATGATGTCCGCGTTGTGCTCTTCGGCGGCCTTGAGGATCTTCTCGGCAGGGACCATCACGCCTAGGTCGATCACCTCGTAGTTGTTGCACTGAAGCACCACGCCGACGATGTTCTTGCCGATATCGTGAACGTCGCCTTTTACCGTGGCCATGACGATCTTGCCCTTGGCCTGGGTGTCGCCGCTTTTTTCCGCCTCGATATACGGAATGAGATACGCCACCGCCTGTTTCATGACCCGGGCGGACTTCACCACCTGGGGCAGAAACATCTTGCCCGCGCCGAAGAGATCACCCACCACATTCATACCGTCCATCAACGGGCCTTCGATCACCTCGATGGGGCGCGCGGCCTGGGCGCGGGCCTCTTCGGTGTCGTCCTCGATATGGGCGGTGATGCCCTTGACCAGGGCGTGCTCGATACGCTTATTGACGGGGAGGCTGCGCCACTCGAGGTCTTCTTTTTTCGCCGCGCCGCTGCCGTCGCCCTTGTACTTGTCGGCGATATCCAGAAGGCGCTCTGTGCCGTCTTCGCGGCGGTTGAGCACCACGTCTTCGACCGCTTCGCGAAGCTCCGCGGGTAGGTCGTCGTAGACCGCGAGCTGGCCAGCGTTGACGATGCCCATCGAAAGACCGTTCTTGATCGCGTGATAAAGAAATACCGAGTGGATTGCCTCGCGCACCGCGTTGTTGCCGCGAAACGAGAACGACACGTTCGACACACCGCCGGAGATCATGGCGTGGGGCAGGTGGTCGCGAATGAAGCGGCACGCCTCGATGAAGTCCACCGCGTAGTTGTTGTGCTCCTCGATCCCCGTGGCGATGGCGAAGATGTTGGGGTCGAAAATGATGTCCTCGGCGGGAAAGCCGATATCGTCGACCAGCAAGCGGTAAGCTCGCTCGCAGATTTCGGTCTTGCGCGCGAAGGTGTCCGCCTGGCCCTCTTCATCGAAGGCCATGACGACGATCGCCGCGCCATAGCGCATGCACTTGGTGGCCTGCTCGCGAAAGATGGCTTCGCCTTCTTTTAGCGAGATCGAGTTGACCACCGCCTTGCCCTGCACGCACTTGAGCCCGGTTTCGATGATCTCCCACTTGGAGGAGTCGATCATGATCGGCACCCGGGCGATGTCCGGCTCGCCGGCGATCAGGTTCAAAAACCGCTCCATGGCCTCCTGGGATTCGAGCATCCCTTCGTCCATGTTGATGTCGATCACCTGAGCGCCGTTTTCGACCTGCTCCAGCGCTACTTCCAGCGCGGTGGTGAAGTCCTCCTCGACGATCAAGCGCTTGAAGCGGGCGGAGCCTGTCACGTTGGTGCGCTCGCCGACGTTGACGAACAGCGAATCCGCCTGGATGTTGAACGGCTCGAGCCCGGAAAGCCGGCACGCCCTGTCGCGGCTGGGCACCTGGCGCGGCGCCATGGGGCGTACCGCATCAGCAATGGCGCGGATGTGCTCAGGCGTCGAGCCGCAGCAACCGCCGATGATATTGACCAGCCCGCTTTTGGCGAATTCGCCGACAATGGCGGCCATCTCTTCCGGGGTTTGGTCGTACTCGCCGAACTCGTTGGGCAGGCCCGCATTGGGGTGGGCGGAGATGAAGGTATCCGCCTTGTTGGAGAGCTCCTCGACGTAGGGGCGGAGCTCTTCCGCGCCGAGTGCGCAGTTGAGGCCCACGGAAAACGGGTTGGCGTGGCGCACCGAGTTCCAAAAGGCTTCCGTGGTTTGGCCGGAAAGTGTGCGGCCCGAGGCATCGGTGATCGTGCCCGAGATCATCACCGGCAGGCGCCGCCCCAAATCCTCGAACAGCACCTCTAACGCGTAGATCGCCGCCTTGGCGTTGAGCGTATCGAAGATCGTCTCGATCATGATCAGATCACTACCGCCGTCGATCAGCGCGGCCGCGGCCTCGTAATAGTTTTCATACAGCGCATCGAAGGTGACGTTACGCTTGGCCGGGTCGTTGACGTCCGGCGAGAGCGAGGCGGTGCGCGAGGTCGGGCCAAGCACGCCGGCCACGAAACGGGGCACGCCGGTCTCATCGAAGACGTCGTCACAGACCTTACGCGCAAGCCGCGCGGATTCGCGGTTGAGCTCGACGACCAACTCTTCCATGCCGTAGTCGGCCTGGGAGAGGCGGGTGCTGTTGAAGGTGTTGGTCTCGAGAATGTCTGCGCCGGCCTCGAGATAGTCGCGGTGAATGCGCGCGACCAGCTCGGCTTGCGTCAGCGCCAGCAGGTCGTTATTGCCTTTCAGGTCCGATGGCCAGTCGCGAAAGCGCTCGCCGCGAAACTCCGCCTCGCTGAGCTCCGCGTTTTGCAACATGGTGCCCATCCCCCCGTCCAGCAGCAG
Organism: Vreelandella sp. EE27; assembly: GCF_968206495.1. NCBI lineage: Bacteria > Pseudomonadati > Pseudomonadota > Gammaproteobacteria > Oceanospirillales > Halomonadaceae > Vreelandella > Vreelandella sp. EE27. Next base: position 2,038,386 of record NZ_OZ309109.1, on the reverse strand, counting down.
GATGTGTTGGGAGAGGCGTTGGGTCAGCGACGCAGTCATATCACGTAAAGCCATGGCGAGGGGGAGTCTCCAGCAGGGCAATCTAGGGGATTGGCGCAAGCACCAGCGCAAAAGGGGCTTCATCATATCAAACGGTCAAGAGCGGGGCAGCACCGTGAACGTCAAGAGCGTAATCTTCCTCGCCGCTTGGCCGCATTTTTGAAGTGCTCATCGGCTTATAAGCCAAAACGAAATGCGTTCGACGGAATAGTTTACTAAAATAGTCGGGATTGTGTCGGCAGGCGGTTTTGCTTACCATGGACACAAATGACATGTGAAGCGGCCTCGCCGCTACCACAGGAGGAACAGATCGCTCATGACCACGACTATCGAAGCGCCCGGCATTGATATTACCGATAGCGCCCAGGGCTATCTCGCGGAACTGCTGGAAAAGCAAAACGTGGATGGCATTGCGGTGCGTATCTTCATTACCCAGCCCGGTACACCCTACGCGGAAACGTGCCTGGCCTATTGCCGTCCCGGCGAAGAAGAGCCCAGCGATGTTAAGCTGGAACTCGAGAAAATCAATGTGTTTCTCGACAAGAACAGCCTCGCGTTTCTGGAAGAAGCGGTGGTCGATTTCAACGCCGACCGCATGGGTGGCCAGCTCACCATCAAGGCGCCCAACGCCAAGATGCCCAAGGTGAATGCGGACAGCCCCCTGGAAGACCGTATCAACTACGTGCTCTACAGCGAGATCAACCCGGGCCTTGCCGCTCACGGTGGCGAGATCAAGCTAATCGAGCTCACCGAGCAAAAGGTAGCGGTACTTGCCTTCGGTGGCGGCTGCCAGGGCTGCGCGGCGGTGGATCTGACCCTGAAAGACGGGGTGGAAAAGACCCTGGTCGAGCGCATCCCCGAGCTTGCCGGCATCCGCGATGTGACCGATCACACGGATACGACCAACGCTTATTACTAGGTTTTTGAAGCAGCAACGAATGTCGCTTTCCTAACGCATTATGCTGGAGCCGCTCATCGAGCGGCTCCATACTTTGGTTGATCGTTAAAGTGCGAAAACGCATTTACAGGCTGACTCATCAACGCCGTGACGAACGTACTACCGAAACGACGATCATCACCAAAAGCAATGCGTTGATGGCGAAAATGGTAGCGCTAATGGGGCGATCAAAGAAGATCATATACCCGTCTCGTGAAATCAGTAGCGCGCGGCGGAAATTGTTCTCCAGCACCGGCCCGAGAATCATGCCGATGATGATCGGGGCGAGAGGATAGTTCGCCCGGCGCAGCACATAGCCGATCACGCCGAAGACCAGCATGATCCAGAGATCGAAGACCGAGTTTTGCAGCGAATAGGTCCCAAGGGTGGAGAGAATGAGTACGGTGGGCAAAAGCCACGCTTTGGGTACACGTAATACCGTGCCAAACAGGGGCGCCAGCAGTACGCCCATTACCACCAGTACGACGTTGCTGAAGATATAGGCCAGAAAGATCCCCCCTGCGATTTCGGGGGTGTTTTGAAAAAGGTCCGGGCCCGGAAAGAAGCCAAGAAGAAACAGAGCGCCCAGCAGTACTGCGGTAGAAGCGTCGCCAGGAATACCCAATGAGAGGCTGGGAATCAGCGCGCCGCCACAAGTGCCATTATTGGCGGCTTCGGTTGCGACGACTCCTCCTTCTGCTCCTTCCCCATAGCCTTCCTCTTTTGCCGCCATGCGTTTGGCAGTGGCGTAGGAAATGAATGCGCTGACATCGCCGCCGGCGCCTGGGATCGCACCGAAGAATGCACCGATGAGCGCCGAGCGGATCAGATTGATCTTGTGGGACAAGACCAGATGTAGAGCGCGGAACGAAATCGCCAGTTTTTGCACTTTTGTCCGGGCCAGAAAATCTCCCTTTTCGATCTGAAAAAACAGCTCGGATAGAGCAAACAGCCCTACCACGACTGCAACGAGATGCGGCCCGCTGGCAAGGTGAAAGCTGCCAAATGTGAATCTATAGGCGCTTGTGAATTCGTCAGTTCCCATCATCGCCAGCGCCAAGCCTAGCCCGCCTGCAATCAAACCTTTCAGGGGCGAACCACCGGATACGATTGAGATGGTAAGAAGCCCCAGAATCGCTAGAGCCGTATACTCCGGTGGCGCAAACTGCAGTGCAAAGTCGGCGATGAGCGGGGAGAAGAAGAGCAGGATGATGCCGCCAATCAGGCCGCCCAAGGCCGAGGAGCTGACAGCTAACCCGACAGCGTCCTGAGCCCGGCCCTTTTGTGCCATGGGGTAGCCGTCAAAGAGCGTGGCGGCTGCCAGTGGTGTACCCGGTATGCGCAGTAGAATAGCCGATATGGAGCCGCCAGCCGAGCCGCCTACATAAATGGCAATCAGCATGCCCATCGCCGCCACCGGGGGCAGGTGAAACGCGACAGGTAGCATCAAAATGATACCCATGAGCGGACCAAGTCCCGGCAGAACACCGATGAACAAACCGGCCACGAGACCAAGCGCCGTAAGGATCAGTGCGTCGAACGAGAAGAAAAGGGGTACTCCCTCGCGTAGCAGTTCAAACATGGCCCGTTCCTAGGTGAAGATCGTAATTTCGAAAATGCCCACCGGTAACACCACGTTGAGCACGCCCTCGAATATAAAAGCGGTTGCCAGTGAAAGCGCCACGCCGCCCGTTATTGCGCCCACAAAACCGATACCGAATAAACGGAACAAAATGGCGGTCAGAACGGGTGTGGCTAGATGAAACCCCAGGGTGGGCAAAAAAATCAGGTAAGCAATAAACAGCGCAGTACAAGAAACGGCTTTTAGTGTGCCTTCGGATCGGGTCATCGCCGAAGGGTGCGATACGCGCCCAAGCCCAGTGCGAGCCGCGTTGAGAACCAGCAAGACAGTCATTATAACGGCCACTCCACGTGGAAACATGGCGGCATTCTGCATGGGGCCGCCGCTGGCAACGCCCTGTTCTGCCAGGCTGGTTGCCGAGTTCCAGAAGATCGCGATGGGAACACAGGCGAACAGTGCCCATGCGATCCAGTCGAACGCGAAGTCTCGGATAGGGCGCATCGGTCGCCTCCTTGTAGACACGCTGCCACTGATGGCCGGCAGCATGTCAAGCGGTCAAGAATTGAACTAGTTGTCGAGCGCCTCGAGTTGCTCAGACTCCCAAGAGATCGCATCGATGCCACCTTGAAGTTCATCGGCGGCGGAGCCGACGACTTCTTCGTACTCGCCGGGGCCGTGCATCAGTGAGACGTAGCCCATGTCGAGTAGACGCTGCTGGACATCCTCGCGGGCCAGAGCCGCGCCCATGGCATCACGCAGAACTTCAACGCGCTCCTCGGGGGTGTCCGGGTGAACCAGCCACCAGTTCCAGCCCATTGGCGCAAGCCCCGTCATGCCCAGGTCGATATCAAAGTCGGCCACCCGCGGCGCGCCGTCGTAGGTTGCAGAGGCTTCTTCAAGCTCGGAGAGTACCGCCAGCACGTTCACCTGGTCGCGGTTTACCTCGAAAACGCCGGGGTTGATGACCACGAAGTCGAGAATCCCGCCGCGCAGGTCGCGTATAGCGACATCGATTTCGGGATAAGGAACGAGTTGCGCGACCATGTCCTGGCTTTGTAGCACGCGTGCCATCACCATATGCGGCAGCCCATTGGCGACGCCTGGCGAGTAGCGAAGATCGCCGGGATTCTCCTTACCGTACTCAATCAATGAGGGGAGATCGGTAAAGCGCTCTTCGTCGGCGCGGGTAGCGATCGCAAAGCTATTGGAGGTGGCGGACCACAGTGGCGTGAAATCCTCGTAAGACCACTCGACGTTGCCCAGCATCGGTTGCAGCACCAGCGGCGCGACATAGCCATCGAAGATCGTATAACCGTCTGCTGCGCGTGAAAGTGCGGTCTCGAAGGCACGAGTGCCCGCGGCGCCGGGGGTCGAGACGACCGAAATATTCACCCCGAGCTCATCGCCCATGGCATCGGCAATAACCTGACTTGCGGCCATGGTGGCGCCTGGCGCCCAAGGGTAGATGTTCTCGATATTGCGTGTGGGGAAATCCTGTGCGATAGCGCTTCCACCGAGGAAAATAGCTGATGCAGCACATGTTATTTTTATCAGATGTTTCATCGTTTTACCTCTTGTTTTAGATTGGCGTCCAGACCGTACCATTGATAAAACTCTGTTGGCGTGTCATGCGCCAACAGCTCCGCATACATTTTCTCGTAAAGCCGGGCCTGCGCATCGGTGTTCGTAATTGGGCGCTCTTGGCAAGGGTCATTGGTTAGATCGTAAAGACGCGTGCCAAGATCAGCGTAGCCAATACCATCGTTGTTGGGAGGACGTTTGGCATCGCTCTGAGCGTCGATCGCCAACAGCGGAATTTCCTTGGTGAAGTCAAAACTGGGTACCAGCTTGGCGGTTTTAAGCTCTTGCGGGGTGAAAGGCGCCGTCATGTGGTTCGGTGCAAGTGTGTACTCGACGAGCCCCTCGGCGAAAATATCCGGCGGATAGTGATAGAGCACGTACCGGCCATCGGTGGCTCCGATCGGACCGGAGAAGACCCCGAAGATCGCCGCATCCCGTATATACTCTTCGTTCGATGCTAAAAGCGAGATCAAGCTGTTACTACGAGTTTCGTCGGGGACGGGGCAGCCATGCATCTCGAGGAAGGTTGGCATCAGATCGGTCGTCTGGGTCAAAGCGCTGCGCCGGCTGCCAGCCTTATCTGCGTGAGCCGGATGATGGATCATCAAGGGTATGTGGGAAATTTCTTCGTAATAGGGCATTCGAGCCTTGCCCCACCAGCCGTGCTCGGAGAGAAGAAAACCATGATCGGTGGACAGGACGATGCAGGTGTCTTCCCACATGTTGTGCTCGTCCAGGTAATCCAGCAGCCGGCCAAAGTAGTCGTCGCACATGGCGACCAGTGCCGCGTAATTGGCCCGAATCTCGGCGATTTCTTCGTCGCTTTCGACGACACGCTCATAGTGTGGCCAATCGAGTATTTTTCCCTGAAAGCCTGTTTGATAGGCCTCTTTAAACCGTTCCGGCGCGTGAAACGGCTCGTGCGGATCAAAACATTCCAGCATCAAAAACCAGTCATCGGCGTCGCGGTTGGCATCTAGAAAACTGAAAGCAGATTGGAAACATTTAGGACCAGGAAAATTCTCCTCGGCCACAATTTGCTGACGATTTTTAGCGTGTTGAAGGCGTTTGTTGGGTGTTTGAGTATCGTAGTGCCGCGAATCGAAGCTTTCGCTGATTCGACTCACTGGTGTCTCAACCAGCGCTACCCAAGGATCGTATTCCTGACCACGAATGAAATCATAGCTATCGAATTTGGTATGGAAACCGTGACCGCCATCCTCGAAATAGTGCAAGTGATCCGAGACCAGATGCGTATAAATGCCGTTCTGGGACAAAATCGAGGCAACCGAGTTATCGTAAGGCTCCATTGGTCCCCAAGAGCGATGCATGAAATTTAACCGGCCGGTATGAAGGTCGCGTCGCGCCGGCATGCAGGGCATGGATCCGACGTAGTGAGCGTCGAAGGTCACACTACGCTTGGCAAAACGATCGAAATTTGGCGTTTGCACCACCGTTCCACCGTATGCACCGAGCGCTGCTCGGTTAAGCGAATCGAAGAGTATGAAAATTGTCCGCATCCATCCCTCTCATGCTTTTGCTTTGATGACCAGTAGAAATCATTGTTGCATCTGGTAAAGATAAAAGGAAATATAAAAAAGTGGAGCATTGATAACTAAAGGTGATCACCATGCGAATTTTGATTTCGCGGCATCTGGAGAACTTCCTGGTGCTTTACGATGCGGGAAGCATGCACGAAGCCGCGCGACGCAAAAGAATCAGCCAGCCAGCCTTAACCAAGAGTTTAAAGTTGCTGGAGGCGGAAGCGGGAGCCGAGCTTTTCGTTCGCACTCATCGGGGTATCGAACCCACACTGGCGGGCAAGGCCTTGCATCGTCATGCATTGGTGATCGACCAAGAAGCGCGCTTTGCATCGATGAATCTCGCACACTTGCATCACAACCTTGGTTCGACTCTGCGAATCGGAGTGGGGCCGGTGTTGGCGGTCAGCAGTTTTCCGCAAGCGCTGGCATTATTTCGAGAGGAGTTCACCAAGCTTCGTATTGATATCGAGACTGGCATCTCAGAGTATCTCATCGATCGTCTCGAGCAAGACCGCCTGGATGTCGCGGTTACTGCCAGGCCCAAGGGTGACTTGCCCGAATCACTCAGTTTCAAGCCATTGCTTCACTCACCGATGGTGGCAATAGCCAGGTGCGGCCATCCTCTTTCTTATGAAGAGCGAATTTCTCTCAATACGTTGACCCGCTATGGCCGAGTGGGATTTACCGATGATTTCGAGTTCAGTGATTGGGCCAAGACAACGCTGACAACACACCCAAATGAGATTGAGGCGGTTTTACAAACCACCTCGATTTCGGTCATGTTCGCGATCCTTGCGAGCACTGATCACTATGCCATCGTAAGTTCGATGATTTTGTCACGCGCAAAACAGGATGGTTTACAGTTACTCCCCCTTTCCGATCCTCTTTGGTCACTCGATATCGGTGTGATTTGCAAAGCGACACTCGTGACATCTAAACCTGTGGTCGCATTGCAACGGATCTTCGCTCAGCAGGCTACGAGCCAAACTTGACTGCACGCCGAGTCGGGTCGGGTCGGGTCATCCCAATTTGTCCTGACACTAGCCAAGCATGACTATCTCGTACTGCATTTTTTATGCTCGATAAAGCAAGCCCCTCAAGAAACTTCCAGTTTCGCAGACGCTTTGGTTGGCTCCACTATCGAGCAGAAAACGGTTAGCGTCCGTTTTTAACACTTGGTCAACGTTTTATGATGCGAAATGTTGGTAAAAAAGCGGTTAATGAATTATCCAATAAGTAACTGCAAGTAATGAAAAACCAAAACAAGGGGGCAGGCTCATAAACACGCCATCGATGTTATCCAATATTCACAAGCCGATCTTTTTCGGTTCTTTGGGGCTTTTGCTGTTGGTGACGCTTCCGCTCATTATCTTCCCGGAGATGGGCCGGGTCTGGGTAATGGCGGCCCAGGAGTTCGTCTCACGCACCTTCGGCATGCTCTATTTGACCATGGGGATCGCCTCGCTCGGGTTCATGCTCTATATCGTGTTCAGCGATATCGGCCAGATCAAGCTCGGCGATATCGATACCGAGCCAGAGTTTTCCTTGCTTTCCTGGGGTGCGATGCTGTTCGCCGCGGGTATCGGCGGGGCGGTGGTGTTCTGGGGCATGGTCGAATGGATGTACTACCTGCAGGATCCGCCCTTCGGACTCGAGCCATTTTCTGATGAGGCCACCGCCTGGGCGGCCACCTACGGCATGTTCCACTGGGGGCCGGTGGCCTGGTCGATCTATCTGGTGCCGGCGCTGCCCATGGCGTACTTCCTCCACGTGCGCAAGCACAAGGTACTGCGCATCAGCGAGGCGATTCGCCCGGTGCTGGGGGAAAAGCTCGCGCGTAGCTGGCTTGGCAATATCATCAATATACTGTTCATCTTCGGCATGCTGGGCGGCGGCGCGACCTCGCTGGGTATTCTGGTGCCGTTGATCAACGAAGGGCTGGGTAATCTTTTCAACTTTACACCCAACGCGGCCAGTCAGGTGCTGGTACTGATCGGTACCACGGCGCTTTTTGCCATCAGTGCCTGGCGCGGGCTCAAGGGCGGAATCGAGCTCTTGTCCGACATCAACATGTGGCTGGGCCTGGGCGTCTTGACGTTCATCCTGATCGTGGGGCCCACGGTGTTCATTCTGGATACCGGGCTCAACTCCATTGGTTTGATGCTGAGTAACCTGGTGCGTATGGCGACCTGGACCGAGCCCTTTGGCTCACTAGGTGGCTTCGAGGAAACCGGCTTCACCCGGACATGGACGGTGTTCTATTGGGCCTGGTGGCTCGTTTTTGCGCCGACGGTAGGCTTGTTCATCGCGCGAATCTCCAAGGGGCGGCGCATCAAGACCATGGTGGCAGGTTCCATGTTCTTCGGCTCACTTGGCTGCGCGCTGTTTTTCATCATCCTGGGCAATTACGGCCTCTACCTACAGCTAAGCGGTACCCTGGACGTCATTCAGATCATGAACGACAGCTCCGCTAACGCGGCGTTCTACGCGGTGCTGGGTGAGCTTCCGCTGACCTGGCTGGTGACGCTGGCGGTGGTGATACTGCTTTCGATCTTCACGGCCACCACCTTCGACTCCATCGCCTACATTCTCTCCTCGGCGGCGGAGAAGAATCTCGAAGAAGAGCCGGGGCGTTTTCATCGCCTGTTCTGGGCATTTACGCTGTCGTTTTTGCCCATGTCGCTGCTGTTTCTGGGCGGTCTCGAGACGCTGCAGACGGCGAGTATCGTCAGCGGGGTGCCGCTTTTATTGATCGCGGTGCTGTTGATGGTCTCGATGGTGCGCGCTGCCAAATACGATTTGCGCTATCAGCCGGATTACAACGACCCGGAGATCAATATCGAAGAGTTTCCGGAGAACGACCCCTGGACCGAAGAAGGCTCCTGGGAGCATCCCGAGGAGTCGGAGGACGAGGCCCCCAAGCCCCAGACCTAAGCAAACGGGGCGCCGGGAGAAGTCGGCCTGCGCCGCGCTGACCTGATAAGAAAGCAGAGCCACCTCCTAGCGAGGTGGCTTTTTTGTATCACTCTCCTTTTGTGCCGCGGTGAGCGTTTGCGGCAGGGTGCTTAGCTGCTGATGAAGCGCCTGGATCTGTTCGTTGAGCGAGCGCTGCCATGCGTTGGCATCGCTTGCCTGGGCGCGGCTCTGCTCCAGCTGTTGCTGGCTCTGCTGCAGGCGTTGCTCGAGCTCGGCATTGTCCTCGCTCAAGGCGCGTTTATCCTTTTCAAGCTGCGCCAGGTGTTCTTTAGCGCTGCGCGCCTCCAGGCTCTGTTGCTGAAGGGCTTCCTGCTTGCGCGCAAGCTCCTCTTCGAGTGTAGTGCGTTTTTGTTCCTGCTGGCCGAGCCGCTTCTGGTGCGCTTTCTCTTCCTGAGCGCGCTCTTGTCTGAGCGTATCCAGTAGGGCCATCAGCTTGCCCTCAGAGGCCTCGTTGCGCTCCTCTTCCTGAGCCAGGCGCTGCTCCCAACTTTTTTGCATTGCCTGGCGCTCTTGCTGGGCGCTTTCCTGATACGCCTGATAACGCTGTTCGAGTTCTGCATTGGCGTGTTGGGCGCGCTCGGTCTGCTTCTCGGCGCGCGTTGCCTGCTCGATCAGCTGGGCCTGGCTCGACTCGAGCGTGGCGAGTTCGCGGCTCAGTGCTTCAAGGCGCGCCTCGGTATGACGCAGGTGCTCGGCCAGCGCTTTCTCGCGCTGCTGGGCATCCAGGGCGTTCTGCTCGGCGCGCTCCGCGGCTTCCTTGGCTTCGTCTACCTGCCGGCTTGCGTCTTCGCGGTAGTGGACCAGCGCCTGGTTGGCGACGTCCTGGGCCTCGCGCCACAGCTCACTCGCCGTATTCACGACGACTTCCGGCACGCCCTTGGGCGGCGGTACGTCACGGTTTTGTTCGCGCTCACTGCGCCACTGGCGAAAGTGCTCGCTGATGGTCGTAAAGCTGCCCGTACCCAGCACCTCGCGAATGCGCTGAACACTGGGGTTGTCGCCCTGGCTCAGCAGCGTGTCGATTGCCTGCTGAACGTCGCTGTACTGAATGCCGCTACGCGCCATGGTGTCGATCCTGATGGTCGGTGAAGCGGCCATTTTGGCTTAGTGTGCTGGTTAATACAATAATTACGTAAAACGTAATATGTAATTTTATTTACGAATAGACTACGAAATTCAAGATTACACGTATTATCTTGAGTTTTTATAGCTTACTCGGCAGAATTCGGGGTGAGGGGTAAACAAACAGGAGGGCGGCGTGAGCGATGACGGGCTGCTTGTTAGTCAAGATATTGAATTAGAAGAAGTTTTAGGAGGTGTCGAGCGCGTTGCTAGCGGCGCGCGCATCGAGGCCGCAAGCGACGCCGAGGCGGTGGGGCTTTGGCTTGCCGAATATCGCGAAAGCACCCAAACCTTCAAGGCGTACCGGCGCGAGGCACAGCGGCTGCTGCTCTGGCTCGACAGCATCGGTAGGCGCTTGAATGAGCTGGATCGTGAGGCGCTTCGCGCTTTCGAGGCGTTTCTGGAAAACCCGCAGCCCGCATCCTTTTGGGTCGGGCCCGGCGCGCCGCGCTCCAGCCCGGACTGGCGACCGTTTCGCGCCGGGCTTTCACCGGCCAGCCGCCGCCAAAGTCTGGTCATTCTTCAAGGGCTTTATAGCTGGCTGGTCGAGGCGGGATGGGTTGCGCATAACCCGTTTCGCTTGATGCGCGATAAATCACGGCGGCTCAATAATCAGACGACGTCGGTCGAGCGCTACCTGGAGCAGTCGCTTTGGCAGTGGCTTTGGGGCTGGATCGACCAAACAGAGGAGGGCGCAAGCCCCAGGCAGCGCTTCGAGCAGGCGCGGCGGCGGTTCATTTTTAGCTTTGCTTACTTATTGGCGCCGCGCATCAGCGAAATGAGTGAGGCCAAAATGGACGATTTTCGCCTGATAGAAGGGCGCTGGTGGTGGGTGGTGACCGGCAAGGGCCAAAAACGGGCGCGTATACCGCTGCCCGAGGACATGCTCGAGGCACTAAAAGAGTGGCGCCTTGCGCTCGGCCTTTCACCGCTGCCCGGCTTCGACGAGCCGACGCCACTTCTGCGTGCGCTGGATAAAACCCGCGGTATCAGCGACAACCAGCTCTATCGGTTGATCAAGTCGGCGTTTTTACAGGCATCCCAGGCGCTCGAGCAAGAGCAGGGCGAACCGGCCCATGTCGATACGCTAAGGCGGGCCACGCCGCACTGGCTGAGACACACCTCGATTACCCATCAGGCGCAGTCGGGTATCAGCCTTCGCTACCTGGCCGAGAGCGCCCGCCACGCCCGCCTGGAAACCACCAGCCGCTACCTGCATACCGAGGCCGACGAATGGCACGATGAGCAGCAGCGCCACCGCATTCATTCGACGACCCCAAAAAGCGGTAGTGACGCGTTATAATGCTCGCCAGATTTATCTTTCAAGACGTCCAAGGAGGCATCATGAGCACGCCAGGCCCCGAGCTTGCCCAGCAAGAGCTGGTTGAAGAGTTTGAGATGTTCGATAACTGGATGGACCGGTATCAGTACATCATCGATATGGGAAAGCAGCTCCCTGAATTTCCTGGCGAATGGCAAACCGAGCAGTACAAGATCCAGGGGTGTCAGTCGAACGTGTGGATGAACCATGAGGTCGATGGCGAAAAGCTGGTGTTCAAGGCGACCTCGGACGCTGCCATCGTCTCGGGTTTGATCGGCATGCTGCTGCGCATCTACAGCGAGCGTACGCCGGCAGAGATCACCGCGACCCAGCCGCACTTTCTTCAGGACCTGGGGCTGGATAAACACCTGTCACCCACACGCAGCAACGGCCTGCACGCGATGCTCGAGCGTATCTATCAGGTCGCGCAAAGCGGCTAGGCTTTGTTCTTACCGTTCGGCTTCTTGTCGTGACCGGCGCAGGCGTCTTTACCTTCGTTGCGCTGGTCGGCCTTGTGCAAGGCTTCGCTTCGCCCGCCGGGAACCGGGTCCATGCCACCTGGGTGGCCGGGGTGGCACTTGCTGATGCGTTTGATCGCCATCCAGCCGCCCTTGAACGGGCCATGCACCTTTATGGCTTCAACGGTATAGGAAGAGCAGCTTGGCCAAAAGCGGCAGCGCGGGCCGAGCAGGGGGCTCAACGTTACCTGATACACTTTGACCAAACCGATCAAGATCGCCCCCAGCGCCCTGGTCAGCGCGATTTTAAGGGCGCGTAAAGCGGGCACGTTATTGGGCGTAGAGGGTGGCCGGGTCAATCAGCGCTTCGCTGGTGATCGCGGCGTTTTGGGCGTCGATTGCGATATAAAAGCAGCTTTTACGCCCGGTGTGGCAAGCAGGGCCGGTTTGATCGACCTGAAGAAGTAGCGTGTCGCCGTCGCAATCGAAGGCGGCGGAGACCAGTGCTTGCTGCTGGCCGGAGCTTTCGCCCTTGCGCCAGAGCTTTTTGCGCGAGCGCGAGTAGTAGCATACGCGCGTCGTTTTTAACGTCTCTTCCAACGCTTCGCGGTTCATCCAGGCCATCATCAGCACTTCTTTGGTGTCGTGCTGCTGCGCAATGGCCGGTATCAGCCCTTCGTCATTGAATTTGGCCGCGTCCAAAAGCGCTGGCGTCTCGGGCAGCGTGTCTTCGCCCGTAGCGGCTTCGATCGCTTTAAAGAGCTCATTGGGCGGGATCTGGTCAAAACGGGACATAAATACTCGTATTAAGTGAATGCATTTAAGCGCGAGCCGTTTGACTCGAGGAGGGCTAATCGATGCGCTGCTCTTTTCGGCACGCCGCACAAAGGCCCTGAAGTTCGATGGTTTGGCGCTCTACGTTGAAGCCCTTTTGGCTTGCAAGCTCTGCCAGTTCATCGCTAACTGCATCCAGGTGCAGCTCCTCGACGTGGCCGCATTGTCGGCAAATCAAAAGTTGGAAGCCGTGGGTATGTTCCGGGCAGGCGCAGGCAATATAGGCGTTTTGTGACTCGATACGGTGAACGAAGCCTTCCGTAATCAAAAACTCCAGCGCCCGGTAAACGGTGGGCGGGCGGGCCGCGGCGTGTTCGCTCGAGAGTTGGTCGAGCAAATCGTAGGCTTTCAAGCCGCCGCCGTTGTCCGCGATCATTTCGAGCACGCGCTTGCGAATAGGCGTAAAACGCACTCCCCGCGTAATGCACTGTGATTCCGCCTGCTGCAGTAGCGTACTGGTTTTCATCATCAACGACCCGGTTAACGTAACACGCCTAGTTTACGCGCTCGCCGCCTTCGTGTCAGGGGAGGCGGTAAGCTCGCTTTGCCGGGCAAAGTGGTGCTGGGCAAAGGCCACGCGCTCCTGGGCGCCCACGCCATCGGGTTGGCGTTCGATCAAATCGAGCCGCCGGCGCAACCCCTCGCCATTGGTCATTTGAATGGCGAGGCCCGGGCGGGCATTGAGCTCCAAAAGCATCGGGCCGTGCACCCGGTCGAGCACCATGTCGGTGCCCAGATAGCCAAGCCCGGTCATTTCATAGCAGCCGGCGGCCAGGTTCAAAAGGGTGTCCCATTGAGGCACCACCAGGCTTGCCAAATCATGGCCGGTATCCGGGTGGCGGTAGCAGGGGCGGTCGAACTGCACGCCGCGAAGCGCCTCGCCACTGGCGATGTTGAGCCCCACGCCGACCGCCCCCTGGTGAAGGTTGGCTTTACCGTCCGAGGCCGCGGTAGACAGGCGCATCATGGCCATGACCGGGTAGCCCTTGAAGACGATGACACGGATATCCGGTACGCCTTCGTAGGTGTAGGCCATCAGGCTCTCGTCGAAGTTGATCAGCGTTTCGATCACCGCGACGTCCGGCGAGCCACCCAGCGAATAGAGCCCGGAGAGGATATTGGACACGTGACGCTCTATATCGGTCAGTGTCAGGTGGGCGCCGCTTGGTTTGATGAAGGCATTCTCTTCGACGTTCTCGATCACCAGAATGCCTTTGCCACCGCTGCCCTTGGCGGGCTTGATGACGAAGCCTTTGTGGCCGGTCAGCATCGCGCCGATATGCTTGACCCCGAACTGGGTGCCTACCGTGCCGATCAGCGCTGGGGTGGTGATGTTATAGCGCTGGGCCAACAACTTGGTTTGGAGCTTGTCGTCCACCAGCGGATAGAGCTTGCGCGAGTTGTACCGGCCAATATAGCGGATATTGCGCCGGTTCATTCCGATGATGCCCTTGCTCTGCAGGTTTTTGGGCCAGGTCCAATCCTTTAACCAGCTCATGACGGTTTCTCGTCATCAATAATAGGCTTGAAGCGGCGAAGCTCCAGCAGGCGGTAACCGGTGTAGTTGCCCAGCAGCAAAATGAACGCCATCAGAATCAGCTGCACACCGAGGAAATTGAAGGTGATGTGGCGAATCCAGGGGTTGTTCATGGCCAGGTACGCCAGTACCGCGGTGACCAAACTACCGCCCCCCTGAATCAGTACTTCCTTGGGACCTTCCTCTTCCCAGAGAATCGACATGCGCTCGATCGTCCAGGCCAAAATGATCATCGGGAAGAAAGTGACGGTAAGCCCGGCACTAAGCCCCATACGGTAGGCAAGTACGGTGAAGGCGGCAATGATGGCGATGACCGTGATGATCACCGCCGACACTCGCGCCACCAACAGTAAATTCAAATACGACAGATAGTTACGAATCACCAGGCCGACGGCAACGATCAACAAGAAGCCGATGAGACCGGTTAGCAGCGTGGTCTGGATGAACGCCAGGGCGATCAGTACCGGCATGAAGGTACCGGAGGTTTTAACGCCGATGAATACGCGCAGCAGCACGACCACCAACGCACCAATAGGGATCAGCAAAATGGTCTGGAACAGCGCTTGCTCTTCCAGCGGCAGGCTGTGAATCGAGAAATTCAGCAGCGTATTGTCCGAGCGGTGATTGCGCACGGCCGCCGAGGCGGGCTGATTGTGGGTCAACATCGAGAAGCTGACTTGGGAGTTGGTGCCACCCAGCACTTCGAGCACCGCGCGGCCGCCGGTTTCCCATAGCAGCAGGTTGTCCGGCCGGCCACGCTCGCCGGTAACCGGGTTGAAAATCGCCCACTGATCACCGGGCTCGTCGAAGACCTGAATCCAACTCGAAAGCGACTGACGCCGGCGGGCGTCTTCGAGCAATAAGCCGCTGACTTCCCGCGCTTGGACACCGGCCTGGTTCAAAAGGCGCACGATAAGCGCCGAAGGCTCTTCCTGGGTCAGCAGCAGGCGTGCGTTCTCCGCCTGGCGCTCGCCGTTGATGTCCAGGATGAGCTCGCGGGCGAAGGTCGCGTTATCGGCACTGCGCGCCCAGGCGCGTTCGATGATCTGTTCGGCGGCCGACTCGTAGGGTGACTCCCAAGGGGTCGGCGTCGAAAGCCCGGGCGGGGTCTGGATCGGCGCGCGGGCATCCGGTGATACCAGCATCTGTACCGAGTAGTAAAGCTGCTGGCTACCGGCGGCGTTGCGAATCGTCCACTGCGCCTGGCGGCCCAGCTCGTCGGCGCTATAGGCAAGCCCATAGCCGGATGACGCGGTGTTTTCGGTCAGTACGCGGTATCCCGCCTGGTGGGAAGGCAGCGCAAGGTCGACCTGAACCGGGCCGTTTTGAGCGTTGAAGGTGATGACCGCTTCGATTTCCCATACCTGGCGCTGTTCGCCGGGCACCCAGGGGATTTCGAACTGGACGTGGCGGTGAACGCTGGCAGCGATCCCCGCAATCAATAAAAAACCCACGATCAAATAGAAGGGCAAGCGTGACATGAAGATTCCTTTCAGCGAAAAGCGACAGGGTAGAGCGGTTACTCTTCGGTATCGTCCTGATCATCAGCTACTTCATCGTCAGCTGCCTGGTCTGCAGGCTCGCCGCCGGGAAATTCGGGCCGATCGTGAATGTAGGACTGCGCCACGTCGATAGTGGCAATATCCATCATGAAGCGTCGTCCCAAAAGCACCGGAAAATCCAGATGTGACCGATCGTTTAGCGTGAATTCGACGTTTTCGCGAATCGGCCCCAGGGTCAACAGCAGCGAGATGACCGGGCGCGACTCTTCGCCGGAGGCTTGAACGATGCGAACCCGGCGCTGGATGGGCGCTTCGATCCACTCGTCGCGTATCTGCTCGACGGCTACGTCTTCCTCGTTGAGCGCCAGTTTGAAACGCACCCAGTTTTCGCCATCGCGCTCGAACCGTGTGATATCCGAGGCGGAAAGCGACGAGGTGCTGGCTCCCGAGTCGATACGGGCCTGCAGGTAGGTACCGATCATGGGAAAGCCGACCCATTCGCTGCGTCCCAAAAGCGTTTTATCGCTTTGAGTCTGCTCGATCTCACACTCTTCGCGAACGATCAGGGGTTCTTCACCGCGAGCTTCGATATCCGCCACGTCGCGCTGGAGTACGCGCAACAGATTGCCCACTTCGTGCATGTTGGAGACCAGGGTTTGGTGCTGGCTGATCTGCTCGGTTTGCAGCGAACGGGTGTCGCACTGCTGAACGAGTGCCGATTCGAGCTCCTGAATGCGCGAGTCAAACGAAGCCTGGCTCAGCGGCGGGGGCTCGTTTGGCTCTGGCTGGTTCACTGCACAGCCTGCCAAAAGCAGCGGCGTAGCCATCAACCAGATAAGTGTTGGGCGCATAAAATGGGAATTCCTTGCCGATCGAGAGGGGGAATAATATGAATAAGTACGCTGCCTTGTCCAATACGGTGGCGGTTTTTTATTAACTCAAGATATCTGATTTAACATAATATATATTATACGAACTAAAGGGCACGGTTTTCTTCACGGACCGCCTTTGTGTTGAGCTTCTTCTATCTCTGCTTTACAAATAGCCCGCTGACTCAAGGCATGCCAATAAAAAGGACAGCCCATATCGGGCTGCCCTTTGAACGCCTGCGTTGGCCGTATCGATCCGGTCGCTACCAGATCACTCTTCTGCCGGCGCGTAAGATCCATCTTCACGATGGACTTCCTTGCCGGTAAGCGGCGGTGTAAACACACAGGCCACGGTCATGCCTTTTTCCTTGCCGCGCAGCAGGTGTTCGTCGTGCTGATCCAGCATGTAGACATCACCCGCTTTGATCGGCCAGATCTTGCCATCGGCGATGGTTTCCACTTCGCCTTCGCCCTCGTAGCAGAAAACGGCTTCGTAGTGGTTCTTGTAATGGATATGGGTTTCGGTGCCCGGGAAAATACGGGTGATGTGAAACGAGAAGCCGGCCTTGTCGCTGGCCAGTATCAGACGCGTGCTGTCCCAGTTACCGTTCTCCGCCGTTACCAGGCGGTCTGTCTTGCGGGCTTCTTCCAGGTTGCGAACGATCATCGATGTGCTCCTTATGAGGTGGCCGTGTTTGGCCACCGTAACAGTCTTGGGCGTGGCTTAACGGGGTCTACCGCGTTACTTTTTTTCGTTGATCACTGCTTCGACACATTTTTCGAGAATATCCAGACCCGCAATGAGGTCTTCATCGCTAATGGTCAGCGGGCAGAGACATTTGACGACTTCACCGCCCTGGCCGCTGGTTTCGATGATCAGGCCGTGCTCGAACGCTTTGGCGGTAATTTCATCGGCAATATCGCCGGAAACCACGTCAATACCGCGCATTAGACCGCGGCCGCGCTCGGTGGCCGGCATGCCACTGTCAGACAAGCGCTTGGCCAGCTTCTGGAAGCGCTCTTCGACGATGCGTCCTTTGCGCTGGACATCACGCTCGAAGGTATCGTTGGACCAGTACTTTTTAAGCGCCGCCGTCGCCGTGACCATGGCGAGGTTGAAGCCACGGAAAGTCCCGTTGTACTGACCCGGTTTCCACTGGTCGAGCTCCGGGCGCATCAGCACGTGAGCAAACGGTAGACCAAAGCCGGAAAGCGACTTGGAGTTCGTCACCATATCGGGTTTGATACCCGCATGTTCGAAGCTAAAGAACTTGCCGGTCCGCCCGCAGCCTGCCTGAATGTCATCGATGATCAAAAGAATATCGTTGGCCTGGCAGATGCTTTCCAAACGCTTGAGCCAATCGAGGCCCGCCACGTTGATACCGCCCTCGCCTTGCACGGTTTCGACGATGACCGCCGCCGGGATATCCAACCCACCGGATTTATCGCCCAGAAGCTTCTCGAAGTAATCCAGCGTGTCGGCGTGCTCGCCCATGTAGCCATCGTAGGGCAAGAAACTTGCGCCCTGGGTGGGGATGCCGCCGGTCGCTTCGCGGAATTTGCGGTTACCGGTCGTGGCAAGCGCGCCCATGGTGACGCCGTGAAAGCCGTTGGTGAAGGTCACGATGTTATGGCGGCCCTTGGCAACGCGAGCCAAGCGGATCGCTGCCTCGACGGCGTTGGTGCCCGTGGGGCCTGGCAGGTGTACTTTGTAGTCGAGCCCGCGCGGCTTGAAAATCAGCTCGTTCAGCGTATCGAAGTAGTCGCGCTTGGCGGCCGTCCACATATCCAGGCCATGCACCACGCCATCCGACGACAGATAGTCGATCATCGCTTCCTTGAGGTGGGCATTGTTGTGACCGTAATTGAGCGTACCGGCACCGGCGAGGAAATCGATGTATTCGCGCCCTTCTTCATCGGTCAAACGCGCGTTTTTCGCCTTGGTGAACACTACCGGGAACGAGCGCGAATAGGTACGCACATTGGATTCCATACGTTCAAGCGTTTGGGTCTGCATGTTGACCTCCCTTTCAGAGAATGACCTGTCTCAGAACCTTGAGACGGCTAAATGAATTTTCAAGGGCTTACTCGAGCAATCGAGTAACGGCTAAGCGATCTCCAGTTAAACGATATTGTCGGTTTGAAACGGCCCGATACGTACGAGGTTTTCCGGGTCGTGTTCGCCACCGAGCTGCTCGGTCGAAAAGTATTCACGGCTATTGAGCGGTGCCTGCCAGCGTGCGGCCAGGCGCCGGAAAAGCCCCCAGGACGCCAGATTGTCCGGGGTGATCGTGGTTTCCATGTGGTGTACAGCGCCCAGATCCTCGCGGGACATGATCGCTTCGATCAGCCGCCTGGCAAGACCGGTACCGCGGGCTTTTTCACCCACCGCCACCTGCCATAGAAAGAACGTATCCGGGGCGTTGTCCTTGACGTAACCCGAGACGAAACCCACGATTTCACCCTCTTCATTGGTGGCGACCGCGCAGGTGTCACGAAACTGGGTCGCCAGCAAAAGGTAAGCGTAAGCGGAATTCACATCGAGCGGCGGGCAGGCTTTGACCAGCTCATAAATACCCCAGCCGTCGTCGGCGTTGGGCTTGCGAATGTAGAGCGGCATCTGCTCGCTCCCCACTACCGCATCGGCCACGGTGGGTCTGGCAAGGTCGAAAGAAGGCGTAAAAGATGTTGAAGGCATGCTCATGGTGTTACTTCGCCGTTGCGAATTCGAGCCCTACTATAACAGCGAATTATTAATAACTCAAAATGCATATTATGCTTTTCTCCCTGTTTGATAATTTTTAATTATATATGGCTCGATTATGCAGACGTTGCCCATAAGAGCTGGCCGTTAAAAGCTTAGTCCAACTTCAAAAAAGTGGTAAAAAAAAGCGAGCTTTCGCTCGCTTTGATTGACTGACGTTTCATTGAGGTATTGGACGTTACGTGCGCGACGGTGTACGCATGGTGACAAGCTCTTCCGAGCCCGTGGGGTGAACCCCCAGGGTACGGTCGAAATCCTTCTTGGTGAGCCCGGCGCGCACCGCAATGCCCACGTTCTGGATCAGCTCGCCTGCATCTTCGCCTACGATATGGGCGCCGACCACGACGTCGCTTGCGTCGTCCACGACCAGCTTCATCAGCATGCGCTCGTCGCTTCCTGACAGCGTATGTTTCATGGGTTTGAAATCCGTGCGATACACGCGGATATGGGCAAAGCGCTCCCGAGCGGCCTCTTCGGTCAACCCTACGGTACCGATATTGGGATGGCAGAACACCGCAGTGGGCACGTGCTCGTAGTCCAAAGGCTCGGGGGTCGAGTCGCTAAAGTGGATCTCGGCAATCTGCATCGCTTCGGCAATGGCGACCGGGGTCAGCTCCGGGCTATCGATCAGATCCCCCAGCGCCAATACTGACGGCACGTTGGTCTCAAAGCGCTCGTTGACCGTGATTTTGCCACTTTCATTGAGCGCGATACCCAATTTATCGAGGCCCAGGCCTTCGATATTGGCGTTGCGCCCGGTGGCGGCCAGCACGGTATCGACGATGAGTGTCTCGCCGGTGGTCAGGGTGACCTTGAGGCCATCCTCTTGTTTGTCGATACGCTCGATATTGGCAGAGAAATGTAGATTGACGCCCTTCTTCTTCATCTCGTCGCGAGTAAATTCGCGCACTTCGTTATCGAAGCCGCGCAAAAAGAGCTCCTGGCGATAGATCAGATGCGTTTCACTGCCCAATCCGTTGAAGATGCTCGCGAATTCAACGGCGATATAGCCGCCGCCGAGCACCAGAAAGCGCTGAGGAAACGTGTCGAGGTCGAACACCTCGTTGGAGGTTATCGTATGCTCGCTTCCCGGGAAATCCGGCACCCAGGGCCAGCCGCCGGTGGCCACCAGGATCTTTTTGGCGCTGATCAGGCTATCGCCCTTGGCCGAGCCAAGCGAGACGGTATGGGCATCGACGACCGAGGCCCGGGCGTTATAGAGGGTCACGCCGGCGTTTTCGAGCAGGCGCTGGTAAATACCGTTGAGCCGCTTGATCTCGCCGGACTTGTTGTCGCGAAGCGTCGGCCAATCAAAGGTGGGCGTTGCCGGTAAGTGCCAGCCGTAGCCGGCTGCATCGTCGAAGCTATCGCGAAAGTGCGAGGCGTAGGCGTAGAGCTTTTTGGGAACACACCCCACGTTGACGCAGGTGCCGCCCAGGTAGCGGTCTTCGGCAATCGCCACCCGGGCGCCCTGGGCGGCGGCGGTGCGCGCCGCGCGTACACCGCCGGAACCGGCGCCGATGACCAACAGGTCGTAATCGAACTCAGCCTGCGCTGACATAGGGACTCCTTGCTACTTGACTGTATAACGAAATTTGACGGTATAACGAAAGCCGCCCGCTCAAAGGGAGTCTGAGCGAGCGGTTAAAGCGTCGTTTGAAGGGGATGAGCCCTTAACGGTCGAACGATGAAGCCAGCTTAGCCAATGGCGCAGGTTACGCCAGTACCTTTCAGCCCGCAGTAGCCTCCCGGGTTTTTATCCAGGTACTGCTGATGATAGCCCTCGGCGTAGTAGAACGTGTCCAGCGGCCTTATCTCGGTGGTGATTTCACCCTTGCCGTGTTCGTCGAGCGCGGCTTGAAACGCCTCGGCGCTTTGACGCGCCTGCTCGAGCTGGGCCTCGCTGGTCGTGAAGATCGCCGAGCGATACTGGCTGCCGATATCATTGCCCTGGCGGTTGCCCTGGGTCGGGTCGTGCCCTTCCCAGAAGATCTGCAGCAACGTGGCAAGTGTCACTTTGGCCGGGTCATAAACCACGCGCACGACCTCGGTGTGGCCGGTGCGCCCGGTGCAGGTTTCATCGTACGTGGGGTTTGGCGTCTCGCCGCCGGCGTAGCCTGCGGCGGTGACGAATACGCCGGGGGTTTGCCAAAACAGACGCTCTACCCCCCAAAAGCAGCCCATACCCAGCACGATTTCATCGTACCCTTCGGGAAACGGCGCCTTGATCGACTGGCCGTTGACGGCGTGAACGTCGCTTGTTTCGATCGGCTGATCACGGCCTGGCAGTGATGTCGAAGTTCTGGAAAAAAGTGTCATGGCCACCTCTTATTGCCGTGGGAATATGCTGGGCGAGCCCTGGCGCGAGAAGGTGTAGATCAGATCCACCGCCTGACTCGTACCGGTAACCGCCTGTACGTAAAGATTACGCCAAAGCGTATAGCGTAGCGTTAGTTCCGCAATCGGCGAGAAAATTCCCACGCCGTAGCTAATGCGGAGGTCGTCGGTGAGCTGGCCGCTCAGGGCGACCTGGCTGTCGTCGCCGGCTCCGGTGGTGTCGAGTGCCAGATCGTTGATGCCGAAGGCTTCACCAATCGAGCCGACCGCGCCGCCGGTACGCCCAAGCGACATACCGATGAGCGCGGTGGTCAAGGCGCTGTCGACGCCGCCACCGGAAGAATCCGGTGCCCGCCCACGCAGTACGTAGGAGAGCGCGCTGCTTTCCGGCATGGCAGGCTCCGAGAAGATCGCGACATTGGGCTCGTCGGCGGTGCCGGTGACTCTAAGCCCGGCGATTACGTCGTCCTGGGTCACATCCGGGTTACGAATCGCTTCGAAATCGAGCACCGGCTGGCCCGGCGGGCCGCTAAAGATCAGCTGGCCGCGGCGAATCAACAGGTCTTGGCCAAAGGCCTGGAAACGCCCGTCGACCAGGTTCACCTCGCCAAACAGTTGCAGGATGCCGTTATCCTGGCGGATTTCGAGGCCGCCGGATAGCCCGGACTCGAGCCCGTAGGCCGCTAGCTGCATATCGCTGCCAAGCGTCAGAGTGATCAGCATATCGAGCTCGATACCGGTTTGGGCGAGTTCGTCGGTCCTGCTGGGCCCTTCGCCGTTGGCGGCTCGTAGCTGGGCAATGCGCTCGGCTTCGCGGTCCTGGCGCTCGGTAATGATGATTTCATCGCCGCTTGGGGTAATGGCGGAGGCCGGCAGTCGGCCGATTTCCAGTCGCGCCCAGGGGATGTCCACGTTACCGCGTATCTGAAGAAGCTCCGGGTTGATGCGAATACGAATATCCGGCGCGGCCTCCAGACGGCCGAACTGGGGAAGCACCACCAGTAACGGCTCCTGAACCGCGTTTAGATCGATACCCATGCGCCACTGCTCGTCCTCGGGCCAGTAGGCATCGCCGGTGATGTTGAGCCGGCCCCGCTCGGCGGCGACGAAACCGTCGATAGAGCCCTGGCCGCCGTCGAAGCGCAGGGCCAGCTCGCCATCCACGATATCCAGCGGGATATCCGGGCCGCGCGCCCGAACGCCCCGCAGCGCAAGGGTGCCCTGAAGATCCGGCTGGGCCGTGGTACCGCCGATTTGAACGCTGCCGTTCAGGTCACCCTGTAACTGGTCGAGCTGCGCGACCATCGGCAGGTAAGGCTCGAGCGAGACGTTGCTGGCGCGCAGTTCACCGTTGAGCCCGCCCTGGCCGATCGGGTCGTTAACGGTAAGGTCGAGGGCGAGCCGGCCGGCTTCTGAAAGCGAAAGCACGACGTTTGCGTTAGCCAGCGACTGGTTGGCCTCAATCTGGGCGTCCAGGTCGATGACCGGCAGTTGAACCGGCTGGCCAAAGTCGTTGATCGCGGTAATGGCCAGCTCGCTCAACAGTTCGACATTCGCCTGCCAGCGCGCCCCACCCTGACGCCAGGAAAGGCCCAGGTCCGCCGTCGTGTCACCTTCAAGACGCCAGTCGTCGGGCAAAAACGGCTCGAGCATTTCCATGGGAACTTCGCGCACGGTCAAGGCGGCCTGGCCTTGATCCGCCGAGGCATTGATCGTCTCCGTGGAACAGACCAGTCCGCCTTCCAGCCGGCGCAAGCAGAACGGAGTTAGCCGCGCCTGGCCGTTGGCCAGGTTGTAGCGCACATCGAGCGGGCTCTCGAGGCGGATGTTGCCGGCCTCGGAGTCGATCTCCAGCGGCGTTACCTGGGCCTGGTAGCGCTGGTCTGCCTGATCGAAGCGTCCTGCCAGGCCTAGCTGTGCGCGGCTCATGATCGCGCCGTCGCCGCCTTCTACGTCGACGGACAGCGTATGTTGAGAAAGCCGCCCGTCCAGGGCCAGATTTAGGCGCTCGAAGGTTTGGCCGCCGGCGATTACGCGGTCGAGCGCTAAATCGACGTCCAGACGCGGATCGTCGATGCCGGTGACATCGGCGTTGAGCGTCAACCGCTCGACGGCGTTGTCGGCAAAGCGTAGGCCCTCACCGGTTAGCGCGGCGTTAAGGCGTGGCTCGTTAAGGCTACCCCGCGCCTGGATATCGCCGGTCAACCGGCCGGCAAGTTCCGGATGCAGGGTTTGCAGCTGGGTGAGCGCAATGTCCGCATCCAGCGAAAGCGCCTGCTGGCTTGCCTGGCCCTGGGCGGTGAGACGGTTCTCGCCCTGGGTAAAGAGCAGCTCGTCGATATCGACTTCCAGGTCCGTATTGGCGGTCAGCGCGGCTTGCAGCGTCAGTGGGTACTCCTGGAGTTCGCCGCCGATCGAGAGTTCGGGCAGGTCGATCAGCCAGCGGCTGCCCTGCTGCAGCACGCCCAGTTCGATATCTCCATCGAGGGAGCCGTTGAGGTCATCGACGAAGTGGGAGGGGTCGAAGTTATCCAGCCGAATCCGCGTATCCAGCGCAATGGCGTCGGCCCAACTGACCCGCCCCTGGCTTGCCAACCGGCTTTCATCGATTCGAAGGGCAAGGGATGACCAGCTAAAAGAGCCGGTATCGCCACTGCCTTCTACGTTCAGCGATAAAAGCGGCACCTCCGGCCCCTGGCCGTCCACGTCCAACGCTAGTGTGTAAGCGTTGATGTCACCCTCGGCACGCATGTCCATATTCTGCACGACCCAAGGGGCGGTCTCGGCGTTTTCCGGGGCGATCAGGGGCCACTGTAGCCGTTCGCTTTGAAGCCGAGCGGTAAACGGATAGTTCGCATCTTCGATATCGATGCGTGCCTCGAGACGGGTATCCTCGATTCCATCGGCGTCGAGCACTACCGTGAACGCCTCCAGGTCGCCGTTGGCGTGCAGATCCAGATTCTGTACGACGATAGGGTCGGTTTCGGCGTTGTCTGCACCGATCAGCGGCCATTGGAACCGCTCGCTTCGTAGACGCAGGTCGAACGGATACGTCGGATCGTCAAGATCGACCCGCGCGTCGAGCCTGGTGTCCTCGATACCGTCGGCGTCGAGCACCACGGTGAACGCTTCCAGGTTACCGCTGGCGCGAAGATCCAGGTTCTCCACCGTCAAGGGCTCGGCGTCGCTGTCTGCCGACGGCGTGGGTGGCCACTGCAATTGCTCGGTTTGCAGGCGCACATCGAAGGGAAAGCGTGGGTCGAGTACGTCCACGCTTGCATCGAGCACGACATTGACCAGCCCTTCGGTGTCGAGCTCGCCGCTTAGTTCGGCAAGCGAGCCGGACAGTGAAAGCGACAGCGTATTACCGCTAAGCTCGGGAAAGCGTTCGGGCAAGTAAAGCGTGGTGTCCAGGTTTAGATCGAGGGGATAGCTTTCCGCCAGGCGGATAGTGCCCGCAAGATCGACTTCGGCGTCCGGGGTGAGCACGTAGAAGGTATCGATCGCGACATCGTGTTCGACCACCGAGCCCACGAGCGTGAGCCGCTCGACCTGGTAGTCGAAGGCGCCTTCGAGGGCGAAGTCGTTGATGGCGAGTTCTTCGACGATGACATCGATGGGGAGCGTGATATCGGGCAGCTGCGTTCGCCCTTTTTCGCTCACCAGCACCCCGCCGCCTTCGTCTTCGGTTGCCTCTCGTTCATCCCGGGGCGCGTGAACGGCGATCGCCCCGTCGATGCCGGTGGCCTCGAGCGGTGTGTCGGTATTCTGGGTGAGCCGCACGCCTTGGGACGGGGGCAAATAGACGCGAGGCTGGTTTAGCTCGGTCGGCGCCAAACGCACGCTTTGTTCCTCGGCGATGGCGGCGCTGGTCAATGACGCCAGCGTGATACGCGTACCGTCCCCCAACGTCACCGCGGTGTCGTTCAGTACCAGTTCGCGAAGTTCGATGGGAAAAGGCAGCGTAATGCGCAGCGGCTCTTGGTTCTCTTGCGGCGGCGTTTCATCGTCACTCGCGCCGATACGGATATCCGCCCCGTCGGCGCGCAGCGTGTCGATACATAGCCGCCCGGACAGCAGGCAGTCGTCCGCCCAGCGAAGTTCCAGGTCATCGATGGCGACCCGGGTCGCGCCGATGTTCAGGCGAAAGCCTTGCAGTGTGAACTCGTCGAGCAGCTCCCCGGACTGCGACTCGAAGCTGATATAGCCGCGCTTCTCCGCCTGGGAGAAGATCTGCGCTGTTCCCCAGGGAGAAAGCGCCGTTCCCAAAATCAGCGCGACCAGGCCAAACAGCCACAGCGGCACGAGGATTAGAAGCCGGATCAGGCTCCAAATGGCCAAGCGGGTGCGGGTTCTAGAAGAGAGCCGCTTTTTGCTGCGCGGCTTTTTCTTTGCGACGTCTGCCAAAATGCGCTCCTAGAACTCGGGGCCGATAGAGAAGTGTAAGCGGTAATCGTTGTCGTCATCGTCGAAGGGATGCGCGACGTCAAAACGAATGGGGCCGACCGGCGATACCCAGCGAACGCCCAGGCCCGCCCCGGTTTTCAGGTCGTCGGCTTCCCAATCGTCGAAGGCGTTGCCGTTATCGACGAAGGCAGCGCCCCACCAGTTGCCGGTCGCCCGGCGCTGGTACTCGAGCGTCGAGCTCAGCATTTGCTGGCCCCCGCGTAGCAGCCCGTCTTCACTGCGCGGCGCCAGGCTCTCGTAGGAGTAGCCGCGCACGCTGCGGTCGCCGCCGGCAAAAAAGCGCAGCGAGGGCGGGATTTTGTCGAAGTCGTCGGTTTCGGTAGCGCCCACGCTGAGTCGCGCTATGAAGCGGTTGTCCGCATTGAGGGTACGGATCCACTCGGTATCACCGGTCACGCGGGCAAAGCGAGCGTCCGACCCCCAAGCGGTATCCGAGTACTCCACCGAGAGCTGCTGACGGTCGCCCCAAAGCGGGAAGCGCTCGGGCCGGGTGCGCGTACGCGACCATTGAATGCCGGGATAGTAAAGCCAGACCTCGTCGGAGAGCCCGCCCTGGGTAAAGTCTTCGTAGGTGGTACGCAAGTAAAGTGTCTGAACCCACCGGTTTTCGAACTCCCAGCGCCGGGCGAACTCGATGGTGCCTTCGATCGACTGGGTGTCGTTATCGTCACGGTTACGGATCCCGTACTGGAGCCGGTAGTTATCGCGAATCGGGTCTTCCAGCGGGATGTTATACACCCCGGTAAAGCGCTGATCCGACCCGGAAATGTAAAGGTCGTGGTTAAGGCTATGGCCCAGGCTATTGATCCAGGGTTGCTGCCAGCCAAAACGCAGCCTGGGGCCGACATCGGTGGCATAACCAATACCGGTTTCGAACTGGTGGCGGTCGGCAGGCTCGACGGTTACGTCGATCGGCAGGCGGTTGTTGCCCGGCTGGCCAAGGCTTAGTGCACTCGCGAACGCCGCGCTGGAAAGCCGCGGGCGCTGGGGCTGGGAGGCGGTGGCCGAGTCGAACCAGGGCGACCCGCCGCCGCTTGGTGCAATCACCAGCTCCTGGGCGGTTTGCAGCCGCGGGCGCACGGTGACCGAGCTAAACCAACGGGTTTCCCCCAGCCGCTGGCTATAACGAGCCACGGATTCCGCCAGATAAGGGTCGCCGGTCTCGAAGCCGCGCATCTGTCGCAGCCGTTCGGGCTGGATATGGCTGCCCACGATGACGGTATTGCCGAACTGATAGCGTGGCCCGCTATCGAAATCCATGTAGAGTCGCGCGCTTTCAAGGTAAGGGCGAACTTCCATACGCCGGTCGGTAAAGCCCCAGTCAAAGTAGCCGCGCTCGATCGCAAGGCCCGAGAAATCGGAGCTTAGTTCGTCCCAGGGGGCGTGATTGAGCACATCGCCTTCGCTGAGCGGAAAGGCGTCCAGCGCCGCCTGAAACGTCGGGTCATCTTTGGCTTCGCCCTGGATATCGATCGACAGAGTTTCGATGCGTACCGCCGGGCCCGGCTCGATTCGTACCCTCACCGGGGTTTGATCGACCTCGACGTTGATTTCGGATTCGTAGTAGCCAAAAACCCGCAGCGCTTCCTGGGCGCGCTGACGGATCTCGCCTTCCAGACGCACGTCGGTATAGCGCTCTTCGTCGATGTTTTGCAGGTAAGCGTCAACGTTCTCTTGTACCGGCCCGGTGACGCCGCTAATGGCGGCTTCTACCGCGCGCGCCATGGGGCTAAGCGTCAAAAACGGCGTGGCTGCCAACAGCGCGACGGGGATGGCCAATCGCTGACGGTATCGTTGCATGTGTGTCCTTTCCTAACCCAGGCCAGCGAAAAAGCGTGAGGCGATAGAGTACGTGTAGACGATAGAGTACTTGTAGACGATATAGTACGTCGCGCGCCGAATTATCGCAGCATTTCCATTTGAGCACTAAACGCCAGTTGCGCCTGGCGCACCTGACGCACATCGCTCTCCAACGCGCTAATACGCTCGCTTAGTTCTGCCGTCGCGCTATCGAGTGCTTGTTGATCGATACCCGCTTCATCGTTTTGGGGCCTTTGTGATAGCTCGGCCAGCTGTTCGTCGAAGTCGCTACGCCACTGGCTGAACTGGTTCTCGATCGAGGTGCTCTCCCGGGCGAGCTGCTCTTCAAGTGCCGCGATGCGCTCGGCGGTACTCTGGTCGAGGTAAGCCACCTCTTCCACCAGATTTCGACGGCCGGCGGTTCCCGCCTGCTCCAGAGCGCCAAGCGAGGTGCGAATGGCGTCCAACTGGCGGTCGTTAAGATCGGCGGCCTCGCGAAGCTGATCGAGGTCTGTGCGTAGGTCGTCCAGCGACTCGACCGAGGCCAACTCTTCGCCGTCGGTCAGTACACCGTAAAGCTCTTCCCGGGTGTTGCTCAGCCGCAGGGCAAGCTGTTCCTGCTCCTGGAACAGCGTGGTCATCTGCGCCTGCATGTAGGTGACCGTATCGACGACGTCGACATCGCCGGACTCGAGCCGCGCGTGCAGGTTGGAAACCTCCCCGCTTACTCGGCTAAGCTCGCCCGATAGACGCTCGCGCTCGAACCAAAGCCCTGCTGCAAGCGCACCCAGCAGCGCGATCACTAGCAGCAGCATGAGCCACAAAGGCCAGATGGTTGGCCCGCGGCGGTGGCGCAGGTGCTGCGCGCTCAAGCTTTGGTCCACATCGGGCACGATGCGTTGGGACGAGGTGGCGTCAGACATGAAATATCCTCAAAGAGTCGTTGGGTCGGCACGACGACCAATCCCTCTATAGCGTAGGCCACAGCTGGCTACGAAGGCAGGGTCGAAAATGTTGCGCCCATCCAATACCAATTTAGCGTTGAGCAACGAGGCTAAGCGATGCCAGTCCGGGTTCCAATAGATTTTCCACTCGGTGACCAGCATCAGCGCATCCGCGTCTTCGCAGGCCAGGTAAGGGTCGCCGGTGTAAAGCGTCAGGTCCTCGCGCTCGCCCAAAAGCGCTGCAAGCGCCGGGGTGGCTGCCGGGTCGTGGAGTTTCACCTTGACCCCCTGAGCCAATAGCGCTTCCAACAGTGTAAGGACCGGCGCGTGGTCGATGCGCGCGGTACCGGGCTTGAACGCCGCGCCCCAGATCGCGACGGTTTTGCCGGTCAGCTCACCTTCGAAAAACGTCCAGAGCTTTCTGAACAGCGTCTCTTTTTTCTGCTCGTTGATGTCGACGACCTGCTCTAAAAGCGCCGAGTAGCGCCCGCTTTGCGACTGGACATCGGCCAGGCGCATCAAATCCCGGGAAAAGTTCGGGCCGCCAAAACCGCACCCCGGGTACAGGTATTCAAAGCCGATGCGCGTGTCGGCGCCCATGCCCTGGCGCACGTGCTCGACATCCACTCCTAACGTATCGGCAAGCCCGGCGATTTCATTCATGT
Organism: Vreelandella sp. EE27; assembly: GCF_968206495.1. Classification (NCBI taxonomy): domain Bacteria; kingdom Pseudomonadati; phylum Pseudomonadota; class Gammaproteobacteria; order Oceanospirillales; family Halomonadaceae; genus Vreelandella; species Vreelandella sp. EE27. The sequence goes on along the minus strand of NZ_OZ309109.1, from coordinate 2,009,107 downwards.
AGCTGATGCGCGTGGCCAGCATGCCGTTGATGGCAAGTTTGGTCAGCTCCGCGGCACGCCGAGGCATGAGCTGGAAAACGTCGCGGCGGCGGTTGAACGCGCGCAGAAGTTCGCGGATGACCTGCTCGCCCTGGGCGTCGTCGCAGCCCAATAGCCAGCGTGTGGGGCGCGTGAAGGACTCCCAGGCGCGCCCTTCTTCCAGCGTATCCGGGAGGGCCACGCTCGAATGCTGCTCGCCCATCAAGGCGTGCAGCCGCTCGGTGTCGCCCACCGGGAAGGTGGAATTATTTACCAGCACCACCCGCGGCACCTGAAACGTTAGCGCGTCGATCAAGGTGTCCGCCGCCTGGCGCTGGTTGGGCGAAAGAGCCAGCCAGATCACCTCCGTGGCGCCGGCATCGTCCAACTGATCGATGATACGCAAGGTGCCCTGGTCGAGCGCCTGGCTGATATGCGCCATGAGCTCGGGCTCGCGGCGCAGCCAGTCGCGCTCGGAAACCGCCTCCCAGGGAGAGTCTTCGTGGAGCAGCCAATCGACCCGGTGGCCTACGAAGGCAAGCGCCGCGGCCGCTGTCGCAGCGCTGAGCTCACTGCCGTGGAGTAATACGCGCATTAGGTACGCTCCCAACGCAATCGCCGGATAAACAGGGCTTTTTGAGTCATGACGCGTTCCTTTTCATGCGCTTCGCTCCTGGAGTGGTTAGAATGTAATAATACAAAACCCGGGGGTGGATGCCACCTTGTTGCCTAATCTAACCCGCTGGAACGATCTGGCCGTTAGGCGGCCCGGTAAATCTCGCGCTGACACGATAAGGAAGTGACCCCATGCAAGCGACCTCTCAGGATAGCACTGCTGATCGCTATAAAGGTAACGTCGATCAAGCGGAAGTGGCGAAATTTGAAGCACTTGCCAGCCAGTGGTGGGACGACCAGGGCGAGTTCAAGCCGCTGCACGAGATCAACCCGCTGCGCCTGGATTTCATCGACGCCCGCGCCGGGCTTGCGGGTAAAACCGTGCTGGATGTGGGCTGCGGCGGCGGCATCTTGAGCGAGTCCATGGCGCGCCGCGGCGCTCAGGTGACCGGCATCGACCTGGGCGAGGCGCCGCTGGGCGTTGCCCGGGTCCATGCCGAGCACCATAACGTCGAGCTCGACTATCGCAATATAAGCGTTGAAAGCCTGGCCGAGGAGTCGCCGGGCACCTTCGATGTGGTCACCTGCATGGAAATGCTCGAGCACGTCCCGGACCCGGCCTCGGTCATTCGTGCATGCTGCAAGCTGGTGCGCCCGGGCGGTTACGTTTTCTTTTCGACGATCAACCGCACGCCCAAAGCCTACGCGTTTGCGATTGTGGGCGCGGAGTACGTACTGAATCTTTTGCCCCGGGGCACCCACGACTACGCTAAATTCATTCGCCCTTCTGAAATGGCCGGCTGGGCGCGTGAGGCGGGACTCGAGGTGCGTGAGCAAACCGGACTGACCTACAATCCGCTTACCCGCCGCTACAAGCTGGTAGCCCAGGACGTCTCGGTCAACTACATGATGTACTGCCGCAAAGTGAGCCAATAAATGGCGTATTCGACCCTTGATGCGCCCGCCGCTAGCGCCACGCGTGAGCTTCCTGCACCCAAGGCGGTGCTGTTTGATCTCGACGGCACGCTGGTCGATACCGCCCCGGATTTGGCGAACGCGACCAACGCGTTAAGGCAGTACCACGGCCTGGCGCCCCTGCCCTTCGATCAGATCCGCCGGGAAGTCTCCAACGGCGGCAGCGCTCTGGTGACGCTGGCCATTGGTCTTGAAGCCAATGCCGACGGCCACGCCAGCGCCCGCCAGTACCTGCTGGATGCCTACGAGCAGGCGGTAGCGGTGCATAGCCAGGTCTTTAGCCCGCTGGATCGGTGGCTGATCGACTGGCACGCCAACGAAAGACTCTGGGGGATCGTGACCAATAAGCCGCGCCGCTACACGCTGCCGCTACTCGAGGCGCTGGCGCTGGAGCCGGGTGCGCTTTTGTGCGCCGACGACTTGAGTGTCAAAAAGCCCGAGCCCGAGCCGCTTTGGGAGGCCGCGCGGCGCCTGAATATCGCCCCAGGAGAGTGCTGGTACGTGGGCGATCATCGCCGCGATATCGAGGCGGCGAAAGCGGCGGGCATGACGGCCATTGCGGTGGGGTATGGGTATATCAGCGAGCAGGACGACTATCGCACCTGGCCCGCCGATGTCTGGTTCGAGACCTGCGAGGCGCTGGTCGAGCGCCTTCTCACGTTCTAGCAGGCAGAGAACGAACCCTTTCGGGGTTTAAGCCCGGGGCGGCTGCGCGTCGATTTTTTGCCCCGTGACGCCGCGGCTGTCCGGGCCCATCAGCCAAAGGTAGGTGGGCATGATCTGTTCCGGCGTACGCAGCGTAGTGGGGTCTTCCTGGGGGTAGGCGCCTTCACGCATCGCGGTGCGCGTGGCGCCCGGGTTTAACGTATTGACGCGCAGGTGCGCGCGCTCCTGGAACTCGTCGGCCAAAAGCTCCATGAAGCCTTCCGTGGCAAACTTGGAAACGCTATAAGCGCCCCACTGCGCCCGGCCTTTACGGCCCACGCTAGAGGACGTGAAAATCAGCGAGGCATCCTCGGCGCTATCCAGCAGCGGCAAGAGTGCCTGGGTCATCCAGATGGGGCCATTGATGTTGACCTGCATCACCTGTTCCCAAAGCTCGGGATCGTACTCTTCGAAAGGCGTAATCGTTCCCAGAAGCCCGGCGTTGTGTAAAACGCCGTCCAGCCGACCAAACTCTTTATCCAACCGCCTGGCCATATCGTCGAAATCTTCGAGGGTTGCGCCCTCGATATTGAGCGGAAAAATCGCCGGCTGGGGGCTGCCCTGCGCCTCGATTTCATCGTACACGCGTTCGAGCTTCTCGAGCGTGCGGCCCAGCAGAATAACGGTGGCGCCGTGCTGGGCGTAGCTCAACGCCGCGACCCGGCCGATCCCATCGCCGGCACCGGTGACCAAAATGACCCGGTCCTTTAAGAGTTCAGGCTGGGGCTGATAGTCGATCTTGCAGGTCATGCATAACCTCGAGGTGAGTATTATCCGGCGGACTGGCGGAGAAAGTCGTTGGCAAGCCCGGCGGCGCTGCTTTGCGGAAAGTCGTCGCGCACCTGCTCTAGTAGCTCGCGGCTGCGCTCGGGCTCGCCCTGGCGGGCCTTGACCAGACCCAGCTTATAAAGCGCGTCCGGCACTTTGTTACTGTTGTCGAAGTCTTCGATAACACGACTAAAGGCTTCATCCGAGGCGCCGAGTTCGTTTTCGGCGGCGTAGAGTTCGCCAAGCCAGTAGTAGCCGTTGGCCGTCAGGCTGGTATCCGGATGGGCATCGACGAAGGCGTTGAACGCGTCGATCGCTTCGTTAAAGCGGCGCGCCTGAACGTGGGCGAAGGCCGCCTGATAGTCGGCCTGGGCGTCTTCGCTTACGTTGCTGGAGGGGGCGTTGACCACCGCCTCCGCGGCTTCGGGTTCTACTTGCGGCGCGGCCTGCTCGGCGGGCGCCGGGGCTGGCGCGGAGGCCTGCGCCGGTGCGCTCGTTTGCAGGTTCATCAAGCGGTCTTCGATATCGATATACTGCTGCTGCGACTGCCGACGCAGCTGCTCCAGCTGATGCCTAAGCTCTTCGACCTGGCCGCGCAGCTGCTGGATTTCCTGCTGGTGCTCCTCGACCTGGTTGAACAACACCAGGTTACCGCCGGAAGCTTCCTGGCGCTGGGTTTGCTGATAGAAGCCGTTGGAGCCCGAAGAAATATCCTGAACCAGGGGCTGTTGGGCAAGCGCCGTAAGGGGCAATACGGACAGCGGGAGCGCAATGGCTCCCGCACCGCACAGCCTCTCAAAAAAGCGTTTGAGACTGTGATTCATGTTGACTCCGAAAACGCAGGCGCGCCGTGGCGCGCCGGTACGTCTAGTAGCTAAATACAACGCGACGGTTTTGTGAGTAGGCGCTGTCGCCCTGGCCGCTGGCCGCCGGACGCTCTTCACCGTAGCTCACAACGCTCATCTGAGACGGCGAAACGCCCTGAATGTTCAGAAAACGCTGTACCGCGCGAGCACGGCGCTCACCCAGTGCCATGTTGTATTCCCGCGTGCCGCGCTCATCGGTATGGCCCTGAAGCGTAACGCGCGCGTTCGGGTTGGACTGCAGGTAGCGCGCATGGCCCATTACCACGGATTCGTACTCGCTTTTGATCGTATCGCGGTCGTAATCGAAGTAGATGGTGCGCACTTCGGGGATACGTGAATCGGCCTGCTGGCCGGTACCCGAGCCGCTGGTCGAACCGTACTGACCGGTACCGCTGGTGCCCGTGCCAGAACCGGTGCCCGTACCCGTGGTGCTGCCACTTTGGCTTCCGTAAGCGTCACCGTCCTGGGTGCCGCCGGTGCTGGAACAGCCAGCAACCGCCAGAATGGAGAAAGCGACTGCTAGAGAGCGAGCCAATGGCTTAAGTTGCATAATCAGACTCCTTGCCTGAAAACAGAATTTTGTGTTGTTCAACTATTTCTGTTGTTCAACTTTAATTTAAAAAGGGAGACCACGCGGGATCGCGTACTTCACCCTGTGCTGCCGGCAGTCTGAATGACGAGCGGCCATCCGCCGAAACGGCACTCAAAAAGCCACTTCCACCCTGTTGGGTAGCGAAGATTACCATGGTCCCGTTCGGCGCAACACTAGGAGATTCATCCCGCGTTGATTCGCTCAATACGACCAAACGGCCACCATCCAATTCCTGACGCGCTACCTGATACCCACGGTCCGAGCGGTGAATCAAAAAGATTTGGTCACCGTCGGGTGAGTAGCGCGCGCGGGCGTTGTAGTTGCCGGTGTAGGTCACGCGGTCGGCGCTGCCGCCACTGGCCGGCATCTGATAAATCTGCGGGCCGCCGCTGCGATCCGAAGTGAAAATCAGGTTACGGCCATCCGGCGACCAGGCCGGTTCAGTATCGATGCTATTGCTCTGGGTCACACGGTCGAGCGAACGACTGCCGATATCGAGCACGTAGATATCCGGCTGGCCATCCTTGGAAAGCGACATCGCCAGACGGCGGCCGTCCGGCGACCAGGCCGGTGCACCGTTGATACCTTCGAACGAGGTTGCCTGAACCCGCTGCCCGGAGGACACACTTTGAATATAAATCGCCGGGCGTTCCGTTTCAAAGGAAACGTAGGCCAGTTTAGTGCCATCCGGCGACCAGGCCGGTGACATGATCGGCTGATCAGAGGTCAGCACCTGCTGGCTGCGGCGCCCGTCAGAGTCAGCCACGTAAAGTCCGAATTGCATGTTGTCGCCCAAGCCCTGGGCGGTGACGTAGGCAATTTTGGTCGAAAACGCGCCGCGAATATCGGTGATCGCTTCAAAAATCTGGTCGCTGATGTAGTGCGCGCCACCGCGCAGGTCGTTGCTATCGACGTTGACGGTTTCGCCAATCATGCGCGACTGGCCGCTAATGTCCATCAGCTCGAACTGGATCTGGTAGCCGCTGCCGGACTGCTGAGCGCGCCCGACGACCAGGTAGCGGGTATCCAGCGAGCGCCAGGTGCCGAACTGCACATCGCTTGCCTGACTTGGCCGTTCGAACATGGCGCTGCGCTCGAGCGGCGCGAACATGCCGCTACGCTCCAGGTCATCCTGAACGATTTGCGCAACGTCTTCAGGAAACCCCTCGCCACCCTCGAAAGGCACTACGCCGATGGGGAGGGCCTGGTCGCTGCCCCGGGTTATTTCGATGGTAAGGTTGGCACTTGCGACGCTGCTGATCAGCAGCAGAACACAAAATAGCCACACTTTGCTCAATGTCTGCATCAACGTACCCCTCCTGGTGTGAAGTTAAAGTTCATCGGTTGTGATCGAATCATGCGCTGCTGTTCCGGGGTTAGTTGCAGCAGCTCGCGAAACGGCGCTGCTTGCTCGACCGCTTGAATGGCCGACTGATCAAAAGCGCTGTTGCCGCTCGACGTAACTATGTTAGCCATTAACACCTCCCCTGACGGCCCCAAACGCACGCTTATGGTGGCACGCAGGTTGTCGCCGGCGCCGCCGGGAATGATCCAGGCCTGCTCGACGGCACGCTGCACGAGGTTGCTAAAGTTATTGGCTGCCTGCTGGGCTTGTTGCGCATTGGCCGCGGCCGCCGCTTCGCCTTCCAACTGGCGCTGCATGGCGGCTTCGGCCTCTGCCTGAGCTTCGGCTTCGCGCTGACGCTGGGCCTCTGCTTCCCGTTCACGTTGGGCCTGTGCCTCACGCTCGGCTTGGGCTTCGCGTTCGCGTTGCGCCGCTTCTTCGCGCTCACGTTCTGCCTGGGCTTCGCGCTCAGCTTGTGCTTCGGCCTCGGCTTCGCGACGCGCCTCTTCCTCACGCTGGCGTTCGGCTTCAGCTTGGGCCTCTGCCTCTGCCTCTGCCTCTGCTTCGGCCTCTGCTTCGGCCTCCGCCTCGCGACGTGCGGCTTCTTCGCGTTCGGCTTCCGCTTCTGCCTCGCGTTCCTGGCGAGCCTGCTCTTCGCGCAGGCGTTGCTGCTCGGCTTCGGCTTCTTCTCGGGCTTGCTCCTCGGCGGCGCGCTCTTCGGCCAGGCGCTGGGCTTCTTCTTCGCGTGCCTGGGCTTGAGCTGCCTGCGCCTGAGCCTGTTCTTCGGCCTGCTGTTCCCGGCGCGCCGCTTCGGCTTCGGCTTCTTCGAGCGCACGAGCGCGGTCTGCAGCCGCCTGGGCTTCAGCCTCGGCAGCGGCTTGCGCTTCCGCCTCGGCTTCGGCGTTGCTCTCTTGCGGCGCGGGTTCGGGCTCGGGTTCCGGCTCAGGCGGTGGTTCGGTCGCCTCCGGGGCGCTGGCACTCTCTAATGCCGCCTGCTGTTCGACCGCCTGCTGCGCCTGGTCGGTAAAGGTCTCGGTGCTGACGAAGGTTGCCTGCACGATCGAGGTAGTGTCCGGCTCCTCGGTGCTGCTCGGCAGGCTGATCAAGCTAAACGCCAGGATCGCGAGGTGAACCGCAATCGCCAGTATCGCGGGCAAGGTATAGCCGACGTCCTGTCGGTCACGAAAAGCGTCATGGGCCATAAGCGTTACCCTTGCGCCTCCTGGGGCGGCTCGGAAAGTAGCCCTACGTTGGCAACGCCGGCGCGCTGAAGCGTACTCATCAGCACCACGATCTGGCCGTACTGTACGTTACGGTCGCCCCGCACCATGACCGGCGTATTGGGTACACGCTGGAGTATCGCGACGACGCGCTCGGACATCTGATCAAGCGACACCGCCGTGGTGTCCTCACCCAGGGTAATGAAATAGCTGCCTTCGCTATTGACCGAGATAATGATGGGGTCCGACTCGTCCTGGTTCTCCAGCGGTTCGGAGCTTACCTGGGGCAGGTCGACCTCGACTCCTTGAGTCAGCATGGGAGCGGTGATCATGAAGATCACCAGCAGCACGAGCATGACATCGATGAAGGGGACGACGTTGATCTCCCCCATCGGTTTTTTATTACCGCCGCGATGAAATGGTCCGTTCATGGTGGACTCCCTTAGCCGGCGCTCTTGCTGCTATCGCGACCTTGCAGATTGCGATGCAAAATGGCGTGGAACTCTTCGGCAAAGTCTTCGTACTTACCTAGTAGCCGGCCAACGTCATTGGAGAGACGGTTGTAGAAAATAACCGCGGGGATGGCAGCGAACAGGCCCATGGCCGTGGCGATCAGCGCTTCGGCGATCCAGGGCGCGACGGTGGCAAGGGTTGCCTGCTGCGACATGGAGAGCGACTGAAACGAGCCCATGATGCCCCAGACCGTACCGAACAGGCCGATATAGGGGCTTGCCGAGGCCACGGTGGCCAAAAAGGTCAGATGTTGGGTCAGGCGGTCTTCTTCCCGGGACCAGGCCACGCGCATGCTGCGCTGTACGCCTTCGAGAATGGTATCGGCGTTACGGGTCTTGGGAAGCAAACGGTTGAATTCGCGAAAGCCGGAATGAAAGATATGCTCGGCGCCATGCCCCGGCTCGTCGGCGGGAATGTCGCGGTAGAGTTCGTTGAGATCGACACCGGACCAAAACGACTCTTCGAACTCGCTGTACTCCCGCTTGGCTCGGCGTATAGCGATACTGCGCTGAAAAATCACCACCCATGAGAGGATCGACCCCACTACAAGCAGCAGCATGACCAGCTGCACGACGGTGCTGGCACTCATTATCAGGTGGGGTATGGACATGGTGTTATCGTTCACAGTCGCCCTCATCAGTCTGTTAGCGCAAACGCGCCGTTATGGTCTGTAGAATGGATCCAGAAACCCGTTAGGTAGTGCTGCCCGGCCCGCTTACGCGTCGAGTTGGGCGCGAAGCTCGCTGGGCCACGCTTTGGGCCGCAGCGTTTCGCCGTTCAAGCAGGCTATCTCGACTGTGGCGCGGCACAAGAGTTCCTCGTTTCGCCATACGCGTTGCTCGAACACCATCCGGCAGCGGCCCATACTGTCGACCGTTGCGTCTACGCTTAGCGCGTCGTCGAGTCTGGCCGGTTTGCTATAGTGACAAGCCAAGCGGTATACCACTAGCTGCGTGCCTTCGTCCAGCAGCGTTTGCTGGCCAAGCCCCAATTCTCTTAGCCATTCGCTGCGGGCGCGCTCCATGAACTTCAAGTAGTTAACGTAGTAGACGATGCCGCCGGCGTCGGTGTCTTCGATATAGACACGCACCGGCATACGAAACGTTGAGCTCACGGGCGGCGCTCCCCTTCCACATCGATACTCTGCTCGTGGGGAACGCGGTCGAAGTGTCGCCAGGCCTGGCGGGTCACCACGCGCCCACGCGGCGTGCGCATCATGAGCCCCTGCTGAATCAGGTAGGGCTCGATGACGTCCTCGATGGTATCGCGCTCTTCACCGATCGCCGCGGAAAGCGAATCCACCCCGACCGGGCCGCCGTCGAACTTGTCGATCATCGCCAGCAATAGCCGCCGGTCCATATGGTCCAGACCGTGATGGTCCACGTTTAGCATATTGAGCGCGGCGTCGGCCAACGCGGCGTTAACGACGCCGTTACCCTTGATGTCGGCGTAGTCGCGCACGCGGCGTAAAAGTCGATTGGCGATACGCGGCGTGCCCCGGGAGCGCCGAGCGATCTCGATCGCGCCTTCGTGGTCGGTTTCGACGTCCAAAAGCCTGGCCGAGCGGGTCACGATCTCGGTCAGCTCTTCCAGGTTATAAAACTCCAAACGCTGCACGATACCGAAGCGGTCGCGCAGCGGCGAGGTCAAAAGCCCGGCGCGCGTGGTCGCCCCGACCAGCGTAAAACGCGGCAAATCCAGCTTGATCGAACGCGCCGCCGGCCCTTCGCCAATCATGATATCGAGCTGGAAATCTTCCATGGCGGGATAAAGAACTTCCTCGACGACCGGCGAAAGCCGGTGGATTTCGTCGATGAACAGCACATCACCGGGCTCGAGATTGGTGAGCATGGCGGCCAGGTCGCCGGCGCGCTCGAGTACCGGGCCCGAGGTAGACTTGAGCCCGACGCCCATCTCGGTGGCAATGATATTGGCCAGCGTGGTTTTACCAAGGCCTGGCGGGCCAAAGACCAGGGTGTGGTCCAGGCTCTCCTCGCGAAGCCGCGCGGCGCCGATAAAAATCTCCAGCTGTTCGCGTACCCGGGGCTGGCCAATATAGTCCTGGAGTTTTTTGGGGCGAATGGCGTGGTCGATGCGCACTTCGCCCTGCTCGGGGGCGGCGGCAATGAGCCGGTCGTGTTCTAGCATAAATACTCGTTAGCGCCTGCGTTCAAAACCCGATAATTTGTCATTCAGCCTCCCATGCGCCGGGTAAGGGCTGCTTTTATGAGCGCTTCCGTGGGCTGATGGGGGTCGATATCGGCCAGCATTTTAGCGGCTTCGGTCAGCTTGTAGCCAAGGCTTGTCAGCGCCGCTTCGGCATCGGCCAGGTTGTTGCGCGGCGCGGGCTCGCCGTTGGCGCCTTCCAGGGCAAGCGGGGCGTGCTGGCCCTGCTCCCATTCCGGGAAGCGGTCGCGCATTTCGATGATCAGCCGCTCGGCGGTTTTCTTGCCCACGCCGGGCAGTTTGGTGAGCGCTTTACTGTCGTCGTCGCGCACACAGCGCATGAAGGCGTCTTCGTCCATGCCCGAGAGAATCGCCAGGGCGAGCTTGGGGCCTACGCCGTTGACCTTGATCAGCGCCCGAAAGAGCGCACGCTCCTGGGCCCGGGCGAAGCCGTAAAGAAGATGCGCGTCGTCGCGAATGGTCAGGTGGGTATAGAGCGTTACGGTCTCGCCTGGGGCGGGAAGCGCCACAAGGGTTGTCATTGAAGCTTCCAACTCGTAGCCAACGCCGTGCACGTCGATGACCACCCAGGGTGGATGTTTTTCCAGCAGTGCGCCGTTTAAACGACCAATCATGGGCTACCTCGTTACCGATCAAACTTGGGTTACATAAAAAAGCGAGTGACTAAACAGACGGTTACTCTACACAGGGTTACTATATGACGACTCTGTACAGATGACCAGTGGTGGCGCGACGACCTTAAGCGCTGTAAGCGCTGTGCGCCGTTAAAGTCGCCAACGCCCGCTCGAGCGCCGGCTTGCCCCCCGGGCGGGCAAAGCCTTTAGCCCCTGGCCTGCGTAGGCGTGGCTGAGCGCAATGGCCAGCGCATCCGCGGCGTCGGCCTGGGGGGTGGCCGAAAGATTCAAAATGGCGGTGACCATATGCTGGACCTGGGCTTTATCCGCCCCGCCCTGGCCGGTCACCGCCTGTTTGATTTGGCGGGCGGCGTACTCGGCGATTTCGAGCCCGTGGTTGGCCATGCACACCAACGCCGCGCCGCGGGCCTGGCTAAGTTTCAGGGCGGAATCCGGGTTTTTCGCCATGAAGACACGCTCCACCGAAACCTCGGTTGGCCGGTGAAGACCCACTACCTCGGCAAGCCCGGCGTAAATTTGCGCCAGGCGCTGCTCGAGTGCCCCGTCAGCGGTTCGGATACAGCCGCTGGCCACGTAGTGCGGCTTGGCGTTGACCAGTTCGATCACGCCGTACCCGGTAATCCGCGAGCCCGGGTCGATCCCCAGGATGCGCCTAGGCGGGCCTTTGGGCCGTTCGTCCATGTGCTTTCTCCTGACGGACTTTTTCTAACGTACTATTTCCAGACGTACTTTTCCTGACCTACTTCCCTTGGAGCACGGTGCCTGGAAACAAAAACACCGACGCGAGCGCCGGTGCTTGAGCCTACCTTAACGTAGCATTGAAACCTTTACCGGATTACTCGCCGGTGGTGGTCTCGGGCTTCGCTTTCTGGCGCAGGCGGATGTTGAGGTCCTTGAGCTGATCGGGGCTCACCTCGCCCGGGGCGTCGGTCATCAAGCACGCCGCGCTCTGAGTTTTCGGAAAGGCGATCACTTCGCGGATGGTTTTCGCATCGGCCATCAGCATCACCAGACGATCGAGGCCGAAGGCCAGGCCGCCGTGGGGCGGCGCGCCGTACTGGAGCGCGTCGAGCAAGAAGCCGAACTTCTCCTGAGCTTCCTCTTCACCGATACCCAGAATCTCGAACACGCTGCGCTGCATGGTCTGGTCGTGGATACGGATCGAACCGCCGCCGAGCTCGGTGCCGTTGAGCACCATGTCGTAGGCGCGGGAAAGCGCGCTGGCCGGGTCGGCCTTGAGCTCTTCCGGCGAGCAGGATGGCGCCGTGAACGGGTGGTGAAGCGGGCTCAGACGACCGTTATCGTCGGCTTCGAACATCGGGAAGTCGACGACCCAAAGCGGCGCCCAGGATTGGGTGTAAAGGTCTAGATCGGCACCGAGCTTCACGCGCAGCGCGCCGATCGCCTCGTTGACGATGTTGGTCTTGTCCGCGCCGAAGAAGATGATATCGCCATCCTCGGCCCCTACCCGGTCCAGAAGCTCTTCGACCACGTTCTCCATGAACTTGACGATGGGCGACTGAAGACCTTCCAGCCCCTTGGCGCGCTCGTTGACCTTGATCCAGGCCAAGCCTTTTGCGCCGTAAATACCGACGAATTTGGTGTACTCATCGATTTCTTTACGCGAAAGCTTGGCGCCGCCGGATACTTTCAGCGCGGCCACGCGGCCGTCATCGGCGCTGGCCGGTCCGGAGAAGACCTTGAAGTCGACCTGGCTCATCAGGTCGTCGACATCGGTCAGCTCGAGCGGGATACGCAGATCGGGTTTGTCCGAGCCGAACCGGTCCATCGCTTCCTGCCAGCTCATGCGCGGGAATTCCGGCAGCTCGACGGAGAGTACTTCCTTGAAGAGCTTTTGAATCATCGACTCGGTAATGCCCATGATATCGTTCTCCTCGACGAAGGAGGCCTCGATATCGATCTGGGTGAACTCGGGCTGACGGTCGGCGCGAAGGTCTTCGTCGCGGAAGCACTTGGCGATCTGGTAGTAACGATCGAAACCCGCCACCATCAAAAGCTGCTTGAAAAGCTGAGGCGACTGCGGCAACGCGAAGAAGCTGCCGGCGTGGGTGCGGCTAGGCACCAGATAGTCGCGGGCGCCTTCCGGCGTTGCGCGGGTCAGGATCGGCGTCTCGATATCCAGAAAACCTTCGTTTTCCAGATAGGCGCGAACGGTATGCGAGATACGCGAGCGCAGACGCAGTTTCTCGATCATGTCCGGGCGGCGCAGGTCGATGTAGCGGTGCTTGAGGCGCACTTCTTCGCCGACCTTGCCGTGCTCGTCGAGCTGGAAAGGCGGCGTGGCAGCGGTGTTGAGCACCTCGACGTCTTTCGCCAGAATCTCGATCATGCCGGTGGGCATGTTCGGGTTTTGCGTGCCTTCCGGGCGCAGCCGAACGCGGCCGGTAATACGCAGCACGTACTCATTACGGGCACGGTCGGCATTGGCGAACGCTTCAGCGGTATCCGGGTCGACTACGAACTGGGCGATGCCGTCGCGATCGCGCATATCGAGGAAAATGACCCCGCCGTGGTCACGGCGACGATGCACCCACCCACAGACGGTGACCGTTTGATCTACCAGAGTTTCGTTAAGCTGGCCGCAATAATGGCTGCGCATGTTTCATCCTGTTCTGTTACGTGACAATAAAGGTATCGCGGGTCTGGCCTTCACCGGCGCGGCTACGCCGCATCACCCTTGCTTTTGGAAGAGCCACCGGTGGGTGTAGACGAAGCGCTTTCGGCTTTACCCTTTGCGGCGGGCTGGTTGTCCGCTGCCAGGTTTTTCTTGCCACCGGTTTTGAAATCGGTTTCATACCATCCGCCGCCGGCCAAGCGGAAACCGGCCGCCGACACCAGACGATTAAGATCGTCGCGCTGACAGGCCGGGCAGTGCTTCAACGGGTCGGCACTGATCTTCTGTAGTTTTTCCATGCGATGACCGCAGGCCTTGCACTCGTATTCATAGATGGGCATGTTGATAGCTCCTGAAAAGCTCAGCGTAGACAGGACATTGATAACCCTAACGACTTTGGGCCCTGGCAATATGTGGCCTGTCGTAATAAATTCCAAGACAGCGGTTGGTAAAGCCGCCCATTATACCCTTTTGTGCCCCCTGCCGGGCAAGGCCTGGCACCCCTCGGTTTACATGGAGAGAATAAAATGGCCAACGCGGTAATACTCGATGCACAAAGCATGGGCCCCCATATCGATTTCACCGCGATTCGTGACTGCGTCTCGACGCTGGATATCTACGACCAAACCACCCCGGAGCAGGCCCAGGAGCGCCTGAAAGACGCCGAGATCGTGCTGGTCAACAAGGTCAAACTCGACCGTCAGCTTTTGGAGTCGCTGCCCTCGCTCAAGCTTATTTGCGTCATGGCGACCGGCCTTAACAATATCGACATGGACGCGGCCAAGGCCAACGGTATTGCCGTGAAAAACGTGTCCGCCTACGGCACGGCCAGCGTGTCTCAGCATACGTTGATGTTGATATTGACACTGGCGGCTCGCCTGCCCCGCTACCAGCAGGATGTCGCCCAAGGCGCCTGGCAGCAGAGCGCGTTTTTCTGCCTGCAGGACTACCCGACGCTACAGCTTGCCGGCAAGGAGCTCGTCATGGTCGGCCAGGGCGAGCTTGGCTCGGAAGTGGCGCGGCTGGCGAAAGCGTTTGGTATGAACGTGACGTTCGCCGCACGCCCAAGTGGCGAGGCCGACGACGAGCGCCCGAGCCTCGACGAGCTTATGCCCCGCGCCGATGTCATCAGCCTGCACTGCCCGCTCAACGAGCAAACGGAGCACCTGATCAATAAAGAGCGGCTGGAAAACGCCAAGCCGTCGCTTTTGCTGGTTAACTGCGCCCGAGGCGGCATTATCGACGAGAACGCTGCGTTAAAGGCCCTGCGCGAAGGCCAAATTGGCGGGCTTGGCGTCGATGTACTGCCCGAAGAGCCGCCGCGCAGTGGCCATGCCTTGCTGGACGCGCTGGCAAGCGACGAGGCGCTCAACCTGATCGTGACCCCCCATAACGCCTGGGTTACCCCGGAGGCCCGCCAGAACATCGTCAAGCTGACCGCCGAGAATATCGAACGCTTCAAAGCAAGCGCTTAAGCGGTCGTAAAACCTTCGGGCAAGCGCACGCCGCTGACCTCTTCGAAGGTGACCTCGGTGACGTGTGCGTTCGCAGGCCCCTGCCAGAGCCACTCGCCAAGGGCGGTGACCGCCTCGGCGTCGCCGCACATGAGTACTTCGACCCGGCCATCGGGCAGGTTTTTAGCGTAGCCCGTTACCCCTTTGGTACGGGCCTGTTGCTGAGTACTCGAACGGTAGTGAACGCCTTGTACCTTGCCGCTTACCCAAGCGCGAACGTTTTTCGTTACCACGATGGCCTCCCCTTTTTAAACGTCGTCCTGCTCTTTGATGAACTCATGCTTGACGCGAACCGCGCTATTACGCGGGATGATCGGCCGCCCGCGGCGGGCCAATAGCGAGCGGGTAAACGCAGCGCCAAACAGTAGAATAAGCGAGCTGTAATAGACCCATAAAAGTACCATGACGACCGAACCTGCCGCGCCGTAGGTCGATGCCGTCGCCGTGTAGGCCAGATAAACGGCAATCAGGTTGCGCCCGATAGTAAAGAGTACCGCCGTCACCAGCCCGCCAATCAATACGTCCCTCCAGCGTAGCACGACATCCGGCAACACCTTGAAGATGGTCGCGAACAACAGCGTGACCATGGCAAGCGAAAGCAAGGATTCGAGCGTAGTGGTGAAAAAGCTCATGAACGGCATGAGATAATTGGCCGCTTGCAGCATCCCGCGAATCACTACCCCCAGCACCAGAGACACCAGTAAAATGAAGCCGATCGACAGCACCACGGTCAGCGATAAAAGGCGGGTCTTGATAAAGATGAAGGCGCTGTTGGAGGTAGGTTTGGCAGTAACGTCCCAGATGGTGTTCAGCGAGAACTGCATCTGCGCAAACACGGTGGTTGCGCCGACCAGTAGCGCGCCAAAGCCCAAAAGCGTGGGAAGAAGCCCCGACTCTTCGATACGCGACTGGGCGACGGCTTGTTCGATGGCGGATGCGGCATCGACCCCAAGTGTGCCCTGCAACTGGGCGACGATTTGGCCCTGGGCGGCATCTTCGCCCAGCACGATACCAATGACCGTGACGGCGATAATGATCGTCGGTGCCAATGAGAAAAGCGTATAGAACGCAAGCGAGCCTGCGTAGCTAAAAGCGTTGCGCTCGAGCCAGAGAGCAATGGCGTCCTGCACTACTTTCCACCAGAACAGTAGCGTACGTTTTAGCATATTGATTCCCTTGCGAAATACTTTATGTCATGCGCTTTATAGCGCGCACTTGTGTGATGCTTTTTAATAATAACAGCATACCTAACTATTGCCTGGCGCGCTTTCTTCGCAGTACGTGCCTTTTTCACAAGCACTTTATAGTGAAGCCGTTTTCAAATGATCACGCTTGAAGGAAATCCCTCGGGAGTTTCATCATCTGCCGCCAAAGCCGCTCGACACCGGGTTTATGGACCAGCGAGCAGCGGTAAAGGCGAATTTCCAGCGGGATATCGAGGCTTTCGTCGCCGGCGCGCACCAGGCGTTTGCTCTTGAGCTCCTCGCGAATGCAGAAGTCCGGAATCCAGGCAACGCCGACCCCCTGGAGCACCATCCCTTTTAGCCCTTCGGCCATGGCGGTTTCGTAAACCGTGCGCAGGTTCATGCGCAGCGGGTCGTTTTTGAGCACCATATGCACGCTGCGACCCAAAAAAGCACCCTGACTATAAGCCAAAAACGGGACCGGCTCTTGCTGGTCGAGGGTAAAGAGCGGCTGCCCGTTGCTATCGGCAAGCGACACCGGCAGCATTTTGACATTGCCGATGGAAAATGAGGGAAACACCTTGGTATCGAGCTGCATGGTGGCGAAGGGGTCGTAATAACCGAGCATCAGGTCGCAGTTGCCCTCGCGCAGTACGTGGATCGCCTCGCCCACGTTCATCGCCATCAATCGGGTAGGCAGCTCGCCTACCCCTTTTTGCAGCCGCGAGATCCAGGGCGGATAAAAGCTGAGCGCAAGCGAGTGCGCCGCGACGATGTCCAATGCCTCGTTGGCGATGGAAAGCCCGTGTAAGTGGCTAATGGACTCATTGAGTTGTTCTACCAGGTTGCGCGCGGTCACTAGAAAAAGCTGCCCTTCGGCGGTCAATCCAATGGGCGTGGTCGAGCGGTCCACCAGCGTCGTATCCAGCGCCTGCTCGAGGGCGCGAATGCGGCGGCTAAAAGCGGGCTGGGTGACGTGGCGCTGTCGCGCCGAGGCCGAAAAGCTTCGCGTATTGGCCAGGGCGACGAAATCCTCGAGCCATTTGGTTTCCAGATTCATCCGAAACTCCTTGTGTCGGCGTCTACGCTAAAGCTACTGAATGGGCGCGGTTAAATAGGCAGCGCGGGAAACGACTTTCTTCCAAAGCGGCCGATTATTGATTTCGTCGATGGTAACCCGCCGGCAATTGGAAAAATCCTCCTCGAGCATATCGGTGACGCTTGCGGCGAAGCTTGACGACGGTACGTAGGCGGTAATCTCGAAATTAAGCCGAAAAGAACGGTTATCCAGATTGATCGTGCCGACCGTGGCCGCCTCATCGTCGATTAGCATGACTTTTTGGTGTAAGAACCCAGGAAGATAACGGTATATTTTAACACCTGCTCGCAGCATGTCCGGTAAAAAGGAGAACGCCGAAAGAAATACCAGCAGATGGTCTGGCCGCTCGGGGATCATGACGCGTACATCGACGCCCCGCATGGCCGCTAAACGCAGCGCATCCTGTACGCCCTGGTCCGGCACGAAATAAGGGCTTGTCACCCATAGCCGGTCGTTGGCGCTATGAATGAGCTGCTGGATCAAAAGGCTGGCCGTATCGTGCTTGTCCGCCGGGCCCGAGGGCACGATGACCACCTGATGGTCCATCTGCGCGTGGTTTTCGGCGTGCCAGTTCAGTGTGATGACTTCACCGGTCGCCCAGTGCCAGTCCTCCCAAAACGCTTCCTGCAGACCCAGTACGCCGGGGCCTTGAAGCATCAGGTGAGTGTCCCGCCAGGGGCCATGCCGCGGGTGCTCCCCTAGATACTCCACGCCGACGTTGAAGCCCCCTACCCAGCCTTTTTTGCCATCGACGACCATGATCTTACGGTGATTGCGGAAATTGAGCTGAAAACGATGCTTGAACCCGCGTGAGGAGCCAAAGGGGCTTACTTCTACGCCTTCACTTGCCAGCTCCTTGAAGTAGCCGTCGCGCAATTTACGGCTGCCAAGCTCGTCGTAAAGAAAGTAGATACGCACGCCCCGGCCTACCGCGTCTAACAGATGCTCTTTGAGTTTTTGACCGAGCCGATCATCGCGAACGATAAAAAATTGCAGCAGTAAGTAGTCGTTAGCGTCGTCGATTCCCTGGAACAGACTCTCGAAGGTGGCGTCACCATCGATCAATAGCTCGGCGTGGTTGCCCTTGGTCAGCGGCATCATGGCCAGCTGTTCCACCGCTTGAATATCCGGGGTGGCGGGAAGCGAGATATGCGGCTTCATGTTATTACGGTAGCGGCGCAGCACGCGCCTTAGGACATTGTCCTTGGCGCCACGAGCCGTTACGTAGCCATAAAACCGCGGGCGGCCAAAAAACCAGTAGGCCGGCAGCGCCACGTAAGGAAACGTTAGAAGCGACATTATCCAGGCGACGGCACCTTGCGAGGTTCGACTCGACATGAGCGCCATGACGGCGGAGACCATGCCCAACAGGTGGATGAGCATAATCCCCGTACCGATAAGCCATGAAGTCATCAAACGCTCCCTGCCATACACTCAGTTCCTTGAACGATTCCCTATATGCGAAAGCCCCGCGAGACGGGGCTTTCGTTTTTGACTGACGGGTAATTTGCTTCCGCCAGTTTACGCGGTTTCGGCAATAATTGCTTTCCATTTAGCCGGGCCGGTCTGATGAACCGAGGTGCCTTGCGTGTCGACCGCCACCGTGACCGGCATATCTTCTACCTCGAACTCGTAGATGGCTTCCATCCCCAGATCTTCGAAGCCTACCACGCGGGATTTCTTGATCGCCTGTGCGACCAGGTAAGCCGAGCCCCCCACCGCCATTAAATAAACCGCCTGGTTGTCCCGAATCGCCTCGATCGCCGCCTGGCCACGCTCGGCCTTACCCACCATGCCTAGAAGCCCGGTCTCTTCGAGCATCGTGCGGGTGAACTTGTCCATGCGTGTCGCGGTGGTCGGGCCAGCCGGGCCCACGACTTCGTCGCCGATCGGATCTACCGGGCCGACGTAATAGATAAAGCGCCCTTTCATATCCACCGGCAGCGGCTCGCCTTTGGCGATCATGTCGGTCATACGCTTATGCGCCGCGTCCCGGCCGGTCAGAAGCTTGCCGTTGAGCAGTAGCGTATCGCCGGGCTGCCAGGTTTTGACCTCCTCGGCGGTAACGGTGTCGAGATTGACCCGCTTGACGTTGTCGCCTACTTCGCGGGTGATCTCGGGCCAGTCCTCGAGCTTGGGTGCCTTCAAGGCCACCGGGCCCGAGCCGTCGAGGGTGAAATGGGCGTGACGTGTGGCCGCGCAGTTGGGAATGATCGCCACTGGCTTGTTGGCCGCGTGGGTCGGGTAATCCTTGACCTTGATATCGAGCACCGTGGTCAAACCGCCCAGGCCCTGGGCGCCGATTCCGGTTTTATTGACCTTGTCGAAAAGCTCCAGGCGTAGCTCTTCGGCGCGGTTGCTTGCCCCGCGCGCCTGCAACTCCTGAATATCGATGGGATCGAGCAGCGCTTCCTTGGCGATCTCCATGGCTTTTTCCGCCGTACCGCCAATCCCGATGCCAAGCATCCCCGGCGGGCACCAGCCGGCGCCCATTTTGGGCAACTGCTCGAGCACCCAATCGGCGACGCTGTCCGAAGGATTCAGCATGGCGAACTTGGATTTCGCTTCGCTACCGCCGCCCTTCGCCGCTACGTGGATATCGACCTTATCGCCGGGAACGATCTTGTGGTGAATGATCGCGGGTGTGTTGTCCTTGGTGTTCTGGCGCTTGCCGTCCGGGTCGGCCAGCACCGAGGCGCGCAGCACGTTATCCGGCAGAAGATAGGCCCGGCGAACGCCTTCATTGACCATATCATCCAGGCTCATGTCCGCCTGCCAGGTCACGTTCATGCCGACGTGAACGAACACGGTTACGATGCCGGTATCCTGACAAATCGGCCGATGTCCGGTCGCACACATGCGTGAATTGATCAGAATCTGGGCGATGGCATCCTTCGCGGCCGGGTTCTCTTCACGCTCGTGGGCGGCCGCCATGGCGTCGATAAAGTCTTTCGGATGATAATAGGAGATGTACTGGAGGGCATCGGCGACGCTTTGAATAACGTCGTCCTGTTTGATCACGGTCATGAACAACGGGCTCCTGATAGGTCGATTCAAGCGGCTATTTCTAAAGGATTTTGGTATCCCGTTAGCCGTCTAGGCGAAGCGCAGTATACCCGATCGAATAATTCACGGCAGCTCTGCTTGCTGACAACATTACTCCAGAGGCAATTCTTTTAGCTTAACAAATAAGATAACGGTATAAATTTGGATTCATGAAACCGGCTGGCAGTGCGGGCACCAGTAAAGCCTACGCGAGCCGACCATCTGCCGCTCGATGACCTCGCCACAGCGGTGGCAAGAGAGCCCGGCGCGCTCGAATACACTAAAACGCCACTGCCGCCGTGTTTCGCCGGCCGCTTTGGCCTGTTCGATCCAGGCATCGCGGTTGGTGACCCCGGCCTGGCGGTAGGCTTGCCAGGTGGTATCGATGATGATCTGCGCCAGCGTCTTGCGCGCGTCAGCGGTTAGATCCACCGGCCGGGTTTTGGGGTTGAGCCCGGCAAAGAACAGGATCTCCGAGCGCAGGTAGTTACCAAGCCCCGCCACCAGGGACTGGTCGAGCAGCAGCGCCCCCAGGCTTCTGCGATAAAACCGGGTATCGTCCAGCCGCTCGACCACCCCGGCGGTGGATACGTTCTGACTTAGCAGATCCGGGCCCAGGCGTGCCAAAAAGGGGTGTTCGTCGAGACGGTCTTGCTCGAGCAGCGCGATACTCGACGCGCTATAAAGGCTCGCCGCCCTTCCCTCGGCGATCAAACGTACGCGCAGCGAGCGCCTGGTTTGAGGTGGTTGGTGGGCGGCGTGAAGCTTCCAGACGCCGTACAGCTGATTGTGCGAATAAAGCACCCGACCATTGGCAAAGCGAATCAGCATGGCCTTGCCCCGGGTCTCGACGGCGTCGATGCTCACATCTACCAGCGAGCCTGCCTGGGCCTGGAGCTCGTCAAAGGCGAACCAGGCCTCTTCCACTACCCGGCCGCCTATCTGCTTTTCGATACGGTCCGCCGCGCGGCGGATTTCCGGACCTTCCGGCACGACTACCCTAGCACCAGCTGTTTCTCTTTCATTTGATTGAGCTGGTCGCGCAGACGCGCCGCCTCTTCAAACTCCAGATTTTGGGCCGCTTCGAACATCGCGTCCTCGAGCTTGCTGACCGCATCGGTAAGCTCCTGCTGGCCCATGCTCGCAATGTCGTACTCGACGGGCTGGCTTTTCTTGCGATCCGAACCGCGGCGGCCGTTGGTCTTTTTAGCCCCCGGCGCCTGGCCGGCTTCCATGATGTCCGCCACCGAGCGGGTCACGGTGGTCGGCGTAATGCCGTGCTCCTCGTTGTGCTCCATCTGCTTGGCACGACGGCGCTCGGTTTCATCCATGGCACGACGCATGGAGTCGGTAATACGATCGCCGTAAAGAATCGCCTTGCCGTGGGCATTACGCGCGGCGCGGCCGATGGTTTGGATGAGCGAGCGCTCGGCGCGCAAAAAGCCCTCTTTATCCGCATCGAGAATGGCCACCAGCGAGACTTCGGGAATATCCAGGCCCTCGCGCAGCAGGTTGATGCCGACCAGTACATCGAACTTGCCCAGGCGCAGGTCGCGAATGATCTCGACCCGCTCGACGGTATCGATATCCGAATGCAGGTAACGTACGCGGATGCTGTGATCGTCCAGATACTCGGTCAGGTCTTCCGCCATACGCTTGGTAAGCGTGGTGACCAGCACGCGCTCGCCTACCGCGGTGCGCTTGTTGATCTCCGAGAGCAGGTCGTCCACCTGGGTACTGGCCGGACGCACCTCGATTTCCGGGTCGAGAAGCCCCGTCGGCCGCACCACCTGCTCGACCACTTGGCCGGCGTGTTCGGCTTCATACTTACCCGGTGTGGCTGAGACGAAAATGGTCTGCGGGGAGATAGATTCCCACTCCTCGAACTTCATCGGGCGGTTATCCAGCGCCGAAGGCAGCCGGAAACCGTACTCCACCAGGGTCTCCTTGCGCGAGCGGTCGCCTTTGTACATACCGCCCACCTGGGGGACGCTCACGTGGGACTCGTCGATGAACAGCAGTGCATCGTCCGGCAGGTAGTCGAAGAACGTGGGCGGCGCGTTGCCCGGGTCGCGCCCGGAAAGATAGCGGGAGTAGTTCTCGATGCCGTTGCAGTACCCAAGCTCCAGCATCATCTCGATATCGTAGAGCGTACGCTGCTCCAGGCGCTGGGCTTCCACCAGCCGTTCGTGCTTTCTAAGCCACTCCAGGCGCTCCTTGAGCTCGGCCTTGATCGACTCGATCGCTTCCAGAATCGTCTCTCGCGGCGTCACGTAGTGGGACTTGGGGTAGATCGTCATACGCGGTACTTGGCCGCGCACATCGCCGGTGAGCGGGTCGAACAGGCGAATGGAGTCGATCTCGTCGTCGAAAAGCTCGACGCGCACCGCCTCCTCGTCGGAATCCGCCGGGAAGATGTCGATGACGTCGCCGCGTACCCGGTAGGTGCCGCGGCGAAAGTCCATGTCGTTGCGGGTATATTGAAGCTCGGCCAGGCGGCGCAAAAACGCCCGCTGGTCGATCAACTCGCCCCGGGTAAAGTGCAGGCGCATCTTCAAGTACTGGTCCGGGTCACCCAGACCGTAAATGGCCGACACGGATACCACGATCAGCGCGTCGCGGCGCTCCAGCAACGCCTTGGTGGCAGACAGACGCATTTGCTCGATGTGGTCATTGATCGAGGCGTCTTTCTCGATGAACGTATCCGAGGAAGGAACGTAGGCTTCGGGTTGGTAGTAGTCGTAGTAGGAGACGAAGTACTCGACGGCGTTATCCGGAAAGAACGCCTTGAACTCCCCGTAAAGCTGGGCGGCCAGCGTCTTGTTGGGGGCCATGACAATAGTCGGGCGCTGCAGCTGCTGCACGATATTGGCCATGGTGAACGTCTTGCCCGACCCGGTCACACCCAGTAGCGTCTGATGGGCAAGCCCCGACTCGAGCCCGCTGATTAAGCCTTTGATGGCGGTCGGCTGATCACCCGCGGGTTCGAACTTCGACGTTAGCCGGAACTCTCTGCTCATCGTTACTCCAATCTGGAAAAATCGTTATTCGCCCGCGTGCTGGCCGGGGGAAGTCAACTGCGTATTGATGGTCACGGTGGCTTGGGTCATGAGCCGCTGCACCGGGCAGCGCTCGCTGATATCCAGAAGTTTTGCGCGCATTGCCTCGTCGAGAGGACCGTGAAGCTCGAGATGAACGTCGAGGGAGTACTGCCCCTGGCGCTCCTGGCTTTCGTCCCGCGCTACCGTCACCGTAATCCCTTCCAGCGGCCACTCCTTGCGCTTGGCGTACATCTGCACGGTGATGGCTTTACAGCTGCCCAGCGCCATATCGAAGTAGTCGTGCGGGTCCGGGTCCTGCCCATCGCCCCCCATCGGCGCGGGCGCGTCGGCGTAAAGCGCTTCGACGTCCTCGACCTCGATTCGCTGCCTGAAGGTTTTATTGCGCTCGCTGATAAGGGTGATGGGCTGATGCATTAGGAGACCTCGATGTTGAGCTTTAGATCCTTGACCGTCTTGATAAGCGTTTGATGGCTTGCACGCCCTTCGACCTCCGCGCCATGACGCCCGACCTCGGCGCTCTCCACGCCGTCGAGCATCATCAGTGCGGTCGTAATCTTGTTCACTTCATCGGCGTTTCGTACACCCTTGAAGTTCAGGGATTGGTAAGCCATGACTCATCCTTCTTTTGAA
Source organism: Vreelandella sp. EE27 (assembly GCF_968206495.1). Classification (NCBI taxonomy): domain Bacteria; kingdom Pseudomonadati; phylum Pseudomonadota; class Gammaproteobacteria; order Oceanospirillales; family Halomonadaceae; genus Vreelandella; species Vreelandella sp. EE27. The sequence goes on along the minus strand of NZ_OZ309109.1, from coordinate 1,985,499 downwards.
ACCGGCGCCGGGCGCCCGCTAACCTATGCAAAACTGATACAACCCGAGAAGTCTAGCACGCCGCCGCTGCCTTGCAATTGCGACTTCGAGCCCTCACCTGCAGATCAACAGTGTTACGCTAGAGCGAACGCACACCCCCTGCTAGTGGAGCTTGTATGGCAACCGAACAGTCCCCTTCCTTCAACGGCGACGTACGCTTGGATCACCTGGCCGCGCTGGATATCAAAGGTGCGAACGCCGAGAAGTTTCTACAGGGGCAAACCAGCGCCCAGGTGAGCCTGGCGAACGGCCACTTCGCCCCGCTCACCTGCTTTTGTACGCCCAAGGGGCGCATCATCGCCAATGGTCAGCTTTTAAGAGTCGCCGAGCACCACTTTAGACTGCTGGTCAGCGAAAGCCTCGTCGAAAAACTTGCCGAGCATCTCAAAAAGTTTGCAGTGTTCTACCAGGCCGAACTTGGCGTCAACACCGGGCTTACATTGGTCGGCGCAGGACCGGAAAAAGCCCGGCAGTGGGCAGAAAAAGCGGGGCTTGCCTTGCCCGAGAGCGCCTACCTGCACACCGGCGATGAAAAAGCCTCGATACTGCGTCTACCGGGCGAGGAGCGCTACGTGCTGGGCCTGCAAGAAGATGAAAGCGAAGCGCCAGCGGATGAAACGCTGCAAAACGCCTGGCAGCTGGCGGATATTCGAAGCGGCCTTGCCTGGCTGACCGAAGCCCAGGAAGACCATTTCCTGCCCCAGATGATCAACTGGGAAGCCCTTGGCGGTATCAGCTTCAAAAAAGGCTGCTATACCGGCCAGGAAGTGGTGGCCCGCGCGCACTTTCGCGGCCAGGTGAAAAAGCGCCTTGTACGCGCACGCCTTGAAAGCGACGTACTGCCCGGCGTGACCGATTCACTGACCGATGAAAATGGCAAAAGCCTGGGCGAGGTGGTGAATAGCGCCTTTAGCGGCCAGCATCAGGTAGCGTTACTCGCGGTGGTGGCCACCAAAGCGATCGAAACGCCGCTTGGGCTAAGCTGGAGTGATAAGCCCGTCACACTCGAAGAGTTGCCCTACCCGGTCGAACGCCTGGACCCGGAGCAGCTTTCGGCAAGCCTTATGGGTTGAATCGATCAAAGTGCCGCCGGCCTTTAGCCGGCGGCGCTTGGGAGATACGCGCTTAGTGCTCGCGGGTGGGCTGGAAGCGAATGTCCGGCCAACGCTCCTGGGTCATCTGCAGGTTGACCCGAGTCGGGGCGATGTAGGTCAAATAACCGCCGCCGTCGATGGCCAAATTGGTGCTGGCCTTACGCTTGAACTCCTCGAGCATCTTGGCATCTTCGCAATACACCCAGCGCGCGGTTTGCACGTTCACGCCTTCGTAAATACAGTCGACCTTGTACTCTTCCTTCAGCCGGTGGGCGACCACGTCGAACTGCAGGGTACCCACCGCGCCCAGGATCAGGTCATTGTTGTCCATGGGCATGAAGACCTGGGTCGCGCCCTCTTCAGAGAGCTGCTGCAAGCCTTTGTGTAGCGCCTTCATTCTAAGCGGATCTTTCAGACGTACGCGCTTGAAAAGCTCCGGGGCAAAGTGCGGAATGCCGGTGAAGCGCATGTCTTCACCCACCGTGAAGGTATCACCGATTTGCACCGTACCGTGGTTATGTAGGCCGATGATATCGCCGGGCCAGGCTTCTTCCACCTGGGAGCGGTCCGAGGCCATGAAGGTCAAGGCGTCTGCGATTTTGACGTCCTTGCCAATACGCACGTGGCGCATCTTCATGTTCTTTTCGTATTTGCCCGAGCACACCCGCAAAAACGCGATGCGGTCGCGGTGGTTCGGGTCCATGTTCGCCTGGATCTTGAACACGAAGCCGGAAAAGCGCTCGTCCGAGGCGATGACTTCCCGGGCATCGGTGTCCCGCGGCTGGGGGGGCGGTGCGTACTCGACGAAGCCGTCGAGCATTTCACGCACGCCGAAGTTACCCATGGCGGTACCGAAATAGACCGGCGAGAGCTCACCGCGCCGGTAGGCGTCGAGATCGAATTCGTGAGAAGCGCCGCGGACCAGCTCGATCTCCATACGCAGCTCTTCGGCCTGCTCTTCGCCCAACAGCGCCTCCACGTCCGGGTTATCCAGACCTTCGATGCGCTTGTCTTCAGAAATGCGGTTACCCTGGCCCTGGGTGTAGAGGTGAATTACGTCGTTATAGAGGTGATACACCCCCTTGAAGTGACGCCCCATGCCGATCGGCCAGGTCATCGGCGCGCACTGAATGTTGAGCACGGTCTCGACTTCATCCATCACTTCGATGGGGTCGCGAATATCCCGGTCCATCTTGTTGATGAAGGTCAAAATCGGCGTGGTACGCAGCCGACATACTTCCATCAGCTTGATGGTGCGGTCCTCGACACCCTTGGCGCCGTCGATCACCATCAAGGCGGAATCCACCGCCGTCAGCGTACGGTAGGTATCTTCGGAGAAATCCTCGTGGCCTGGGGTGTCCAGCAGGTTGACGATGCGCCCGTTATAGGGGAACTGCATCACCGAGGTCGTAACCGAGATACCGCGCTCCTGCTCCATTTTCATCCAGTCGGAGGTCGCATGGCGGTCGTTACGCTTGCTTTTGACCGAGCCCGCCATCTGAATGGCGTTACCGAACAGCAGCATTTTCTCGGTGATCGTGGTCTTGCCCGCATCAGGGTGCGAAATGATCGCGAAGGTGCGCCGTAGTTCCGCTTCCTGGGTTAACTGAGTCTCTTTCATCTTGCCTCTATAAATTGATACTCAGCGATGTGTAAAGCGCCGAACGGCTCTGGCTGAGTGAGTCACAATGGCCGGGATTGTAACGTTCTGGCGGGACCGGTGCCACGCCCTTTAAAAAAGCAGCGCCGCCAGGCCTTGTTAAGTACAAAATGTCGAGCACAAAAAAAGAGCCGCCAGCGGCGACTCTTTACAGTGAAGGGCTCGAATGCATCAGGCGTAGGTGTTGACCTGCGTGCCGAGCGTGCCCTCCCGGGCCAAATCCGGCTGGGCCTGAAGATCGGCGCCGGCCAATACCTCGGTCACCTGCTGCGACTGCATATCCAGCGCCTGACGGAAAAGCTCCATCTGGGCCTGCTCCGCGGTTTGCGCCTGATTCATATAAAGCGCTTGGCTAACGGCATGGCTCGCTGCGACATCCATAATCTCACCTCACGTTGAGTTCCTGATTCCTTGAGCGTACTGCTGGGTTGAAATCACGATTTGTAAAACCTGTGTCAAAGCGTAGCAAAGGCCCAATGATCTCACCAGTAAAGGATGAGTTTTATAATCCATTTAGAAGCGCTCAACCCGGAACGGCGCCATATCGATCGCCGTGGGCTTGCCTTCCATCAGGTCGGCCAATAGCGAGCCCGTCGCCGGGCCCAGGGTAAAGCCCTGGTGGCCATGGCCGAAAGCAAACCAAAGCCCTTGATGACGTGGCGCCGGGCCGATAATCGGCTTCATGTCCGGCAGGCACGGCCGGGCGCCCTTCCAGGCCGCCTCTTCGCTGCGCTCGCCTAGCGGAAAAACCTGTTGGGCCACTTTTTCCGCGGCGCCAAGCTGGTGCTCGTCGGCCGGTGACTCCAGCCGGTCGAGCTCGGCGCCGGTGGTCAGGCGCACGCCCGCATTCATTGGCGCCAGCAAATACCCCATCTCGGCGTCCATCAGCCAGTAGTTGAGCTTTGCACCGGGCTTCGTGGCGTAGTGCATATGATAGCCGCGCTTGACGAAGGTGGGGATATTATAGCCAAGCGTTGATGCCCATTTGCCCGCCCAGGGGCCCAGCGCCATGACCACATCGTCCGGTGTCAGCGTTTGCTGCCCCGCCACTACCTTGAAGCCTTCGCCGTCTTTCTCGACACTCTCGATATCCGCCTGCAGAATACGCCCGCCCAGTTCGACGAAGGAAGCCGCATAGGCCGCTACCAGCGCCCCCGGGTCGGCCACGGTCCAGGGGTCCAGCCAGTGGATGGCACCGATGATGTCTTGGCCGATGTCCGGCTCTTTTTGCTCGAGAGCGGCGCGGTCCAAAACGTCGAACCGTACGTCGAACCGCTCGCGCGCCTCCTTGGCTTGCTCGATACGCTTGGCAAGCTTCGCTTTGGTGCGGTAAATCTCGAGCCAGCCTTCGCGGCGCACCAAATGACTTGCGTTGGCCGCTTCGATCATCGGCCCGTGAGCGTCGAGGCAGAGCTTGATGATCGAGGCATATTCAGGAACGATCTTTTTATAAAGCCTAGCCGATGAATGATGCCAGTAGCTTAAAAGCGGCGAGAACGCATTGAGCATGCCGCCGGGGCGGTAGCGGATATCGACCCGCTTGTTGGGCAGCACGCTCAAAATGGTTTTCATATCCCGGGGGAAGGCATAAGGCCTAACGGCTTCGCGCTGAATGATACCGGCATTACCGTAGGAGGTTTCGCGCCCGGGCTCCCGCCGGTCGATGAGCGTTACCTGATGGCCCCGCTTTTGCAGGTGCCAGGCGATACTCACACCGACCATGCCTGCTCCGAGTACCGCAATACGCCGCTGGCCCATTTAAACGCTCCCCTTTATTGGTATAAATGACTGAAAGTATCAGAAAAAAATACCACTGCTCAGGTAGCTTTAATATAGTGATAACCACTGTATTGAAGGCCATAAACAGCATGAATTACGACAAAAGCCAAAGGAGCAGAATTTTTTACCGCTAAAACAGGAACGACAGTAAAATCGCCTGCCACGTTTTAATGCGTCGATTCGCAGGGGGGATTTCAAGCGCAGCAGAACGCAGAACGCAGAACGCAGAACGCAGAACGCAGAAAAGACTACAAGCCGTCTAATATGCTTGAAGCAAGAATTGGATAGAGAAAAAACGAACGATAAAAAAGAAGGGAAAAGAAACGAGAAGGGAAAGGTTAATGGGGTGGATGATGGGGATCGAACCCACGACCACCGGAGCCACAATCCGGGGCTCTACCACTGAGCTACATCCACCACAACCAGAAAACTTATTACTACTGCTTTACTGCTACTGCTTTATTAGTACTAATTTATTAGCACTACGTGTTTCGTATCAATGGGGTGGATGATGGGGATCGAACCCACGACCACCGGAGCCACAATCCGGGGCTCTACCACTGAGCTACATCCACCATTGATAACCAACAAACACGACGCCTGCGCTTAACAGCTGCGGCCATACTTCGATGGCACGCCCAGCAGGACTTGAACCCGCAACCTACGGCTTAGAAGGCCGTTGCTCTATCCGGTTGAGCTATGGGCGCACATGAAGCATTCCTGATACCGAACACCGATGAGCACTTGACCACAACCAACGCCTGGAAAAGCAAGTTACCACCTTCCGCGCGAGGTACGTGGTCGGGATGGAGGGATTCGAACCCCCGACATCCTGCTCCCAAAGCAGGCGCGCTACCAGACTGCGCTACATCCCGATGACTACCTTTGACGCTACTGCTTAGCCCGTCTCAAGCGAGGCATATACTACTATTTTTAATTTTAAAGTCAACACTTAAAGGCTTTAAGGCCTTGGCCGCTTTGCCTGCCAGGCCCAACATGCGAAAATTGGCGATTCGCTGGTATGCCAACCTCATATCGGCCTTTTGACCCGCTCATCACCTCCATAGGGACCTCATTACATGACCGCCCAACTCATCGATGGCAAAACCATCGCCGCTAATGTCCGCCATCGTGTTGCCGAGAAAACCGCCGCCCGTTTACAGGCCGGTGCTCGCGCCCCCGGATTAGCCGTGGTTGTGGTTGGCGATGACCCGGCCTCTCATGTGTACGTTAACAACAAACACCGCGCCTGCGACCAGGCCGGCATTTTGTCTTTTCAGCACGCGCTACCCACCGACACGACGCAAGACGAGCTCGAGGCGCTGGTCGACCAGCTAAACGACGACCCCCGGGTCGACGGCATTCTGGTGCAACTGCCGCTTCCCGAACATATGGACGCTCGCCCCATTCTCGAACGTATCCGCCCGGACAAGGACGTCGACGGTTTTCACCCCTACAACCTGGGCCGCCTGGCGCAACGCAGCCCGGCTCTTCGCCCTTGTACGCCGAAGGGCGTCATGACGCTATTGAGCGAAAGCGGTATCGACGTACGCGGACTCGACGCCACGATCGTCGGCGCCTCCAATATCGTGGGCCGCCCCATGTCGATGGAGCTAATGCTGGCCGGCTGCACGACGACCGTGTGCCACCGCTTCACCCAAAACCTCGAGGCCCACGTAAGCCGCGCCGATTTGGTCATCGTAGCCGTCGGCAAGCCCGGGCTCGTCAAGGGCGAATGGATCAAGCCGGGGGCGGTGGTGATCGATGTGGGCATCAACCGCCAGGCAGACGGTAAGCTCATTGGCGACGTGGACTTTGAAAGCGCCGCCGAGCGCGCAAGCTTTATTACCCCGGTACCCGGCGGCGTGGGACCGATGACCGTGGCCACGCTGCTCGAGAACACACTTGAAGCCGCCGAGGCTCACGACGCTTAACATAACCAAAACCGTCTACATTCAATCGAAAGGGGGTACGCCGGGTGCAACGCATTGGAATTATTGGCGCAATGGCGCAAGAAGTTAAAACGCTGGCAGGTCAGCTCGAAAACGCCGAGCGTGTCGATCACGCGGGCTTCGTATTCTATAGCGGCACGCATTATGGGCTCGAAGTGATCGTGCTGCAGTCCGGCATTGGCAAAGTCAACGCCGCGGTGGGCACGGCGGTGCTACTCGAGCGCTATCAGCCGGATGCGATTATCAATACGGGTTCCGCGGGCGGTTTTGCCGAGGATCTGGATATCGGCGATATCATCATCTCGAGCGAGGTACGCCACCACGATGTCGACGCGGTGGTCTTTGGCTATGAAATCGGCCAGGTACCGGGGATGCCGGCGGCGTATATCGCCGATACTCACCTGGGCGATATCGCCAAACAGGCCATCAAGACACTGGGCGAGGTAAACGTGCGCGAGGGGTTAATCGCCACCGGCGACGCCTTCATGGCCGACCCGGCGCGAGTAGCAGCCACCCGCGCGCAGTTTCCCACCATGCTGGCCGTTGAAATGGAAGCGGCGGCGATCGCCCAGACCTGCTACCTCTACGGCTGCCCTTTCGTGGTGATTCGCGCGCTGTCCGATATTCCCGGTGCCGGCGACAACCACCTCTCCTTCGAGCAGTTTCTGGAAGTCGCGGCCGCCCACTCTTCGCGTATGGTCGACCAAATGCTGCAAACGCTGGGGCAGCGAAAGCCGTAAATCCATGGTTTTATCAAATGGCGCGGCCGGGCGGCCTCGCCGTTTTATCCCAACAAAAAAGCGCCTGCCGGTTGGCAGGCGCTTTTTTCATAGCCGCTCTTGTAGCGCATGCAGGAAGGCATCCGCGACTTCGCGTTCGTAGCAGTAGTAGGTCCACTGCCCCACCCGCTGCGAAGAGACCAGCCCCGCGCGGGCGAGTGTCGAAAGATAGAGCGAAATGGTCGGCTGCGAAAGACCGGCCTTTTCGCGAATATGACTGACACACACACCGCCCTGGGGCGCGGTCTCTTTCTGAGCCGGAAAATGGCGCTCCGGCTCTTTCAGCCAGGTCAGTATGTCGAGGCGCACCGGGTTCGCCAGCGCGCTTAAAACGGTATTAATATCCATGATCACGGCCAGTGGCGAAAGCCTGATCAGTATACGCGTTTAACGCCATACTGCCGAGGCGCTCTTTGGTCTCGACTTAACGGACCAGGGAGTCGAGGGCGGCGCTATCGAAGTCCGAAAGCTCGTCCAGGCGGCCCTGCTCTACCTTGTTGGCCCACTGCGGGTCGGAGAGCAGCGCGCGGCCAATGGCGATCAGATCGAAATGCCCCTTGGCACGCCACTCGGCAAGCTCGGCCACGTTCACCCGGCTCTTGGAGGTCGGGTCCTCGGTACGCGTGAAGTGGCCAGTCCGGAAGGTACGGTCGAGCCCTACGCTACCCACGGCAATCACCGGCTTGCCGGTTAGCTCGCGGGTCCAGGTGGCCAGGGTCTTCTCGCTACCCGTAAAGCCCGGCTCCCACACCCGGCGGGTGCTGGCATGGAATATATCCACGCCGTCATCGGCCAGCGGCTTCAAGAGCTCCCCAAGTGCTTCGGGGGTTTCGGCAATGATGGCCGTGTAGTCGGAAAGCTTCCACTGCGAGAAGCGGAAGATGATCGGGAAGTCCGGCCCCACCGCTTCACGCACCGCACGCACGATCATGCGCGGAAAGCGTAGCCGGTTTTCGAGGCTGCCGCCGTAGTTGTCGGTGCGCTGGTTGCTCTCCGGCCACAGGAACTGGTCGATCAGGTAGCCGTGGGCGCCGTGAAGCTCGATACCATCAAAGCCGATGCGCTGAGCATCCATCGCCGCCCGGGCAAAAGAGGCGGCAACGTCATGCATGTCGTCCTCGGTCATCGCTTCGACGACTTCCAGGTCGTTTTCGACGATCGACATGGGGCCGAAACCCGGCACGCTGGTTTGGGGCTCGACCCCCGGACGGCGCTCGCGACCTACGTGCCAAAGCTGGGGTACGATTTTACCGCCAGCGGCGTGTACGCCTTCGACCACGCGCTGCCAACCGGCCAGCGCTTGTTCGCCATGAAACGCCGGCACCGCCGGGTAGCCGTTGGCGCCGGGATGGTCGATATAGGTGCCTTCGGTGATGATCAGGCCAACCCCACCGGCGGCGCGGCTTTTATAGTAGGCCGCGACTTCTTCCGTGGGTACGCCACCCGGCGATTGGTTACGCGTCATCGGCGCCATGACGATACGATTCGCCAGGTTGAGCGAGCCAAGATCGAAGGGTTCGAAAAGCGGCGCGGCGAGGGTTTCTGGATTAACGGACATGCTTATTCACCTATATATAGAAATATCTCAATATATAAACATTAATATGCGCGCAAGACAACCGCCTGGACGAACCAGAATCTGGCGCCTTCCAACAACGAGCGCTTCAAGCAGGCCCATGAGGCGCCTTACAACGAAAAACGGAGCCCAAAGGCTCCGTTCAGTTCAATCAACCCAGGGGATTCGTCACCCCTTGAGCGACCACTCGAGCGTCTCCTCGGCCATTAGCGGTACGATCGAGCGGTTGTCACCGTAGGCGTAGCTTGCCGGTAGCACCTGCGGGCGGCGCTCGAGGGTGACGGTATCGGCATTGGGCGCCAGCCCGTAAAAGCGCGGCCCGTTCAGGCTGGCAAACGCCTCGAGCTTGCCAAGCGCCCCCGCCTCTTCGAAGGCGATGGCGTATAGCTCGATGGCGGCCGGCGCCGTGTAGGCCCCCGCACAGCCACAGCTCGACTCCTTGTCACCCTTCTCGTGGGGGGCGCTATCCGTGCCCAGAAAGAACTTCGGGCTGCCGCTGGTGGCGGCTTGCAACAGCGCTTGGCGGTGTTGCTCGCGCTTGAGAATCGGCAGGCAGTAGTAGTGAGGGCGAATGCCGCCGGCGAGCATCTTGTTGCGATTGAACAGCAGATGATGCGCGGTGATCGTGGCCGCCAGGTTATCCGGGCCTTTAGCGACGAACTCGGCGGCTTGCTGGGTGGTGATATGTTCGCACACCACCTTGAGCGTGGGATGGCGCTCGAGCAGTGGCTTCAACACGCGCTCGATAAACGCGGCTTCCCGGTCGAAGATATCGATGTCGCTATCGGTGACTTCACCGTGAATGAGCAGCGGCAACCCGAGCCTTGCCATCGCCTCAATGGCCGCATCGCAGTGGGTGATATCGGTAACGCCGGAGGCCGAATTGGTGGTCGCCCCGGCCGGGTAGAGTTTCACCGCCTTGACCACACCGCTTTGGTGCGCCTTTTCGATCTCTTCGGCAGTGGTGGTGTCGGTGAGGTAGAGCGTCATCAGCGGCTCGAACTGACTGCCAGGCGCCAGCGCCGCCAGGATGCGTTCGCGGTAGGCGAGCGCCTGATCGGTGGTGGTGACCGGGGGCTTCAAATTGGGCATGATGATGGCACGCCCCATTTGCGCGGCGGTGTGATTGACGACCGCGCTCAGCACTTCGTCATCGCGCAAATGAAGGTGCCAGTCGTCGGGGCGGGTCAGCGTAATAGAGTCCACGGTCAATCCTGTATCAGCGGTGGGTTTGAAGGGGCTTTCGATCAGTATACCTGAACGCCGGACGGGTTAAATCCAGCCGGTAAATCCCGCGCAACGTCCACAGCGCTTTACAAGTGTCGTATCATGGCGGCTTTATAACCGCTCAAGGATTTTGGCCGACTATGCAAAACGTCAGACGCTACGCCGACATACTCACCAGCATTGAAGGGCTGATGTGGCTAGCGCTTGCCTGGTCCATCTCGGCATCCGTGCACCGAGGCAGCACCGAGCCCACGCTTGCCATGCTGTTCGTGGTGGGGGCACTTTTGCTGTTTAGCTGGGCGCACAAGCCCATGCGCGTTTTACTGCGCCGCTACCACGTGCGTAAACGCCGCACGGACATGTGGATTCATACCCTGGCGCTGCCGCTGCTTTTGGCCATGCTGCTCCATATTTTATTGGAAACACTGGTCGGCCGTGCCTGGCTTCCACCCAAGATACTGGTATTTAACCTGCTGGCTACCGCCGGGTGGCTGACCTACGTGATGACCCTGTTCATCAAGTTCATCATTCACGGTTTCAAAACCTCCCGCGCCCAGTCGCGCTAACGCCCTAACCAAGTAGCTCTCTATGCAAACCGCCCTGCCGCTACCACTCTCCACTCCCAACCGCAACCTGGTCCGATTGACGATCGTGCGCGGCATTACCTGGACGGGCTTTTTGCTGGCGATCATCGTGGGCGTGGAGTTTCTCGCTTTCGAGCTCGAAGTCGCGGCGGTCATTAGCGTGGTCATCGCCATGGGCGTGTTGAATATCATTACCTGGTGGCGACTGGGCAGGCCCCGCGCGGTGAGCCATCACGAGTATCTTTTGCACCTTCTGGCCGATATTGCCGGCTTGACGCTACTTTTCTACTTTACTGGCGGCTCGACCAACCCGTTCATCACCTACTACCTGGTGCCGGTGACCATCGCCGCCGCTACGCTACCCTGGCGCCACGCCTGGATCATCGCAGGCTGCGCGATGGCGGGTTACAGCTTCTTGATGGTCGTCTACCACCCTATCGCCCAGTTGAGCCATATCGACAGCGACAGCCTTTTGAATCTGCACGTGCTGGGCATGTGGCTCAACTTCGGCCTTTCGGCGGGGCTGGTGACGTTTTTCATCTACAAAATGGCCCACGCGCTGAGAAGCCGTGACAAGGCGCTTTCACGCACCCGTGAAGCGGCGCTGCGCAACGAACAGGTGCTGGCCGTCGCGACCCAGGCGGCGGGTACCGCCCACGAACTGGGCACGCCCCTTTCCACCATGGCGGTACTGCTCAAGGAGATGGAAGCGGAAACCACCGCCGACTCGCCGCTTCAAGCCGATATAAAACTTTTGCGCCAGCAGGTCGACGTGTGTAAATCCCGCCTTCAGAATCTGGTTACCAACGCCGACCGGCGGCGCATGGCAGAGCCCGAGGTGTTCGACGCCGAAGAGTGGCTTTCGAGCGTCCTCCAGCGTTGGCTGGTCATCCGCCCGGATGTCACCCATCAGTTAGAGGTTCAAAGCCGGCGAAGCCGCCCCTGGCTTTTGGTCGATGCCACCCTGGACCAGGCGCTGACCAACCTTTTGAACAATGCCGCCGACGCCCACCCGGAGCAGGTGAACGTACGTCTGGACTGGAACGAAGAGAACGTGGTGATCGATATTCGCGACCACGGCCCGGGGATCGCCATGTCGATTGCCGACCAGCTCGGCGACACCTTCGTTTCGACCAAGAGCAAAGGCATGGGCATTGGGCTATTTTTAACCCATGCCACCATCAACCGATTCGGCGGCGGCGTCAGCCTCTATAATCACCCTGAAGGCGGAACGCTCACCGAGGTCACGTTGCCCAGAAGCGATGCCCCCGAAAAATAGCGCCGCCCACCGATAAACAGCGAGAAGACCATGCCGACTCAAGACCAGCGCCTTTTGATCGTGGACGACGACGACGTGTTTTGCCATGTGTTGAACCGCGCGCTGACCCGCCGGGGCTATGAAGTACAAGTAGCCCACGACGCCGAACAGGCGCTGCAGATCGCAGCCGCGTTCGCCCCGACCATGGCGACCCTCGATTTGAAACTCGAACAAAGCTCCGGACTCAAGCTGTTGCCGGAGCTGCTCGCCATCGTACCCACCTGCCGGGTCGTGGTGCTGACCGGCTACTCGAGCATCGCCACCGCCGTCGAGGCGATCAAACTCGGCGCGCTACACTACCTGTGTAAACCCGTGGACGCCGACGACGTGATCGCCGCCTTCGAGCACGAAGGCGGCGATCCGGACATCGAACTGGCCGACAACCCGCCGTCGATCAACCGGATCACCTGGGAGCACATTCAAAAAGTGCTGCAAGAGCACGACGGCAATATTTCCGCTACGGCCCGGGCACTGGGTATGCACCGGCGCACGCTTCAGCGCAAGCTGCAAAAACGCCCGGTCAAGCGCTAGGATCGAGGCACCCAAGAGCCGCCGTTCGCATCAGTGCGCCGTCCAGCCAAGGTCGATATTGAAACTCGAGCCGGTGATGGCGCCCGCGGCGTCGGAAGCAAGGTAGTTCACCAGTTGAGCGACCTCGCTGGGTTCGACCAGGCGCTTCACGGCGGCATCCTTGAGCATGATCTTTTCAATCACCTCTTGCTCGTCCATCTTGTTGAGCTTCGCCTGATCGGCGATCTGGTTATCCACCAGCGGGGTTTTGACGTAGGCCGGGCACACGGCGTTGGCGGTAATACCCTGCTCGCCGCCTTCCAGCGCGGCGGTTTTGGTCATGCCGATCAGCCCGTGCTTGGCGGTCACGTAGGCGACCTTGCCCGGCGAGGCCACGTGGGCGTGAATCGAGGCGATATTGATGATCCGCCCCCAGCCGTTTTCTCGCATGGAGGGCCACACGGCCTGGGTAAGCAAAAACGGCGCGGTGACCATCAAATCCATGATGGCGCGCCACTTCTGCTCGGGAAACGATTCGATGGCGCTGACGTGCTGTATGCCGGCGTTGTTGACCAGAATATCGACCCGGCCAAAACGTTTGATCGCTTCTTTCACCGCGTCCTTGCACGCCTGGGCGTCGGTCAAGTCGGCCTGGAAAAACGCCGCACCCTGTTGGCTGGCCGTTTTCTCGCCCTCGGCGTTGAAGTCTACCGCCAGCACCTGATAGCCCAGTTGGCAAAAGTGTTCGACCACGCTTGCACCAATGCCGCTGCTAGTGCCCGTGACCAGCGCGACCCGGGGCGTGTTACCCATACCTGCCGACATACCCACCTCCTAAAAGAAGAAAAAGTCCAAGCATTCATTAGACGAACATCAGTATAGAACGCCTGAGCGAACATGATCGAAAGCGCGCCAGGATTGTTCAACGCAGCCCACCTGAGCGACAATGGCAAACCAACGTCACCATCCCCAAGGAGTCACCATGTTCGTGGTCATTTTCGGGCGCATGAGCTGCCCATTTTGTGTAAGAGCCAAGCAGCTTGCCGAGCAGCTGGAAAGCGCCCATAAGATCGAAGGCTATCGCTACGTCGATATGCCCTCGGAAGGCGTCACCAAAGAGGACATCGCCAAGACCGCAGGCAAGCCGATCCACACCGTTCCCCAGGTGTTTATCGACCAGGATCATATCGGCGGATATAGCGAGTTTGACGCCTACGTGCGTGAAAATGGCCTTCTGGCCTGATCCCTGCCCCTTTTATTCCCCTTTTATTCCCCTTTTTAATTGAACCCGCATGCCACCTTGCTGCCTATAGTGACCAGGGCCTACCTTCCCCAACAAGACCGCCCAAGGCGGCAAGGACATGCGCCATGCAACGTGAAGAATTCGAACAGCAGCTCTGGCTTGATTATATCCATACGCACCCGGACCTTGGCGGCCTGGGTATTTGGCCGGCCAACGTCAAAGCCGAATACCTGACGCTTTTAACCCTGAACCACGGGCCGTTTAGCGCGGCACGACTTGCCGACAAGCTTCACCGCATGGGTTACGTCTGTGCTACCCAGTATGCCTTGGCAGATAAAGGTCTCATCATTCATCTACTTGGCGCACCACAGAGTAGCTGGTTGATTTTAGCCGAGCTCCAGCTGGGCGCACTGTGTACATCGCCAAGGCAGGCACTTTTAGAGCTTATAGAGCAAAGCCACCCCCAGGATTGTAAGGGGCACAATTTGCTTTGCCGGGGAAGACCCTGGCCGATGCCCTCCTGGGCGCTTTACCAGGCACTCGAGCGGGAACACCCGGTGGCGGCGTGGCTTGCGGTGATGGGCCCGCGACTTCACCACGCCGGGTTCAATTGCCAGGTTTTGGGCGAGCCGCTGGCCACACTGAACGAGGCCCTCGAAAATGCCGGGTGGGCGTGCTCCAGTGATCGGCAAAACGGCATTTTTCCCGTCTCGAACTCCCTGGATCACCGCTTCTACCCGGCCATGCCGCAAAAGGTAGCGTTTAGCCAGGGAGATGAACACCGGCTCTGCTTTGGTGGACTGGCGCTGGCCCAAAAAGGGGTGAACAGCGCGTCAACCACCCTGGGCGAAGAGCTGCTTCCGCCGCACACCCGGTGCCAAATGGCGTGATCGAACACGCCATTTGAGAAGACCGCTTGAATCAAGCGAATTCCATTTCCGGCACGTGATCGGGGACGATCAGCTTACCGGCGGTTTTCTCCTGAATTTCCTCTACGCTTACCCCGGGCGCGCGTTCTTTCAAGATGAACGCGCCGTCCTTGATCTCCAGATACGCCAGGTCGGTCAGCACCCGGTTGATACACCCCGCGCCGGTCAACGGCAGCTCGCACTTCTCGAGCAGCTTGGACTCGCCGTGTTTAGACGCGTGGGTCATGGTGCAGATGATGTTTTCGGCACCCGCGACCAGGTCCATCGCCCCTCCCATGCCCTTGATGAGCTTACCGGGAATCATCCAGGAGGCGATGTTGCCGTGCTGGTCCACCTCGAAGGCGCCCAGTACGGTCAAATCCACGTGGCCACCACGGATCATGGCAAAGGATTCGGCGGAGGAGAAAATCGCCGCGCCGTCCCGGGCGGTAACGGTCTCTTTTCCGGCGTTGATCATGTCCGGGTCGAGCTCATCTTCGCTTGGGTAGCGTCCCATACCCAATAGCCCGTTTTCGGACTGAAGCATCACGTCGATCCCCTCGGGGATGTAGTTGGCAACCAAAGTGGGGATACCGATCCCCAGGTTCACGTAGAAGCCGTCCTGAAGTTCACGGGCCACGCGCTGGGCCATCTGCTCTCGTGTTAACGCCATGGTAATTACCTCGAAGTCAGTGGAAGTTGGCCGGGTGCTTAGCTACGAACCGTGCGCTTTTCGATACGTTTTTCAAACGTGCCCTGGATGATCCGGTCGACATAAATACCCGGCGTGTGGATTTGGCTGGGATCCATCTCGCCGGGCTCGACGATCTCCTCCACTTCTACAACGGTAATTTTGCCGGCGCTAGCCGCCATCGGGTTGAAATTCTGCGCGGTGTGGCGGTACATGACGTTGCCGTAGCGATCCGCCTTCCATCCTTTGACGATGGCGAAATCCCCCACGATCGCCTCTTCCATAATATAGTGACGGCCATCGAACTCGCGCACTTCCTTGCCCTCACCAATCGGCGTGCCGTAGCCGGTCGCGGTATAAAACGCCGGAATTCCCGCACCGCCGGCGCGCATTTTTTCGGCAAGCGTGCCTTGGGGCGTCAGTACGACCTCGATCTCTTCGTCGAGCATCTGCCGCTCGAAAAGCGCGTTTTCGCCTACGTAAGACGCAAAAATCTTGCTGATCTGGCGCTTTTCCAACAAAAGCCCGAGACCGAAACCGTCTACGCCGCAGTTATTGGATACCACCGTCAAATTCTTGACCTCGCGGCGCTTGATCTCGGCGATCAGGTTTTCGGGAATGCCGCAAAGGCCGAACCCACCGGCCAGAACGGTCATGCCGCTTTCGATGCCTTCCATTGCTTCCTCATAGGAAGCGACCCGCTTATCGAATCCTGCCATGTGTAGCCTCGCTTGTTGTCATTCGTGCCCGGCGCGCCTTGGCGCGTGCACGTTAAAGGGTGGGTGGCTCGAGGGTCTTGCGCCCCAAAGTTGCTACATGGTTGCTTACCAAATACTACTACAGGGTGGTCGTTAAAAAGCCTGGCGCCAAAGGGGCGACGTGTTTTTTGTTATCAAACCGAAGAGACAACTTATAAAGAGCCACCAGGAGCGTCAAGCGTCTAACGGTGCTTATAGAGGGATTTACTGGGAAGTAAGGCCTTGATCCTTTAGCATTTACCTCAAAGGCCGTGTACAACACAGCGCGCAAGGCCAGGGTTATGAAACCGCGAAGGAGTCAAGGGTATGCCAGTCATCAAGGGAGCAGGGAGCATTTTAATGCTCACGCTCAGCACGCTATTGTGGGGGGTGCCGCTGATCGCGCTCACCTTTTTAAAGGTCGTCGTGCCGGGCCAACGCGCAAAACAGTGGCTTTTGGGCAAGCTCTGCGCGGTCGCGCTCAATTGGATCGGGCTCAATCTTTGGTGGATGAAGCACTGGCTCAAACCCGATGTGTCGATCGATATCCCCGCCTCGCTTAGCCCGAACCAGTGGCTTCTGGTCATCTCCAATCATCGCAGTTGGACCGATATCTTCATTTTGTTCATGGCGCTTCACCGGCGTATTCCCATGCCGCGCTTTTTTCTCAAACATCAGCTCATCTGGATTCCCATCGTCGGACTGGCCTTCTGGGCGCTCGAATTTCCCTTTATGCGCCGTTTTAGCCGGGAACAGATTGCCAAAAACCCTAAGCTCGCTACTATTGACAGGGATTCGACCGAGCGCGTGTGCCGTCAGGCGCGCCACGCGCCCATTTCGATCTACAACTTTGTCGAGGGCACCCGGTTTAGCGTGGCTAAACGTGAGGCCCAGCAGAGCCCTTTTCGCCATCTTCTACGCCCCAAGGCCGGTGGCGTGGCCCAGGTATTAGGGCTTCTCGGCGATCAATTGGATGGTATCGTAGACGTCACCATCAGCTACACCAACCCTTCGCCGAACTTCTGGGACTTCTTATGCGGCCAGGAGGCATCGGTTAACCTGGTGGCGCGACAGATCGCGATCCCCGAGTGGATGCACACCGCACGTTATCATCAACAACCGCAGCACAAGGAACGCTTCCACGCATGGATCAACTCACTCTGGCAGGAAAAAGACGCGCTGCTGGAAACGCTGAGCGACCACGACTAGCCCTTTGGGTAGGCGTTTGCTTGCTGGCGGGCATACTGGCCGGGTGCGCCAGCTCAGCGCCGTCGTCGAGCCAGCGAAACCCCACCAGCAGCGCCTCGAGTGCCATCAACGGCGAATGGGTCGAGGTGCGCCGTGGTGATACGCTGGGCCAGCTCGCGGCGCGCGCGGGCGTGCCCATCGAGCGTCTCGAGCGCTTCAACCCCGGGGTAAACGCCCAGCGCTTGGCGGTCGGTCAACGTCTTTTGATTCCCACCCAGCAGGAGCGTGCGCCCTCCGGTGGGCCTTACCGCTACCAGATCCGCTCAGGGGATACGTTCTCCGGCGTGGCGCGCCACTTTGGCACGACCAGCGGGCGTATCCAGAGCGCCAACGCCGGGACCTCCCCCACTGCGCTGCGCGTTGGTCAGATCATTAGCGTGCCGCTTAGCGCGGGCTCCGCTTCCCGCGCCACGGCCTCTTCGAGCAGCTCGAGTTCACCGTCGCCGGCGGCGCCCACGCCCAGTGCAAGCGTACCCTCGTCGGCGCGCAATTGGCCCTGGCCGTTGGAGGATTACCGGATCGTGCGCCGCTTCGGCCCGGACAGCCGTGGCACGCTCCAGCCCATGCTACTGGCGACTCAGCCCGGTGCCCGGGCGCAGTCGGTCGCCCCGGGTGAGGTACGCTTCGCCGATGGTATGCGCCAGCTCGGCGAGGTAGTGATCGTTCATCATGCCGACAACCTGCAAAGTGTCTACGCGCTTTGCGAGCGCATACTGGTGAGCACGGGGCAGAACGTAAGCGCCGGTGAGCCGCTTTGCGAGGTCGGTCAAAGCAGCGCCACCGAGCGCTATGATCTGTTGTTCGACCTGCGCCAGGCCGGTAAACCCATCGACCCGCGTCAGGTTCTTCGCTAACGCGTTCGTCGTTGAAAGCCCTTTTCACTCGCCCATAAAAAAGCCCCGGCATCACCGGGGCTTTTTATGTCGGGGCCAGGCCGCGCTATTAACCGCGGTGGTAGCCCGGCGTAATGAAAGGCGTTTTGACGACCGTCATGGGCAGCTTTTTACCGCGTACCTCGGCGTAAACCACGCTCTCCGGTGCCTCCCATTCGCGGGTGACGTAGCCCATGGCGATGGGCTTGCCAACGCTTGGCCCAAACCCGCCAGAGCTCACCACGCCGACCTCTTCGCCCTGCTCGTCGAGCAGGCGCGCGCCTTCGCGCACCGGCGCGCGACCCTCGGCAACCAACCCTACCCGCTTACGGGTGTGATCCTTGGCATCGATCTGATGGAGCACGACATCCGCGCCTGGGAAACCGCCGGCGCGCTCGCCGCCGTGGCGGCGCGGCTTGCCCACCGCCCAGATCAAGCCCGCTTCGACAGGCGTGGTCGCCATATCCATATCATGGCCGTAGAGGCAGAGCCCGGCTTCAAGACGCAGCGAGTCACGCGCGCCCAGGCCAATCATCTCGACTTCCGGCGCCTCTAAAAGCCCTTTGGCGAACGCTTCGCTGGCCTCGGCGGCCACCGAGATTTCGAAGCCGTCCTCACCGGTGTAGCCGCTGCGGCTCACCCAAACGGTTTGACCGAGAATCGTGAAACGTCCGTGCTGCATGAACGTAAGCTCGCAGGCCTCGGGGCAAAGCCTGCGCATTACCTCCACCGCTTTGGGCCCCTGCAGGGCCAGTAGGCCACGCTCGAGCACCTCGATTTCATGGCTGGAGCCGAGGTTGGCGCGCAGATGCGCAATGTCCTGGTCCTTGCAGGCGGCGTTGACCACCAGGTAAAAGTGATCCCCGGCGTTGACGGCCATCAAATCATCGATGATCCCACCATCGGTGCTGATGAAAAGCCCGTAGCGCTGGCGCCCTTCGGCCAACCCCTCGAGATCCGCCGGAATCAGCGACTCCAGCGCCGCGGCGGTGTCCGGCCCAGAGACCAAAATCTGGCCCATGTGCGACACGTCGAAAAGCCCGCATTGGCGACGGGTGTGTTCGTGCTCTTTTTTCACGCCAAGCGGGTACTGCACCGGCATGTCATAACCGGCGAAAGGCACCATTTTGGCGTCAAGTGTTTGGTGCAGCGCGTGAAGCGGTGTTTTGTGGAGTTCTGTCATGTCGTGTCCTCGCCATCGAAAGAGCCGGCAAGCAAACGTCGCTTCCCGGCTCGTATTGGGGGTTAGATCGTTCAACCCTTACTTGTCGTGATCCAGCGCTTCGCCGGGCAGCACGTCCTTACCGGCGAAATAGTCCTTGGCCAGTTTGAACACCACCGGCGACAGCAGCGCCAGCGCGATCAGGTTGGGAATGGCCATGAGCGCATTGAACGTGTCCGCCATCAGCCAGATAAAGCCCAGCTGGGCCATCGCGCCAAGCGGCAGCGCCAGCACGAACAGCACCCGGTAAAGCATGATCGAGCGCGTACCGAAGAGAAACTGGAAACACTTCTCGCCGTAGAACGACCAGCCCAGAATCGTGGTGAACGCAAACACCGCCAGCGCAATCGCCACGATCTGGTTACCAAAACCGGGGAGCGCCGCATCGAAAGAAAGCGCCGTCAGCGAGGCCCCTTCTTCCCCTTCGAGCCATACCGAAGAGGTCAGGATCACAAGTGCGGTGATGGTGCACACCACGATGGTATCGATAAACGTCCCCAGCATGGCGATCAACCCCTGGCGGACCGGGTTTTTGGTTTGCGCCGCCGCGTGGGCGATCGGCGCGCTACCGAGCCCCGCTTCGTTGGAGAAAATACCGCGCGCCACACCAAAACGGATCGCCGCCATGACCGCCGCCCCGGCAAAACCACCGGCCGCCGCCATGGGGTTGAAGGCGTAGTAGAAAATCAGCCTAAAGGCTTCACCGACCTGGTCGGCGTTGACGATCAGTACCACCACCCCCGCCAGCACGTAAGCGATCCCCATAATGGGCACGAGCTTACCCGCCACTTTGGCGATACGCTTGATGCCGCCCAGAATGACCGCGCCAGCCAACACCATGATCACCACGCCGGTCAGCCAGTGTGGCACGCCGAAGGTAGCGTCCATGGCGTCTGCAACGGAGTTCGACTGCACGGTATTACCGATGCCGAAGGCCGCCACCGCGCCAAAGAAGGCAAACAAGATACCCAGCCACAGCCACTTTCTGCCCAAACCATTTTTGATGTAGAACATCGGCCCGCCCAGGTGGTAGCCGTTGCTATCGGTTTCACGGTAGCGAACGGCGAGCACCGCTTCGGCGAATTTGGTCGCCATGCCGACCAGGGCGGTAATCCACATCCAAAACACCGCCCCCGGCCCACCGAGGGCGATCGCGGTGGCCACACCGGCGATATTGCCCGTGCCTACAGTGGCCGAAAGCGCCGTCATCAACGCGTTGAAAGGCGAAATTTCGCCGTCGTCGGTCGTTTGCTCGCCTCCCTTGCCGCGCTTGGCATCACGCCCTTGCCACATCAGTTTGAAGCCGGTACCGAGCTTACGGATCGGCATGAGCTTCAAGCCCGCCTGAAGATAAAGCCCCACACCGAGCAGCAGGATGAGCATTAACGGCCCCCACACGACCCCGTTAACGGCCTCGACCACAGTTGTTAGCGTTTCCACGTCGTTCTCCTTACCCTTGAGCATTTCAGGAATGCATGTTTATTCGATGTCATTATGGTGTCGTGATGGTGTCGATATCCGATACGCCCAAAAAGTCGGCCCGCCTTCGAGCACACCTGGCAAACTCCGGATCGAGACGGTGATGCTTTGCCACGTTAGAAGCGCCGATTCCGGAGCGTGTATAGCGCGTAAGCGTTCGTTACTCGGCTAAACGGCCGATAACCCTGTTTTACACTATTTTCCCGTTGGCTTGCCATGGACTTGACGCTTTCGCTGGGCAAAATCAGGGTGAAGTGGTTGATTCTATTAAATAGCATGGCGTTTCCAGGTAAATAAAAACGCAGTGGGCCTCTACTCATGCCACGCTATAGAAATTTGTTTCCTATGAGAAACACGGTACCATAGCGCTATCGGCCAGCGCGTTTGAAGGGGTCGCTAAGGCCCCCAACAAGCGCTAGTATGTTTTGGCTTGGACAACCGTTTAATAGGGATACGACATGAGCAATCTTCCTGCGAATCTTCGCTACGCCAAAAGCCACGAATGGGTGCTTGACCACGAAGATGGCACCGTCACGATCGGTATCACCGACCACGCTCAGCAAGCACTTGGCGACGTGGTATTCGTCGAGCTTCCCGAGATCGGCCAAACGCTCACCAAGGGTGAAGAGTTTGGTGTGATCGAGTCGGTCAAGGCCGCCTCGGATCTTTACGCGCCGGTGGATGGGGATGTAATCGAGGTGAACGATGCGCTCGAAGACGCACCGGAGACCGTCAACGAAGCGCCTTATGATGGCGGCTGGATCATGAAAGTCCGGGTCAGCGACCAGGACTTCGACGATCTTCTCGATGCCGACGCCTATCAGGCAACGCTGGCCGACGAGTGATTTTCAAGCGCCTGCCTACGCAGGCGCTTAGGTTTTGCCCCGCACGGTCTTCCCATTACGTCTGGAATCTTCTCATGTCCTTTGAAACTCGCCGCTTGGCCGAACTGGCCGATCACGATGCTTTTATCAAACGCCATAACGGCCCTAACGAGCGCGATGCCGCGACCATGCTGAGCGCGCTCGGCATGAAGCGCATCGAGGACCTGATCGAGCAAACCGTGCCGGGGGATATCCGACTAGACCGCGAGCTCGCCCTCGACGAGCCGCAAAGCGAAGCCGAAGCGCTCGGTTACCTAAGCCAGCTGGCGCGCCAGAACAAGGTCGCCAAAAGCTACATCGGCCAGGGGTATTACAACACCCACCTGCCCGCGGTCATTCAGCGTAACGTGTTGGAAAACCCGGGCTGGTACACCGCTTACACGCCTTACCAGCCGGAAATTTCCCAGGGCCGACTCGAAGGACTTCTGAACTTCCAACAGGTGGTGATGGACCTGACCGGTATGGAGCTTGCCAACGCGTCGCTGCTCGATGAAGCCACCGCCGCCGCGGAAGCCATGGCGCTTTGCAAACGCGCCAACAAGAAGAGCAAGTCCAACGCCTTTTTCGTTGCCGACGACGTTTTCCCGCAAACCCTCGACGTCGTCAAAACCCGCGCCGAATGTTTTGGCTTCGAGCTGATTACCGGCCCGGCCGACACCCTCGCCGAGCACGACGTGTTCGGTGCGCTGCTTCAGTACCCCGGCGCAAGCGGAGCCATCACCGCGCTCGAGCCCCTCGTAAGCGCAGCCAAAGAGCGCGGCATCATGACCTGCGTGGCCACGGACCTTTTGAGCCTGGTGCTCTTGAAAGAACCGGGCGCGATGGGCGTCGACATCGTGGTCGGCAACTCCCAGCGCTTTGGCGTGCCCATGGGCTTTGGTGGCCCTCACGCGGCGTTTTTTGCCACCTCGGACAAGCTCAAGCGCTCGATTCCCGGGCGTATCATCGGCGTCTCCCAGGACAGCCGGGGCAACACGGCGCTGCGCATGGCGATGCAGACCCGCGAACAACACATACGCCGCGAGAAAGCGACCTCCAACATCTGTACCGCCCAGGCGCTTTTGGCCAACATCGCCGGCTTCTACGCGACCTATCACGGCGCCGAGGGCCTGCGTAAAATCGCCGCCCGGGTTCACCGTCTCACCTCGCTGCTGGCTCAGGGCTTGAAACAGGCCGGCGTGGCGCTAGAAAGTGAAAGCTGGTTCGATACGCTTCGCCTGACCGGCGTGGATGCGGGCAAGATCCACGGCCGGGCGATGACTGTTGATATCAACCTGCACTACTTCGACAATGGCGACATCGGCGTAAGCCTGGACGAGACCACCACCGCTCACGACCTGGCGGCGCTGTTCGACGTGATCCTGGGCGACGAGCACGGCCTATCGATTCCGTCGCTCGAAGACCAGCTGTTCGAAAGCGCTCTTTCAGGCATTCCTGATGCGTACCGCCGCGAAAGCGATTTCCTGACGCATCCCACGTTCCACCGCTACCGTAGCGAAACCGAAATGCTTCGCTACTTGAAGCGCCTGGAGAACAAGGATTTGTCGCTCGCCCACGCGATGATTCCGCTGGGCTCTTGTACCATGAAGCTCAACGCCACCAGCGAAATGCTGCCGATTTCCTGGCCGGCCTTTGCCCAACTGCACCCCTTCGCCCCGCGGGATCAGGTCGCGGGTTATCATCAGATGATCGACGAGCTTGCCGCGTTTTTGGTTGAGATCACCGGCTACGATCACGTTTCGATGCAGCCCAACTCCGGCGCCCAGGGCGAATACGCGGGGCTTCTGGCCATCCGCCGCTACCAGGCGGCCAACGGTGAAGGCCACCGCAACGTCTGCTTGATCCCA
Source organism: Vreelandella sp. EE27 (assembly GCF_968206495.1). Classification (NCBI taxonomy): domain Bacteria; kingdom Pseudomonadati; phylum Pseudomonadota; class Gammaproteobacteria; order Oceanospirillales; family Halomonadaceae; genus Vreelandella; species Vreelandella sp. EE27. Next base: position 1,961,850 of record NZ_OZ309109.1, on the reverse strand, counting down.
AGCTCCGCCCACGGCACCAACCCGGCCTCCGCCGCCATGGTCAGCATGGACGTGGTCGTAGTCGAGTGCGACAAGCAAGGCAACATCGACCTCGACGACTTGATCCAAAAGGCCGAGCAGCACAAGGATCGCCTCTCGGCGGTGATGATCACCTACCCGTCGACCCACGGGGTGTTCGAATCCCACGTACGCAAGGTGTGCGAGGTGGTTCACGAAAACGGCGGCCAGGTCTACGTCGATGGCGCCAACATGAACGCCCAGGTCGGGCTTACCCGCCCCGGCGATTTCGGTGGCGACGTATCGCACCTGAACCTGCACAAGACGTTTTGCATTCCCCACGGTGGCGGCGGCCCGGGCATGGGCCCCATCGGCGTGAAAGCGCACCTGGCGCCTTACGTTGCCAACCACGTGGTCACCCCGATCAACGGCGTGAAAACCGAAGGCGGCGCGGTGGCCGCCGCGGCCTTCGGCAGCGCCTCGATCCTGCCGATCTCCTGGGCCTACATCAAGATGATGGGCGCCCGGGGGCTTCGTGAAGCCACCGAGTTTGCCATTCTCAACGCCAATTACATCGCCAAGCGCCTGGCAGAGAGTTACCCGATTCTCTACCGCGGGCAAAACGGCACCGTGGCCCATGAGTGCATCATCGATATTCGCCCGCTGAAACAGACTTCCGGCATTTCCGAAGAGGATATCGCCAAGCGCCTCATGGACTACGGCTTCCACGCCCCAACCATGTCGTTCCCGGTGCCGGGCACGCTGATGATCGAGCCCACCGAGTCGGAGTCGCTTTTCGAGATCGACCGCTTCTGCGATGCGATGATCGCGATTCGCGAGGAGATCAAACGCGTCGAGAGCGGCGAGTGGCCGCTTGCGAACAACCCGCTGGTCAATGCGCCGCACACTCAGCGCGACCTGGCCGACAGCGAATGGGCGCGGCCTTATGACCGCACCCTGGGCGCCTTCCCCTCCGAGGCGGTGATGGCGGCGAAGTACTGGCCGACGGTCAACCGGGTCGATAACGTGCTGGGCGATCGTCAGTTGATTTGCTCCTGCCCCAGCATCGATGACTACCGTAACTAAAGCGCCCCCAGGCCAAAAAAACGTTTAGCGCACTCTCAAAAAAGCCCCGGGATACGAGCATCCCGGGGCTTTTTTATAGGTTTCAGTGCCTGGCGCTACTGGGCGATTTCCTGCAGACGCTGCTGTTTGAAGCCGTTGAGCAGCTTTTCGTAGCGTTTGGGCGGCGTCGAATCCCGCCGGGTCAGCACGTAAAGCACCTCATCCACGGCAACGGGGAGCGACAAGGCCCTCACCTGGCGCTGCCAGGGCGAGGTTTCGAGCACCAGCCGTGACACCACGGTAAAGCCAAGCCCCCGGGCCACGGCGTCGAGCACCATGCTCACCTCGTTGGTAAAGCCCTGATGGCGAAAGTGGCTCATGGAGCGAAACTCGTCGGGGAAGTTGGCGCGCAGCAGGTAGTTAGCGTGATTGATACCGTCGTAATAGTTGATAAAACCAAGCCCCATCAGCTCGGCCAGCGTAGTCCCGGCAAAGTCTGCCGGCACCACCAGACAAAGCGGCTCTTTATGCCACACCTCGCAGGAGACTTCGGCGCTTTTGACCTGCTCGGTGGCGATACCGATATCGTAGCGACCATCCAGCAGGTCCCCGACGATTTCATGATTGAAGGCGAAGCTATAGCTCACCGTAAGGTTCGGGTGCATTTGCTGCTGGCCCAAAATGAACGGATAGAGCATGAGCCCGACGCTTCCTGGCGAGGCGATCCGGCACTCACCGCTGTCGATCAGGTCATCGTCCAGGGCGTGGCGAAATTGCTCGTGCTCGGCAAACAGCTTCAGGGCATAGTCGTAGGCGCGCCGGCCGGACTCGGTCAGGGTAAAGCTTTTTCCCTTGCGCTCGATCAGCGTTTTATCAAGATACCCTTCGAGTTTTCGAACGTGCTGGCTGACGCCTGGCTGAGTCATTTCCAGGCGGCGCGCGGTGCGCGTAAAGCTACCGGTTTCCACCAGCGTAATAAAGGTTCGAAAGTAGTGGGCATTGAACATGATGAGCGCCATAGCAAAAGTAACGTATGGTGTTTCAAACGCGAACACCAAAACGGTCAAGATTAGCATATCTGGCACGCCGAGGCGCCTTGCACGTAGCCATTCGCTTGGGTGATAGTAGGGCAAGTCATTGTTATTCACCCAGAGAACGTTACACGAATGAACCAAGCCCTGGCCCCGCGCCCTACGATTTCCAGCACGATTTCCCCTGAAGGCAGCCTCGAGGTGCTCTCTCAACAAGAGGTCTATCGCCTGCAAAGCACCTCTCAAACCGGGCTTCACGACTTGCTTCGCCGCTGCGCGCTGGCAGTGCTCAACTGCGGGCGTCCCTCGGACGACAGCCTGGCGATCATGGAGGCTTACAAGGATTTCGACATCGAAGTGCTTCAGCAGGACCGCGGCATTCGGCTGAAGCTGACCAACGCCCCGGCGGAAGCCTTCGTCGATGGCCACATGATTCGCGGTATTCGCGAACATCTTTCGTCGATCCTTCGCGACATCGTCTACGTGTATAGCGAAATTCAGCGCCAGGACCGCTTCGACCTGACCACCGGCGAAGGCACGACCAACGCGGTTTTCCATATTCTGCGCAAGGCCGGCACGTTAAAGCCCCAGCTCGACCCGAGCCTGGTGGTGTGCTGGGGCGGGCACTCGATTTCCCGCGAAGAGTACGACTACTCCAAGGACGTGGGCTATCACCTGGGTCTGCGCGAAATGGATATCTGCACCGGGTGCGGGCCCGGGGCGATGAAAGGCCCCATGAAAGGCGCCAATGTGGCCCACGCCAAGCAGCGGCGTAAAGGGGGGCGTTATTTGGGGATCTCCGAGCCCGGCATCATCGCCGCGGAAGCGCCGAACCCGATCGTCAACGAACTGGTGGTCATGCCGGATATCGAAAAGCGCCTCGAGGCCTTCGTGCGCCTGGGTCACGGCATCATCATTTTCCCCGGCGGTGTGGGCACCGCGGAAGAGATCCTGTACCTACTGGGTATTCTGCTACACCCGAAAAACAGCGACACGCCCTTCCCGCTCATTTTCACAGGCCCAGCCGCCTCTGCCGCCTACTTCGAGAAAATCGACGAGTTTTTGGTGTACACCCTGGGCGAGGAGATTCGCCGCTACTACACCATCATTACCGGCGACCCGGTGTCCGTCGCCCGGCGCATGCGTGAAGGCATCGACGAGATCGCTCAATTTCGCCGCGAGCATCAGGACGCTTTCTATTTCAACTGGCGTCTCAACATCGCCCGCGAGTTCCAGGCCCCCTTCGAGCCGACCCACGAAGCGATGAAGAACCTTGCTCTGCATCGCGACCAGCCCACTCACGAACTGGCCGCCAACCTGCGCCGGGCATTTTCCGGCATCGTGGCGGGTAACGTGAAAGAGCCGGGTATTCGCGCCATCAAGGCCCATGGTCCTTTCGTGCTCTCCGCCGAGCCGGAGCTCATGCGCCGCCTGGACGAGCTTTTGAGCTCCTTCGTCGCCCAGGGGCGCATGAAGCTCGACGGCGAGCCCTATACGCCCTGCTACGTGCTCGAAAACTGATCTTGAACGCATGACATACAGGATGAACCCGTGATCATCGCGCTATTCACGCTATTGATAGCCGGAGTGGTGAAAGGCGCGATCGGCTCCGGCGTGCCGGTCATCGTCGTGCCGGTGTTTACCATGCTTTACAACGTGCAGACGGCCATCGCGCTACTGGTGGCCTCCAACCTGTTCAGTAACGCCCTCCAGGCCTGGCAGCACCGCCGCCACCTGCTGCCGACTCGGTTTTTGATGGTGTTCTCGCTGGCAGGCTGCGCGGGGATCGTCTTGGGTACCTGGGGGCTGGTAGCGCTCTCTCACGATACGCTGTCATTAGGCGTGGCCGGGGCGATCGTGCTTTATCTCGTGATCAAGCTACTGAGGGGGAAGATGGCGCTTTCGATGGCGATGGCCGACCGGCTCGTACTGCCGGTGGGGCTAGTCGGCGGCATACTTCAGGGGGCGGCGGGCATGTCGGCGCCGGCCTCGATTACCTTTTTAAACGCCATGCGACTCGAGCGGCGCGTGTTCATTGGCTCGATCTCGGTATTTTTCTGCGCCATTACGCTGGCCCAAATACCGGCACTGCTGGCCACGGGTATTCTAACCCTCGAGCTTGGCGCCTATAGCCTGGCGGCATTCGCCGTGATTGCGCTGGGCATGCCGCTGGGCGCCGCCCTTGGCAAGCGCCTGCCATTTGCGTGGTTCGATAAGCTGATCATGCTGCTACTGGCCGGTATCGCGGTTAAAATTCTCACCGAGGTATTTGTCTAGTCCGCGTGGAACATTTAGCGCAAAGTGCTGGCTAATTACTATACTGATTCATACCCGCTATTAAGCACCCATAAGGAAAGGATACGACCCAATGGAAATGATCAACCAGCTTCAGGAAGGCCCGACCAAAGCATTCGCTAAACACTGCTTCGAGGCCCATTCGCCGGAAGAGCTCGAAGCCGCCGCCGAAGGCGCGCCGGATGAATCGGAGATGGAGCACTGGGGTATCGACGCCGGCCAATGGGAAGAAGCGGTCACCACCGCCCTGGCCGACCACCGCGCCCAGCAAGAATAAGCCCGCCGAACGCGAAGGGCCGCCGCTTGCTTTAAGCGGCGGCTTTTTTGATTCAGCACGTTCGCCCGGAATCAGCGTCTCTGGAGGTCATCATGCGTAAGTGGATACTGCTGGCGCTCTTCAACTGGCTACGAAAGCCCGCCAACCGGCAAAAGGCGAAAAACGCCTGGGACAAGTATCGGGGTAACGCCGCGAGCCGCCCAGGCCAACAACCAGGCACTCGCCCTGGCGGCGCCCAACGCCGCCCCAACGAGATCAAAGACATTAACGAGCGTTTTTGATCAGGCATAAAAAAAACCGCCGCTCGGGGTAACCCGTAGCGGCGGTTTTCGTATTTTGGTCGGAGTGACAGGATTCGAACCTGCGACCTTTGCAACCCCATTGCAACGCGCTACCAAGCTGCGCCACACTCCGATGTCTTTTGGGACCGGCACTTTTAAAGCGCTGACTTATCGCCTCAAGACGGTGCGTATACTAGCGTTTAATGGCGTAAATGAAAAGTCCTTTTTAGGCTTTCTTTTCAAATGCTTGGCCAAACGCTTACGACACGCCCTTGAGAAGCGACGCCATCTCGTTGAAAACGCCGGGGGCCGTGATCAGAAGCTCTTCAGGGTACAGGTCCGCCGAGAGCCCCTCGGGTACTTCGACCAAACGGCCAAGCGAGGCGCCCGCCTCGCGTGCGATCACCCAGCCGGCGGCAAAATCCCAGGGCGAGACGGTCTCGAAGTAGGCGTCCAGCCGCCCGCAGGCGATATCGCAGATATCCAGCGCCGCGGCGCCGTTTCGGCGGATATCCTGGCAATTCGTTAACACGGCCTCCAGGCGCGGCATTAGCGCTTTGCGCTCAGCCCTGTCGTAGGGAAAGCCGGTTCCGACCAGGGTCGCTGCCAGATCACTGGCCTTACTTGGCTCGATGGGCTGACCGTTCAGGTACGCCCCGCCGCCCTGGACCGCGGTGAAGGTTTCATCCAAAAACGGCGCGTGCACCACACCGACCTTGCCCACGCCCTGCTCGAGCCAGGCAATGGAGACCGCCACATGGCGAAGCCCCTGGGCGAAGTTCACCGTGCCGTCGATAGGATCCACGACCCACAGCGGCTCCTTCGCTTCCAACCCCTTCTCTGGGCTCAGCTCTTCACTAAGCTGCGCTTCACCGGGGAAGTGTTTGGAAAGCTCTTCGCTGATAAAGGTATCCACCGCCACGTCCACATCGGTGACCAGCTCGATGCCTTGCTTTAAGCGCTGATCGAAACGCTGCTCGGCCCGCGCCTCGCTTATCATCCGCCCCGCCTCCTTGGCGATTCGTACAGCTTCTTTCAGGCGGGCTTGTAATGTGGCGGGCATGGGGTCTCCTTGGCGAATCGAATTAAATCTTTATATTAAGGCGGTTTCATGTCGTTGTCATGACAATAAAAAAGCTGCCCTTGGGCAGCTTTTCAATAACATCTTAATTGAGTTTAAACCCACTACCAGAAAACTTAACCATTACCGGAGTTACCCTGACCCGCAGTAGTAACGGGGTTTTCTGCAGCAATTCGACCACGGTTGGTAACGAACACATCCTGTTCACGATTACGCGTTTCTACTGTACTACTAGTCTCAGCAGTGTCAGGGGTATTCACGAACAGGTCTACAAGAGTATCTTTGGTGCCTGTATCGTTAATATCTGATGACTCTAACTCGCCACAAGATTCAAACTGGAAATTATATATTTCAGGTGTATCGGTACTCGTACTACCACCTACCGTTGCAGTCGCCATCGCCAACGAACGAAACGAACTCAGCTCCGACATACAAGCACTACGCTCAGAACGATCCAAGTAATTACCATACTGAGGCACACCCACCGCCGCCAGAATACCGATGATCGCCACTACGATCAGCAGCTCGATCAGCGTAAAACCGCTCTGGTGGTAGCGTTTTAGCTGTGTTGCGTTTGGAATTTGCATTCGGTGTGTCCCTTTGAATATGTCGTTTTTTTGGGGCTAAAAATGTTTAGCCCATGTGGGGATCACAGTAGCCTGGCGGGGAAGAGCTGACAACTAGCTTTATAAGCCTTTTTTGAGCGCTATTCCCTCTTTATGATGACGGCAAAGCGTGCATTATAGTAGTTTTTAATGGCAGTTAAGTATTCTTGCTGCCCAAACGCACGCGTTGCGAGATTCTATGACCTCTTCTGCCTTTGACGAGCCCGCCACGGGGCTTAAATTAAGCGGTATTGCCAGGCGCCTGGTTGCCCATGAAGTGCTGACCCGGGCTCAAGCCGAGGTGGCGGACGAGTCCTCCGCCGAGCTCGATCTTTCGTTTCTACAGCATGTGGTAGAAAGCGGGCTGGTGGATTCGACCGATGCGGTGCTAGCAGCGGCCTGGGAGTACGGGCTACCGGTGGTGGATCTCGAGGCGGTCAAGTTAAGCGCCCTACCCCCCGCCAACGAATACCCTATCAAGATACTCAACAAGCTGAACGCGTTGCCGCTGGCGCGCCACGGCCACCGGCTCACCGTGGCGGTGCCTTACCCGGCCACGCTCACCCAGCTAGATGAACTGCAGTTTGCCACCAACTTGAGCGTCGAGGGCGTACTGGCACCGGCGGAGCAAATACGCAGCCACCTGATTCAGTACGTGGCTCAGAACGAGCGCAGCCTGCTCGAAGAGCTCGACGGCGTGGACGACTCCGTAGGCGCGCTCAATATCGTTCACGACGAGGAAGGCGAAGAGGTCACCCTCGAGAGTACCGGCGTCAACAAGGAGGACGCGCCGGTCGTCAAGTTCGTCAACAAGGTGCTGCTGGATGCCATTAGCCGCGGCGCGTCGGATATTCACTTCGAGCCTTACGAATCCCAGTACCGGGTGCGTTTTCGTATCGACGGCATGCTCATCGAGATCGCCAAGCCGCCGTTTGCCATGCGCGACCGGATTGCGGCGCGCTTGAAAATCATGTCCCGACTGGATATTTCCGAGCGCCGCCTTCCCCAGGACGGGGCGATCAAGCTGCAGCTGTCCCGCTCGCGCTCGATCGATTTCCGGGTCAACTCGCTCCCCACCGTGTACGGCGAAAAGCTGGTGCTGCGGATACTCGACCCCTCCTCGATACGCTTGGGTATCGAGCAGTTGGGCTTCAGTGCACGCCAACAAAAGGATTACGAAGCCGCCCTCAAACGCCCCCAGGGCATGATCCTGGTGACCGGCCCCACCGGTAGCGGTAAAACCGTAACGCTCTACACCGGTATCGATATGCTCAATCAGATCGAGCGCAATATCTGTACCGCCGAGGATCCGGTCGAGATCAAGGTGTCGGGCATCAACCAGGTCAACGTGCTGCCCAAGATCGGGCTCAATTTTGCCAGCGCTCTGCGCGCGTTTTTGCGCCAGGACCCGGACGTGGTCATGGTGGGCGAGATTCGCGATCTCGAAACCGCAGAGATCGCCGTCAAGGCGGCGCAGACCGGGCACATGGTGCTCTCGACCGTGCACACCAACTCGGCGGCGGAAACCCTGACGCGCTTGGCCAATATGGGCGTTGCCTCGTACAACATCGCAAGCTCGGTCACGCTGATCATCGCTCAGCGGCTAGCACGCAGGCTTTGCCCCAACTGCAAGGCGCCGGCGGATATCCCTCACGAGGCGCTTTTGAAAGCCGGTTTCCGCCAGGCGCAGCTCGATAACGTCACCATCTACAAGGCGGTGGGCTGCAAGCAGTGCACCCAGGGCTATAAAGGGCGCGTGGGCATTTACGAAGTACTGCCGATTAGCGACGACATGCGCACCTTGATCATGCGCGACGGCAACGCGCTCGAAATCGACAAGCTCGCCCGCCAGGAAGACCACCCAAGCCTCTATCAAAGCTGCTTGAGTCGGGTGCTGGATGGCAGCACCAGCCTTGAAGAAGTCAACCGTATCAGCAAGGAGTAACCAGGGTGATGGCCAAAGCGAAAGCGCGCACGAAACTTGCTCCCTTGCACCGCTGGAAATGGCAGGGCAAGGGCCCGAAAGACCGTGTCATGAAGGGCGAGCTGATTGGCCGCACCAAGGATGAAATCGTCGAGCAGCTTGCACGCCAACGGATTACCGCGCAAAAAATTCAAAAACGCAGCAGCCTGAACGGCCGCGGCAGCGTCTCCAGTGTCGACATCATGCTGTTTGCCCGGCAAATGGCGACCATGATGCGCGCAGGCATCCCGATTCTTCAGGCGCTCCAGGCCATTTCCGAGAGCATGAAAAAGCCGGCCATGGTCGATCTGACCCAGCAGATCATGCGCGATGTCTCCTCCGGCGACAGCCTTTCCCAGGCGATGGCCCGACACCCCAAGCAGTTCGACCGGCTCTTTGTGAACCTGGTCAGCGCCGGCGAGCAGGCCGGGGCGCTCGACCAAATGCTCGAACGCATCGCCCTCTACAAGGAAAAAGTCGCTTCACTGAAAAGCCGGGTGAAAAAGGCGCTTTGGTACCCGGCTGCGGTCATGACCATCGGCCTGGTCGTGACGATGATTTTGCTGGTAATGGTCGTGCCCGAGTTCGAAAGCATGTTCCAGGGCTTTGGCGCCGAGCTTCCCGTACTCACTCAGTTGACCGTGCGCTTCTCGGAACTCGCCCAGGCCTACTGGCTACCTACTCTTGGTCTGATCGTGGGGGGAATCGTGCTCCTCAAGGCGGCGGCCAGGCGTTCGGATAAAGTCGCCTACGCCATCGACCAGTTCCTGCTTCGCCTACCGGTGCTGGGGGACATACTGCACAAATCAGCGGTGTCACGCTTTACAAGAACGCTTGCCACGACCTTTAGCTCCGGCGTGCCGCTCATCGAGGGGCTGGAAACCGCCTCCGGGGCGGCGGACAACCGGGTCTACATCAAGGCTATCAACGAGGTACGCGAAGACGTGACGACCGGCCAACAGCTGCATTTTGCCATGCGCCTGACCAACCGTTTTCCGGCCCTAGCCGTGCAAATGGTAAGCATTGGCGAAGAAGCAGGCTCCCTGGATGCGATGTTGAATCGAGTGGCCGACTATTACGAAGAAGAAGTGGAAAACAAGGTCGACACACTTACCTCACTCATGGAACCGGTTATAATCGTCGTTCTGGGGCTTTTGGTCGGCGGCGTCGTCGTTTCCATGTATCTGCCCATCTTCGAAATTGGTACCGCACTTTAACCGCTTGCCTGGAGCATCATGGGTTTACCGCCAGCCGTTTTATATAGCGCCATTTTTATCGTTGGACTCTGCCTGGGCAGTTTTTTGAACGTGGTCATTACCCGCCTTCCGGTCATGCTGATGCGCCACTGGCGCGAAGAGGCGCGGGCGTCTTTGGAGTTACCCCTCGAACCCGCCCCGCGCTTCAATCTCGCCGTCCCCGCTTCCATGTGCCCACGTTGCGAAGCGGCCATCGCCTGGCACGATAACCTGCCCGTCGTCGGATGGCTAAAGCGCCGGGGGCGCTGCGCGCATTGCCAAACACGTATCAGCCCGCAGTATCCGCTCGTGGAACTCGCCGGGGGGCTACTGGCCGTGGCGGTGCTGGCACTTTTTGGTTTTACGCTCAACGCGCTGTTCATCTTTGCCGCGTGTTTGACACTTCTCGCTCTGGCGGTTATCGATTTTCGTACCTTCTTGTTGCCCGATGCGCTGACGCTGCCGCTTCTCTGGCTAGGCCTCATCTACCAGCTGATGTTCCAGCCGTTCATGCTGCAAAGTGCCGTTATCGGTGCCATGGCGGGTTATCTCGTTCTTTGGAGTTTTTACTGGCTCTTTAAGCTGATAACCGGCAAGGAAGGCATGGGGTATGGCGACTTCAAGCTGCTGGCTGCCCTTGGCGCGTGGCTGGGGTGGGCGTTCTTGCCCCTTTTGCTGGTAGTGTCGGCGGGGCTGGGGGCGGTCATAGGCTTGCTCGCCCAGTGGCTGATTCCCAACATGCGCGGTAAGCCGCTGCCTTTTGGCCCCTTTTTGGCGCTGGCTGGCTGGACGTGCCTGCTCGCCGGTGACGAACTGTTCGTGCTTTACACAGCGCTTAGCTTTTAACCAAGCCCCACCAGGGCTGGATAGATAGTTTTATGATCATTGGTTTAACAGGTGGTATCGGCTCGGGTAAATCGACCGTCGCCAGGGCGTTCGAGGCGCGGGGTATCGGGTTTGTCGATGCCGATGACGTCGCCCGGGAAATCGTCATGCCCGGTGAGCCAGCGCTTGCGGACATCATCGAGCACTTTGGCGGCCATATACTCAAGGGTGATGGCACGCTCGACCGGGCCGCGCTACGCGCCCTGATTTTCAACGACGCCACAGAGCGTCAATGGCTCGAGTCCTTTACCCACCCGCGTATCCGTACGCGTCTGGTCGAGCATCTCGAAGCACTCGAACGGCACTCGCCCTACGTACTGCTGGTTTCACCGCTGCTATTCGAGTCCGGACAGGCGGCATTGGTCGCGCGCACGCTCGTGGTCGATGTGAGCGTCGAGACCCAGCGCGAACGTACCATGCGCCGGGATAACGTAAGCGAAGAGCAGATAAATGCGATCCTGGCCGCGCAGCTTTCTCGGGAAGAGCGTTTGGCCAACGCCGATGATGTGGTCGATAATGATAGCGCTTGCGAGCAGCTCGAAAAACAAGTCGCCACTCTCGACCAGCGCTACCGGCATTTGAGTAACACTATATGAGCATCAACGTGCAGGAGTTTTATGTCCCCCGCTAACGATTCCCCTTTTGAAGTAGCCTGCCCCCAATGCGCCACCCAGGTACCCTGGACGCCGGAAAGTGCGTATCGGCCGTTTTGCAGCAAGCGCTGCCAGTTGATCGACCTTGGTGCCTGGGCGGATGAATCCCACCGCATTGGTGGCGAATCGGCCATGGATGAAGCCGATATCGAAACACTGCTGGCCCAGGCCGATAAAGACGCCCCGCTCTCATGAAGGCACTCAATGAGTAGCGATACCCCCGCGGCGTATCACCTCTTTTACGCGCTCGATTCCCGCTTCGACCAGCTGATAGCTGCGATCGAAAAGGCCGCCGAGCTTTATGAGAGAGCCCAGCCGCCCACCTGGCAACTGGAAGGAACAAGCGAGCAGGCGTGCTGGTTTCGCCATGCACTGATGGATATGTGGCATGTGCAAGGCCAGGACGGGCGCGAAACGCGTAACTATATCGCCGTGATCGCGGCAGGCGACGACCTTCTCGAAGCCATCGACGAGGTCAACCAGGCCAAGAGCGCTATTAGTGAGCTTATAAGGCGTATCAAGGCGCTTTCACCCAGCGCCTTGAGCGAGGCGCGGCAACGCTTGCCGGAGCGCCATCCCCATGTCGATGATGTATTGCGCCAAAGCGGTATGGCACGCCTTCACTTGAAGCAGTGTTGGCGTCATATTCCTATCGCCCCGGCCCCGGTCTCCCGGGTGCGCCTGGCCTGGTATACGAGCGGGCGTTCGATTAAAAAGCTGAGCGTTCAAGAGGCGGAGAAAAAACTGCTGCAACTCGATACCGATGCCCCTCACATACGCATTCAGCTTCAGAAACTGGCCGGCATACCTTCTGGCGAAACGCTGGCCCGGGTGCAAGCCCAGGCACCATTGATGCGCGCGAACCTGTTCTTTACCGAGCCACTTCAGGATGGCCATACACGCCTGGCGCATAATATTGCCATGCCACTGATCGTGCCCGCCCAGCAAGCGCGCCTACCGCACATCAAGGCGCCCTCGCCTCAGGTGCCGGAGCAGCGCACCCGCGCCAAGCGCCGCGATGAAAAGCTGGAAAGTGAGGCGTTTCTACCTAGCCTGCGGGTTTATCGCTACCGCTAAGGCTGTGCTCGACCGTGGGCTGGGTAACCGACGGTGTTTCATCCATAGCCCAGCGTCCTCCTTTCACCAAAGCCTCTACGAGCGCTTTGACACTTTCCTCAGAATATCCGCTTTCGATACACAGGGCTTTCAAGCGCTCACCAAACAGCTGCTCGCGTTCCTCGACCCGGGTTTTCTCATCCTGCTCTTCCAGGTCTTTAAGCGAACGTACCGGAGGGCCGGTAGGAATATCAAAACTATTGTCTGGATTCTCCAGCTGACGTAACGCCTGCGCGAAAGCATCGTCAAGCTCGCGAAACTTACGTAGTTTGTCGCGCTCGTCCACCTGCTTATAGTCCTTTTGATATTTCATTGATCTTTCATTTACACCTTACTTAAGAAAAGAAAATGTGCAGCTTCATGGTGCGGCAAGTCTAGCTTGAGGGTGCGACTTAATATCGCGCTTACTAACAAAAGTTAATTTCAGTAAATACTCTAAATCGGCCGAGCCAATCGGCTAACTGATACTCAAAATACTTGATGACGGCTTACAGGCTCAGTGAGCGTTACTACGTCTTATAATGGTGGCACTGGCAGTCGTTTTAAATGGTAAGAATGAGCTACTTAATGCATCACACAGGCTGAGGTCGCCGCTACCTTGTCCAGCCGCTTTTCGCTGGATTAAATGGGCTGCCCGCAGGGGCGAAAAGCGTTCATCTTGGCGTTTCAGCACAACGACTATAGCGCATAAAAAGCGAGCCGTGACTGTCACGTTCACACTTATCTGACACTGAATGAAGCGTGCGACATTCAAACCATACGGCAAAGGGCTAAGGACAAAGTCAGAACACTGCAAAGAGACGTTGATTCAAAGCTCTTGGGCCCGTTCACAAATGCTTATCAAGGTACTCAAGGCGTGGCAGGTAGCCCCAAACCTCTTTCAAGCATAGCAGAGGTGTCTGTGCTTACGCAGCAGGCGCTGGAATGGATTCAGCTGTCTACTGCTGTGGGTCTTTGCGAGAAACGCTTGCTGGCTCGTCTGCGCTTGAAGGGCTTTCAGAGAATCCTGGGGCATCCAATGCTTAACTCGAACAAAAAAAGCCGGTGCCTTCAAAAGGCACCGGCTTTTCTTAATTAGCTGTCTTGCGGCTGGAGCCAGGATTCGACGGTCTCATCGCCGTACTCGTCTTTCCATGCACGTAGCCCTTTATGGTTTCCGCCACGCGTTTCAATGACATCGCCGGTGTTCGGGTTCTTGTACACTTTAAGACGACGCTTGCGACGATTGGTCGGGGCCGCCGCTTTCTGGGAAGAGCGCTGGTCGCTTGAAGGTTCCAGTAACGCAACGACATCGGCCGGGCGCTTATTGAACTCGTTCATCAATGCTTCGAGCTTTGATTTAAACTCGAGCTCGCTCTTAAGGCGCTGATCACCTTCCAGACGCTGTAGATCTTCCTGCAGCTGCTTTAGCTGCTGCTCTTTCTGCATGTATTCATTTAGGAGTGACATAGGGGGTTCCTTGATAACTGTGACTGAACAAGTAAAAGGTTAAATTATAATAACCATGAATTACTTGCCCCGAGGCGTCGACATTATTGCTTTAATTGATCTAATTGACAATAGTCTAGTTGATTTTAAGCTAAATACTAATCGTTTTTTTATATCAAACCAGTTTAAAAGTTTAAACCTGGAAACCGGCAAAGTAATTTATTGAAGCAGACGCGTTATTACAGGTAAAAAAAACGCCGCCCGAAGGCGGCGTTTCTTAATGAACGCTAGGACAATTAGTCCTGGCCGCCCATCTGCTGCTTGATCAGGTCGCCGATAGTGGTTGCACCACCGCCGCCTGTTTCAGAAGAGTCCTGATCGCGCAGTTTCTTCATATTTTGACGTGTATCGTCCTGGTCTTTCGCTTTGATCGACAGATTGATCTGACGGCTCTTGCGATCGACATTAACGATGCGCGCTTCAACGCTGTCGCCTTCGTTTAGCACGTTACGCGCGTCTTCGACGCGGTCAGCGCTAATTTCAGACGCTTTCAAGATAGCGATAACGTCGGTAGCGAGTTCTACGTGCGCTTCCTTCGCGTCAACTTCGACGACGCGACCCGTTACCATGCTGCCTTTATCGTTGACCGAGAGGTACTCAGCAACCGGATCGGAATCCATTTGCTTGATACCCAGCGAGATACGCTCACGCTCGGGGTCGATAGACAGGATGACGGCTTCGGCTTCGTCGCCTTTCTTGAAGTTGCGAACCGCTTCTTCGCCGGTCTCGGTCCAGGAGATATCGGACAGGTGTACAAGACCGTCGATACCGCCTTCAAGGCCGATGAAGATACCGAAGTCGGTGATCGACTTGATGGTACCGGAAACACGGTCGCCCTTGTTGTACTCAGCGTTGAAGGTTTCCCACGGGTTAGCGGTGCACTGCTTGATACCCAAGGAAATACGACGACGCTCTTCGTCGATATCCAACACCATGACGTCGACATCGTCGCCCACTTGCACGACTTTGGACGGATGGATGTTCTTGTTGGTCCAATCCATTTCGGAAACGTGGACCAGACCTTCGACGCCCTCTTCAAGCTCTGCAAAGCAGCCGTAGTCGGTCAGGTTAGTGACGACAGCGTGTACTTTGGTGCCTTCCGGGTAGCGCGCTTTGATGTTGACCCAGGGATCTTCGCCCAGCTGCTTAAGACCCAGCGATACGCGGTTGCGCTCACGGTCGAACTTAAGAACCTTGACGTTGATCTCGTCACCCACGGCAACGATTTCGGACGGATGCTTGATGCGCTTCCAGGCCATATCGGTGATGTGCAGCAGGCCGTCAACGCCACCCAAGTCAACGAAGGCGCCGTAATCGGTCAGGTTCTTGACGATACCCTTGATTTGCTGGCCTTCCTGCAGCGTAGCGAGCAGTGCTTCA
Organism: Vreelandella sp. EE27; assembly: GCF_968206495.1. Classification (NCBI taxonomy): domain Bacteria; kingdom Pseudomonadati; phylum Pseudomonadota; class Gammaproteobacteria; order Oceanospirillales; family Halomonadaceae; genus Vreelandella; species Vreelandella sp. EE27. Next base: position 1,946,498 of record NZ_OZ309109.1, on the reverse strand, counting down.
CGCTCGGCGCTGTTTTCGGCTTCAAGCACGGCGCGACGCGAAACGACGACGTTGTTGCGCTTCGGGTCGAGCTTGATGACTTTGAAATCGAGTTCTTTGTTTTCCAGGTGCGCGGTATCGCGAACCGGACGAACATCGACCAGTGAACCCGGCAAGAAGGCACGGATAGAGTCAACGTCGACTGTAAAGCCGCCTTTAACTTTACCGTTGATCACGCCCTTGATGATTTCGTCTTTCTCGAAGGCTGCTTCAAGAATCTTCCAGGCTTCTGCACGCTTGGCTTTTTCACGAGACAGACGTGTTTCACCGAAGCCATCTTCTACGGCTTCCAGTGCAACGTGAACGTCATCACCGATCGCGATGTTAAGTTCGCCGTTTTCATCGCGGAACTGCGCCGCGGGGATTTGGCCTTCAGATTTCAGACCAGCGTTAACGGTAACCCAGTCACCGTCGATGTCGACAACCTGGGCCGCGACGATGGCGCCCGGCTCCATGTTGATGTCGTTAAGAGACTGTTCAAACAGTTCAGCAAAGCTTTCGCTCATGGTTTTCCTACGTGATCAACGTTGTTGAGGCGTAATGCCTTCTCCGTACCACCAGCGAGTACGGGCCTAATGTAACTCAGCTTTCAGGGGTGTTAACGCTGGTTAGACCTGACCGGGCTCTCTGATATGAACGATCATATGAATTGCCGCCCTGCCATGTCGTGACACCTTCCCAAAAACGCCGCAAGGGAGAGTCAGTTTGCGCTTGCAAGCCCTTTCTCAGCGAGCAAGCGAGTTAGCTGATCAACCACTTCCGGTATACTCAGGCGTGTGGTATCAAGCGTAATGGCATCATCTGCCGGCTTGAGAGGAGCCACACTGCGCTGCGTGTCGCGTGCATCGCGTGCCTGAATCTCCTTTAAAAGACTCGAAAGACTAGCATCCACGCCGGCTTCCTGCAACTGCTGATGCCGTCGACGGGCACGCTCCTCGGCGCTGGCGGTTAGAAACACCTTTAAAGGCGCATCGGGAAATACCACCGTTCCCATGTCCCGCCCATCGGCTACCAGACCCGGCGCTTTACAAAAGTCACGCTGGCGCTCCAGGAGCCCTTGGCGCACGCCGGGAAGCGAGGCCACCCGTGAAGCCCGCTCGCCGGCCTGCTCGGTGCGAATGGTGAGCGTGACGTCCTCGCCTTCCAACAGTGTACGCGGGGTACCGTCTGTCACGGGAAAGGCGACATCGAGTTCCGCTGCCAGGCGCTTGAGGCCGTCTTCATCGTCCAGCGCCACGTCGTGTTTGGCCGCCGCCTGGGCGGTGAGTCGGTAAAGCGCGCCGCTGTCCAGCAGATGCCAGCCAAGGCGTTCGGCGAGCAGACTGCTGATCGTGCCCTTGCCGGCCCCGCCGGGGCCGTCGATGGTCAGTACCGGGATCGATATCATGGCTCGCGTACCTCCTCGGCGCTCATGCCGATGCGTTCCAAAAGCGTCAAGAAGCCCGGAAACGACGTGGCCACGTTGGCGCAGTCGTTAATGACGATCTCGCTCGAGGCGCGCAGACCCGCCACGGCAAACGCCATGGCAATACGGTGATCGCCCAGGCTATCGACCGTGCCGCCGGCGTAGTTTGGCGATGCGTCCGCTGACAACTGGCCGCCAACGATATCGATACCGTCTTCCACCACGGTGTGCTCGACGCCCAAAATAGCAAGGCCGTCGGCCATGGCCTGGAGTCGGTCGGACTCCTTGACGCGAAGCTCCTCGGCGCCGCGCAGCCGGGTCGTACCCTTGGCATTGGCCGCGGCGATAAACAGCGCCGGAAACTCGTCGATGGCGAGTGGCACCTGGTCGACCGGAATATCGACACCCTCGAGCGGCGCGTAACGAATGCGAATATCGGCGACCGGCTCGCCGCCTACTTCGCGCTCGTTTTCAAACGCGAGATTAGCGCCCATCAGCGTCAGGATATTGATGACACCAATACGGGTCGGGTTCATGCCCACGTGCTCGAGGGTAATGTCCGAGTTTGGGGTAATCGCCGCAGCGACTAAAAAGAACGTGGCCGACGAAATATCCGAAGGGACGTCGATGGGCCCGGCGGTGAGCTCATGCCCGCCTTCCAGCCAGCAAGTATCGCCTTCACGGTGTACCGGGTAGCCAAAGCCGTTGAGCATGCGCTCGGTGTGATCGCGGGTCGGCGCGGGTTCGCGCACGCGGGTTTCGCCTTCGCTGTAAAGCCCCGCCAACAGCAAACACGATTTGACCTGGGCACTGGCCATGGGCATATCGTAATGAATGCCCTGCAGTTTGGCGCCACCGCGGATGACCAGCGGCGGGCGCCCGCCCTCGGCGGTTTCTACCTCCGCGCCCATCAGGCGCAGCGGCTCTGCCACGCGGCCCATGGGGCGTTTGGTCAGCGACTCGTCCCCGGTAAGCTCGCTATCGAACTGCTGGCCCGCCAACAGCCCGGCAAATAGCCGCATGGCGGTACCCGAATTGCCCACGTAAATCGGCCCGGCCGGTGCCTTGAGCCCGTGAAGCCCCACGCCGTGAATCGTCACGCGCCCCTGGTGCGGGCCTTCGATGGCCACGCCCATTTCGCGAAACGCCTGCAGCGTGGCCAGGCTGTCCTCGCCTTCCAAAAAGCCCTTTACCTCGGTCACGCCCTCGGCCAGCGCCCCCAGCATGATCGAGCGGTGGGACATGGATTTGTCGCCGGGCACCCGCAGCCGGCCCTGGGCCTGGCCACCGGGTTTTACACGGTAGGTAACATTTGCGTGAGACTGCATATGGTATTCCGCCTGATAACTGGTTTTACTAAGTAGGGTTCCAAAGTAGTGCCGCGCGTGGCTGGCCCGGTCGAAGGTAGCAATGAGCGCGTCGCTATCGCCCTGCTCGATCGAGCGGCGAAGATTCGCCAGGCCCGCCTCGAAGTCATCGAGGGAGGCCAGCACCGCTTCGCGATTGGCGATGAAGATATCGCGCCACATGACCGGGTCACTGCCGGCGATGCGGGTAAAGTCGCGAAAGCCACCGGCGGCGTAGCGGAAGATTTCCATCCGCTCGTCCTGACGGGCCAGCGTATCCACCAGGGAAAATGCCAGCAGATGCGGCAGGTGGCTGGTACGCGCCAGCACCTGGTCGTGGCGCTCGACACTCATTTCGAGCACCTCGGCGCCGCAGGTCTGCCAAAGCGCAGCGACTCTGGAAAGCGCTACGGGGTCGGCGTTGGGTGCCGGCGTCAGGATGACCTTATGATCGATAAAAAGCGCCGGATTGGCCGCCGCCACGCCGCTTTTCTCGGACCCGGCGATGGGGTGGCCGAGCACCACGTTGGCTGGCAGTTCGCCAAAAACCCGCACCACGCAGTCGCGAATCGTGCCCTTGGTACTGCCGACATCGGTGATCACTACGTCGGGGGATGCGCTGGACAAGCCCTCTTTAAGCGTTGCCAGCACCGTCTCCATGGCCAGCACCGGCACCGCCAGCACAATCATCGAGACGTTATCCAGCAGCGTTTCGAGATGGCGACCGCCGCCGTCGATCAGCCCCACCTCGATGCCCAGCGCGATCTCGCTATCACTGGGGTCGCAGGCCAGAATCTTGCCATCAAAGCCTTGCTGCCTAAGCGCAGCCGCAAGCGAGCCGCCCATCAGGCCAAGCCCGACGATCAATAACCGCGGCTCTCGAAAGCCCCCCTGGCTTTTCAAAGAGGATTGCCGATCGATCACATTACGCCCTGGGGGTAGGAGCCCAAAACACGCAGCTCAAGCGCGCGCTGTTTGACTTCCTCGAGCACAGAGGCAACGCCGGGTTCGTCGCAGTGGCCTCTGAAATCGATAAAGAAGACGTAGTTCCACGCCCCGGTGCGCGAGGGGCGTGTTTCGATACGGGTAAGGTCGATACCGTGACGATGAAAGGGTTCGAGCAGGTCGTGAAGCGCGCCGGGCTGGTTGCGCATGGCCACGACCACCGAGGTTTTATCCTCGCCGCAGCTGGGCACGCCTTCGCTACCGATGATCAAAAACCGTGTCGAGTTGTCCGGACGGTCCTCGATTTTTTCCGCGATATGCGTAAGCCCATAGAGCTTGGCCGCCATATCACCGGCAATCGCGGCGCTGTGCCACTCGGTCTTGACCAGCTTCGCCGCTTCGGCGTTGGAGGCGACCGGCACCCGCTCGGCGTGAGGAAAGTGAGCGTCGAGCCACTTGCGACACTGACCAAAGGATTGCGGGTGGGAGTAAATACGTGTGACTTTATCGCGACGGGTATTCTCGCTGACCAGCAGGTGGTGATGAATACGCAGAACGACCTCGCCGCAAATCTTGATCGAGGAGTCGATAAAGGTATCGAGGGTGTGATTCACCACCCCTTCGGTGGAGTTCTCCACCGGCACCACGCCATAGTTCACCGCGCCCGCTTCTACCTCGCGAAAAACTTCGTCGATGGCTGCCATGGGCAGACTGACGGCGCTGTCGCCAAAGTGCTTGAGCGCTGCCTGCTGGGTGAAGGTGCCTTCCGGGCCCAGGTAGGCGACCTTGATGGGTTTCTCCAGCGCCAGACACGCCGACATGATCTCTCTGAAAAGCCGCGCCATCTCTTCGTCATCGAGCGGGCCTTCATTGAGCGACATGATGCGGCGCAGTACCTGGGCCTCACGCTCGGGCCGATAAAACACCGCGTTCTCGTCATCCACCAGCTTGACCTTGGCCACCTGCTGGGCGCAATGGGCACGCTCGCTGATTAAACGCACGATGTCCTCATCGAGCTGGTCGATGCGTTGGCGCAGCTCGTCCAAATTGATCGGCGTATCTGACATGAATCCTAGCCCTTTCGTTGTTCGAAATCGTGCATGAACGCAATGAGCGCGTCCACGGCGGCTTCCGGCACGGCGTTGTAGAGACTTGCGCGCATGCCGCCCACGCTGCGGTGGCCTTTCAGGTTCAATAGCCCGGCCGCTTCGGCCTCACGCAGAAACACCCCATCGAGGGCGGCGTCGGCCAGCACGAACGGCACGTTCATGCGCGAACGATTGCGCTTGGCGATCGGGTTGGAGTAGAAGTCGCTTTCGTCGATGGCGCGGTAAAGCTTGTCGGCTTTACGCTGATTGAGCGCATCCATCGCCTCGAGCCCACCTACCTCGTCTTTAAGCCACTCGAAGACGAGCCCCGAGAGATACCAGGCGTAGGTCGGCGGCGTATTGACCATGGACTGCGCCTCGGCGAGCTTTTGGTAATCAAACAGCGAGGGGGTCGCGGCCTGGGCGCGACCGAGCAGGTCGTCGCGCACGATCACCAGCGTCAAACCCGCCGGGCCGATGTTCTTTTGGGCGCCGGCGTAGATGACACCGAAGTCACTGACGTCGAGCGGCCCGGAAAGAATGCTCGAGGACATATCGCAAACGAGCGGCACGTCCGCACCGTCCTGGCGTTTGAGCGCGGGGGTATAATCGAATTCGAGCCCGCCGATGGTTTCGTTGGCCGTATAGTGCAAGTAGGCGGCATCAGCACTCAAGGCAAGGCTCTCGAGCGTAGGCACCTCCAGGTGCCCATTCGCTTCGCTGCTACCTGCCACATGGCAATCAAAGCCCAGCTGTTTGGCTTCCGATAGCGCCTTTTTCCCCCAGATGCCGGTCTGGATAAAATTAGCGCTGCCGCCCTGACCCAACAGATTCATGGGCAGCATGGCGAACTGCAGGCTTGCGCCACCCTGTAAAAACAGCACCCGGTAGTTATCCGGAATGCCTAAAAGCCCCCGTAGATCCGCCTCGGCCTTATGGGCAATGGCAACGAACTCATCGCTTCGATGACTCATCTCCATCACCGAAAGCCCGCGCCCTTGATAATCGAGCATTTCTTGCTGGGCGCGCTCTAAGACAGCGGTGGGCAGGGCCGCCGGCCCTGCGCAGAAGTTATAGTGACGTGTCATCGTGCCCGCTTTCCTCCTCGCCGCTATTGATCGCCTCCTCCGGCGCTTCGCCCTCTTCGCCTGGCTCTTCGAGCGGCAGCTCAGCGGGCTCGTCGACACGCACGGTTTTGACCAGCTTCTCCTCTTTACCCAGACGAATCAACATGACGCCTTGGGTGTTACGCGAGGTGGTCGAGACCTCTTCGACGCGGGTGCGCACCAGCGTGCCACGGTCGGTGATCAGCATCATTTCATCGCTGTCGTAGATCTGCATGGCGGCCACCAACGCGCCGTTACGCTCGCTGGTCTGCATGGCGATCACGCCCTGGCCGCCGCGTCCGCGCAGCGGAAACTCTTCAAGGCGCGTACGCTTGCCGTAGCCTTTTTCGCTGGCGGTGAGAATGTAGATCTGCCCTTCCGCCTGAGGCTCGACCTGGGCCGCCGCCTCTTCACCGGTTTCGGTTTCGCTTTCGCTATCGGTTTCCGAGTCGATCTGCTGGCTCTTGGGAATGATCAGGCTGATCACTTCCGCGTCGCCTAGCAGGCGCATGCCGCGAACGCCGCGGGCGGTACGGCCCATGGCGCGCACGTTACCTTCTTCGAAACGAATCGCTTTGCCGTTGGACGAGAGCAGCATCGCGTGATCGCTACCGGAGGTAATCGCCGCGCCGACGAGGCGGTCGTCCTCTTCCAAATCGATCGCAATCAGGCCGACACTGCGCGGGCGCGAGAACTGCTCGAGGCTGGTGCGTTTGACCGTGCCCTTGGCGGTGGCGAACAGGATGTAGTTGTCCGGGTTGTAATCGCGCACCGGCAAAATCGCGTTGATCGCTTCGCCTTCGTCGAGCGGCAGCATGTTGACCAACGGTTTGCCTCGCGAGCCCCGGCTGGCGTTGGGCATCTCGTACACCTTGAGCCAGTACACCTTGCCGCGGTTGGAGAACAGCAGCACGGTGTCGTGGGTCGAGGCGACCAGCAGGTGCTCGATGACGTCTTCGTCCTTCATCGAGGTAGCGGACTTGCCGCGACCGCCGCGGCGCTGAGCCTGGTAGTCGGAAAGCGGCTGGGTCTTGGCGTAGCCCGAACGCGACACGGTCACCACCATGTCCTCTTCGGCGATCAGATCTTCCATGGAAAGATCGAGATGGCTTGCCTGAATCTCGGTGCGGCGGTCGTCGCCGAACTGGTCGCGAACCGCATGAAGCTCTTCGCGGATGACTTCCATCAGACGCTCCGGCGAGGCGAGAATCTCGGTCAGCTCCGCAATGCGTTGCAGAATAGAGAGGTACTCGTCGAGCAGTTTCTCGGTTTCAAGCCCCGTCAAGCGGTGCAGGCGAAGTTCCAGAATGGCCTGGGCCTGGGCCGGCGAGAGACGGTACTCGGTGGCCGTGGTATTCAGACCAAAGCCTTCGTCGAGGTCTTCCGGCTTGCAGGAGTTGGCACCGGCACGCTCGAGCATCGCGGTGACCTGGCCGGGCTGCCACACTTGTTCGAGCAGCTTCTCTTTCGCCTCGGCGGCGTTGGGTGAGGCCTTGATCAGCTCGATGACTTCGTCGATGTTCGAGATGGCAACCGTCAGGCCTTCGAGAATATGGCCGCGTTCGCGCGCCTTTTTGAGCTCGAACAGCGTGCGCCGGGTAACCACCTCGCGCCGGTGGCGAATGAACGCCTCCAGCATTTCTTTCAGGTTCAGCGTGCGCGGCTGGCCATTTTCCAGCGCCACCATGTTGATACCGAACACATTTTGAAGCTGCGTCTGGGCGAAGAGGTTGTTGACCACCACCTCACCGGACTCGCCGCGTTTGATCTCGATGACCACGCGCAGGCCGTCCTTGTCGGACTCGTCGCGAAGCTCCGCAATCCCTTCGATGCGCTTCTCTTTGACGAGCTCGGCGATTTTCTCGATCAACCGCGCCTTGTTCACCTGGTAGGGAAGCTCGGTGATGATGATGTGATCGCGCCCGGTCTTGTCGTGGTGCTCGATGGTGTGCGCCGCGCGCACATAAATACGCCCGCGACCGGTGCGGTAAGCATCCAGAATACCCGCGCGGCCATTGATGATCCCCGCGGTCGGGAAATCCGGCCCCGGGATGTACTGCATCAGATCATCGATGGTCAGCGTATAGTCGTCGATCAGTGCCAGGCAGCCGTCGATCACTTCGCGCATGTTGTGCGGCGGAATGTTGGTCGCCATACCCACGGCGATACCCGACGAGCCGTTGATCAACAGATTCGGTACGCGGGTGGGCAGCACCTCGGGAATCCGCTCGGTGCCGTCGTAGTTATCGACCCAATCGACGGTATCTTTTTCCAGATCCGCCAGCAGTTCGTGGGCCAGGCGCGCCATGCGCACCTCGGTGTAACGCATGGCAGCGGCGTTGTCGCCGTCGATCGAACCAAAGTTACCCTGGCCATCCACCAGCACGTGGCGCATGGAGAAGTGCTGGGCCATACGAACGATGGTGTCGTAGACCGCGCTGTCGCCGTGGGGATGGTACTTACCGATGACATCGCCGACGACACGCGCCGACTTCTTGTACGGTTTGTTCCAGTCATTGCTCAGTTCGTGCATGGCGAAGAGCACGCGGCGATGCACCGGCTTCAGCCCGTCGCGCACATCGGGAAGCGCGCGGCCGATAATGACACTCATCGCGTAGTCGAGGTACGACTGCTTTAGCTCGTCTTCAATATTGACGGGCAAGATTTCTCTGGCGATGTCACCCATGAAAGTCAGATCCTTTGCACTGCATTGGCACTGCGAGAGTTGAAAGCGCTTTAATGCCGCCGTGTTAGAGAATCAACAGGCGGGCGCACATACCCCTCCATCATACCACCGCATAAGCACCAAGGGCAGTCAGAGAGCGCGTAAAGGGTAGACTCATCAACGCGCCGGGATCATTTGCGAATGAAAAGCTTAAGCGAAGGCTTCTTTATCGACCCGAAGCCGGTCGAGCACCTGGTACACATCGCCTTCGATGGCGCTTGCCTTGTTCGATTTTATATCCAGCAGCACGAAAGTAAGATCCGCCTGGGCGACGACTTTGCCGTCGGCGCGTTGGATGCGGTGGTGGCAGCGTGCGCTGCGCTCGCCCACCTCGGTAATGCCGGTGAGCACGGACAGGTCGTCGTTCTGCACCGCCGCGTTTTTGTAATCGATATTGAGATTGACCACTACAAAAGCGCGCCCGGCCTCGTGCAGCTCGCGAATCAGGTCCTTGTGGTCGTCGAAAAACGCCCAGCGCCCCTCCTCCATGAACTCGAGATAGCGGGCATTATTGACGTGGCCGTAGCCATCCAGGTGGTAGCCACGTACGCGAAGATCGACACGGGTAATCGAAGACGACATAAAAAATCCTTATTGAATTAAACAACGCTTGAAAAGCGCCAGCGAACAAACATGGGTTTTAAACGCACATTTAAATACCGGCCATTTAACGTAGGCAATAAAGGCGCTTTAGTGCAAGAGGCTGGCAGGACGGGCAGCGTTTCGCCATAATGTGCCCCCTTTTGGATAGGATTGGTGATATGTGGTTTAAGCACCTGCACTTGTATCGTCTACACGGCGAGTTCGAGCTCGATGCCAGCGCGCTTCAGAGCGCACTCGAGCCCCACGCCGCCAGGCCTTTGGGCGGCGCCGATGCCCGCAGGCTTGGGTGGACAGCGCCAGCAGGCCGCTTGGGCAGTGGTCAACTGCTCCACGAGATCCAGGGTCACCGCCTGCTAAGTGCGCTGCGCCAGGAACGCCTGCTTCCGGCCTCCGTGGTCAAGGAAGAGCTCGACGAGAAAGTCGCCGATATCGAGGCCGCCGAGGCGCGCAAGGTGACCCGCAAGGAGAAAACCACGCTCAAGGAGCAGATCACCGAGGAGTTGATGCCGCGTGCCTTCGTACGCAGCCAAAAAGTCGACCTTTGGTGGGATACCAGGCGTAACATGATCGGTATCAACGCAAGCTCGCGCACCCGCTGCGAGGAGATTCTCGATCTTCTACGCGAAACGCTAGGTACGCTGAAGGTGACCCCGGTCAACTCGCAAACCCTGCCGATTCGCGCCATGACGACCTGGCTTGGCGACGCCGCGAGCCGCCCGGCGGATATGCAGCTAGGCGATCAGGTCGAGCTCAAGGCCAAGGGGGACGACGGCGTCCTGCGCGCCCGCCAGGTCGATCTCGACAGCGACGAGATTCAAAACCTGCTGGAGAGCGGCCGCCAGGCAAGCAAACTTGCCATCGGCCTCGAAGGTCGGTTACACCTGGTGCTACACGACGACCTGGCGCTCAAGTCGCTGCGCTTTGGCGATGCCCTGATCGAGGAAGCGGATCACGCCGACGACGGCGACGACGCGCTTGCCCGGCTTGAAACCGACTTCATCCTGATGGCGCAGTCGCTTTCAGAAGATATCGCCCGGCTACTCGAATGGCTAGGCGGCGAGGCCCAAAAAGAGCCCGCCACGACCGACCAGGCCTGACGCGCGCCGTTGGGTTAGAATAGCGGTTTCACCCTCGATTTGGCTCACTCTTACAAACGGATCGCATGACTGACCAACATCACGCTCTCAACGACGCCTCGTCCGATGATCCCTGGGCGGATATTCGCCCTTACATGGATCACGAGGTGAAAGACGTGCTCACGCGGCTGAGTCGCGACAGCGAGCTACTCGATGCGTTAACCCGGTTCAAGCTGCCCCGTCTTGCCAAGTGGGCGCCGGCGCTTGCGCGCATGATCGCCGGGCGCACGGTGCGCCGCGAGGTCGAAAACGTTGCCTCGGTTCGCGATTTTCAAATGCGTATCGCCGGTTACATGGAGCGCATGATACGCACCACGACCGACGCCTTCGAGGTCACCGGGCTCGAGAAGCTCGACGCGAATAGCGCTTACCTGTTCATCGGTAATCACCGCGATATCTCGCTGGACCCGGCCTTCGTCAACTACGCGCTTTACGCCGCCGGACGCGACACCGTGCGCATCGCCATTGGCGACAACCTGCTCAAAAAGCCCTACGTCACCGACCTGATGCGGCTCAATAAGAGCTTTATCGTGCCGCGCAGCGCGCGAGGCAAGCGGGCGATGCTGGCCGCTTACCAGAAGCTTTCGGGCTATATTCGCCACTCGATCACCGGCGACAACCACTCCATCTGGATGGCCCAGCGCGAAGGTCGGGCCAAAAACGGCATCGATCGTACCGACCCGGCCATCATCAAGATGTTGACCATGGCGAGTCGTAGCGATCCGGGCGATTTCGTTTTCGGCGAAGCGATCGCCGAGCTCAAGCTCGTGCCGGTGTCGATCAGCTACGAGTACGACCCCTGCGACGTGCAAAAGGCCCAGGAACTGCATGACGTGGCCACCCTTGGCAGCTACGCGAAAAGCGAGTTCGAGGATATCCGCTCGATCGTGGCCGGCATTACCGGTACCAAGGGCCGCGTGCAGCTGCGCTTTGGCCAGCCGCTAGACGCGGACATGGCGACCCCGGACGAAGTCGCCGCCGAGATCGACCGCCAGGTGATCGGCGGCTACCGGCTATTCCCCAGCCACTACCTGGCCCTGGAAGCGCTCGGTGAGGCGCCGGAGCTGGTGGCGCGCAAGGCCATTACCCGGGAAGACCGGGCACGCTTTGCAGAGCGCCTGGCCTCTGTGCCCGAAGAACTGCGCCCTTATTGGCTCAACCAGTACGCCAATCCGGTAAAACACAAGGCCGGCCGGCTGCGCCTTTAAAACGCCGGCGCGGCCCACGCCTTACCCGCGCACGGCTCATGCCGAGCCTGTCAAAAAGTGCTAAGGTCAAGGCATTCACTGTTTGGTTCAGGCTTGGTTTTTAGCCCAAGCCTCAAGGAGCGCACCATGTCGGCATCCGAAATTCAAAAAACTCGCGTAATCAACGAGCTACGTGGATTTATCCGCAAGCTTCTACAAGACCCGGATATCCTGCTGCAGTCGCTCGCCGTTGCTCGCCGGGAGCTTGCCGAAGGTTCCAGCCCCGCGGCGATGGCGCGCATCGCCAACGAAGTATCCGGCACGACCAGCGTGCACATCCCCGAAGACCCCGCCGAGCACTCCGAGGCGGACAAACTCTTTTTAGAGCTTTTGCGGGAAGTCGTGCAGGAGGAGCAGGCGCTCTACTAGCGCCGGACTTGCGCTGACAAGAGGCGCCCGGGCCTCACTGGCGAACGACGTTATCGGCGAAGTGCCCCCACCCTTCGCCGACTTTATTTGTTACAAGCTAATCGGAAGTATTCCAAACCATGTCAAACACTGCCCCGCGCGATATTTTGGTGACCAGCGCCCTCCCTTACGCCAACGGTGATATTCACCTTGGTCATCTGCTCGAATATATCCAAACCGATATCTGGGTGCGCTTTCAAAAAAGCCGGGGCCAGCGCTGTTTTTATGTGTGCGCCGACGACGCCCACGGCACCGCCATCATGCTGCGCGCCGAGCAGGAAGGTATTACCTCCGAGGCGCTGATCGAGCGGGTCTCCAATAATCACCAGGCGGATTTCGCCCGCTTTGGCGTGGGCTTTGACAATTACCACTCCACCCACTCGGCAGAGAATCGCCACTTTAGCGAGCAGATCTATACGCGCCTGCGCGACAAGGGCCATATCGCCACCCGCGATATCGAGCAAATGTTTGATCCGGTCAAGGGGCTCTTTCTCGCCGACCGCTTCATCAAGGGCACCTGCCCCAAGTGTCATAGCGACGACCAGTACGGCGATAACTGCGAAAAGTGCGGCGCGACCTATACCCCGGCAGAGCTTATCGACCCGGTCTCGGCGATTTCCGGCGCCAAGCCTGAAGTTAGAAGCTCGACCCACTATTTCTTCAAGCTGCCCGAGTTCAGCGAATTTCTGCAAAACTGGATCAACGACGGCCACGTGCAGCCGCAAATTCGCAACAAGCTGATGGAGTGGTTCGAATCCGGTTTCAACGAGTGGGATATCTCCCGGGATGCGCCCTACTTCGGCTTTGAAATTCCCGACGCGCCAGGCAAGTACTTCTACGTCTGGCTCGACGCGCCGATCGGCTACCTGGCCAGCTTCAAGAACCTTTGCGAGCGCGAAGGCATCGACTTCGACAGCTTCTGGGAGAAGGACTCCACCGCCGAGGTGTATCACTTCATCGGCAAGGATATCGTCTACTTCCACGCGCTTTTTTGGCCGGCGATGCTTCACGGCGCCGACCTGCGCACCCCCACCGCAGTGAACTGCCACGGATTTTTGACCGTGGACGGCGCCAAGATGTCGAAATCCCGCGGCACTTTCATCAAGGCCGCCACCTACGCGGATTATCTCAACCCGGAGTACCTGCGCTACTACTTTGCCGCCAAGCTGAGCGCCGGGGTCGATGATCTCGACCTGAACCTCGACGACTTCACCGCCCGGGTCAATTCGGATCTCGTCGGCAAGGTGGTCAATATCGCCAGCCGCTGCGCCGGGTTCGTGAAGAAGCTCGGCGGCGGTACGCTCTCCGCGCACTGCGCCGAGCCGCAGCTGGTAGAGCGCTTCGTTGACGCAGGGGATGAGATCGCCCGGGATTATGAGGCACGCGAATTCGGCCGCGCGATGCGCAAAATCATGGAGCTTGCCGACGAAGCCAATACCTACATCGCCGATAAAGCCCCCTGGGCGCTGGCCAAGCAAGACGGCCGCGAGCAGGAAGTGCTGGATATCTGCTCGGTGGGCATCAATTTGTTCCGCCAGTTAATGGTCTACCTGGCGCCGGTCGTGCCCACCATGGCCGCCGAAGCTCAGCGCTTTCTCGTGCTTGATTCGCTCGATTGGGAGAGCCGCAAGGTCATCTTAACCGGCCACGCCATCGAGAAATTCAAGCCGCTGATGACGCGCATCGAGCGTGACAAGATCGACGCCATGATCGAGGCCTCGAAAGAAGATCTCGTGGAAGAGCAGAAACTCAAGGAATCCGCCAAGGGGCCGCTTGCTGACGACCCTATCGCGGCGGAAATCAGCTTCGACGACTTCACCAAGGTCGACCTGCGCATCGCGCGCATCGCGAAAGCCGAGTACGTCAAGGGCGCGGACAAGCTATTGCAGCTCACCCTGGATTTGGGCGGTGAAACCCGTAACGTCTTCTCCGGTATCCGCAGTGCCTACTCGCCGGAAGCGCTCGAAGGCCGCCTGACCGTGATGGTCGCCAACCTGGCGCCACGCAAGATGCGCTTTGGCATGTCCGAAGGCATGGTACTGGCCGCCGGCGACGATGAAGGGATCTATCTAATGTCGCCGGACAGCGGTGCCAAGCCGGGCCAACGGGTGACTTAAGTGGCTGCTAGTGCGCTCATCGATGCCATCGACGCCGAGCTTCCGCAAACCCAGTGCGGCAAGTGCAGCTATAACGGCTGTCGCCCCTACGCCGAAGCCATCGTAGCGGGTGACGCTATCAACCGCTGCCCGCCCGGCGGCGTCGAGACCCTAAACCGGCTGGCCGAACTCACCGGCCGGGCCACGCTGCCGCTGGAGCAACCGCCCCAGCCGCCCACCCTTGCGCTCATCCGTGAGGATGAGTGCATCGGCTGCACCAAGTGCATTCAGGCCTGCCCGGTGGATGCGATCGTCGGCGCGGCCAAGCAGATGCATACGGTCATCGAGGACGAGTGTACCGGCTGCGAGCTCTGCGTGGCGCCCTGCCCGGTAGACTGCATCGACCTGGTGCCCCACCCGCAGTGGCAGGCCGCGAATACCGGCGCCGAGCAAACCGCTTACCTGGAGCATCGCGCCATCAAGGGGCGCGAGCGCTTCATCGCGCGCAACCAACGCCTGGCCGCCCAGGCCGAGGCCAAACGTCAGCGGCGCGCGCAGCGTAGCGCCACCAAACCGTTGGAGGCGCCTAAAAAGGAGGCCCCGCCCGCCTCGCTCGCCTCGCCCAGTGCGCTGCGAGCCAACCGCGCGCGCCAGGCCGCCGCCCTCAAACGCCTCGAGCGTAAGCTTGAAAACGAGCAGGATAGCGCCAAACGCGACGAGCTTGCCGCCAGCCTCGAGACCCAACGCCGGGCGCTAGAGGCGCTCGACGCGACCCTGAATGAAGCAAACGCCGGCGAGCCAGCCACCGTACAGACACAAAGCAGCGCTACGCGGCGCCATCAAAAGCGCATGGCACTAAAAGCCGCCGAGCAGTCGCTACGCCACGTGCGCCAGCAGCTAAGCCACGCCAAGCGCCAGGGAACGGCCGCCGACGTCGCGCGGGTCGAAGAGCAGTTGCACCAGGCCCAGCAGGTGGTAGATGCGGCCCATCAGGCGCTCGAATCGGAAACGTCCTCATGAACGCCAACAAGCGCTTTGAAATCTTTAGCCGGCTCCAGGCCGACAACCCCCACCCCACCACCGAGCTCAACTGGCGTACGCCGTTCGAGCTGCTCGCCGCTGTGCTGCTCTCGGCCCAGTCGACCGACGTCGGCGTGAACAAGGCCACGGCGAAGCTCTTTCCCGCCGCCAATACGCCCGGCCAAATCATCGCCCTCGGCCTCGAGGGTTTGAAAGAGCACATCAAGACCATCGGGCTCTATAACACCAAAGCGCAGAACCTGATGAAGACCTGCACGCTTTTGGTAGAGCAACATGACGGCGAAGTGCCCCGCACCCGCCAGGCGCTGGAAGCACTGCCCGGGGTAGGCCGCAAGACCGCCAACGTCATTTTGAATACCGCCTTCAATGAACCGACCATCGCGGTGGATACCCATATTTTCCGGGTCTCCAACCGTACCGGCATCGCCAAAGGCAAGGATGTCGTCGAGGTCGAGCAAAAGTTGATGCGCCACGTCCCCCGCCCGTTCATGAAGGATGCCCACCACTGGCTGATTCTTCACGGCCGCTACACTTGCGTGGCGCGCAAACCGCGCTGCGGCAGCTGCATCATCGAAGACCTGTGCGAGTACAAGGAGAAAGTCGAGCTTTGAGCGGCTACTCGCTCGTTGCTGGCGGCCCGTACAAAAGCGCCTGGTAGCGCGCCTGCCACTGGGGCCACTCCCAGGCGTGGCTATCCAGCCGCTTTGGGCGGCGCTCGGGGTCGGTTAGCCACGTTTTTAAACGCTCATAAAGCCCCTGGGGCGTTCCATCGTAGCGGTATGCTTGCGGGTAGAGCTCGGGAAAGCAGAGCCGGTCGGGCACCAGCGGCAGTGCGCCCTGCTGGGCGGCCTCCATGATCGCCAGGCCCTGGAACTCGTGCCAGGTCGTGGAGACCACGATGCCGCCTTGCTCCAAAAGCTGCCGGTATTTTGAAAGCTCGAGCGCGCCCCAGCACACGATATGCTCTTTTAGGCGCGTTTTCGCCTCGTCGAAAATGGCCGGCTCGTCGCGAAAGCGCTGGCCTACCACCGCAAGCTCGAAGGCCACTCCCGCCTCGCTTAGCTTGAAAAGCACGTTAAAGAAGTCGTCCGGGTTCTTGTCATACTCCCAGCGGTGATTCCAGATAATCCGCTTTGAAGGCGACCCTCCCGTGGCGGTTTGCTCAAGCGGCGCAATCGGCACCGGCAACACCCACGCGCGGCGTCGAAGCGCCTCCAGCGGCGCGGCGGCGGGCAGGTTATCCGGCATCTTTTTCAAAAATGCCCGGGCGCCGTCGATGAACGAGTCCCGGTTATAGGCCGAGTTGAATACGATTTCATCTGCGCCAAGCGCTGCGTAGAGATTGACCATCATCGCTTCGACGTGATGCTGCTGGGCGCTCGACGGTGGGTAGGCAAACTGGTTTTCGTGAAAGTAAACGATCTTCCGCGCCCGCCCAAGGTGAGGAAAAAGCCCGACCAATGTGGCCAGGTCCACCACAGAGGTGGCCAGCACCACATCATAAGACTGGCTCAGCGTGGCGTGCTCTTTGAGCCACCAGCTCATGGGATTACCGCGAATGCGCCAGGCAAAGTGGCGTGGCGCCAGGCTAAGCCGTGTCCAGTCCAGATCATCAAAGCGCGCGATCAACTGGTCTGCCCAGTAGCGGTGGCTAACCGCCTCGTAAGCCGAGAGTAACAGTACCCGCATTTAAAACCCTGTTGGCTAAGCGCTTGCCAGGCCCTGCCTGAACGATACCCGTACCGCCGGCTTTTCGGACAAGCCCTGAAGACCCGCCAGTATATCAACTCGCTTCGCGCCACAAAGCACTAAAGAGAACGGCTGTTTGCACCAAGGTCGCCTAGGCGGATAGCGCGTATCTACATAGACTTCCAACAGCTTAAACTTCCAACAGCCGGGTTCGATACGCCGGCGCCCAGCCACCTTCGCCGACAAAGGACTCAGCGCTTGTCTATTTATTTGTTACGTTTAGCGCTTTCGAGCGCCAGCCGCCACGCGGGCGCTGACCATGGTTAAAGGCCTGCCTACACCCCAGCGGCTGGTAGGGCTCTGGCTGCTGCTCGGGGGTATTAGCCTGTTGGGCGGCGCCGTGTTCGCGGCCTGGCTCGACAGCCAACTTGTGCTTCCGCCCCTGCCGCGGGCGCTTATGTGGCTGTGCGCGCTGTCCGGCGGGGTCACGCTCTTGACGGTGGGCTATGGGCTCGAGCGCTTTTTGCTGACGCCGCTGCGCACCCTTCATGGCGAGCTTGCCAAACTGCTGGCCCACCCGGATAAAACCATCGAACCCCCGAGCGGCTGGCTTGCAAGCTTGGGGCCGGACGTGAGCCAGATCGCCGAGCAGTGGCGCGTCGACCGGGCTCGGCTGCAAAGCGCGCGCCAGGAAGGAGCACAAGAAACCGCACGGGTTCGCCGGGAACTCGAAAACCTGTTACAGCGCCTGGCCACGCCCATTCTGGTGTTCGACCAGCACCGTCGGCTGTTACTTTTCAATCAGGCGGCGGAGGCGCTTTTCGTCTCGCCCTACTGCCTGGGACTGGGCAAAGAGCTCAAGAGCCTGATCCCCGACCCGGCGCTTGGCGCACGCTTCGACGCGTTGATGGCGGCCCCCGCCTCGAACGGGGATTTCTCCCGGGAAGTGCTAACGCGCCAAACCGAGCGCATCCTGTCGGTTAGCTTAACCCGGCTTGCCCATTCCACCGGTGAAATCGTCGTAACGCTCAAGGATGTGACCCGCGCCTGGCAAAACGAGCTGGGGGTGCGAAAAAACATCAATACCCTGCTGCAGGGCATCGAGCAAACCACGCCGCCCGCGGCGCTTGGCGAGTTGAGAGCGCTGTGGCAAGACCCGGATTTCGTCAACGAGCGGCTGACCTCGATCTGGTCGAACGCGTTCTGGCAGGCGCTGGACGAACAGCTGGATCCGGCACGCCCCCTGATAACGCCCATCGGCGTGCCCGGCTGGTTCAAGGGCCACCAGCCATCGCTCATCGCCCTGTTCGATACGCTGGTTAAAAAGCTGCACGGTGAGCTGCCCCGATGCGGCTTCGAAGGCGAGCTGATCAACACCCACGACGGCGTTTGGCTCGCTTTCATCTGGCGGGGGCTTGCCATCGAGGCGACAACGCTAACGAACTGGCGAAACGAAGTCATCGAGACGCTGCCCCTGGCGCCCAGTGTCGAGGACGTCCTGCTCATTCACCAAAGCACGCTCTGGAGCGAGAACGACGCGGACGGCAAGCACGCCAGGCTATGCGTATCGTTCAAGCGCTCGCGCCGCCAGAGCGCTCCCAGGCCGTCTGCGTCTCCCCGCCCGGAGTTTCATGACTTCGCCATCGCCGATCAAACACCGGCGGCGGCGCCGTTCGAGCGCGCCCTGGAGCAGCTCGATATCGTGGCCTTCGACACCGAAACGACGGGGCTCGACCTTCGCGGCGGCGATACGCTGTTAAGCCTTGGCGCCTGCCGAATCGTCAACAACCGGCTGCTCGCCAACGACGTGTTCGACCGCTACATCAACCCCTTTCGCCCGATCCCCGCCGCGAGCACCGCCATTCACGGCATCCGCGACGACGACGTACGAAACGCACCGGCTGCAAGCGTGGTGCTCGATGCGTTTAATGCCTACACCCAAAACGCCGTGCTACTGGCGCACAATGCCTCGTTCGACCTGCTCGCGCTGAGCCAAGCGGGCGCCAGGCCGACCCAGCCGGTGCTGGATACACTGTTGATTTCCAAAGCGTTGGACAGCGCGCTATCCGGCCACGACCTGGAGTCCCAGGCCAAGCGCTACGCGCTGGCAATCCCCCAGGACGCCCGCCATACGGCGCTGGGCGACGCTCAGCTAACCGCCGAGCTTTGGCTTTCGATGGTTACTCGGCTAAAAGCGCGCAACATTCATACGCTCGCCGAGCTTCTCGTTTTCCAGGCGAGCGCCCTGGACCGCCAGGACGGTAGTTTATAGACGTTCTCTAATTTCGAGCCGAGGGTTAAAAGCCACTTTGCTTGCAAATTCGCTGGTTCGTTCGCTGTAGGGTAACTAGCACGGGGGGAGAGTTTAAGCTAACATTCCCGGCCACACAGGCCATATAATTGGGAGCCATAAGTTAATGCCAAGCAGCGCACTCGATGTGGCTTCCAAAAGCTATACGATCGCACTCCAGCCTATCGTCGATGCCCATCTCAACCACGTCGCCGATGAGCTACTTTATCGTGGTCATTTCAACGACCGGGAAGCGCATATCGATGACGACGTACAGGCAACCGCCCGGGCCTGCGCCGTCGCTATTTACGAAATAGGCTTAAACAAGCTTTGTGGCACGCGCAAACTGTTCATCAATGTCTCCGAACAGTGGCTTCTCAACCCGGACCTGCACGCGCTCCCGGCCAATCAAGTCGTGCTCGAAATTCTTGAAACCACGCCGCCCACGCCAGAAGTCAAGCAAGCCCTGGCAGGGTTGAAAGCGCAGGGCTACACGCTGGCCATCGACGACTTCCAGACGGATCAAAATCACGAATCGCTGCTGCCTTATTGCGACATTATCAAACTGGATATTTCATCCGGCATTTCAAACGAAATGATCGCATCGCTAAAAGCGCACAATGTCACGCTTTTGGCCGAGCGGGTGGAGACCCAAGAGGAGTTCGAGCATTTCAAAGCGCTTGGGGTGTCGCTTTTTCAGGGCTATTTTTACGAGCGCCCGACCACCCAAAAAACGCGTAATATCCGCCGCTCATCCCCAAAAGCCTATCAGCTGCGGCTCATCGCGAAACTCTATAAGCCCGATGTCAGTATTTCGGAAATCCGGTCCCTGATTGCTCAGGACCCGAGCATGGTCGATGCAGTATTAAGGCGCACCAACTCGGCATGGTATGCGCTCGCGCAGCCCTCTTATAAGCTCAATAGCTGCATTCAGCTTCTGGGTATTAACGAGCTGAGAATGATGGTGACGATTATCCTGCTCGCTAATAATAGTCCGGCCAACAAGCTGAACCTGATTAACGGCCTAACCAAGGCGCTGGCCTGCGAGCAAGTCGCGCGCAAAAGAAAACTGGATGATGAAGAAGGGTTCATACTCGGGCTCTTATCGCACATGCCGATCATTTTGAATATCGATCTAAGCACGCTGATGAAAGAGATTTCGCTGGGCCCCATGTTTTTTGAGGCGCTGGTCGAGCGCAAGGGCGCAATGGGGATGCTGCTCAATGATGTGGAGTCCGCCGAGAGTGGCAACCTCTTGAACGGGCTTTCGGACTCTCTTTTGCTGGGAGCCGCTGCACAAGCCCGGTCCCTGGTGGATAACACTCTAAACAGTAGTGCCAAATCCTAAACTTTAGGGTCGCTCGTATGGCGCGAGTCGGGTTCGAACATCGTCTCGCCGACCTCGTCGATATAGCGCTTGGCCTTGGTCACCATCATGTCGTCGCAGGCCTGGCGCGCGGGCAGCATGTCCGAGCGCTCGAAGCGGTGCTCACGGGTTTGACCATCATCGCACGCCTTGCTGATAGTGCCGCTCACCCGGTACTGGCCGCTTTGCGGGTCCGGCGTCGAGACGATGGCGTACTCCTTGTACTGAACGGGCTCGGCGGGTGTCACCCCGGCGGCGGGTTGATCGCCGCTGCCCGTTAGAATCGAAAGCAGTTTTTTAAACATGGCGCTATCCTGAACCGTTACCTGAAAACGACGTCTTGCCGCTAAAAGCGGCCAGCCGCGCTGGCCGCCAAACGTTTAGCTTTGCTTACGGCCTTTGCCTGCGGCGATACGCAGACGCAGCGCGTTCAGCTTGATAAAGCCTTCCGCGTCTTTTTGATCATAAGCGCCGGCATCGTCTTCGAAGGTAGCGATCGACTCATCGAACAGCGACTGCTCGGACTGGCGGCCCACGACGATGGCATTGCCTTTATAGAGCTTCAAACGCACCACGCCCGACACATTGCCCTGGGTTTCGTCGATGGCGGCCTGCAGCATGCGCCGCTCCGGGCTCCACCAGTAGCCGTTATAGATCACTTCGGCGTACTTGGGCATTAGCTGGTCTTTCAGATGCGCCTCTTCACGGTCCAGAGTCAGTGACTCGATAGCGCGGTGGGCGCGCAGCATGATGGTGCCGCCCGGTGTTTCATAGCAGCCGCGCGACTTCATGCCCACGTAGCGGTTTTCGACGATATCCAGACGGCCGATACCGTTGTCGCCGCCGACCTTGTTGAGCTTTTCGAGCACTTCGTGGGGCTTGAGCGCCTGGCCGTCGATGGCGACGATATCGCCCTTCTCGAAAGTCAGCTCGATATAGGTCGGTGTTTCCGGCGCCTGTTCCGGCGATACGCTCCAGCGCCACATGTCTTCCTCGGCTTCCGCCCAGGGGTCTTCCAGAATGCCGCCTTCGTAGGAGATATGCAGCAGGTTGGCGTCCATGGAGTACGGGGATTTCTTCTTCTTGCTGGAGAAATCGACCGGAATATTGTGCTCTTCGCAATACGCCATCAACTTCTCACGCGAGGTCAGATCCCACTCGCGCCAGGGCGCGATGACCTTGACGCCAGGCTTGAGCGCGTAGCCGCCCAGCTCGAAGCGCACCTGGTCGTTACCCTTACCGGTCGCGCCGTGAGAGATCGCATCGGCGCCGGTTTCGTTGGCGATTTCGATCAAGCGCTTGGCGATCAGCGGGCGGGCGATCGAAGTGCCGAGCAGGTACTCGCCTTCATAAATGGTGTTGGCGCGAAACATCGGGTAGACGTAGTCGCGCACGAACTCTTCGCGCAGATCTTCGATGTAGATCTCTTTAACACCTAACGCCTCGGCCTTGGCGCGGGCGGGCTCGACTTCTTCACCTTGACCGATGTCGGCTGTGAAGGTCACGACCTCACAGTTATAGGTCTCTTGCAACCACTTAACGATCACGGATGTATCAAGCCCTCCTGAATAGGCCAGCACAACCTTTTTGACATCGGACATTCTCGACTCCTTTGGTTTAGCAAAGCCCGCTCTTAAACACCCGGGCTTTAACGAATTCGTTAAACCCTGAGTATAGCGCTCTCAAAGTCTCGGGAACACCGTCAACGACGCCGCCGGTTCAAAGCTGCTAGAATCAAGCCACTGTTAGCGGTAGCCTGCCGCTACTCTTTACCGACTACTCGCTTTTAAGGAGAGCTGCATGAGCGAGGCAATAGCCCGTGAATTGATGGCCCAACGTTTTCGCAGTTATTTACCGGTCGTCATCGATTTGGAAACGGGTGGATTCAACGCCCAACGTGATGCGGTTCTCGAGATTGCAGCCGTCACGCTCACGATGGACGCCGACGGCAACCTCTTGCCGGATGCGACCTACGCCTACCACATCAAACCTTTCGAGGGGGCGAACGTCGAGCAATCAGCGCTCGATTTCACCGGTATCAACCTGGACGACCCGCTGCGCCAGCAGGTCGCGCTCTCGGAAGAAGAAGCACTGAGCGAGATTTTCAAACCGATTCGTAAGTCGGTCAAAGCGCACAACTGCTCACGCGCCATATTGGTGGGCCACAACGCCGCCTTCGATCACGGTTTCTTGAACGCCGCCGCCAACCGCTGCGGCGTGAAGCGAAGCCCGTTCCACCCCTTCTCGAGCTTCGACACGGCCACCCTCGCCGGTTTCGTCTACGGGCAAACGGTGCTGGCGCGGGCGTGTCGGGCAGCGGGCATCGAGTTCGACAACAAGGCCGCCCACTCGGCACGCTACGACACCGAGCGCACCGCCGAGCTTTTCTGCGCCATGGTCAACCGCTACAAGGACCTGGGGGGCTGGCGCCTTGCGCTTCAGGAGCAAGACCTGGATACATCGGAGTAACCCGTGATGCAGTCAAAACCGCTTTACGGTAAACTCCGGCCGATATGACTCGATTGGTATCGGTTTCAAAAGCCGGCAACGCCTCACCCCATCCGAATCAGGAGTTAAAAGGTTTCCATGGCTCAGCATAACGCCTTCTACGCCCAGTCCGGTGGCGTCACCGCCGTCATCAATGCAAGCGCCTGTGGCGTTATCGAGGCCTGCCGCCAGGCCCCCGACCAGATTGGCAAGGTGTACGCCGGCCATAACGGCATCATCGGTGCCCTCACCGAAGATTTGATCGATGTCTCCCAGGAAAGCGACGAGTCGATCGCCGCTCTCAGGCACACCCCGGGTGGCGCCTTCGGCTCGTGTCGCTACAAGCTCAAGGACATCGAGACCCATAGAAAACAGTACGAGCGCTTGATCGAGGTCTTCAAGGCCCACGATATTCGTTACTTCTTCTATAACGGCGGCGGCGACAGCGCCGATACCTGCCTCAAGGTCTCGCAGCTTTCCGAGAAGCTCGGCTACCCGCTCACCGCGATCCACGTACCCAAAACCGTGGATAACGACCTGCCGATCACCGATAACAGCCCGGGCTTTGGCAGCGTGGCCAAGTACATCGCCACCTCGACCCGCGAGGCCTCGCTTGATATCGCGTCCATGTGCGCCACCTCGACCAAGGTATTCGTTCTCGAGGTAATGGGCCGTCACGCGGGCTGGATCGCCGCCGCCGGAGGCCTGGCGGGGGAAGGCGAAGGCGAGCCGCCGCACCTGGTGATCTTTCCGGAGATCGCTTTCGACCGTAAAGCCGTCATGGCGCGGGTCGATGAAAGCGTGAAGAAGTACGGCTACTGCGTGATCGTGGTCTCCGAGGGCGCGCGCTACGAAGACGGCACCTTCCTGGCCGATGCGGGCAACACCGATGCCTTTGGCCACCGCCAGCTCGGCGGCGTGGCGCCGACACTGGCCGGCATGGTGAAACAGGACCTGGGTTACAAATACCACTGGGCGGTGGCCGACTACCTGCAGCGCGCCGCGCGCCACCTGGCGTCCAAAACCGACGTAGAACAAGCCTACGCCGTAGGCCGTGAAGCGGTAAGCCTGGCGCTGGCAGGCAAGAACGCGATGATGCCGGCCATTCGCCGTATCTCCCAGACGCCCTACCAGTGGGACGTGATCTCCGCACCGCTTTCCCAGGTCGCCAACCAGGAGAAGTTCATGCCCCGGGACTTCATCTCCGATAACGGCTTTGCCATTACCCAAACCTGCCGCGACTATCTTTCGCCGCTGATTCAGGGTGAGGATTTCCCGCCCTTCGAAAATGGTCTGCCGAAAGTCGCCAAGCTGAAGCTGGCCAAGGTCGAGCAAAAACTACCCGCCTTTTCGCTTTAAGCGTTAACGGGTAAAAAAAGCCGGGGCGATGCTCACATCGTCCCGGCTTTTTAGTGGCTGACTATTCAGTGTGACCGCTACAGCGGGCTATCGCAGAAGCCAGGAGAGCACGAGCAGCAACAGCAAAATACCCGCCACCCCCTGCCAGAATCGGCGTGGCTCGCGGCGGGTTTCGTCGCGCACCGGCACCCGGCCAAGGGATACGCGCAGCGCGTGTAAAAGCTCCGACAGCTTTCTAAAACGCAGTGCTCGCTGGGGGTCCAGCGCACGCCGTAGCGCATCGTCCAGCGCCGGGGTGATTTCCGGCGTCGCGCTGCGCGCACTTTTGTAACTAAGTGATTCCAGGTCGGTGTGGCTGCGCAGCCGGTCGGGGGTGAGGCTATAGGGAAGCGTCCCGGTCAGCAGCCAGTAGATCGTCGAGGCCAGCGAGTACTGATCGCTTCGCCGCCCAACGCTATCGCCCAGGGCGTATTCCGGGGCGGTGTGCTCGTTGAAGCCGACCTGGCGCAACAGCTCGCCGGAGTTACGATGCCCCTCCATATCGCGCATGTGGCAGGCGCTGAAGTCCGCCAGCACGACCTGGCCGTGCTGGTCGATCAATACGTTGTCCGGGGTGATCTGCTGGTGAATGATGTCCCGGTGGTGCAGCGCCTGCACTGCCTTGCCCAGCTGGTTGGCGATGTCCAGACGTTGCTTGAGGCTTGCCTGGGGGTGGCGGTCCGCCCACTCGCGCAGCGTTTCGCTTTCGATATACGCCATCAGGTAGTAAAGGTAGCGCCGGGGCCGCGAGGGGTCGATCACCTTGACCACGAAGGGCGAGTTGACCCGCTCCACCACCCACTGTTGAAGCAGAAAATGCTCCAGATAGGCGTTGCGTAGCGAAAGCTCCGGGCTTGGCGCCTTCATGACCATACGCCGCTGGGAGTTGATATCGCGCACCTGATAGACCCGCGACTGCGCATTACGTGAAAGCACGCGTTCGACTTCCATGCCGTCGAGGCGCTGACCGGGGGAAAGCTCCGGCGGAATGGGCAGGTCGCCGTAGATGAGCGCCGGGTCGTCCTCGGTCTCCTCGGGCAGCTCGTCGATGCGCAGAATCTGAAAGCAGAACTGGTCGCCGCCGTAGCCGCGTTCCTGGGCGCGCTGCTTGGCTTCACTGGCCAGCCGCTCGCAGGCGGCGTCCAGGTCGCTTGCGTCTTCACGAATCAGGCGCACGTAGTCCGAGGGCATCAGCGTGCCGCGAACGCCCTGGGTGGTGAACACGAAGAAATCGCCCTGCTTTAGATTGATCAGGCTGTAGTCGATATCCAGGCTGCCATCCATGCCCAGTGCCCGCGAAGGGTAGCGGTAGCCGCCGACGTCGGTGACGTGGTCGCGTGTGAGTTGCTCGAACTCGGCACCGCGCAGGCGAAAGACCAGCGTGTCACCCATATGAAACAGGTTGGCCTCACCGGCTTTGAAAATCATCGCCGACATGGACGAGACGAAACTGCCCTCTTTGACGTGCTGGCTCTGGCTATAGCACCAGCTATTGAGAGCGAGCATCACCCTGGTCGCCGAGGTTTTGATATCCCAGTGCTCCGGCGTCGAGTAGTAGTCGGCCATGAAGCCGCGCACGCTCAAATCCCCCGCCTGTTTCGCCATGGTATTGCGCGAAAGCGAATCGCTGATCACCGCGCAGGCGCCCTTGGTGTTGAGCAAGGGGGTGTCCGGCACGCTTACCGACATGGAGCTTCGATGCTTTCGCCGGTCCGGGGCAACAAACGCCTGGCCGTAGCTGATCAGTAATTGAGCGTGCGCCAATTCATCCTCCTTGGCCGCGAGCGTTAAATATCAAAAAAAGAGGCGCCAACCGCCAAGCGCCCTATCGATAGGCGTTATCATACACGTTGCGTAAGCACAGCGATGCCCGCCAATGGTCGGTGATCGTCAACGCGGCTGGCCGCCTCGAGACGAATAACGCTTTTGCATTTCAAGTTAAAACCGGGGAAATTTAGCGCGGGGCCGACGTTGAATTGGTAATTCTGCGGTCTTATTCGTATAATTTGTCGCAATTGCGCAATACATCAATCGCTTAGACTCCGTACGTTAAAAGCCAAGCTAAGGACTCCAAATGAACTTCGACCACATCCCCGCTGGAAAGGATCTGCCCAACGATATTTATGTGGCGATCGAAATTCCGGCTAACCATGCCCCGATCAAGTACGAAATCGATAAAGACATGGGCGCACTGCTGGTTGACCGCTTCATGGCCACTCCGATGTTCTACCCGGCCAACTACGGCTTCATTCCCCACACCCTGGCCGACGACGGCGACCCCCTCGACGCACTGGTCGTGACGCCGCACCCCGTCGCGCCGGGTAGCATCATCCGCGCTCGTCCGGTGGGCATTCTCAACATGACCGACGAAGCCGGCGAAGACGCCAAGCTGGTTTGCGTACCGCACCCCAAGCTCAGCACGCTTTATGACGACATCCATGAAGTGACGGACCTGCCTGAGCTGCTTCGCCAGCAAATCGCGCACTTCTTCGAGAACTACAAGGATCTCGAAAAAGGCAAGTGGGTGAAAGTCGAGTCCTGGGAAGGCGTAGACGCCGCGCGTAAAGCCATCGAAAAATCCGTGTCCGCTTACCAGAAAGCATAAGCCACGCTTTTTTTGCCGCCTTAAAGGGCCGCCCAAGGGCGGCCCTTTTGTATGGAAAACGAATTTATTGAAAAAGTCGGCATCGAAGACGAATGCATGGAAAACCCGTGCACTCAAGGCGGGCCAGGCGCCGAGCGCGGCACGTCATCGCAGCCGCTACGCGCGTCCGCTCTGGTACGTTATGCTACGCGGGACGATTTTCAAGGACCTGCCGTGTTATTGATCAAGCGCTTACTCTTAACCTGTTTATTGGCTCTACCGCTGGCAGCCCAGGCCCAGTGGTTCTCGGATAGCAGCCAAAGTGATTTTCTCCCGGTACTCGAGGCGTTTCAAAGCCAGGCCTGGCACGACGGTGAGCGGGTTTACGTCGGGGTGGATATCAGCGAAGGCTACTACCTCTACCGCCATCAGCTCGCCCTCGAGGCCTCCAATGAACAAGCGCTGCTGGACGCGCCGGTCATTCCCCAGGGCCGCTTGATTACCGACGAATTCATGGGCGAAGCCTACGTTTTCAGGGACCAGCTGGTATTCGAAGCGCCCTTTACCACCGCTCAAAACGGCCCGATTACCCTCGAGTTCCGCTTTCAGGGCTGCGCCGACGCCGGACTGTGTTACCCACCAGAGCAGATTACCCTGGAGGCCGCCCAAACGTCTCCGCCCGCCGCTTTTGCAGACTGGCAAAGCGAGGCACAAGAAGCACCAGCGGCCACGACCGCGGAGGGCGCCGCCTCATTAAGCGCGCCGCAAAGCGAAGATGGGCGCTTCAGCGCGCTGATTAGCGAAACGAGCCTGCCCGTCGCGCTCGGGCTGTTTTTGTTGGCGGGCATCGGGCTGACCTTTACGCCCTGCGTATTGCCGATGCTGCCCATACTCTCGTCGATCATCGTGGGACAAAACCCCACGCGGCCGCGGGCCTTCGTGCTCTCCTCGAGCTACGTGCTGGGCATGGCCGCCACCTACGCCGTGGTCGGCATACTGATGGGCCTGTTCGGCGCCGGGCTCAACCTGCAGGCACGGCTACAGTCGGCGCCGGTATTGATCGGCTTTGCGATTCTTTTTGGCCTGTTCGGCTTGGCCATGCTGGGGGCGTTCGACCTGCGCCTTTCGCCGCGCCTTGCTCAGCAGGTAGAGCGCTGGCAAACCCGCGCTCAGCAAAGTGGCCCCGCGGGGCTGGCGCTGGCCGGGGCATTGTCGGTATTGGTGGTGTCGCCCTGCGTGACCGCGCCGCTGGCCGGCGCTTTAGTGTTCATCTCGACCACGGGCGATGCCTTGATGGGTGGCGCGGTGCTGTTTGCTTTAGGGCTAGGCATGGGTTTGCCGCTCTTACTGGTGGGCACGTTCGGCACGACCCTGCTGCCGCGCTCCGGGGCGTGGATGAACGGCGTCAAAGTGGCCTTCGGGCTGCTGCTCTTTGGCGTGGCTATCTGGATGATCGAGCGTCTGATCGACCCGGCGATGGCGCTTTTGCTCTGGGCTGCCCTGGCAATCAGTACCGGGTTGACGCTTGGCGCGCTGACCCCTCACCCGGCAAGCGGCTTTGCCCGCGCGCGTCAGACCCTTGCCCTGATGCTGCTGGCCTGGGGGGTGGCGCTGGTCTTCGGCGCCGCTCAAGGCAGTCACGATCCGCTGCGCCCGCTGGGCGGCTTTGGCTCATCGACCGCTTCATCCCAGCGGGCCGAGGCGCCCGCTTTCACTACGGTGGCGGGACTCGAGGAGCTGCAAAGTGCTCTGGAACAAAGCGGTGATACCCTTGCATTCGTACACTTTACCGCGGACTGGTGTATCGCCTGCAAGGTGATGGAGCGCAACGTCTACCCGGACCCGCGCGTGGTAAGCGAGCTCGAAGATTTGACGCTGATCGAGGTCGATGTCACCGAGACCACACCGCAAACCCGGGCGGCGCTGGAGGCGTTCGATCTATTCGGCCCGCCGAGCCTTTTGTTTTTCGACGCAGGCGAAGAGATTCGCCAGGCCCGCGTTCAGGGCGATATCAGCGCCGACGCCCTCGCAAAGCACCTCGCCTCGCTCAAACGCTTTCAGCAAGATGGCCGGGGCGCTTAGTAGCCGCTTACTGCGCCCATGAGGGCTTTGAGGCCCCCGCGCTGGACAATAGGGGTGTTTTTCGGCAAACTCCGCCCCCATATCGGTCAAATACGCGCTTTTAAGGCTGTCCGGCAGACATCGTTCGTTAACGTGCAGCCTTTTGACTCTTTTATCATTTGGTTTACTGCGCTTTTAAACGTGCGTTTCAAGGCACGCGCACCATTATTCACCAGCATAGGGCCCCCGTTATGGATATTCGCAAGGTTAAAAAACTCATCGAGCTGCTCGAAGAATCCAACATCAGCGAAATCGAGATTCAGGAAGGCGAAGAGTCGGTCCGCATCAGCCGTCACCCGGATGGCGCCAGCTGGCAGCCTCAGCAGATGCCGCAATACGGCTACCCGGGCTACCCACAGCCGGCACCGGCACCCGCGGCTCAGCCCTCCAGCACCGATACCGCCCCGGACGCCCCGGCGACCAGCTACCGCGGTGAAGCGGTCAACTCGCCCATGGTCGGCACCTTCTACCGTAGCCCGGCGCCGGGTGCGAAGGCCTTTGTCGAAGTAGGTGATACCGTCAAGCAAGGCGACACGGTATGTATCGTCGAAGCCATGAAAATGATGAACCAGATCGAAGCCGATCGCGACGGCGTGGTAGAGGCTATCCTGGTGGAAGACGGAGAGCCGGTGGAATTCGATCAGCCCATGATCGTCATCGCTTAATCTTTCATTTCAATACGGGTGGATTCTCCCATGCTGGATAAGGTACTTATCGCGAATCGCGGCGAGATTGCCCTGCGTATTCTTCGCGCCTGTAAAGAGCTAGGGATCAAGACCGTAGCGGTGCACTCCAAGGCCGACCGGGACCTGATGCACGTACGCCTGGCCGACGAAGCGGTATGCATTGGGCCGGCAGCCTCGAGCCAGTCCTATCTCAACATCCCCGCGCTGATTAGCGCCGCCGAAGTGACCGACTCGAGCGCCATACACCCCGGCTACGGCTTTTTATCCGAAAACGCCAACTTCGCCGAACAGGTCGAGCGCTCCGGGTTTACCTTCATTGGGCCCCGCGCCGAGACCATTCGCCTGATGGGCGACAAGGTCAGCGCCATCGAGTCGATGAAAGAAGCCGGCGTTCCGACCGTGCCCGGCTCCGACGGGCCGCTGGGTGACGACGACGCCACCAATCTGGCCACGGCGAACCGCATCGGCTACCCGGTCATCATCAAGGCCGCCGCCGGCGGTGGTGGCCGCGGTATGCGCGTGGTGCACACCGAAGGCCACCTGCTCTCGGCGATTACCGTGACCCGCACCGAAGCCCACGCCGCTTTTGGTGATGGCACGGTGTACATGGAAAAATTCCTGGAAAAGCCGCGCCACGTGGAAGTCCAGGTACTCGCCGACGGCCAGGGCAACGCCATCCACCTTTATGACCGCGACTGCTCCTTGCAGCGCCGCCATCAGAAGGTGCTGGAAGAAGCCCCGGCGCCGGGGATCGACCCGGACGCCCGCGCCAAAGTGCTGGAAGCGTGCCGCCAGGCGTGTCTGGAAATCAACTACCGTGGCGCCGGTACCTTCGAGTTTCTTTACGAAGACGGCGAATTCTTCTTTATCGAGATGAATACCCGGGTCCAGGTCGAGCACCCCGTGACCGAAATGGTCACCGGTGTCGATATCGTCAAGGAGCAGCTGCGTATCGCCTCGGGTTTGCCGCTGTCGATTCGCCAGGAAGACGTGCAGATCAATGGCCACTCCTTCGAGTGCCGGATCAACGCCGAAGACGCGCGTACTTTCATGCCCTCGCCGGGCAAGGTGACGCTCTATCACGCGCCGGGTGGGCTTGGCGTGCGCATGGACTCGCACATATACACGGGGTACAGCGTGCCGCCGCACTACGACTCCTTGATCGGCAAGTTGATCACCTGGGGCGCCAACCGCGAGACCGCTTTAACGCGTATGCGCAACGCCCTCGACGAGCTACTGGTCGAAGGGATCAAAACCAATATCGACCTGCAAAAAGATCTGGTACGGGATAGCTACTTCCGCCAGGGCGGCGTCAATATTCACTATCTCGAGAAAAAGCTGAGCAGCTAATCCACGCTTGCAATCGAGTCTGACGGGGTGGCCTGGCCACCCCGTTATCGTTTCCCCCGTTCATCATTTTCGGAGAGTGCCATGCCCTGGCTACAGCTTCGCGCCCACGTCGCCCCCGAGCAGGCGGAACTTCTCGAGGAACTGTTACTGGAAGAAGGCGCCACCGCCATCGGCCTGCAAGACGCCGAGGACGATCCGGTGTTCGAGCCCGACCGGGGCACTACCCCCCTCTGGCAAGACACCATTTTGACCGGCCTGTACGACGACCTGGAAGGCATCGACGCGATGCTTTCACGCATCGAGGCGGCCTGGGCCGAGCAGATGCCCGGCGAACCCTGCCCGAGTATCGAGTACGAGCTCTTGGCGGATCGTGACTGGGAGCGCGAGTGGATGGACGACTTCGCCCCGCTACAAATGGGCGAGCGGCTCTGGATCGTGCCCAGCTGGCATACGCCACCCCACGTTGATGCGGTCAACCTGATCCTCGACCCGGGCCTGGCGTTTGGTACCGGCACCCACGCCACCACCGCGCTTTGTCTCGAGTGGCTCGACGGCCTGGCGGTCGAAGGCAGTCTCGAGGGTAAAACCGTACTGGATGTGGGCTGTGGCTCGGGCATTCTTGCCATCGCCGCACTCAAGCTGGGCGCCGATAGAGCCGATGCCACCGACATCGACCCCCAGGCGCTGCAGGCCAGCCGCGAAAACGCCGAGCGTAATCAGGTGGCTGAAGAGCGGCTATCGCTTTACTACCCGGAGCAGCTCGAAGGCGGCGACTACCCGATCGTGACCGCCAACATCCTGGCCGGGCCGTTGATCGAACTGGCCGGCACCATCGCCGGCCACGTGGCCGCGGGCGGCCATATCGCGCTTTCCGGCATTCTGGCCAACCAGGCCGACGAGGTCATTAAAGCCTACGAAGCCCAGGGGCTTGTCATCGACGAGCCGGCGGTACGCGAAGGCTGGGTGCGCCTGACCGGCAAGCGGCCGGTATAATTGCCGCAGGGCCTTCACCCTGTTAGCGGGTAGGCGTATCATACGCCCCTTTAACGCGCCCACCCGCTCGCCCAACGCTTGAATCATCATGACATTATCGACCCTTAAGCTTCCTGACATTGGGCCTTACCCCCTTCATGGCCCGGTAATGCTGGCCCCCATGGCCGGCGTGACCGACCGGCCGTTTCGCAGGCTTTGCCGCCGCCTTGGCGCAGGCTGGGTAGTGGGCGAAATGGTAACCTCCGACCCTTCGCTTTGGCGCACCCGCAAATCTCAGCTGCGCATGGACCATACCGGCGAGCCCTCGCCCAGGGTGGTGCAAATCGCCGGCGGTGACGCCGCGATGCTCGCCAACGCCGCCCGGCTCAACGCTGAGCTTGGCGCCCAGGTGATCGATATCAATATGGGCTGCCCGGCCAAGAAGGTGTGCAATAAAGCGGCGGGCTCGGCGTTGATGCGCGACGAAGCGCTGGTGGCCGAGATACTGGACACGGTGGTGCGCGCGGTGGATATCCCCGTGACGCTTAAAATCCGTACCGGCTGGTGTCAGGACTCCAACAACGCGCTGAGCATCGCAAGGCTTGCCGAGTCCGCCGGAATCCAGGCATTGGCGATACATGGAAGACACCGGGAACAGCGCTATACTGGTTGTGCCGAGTACGACACCATCGCCGAGGTCGCCTCTCATCTGTCGATTCCAGTGATCGCCAACGGCGATATCACCACCCCCGAGAAGGCCGCTTTCGTGCTCGATTACACCGGGGCGGATGCGCTCATGGTAGGTCGAGGCGCCCAGGGCAACCCCTGGATATTCGAACAGATCAATCACTACCTGGCCCACGGTGAACGCCTTGCACCACCTTCGCTGGCCACGCGTCGCATCGTGCTCGACGAGCACATCGCCGCTCTGCATGCGTTTTACGGTGACACCATGGGCGCGCGCATTGCGCGCAAACATCTGGGCTGGTATCTCGACGAGGACACGCGCTTCGACGAGGCCCAACGCAAGTCATTAAAACAACAATTCAATGCGCTCAGCACCCCTCAGGCACAGTTTGAATGGATCAACGAGGCGATGACGCCTGACGCCGCGGCGCACCTGCTAGCAAAAGGAAGCCATGCTGCATGAACGAACGTTTTATAATGAATAGCGAAGTGACTTCTCTCGGTGCCCAGAGCCCGGACCCGCAAGCGGGCCCTCAACCCTTGAGAGAAGCCGTGGAAAGCGCGATGCGCCGTTACTTCGAGCATCTCGATGGCAGTCAGGCCACTGACCTTTATGCCATGGTGATGGCCGAAGTAGAGGCACCGCTTCTTGCCTGCGTGATGGACCACACCGACGGCAACCAGACGCGAGCCGCCGACGTGCTGGGACTCAACCGAGGCACACTGCGCAAGAAGCTTAAGCAGTACAGCCTAATCGAAAGTGACGCCCCTTAAATGGGGCGTTGTCGTTTTTAATCCCTGACTCTTACGAGCATCCAATGGCAGATAGCACCCACACTCCCGTTCGCCGCGCCCTCCTGAGCGTTTCTGACAAAACCGGTATCGTCGACTTCGCCCGCGGGCTGAGCGAGCAAGGCGTTGCCCTGCTCTCGACGGGCGGTACGTTTCGTCTACTCAAGGAAAACGCCATCGAGGTGCAGGAAGTATCCGAGCATACCGGCTTTCCGGAAATCATGGATGGCCGAGTCAAAACGCTGCATCCCAAAATCCATGGCGGCATTCTGGCGCGTCGGGGCCAGGACGATGCGGTCATGGCGGAAAACGATATCGACCCCATCGATATGGTGGTGGTGAATCTCTACCCCTTCGCGGCTACCGTGGCCAAGGACGACTGCACCCTTGAAGACGCTATCGAAAACATCGATATCGGCGGCCCGACCATGGTGCGCGCTTGCGCCAAGAACCACGCCTACACCACCATCGTCGTCAACACCAGCGACTACGCCCGGGTGCTGGGTGAGATGGCCGCTCAGAATGGCGCCGTGAGCCAAGCGACCCGCTTCGATCTGGCGGTCAAGGCTTTCGAGCACACCGCCGGCTACGACGGTGCGATCGCCAACTACCTCGGCCGCCAGGTCAGCGAAAGCGACGCTACTTTCGCGCGCACCTTCAACCTGCAACTGAACAAAAAGCAGGACATGCGCTACGGCGAAAACCCGCACCAGCAGGCGGCGTTCTACGTCGACCCGAACGCTTGTGAACCAAGCGTCGCTACGGCCAAAATCCGCCAGGGCAAGCCGCTCTCTTACAATAATGTGGCCGATACCGACGCGGCGTTCGAAGCCGTCAAGGCCTTCGATGAAACGGCGTGCGTGATCGTCAAGCACGCCAATCCTTGCGGCGTGGCCACCGCCGCCACGGCCCTGCAAGCCTACGACAAGGCCTTCGCCACCGACCCAACCAGCGCCTTTGGCGGTATCATCGCCTTCAACGTAGCGCTTGACGGCGACACCGCCCGCGCCATCGTGGAGCGCCAGTTCGTCGAAGTCATCATCGCCCCCGGCGTCAGCGACGAAGCCGCCGCCATCGTGGCCGAGAAAAAGAACGTACGCCTGCTGGAAACCGCTGCCCTAGAGGGCCGGAACATAAAAGCCGCGCTGGACTACAAGCGCGTCAACGGCGGCCTATTGGTGCAGGAGCTCGACCAGGGCGCGGTCACCCGGGACGAGCTCACCGTGGTCAGCAAACGCGCGCCCTCCGAGCAAGAGCTGGGTGATCTCCTGTTTGCCTGGCGGGTCGCCAAGTTCGTCAAATCCAATGCGATCGTCTACGCCAGGGATGGCCAGACCATCGGCGTGGGTGCCGGTCAAATGAGCCGCGTCTATTCGGCGAAGATCGCCGGCATCAAGGCCTCGGACGAAGGCCTCACCGTGCCAGGCTCGGTCATGGCCTCGGACGCCTTCTTCCCCTTCCGCGACGGCATCGACGCCGCCGCTAAAGCGGGCATCACCGCGGTCATTCAGCCCGGTGGCTCCATGCGCGACCAGGAAGTGATCGACGCCGCCGACGAGGCGGATATCGCCATGGTCTTTACCGGCATGCGCCATTTCCGCCACTAAGTACGACGGGGCAAGAGCCGCCGCTCATTAGCCGAGCGGCTCACCCATTAAAAAGCCCGGGCATTTGCCCGGGCTTTTTACGCTGACCGCTATCGACCGATCGATTAGCTACCCAGGTCGATACACAGATACTTGGTCTCCAGGTACTCCTCGAGGCCCTGATGGCCACCTTCGCGGCCAAGACCGGAGGCCTTCACCCCGCCAAAGGGCGCGGCGGCGTTGGAGATCAGCCCGGTATTGATCCCCACCATGCCGTACTCCAGCGCCTCGGAGACACGCCATACCCGGGCCAGATCCTTCGAATAGAAGTAGGAGGCCAGACCGTACTGGGTATCGTTGGCCATCTCGATGGCGGTCTCTTCGTCATCGAAGGGGAACACCGCCGCCAGCGGGCCAAACGTCTCTTCGTGGGCGACCTTCATCTTGTCGTTGGCGAAGTTGATCAACGTCGGCGTGAAGAAGTTGCCGCCCAGCGGGTGCGGCTGGCCCCCCAACAGCAGCTCGGCGCCGTTATCCACGGCGTCCTGAACGTGCTCGCTGACCTTTTTGACCGCGTCTTCGTTAATCAAGGGGCCCACGTTGACATTGGCCTCGGTGCCGTCACCGACGTGCAGCTCGCTATTCATCGCCACGGCCAGCTTTTCGCAAAAGGCGTTGATCACGCTGGACTGCACCAAAAAGCGGTTGGTGCACACACAGGTTTGTCCGGCGTTGCGAAACT
Organism: Vreelandella sp. EE27; assembly: GCF_968206495.1. Taxonomy (NCBI): domain Bacteria; kingdom Pseudomonadati; phylum Pseudomonadota; class Gammaproteobacteria; order Oceanospirillales; family Halomonadaceae; genus Vreelandella; species Vreelandella sp. EE27. The sequence continues at coordinate 1,910,563 of NZ_OZ309109.1, read as the reverse complement.
TGGCCGCCATCGCACCTTCGACGGCAGCGTCGAGATCCGCGTCTTCGAAGACGATAAAGGGCGCGTTGCCACCCAGCTCCAGGGAAATTTTCTGCACGTGCTGCGCGGCTTGCGCCATCAACTCGCGGCCGACTTCGGTGGAGCCGGTGAAGGTAATCTTGCGCACCTTGGGCGAGTCGGTCAGCGCTTTGGCGATTTCGGAAGCGCTGCCCGGCACGACGTTGAACACGCCGCGAGGGACGCCCGCACGCTCGGCCAAAAGCGCAAGCGCGGTGGCGGAAAACGGCGTTTGGCTGGCGGGTTTGACGACGATCGTGCAGCCTGCGGCCAGCGCCGCCCCGGCCTTGCGGGTGATCATCGCCGCCGGGAAGTTCCAGGGGGTGATCGCCCCGACCACGCCCACAGGTTGTTTGGTCACCAGGATACGCTGACTGGCTTTCGCCGCCGGGATGGTTTCCCCGTAAACCCGGCGCGCCTCTTCGGCGAACCAGCGAATGAAACTCGCCGCGTAGGCGATTTCGCCTTCGGCTTCCTTGACGGGTTTGCCCTGCTCGTGGGTCATCAGCACGGCCAGGTCGTGCTGATGCTCCATCATCAGGTCATACCACTTGAACAGCAAATCCGAGCGCTCCTGGGCGGTCAGCGCACGCCAGGCGGGCAGCGCGCGGTCCGCGGCGTCGATCGCCCGCTCGGTCTCCGCGCGGCCAAGGCGCGGCATGTCGCCCATGCTTTCGCCGGTAGCGGGGTTGATGACACTGATCTGCTCGCCGCTGTCGGCGGCGACCCAGCTACCGTCTATATAGGCAAACGGGCAGTACAGTTCGGTTTCCTTGAGCGCTTCCATGACAGTCTCCTGACCCGAAGGTCGTCGGTGATTTCCATGTTCGATTCATTTCAATCGTTTCATGCTAAGACGAATCTGCCCGTTTGACCAAATGTTTGCTTTCAGGTAGTGAAATTTCCTCGCTTAGTTCACCAGCGTCAAAAACTCCTGGCGCGTTGCCTGGCTGCTTCTAAAGCGACCCAGCATCACCGAGGTGGTCATACTCGAGTTCTGCTTCTCGACGCCGCGCATCATCATGCAAAGATGGCGCGCCTCGATCACCACGCCCACGCCTTTCGCGCCGGTCACTTCCTGCACCGTTTCAGCGATTTCGCGGGTCAGGTTCTCCTGGATCTGCATACGCCGGGCGTACATATCGACGATACGTGCGAACTTTGAAAGCCCCAGCACCTTGCCATCGGGCAGGTAGGCAATATGGCACTTGCCGATAAACGGCAGCAGGTGGTGTTCGCACATGGAGTAGAGCTCGATGTCCTTGACCAGCACCATCTCGTCGGTTTGCGACTCGAACACGGCGTTGTTGACGATCTCATCGAGCGAGGTTTTATAGCCCGCGTTCAAAAACTGCATCGCCTTGGCGGCGCGGGTGGGCGTATCCCGCAGCCCTTCCCGGTCCGGGTCCTCGCCCAGGGCGGTAATAATGTCGCGGTAGTTCTTTGCAATGTCATCGGTCATGACGAGCCTCATTCAACCTAACTGATGGGCGGCACGGGCTTTAGAACACACTTGCGGGTTCATCGATAGCGCGGGGATGCGTGCCGCCCCATGGCAAACTGCTTTCAGGCGCTTTTACGCCATAAGCCGCCAGGCCCATGAACGTTTGAATCATTAAAAGCGAAAAGTTAAAAGCGATGGAGTGCGCGCATTTTACCCTACCCGGGGCTTGGGTGGCAGGGTAAAACCGACCAAAAACCGTGGTTAAACATCCACATCCCGACATTCAAACGCCGCTGCCCTTGCCCGACCCAAGCGCCGCGCCTTAACGGGCGTCTTTCATGCAAGCCAGCGCGGCTCGCTTAGTTGAAGCAGTTGCTGCTCCAGTTGGCGAATGTGCTGGTCCCAATAGCCGCTTTCGGCCACCCAGGGAAACGCCCGGGGAAAAGCCGGGTCCTCCCAGCGCGACACCAGCCACGCCGTGTAGCGAATCAAGCGGTAGGCTCTTAGCGACTCGATCACGCCAAGCTGCTCGCGGGGAAAGGGCCTAACCTGCTCGTAACCTTCGATCATTTCACTCAACTGGGCTTGCCAGCTATCGGGCTCACCGGTGGGCAGCAGCATCCACAGGTCCTGAATGGCGGGCGCCATCAGGCAATCGTCGAAATCGACCAGGTGAAAGCGCTCGTCGCGGCCCAGAATATTACCCAGGTGGCAGTCGCCGTGGGTTCGTACCAGGGGTGTTTTGGCGACGCCAAGCCGCGCCAAGGCCGCAAGCGTTTTATCGATTACCTGGCAGTAGGCTCTTTGCTGGTGCTCGCCTAACCGGCCACTGGCCAGCACCCGCGCCTCGGCGTCCTTTATGTCTTTTTCGAAACAAAGCGTGTGGCGGTGCTCGAAGTTGCCCTTCGCGGCCTGCTCGTGCAGCTGGCCCAATAGCTCGCCTAGCGCGAAAAGATGCTCGGGATTATCGAGCTCCGGTGCCTGGCCCACGCACTGGGGGAATAGTGCAAAGCGAAATGGCTGGTCGCCATGCACGTAGGTGTGAAGCGAGCGGCCCTGGCCATCGCGCCAGGGGGCGCTGACCGGTACGCGGGCGGCCTCTAACTCGGCAAGAAAGTCGTGCTCTTCTTCGATCGCCGCCTCGCTCCAGCGCCCGGGGCGGTAAAACTTCACCACCCAGCGTTTTTGACCATCGTCCTGGAACATCAACACGCGGTTTTCGTAGCTATTGAGCGCAAAGGGCTCGGCGCCCGGATAGATGCCAACGGATTCGGCGGCGGACATCACCGCATCCGGGGAAAGCGCGCTAAATGCGTGGGCCATACGCAGCTCCTGCAAATCGCTCATTCTATCAGTTACTTCCCAGAGGTGTACGCGCCGGCGCCCAGAGATCGACCCGGCTTGCGCCGGCGCTTAGCGCCCTGCGCGCCAGCTCGTGCCCGGTGGCACCCGTCGTAACGACATCGTCGATAACGGTTACGTGGGGCGGAAGCTTTGGGGGAAGCCTGTAGGCGCCCTTTAAATTGGCCGCGCGCTGCTTACGGTTGAGCGTGCGTTGCGAGGGCAGATTTTTAATGCACTCACCGGTGAGCAAGGGCCGCCCCAAACGCCTGGCGAGCTGCTGGGCAAGCCAGTGTGCCTGGTTGAAGCCGCGCTCGCGCGCTTTAGCCGGGTGCATAGGCACGCCGATGAGCGCATCGCCCACCGCCGCCGGTGGGCGCGTCAGCATCAGCTCCACCAACAGCATGCCCGCCCGGGGCGAGGCGTGAAACTTAAAATCGCGCACGAGCTCTTTAACGCTTGCCAGGTAGAGAAACTCGGCGGTGGTCGCGGTGAACGCGGGCGGCTCGACCAGGCAGTGGCCGCAAAGCGCGTTTTCAGTGCCGGCATAAGAAGATGGCAGCGGCTCCTTACACCGGGGGCAGGCGCAGGTGTTAAGCGCAAGCAGTGAATAGCATTCGTCGCACCACCCTTCTACTCCAGCCTGAGGCGACAAACAGAAAGCGCAGTACCCCGGCAGCGCCTTTTTAAACGCCGCGTTGGCTGCCCTGCCCCACTGCATTAACCCCATGGCAATCTCACCTGTTCGGTACTAATTTCTTCTGGCAGCTTATTGACTTAGCGCCAAATATTGATAATATACGCCTCGTCTTCTGCGGATGTGGTGGAATTGGTAGACACGCTAGATTTAGGTTCTAGTGCCGTAAGGTGTGGGAGTTCGAGTCTCCCCATCCGCACCAATTACTTTTTTATTTTTCAATATCATATATTCATCCTTTCCCATAGATTGTCTCCTAACGACCTATATATGTCATAATTTGGTCGCTTTCCTAGTCAGCTTTTCTTATCCAGTGTCCCAAATATATCGTCAAAAAGCTAAGCTCTCTTTTGTTTTTAACAATTTAGGGCGTACGCTATGAAGCGCGATATGAATTTGGTTCGAGCAATACTGTTAGATGCTACTAGCCAAGAAAACGGGTATGTTAAAGAATCGCCTAATATTGATGACTATACTCCCGATCAAGTAGCGCACCACGTGTATTTAATGTGGAAAGCAGGTCTAGTAGAAGCAGCAGACACTTCAGATAGCGAAAGCCCCAGCCCTCAAGCTCTGCTGCTATCCGTGACTTGGCAAGGTCATGAGTTCATTGATGCGGCTCGGAGTGAAACAGTTTGGAATAAAGCCATGGGCAAGGTTTCCAATGCTGGAGGCTCTATGACTATAGGGATTATCAAGGATCTGCTGGTTCATACGGCCCGACAGCAATTTGGATTGGAGAGTTAAGCTCTTAGACTCGGGTTCAATTCTCGCCACCTCCACCATGCACGCCTACAAATCAAACACCTACGGGTGCCTTTTTTGTGCCTATGACCTGTGACCTTTCCCCGAAGTTAACACCATGCACTCGATGAGATTTCCAGCTAATCTTGATCAACGGAGATCTCATTATGAAAAAGACACGCTACACCGAAGAGCAGATCATTGGCGCTATCAAGGAGCACGAGGTGGGTGCCAAAGTGGACGACCTGTGCCGCAGGCTGGGTATTTCCAACGGTACCTTCTATAACTGACGCAGCAAGTACGCCGGCCTGGAAGTAAGTGAGGCGAAGCGCTTGCGAGAGCTTGAAATGGAAAACAACAAGCTGAAAAAGCTTCTCGCTGACAAGCTGCTGGAAGCCGAAGCCATGAAGGATGTGCTGTCAAAAAAGTGGTAACGCCTACAGCCCGGAAAGCGGTTGTTCGATATCTGGTCAATGGCCACCAGATCAGTGAGCGCTCCGCCTGCCAACTTGTAGGCATTTCCCGAACGGCGTATCGGTATCCGGCTCAGAGTAACCCGGACGGCGTGTTGAGAGTGCGCCTCAAGGAACTGGCTGCACAGCAGTCTGCCCATGGTAATTTGTTGTTGCACGCGCTGTTGAAAGCGGAAGGCCTGGTCATTAACCGAAGGCGTACCTATCGAATTTATACCGAAGAAGGCCTGCAAGTACGCACCAAACGGCGCAAAAAGCTGCATCGTCCACGGCAGTGCCTGGATGTGCCAGCCAGGGTCAACGAACGGTCGTCAATGAACTTGGTCTCTGATCAGCTAGCTAAGGCGGCGCTTTCGAGTACTGAATGTGGTGGACGACTTCTCACGAGAAATGGTGGGGCAGTTGATCTCTGTATCGATTAGTGGACGACAGGTAGCCCGGTTTCTGGAGCAGCTGTGCGAGGCAAGAGATAAGCCGCACAAGATTATTTGCGACAATAATACCGAGTTTACAAGCAAGGCGATGTTCTTTTGGAGCAAGGAAGCGACGGTGTCATTGGGCTTTATCTAGCCGGGCAAGCCTACTCAAAATGCCTTTGTGGAGAGCTTAAACGGCAAGTTCCGAAACGAATGTCTGAATCGTCACTGGTTCAGGACAATAGATGAGGCAAGAGCAGAGATAGCGGCGTGGCGAGACTATTACAATCACGTTCGCCCTCACAGCTCACTCAATTATCTGCCGCCCACTGAATATGCCCACAGGGCGGCATAATGCGGAAAATCTCATTGAATCAGCGGTACTAATCCAGGGGAAAGGTCAAACCCAATTTCCTCCTCCTTTTGGCCACAGTTACAGTCGAACGCGATACACTGGATGCATATCAGGTTCGATTTCCGTGCCAAGGGTAGTATTTATGAAAGAAAAAAAGCTTAGTAATAAAGGCATCGGTTTGATAGCTGGTCTTATCTCACTCACAGCTTCTCATGGAGCTCTTTCTGAAGATAATTTGACACCAATTGCGTGCCAGTTTGAACATCACCCTCTGATGCTTCTTATCAGTAGAGACGGAATGGGCGGGCAAAACAATACTCTACAGATTGGAGATAATGATCCTGTCCCTCTTTCGATTGGCTCAAGCCTCATGAATGCAGAGTTCCAAGGCCAAAGCTACGTGTTTTCGCTTCAAATCCCTGCAAACGTGACCGTTTCAGGTAGTAACTCTAACTCTTTAACCTACCACGGCACTTGCATCAGCTCGCCTCCTCGTTAATGCCATGGCTGATAGCATATCCCGGCCTAGGCGGCGGGTTTTGAATCCGTTTTGCAATTCTAGCGGGCCGCGCTTGCATAAAGCTTTGCCATAAAATCAAAACTTTCTATTTTTACCTTTCTTACACACAACACGTTACTTACATGCAGTGTGCGACCATTCATGACTTAAGAACTATGCTTTAAACTGGGTTACGGATCAATACTGATGGGGCTAGAATAGAAGGCCAAACGAAAGCATAAGGGTAATCCTCCCATTTTTAGAGGGCTTCAAAAGTAGACCTCAGGCCATCATGGCCAACTTCTGTTGAAGAGTAATTCCTCCGAGTCCCATATTGGGTCGTACGTGATTGTAGTGCCAGAGCCAGCGAGTAGCATAATCCTGGACTTCTTCGCTGCTGTCGAACAGATACTGTGCCAGCCAATCGTAACGCCCCGTGCGATTGTAGCGTTCGATATAGACATTCTTCTGGGGTTTGCCAAGCAGGAAAAACGCCAACATAATGCCTTCGTTTTCCGCCCAGTGCGCCAACTTGCCGCTGATGTATTCAGGGCCGTTATCACAACGAATAGAGCGCGGTTTGCCCCGCCACTCAATGATCTGCTCCAGTGATCGAATAACACGCTCTGCCGGAAGCGAGAAGTCTACTTCGATGCCAAGACCTTCGCGGTTAAAGTCATCAATCACATTCAGCAGCCGGTAGGTGCGACCATCGTTGAGCTGGTCGTGCATGAAGTCCATCGACCAACTGTCATTAATCATTGCCGGCACCACCAATGGCTTCGGCTTTTCACGAACCAGGCGTTTACTGGGTTTTATCCGCAGGTTCAGTTCCAGTTCCCGATAAATCCGGTAAACCCATTTGTGATTCTAGCCAAACCCCTTGACGTTTCTCAGGTGCAAAAAGCACAGGCCGAAGCCCCAATTTTGCTGGTTATGGGTCAATTGGATCAGCCAGTCAGCGATCTCGGCATACTCGCTGCTGAGCTTGGCCTGGTAGCGATAGCAGGTCTCGCTGATGCTGAACATCCAGTACAAGCCCGTCGAATACTGATGCGCTTCTCATTGAAGGCTTTCTGCGCCATCTCACGGCGTCGAGACGGCTTCACCACTTTTTTCGATGGCTTCCTTGAGGATGTCCCCTTTCAATCGTTCCTCAGCGTACATCTTCTTGAGCCGTCGGTTTTCATCCCCTAGCTCTTTCAGCCGTGCCATCATGGACGCATCCATGCAACCGAATTTAGCTCGCCACTTGTAGAAAGTCGCACCGCTGACGCCATGCCCACGACACAGATCTGGAACAGGTGCGCCGCCTTCGGCTTGCTTGAGAATTGACAGTATTTGGCTGTCGGAAAAACGTGATTTTTTCATGCAGAATCTCCCTGCGCTTAGCTTACGGAAAATTCTACTTTTGAACACTCTGGTTTTTCGGGGGAATTCCCCATCTATCTATGCCGAGCAATTGGAAGTAAAAACCGATAAAGTAATTTCAGACTCTAAACTCCGTTTCTACTGATAAAGGGGTTATGATAATGGGCATAACATCATCTAGAATATGTAAAATCAAGAACATCATCTAAATCGGCTGATTTATTAAAAACAATATCAACGATAAGTAGGTTTTGAAAACTTTTCAAAAGTAGTGCCTAATCTACAAAAAGAAGTATTAATGACCTCAATCAAAGATACCACCTCTTCTTCAACGCTCCAAAAATTAGCCCTTGGCAAAGGCTCTAAATAAATTCCAATATTACTTAGATTCGAGATCAATCTTTGTTGATGAATATTATAATCATAGTGTTTATAAGATGGACCCATAAATTCTTCATTAGACTTCAATATGCAACCATTAATCTCTCCTAACAACCTCATATATTCTTCTGAAGGCTTTATATCGCCAAAACTTGAGTTAGGATAAATAATATTATACCAATGAAGCGCATCAATGCTGCTTCGATTAACTCTAATTCTTTTACCAACTTCTATATCTAAATAATTTTGAAAAAGTGAAAGATAGGCTATATGGGAAGAAAACGCATTAGCATTTTTATTATGCATATAATTTTTACAAGCTAAACCAAATGACCCTAAGGCGAAAAGCCCTATTGAAGCTTTAAAACTCCACTCAATGATCAAGAAAGAAACATCAAAAAAAGAATAGAACTGCTTAAAACAATCATTAGATAAACAAAAACTTTGCTCGTATATGCGCTGAGATATCATAGTGATGAAGAATATAAAAACTGCCATACTTGAACCTATAAGAATAAATGCAGCACAAAACCTTAAAATATACCAGCTCTCTTCACCTTTAATACTTCCAACATTCAAAGAAACCCAAAAATTCTTAATAAAATTAAGCATATATCGACCTTAAGATTAGTGAGTATACTCTGACTTCAAACTCCTCAACTGAGTTCTTAATTGGGTAGCGACATTTCTAAAGTTTATTTTTATAATATTCAACCTTTGGTGCGCTCTATGATAACGTCTATGATATAAATATGTTGCTCTCTTGCTTTCATAGTCATGCCTTAAGCGTCGAATCATACTTTTTACGCGCTCAACATCATCTTCATGGGCTAAAGGCCTGACAACTTTTAGACGCTTTAACAGCACTGCATGCTTATTATGACCAACCCTTTTAAGCTTATTAACCCTACCTAAACATTTTGAAAAGGATCTTCTATAGACCCTCGTCGTTCTGTAGCCAGGTATTTTCGCTACCTTTTCAATTGATTGCACAGCAGCTCTTATATTTCTAACCTCCTTAGAAGGCAAACGCGGCTGCTCAAACCCGACTCTTAGGCCATGAACCATTAAAGGTGTAGATGATGCTCTTAATATTTCAGTTTTTTTATTATTCAAGGGCAAGTCTTTATCTGCCAACATCGAGCTTATTATACTCAAAGAATACTCGAAGTTTTGATCAATACGATTTGAAGAAACGGTGATATCATCAATGTATCGTGTGTAAGACAACCCTTTACGCTCTAGCCGTCTCACTAATTTAGGTTCTAAATCATAAAGGCACAAGCAAGCTAAATAGCCTGATGTAAGTGCACCTTGAGGCAGAACGCCTCTAAATGTACACAGTTCTGTTAAAGCATTTGAAACAGACTCCGGATAACATAAAAATTTGTTAAAAACGTCATATACTACTTCTTCATGCACATTGTCGTAGAATTCTTTAATATCAACCTTCAAAAGGCTCTTTTTCCCACAATGAACTTTTGCGCAGCTGATATAATCTCTTCTCACCTCATCATCCAAGCCTACATTTGTATTAGGAATAGAACCAAAAATATAATCAGGCCACTCAATAGTGTCTAAATCAGATAGAATTCTAGAATTAATCTTACGTTGAACTTGACGAATATACTTATGAGGATTTAAAGCTAAACGTATACCTCCATCAGATTTATCAACAGGAACTTTTTTGTACTTAACATCTTCATCTAGAGTGATGGCTCTCTCAAGTTGATCATAGCTAAGGCCTAAAGCTATAGCTAAATTTTCAACTGAAGCGATAGATTCCTGTGAAACTTTTTCGTAATTATATTTATTTAATGAAGGCACGACCTACCTATACTAAAAGGTTTACTAGAAAGCGTTGTTTGCGCTAGCAAAGCACTGGTAACTACCACATTCTAGCAAGTCGTGCCTACCGTCCAAAGGTGATCCAGGTTCGGATTTCAAGGTCCTTCCCCTCTCCCCTCGTACCTCAGTGAGGCGCCCTAAGGCATTTCCAGTGCAAGAAGAGCTAGCTGTCACAAACAAGCGGTACGCTTGTGTGCTTATAAAATTAACTTCGTAATCTTGAATAGTCAATTTTTTTGTGTGTTACGGATAGTCCGAAATCGAATTCATTGCATAATACTGCGGAAAAAGAGCTGTGTCAGCGCCGCCATTATTCCGCCATTCCATTAGGCTTCAACTGCCAAGAGCGACAACTGACTCGTCACTCCCTCATTTCAATGAAGCTTTCCGCCGGCGAATCGCTCGTCTGGGCCAGCAAAGCAAGTAAATGGAACATCGTAATGTGGTTTTACCGCACATACGTATGCGCAGTGGATACCCAACAACTCAACAGAGCTAGTTTCGCAAGCGGTCGAGATATTTGGCGGCGGCCAGGACTGAGGCAGAACAACTACTTAAGTTATTAAAAATAAAGATTTTTATAATCAAGTATTCCCCCCTTGCTACTCACTAGATTATCCCGTGTGACCGGATCGTGACTTGGCCAATTGACGGCTTAACGCACTTCTTCGACGCCCAGCCCTTGTTGCTCGTCTTTCAAATTCCGTTGCTCGCTCTCCAAACTAAAGTACCTTTTGGTGGCTGACAACTCGTCGCCTCTAATCCGCACAGCTTTTTATTACGCCTTACCCTGGGCTAATGACTTTTGGCGCCTGCCAGGCTAAATTAGCGCGCTACAAATGACTTCATTCAAGGGATCTGCCATGGAATGGCTCGATGAGAATGCGCAGGCAATTTCGGCGCTTACCAGCTCTTTAACGCTTTTTGTTTGGCTTTTTTACGCCCAACTGCTTTTTCACAGTTACTCCCGCCAGCGTCGCCCTCGCATCATCATCAACCGCGGTAAAGGTATCGGTACCGAAGCGCTTTGTCTGGTGAGCAACATGAGCACCGAATCGGTTTATCTTCAGCATGTCATTGCGGTCCTGCATACGGACAGCCACTCCTATGAGCTCGACGTAGTGGAATACCAGCAGCAAAGCGATGACGAAGGCGAAGATAGCTACCGCACCCACCAGGGACCGCTTACCTCCGGCAACAATATTCATATTCAAAGCTTTGGCTCGATCATCGAGCAGGTTCAAAAGTACTGGAACATCGATCAGCAAACCATCGAGCAGTCGAACCTTAAAATGGAAATACGCGTGATCGCCATTTACGGGCCGGAAGACAAGCCTTTTGGCGCCTCACGCTGTTTCGACCTGGACGTCAACGCCGAGCCAAACCGCCAGCTTATTCCTCAAGGCATCGATACCCAACGCATGACCAGCTACCGCCAGCGTAAAAAAGTGATCAAGTGGGCCGAAGAGGTCGAACTGCACAAGGCAAAATAACACCGTAAAACAACATAACACCGGCAAGACAGCTGACTTAGCGGCTGCCTGCCCGCATCATCATTCAGGGACGTTTTTCATGAAGTTAGTTATTGCCTCTCTTTGTATGGGCTCGTTCGTCGCTTTTTCGCTACCCGCCCATGCACAACAAGAGGAAGAGAGTGACTTGTCCGACTGGGCGACGGAGCGGGTAGAGCCCTTTCGCGCCAGTGTGGGTAACTGGGTCGACAATACCTCACGCAACGTGGACGCTTTTTTTGGGGGCGACCACTACACCGCCACCGCTGAAAACGACTCCTACCTGCGCCTTGGCCAGGAAATAGACTGGATGGAAGGTGAAGGCGTCGATGGCGATACCAGCATCCGCTACCGAATCGATCTACCCACTACCGAAGAGCGCCTGCGCCTGGTCATCGAGAGCGACCCGGACGAGAGCCAGGGCACGCTTGCCGAAGAGGGCTCGGGGCGGCTTTATAACGACCAGCGCGATCGCAGCAACTCGATACTCGGCCTTGACTGGCTCGAAAGCCGCGACAAACGTGAAAACTGGAGCAACCGGTTTGGCGCCGGTGTCCGGCTGCGCCTGCCCATCGACCCCTACGTGCGCTTCACCAGCGAACGCTTGTGGGATATAGGCGATGGGCCCTGGCAGCTCGAGTCATTCAACCGGCTCTCCTGGTTCAACAATTCCGGGTACAACGCCCGCACCCGCTGGGACATCGGCCGAGCGCTGAGCGAGCGCCGCCACCTTCGCTTTATCAGCACCGTGCAGTGGCGCGAAGAAGAAGACACTCTCGAGTACAGCGAAGTGGCCGAGCTCAACCACCGCATCAACGACCGCAGCGCGCTGCGCTACTCGGCGATTGCCATAGGCGAGAGCGTTTCGACCCCGCGCATGACCGATTACTACCTGCAAACCCGTTACCGCCGCGACCTGCACAAGGGTATTCTGTTTGCGGATGTGATTCCGGAGCTGCATTTTCAGCGCGATGTCAGCTACGACCCGCGCTGGGCGATGACGATGCGCCTGGAAATGTACTTCCAGCGCGAGATCAGCCGCGACTACTTTTAAGCCGACACGCGTGGGTTAAAGGCGCAAACCACCGTCGCACTCGATGATACGCGCGGTGAAGTAGTCGTTCTCGAAAATGAACGCCACGCTCTGGGCGATATGCGAAGGCTCGCCCAGCGCTTTCAGTGGCACACTTTCCGCGATGCGCTCGCGCATATCCGGGCGCATCGCCGCGGTCATTTCCGTCGAAACGAAGCCCGGCGCGACGGTTCCGGTACGAATACCATGGCGGGCAAGCTCTTTGCCCCAGGTGACGGTCAACGCGTGAATTCCTGCCTTGGCGGCAGCGTAGTTGCTCTGGCCCATGTTGCCCGCTTTGGAAATACTCGAAATATTGACGATGACCCCAGCGTGGCCCGCCTCGATCATCTGGGTGGCGGCTTCACGTCCGCAAAGAAACGCCCCGGTCAGGTTCACGTCGAGCACCCGCTGCCAGGCGTCAAGCGACATGCGTTTTTCGACCTTGCCCTCCTTGACCTTCACGAGCATCGCGTCGTCGGTGATACCCGCATTATTGATACACCCGCTGACAGGGCCGAGCGTACGCTTGATCGCCGCAAACCCCTCCTCGACCGAGCGTTCGTCTGCGACGTTCACCTCAAACGCGTTAGCCTGAATATCGCGCTCGGCCAGGCGTGCAACGGCCTCGCTCAGCGCCTGAGGTTGGGTATCCAGTAACGCAAGCCGAGCACCGCGGGCGCCCAGGTGTTCGGCGGCGGCAAACCCCAACCCGCGGGCGCCGCCGGTAATCGCGATGACTTTATGATCTACGTCCATTGCTCGTTCCCAGGTAAAAATTAATGATTGAGCGCGCGGCGCTTTTGCCCGTACTGCGCGCGAGGCTGCTTGTAATTGTAATTTTTGGCACCATAGAGGGTACTAACGTTAGTGCTGGAGGCAGCCATGCCCGTATTACTTTTCATATCGATCTTCACCCTACTCGATTTTGTCGTGCTTTTCTCGGTAGGCAGCCATATCGGCCTGCTCACCACGCTGGCTTTAGTGGTGCTCACCGGCTTTGTCGGCCTACACCTCATTCGCCGCGAAGGTATCTCGACACTGGCCCGGGCACGCGCGCGGATGCAGTCGGGTGAAATTCCCTCTTCAGAGATCTTCACCGGGGCGGCGTTGATCTTCGGCGGCGCCCTACTCATGGCCCCCGGTTTTTTATCCGATGCGCTCGGACTTGCCTGTTTGCTGCCCAACGCGCGGCAGCTGATGGTAAAGGCGCTGACCTGGTTTGGCTTGAAAACCACGCTCCATCAGTCGGGCCCGCGCCCACAAGAGCCGCCTCATACCGGCTGGAGTGATCAGCGCGGCGGCCAACGCGACTCCACCACCATCGAGGGCGAGTTCATTAGCCGTGAAGACGAAGGCCGCCGGTAGTGAGATCCGCCCCCGCGATCACGACTTAAGTCGAGGTCTTTAGGATAATTTTTTGGCTCCAGGCCCTTGAAAGGCAGGCGTAAGCCCCCACTTTTTGAATCAGCACAGACTTCGGCAAAAGCAGTGGCTTTTGCCTTCGACAGGAAGGCAGCAGGCCTTCACTTCTCGGGGCAAGACCGCGAGAATTCATTTAAAACGGCCCGTTGGGCTTTGACGATACTCAGGAGAACGAAAGCATGAATATCCGTCCCTTGCACGATCGCGTCGTAATTCGTCGCGTGGAAGAAGAACAGAAAACCGCTGGCGGCATCGTGCTACCGGGCAACGCCCAGGAAAAACCGACTCGTGGTGAAATCCTGGCCGTCGGTAATGGTCGCATTCTGGAAAACGGTGAAGTGCGCGCCCTGGACGTAAAAGTAGGCGATAACGTGATTTTCAAGGACGGCTTCGGCGTCGAGAAGCAAAAGATCGACGGTGAAGAAGTGCTGATCATGAGCGAAGCCGACATCCTGGCGGTCGTCGAAGGCTAATTCGACTGTCTCGACTATTTACTTTCATCTATTCACTTTCAATTTAGGAAGTAACGAACATGGCAGCTAAGCAAGTCAAGTTTTCCGATGATGCCCGCAAACGTATGGCACGTGGCGTTGATACGCTGGCCAACGCGGTAAAAGTCACGCTGGGCCCGAAAGGCCGTAACGTGGTACTCGACAAATCCTTCGGCGCACCGACCGTCACCAAAGATGGTGTTTCCGTTGCCAAGGAAATCGAACTGAAAGACAAGTTCGAAAACATGGGCGCACAAATGGTCAAGGAAGTTGCTTCCAAGACCTCTGACGCCGCCGGCGACGGTACCACCACCGCCACCGTTCTGGCCCAGGCGATCGTTGCCGAAGGCCTGAAGGGCGTGACCGCCGGCATGAACCCGATGGATCTCAAGCGCGGTATCGACCAGGCCGTCAACGCCGCCGTCAAAGAAATCCAGGCAATGGCCGTGCCCTGCACCGACACCAAGTCTATCGCTCAGGTCGGTACGATCTCTGCCAACGGCGACAAGCGCATTGGCGAAATCATCGCTGAAGCGATGGAAAAAGTCGGTAAAGAAGGCGTGATCACCGTCGATGAAGGCCGTGGTTTCGAAGACGAGCTGGAAGTGGTCGAAGGTATGCAGTTCGACCGTGGCTACCTCTCGCCCTACTTCGTCACCAACCAGGAAACCATGTCCGTCGAGCTCGAGGACCCCTACATCCTGCTCGTCGACAAGAAAGTTTCCAACATCCGCGAACTGCTGCCGGTACTCGAAGCCGTTGCCAAGCAAGGCAAGCCGCTGGCCATCATCGCTGAAGATATCGAAGGCGAAGCGCTGGCGACCCTGGTCGTCAACAACATGCGCGGTATCGTTAAAGTCGCCGCGACCAAGGCGCCTGGCTTTGGCGACCGTCGTAAGTCCATGCTGCAGGACATCGCGATCCTGACCAACGGCACCGTGATCTCTGAAGAAGTGGGCCTGACGCTCGAGCAAGCGAACCTGGATCATCTGGGTACCGCCAAGCGCATGACCATGTCCAAAGAGAACACCACCATCATCGATGGTGCCGGTCAGGAAAACGACATCGAAGCGCGGGTTAACCAGATTCGTGCCCAGATCGAAGAGACCTCTTCCGACTACGACAAAGAGAAGCTTCAGGAGCGTGTCGCGAAGCTGGCTGGCGGCGTTGCCGTCATCCGTGTGGGTGCGGCGACCGAAGTCGAAATGAAAGAGAAGAAAGCACGTGTCGAAGACGCGCTGCACTCTACTCGCGCCGCGGTCGAAGAAGGCGTCGTACCTGGCGGCGGTACCGCCCTGGTTCGCGTCATGGCCAAGGTACAGGGCCTGACCGGCGACAACGAAGACCAGAACCATGGCATCAACATGGCGCTGCGTGCCATGCAGTCGCCGCTGCGTCAAATCATCACCAACGCAGGTGAAGAGCCGGCGGTCGTGATCAACCGCGTTAAAGATGGCGAAGGCAACTTCGGCTACAACGCGCAAACCAGCGAGTACGGCGACCTGTTCGAAATGGGCGTACTCGACCCGGCGAAAGTCACGCGTACCGCGCTGCAGTCTGCCGGTTCCGTGGCGGGTCTGATGATCACCACCGAGTGCATGATCGCCGACGACCCGGACGAGAAAGAAGCTGCCTCGGATATGGGTGGCATGGGCGGAATGGGTGGCATGGGCGGCATGATGTAAGCCTTGCCCCACCGCTTTGACGTTTGACGTCGACAAGAACCCCGCCCTGTGCGGGGTTCTTGTCGTTTGGGGCCGCGAGACGGCTTTTTGAGGCCAAAGCGTGCTACCATGCGCGCTTTATTCAGGCTTTACTTGGGTCGTTCTTACCGTGCTTTCTCGTATTCGTATCGTGCTCGTTCAAACCTTTCATCCTGGTAATATCGGTGCCGCGGCGCGGGCCATGAAGACCATGGGTCTTGTGGACCTGGTGCTGGTCAATCCGCGGGAGTTTCCAAGCGAAGAAGCAACCCGTTTGGCCGCCGGCGCCACGGACGTGCTGGAAAACGCCCGGGTCGTGAATGGCCTCAACGAAGCCGTCAGCGACTGCGTACAGGTGATCGGCGCCAGCGCCCGGCTGAGAAGCCTGCCACTGCCCCACTTCGACGAACCCGATGAGATGGCCCAGAGCGCGGTGCAAAATGCCCAGCAGGCGCCGGTGGCGCTGGTATTCGGGCGCGAGCGCTCGGGGCTGACCAACGACGAAATTCGCGAATGCACCCATCAGGTGAGTATTCCGGCCAACCCGGAGTACGGTATCCTGAATATCTCCCAGGCCGTGCAGATACTCGCCTATGAGGTTCACCGGGCCTGGCGCAAACGAGCCGGAAGCGACTTTTCCTATCAGCGCCCGCTCGAGGCCACGCCCCCTACCCGCGAGCAGCTCAATTACTTCCAGGACCATCTAGGCCGCTTGATGCGCCAAAGCGGTTTTTTGACCCAGCCCCACGCCCGCACCGAAGAACAGCTGCAAACGCTCTTCACTCGCGCCGAGCCGAGTCGCAAGGAGCTTTCGCTACTACGCGGCTTGTTAAGCGCGTTCGAATCCCTCCTTCCGGATAACGAATAACCCACTAAAGCGTCATAAAAAAAGGCAGCCGAGGCTGCCTTTTTACGTAACAAGCGATACCTAGAACCACATCGCACCGAGCCAGCCAAAGGCGATCAGCGGCAGGTTGTAGTGGATGAAGGTGGGTACCACGCTGTCCCAGATGTGGTCGTGCTGGCCGTCGACGTTGAGCCCGGAGGTTGGGCCAAGGGTCGAATCCGACGCGGGGGAGCCCGCATCGCCCAGGGCGGCGGCGGTGCCGACCAGTACCACCGTGGCCATGGGCGAAAAGCCAAACTGCACGGCCAGGGGCACGAAGATCGCGGCAATGATTGGGATGGTCGAAAACGACGAGCCAATCCCCAGGGTGATGAAAAGCCCCACCAGCAGCATGGTCAGCGCCGCCAGGCCCCGGTTATCGCCGAAAAGCTCGAAGGCGCCACTGACCAGCGCCTCGATATCGCCGGTCGCTTTCATTACCTCGGCAAAGCCCGCTGCGGAAATCATGATAAAACCAATCAGTGCCATCATGCGCATGCCGCTGGTGAACAGGTCGTCCGCTTCGCGCCACTTGAAGATACCGCCCATCGAGAGAAGACCGATGCCCACCAGGCCGCCCAGAATCATCGAGCCGGTATAAAGCTGCAAGCCCAGTGCAGCGACGATGGCAACCCCGGACATGATAAGCCCCTTCGCATGGGGCGTGGCCGGTGTAGCGCTGACCTGCGCGCTATTGGCCGCCACCTCTTTATCGGCGTAGCGGCGCTGGCCCCGGTAGCTGAAAAACAGGGCCACCAAAAGGCCCACCGCCATGCCGCCCACGGGAATGGCCATCGCCATGGGGACCATGGCCCGCGTGATCTCCAACCCCAGTGCTTCGCCGGCGCTGTTCAAATTGGCGAGCAAAATATCGTTGAGAAAAATCGCCCCGAACCCCACCGGTAACAACATATAGGGGGCGGTCAGGCCAAAGGTGAGCGCGCAGGCGATTGCACGGCGGTCGAGCTGAAGGCGGTTCATCAGCGCCAGCAGCGGCGGGATCAAAATGGGGATGAAGGCGATATGAACGGGAATGGCATTTTGCGAGAAGATCGCCACCATCAGGATAGCGCCTAGTAAAATAAACTTGACCCGGGTTTGGTGCGCAGCGGTGGACTCCTTGCCCAAAAGCCGAATCAAGCGCTCGGCGAGCATATCGGGCAGCCCGGAGCGGGAAATCGCCACGGCGAACGCGCCCAGTGTAGCGTAGGCCAACGCCACCTGGGCACCACCGCCCACGCCGTCGTTGAATGCGCCTAGGGTATCCTCCAGGGAGAGCCCACCTACCAAACCACCCACAATGGCGCCCGCCACCAAGGCGAATACCACCGAGACACGTAAAAGCGACAGCGCCACCATGACGAGCACTGCAATAATCACTGCATTCATCGAGTTACCTAAAGCCTTGAAGGGTTTTGTGGACGTTGGCACTAGCGCTAAAGGTGACGAATATTAGCAGATGCCCACGGCTTTTAGCAGGCTAAATTCATCGCCCGGCCCCGGCATTACTCGCTACAACTTTAGTCACTAAGGCATTGCTGCTTTGCAACATCGGGCCTACTCTTTTTCGCTTGTCCACTCTATTAACAACAAAGAACAAGGCACTCCCATGAGTATGCTGGCAATTATCGTTTCCCTCGTACTGTTGATGCTGCTGGCCTATCGGGGCATCTCGGTCCTGCTGCTGGCGCCGCTCATGGCATCACTTGCCGTGCTGCTTTCCGGCGATGGCGCTTTTTTGCTGCCAGTGTACACCGACACCTTCATGCAGGCGCTGGGCGGTTACGTCACCCAGTTCTTCCCGCTTTTTTTACTCGGCGCGCTGTTTGGCCAGCTAATGGCGGATTCCGGCGCGGCCCACTCGATTTCGAACGGTATCGTCAAGCGTTTGGGTACCCAACACGTGGTACTGACCGTGGTCATGGCCTGCGCGGTACTCACCTACGGCGGCGTATCGCTGTTCGTGGTCGCGTTTGCGATCTACCCGATCAGCCGCGAGCTTTTCCGCGAGGCCAACGTGCCCAAGCGGCTCATCCCCGCTTCCATCGCACTTGGCTCGTTCACCTTTACCATGACCGCCCTGCCCGGCACACCGGCCATCCAGAACGCCATTCCCATTCCTTACTTCGCCACCAACAGCTTCGCAGCCCCGGGCCTTGGGGTGATCGGCGGGCTCATCATGCTGGGATTGGGGATCGCCTATATTCAGTCGCGCGTGCACAAGGCCAAAGCAGCTGGCGAAGGCTACGGCGTACATACCGATAAAGAGACCGAAGAGAGCACTGATGAAGCCACTCTCGCTACCATGGCACTGCCGCTTGCGCTGATCCCGCTGGTGATGGTGATCGGGCTGAACGCTTTATTTACCTACGGTGTCTTTCCCGCCCTGGATTTGAGTTTTATCGACGCCGCCTTCGAGAACGTCACCGCGGATAACCAGGCGGGCCTCTGGGCCATCCTGATTGCGCTCTTGAGCGCCTCTGCCTGGCTAATGGTGACCCGCTGGCGCCACTGGGCCAATCTTAAAACGACCGTCAACAAGGGGGTATTTGGCTCGCTGTTGCCTATTTTCAACACGGCGTCCGAAGTGGGCTACGGCGCGGTGATCGCAAGCCTTGCTGGCTTTGCCATCATTCGCGACGCGGTGTTGAACGTGTCCCCCAACAACCCGCTGATTTCCGAGGCGCTTGCCATGAGCGTGCTGGCGGGTATCACCGGCTCCTCCTCCGGCGGGCTCTCGATTGCGCTGGAAACCCTGGGCGACGAGTATTTGGCCATGGCGCAGCAGGCGGGTATCGACCCGGAACTGATGCACCGGGTGGCAACAATTGCCGCGGGCGGCATGGATACTCTGCCCCACTCCGGCGCGGTCATTACGCTTTTGGCCATCTGCGGGCTCACCCACCGCCAGTCCTACGCCAATGTAGCCATGGTCACTATCGTGCTACCCATCGCGGCACTGGTCAGCGTCATCACCCTGGGCACGTTATTGGGGAGTTTTTAGAACGCTTGATTCGAAAAGCTTGCTTCATATCAAACCCGCAACCCGCGCCCACGGTAATATGGCCCGACGCGCCCTACCCAATGTGACTTCATGCTTTTCGTTCTATCACTTTTGCACCAGCTCAAAAGCAGCCTGCGCGATCTTGCCCCGATCGTGCTGGTGATGGGCTTTTTTCAGCTCGTGGTCATTCGCCAGCCGCTGCCGGATACCATTGCCCTGGCGGACCTCGCGGTGGGCGTTTTCTGCGTACTGATTGGCCTGACGCTTTTTATCAAGGGGCTGTCGTTGGGGCTTTTCCCGCTTGGCGAAAGCCTGGCCCACGCCTTCGTGAAAAAGGGCTCGATCATCTGGCTGATCGTTTTTGCCTTTGCCCTTGGGTTTGGCTCTACCGTGGCCGAGCCGGCGCTTATCGCCGTGGCCGCCCGGGCGGCGCTGGTACTTTCCGAAAGCGCCATGATCGAGCCCGGCGCCCAGGCAAGCTTTGCGTTGACGCTTCGCCTGGTGGTGGCGGTGTCGGTCGGCGTGGCGGTGATTCTTGGCGTGGTACGCATCATCAAGGGCTGGCGCTTGCCGCCGCTGATCATTACCGGCTACGTGCTGGTACTGCTGCTTACACTGATCGCCCCGGAGGCGCTGATCGGGATTGCCTACGACTCCGGTGGGGTGACCACCTCGACCATTACCGTGCCGCTGGTCACCGCGCTGGGCGTAGGGCTTGCTTCCAGCATCAAGGGGCGTAACCCCATGCTTGATGGCTTTGGACTGATCGCGCTGGCCTCCATCATGCCCATCATCTTCGTGCTGGTATTCGGCATCCTAAGTCTGGGAATCTCGGCGGGAGGCGTGCTATGACGATACTGCAAAGCCTCTGGAGTACGTCGATCGATATTGCGCCGATCATTTTGATCATTTTTGGCTTCCAGTTTGGCGTAATCCGCAAACCCATCAAACGCCCGGCCCAGGTCGCCGTAGGCTTTATCATGGTATGGCTGGGGCTTGCGCTATTTCTGGTAGGTTTGGAAAGCGCGCTGTTTCCGCTGGGCGAGCTCATGGCCATCCAGCTGACCGACCCGGACTTTCTACCCGCGCTTTCGCCAGGGGCTACGCGCCACTGGTCGGACTATTACTGGATCTACCTGTTCGCCTTCGCTATCGGCGCAAGCACCACCATTGCCGAACCCGCGCTCATGGCCGTGGCCCTCAAGGCAGGCGAGATTTCCGGCGGCACGCTCAACCCCTTGATGCTGCGCATCGCAGTCGCCCTGGGGATGGCCATGGGCATTACGCTCGGGGTTTGGCGTATCGTCATGGGCTTGCCGCTTCACTGGTTCATTCTGGGTGCTTATTGTCTGGTGATCGTGCAAACACTGCGCTCGCCGCGCGCCATCATACCGCTGGCCTTCGACTCCGGCGGGGTGACGACCTCGACCATTACCGTGCCGATCATCACGGCACTTGGCCTGGGAATCGCCGGCGCCATTCCCGGACGCAGCCCGCTGGCGGACGGCTTTGGCATGATCGCCCTGGCATGTCTGTTTCCCATCATGACCGTTATGGGCTACGCCCAGATCAGCCAGTGGCTTTATCGACGCAAAAGCGCCAGAAGCCATTAGGCAACCGTTAATAGCAGCGCGCAAAGGAGACCACCATGCGCTTCAAACTGATCGTCGCGTTAGTAGAAGACGAGCTGAGCGATAGAGTATTGAACGCCGCCCGCGAGGCCGGTGCGACGGGAGCAACCGTGATCAACAATGCCCGCGGCGAAGGCCATCATCCGGTGCATGGCTTTTTGGGCATGGAGATCACCGCTCAACGCGATGTGCTGCTTTTTCTCAGCGAGGCGAGCGCCAGCCGGGCAATACTCGAAGCAATTGCCCGGGTGGGCGAATTCGATGAAACGCCGGGCACCGGCATCGCCTTTCAACTGGATGTAGAAGATGCGTTGGGCGTACAGAGCCAGATCAACTCGCTGGCCGCAGGTGAAGCCAAGCGCTAACCGCGGCGGCCGCCCTGCCGCGAACGGCGTTAGAGGCGTTAGGGGTATGCTAGTATGCGCCTGTGCAGGCGTTGGCCGGTAAAAGCCACGGGTAAACAATTTAGCCTTGGCTAACAATCGCCGGTGCGATACGCTAGCTTTATGACGCTGTTTCCATCTACTGCCAGTAAGTTTTGCCAATGAGTGATGACCAAACGCCGCAACGTCCTCTACGGGGCGGCCATAGCAACGATGCGCTTCCGCCGGTCGAGCAACACGCTCGCCAGTACGAAACAGTGCGCAACGCTCATGAAACCGAGCTGATCGAAGACTACGTAGAGCTCATTGGCGACTTGCTCGATCATCGCGGTGAAGCGCGGGCAGCGGATATCGCCAATCGCATGGCGGTAAGCCAGGCGACCGTTTCAAAAATGATCCGCCGTCTCAACGAGCTGGGCCTTGTCACCAGCCAGCCCTACCGCTCGCTCTTTTTGACCGAAGAAGGCAAGAAAATGGCGCAGACCTCTCGGGGCCGCCACGATGTCGTGCTGCACTTTTTGCGCGCGCTGGGCGTGACCGACAGCACCGCGCGCATCGATGCCGAAGGTATGGAGCACCACGTCAGCGACGAAACCCTCGCCATTATGCAGCGCTTTACTGAACAGCACCGCCGCTAGCCTACTTCTCTTTTCCCGCCAGCGCCGAAAGCCGGTTGACCTGTGTCAGTCGGCCATTCCAGACCATCTCGATATGCGTGGTTTGCACGACACCTTTCACATAGCGTGGGGTCATTAGCGCCCAGCAGGTCGCCCCGGGATTTCGCACCGACCGATAGCGAAGCCCTGGTTCCCGGGCCTGACGAAGTTCTCTGCCCAGTACGCGGGAAGCGCGGTAACTGTCCGGGTCATAAACCGGATGATCCTGCTCAAGGGCGAGCCCATCGCGGCAATTTTTCTCATCGAACGTGCAGCGCAGTCCTCGAAACACGAAGCGTTCATAATGAAGCGCGGGCACTTTCTCCCAATAGGCTTGCTGGTGGTGGCTGACCTCGGCGATCGCCGTGGCTAACGTATCCGCGATATAAAGCACGCCAAAATGCCCGTCGCTAAAGCGCGAACCATCCGGATTGACGTGGGTAAATGCCCCGGCGGCGTAGGAACACCCGCGAATCCCGAAGGGAATCTCCTCGGTGGGTAGCAGCGCCAAATCCCCCAGCTCGTTGCGAATGCGGGGATTGGTCAGCGCCTGAAGCTTGAAAAGCGCTTCGAACTCATCCGCATCGGCCACGTCGTCGAAAAGTGCGATCGGCGGGAATTTGCTATTGATCAACCGGTAGCCTTCGACCCGATTGGGCACGCGCTGCGCCAGCGCCTCGACCGCTACCACTGGGCGCCTCGCAGGCTATCGATGCGCTTGAACGTTTCGTAAAGCGCGGCGAAGTCGCCACTTGCGATCACCTCAAGCGGCGTACGGCCATTAAAGTAAGGGTTATGATTGGCCATGGAGACAAACCCGTAGATGTTCTCCGGGTTTTCAAACAGGGTACGCAGCGCCGCGTGAATATTGAGCAGATAGCTGATGCGGGTGAGCTGGTCGCTGTCGAGCTTGATTTCGGCAAGCTCCCCACGCCGCGCCCGGGCGTAGGTCGAATGCGAAACACGTAGAATCGCCTCGCCTTGCTCACCGCTTGCCTGCCATTTATCCAGAATACGGACCGCGGCCTTCAAACCGGCCGCCGCGGCGGCTTTGTCGTTCGCTAACTCAGGTGCTGTTTGCATGACCATCCCCAACTATTATTTACAAATACTAATCCTTTAATAAAGTATCTGCAAATATGTTGAGACGTCGTTTAGGGTCGCTCGCGCAGACTTACCTGGCGCGCCTGGCCAACCCGGCCGATTCCCGGCAGCTTGAAAATAGCGCCAGCAGCATCACAAGGCTAAAATTCATGCAAAGCCGCCTCACGACAATCCCCACTCAAATGCGTCAATGACACCTTAACGAAATAGCGGCGCGCAGGTCACGAACGAGAACAGGGAGATAGAGGAAAGAAAAAGCGACGTTAGAAACTATCGCTTTAACTTAAATCGAAAAGTCATGCAAATAACTCAAGTTAAAAAATTATTTATATTAATACCTCCCCTCAAAATGGCACCTCAACCTCAGTCATCAACAACATAAATTAAAGTATATTTATTATTTAATGATAAAGGATCGATCTACAGACTTTATTTTCTTAATAACATGGATTAAATAAAAATATTTTCTTTGGCAAAGAATTGGGCAATACGATGGCCTCATTTTGAATATCACGAAAGCCAGAGAGCGCCCGATATATTCGACACTCATCAATCGGGCCTAAATACCGCATAAGGTCCGGCAGACCGGGCTTTACACCCGACAAACCCCGCCCTACCTATCGTTTAATAAACGCGATTCCTCGCTAAAAACATGCCCCGTATCGATCGACTCAAAGCCATCAAAGCAACTCTTATAGTCGATAGTAGACCTGTCCAACTTTCCATTTGGATTCGTGACACGCCTTGAAAATACTAAAAATCAATACCACCATAGTGGCCAACTTTTAATCGAAACTATTAATATAAGAATGCATTAATTTATTTGAATTGAAATATTCCAGCATTAAGGCCATGAGCTTTTTTAGCTAATGAAGCTAATGCTCATCGAAACTTTTTGACATAAAAATATAAGACGACACTTCACCAAGGAGTAACAGGGAACATGAAAATTAGTATTTTCGGTTGTGGCTATGTGGGTCTCGTAACGGGCGCCTGCCTGGCCGATGTCGGTCATGACGTTATGTGCGTCGATGTCGACGAGAAGACAGTGGCCAGTCTTAAAGCGGGTAATTTAACGATTTTCGAACCGGGGCTGGAGCGCCTGGTGCAAGATAATCAAGCCGCTGGCCGGTTGAAATTTACCACCGATGCGCCAGAAGCGGTCAAATTCGGCTCGCTTCAGTTCATCGCGGTGGGCACCCCTTCCGACGAAGATGGCAGTGCCGATCTTCAGTACGTCCTCAAGGTGGCCCAGACGATCGGCCAGCATATGGATGACTACACGATCATCGTCGACAAATCGACCGTGCCCGTAGGGACCGCCACCCAGGTGGAGCAAGCGGTGGCTACCGAGCTCGAAAAGCGGGGCCTCGCGCTGGATTTCGACGTTTGCTCGAACCCGGAGTTTCTCAAGGAAGGAGCCGCGATCGAAGACTTCTCCCGCGGTTCTCGCATTATCGTCGGCACCGAATCCGAGCGCGTCAAGGACGCCATGCGGGAGTGTTACGGCCCTTACAACCGTCAGCGCGACAAGCTGATGTTCATGGGTGTACGCAGCGCCGAATTGACCAAATACGCGGCCAATGCCTTGCTTGCGACCAAGATAAGCTTCATCAACGAAGTCGCCAACCTGGCCGAGCACCTGGGTGCTGAGATCGAAGAGGTTCGCAACGGGATCGGGTCCGACCCGCGCATTGGTTACAGCTTCATCTACCCCGGCTGTGGCTATGGGGGTTCCTGCTTCCCCAAGGATGTCAGAGCGCTTGCCAATACCGCCGACGACATCGGCCAGCCCGCGCATGTGATCAAGGCGGTGGAACAGGTCAATACGCGCCAGAAGAGCACGCTGTTCGACAAACTCTCTCAGGCCCTGGATGGTCAACTGGCGGGCAAAACCATCGCCTTGTGGGGGCTTGCCTTCAAGCCCAACACCGATGACATGCGAGAGGCGCCCAGCAGAACCTTGATAGAAGCCCTGTGGAACGCTGGTGCGCGCGTGCAGGCGTTCGACCCGGAAGCCAGCGACGAGTGCCGTCGTCTCTACGGGGAGCGCGATGACCTCATCCTTGCCGAGCAACGCGACGATACCCTGGAAGGCGCCCATGCACTGGTCATCTGCACCGAGTGGAAAGCCTTTCGCACCGTCGACTTCTCGCGACTGAACAACACGTTACTCGAACCCGTCGTCGTCGATGGGCGCAATCTCTTCAATCCCGACACTGTCAAAGCGGCAGGGCTTGCCTACTATGCCATCGGCCGAGGTGACTCCGTACGCGCCGTCCCGGCTTGAGGCCTTCAATGTTCGCTAATCGCCAAAAGCACTCCTCGGCCAGCCGTATAGCGGAACTCACCACCTTCCTGTTCGGTTTGGCACTGCTGATCTTTGCCATTAGCCAATTGCCGGCGGATGTCCTCTCGCCCGAGTCGGAGAGTTTCTTTTTCATCATTGGAGCGATCGCTATCTGGCGCTACTCCTGGTGGACGGTACAGGCCGTTCGCTCGCTGTTGTACAACCGGGTAGTCTTTCCGAACTTGCGTGCCGACGCCGATGAGGCCGGCAACCAGGAAAAACCGCCTGAGCTCTTCGTGCTTTGCACCTCTTATCGTATCGACGAGCGCGTCAACTTCCAGGTCTACGATGCCTTGATACGCGAAGCCCATCAGTACGGGGTTCCAACGACGATCTTCGCGTCCGTTTCGGACCGTACCGACGTGGATATCATCACGCACGTGCTGGAAGAAAACGACTGGCCACAGAATGTCAGCGTGCGCTACATGTTTCAAAAGGGTGACGGCAAGCGTTCGGCCATGGCCGAGGTGCTGCGGGCGATCTCCCGGTGCCTGCCAGCGCCGGGCTCGCTTTTGATCTCGATGGACGGCGATATCCTCATCGAGCCCGATACCCTGTCACGTACGCTTTCCTTCTTCCTTGCCCAGGACGAGTTGGGAGCACTGACGACCAACAACCGTGCCCGGGTAACCGGGGGTGACGCCACCCGGGAATGGTACGACCTGCGCTATGCCCAGCGCCACCTGATGATGAGTTCGATGTCGCTGTCCCGGCGGCTACTCGTTCTCACCGGTCGTTACAGCGTTTTTCGCACTGACCTTGCCACCAAGCCGGACTTCATCGAGCTGATCGAGAGCGACCACGTCGATCACTGGCGCTTCGGTAGTTTCAAGTTCCTGTCCGGCGACGATAAGTCCTCCTGGTATTGGCTGCTG
This sequence comes from Vreelandella sp. EE27, assembly GCF_968206495.1. Classification (NCBI taxonomy): domain Bacteria; kingdom Pseudomonadati; phylum Pseudomonadota; class Gammaproteobacteria; order Oceanospirillales; family Halomonadaceae; genus Vreelandella; species Vreelandella sp. EE27. Next base: position 1,883,846 of record NZ_OZ309109.1, on the reverse strand, counting down.
AAAAACGGCTGGTCGATGCTCTATGTACCCGATGTCTTCGTCACGGGATTCGAGGAGCTGCCCAACCGGCATCGCTTCTTTGCATCATCCACCGATCTGATGCGGCGCTGGTTTGGCAACATGCTGCGCATCAGCCATCGCGCCATCGCCCTGGGCCCTCGCCCCATGGGAATGTTCACCTGGTGGAGCCTGGTCGACCAGCGTATCTCCATGTGGACGACCCTGGTGGGCCCCACGGTGGTCCTGCTGGTCACGCTTTTCATACGCCCCTCGTTTTTCTTCACCTACGTGCTTTGGATCATGTTCACCCGTGGCATTGCCGTGTCGATTCTGGCGTGGCAACGCGGGCGATTCAGCTGGCTGTGGATTCCGCTGATTTATTACAACCAGGTGTGGGGCGCGATCCTCAAGACTTATGTCAGCTTTCGCTTCAATCGTCAGCAGTGGTCGCGCCAGGGCATCTCGGCGGGCGAACCGGACGACCCGGTCGCGGTGCGCCGACAGCGACGCATCGGCCATGCGCTGCACGGGCTCTTCTATGGCACGCTTTTCCTCATCCTGGTGATCTCGACCGGCGACACTCTGCTTCCGGATCGGACTTCGATGCATATCGCCATCGAACAGCTATGGGGGGCAGGCAATGACGCCCGGTAATCCGATCCAACAGGCGCCTACTGACTATTTCTTATAAAGGCGGCCTGAAAGTTGTCGACGACTCATCCCTGACGCAAGGAACCACCTACGGATGAAAGATGATCCTTTACATCAAGAAAACGAACGTATGACCCAGGATAACCCACTCCAGCATGAGAAGCGTGACGAAAGAGGCTATATCCGGGTTCCGACCCTGTTTCGCGTGACCCTCGCCGATAGCGATACCGAGCTTGACGGCAACGATGTCTCGCTCGGCGGCTTTTCTGCCCAAAGCAGCCGTGCGTTTGAAGCTGGTGAGCGCGTTGACGTGTCACTGATCATGGCGGCGGGCACCTTTGATGTCATCGTGCCGGCCACGGCCGAATGCATCGACACCACTCCCCGAGAGAACGGCAAGGGATTCGATGTCAGATTCAAGTTCAACGAGATGGACCCGCAGCACCAGGAGTCGCTACGTCAAATCATTCGTAGCTGGTTGAGCGGCCGTGCGCCCAATATCGAAGGCCAAATGGTCAGCGACGATCCGCAGACGCCTCGCAAGCGTCAAGCCGCCAGGACAGCGCCTGCCAAACGCCCGCCCAAGCCTATCGGACGCTACGTTCTGCTATTCCTTGCGATCGGCTTGTTGGTATTGGTAGCGGCTGCAACCGCTTATCGTAACTTCGTGCTGATCGAGCCAAGCTTCGCCGCCGTGACGGCACCGCGTATCGATATCCGCGCCCCCAGCCCCGGCGTGCTGGGCGAGCACGACTTCAACGCGGGTGACCAGGTCGAGCGCGACCAGCTATTGACCCACGTGATCGACCGCGACCTCGAATCGGAACTGATTCTCGCAGAAGCCGCCATCAGCTATAACGAACAACTGATCGAGAACCTGCGAGGCTATCTCGAAGAGGATACCCAAGAGATCAGCCTGGCGGATTCGGCAAGGCCCGCCAGCGGTGACACGACCAGCTTCGATACGGTATCGCCGGCGATCGCCGAGGCGCGTATCGAACAGTTCGAGCAGGTGCGCGATTACGAGAGCTCGCGCATCGCCGCCCTCCAGGGTGTTCAGGCCAGAAACGAGATATACAGCCCCTGCAACTGCCTCGTTGCCTGGGCGCTGAGTAGTGCCGCCGGCGTCTACATCGACGAGAGCGAGCCGATCATGACCCTGGTGCGTACCGATGAAGGCGACGTGATGGTCGAGGCGCTGGTGCACATGGATGACATTAGCCGCATCCAGCCCAATCAGCAGGCCTACGTCACACTGCCCAATGCCACTCAACCGATTCGCGCTCAGGTGCGCAACGTCGCCCTTGATATCGAATCTCAGCCCCGGGCCGGTTTCCCCAGCTGGGTACGCCAGCAGCAAAACATGGCCAGTGTATTGCTATTTCCCGAGGAGCCCTTGCCGCCAGAAAGCGTGGGCCAACCGATCGACGTTCGCTTTAGCGAAACACAGCTTCTTAGTGACGCCTCGGAAACGATATGGCAAGGCGTGAACTGGATTGCACAGACAAGCCACGACCTCTACGACACGGTCCGGGATGAAATCAACCACTACTGGGACGATACCGATGCCATCAGCACTGAAGGGTAAATACTCCAAGCCATTTATCGGGTTACGGCCCACGCCTCTACTAGTGGGCGTGCTGGCGCTGCTGCCGTTTTCGGCAAACCAGGCCGCCCAGGCCGAGAATGCCGTCGTTAGCACGCCCCAGGAGGCGCCCTGCTCTCAGCGCTACCACCTGGCCGAAGCTCCGCACCTGGCGCCCACCGAGGACGCTTACAGCGCCATTCGCCAGGCGTTCGATACCACGCGGCACTGGGGTACCGAAGAGAACGTTGCGTACCTGGCCTCCGAGGACAATGGCCTCAATGAAGCAGGTCTGCGTGTCCGCTATCCCGCGGGCAGCTCGTCGCCCGGGGAGAAGCCTCTTGGGGGCGCCGGCTTCTACAGCGACCCCGCTTCGTTTCAAAACGCCGAGCGCGCTTGCCTGAGCTACAAGGTACGTTTCCCGGCCGACTTCGATTTCGTAAAAGGCGGCAAACTGCCGGGGCTTTATGGCGGTGACGCCCCCTCCGGCGGCGATAGCGTCGATGGCGAGCACGGCTTCTCCATGCGTTTGATGTGGCGCGAAGAGGGCCAGGGCGAGCTCTACCCTTACGTCGTCGGTTTCGAGGGAAAATCGGTAGGTCGCGGCTCCTGGCGCTACCCGGCCGGGTCCTGGGCGACCATCGAACAGGAAATCCTGCTTAACGACCCGGATCGGGAGAACGGTGTCGCGCGGATCTGGATAGACGGTCAGCCCGTGCTTGAACAAAGCAACATCGTCTTTCGTACCACCCCGGCTCTCACCATCGATGGTTTGATGTTTTCCACTTTCTTTGGTGGTACGGGAGAAGGCTGGCGCACGCCCCGCGACCAGTACGTGGATTTTGCCGAGTTCCGCTTCTATACCCCAGGATCTTGAGCGCGAGCCGCCACGCTTTCGGAGCAATAATGATCATGCCTCTTGGCTTAGCAAAAGGACTTCCCGCCCGGTTTCTCTTTGCATTGCCCGTCGCCCTGGTGGCAATGGGCAGCACCGCTTTATCGGCTAGTGTGAATCTGGACGAGACGCTCTCTAACGAGGAGCGGCAAAACCTTGACCTTTCTGACTACCGTGTCACCGATACCAACGCCAGCTACTTTGACGTAGAAGCGCGCATGGCGCTACTCGAGCAAACCGAAAGCACCATCTTGCTCCAGTTGAAAGACGAGTTCTCGATGGGCCCCAGTTGCCGTCAAAAAACCAACGCGGAGCCCATCACGACCCGGGGCGCGATACCCGGCTTCTATCCCAGTCCTGACGAATGGGAGGTGGCGACCAGGCCATTATTCGCCTTCGAAGATAGCGTATCGGAGCTTGCCGGTGCGTTCGTGGCCAGTGGCGATATTTACTACGGCGAATGCCTGGTGCATTACTTGCATCGCTGGGCCGAGGCTGAAGCCATGACGGACTTCGTCTATGCCCCCGCGCAACCCCAAGCCTGGTTCGCCTCCGAGTCGATGCTGTTCGCCGCGGGCCTGGCTTACTCCATCGTGCGCCCTTTTATCGATGGCCTCGAGCAGGAACGGGCCGAGATCGAACAGTGGTTGCAACGCCTGGCCCGGGAGCACTCCAACGTGCCGGGTGTCGCGCAGCAAAGTTGCTGTAACAACCATTTATATCGTCGCGCGCTTTACGCCACCATGATCGGCGTACTGGTCGAAGACGACGACCTGTTTCGTTTTGGTGTTGGCGCTATTTACTCGGCCCTGCACGACATGACCGAGGAAGGCGCCCTTCCCCTCGAGGTGCGCCGCGGACGACGCGCTACTCACTACCAGAACTACGCACTTAGCTACCTCATCCCCAACATGCAAATCGTCTATCGCCAGGGCTATGACATCTTCGATCTGGAGTATGAGAACAGCACCATTCATGAAGGCGTCGATTACCTGTTCGAGATCCTCGACGACCCGGAAGCATTGGGCGATTACGCGCCTCGCGAACAGTACTCCGGTTTTCTGCGAGACCCCCAGTACTTCCCCTGGATGGAGATGTACCTTTCCCACTTCGACCATCCACGTATGGAAAGCTTCATTACCCGCGTACGCCCCACCTATAGTCGCAGTGCGGGAGGCCCCGTCACTTTTTACTTCATGGCCCCCGATGCCCAGCAGCACATTCGCAGAGACGAAGAGCGCCAGGATACCGACGCCTTTCGGGGCCTGGATAGCTAAGCGGTCATCGCGCCACACAAAAACGACAGGAAGCATATGACGAGGACAACGACCCGGATACTCCGTAGACCTACGCTGCAGCTAAGCGCAGCGCTAACCTTATCGGCATGGCTCGCTGGCTGCGCCGTCACCACCGAGAAGGCGCCTGTCGGAGAACATGCAGGCCCGGTTCCTGCCCACTATGTCGGCTGGTTCTCCAATGCGCCAGAAGTCGATACGGGTGGCTCGGACTGGGAGAGAATCAACCTCGCCCAGGAGCGCATCGAAGAGGGCCGCTTCGATGAAGCCATCGCGTACCTCAAGCCCTTGATGGAGCGCTATGTGCCACCGGCCTTTTACGAGATGGCCAAGCTTTATGAACAAGGGCTCGGCGTCGAACAGGATTTCACCGAGGCGGCACGCCTTTATGGCGAAGTGATCAACCGGCCTTCCTCGACCCGCGGTCATGCCTCGCTCAACCTTGCACAGCTCTACCGAGAGGGTCGCGGCGTAGAACGTAACGATGTGCTGGCTTATCACCTGCTTTGGCAGGCCAAAGAGGCCGATCTCGACCGGACAGCGGAAGTCGACCTTGCCGCCCTGCTGTCCGAAGGCGGCGAAGGTGTCCAAGCGGACCCGGAACTGGCCCGCGAGCTTTACGAGCAAGCGGCTTCTCAGGACAAGGAACAGGCGCTGCTGGCGCTGGCCCAGGCGCACGCACCCGACGGTTGGTTAGAAGAAGACTCCGCTCGGTCGATGGATTACGCCAAGCGTTACGCCAGGCGCCTCGAAGCCAATGCAAGCCAGGGCGATGTCGACGCCATGTTTCGGTTGGCATCGCTCTACTCCTCGGACGGCCTGCTCAGTGACCAGTCCGATCAGGGCATTCAGTGGTTGCAGCAAGCCGCGCAGCTGGGTGATCTTGAAGACCGGGCCCGCGCCGGGCAAGCGCTGGCCAACGCCGGCGAATACCGGTTGGGTATCTCGTTACTGGAAGAACCCGCGCGCCAGGGTGACGTCGACGCCATGACCTACCTCGGCCAGGCACTGTTGACGCCCGGAAGCGACGGCCGCCCCCCGGCGCCGGATCGCGCTGAACGATGGCTGAGCGAGGCCATCCAGGCCGGCTCCAACGATGCTCGGGTGATTCTCGGTCGTGCCCTCGTCGAAGGCCAGGCAGGCCTTGACGATCTTTCCCGGGGCATCGACCTGCTCGAACAAGCGGCCGAAAATGACGACCCGCTGGCCCTGGCCCAGCTAGGGGCACTGTTCATGGATGACGAGCGAGTCGAAAGCCGACCCGGTGTCGCCGCGGACTATCTGGAGCGTGGCCATGAACTAGGCCACCCCTGGGCGACCCAGCAACTCGGCGCCGCCTACCTGGCGGGCCGGGGCGTGACAAGAGACCCCGAACGCGCCCAGGCGCTACTCCAGGAGGCGGTCGCGCAAGGCCAGACCGGCGCCATGCGGCTGCTCGGTGAGGCCTACCTGGCCGGCGATGTCTTGCCCTCACGGCCTGACCAAAGCCAGGAGCTGCTGACACGCGCCGTCCAGAGCGGCGATACCACCGCGATGACCATCCTCGGTGAAGCCTATCTGGACGGCGCGCTGCCAGGCGATGCCTCCCAGGGCATTCGACTAATCACCCGAGCCGCCGAACAGGGGGATGGCTATGCCATGGTATTGCTGGGTCGTGCCTATCGAGAGGGAAACGGCGTCCGGCGAGACCTCTATGACGCCAGACGATGGCTGACCCGGGCGCAGGAGGCAGGCCACCCCTCCGCCGCCGACGCCCTCGCCTACGTGCAGCGCGACCTGGGGGCCGAAGGCGATATCGAGGCGCTCATCGCCGCCGCCCGAAGCGGGCATCCCAGCGCCATGGCCAACCTTGGTCGCGCCTATCTCGACGGCAATGGCGTGGAGCGTGACCAGGACCAGGCCGAGCGCTGGCTGGACCGGGCCTATCAGGCAGGCCATGCCGGTGCCGGGGCAACCCTTGGCCGCATGTATCTGGATCGGGGCGAAAGCGCGCGCGGTATCGACTACCTGGAAACCGCTGTATCCCGAGGGCACGCGGGTGCGCGCCAGGACCTGGGGGAAGCCTACTTGACCGGCAGGCACACTGAGCAAGATGTGCCGCGCGGTCTTGAACTGCTCAACGAGGCGGCCGCCTCCGGCAACCCGTACGCCGCCTACGTGCTGGGCGATGCCTACCAGCACGGTGACGTGGTCGAACAGGATGCCGAGCTTGCCGAGCGCTGGTATCGACAGGCCAGTGATGCGGGCGCCCTCTATGCCCGCGCCGAACTGGGTATTGCCTATATGCGGGGTCAGGGTGCTATCGACCAGGACGTACCGAAAGGCCATGAGCTACTGCTGGACGCCGCCAATCGGGGCCACGCGGGCGCCCAGGCATCGCTTGGCCGTGAATACCTCAACGGGGACAACATAGAGCAGGATGTCGAGCGGGGTGCCAGCTACCTCTATGAGGCAGCAAGTCAGGGACACCGCACTGCTCGCCTCGCCCTGGCCAGAGCCTATCTTCTGGCGCGGGGCTTCGAGAATCCCAATCAGCAGCAGGCCTTGCTATGGCTAAATAACCTGATCGATGACGAGGGCCAACTGGCCGTCGAAACGCTACGCCAATTGCTAACGGATGAGGCCGCGTTTGCCTCCATAGATAATGAACTGGACGCCGTCTTTGACGAGTGAGGCGTTAACGTACTCACAAAATCGTTAGAAATGGCACGACATACGGTTTTGAGCTTCGATGAATAACCTTGTGTGCGATCGCATAAAGCGTTTCGCCGATCGCACACAGGCAGACGTTGCCAATGTACGGATAAGCGTCGCGAGGGCGTTATAGCGCCAAGGATCGAGGTCTTGATAACGGGGGAGAACGTCAGAAATGGAGGCGGCCCCAAAAGCCACATCCCGGCACACGCATCCACCACTACCGTTGCTCCCTTCCGGGCCTGGCGGGGTTTGCAGTTTCGCGTTGCGGGAGGACCTAAGGGGCCACCATAGCGATAAAGCCTTGGCGTGCTAGCTTTATCGTGCGCGATGTGGTGGCTACGCCCTGATTCGAACAGGGGACCCCATCATTATGAGTGATGTGCTCTAACCAGCTGAGCTACGTAGCCTTTGCCTCATCAGCGGGTGCAGATTATGCCCACATCGATGACAAAAGGCAAGCCATAACGGCCTGCCTTTTACACTAAATGTTTAAAATCATGGGCACTTCTGCTTTTTGCCCTGCAAGAACATTAGAGCGCCTGACGAACAGCGGGCAGCGCTTCGTCGCCTTCGCGCGTGGTAACGCCTTCGAGCCACTGCTCGAGAACGTCGTCGTGCTCGGCAAGGTACGCCCGGGCCGCCTCGCGGGGGTCCGTGCCTTCATCCATGATCTCGGCCATCAACTGGTTTTCCATTTCCAGCGTAAACGTCATGTTGCCTAAAAGCTCGCCCACGTTGGGGCACTCTTCGATGAAGCCGGCTCGGGTATTGGTGTGCACCGTTGCCCCGCCCAGGTTCGGGCCGAAGTAGTCGTCGGCGTCAGAAAGGTACGCCATGTCGAAGTTGGTGTTCATGGGGTGCGGCTCCCAACCCAAAAATACCATCCACTCTTCGTTGGGCACCCGCGTGTTGAGCTCGGAGAGCATGCCCGCCTCGCTCGAGTCGACGACCTGCCATTCACCCAAGCCATAGGCGTCGTCTTCGATCATCTGCTCGATCATTTCATTACCGTCATTACCGGCTTCGATGCCGTGAATGCGGGAGTCGAACCGTTCGGCATTTTCGGCCAGGTCCTCGACCGACGTTACCCCGGCGTCATAAACGTACTGCGGAACGCCCAGGGTGTACTTCGCCCCTTCCAGGTTCGCCACCAGGCGCACCACGTCGCCGTCTTCAACGTAGGGGTCGCTGATGGAGGCCATGGAGGGCATCCAGTTCCCCAGGAAGACGTCGAAGTCGTTATTACGCATACCGGCATACGCAATCGGCACCGATACCGTATCGACCCGGGGCTCGTAGCCCAGCGCGTCGAGCACTTCGCTTGCCATGGCGGTGGTCGCGGTAATATCGGTCCACCCCACTTCGGCAAAACGTACGGCCGTGCACTCATCGGCCATCGCGGCGGCGGGCAGTGCGGTCAGCACTGCAAGCGCGCTCCATTTAGCCTTGTTTGCGTAGCTCATGACTTATCTCCTGATGGGTGAGGGTCTTAGCGTAGTAGCGTTGGGGGGCGTTGGTCACTTCGTTTTTATTGATTGAACGTTCAATTAATAAATGCCACGATATTCAGGTAACCATGCCCCAACGGGGATTTCAAGACGAAGCTCTGGGGCTTTCACGTGCTCCACCCTTAAATAACGCCGGTCTAAATCGTCATCCAGGAGGTCATCGTGCCCAAAGTGGGAATGGAGCCAATACGCCGTCAGCAGCTGATCGAGGCCACCATGACCGCGATCGACGAAGTTGGCCTCGCCGAGGTCACTATCCTGCGTATCGCCCGCCATGCGGGGGTATCTGCGGGCATTATCAGCCACTACTTCGGCGGTAAGGATGGCCTTTTGGAAGCCACCATGCGCCAGATTTTGACCGACCTGAGCCAGGCGGTCGCCAAACGGCGCCGGGGACTGATTGAGCGTAGTGCTCGCGCACATATCGGCGCGATCATCGAAGGTAACTTCGACCGCTCTCAGGTCAGTGGCCCCGCGGCTAAAACCTGGCTGGCGTTTTGGGCCAGCAGCATGCACCGCCCGGCGCTGGCTCGCCTACAAAACGTCAACGACCGGCGACTTTACGCCAACCTGTGCAGCCAGTTTCGTAAAGCAATGCCCCGGGAGCAGGCGCAAAACGCCGCGCGCACCCTGGCCGCTTTGATCGACGGGCTTTGGCTACGCGGCGCCCTTACCCCGGATGGGCTCGACGTCGAAAGCGCCCGCGACCTGGCGCTGGCCCAGCGAGACCGCTTACTTGGCCTACCCCACTGATTCGATAGCGCCCTACCCACAGGAGTCTTCCATGAACGTGCATCCCACCGGCCCTCTATATATCAACGGTCGTATGAAAGAGGCTTCTTCCGGCGAAGTCTTTAGCGTCACTAACCCGTTCGATGGCGCAACGCTTGCCACCATTGGTCAGGCAAGCCAGAGCGACGTGGATAGCGCCGTCGAGGCGGCCCAAATGGGCCAGCGCGTCTGGGCGGCCATGACCGGCATGGAGCGCGCACGGATTTTACTGCGCGCGGTGGCGCTACTGCGTGAGCGTAACGATGAACTCGCTGAACTGGAGACGCTCAACACCGGCAAGCCGATCAGCGAGACATCGAGCGTCGATATCGTCACCGGCGCCGATGCGCTGGAGTACTACGCAGGTCTGGCCCCGGCGATCGAAGGCAGCCAGATTCCGCTGCGCGAAAGCGCCTTCGTTTATACACGGCGTGAGCCGCTGGGTGTTATCGGCGCGATTGGCGCCTGGAACTACCCGATCCAAATCGCCTGCTGGAAAGCCGCTCCGGCCCTCGCCGCGGGTAACGCCGTGGTTTTCAAGCCAAGCGAGATCACCCCGCTCACGGCCATCAAACTGGCCGAAATCTTGACCGAAGCGGGTCTGCCCGACGGCGTTTTCAACGTGGTGCAGGGCGACGGCCGCGTGGGCGCTATGCTGACCGAGCACCCGGGGATCGCCAAAATTTCGTTCACCGGCGAGGTCGAGACCGGCAAGAAGGTAATGGCCGCCGCCGGGGGCTCCACCCTCAAAGACGTCACCATGGAACTTGGCGGCAAGTCGCCGCTGATCGTCTTCGCGGATGCCGAGCTTGATCGCGCCGCCGACGCTGCGATGATGGCGAACTTCTACTCCAGCGGCCAGGTATGCACCAACGGCACGCGGGTCTTCGTCGAGCGCTCGGTCAAAAAAACGTTCGAAGCCAAACTACTCGAGCGCGTCGCGCGTATCCGCGCCGGCGACCCGCTCACCCCCACGGTCAACTTCGGCCCGCTGGTAAGCTTCGAGCACCAAAAGAAGGTGCTCGCCTACATCGCGCTTGGCAAACGGGAAGGCGCGCGGGTACTGGTGGGCGGCAACGCCTGGGATCACAAGCCGTTCACCAAAGGCGCCTGGGCAGTGCCGACCATTTTCACCGACTGTACCGATGACATGCGCATCGTCCAGGAGGAGATATTTGGCCCGGTGATGTCGGTGCTCGCTTTCGATGACGAAGACGAGGTCATTCGCCGTGCCAACGATACCGCTTACGGGCTGGCGGCGGGGGTTTTCAGCGAACGGCTCAGCCAAGCCCACCGAGTGATTCACCAGTTGCAGGCGGGTATTTGCTGGATCAACACCTGGGGCGACTCCCCTTCCCAGATGCCGGTCGGCGGCTATAAGTCCTCCGGCATCGGCCGTGAAAACGGGGTCGAAACGCTTAACCACTATACCCAACTCAAATCCGTGCAGATCGAGATGGGGCCGTTCGAGTCGGTGTTTTGAATACGGCGTTTTAATCCTGCTTCGTTACTCGACTTTCGGGAGGTATGCATGGCTTGGCAACGCGAATTTGACTACATCATCATCGGTGCGGGCTCGGCGGGCAACGTGCTGGCCACACGCTTGACTGAAGACGACGGCGTCAGTGTGCTGCTGCTGGAAGCGGGCGGGCCGGACTACCGCCTCGATTTTCGCACTCAGATGCCGGCCGCCCTCGCGTTTCCGCTTCAGGGCAAGCGCTACAACTGGGCGTTCGAGACCGACCCGGAGCCCTATATGGATAACCGGCGCATGGAGTGCGGTCGTGGCAAGGGCCTGGGCGGGTCGTCGCTGATCAACGGCATGTGCTATATCCGGGGCAACGCCCTGGATTACGACCACTGGGCGAAAGAGCCGGGCCTTGCGGAGTGGGACTACCTGAGCTGTTTGCCCTACTTCAAAAAGTGCGAAACCCGGGACACCGGCGCAAGCCCCTATCACGGTGACAACGGCCCGGTCAGCATCACCACGCCGAGGCCGGGCAATAACGTGCTCTACCGCACCTTCATCGAGGCGGCCAAACAGGCGGGCTACCCGGAGACCGAAGACGTCAATGGCTACCAGCAGGAAGGCTTTGGCCCGATGGACCGCTTCGTCACGCCCAGAGGGCGGCGCGCCTCCACCGCCCGTGGCTATTTGGATATCGCCAAAAAACGCGCCAACCTGACCATCGAAACCCACGCACTGACCGATGTGATCGAATTCGAAGGCAAGCGCGCCGTGGGCGTTCGCTATCGGCAAAAAGGCGAAGAGAAACGCGTGCGCGCCAAGTGCGAGGTACTATTGTGCGGCGGCGCCATCGCCTCGCCGCAGATACTCCAGCGCTCCGGCGTAGGCGACCCGGCACTTTTGAAAGCCCTGGATATCCAGGTCGTTCACGCCCTGCCCGGCGTCGGCGAGAATCTACAGGACCACCTGGAGATGTACATTCAGTACGAATGCAAGGAACCGATTTCGCTCTACCCGGCGCTCAAATGGTACAACCGGCCCAAAATCGGCGCCGAGTGGCTCTTTAAAGGCTCCGGCACCGGTGCCAGCAACCAGTTCGAGGCCTGCGGATTCATCCGCTCCAATGACCAGCAAGTCTGGCCCAACCTGCAGTATCACTTTCTACCCATTGCCATCAGCTACAACGGCAAAAGCGCGGTTCAGGCTCACGGCTTTCAAGCCCACGTCGGCTCGATGCGCTCGCAAAGCCGCGGGCGTGTCCAGGTGCGTTCGAAAGACCCGGCCGCCTCGCCCAGCATCCTGTTCAACTACATGTCCAAAGAGAAGGACTGGGAGGAGTTTCGCGACGCCATTCGACTGACCCGCGAGATCATCGCCCAGCCGGCGTTCGACCGCTACCGTGGCCGGGAAGTCGCCCCGGGGGTAGACGCGCAAAGCGATGCGGCGCTGGACCGGTTCATCAAGGAGCACGCCGAAACCGCCTACCACCCCTGCGGTAGTTGCCGGATGGGCGAAGGGGACGATGCGGTGACCGACGGTCAAGGCCGGGTCCATGGTATCGAAGGGCTTCGCGTGGTCGATGCCTCGCTCTTTCCGCTGATTCCGACCGGCAATCTCAACGCGCCGACGATCATGCTGGCCGAGAAAATCGCCGACCGTATTCGCGGCCGCGCGCCGTTGCCGCGGGAAAACGTCGAATACTTCGTGGCCGGTAACGCCCCGGCCAGGCAACGAGCCCAACGATTACCCTGCTGATGTCCGCGAGGCTCCCCTGCGTGGCCCTCTTTCGCTTACCTACCTACGACACGCCATCAAGCAAGTAGCCACCATCGGGCCCACTATAAAGAAACCAAGCCACCGCCAGGTTATCGGCACGACTCATGGCAGGCGAGCAGTAATGGCGCAGTACTTGAGTGCCGTGGGCGTAGCGCTCGTGTAGTACTTACATAGTACTGGCGCAGTACTGGCGTAGTACTTGCGCAAAGCAGCGCTAGTCTGCCACTATTCAAACATTCGTTTAAATACGTACCCTGGGCGCTGCCCCAAACCCCCGGTTTCAAAAACAGGTTTGTACAAAAAGCCCTGAACGAACCACGCTTGAAGACTCTGCATAAACAAAAAGGAGAAATTCCATGCTCACGCTACTGCTTATAGTGCTGGCCGTGATAGGCCTGCTGGTGGTCATGCGCCGCGAGGCCGGTGCGGCCCCGGCCATTGGCGTACTCGCGGTATTAGGGCTGGTAGGTCTGGTGTTCGAGGCACCGGTCACCGGCTTTATCCTCATTATCGCGGCGCTACTGGTCGCGGCGGCGGGCCTGGCCCCGCTTCGTCGGCTATGGCTCACGCCGCGCATTTTCGCCACGTTCAAAAAAGTCGCGCCGAAAGTGTCCGCCACCGAGCGCACCGCCCTCGAAGCGGGTACCGTTGCCTGGGATGGCCAGCTCTTCTCCGGCAAGCCCGACTGGAACACGCTGTTAAACTATAAAGACGAAGGCCTTCGCGAAGACGAGCAGGCGTTTCTGGACGTGCAGTGCGCCAAGGCCGCTGGCATGTGTAATGCCTGGGATATCTCCATCGAGCGTGCTGATCTTCCCCAGCAGCTTTGGGGCTACCTGAAAAAAGAGGGCTTCTTCGGGATGATCATCCCGAAAGAGTATGGCGGTCTAGGCTTCTCGGCCAAGGCGCAGTCCATGGCCCTGCAAAAGCTTTCGGCCAACGAAACTCTGATGGTCACCGTGGGCGTGCCCAACTCGCTCGGCCCGGGTGAGCTGCTGCTCAAGTACGGTACTCAAGAGCAAAAGGATCACTACCTGCCGCGCCTGGCCGATGGCCGCGAAATCCCCTGCTTTGGCCTGACCGGCCCGCGCGCGGGCTCTGACGCCACCTCGCTTCCGGATACCGGCGTGGTCTGCAAACAAACCATCGATGGCCAGGAAGTGCTCGGCGTACGCCTGAACTTCGAAAAGCGCTGGATCACCCTGGCACCGATCGCCACCGTCGTGGGCCTGGCGTTTCGCCTGTTCGACCCGGAAAAACTGCTGGGTGACGAAGAAGATCGCGGCATTACCCTGGCGTTGATCCCCCGGGACACCGCCGGCATGGAAATCGGCCGTCGCCACCATCCGATCGGCAGCCCCTTCATGAACGGGCCGATCAAGGGACACGATGTGTTCGTACCGCTGGACACCATCATTGGCGGCCAGGACATGATCGGTCAGGGCTGGCGCATGCTGGTCGAGTGCCTGTCCATTGGGCGCTGCATCACCTTGCCTTCTGGCGCTACCGGTACCGCGCGCTATGCGCTGGGCTGGAGCGGCGGCTTCACCCGCGTGCGCCGCCAGTTCAACGTGCCGGTGGCCGAGATGGAAGGCGTGCAGGAGCCGCTGGCTAAAATGGCCGCCCTTGGTTATATCGCCCAGGCAACGGTCTACCAGACCGCCAACCTGATCGATCACGGCGAAAAGCCCGCGGTCCCCTCGGCGATTCTGAAAAGCCAGCTGACCGAATTCCAGCGTGAGATTCTAAGCCACGCCATGGACGTGCATGGCGGTAAAGCGGTCACGCTTGGCCCGCGCAACTACTTGGGTATCGGCTACAGCGCCAACCCGGTGGCGATCACCGTGGAAGGTGCGAACATCATGACGCGTAACCTGATGATCTTTGGTCAGGGCGCGATCCGCTGCCACCCCTATGTACTCGAAGAGCTGGCCGCCAAGGACGCCAACGACATGAAGGCGTTCGACACGGCGTTCTTCAAACACGCCGGGCTCATTTTCGGTAACGCTGCTCGCGCCCTGACCCTGGGCATCGGCATTGGCAAACCCGGCGTGCCGTTTGACGCCCCTGCCGCCGCCTATGCCCAGGATATCGCCCGCCTCTCGGCAGGCTTTGGCCTGTGCGCCGACGCCGCCATGGCAAGTTTGGGCTCGGCGCTTAAAAAGCGCGAAATGCTCTCGGCGCGCCTGGGTGATGTGCTCTCCAACCTTTATCTTGCCTCCATGGTGCTCAAGCAGTGGCAGGCCGGTGACAAGGTCGAAGGTGAAGAGGCGCTCTTGCACTATAGCTGCCGCTTCTTGCTCCACCGCGCTGAGCAGGCGTTCGTCGAAATCTTCGACAACCTGCCCAACCGCGCGCTTGGCAAGGTGCTCAATGCCGTGGTGATGCCTGCTGGCCGGCGCTGGGACAAACCCCACGACGATTTCGCCCGCGATATCGCTCACCGGGTCTCGACTCACAGCGCGCTGCGCACCAAGCTTTTGCACAACACCTGGGATCAGGACGACGGCGAACAGCGTAACCCCTTGGCGCGTTACAACGCCCTGCTGGTGGACTACGAGCGCGCCGAGAAGATCTATCGCACGGTCAACAAGGCCTACGCCAAAGGCGAGCTACCGCAAACCGCGCTTCATCCGGAAGCACGTGTCGTAGCCGGCCTTGAATCGGGTATCGTTAGCGAAGAGGACGCCGAGTTCATGCGCATCTTCGAAGAAGAGGTGCTGGAGATGCTCACCGTGGACGACTTCGCCTACGACGAATTCGCGACCAACAAGTCGACGCTGATCAACCACAACGCGGCCGCCAAACCAGCCCCGGCCGTTAGCGAAGAGGCCAGCATCAAATAGAAAGCTTGCTGCTCGAACGCTACTGAAACGGTAAAGCCGGCCCCCTGGGTCGGCTTTTTTTATGCACGTCATCGCGCTGTCGCGTACCAGACGTACGCTGCTCTTATCTAAAACTTTCGAAGCCTCGTTTACTGATGTTATTGAAGTGACCCACCCAGGGCTAAACGCGTTGAATGTTCGGAATCGATCATCTATAGTTTCGTTATTGAAAATAAAGCGCGGCTTTACGCCTCGGCCCCACGCCTAAACCTGACGGTAACCGCTATGACGCTTCGAACTCGCAATCTCGAAAAGCTGCCCAATGAAGAGTATGACGCGCTGATTATCGGCGGCGGCATCAACGGTGCGGCCGCCGCCGCTGCCCTTTCGGGGAAAGGCGCGAAAGTCGCCCTGATCGACCGCGGGGATTTCGCCGGCAGCACCAGCATGCACTCGTCCAACCTGGTGTGGGGCGGTATCAAGTACATGGAGTCCAACGACTTCGGGCTGGTGCGCAAGCTCTGTAAAAGCCGTAATCACCTGATCAAAAGCTACCCGTCTACGGTCAAGGAAATTCGCTTTCTCACGACCATTACCAAGGGCTTTCGCCATTCCCCGTACTACCTATGGGCGGGCACCTGGCTTTACTGGCTGATGGGTAACGGCTTCACCAAACGCCCCAACCTTTTATCGCCGAAAAACATCAAACAGGAAGAGCCGATCATTCAAACCGAAGGCGCTGTTGGCGGCTTCGAGTACTCGGATGCCTACCTCTACGATAACGACGCCCGCTTCGTGTTCAACTTCGTAAGTCAGGCCATGAAGTTCGACGCCGTGGCGGCCAACTACGTGGAGTCGCTCGGTGCCGAGCGCGAAAACGGCGTGTGGGTCACGAAAGCCCGCGATGCGATGAATGGCGCCACCTTCGAAATTCGCTCCAAAGTGCTGATCAACGCCGCCGGCCCCTGGGTCGACGAGCACAACGCGCTGACAAAGCAAACCACCTCGCACCAGCACATGTACTCCAAGGGTATCCACCTGATCGTACCGCAGCTGACCAAGACCAAGCGCGTACTGGCGTTTTTCGCCAACGACGGGCGGCTGTTCTTCGTGATTCCCATGGGCAACCGTACCTGCATCGGGACCACGGATACGCACATGGAGCACCCCAACCCGGAGGTCACCCAGGAAGATATTCAGTTCGTTCTCGAAAATATCAACTCGCGTTTGACGCTTAAAACGCCGCTCACCCAAGACGATGTGGTTTCTACCCGGTGCGGGGTACGCCCGCTGGCGGTCAAAGCCGAGAAAGACGAGGAGCGCGACTTCCTGCAGCTTTCGCGCAAACACGTGATCGACACCCACGAAGAGAGCGCCCACATCAGCATCTTCGGCGGCAAACTGACCGATTGCCTGAACGTGGGCGAAGAGATCGCCGACGAGTTAACCAGGCTCGGGGTCGAGCTGAGCGCTCCCAACAAGCTTTGGTACGGCGAGCCAGGCGATGATGTAAAAGCGTCGTTCATGCAGCAAGCAAGCGAGATGGAGCTCGACAAACTGACCCCGGCCACCTCGACGGAGAAGCTCTCTTCACGGCTGTGGCGGCGCTACGGTTTGGATGCCTTCGCCATGCTCGACAAGATCAAGGCCGACCCCACCGAGGCGGAGATCCTCATCGAGAAAACCGAATACATCCGCTGCGAGCTCGAGTACGCCCGTGATCATGAAATGATCACCGAGCTCGAAGACTTCCTGCGCCGCCGCGCCAAGGTGTCGCTGGTGGTCCACCGCGACGAACTGGCACGCTCCGAAGGCCTTAAAAAGGCTTGCGAGGTACTGTTTGGCGACGACGCCGAGGCGCGCTTCAATGCCTACTTCGACAACAACCCGGACACGACCCACCCGCCGGCGGAGTTGACCCAATAAAGTCCTATAAAGCGCTCGATAAAAAAGCCCCTTGAAGGGGCTTTTTTAGTTACCGCGCTGGTCGCTACTCGACTCTTTGCCTTCGACACGTCTACTCTTCGTCTTCGACAATTAGTTGAGAGTCTTGGGCAAGCACTTCTTCCCAAGCCTGTTCCATCGAGTAGCCCGCGCGCGTATCGATCGTGTCGAGCACTTCGACCGCCTGTTGAAGTGACTCGCCCTGACTTTTAAGTGCCAGTACCAGTTTGGCAAGCTCTTGCTTACTGAACGTGCTGGCGATTCGGTCGGCTTGTTGATTCAATTCGATGCAGTTCATAAACCACCTCTTGACGTTGTTACCGCTTACGGGTTTAAAAGAGTTTTCGAGCGCCTGGGGTGAGGCGCCGACGCCCGCGGGGCGGTAGACCTCGCAGTGTCCTAATGAGGCGCATTGGCTTATAAAGTCCAAGCGCCGGGCTTTGAGGGATGCGTTATTCAAAGCCATGACGTGACTATGGCCGACGCCGATAACGCCGACAATCAATCATTGGCAGGGGCCGGGGTTGTAACTCGACTACACCAACACTCGTTGAGCGCTATTTATGTCGATTACTTTCAAACGCTCGTTTTATTGGCGTTGTGCTATAAAAAAGTGCGTTAACGCGTCATTAAATCGAATAAAAAGCCGCCACTGGGGTGGTAATGCCGATCAGTTAAGGCTTTTGCCTACCCACAACGAGCGGTAAATCTATTGTAGCAGCGCGTTGTGCTGCGTCGCTGGCTAAAGCCTGCTCTTACGAGGGAGGGGGCACGACTCCATTGTAGGAGCCCAATTCCATTGGGCGATGGCGGCGATAGCCGCCCTTCGGTGGCGACGGCACTTTTGGTTGCCATCATCACCAACCCCAGCAGCGCGTTGCGCTGCATCGCTGGCTGAAGCCTGCTCCTACAAGGGATGGATGCAAGATTTCGTTGTTGTGGAGCCCGCTTCAGCGGTGGTCCGACAATTCGGCGAATGGCGCCGTCAGGCGCCTTGTCCAAGCCACCGTCGCGAGCTAAAGCTCCGTCCCACAGGTGATAGCCAAGCCTAACTGATCGGCATTAGCCACTGGCGCGGCGGCTTTATCAGGATGAAGAGCGACGATTAATACTTTTTTAAATGTAATCGGCCAATGTCGTTTCGAGGCGGCGTTTAAACGCCCTGTTTCAAAACTATTTGAAACAGGGTTTCAGGAAACCGATGCGTATTTCAGGCAACGTGAAGTTCGACACCGTGCTCGCCCAGTAGCTTAATGATGGCCTCTGGCGGTTGGCGGTCGGTAAATAGCGCATCGAGCTGGGCAATGTTGCCCTGGCGAACCACCGGGTTGCGGTGAAACTTGGAGTAGTCCGCCGCCAGGTACACCCGCCGCGAGTTGGCGATAATGGCCTGGGCGACGCGCACTTCCTGATAGTCGAACTCGAGGAGTGAACCGTCTTCGTCGATACCGCTAATACCGATGATGCCGACATCCACCTTGAACTGATTGATGAAGTCGATAGTCGCCTCGCCGATGATGCCGCCGTCGCGCGAGCGTACCTGGCCGCCGGCAATGATCACCGAGAAATCCTCCTTACGCTGCAAAATGGCGGCCACGTTCAAATTGTTGGTGATGATTTCGAGGCCCTTGTGCTCCAAAAGCGCCTGGGCGATCACTTCGTTGCTGGTACCGATATTGATGAAAAGCGACGCGTGGTCGGGAATGTGCGCGGCCACGCACTGCGCAATGCGCTCTTTCTCACCCAGATGAAGGGTTTTACGCGTGCTGTAAGCGGTATTCACCGTACTCGACTCCACCCCGGCGCCACCGTGTACCCGGCGGATACGTCCTTCGTCGGAGAGC
Organism: Vreelandella sp. EE27; assembly: GCF_968206495.1. Classification (NCBI taxonomy): domain Bacteria; kingdom Pseudomonadati; phylum Pseudomonadota; class Gammaproteobacteria; order Oceanospirillales; family Halomonadaceae; genus Vreelandella; species Vreelandella sp. EE27. Next base: position 1,864,587 of record NZ_OZ309109.1, on the reverse strand, counting down.
GTATTGAGATCACGACGAACGGTTTGCGGGGTGACGGCGAAGTGTTCGGTGAGCTGCTCAATGCTCACGTAGCCGTTCTGGCGTACCAGTTCGACAATGGCGTCCTGGCGATACTGTTGATTCATGGGCCGAGCCTTTTATACAGGTGGCCAGGCGCGCTATCGCGCGCCTGGCCGTGTTCACGGGTTCAAAAATGCAGGCGTCTAGCCGGATAAAGGCCACACTAGCAGAATTACGGGGATAGCGGTGACCATGACCACGATCGAAAGCGGCAGGCCCAGCTTCCAGTAGTCGCTGAAACGGTAGCCGCCGGGGCCGAGCACCAGGGTATTGGACTGATGCCCGATAGGCGTCAGGAAGGCGCAGGAAGCGCTAACCGCCACGGCCATCAAAAAGGGCTCCAAAGAGACGTCGAAGCCGTTTGCCAAACTCACCGCGATCGGCGCCATCAAAAGCGCCGCGGCGGCGTTATTGACGATGTTGGAGAGCAGCATACACAGGATGAAAAGGCCCACGAGGGAGATGACGACGGGCCAATCGGCGCCAAAATATAAAAGCGAGTTGGCGATGATGTCCGCCCCGCCACTGGTTTCGAGCGCCTCGCCCACCGGCAGCATGGCGGCAAGCAGTATGATCACCGGCCCGTCGATGGCCTGGTAGCCCTCTCGAAGCGGCAGCACGCCGATCAAAAGCGACACCAGCGCCGCCGAGCTCATGGCGACCGCGGCGGGCAGCAGGTCGAACAACATGGCGGCAATGGCCAGCGCAAAAATTCCCAACGACACGGCCAGCTTACGCGGCTGGCCCAGGTGTAGCTCGCGGTTGGCAAGCGGCAGACAGCCAAGCGTCGAGAGGCTGTAGCCAATCTCCTTTTCGCTGCCCTGGAGCAGCAATACATCGCCGGTTTGAAAGCGGATATCGCGAAGGCGTTGCTTCAAACGGCCGCCATCGCGCGCTACGGCCACCAGATGAAGACCGAACTGATGGTTGAGGCGAAGCTGGCGCACGCTGCGGTTGATCATCATCGAATCATTGCGTACCACCGCTTCGACAAGCTGCAGGCCTTCGGTGTCGACCGGCTCGTCGTCCTGCGGGTCGAGCTCTTCTTCATCCTGGCTTGTTTGCTCCTCCGGCGCGTCCTGGTCAAGCTCCGCTACGGCACTCAAGCCGACCTTGTCCTCCAGTAGCTGAAGCTCGTCCGGGCCGGCTTCGAGCAATAAAATATCGCCCTGCTTGAGCACGCCGTGAAACGAGTAACCCGCGAGGCGGCTATCATCGCGCACCACGGCAAGCACCGGGATCGTTTCGTCCAACTCGTCGCGAAGCTGTTGAAGCGTTAACCCGTTGGCTTTGGATTCCTCGGCGACTTTTAGCTCGACCAGGTAGTTGGCGGTATCGAACATGTCCGCAGAGCCTGCCTGGCTATTACGCCTGGGGGTAAAGCGCCACCCCAGCAGTACGATAAAGGCAAGGCCCGCCAGCGCCACCGCCACGCCCACCGGCGAGAAGCTGAACATGCTGAAATTTTCGCCGGTAATGTTGCCCCGGTATGCGGCGATGATGATATTGGGCGGCGTACCGATCAGCGTCGTCAGCCCCCCTAGTAGCGAACCAAACGCCAGGGGCATCAGCAAAAGTGAAGGCGAGGTATTATGCTCACGCGCCAGCCGCATGGCCACCGGCAACAGTAGCGCTAAAGCGCCGACGTTATTCATGACTCCCGAGAGCACCACGACCGTGCCCACCAGCACCAAAAGCTGCAGCATCAGGCGCTCACCGGCCTTCATGACCTGATGGGCGATGATATCGACCACCCCGGAGCGCTCGAAACCGCGGCTCAATACCAGCACCGCGGCGACGGTAATCACCGCCGGGTGGCCAAAACCTGAAAAAGCCTCATCCGCCGGCACCAGGCCCACCATGACCGAGCTCAAAAGCGCGGTCAGCGCGACCAGGTCATAGCGAAAGCGGCCCCAAATGAACGCCGCCAGTGTCAGTGCCAGGATGATGAAAATGAGCGTACTGGGGGCCAGTCCGAGCGACTCGATCGCCATTGAACAACGTCTCCTTTTACCACCTGGCAAGGTTGCCGCGTGGTATGTAATCTATTGATCTTTTAACCCAAAACACGGCGCAAGTTAACTTATTAATTAGCGGGCGAAGCCATAGGGTATTCATACCCGGGGCGCCAATGGCGGCCCCGCTTTAAAACCGGCTATCGCGGGCCCATTGCCGCGCTTACACTTAAGCCGATCAATCGGGCACTGAGCGCTCCCCTTACGAGCATCCAAAGCCCCCACCACTGAAAGGACGTTATATGGATTTGTGTCAACGTTTGCGCGAAGCCGCCGCCCCGTACTGGGACGCCTCGGTCAATCATCGATTCGTCGATGAACTGATCAGCGGCGACATCGCTGATCCCGCGTTCGCGCGCTACCTGGTTCAAGACTTTTGTTTTTGCGATACCTTCGTACGCTTACTGGGCGCGGCGGTGTGCGCCGCGGATGACCCCGAGGCGCGGCTCACCCACGCGCGCCAGCTAGCCATCGTGGCCGGGGGCGAGTACCGCTATTTCATCGACGCCTTTCAGGCACTCGGCGTCGCCGAGGCGCAGTGGCGCAACCCACCCCATGCCGAACCCACCCAGGCCTTCATTGCGCTTATGGACAAGGCCTGCCAATCCCAGGACTACGCGCTGATTCTGGTCGTACTGGTGGTGGCTGAATGGCTCTATCTCGATTGGGCCCAGCGCGCCGAGCAGCCGCTGCCCGAACGCGCCGAACACCGCGACTGGATCGTAATTCATAGCGATGAGGATTTCGTGCGCTGGGTGGACTTTTTACGTACCGAGCTCAACCGGGTCGGTGCCGAACGCGATTTCGAGAGCCTGCGCGCCCCCTTTGTCGAAGCCAGCCACATCGAGCAGCGCTTTTTCGATAGGGTCTACGAAGATACCGACCAGTAACCCTCAAAGCCGCCGCGTTCAAACGACAAAAGCCGCCCCAGGGCGGCTTTTGTTCTCGAAAATCTCCAACCCAGGCTCAGGGAAGAAGAATGGTGGAGCCGGTGGTTCGACGGCTTTGCAGCGCATCCTGGGCCTTGCCGGCCTCGTCGAGCGGGTAGCGATTGGCCACGTCGATCTTGATCTTGCCGCTTTCGATCATCTCGAAAAATTCGCTGCACATCTGCTCGAAGCGCTCCCGGGTGTCGGCGTAGCCGTTAAGGCTTGGCCGGGTCACGAACAGCGCGCCCTTTTGGTTGAGAATACCGATATTGACGCCATCGACCGGGCCCGAGGCATTGCCAAAGCTCACCATCAGCGAGCGCGGCTTCAGGCAGTCAAGCGACATCTCCCAGGTATCTTTACCCACCGAGTCGTAAACCACGTCGCACATCTGGCCATCGGTCAGCTCGCGCACGCGCTCGACCACGTTCTCCTCGGCGTAGTTGATCGTCGCCCAGGCGCCGTTGGCCCTGGCAAGCTCGGCTTTCTCCTTCGAGCTCACCGTGCCGATCAGCTTCACGCCCAGCGCCTTCGCCCACTGGCAGGCAATGGAGCCCACCCCACCGGCGGCGGCGTGAAAAAGAATCGTCTCGCCGCCTTCGAGCTTTTGGGTTTGGCACAGCAGGTATTGAACGGTCAGACCTTTGAGCATACTCGCCGCAGCGGTTTCGAAGTCGATACCGTCGGGCAGTTTGATGACCTTGTCGGCGGGGAGCACATGAAGCTCGGCGTAGGCACCCAGCGGCCCTTGGGCGTAGGCCACCCGGTCGCCCTCTTTCAAATGACTCACGCCGTCACCCACCGCGTCCACCACGCCGGCCCCTTCCGTGCCAAGCCCGGAGGGCATGGAGGGCGCCGGGTAAAGCCCGGTACGAAAGTAGATATCAATAAAATTGAGCCCCACGGCCTTGTTGGCAATACGAACCTCGCCCTTGCCCGGCGCCTTAGGGTCGACATCCTTTACCTCGAGCACTTGCGAGTCACCGGTGGTTGCAAACTCGATCCGCTTGGCCATAAACGAACACTCCCATATTCCCTGGATGATTAAACGATCGACTACCTTGCATTATCCAACCGCGTCAGAGGCGATAAATCAAGCCTTCTGGCGAAGCCATCGCGCTGTCATACGCCCATGCTAAACTGCCCTTTTATTCCCCACTATTACGGATACACCATGTCGAATCCAGGCATTTTGTTACCGGCGCTGATCGCCCACCGCGGCTACTCTGCTGCCGCCCCGGAAAACACCCTGACCGCCGTGCGCGAAGCTTACAACGCCGGCACTACCTGGGTAGAGCTCGATGTGCAGCTACTGGCCGACGCCACGCCGGTGATCTGGCACGACGCCGATGTCCGGCGCTGCTCCGACGGGCGCGGCGGGCTTGCAAGCCTGAGCCTGCAAGCCGCCAAGCGGTTGGACGTGGGCAGTTGGTTTTGCGACCGCTTCACCGGTGAAAAAATGGCTACTCTTGATGAAATGCTGGCGCTTTTAAACGAGCTCGGCATGGGCGTCAACCTGGAAATCAAGGTCAATAAGGGTCGCGACCCGATCGCGTTGGTCAACGCGGTAATGCCTACGCTTTTGAACCAAATCCCCGCCGAGCGGCTTATCGTTTCTTCTTTCGATATGGCGGCGCTGCGCCGCTGCCGTGAATTCGCCGGTAGTGATACGCTCGCGCTGGGCGTGCTGTTCGCAAGCATCCCCAAGGGGTGGCAGGCGGTATGCGAAGAGCTCGAGGCGTTTAGTATTCACCCGGACTGGGCACGCCTGAAACGCCCCCAGGCCGAGGCAATGGTCGGGGCCGGCTATCAGCTTCTTTGCTACACACCCAATGACCCCAGCGCCTTCGAGCCCCGCTGGGCCTGGGGAATTGCGAGCGCGATTACCGATCAACCGGCGCTTTTCAAACGTTTTTTGGATCATCGGGATAACGCATAATGGGCGAAACCACGTCCCAGTAAGGAAACGTCATGAAGTATATCGGTGCCCACGTCAGTGCCGCCGGCGGGCCGGACCAGGCCGTACACCGCGCCGTCGAGATCGGCGCCAACGCCTTTGCACTGTTCACCAAGAACCAGCGCCAGTGGAAAGGCAAGCCGCTCACCGAAGAGGCCATCCAGGCATTCAAAAAAGCCTGTGACGCGCAGGGCTTCGGGCCTCACCAAATTCTTCCCCACGATAGCTACTTGATCAACCTGGGCCACCCCCAAGCGGAAGGCCTCGAGAAATCCCGGGCGGCGTTTTTGGATGAGATGCAGCGCTGCGAGCAGCTGGGGCTGACGCTTTTGAACTTTCACCCGGGCAGCTTTTTGAAAAAGATCAGCGAGCACGACTGCCTTTTACGTATCGCCGAGTCGGTCAATATCGCGCTCGAACAAACCCGGGGTGTAACCGCGGTGATCGAAAATACGGCAGGCCAGGGCACCAACCTGGGCTGGCGCTTCGAGGACCTGGCCACGATTATCGAAAACGTCGAGGACAAAACCCGCGTGGGCGTGTGTATCGATACCTGCCACGCATTCGCCGCCGGTTATGATCTGCGCGATGCCAAGGCCACCGAGCAAACCCTGGACGCGCTTGGCAGCATCGTGGGGTTCGACTACCTGCGCGGCATGCATTTGAACGACGCCAAAAGCGAGTTCGCAAGCCGAGTGGACCGCCACCATAGCCTGGGCAAGGGCAACATTGGTTTGGAGGCGTTCACGACCATTATCCAGGATGCTCGCACCGACGATATCCCCCTGATACTGGAAACCGTCGAGCCAGAAAACTGGCCGGAAGAGATCCGCTGGCTGCGTACTCAGTTGCCCGAAGCCGCGCCGGGCAGGTAGTGAATGACGTCGTGAAAGCGAAGCCTCGCCGCTCCGCTATTGCGCATGACGTGGGGCCGGTCGGCGAAAAACCGCAGCCCCTCGCCGGCTTTCAGACACTGCCAGCGTTCGTCGATGCGCAGCTCCATTTCCCCCTCGACGACCACGATATGCTCGACGACCCCGCTTGCGTGGGGTGCGGATTCGCTCATTGCCCCCGGGGCAAGCTCGATCATGAACATCTCGAAGCCCAAAAGCGGATCGAACGGAAACAGCAGCCGCGCCTGCATGCCCGCACTATCATGCCCCCACACCGACTCCCCGCTATCACGCTCGAGCTCGCCCTGGGCGGGCTTCGAGCCATTGAACAAGGTGGAAAACGACACCCGAAACCCGCTGGCGATTTTCCAGAGAGTCGATACCGTCGGGCTCGATTCGCCACGTTCGATTTGCCCCAGCATCGCCTTGCTCACACCGGTTTGCGTGGCAGCTCGACCCAGGCTCCACCCCCGTGCATTGCGTAGCCGTTTAACGGTACTGGCAACGTAACCGGCAATGGCGGGTGATTCGCGTGTCATCGACCTCTCCTGTGAAAACGACGTTTTACTACACCCCTGTTCATTTTTCTAATCTCGACAGGCGTTAAAAAAAAGAGCCGAGGCGAGGCCTGTCAGCAGCTTGAGCTGACTATCGATGTATCATCTTTAAAAATAAAAAACCATTTTCAGAAAACCTTCAACAATGTTAACTTTTTAAATAAATATTTGTTTTTACAAAACTATTTTTCAGGCTTATAAATGCGGATATTTAATGAGTAAATATTTCAGGGATACGTCTTTTGCTCAAGAACTTCATTAGGAAACTGGAAAACTTCCAATCTTTTTCTAAAGAGGAAGTCAGCGCACTCGAAGGTTATGTAACGCCCATCCGAACCCTGAAAAAGTCCGAAAACCTCATACAAGAAGAAGACAAACCCTACGAAGTAAACATTTTGCTCGAAGGCTGGGCGACGCGCTACAAGGTGAGTGCAGAAGGCAAGTTTCAAGCGCTCGCGTTTTTGGTACCCGGCGACGCGTGCGATGTGCATATCACCCTCATAAAGCAAATGGATCACTCCATATGCGCCGTGGTGCCCTCGACGTTCACGTCTATTCCCAAGCACAATATCGAAAAAATATACGAACACCACCCGCGAATTGCGCGCGCTCTTTTCTGGTCGATGCTCGTCGATGAATCCACCTTACGCGAATGGGTTTTCAACATTGCCGGCAGGCGGGCCGACCAGCGCATGGCCCATTTGTTTTGCGAATTACTGGTTCGCTCCTGGGCGGCCGGCTTGACGAGCGATCATTCGTTTTACCTTCCGCTGACCCAGCAGCAAATAGGCGAGGCCATGGGCATCACCCCGGTACATACCAGCCGCGTCGTGAGCAAGCTCCGCGCTGAAGAGCTGATTTTCTGGGAAAGCAAACGCATGAAAATTCGCGACTGGGAAAGGATGAAAGCCTTTAGCGGCTTCGATGCAACTTACCTGCACCTGGATCAAGCCCCGCCAAGCCTGGCCAAGGAAATTTGATGCCTTGCCCCCATTAATTAATGCGCAGGGCTATAACGTAGAAGCCCGGCCATAAGGCCGGGCTTTGCTGCGACGTCCGTGTGAACATCGCGGGCATCCTGCCCGCGCCTCCCTGGAAATCTTCCTGATTCGATACTCCCTGGCGAATATCCTTATCCGCCCAGGCCATATTGGCTTTTAAACCCAGGGTTGTAAGTAACCTAATATAACAAAGCCACTAAATAACCTTAATATTCATTGATGATCACGATAAACCATCAGGACCTTTCCCTTAAAACGCCTCGGCTGGGCACGTTTAAGAACGAAAAACCGGACGTCTTGCGCCCTCGGCATTACTTGCTAGGCTTATATCGGCTTCACTGCCGACAAAGTACAAACCCGGAGAAGAATCAGACAAGGAGTCGTTGTGAGCGAGACCGATTTAGGCTTAATGGATGCCCATTCGCTTCGTAAACTTTTCGAAAACAAACAGGCTTCACCCCTTGAAGCCACCCGCGCCGCGCTGGAGCGTATCGATCGCTTCAATGACGAGGTCAACGCCTACGTTCACGTGGACCACGAGGGCGCCGAAAGCGCTGCCAAGACCTCGGCCAGGCGTTGGGGCCAGGGTAAACCGTTGAGCCCCATCGACGGCGTGCCGGTGTCGATGAAGGACCTGGCCCAGGTGGCGGGCATGCCGTGCCGGGAAGGCTCGCTCACCACCACCAAAAAGGTGTGCGATACCGACTCCCCACCGGCGCGTATGCTGCGCGAAGCCGGGGCGATCATTCTGGGCAAGACCAACACGCCGGAATTTGGCTGGAAAGCGGTGACCGATAACCGCGTATTCGGCGCCACCACCAACCCCTGGGACACGCGGCTCACACCCGGCGGCTCGTCCGGCGGTGCTGCGGTGGCCGCGGCCCTCAATATGGGCGTACTGCACCAGGGCGGCGACTCCGGCGGCTCGATTCGCATTCCCGCCGCCTTTACCGGCACCTTCGGCTTCAAGCCCACCTACGGCTGGGTGCCTCAGTGGCCACCGGCCAAGGAGCCCAGCCTTTCGCACCTGGGCACACTTACCCGCTCGGTGGAAGACTCGGTCAGCATGCTCAACGTGATCGGCCGCTACGACTACCGCGACCCCTACGCCACTCGGGGCCAGCCCGACTGCTGGGGCGAAGACCTGCACAAGAGCCTGGAAGGCTTGCGTATCGGCTTTTCACCGGATCTTGGTCATGTCAACGTCGACCCCCAGGTGGCGGAAAAGGTGCGTGAGGCAGCCAAGGTGTTGAGCGAGCTGGGCGCGGAGGTCGTCGAGGTCGACCCGGGCCTGAGCCCGGCGATCGATACCTTTCGCAAGCTCTGGTTCACCGCCTCGCTTCACCAGTGGGATCAACTGGACGACAAGCAGCGCGAACTGCTCGACCCGGGCCTGGTGGCCAACGCCAAGGAGGCACAAGGCTGGAGCGGGCTGGACTTTTTCCGGGCGCTCAACGAGCGCGCCTACATCACTCAGCGCCTCGAATATTTCAACCAGAACTACCATCTGCTGATGACCCCGGCGGTGGCGATTCCCCCCTTCGAGGCCAACCACGAAGTGCCACCGGGCAGCGACATGCGCGATTGGGAAGAATGGGCCTCGTTTAGCTACCCCTTCAACCTGAGCCAGCAGCCAGCGGCTTCCGTGCCCTGCGGCTTTACCAACGAAGGGCTACCCGTAGGCTTTCAGCTTGCCGGCGGTAAATTCGACGATGTACGCGTGCTGCGCGCGTGCCACGCCTACATGCTCCATAACCCGCCGCGCTTTCCAAGCATTCCCAACCCTTCCCATACGCCGGGGTAGGTAATTCCCCCCAAAGGCGAGCGTGGTGAACGCCCCGACAACCATTGTGCGCTATAGCGCACAATGGTAGCGTCGTTTTGTGCGTTATAACGTATACCGACGATTAAAGGCCCGCCATGACGACCCCTGAACATTCTACTCCTGCTAGCCCCTCGCTTTGGCGAGATACCACGCTTTCCACGGTTACTGCGGGACTGGTGGCGGTGGTCATTAGCTATACGAGCTCGGCGGCCATCGTCTTTCAGGCCGCCGCGGCGGCGGGCGCGACGGCGGCACAGATCAGCTCCTGGCTTTGGGCGCTGGGTATCGGTATGGGATTGACCTCGCTTGGGCTTTCGCTTCGCTACCGCATGCCGCTACTCACCGCCTGGTCCACGCCCGGGGCGGCCTTTTTGGCGACCAGCCTGCCTGGCGTGCCGATCAACGAGGCGATCGGCGCGTTTCTATTCTCGGCGTTTTTGATCACTCTGTGCGGTGTGACCGGGCTTTTCGAGCGGCTGATGCGCCATATTCCCAACGCCATTGCCCAGGCCCTGCTGGCGGGCATTTTGCTGCGCTTCGGGCTCGAGCTATTTGGCGTGATGGAAACCGAGTGGCTGTTACCGCTGATCATGCTGGTCACCTGGCTTGCGGGCCGGCGGCTTTGGCCAACGCTTGCCGTACCGGTGGTGCTGCTGGTGGGGCTGGCCGGTGCGCTTTTGCTGGGCCAGGTGAACATGGCGGGTATCCCGCTTGCTCCGGCGCTACCGGTATGGACCTCGCCCGCTTTCGTACCCACCACGCTGATCAGCATCGGCATACCGCTTTTCATCATCACCATGGCCACGCAAAACCTGCCCGGGGTGGCGGTACTGCGCGCGGCGGGGTATCAGCCCAATAGCTCCGCGCTGATCGGCTGGACCGGGGCGGCGACGTTTTTGCTGGCACCGCTTGGCGGCTTTGCGCTGAACATGGCGGCGATCAGCGCGGCGGTGTGTATCGGCCCGGACGCCCACGCAGATATGCGCCGGCGCTACACGGCGGGCGTGGCGGCGGGCGTGTTTTATATCCTGATGGGCGTGTTCGGGGCGACGGTGACCGGGCTTTTCACGGCCCTGCCCCAGGCGCTGGTCGTCGCACTTGCCGGGATTGCGCTGCTGGGCACATTGAGTGGGGGGCTTGCCGGCGCGTTTGCGCAAAGCGATCAGCGCGACGCCGCGATCGTTACCTTTTTGCTGACCGGCTCCGGCATCTCGCTATTGGGTATTGGCAGCGCCTTTTGGGGGCTGGTGGCCGGGCTGATCACGTTAAAACTTGCCCGGCGCGCGCTTTAAAGCGTGCTCAGGCGCTCGTCGTCCATGACGCCGGACATCCGCACCAGGGCGAGCGCTTCATCCAGGCTTTCGACCTCTTCCATGATCAAAAGCTCGTCGTGCAGGTTGACGGGCTGGCCGGCCTTGTCGGAAAGGATTCGCTCGAGCGAAGCCAGATCCTGGGAGTCGTCGAGCTTGAAGGTATCGATAGAGGCGCTCGAATTGCTGGGCAAGTAGATCGTGCCGTTGGAGAAGTCCACTGCGTAGGCGATCACGCCGGGCAGAATGAAAAACAACAGCCCAACGCCATTGGCGATGGCCACCACCGGGTCTACGTTGCCGCTAAGCTGGCCCTTGCGCTCCGGGTGAAACAACGTCCCGCAACCGCTCAAGCTAATGATCAGCCCCCCTATGACGGCGCCTTTCAAACCACGGTGTACGAGCTGTTTCATCGATACCCTTCCTGAAAAAGTGAAAAAAATGGCCTGGCTATAAACCGGTTATACCATTTGGAGCGGCCCAGTCTAGCATAATTGCGCTAACGCTTTGGCACGGCGCTTAATTTTTGCCGCCTTTACCGCTTGCCCGTACAATGCAATCATTCAACGTATTACCGACCCTAAAGGAAGTTCCTCGCTCATGCGCGCCAGCCAACTACTGATTGCCACACTAAAAGAGACCCCGGCCGATGCGGAGGTCGTGAGTCACCAATTGATGCTGCGCGCCGGCATGATTCGCCGTTTGACCTCGGGCCTTTATACCTGGCTGCCGCTGGGGCTGCGCACGCTGCGCAAGGTCGAGCGCATCGTGCGCGAAGAGATGGACCGCGCCGGCGCCCAGGAAGTGCTCATGCCCGCCGTGCAGCCGGCGGATTTGTGGCAGGAGTCCGGCCGCTGGGAGCAGTACGGCCCGGAGCTTTTGCGCGTCAAGGACCGCCACGAGCGCGACTACTGCGTGGGCCCGACCCACGAAGAGGTCATTACCGACCTCGTTCGCCGGGAAATTTCCAGTTACAAGCAGTTGCCCGTTAGCTTCTACCAGATTCAAACCAAGTTTCGCGACGAAATCCGCCCGCGCTTTGGCGTCATGCGCTCGCGGGAGTTCATCATGAAGGACGCCTACTCCTTCCACAGCGATGAAGCCTCGCTCGGCGAAACCTATCAGCACATGTACGACGCCTACACGCGTATTTTCACCCGACTGGGGCTCGATTTCCGCCCGGTGATCGCCGACAACGGCTCGATCGGCGGGACCGGCTCTCACGAGTTCCACGTGCTGGCAAGCTCCGGCGAAGACGATATCGTCTTCTCCAACGAATCCGACTACGCGGCGAACATGGAAAAAGCCGAAGCGCTGGCTGCCCCGCTTGGCAGCGACGCCAAGCGCGACGCGCCGAGCCAAGAAATGCACCTGGTCGACACACCCAACGCCAAGACCATTGCCGCCTTGGTCGAGCAGCACGGTCTTGCGATCGAAAAAACCGTGAAAACACTGATCGTACGCGGCGCTGAAGGCGGGCTGATCGCGCTGCTGGTGCGCGGCGATCATGAGCTCAACGAAGTGAAAGCAGAAAACCTGCCCGAGGTGGCAAGCCCTTTGACCATGGGCGACGAAGAAGCGATCCGCGCCGCCGCCGGCGCGGGCTTTGGCTCACTGGGCCCGGTGGGGCTCGATATGCCAATAATCATCGATCACAGCGTCGCGCTGATGTCCGACTTCGGCGCCGGTGCCAATATCGAAGGCAAGCACTACTTCGGTATCAACTGGGAGCGTGATCTGGCGCTGCCGCAGACCGCGGATCTGCGCAACGTGGTCGAAGGCGACCCTTCCCCGGACGGCAAAGGCACGCTCTCGATCAAGCGCGGCATCGAAGTCGGCCATGTCTTTCAGCTCGGTCAGAAATACTCCGAGGCGATGGACGCCAAAGTGCTGGGGGATAGCGGCAAAACCATCCACCCCTGGATGGGCTGCTACGGTATCGGCATCACCCGCGTAGTGGCCGCCGCCATCGAGCAGAACCACGATGACGCCGGCATCATCTGGCCCGATGCCATCGCCCCGTTCAACGTCGCGTTGGTGCCCATGAACGCGCATAAATCACAGCGCGTGCGCGAAGCCTCCGAGGCGCTCTACCAGTCGCTGACCAAGGCCGGTTTCGACGTTCTATTGGACGACCGCGATACACGCCCGGGGGTAAAATTTGCCGACCTGGAGCTGATGGGCGTACCGCACCGTATCGTGATTGGTGATCGCAGCCTGGATAACGGCGAGCTCGAGTACAAGGGCCGCCGCGACGCCGAGGCGACCATGGTGGCCCAGGATCAGATCACCGCGTTTCTAAACGAACGCGCCGGCCGCTAACCGGCTGTGAGCGCGGCGGCGCGGCTTTGGCGCCTGGTAGGGGCGAGCGCGCTATGCCTTGCCCTATCGCCGCTTGTCGCCGTGGCCGAGGCGCCGCTTCGCTCGACGTTCGAGGCCGCGGGCAGCGCCGAGCAGCACGCGTTGAGTGCCGAGATGCGCCAGTGGCGAGCGCGCATGCACCCGCCGCTTGCCAGGTTCATTGCCGACCCCGCCGAGCGCGACGCTCTGTTGACCCGCCTCTACCAGGAGGCGCATCTGGCCGGACTCCCCCCGAGCCTGGTGCTTGCGCTGATCGAGGTGGAGAGCGCCTTCAAACAGGAAGCGGTCTCCACCGCCGGCGCCGTGGGCCTGATGCAAATCATGCCCTTTTGGGTAGCCGAGCTTGGCCTGCCCATGGACGACCTGACCCATCCTCACCGCAACCTTCGCTACGGCTGTACGATTCTGGCCCACTACCTGGCCGTAGAAGGGGGCGACTTTACCCGGGCATTGGCCCGCTATAACGGAAGCCAGGGCAAAACCTGGTACCCGGAGCGGGTAATGCGCGCCTGGCAATCCGCCTGGCGCTAGCGTTCATAGCGGCTTCACGCCCTTTTTAAACCTCCCCGTTATACGTACCTGTTAGACATACCTGCCAGCCCCTCCCTCAAGGTCCGCTTCTTTCTAGTACTCTTTTTAGTTAAGTTGGCTTATCGTTAAACGGATAACATGACTTTTCACGTCAAGCGACACACTATTAAGTTCATTATTTCTCAATTTAAACCGGGGGCCTCGTGGCATTATCCACCCGTCGTATCCTTGCAGGTTCGGCACGCGCCGCTGTGCTGACGCTTTTAGCGATGGCCTCCTATAGCTACGGGGCGGTCATTACGGTTAGTGATACCCGTGGCCAGCCGCTCGAGGATGCGGTGGTCGAGGTTTACGCCCCCTATCAGGCGGATACGCCCACCGAAGAAGGCCGTATCTATCAACGCAATGCGGCGTTTCATCCTCGGGTGCTGGCCGTGCCCGTGGGCAGCTTCGTTTCGTTTCCGAACCAGGATACGACGCGCCACCACGTTTATTCGTTTTCACCGGCCAAGACCTTCGAACTCAACCTCTACTTGCAGGAAACGCCGCCGCCCATCGAGTTCGACCAGTCGGGTATCGTCGTGCTGGGCTGCAATATTCACGACAATATGCAGGCGTTCATCGTGGTAAGCGAGGCGCCCTACGTGCAAAAAACCGGCGCTGACGGTGTGTTGGATCTTCCCGAATTACCCCCGGGGGAACACCGCGTTCGGGTCTGGCACCCGCAGCTGGACGACCGCCAACAAGTCTGGTGGGAAGGCGAGATCACTCAGCACGCACCGCTGGACGTTCGCCTCGAGCTCAACGCGCTCGCCCCCGTGGCACCTTCTCTTTCGCCGCTTCAAGAACGCTTTAGACAGGCCACCGGGAGCTGATGTCATGATGATTCGTTATCGGCTGGCGTCGACAGGCGCTATCTGCTCGAGGATGCCATGCGCTTTCGCACACGCCTGATGCTGGTCCTGCTCGCCGTCGTGCTCGTGTCGCAGATTGCCACCGGCGCGGCGTTTCTTCGCGCCACGCAAAACGACATCATTGCCAAGGGCCATCAGCGCCTCGAGGTGGGCGCCAACGTCTTTAATCAGCTGCTCGCGTCTCGTGGCGAGCAGCTCAGCCAGAATATTGCCATTCTCGCCGGCGACTTCGGTTTCAAAAGCGCGGTGTCCACCCAGGATAATCAAACGCTTTACTCGGTGCTGGTCAACCACGGCACCCGCGCCAACGCCGATACGGTGCTTCTTAGCGACCTCGAGGGGCGTATTCTGGCGAGTAGTCATCACGCGCAAGGCAGCGAAATGCCCTTTCCACAGCTTTTCGAGCGCGCCAATTTGAACGGCTCGGCGGTCAGTGTGGTGGTCATCGACGGCCAACCCTACGAGTTCGCCCTGCTGCCGGTTCGCGCGCCCAATCAAATCGGCTGGGTGGGTATGGGCTTTCTGATCGACGAAACGGTCACCAACGAGGTCAAGGCGTTGACCGGCCTCGATATCAACGTCGTTACCTATCAAGACGACCGGATCAGCGAACTGGCCAGCTCGCTCCCGGGGCCCGTCGCGATGGAGCTTGCAAGCAGCAGCCGCGAACAGCTGATGGACGGCGAGTACGCCAACACCAGCCAAATGACCCCGGACGACGAGTATCTCTCCTACGCCAGCACCCTCTACGCCAACGACACCTATCAAACCCACGTGCTTTTGCAGCTATCACGCAACGAGCTGCTGGGTGCTTACCGCTCCCTTTGGTGGCAGCTGCTGGGTATCGTGGCGCTGATACTTTTGTTCACGGCGCTGGTGGCCATGTGGAGCGCCCGCAGCATGAGCCAACCTCTCATGGCGCTCGCCCAGGCTGCGAAGCGCATTGGCCAGGGCGAGCGCGTCACCGACCTGGGCCAGGGCAATCAGCGTAGCGAGACCCGTCAGCTCGCCGTGACCCTGCTCACCATGCAAGACGAGATTGCAAAGCGCGAAGCCGTGCTCCACTACCAGTCGCGCCACGACCTGCTGACCGACCTTCCCAACCGGGTTAGCGCAGAAGAAGATATCCGCGCGGCCATCGACGCCGGCAACGCCTTCACTCTCATGCGTTTGGCGATTGCCAACTTTCGCGATATCAAGGACACCTTCGGCTACGCGGTGGGCGACAACGTGCTGGTCACCCTGGCCCAGCGTCTGCAAAACCAGAAGGCTTTCGAAAGCACCGCCTACCGGCTGGACGGCGATGAGCTATTGTTGATTCACCGCCAGGCCAGCAGCAGCGCCAGCGGACGAGCTCCCCTTTTCGAGACGCTTTGTCACCCGATCACCCTCGATAAATCGCCTATCGTGCCTTCGCTTTGTGCGGGTGAAGTCAACTACCCCGAACATGGCGACACTCCCCAGCTTTTGTTGCGCCGGGCGGATGTCGCGCTCGATACCGCCAAGCGCACGCACTGCACGCATCAGCGCTATCAAACGGGCCAGGACGAGCAGCACCAGCGCCAGCTCACCCTGATTCGCGATCTTCAAAGGGCCGTCGACAACGGTGAGCTCTGGATGGCTTACCAGCCCAAGGCGACTACGCAAACGGGCCTGGTCAATCAATGCGAAGCGCTCATGCGCTGGCAACACCCCCAGCTTGGCTTCGTTCCCCCGGACGAATTCATCGGGCTCGCGGAGCGCTCCGGCCATATCGGCATGCTGTCTCAGTGGATGCTCTCCCACGTCTGTGCGCAACTGCACGACTGGAAACAGCGCGGTTACCACTTGTCCGTGGCGGTCAATCTCTCCACGAGCGACGTCATGGATCCGCTGCTTTGCGAGCGGATCGCGGCGCTTTTGGAGCGCTACCAGCTCACCCCTTGGCAGTTGAGCGTCGAGGTGACCGAAAGTGCGGTCATGCAGGATGTGGACATCGCCTCCAGAACGCTGCTCGAACTTGCAGGCCTGGGGCTCTCGATCGCAATCGACGACTATGGGACCGGCTACTCTTCGCTTGCCCAAATCAAACGCCTGCCGGTGAACGAACTAAAAATCGATAAATCCTTCGTGCTCGCCCTGGATACCCAGGCCGATGATTTCACTATCGTCCGCTCGACCATCGAAATGGGACATAGCCTGGGGCTGAGGCTGGTCGCCGAGGGTGTCGAAAACCTGGCCAGTGCCGAGCTTTTGAGCAAGCTTGGCTGCGACTATTTGCAGGGCTACTGGATCGCCAAACCGATGCCCAGCGAGGCGCTGACGGGGTGGCTGGATAATTTCGAGACGCTCTCGCTCCCCTTGCCCGATTGATCGGTCTAATACACTGAAGGAATCTTCCGGATGGACTACTTACCCGTATCGGCCATCACACCTGCCTTGGCCTGCGTAAAGGCTTCGATGAAGCGGTTGTTGGAGACGCCCTGGTGGCTTGCAAGCCTTGCGGCGGTGAGCCTGGCGCTTCCGGCAACCGACGCCTGGGCTGGTAGCCGTATTATCGGCACCGGGGGCGTTAGCGCCATAGAAGGCGCCGCCGGGGGCGGGTTATCGCCCTGGGCGGTACTTTCCAGTACGGCGAGCGCCGAGGAAATCGGGGTGACGACCGCGGCGTCCCGGGCATGGCTCGACGATTACCGCCTGACGGTCATGGGCGCCAGCGCGAACATTTACGATCGCGTCGAGGTCTCTTACGCGCGCCAAACCCTCGACCTACAAACCCTGGGCGGCCAGCTGGAGCAGGATATTTATGGCCTCAAGCTGCGCTTATGGGGCGATGTGCTCTATCACCCTTGGGGGATCTGGAGCGCGGGCATTCAGCACAAGCGCCTCGTGGATGGCAGCACCCCCACGGCGTTAGGCGCCCACCGTACACAAGGCAACGATGGGTATTTGAGTGCCAGCAAGCTGTTGTTCGGGGCGGTGGCCGGGCGTAACGTTTTGCTCAATGCAACGCTTCGCAACACCGATGCCAACCAGGGCGGGCTGCTGGGTTTTGGGGGCGATGACGGGGGTCGCCAGTGGGTAGCGGAAGGAAGCGTAGGGCTTTTCATCACCCCGCAATGGGTTCTGGGCACCGAGTATCGCCAAAAACCGGATAACCTGAGCGTGGCCCAGGAAGATGACTGGCAAAGCATTTACAGCGCCTACTTCTTCAACAAGCACGTGTCGGTGACCGGCGCCTGGCTGGATCTTGGCAGCATCGCCGGCCTGCCCTCCCAGCGCGGCGGCTATCTTTCACTTCAGGCAGCTTTTTAAAGGGGGCTCGATGACACGCTCGAAAAACCAACGCCGTGCTCACTCTGGCTTCTTGGCCGTGGTAGCGCTTACCGGTGTATTGACACTTGCAAGCTGCGCGGCGAGCTCACCGCCTGAAACGCTTTATGATCGAATGGGCGGTGAAGCCACGATCGACGCGGTGGTCGAGAATTTTCTTTATCGCATCGCCGATGACCCGGCACTCGTCGGCTTTTTTGCCAATACCAATATCGACTACCTGGCCGACGCACTTTCTAGCCAGTTTTGCGAGGTCAGTGGCGGCCCTTGCCGTTACGAGGGCCCGCCCATGGAGCGAGCCCACCAAAACATGGGCATCACCGACGCCCATTTCAATCGACTCGTCGAGCATCTCGACGCCGCCCTGCAGGCACAACGGGTACCGCTTGGCATGCGCAACGACCTGCTCGGCCGGTTGGCGCCGATGCATGGCGATATCATGCGCTATCAATAGCTCGCCGCGACGAACGCCCCATTGGGCCAAGCTCGATACGCCCCGTTGCGCGTAGACCGCGGATCGATAGGCAAAAAAAAGCCGGCCTCCCCGGCCGGCTAAGTGAAGGCTCGACGCCTTCCCCCTGACAAAGCAAATGCACACATGCAGCGACACCATAAAGACGCTGCGTGCCCAACGCTTTCAACTACTTTAACGGCCATCGGCTTTGAAAACCGTGATCTCGGTCACGTTTTGAGCCGTTAAGGCTTTCTAAAGTGCATCGATCAAAGCACCTTGCGATCTTCGACTTTTTTGTGCTCGGTTCCCGGGGGCAGCGGATGGCCCTTGGCAAGCTCGGCCCGGGTCGCCTCGCGCAGGCTGAGTACCTTCACCTGGTAGGCAAGCGTGCGCCCGGCTAGCGGATGATTCATGTCCACACGGACCTTATCGCCTGCGACCTCGAGCACCGTCACGATTTGCGGGCCCGCTTCACCTTCGGTTTGAAAGCGGCTGCCCGGGGTGAGCTCGGCGCCGCTAAAAGCGGTTTGACTCACGGTTTTGATCAACGCCTCGTCGCGCAGGCCATAAGCCTCGACGGGCGCAAGGGTGACGCTGAACGCATCCCCCGGGGCCTTGCCTTCGAGAGCGCGCTCGAGGCCTGGTAAAATGTTCTCGTGGCCATGAAGGTACTCCAAAGGCTTTTGACGCGCCTGGGAATCATCGAGCACTTCGGGCTGGCCGTGACTGGGGACGTCGCTCAATACGTAATGCAGACTGACGACCTGGTGTGACGTAATCGACACGGAAAACTCCTCTCCGGTAAGCTATCGGCTCTTTCAGGCGGCCAGTTTATCCTGCCGCGTTTTCCCAAGGCCACCGTTAACGGCTTTTTCTGGAGTCCTATCACCATGGTATCCCCTACTCCCAGGCGCAGCTGGAAAAGCGCCCTGGCCGTTTACTTCTGCGCGCCGGTGATCACCATGCTGTTTCTGGGGTTTTCCGCGGGGCTGCCCTTTTTGCTGGTGTTTTCTACCCTTTCGGCCTGGCTTAGAAGCGATGGGGTCGAAGTGGCGGCCATCGGCTTTTTCTCCTGGATCGGCATTCTCTATTCGATCAAGTTTTTCTGGGCGCCGGTGGTCGACCGGCTGGCGCTTCCGGTGCTGACGCGGGGTTTTGGCCAGCGCCGAGGATGGATGCTCATCGCCCAGGTGACGATCGCCGCCGGGCTTGTCGGCATGGCGGGCATCGACCCGGTGGGCAACCTGGGGTTCGTGGCGGCGTTTGCGCTGCTGGTCGCCTTTGGTTCGGCGACCCAGGATATCGCCGTGGACGCCTACCGGATCGAGTCGGCCAGCGACGATCTACAGGCGGCCATGTCGTCGACCTACATCATCGGTTACCGCTGCGGGCTGATTGCCGCCGGGGCCGGGGCGCTCTACGTCGCCTCGCACTACTCCTGGGAGGTAGCGTACCTGGCGATGGCGGCGCTGATGGGCGTGGGCGTGCTGGCCGTGCTGGTTCGCCCGGAACCCAAGCGCGCCTCATTGACCATTCAGCTGGTACACGAGCCCAGCGTGCGCGCCTACCTTCGCCAAAGCCGCGGCCAGCCCAAGTGGCGGCGCCGCCTTGTGGCCTGGGCGATCGGCGCGGTGGTCTGCCCGTTCATCGATTTCTTTCGCCGCTTCGGCGTCAAGGCGCTGGGGCTTTTGGCCTTCATCGCGGTGTTTCGTATCAGCGATTTGGCCATGGGCTCGATGGCGAACCCGCTGTATATCGATTTGGGCTTTTCGCTCGAGACGATCGCCGCGGTGACCAATATATTCGGGATCGCCATGAGCATTACCGGCGGGGTTCTGGGCGGGCTTTTAGTGGCGCGCTACGGGGTGAAGCCGCTGTTGATCGGTGGCGCCGCCTTCGTGATGGTGACCAACCTGCTGTTCACCGCGCTCGCGCTGATCGGCGATGAGCTGCCGATGCTGGTCGTCACCATCATCGGCGACAACCTGGCCAACGGCCTGGCCAGCGCCATCTTTATCGCCTTTTTATCGAGTTTGACCTCGAAGGCCTACACCGCCACTCAGTACGCGCTGTTCTCGTCGCTGATGACGCTGCCGGGCAAGTTTTTGAGCGGCTTTGGCGGGCTGGTGGTCGGCGCCCAGGGGTACGCCACCTTTTTCCTGGTGGCGACCCTTTTAGGGCTACCGGCGGTGCTGCTGGCAATTTGGGTCAACAAGGACAAGACGCTGTTCGAGACGCCGCGCTAGCGGTGCTTTAAAAGCCAGTCCAGCGCACCCGGCGTGGTGCGCCACTGATCGCGCATTAGCGTGCGGTACTGCCAGGCCTCCGCCCGCGAGCCCGGGTCGACCTGGCCATCCGCGTGGGGCAGCGAGGGTTTGGGGCTCTCGGCGCAGAGAAGCTCCAGGGCATGGCGGTTGTGGGCCACGGCCTGATTCAGCGCGCCTTCGGCGGCCTGGTGCTCGGCCAGCCGATAAAGTGCCAGGGTTCTGCCCATCAAAAGCCCCAGCACCTGGGAGCCGTCGTCTTTCTCGCACTCCTCGGTAAGCGTCAGCGCTTCGCGGTTGCGGTCATCGCGCAAGAGCTGGTCCAGCACCAGCTCCTTGAGCCCGAGGCTATCCTCCTGGTCGATGGCCAGCAGTTCTTCGGCAAGCTCCCGGGAGTGTTGGCGGGCTCCCCGCTCCATGCCCACCACCAGCGCCAGGCCGGTGCGTAGCAGCATGACGTTTTGCGCGTCGTCCCAGCAGAGGCTACCGCTACCCGCAGCGCGGGCCTGCTCCAGCCAACGCGAAAGGCGCACCGCCAGTGGCTCCAGTAGGCTCGGCGCCATCCAGGGGAGGCTGCCGAAGCGGCTGGTCAGCGCCAGCGTGACATCCTGCATCACCTGGGGCGAATCCAGCCACTCCGGGTTGGCGCAAAGCGCCGACATCCACTCCACCGCGTTGCCCCAGGGGTCGTCGCGAAAGCCAAGCGCTACGTCGTCATCGACCCACACCTGGAACTGCTCGTGCCAGGCGGCAAAGAGGGTCTCTTCGCGGGCGGTGGTGGTGTAATAAAGGCGCGTATCGTCTTGTGATGCCTTGAGATCGAGCTTCGGCGCGGTCGGCAGTGCCGCTAACAGCGACTGTAGCGAGATCAGCGGCGTCGCCAGGTCCTCTTCGGCGCTCAAAAGCTGGTCGGCAAGGGTGGCGCCGGGGTTATCGGCCAGCGCCGAGAGAAACTCGAGCTGCTCTTCGTCGAGCCCGCCCTGGCGCACCAGCCGGCGATACCAGAAGTTGGCCCGCTCGCGCGCCTCCTCTTCGTGCCCCTCGTGAAGCAGCAGCATCGCCTCGATATACGCAAGCGTCGGCGAGTCGGGCAGCGCCTGCATCGCCTTGATGAACGCGCCGCGGGCGCTGTCCAGGTCGTCGTTATCCAGGTGCATCAAGCAAAGCCGCTCGAGCGCGACGCCGCGTAGAAACATCGGCCCGCGCTCCATCACGTCGTCGAGCAGGTCGGCGCGCTTGCGGGTGAAGCCGCGCTCCTGGTAGATATCGAGCAGAATCTCGAAGGCGGGCTCGGCCTGGTCGGGCAGGCGCGACCAGTCGCTGCCATCGAAAAGCGACTCGAGAATCTGCATGGCGCGCCCGCTCTGGCCGCTTTCGGCCGCGATCAGCCCGGCTTCGAGAAGCGCCTGGGCCGGGGCGTGGTGGCTATCGAGGGCGGCCTTGAGCGTGGCACCCTTCCACTCCTTGAGCGAAAGCATCCACATTACCTGGCCGGGGATCTCGGTGGGAAAACTCACCCGTTGACAGCACTGCTTGTACTTGCGCCCGGAATCGCACCAGCAAGGCTCGTTGCGCCCGGGTGTGGCCAGCGGCTCGCTTGCGAATTCGAGACGTTCGAGCGGTGCTTGCGACCAAAGAATCGGCGCCAGCGCCTGGGCGGTCGCTATATCGCCGTTGAAGTACTCAGCACCCTGCGCCCGAACCCAGGTCATGAAATCCGGATAGTGCTCTTGCTGCCTGATTGCCGAGAGTGCCCCTGAGGCGAATCCCAGCAGTTGATCGACCCATACCGCCAGCATTTGCCAACTCCACTGTTTAGAAAGCGCCATAGTCTAGCATGAGCACGGGGCTTCTCGCAGGAGGATTGGCGGGGCGTTGAACGACTGTTACTGTGCGTCGAGCGCCGGCTCGACCGCCCCGCGTCAAACGCACACCTCAAGAGTCATTTCGCCATGTCGTCACGGTAGCGTTAAGGCGTCGGCGGCGGCACGTGGCCGGCCCAGTTTAAAAGCGGACGGGTACGCTCGTGCATGTCCAGGCGCGCTTTCAGGCGCACCAGATTCCAGTAGTGGCCGTTGAGCGCGCGGGAAAGCAGCAGCGTGTCCGCCGGGGGCTGAAGGCGGTCCATCGCGCCCCACACCTTGGGCGAAAGCTCGCGCAGGCGCTGGTGTACGCGCACGTCGCCAAAGTCCTGCTCGCCGGGCTCAAAAAGCGGGGTAATGCTTTCCGCCGCTTCGCGATAAAGCGTGAGCGGCGCGCCCTGGCCCTGGCGGCCGCCCATCTTCACCATGGCCTCGTCCATCGCCATTGGGTCCTGGTCCAACGTGGCCTTCAAAAGCGCCATCATCGCCGCAAGGCGCTCCCTGGGCACGGGGATCACCGCGCCGAAATCGTAGATCACCAACCGCCCGTTCGCGTCGGCGGCGAAGTTGCCCGCGTGGGGGTCGGCGTGAAGCTCCCCATGGGTGAAAAGCTCTTCGGTGATCCAGTCCGCCAATACCTGCGCCACCTTCTGGCGGGTGGCGTCGTCAGCGCTTTCCAGCTCGCGCAGCGGCGTACCGTCGACGAAGCGCATGGCCAGCACGTGGGTGCCGCAAAGCGCCATGACGGGCTCCGGGATCACCAGCCTTGGCTCGTCTATGTAGCGCTCGCGGTAGCGGGCCAGCGCCTGCGCCTCGGCGGTATAGTCGAGTTCGTCGCGTAGCCCCGCGGCGAGCTCCTCGAACATCGCATCCAGCCGCGCCTGGGGCACCTTGAACCAGCGGCCCAGCCGCATGATGCGCCGCAATTGCACCAGGTCACTCTCCAGCACCTCGGCAAGGCCGGGGTACTGTACCTTCAAGACCACCGTCTCGCCGTCGAGTGTCACCGCTTTATGTACCTGGCCCATGGAGGCACTGGCGAAGGGCCGCTCTTCGATCTCGCTAAAGTGGCCGTCCAAATCGCCGTACTGGAGCACCAGCGCCTCGCGGATGCGCGGCCAGGGCATCGGCTCGGCCTGGCGCTGCAGCCTGGCGAGTTCCTCGGCCAAATCCGGCGGCAGCAGGTCGTCCCACTGGGACATCATCTGCGCCATCTTCATCGCCGGGCCCTTGAGCTCGGAAAGCCCTTCGAACAGCGCCTCCCCGAGCGAGCGCCAGTCCGCCTGGCCGCCCAGCCGGGTTTTAAGCATCGCCCCGCCGGTACGGGCGCCCAGGCCCATCAACCGCCGCGTTCTTCCGCGATCGCGCATAGCTTCCTATCCTTTTTTGAAGGGGTGACACCGGAGATACCGCATCCGCGATACTTCTTCAAGCGTAGCTCATCGCGCACTTCGCCAGCGCCCGGCCGCTTTTTTAAAGGCACTGACCAAAACGCCTTCCATGCATCGAAGCCGGTCGTACTTAGGTGCAAATTTTTCTTTAATCAACTCAACCCAAACACCAATACACATATTAAACGTCTGTTTTTAATTGATTTATTTTACAAGAAATAAATTTGCACGTATGTGCAAATGTAAACGTACTGTCACGTTCGCCTCCTAGAATGCGTTTTATATCGGGCCGATGCCGTCGGCTGTCAATTGCGTTTACGAGGACTACTCATGGCCGGGTCGATTCACACGCCGCTCCCCCGTTATCGAGCGTTGCAGCTGAGCTTGAAAAATCCGGCGACGCTGCTGGGTTTGGCCTTATTGGCTACGTTCAGCTATCTGATCCTGGCGCCGGTGCTGTCGATTTTGCTGGACGCCATCAACGTCAACTTTGGCGACGCCAAGCGCATCGGCACCGAGCAGGGCAGCTTTACGCTCTACTATCTCCAACGCGTGTTCACCTCCCCGGTTTCCCACCGCTTGTTTTGGCAGCCGCTGCTCAACACCCTGGGCGTTGCCATCGGCGCCATGAGCATCGCCATGGTCGTGGGGGGCGTCATGGCCTGGCTTTTGAGCCGTACCGACCTTTGGGGGCGGCGCTGGTTTGCCACCGCGCTGATCGTGCCCTTCATGCTGCCCACCTGGACCTTCGCCCTTGCCTGGACGACGCTTTTTAAAAACCGTTCGATGGGCGGCCAGCCCGGCTGGGTAGAGTCCATGGGTTATGATTCGCCGGATTGGCTGGCCTACGGCGCGGTGCCCATGATTTTGATACTCGCCCTGCACTATATTCCGCTGGTCATACTGCTTTTTGGAAACGCCCTGCGCCGCTTCGATTCCCAGCTCGAGGACTCGGCGCGGATCATGGGCGCTGGCCGCACCACCGTGGCGTTTCGCATCATTTTACCGCTCATGCGCCCGGCGCTGATGTCCGCCATGGTGCTGATTCTGGCCGATGCGCTGGGGGAATTCGCCGTACCTTATATTCTGGGCTTGCCGGTGCAGTTCGATACGCTCTCGACGTCGCTTTTTCGGTCCATTTCCTCGCGCCAAACCGGCGTGGCCTCCGTACTGGCCGGGGCCATCATGGTGCTGGGCTGTATCACGCTGACCATCGATCTATACCTGATGCGCGAAGCGCGCCGCTTCGTCACTTTGGGGGGCAAAGGCGCCATGCAGCGCCGCCGCCCGCTGGGCGTTTGGCGCCTACCGGCCACCCTGCTTGCCGCCTTCCTGTTTATCATCGGTGTCGTCTTGCCGCTTCTCACGCTCTTTCTTTCCACGGTCATGCATATCCCGGGGCGCTTCAACGCCGCCAACTTCACGCTGGATTACTGGATCGGCACCGACCTCGATACGATCGCGCTGCAAAACGGCATCCTGCTCACGCCCGAGTTTTGGTCGGCCACCGGCAATAGCCTGCGTATCGTGGGTAGCGCCTCTATCTGCGCGGGTTTGCTGGGCCTGCTGGTGGGCTATGTCGTGACGCGCACGCCCTGGCGCTGGCTTGCCAGCGGTTTACGCCAGCTCACCTTCATGCCTTACCTGGTGCCGGGTATCGCGTTCGCCGCCGCCACGCTTTCGCTCTTTGCGGTACAGCGCGGCCCCGTGCCGGCGCTTTACGGCACCTCGCTGATTCTCATGCTCGCTTTGATTGCCGATCAAATGCCGTTTGCCTCGCGGGCGGGGATTTCCGCCATGACCCAGCTTGGCAAGGAGCCGGAAGAGGCGGCGCAGATCGCCGGCGCCACCTGGTGGCGGCGCATGGTCAGCATCATCGTTCCCATCCAAAAAGGGGCGCTGGTCGTGGGCATCGTGTTGCCCTTCATCTCCGGCATCAAGGGGGTGAGCCTGTTCATTATCCTGGCGGTACCGGCCACCGAGGTGCTGACCACCTACTCACTTCGGCTGGTGGATTACAACTACACCCAGGCCGCCAACGCCGTTGTCCTGATGATCGCCCTGCTCGCCTGGGGCGGCACGATCCTGACGCAAAAATTAACCAAAACGGGCCTGGCCCAGGGCCTGGAGCATTAATCATGCCGACTATCACGCTAGACGCCATTGGCAAGCAGTACGGCGGCCAAACGATGGCCGTCGACACGATCGACCTGACGATCAAAGACGGTGACTTCATGTGCCTGCTCGGCCCTTCAGGCTGCGGCAAAACTACCCTGCTGCGCATGATCGCCGGGCTCGAGCACCTGAGCCAGGGCCAGCTCTTCATTGGCAGCCAACTGGTCGACTCGCCCAAGGCGGGGTGCTTCGTCGCACCGGAAAAACGCGAGCTGGGGCTGGTCTTTCAAAGCTACGCGCTTTGGCCGCATATGAGTGTCGAGCAGAACATCGCCTTTGGCTTGCGTCTTCGCAAGTTGCCCGAGCGCGAGCAGCGCGCCCGCACCCAAGATGTCATGGAAAAGCTCGGCATCGCCGCCTATGCCAAACGCTACCCGTCCCAGCTCTCCGGTGGCCAGCAGCAGCGCGTGGCGCTCGCTCGTATGATGGTATTGAAACCCAGGGTACTGCTGCTGGATGAGCCGCTTTCCAACCTTGACGCTTCGCTGCGCATCGAAATGCGCGCCGAGCTCAAACGCCTTCATCAGGCCTTCGACACCACCATCGTCTTCGTCACCCACGACCAGTGGGAGGCCATGACCCTGGCGGATACCATCGCCGTCATGAGTAAGGGCACGCTTCAGCAGGTCGGCAGCCCGGACGATATTTACGCCCGCCCCGCCAACCGCTTCGTGGCCGAGTTTATCGGCAACCCGCCGATCAACCAGGTCGCCGCCGCGTCCCGTTTGGGCCGCCGGCTCAATGGGGACCCACCCACGCACAGCCTGGGTATACGCCCGGAAGACATTCACCTGGCCGGTGCCGGACAAGCCGGTGCCTTGCCGGCCAGGGTGCAAAACGTGATGCCCACCGGCGGCAGTTGGATACTGGAGCTCGAAGTGGAAGGCCAAACGCTACACCTTTCGACCCAAATGCGCCCCGGCGTAAAGGCCGGCGAGGCCACCTACTGCCATATCCAGGCGCAGCATCTGCACCTTTTTGACCACCACGGCCGCCGCCTCGAACGCCCTCATCTTTTAAAAGCCAACGCGGCGCCCGACAGCGCCTCCACCACCTCTTACATGCACGCCGTTTAAAGGAATTCGCCATGCGCACGCTAACCAGAATCGCCCTTGCCGTCAGTCTCGTTTCGACGCCGCTTGCCTTTGCCGAACAGCCAGGTTCGCTCGATGAACTCATCGCCGCCGCGCGCGAGGAGCCGGCCATCACGGTCTACGATTCGACCGGCAAGATCGTCGAGCAGGCGGCCAACTTTTCTGCCAAATACGGCGTTCGAGCCGAAGGCGTCAAGTCGAAGGCGCCCCATACGCTGGAGCGGATCATTCGCGAGGCGCAGGCTGACAACATCCAAACCGACGTGGCCATTTTGGCCGATGCCCCGGCGGCCGTGGCCCAACTGCTCGAGACCGGGTTCGCCTTCAACTGGTTTCCCGAGGAGATGGCCGACACGGTCAGCGAGCGCTACCGCGACCCGCTGGCGATCGTCATGGCGCCCAACGTATGGACCTATAACACCGCGCTACACGAGAGCTGCCCTATCGACAACGTCTGGGCGTTGACCGACCCGGAGTGGGCGCGCCATGTCACCATGCAGGACCCGTTGGGCAAGCCCTCTTACGTGGACTGGTTCAACCAGATGGCGCAGCACAGCGACCAGGCGATGGCCGAGGCGTTCGAGGCGCACTACGGCCACCCGCTCGATGAAAGCGAAGAAAGTGCCACCGCGGCCTGGGTCAGCGCGCTGGCGGCCAACGCGCCGCTGCTCACCGATTCGGACTCCAACGCTGCCGAAGCGGTAGGCTCCCCGGACCAGCAAGACAGCTTTATCGGTTTGACCAGTACCGCCAAGTTTCGCGAAAACGCCAACGGCATGAAGCTTGGAATCTGCGAGGATCTGACCCCGTGGATCGGCTGGACCTACCCTTCGATCGGGCTGATCGCCAGCGGCACGCAAAGCCCCAACGCCGCCAAACTCTTCATTCACTACCTGCTGACCGCCGAAGGCATCGCCCCCCAGGCCGTGGATGGAAAAATTTCGACCCGCTCGGATATCGCTTTACCCGCGCAAGAGCCCTCGGGTATCGGCGCCTTCAAGGCACAGCTATTCGACTACTCGCCGAGTACCGCCATCGACGACTGGGATAATCGGCAGGAGTGGCAGGATCTTTGGATGCTCAACTACCGTCGTTGAAGCCAACTTTAAAACGCTATCTTAAAAATGGCGGCTCAATAACAAGACACAATGCTCAAACGTTAATGCCAAGGACTACTATGCCCATTTCGTCACACGCGCTGACGGCCCGCGCCGAATTTCTCAAAGAGGTCATTCAGCAAACGGGTCTTACGGCACACCGCCTGTTTGAAAACCGTACGCCCGGGCGCTATACGCTCAAGGGGCCCCAGGACTTTTTGACCGAAGCCGATACGTTGGTCGAAAGAGCGCTTCGTGACGCGCTTTGTGAGCGCTTTCCCCAGGACGGTTTTTTAGGCGAAGAAACGGGCGGTGAGTTCACGGGTAACGCGACCTGGGTCGTCGACCCGATCGACGGGACCGCCAACTACGCCCGGGGCATTGCGCATTATTGTGTGTGTATCGCCTTCGTGGATGAGGGCAAAACCCAGCTGGGCGCTATTTACAACCCCTGCACCCAGGAGCTTTATTTCAGCCAACGCGGCCAAGGTGCCTACAAAAACGGCGACCCGATTCGCGTCGCCGATACCGATACGTTCACCGCCGCCACGATCGAGATGGGCTGGTCGACACGAACTTCCCTGCACGACTATTTGAGCGTGCAAAAAGCGCTTTTGAGCCAGGGCGCCAATATACGCCGCGGGGCGTCCGGCGCCCTGGCGCTGGCCTGGGTGGCCGAAGGCCGTATCGACGGTTATCTCGAGCAGCACATGAACCCTTGGGACAGCCTGGCGGGGCTTCTCATGGTCAAGGAGGCCGGCGGGATAACCCAGCCGTACCTCTCTTTGGCCGGCACCCTCGACCGGGGTGGCCCGGTGCTTGCCGCGGCACCGGGTATCGCGGACTCCCTAACCCACTGCAGTCAACTCGAAGAGCCTGAAATCGCATGACCAAAATCCACTACCCGCGCCCGCCCCTGAGCCTGATCGAGTCCGAACTACCCGGGCGAAACGTCGCGCTCTATATCGGCGACAGCGACGCTGCCAGCCAGCCAGCGCTACTTCACGAGCGCGGGATTACGACCGTGATCAACTGCGCGGTCAACCTCGACATCAACCTGGTCGAACCCGGGCCAGCCCCGGCGCCTGGCGGTTTAACGCACGGCACCGGCGCGTTTCGCTACTATAAGATCGGCATGATCGACGGCCCCGGTAACCCCCACGAGCAGATACTGGCGGGCTATTTCATCGTTCGCGCCGCGCTCGACCAGGTCATGCCGGACAAGCCCTCGTACCCGCTGCGGGAAAAAGGCAACGTGCTGGTTCACTGCCGCGGAGGACGCAGCCGCTCGGTCACGCTGGTGGCGCTATTCCTGCACCTGGAGCTGCCCAGCCGCTACCCTACGCTCGAAAGCGCGGTGGCCCACGTGCGCCAAAAGCGCGAGCTGCATCCGGACGAGTGGTTCGAAACGCCCAAGCCGGAACTTCTGGAGGCGGCGCACATCGCCGCCGACCAGGTCACTTTGTTGCGTCAGGGAGCACCCGATGAGCAGCTCACGCAAGTTTGCTAGCGCGGAAGAAGTCGCACGCTTGGCGGGCGTTTCGCGCTCGGCGGTATCGCGCACGTTCACCGACGGCGCCAGCGTTTCCGACGAGACGCGCCAAAAGGTGCTCGCCGCCGCCGCCGAACTCAATTACCACGTCAATCACCTGGCGCGCGGGTTATCCCAGGAGAGTTCACGGCCGGTATGCCTGGTCGGCAACCATCTTGGCTCACCGTTTCTCTCGAGCCTTTTGGAGGCGGTGAGCCGCCATATTCAGGCGCTTGGCCGGGCGGTCATGCTGATCAATACCTCTGGAGAAGCCCAGGCCGTCGAGAGCGCCCTTCACCAGGCCCTGCAATACCGGGCGAGCGCCGTCGTGGTGCTCTCCGGCGCACCGGCAGAATCCCTCGTTCAGACCTGTATCCAAAGCGGGCTGCGCGTCGTGCTGGTGAACCGCGGCCAGGTCTTCGATGGCCCGGTGCATATTACCCTGGGCCATGAAGAGGCCATGCAGGAGGCTTTCGATTTGTTCTATCGCGCGGGCTGCCGCTCTTTTGGGCTCGTTACCTCGACCGCCGGCACCCCCAGCCTGCTCGCCCGGGAGCAGGCGTTCATTCGAGCCATCGACGAAGCGGGGCTTGCCGTCACCACGGTGCGCGCAGGCCCCACCCGCTACGCCACCGGCCAGGAAGCCGCCCGTCAGCTGCTCGGCCGCGCCAAACGCCCGGACGCGGTGCTATGCACCACCGACCTACTCGCCTGCGGCTTTCTGGATACCGCCCGGCACACCTTCAAGCTCGATGTTCCGCGCGATGTGTGCGTGATGGGCTTCGACAACATCGAGCAAGCCAGCTGGGAAAGCTATGGACTGACCACGTTTCATCACCCGGTCGAGGAGATCGCGGCCTCGGTGGCCCAGCAGTTGGCGGACGAGCGCGTGGCGGGCCAGACCATCCAGCTACCCGCAAGACCGGTGTGGCGTAACACCATCCGGCCAGGCTAACCACCACCGTTTAAAAACTCAATACCTTGATTTTATTCGCCATGACGCGGCGAAGGGGCCCCGCTGTGCCTTTAAAAACGGCCACGCATCATCCGTATGCCCAAAACGACATAACGTCATTGACTCGCCAAAGGAGATTTCCCATGCAGTTGACTCACTGGTCCGTGGGCGCCGCCGCGCTCTGCTGCGGCCTGGCCGCCACCCAGGCCCTGGCGCAAGCCCAGGCAAACGATGAAAACGCTAAAGCCACGACCTACTTCAGCACCAAGTCGCCCTACGATTACGTGGCCGCCGACCTCACCCCGGCCCCGGAAGGCTACCAGCCGGTGTTTATCCAGTACGTGGGCCGACACGGCTCGCGCCACCTTTCCAGCGCCAAGTACGATAAAACGCTTTTCGATCTGCTCACCCTGGCCGACGAGCGCGGCCAACTCACCGCCGCCGGAAGCGAACTGCGCCAGCAAATCGCCCGGCTCATGGCACTCGAAGAAGGCGTTTACGGCGAACTCTCGATCCTCGGCGGCGAGGAGCTTTACGGGATAGGCGAGCGCCTGGGCGATCGGTTCACGGCCCTGTTCGAACAGGGTCGCCCGATCCTTGCCCACGCCACCTACAAGGACCGGACCCCGCAAAGCCGCGACCACTTCCTGGCAGGGCTTCAAAGCGCGCTAGGCGATGCCACCCCGCCGATCATCGCCGAGCAGTACGCCAAAGGCCGCGACCCTTACCTAAGACCTTATGACCTGGCGACCCGGTATCGCGACTACAAAAGCGGCGGTGAATGGCAGCAGGTGCTCGAGACATACCTCGACGGGCGGTCAGAGACCCGCGACTTCGCCCGGGATATTCTCGAGCAATTCATCGACGACGAACTGTTCGAGGAGCTGGCGCAGGGCGAATTTGCCTTGGAGGACGCCAAAGGCCGCGTCAAGCTCGCCACCCCCACGGACGCCGCCAACAATCTCTACCAGCTCTACATCATCTCGCCCAACATCGCCCGCGAAGGGGCTTTCGACTTCGGGCAGTACTTCAGCGAAGAGCAGCTGGCCTGGTACGAAGACCTCGACCTGATGGACGCCTTCTACGCCAAGGGCCCCTCGCTCACCACGAGCGACCTGCCTCGAGAAATTGCCGCCCCCATGGTCAAGGAGCTGATCACCTCGACCGACCAAGCGCTCGAAGAGGATAACGCCAGCGGCATTTTCAACTTTACCCACGCGGAAATGATCATGCCGCTGGCCGCGTACCTTGAAATCGAGGGCGCCGATCAAAGCCAGGACGACCCGGCGCGGGTTATTACGACCTGGAATGGCAAAGCGATCACGGCCATGGCGGCCAATATTCAGTGGATCTTTTACGAAAATAGCGGCGAGCTTTTGGTCAAGATGCTGCACAACGAACGCGAAGTCGCGTTTCCCGTGGCGACGACGGCCTACCCGTATTACGAGTGGGAAAGCGTCAAGGCGTACTACGCCGACAAGGTCGAGGAAAGCGGAATCGCCCTGGGCAACACCCTACAAGACGATATCGAGGCGCTAAAAAACGATTTTTAACAAGTAAGCGCCCTTAACCCAAAGAATTAACACACTGATAACCACGCCCTCTTTTGATCCTTCGATCAATGGAGCGGCCACTTGCTGCCCAAATTTCATCAAGGGATACGAACATGAAGACTTCACTCACTGCCCTACTGCTTGCCATTGCGGCGTTTCAGAGCGCCCACGCGGCCATCGTTTACCAGGACGAGGACCTTCGGGTCGACCTGCGAGGCAAAGTGCAATACGAAGCCGGCGCTTTCAAGTACGACAAGGATAACCCGGCAAGGCGCCTGCATTTTGGCGGCGACGGTAAGGCGCGCCTGGGGCCCCAGTTCAAGTACCGCTTTTCCGATGAGCTGGACCTTTTGGGTAAGCTCGAATGGCAGCTTAGCGCCGAGGACGAAAACGACGCCAAGACCGACGGCATCGACGTTCGCTACGCCTGGCTTGGCTTTCGCTACCAGGATCAGCTCGAAATGGCCATCGGCCGGACGAAAAGCTCGACCAGCCAGCTCATCGACGTTACGGATATTTTCGAGCTGTACGGTTCTTCGGCCAACGACAACAAGATCAACGGCATCAAACCCTTTGCCAGTAAAAAGGATGACCAGCTGACGTTGGGCTACGATATCGGTAATTGGGACTTGCGCGGCAGCTACGTGTTCGAGGACGAACGCCGCCCTCGCGAAACCAGCGTGGGCGATCGCGACTACCAATACAGCTTTTCGGCGCGCTACACCACCGACAACGAAATCGACTTCGTCGGCGCCTATGAGCGCCAAAGCTTTCAAGGCACCACCGACACACTCGGCGATATGACCAGCTGGGGGCTGGGCGTAGGCTGGCGCTTCGACCCGTTCTACGTTGGTGCCCTCAACGGCTACAAGACCATGAACGCCGCCCACGATCAGACGTTCTCCAGCCACTTCTATGAGCTGGCCGCCGCTTATGAGCTAGGCAAATTTCTGATCATGGCGGGCTACAACAACGAAGAGGCCGAGGACGACCTGGCCTACCAGGGCCGACGTGTCGACGAGGTCGTGTTCGGCGTCTCCTACCAGCCAATCCCCCGGGCCAAGGTATACGCCGAATACAACGTTGACCGCGTGAACGTCGACGGCCAAACCCGGGACGATCTATTCGGTATCGGCATGGAGGTCAAGTTCTAGCGCCGCCGCCAGGCGGGGGTGGATAACGCCCCAAGCGTTTTTGGGCTTTCGAGTGTAAGGGTCGACTCTGCTACCATGGAGCGCTCTAATCACTCGAAGGCCCTTCGCGTATGCGCTTGATTATCGCCGAAAAACCCAGCCTCGCCCGGGCGATTGCCGATGCCCTGCCGGGTAGCGCCCGGCGCCAGGACGGCGCGCTGGTATGCGGCGATACCACCGTGACCTGGTGTCTGGGCCACCTTTTAGAGCAGGTCCCACCGGAGAGTTACGACCCGGCGGACAAACAGTGGCGCCTGGACCGGCTACCCATCGTACCCGGCCGTTGGAAACTAGCGCCGCGCAGCCAGGCGCGCGGTCAGTTGGCGGTGATTCGCAAGCTGATCAAACAGGCAAGCGAGGTGGTTCACGCCGGCGACCCGGACCGGGAAGGCCAACTGCTGGTGCAGGAGGTGATCGAGTACCTGAACTACCGAGGCCCGGTCTCGAGGCTTTTGGTGAGCGACCTTAACCGCCCGGCGGTGGCGCGCGCCCTCGACAAGCTGCGCCCCAATCAGGAGTTTCAGCCGCTTTATCAGGCCGCCCAGGCGCGCTCTCGGGCCGACTGGCTCTATGGCATCAACCTGACCCGCGCCTGGACGATCACCGGCCGCCAGGCCGGCCACGACGGCGTGCTCTCGGTGGGTCGCGTGCAGACCCCGGTACTGGGTTTGATCGTTCGCCGCGACAACGCCATTCGCGATTTCAAGCCCCACCCGTTTTATCCGCTCTGGGCCGAGCTCAAAGTGGCCCAGGGCCAACTACGCGCCTGGTGGGTACCCAACGAGCGCCAGCCCCTAGACGACCAGGGCCGACTGGTCGAGCGCGGCCCCGCCGACGCCCTGGCGAGCCAGCTCCCCGGCGCTCAGGGCACGCTTGCCAAACTCGACCAGCAGCAAAAGCGCCAGAACGCGCCGCTGCCCTACTCGCTCTCGGCGCTTCAAGTGGACGCCGCGCGGCGCTTCGGGCTCTCGGCCCAGGCCGTGCTGGACGTGTGCCAGCGTCTTTACGAGCGCCACACGCTGATTACCTACCCGCGCTCGGACTGCCGCTATCTACCCGAAGAGCACTTGCCGCTTGCCAAGCGTAGCCTGACCGGGGCCTGTCAAAATGACGAGACACTTGCGAAATGGCTAGAAGGCGCAGATTTCAGCCTGCGCTCGAAAGCCTGGAACGACAAGCAGGTCGGCGCCCACCACGCGCTCGCGCCTACCGGCAAACCGGCGGACTTCTCCGCGCTCTCGGAAACCGAGGGCCAGGTGTTCCGCCTGGTGGTGCGCAACGTAATGGCCCAGTTCTACCCGCCGCTCAAAACCTTTGAGGTAAAGGCGGAGTTTCAGATTCTGGGGGAAGCCTTTCGCGCCCGAGGCCAGAGCGTGCTCGACCCCGGCTGGAAGCCGCTGTTCACCACCAAAGAAGACGCCCCGCCGCTACCGCCGCTTACCCAGGGCGAAACCTGTCAGGTCGTGAACGCGGGGGTCGAGGAGAAAGAGACCCGCCCGCCGGAGCCGTTTTCGGACGCCAGCCTTATCAAGGCGATGATGAACATCGGCCGCTACGTGGAAGATGTGGAGGTGCGCCGCACGCTTCGCGACACCGACGGCCTGGGCACCGAGGCAACCCGGGCCGGTATCATCGAAACCCTGGTGCAGCGGGGGTATCTGGTGCGCAAACAGAAGGCGCTGCGCGCCACAAAACTGGGCACTGCGCTGATTGCCGCCTTACCCAGCGCAGTGAGTACGCCGGAGCGCACCGCGCTTTGGGAGCAGCGCCTAAGCGGTATTGCCGAGCGCCAGGACAACGCCGGCGCCTTTCAGCAAGCGCTGGTCGACGACCTGCGCGGGCTGCTTGGCCAAAGCGATGCGGGCAAGCTAAGACAAAGTTTGCAAAGCGCCCAGGGCGAAGCGGCCACCCCGGCCAAGCGCAGCGCCGGCAAACCCAAAAAGCGCTACACCAAGCGCAAAACCACCGCGACGCGTCAGAAGACTCAGTAAAACGAACGGGCCTCAATCGCCTGTCTTGATGACCCTTTTTTCAGTAAAGGCGAAAAATAAGACGTCGTATGTCCGGACCACCTAAACAAGATAACGGTATAAAACTGGGTCTTACTTCGGTATTCGAGCCGCCTCCTGTGACACCGCCATGACCCATTCGATAACGGCTAATAGGGCCGGATCAAGACGGCGGCTTTGCGGATAAACCAGGAAGTACGCTCGATCTTCAAGCTCCTCGCCAAAGGGCTGAACCAGGCGCCCCTCGGCCAACTCTTCCTCGATCAGCTGACGATTCATCAGAATGACACCTTGACCAGCCACGGCGGCTGAAATGGCGTGGCTTTCGTCGGAAAACGCCAGCCCGGCGCCAATATCCAGCCCTTTCATGCCGGTTTTCTTCTGATAACCGGGCCAGTCCATGGGCGATACGATAACGCCCTGGGGTCGAAAGTGAATCAGCGGGTACGCCGCTATGTCCGCTTGCAAACGCCGGGCAAGGGCCGGGCTGCAGGCCGGCAGCAAGGTAGTATCGAACAGCTTTTTGGCCATTAGCCCGGGCCAGCGCCCGTCGCCGTGGCGAATCGCGATATCCGCCGTTATGCCATCCAGGGCAACGGGCTCTTGAGAGGCATGCAGACGCAGGTCGATATCCGGACTGGACGCACGCAGTTGGTAGATCCAGGGAAGTAGCCAGCGCACGGCGACCACCGGGGTCGTGGTCAGGGTGATGGCCTGGCGCTCGGGTATGGATCTTAGCCGCTCGATCGTATGGCTGATGGCATCGAAGGACGACTCCAAAACCTGATACAACGCGCGGCCGCGGGGCGTCAACTCGAGCTGTCTTGGCTTGCGCACAAATAGCGCCATACCCAGCGCCTCTTCCAAAATGCGTATCTGGTGACTGATCGCCGTCGCCGTGACCGAAAGCTCCAGTGCCGCCTGCTTGGCGCTTTCGTGCCGGGCCGCAGCTTCGAAGGCCCGAAGCGCGGATAACGAGGGTAAACGACGTTTTTTCATGGATGAATTCATCTCACCTGTTGCTGAATAAAAAGGTCGTTTGTCCGGCTTATTAGTGCCGGCTTATGCTGGCTGTGTCGTTAATCATAGATGAACGCAATTCATAAAAGGAGTCCCTTCATGTCCCACGTTCTGCATATGGATATCAGCGCCCGGCCCGGCATCGCGGGTACCGACCCCCGCGGTTCTCATAGCCGCTATTTATCGCATCGGTTCGTCGAGCGCTGGCAGCGCGGCCAGCCGCAAGACGCTGTCACCTACCGCGATTTAGGGCAACACCCACCCTCTTTCATCGACCACGACTGGATAGCGTCCGCCTTTACGCCTGAAGCGCGCCGCAAGCCCTGGATGAACGCGGCGCTGGCGGAAAGCGATGAGCTGGTCGATGAATTGATCGCCGCCGACCTCCTGGTGATCGGTACGCCGCTTTATAACTTCGGCATGCCGGCTCCTCTCAAGGCGTGGGTCGACCAGGTCATCAGGGCCGGTCGAACGGTGGATATCGACACGACCCAACCGCTCGACCCTTATACCGGCACACTAAGCGAGCGCGAACGCCATGTGGTCATACTGGCGGCCAGAGGGGGAATGCACATGGCGCCAGGCGAAGAAATGGCGCACATGAACCACCTCGAAACCCACCTGGCCACGGCGCTCGAATTCATGGGAATTACCCGCATTCACACCATTGCCATCGAGGGCCAGGAAGCGGGAGGTGAGGTATTGGCGGCATCGATTGCCGAGGCGACGCGCAAGGTCGCGCGCCTGGTCGATACGCTGCAAGAAAGGTTGTGCAAAGGGGCGGCACCTGAACCGGTTTGACCAAACCCAACGCACGGCCGGGTATAACACCTGGCCGTTGGCCCATTAGCCTGATCAGGGCTCGATGAGTAGCGGCGGTACCGGGGCGCCCAACATGTCCGCCGTGGCGCGAAACAGCTCGGCTTCCGCCGGGCGAATCTCGCCACTGTGCTCGATACAGCGGGCCATGGCCTGCAAAAGCTTCGATTTATGCTGCGGCTTCAAGCGGCGCAGCCGGCTCACCGCCTGGCTTAGCGCACGCCGGTCATCGACGTTGGCGCTCAAAGCCAACTCAAAAGGTAGCTCCTGGGCGGCGGCGCTGAGGGCCGCATCGATGGCCGAGGTATCATCCTGCCCGGCGCTTGCCAGTACGCCAAGCAGGATTTGGCACTCGTTGTGTAAATCGGTGAGCTTGCGATTGGCCGGGCCGTCTGCGCTTTTGGTCAGCCCCAGATGATGAACCAGCCAGTGATAAAGCGTCCACTCGAACAGGCTAATCTGGCCATCGGCTTCGGCCAGGGCTTTGATACAGTCACTAAAGCGGTTTGCATGGCTCTCGGAAAGGCTCTTGAGTGCGGGCAGCGCAAGCTCCATCAGCGGCAAGCGAAGCTCGTCTCTTAGGGTCAGAATCTCACCGGCGTGGCTCATCACCGCGCGATAGACATCCGGCTGGGCGGACTGCTTTAAAAGCTCGAGCTGCGCCTGGCGCACCTGGTTTTGCTGGCTCAGCAACAACCCGTACATCAGCGCCCGTACCCCATAGGGGTCCTGGGCGGCCGCTTTGATCCGCGCTGGCAGCGCATCGAGGGTCGCACGCGCCTGGGAAAGATGGCGCGGCCCCGGCTGGCCCATGGCCGTAATGGCCGCCTGGGCCGAAGCGCCGGTCATGCCCGTACCAACGCTTTGTGCGGGACCGGTATCTGTAAAGCCCGCGGCCTGAGAGGAGGCCGCCCCGGAGGTAGCGCCGCCGGCGGTGGGTGCGCTCAACGACGCATCGAAGGCGCCGTTCCAGCCTGGCATTACGCGCCGGATGCGCTTTTCGACCGGCGGGTGGGTGGCCAGCAAGCGCGTAAAGCCAGCCTTCAAGCCCTGGCCAAAAAACATATGGCTATACTCGCTTGCCTGGGCGGTGTCGAGTCGCGAGCCGCGGCTGCTCGAGCCGATCTTGATCAGCGCGTAGCCTATGCCCTGTGGGTTGCGCGTGTACTGCACCGCGGATGCATCGGCCAGATACTCGCGCTGGCGGCTCACTGCCGCCTTGATCCAGTTGCCAAAAAAGGTGCCCGCGTAGCCGATCACCATGAGCGCCGCGCCCAAGGCCACTAAAACAATCGCCGCTTTGCCATTATTGTCGTTAGTACGCTGCATGGAGCGCCCGCGAAAGGCTGTGCTGCGCAGCAGGATATAGCCCAACAGGCCAATCAAAAGCACACCGTGAAGCACGCTGATCAGGCGCATGTTCAAACGCATGTCACCGTGCAGGATATGGCTGAACTCGTGGGCCACGACGCCCTGAAGCTCGTCGCGGCTCAAATGACCGATTGCCCCTTGGGTAATCCCGATCACCGCATCGCGGGTATCGAAGCCGGCGGCAAAGGCGTTGATACCCGCCTCTTGTAAAAGATACACCGGCGGTACCGGCGTACCCGAGGCAATTGCCATCTCTTCGACCACGTTGAGAATACGGCGCTCGTTGGCGTTCTCGGTGGCGGGGTCGATCTCCCTGCCGCCCAGCGATTCGGCGACGACCCGGCCACCACCGCGGCGCAGTTGAAAGCGCTTGAACAGCCCGCCAAAGCCCACCAGTGCAACCACGCCAAGCGCTACCATACCCACTAGCTCAGGTGAGAGTGCCGCCAGCAAGCCATTAGCCGTCAGCTTGGTCTGACCCGCCCCCTGATCGCCCATGAAATAAACAACGAGCGTAACCACCAGGGTG
Organism: Vreelandella sp. EE27; assembly: GCF_968206495.1. NCBI lineage: Bacteria > Pseudomonadati > Pseudomonadota > Gammaproteobacteria > Oceanospirillales > Halomonadaceae > Vreelandella > Vreelandella sp. EE27. The sequence continues at coordinate 1,825,605 of NZ_OZ309109.1, read as the reverse complement.
GTAACGACGATGAGGGCCATGACGGCCGCTATCAATAAAATGACCAGCCGCCCGGTTTTACGCCGGGCGTCGTCCTGCGCCGTGAAGAAATCCATGCATCATCATCCTTGTAAAACGCCTTAAAACGATACCTCGGGCGCGGACTGGATCTGCGCGCTGTCCTCGAACTCCAAAAATGCGGCGTCCTCGCCGTGGCCGACCATCGGTGCTATCGCGACCGGCGGGAAGCTTTGGCGGTAGGTGTTGTAGCTCATGACGGCATCGTTGAACGACTGGCGGGCAAAGGCGACCTTGTTCTCGGTACTAGTGAGTTCTTCCGAGAGCTGCTGCATGTTCTGGGAGGCTTTCAAGTCCGGGTAGGCTTCCATCACCACGTTGAGCCGACCCATCGCCTGGGTAAGCGCCCCTTCCGCGCCGCCAAGCTCGGCCATGGCTTTTTTGCTTCCCGGGTTGGCCGCCGCCGCCTGGAGCCCGGACGCCGCCGAGTTGCGCGCCTGGATGACCGCTTCCAAGGTCTCACGTTCGTGGGACAGGTAACCTTTCGCGGTTTCCACCAGGTTGGGGATTAGGTCGTGGCGACGTTTGAGCTGTACTTCGATTTGCGCAAAGCCGTTTTGAAAGCGATTGCGCAGCGAGACGAGCTTGTTATAAACACTGATAGTGTAAAAGACGATGATCGCGATAATCGCCGCGATAATGAGAGTGGCTACCATGAGGGATCCTTGTCTTGGTCGATTGAAACGAAGCGGCAAGACGACGCCGAAACGCGACGTTTGCATGCCAAAAGAGCTGCTCGGTCATTGCATCATCGCACTACTTGGCAAGCGCGGGTAAAAAACTTAAATCCATATAATAGTTTTTGGGATTGTCCTGCTCGATGTATACCGCCACGGTATCGGTGCTGATATACATGGAGGGGTCGAACCAGATATTGGCGCTTTTGAACACGTGTACCTGCATGGTCGCCGGGTTCAGCCATTGAGACACCACCTGGTAGGGGTTCTTGCCGTTAACGGAAAGACCGGTATTGCGCTCGACGCCCTGAAAAGTGGACTCGATACGCAGGCCGGTTTCCATGAGGGCCTTGTCATTACGGGCGTTGAAGCCCGGCACTACAAACATCGCCAGGCCGCTCAAAAAGAAGGCGGCGCCCAGGCCACCAAGGATCAACGGTGCCCCCCAGGCCGAGAAAAAGCCGGTCAACCGCGCATCCACCGGGTTGGCCGGGTCATACAGCACCTCGACACGCTCCCCCGGGGAATAGCCTGGCGGATTACTGCCCGCCGGCGAGACGAACTCCACCGGCGCGCCGCCCTCGGCGGTAAACTCGACCACCGGGCGGTAGGTAACGGAATCCTCAGAGCGAGTCCTGATCAGCTCGGTGACCGTACCCTGCGCGCTCGCGGCCTGGTCGAGAAACGCCGCCGAACTCTGATAAAGGAAAAAAGCCCCCACCAACAAGCCCAGGCCCACCACGAGCGACAGATATTTTGCGATGGCAACAGCACGCATTTTTCATTCCTTGAAAATGTTAAATGAAGCGTTCAAACGCCCGGCGCCAGCGTACTGGCACCGGGCCCTTCGGTGATACGAGGCCAGCTCGTTTGGCTACATCAACGTCTCGCCGTTGAGAGTGACCTCGCCGCGCTCGACCGTAAGCGTCTGCTGCTCGAGCCCCGGGTCGAGCATGAAACTAAACGGCATGGGGATTAGCATCATGGCCTCTTCAGGAGGGGTACTCACGCTAACGCTCATGTAAAGGCGGTCGAAAAGCTGCTCGAGGGCTTGCGCCTCGGTTAGCGTATCGGCTCCCTCGTCTACCGCCGCCGGCAAAGCCAAATCGCGATCCCACACCGCGCTATAAAGCGCCTGTTTGGAAAGGCCCTCGCCATCGAAGCGTATCTGCGCCGTCAGGCGGGGTTTGAAATCCAGGCCCATTTCCGGCAGCACGATATGGGCTTCGAGCGGGTCGATGGCCAGGGTCGGGCTTTTATTCAAAATCTCATAGCCGCCTTCGATGGCGCCAATCAGGTGTTCGCGGTAGCGCGCTTCGTCCACGGCGCCTGGGTCCTCCTCCCGCGTCTGCTGCATCTGCTCCAAGGGCAAGTAGGCTTTTGAGAAGTCCTGCAGGCCCTGCATGTCCAGATTTTCCGCGGGCATATTGAGCGAGAAACGGCCCATGGATGTGTCGTCGACGCCCATATCGTCCACCGTCAAATAAGCGCTTTGGTTCATCAAGGAGGTATCATCGATACGCTCGTTGACCGCCTCGAACTCGACATCCGCCATATAAAGCGTCACCCCTTGGGTCAGTAGTTCAAGGCGCGGTATGTGAAGGCGCTGGCGAAGGACTCCCTCCTCACTCTCTCGCGCGTCCATCGTAGCGCTTGGCGAGATTAGTCGGTAGGTCATCTCTGTGGGCGGGTCAGTCAACAGGATGTCGTCGCTTCGAAGGTCGAAACGCCAGCGCTGCTCGTCATTGAAGGATAAATCCATGACCGCGCCATTGATCTCGCCGTCGGCCTGCAGAAGACCAAGCGTATCGGCGCTCAGTTGCCCTTCTACGCCGCTTAGTGAGGCCACCATATCGATGTCGATGACGCCGCTGAACAGTGCTTCGTTGGGCAGAATGGTGCCGGTCACCGGGCTTTGGAAAACGCCGTGATCGACCAGTAGATCGACATCGGCGGTCACGCCCTCGTAAGCCACCATCTCGAGCGTCGCCGTGGCGCGGGTATCGAACAAAGACTTGTCGATGTGAACATCGGTGACGCGCCAGGAGGGCGAGGCATCGAGTCTTGTAAAGGCCTGCTCAAGCGATTTCTCTACTTCGCTGCCCACGAATGCCTGAGCGCCCAGATAACCGCCCACCCCCACCACGACGACCGCGCCTGCGACAATCCCTACCGTTTTCGAACTTACGGCCATAGCCAGGTCCTTTCATATGTATTAATAAAGGTTAAGCTTAAATTAACAATGATTATTATTACAATCCTGGCGTGTGCCGGCGGTTTTTCTTTTAGGCGGTACGGCCCACCAGCTTGCCAGCACCAGCGCGCCGAAAACCGAGTACACCAATCCAAAGACCCAGGCCGGCGCAGTGTAGTAAATAAGGCTTTGCAGCCAGTGCTGAATAAAAGCGCCCGCGTAGGTGGCTTGGCCCGCTTCAAAGCGTAGCGCCATTTCCAGCCGGGTAAGCGGGCAAATGAGGCCAAGCCAGGCCTGAACGACCACGTAGCCAATCGCGCCCAGGTGTACTAGCCGGAACCTGCGATTGCGCACCCAGCGCCAGCCCAACAAACGCCCGAGGTAAACGGCCAGTATGCCGCCCACCACGAACGCAACGAACAGTACGTGAACGATGAGTACGGCATCAGCCAGTAAAAGATAAACGGAAGACGACATAGCGAGCCTTTATAGCCTACGGTTGAGCACCCTAACGCCAGGTGTGTTTTGAGACGCCTAAAGCGCTTTGAGGTTTCACCTCGAAGGGGCGAGCGCTAACGGCGCCGTTTTAAGACATCTGGCTTGCATAAAATAGAAAGCAGACTTGCAAAATACACAATTGCCGCCCTTTGGCTTACCTGGTAGCTTGATTTTCGGCAACCTGCGGCGCAACTGCCCGCCACTTAACGCCCTTTTGGATAAACCGCACGTCAAGGGCTACCCCTTTTAGCGTCTCGTCTGCTGGCCTTTTTGGCGACCTGCGCAGATCTGATGCCAAGTAGTTGCCCTTTATGTGTCGTGATAATTAAAAACCCTGAAGCATGCCTGCACACTAAAACCATAACGCTGGAAGCGGAGAGATCGATGAAAGAGACGTTGCGTTCGACCGAGGCAAGCGCCAGGGGCAAGAAAAAACGCGCCATGCCGGATGTGTTCATCATTTTGTTTGGCTTTATGGTGCTGGTGCTCCTCGCCTCTTACGTGGTGCCGGCCGGTACCTATGAAAGAACCGTCGAAAACGGCCTGACCCAGGTCGATACCGAAAGCTTTCGCTATATCAGTGCCGATTCGCTGAACGTAATGGACCTGTTCACCGCCATGCATAACGGGCTGGTCGCGGCTTCCACGCTGGTCTTTCTGATCTTGATCGTGGGTGGCGTACTGAAGGTGATCGAATCGACCGGGGCGATCAGCGCGGGTATACATCGGCTGATCGCGCTGGCCAGGGGGCGCCAGAACGTGTTGATTTTCATCTTCTGCGCGACCTTCGCAACGCTTGCCTCGGTAGGTGTAGGCGCCAACCTGGCTATCGCTTTCATCCCCATCGGGCTCTACCTGGCCCGCTCGATGAACCTCGACCCCGTGGTTGGCGTGGCGATCATCTTTTTGGGCTCCTACGCAGGCTTTGGCGCTGGCGTTTTCGATCCCACCGTGACGGTGACCGGCCAAACCATTGCCGAGCTTCCGCTGTTTTCCGGTGTCCTCTACCGCGGGGCGATTTTCGTGGTCTTTTTGGGCGTGACCGCCGTCTATATCTGCCGCTATGCCAGGCGCATCAAGACAGACCCAAAGGCAAGCGTCATGGGCGCGTCGTTCATCGAAGAGACCCAGGATGGGCAGCAGCCGACCGAAGCCACCACCTTTACGTTGACCCACAAGCTGGTGCTGGCGCTTTTCGTATTCGGCTTCGGTTTCTTTATTTATGGGGCGTTCAATCACGGCTGGAGCATTCCCCAGCTCTCCGCCACCTTTCTGATGATGGGCGTACTCACCGCGGTGATCGCAAAAATCTCACCCAACGCCTTTATCAAGCGGTTGATGGCCGGCGCCGGCGAAGTACTGTACGGCGCGCTGGTGGTCGGGGTGGCCGCGGCAGTGATCGTGCTACTTAGACAGGCCGAGTTGATCGATACCATCGTCCATAGCGTGGCGACCTCGCTGCATGGCCACGACAAGATCGTGGCGATGGAACTGCTCTATGGCTTCAACCTGCTGTTCAACGGCCTGATTACCTCGGGCACCGGCCAGGCCGCGATCGTGATGCCGATCATGGTGCCCATCGGCGACATGCTCGAAGTGACCCGCCAGGCCACGTTCATCACCTTCAAGCTGGGCGATGCGGTCACCAATATCGTCACGCCGCTTTCCGGCACCTTGATGGCGTGTTTGGCGATCGGCCGCGTCTCCTACGTGGAATGGTTCAGGTTCGTACTGCCGCTGGTGTCGCTTTGGGTCCTGATCGGGGCGCTCTTCGTGGGCGTGGCCGTGGCCATCGACTACGGCCCGTTTTAACGCAAGCGCTTGCCTCCCCTGAAACACCTTCGTCAGCCAAGCCCCGACGAAGGTGTTTCCCCCGCCTTTGCAAGTTGCTCTTCCAAACACCGTAAAAACGTTTCGATGTGCTCCGGAAGCTGGCGCTCGGCCATGACCTGCACCTGAAGGCTTCGCTGTGAAAGCTGGGGTTCCTCGAACGGCCTTAGCACCAAGCCCTCCTCCTGGGTTCGGCCACTGACCGACACCGCACTGCAAAGCCCGATCATGCTCGGATGTTCGCTAACCACCGTGTAGGTGACCCCCAGGGTATTACAGGCAACGCTTGGGTGAAGTTTGACGCCGGACAAGCTGCACGCGACGTCGAACAGGTGGCGCACCGTCGAACCTGTGACCGACATGGTCAGCGGGTAGTCGCGCAAATCCTTTACCTGGAGCGAAGCCTTCTGTGCCAGGGGGTGTTGGGCCGACATCAGCGCGCTAATCGCCGCGCTGTGACTCGATACCACCTGCACACCAATATCCACCGACAGGCTGAAGGTCAGCGCGATATCCACGCTGCCTTGCTTGACCAGCTCCGAGGCGCGCGCGGACCCCACCACCTGAAGGTCGAAGCCGATCTCGGGATGCTCGCCGATAAAGCGCGCAATCACGCTGGGCAGAAAGTGCCACGCCATGCCGTCCGGACAGGCCACGCTAATCGTTTGGCGCTGGCGGGTGGTGGCGCTATGCATCTCGTCGACCACGCTTTCGAGCTCCAACTGATTACGCAGCGCGTAAGCCTGAAGCAGCTTCCCCGCTTCGGTGAGCGCCATCCCCCGGGGCTGGCGGATAAAGAGCTTTAGCTCCAGGCGCTGCTCCAGGTTGGTAATCTGACGGCTGACCGCCGATACCGCCACGTGCAGCTCCTCCGCCGCCGCGGAAAGCGAGCCGGTTTTAGCCACGCTTTGAAAGTAGCGTAAGTTGAGTTCCAGCATGGCCACTCCTGGGTCATCGCCCATCAAGAGAAAACGCCTGGCAAGGCGCTAGCGGTTTCTAATTAAAATAAACATAACTTGATATATTAATAATTGTGGCAAACCGGAGCAAGCACTAGGCTTCTCGTACTTACTTGCCCCTTTAGCCGAGGCCCGCCATGACGACTGCGTACTCGAACGAGCAACCGACTGCCAAAACGAGCGCCCGCTCGACCCGGCAAGATGCCATCAAGCTGGCCCTGGAAGAGCTCTCGAACGGCAACTTTTACAAAACCCTGGCGCGGCGGGTCGCCATGCGCACGGTGAGCCAGAACGCCGAGTGCAAAAAGATGCTCGAGCGCTACCTCGATACCGAGATCGAACCCTTCTTGAGCGGGCTTGGCTTCACCTGCCGCGTGATCGATAACCCCCAAGAGGGCATGCCGCCGCTGCTGATCGGCGAGCGTATCGAGGATGTATCGCTCTCGACGCTTCTGCTCTACGGGCACGGCGATGTGACTGACGGCCAGGAAACGCAGTGGTCCAGCGACATCGACCCCTGGGCGCTGACGTTCATCGATGGCCACATTTATGGCCGCGGCTCGGCGGACAACAAGGGCCAGCATAGCGTCAACCTGACCGCACTTGAAGCAACCCTCAAGGCGCGGGAAGGCAAGCTTGGTTACAACGTCAAAATACTCTTCGAGATGAGCGAAGAGATCGGCTCGCCGGGGCTCGAGGAGACCTGCCGCCTTTACCGTGACGCGCTCAAGTCGGACCTTTTTCTCGCCTCGGACGGCCCGCGTATTCGCGACGACATGCCCACACTCTTTCTGGGCTCACGCGGGGTGCTCCAGTTCAAGCTGTCGCTCAACACCGGCAATGGTGGGCGCCACTCGGGCAACTGGGGCGGGGTCATCACCAACCCCGCGGTGGTGCTGAGTAACGCCCTGGCCACGCTTGTATCACAAAAGGGCGAAGTGCTCGCCAACTTCATGAAAGCGCCGGCCATCACCGATGGCGTGGGCAAGTTGATCCGCCATTTGCCGGTCGGCGGCGGCGCCCTCGACCCCGTTATCAACCCCTGCTGGGGTGAACGCGCGCTCAGCGGCGGCGAGCGCCTTTACGGCGCCAACACGCTGGAGATTTTAGGGCTGAGCGCCGGGCGTACGGACAAGCCGGTAGGCGCGATTCCGGAACTCGCCGAGGCGGTGTTACAACTGCGCTTTGTGAAAGGCACCGACTGGAAAGCGATCGAAGCCCGTCTACGCCAGCACCTGGACATGCACGGATTCGAAGAAGTGGCCCTCGAAATGCTTGGAGGTTACGCCGCCACGCGCCTGGACGCCGACCACCCCTGGGTCGGCTTCGTCGCCAAATCCGCCGAGCAGACCTTGAACGAGCCCATCCATATTCTTCCCAACCTGGGCGGCACCATTCCCAACCACTGCTTTGCCGACGTGCTAACGCTGCCCACGGTATGGCTACCCCACTCCTACCCTTCCTGCAATCAGCACGCGCCGAACGAGCACCTGCTGGAAACCATCGTCGAGCAAGGGCTCAAAATGGCCGTGGGGGTCTTTTGGGATTTGGGCGAACCCGAGGCGCAACCACTCACCGCAGCCAAGGCGACAACCTCATGACCACGTCTAAAAACGCCGTCGATAACGAAGCCATTCACTGGGACCAAGACATAAGCTACGGCCAGTATCTGGACCTGGAAACGCTGCTGGCCTGCCAAACCCCGGCATCCGATGAGCACGACGAGCTGCTGTTCATCGTGATTCACCAGGTGTCCGAGCTCTGGATCAAGCTTTGCCTGCACGAAGCCCAGGGCGCCGCGGCGCACATCGCCCAGGACAATCTATCCCCCGCTTTCAAAATGCTCAGCCGCGTCGCGCGTATTCAAGAGCAACTGATCAAGGCCTGGGAAGTGCTGGTCACCATGACCCCGGCGGACTACGCGAGTTTTCGCGACAGCCTCGGCCAAAGCTCCGGGTTTCAGTCCTACCAGTACCGTGAAATCGAATTCTTGCTGGGCAACAAGAACGCCAAAATGATCGAGGCGCACCGCGCCAGACCCCAACACTACCAAAAGCTGCAGGACGCGCTTCACGCGCCGAGCATTTACGATGTCGTTTTGCAGCTTTTAGCGCGGCGCGGCTTCGCCATACCGGCGGATAAAATCGAGCGTGACTGGAGCGAGCCCTACCAGGCGAGCCCGGATGTCGAAAAAGTCTGGACCGAGATCTATCGCCAAAGCGAGCAGTATTGGGACCTTTACGAGCTGGCCGAAAAGCTGGTGGACGTAGAATTCAACTTTCAGCGCTGGCGCTTCAACCATATGAAAACCGTGGAGCGCATCATCGGCTACCGGCGCGGTACCGGCGGCACTGCAGGCGTCAATTATCTCGTCAAGGCACTGGATTTGCAGTTCTTCCCCGAGCTTTGGAGCGTTAGAACCACGATCTGACTCCGAAGGCGAAAGCCTTGATAGAAACGCCATTCGATTTAGGCTCTGTCTGAAAAGTGCCTGCGCTCGTCGACTTTTCAGACAGACCCTAGCAGGAGATGTGTCATGAGTGATAGCTATAACGGTGTAAGCCTGCAAAGTGTACGAGAGCGCGACCGCAACGACCCCTTGGCCGCCTTCAAGGGGCACTTCGCCCTGCCCGAGGGCATGCTGTACCTTGACGGTAACTCGCTGGGCGCCCAGCCCCAGGCGGCCAGAAAAGCCGTGGACGACACGCTCGATCAATGGCGCGACGAGCTGATCAAGGGCTGGAACCAGGGGTGGTTCGACGCTCCGGAGCGCCTGGGTAACCTACTGGCCCCGGTCATCGGCGCCAGCCAAAATGAAGTGATCGTCACCGACAACATCACGCTCAATATTTTCAAATTGCTGGGCTATATCACAAGGCAAGCCCCGGCGACACGCCAGGCGGTGCTTTCCGAGGAGAGCAACTTCCCGGCCGACGGCTACATCGCCCAGGGGTTTTGCCAGGTGAGTGGCCTCGAGCACCGCTTTCTACCCGAAGATGCGGACCTTGCCGAGCACCTCGAGGGGGTGGCGGTGGTCGTACTCAGCCAGGCGAACTACCGTACCGGCAAGCTACGCGACATGGCCGCTACGACGAAGCTCATCCACGCCCAGGGCGCCGAGGTCATCTGGGATCTCGCCCACTCCGCCGGGGCCTTACCCGTCGAGCTCAACGAGGCCGGTGCGCGCTTCGCGGTTGGCTGTACCTACAAGTACTTGAATGGCGGCCCGGGCGCGCCGGCCTTCGTTTACGTTAGAAGCGACGTTCAAAACGGCGGCTGGCAGCCGCTTTCCGGCTGGCACGGCCATGCAGCGCCCTTCAAGTTCGCAACCGACTACACCCCCGCCGGGGACATATCGCGCTTTCGTACCGGCACCCACTCAGCCCTGGCCTATTCGGCGCTCGAGGCCTCGCTGGCGCTTTGGAATGAGGTCGACATGCAGGCTCTGCGCGAAAAAAGCCTCGCGATGTCGGATCTGTTCCGCGAATGCCTGGGCGATCTTTTTAAAACCCACGGCATCGATGACATTACCCCCGAGGCCGCAAGCCGGGGCAGCCAGGTCTCGTTGATCGATACTGAAAACGGCTACGCCATCGTGCAGGCGCTCATTGCCCGCGGCGTGATCGGCGACTACCGCGAGCCCGGCCTGATGCGCTTTGGCTTCACCCCGCTTTACCTTAGCTATGAAGACGTATGGCAAGCCGCCGGCCAGTTTCGCGACGTGGTCGAAAGCGGTGAGTACAAGGACCCGCAGTTTCACGTGCGCGGCGCCGTTACCTGAGAGATCGAGATGAGTAAGACACGCCAGGATACTGCCTATTCCCCGAGCCACTTCGCGCGGGATTTCGAAGCCACCCTCGCCCGTCAGGCCGTCGCCGGGCGCGAGCTCGCCGCCCATCACCGCCCGGTGACGATCAGCCCAGGCAATTCCCCTGCGCCATGTTTCAACCTTTTTCTCCCCCAGGGCGAAGGCCCCTGGCCGTTGATGGTATTCATCCACGGTGGCTACTGGCAGGAACTCGACAACACGGCCACGGACTTTCTCGCCCGCCGTTACCTGGCCCGGGGCATGGCGTTTGCCTCGATCAGCTATGAGTTGGCCCCCGGCGCCACTATCGAGGCGATGATCGAGCAGTGCATTCAAGGCCTGGAGGCAGCGTATCGAGGGCTTGCAGAAAACGGCGGGACCTGGTCGATCACCCTGGGCGGGCACAGCGCTGGCGCCCAACTGGCTTATTGGGTGGCCGCCCGCAGCGGCGTTCCCATCGATGAGCTGGTACTGGTCAGCGGCGTTTTTGATCTGACACCGTTGGTCGATACCTACGTGAACGCCGCGCTTGGCCTGAGCCACGCCCAGGCGCGGGCGCTCAGCCCTCAGTTCGGCCCGCTAAGCGGGCTACCGCCCTGCCAGGTGGTGGTTGCCGAAAACGACCCGCCCACCTTTCATCAGCAGGCCGCGAATTTCGCCGCCGCGTTGAAGGCGGCGGGCGTAGAGGTCACGCGAAACGATATCGCCGGGTGCGATCACTTCGACGTATTGGAAAAACTTTAAGACCAACGCCAGGAATGGGCGCGTGGATCAGTCACTGTAGATCCCCGGCGCGCCGGATTCGGCAAACGCCCAGCACTCATGAATATCGGTGGGCAAGGTGCGCCCTTCGGAAAGCGGCGGCAAATCATCGAGAGGGAAAAACGCCGCCGCGTCGGTTTCGTTATTGGCCACGAATGCGCCGCCTTCTAACGTGCATACGTAGAACAGCTTATAGATGTGATCCGGCGAGTAGTAAGCGTAGGGGTGCAGGCTTCGATCCTTGAGCATGGCAAGACGCGGGTTGCTCGCCCGGTGCCCGGACTCCTCGAAGATCTCCTTGAGCACGCCTTCGCTCGGGCCTTCGTTGACATCCGCCCAGCCGCCGGGCAGCGTCCAAAGGCCATCCTTGATTTCGCGCACCAGCAACACCCGGCCTTTTTCATCGAACACCGCGCCGCGCACGTCCACTTTGAGCGTGGCGTAGCCCTTGTCCGGGATGATCAGGTTTTCGATCTTCTCGACGGGCACATCGCCCAGGACGGCAAACATCTGGTTGGTCAGCGTCTCGAGCTGGCGGTAGCGCTCCAGCTCGTACTTGTTGGTGGTGTAGGTCTGCCCGGTCTGGGCGATCGAGCGAAGGGACTTGGCGAAAGCGAGCCAGTCGTGGGTCATGGCGGTCATCCGTGTCTGTCTGACGTGTCTGTCTGCAAAATAGCATGCCATCAGTCTAGCGGGTTACGTCTCGGCCGAGGCATTTTCACCAGGTCTGGTCGGCGTCCGGCGGGCCGATATTCAGCGGCGTATCCGGGGCGATATCGATCACGCCTTCCAGGCAGCGAATACGCTCCGCCGCGGCGCTGTCCGCCTCGCCGGTGATACAGCCGATTGCGTCCAATTGCTCCTTGATTCGAAGCCCCTGTTCTTGCAAATGTGTCGCCATATCGCTCATCGAATACTCACTCGACAGCGTAACGATCCAGAACTCGACTTTTTGCATCGTGACCTCCCGGCACTACGTAAGCGGCCGCGCCGAGCGCGGCCGCCGTGGCTCTTGTATTCGTCATTATCTTCGCATTCAGGGCGCCTGCACCAGCCCCGCGCCAACGTAAGCCTCCGAGCCAGACAAACGCCGCGCCGAGGCGACCAGCCGCTGCCATAGCTCGGTTCCGCGCAGCGAGGCATCCGACTGCGCCCAAAGCGCGGCGCAGCCCGCCACGTGGGGCGTGGCCATACTGGTGCCGCTGATGGTGCGGTAATTCTGGGGCCTTGGCCAGGCGGAGAACACGTCCCGCCCCGGGGCGGCAATCTCTACCTTACCAAAGTTAGAAAAGTTGGAACGAGCGAGGTTCGGGTCCAGCGAGGCCACCGACATGATGGTCGGCGAATTGGCCGGGGAGCCGGTACGCGCCCCTTCGTTACCGGACGCGGCAATGGGCAGGCAGCCACTCTGTAGCGCGGCTTGCCCGGCACGGGTGAACGCCGTTTGCACCGGGCTTTGACCGCCCAGCGACATGGAGATCACCTCGCAGCGGTTGGCGACCGCCCAGTTCATCCCCGAGAGCACGCTCCCTCCGGCGCTGCCCCCGGAGTTGGTCAGCACCTTGCCGGCGTAGATCTCGGCGGCCGAGGCCACACCATAAGCGGGTGTACGTCCATTCATCGCGCGGGGCCCGCAGGCGGTGCCGATACAGTGCGTGCCGTGGCCGTGAAGATCCTGCACGGGTTCACCGACGAAGGAGCGCCCGAACATCGAACGGCCCGCAAAATCCGGATGCCCTGGGTCGATGCCGGTATCGAGCACCGCCACCTTGATGCCGGCACCGGTCCAGGCGCTCTGGGGCACGCGACACTGTGCCAGCCCCCAAGTGACTTCATCGGCGCTTGGCTCGAAGGGCTGGCTGCCCCGTTCGTCGAGCTGGCCCAGGTCCTCGGCGATGGCATTGGCCGCGCGTAGAAAGCCCCGCAGATACTCGGCGCTTTCCGAAAACGTGAAGTACTCCGGTTCGATTGATGCGATGGCGCTCTGGGCGAACAGCTTGTCGTCACTGCGCATCTCCCGCAGCTCTAGAGCATCGCCACCCAATAGCGCCACGCCCAGCTCGGGAAACACCATCACTTCCGCATCCCCCGCCTCTTCCAGGTTGGCCACCTGTTCACTGAAATCCCGCGCATCGGCCACGCGAAACTGCTGATCCTTCAGCACCTTGATTCCTTCATCCAGCATCCCCTCGCGGTAGCTCACCAGGTACCGGCCGGTTTCCAGACAATTGCCGCCTCGCTCGAGGGCGGCCATCAGCAGCCGTTCCGACCCGCAAGCGATCGATTTTATCGGTGCATTCGCGTTAGTGGATTTCCCGCCGCCGTTACCTTTCGATTTCGTCGCCATGGTGATGTCCTCCTGATTGCACTTTGCTGGAGGGCGACCCGAGGGCCACGGGCCGCCTGAAGAGGCCGATCAAGGTTCCAGAAAGCTGCGTAAGGGCTGGAAGCGATGAAATGCCTCATGCTTTCAGCCTAATGCATGTGTCTGATGATGCCAGGACCTTTTAATTTGCGCTCATAACCTAACGGTCATTCATATTTCGAAATACGCAATGAAAAAAGACGCCCTTCAATTGGCGCTCTTTCGGCGGATGGCCCACCAGACGAAGCCGATGAACAGCGCCTGCAGCGGCAAGCGAAAATACAAAAGCCACAGGGGAATGGCCGGAAACTGCTCGGGGTGTAGCGCCATTTGTACATTGGCGGGGAAGACCGCCACCATCAACGCGATTAGCCCCCACCCTGCCAGCCGCCGGGTTCGGGGAAGCAAAATGCCGATGCTGCCCATAAGCTCGAACGCGCCGCTAATCAAGACCAGCTCGCGGTGATAGCCCAGATAACCCGGCATGGCCTGCACGAAAAAATCGGTCAGCGCGAAATGCGCGACGCCGCCGAGAACGAAGAACAGGGAGATGATAATAATAGGGATGGCAGGCATGAGCGGCTCTGTGGGTCAATCCGTTCGTGAGTCGATATCTTCGAGGACGGCCACCCGCTACCGATCAAGCGGGCATAAACACCCTCACCACCACGTCAATTTATAATTATAGCACTCCACTTTGCCCCCCCCTTAGAACCTTTTAAGGACGATACTAATTAAGTGCTCTTTCCACTATTTCACGGCAATGAATTTCCGTCGTTGAAAACAAAGGAACCCCCTTGTGTTCTGAATCAGTTATTAGCAAAGGAATTTCAGTACAACCCAAAATTACACCTTGCGCCTCTTGCGCAATCAATTCTTCTATGACGGATAAAAAGCCATGCCTTGTTGCTTCACTGAAGTCATTTAATACCAATTCTGATACGATTTTCTGATGAACGTAGTTTCTAGAGGCTTGCTCAGGCACTATGGCTTCGATGCCAAAGTTTTGAAGGGCACCTTTATAGAACTCTGTTTCCATGGTTTTTTGTACGCCCATAAGACCCACACGATCCAAGCCCATTTTTTGAATGGATTTAGCAGTTGCATCTCTAATATCCACCAATTCAACATCATACCTGGCTTTTATAGAACACATAAAACGATGCAACCCATTCGCGCATAACGCGACTACCTCTGCGCCTCCAGAAACAAGTACTTCTACAGCGTCGAGAATCATTTTCTCGCACAACTTTTCTGTCGGGTCGCTACTTTGATTTTCGAGGAACAATCCCTCGTCAAGGCTTTCGATTAAAAGGTGGGCACTTTTATGGCCACCACATTCTTGATGGGTCAAAACATTTATATGTTTGTAATACTCGAGTGTAGACACCCAGCCTAGCCCACCCACTAATCCAATTTTCTTCAACTCACATACTCCTTTTTTTTAAACCCTATTGCCTACGGTGAAAAAGCCTCAAAGATATCAGACTGCCCAATATTTTATCCAGTAAACGTGCTTGCACGTTTAACAGAAAAATACTGCCTATAAAATCCACCCTGATTGTTGGGCATTACTGATTTGAAACTTCAAATTGACTGCGTACGCATAATTCACGTAGCCGCTGCATTTGCCAGCACACCCGGCTCAAGGCGGAGATGGGCTTCATGTCGACACCGCCTTTACGATCCACGATGTTCACGCTTATCGGGTTGCCCTGCCCTATAAACGATTATTTTACTCAGTAAATTAGCAAATGGTGATAGGCCATGTCATCAGCCAGTTAAGCATTCACCGAACTGGCTTCACCGTTGCCTTCATTTCCAGCCGACAATCACGACAGAGTTGGCTATCTCGTTCTCCTACCGGCATGAATGCCATAGGGTGGACTGTAAACCTTAAATTACTCGACAACGCTTTTTTAACGAGCGGATTCAAGAGCCGATTCGACTTGCCGATAGCTACTGTTATCGTTGATTGGAGTCCTTTGATGTTTAATCTTCTGTTCAAGAAAAAAACCAAGAACCCGCGCGGAGGATGGGCTGCGCTTCGCCAGCTACATGATCAGATGGAACGGGGTACGCTTTCCATCACGCTGGATGCCGACCTGGCTATCTCTGGGCTAAACCAAGGGTTTGTCGATGCCCTTGGTTACCCGCGAGAGCAAGTTCTGGGGCGGCCGATGACGGATTTTTTGCCCTCCTACGTCGCGGAGCTTTCCTGCTTTCGCGCTTTCAAACAAGCCATCTCGGTGCTCGCTCCGGTCAACGACAACTACCGCTACTTGCGAGCCGATGGCTCCCTGATTTGGCTGAATATCGACTGGCTACCGGTACGCGGTGCCGGCGGTAAGCTCGCTTATGTGCAAGGTTACGGCCGCGACGTCACCCAGAAGGTAGAAGGCGCCAAAGAGAGCGAGTCGTTCATTGCCGCGCTGATCCGCTCCACCGCGGTCATCCAGTTCAAGCTCGATGGCACCATCATCACCGCCAACGATCAGTTCCTGCAGGCCATGGGGTACCCGCTCGAACAGATAGTCGGCCAGCACCACCGTATGTTCTGCACCAAAGAAGAAGTTGGCTCGCCGGAGTACGCGGCGTTCTGGGACAAACTCAACAGCGGTGAGTATGTCGCCGACCGCTTCAAGCGGATCGACAGCCGAGGGAGCGAAGTGTGGCTGAGGGCCACTTATAACCCGGTTTACAACGCGGAAGGCCACCTCTGCAAGGTGGTGAAATTCGCCACCGTCATCACCGATCAAATGGCGCAGGAAGCCCAGGTACGCGAAGGCGCCAGCCTGGCGTTCGAGATATCTCAACGAACGGATGAGAGCGCCGATAAAGGCGCAACCGTGATCCAGCAAACCGTCGAAACCATGCGCCATATCACCACGGAAAT
This sequence comes from Vreelandella sp. EE27, assembly GCF_968206495.1. Taxonomy (NCBI): domain Bacteria; kingdom Pseudomonadati; phylum Pseudomonadota; class Gammaproteobacteria; order Oceanospirillales; family Halomonadaceae; genus Vreelandella; species Vreelandella sp. EE27. Next base: position 1,809,559 of record NZ_OZ309109.1, on the reverse strand, counting down.
GCAGACAGCGTCAGATAGCATCGAAGCGCTGGATAAACAGTCCCTACAGATCAACGCCATTGTACAAACCATTGGCGGAATCGCGGTACAAACGAACATGCTGGCGATCAACGCTGCCATCGAAGCCGCCAAGGCCGGCGAGCAGGGGCGCGGGTTCGCAGTAGTGGCCGATGCGGTGCGAAAGCTTGCGGCCAGTACCAGCGCAGCCACCGTGGAGATTACCCAAGTCGTTCAGAAGAATCAGACGCTCTCGCATGATGTCATGCGCCAGGTTTTCAGCACCCGGGAAGAAGCCGAACAAGGACTGGAACTGGCAAGCCAAGCGGGTACGGTGATTCTGGAGATTCAGGAAGGCGCTAAACAGGTCGTCGATGCCGTACAGCGGTTTTCCAACGATTTGCAGTAGCGCTTGGGGTGATTACTTTTCACCCTCAGACGCTTTTTACTTTCTCGAGTGGCGACCTCCCCGTTCAATGAACGGGGAGAGACGTTCAGCGCGCGGCGTTGCCCATCACCCGAAGCGCGTTAATTTCGATAACGAGCGCTTCGCGGGTTCTGTCCAACGCACTTACCTCTTCAAGCACGGCGTCGCGCCGATCATTGGCCTCATCGACCTCAGCGTTTAACGCCTCAAGCTCCGATTCGGCCTGTTCGCGGGCCTCTTCAGCCTCCTGGCGGGATTGACGTGCATCGTCCCGGGCAGCTTCTGCCTGCTGGATCTCGTTTTCACGCTCGGTGGTGGTCTCTTCGAGTTCCTCGAGACGGCGCTGCCTTTCGTCGATCTGCTCGTTGAGCGTCGTCAGTTCTTCTTCACGGCTTTCACGCTCTCCCTGCAAGGCGCTCAAATCTTCTTCGGCATTGGCGATGTCCGCTCGCGTCGAAGCCAGCGCCGCTTGCGCTTCGCTCTGCTCGGCCTCGAGAGCGTTCCTTCGCTGCTGCAAGGTGGCAAGGTCCAGCTCCGCGGCCTCCACCTCTGACATCTGAGCCTGAACCTGTTGATGCTCACGCTCTGTTTCGGCCAATCTCGCTTCAAGCGCGTCGTTCGTCTCCCCTCGCGAGTTGGCAATGAAGTGCGCCACGACGGCCCAGACGACCGCCACCATCAGGAGTACCAAAAGCACCTTTACCCGGTTATCACTCAGAAATCCTGTCGATGATGATTTATTTTTCCCTGTCATTGGTGCATCCCTCTCACTCGATCTATCGCTCATTATCGTTACCACGGCTATACATCGGTAACTCGTGATCTTACCCCTTGTAAATATGGAGGAAAGTTTCCGTTTCGGCCAGCGAAGAACTGACACGCCGCCACTGAACATGGCGCTACTGACGGCAGCGCTTCGGGCAAGCGTTGGGTATGTCAAATTTGGCCGAGGTCGATCGCGGCGCGATAAACGCACCCCGTGGCACCTGGGGGCAGGGCAAAGCGCCGTTTTGGGCTTGCGGCCTTTCGCTCCAGCCGACTGTCCAAAGCTCACCCTTGCAAAAGGGTCGTTGGCTCGAGTATGCACTCTAAAAAAAGAAGGTTTTACCTTTTCTTGAAAGCCAGCACTATATAACAATGTACATTGCGGCTTTTTAAGCTACTATCGACTTTCAAGCATTGTTGAAATACTGTTTTATTAGTCAACTCATTAACTCATATAGGTAGCTATCATGAGCAAAGGCCAAGACAGTAAAAAAGACACAAAAAAGAAACCCCTTTTAACAGCTAAAGAAAAGAAAGCCGCAAAAGCATCGAAGAAAAAAGAGACTAACGTATTGGGGAATTGAACGAGTCTCCCCGTTCAAACACCCCAATACCTTGCCAAGTTCGATAGGCCAGCCGCGTATTATATGTTTAAGACGAGAAGGTCGACCTGGCGTTCTGAAGCTTTAAAAGTGTCATGATTTGTTCAGCATCGACAGGGCGACTTAGCAAATAGCCTTGAGCAAATGGGCACTTCATCTCTTTTAAACACTGTAATTGAGGATCGGTCTCGACACCTTCGGCCGTAATATCGATATTCAAGGCCCGGCCTAACGACAAGATACTTCTAACGATGGCTTCGCTTCGTTGGAAAGTCATCATTCGGGATACGAATGACTGGTCGATTTTGATGGCATCGATTGGGTAGCGGTCGATGTAGCCAAGGGCGCTGTATCCGGTCCCAAAATCATCCAGTGCGATACGCACGCCATGCTCTCGAAGGCTCTCCAACACGCTGGCTATTTTATCGGGCTGGTGGAGAAAAACGGATTCCGTGATTTCGACTTGAAGATCACGGGCATCGATACCGGTCTGCGCGAGGATATCCTTTACCTGGCTGACGTAACCGGCTCGGCTAAGCTCGATACCCGAGACATTCACGTTCAGGTGCAATGTCAGCCCAGGGAACGCGGCCTTCCAGCGCTTGAGTTCAGCACACCCTTCTTGCATGACCCAGCGGCCTAGTTCGTGTATGACCCCGATATCTTCGGCGACAGGGATAAAGCGGTCCGGCGATACCCGGCCAAGCACCGGATGATGCCATCTCACCAATGCTTCGGCGCCGGAAATATCCCCTGAAAGGGTGCTGTAAATAGGCTGATAGACAACGGAGAACTCATTATTCGCTACGGCCTGCTTTAGCGCATTCTGCATTGCCAGCGCTTCGATGGCCGCCTCGCGCATGGATACATCGAACAGGGCCCACCGCCCCCGGCCATGTTTCTTGGCGGCATACATGGCAATGTCAGCATCACGCAGTAGATCCTCTGGCAAGGTATGCGCCACATCCGCGGTGACTATACCGATGCTACAGGAGGTATAAAGGTCGTGCCCATCGATCACGATCGGCAAACTCAGTTGATCGACAATGCGTTGGGCAAGCCTGGTCGCCAGCGACGATGGGGCCTCGCCCACCAGCAGAATGGCAAATTCATCGCCACCGACCCTGGCTAATACGTCCTCTTCTCTAATACATTTTTCGAGCCGCCGTGCGACCTTTTCGAGCAGTATGTCGCCTGTTCGGTGGCCAAGGCTGTCATTGACGAATTTGAACCTATCGACATCCAGAAAAAGTACCGTAGCGTCGGGTGTTTTGGGGTAGTCGTCATTGCTAAAGAGGTCTCCCAGCAGCGTCATCAGGTAAGACCGGTTATACAACGACGTCAAGTCATCGTGGTAAGCGGCGTAGGACAACTCTTCTTCGATGCGCTCGCGCTCTTTTAAACGACTTTCCAAAGCGACCTTTTCTTCCCGGTCGGCAAGCGCCTGTAACGTCAAATGCTCGGATTTCTTGCGCTCGCTGATATCCCGCTGCACGGAAACCCAATGAGTGAACCAGCCTTTCTCGTTGGCTACCGGGACAATGCTCAACTCGACCCAAAAGTGGCTGCCGTCGCGGCGGGTATTGAGAATTTCGACTTCGATGGACTGCCATTTTGAAAGCGCGTTTCGAATGAGATCCAGGGTGTCACGACTGGTCTGCTCGCATTGAAGTATTCTCGGCGTCTGCCCGATCACTTCGGATAACGTATAACCCGTGGTATTCAAAAAAGCCGGGTTGCAATAGACGATCCTGGGGCCAGGCTCGTCGATGGGCTCGGCCTCTGTAATCAGGATCGCATCCTTGGCATTGACCACGACGGACTCTAATAAACGAAGACGTTCCATGAACGTTTTTTGCTGCGAAACAAACGACTCGGCTTGTCGTTGAAGCGTTTGACTAATGAGCGCCGCGTGCGTTTGTAAGGCATAGATTTGTGCATTGCTCAATCGCTTTTGTGGCGAAGAACCGCTTAACAACAGTACCCCTATCGTTTCCCCCTTTTCGTCCTCTACCGCTTGGCCAACGATAAATTCATGCCCGGGGCCACTTAGCTTTCGAAAAAAATCGGGCAGGGATCGAGCTAACGCGTCATCGATGATGAGGGGCTGGCTGTCGGTGAAATTCGATTTCAGCCACTGTTCGGCTTGGCTATTAAACGCCAGTTGGCGCTCGTCTGGGTAGCTTGCCAGAAGGCCCCATTCAGTCTCTACACCGCCTACCAGGAGCCCGGTTGGGCAATCTACTGAGCAGGCTGCCGCCTTGACGAGCAAGCTCAAAGCATTGTGATGAGGTTCATTGCCAACAAAAGCCATGTCGATCGCCTGTAAAGAGCCTTACCAAGGAAAATAAATACAGGAGCTTTGTTCTTTTTATTTTACCGTACAGAAAAGGCGTTAGACGGCGAGTACTTCTACCCGAGCGTGATACCCGTAACGCAGCGCCAATCCCAGCTTAGCTTCAAGTTTGCGTTGATTGCATCAATCCTGATTAATTTTATGCTGATGAAACCGTCTTTGTTGCTAGCCGCATGGGGTCAAGGGTTTAAAAGCCTGTCGGCGCCCTGCCATGATTTTGTCGAGCGCTGCCATTCGGCCCAGATCTGGCGAGTCATTAACGCACCCCCGGTGTTACCGGGGGTGCGATCTGTTTTGTTTAGCTGACCGGGATCATGACGACTTTCTGAAAGGCAGAGCGCTCGGTCAGGGCCTGGTACCAGCGCTCGAGGTGAGTACGTGGGTTCCAGGTGAGGCCGCAGTTCCAGAGGTTGTAGACGAACGGGGCCACGGCGATATCGGCCAGACCGAACTGCTCGCCGGAAAGCCACGTTTGATTTTCCAACGCCTCATCGAGCAGTTGGAAAAGCTCTTCACACGCGGCAGTGCCGGCTTCGAGTTTCTCGAGATCGCGGGCCTCCGGCGGAGTGCGCACGTAGCCCATCAGCATGACGCGATGGTTCGGCGAGAGCCGCGTATTAGCCCAATCCATCCACTTCTCGGCTTGGGCGCGCTTGGCCGGTGACTCAAGCCAGAGCGTGCCTTCACCGTACTGAGCCGCCAGATACCGCATGATGGTATTGGATTCCCACAGCACGCTGTCGGTGGCGTCGTCTTTGAGAACCGGCACAAGGCCGTTGGGGTTCATCGCCTTGTATTGTGGCGTGTCGTTGACACCGTGCTGCAGGCCCGCCTGGATCTGCTCGTAGTCTTGGCCCTGCTCTTCGAGTACCCAGCGTACTTTTTTAACGTTGGTGGAGTTGTCGCGGCCCCATAGCGTAATCATGGCAATCCTTGTCGTTGAGCGATGGTAAGACATGAAGTGTGGCTTGCGTTGAATAGCGTGGCAAGGCTGGCCTTTGCGGGCACCTTACGTTGCACCTCGCAGGATTCGCTACCCCGTTATGGGTTTTCATTGCCTTGATAAAAAGTCATTAGGCTGGAGAAATCGAGCCGGCCGTGGCCCTGGGCTTTATGCAGGGTAAAGAGCGCGCGGGCGGCCGAGCCCATGGGCACGGGAGCAGCGCTTTGCTGGCTGATGTCCATGGCAAGCCCCAGGTCCTTGTTCATCAAATCCACCAAAAAACCACCCTGGTAGCCTTTCGAGGCCGGCGCGTTTTCCATCACCCCCGGGTAGGGGTTATAGACGTTGAGCGCCCAGTTGCCGCCGGAGCTCTGCTTCATGATCTCGGAGAGTACGCCGGGGTCGAGGCCGTTTTTCACGCCCATATTGATCGCCTCGCAGGTGCCGGCCATCAGGATCGCGAGGAGCATATTGTTACACGCCTTGGCCACCTGCCCCGCGCCGTGCTCGCCGGCGTGAAAAATGTTCTTGCCCATGACATCGAGTATGGGCCTGGCCTGGGCGAACTGCTCTGAGCTTGCGCCCACGATAAACGTAAGCGTTGCGGCCTGGGCGCCCCCTACGCCACCGGAAACCGGTGCATCGATAAAATGGATGCCTTTCTCTTCGGCGGCGGCGGCCACATGGCGGGCGGTGCCGGCATCGATGGTGGAGGAATCGATCACCAGCGCTCCGGGTTTGATGACGTCGAAAAGCGGCGCCTGGCCCTCCAGGAACAGCGCGCGAACGTGTTGCCCGGCGGGCAGCATGGAGATTATAACGTCGGCGCTTTGCACGGCCTCCACCGCCGAGGCCGCGACTTCACACCCCTGGGCTTTGGCGGTCTTTAATGCTTGCTCACTGACATCGAAGGCGCGAACATCGAACCCGGCTTTGGCAAGGTTCGCAGCCATCGGGCCTCCCATGTTGCCCAAACCGATAAAGGCGATACTGGTCATCAGGATTGTCCTTGTTGTTGGTTTTATCGATAGCCGCCTTTATTAGCGAAGCGAGGCCAGCGGGCTCTCCTCCCAGGGCGAGGCCAAGAGCTCGTCGATGAAGAACTGTTCCACCGAGGCGGCGTCCGGGTAGGTCCAGGCCGGGTTGGCGTCCTTGTCGACCAGTAGCGCACGTACCCCTTCGGGAAACTCCCGGTGACGGCAGCACTGCACCGACAGCGAAAGCTCCGAGCGAAACACCTCGGCCAACGACATATAGCGGGCGCGCTTGAGCTGCTCGTCGATCAACGTGACCGACACGGGACTGCCGTGGGCCAGGGTTTTCTGGGCACGGCTAAACCAGCTGTCGTCGCTTTCTACCGCCAGAATGGCGGCCACGGTCTGCTCGGTGGTGTCGTGATCCATCAACTCACGGATCAGCGGAATCGAATCGAGTACCGGGGTGGCCATTTCGACGAAACTGGCGGTAGAGGCCTGCTCCAACTCGCGCAGTGAGCGGTTGACCACGCCGAGGGCGTCGATGGTGCCATTTTTTTGCCAGTCGGCAAGCGTGAGCGAACTCATCAGCGCCTCGAACTGATCGGCGGCGATGCAGCGGTCGGCCAGCCCCAGGTGGACGGCGTCCCGGGCGTTCACGGGGCTTCCGGTCATGGCGAGAAAGCGCCCGGTGCCCACGGGCAGGCGGTTCAAAAACCAGCTCGCCCCGACATCCGGGTAAAGGCCGATGGTGACCTCGGGCATGGCGAGTCTCGAGGTCTCGGTCACTACGCGATGGCTGCAGCCGCTCAATAGTCCCATGCCACCGCCCATCACGATACCACTGCCCCAGCAAATGATCGGTTTGGCGTAGGTGTGCAGCTCGAAATCCAGCTGGTACTCATGGGTAAAAAAGCGCTCGGGGAAGTCCGGGTCGTCTTTCTCGCCGGTGATCGATTGATACAGGCTCACTACATCGCCGCCGGCGCAGAAGGCTTTATCCCCGGCGCTGGTGAGCAGCACCGCCACGACCTTCGGATCATCCTGCCAGGTGGCCAGTTGCGGGCGGATCGCCTCGATCATTTCCAGGGTCAACGCATTGAGCGAGCGCTCGGCGTTGAGCACGATTTCAGCCAGGGTGTGGCCGTCTTTGGTGGCGTGCTCGTTAAACAGTACGCTACTCATTGAAGCATCCTTGTTCAGTCAAACGTCATCTTCACTATAGCTCGCCCGCGCCTTCGGCCAACACCCGGCGGGAAATAATCAAGCGCATGATCTCGTTGGAACCTTCCAGAATGCGGTGCACTCGCGTGTCGCGAACGAAGCGTTCCAGCGGGTACTCCTTGATGTAGCCGTTACCGCCGTAGAGCTGTAGCGCCTCGTCGCACACTTTGAAACCCACATCGGTCGCGAAACGCTTGGCCATGGCGCAGTAGGTGGACGCATCCGCGTGGCCGGCGTCCAGCCGGGTAGCGGCCATGCGCACCAGCTGGCGGGCGGCGGTCAGCTCGGTCACCATGTCGGCCACGCGAAACTGCAAGGCCTGAAACTCCGCCAGTCGTTTGCCGAACTGCTTGCGCTCGCGCATGTAGTCACAGGCCATGTTGAGCGCCTGCTGGGCGGTGCCTATCGAGCAGGTGGCAATGTTGATCCGCCCACCGTCCAGGCCCTTCATGGCGATTTTGAACCCCTCGCCTTCGCTGCCCAGCAGGTGGCTTTCGGGTACGCGTACGTCTTCGAAGGTCACCATGCGGGTCGGCTGGCTGTTCCAGCCCATTTTGTCTTCTTTACGCCCGTAGCTGATACCCGCGGTTTTGGCGTCCACGGCAAAGGCGGAAACGCCGGCCGCGCCTTCGCCACCGGTGCGCGCCATGACCACCAAAAAGTCGGTGCTACCGGCGCCGGAGATAAACATCTTGCTGCCGCTGAGCACGTACTCTTCGCCTTCCCGCCTGGCGGTGGTCTTGAGCGAGGCGGCGTCCGACCCGGCTCCCGGCTCGGTCAAACAATACGAGCCGAGCAGTTCGCCAGTGGCAAGCCGTGGCCCCCACTGCTCGACTACGTGAGCCTTGCCGAAATCCGCCAGCATCCAGGTCACCATGTTGTGAATGGTGAGATACGCCGTGGTCGAGGTGCAGCCCATCGAAAGCTGCTCGAAGATGATGCTGGCATCCAGCCTGGAAAGGCCAAGCCCGCCTACGCGTTCCGGGGCGTAAAGGGCGCAAAACCCTAGCTCGCCGGCCTTTCTGATCACTTCCACCGGAAAGAGCGCCTCGGCGTCCCACCGGGCCGCGTTAGGCGCCAGCTCCCTCTGGGCAAAGACCTTTGCCATATCGGCAAAGGCTACCTGGTCGTCACTCAGCTCGAAATCCATGGCGAGTCTCCTGCAAATGCCCCCGCTGTGGCGGCGCGGGCCTTACGTGTTGTCGTTATTGATTAGACGTCCATTGAATTGACGTATACGTTAACTTATCGCTTTGCCTGCCCAAGCGCAACGTTCTCCGCCGCTTCCTGGCACAGGCGATGAGGGCGCAATCGGCTATTTCTTTACGTTAACGTCAACTTGTTTTAGCCTCGATACAAGAGTCGGCTTAAAACACCCTGTCAGAGACACCTTTTATGAGCAGAACCTACTCGATCAGCGAATTGGCTAACGAGTTCGATGTGACCACCCGCAGCATTCGCTTTTACGAAGACCAGGAGCTTTTAAGCCCCACGCGGCGCGGCCAAACGCGTATTTACAGCAGCCAGGACCGGGTGCGGCTCAAGCTGACCCTGCGCGGCAAACGGCTGGGGCTGTCGCTTGCCGAGATTCGTGAACTTTTCGAGCTGTGGGACGAAACCCGCAGCGGAAGCGAAAAGCAGCTCACACTGATGCTGAGCAAAATCCGCGAGCGCCGCGCCGCGCTCGAGCAGCAGATAAAAGATATCACCATGATGCAGCTCGAGCTCGAAAGCGCCGAAAGTCGCTGCCGCCAGGCACTGGAAGAACTCGAACAAAAGCCGGCCGAGAAAAAGCGCCCGGAGCCCTCCTCCTGATATCGGCGGCCAAGGCTCACGGAAAACTCAAAAATAATTCAACAAAACGCAGGTGACCGACCATGCACTCGCTCTATTCGGAACTCGACTTTGGCCTGGATGAGGACATGACCATGCTGCGCCGCGAGGTGAACGCCTTCGCCGCCAGCGAGATTGCCCCCCGAGCTGCGGAAATAGACCAGCAAAACGAATTCCCCAACGATTTATGGAAGAAGTTCGGCGACATGGGCCTTCTGGGCATTACCGTGGGGGAAGAGGACGGCGGTAGCGGCATGGGGTATCTCGCCCACTGCATCGCCATGGAGGAAATCTCTCGGGCCAGCGCCTCCGTTGCGCTCTCTTACGGCGCGCACTCCAATCTCTGCGTCAACCAGATCAAGCGTAACGCCAGCCCCGCCCAAAAAGAGCAATACCTGCCCAAACTGATCAGCGGCGAGCATGTCGGCGCGCTTGCCATGTCCGAGCCCGGCGCCGGCTCGGATGTGGTCTCGATGAAGCTTCGCGCCGAGAAAAAAGGCGATACCTACGTTTTGAATGGCAACAAGATGTGGATCACCAACGGCCCGGACGCGGATGTGCTGGTGGTCTACGCCAAGACCGACCCGGACGCCGGCTCGAAAGGCATCACCACCTTCTTGATCGAGAAAGGCATGCCGGGTTTCTCCACAGCGCAGAAGCTCGACAAGCTGGGTATGCGCGGCTCCAACACCTGCGAGCTGGTGTTTCAGAACTGCGAAGTGCCTGCCGAGAACGTGCTGGGCGACGTCGGCAAGGGCGTGAACGTGTTGATGAGCGGGCTCGATTATGAGCGCACGGTGCTGGCCGCCGGCCCCATCGGCATCATGCAGGCGGCCCTGGACGTGGTCGTGCCCTATATTCACGAGCGCAAGCAGTTCGACCAGGCCATCGGCGAGTTTCAACTGGTGCAGGGCAAGGTGGCGGACATGTACACCACGCTCAACGCCTGCCGGGCGTATCTCTACGCCGTGGCCGGGGCGTGCGATCGCGGCCATACCTCACGCAAGGACGCCGCCGGGGTGATTCTCTACTGCGCCGAAAAGGCCACCCAAGTGGCGCTCGATGCCATTCAACTGCTCGGGGGCAACGGTTATATCAACGAATACCCCACCGGGCGGCTTTTGCGCGACGCCAAGCTCTACGAGATCGGCGCGGGCACCAGTGAAATACGCCGCATGCTGATCGGCCGTGAACTCTTTACCGAGAGCCGCTGAGGAGTGCGCCATGAGTAGCATCGACACCCAGGTCAATACGCGTAGCGAGCTGTTCCAGAGCAACGAAGCGGCGATGCGAGCAGAGGTTTCGAAACTGCGCGAGTTAACCGCCGCTATTGCCGAGGGCGGCGGGCAAAGCGCCCGCGAGCGCCACGAAAGCCGCGGCAAGCTCTTCGTGCGCGACCGCATCGACCATCTCGTCGACGAGGGCGCGCCCTTTCTGGAGTTCTCGGCGCTGGCCGCCTTCGAGGTTTACGAGTCCGAGGTGCCCGCGGCGGGGGTCGTCACCGGCATCGGCCGGGTGAAGGGCGTGGAGTGCGTGATCGTCGCCAACGACGCCACGGTCAAGGGTGGCACCTACTTCCCGCTTACGGTCAAAAAGCACCTGCGCGCCCAGGAGATCGCCCGCAAGCACCGCCTGCCCTGTATCTACCTGGTCGATTCCGGCGGTGCGTTTTTGCCCCGCCAGGACGAGGTCTTCCCGGACCGTGACCACTTCGGGCGCATCTTCTACAACCAGGCCACGCTCTCCGCCGAGGGCATTCCCCAGATCGCCGTGGTCATGGGCTCCTGCACCGCGGGCGGGGCCTACGTGCCGGCGATGGCGGACGAGTCGATCATCGTGCGTGAACAGGGCACGATCTTTCTGGGTGGCCCGCCGCTGGTCAAGGCCGCCACCGGCGAAAGCATCAGCGCCGAAGCCCTGGGCGGTGCCGACGTGCACACGCGCATAAGCGGCGTGGCGGATCATTACGCCGAAAACGACATGCACGCGCTGCAACTGGCGCGCAACTGCATTGCGCGGCTCAACTGGCAAAAGCGCGGTGCGCTTGCCATGAAAGCCCCCGAGCCGCCCAAACTCGACCCGGCGGAGCTTTACGGCATCGTGGGTACGGATTTGAAGAAGCCGTTCGACGTGCGCGAAGTGATTGGGCGCATCGTCGACGGCTCGGATTTCGACGAGTTCAAACGCTACTACGGCGACACCCTGGTCACCGGGTTTGCCCATATCCATGGCCACCCGGTGGGGGTCGTTGCCAACAACGGCGTGCTCTTTTCCGAATCCGCGGTGAAAGGCGCGCACTTCATCGAACTCTGCGCCCAGCGCAAGATTCCGCTGGTGTTTCTGCAAAACATCACCGGTTTCATGGTCGGCTCCAAATACGAGCACGAAGGCATCGCCAAGCACGGCGCCAAGCTCGTCACCGCCGTGGCCTGCGCGAAGGTGCCCAAGTTCACCGTGCTGATCGGCGGAAGCTTCGGCGCCGGCAACTACGGCATGTGCGGGCGGGCGTTCGAGCCGAATCTCTTGTTCATGTGGCCCAACGCGCGCATTTCGGTGATGGGCGGCGAGCAGGCCGCCGGCGTGCTTGCTCAGGTCAAGCGCGAGCAGTTCCAGCGCGACGGGCGCCCGTGGAGCGCGGAGGACGAAGAGGCGTTCAAGGCGCCCACCCGCGCGCAATACGAGCACCAGGGCCACCCGAATTACGCCAGCGCCCGGCTTTGGGACGACGGCGTCATCGACCCGCTGCAAACCCGCGACGTGCTGGGGCTTTCCTTGGCCGCCGCGATGAACGCCGAGATCGAAGAGACGCGCTTTGGCGTGTTCAGGATGTGATGCCATGAGCCATTCGACACTGACGTTCGATCGCCACGTGGCCACCCTTCGCCTTGAGCGACCCGAGGTCCATAACGCCTTCGACGATCACCTGATTTTGGAGCTGACCGACCATCTAAAGGCGCTGATCGCGCCGATCGAGCGAGGCGAGGTTCGCGTGCTGGTGCTGGCCTCCGAGGGCAAGAGCTTCTCCGCCGGCGCCGATCTGAACTGGATGAAGCGCATGGTCGAGTACAGCCGGGAGGATAACCTGGCGGATTCGCGCAGGCTTTCCGAGCTGATGCACCGCCTCGATACCCTACCCTGCCCGACGCTCTGTCGGGTTCAGGGTGCGGCGTTCGGCGGCGCTGTGGGGCTTGCCGCCTGCTGCGATGTGGTCGTGGCCTCGAGTGCCGCCAAATTCTGCCTCTCCGAGGTCAAGATCGGCCTGTCGCCGGCGGTCATCAGCCCTTACGTTCAGCGTGCTATCGGCGCCCGGCAGATGCGCCGCTACGCGTTAACGGCGGAGGTGATCGATGCCCCCACCGCGCTCGCGTTGGGGCTGGCCCATCGGGTCGTCGAGATCGAGGCGCTGGATGAAGCAGTGGCGACGATGACGCAGACGCTATTGGCGGGCTCGCCCCAGGCGCAGCGCGCGACCAAGTCGCTGCTCGAGACGGTCGGCCAAGCGCCGGACAGTGACGCCACCCGGGAGGCCACCTGCCAGGTCATTGCCGAGCTTCGCGTTAGCCGCGAGGGCCAGGAAGGGCTTACGAGCTTTTTCGACAAGCGCCCACCGCCCTGGAAGCCTTTGGATGAACCACAAGAATAAAGCCGCGGAGTCCTTATGAGCGCAACTCTTACCACGTTCGACACGCTACTGGTGGCCAACCGGGGCGAAATCGCCTGCCGGGTGATGCGCACCGCCCGCCGGATGGGATTGAAAACCGTGGCGGTCTACTCCGACGCCGACGCCCACGCCCGCCACGTGCGCGAAGCCGACGAGGCGATTCACATTGGCCCCGCCGCCGCCCGGGAAAGCTACCTAAACATCGAGGCGGTGATCGACGCGGCCAGGCGTAGCGGCGCCGGCGCCGTTCACCCGGGCTACGGGTTTCTCTCCGAGAACAGCGCCTTTGTCGCCGCGCTCGATGAGGCCGGCCTGGTCTTCGTCGGCCCGCCGGCGTCGGCGATCGAGGCGATGGGCGATAAAGCCGCCGCCAAGGCGCGGATGGCCAAAGCCGAGGTGCCGCTGGTGCCGGGCTATCACGGCGATGATCAGGATGACCGCTACCTGCGAGAAGAGGCGGACAAGATCGGCTACCCGGTAATGCTCAAGGCAAGCGCCGGCGGCGGCGGCAAGGGCATGCGCGTAGTGGAAAGCGGCGAGGCGTTTCAGGCTGCGCTCGAGGGCTGCCGGCGCGAATCGAAGGCGTCGTTCGGGGACGCGCGTATGCTGATCGAGAAGTACCTGGTCAAGCCGCGCCACGTGGAAGTGCAGGTATTTTGCGACGCTCAGGGCAATGGCGTATATCTGTTCGAGCGCGACTGCAGCGTGCAGCGCCGCCACCAAAAGGTGCTCGAAGAGGCCCCCGCCCCGGGCATGACCCGCGAGCTTCGCGAGGCGATGGGCAACGCCGCCGTGCGCGCCGCCCAGGAGATCGGCTACGTGGGCGCGGGCACCGTCGAGTTTCTGCTCGATTCAAACGGCGCCTTCTACTTCATGGAGATGAACACCCGGCTGCAGGTCGAACATCCGGTCACCGAAATGATCACCGGCCAGGATCTGGTCGAGTGGCAGCTGCGTATCGCCATGGGTGAGCCGCTACCGTGCGGGCAAAACGAACTCACCATTAGCGGGCACAGTTTCGAGGCACGCCTTTACGCCGAAGACCCGGCCAACGACTTTTTGCCCGCCACCGGCACCCTCACCCGCTTTGCGCTCGATTTGGAAGGTGCGGACCTCAACGCCGCCCAGGTACGATTGGACAGCGGCGTGGAAAGTGGCGATGTGGTCTCGATGCATTACGACCCGATGCTTGCCAAGCTGATCGTTCACGGCCCCCACCGCGAGGCGGCCTTGGCCACACTCAACCGGGCGCTGGCCGCGCTGGACGTTCAAGGCGTGGTGACCAACCGGGCATTCCTGCAACGCCTGGCCAGCCACCCCGCCTTCAAGGCGCAGGAACTCGACACGGGCTTTATCGAACGCCACGGGAATGACCTTTTCGACGAGCAAGCGATCACCGCCGAGACTTTCGCGCGCGGTGCGCTGATCGCCTTGAACACGCTAAACCAGCGCGATGCAGCAACGCGCGACGCGCAAACGCCCTGGGACCGGGCTGACGGTTTTCGCCTGAACGCCCCCCATAAAGTACGTATTGCCCTGGCAACCACCGGCATGGAGGCGGATGCCAGCGTGGTCGAGGCCACCCGCGAACCCAATGCGCCCGAGTGGCAGCTAAGCGTGCAGGGTCAGCGCTTCAAGGCAAGCCTAACCACGCTTTCCGGCGACAGCGTTGCGATCACGCTCAACGGCCACCGGCGCCGCTTTCAGGTACAGCGCGACGGCGACACGCTCGTGATGGTCGACCCACAAGGCGAGACACGCCTGACCTGGCAGCGCCTGGATGCGCTGAATCACGCCGCGCGAGAAGTGGCCGCCACTTTTACCGCGCCTATGCACGGCACGGTGGTGGCGCACCTGGTCGAGCCCGGCAAGCCGGTCGAGAAAGGCATGCCGCTGATGGTGATGGAGGCGATGAAAATGGAGCACACGCTCAGCGCCCCGGCGAATGGCCAGGTCGAGGCGTTTCACTTCGCCCCGGGCGAAAGCGTCGGCCAGGGCGACGTGCTGCTCGACTTCGCGCCGCTGGAAGAAGGAGATTCGCCATGACGCTTCCCGCTCGCGTTCGGCTGGTCGAAATGGCCCCGCGGGACGGGCTTCAAAACGAGCCCGGCGCGCGGGTGCCCACTCACATCAAAATCGCGCTGATCGAGCGCCTGGCCCGCGCCGGGCTTACACACATCGAGGCCGCCAGTTTCGTTTCGCCCAGGTGGGTGCCGCAAATGGGCGATGCGTTGGAGGTGATGCAGGGCATCGCGCGTGCGCCCGGCGTCACCTACTCGGCGCTGACCCCCAATCTCAAGGGGCTAGAGAATGCGCTGAGCGCCGGCGTCAAGGAAGTCGCGGTGTTCGCCGCGGCCTCCGAGACGTTTTCGCAAAAAAACATCAACTGCTCGATTAGCGAGTCGCTCGAACGCTTCGCCCCGGTTCTAACGCGCGCTAAAGCCGAGGGCGTGCGGGTGCGTGGTTACGTCTCCTGCGTACTGGGCTGCCCTTACGAGGGCGCCATCGCCGCGGAGAAAGTCGCCGAAGTTGCCCGCGCGCTTTACGCGATGGGCTGTTTTGAAATATCGCTTGGCGACACTATCGGCGTGGGCACGCCCCTGGCCGCCAAGCGGATGATTCGAACGGTCGCCCGCGAGATGCCCATCGAATACCTGGCCGCGCACTTTCACGACACCTACGGCATGGCGATCGCCAACCTGTACGCGGTGCTGGAGGAAGGTGTGCGTGTGATCGACGCCTCTACCGGGGGCCTTGGTGGCTGCCCCTACGCCAAGGGGGCTTCCGGCAACGTAGCCACCGAAGACGTTCTCTATTTGCTCGAAGGCTTAGGCATCGAAACCGGCATCGATCTGAATGAGGTGATCGACACCGGTGTCTGGATTACCCGAGAACTCGGCCGCCCGCCCGGCTCCAAAGTGGCCCAGGCCCGGAGTAGGGTCAACTAAATCGAGATCACAACAACCAGAGACGGAGAGACTCCATGGCGCTCAACGTACCCCCTCTTCCCAGCTACTCGAGCGGCACCGCCGATAAGCCGCTTTTAGGCATGACCATTGGCGACAAATTCGATCAAATTGCCGCGCAGTATCCGGATAACGATGCGCTGATCGTGCTGCACCAGAACATCCATTGGAGCTACCGAGCGCTTCATGAAGAGGTGACCCGCTGCGCCCGGGCGCTGCTGGCCCTGGGGATACAGCGCGGCGACCGTGTGGGCATTTGGGCGCCTAACTGTGCCCAGTGGACGCTGACCCAGTTCGCCACCGCTAAGATCGGCGCGATTCTGGTCAACATCAACCCGGCCTACCGCACCCAGGAACTCGAGTACGCCTTGAACCAGTCCGGCGCGCGCTTTTTGATCTGCGCGGATAGTTTCAAAAGCGCCGACTACCGCGCCATGCTGTTTGAGCTTGCCCCGGAGCTTGACGAGTGCGCCCCGGGCAAGCTTGCCTCCGCTACGCTGCCCTCGCTCGAGTGCGTCATCAACCTAAGTACCGAGCAGCACGCGGGGATGTGGCGCTGGGTCGATATGCTGGAGCAGGCGGCACAAACCGACCAGGCCGAACTCGAAGCACTTCAGGCAACGCTCTCGTTCGACGACCCGATCAACATTCAGTACACCTCCGGCACTACCGGTTTTCCCAAGGGCGCCACCCTTTCGCACCACAATATCCTCAACAACGGCTTCTTCGTGGCGGAAAGCATGGGCTTTACCAGTGAAGACCGGCTGGTGATTCCGGTGCCGCTTTATCACTGCTTTGGCATGGTGATGGGCAACCTGGGCTGCATGACCCACGGTGCGGCGATGATTTACCCAAGCGAGGCCTTCGAGCCCGGTCAGGTGCTCAAGGCGGTTCACCAGCAGCGCGCCACCGCGCTTTACGGGGTGCCCACCATGTTTCTCGCCGAGCTCGAGCACGAAGACTTCCCCAACACGGATTTCTCCGGGCTGCGCACCGGCATCATGGCGGGCTCTATCTGCCCGGCGGCGGTGATGACCCAGGTGATCGAGAAGATGAACATGAAGGGCGTGCAGATCGCCTACGGGATGACCGAAACGAGCCCGGTCTCGGCGCAGACCGGCGCCAATGACACCATTGAAAAGCGTGTCTCCACCGTGGGGCGCACCCAGCCGCACCTGGAGAGCAAAGTCATCGACCCCGGTAGCGGCGCCGTGCTTGCCCGGGGTGAAATCGGCGAGCTCTGTACCCGCGGCTATAGCGTGATGCTCGAGTACTGGAATAACGAGAAGGCCACTGCGGATGCCCTCGACCGCGCCGGCTGGATGCACACCGGCGATTTGGCCACCATGGACGAGGACGGCTATCTGCAAATCGTCGGGCGTATCAAGGACATGGTGATTCGCGGCGGCGAGAACGTCTACCCGCGCGAGGTCGAGGAGTTTCTTTACACCCACCCGGCGGTGCTGGATGTACAGGTCACCGGCGTGCCGGATGAAAAGTACGGCGAGGAGCTGGTCGCCTAGATTCGCCTCGACCCCCACCAGGATGAGACCACCGGCGAAGAGCTACGCGCGTTTTGTAAGGATAAAATCACCCACTTCAAGATTCCGCGCTACTTCAAGTTCGTCGATGAATTCCCCATGACGGTCACGGGCAAGATTCAGAAATTCAAAATGCGCGAAATCTCGACGTTCGAGCTCGGCCTCGACCGAGCGACGCTCTCTTAAATGCGCCGCGCTCGCTGACCGCCGGCTACGCCTTGCACGTTAAGTGGCGGGCCGGCCCTCATGGAGGTTGCAAGCGTTTCAATAAGATGGGCAAAAAACCGTTTGAAAGTTTGATGAATCGCGCAATTAACGTGGTCGAGCCCCACGCTTGTTGCTAGGCTTGGGGGACTTGGCTTTTATAAAAGGATAACAACGATGCCAACCAACCGCTTGGCAAGCACCCTTCTATGTAGTGTTCTCGGCAGCTCTTTTCCCTTGCTCTGCCTTGCAAGCGAAAGCAGCTACCTGAATACCGACGTACTCCCCAAAGCCTACACCGCCCCGGACAGCGAAATGATGTCGCTGGGCAACGGCGTGGTGCTCGAAGGCAGCAATCTCAACAGCATCGACAGCTACACCTCCGGCTTTCGGCTCACGGCCGGCTTCAGCCCGGGCAACTTACCGCGCGTCGATATCGGCGCGGAAATCGCCTACCGCGAAAGCGAGGAAGTCTTCACGACCTCCAGCGTCGCCCCGCTCGTTCAGGATACCCTGGCACTGGGCGGCGCCCTGGTGGCGGGCCTTCGCATGGGCGCGTTCAGCGTTTACGCGAAATCCGGGCTAACCGAGTGGCGTGGCGAAACCGAGCTCGAAGGCGATGAAAGCGGCACCGCCATGCTGCAAGGCTTTGGCGCCACCATGACCGTCAAACGTCTGGTCAGCCGACTGGAATACGAACGCATCGACGCCCCCACGCTTAGCCATTTGAATCAGCTTAGCGCCTCGATTCATATCCCGTTTTAACGATTGATACTTAGCTTTTGTAAGACATTTCTTACTTTGATGTAAGCCATTGCCGCTACGTAGCTGATAATAATTGTTTTTTTACCGCTCACTCGCTAACCTGGCCTTTCCTATAAGCAACATACGGTTCAGGAGAGTGACACCATGGCGGACAGAACGGGGCTGCAGTTTACCTTGACCCTGGCCGGGGCAAGCGATATAGCGGTTGTACGTTTTACCCACCGGGAAACGCTCTCCCAACCTTTCGAGCTGGCCGTTGAGTTCGCCAGCCGCGCTCATGATTTATCCCCTGCCGACTGCCTTGACCAAATCGCCACCTTGACGATTTGGCAGGATGGCGAACCACTGCGGCGCATTCACGGTATCGTCAGTGAATTTGGCCGGGGCGATAGCGGGCACCGCCGCACCTTTTACCATGTCGAGATTCGCCCGGCCCTATGGCGGCTATCGCTGCGCCAGAATTCCCGCATCTTCCAGCAGACCGACCCCCACAGCGCGATCAATACGCTTGCCGGTGAGCGCAGTATTACCGATATCGGCTTTGCTACGACGCGCACTCCACCGCCGCGAGAGTTTCTCGTTCAGTACCGTGAAACCGACCTGGACTTTGTCGAGCGCTTGGCCGCCGAAGAGGGCTGCTTCTATTTTCATGAATTCGAGAATACGGAGGGTGGCGCTCACCGGCTGGTATTCGCCGACGATACGACGACGCTGACCAGTATCGGTGAGCGCAGCTATCACGCGCGGGCAGGCGGCACTTCTCCCAAGCGACACCTACGCAAGCTTCGCCAAGTGAGCCGGGTACGCCCGGCCTCGGCGGCGCTCAAGGATTACAGCTTCAAGACCCCCGGCTACGCGCAGTTTCACGAGCAAACGGCGTCAGGCCTGGGCGGTCACGCTCAGCGGGGAGACTACGAGCACTTCGACTACCCCGGCCGCTACAAGCAAGATGCCTCGGGCAAGCCCTTCTCGCGTCATCGGCTGGACGCGCTTCGCGCCGATGCCACCACTGCCGAAGCCGAAAGCGATCTACCGGAACTCGCGCCAGGCGTTTGTTTTACCTTGACCGACCACGATGTCGCCAGTTTCAACGACGACTGGCAGGTCGTCTCTGCCGTACATCATGGTGAGCAGCCCCAGGCGCTCGAGGAAGATGGCATGGCGCGGGGCAGCGCCACCGCCGAGCAAACCAGCGAGCAGATGACGCGTTACCATAACAACGTGGTCATCATGCCTAGAACGCAGACCTGGCGGCCCACGCCCAACCCCAAACCGCGGGTGGATGGTCCCCAGGTCGCTTTCGTGGTGGGCCCGGAAGGCGAAGAGATTCACTGCGACGAACACGGCCGGGTCAAGGTGCAATTCCCCTGGGACCGCTACGCCGAACCTAACGAGACCGCCAGTTGCTGGGTGCGTGTCTCTCAGGGCTGGGCCGGTAGCGGCTACGGCACCATGGCGATCCCCCGCATCGGCCACGAAGTCATCGTCTCGTTTCTGGAAGGCGACCCGGACCAGCCGCTGGTGACCGGGCGCACCTACCACGCCGCGAATATTCCGCCCTACCCGCTGCCGGCCAACAAGACCCGTACCGTGCTGCGCACCCAGAGCCACAAGGCCGAGGGCTTCAACGAACTGCGCTTTGAAGACGAGGCCGACGAGGAGCAGATCTGGCTGCACGCCCAGAAGGATCTGGACCTGCTGACCCTCAACGACCGTAGCGAAGAGATCAAGCGCGACAACACCCTGCACGTCTTCCGCGACCGGACCACCGACATCGACCGCGACGAAACCCACCTTGTTCATCGCAACGAAGTGCATACCGTCGACGGTAACGAAACGCATACCGTTCACAAGAACCGCAAGAAAACCGTCGACGGCAACGAGACCGACCGCATCGGCAAGCACTGGTCGACCAAGGTGGGCAAGAACAAGACCGAGACCGTGGGCAAGGCCTACCTGCAAAACGTCGGCCTGGGGCGCATGGAGAACGTGGGCCTGGGCTACAGCCTGAACGTGGGCGCCCTGATGAACACCGTGGTCGGCCTTAGCCACACCACCCAGGTGGGCATGCACCACTCCCTGAACGTGGGGCGCAATATCACCCTGAAAGCGGGCAACCAGCTGACGCTTCAGGTGGGTAACAGCCGCCTGGTACTCACGGAGGAGTCGATCTACCTCGACGCGGGGGAGATTCACGTCAAGGCGGGCACCAGGGTACATGTCGACGGCCCCGACGACGTGCTGCTCAATACCGGCACCGCCCAGCCCGCCCCCGGCAGCAAGGAAGACGACGCCGAGAGCGACCCGATGGTCAAAGACGGCGATACAATGGGGTGGTGACATGGCCAATGTGACTAATTCGACGGCCTTCCCCCATGCGCTGTTTCGCAAGTTGGGGCCGGGGGATCTGGAGTATGAAGTGCTGGCCGTGCGGGGTACCTTCCGTTTTACTCGCGATCAACAGCCCCTGGCGCTGGCGGGAACTCAACACCCCATCCGCTGGCAGGAAACCTACGCAGGCGGCCCGGAAGGTAGCGAAAATCGCCTGATCCTCCATGACAGCGACGTGGTGGTGGGTAAACCCTCCACGGATATTCACGTCAGCGGTACGCTGCGCTCCCCCTCGGGTGCTCCCAGCCACGGCTGGCGGGTCGGCATGAAAGTCGGGGCGATCAGTCAGCTTCTGATGGCATATGGCCCGCGTAGCTTCGAGTGGCGGCTTCTGGGCGGCTGGCGGATCACCTCCGCCGAACCGGTGAATGAGGTACCGCTGGATTACCGCTACGCCTTTGGTGGCTACTACGAGGGGGCGGCAGCGCCTGAGACGTCCAACCAGGCTCCCTTCCCTCTTTATTATCCCGATAATCCTGTCGGGCGCGGCTGGCTTCCCTCCCGAGAAGACTATCGACGTCTGCCAAGGGAGGCGGCCCGTTCGCTTCGACAGGCACTGGAGGGCATGACCGAGCTGCCAGCGCCCCAACTGGAAGCGGCCGACTTCCCGATCCGCTCCCCGCTGGACCGACTCCCCCCGGCGGGTTGGGGCCCTATCGCGCGCTGGTGGCAGCCGCGGGTGGATTACCAGGGCACCCTGGATGATCAGTGGCTGGCCGAACGCTATCCCTATTGGCCCACGGATTTCAACTCGCGTTTTTACCAAAGCGCCCACCCCGACCTGATCACACCTGACTATCTGCAGGGAGATGAAGAGGTGCTGCTGACCAACTGCCTGCTCGGCAGCCAGTGGATGCCCACTGTTGGGAAAGGCGGCGGCTTCTACTGTCACCGGACCCGCCTTCCGGGATTGACCATCAAGGCCCTCGCCGAACAGCGCAGTGGCAAGCGAACCGTGACGGCGCTGGCCCTGGATACGGTTGGCATCGACCTGGATACGCGGGAGCTGACCCTGACATGGCGGGCGCTGTTCTCGCCGGAGGACCCCGTACGCCGCGTCCTGGTGGCGGCTTCCCCGATGCCCACTCGGAGGCGCGCATGAGCGACGATTTCATGGAACCGGAACGACTTGAAACCATGACCGTCGTGGCGAAACGATATCCGCCAGTTGACGAGGAAGACACGCCGCCGGCCCCCCCCCCGCCGCCTTCCACGACACCGCTGAGCGGTCAAACGCTACACGTCGGCCTGGGGAGCCATACGTATCTCGCCGCCTGCAGTGAGCCGGACTTTTGTCAGGTGGGCGACCGTGTAGTGGGTTTTGACTCCACGGCCACGCTGGGCAACCCGGTTCGCTACTCCCCCGACGTGGTGGCCGCGGGGAGCGAGCTCTACCGTGAGGGCGACCTGTTTCAGGGAGTCCAGGGCGATGCCGGGCAGCACGTGGTCTCCGGTACCTCGCTGGGCAGCGGCCACGTGCTGATCACCGGGGGGCAGTCGAACGTGAAGGCCAACGGCCTGCCCATTGCGCGCCACGGCAGTCCATGTCGGATCAACTGTGATGCGTCCGGCACCGGCGGCGCACGGGGCTACCTGGTGACCGCCGAGCAGAGGGTCGAAAGCCGGGCCGAAGCAGCAGGTGGCGGCCGCGGTGAGTATACGCCAGGCGAAGAAGGGGAACGTGTTGTACGCGATTGGTGGGAGGATGCCACGGCCGCTGGTCAAAACATGTGGGAGGCCCTTCCCTTCACCAGTGATGCAGCCACCACGACCGCCGCTCGCGAACAAATCGTACGAGGCGCCCAAACGGGCTACGAAGGACTCAGTACACTCTCGGGCCCCAATCTGTTCGAAGTGGCGGATGGCGTAGCGGGCTGGGCCACGGGTGACGAAGCGCGTACGGCGCGTTACAACGACGCTTGGCAAGAGACAGGTGAGGCATGGGATGGCGCCAAGGACACCCTGGTCAATGCCTGGCAGGAAGCCGAAGAGCGTAACGGCTTCTTTGGCGCGTTAGAAATGGCGACCGTTACGGTCGCACTCGAGCTATGGGGTACGAAAGGTGCCGGTGGGGCCAGGGCGGCGGGCGAGCTGGGCAGTGTGGCTCGGCGTACGCCAGAGACACCGCCGCGAACCCCCGATCAAGGTTTAAATGTAGAGCAACCCTCAACTAGAAGAAAAAGAGACGATGATTCAGAAAATTCCAATAATAGAACTACTGCTACAGATGTTCAGTTGGATTCTCAAGGTCGGTTTCGTGACAAGAATGGAATCTTGCGTACTAATGCTGGGCCGAATGCTCCAGAGTTCGCAAGATGGAAAGAAAACGGCGGCTCGGTTAAATATAATGAAGCCACTGACACGATAATTTATGGAAAGCCTGGAATGGAAACGTCAAGCATGGGTAACATTGATGTTGAAGTATCATACAAGCCAGGCCCACCGGATGGTCATCGATACCCGGACTTTTCTAATTACTCAAAAGAAAATGTAACTATACCAGAGATGAGAGGTCTGCCCGAATCGAAAATAAATCCACCAGAAGGAGGTGATTTTTCTAAAGCTTGGAATGAGGTCTCAAAGCAAAAAGGCGACAATTATGTTAACGAAACACATGGTATAAGTCGTCGTTCAAGAGGATCCAGAGAAGGACAGTGGCCAGATAAACCGTCAAGAGGTTACACTTGGCATCACCATGGCGATGAATCTACAATGCAACTTGTTGATAAAGATATACACGCAATTTTTACCCATAAAGGAGGTGCTTCGGCATCTCGCTAACAGGAGTTGATTATGCTAACTGAAATGAACGGCATGGGAAAAGAGCTAAGCCAGAAAGCTTTGGAAGAAGCTGAAAGTGAGCTTGGCTATGTTTTTTCTGAACCTTACAGAAAATTTCTTTTAAAATATAATGGAGGAGAACCTACAGAGAGTTGCATTGATTTTAATGGTGAGAAACTAAAGCTTCTAGGTGATATGGTTAACGTATTTTATGGTTTAGATGTGAAGCCATGTGATGACATTATTCATAAAATGAAATTAATTGGGTATCAGCTTCCAGAAGGGCTTATCTTTATCGCTGATACTTCTGGCGGAAATTATTTCTTGCTTTCATTAAGAGATGACTCTTATGGAGAGGTTTTTTATAAAGATCATGAGTTTGAAGACAGCTCTTCTTTTGATCCAAAAAACAAGATATTGCCTGAAAGCATTGTAAAAGTTTCCAATAATTTTGATGATTTTCTAGCTTGTCTTTATGACGGTGATGAATGATGGCAGTCTCAAGTTACTGAATGTAACTAATTAAGTGCAGCACCTAAGTCGAGGGTGTTCAAAACTCTTTGACAGCGTCAATTTCCAGCTTTGCGCGGGACGCATCCAGTGCTCAGAAGCCTTGAATATACCGACATAGGGCGGGCAGCGGCTACACAACCTTGGCCATTCCGCGCATCGGCCACGAGGTGATCGTCTCGTTTCTGGAAGGCGACCCGGACCAGCCGCTGGTCACCGGGCGCACCTACCACGCCTCGAACTTTCCGCCCTACCCGCTGCCGGCCAACAAGACCCGTACCGTGCTGCGCACCCAGAGCCACAAGGCCGACGGCTTCAACGAACTGCGCTTCGAGGACGAGGCCGACGAGGAGCAGATCTGGCTGCACGCCCAGAAGGATCTGGACCTGCTGACCCTTAACCACCGCACCGAAGAGATCAAGCGTGACAACACCCTGCAATGCAGCATGTTGATGAATCAGTACATGAAGCTTTACTCATAGAGGTAGTGCCTCGGCGTCTCGTTAATAGGAGTTTGAAATGCTAAGTTATATGACTGCCACAGGTAAGGGATTAGCTTCTGAAGATTTGGTCAAGGCTGAAAGTCAGCTAGGTTATATATTGCCCGAAGCGTATAAGAGCTTTTTGTTAAAATATAATGGAGGTGTTCCATTAGAAAGTTATATTGATTTTGAGGCTGAGAAGTTAAAGCTGCCAGGTGATGAAATCAAGAAGTTTTATGGGCTGAATGTAAAGCCTGCGAATGATATTCTTCATAAGATGAAAGAAATTGGTGATAACATACCAGCTGGTCTTATCTTTATTGCAAATACTCATGGTGGAAACTTTTTTCTACTATCTTTGCGGAATGACTCTTATGGAGAGGTTTTTTATAAAGAACATGAGTTTGAAGACAAAACTCCTTTTGATCCGAATAATAGTATATTACCCGAAAGCATCGTAAAGGTATCCAATGCCTTTAGTTATTTTTTAGATGCCTTGTATGAGGGTGATGAATGATCTTGACTCTTCGTCGTTTCATGTGGATTTAGCCTGAATGAACAGGCAGCCTATCGGGAGCGTTCAAAACTTGGTCTCAGCCAGCCTTATAGGGTGAGATGGTATTCCAAGCGCTTGGGAAGTGAATGGCCATCTGTGACAGCGTCAAGTTCCAGTTTTGCACGGGATGCGTCCAGCGCTCAGACGCTTTGAGTATACCGGCATAAAGGGGGTTGAGCAGGCTAGTTTTTGGAAGTTGACCGGATCAGCCGCTGGTGACCGGGCGCACCTACCACGCCGCGAATATTCCGCCCTACCCGCTGCCGGCCAACAAGACCCGTACCGTGCTGCGCACCCAGAGCCACAAGGCCGAGGGCTTCAACGAACTACGCTTCGAGGACGAGGCCGACGAGGAGCAGATCTGGCTGCACGCTCAGAAGGATCTGGACCTGCTGACCCTCAACGATCGTAGCGAAGAGATCAAGCGCGACAACACCCTGCACGTCTTCCGCGACCGCACCACCGACATCGACCGCGACGAAACCCACCTCGTTCATCGCAACGAAATACATACCGTCGACGGTAACGAAACCCATACCGTTCACAAGAACCGCAAAAAAACTGTCGACGGCAACGAGACCGACCGCATCGGCAAACACTGGTCGACCAAGGTGGGCAAGAACAAGACCGAAACCGTCGGCAAGGCCTACCTGCAAAACGTCGGGCTGGGGCGCATGGAGAACGTCGGCCTGGGCTACAGCCTGAACGTCGGCGCGTTGATGAACACCGTCGTCGGCGTCAATCAGAGCACCCAGGTCGGCTTCAACCACTCCGTGAACGCCGGGCGCAACGTGACCCTGAAAGCGGGCAACCAGCTGACGCTTCAGGTAGGTAACAGCCGCCTGGTACTCACGGAAGAGTCGATCTACCTCGACGCGGGGGAGATTCACGTCAAGGCGGGCACCAGGGTACATGTCGACGGCCCCGACGACGTGCTGCTCAATACCGGCACCGCCCAGCCCGCCCCCGGCAGCAAGGAAGACGAGGCCGAGAGCGACCCGATGAACGACCCCATGGTCAAAGACGGCAATACCCCGGGGTGGTGACATGGCCAATGTAACCAACCCCACGCCGTTTCCTCACGCGCTGTTTCGCAAGCTGGGGCCGGGGGATCGGGAGTATGACGTATTGACGGTGCGCGCTACTTACCGCTTCACCGGCGACGGCTGGCCGCTTTTTCAAACACCCCAGCAGCGCCCCATTCGCTGGCAAACCGAGCTGGCCGGTGACCCGACAAATCCCTTTACTCAGTGGATTACGGATGACCGTGATGTGCTGTTCGGCAAGCTGGGCACCGACGTGCACGTGCACGGGACCCTGCGTTCACCGACAAGTCAGCCGCGCACGGGCTGGAAGGTGGGTCTCAAAGTGGGCCCACTTTTAAAAGAACTGTTCGTTTATGGCCCACGCGATTTTCAATGGCGCCTGCTGGGTGGCTGGCACCTTACGGATCCGGGCCTCGTCAGCGAGCTGCCCCTGGACTACCGTTACGCCTTCGGCGGCCACTTTATTTCGCCGCTTGACGACGAAATGACCCACCCCGTCGACAAGACACTTTATCACCCCGAAAACCCAGTGGGCCGAGGCTGGCTGCCTTCGCGAAGCGATTACAAGCGCCTGCCAAGGGCGCTAGTGCGCCCGTTAAAAGAGCAACTCGATACCGTTACGCACCTACCAGCACCGCAGCTGGTGGCGCCCGGCTCGCTGATCACCTCCCCTTTCGACCGGCCCGCCCCCATGGGATATGGCCCTATCGCCCCCTGGTGGGCGCCCCGGGTTGGCTATCAGGGCACGCTGGACGAAGCGTGGCGAACGCAGCGCTACCCCTATTGGCCCGAGGACTTCGATTATCGGTTTCATCACAGTGCCCCCGAAGACCTCGTCACACAGGACTATCTGCGCGGTGACGAACCCGTCGTGCTGACCAACTGTTTACCGAACAGCACCGAGATTATCGAAAACGACCGATTTCGCTTTTTGCACCGCACACGCCTGCCGGGCATCGCCCTGCAGGCATTGACCGAGCACGCCAGCGGCGAGCGAGGGTTGACATCCCTGGAGCTGGATACGGTCAGTATCTATTTGGACGAGCAGGAACTGGCCCTTACCTGGCGGGTGCTCTTCCCGCTGGAGGATCCGCTCAGGAAGGTACGGATTAGGCGCATACCACTGGCAGTGACCTCATCCACTGGAGGGACACGTCATGTCAGATGAGAGCAACATGCCACCAGACGAACAGCAGCGGGCCCGCCATACCCAGGCTCGCCACGCTGGTAATGCGGAGGCCCGATGGATAGCGTTGACCAGCTTTCCTGATTTTTGTCAGGTGGGCGACAAAATCATTGGCTTCGACTCCTCGGCACCGCTTGGCAACCCGGTGAACTACTCCCCTAACGTGATCACCGCCGGGCAGCGTACTTACCGGGTTGGCGATCTGAGTCAGGGAACGCAAGGAAA
Organism: Vreelandella sp. EE27; assembly: GCF_968206495.1. Lineage (NCBI taxonomy): Bacteria > Pseudomonadati > Pseudomonadota > Gammaproteobacteria > Oceanospirillales > Halomonadaceae > Vreelandella > Vreelandella sp. EE27. Next base: position 1,782,124 of record NZ_OZ309109.1, on the reverse strand, counting down.
TGACGGTTCAGGGGTGGAGTCCGGCACTTCCCAGGGCAGAGGCCATGTACTGTTCCTAACCGGGCAGGATAACGTGCGCGCCAATGGCCAGCCGGTAGTGATCGATGGCAGCGAGGCCATGATCAACTGTAATGCCGCAGGCATCGGCGGGGCCAAGGGCTATGTCCATACGAACACGCAAGTAGTCAATAGCCAGCCCGAAGCAACTAGCGAGCCACTCAGCGTTGCCGAGCAATTACAGCAACAGGCCCAAGCCAACTTGGAGCATGCAGACGAACTACGTGACGCCTTGAATGAAAACCCCACTGGTAAAACCGCTGCTGAAGCGCAGATATTGCAAACACAAGTAGAAGCGCTTGACCAAAGCGTGCAACGTCAGATGGAGGCGGCAAGAGAGGCTTATCACAACGGCAGCCTTACCGGGGATGAACTACATGATTTGATGGAAGACACTAATGAAGCTGCCATCAATGTTCTAGATTTGCAAGAAAACGCTGTACGGCAAGTTGGGCGTGCTAATACTAAAGGCACAGCAATTGACTTTATCATTGGTTTTAACCCTATTATAGGGGCGGCACAGCTGCTTGAGGAAGTGGGAGACGGTGTCAGATCAGGCCAATATGGGCAAGCTGCTGTGCCTGTGTTACTGGAGGCTTCGCCTATTGGGCGTGCTCTTGGCTCTGCTGCTAACAAAGTGCTTGGCAGATTCAAGAAATCAGAGGGGATTGAACGAGGCACGGCTAATCAAGCTAGTAATACTCCAAACAACCAGCAAAACCCTATTCAGGATAATAATGGGCTGCGGGTGGAGCAAAATTCGACTAACATGGGAGGTAGTAGTTCGGGAGAACTGAATACCAAGGAAACACGCACCAACTTTAATAACTATGAAGTTTTATCAGAGATGCCGATCAGTGGTACTAGTCGTCCCGCTCACCGAAGTTCGGCCAATAGTCGTTACGCCGATCTGCTAACAGATAGTCAATTTCGTCAAATGACAGATGATATTCTTGGTACAGATGTTCTTCGCCATATGCAGTCTGGATCGGGGGCGGCTCTGCGTAATCCACCTGGAACTGAATGGCATCATCCGTTCGAAAACCCAAGAGTAATGCAACTTCTTCGACGAACTGAACACAGAAACCCTTTGCTTCAAGATGTGCTACATCCGGGGCCAAATCGACAAGGCGGCTTTGGTCGTCACTTTGGAGGAAGTAAATGAATTTAAGAGAGATACGGCAATCTAGTGAAAAAGCTGCTGAAAATTTGGGTTATCCGATTAACTCCAATTTACCGCTATTGGATCCAATAGCGAATTTACGATCCAAGAATGAAATAGTTAAGCGAACACTTTGTTTATATGCTTGCGTAGCTTGTTCTTATGGTTTCTCAAGGGAAAAAGCAAAAAAATGGTTAAAAAAAGAAGGACTTTATGATGGTCTTTCACATTCTGAGTTTCGATACTTAGATGATCCATTCGATCAAAGAGCATCCTTTTTTCAGTGGCAGGTAGAAGCTCTATGGGCAACAACATGGGTGACTAACCATCATAATAAACTAGACTTTTCTGACTCATGCTCAGATGACTTTATTGCTCTTTTTCCTGATTTGAATACGGGAACCCCGTCGACCTATTTTAAGGATCTTGCAAGAGTAAGGGGTGCCGAGGAGATTGTTGCAGCTTTAGATCTTGTATACTGCTTACATTGGGCAATTAGGGACGCAGAGTTGAGAGGTATACCTGCTCCTGGAAAAGTTCCACCATTAGTCGTTCGGGAGCGTCGTCGAGCGTTAGAATGGATTATTTCTAATGAAGGCTGGGATGACATAGCCCTTGATACATAACTACTTCCCGCCCGAACCTATGTAATAAGCCCGCTTCATTTATCAAAGTGCTGAATGGGGGGGGTGAGCCAAAGGATTGTCGGCATCGACCCACTTGAGGGTGTTCAAAACTCTGTGTCAGCTTGGCCACTACAAATTGATGTTATCCTTCAGGCGGTTGAGAACATGAATCGCCACTTGAGACAGCGTCGGGTTTCAATTCTAGACAGGATGCGTCCAACGCTCTTGGGCCTTGAGTATACCGGCATCAAGGAGCTTGAGCAGGCTAGTTTCTGGAAATTGACCCGGACCAGCCGCTGGTCACCGGGCGCACCTACCACGCCTCGAACATTCCGCCCTACCCGCTGCCGGCCAACAAGACCCGTACCGTGCTGCGCACCCAGAGCCACGAGGCCGAGGGCTTCAAAGAACTGCGCTTTGAAGACGAGGCCGACGAGGAGCAGATCTGGCTGCACACCCCCGGCAGCGAGGAAGACGCCGCCGAGAGCGACCCGATGAACGACCCCATGGTCAAAGACGGCAATACCCCGGGGTGGTGATATGGCCAATGTAACCAACCCCACGCCGTTTCCCCATGCGCTGTTTCGTAAACTGGGGCCGGGTGATCAAGAATATGACGTGCTGACGGTGCGCGCTACTTACCGCTTCACCGGCGACGGCTGGCCGCTGCAAATGGCGTCGCAACAGCGCCCCATTCGCTTTCAGACCGAACTGGCAGGCGATAGCGCCAACCCGTTTGCGCAGTGGATTCGCGATGACCGCGACGTCCTGTTTGGCAAGCTGGGCACCGAGGTGTAAATGCATGTACAGATCGCGCAGGAGAAGTCGTGCCGTATGGTGGTCAAGCAAAAAACGAAGCACGCTTCGTCCAAAGACAAAGTGAGCATGCAAGAGCAAATCCTGATGCGGATTTTGAGTTCGAAGTTATCGGACGAGCTGAGCCTGGCGTCGAACGGGATGTTTTAGAACATAATTTTATTCAAGAGCTAACTGGTGGAGTTGCGGCTCGAAAATCTCCACTTGTCTCTAATTTAAAGGATCCCGTTGGAGCTGCGCGTAGAGCAGAACTCGGGCTGCCAGAACCTAGGTCGAGGCCTTAAATATATGAATATTGTGGCAAACAAAGGCGATTTATTTTCTATTTATCTAGATAAAGACTTTTTTTGTCTAGGAGTTGTCGCGGAAAAATGGAAAAGCGAATTTTATATTTTAATTTTTAAAGAAAAATTCGACAGCACGACCGATGTAATTGAAATTGAACTGGATCAACTGACACCAGTTATCGCCTCATCATCACTGGATGCGAAGATATGGCATGGACATTGGCCGATTATCAGGCGCGACTGTGATACATCCAAAATTCTTCAGCCGATCTATAAAGTGGAAGAGCCCGGAGGAGCAGTTGCAGAATCATTCGATAGAAAGAGTCGAAAACAAGTGACGAGAGATGTTCTTGATAAACTACGCTATCGGAAAGGGGTAGCGCCTGTTCGGTTAGAAAAAGCTATCAAAGCTTATCATGGGGTTGGTGAGTGGGATGCTACGTTTGAAGAGCTTCGATTCTCATATGTAGAAGAATCAAATCTTTTAGTAAAGTCTGGTCGGTTTCAATGAGCAGGTGTAACACCTAACCTATCAGGTGGGATAATGAGTATTGACATACAAATAAATGCCGTTCAAGAGGCCGCGCTCTTTGTGCCTAATAAGTGGAATAAGATTCAAGTTAACGTTGAAATTGATGATGTTGAAGGTGAGTTTTTTTATCAGCCCAAAAGGAAATCTCTTTATTGATAATAACTTTTATCCAGCAGGTTGTGCCGCGTATGAGATCGGTCCTGGACATCCTCCCGGCACCGCCAGCGCCGAATGGTCGCGGTGGCGACGCTGTACTGGCGAGCCAGCTCGCCGTTGCTGATGCTGGAAGGCGCTGACTGGATTTCAGCACGAACCTTTGGGGTGGTCGTGGCTTGTTTATGAAGCTTGATGTCCATGAACCTGCCCCGGATGAATCGTTGCAGAAGCTCCCTGGCGGCTAACAGAGGATAACTTCTATAGGCGATTTGATCATCGGGAACCCTACAGAAGCTTTGTGAAGCGGTCGAAAATGTATGCAATGGTTACGGCACTGATTACTCAATAACTTTTGCATAGCCACTTAGTACTCTCGTCTTGCATAAATAAAGCCATCCAATATATCCAAATCCGCTAATTTATTTTCTGAAAATAAAATTTCTTTTTCAATTTTTATAATTTGTTCATTTGATGAGGTGTGAGCCAATATATTTGTTATAACATTCTCTACAGATTCTATATCATACTCTTTCTGCTCTCTTTCCAAATAGTATCGTATGAGTAAATTTTTATCGGCATCGAAGCGCAAAGCGATCGCTCTAATTTCTGGATATATTTCTCCAATCAGAGACTGCCAAGTCCATAAGACTAACCATTCTGGTAGCTTCATAAAAACCTCAAAATTGCACTGGGTTTGCAGGCACGATATGCGCACCATGCTTTCCGTGGTGAATTATTCCAAACTGGGTGTTGCTATTTTCAAATTGACCGATGGTTCTACCAAAGTCAACCACAGGCTGGTCTCTAGGAGTCATTCTAATGATGGGATGTGTTCCATCATGTACATTATCAAGGAGTTGTTGAGGATTTATATCCTCAGATAACGGCGAACGTCCAGGAGTAAAATTATTGTGTTCTGGTATATGCTTACCCTGTTGGCCAAGATGAATGTTTTTTGGTAAGTTGCTTGGGACTGGCAGCCTATTACTTGTAATATTATTCGGCTTTTGCTCCACCCGCATCCCATCGTTGTCCGAACCAGGCTCCCGTGAGTTGGAGGGTGTTTCCGAACTGGTACCATCGTTTTTCTTGGGAAGATCGTCAACTTTTTTTCTTTTCCGAAACCACCTTACCCCAGGAATGACTGATAAGAGCCCTGCCGCCGCCACCCCTGCAGCCGCCGCGTAGTGCCCATTAAAAACCTGCCGACTGAACTCCCAGGCATCTTTCGCCATCCCGTATGGCGTCAAAAGCACCTCTGCTGCGAAATCACCTATCTGCCTTGTATTGCGCCCAACATCCGAGGTGAATTGTGCTTGCCGCTTGGCTTCTCCATTTTCCATGTCGAACGCACGATTGGCGGCTTCATCAACCAAAGTAAGGCTTTGCACCAACTCGATGTCGTTGAGATGACCCGCTTGATAGGCCTCCATGGCGGCTTCTTGTTGAGCCCGGGTCTCGCTGCCTAGTTGCTGTACCTCCGCGTAGAGCGCTTCGGCCTGGGCGGCGGTCTTGCCGTTTGGGTTTTCATTCAGCGCCTCGCTGAGTTCATCCAGACGGTGCAGGTGAGCCTCGGCCTGTTGCTGTAATTCTTCGGCCTCGCTCAGCGGTTCATCGGTTGCGTCGGGCTGGCTATTGACTACTTGCGTGTTCGTATGGACATAGCCCTTGGCCCCGCCGATGCCTGCGGCATTACAGTTGATCATGGCCTCGCTGCCATCGATCACTACCGGCTGGCCATTGGCGCGCACGTTATTTTGCCCGGTCAGGAACAGTACATGGCCGCTGCCCTGGGAAGTGCCGGACTCCACCCCTGAACCGTCATTTCCTTGCGTTCCCTGACTCAGATCGCCAACCCGGTAAGTACGCTGCCCGGCGGTGATCACGTTAGGGGAGTAGTTCACCGGGTTGCCAAGCGGTGCCGAGGAGTCGAAGCCAATGATTTTGTCGCCCACCCGACAAAAATCAGGAAAGCTGGTCAACGCTATCCATCGGGCCTCCGCATTACCAGCGTGGCGAGCCTGGGCATTGGGGGCCCGCTGCTGCTCGTCTGGTGGCATGTTGCTCTCATCTGACATGACGTGCCCCTCCAGTGGATGAGGTCACTGCCAGTGGTATGCGCCTGATCCGTACCTTCCTGAGCGGATCCTCCAGCGGGAAGAGCACCCGCCAGGTAAGGGCCAGTTTCTGCTCGTCCAAATAGATACTGACCGTATCCAGCTCCAGGGGTGTCAACCCTCGCTCGCCGCTGGCGTGCTCGGTCAATGCCTGCAGGGCGATGCCCGGCAGGCGTGTGCGGTGCAAAAAGCGAAATCGGTCGTTTTCGATAATCTCGGTGCTGTTCGGTAAACAGTTGGTCAGCACGACGGGTTCGTCACGGCGCAGATAGCCCTGCGTGACCAGGTCGGCCGGGGCGCTGTGATGGAACCGATAATCGAAAACCGCTGGCCAGTAGGGGGACGCTCGGTTTTCCACGTTTCATCAAACGTGCCCTAGTTGCTCACTCGCGGCTCTCACCAAGGAACAATCGGTCCAATACCTTGGCTAAGCACTTGTATTCACTGCGGCAAGAAAGCCACTTGGCCTTGCCGGCTGAGAGTGTGCAGGATGGCGCGAAACAGGAGTAACACGCCCGCGTTAGGCAGGTCGACCATGTGTACGTGACTGCTGGAACAAGTCGCAGTGCGTCATCATGACTGATCCCGGCGGCGGACCAGCAGGCCGCCGGCTGAATGCGTTCTACTTAATGTGAAGCGACGAAGAGCCTGTACACCAGATAGCAACATTAAACATTCTTCCGCGATGCACGATAATGGCGTGCCAAGTCAGCCGGATAATACGGGTGATTACGAAAACTTGTGTCGTCGATTTCGTAGAGCGCCACCATCAGAGCGGCTTCGAAGCACCAATAGCCGACATAAAAGTCGGCCAGTTCCTCGCACTCATCCTCCTCCATGAGATGGTTGTCGTACCACGCGGCTGGCTCGCAGTGTGCATACCAGTTATTCAGAAAGGACTGGAGATAAGAAGGACGATGCGTCTGCGACAGCCCGGTAATCTTGAGTAACGGCGCGTGAAGTTCCGGGTAGCAGAGCGAATCGGCCATGGGCCGGTCGGTGGCGCCAAGTGTTACCGCCAACTGGTCGAAAAGAGCATCCTGACCTGTATTACCAGTCACGGCCAGCATGCGCTGTCGATACATATCGCTGACACCAATGCAAACGGCCAGCGACCACCACCAGAGGTGGTAAAGATACGTATCGAAGGTCATGAAGCGTGGATCGAAATGTTCCAGCGAACGACGCATGACCTGCTGGCGTTCCGGCAGCTTGTCGCCATACTCGGCCAGTTGTTCGCGTCGGCGTAGTACCTCGTCCAGGTCCCACTTGAGGCTACCCACCGCAGCCCCTTGGGAGTAGCGTGCGATCAGGCGGTAAAGCGACCCTTCGAACAGTTGCCAAGCACTGCGGACACGGTCGTCCGGCAGACGGTTGACGGGATCGGTCGGCTCGCCCTGCAGGCCCAGTGCCAGTTCGCTGAGCAGTGACGTAAAGTAGATCGGTGACCGGCGAGTATCGCGTATCAGGGTTTCAGGGGTCATGCCGGGTCTCCATGAATCAGGGCGGCCGGGTAGAGCGGATGATCGCGAAAGGCAGTGTCGTCGATGTTGAAGAGTTTCACTACCAAAGCGGCTTCGAAGCACCAATCGCCGGGATGGTTTTTCCATCCTTTCTCACGGATGATAGAGATTCCCCACTTTCTGACGGTATTGGCATAGCCATCGAGAAATTTTTGGATCAATTTGCCCTGTTGGTCAGTGGGCGCATCCAGTGCCTCATAGAGAGGGCCATAGGGTTTGGGGTAGAGCAGCTCTGTAGCTACCGAACGTTCACTATCTCCCAAGGCGATGGCAATTCGGTCAAGAAGTGCATCAACCCCAACGTTATCGATCAGTTCTAGGGCGCGTCTAATATGCGCTTCTTGGACTTCCAAACAGACAGCCATGGTTAACCATCGGATGTACTCAATATAAGCCCCATCGCTCAAACGCTCGTACATCAACCTGTTCTCTTGCTGTTCTTCAGATAATGCATCGCTATAGTAAAGCAGATTTTCGCGCTGTTCGAGTAACTCCGGTAGGCTATCTCGAATAACGGTCAAATCATCCCCCCGCGAATAACGGGCGATGAGGTATTCCATAATACTCGAAAAAAGCATGGACGCTCCCATTACCTTTCCGGTCGCTGGTAACTCGTCCGGGGCAATAAGTTCGCGCTTATCTCGTGCGATAGTGGTATCCCTATGGGCAATATAATTATTGAGACTGTCTATATTCAGGCTCTTCTCACGTAGCATGCGTATATCTCCCTAATACTTTAAAAGCCTTGGGCGTCACCTATCATCCTGGTATTCTCATCTAACAATCTAACAATCTAACAATCTAACAATCTAACAATTGTAGTGGTCCAATAAAACCGGACACCAACGTAGGTGGTAATATTGCCACCATAAGCGAGGTGTCTAATGGCCAGGAAACGACGTACTTTTTCGCCTGAATTTAAACAAGACGCTGCCAGCCTGGTACTGGATCAAGGGTATAGCTATCCCCAGGCTTGTACCTCGTTGGGTGTCGGAGAAAGCGCCCTCCGACGTTGGGTTCACCAGCCAACAGGCCTGATTTTCCAAGTCTGGATGCTCGGTTATCGGGGAGAGGGTCACCTGCGCCTGTCCATGACCTACGACCAGGGCCGGGAAATGGTGAAGCACGCCGAGATCACCCAGAAGACGGGGACAGCGATCTACTTTGCTGACCCGCATAGCCCATGGCAGCGGGGCTCCAATGAGAACACCAATAGACTGTTGAGGCAGTACCTGCCGAAGGGCACGGACCTGTCGGTCTACAGCCAGGAAGAGCTCGACGCGATCGCCGACTCACTGAATACACGGCCACGCAAGACACTGGACTGGCGCACGCCGCTGGAAGTCTACGCCGAGGCGCTCAAGAAATCGGTCGCCGATCCGAGCACTATTCAATAGTGTTGCACTTGGAACTTGAGACCGCCGACCTATAGGATAGTTATGAGCAAATACTACGAATGGGAAGAGTTTAAATATATCTACTTGGAAGATAGCTTTGTATTGAGAATTGAAGAGGCCAAGAACGAAATTTCATTCACAATTGATGTTGTACTAACATCAGAGCACCCAATGTATACTTCTCCCAAAAAAAATGAACAATATTCTTACAAGAATGGAAAATTAGTGTTCCAAGGACTGAAAAGTATCAAGTGGTTAGACAGAAGTAGGCAATCGTTTACTGATGCAGATGGAATTGAAGATTATGGAAATATCGACTCATTTGAATTGTCATCCGAAGGCTGTTACCACCTAAAGGGAGATTGGGGCGAAGTAGTAATTGATTCAAATTTTCCTAAATTACATCTAGGGAACCTGGATGCATAAGTGACTGCGTATAAATCGTCGTATATGAATAAAAAGTACATCACGTCTCAACGACATATATTGGTGCTAATATTGACATGGTTCACAAAGTCGATTCAGCCACTTGGTGGAATGATACTGGGCGTCCTTTTGAACCTAAATCTCCAGAGGAGTGTCAATTTATGCTCAATACTGATAATTATGAATTGCAGTTGAGGTCAATTAACCTCTCAGATGATGCATGACTGGGTTAAAAGCACCAACCGCCTATTACACCTGACTTTTCGATATTAAAGAGGTGAATCTTGATGCAGTCGAACTTAGAACTGGATGCACAACTACACCAGGCTATCAATGCTTGGTGCGCTCTTGGTGATCAGCTTGTTTCAACTCAACGTTATGAAGAAGCCATTGCTGAGTATAATAAGGCGTGGTCTTTAATTCCCGAACCTAAAAATGATTGGGAGGCTACTACATGGGTACTCGCAGCAATTGCAGATTCTTGCTTTTTAGCAGGTTATAATACCTCTGCACGTGAGGCATTAGAGTATGCAATGACGTGCCCTAGGGCAATTGGCAATCCCTTCTTGCACCTTAGATATGGTCAAGTACTTTACGAGTTAAATATAAAGGAAAAAGCTAGTGATGAGCTTATCCGTGCATATATGGGGGGCGGGGAAGAAATATTTTCTCTTGAAGATGAAAAGTACTTTTTATTTCTGAAGACTGTGGCGAAAATTTGATTTCTGAATTCAAGTAATAAGTATAGCGGGCGGTCTCAAGTTCCAAATGCAACGCTATTGAAGGGCCCCGGGGCCCCGATCCGAATGGTTTGCCGTGGTCGGCTCTTGGCGACATTTGGATGGGGCTTAGGCCGGAGCAGCGGTGTTCCATCCTGGATCATCGAATGACCAACCGAGCCCATGACTCGGAAGTCCGTAGGCACGCTCCAGAAACGGCTCTGGATAGGCTGGGCAAACCGCGCTCGGCCTCTGCTGCATAAGCGCATACCATTCGCTCAGGCGACCAAGCCTGGCGGGGAGTGCAACGCCATAGCCGTCCGCTGCGAACTGGACTGTCGTCATCGCTATGCAGTCTGTGATGCTGATATCCGCCCCAGTGAGGAAGGGCCCTCCGGACTCATCGAGGACAAGGTCGAGGCGTTCCAACTCCTTCAAATAGGCCTTTGCAGCATAACGCGCCGCAGTGGCGTGCTGGTCTTCACTCCCGGTGAATACTGGACTGCCTTTGTGGGCCCAGATGCCAACTGCAGTGCAGCCTCCGGCAATGTCCGTGGCTTCCCGTGTCCGCGCACGCGCGAGCGCCGTCTGGCCGATCAGATTGGGCTCTGGATACTGCTCTTCGAGGTATTCAAGGATCGCGATCGAGGTCCGGATTTTGTGGCCATCCTGCGTTTCCAGAACGGGGACGGTTCTGAAGAAGCTGATCGAGCTCAGCTGCGAAGCGGTTTCAGGGGCCATCGCATCAAGAGCAACGCGCTCGATATCTGTAATGCCCTTCTCCGCCAGGTAGATGCCGATGCGGCGCGGATAAAGTGCCCAGTCTAGTTCGTAAAGTTTCATGAACTATTCTTCCCAGTTAAACATTGCCCGCTGTAGCTCAATGCTCGGGCCAAACAAGCGAACGATGAAGCTGGATGCCGGCCCATGACCCATCCGCTACGGCAAGCGACACAGAGTGCGGGACACGGGCAACATCACCGCAAGCGAAGGCGCCAGGAATGGTCGTCTCCTTCGCGTCATTGGTTTGTATCTGTCGTCCCAGTGGCGTTTCTATCAAGGTAGTGCTTCTTGTATCCAGCGCTCAATGAGCGTTCCAGTTAACCCTAGCATACGAAAATAACCCTGGAGAACCAGGGAGCTCAAAATCAGAAATTAGCCCGCAGCAACTTTTATGACGGTCAAAGGCGCATCGACACCGACGCGCCCATTTAACGCCAACCTCAAAATGCCTACTCAGCCTTCCCTCTTCGCTCGCTCATGACTTGCCGAACGAAGGCGTTGACATCCTCCTTGACGACGCGCTCTTTCGGGCCGCTGGGTGCGACTTCGGCGAGGTCTACCCCCAGCGTACGCGCCAGCATTCGTACAGTAGGCGTCGCGTGGACTCGGTCGCCGGTCGCTTTTGTGGTGTCATTGTTCAAGGTCTTCTCCTTCCTCTACTCGAGTATCGTTTTAGCGAATGATGACGCCCGCTTAGCTGACCAGCGGAGATAACCTGGAAGGGTCGATATGAAAGCGCTGCATGGCCTTTACGACAATGTCGGCGCTGACCTCTCCTTGCTCGCAAAGTGCCACGAGGGCCATCCAGGCAATGTGGTAGCGATCGACCTCGAAGAACGCGCGCAGTTTTTCGCGGCTGTCGGAACGGCCGAAGCCATCGGTGCCCAGCACGTAGTAATCCCTCGGCACCCAGGCGCGCACCTGGTCGGCGTAAAGCTTCATGTAATCCGTGGCCGCGATGACGGGGCCTGAGCGTTTTTCGAGCGACTGCGTGAGCCAGGGTTTTTCATGCGACGCTTTCGGCTTCATGAAACGCTGCCGGTCGTACTCGAGCGCTTCGCGGCGCAGTTCGTTGAAACTGGTCACGCTCCAGACATCCGCGGCTACGCCAAAATCGAGCAGTAACTCCTGTGCGGCTTCGGCCTCGCGCAGTATGGTGCCCGAGCCCAATAGCTGAACGCGGGGTTTGGGGTCGGCCTCGCCTTCGCGCAGCAGGTACATGCCCCGAACGATGCCCTCCTGGGCGCCTTCGGGCATGGCCGGGTGGGCGTAGTTTTCGTTCATGATCGTCAGGTAGTAGAAACACTCCTTGTGGTGTTCGTACATTTCCTTCAAGCCGTGCTGTACGATGACGGCGATTTCATAGGCGTAGGTGGGGTCATAGGTGCGGCAGTTGGGAATGGCCGAGGCCATCAGGTGGCTATGGCCATCCTGGTGCTGGAGGCCTTCACCGTTGATGGTGGTACGCCCGGCGGTGCCGCCGACCATGAAGCCTCGCGTCAGCATGTCGCCGGCGGCCCAGGCAAGGTCCCCGATACGTTGAAAACCGAACATCGCGTAGTAGATATAAAACGGGATCAGCATCTTGCCGTGGTTGGCGTGAGACGTGGCCGCCGCCATCCAGGACGCCATCGCCCCGGCTTCGGTAATGCCCTCCTCGAGAATCTGCCCCTTGATATCCTCCCGGTAGTACATGATCTGCCCCGCATCGACGGGCTCGTATTGCTGCCCGTTTGCGGCGTAAATGCCCAGTTGGCGAAACATGCCTTCCATACCAAAGGTGCGCGCCTCGTCGGGGATGATGGGCACGACCCGCTCGCCAAGCGCCTTATGCTTGGTAAGCCCGGTCAAAACCCGAACGAAGGCCATCGTGGACGAAATCTTACGTTCGCCCGTACCCTTGAGCTGAGCCGCAAACATCTTGTCGTCGAGTGCCGGGATCGCCAGTGTCTCGTAATCGGTATTACGTGAGGGCAGATACCCGCCGAGCAGTTTGCGCCGGGCGTGCAGGTACTCCATTTCCGGGGAGTCGTCATCAAACCGGTAATAAGGGACCGAGCCGTTTTGAAGCTGCTCGTCGCTGATCGGGATCTCGAAACGATCACGCAGGCGCTTGAGCCCCTGAAGCTCCATGGTCTTGATGTTGTGCGCTTCCATGTCGGCCTCGCCGTGTTCGCTGCCCATGCCATACCCTTTGACGGTATGCGCGAGAATCACGGTAGGCTTGCCGTTGGTGCTTTTGACGGCTTTTTGATAGGCGGCGTAAATTTTTGAAGGATCGTGGCCGCCGCGGGCCAGGTTTTCGATGTCCTGATCCGAAAGGTGCTCGACCCGTTCGAGCAGCTCAGCGTCCTTACCGAAAAAGCGCTCGCGGGTATACGCCCCGCCCTGGGCCTTGAAGTTCTGATACTCGCCGTCGACAGTCTCGTTCATCAGCCGCTGCAGCCGGCCGTCGTGGTCGTTTTCGAGCAGTGCATCCCAGGCGCTACCCCAAACGACCTTGATCACGTTCCAGTGGCTACCCAGAAACGAGCTTTCGAGTTCCTCCATGACACGATCGTTGCCGCGTACCGGACCGTCCAGGCGCTGCAGATTGCAGTTGATCACGAAGATGAGATTGTCGAGCTTCTCACGGCTTGCCAGGTTCAACGCGCCAAGCGTCTCGACCTCATCGCATTCACCATCACCCAAAAAAGCCCATACCTTGCGCTCACCCAGGGGTTTAAGGTCTCGGTTATGCAGGTACTTCATCAGACGCGCCTGATAGATCGCCTGTATGGGGCCCAGCCCCATCGACACCGTCGAAAACTGCCAGTAGTCCGGCATGAGGTAAGGGTGTGGGTAGGATGGCAGCCCGCCGCCATCGACTTCCCGACGAAAGTGATCCAGCTGACTCTCGCTCAAACGCCCTTCTAGAAAACTTCTGGCGTAAATACCGGGTGAAATATGCCCCTGAAAATAGACCAGGTCGCCCGCGCAGTGCTGGCCAGGGCCCTTGAAGAAGTGATTGAACCCTACCTCGTAAAGCGTGCAACTGGACATATAGCTTGCCAGATGACCACCAATACTCTTGTCCTTCGCATTGGCGCGAACGACCATGGCGATACTGTTCCAGCGAATGGCGGCGCGAAGCTTGCGCTCGATAGCTGGATTACCCGGGTAGTCGGGCTGATGGCTGACATCAATAGTATTACGGTGTGCGGTATTGAACGTTCGCGCGATATTCAAACCCTGCGCTTCTGAATAAGAGTGCAAAGTATTAAAGAGATACCTGGCTCTATTTTCACCTTCTCTATCGACTACCGATGCTAATGCATCCAGCCATTCCTGTGTTTCGTTTTTATCTACCTCGACAGTATCTTTCATAAAAACCTCGAATGACATAAAACACGGGCGGGTGGTGTTTAAAAGCCCTATAAAGCAATACAAAAACCTTAATATTGACTTTAGTAGTACACAACATTACTTTGTGAAAAACACTTTCCCAGATCTGGTGAAATGAACTTAAATTATCTAAAAATTTTCGTCGTCGTGGCCGATCAAGGGTCGATCACGGCGGCATCGAAGGCGCTGGGCATCCCCAATTCGACGGTGGCCAGGCAGCTCACCCAGTTGGAGAACCAGCTGGGAAAACAGCTGATACTTCGTAGCACCCGGCACCTACGCTTGACCGAGGAAGGCAAAAGTATTTATCAAAAAGCCGCCTCCCTCATTGCCGAGCTCGATGAGGTCGAAAACGAGATAAAGTCGGAACAAGGTTACTTATCCGGAAAGATCACGCTGGCGATACCTTCCGAGTTTGGTGTCAAATGGCTTAACGAGATACTGGCCGAATTTGCACTAGTGCATCCCAATGTCTCCATCGAATGCATTACCAGCATGGCTCCACTGGATCCGGTAAGAAGAGATATCGATATCTCGATTGCCTATCATCGAGGCAACTTCGAAGACAGTAGTTTAATCATGCGCAAACTCGTTAAACTTGAAAGTGTCGTTGTCGCCTCGCCAGCGCTTATAAAAAGTCATGGCATACCGGAAAAGGTTCAGGAACTTCCAGGTTTGCCTTGTATATCGACCCTATTGGCACTCGAGCAAAACCCCTGGCACTTTATTGGCAAGAATGGCGCACTTTTTCACCTGAGCATCGAGTCGCGCTACAAGGTCGACAGCAGTCAGATGCTGATCGCCGGTGCCATGAAGGGGGTCGGCTACGCCATCATTCCCCGGGTCTTCTGCGAACAGCACCTCGCCACCGGTGAGCTGGTCGAGATCCCGCTGGATCATACCCCGGCGCCGCTGGAGATCGTGGCGATCTACCCCAACCGCTCCATCAATTACCGGTCCAAGTGGCTGGTCGAGGAGATTGCCAATGCGCTGACCCAACAGCTGGGCTGATAGGTAGAGGCTTGATTCTGAGCTTGAACCAACCACGAGAATAAAAGACGCGAGTATCTCCAATAGCTCTCTTGTTCACTTTATAAGCTTGAAAACCTCATCGAATAAATTTAATTTAGGCTCAGGATATCGAATAGTGAGTAAAGCATGTCGGAAAGAGAGTTGCCTTATCCAGACAAGCCTGTGGGAATGGGCGGATGGCTGATGTTTTATACATGGTGTATCTGCATCATATTGCCTTTTTATGGCGTATCCAAAATGCTCGAGCTACATCGAAGCCTTGAAGATATGGCCAAGCAATACGACTGGTTCATGATGTTCTGGAACACCTTGCCTTATACGATAGCGATGATCGTCATTTTCAATGTCGCGATGGTGTGGCTTCTTTATGCAAGCGACAGACGCATCGCCCGCAATATCGTCGTTGTGCTGATATGGCTGGTCGGGCCTGGGTTGGTCTTGTTTTTATTGGCGCCGGTCATGGTCTACTTTCCGCCGGAAGCCCGGGATGTTTTTGTCGGCCAAAGCCTGAATAGAGGCGCGATCGCCGTTTTATGGAGTACGCTCTGGACGCTTTACTTTTTGCGTTCAAAGCGTGTCGCGAATACCTATTGGCGATAAGGACACGGCTTGAGTGCTCGAATAGTGTGCCTTTCCAGGGCATTCGTTTAACGGAGCTCGAAAGATGCCAAGGCATTAAAAACTTCGTCAGCATAGGTCTCCCATTCACTTGTCAGTACCGATGCCATGACCTGATAGTGGCCCTCTGGGCCATCGAGTGAGGCCCACACGTAGGTAGTAGGTTCGTTTTCGGCGACATTGAATATCTGATACAAACATGCAGTGTTCTGCGCACTGCAGTGAGCGATGGGCGAGGAGAAAAGGACATCGGGATGGGTGCTCAGAAATTTATGCTCGATGGTTCGCGCATAATTATCGAGAGTAAAGGAAGGCTCCGCGGGCTCATGGTTGAGGTACATCACCAGGTTCTGTGAAGAGCTGATGGCCCTAACGATATAGCTGCCCTCATGGGTATCAAGCGCCCAAGTATCGGGCATCTTGATGCTGAAGTTATCGCTGGTAATAGTGTTAACGTCAGTGGCAGTTGGCGGCGCAGTAGCAAAAGCATCAGGCGATGTCGAGGGAGGTTTGGGCGTTTCTCGCGTCGCGCTTTCGCCAATGGGCAGATCTTTTACCTGAAAGACAATGATAATGAGCAGTGACACATTGTAGGCGTTAAAAAAGCGCTTTCGGTGTCTGCCCGCTTTGGGAAGACAGCACAACAGGGCAATAAAGGCGGGTATCACCAGCGCGGAAAACAAAGCATCAACAATCAACCCTTCCCGGTTAGCGTAACCACCAGAAGACGCGACGGTGAACAGCGCCCCCAATATAAAAAGAATGCATGCTATGACTACGCGCATCGTGTTTACTCGTGACTGGTTCATATAAAAGAGAAAAGGCGTTTACGGCTGAGCGGCCTCTGCTAACGACTCGATATAGAGCAGTGTTAATACCAGCTGGGCGTTCTTACTTCCCTGCTGGGCTGCCTGATTGAGCCAGTAAACGGCATCGCCATAGCTCACCGGGATGCTGTCTCCTTGCACATACATGCTGCCTAGATTGTATTGAGCAATAGCGTTGCCTTGGACGGCCGCAAGATGAAACCACTGCAGGGCCAACACGCGATTGCGCGGCACGCCTTGACCGGTCTGGTACATCACGCCCAGTGTGGTCTGTGCGTCGCTATCGCCTTGCTCGGCAGCCAGACGGAACCAGTACTCGGCGGTCTGTCCATCTTGTTCAAGGCCTGGGTAGCGTCGGTAGAGTTCAGCGAGATTGTACTGGGAGTCGATATGCCCTTGATCGGCCCCAAGCTGGTACCAGCGCTGGGCCTCTTCAGGATGAGCGGCAAGGTCGGCCATCAGCCCGAGCTCAAACTGCGCATCGCCATCGCCTTGTTCCGCTGCGAGTCTGAACCACTCGGCAGCGGCTTCGCTATCCTGTGCGATGCCTTCGGCACCGTCGCGGTAAAGTATTCCGATATTGAACTGGGCGACGCTGTGACCTTGTTCGGCTGCCGGGCGGTACCATTCAAGTGCCTGAAGGCTATTCTGGGCAACGCCTCTTCCGATATCATAGTGGTAGCCCAATTCGAACTGGGCATCGAGGTGATTCTGTTCGGCAGCGCGGCGGAACCAGTCGGTGGCCGCGTCTGGGTCAACGGGCGTGCCCTCGCCGTCATCGTACATGTAGCCCAACTGATATTGGGCCCCCGCATGACCTAGCTCAGCCGCTTGGGTGAACAGCTTCAAGGCCTCGCTGACACTTGGCTCAACCCCGTTGCCGTTGTAGTAAAGCCACCCCAGGTTACTATAAGCGTCCACTACGCCAAGCGCTGCGGCGTCTTCGAACCATTGAACGGCTCGATCATAATCCTGTATGACACCTTCACCGTCGCGATACATCACACCCAGATTATATAGAGCATCGGGGATCTCGTGCTCAGCGGCCAAGTGATAGAGTTCGGCCGCTTTACTGAAACTTCTTTCGACACCCAGCCCCGTATAGTACATACCCGCCAGCATGAACTGGGCATCGGGCTGGTCCTGCTTGGCCGATAGGCGAAGCCACTTCAACGCTTCCCGGCTATTCTGTTCGACATTCGTACCGTAACGGTAGCTGCTTCCGAGTTCGTATTGTGACCACGCGTCACCCTGTTTAGCTTGGGCAAAAAGTTGCTCGATATCGACACTCGAGGAGTTTTCAATAGGAGGAGTAGCCGCGTTATCCTCGACCTGGCTCCAGCTCGGGCTGGCAATCAGGAGAAGATTCAGAGTTACTGCAGCGATAGATAAACGACTAAACATGCAAGGCGATCCGAGTCTAATTAAATTTTAATTATTACAGACTCCTTATATGATCGCCATTCCTCTTTTGAAACAATGAACAAAAAAACACTTCGCGCTAGATATCCGGCGAAGTGCGTTTCCTGGCATAAAAAGTTTATCGCGAACGGTTTAAGCGCCTTCGTTCGCGTAACTAACTCGTTGCTATCGACCCCTGGAATCCGACTCTTCCAGCGGCGCTGTCCACACCGGAACATCCTCTTTCTGCGGCTCGTTTTCCTGCTCGTCCATGGCCTGGCTCAGCGCTTCTTCCAGGCGCATGAAGAGCTCGCCGTAGCGGCGGCTAAACCGCTGGCCTCCTTCGATTTCCTGCCAGGCGTTGAATAGTTCGGCGTCGTGGGCGTCTTCGTTTTGCACGAAGGACCAGGCCATCTGCTTGGCGCGCAGCGGATGAACGCCCAGGGCCGTCAGCGCGTGGCTGCCAAGCTCGAGCGCCGAATGATAGGTTTCGCTGACGACGTCATCGGCCCCGGCCTCGCGCAGGCGGTAGCCGTGGCCCCGGTCATAGGCGCGGGCCAGCACCCACACGTTCGGGTAGTAGCGTTTGACGTGCTCCACGGTGTGCACCGCGCGATCGAGATCGTCGATGGCCACCACCAACAGACGGGCTTTTTCGACCCCTGCCCGCGCCAGCAGATCACCGCGGCTGGCGTCGCCGAAATAGCTTTTGATGTTGATGCGCCGGGCGTTTTCGATTTGATTGAGTTCGAGATCGAGCGCGACCAAGGGCACGTTGCTGGCCCTTAAAAGCCGGCAAACGATTTGGCCAAAGCGCCCGGCCCCGGCGACGATGACCGGCGACTGCTCGTCGAACTCTTCGGCCTCGGGCTGGGTTTTACTTTCCAGGTAACGCGGCACCACGAGCTTGTCGAAAGCGATAAACAGAAGCGGCGTCAAGAACATGGTGAACGCCACGACCAGCGACAAAAGCTCGGCAAGTTCTTGGCCGATCACGCTATTTTGGCGGGTATAGGTCAACAATACGAAGCCGAACTCGCCGGCCTGGGCCAGGCTCAGGGTCAAGAGCCAGCCGTTGCTGCCACGAATGTGGAACACGTAGGCCAGGCTTATCAAAAGCGCGCCCTTCACCGCCATGACGCCCAGGCCCAGCAGGATAACCGCCGGCCACTGCTCGATCAGCACCTCAAAATTGATCCCCGCCCCCACGGTGATAAAGAAAAGCCCGAGCAGCAGCCCCTTGAAGGGCTCGATATTGGCCTCGAGCTCGTGCTTGAACTCGCTATTGGCCAGTACGACCCCGGCCAAAAACGCGCCGAGTGCCGGGGAGAGATTGACCAGCCCCATCAACGCGGCGATACCGATCACCAACATCAGAGCGCTGGCGGTGAATATCTCTCGCAGGTTGGACTTCACCACGTAGCGAAACAGCAGCGGCATCAGGTAGTAACCCGCGCCAATCACCATTCCCACCGCGGCGATGACCACGAGCGCGTGGGCCCAACCCGGCAGGTGCGAGACGAGATCGAAGCTTTCGTGGCTTGCCTGGCCGCCGCTCGAGTCGATACCGGGCATCGCCAGCAGCGGAATCAACGCCAGAATGGGAATCACCGCCATATCCTGGAACAACAAAATGGAGAAGGCACTGCGCCCGCCTTCGGTGGCGGCAAGGCCCTTCTCATTGAGCGTTTGCAACACGATCGCCGTGGACGAAAGCGCCAGCACCAACCCCACCGCAAGCGAGGTTTGCCAGGCCGCGCCTAACCACACGCCAATGGCGGTAGCCGCGGCAGCGCTCAACACCACCTGCAGCCCACCCAGGCCCAAAAGGCGCACGCGCATCGCCCAGAGGCTTTTAGGGTCTAGCTCCATCCCGACCAGAAACAGCATCATCACCACGCCGAACTCGGCGAAGTGCTGAATGGTATCGGTTTCTTGCCCCACCAGCCCAAGGATTGGGCCGATCGCAACGCCGGCCACCAAATACCCCAGTACCGAGCCCAGCCCGAAACGCTTGGCCAACGGTACGGCGATGACGGCCGCCAATAAATAGATAAAAGCCTGAATGAAGTACTGGGTCATTGATCTCTCGATGGGGGTTGACGCGATGACGTGTAATGCAGTGTGTAAAAGCGCGCTTTAGAACACGGCTTGACAATGAGGGTTCAATCATTATGTACTAGTACGCTAGTACATAATGATTGAATGATTAATGAGGCGTTTGCATCGTGTCCAAAAACGTACCGGAAGATGATTACAGGGCGCAGCTCGTGCGCTACTTGCTCGATGTTGACTCGGCACAGGCGATGGATAGCGCATTAGATAGCCTGCTAACGCCTTCAGAATATCAGGAAATCAGTAAACGGCTACAAATTTTTAAGCTCCTCGACGAGGGAGTGGCGCACCGTAAAATCGCCGAAACCCTGGGCGTTGGCATCGCGACGGTTTCGCGCGGCGCCAAGGCATTTTTACCCGCTACCGCTGCCCACAAGGATACCCCATGAGTGCCGGCCCGACCCCGTTTAGCCTGCCGCGCAAGCCCCACTACGTGACGCTTGCCGCCGACTGCGATTTCTTCGCGCTGTTTCAGAAAATCGAACGCGCTTTCGATAATTGCTACATGCTCGAATCCCTCGGCGAAGATAGCCACATGGCGCGCCACTCCATCATCGGCTTCGACCCGGAGTACCTGGTTTACGCCAACGGCCAAACGCTCACCATCGAGCACCGGGACGGCGAGACCAACGCCTACCCAAGCGACAACCCTTATGAGCTTTTACGCTCACTAATGCCGCAAAACATTATTTCGCGCAAGTACGCCGGCGGCCTTTCCGGCTATCTTGGCTACGACGCCATGCAGTATTTCGAGCCCTCGCTCTCCCTCAAGGCAAGCGAGGACTTCGATACCTTTCGCTTCGGCCTTTATAAAGACGGGTTGATTCTCGATAAGATGACCGGCGAGGTCACCTACTTCTACTATGACCATAGCCGCTTCGAGTTTCTTCAAAACCTGATCGACACCGACGACGTGACCCCGGGGGCGCTGAAAATTACCGCCCAGGGCGACACCATGAGCCAGGCCGAGCACGCCCAGGCGGTCGCTAAAGTGAAGCAGGACATCATCGACGGCAAGATCTTTCAGTGTGAGGTCGGCTTTAAAAAGCGCTTCAAGGTCGAAGGTGACACCCTGGCGCTTTACGGCGAGCTTCGCCGCATCAACCCGTCGCCGCAGATGTACTACGTCAAATTCGGCGAGCAGCGCCTGATCGGTGCAAGCCCGGAGCTTCTATTTCGCCTGCGCCAGGGCGAAATGGAGACCTTCCCGTTGGCCGGCACGACCACCCGGGGCAAGACCGAGCAGGAAGACACTCAGCTTGCCCGCACGCTTTTGAACGACCCCAAGGAGATCGCCGAGCACAATATGATCGTCGACCTGCACCGCAACGACATCGGCCGGGTCGCCCAGTTCGGCACGGTCAAGGTGCGAAGCCTGATGGACATCAAGCGCTTTAGCCACGTGCAGCATATCTCCAGCGAGATCGTCGGCATCATCGACCAAAACGAGGATATGTTCACCGCCCTTGCCAGCAACTTCCCCGCCGGCACGCTCACCGGGGCGCCCAAGATCGAGGCGATGAAAATCATCGACGAGCTGGAAGTCGACGGGCGTGGGCCCTACGGCGGCGCGGTGGGCCAGTTCTCCTTCAACGGCGACTGCACCTTCGCGATTCCCATTCGTACCGTATTCGTCAACGGCGAGCGCGCCTATGTGCAAACCTGTGGCGGCAACGTGTTCGACTCCAACGCCGAGGACGAGTACGAAGAGATCCGCCGGAAATTCGCCGGCACGCGCAAAGCCCTGGCCCCCTTTATGAAGACGGAGAGCCCCGCATGAAGGTGCTGATCATCGATAACTACGACTCTTTCACCTACAACCTGTATCAGTTCATTGGTGAGATTTTAAGCGTCGAGAAAAACCGGGGCGCCATCGAACGCTTCGAGATTCTGGTCAAGCGCAACGACCAGATCGATTTCGAAGAGGTAAAGGCGCTCGAGGCGGACCGCATCATCATTTCCCCCGGGCCCGGCTCGCCGGATGACCCGCGCTACTTCGGGGTCTGCTTTGATGTAATCGAGAAACTCGGCACGACCACGCCGCTGCTGGGCGTGTGTTTGGGCATGCAAGGTATCGTGCATGTATTCGGCGGTCAGGTGATCAAGGCGCCGCTGCCCATGCACGGCAAGATTAGCCCGATTAACCACAACCACCGCTCGGTCTTCAACGGCGTGCCGGACCAGCTCGAGGTGATGCGTTACCACTCGCTGATTGCGGATGCGGCCTCGCTGCCGGAATGCCTGGACGTAACCGCGACGGTAGGCGGGCTAGGCGCGGAGAGCTTCGCCGAGCGCGCGCGCTGGCAGGCCGCGGGGGAGTTCGAGCTGATGGGCGTCAAACACCGCGACTACCCTATTCACGGTATCCAGTTTCACCCGGAATCCTTCGCCACCGAAGGCGGCAAGGAGCTGATCGGCAACTTTCTGTTCGCCCCTTACCAGTAAGCCTTACTTGCGCCGTGGGCCGGGCTTGCCCGCCTTGCCCCGCCCCGGCGCCTTGCCCGCCGGTTTACCGGTGGATGCCCCCTTGGCCCCGGCCTTACCCGCGCCACCGGCTTTGACCGGCTTGCCGCGGCCCGCGGGCTTGCCTTTGGCCCCGGCGGCGGCTTTACCCGCGCCCTGGGGCTTGCCGCCCCTGGCGCCGGCTTTCGCCTCTTTGCGCTTGCCGGTCGGAGGGGCGGCTTTACCGCCAGGCTTGCCGGCACCTTTAGCCGTATTGCTACCCGCACTTCTTCCCGCGCCCTGCCCGCCTCCGGCGCCTTTATTGGCTTGGGGCTTTTGCGCCCCGCCCTTGGGCGCGCGCGGCTTTTTGGGCGCATCGGGGGTCGGGTCCGAGTCCTTGATGAGCTCGCTTAACGTGTCGATCTCTTTGGGTGTTAAATCGCGCCAGTCGCCGGTGGCCAGCCCCTTGAGCGAGACGTTCATGATCCGCGTACGCACGAGCTCGGTGACCTCGAACCCAAAGTATTCGCACATGCGGCGAATCTGGCGGTTGAGGCCCTGCACCAGGGTAATGTTGAAGCTGAATTTGGTCAGGCGCTCCACTTTGCACTTTTTGGTGACCTGGCCAAGAATCGGCACGCCCTTTTGCATACCTTCGATGAAGTCGTCGGTCACCGGCTTATTCACCGTGACCACGTACTCTTTTTCGTGTTGGTTGTTGGCGCGCAGGATCTTGTTGACCAGATCGCCATTGTTGGTCAGAAAGATCAGCCCCTGGGAGTCCTTATCGAGGCGCCCAATGGGAAAGATACGCACGCCGTGCTGGACGAAGTCCACGATGTTGTCCTTTTCGCTCGACTCGGTGGTGCTGACGATGCCCACCGGCTTGTTGAGCGCGATCAGCACCAGGTCCTCTTCCTCCTGGGGTTCGATCTCCTGGCCGTTGACCTTGACCCGATCCCCCGCCACCACTTGATCGCCGGTCGTCGCGCGGCGCCCGTTGAGCCATACGTTGCCCTGTTCGACGAAGCGGTCGGCCTCACGGCGCGAGCAAAGCCCGCTCTCGCTGATGTACTTGTTGATTCGGGTCGATTTTTTAAGCGACATAGCACGCCTGAATTGCGTTAAAAATGAAACGCCGCCACCCGAAGGCGGCGGCAAGAAGGCTTTTGCGTAGCGTCTAGCCGGTGTTGCGCAGCCCCGCGGCGATACCCGCCATGGTCACCATCAGGGCGCGGGATAGATCGGCGCTGATCGCCCCGTCAGCGTCCCGGTTACGTTGCAAAAGCTCGGCCTGTAAGCCGTGCAGCGGGTCGATGTAGGGATTGCGCACGTCGATCGCCTGGCGGATCAAGGGCGTGTTTTCCAACAGCGCCTCTTGACCCGCGATATCCAGCACGGCGACTTCCAAACGCTCGAAACGCTCTCTGAGCTTTTTGCCCAGCGCCTTGAGCGAGGGCTCGTCGACCAGCCGGTGCTCGTAGTAGGCGGCAATGGCGACATCCGCCTTCGCCAGCAGCATCTCCAGCATGTCCAGGTAGGTACCAAAAAACGGCCACTGGTTGCGCATTTCCTGAAGCACTTCGCGCCCACCAGGCTGGGCCAGGCGTTCGGTAAAGGCTTCGCCGCTACCCAGCCAGGCCGGCAGCATCAAACGAATCTGGGTCCAGGCGAATATCCAGGGAATCGCGCGCAAAGTTTCCACGCCGCCGTCCTGGCGGCGCTTGGTCGGCCGTGAACCCAGCGGCAGCCGACCCAACGCCCCTTCCGGGGTCACCGCACGAAAATAGGGGACGAAATCCGGATCTTCGCGCACCACCCCCACATAACCGGCGTGGGCGACGCTCGCCAGCTTGTCCATCTCCTCGCGCCACTTGGGTTCCGGGGCCGGCGGCGGCAAGAGCGTGGCCTCGAGCACCGCGCAGGCGTAGATCTCCATGGAGCGAAGGGCAATATCCGGCTGACCGAACTTGAAGCGGATCATCTCGCCCTGCTCGGTCACGCGCAGGCTTCCGTTCACCGACCCGGGCGGCTGGGAGAGAATCGCCGCGTGGGCCGGACCGCCGCCACGGCCTACGGTGCCGCCGCGGCCGTGAAACAGCGTCAAATCCACGCCGTGGCGCTTACACACCTCGACCAAAGACTCCTGGGCGCGGTACTGCGCCCAGGCAGCCGCGAGTTGACCGGCGTCCTTGGCGGAGTCCGAGTAGCCGATCATCACCTCCTGGCGGTCCTTCACCAGCGCCCGGTAGCCAGGCAGCGCCAGCAGTTTGTCGATCGCCCCGGCGGCGTTATCCAGGTCGTTGAGCGTCTCGAAAAGCGGCGCGATGGGCAGCGTCACCCGCCCGCCGACCTCCTTCATGAGCAGCGCCACGGTCAACACGTCCGAAGGCTCGGCGGCCATGGAAATGATGTAGGTGCCCAGCGCCTCGGCGTGCTCGCTTGCGATCACCTTGAAGGTATCGATCACCTCGCGCGACTCCGCCGAGCACTCCCAACGCCGGGGAATCAAGGGCCGGTTGGAGGCGAGCTCCTCGAGCAGGAACGCCTGGCGGTCGGCTTCGTCCCACTGCTGGTAGTGGCCAAGCCCCAGCTCGCTGGTCAGCTCCTCCATGAGCTGGGCGTGGCGGCTCGCTTCCTGGCGCAAATCCAGCTTGGTGAGCGTGACGCCGAACACTGCCACCCGGCGCAGGGTATCGAGCAGCGCGCCGTTGGCGATGGTGTCCAGGCCCACATCGCACAGCGAGCGATAGCAGGCCAAAAGCGGCGCGTAGAGCTGATCACGCGTTTCGATGATCGGGCCGCCATCGAAGTTCTGCCCGTCGAGTTCGGCCTTCGCCCAGTCCCGGGTCGCCTCGACCCGGGTCAGAAGCCGTTTCAAAAGCTCGCGGTAGGGCTCGGTGGCCTCGCCAACTTCGGCTTTCAGGGCGCTATTGGCCTTCCACATGGAGAGTTCGGTCTTGAGCTGCTCCAGATCACGCAGGTACAGATCGGCGGCCATCCAGCGGCCCAGCAGCAACACCTCACGGGTGACCCGGGCGGTGACGTTCGGGTTGCCGTCGCGGTCGCCGCCCATCCAGGAAGCGTAACGGATCGGCGCGGCGTCCAGCGGCAGGCGCTCGCCGGCGCTCTCCAGCAGCAGGTTATCCAGGTCGCGGTGAAAATCCGGCACCGCCTGCCAAAGCGAGTTTTCGATCACCGCAAAGCCCCACTTGGCCTCGTCCACCGGCGTGGGGCGCTCGTGGCGAATCTCGTCCGTGTGCCAGGCCTGGCTGATCAGCTCGTTCAGGCGCCCGCGGGCGCGCTCGCCGCGTTCCGGGTAGTCATCGGCGCTTTCGATAGCGGTCAGGCAGTCGTCGATGGCGTCGTACTTTTGAATCAGCGTGCGGCGAATGACTTCGGTGGGATGAGCGGTCAGCACCAGCTCGACGCGCATGTTGGCAAGCGTTTCGACCAGCGAGCGCGGCGAGTTGCCGGCCTCGCGAGCACGGTTCAAGAGCTCGCCGAGCGCGGGCTGCATGCCGGGCTTGTAGTCTTCGACCCGGCGAAAGCGCGCCCGGTAGTGCTGCTCGGCAATATTGGCCAGGTTCAAGAACTGGTTGAACGCCCGGGTCACCGGCAGAAGATCGCGCTCGGGCAGCTCGCGTAGATACTCGATCAGCGCACGCTGCTGAAGCGTATCGCCCTGGCGGCCCTGTTTGGCGTGGGCGCGGATCGTCTCGATTTTATCGACGAACGGCTGGCCCAGATCGTCGGCAATGGTGCGGCCCAGGCTGTCACCCAAAATACGTACGTTCTCCCGCAGGGACTCGTGTAAATCATGACTCATACCTGACCTCCTTGGAATTCGTTGTTTTTAAGCCTGGTTCGTTTCGCCCGGCCTGTTTTAATGAACTGTTTTGATAGCTTGATGGACTATTTTGAAGGACTGCTTTATTTAAACCGTTTTACTGAAACCGTTTCTCTCAAACGACGGCGTCTATTCGGTCTCTTGTCGTTTGGCGGCCTGCCAGTGGTGCTCCATCTCTTCCAGGGTGGCGCTACCTGTCGGGCGCTGCTCGGCACTCAGCGCACGTTCGACATAGCGAAAGCGCCGCTCGAACTTGGCGTTGGTGCCGCGCAGGCACGCTTCCGGGTCAAAGCCCAGCGCGCGGGCCAGGTTGGCCGTGGCAAAGAGCAAATCGCCGACCTCCTCTTGGGCGTGCTCGCGATCGTTTTCATCGAGAGCCTGTTCGACCTCGTCGAGCTCTTCGCGGATTTTTTCGATGACGCCGCGGGTATCCGGCCAGTCGAACCCCACCCGGGCGGCGCGCTTGGAGAGCTTGTTGGCGCGGTTGAGCGCAGGCAGCGCCAGCGGAATATCGTCCAGCACCGAGGCGGTGCTTGCCGGGCGCCCGGCGCACTCGTCGGCTTTTAGCGACTCCCAGCGGCTCTTTACCTGGCGCTGTTCGACCTCTTTGGCGCTGACACCGGGCGAGCGGCGCGAGGCCAGCGTGCCTTCCGGGAACACGTGGGGGTGGCGGCGAATCATCTTGGTGGTGAGCACATCGACGACGTCGTAAAAATCGAAACGCTGCTCCTCGGCGCCGAACTGGGCGTAGTAGACGACCTGGAAAAGCAAGTCGCCAAGCTCACCGGGAAGCTCCTCATACGCCTGACGCTCGATGACATCGGCTACTTCGTAGGCCTCTTCGATGGTGTGTGGCACGATGCTTTGCCAATGTTGCTCGATATCCCAGGGGCAGCCTTGATCCGGGTCGCGCAGCACGCGCATCAGGGCGAGCAAATCATTCAGGTCATAGCGCATCATAGGCCCCCTTTCGCGGATTTTTCCGGGTCCGCGTCGCGCAGCCGGCGCACTTCGGTCACGTTGGGAAGCTGCTGGATGCGAGAGAAAAGCCGCCCCAGGGTTTCAAGGCCGTCGACTTCCAGGGTAATACGCAGCCGGGCTATGCCCTCGTCGGTATCGGTCAGGGTATTGACCGACAGCACGTTGACCTTTTCGTTGCCCAGTAGGCCGGTCACGTCGCGCAGAAGCCCCGAGCGGTCCCAGGCTTGAATCTCGATGGCCACCGGATAGCGGGTATGGGCGCGCTCGCCCCACTCTACCTCGATGATGCGCTGGGGCTCTTCCATGCGCAGTTGCAGCACGTTGGAGCACTCCTGGCGGTGAATGGTGACCCCCCGCCCCTGGGTGATGAAACCGAGGATCGGCTCGCCGGGCACCGGATTACAGCAGTTCGCCATGCTGGTCTTGAGATTACCCACCCCAAGCACCGTGATATCGCTTTGCACGGCCTTGCTGGGCTGGCGGCGCGGCTTGGCCAAAAGCCTTTCCAGCTGCTCCTGATCGTCGCTTTCCCCGAACAGCTGCTGCGCCTGGTGGAGCACCTGGCCAATACGCAGGTCGCCGGCGCCAAGGGCTGCGTACATGTCGTCGGCGTTTTGGTAGTTAACCGCTTCAGCGAGCTTTTGAAGGTTCAGGCCGTCGACGTCCAAGCGCTTCATCTCGCGCTCGAACAGCGCGCGGCCCTCTTCCAAATTCTGGTCCCGCGCCTGGTGTTTGAACCAGGCCTGAATCTTGGCCCGCGCGCGGGAGGTGCGTACGTAGCCAAGACTCGGATTGAGCCAATCGCGGCTAGGCCCACCCTTGGTGGCGGTCAGAATCTCGACCTGCTGGCCGGTTTTCAACTTGTAGTTGAGCGGTACGATCCGCCCGTTGATTTTCGCGCCGCGGCATAGATGGCCGATCTCGGTATGCACCCGATAGGCGAAATCGATCGGCGTGGCCACACGGGGTAAATCGATTACGTGGCCATCCGGTGTGAAGACGTAGATGCGGTCCGGGGCGACATCGCTCAAAAGCCCCTCGCGCAGATCACCAAAGCCGCCCACTTCGTCCTGCCACTCGAGCACCTGCCTAAGCCAGGCGATCTTCTCTTCGTAGCTGCCGCTTTTGGCGTTGGTGTCGTGGCCCTTGTAACGCCAGTGAGCGCACACGCCAAGCTCGGCTTCGTCGTGCATGCTAAAGGTGCGGATCTGAATTTCGAGCACCTTGTTTTCCGGGCCCACGACCGCGGTGTGCAGCGACTGATAGCCGTTCTTTTTGGGGTTGGCGATATAGTCGTCGAACTCGTTGGATACGTGGTGCCAGCGCGAGTGGACGATACCCAGCACGGTGTAGCAGTCCGTCACCGCAGGCACCAGAATGCGCACCGCCCGCACGTCGTGGACCTGGGAGAAATCGATGTGCTTGCGCTTCATTTTGCGCCAGATCGAGTAGATATGCTTGGCGCGACCTTTGACATCGAAGCGGTTGATATTCTGCGCGCGCATCAACGACTCGAGCGTTTGAACCACGTCCTGAATATAGCGGTCGCGGTCCAGGCGCTTTTCGGCCAGCAATTTGGCGATGGTTTTATAGTCGTTTTCATGAAGGTAGCGAAACGAGAGATCCTCGAGCTCCCACTTGATTTGACCGATGCCTAAGCGGTGCGCCAGCGGCGCGTAGATATCGGCGACTTCACGGGCCACCTGCAGGCACTTGTCCCGGGGCGCATCCTTGACCTGGCGCAGCGCGCAGGTGCGCTCGGCGATCTTGATGAGCGCCACGCGCACGTCGCTGACCATGTTGACCAGCATCTTACGCAGGTTCTCCTGCTGGTTGTGCTGGCTCATGGCCTGGTGAGAAGCCAACGGATAGCTAATGGCGGCCATTTGCAGCACGCCGTCGATCAGCGTGGCGACCTCTTCACCAAAGCGCTTGGTAATCGCCTCCAGGCTCACCAGCCCTTCGCGCACCGAGCGGTACAGCACCGCCGCTTCCAGCGTGGCCTGGTCGAGCTTCAAGTCCGCCAGAATATCCGCCATCTCCAGGCCCATGCGAAAATTGGTGCCTGGCGAGAGCCACACGCGGTGCGTTTGCGGTGCCTGGCGCTCGAGCACTTCGGCAAGCTCGCAGGCTTCGACCAGCCGCTCGGGTTCCGGCAGGCGCACGCTCTCTTTCAAGCGCGTCAACCACTGCTCTATATCCACCTTGCCGCCTTGCGTCAGCGGCTGGTCTTCACGCACTTTCACCATGGCAATGACTCATCCTTTCAACTAACGGCGCTTTACCCCGCGTTTAGGGAAAGCGCCAACGGTGGCTTAGCCTGCGTATTCGAACAGCACCAGCGTCTCGATATGGGCAGTATGCGGGAACATGTCCGCTACGGTGACGTCGGTGATCCGATAGCCCTTTTGCAAAAGCGTCGCCGCATCCCGCGCCAATGTTGCCGGGTCGCAGGCGATATAGGCCACCTGTGCGACTCGGCGCTCGCCCAGGGCGTGGCAAATGGCCTCGGCGCCGCCCCGGGGCGGGTCGAGCACCACGGCGTCGATCGCCTCGCCCACGTCGAAAAGTTCGCCAAGACGCGCGGGCTGACTCAAATCCACCTGCCGGGCGGCGATATCGAGCCGATACCGCTCGGCGTTGGTCGCGATACGTTGGACCATCGCGGCACTGCCCTCGGCGGCGAGCACCCGAGCACCGGCAAGTGCCAGGGGCAAACTAAAGTTACCGATCCCCGCGAAGAGATCAAGCACACGTGGCGCGGCTGATGATGCCAGCGTCGGTGTCAGCCACTCGATCACCCGGTCGATCATTTGCTGGTTGACCTCGGCGTTGACCTGCAAAAAATCGCCGGGGCTGAAGCCCAGCGCCAGGCGCGCGGGCGCATCTGGCGACTTTAATCCAGCGGGCAGGCTCAGCGTGTCCTCGAGGGTGGGGGGCTCGCCATACCACTCGAGCTCCGGCTCTTCGCGGCCTACCCAGGCGCCTACATTGATGCCCTGTTCGCTGGCGAAGGCCTGCCACGATTGGGCGTCATGGACGTTGGCCTTTAACTGGCGAACCAGCAGGACCGGCTTGCCGGCCGGCTTGATGAGCTCGATATGGCCGACCTGCTTGGGGGCGCCGAGGGTTTCCAGCAATGCCTTGAGCGGGGCGATCAGCGCAGAAAGCTCGGGTACGAGCACATGGCAATGATCGATACTCACCAGCCGATGACTGCCCGCCGCGCGAAACCCCAGCAGCACGTTATCCTGTGAATCCAGCCGCACGCCGAGCCGTGCCCGGCGCCGGTAGTGCTCAGAAGAGCCGTCGAGCGCGTCGATACGGGCAAGCTCGATCCCCTGGCGGGCGAAGAGCTCTTTGACCACCTGGCGCTTGTGTTCGCGCTGGGCGGCCAGATTCAAGTGCTGAAGATCACACCCGCCGCACCGCTCGTAATAGGGGCACGGCGGGGTCACCCGGCTCTCGGCGCTGGTAAGGCGCTGCTTTATGTGCGCCTCGTCAAAGCGCTTACGCTCGATATGCACGGCCGCTTCGACCTCTTCCCCGGGCAGCGCCTTGTCGACGAACACGGTCTTGCCCGCCGCGCTATGGGCGATACCGCGCCCATCGTGGGCCAGCCGGTCGATGATCAAGGTGTTACCCTCGGCGCCTTTGGTCGGGGCGCCCGGTGGCGTGCGGGCAAGCCCGGAGTGGCCCGACTTGGGCCGCGGTGGCCGCTTTTTACCCAGCATGTTGGTTATCCAAAACGGTTTTCAAAAACAGAGAATCCTTACACATTTACTTAAGCCAAGCGCTACTGCGCGGGCGCATAAAGCCCCGTGGACAGGTAACGGTCGCCCCGGTCGCAGACGATGAAGACGATCACCGCGTTCTCGACCTGCTCGGCGATGCGCAGCGCCCCGGCAAGGCTTCCCCCGGAGGAGACCCCGGCCAGAATGCCTTCTTCCCGCGCCAGCCGGCGCATATGTTCTTCCGCCTCTTGCTGGCCGATATCCAACACGGTATCCACCCGGGGGGCTTCGAAAATGGCCGGCAGGTACGCCTCGGGCCAGCGGCGAATACCGGCGATACTGGCGCCGTCTTCCGGCTGCAGGCCGACGATCTCGATCGCGCTATTTTGCTCTTTTAGATAGCGTGATACGCCCATGATGGTGCCGGTCGTGCCCATGGAGCTTACGAAGTGAGTGATCTCGCCACCGGTTTGCTGCCAAAGCTCCGGCCCGGTGGTTCGGTAGTGGGCCAGCGGGTTGTCCGCGTTGGCAAACTGATTGAGCGGCTTGCCTTCACCCTTGGCGATCATTTCATCGGCGATATCCCGGGCCTCTTCCATGCCGCCCTTTTGGCTGGCCGAAATCAGCGTGGCCCCGTAAGCGGCCATGGCCTGCTTGCGCTCGCTGGAGGCGTTTTCGGGCATGACCAGCACCATATTATAACCCTTGATGGCCGCCGCCATGGCCAGCGCAATGCCGGTATTGCCCGAGGTTGCCTCGATCAGCGTATCTCCCGGGGCGATCTCTCCGCGGGCTTCGGCCTCGGCGAGCATCGAAAGTGCCGGGCGGTCTTTTACCGACCCCGCCGGGTTATTGCCCTCGAGTTTGGCCAGCAGCGTGTTGTTGCGCCCGGCGCTGATACGCGTCAAACGCACCAGCGGGGTATTGCCAATTACATCTTCAAGCGTGGGATAGTCCATCATGCGTTCCTTATCGTCACCTTTATACGGCATTATATCGGGGCTGCCTGTGGCTGGACAGGCAACCCATCGAATCAATGAGTTTCTTACATGTCCTTGAATACACGCTTGCTGCTGGCCCTATTGGGCATTCCGCTACTGGTTTATGCCGCCATGGCGGTCTTTTTGGTGCTTCAAAACGGTACGACTCAGCAACGCGTTTTCACCGAGCGTTTAGTGAGTGCCAGCGAAATACTCGCGCCGGACTTGAACGATGCCATGGCCGAAGGGGACGAGCCGCGCCTGGAGCGCCTGTCGCGCCAGTTGATGGAGTACAAAAACCTGCGCGCGCTATCGCTTTACGACGAGCAAGGCAATCGGGTGCTGATGCTTGGCCGCCCGATGCCCGCCGCCCAGCGCTTGAACGTGCCTCGCACTACGCGTCTCAATCAAGACCAGGACGTTTGGCGTTTGCAGATGCCGCTAACCGCCTACGCCGGACCCGAAACCGGCGGGGACTCGGGGAGCGGCCGCTGGCTCGAAGCCGAGGTCAACACCCGGGCGCTGACGCTGGAGCGCTACAAACTGATCGCTACCCTAAGCTTTGGCGCCATTTTACTGGGGCTTTTGCTGCTCTCCGCCGCGCTTTCGATCAGCCGCTCGATCATCCGACCGTTGGAGCGCGCCAACCAGGCGCTTTACCGGCTTTCCCACGGCGACTACGGCCGCACGCTGGCCATGCACGAGGTGAGCGAGTTCAACGAATTGGGAAAAAACATCAACGTGCTGGGCGAGCATCTTCAGCACTATAGCCGCGATATGCAAAGCCAGATCGAACAGGCCACTCAGGAGCTCTACGAATCGATAGAAACCGTCGAGGAGCAGAGTATCAAGCTCGACCTGGCCCACCGTAGCGCCCTCAAGGCCAACGCGGCCAAGTCGGAATTTCTCGCCAACATGAGCCACGAAATCCGTACCCCGCTCAACGGTATTATCGGGTTTTGCCGCCTGCTGAGCCGCTCGCCGCTGGATACGCGCCAACAGGAGTGGCTTGGCCAGGTTCACTGTGCCTGCGAAAACCTCATGGTGCTGGTCAACGACGTGCTCGACTTCTCCAAACTGGAAGCCGACCAGTTGACCCTGGAAGAGCGCGAGCTCGATATCGCAAGCGTAGTGGACGAAGCGATCGGCCTGAACGCCCCGGAGGCGCAGCGTAAAGAGCTTCACCTGGTGGGGCTTGCCTACGACGATATTCCCACGCCGCTTTGCGGTGACCCGCTGAGAATCCAGCAGGTCCTCAACAATTTGATCAGTAACGCCCTGAAATTTACCTGCGAAGGTGAAATCATCGTGCGCGCCAGCCTCGAGCGCCAAGAGGGTCAGCACGTCGTGCTCGCCATCAGCGTGACCGATACCGGCATCGGGTTGAACGACGAGCAGCAGCAAGGGCTTTTCGACGCCTTTACCCAGGCATCGCCCAGCCACTCCCGGGAGTACGGCGGCAGCGGCCTGGGGCTTAGTATATGCCGCCAGCTGGTCCAGCGCATGGGCGGCGAAATAGGCGTGGAAAGCGCCCAGGGCCAGGGCGCGTGCTTTACGTTCACCCTGGCGCTGCAGGCGCATGCCGCGACAGCGCAAGTTCCCCCGCTCGATTTGAACCACAAAGCCGTGCGTCTACACGAGCCCCACCGCCTTAGCCGCTTTGCGCTGGAGAACTGGCTTTTGAACTGGGGCGCGCAGCCGGTCTCGTTTGTCGATGCCGGTGACGAAGCGCTTTTGATACTCGCTTTGGGCCCTGCCGACTTCATCGACGAGCGCCAGGCCTACTGGCAAGCGGTGATCGAGCAGGCAAAGTGCCCCACGCTGATACTCGCCCTCGGCCCGCCGCCGGATACCACGACCTGGCACATGCCCTACGGCGGCGATATCGTCAGCAAGCCGATTACCCGCCAGCGAATGATCAACGCACTGGCGCATTTGCTCGACCCGCCCACGGTGCCGCCCCTGGCGGTTGAGCCGCCGGCCGAGCGCCAGGCGCTGGACGTACTCATCGTCGACGATAACGCCCCCAACCGGGCGCTGCTCAAGGCCATTTTAGAGAGCGAGCGGATACACATCACCCTGGCGGCTAGCGGTAAGCAAGCGCTTGAATACGCCCAGGCGGCGCCCTTCGATCTGGTGCTAATGGATATTCGTATGCCAGGCATGGACGGCGTCGAAACCACCCACGCCTTGAGACGCTTGAAAGGCGCCTGGTCACGCTGTCCGATCATCGCGGTGACCGCCCAGGCCCCGGATGCAAAGCGCCAGCGCTGGTTAGCCCAGGGCTTTGACGACGTACTGGTCAAACCCGTCGACGAGGCCGCGCTGCACCGGCTATTCGAGCGCTTTTTAGACATGACCCTGGAAGACACAAGCCAGTCGGCGCTGCAAAGCGCCGGGCACGCGCCGGCCGATGACCATTCAACAGCGCCGCTCGCGGTCGACCTGGCCCGGGGTAAACGTTTGGCCGGGGGCAGCGAGGCGCTGGCCGTTACCCAGCTGATGCGTCTGATCGAGAGCCTGCCCGCGGCCAAAACGCGTATTGAAGAAGCGCTCGCCCAACAAGATGACGCGGCGCTTTTAGAGGAGGCACATGCCTTGAATGGCGCGTGCCGCTACTGCGGCACGCCGGCGCTTGGCGAAGCGGCGGACGCGCTTGAAAGCGCACTGCGCGATCACCTGGCGACTCAGGAAACGACAAGCAGCGCCGCCCTCGCAACGTCGGTGCAGGCGTTTTTAAGCGCGATCGATACGCTCATGAGGTATCGCGACACGCCGGGCTAGCGCTCCAGCACCACGAACGCCAGCGCATACTCGGCCTCATCGCTTAACGTGATATGCGCCGTTTGCGCGCCGCTTTGCTCGAAAAGCCGCTGCGCTTCGCCACTTAGCGTAAGCGCGGGCTTGCCCAGGGCGTCGTTGAGCACCTGGATGTCGCGCCACTGCATGCCGGCGCGAAGCCCCAGCCCCAGCGCCTTGACGAACGCCTCCTTTGCGGCAAAGCGCTTGGCGAGGTACGCCACCGGGCGGTTTTTTTCCAACCAGCGGGCGTGTTCGTCCGTGCCCAGAATACGTGCGGCGAAACGTTCGCCGTGACGCTCGATCGCCGTTTCAAAGCGCGCGACCCGAGCGATGTCCGACCCGATACCGACAATCACGGCCTAGTGTCCGCAGCAGCCGTTTTCATGGTCGTGGTCATGATCATGGGCGTGCTCATGTTCGTGATCGTGGCTATCCAGCGCGGCCATCAGCCCGGCCTCCTGGCCGGCGATGATCAGCCGCTTCATTTCGGCGACCGCCTCTTTCAAGCCCACGAACAGCGCCCGCGCGATGATCGCGTGGCCAATATTGAGCTCGTTGACGCCGGGCAGCGCCGCGATGGCTTCGGCGTTGTGGTAGTGAAGGCCG
This sequence comes from Vreelandella sp. EE27, assembly GCF_968206495.1. Lineage (NCBI taxonomy): Bacteria > Pseudomonadati > Pseudomonadota > Gammaproteobacteria > Oceanospirillales > Halomonadaceae > Vreelandella > Vreelandella sp. EE27. The sequence continues at coordinate 1,746,751 of NZ_OZ309109.1, read as the reverse complement.
TGGCCGGCGTTGACGACGAGCCCAAGCGATACCGCCTGCACCGCGGCCGCGTTCAAGCGCGCGTATTCGTCATTGGCCGCCTGCGAGCCCATTACCGCCTCGGCAAAGGCCCCGGTATGAAGCTCGATGGTCGGCGCACCGGCGCGGTGAGCGGCGTCGATCTGCGCGCTATCCGGGTCGATGAATAGCGACACGTCGCAACCGGCCTCACCCAGGCGCTGGCAGGCGGCCTGGACCTGCTCGAAATTCCCCGCCACGTCGAGCCCGCCTTCGGTGGTTAGCTCTTCGCGCTTCTCCGGCACCAGGCAAACGTGGGCCGGGCGCAGCTCTTCGGCAAGCGCGAGCATCTCCTCGGTCACCGCCATCTCGAGGTTCATACGCGTATTGAGCACCTCGGCAAGCAGGCGCACGTCACGGGGCTGAATGTGGCGGCGGTCTTCGCGCAGGTGCACGGTGATGCCATCCGCCCCGGCCTCTTCGGCAAGCAGTGCAGCCTGTACTGGATCGGGGTAGCGCGTCCCCCGAGCCTGGCGTAGCGTGGCGATGTGGTCGATATTGACACCGAGTAAAATCCGCGGTGGGTGCATAGCGCTCTCCAGTGCGAGGTCGTTCGTTTCGATAGCCGCGCTGAGCGGCTATCTATTAACAAAATGTTGAAAGCGTTCAATGGCGATTGATGGCGAAAGGTAGCCGGGTTAAACCCGCGCCCGGCGGCGAGCCAAATCGAGCATCAGCTCCCGCGAGCGCAGCGCCTTGCTGCCCAGGTGCGGGGCGAGCGCGGCGCGCATCACCTTTTTGAGCGCCCCGGCCAGGCCTTCGGGCTCCCAATCGCCCTGGTCAAGATAGCGCAGCACACGCCCTTCGATGCCCTGCTCGAAGGGCACGAAGGCGCGGCTTTGCGCATCGAAGCGATAGCGCCCTTGAGGGTCCAGCGCCTCGCCACCCGGTGTCACGAAACGCGGCGTGGCTTCGAGCGCCTCCAACAGCGACCACTCGAAGCGACGCAGCGCCAGCCCACGCCGCGCCGGGGTAGGCAGCGCATCGAGCAGCGCGCTATAGAAGGCGAATACTTCTTCGGCGGCCAGCTCCAGCGGCAATAGCCGAGTGGCGATCTCGTTGGCGTAAAGCCCACACAGAAGCCCCTCCCCGGCCAATAGCGCGGTATGCCCGCGCGACTCCATTAGCGTCAGCCGCTTGAGATCACGCTCGCCACGCCAGGCCACGAATAGCGGCGTAAAAGGCTGCAACCGCTGGCGGGATTTAGAGCCCGGGCGCTGGCCGCCGTGGGCCACCGCCCGGATACGCCCGTGATTGAGTGTGAGTAGATCCACCAGGGCGCTCGTTTCGCGGTACGCGCGCCGGTGGAGCAAAAAGGCGGGTTCGGCCATCGCGCCTGCACTCAATCGAGATCGTACCCCAGGCTTTTCAGCGCGCGGTCGTCATCGGACCAGCCGCGCTTGACCTTCACCCACAGATTGAGCATGACCTTGGTCCCCAGGGTGCGCTCCATGTCCAGGCGTGCCTCGCGGCCGATGCTCTTGAGCCGGTCACCGTTCTCACCGATCAAAATCACCTTTTGGCCCTGGCGCTCGACCAAAATCAACGCGCTGATGTGGGTGATGCGCTCGGTCTCGCGAAACTCTTCGATCTCCACGGTCATCTGATACGGCAGTTCGTCACCCAACTGGCGCATGACTTTTTCGCGCACCAGCTCCGCGGCCATGAAGCGCAGGCTTCGATCGGTAATTTGATCGTCCGGGAAAAAGTGAATGCTCTCGGGCAGGTACTTGGCGACCTCCTCCTCGAGGGTATCCACTTGGGTGCCGTGCTTGGCGGATATCGGAATGACGGCGGCGAAGTCGCGCCGCGCGCCGACTTCACTAAGCCAGGGCAGAAGCGAGGCCTTGTCCTGTAGGCGGTCTACCTTGTTGACCGCCAGGATCACCGGCGCCTTGACGTGCTCGAGGCGCGCAAGCACCGCCTGGTCCTCGTCAGACCAACGCGTACGGTCGATGATGAAGACCACACAGTCCACATCGCGCAGTGCCTGGGTGGCGGCCTGATTCATGAAGCGATTGATCGCCTTGTTGCGATCCTTCGACATGATGTGCATGCCTGGCGTGTCGACATAGATGAACTGGGTTTCATCGACGGTTTTGATGCCCATGACCTGGTGGCGCGTGGTTTGCGGGCGCCGCGAGGTGATGGACACTTTCTGCCCCAGTATGCGATTCATGAGGGTCGATTTGCCTACGTTAGGCCGCCCAACAATGGCCACAAAGCCGCAGGTTTGACTCATGACGCGTGGTCTCCAGGATTTTTTTCAAGATGGGTGAGCGCTTGCTCGGCGGCTTGCTGCTCTGCGTGGCGCCGGCTGGGGCCCTTACCGGTCGTATGCTCGTTTAAAAGATCGATATAGCACTCGACGGTAAAGGTCTGAGCGTGGGCTTCGCCTTTGACGGAAACGACTTCATAACGCGGAAGCGCCGCCTGACGCGACTGCAAAAACTCTTGTAGACGAGTTTTCGGGTCTTTCTGGGTGTCCTGTAGCGAGGTACTTTCCAAACGGTCCGAGTACCAGGCCATTACGCGCTCGCGCACCGCCTCCATACCGGCGTCCAGATAGATCGCGCCAATCACTGCTTCGACCGCGTCGGCCAGAATCGACTCGCGCCGGTGTCCGCCGCTTTTCATCTCGCCGGACCCCAAACGCAAACACTCGCCAAAGGCCATTTCACGGGCAAGCTCGGCCAGGGTCTGGCCTTTTACCAGCCGCGCGCGCAGGCGAGAAAGCTGGCCTTCGCGCGCCTGGGGAAAGCGCTGAAACAGCGCCTCGGCGATGACGAAGTTCACGATGGAGTCGCCCAGAAATTCCAGGCGCTCGTTGTTACGCCCACCATAACTTCGGTGGGTCATGGCTAGCTCCAGCAGCATGTCATCGCTAAAGGTGTAGCCGATCCGTCGGCAAAAAGCGTTCAAGGAATTACTCACGATGCTCCTACGTCTTCGACGTTAACCTGGGTGGTCCCACTCATTCGATCCGCCTTACGCTTGAGAAACTGGGTAAACCGCCGTCCCAGTGCATCCACACGGCAAACGCGCGGCCGACGATGTTCTCTTCCGGTACGAAACCCCAATAGCGGCTATCGTTGGACTGGTCCCGGTTATCCCCCATCATGAAGTACTCGCCTTCGGGCACGATCACTTCACCCATTTGCGGACCCGGATCGCGGGGGTTGTTATAAATGGCGTGGCTCATGCGTCCCAGCCGCTCTTCTAATAGGAGCTGCTGGGGCGATGCGCTGGGCCCCTCTTCGACGAGCGTCTTGGCCACCGGCTCGCCGTTGATGTAAAGCTGCTTGCCTTCGTAGCGAACACGGTCGCCTGGCAGCCCGACGACGCGCTTGATGAAATTCACCGAGGGTTCGTCGGGAAAGCGAAACACCATCACCTCGCCGCGCTCGGGCTCGCCGATTTCGACAAAGCGCTCGTGGACGACCGGCAGGCGCAGCCCGTAAGCGAATTTATTGACCAAAATGAAATCGCCCACTTCCAGGGTGGGCCGCATGGAGCCCGACGGTATTTGAAAGGGCTCAACAATAAAGCTTCTTACCACCAGCACGACCAGCAGCACGGGAAAAAGCGAGCGCGCGTAGTCGATGGGCCAGGGCTCTTTTTCGAGCTTCTCGCGGGTAGCGGGGTCCAGCCCATCGTCTGCGGCTTGCTCGGCATTGACCACCCGCTTTTTGCGTCGCGAGCGAAACCACAGGGCATCGAGTAAATAGATGACCCCGGTAATTACGACGGCCAGTACCAGTAGTAGTGAAAAATCCATGAGGGTGTCGTCTTCCTAGTCGTTGACCTTGAGCACAGCAAGGAAGGCATCCTGGGGAATTTCGACACGCCCCACCTGCTTCATCCGTTTCTTACCGGCCTTCTGTTTTTCCAATAGCTTTTTCTTACGACTCACGTCGCCGCCGTAACATTTGGCGGTCACGTTCTTGCGCAGAGCCTTGACCGTCGAGCGCGCCACGACCTGCCCCCCAATGGCCGCCTGAATCGCCACATCGAACATCTGGCGTGGAATCAGCTCGCGCATCTTCTCGACCAGCAATCGACCGCGGGAATGGGCATGGTCGCGGTGAATGATCACCGCCAGCGCGTCGACTTTATCGCCGTTGATCAACACGTCCAGGCGCACCAGCTTGGCCTCTTCGAAACGTTCGAAGTTGTATTCCAGCGACGCGTAGCCCTTGGAGATCGACTTTAGGCGATCAAAGAAATCCATGACCACTTCGGACATGGGCAGCTCATAGCTGAGCTGGATTTGGCTGCCCAGAAACTGCATGTCCTTCTGGAAACCGCGGCGCTGCTCGCACTCGGTGATCACGTTACCCACGAACTCCTGGGGTACCAGAATGCTCGCCCGAACGATAGGCTCGCGCATCTCCTCGACGTCGGCCATGTCGGGTAGCTTCGAGGGGTTGGAGATATAGCGCGTGTCGCCGTTTTTCATGGCGAGCTCGTAGACCACGGTGGGCGCGGTGGTCAGAAGGTCCAGGTCGTACTCGCGCTCGAGGCGCTCCTGAACGATTTCCATGTGGAGCGTGCCGAGAAAGCCGACCCGAAAGCCAAAGCCCAGGGCGTCGGAATTTTCCGGCTCGTAATCCAGCGAGGCATCGTTGAGGGCGAGCTTCTCCAGCGCGTCGCGGAAGTCTTCGTAGTCGTCGGAGCTGACCGGGAACATGCCGGCGTAGACCTGGGGCTTCACCTTCTGAAAGCCCGGCAGGCGCGCAACGTCCGGCGTTTTGGTATGGGTGATCGTATCGCCCACCGGCGCGCCGTGAATTTCCTTGATGCCGGCGACGATGAAGCCCACCTCGCCGGCGCGCAGCACACCGGTCTCTTTTCGAAGCGGCGTGAAAATCCCCACTTCCGAGGTATTCCAGTCACGCCCGGTGGACTTGATACGAATCTTGTCGCCCTTTTTGAGCGTGCCGTCGAAAAGGCGCACCAAAGAAACCACGCCGAGGTAGTTGTCGAACCAGGAGTCGATGATCAGCGCCTGAAGCGGGCCGTCCGGGTCGCCCTTGGGCGGCGGAATGTCACGCACCAGCCGTTCCAACAGCGCATCGATACCGATACCGCTTTTGGCGGATACCTGGCAGGCGTCGGTGGCGTCCAGGCCGATGATTTCTTCGACTTCCTGGGCCACCCGGTCCGGGTCGGCCTGGGGGAGGTCGATTTTGTTGAGTACCGGCAGCACTTCCAGGCCTTGCTCGATGGCGGTGTAGCAGTTGGCCACCGACTGCGCCTCGACGCCCTGGGCGGCGTCGACCACCAAAAGCGCGCCTTCGCAGGCGTAAAGCGAGCGGGATACTTCATAGGAGAAGTCCACGTGGCCCGGCGTATCGATGAAATTGAGCTGATACACCTGGCCATCCGCGGCGGTGTAATTGAGCGTGACCGATTGCGCCTTGATGGTGATACCGCGCTCACGTTCGATGTCCATCGAGTCGAGCACCTGCTCTTTGAGCTCGCGCTCGGTCAACCCCTCACAGGTTTGAATCAATCGATCCGACAGCGTGGATTTGCCGTGATCGATGTGAGCGATAATCGAAAAATTTCGTATGTGCTTAATTTTACTGGTGTTTTCTTGGGTCATTAGCCGTTTAAATCCGGTATGAGGTCGCAACTCTGAACGATTTACCAAGCGGCGCAGATAGTCGCATTAAAAATTTGTTCGCATTGTACCGTTAGCAAGACGTGGGTGCTATGTTCATTCCAATCTCACCCCTTGCCCGCGGCGCATTCAAACGCCCGTTTACATCGTTACGCGCCTGACCGTTGCCACTTGGCAAAACGCCCCGGACAGGCCGGGGCGTTTTGATCGCACCCGCTACGCGCGGGCTTTGAACCACTGCCTACTCAAGGCGAAGCGCCACGAACAGCGAGCGGCCTTCGCGATAGAGACGAATGGGAATAGCCCGGTCGCTGGGAAGCTCCTCGACGATGCTTTCGAGCTCCTCGGCGCTGGAAACGCTGCGATGATCGACACTGACGAGGATATCGCCAGGAAGTAGCCCGGCGTCGGCGGCCACGCTGCCTGACTCAACCTGGCGCACTTCCACGCCGCCGCTAATGTTCAGGCGCTCCTTGAGCTCGGCTTCCACCTCGCCGACGCTGACGCCCAAACGCACCTGCTCGTCGCTGCGATTGGCGTTACCTTCTTGCCCCGCGTCGGGCCAGTCGCCCAGCTCGACGGTCTCTTCGACCTGCTCGCCGTCGCGCATCAGGGTGAGCGTTACGTCACTGCCAGGTGCTACCCGGCCGATCAAACGCGGCAGCGTGCTGGAACGATCGACTTCTTCGCCGTTGACGGCGGTAATCACATCGCCGGCCTGCAGGCCACCCTCGGCGGCTGGGCCCTGGGGGTCCAGGTCGGCAATGAGTGCACCAATTGCATCGTCCATGCCAAAGGACTCGGCCAAATCCCGGGAAACCGGCTGAATCATCACCCCAAGCCAGCCACGATTGACGTGACCATCTTCACGCAGTTGATCGGCGACGTTCATGGCGACGTTGATCGGAATCGCAAACGACAGTCCCATGAAGCCACCGCTGCGGGTAAATATCTGGGAGTTGATTCCAATGACTTCGCCATCGAGGTTGAAAAGCGGCCCACCGGAGTTTCCGGGGTTGATGGCGACGTCAGTTTGGATGAAGGGCACGTAGGCATCGCGGGGGAGCGTGCGATTGATGGCGCTGACGATTCCCGCCGTTACCGAGTGATCGAAACCAAAGGGCGAGCCAATAGCGGCCACCCACTCACCGACCCGCAGATCATCGGAGTTGCCCAGATTGAGTACCGGCAGGTTGTTGGCGTCGATCTTTAAAAGCGCGACGTCGGTTTGTGTGTCGCTACCGATCAGCTCCGCTTCGAGCTCACGACGATCGTTCAAACGCACCAGAATTTCGTCGGCATCCTGCACCACGTGGGCGTTGGTCAAGACAAACCCATCGGCGCTGATCACGAACCCCGACCCCAGGGACTGGCGCTCTTCGCTACGCTCGCGACCGCCTTGCCCGCCCTGGCCCGGGGGCGATGGGAAGTTGTCACCAAAGAAATGGCGGAAAATTTCCGGGATATCCTGGCCACCGAAGCCACGCATATCGGGACCGCTTCGCTGAATCGTTCGGCTGGTCGATATGTTGACGACGCCCGGGGCGGCATCTTCGACCAGCTCGGTAAAATCGGGAAGGTTCTGCGCGTAAGCGCTTTGACCGAACACCAATAGCGTGGCAAGGCATAGCCAAAGCGAGTAGGAAACAACCAAGCGCCTCATGGATAAAGCTCCTAATCAAACAACTGCTAACCGGGGAAGGAATTGGCTCGAAGAGCCGACAAGCAGGCCAATGCCCTGCTTTAAAGCGCGTTTCAAAGGCCTGCAAATCCGTCTTATCAAACGTCGTCAAACACCCAACGTCACCAAAAGAAATACTACTCGTCAAGCTCGATGGACTGAACGATGCGCCGCACCTGGGCAACCGGCAGTTCGCCAACGCCGACCAATTGCCAGCGCGTATCCTCAGACTCGATTAACTCGATGGCCACCGCCGACACGCCCAAACTGTAAGCCCCTTTCTCGAGGGCTTGATCGTCCGCTTCGGTGACAAAGACGCTAACCGATGAAAGCCCGTCGCTATAAAAGCGCTGGGCTAACGGGTTATCGCTGGTGATCTCGGCGGGCTGAGGAACGAAGCCTTCGGGCAACCAACCCACCTGCCAGGGGGGCTGTTCGCTGGCCGGGGCGCCCTCTTCCATTAGCGGGCCGTCGTAGAGTTCCGGCGACTGTAGCTGGGTCATTTGGAAGGTTTCGACGACGCGGTCCTGGGCATCGCTTAGCTCGTGCTTGAGCAAAAGCCCCGTTTCTTCGTCCACCCACCAGGTATGGGCGTAGCGATTATCGTCGAGGGGCTCGAACTGCAGCCGCGAGGCAACACGTCCGGCAACGCGCTCTTCGTTTTCCAGCGTAACGTCGTAATAGGCCTCGACGTGCTCCGCCCAGGCCTCCGGGGTCGAGTCGATATCGAAACCGGCTTGTTCCGGCTGCGACCAGGCAAGCCGCCCTGCCTGGGAGCGCCGTTCGACGCTAATGGAAGGACCGTCCAGGTGCTGCACGACTTGTTGGCGAACCCCATCCTGGACACGGTGGGAAAGTGCCAGTGTGCGAACGCCAATACTGTCGATAGAAACGGCGCGGGCCTGGTACTCGAAACAGTGACTGGCCAGCATACTGCGCACCAGCCACTGCTCGATGCCCTCTGGGGCCTGGGTTAGCCTGGGCGTGTCGCAGGATGGGCGAGCACTTTGTCCGGCGGGCTCATCACTTGCCTGGGCGGCAAAAGAAAGCGCGCCCATCGCGATAACACCGGAACTGATCAAAAGTTTTTGCAACCACACGTCTTTATCGCTGCTCACGTTCACCCTTGAATACTCCGATTGGTCTGAACGCGTTTAGCGCTGGCCCAGCGGCTCGGCAACGGAGGATGAGCGCATTAGCGGCATCCAGCTGTCGCCACTACCCGCCGCGGCGCCCTGGGCGTGCTGCTCGAGATAAGACTGCAGCAGACGAATCTGATCAGCGTCGATGGCACTGCCTTGGTTCGAGAACGTTTGCGCTGCCGTCGAAACCGAGGGCGCCTGAGCGCCGCCAAAACCGGACTCGCTAACGTTCATGAAACCGTTACCACCGGATTGACCGTTCATACGAAAGGCGGTGGGCTCGAACATTGGCATGTCCGTTGCGGGCATGGCGTTGCCTGCGGCGAGATTCACCGGCTGGACCTGCGCCCCGCTATTGGCAGGCGCGGCGGCCAAGTCTGTGGCACCCTGCGGCTCGGAAGGATTACCGTTACTATTCAAAAACTGTACGCCGGTAATCACCATGAGCGAGACAGCCGCTGCCACGCCCGCACCCCGGGCAAAAGAGACCCGGCCGGGCTTGGCCGTTACAGACTGCTGCTCCACATCCTGCTCACCAAGCAATGGCGCAGGCTCGCTCTCAAGGCGCGCCATGATACCGGCGGAAAGATCGGCGCTTACATCGACCGAGCGCTCGCGCTGCATCATGCTGCGTGCCAAGTGGTAGCGCCGCCACGTATCGGCCGCACCGGCCTCTTCGGGTAACGACTTTAACACCCGGCGCAGTTCAAGCTCGTCACTCTCACCATCCATTAACGCCGAAAGTGATTCCCGTGTGTTTAAACTCATACTTCACACCCTCACGCTGTGTTTAGAAAACGTCACAAGCCAACATTTATGTGTATGGCCGCGAGCGTTTCCACAGGCCAAAACTTGAGTTTTATGTGCACCGCCAGCTGCTTACAAAGTCGCTTGAAAAACCCGGCAGCGCATCATACTTGCCTTTTAAAGCTGGCCAAACTGGTCAACGCTTATGACGCCTTTAGCCACTGACAGTTCACTAAAAAATCAAATCACTGCTAATTTACGCCTTGCTCAAACGCGCCATTTCTAATCGTCGCGGCTGTTACGCGCCGTGCTCACCAGCGGGCGGATATGCTCGTCCACCGCCTCCCGCGCCCGGAATATGCGCGAGCGTACCGTGCCCACCGGGCACTGCATGACCTGAGCAATATCCTCGTAAGCCAAGCCGTCGAGCTCGCGAAGCGTGATGGCGGTGCGCAAATCGTCGGGCAGCTTTTCGATTGCCTCGTACACCGCGGCTTCGAGCTGGTCGCGGGCAATGGACGCTTCCGGCGATTCGCTATCCGCCAGCCGCCCACTTTGGTCGAGCACCTCGGCATCGACGATATCCATGTCGCTGCCCGGCGGGCGGCGCCCGCGAGAGACCAGATGATTTTTTGCCGTATTGATCGCAATACGGTACATCCAGGTATAAAACGCGCTTTCGGAGCGAAATTTACCCAGCGCCCGATACGCCTTGATGAACGCTTCCTGCGCCACGTCCTGCACCTCGGCGTGGTCGTGCACGTAGCGGCCAATCAAACCGATGATTTTATGCTGATATTTTTTAACCAGTAGATCAAAAGCGCGCGTATCGCCTTTTTGGGCACGTTCCACAAGCTGCTGGTCTGTTTCACGAGTGCCCATTCACACGCCCCTCTCGCTCGAACACCCCGTGCCGAGCCTTGATTCTTTTCGCCCTCCTAACCGGGCATTAACAGCATGCAACATAGCGTCCCTTGGGCAAAATTTAGTAAAAACGGTCGTTAACAAAGAAGATAACAAGTCAGTTTGCCTCGCCGCTCGATGACAAGCGCTTGAAGGGTGGCTTTGACCCTACGCCGTTGTCCGGCGCAATAAACCGGTATAGCGGCCACCTCTGGGCAACCGCTATACCTTGTAACCTTTTCTAATCGCTATTTCTTACACCCGCCTCATGTAACTATCTATCGAAGCCCTCTATTGAAACCAGGGCTTGCGCCAGCCTTATGCGGCGCCGTCTTACACCAATCGCCTGGGGCAAGGCCTACCATCATCTTCGGCCAGTGTAAGTAAACGAGGTGCCACTGTGCGTAGTGTTACGCGTTATGCCTGGCGCATCAAGCATCTTGCCGCGCGGCCCAGAACCCATGGGCAGACACTACGTGCTTTAGCATGGTTCCGTAACAATTGATTTTTGCTCCCTTAACGCGCGATAGTAGGGCCCACTTTTTGCCCACCGCCCCACACAGGTAGCATCATGTCAGATCAAGAGGTTAGCAATCTCAACGTCCTGGCTCAGGACGTTCTCACCACACCGGAAGCGTTGAAAAGCGCCGTTCCGCTGACCGAGAAAGCCGAAAAAACCGTCGTCGAAGGTCGCCGGGTCATTCAGAACATCCTCGACGGCAGCGACCCGCGCCTTTTGATGGTCGTCGGCCCCTGCTCGATTCACGACGTGGACGCCGCCCTCGACTACGCGCGCAAGCTGCGCACGCTGGCCGACGAGGTCAGCGACTCGCTCTATATCGTCATGCGCGTTTACTTTGAAAAGCCCCGCACCACCGTGGGCTGGAAGGGACTGATCAACGACCCGCACTTGAACGGCTCGTTTGAAATCGACGAGGGCCTGCACACCGCGCGCAAGCTGCTGGTGGATCTTGCCGAACTTGGCCTGCCACTGGCCACCGAAGCGCTGGATCCGATCTCACCGCAATACCTTCAGGACTGCATCAGCTGGTCGGCCATCGGGGCGCGCACCACCGAGTCGCAAACCCACCGCGAGATGGCTTCTGGACTCTCATGCCCGGTCGGTTTCAAAAACGGCACCGACGGCAGCCTCGACGTGGCGGTCAACGCGCTGGAATCCGTCGCCAACCCGCACAACTTTCTGGGGATCAACCAGGCCGGCCAGGTGGCGATCATTCGCACCCGGGGCAACGCCTACGGCCACGTGGTGCTGCGCGGCGGTAATGGCAAGCCCAACTACGATAGCGTTAGCGTTGCGCTGGCCGAAAAAGAGCTCGCCAAGGCCAACCTTTCGGCCAACATCATGATCGACTGCTCCCATGCCAACTCCAACAAGGATGCCGCACTGCAGCCGCTGGTACTGGAAAACGTCACCAACCAGATTCTCGAAGGCAATACGTCGATTATCGGCCTGATGGTCGAGTCGAACATCGGTTGGGGCAACCAGAAGCTTACCGATGACCTGAGCAAGCTCACCTACGGCGTTTCGGTCACCGACGCGTGCATCGACTGGGCTACTACGGAAGAAGCTTTCAAGAAGATGAACGACCAGCTCGCCCCGGTGCTCGCCAAGCGCTAATCAAAACGCCCCGCGGCCAAACCGCGGGGCGTTTCATTTCGAGCCTTTCACTTTTGGGCTTTCCGGATTCAGCCCCTGCTCATCCCCATTCCTTTTTGACCGCCTTAGGGGCTTATCTCACGCTTGAACGGCGGCAGCGCGTCGAGCAGCGCCTGGCCGTAGCGGCGCGTGATGACCCGCTTGTCCAGCAGCGTGATTACGCCTTCATCGCTCTCTTTACGAATCAAGCGCCCGCAAGCCTGCACCAGCTTGATCGAGGCATCCGGCACGCTGATGCGCATGAACGGGTTCCCTCCCTGGCTTTCGATCCACTCGGCAAGCGTTGCGCCGACCGGGTCGTCCGGCACCGCGAAAGGCAACCGCGTGATGACCACGTGGGTCAGGTAGTGGCCCGGCAGGTCGATTCCTTCGGCAAAGCTTGCCAGCCCGAAAATGATGCTTCCCTCGCGGCGGTCCACCGCGGCGCGGTGGCGCTCTATCAATTCACGCTTGGGCAGCTCATCCTGGGCGAGCACGCGCTCGCGCACCGCCGCGGGCAGCGCTTTTGCCACGGCGCGCAGCTGAGCCCGCGAGGAGAACAGCACCAGCACGGCTTCGCGCTCCCCCAGTTTTTTGACAAACTCGACGATAGCGCGCTCGTGGCCTTCGCGATCCGACGGGTCGGTGGCCTCCCGGGGGACACGAAGCGTTGCATTGGCGTAGTCGAAGGGGCTGGGTAGCGCCTGATAGCGGTAGCGATTGGCAAGCCCGGCCCGCTCCTGCAGGCGGTCAAAACGCCCAAGTGCGGTCAGCGTGGCGGAGGTCACCACCGCGCCATGGCAACGCCCCCAAAGGTGCTTGGCCAGCGTATGCGCCGCCGATACCGGGCTTGCCGAAAACTCGATTTCCGGCTCCCCCGTCGGTTGGCTCAGCGTGATCCAACGCGCACTGGGCGGTGCGTTCGGCGCGTCCTGCTCGCTCATGCTTTGCCAAAGGGCGTGCGCCTCGAGGCTTCGCCCATGCAAAAGCGCCATCAACGGCAGCCAGCTTTCGGCCTGCTCCCGTTCAAGCCCGGTTTGCTTATCCGGATCCAGGGTTTCGCGCAGAATATCGCTAATGCTTTCAAGATTTCGCGCCAGGGTAGCAAACAGCGTTAGAAGCTGGCCGGCTTGCTCCTTGAGCGCTGCCGGAAGCTCACCTTTTTCGAAACGAAACTGGTGAAGGGACTCCTCATCCCCCAGACCCCGCTCACGTCCCGCTAATTGATAACCAAGGCTAAATACGTCGCCAAGCGCGGGCTCCAACGTGTGGAGCAGCTCGGGTAACCCGGCCAAAAGTCTTGCAATAGTGGGTTGCCCGCCAAGGCCGGTATTGAGCTCAGAAAGACTCGACTTCAGCGTTTTCAGCCAGCGCAGACACCCGTTGACGGCGAAGCGGTGGGCAAAGTGGGAAAGCGCCTTATCCGGCAGGTGATGGCCTTCGTCGAACACGAAGATGCACTCGGCGGGGTCTGGCAAAATAGCGCCACCGCCGAGCGCCAAATCCGCCAGCACCAGGTCGTGGTTGGCCACGATGATGTCGGCGTTTTCGAGTTCCCGGCGCGAGCGAAAGAAGGCACAGGCGCCAAAGTGGCCGCAGCGGCGCCCAGTGCATTGGCGGTGATCGACCGTTAACCGCCGCCAATGGCTGTCGTCGATGGTTACCGGCCAGTTATCCCGGTCCCCCTCCCACTTGCCGCTGCCGTAGGCCTCGGCCATATCCGTGGCCAGCAAGGTAAAATCGCTACTTTGCTCGGCCAGGGATTGCTCGAAAAGCGAATGCGTCGGGTTGGGTTCGACGCCTTCCAGGGCCTGGTCGAGGCGTGCCACGCAGACGTAGCGCCCGCGCCCCTTGGCCAGGGCATACTTGAAGGCCAACCCACTGTGGCTTGCAAGTGCCGGCAGGTCCTGGTTGAGCACCTGCTCCTGAAGCGCGACCGTGGCCGTCGAGACGATCAGGCGCTTACCCTGGGCCTTGGCCACGGGCAGTGCCGAAATCAGATACGCCAGCGTTTTACCGGTACCGGTACCCGCTTCCAGCACGCAAACGTGGCGATCACTTTTACGCTTGCCCTCGTCGTCGACCTCGATATCGCCCAGCGTGCGGGCGATTTCGGCAATCATCAGTCGCTGGCCGTAGCGCGGCGTAAGGGAAAGGTTTTCGACGACCTTTCGATACGCCTCCTGGATACTCGACTTGAGTTCGTTATCCAGCATTGCCGTTACAGCAGGCCTTCCGGCGGATGCTCGCAGGGTAGCTTGCCGTTGATGTAGCGCTCGATTTCGGGCAGCGAGAACGCATCCTCTTCGCCGACGAAACTGATCGATACACCCTTGGCCCCGGCCCGGCCGGTCCGGCCAATGCGGTGAACGTAGTCTTCCGGGTCTTCGGGCAAGGTGTAGTTGATGACGTGGCTCACATCTTCGATGTGGATGCCGCGGCCGGCCACATCGGTGGCTACCAGCACCTGGATATTGCCTTCACGGAACTCCTCGAGCGTAGTGATGCGCTGATTTTGCGGCACATCGCCGGAGAGCATCGCCACGCTTACGCCTGCCTTTCTCAGCGCGGAATCGAGCTTGCGCACCAGGTCACGGCGGTTGCCGAATACCATGACGCGTTCGAAGCTTTCTTGCTCCAAAAGCTTGATTAAAAGCTGCTGCTTATCGTCATCGGAGACCATATAGACGCGCTGGTCGATATCCGCCTGGTTGTCGACGGTCACTTCGATATCGACATGGGCGGGCTTTTCCGTCCACTGACTGGCCAAGCTCAGGATATCGTCGGTAAAGGTCGCCGAGAAAAGGAAGGTCTGACGCTGCTCGGTTTTGGGCGTGTAGCGAATGATGCGCTTCACGTCCGGGATGAACCCCATCGAGAGCATACGATCGGCTTCATCGAGCACCAGCACTTCGACCTCGGAAAGGTCGATATCACGCTTTTGATGGAAGTCCAGCAGCCGACCCGGGGTCGCGACCAAAATATCGACGTTACCGGTCAGGCTTTCGCGCTGCTTTTGGTAATCCATACCGCCGACGACACTGGCCACGTTCAACTGAGTGAAGCGGGCCAGAGCCTTGGCGTCTTTCTCGATCTGTAGCGCAAGCTCCCGAGTAGGAGCAATGATCAGCGCACGGGGCGCGCCCGGCTTTTGGCCATCGGGAACCGGCTCTTCCAAAAAGTAGGCAAGGGTCGACATCAAAAAGGCCGCGGTCTTGCCGGTGCCCGTTTGTGCCTTACCAACGATATCGCCACCCAATAGCGTCTGGCGCAGCGCCTCGGCCTGGATCGGTGTGCAGTACTCGAACCCCTGGGCGTGAATGGCACGCATCAGCGGGAGCGGCAAATCGAAGTCATGAAAGCGCCACTTACCGGCCACGGCGGGCACCTGAAACTGACGAAGGTCCCAGCCGGATTGGCGGCGGCGCGGCTTGCGGCGACGGCGCTTGGGCTTGCGGTTCTGGGCCGATGCTGTGGTCTGTTCCGACTCGCTCATAGGCTTTCTATCTGTCCATTACGGTGGATGTTAGGCATCACGACGCGCGTAGTATATCACAGGGCATCGCAATAAGAGCGCGCCCTGGCGTGTTCCCTACCCGCTTGCCTGTTAGAATGACGGCCAAATTAACGAAGGAGCGCGACATGACGCGTAAGAAAAAAACCCGCTCGCTCGCGGATAAAGTCACCATTCGTACCGGCCGGCGTAAAGATTACAAAAAGTGGCGCAAGGATAACCCCGACCAGGTCACTTCTTCGCGCCGGTTCGTGGCCAAGAAGCAGCAGCAGCGCAAGCTTCAAGCGGTGCGCAAGCTGGCCCGCCAGCAAGAGGGTCAGTCCATCGAGATCCATCCCGACAGCAAGGACAAACCCTCGCCGGGGGATGACACCTGATGCGCCTGGTCTCGTTCAACATCAACGGTATTCGGGCACGCTTACATCAACTGCAGGCGCTTATCGATACCCTCGCGCCGGACGTGATCGGGCTTCAGGAAACCAAGGTACAGGATAGCGAGTTTCCCCTACAGGCGGTCGAGGCGATGGGCTACCACGTCGTTTACTATGGGCAAAAAGGCCACTACGGCGTGGCGATGCTCTGCCGCCAGGCGCCGGCGTCGGTCACCTACGGTTTCCCTGATGATGAAGACGACGCCCAACGGCGCATGATCAGTGTCACGCTAAAAGACGAAAACTGCGAACCGGTCACGATTTATAACGGCTACTTCCCCCAGGGCGAGAGTATTTCGCACCCTGTGAAGTTTCCGCACAAGGAGCGCTTTTATCAGCAGCTCGCCCACTTGCTCGACAAGCATCACAAAGCCGACGAGCGCCTGGCCATCATGGGCGATTTCAACATTTCGCCGGAAGACCGGGATATCGGCATAGGTGAGCAAAATCGCAAGCGCTGGCTGCGCGAGGGCAAAACCAGCTTTCAACCCATCGAGCGCGAGTGGCTCGAGGGCATCAAGGCCTGGGGTCTCAAGGACAGCTACCGGGTCTGCCACCCGGCGGATGCCGAGCACTTTAGCTGGTTCGATTACCGCTCCAAGGCGTTTGATCGCGACCCAAAACGCGGGCTGCGTATCGACTATATTCTGGTCACTAGAGCGCTTGCCGACACGGCCACCGGCGCAGGCATCGACTACGAACTGCGCGCCATGGAGCGCCCTTCAGACCACGCCCCGACCTGGAGCGACTTTTCGCTGACGCTTGCAAACTAACTAGCGCAGCGTGGCAAGCCACTCACCGGCCTCTTCATCGCCGAGCGCCTGAGCCTGCTGCCAGGCGCGCTCGGCACGTTCTTCATCGCCCCAGGCATAGGCGAGCTGACCGTAGCGGCGCCAGTCCTCGCTCTGCCCACTTTGTTTGGCAAGCGCCTGCCAGGCATCCAGCGCTTTTTGGCTGTTTTTGGCCTGGTCCCAGGCGCGAGCCAGACGGCGCAGGGTGGCCTCGTCGCGCGCCAGGCGTCCTGCTTCCAGCGCCTGCTCCAAATGCTCGGCGGCCCTGGCCGGTGTTCCCCCGGCCATATGCAGCTCGACGAGCGTATTGAAATCCTCGTTACTTTCAAACGCCCCCACCTGCCAGGCCATTTCCCAAAGCCCTGCGGCCATACCCGCCTGCCCGGCCTGCTGGGCAAGTCCGGCGGCCTGGCGCCACTCATCGGCGCTGCTTTCTACGTTAAGGCCGTTCAACAGCCAACCCAGCGCCTGGCCATCTTGCTCGGCGCGGCGCAGTACGTTCAGCGTTAGCGTCTGCTGCGCCTCATCGAGCGAATCCTGCTGCTCCAAAAGCGGCGTCAGGCGCTCGGCGGCGGCGTCCCACTGGTCGTTCCCAGCCAGCAGGCGCACCAGATGCCAGCTCATCTGACGGTCGCTGTTGCTTGAAAGCCACTGCTCGTAGAGCGCGATGGCTTCAACGCGCTGCCCGGCAGCGCGCCTTAGCGTGGCCTCCTCGCGAAGCCACCGGCTAGCCTGCTCGGCGCTTACACTACTGCGTGTCCGGGCGCGAGCCAACTGGTCCGCCGCGGCCTCAGCGTTACCCTGACGCGACAACGCCCCCGCCGCTAGTTGAAAGTAAAGCGCGCTTGCCCACTGATCCGAACGGTTGCCGCCTTGCAGCCGCTCTGCCTGCCGGGTAGCCCGGGCAGCGACACTTTCCAGGCGGCTTTCATCAGACTGTACCGCGTTCGAGAGTTCGCTTTGCAGCGCGTTTAAATCCTGAATGATATCGCCTGGCAACGGCTCGCTCGCCTGGGCAAAGGCGACCCAGCCGCTAAACATCAAAAGCGCTAAACGTTTCATGACTACCTCAGCTGAAATTCGACACGCTGGGTGGTAAGGCGTACCTGCTCGCTCGGCGGAAATTGCCAGCCAGCAATGGCCTCCCGGGCGGCATCCTCGAACACCCGCCGGGGCTGCGCGTTGGTGATCTCGATGGTGCTCGCATCTACGCTGCCATCTCGACGAACGACAAAACGCACCTCGACGAAGCCTTCCATCCCCCGGCGTACCGCACGGTTGGGATACACCGGATCCGTCTTGCTGGTCGCGGCTATCTGGCCCACGTTGACCGGCTCGTTGGAGACCGGTGCTTCGGCGGGCGGCGCCGCTTCTGCCGGCGCCTCAGCCGGTGCCGGTGATGGCGCGGGCTGGGGCGAAGGAGCTGGCGCGGGCGTAGGCTCGGGAGTCGGCGCCGGTTCCGGTTCGGGGGTCGGCGCTGGCGTGACTTCCGTAAGCTCTGGAAGCTCGCTATCGAGCTCGACGGGCTCTACCGGGTCCTCGGGCAGCTGTGTATCGGGTAGCGTGATCGGGCTATCCGATACGGCAACCGGCTCCGGTGCCGGCGGGGGCGGGGGCGCTGCCTCTTGCGGCGGCGCCTTGGCCGGCGCCGGCGCTTGCTGCTCGGGCGCAACATCCGGCGCTTCCACCATGTCCATACTCATGGTCATCTCCGGCTCTTCCGGCGGGCGCTCTGGCGGAGTCACCAATAATGCAAGACACAAAAAGAGCCCCATCGCCAGCGCCGCACCGGCTACGAGCGAAAGCAAACGACGAATCATTGCGTGCTCCGACTCGCTGCCACCGCTACCTGCTCGACCCCGGCTTGCTGCAAGCGGTCCATGACCTCGATCAAAAGCCCGGTCGTGGAGTCGCGGTCGGCCTGAATCACGACCGAGCCGTCGGCGCTTAAAAGCCCCGCGACTTGCTGTCCGACTCGGTGGATATCCACCGGGCTTCCATCGACCCACACCGCGCCTTCCGGCGTGACCGCGACCAGTACCTGGGCGTCCGGACGCGAGCTCGCTGCGCTGGATTCTGGACGGTCGATTTCGATACCGCTTTCGTTGATAAAGCTGGTGGTGACGATGAAGAAAATCAGCATGATAAACACAACGTCGAGCATTGGGGTCAGGTTGACCTCGTTGCTGTCCGCGGCACTGTCTGACGAATGACGTCTACGCATCGTTATTCTCCAGGGCACGCGCCAAACGGTCATGAAGACGCTGGTCCTCGCGACGGATCACGTGCTCAAGACGGCTAATAAATAAAAGCCCCACCACGGCAATGGCCATGCCCGTTAGGGTCGGCAGCGTCGCCCGGGCCACGCCATCGGCCATGGCGCGCGCCTGGTGGGTATCGCTATAGGAAAGGCTGTCGAATACCGTGATCATGCCGGTGACCGTGCCCAAAAGCCCGAGCAACGGACAAAGCGCCACCAAAAGCTTTAGCCAAGGCAGCGGCCGGCGAAGCTTGCCCACCAGCGCCTCGGACCAGACCTGGCGCAGGGTTCGCGCGCTCCAGCTGCGGTGATCCTGGCGGCTGGCCCAGCGCTCGAGAAGCCGGCGGCGCGCCAAACGCCAGGTCACCCGGTAGTACCAAAAGCGCTCGATCGCCATGGCGAACACCATGACCGCCACTACCGCGAGCACGACCAGCACGACCCCGCCCGCTTCGATCAGCCGTTCTACGGGCTCGAGCCAAAGTGGAAGCATCGGCATTTAGTTCACCACCGCGCCATGGTGCGCCGACTGGGCTTCCAAATGATTGGCCAGCGTAGCGCTTGCTTCGCCTTCGATGACCTGGGTCAGGTAACGGCTGCGGCTGGCCAGCGCGGTTTGCGCAAACAGTAGCGGTACCGCGGTGACAAGGCCCAGCACCGTGGTCACCAGCGCCTGACTGATACCGCCGGCCATCAACTGCGGGTCGCCGGTACCGAAAACGGTGATGGCCTGAAAAGTGACGATCATGCCCGTCACGGTGCCCAGAAGCCCCAGCAAGGGCGCGATGGCGGCCAGCAACTTGACCATGGGCTGACCGCGCTCGATACGCGGAAGCTCCGCCAGCACCGCCTCGTCGAGCCTCGCTTCGAGCGCCTCGGGGGTTTGGTGCTTGTCCATATCCTTGAAGCGGTAAAGAACGCGCCCCAGGGGGTTGTTAGGGTCGAGATTATCCAGCGAGCGGCGCTGGCGCTTGACCCGCGCACTGACGACCCACAGGTAGAGGTACTGTGCCAGCGCGACCAGCAAGCCGATGACACCGAGCACGACCACTACGTAGCCCACGTAGCCGCCCTGCTGGAAGCGCTCCCAAAGGCTGGGGCGCTGGGTGAGCGCGGCCAGCACGCTGCCCTGGGAAGGGTCGATGGCAAACTGACGGCTCTCGCCACGGTGATATTCGCCCAGCGTCGTCTGAATCTCTGCCGGGGTGCGCGGCATTTCCGAGAGCGCGCCCTCCTCACCGCTCATACGCACTAGCGCTGACTCGGTAAAGGCGGCGAAATCACCCAAGCGTACGATATCGCGCGGTTCGATGTCGCCACGCTCGTTAGCCACCGGCAGGGTCAGCCGTTCGGCGCGCCCGGTCTGAGCGCTCAGCGTGGCCAGGCTGTCGACGACCCTTTCGAGCTGGGCGCGTTCGAGCACCTCGACGCCATCGAGGCGCGGGGGAAGTGCCGCATCGCCCAGGGTAAGCAGGCTCTGCTCGCCCAGCTCGTTGCGCACTTCGTCGCTTTGGCGCGCAAGGCTCGCCAGCAAAGTCGAGAGCTCTTCTCCCTGCTCCCCCTGGCGGCTGGCCAGCTCGCTCGCCTGCTCCGCTTGCTCTTGTTGCTGGGCCTGAAGTGCGTCGCGCTGCGCCTGCGCCTCGTCGTTAGCGGCGCGAGCTTCTTCGAGCGCCTCATCGAGGGCTTGCTGGTCGTTTAAAAAACTCTCCAGCCGCGCCTGGTCGCGGGCTTCGGCGGCCTGGCGCGCCTCGCTCAGCGAAGTCACCTGGCTGGATTGTGCGAAGATCGGGCCGGCTAGAAGGCAACCGGCCATGACAAGAGCGCTCAATGTGAGCCGGCGCTTGAGCTGCAATGTGATCATGACTGGCTTTCCTGCTCGGCGGTGATCGATAGCGGTAGGGTGATGAGCTCGGGCGTGCGCTGCTCGTCGGCGATGCGCAGGCCATTGCGCACTTCGCGGCGCTCACGCTCGTCCAGTGCTTGCCACTGCCCGCTTTCGCTGTCCCACACAGCGCCTTCCCGCCCGTCCGGCGTCAGGTAGTAATAGCCAATGCGCCCCACGCGCAAATAGTCGACCTCGCGAGGTGAATCCTCGTCAAGCGTCAGCCGGCCGCGCCAATGGTCGACGGTGCGGCCGTACTCGAGCTCGGCGCGCCAGGTTTCCAAAAGCTGTTCGATGCGCTCGGCACCGCCCTCGCCCTGAAGGCTTTCCACTCGCGCCAGGCGCTCGCCGTGTAAAAAAGGTAAATCGTTTTCGATAAACGCGACGAGCTGCTCGGTCATATCCTGCTCTATGATGGGAAGCGCCGCGCGGGTCTCGCTGACCGTATCCAGGGCGCTACTTAAACGCTGCTGGCGCTCGGCCTCGGCGGCCAAACGCGCGCTGGCCGATGCGTTCGACGCCTGGAGAGTGCGAGTTTCACGCTCTAGGGCTCTGAGCTCCTCGAGGGCGCTGCGCGTCTGCTCGTCGGCCTGGTCGATCTGCTGCTGAAGGGCCGACTGGGTTTGCTGGGCCTCAACGCCTTGCGCGGCCTGACCGATGGTTTCATCACTTGCCGCCGCGTGAGCGTTTAGCAACACCCAAGCGATACCCAGGCATCCTGGCAAGCTTAAGAAGGGCCTTTTCAGCACGTTAAATCTCCATCACTGGTAAGCGCTAGCGTTCACTGCAGCGCTAAAAACCTGTTAGATATAAGAACCATTTGCGTTTACCTTCGCCTGCATAGCGTAACACTAATTCTACAAATGACAATATTTATCATTAACATTCAAAGAGCTAACTTTAAAGATACTGCTTTTTTGAAAGTTTTAACGTGCGGGAGATAACAAGTAGCTGGCGGGGGTGGGTGCGGGTAGCAAGTGCGGTGGTCGACACCTGGGTCTTAAACAGCAAAGCGCCGGCACGAGGCCGACGCTTTATTTAGACTAAAACCGCCAAGGGGCTGGCTTTAGTGAGTAACGGCCCAAAAAGGGCCATTACATGACGAGTCGCTTAGTTCCACTCGTCCAGTTCAACGCGACGGTTTTGCGCGCGGCCCTGGTCTGTATCGTTGGTAGCAACCGGGCGATCTTCGCCGTAGCCGATGGAGCGCATGTCGTTAGCCGGTACGCCACGCTGGGCGAGGTAGCTTGCAACAGACTCGGCGCGACGCTGAGAAAGCTCACGGTTGTACTCTGCAGAACCTACAGAGTCAGTGTGACCTTCGATGCTAACGCGAACGTCGGGGTTGTTAACCAGACGCTCTGCAACGCCGTTGAGTACTTGCTGAGCGCCAGCGGTCAGCTGAGCGGAGTCGAACTCGAAGTTTACGTTTTGAAGAACAACGCTTTCCGGGCAACCCAGCGCATTGACTTCAACACCCGCCGGGGTGTTCGGGCACTGGTCGCGGTAATCCGGAACGCCGTCGTTATCGGAATCGATCGGGCAACCTACAGCGTCAACCTCTACGCCAGCAGGCGTACCCGGGCACTGGTCGCGGTAATCCGGAACACCGTCGTTATCGGAATCCAGCGGGCAACCCTGAGCATCGGTTGCAACGCCGGCCGGTACTTCACCGTAAGTCGGGCACTGCGGTGCAACCGGCTCGGGTGTACGATCAGCACAAAGCAGACCGCCGATAGCGCCACCGACTGCTGCGCCGGTCGCTGCGCCGCTTTCTTCATCGGAGCTACCGCTGACGCCGTAACCGATACCGCCACCAATCAAACTGCCTGCGATACCGCAAACGAGCGGATGCTGGTACCAGTCGCGATCGGTGCTGCTTGCGCTTGCCTGGCCAGACGATTGGGAAGCAGAGCTAGCACAGCCGGAAAGGCCCACTACCAAAGCCGAACCGATGAGCAAGCCTGTCGTTGATTTTTTCATGCAAGACTCCTTCTTGATCCAATGCTAACGAGGTCGTTTAACCACGTTTATCCGATGCTTTTTATATAACGAGAGCATCCGTTTTTTCGTTTGACCGGTGTCGAACGAACGAAACGCTCTTCAACCCGGTCGGTGTGCCAATCATCCCCTGCCTACCAAGGCAGACTAGACCGCATCCATGCCGTGATATCAACTTCTTGCCGATACCGGCATTTCAAGCATAGCAAAACTCTCATTATCGACGCCAAGAAAAGTACGCTAACTTCACCGGCACGTCTATAGAGAAGTGATCGCTATATCAATGCAGTGCCGAACCGCCCTGGGCTCGCCACTCGAGTACGGCTTTCGCCGCACTCAATACTGCCGGGCGCATCTCGTTTTCGACTTCGATGCGCTCTTTATCTTCGCTCATACGCTCCCGCGGGGAGAGCTGCTTTCTTGCCGAATGCGTTTTAAGGTGGCGCGTGCGGCTATATACATCGGCGAAGGGCCGGAATTCGTCGCGCTCGGTCAAACTCGGATCAACGATCTCGAGCAGCACCTTACAGCGCCAGCAGCCTTCGGTAATATCGACTTGTTCCTGTACCAACGCGCTTGCCACGTAGTCCAGGTTTTCCAAACTGTTTTGCTGAGCGCGCTGGTCTTCTTCAATGCGAAACGCTTCGCGGCGCTTTACTTCTTTGCGCAGGGTCAAAGCATAAATGCCCAACCCCACCACGACCGCAGCGCCCACCAACAGTAATACTAGCGCTAAAATAGAATTCATGCGGCTTCCTTGATGAGTTTTTGCCAACAGGGTCTGATGCTACTTATAAACCCGAAAAGCCCTGATCCGGCATTAACCAATAACTATGCGATAATTGTACACCCTATATAGTTGATTTAACCAATTTTATCTACGCCCTATTCAACGCGAAGAAATTTCTAACGCGAAGGGGCTTTCTGGATGTGTCGATACTCGCTGTCGCTTAGCTGACGCCAGCGCCACCACGCTAGACACACGCTCACTGAAAGCAGCGCCGCGCCGGCGGTGTGCAGGAGCGCAAGCCATAGTGGCAGCCACATCAAAACATTGGCTACGCCTAATGCGGCTTGGGTTATAAAAGTGGCGAGCGCGAGCGTAAGCACGCCTTTCAAGGCCGCAATGTGGCGATAACGCCACCAAAGCGCCAAAAGCGAGAGCCCTAAAAGCAGCGCGCCGCCACGGTGCATGACCTGTATAGCCGTGCGCGCCTTGAAATGAAGCTGGCCATGAAGGTAGTTGGGCCCTACCGTCTGGGTTAGGTGCAGCGCCTCGCTGAAGTCCATCGGTGGCCACCACTGTGCGTTACACGTCGGCACCCCTTGGCAGGCAAGCCCGGCATAATTGCTGGTCACCCACCCGCCCAACGCAAGCTGGAGCAACAAAAACGTTGCCGCCACCGCCCAAAGCCCATTGATCGGGCGCCGCTTCAAGCGCCTTTTATGAACATTGTGACGAACGCGCAGATGAAGCCATAAAAAAAGCGTCAATACGCCCAGACCGCCTAAAAGATGCAGCGTGACTACCTGAGGCCAGAGCTTGAGCGTGACGGTAAAGGCGCCAAAAGCACCTTGAATCGCAATCGCCCCGAGTAGCGCTAAACTCAACGGCCAGGGGTAGCCCTCCAGGTGGCGAAGTTTTCGCCCAAACACGATGATACTCACGACTACTGCGCCTAAAAGCGTAGCCATATAGCGATGAATCATTTCCATCCATGCCTTGGCCGGATCGAGGGGCGCATCAGGATGTATCAGCGCGGCGTCTTCGCTATTGGGCACCAGCAAGCGCCCGTAGCAGCCGGGCCAGTCCGGGCAGCCAAGCCCGGCATCGACCAAACGCGTCCAGGCACCCAATAAAATGACGCAGGCGGTCAAAAGCGTTCCGAATAACGTGAGATAGCCAAGCCATCGCAACCGATTTTCCATGGCGTCTTGCATACTGTTTCCTTACCTACGTACGGCCCATAGTGCGTTGCTAACGATCCTTCGTAATACCAGCCAAAGTAAAACCGCTTAAAAAGGAGAACCGCTTAAAATAGAACTGTCTGTTTGAAGCAGTGCGGCTTGATTCGGCAGAAACGGCGCGAGCCGATCATACGCCAATGCATAGGTTTCTGGCCTGCGCTATAGCGTCGCGACCGCTGACCCGCATCGGCAAGGATCAGCGTCGAATTCTTACCCTGGGATAAATTGCGTTATATTTAACGAAGGTATCCGCTATAGTTTACAGCGTTAGCGCAGGCCACAGGATAGCATCGATGCCTCGCTTTGAAGGGCTACCCGTGTTATCGAATCTGCTATTCGAAATATAATGTATCGAGGGAGTGTTTGATGTTTCAACGCCGTACCTTACTAACGGCCTCGCTCAGCGCGGCGCTGCTGCTGGGCCTGAATGGCTGCACGACCTACACCTGGCCAGATGGCTCGCAAGAGACCGTTATAGGCGTCGTACCGGAAGACGAGAACCAGCGCTTTGAAGAGCAGCGTGCCGAAGGCGCCCGTTACCGCGTGCCAGGCGTTGACGCCGAGCCGCCCGAGTAGGCTTGCCACCTCATGCAACGCGACACGATCACGTTAAGCGCGCTCGCTAAAGAGCGCGCCCCCTTCGATACGTACCGCGTGGAGATCTACGCACTGGATACCGGCTGGTATATCGTGCGACTTCATCACGCCAGAGGCGTTAAAGAACTGATCGATGAAAAGGGTAGCACGCAACTTTTCACCGGCCCTCAATGGGTCAGCCGCTCGCTGCGCCCGCTGGGCTTTCACCAGGCCGTACTGACCCACGCCGATGTATTCGATGAAATGATCGGCGCGCCGACTCAAACGGTCTCTGCAGAGCAACGCCTCGAATTTGGCACCCGGGTCGCGCTTCGAACCTGAGCACAGCGGCTTAGGGTCAGGCCACGCCGCACCCCTTTAAAATCACATGCTCCAAAAATGCCGTTACGCTGGCGACATCCTCGTCGCTTAGCCGCTCGCGCCCCAGTATGGCGTTCACCTGGGCGCCGTACTCGGTATAGTGCTGGGTAGACGACCAAATCAGAAAAATCAGGTATCGCGGGTCGACATCATCCATTTTTCCCATAGCGGACCACTGGCGGATGACGGCGGCTCGACTTTCGACCCACGCGCGAAGCTCCCCTTCCAGGTAGCTTTCCAAAAAAGGCGCGCCGGCTAAAATTTCTAACGCAAACAGGCGGGAGCCTTCCGGGTAGCGCTGCCCTAGCATCATTTTGGTGCGTATAAAGTTACTCAACACCACTTTGGGGTCGCTATGAGGGGTAATGTCCTCCAGTACCGCGTTCCATCGCTGCATCATTTTATCGAGAAGCTTTAAATAAAGCGCCTGCTTGCTGCCCATATAGTACAACACGTTGGCCTTGGGTAACCCGGCCCGGTCGGCAATCGATTGAAGGCTCGCCCCCCGGTATCCGTGAAGCGCAAACACGTGTTCCGCCGCATCGAGAATGGATTGCTCAACGCCATCGCGGCTACTTCTTTCTTTCAAGGAGAGGCTGCTCATTTAAAGATGATTCCTTCACACACTATGGTCGGCTGCATACCGTCGAAATGCACCAAAACGCCCCAAAAATGGCCGTTTTAGCACCACATAGAGGCATACAACAAAGTCTTGCACAACGCTATCTTTTAACCCAGGCTCTACTCTATTGACCAATTGGTCAGAATAAAATGGGGGGAGCCGATGGCAACCATTGAGTTTGTACTAAATGGCGTTCAAACGCAGTGCGACGTAGCGCCGGAGACGAGTACCTTAACGCTTTTACGCGAAACCCTCGGGCAAACCGGGACAAAAGAGGGCTGTGCGTCTGGCGACTGTGGCGCCTGCACCGTTGCCATTCGCGACTCAGATGAGGCTAATGCGGGCTTCTCGAGCCTGAACGCCTGTATTACCCCGGCCCACCAGCTACAGGGCAAGTTCCTTATCACTGTCGAAGGCCTCGAGGCGGGCAATGAGCTACACCCCGCCCAGCAAACCATGATCGAATGCCACGCCAGTCAGTGCGGCTTCTGCACGCCGGGAATCGTCATGTCGCTGTTCACACTTCATGAGGGCTCTACCTCGAACGCACCCTACTCTAGCGCAATGCTCGAAGGGGCCTTAGGGGGTAATCTTTGCCGCTGTACCGGCTACCGGCCTATTCGAGATGCGGCTCTCAAGATGCAGGAACACCCTTGGCAATCCCCCGACTGGTTCGACGTCGCCGCCAAGCCCCAAAGCTCATCCGGCTCAGCCGAGCTGGCGGCTAATGCGTCCGACTTTTTTGCAGCGCCGACGTCGCTCGATGAACTGGTAGCGCTACGCGCACGTTACCCAGAGGCGAGACTAGTGGCCGGTGCCACGGATTTATGGCTTGAAACCACCCAGCAGCTTCGCCCGCTCAAACAGCTTATCGATGTTACCCGCGTTGGTGAACTCCGCACTATCGAAGAGGCGAGCTATCAATCCCTTTCGGGCTGGTGGGTGGGTAGCGCAGTGACCTATACCGAGCTCGAGCCACTTTTCGAACGTCACTTCCCCGCCTTTGGCCACCTTCTGGAGCGGTTGGGCTCACGCCAGATTCGCAACCGGGGAACACTGGGCGGTAATATCGCTAACGCCTCGCCCATTGGCGATACACCGCCGGTACTGCTGGCACTGGGGGCGTGGCTGGAACTCGCCGGGCCAAGCGGGGTTCGCGCGCTCCCACTCGAGCACTTTTTTATCGATTACAAAAAGACCGTTCTGGAAAAGGGTGAAGTTATTAGCCGAATTTTCATCCCGGCGCTGAATGACAACGCCTCGCTTCGCGTCTGGAAGCTCTCCAAACGCCGCGAGGACGATATCTCTGCCGTATTGGGGGCGTTTCACTATACGCTTGAAGACGACGTACTCACCAATGTTCGCCTCGGTTTTGGAGGTATGGCGGCTACGTCCAAACGCGCCTCGAATGCCGAAGCCGCGCTCGAAGGCCAGGTGGTGTCCGGGGCAAGCTTCAAAGCGGCGCAACGCGCGCTTTTACAGGACTTTCAACCCATGAGTGATGTGCGTGGCAGCCAGCACTATCGCGAGCAGGCGGCGGCGAATCTACTGGAGCGACTTTACGTGACGCTCAGCACTCCCCATCAGGAGGTAATGCTTCATGCGTACGCTCACTAAGCTCGACAGCGAAAGTCGCCACGCCCGGCGCGAACTCAAGGATCATATTACCGGTTCCGGCCCGCTGGCGCGCCACACCGTGGAAAGCGATGGCCACCGCCAGGCGGGCTCGTCGAGCTATCACGAAAGCGCCCGCAAGCATGTTACCGGCAAGGCAAGCTATATCGATGATCTGAAGACCCCGGCCGATGCGCTTCACGTCGCATTGGGGCTTTCGCCTGCGGCTTTTGGTACGCTGACACGACTCGATCTTGAGGCGGTGCGCCGCGCGCCCGGCGTTTTGGATGTCATCACGTTTGCCGATGTTCCCGGGCATACCGACATTGGCCCGGTTTTTCCCGGCGACCCCATTTTCGTTGATCGAGAGATCAGCTACGCCGGTCAGTGCCTGTTCGCCGTAGCGGCCACATCGTATCAGGCGGCGCGCCAGGCGGCGGCGCTTGCACGGGTGGAGATCGACGAGCAGCCGGCACGCCTCGACCCGGTCGCGGCCACCGAGCGCAACGAGCTGGTTCGCCCTACCCACGTGCAAGAGCGCGGCGAGTGGCGCGAAACGCTGGAGCGCGCAGATAACGTTATCGAAGGGGCACTGTTCGTCGGCGGTCAGGAACACTTCTACCTCGAGGGTCAGGCTTGCGTGGTACTGCCTACCGAGGATGAGGGTGTCGTGGTGCATACGTCCAACCAACACCCCAGCGAAACACAAAAGCTGGTGGCCGAGGTGCTGGGTATCCCCTTTCATAGTGTGACCGTGGAAGTACGCCGCATGGGGGGCGGCTTTGGCGGCAAGGAGACCCAGGCGTCGCCCTGGGCGTGTATCGCCGCTATCGTTGCCCGGCGTACGGGCAAAGCTGTGCGCCTTCGCCTGCCACGCACTGCGGATATGCAGGCCACCGGCAAACGCCACCCGTTCCACAATCGCTACCGCTTGGCTATCGACGAGCTAGGAGTTATTCAGGGCGGCGATATCGACCTCATTGGCGACTGCGGCTACTCGCCGGATCTGTCCGACGCTATCGTCGACCGCGCGATGTTCCACGCCGATAACGCTTACTGCTTGAACGCGGCGCGGGTTACCGGCCACCGGGCCAAGACCAACACGGCTTCGAGCACGGCGTTTCGTGGTTTTGGTGGTCCCCAGGGGATGATGGCCATCGAAGCAGCCATGGACGATATTGCCCGTCGCATCAACGTCGACCCGCTCACCGTGCGCAAGCGCAACCTTTACCGCGAAGGTTTCGATACCACTCATTACGGACAGAAAGTCGATCAGATCGCATTGCTGCACACACTGATCGAAACCCTCGAACACGACAGTGACTACTGGGCACGCCGCGAAAGCGTAAAAACCTTCAATGATTCGAGCCCGATCATCAAAAAAGGCCTGGCGCTGACACCGGTGAAGTTCGGCATATCTTTCACTGCCCAGCACTTGAACCAGGCAGGTGCCCTGCTCCACGTCTATACCGACGGCAGTGTGATGATCAATCACGGCGGCACCGAGATGGGTCAGGGGCTTCATACCAAGATTTGCCAGGTCGTAGCGCGTGAGCTGGGGCTCAATCTGGATAACGTTCGTATTAGCGCTACGCGCACCGACAAAGTGCCCAACACCTCGCCTACCGCGGCCTCCAGTGGCGCTGACTTGAACGGCATGGCGGCAAGAGATGCGGCCAGCAAGCTGCGCGAGCGGCTGTTCGATTTTGCCGCCGGGCATTTCGAAGGCGGGCTCGACCGTGAAGGTATGCGCCTGGAAGACGGGATGCTGATTGCCGGCACTGGCGAAAGTGAGTACCGTCTTGGCTGGGGCGAGCTCGTGCAAACGGCTTACCTAAACCGGGTATCGCTTTCGGAAAAAGGCTTTTACGCCACCCCCCTGATTCACTACGACCGGGCCACAGGTCAAGGACGCCCGTTTTACTACTTCGCTTTCGGCGCGGCGGTATCGGAGGCGAGCGTCGACACGCTTAGCGGTGAATACCAGGTGGATCGGGTCGATATTTTGCACGATGTGGGCGATGCGCTGAATCCCGCCATCGATATCGGTCAGATCGAAGGTGGTTTTATCCAGGCAATGGGTTGGCTCACCAGTGAGGAACTCAAGTGGAGTGACAAGGGCGCCCTCATGAGCAGCAGCGCGGCCACCTACAAGATCCCCACCTACGGCGACCTGCCGCCGGTGTTCAACGTGGCGCTGATGGAAGGCCACCCCAACTCGATGGCAAGCCTTTACCGCTCCAAAGCGGTGGGCGAGCCCCCTTTCATGCTGGGTATCAGCGTCTGGTCAGCGCTTCGTGACGCGCTTTCGAGCTTGACCCAATACCGGTGTTCACCGGCACTGGACACCCCGGCCACCCCCGAGCGGGTAATGCTGGCCGCCCAAGCCATCAGGCCAAAAGCGCTATGAAAGAGGCCACGCTCTCCACCTGGCACGCCGCGCTGGATTACTGCCAGCGAAACGCCCTGCCCCATGTGCTGGCCACCCAGGTCACCGCCATGGGCTCGACTCCTCGTGAGCCCGGCGCGCGCATGGTCATCACGCTGGAAGGTGTGGTCGATACGCTGGGCGGCGGGACTTTCGAGTGGCAAACCATCGAGGCGGCGCGGCGCTACCTGCGCGACGGGGAGATCGGGTTTCATCTCGAAGCGTTCTCGCTGGGGGGGCGAAGTGGACAGTGCTGCGGTGGCTTCGTCAATATCATGCTGGAAGTATTCGCGGGCGCCAAAACGCACCTTGCGGTATTCGGCGCGGGCCATATTGGCCGGCATATCGTCGAGCTCACCCATCCACTTCCCTGGCAGCGCTACTGGTTTGACAGCCGCCCGGATACTCTGTCTCGAGACACGGACGCGCCACGTTTGAATCAGACGTTACTCGACGACCCTGTTCACGCTATTCAGGCGCTTCCACCCCACTGTCACGCCATCGTGGTCACACACAGCCACGATGAGGACTACGCGCTCATTGAAGCACTCATCGAGCGAGAAGATGCCGCTTCGATCGGCCTGATCGGCTCAGAAAGCAAGTGGGCCAGCTTCAAAGGCCGACTTGAGCGTGCAGGGCATAGTACTGAGCAGATCGAACGGGTAAGAAGCCCCATTGGTGCGTTCAACGGCGCCAAACTTTACAACAAGGCGCCTTACGCAATTGCGCTAAGCGCCGTGACGGAGCTGCTCTGGCTTACCGACTGCGAGCAGCCCACTTCCATACGCGGTCTCGAGAGCACCACATTGAAACCGCTTTTCAAAGACTCTCCATCCTATAAATGATATGACGACTAACGATACTTTAATACGCGCCGAAATTTTAAGTTTCGCTGACAACCCCGGCCATGGCGATAAACCAGCCCCAGGCAGCGTCGAACATTTCGAGGACGGCCTTTTATGGCTCAAGGGCGGCCATATCCACGCCGTCGGCCGTTTCAACGAGCTGACCGCCCGCCTCCCCTCCGAGGCGAACATTCTCGATTATTCCGACAAGCTCATCATGCCCGGCTTTATCGATAGCCACGTGCACTACGTGCAGCTCGATATCATGGCCTCTTATGGGCGTCAGCTGCTGGACTGGTTGAACGAATACACCTTTCCTGAAGAGTGCCGCTTTCAAGACCCCGCGCACGCCGAGGCGCTTTCCCAGGCATTTTTAAATGAAATGCTGCGTGCCGGAACGACGACGGCTCAGGTGTTTGGCTCAAGCCACCCACCCTCGGTCGACGCCTTTTTTATTGCCTGCCAGAAGCGCGGGCTGCGTATGCTCGCGGGCAAGGTGATGATGGATCGCAATGCGCCACAGCAACTACTGGATGGCGTTCGCGGCGTGGCGGATACCGAAAGGCTGATCGCCGATTGGCACGGTCAAGACCGACTTGGCTATAGCGTCACACCCCGCTTTGCGCCGACCTCGACCCAAGCGCAAATGGATGCGGCCGGCGCACTGTTACGTAACGACCCTACACTTTGGCTACAAACACATTTAGCTGAAAACAGCGGCGAGCTCGAATGGGTGGCGGAACTCTTTCCCGGTAGTAAGGATTACCTGGCCGTTTACGAGCAGGCCGGGTTGGTCGGTCCTAAAAGCACCTTCGCCCACGGCGTACATCTCAATGACAGCATGCGACAGCGCTTGGCAGCGCAGGGTGCCAGCATCGCCTTTTGCCCGAGTTCCAATGTTTTTTTAGGTAGCGGGCTTTTCGATCGAGATGCTGCGGACAAAACCGGCATGGCGTTTACCTACGCAAGCGACATCGGCGCGGGTACGGACCTGACCGGCTTTGCGACGTTGAAAAGTGCCTATCAGGTGGGCCAGCTTGTCGACCAGCCACTTACTGCCTGGCAGGGTTTTTACGGGCTGACGCACGGTAACGCTAAAACGCTTTCGCTCGATCACGTGATCGGCCAGCTCAAGCCTTCCATGGAAGCAGATTTTGTGGTGATCGACCCAGCCGCCACCCCGCTTTTAACGCGGCGCATAAAGCGATGCACAACCCTTGGCGAGCGCCTGTTCGCGCTAATGATGCTAGGTGATGACCGCGCTATTTTTGAAACCTGGTCGAACGGTCGCTGCCAGCATGCCCGTGAGGCTTGGTAAAAACGTAGTGTAGGAGCAGGCTTCACGGTGCCGGAGGGGATGCCGGGCATGGTGGCGAATCCAACCCCGGGCGGCGGGCGCCGCCATCGCCGAGGTGTCGGACCACCAATGAATCGGGCTCCTACAAGGGCGCGGTGGCACCGAGGCCCTTGTGCCCCCCGTTTTTGTAGGAGCAGGCTTCAGCCAGCGATGCGGCGCACCGCGCCGCCGGGGTGGATGGCGGGCACGGTGCCGGATTCAACCCCGGGCGGCTGGGCGCCGCCATCGCCCAATAAAATTGGGCTCCTACAGAGGTACGGAGGCACGATACCCTTGTTGTGCCCCCCGTTTTTGTAGGAGCAGGCTTCAGCCAGCGATGCGGCGCACCGCGCCGCCGGGGTGGACGGCAGGCACTGTGCCGGATTCCACCCCGGGCGGCGGGCGCCGCCATCGCCCAATGAATTGGGCTCCTACAAGGGCTAAGTGGCACTGATAGTTTTTATGCCCCCTGCCAGTGCCCGTGTCTTCTCCCGGGCCTTTTTCCTGCACGCATAAAAAAGCCCCGAACACAAAGTGCTCGGGGCTTTTTCGAAGAGGTGCCTGACGATAACCTACTCTCGCATGGGGAGACCCCACACTACCATCGGCGCGTTGCGGTTTCACTTCCGAGTTCGGCAAGGGATCGGGTGGTTCACGCAAGCCATGGTCGTCAGGCGTAACTTTCAATGTATATCGGCTGACTGTCTTGTGATCGTTTCTTTTTTGCGTATCCGGTGCTCTATCGAGCGTCGTTGTCACTGCAGGACCAGACCCCTTGGGTGTTATAGGGTCAAGCCTCACGGGCCATTAGTACACGTTAGCTCAACGCCTTGCAGCGCGTCCACACCGTGCCTATCAACCAGCTGGTCTCGCTGGGCCCTTCAGGAGGCTCGAGGCCTCGGGGATGTCTCATCTTGAAGGGGGCTTCCCGCTTAGATGCTTTCAGCGGTTATCCCGTCCGCACATAGCTACCCGGCAATGCCACTGGCGTGACAACCGGAACACCAGAGGTGCGTCCACTCCGGTCCTCTCGTACTAGGAGCAGCCCTTCTCAAACATCCAACGCCCACGGCAGATAGGGACCGAACTGTCTCACGACGTTCTAAACCCAGCTCGCGTACCACTTTAAATGGCGAACAGCCATACCCTTGGGACCGACTTCAGCCCCAGGATGTGATGAGCCGACATCGAGGTGCCAAACACCGCCGTCGATGTGAACTCTTGGGCGGTATCAGCCTGTTATCCCCGGAGTACCTTTTATCCGTTGAGCGATGGCCCTTCCATACAGAACCACCGGATCACTAGAACCTGCTTTCGCACCTGCTCGACGTGTCTGTCTCGCAGTCAAGCACCCTTATGCTCTTGCACTCATTGCACGATGTCCGACCGTGCTGAGGGTACCTTCGTGCTCCTCCGTTACTCTTTGGGAGGAGACCGCCCCAGTCAAACTACCCACCACACACTGTCCTCGATCCGGATAACGGACCCGAGTGAGAACACCAATGATGCCAGGCTGGTATTTCAAGGTTGGCTCCCTCCGAACTGGCGTCCGGAGTTCAAAGCCTCCCAGCTATCCTACACAGGCAACATCAGTATCCAGTGTGAAGCTATAGTAAAGGTTCACGGGGTCTTTCCGTCTAGCCGCGGGTACACCGCATCTTCACGGCGATTTCAATTTCACTGAGTCTCGGGTGGAGACAGCGTGGCCATCATTACGCCATTCGTGCAGGTCGGAACTTACCCGACAAGGAATTTCGCTACCTTAGGACCGTTATAGTTACGGCCGCCGTTTACCGGGGCTTCGATCAAGAGCTTCGCCCAGAGGGCTAACACCATCACTTAACCTTCCGGCACCGGGCAGGCGTCACACCCTATACGTCCGCTTGCGCGTTAGCAGAGTGCTGTGTTTTTACTAAACAGTTGCAGCCACCTGGTATCTTCGACCGGTTCGGGCTAAAGGAGCAAGTCCTCTCACCCTAATCCGGCGTGCCTTCTCCCGAAGTTACGGCACCATTTTGCCTAGTTCCTTCACCCGAGTTCTCTCAAGCGCCTTGGGATTCTCACCCTGACCACCTGTGTCGGTTTGGGGTACGGTCGCATGTCATCTGAAGCTTAGAGGCTTTTCCTGGAAGCGTGGCATCAGTGACTTCCGGACCTTGGTCCGTTCGTCTCGCGTCTCGGCTTTAAAGGGTCCCGGATTTACCTGAGACCCAGGCCTACTCGCTTTCACCAGGACAACCAACGCCTGGCTCACCTAGCCTTCTCCGTCCCCCCATCGCAATGACATCCGGTACGGGAATATTAGCCCGTTTCCCATCGACTACGCCTTTCGGCCTCGCCTTAGGGGCCGACTCACTCTGCTCTGATTAGCATCGAACAGAAAACCTTGGTCTTCCGGCGGGGGAGTTTTTCACTCCCCTTATCGTTACTCATGTCAGCATTCGCACTCGTGATACCTCCAGCAGACCTCTCGATCCACCTTCATCGGCTTACACGACGCTCCTCTACCGCTCATCCAGAGGATGAACCCGTAGCTTCGGTACCTGGTTTGAGCCCCGTTACATCTTCCGCGCAGGCCGACTCGACTAGTGAGCTATTACGCTTTCTTTAAAGGATGGCTGCTTCTAAGCCAACCTCCTAGCTGTCTGAGCCTTCCCACATCGTTTCCCACTTAACCAGGATTTGGGGACCTTAGCTGACGGTCCGGGTTGTTGCCCTTTTCACGACGGACGTTAGCACCCGCCGTGTGTCTCCCACGCTGCACTCACCGGTATTCGGAGTTTGCCTCGGGTTGGTAAGCCGGGATGGCCCCCTAGCCGAAACAGTGCTCTACCCCCGGTGGTGATACGTGAGGCGCTACCTAAATAGCTTTCGAGGAGAACCAGCTATCTCCGGGCTTGATTAGCCTTTCACTCCGATCCACAAGTCATCCAAATCTTTTTCAACAGATCCTGGTTCGGGCCTCCAGTTGATGTTACTCAACCTTCACCCTGCTCATGGATAGATCGCCCGGTTTCGGGTCTATATCCAGCGACTGGTCGCCCAGTTAAGACTCGCTTTCGCTACGCCTCCCCTATCGGTTAAGCTCGCCACTGAATATAAGTCGCTGACCCATTATACAAAAGGTACGCAGTCACAGAACAAGTCTGCTCCTACTGCTTGTACGCACACGGTTTCAGGATCTATTTCACTCCCCTCGCCGGGGTTCTTTTCGCCTTTCCCTCACGGTACTGGTTCACTATCGGTCAGTCAGGAGTATTTAGCCTTGGAGGATGGTCCCCCCGTCTTCAATCAGGGTTTCTCGTGCCCCGACCTACTCGATTTCACATGATCAGACTTTCGACTACGGGGCTATCACCCGCTACGGCCGGACTTCCCAATCCGTTCGTCTAGCCATTCACATGCTTAAGGGCTGGTCCCCGTTCGCTCGCCGCTACTGGGGGAATCTCGGTTGATTTCTTTTCCTCGGGGTACTTAGATGTTTCAGTTCCCCCGGTTCGCCTCGTATCCCTATGTATTCAGGATACGATACTGACCTTGTGGTCAGTGGGTTTCCCCATTCAGAGATGTCCGGGTCGCAGGTTGTTTGCCACCTCACCGAACCTTATCGCAGGCTACAACGTCTTTCATCGCCTCTGACTGCCTAGGCATCCACCGTGTGCGCTTCATTGCTTGACCCTATAACCCGAAGGAGTCTGGATCCCGCAATGACAACGATTGCCGGATACGCTTGAAACGTATCACAAAACAATTGCGTATCGAGATCACGTCACGAACACGCAAGCCCGGGGGCTTTTGTCTTCGTATCGTCATTCGATACTGTCAGCATGATATACATTGTTAAAGAGCGACTGTTCAATGAACAGTGATAAGGCGACGTACGACGTGCGACTTATCAATGGTCACGAAACAAACAAACGGTAGTGGAGATAATGGTGGAGCCAAGCGGGATCGAACCGCTGACCTCCTGCGTGCAAGGCAGGCGCTCTCCCAGCTGAGCTATGGCCCCATTATTGGCACTTGCCTCTCGGAATTTCATTCAGCACAAGGCATTTCATGGCGAAGCATAGCCTTCTATGCGAGTCATGAAATAACGCAGCGATGGATGAAATTTGGTGGGTCTGGGCAGACTCGAACTGCCGACCTCACCCTTATCAGGGGTGCGCTCTAACCAACTGAGCTACAGACCCAAGAGGGGATCGTGCATCAACCGTTTGCTCTATCACTTGATCAGGTAATTCATTGTGAGCGCTTGCCGGGAGAGTGACGCATCGTTTAAGGAGGTGATCCAGCCGCAGGTTCCCCTACGGCTACCTTGTTACGACTTCACCCCAGTCATGAACCACACCGTGGTGATCGCCCTCCAAAGTTAGGCTAACCACTTCTGGTGCAGTCCACTCCCATGGTGTGACGGGCGGTGTGTACAAGGCCCGGGAACGTATTCACCGTGGCATTCTGATCCACGATTACTAGCGATTCCGACTTCACGGAGTCGAGTTGCAGACTCCGATCCGGACTGAGACCGGCTTTATGGGATTCGCTTACTCTCGCGAGTTCGCAGCCCTTTGTACCGGCCATTGTAGCACGTGTGTAGCCCTACCCGTAAGGGCCATGATGACTTGACGTCGTCCCCACCTTCCTCCGGTTTGTCACCGGCAGTCTCCCTAGAGTTCCCACCATTACGTGCTGGCAAATAGGGACAAGGGTTGCGCTCGTTACGGGACTTAACCCAACATTTCACAACACGAGCTGACGACAGCCATGCAGCACCTGTCTCTGCGTTCCCGAAGGCACCCCGGAATCTCTTCCGGGTTCGCAGGATGTCAAGGGTAGGTAAGGTTCTTCGCGTTGCATCGAATTAAACCACATGCTCCACCGCTTGTGCGGGCCCCCGTCAATTCATTTGAGTTTTAACCTTGCGGCCGTACTCCCCAGGCGGTCGACTTATCGCGTTAACTTCGCCACAAAGTGCACAAGGCACCCAACGGCTGGTCGACATCGTTTACGGCGTGGACTACCAGGGTATCTAATCCTGTTTGCTACCCACGCTTTCGCACCTCAGTGTCAGTGTCAGTCCAGAAGGCCGCCTTCGCCACTGGTATTCCTCCCGATCTCTACGCATTTCACCGCTACACCGGGAATTCCACCTTCCTCTCCTGCACTCTAGCGTGACAGTTCCGGATGCCGTTCCCAGGTTGAGCCCGGGGCTTTCACAACCGGCTTGTCATGCCACCTACGCGCGCTTTACGCCCAGTAATTCCGATTAACGCTTGCACCCTCCGTATTACCGCGGCTGCTGGCACGGAGTTAGCCGGTGCTTCTTCTGCGAGTGATGTCTTTCCTGGCGGGTATTAACCGCCAGGCGTTCTTCCTCGCTGAAAGTGCTTTACAACCCGAAAGCCTTCTTCACACACGCGGCATGGCTGGATCAGGCTTGCGCCCATTGTCCAATATTCCCCACTGCTGCCTCCCGTAGGAGTTCGGGCCGTGTCTCAGTCCCGATGTGGCTGATCATCCTCTCAGACCAGCTACGGATCGTTGCCTTGGTGAGCCGTTACCTCACCAACCAGCTAATCCGACATAGGCTCATCCGATAGCGGGAGCCAAAGCCCCCTTTCTCCCGTAGGACGTATGCGGTATTAGCCTGGGTTTCCCCAGGTTATCCCCCACTACCGGGT
This sequence comes from Vreelandella sp. EE27, assembly GCF_968206495.1. Lineage (NCBI taxonomy): Bacteria > Pseudomonadati > Pseudomonadota > Gammaproteobacteria > Oceanospirillales > Halomonadaceae > Vreelandella > Vreelandella sp. EE27. Next base: position 1,708,611 of record NZ_OZ309109.1, on the reverse strand, counting down.
AGATTCCTATGCATTACTCACCCGTCCGCCGCTCGTCAGCGTCCAGCAAGCTGGACCTGTTACCGCTCGACTTGCATGTGTTAAGCCTGCCGCCAGCGTTCAATCTGAGCCATGATCAAACTCTTCAGTTTAAAATCATTGTGATTCTTGCCTGTCGCTCGAAAGCAACAGAGGCGAATCAATCCTGGCTCAAGGTTCAAACGAATTTGAAGAATTCGAAAATTCTTCTTGTGCGCTTGCCTTGATATTTGGTGACTTGTCACCCTCATCGGCAAACGCCCACATGAATTACCTGATCAAATTGTTAAAGAGCTACCGAAGGGCGCTGCCCGTTCGATGTGGTGCGTATTCTACTCACTTATGGTTATACGTCAACCCTTTGGCGTGTGCTTTTCTCAATTAATTGCCTGGTCCAGACGTGCGAGTAACACTTGCCGGCGCTCCTCGTTCATGAAGGCTTCTTCGAGGGCGTTACGGTTTAGCTGATGAAACGTTGCCTTGCTCCAGCCAAACGCGTTCAGACACGCAATATGGTTGGCAAGCAGGCCACCGCCAAAATAGGCCGGATCGTCCGAGCTGATCGTTACCTTCAAGCCCTCTTCGAGCAATTTGGGCAGCGGATGCTGATGAAGCTGATCGACCACCTTCAAGCTCACGTTGGAGAGCGGACAGACCGTCAGCACTGTTTGCTCACGGCGAAGGCGCTCGACCAGCTCACTGTCTTCCAGGCAGCGAACACCGTGGTCCACGCGAACGATCTTGAGCTCATCGAGGGCCTGACGAATGTACGCCGCTGGGCCCTCCTCCCCCGCGTGGGCAACGCAGCGGATGCCCTCTTCCCGGGCGCGATCAAAAACCGCTTTGAACTGGCCAGGCGGGTTGTCGTACTCCGCGCTATCGAGTCCAACGGCGTCGAGCTCTTTCCAGTAAGGGGCGGCCCTCTCAAACACGTCCAACGCTTCGTCGGCCGAACGGTCGCGAAGAAACGCCATGATCATCCCCACGGAAAGATCCAGCGACGCCTCGGCTTCCTGTTTGGCCTGAAGCAGCCCGCCCATAACGACATCGAGGGTTACGCCCCGGCTCAGGTGCGCCTGGGGGTCGAAGTGCATGTCGATATGCACGACGCCTTCACCCCGGGCACGCTTGAAGTAGTCAAGCGCTAGATCATAAAAGTCCTGCTGGGTGCGTAGTACGTTCATGCCCTGGTAATAGAGATCCAAAAACCCCTGCAGGTTTTCGAACCGATACGCTGCTTTGACATCATCGATAGTGGCGTAATCGAGCGCGATGCCGTTGCGCTTGGCAAGCGCGAACATCAGCTCCGGCTCGATAGAGCCCTCGATATGTAAGTGGAGCTCTGTCTTGGGCAGTTGGCGTAAAAACTCTTGCATTACATTCCCCTATTGCTAACACGCCGCCATGCGCTGGCCACTTATGAGCCGGCCGTGGCGAAGCGAATAACTATACGTGAGCCCGGGTAACAGCGATACATCATCGACCTGGTGAATAAAGTAGATGGCCGTTCGCCCTGTAAGCCACTGGGCGAGGGAGTCAGCAAGATGGCGGGCAGTCTCGCTGTCGACACCGGCAAACGGCTCATCCAGCAGCACCACTTGCGGGTCGCGAAGAAAAAGCCTTGCCAGTGCCACCCGGCGCGCCTGGCCGCCCGAAAGTTGACGCCCCTTCTCGCCTACCGGCGTTTGTAACCCATTGGGCTGGCGACGCGCCCAGTCTTCCAGACCAACACGCGCCAACACCTGCCAAAGCGCCTGGTCATCGGCGGACTCATCGGCCAGGCGCAGGTTCTCGGCAAGGGTGGCGTCGAAAAGGTCAACCTGCTGGGACAGAAACGCGAAGCGCTGAGCGCGCTCCTCAAAAGCCAGCGCGTCAGCGGCCTGGCCTGCAACGCTCACGCTGCCTTTACTCGGGGCGATACGCCCGAGAAGCAGATGAGCAAGCGTCGACTTACCCGCCCCGGACACGCCGGTAATCGCGATGCGCGCGCCGGCGGGAACGTCAAAGGATACGCCTTCCAGGGCCGGCTCCAGCATGCCCGGGTAGCAGTAGCTTACCTGCTCGAGGGCGATCGCGTAGCCCGTTTGGTCGGCGGGTAGTACGGATGAGGCAGGCTCCGCTTCCTCGGCCTGAGAAGGCGTGAGCTGATTCAGACGCTGAACACTTGCATAGCTTGCCCCCAGCTTGATAAAGGAGGAAGGCAACGCGGTGAATATCTCGCTACTACCCAAAACGAGCAGCAGTATCATCACCGCGATAGGAGCGCTGACCGCTTGCTGAATATCCGGCTGACTTACAAACCACATCACGCCGACTAAAAGCCCCCCCGTGACCAGAAGGATCAGCGCATTACCCAACGCCGCCTTTAGTGCTAAAAGCCGCTGATTGGTGGCGGCCCGCGCCTCGAGTGCATCGATTTTTTGCTGGTGCCAATCATTGGTTTGATAGCTCGTAAGCTCCGCGCGCGCCTGGATTTGATCGAGCACCAGGTTGCGCAGTGCCCCCTGGTCGCGCACCTGCTGATAGCTTTGACGAAACCCCAGCCAGGCAAAACCCAGGGTGAGCACGATCCAAAGCGCGCCGAGCGTCAGCCCAACGACGACCGCAAGCCCGGGCAGCCAAAGAGCCGTAAATAGCGACACGACGATAATCGCCGCAAGCGCCACGAAGGGCGGTATCAAAAGACGCAGATAGAAATTATCCAGGGTGTCGATATCTGCGGTGAGGCGGGTGAGCCAATCGCTCGCCCGGCGGCGGCCCAGGGTGGCGGCATCCATATGAGTCAGATAACCAAACACCTTGTGGCGCAGATCGGCCAAAAGGGTCAGCACCGTATTGTGGTTATATAGCCGCTCGACATAGCGGGCGACGGTGCGTAGCAGTGCAAAAAAACGGATCCCGCCCCCGGGGACGTAGATATCGAGCGTCGTCGGCAGCCCCGCCGCCAGCGCAAGACCAGCCAGCGCGCAGGCGGTGATGAACCAGCCCGAAAGCCCTAAAAGCGCAAGCCCAGCCAGCAGCGTCACCAGCAGCAGCAGCGCGCCCACGAAAAAGGGTCGGCGGCGGCGCGTCAGCAAAAAAAGCCAGGGGCGGAACGCCTGGTAAAGGTCTTTCATAAAGCTACCTCCCGCACATGGGCGCTTTCACAGTGAAAATGGCGGGTTGCGATCGACATGACCTGTTGGTGATGGGTAGCGATGACCAGCGTGCGCCCTGCTTTTGCCCACGCCTGGAGCGCTTCGATCACCAGCGCCTCGGTCGCGTTATCCAAATTGGCGGTCGGCTCGTCGAGCAGCACCAGCGGCGCCGGGCTCAAATAGACACGCGCCAGGGCCAGGCGCTGGGCCTGGCCGCCGGAGAGCCCTACGCCGCGCTCGCCAAGCGGGGTATCGAGCCCTTCGGGAAGCGCAGCCAGAAGCTCCTTGAGCCCTGCACGCGTCAGCGCATCGAACAGATCGTTTTCGCTTGCGCCCGGATTGGCCAGCCTCAGGTTCTCCGCAAGGCTTCCCTGCAGCAAGCAGGGGCTTTGATCCAGCCAGGCAACCGTTAGCCCCTGCGCGCAGCGAAGCTCACCTTCACGGGGGGGCATGAAGCCCGCTAAAAGCGCTAAAAGCGATGACTTGCCGCTGCCCGAGGCCCCGGTTAGAGCAACGACGTCGCCCGGGGCAAGCGCCAGCGACACCCGACTCAGAATGGGCTCGCTCTGGCCGTAACCCACGCTGACATCATCGAGTTCGCAAAGCGCCTGGGCGCTTTGTGGGGTATTGCCGGGTACTGCCAGCCAGTCGGGCTCGTTCAGGATGAACACCAGGCTTTCCGCCGCCGCCAGCGCCGCCGCGCGGTCGTGGTAGTGTTGGGAGAGCGTGCGCAGCGGCTGGAAAAACTCCGGCGCCAGCAACAGCACACCCAACCCGGAGAAAAGCGTTAACGAGGCCGCCGGGCCGTAATCGATGTAACCAAGCAGGCCAAAGCCGACGTACATGGCCACCACCGCAATCGCCACAGAAGCAAAGAACTCGAGCACCGCCGAAGAGAGAAACGCAAGACGCAATGTTTTCATGCTCAAACGGCGGTACTCGTCGGTGGCATACCACACGTCGCGGCGCGCTTTCGCCGTGCGCCCAAAAAGCTGCAGTGTACTCATGCCCCGTACCCGGTCAACGAAGTGGGCCGAGAGCCTCGAGACCGCGCCGAACTGCTCGCGGTTCAGGCGTTCCGCACTCATCCCCACCAGCGCCATGAAAACCGGGATGAGCGGCGCGGAAAGCAACAGGAAAATGACGACCAGGTAATCGAGAGCGCCAACGATGCAAGCGATAATCAGCGGCACCAGCAACACGATACGAAGTTGGGGATGAAAGCGGGCAAAGTAGCCTTCCAGCGCGTCGACGTGCTCGACCACCTGGGTGGCAAGCGCCCCGCTTTGGTGACGGGTCAGCCACAAGGGACCGAGGCTTGAAAGCTTCGCCATCAGCTCTTTTCTAACCCGCTGGCGAATCCGAAGGCTTGCCTCGAGCCCCAATACTTCCTGACCCCATTGAAAAAATGCGCGCAGTACGACCAAGCCCATAAGCGCTAAAAAGGCCTCGCCAAGCGAGGCCAGTGGCCGGTTCTGCAAAAGGATTTGATCGACCAGCCAAGCCAGCCCCACCAGCATGATGGCGGTACTGGTCCCGGCCAACACCCCGCAGGCCGCCGCACCCGCTAGCCTTTTTCGTTCTTGTTGGGCTAGCGTTTTAAGAAAGTGGCGCGGCGTTACCAGCTCAGGGTTTTGGTTATTACCCCTCATAGGCTTAGTGGTACCCCTCGCCAACGCGTACCTTGCCGCGGAACACCCAATAGGTCCAGGCGGTATAGGCCAGCACGACGGGGATCACGAAGAGCACACCGATGAGCAGGAACAGCTGAGATTCCGGCGCCGAGGCGGCGTCCCAAAGCGTATAGTTGGGCGGCACGATGATCGGCCACTTGCTAAAGATCAGGCCCAGATAGGTAAAGATGTAGATGCCGACGGTGGCGACGAACGGTACCCCTTCGCTCTTGTTCTGAACGCTTCTGAAGACGGCGAACGCACACAGCAGCGCCAGCACCGGGAAGATCCAGATAAAGCGCAAGGAACCAAACCAACGCTCCCACACCATGTTGTCGATAAACGGCGTCCAGACGCTGATGATCGCGAACACGGCCAGTACCGCAACGAGCAGTATCGGGGTGATTTTATACGCCCATGCCTGGATATAGCCTTCGGTTTTCATGATCATCCAGGTCGCCCCCAGCAGCGCGTAGCCGGCCATCAGGCCAAGCCCGGTCAGCACGGAGAACGGCGTCAACCAGTCGAACGCACCACCGACATAGACGAAGTCTTCTACCGGGAAGCCCTGAATGTAGGCACCCACGACGGCCCCCTGGGCAAACGAGGCGAGCATCGACCCGCCAGCGAACGACCAATTCCACCAACTGCGATTACGCCGCGATTTGAAGCGAAACTCGAAGGCGATACCGCGAAAGATCAGCCCGGCCAACAGCAGGAATACGCCAATATAGAGCGCGGGCAAAAAGACCGAGTAGACCAGCGGGAAGGCGCCGAGAAGCCCGGCCCCGCCCAGCACGAGCCAGGTTTCGTTGCCGTCCCATACCGGGGCGACCGAGTTCATCATCACGTCACGGGAATCTTCGTCCGGGGCGAAGGGAAAGAGAATCCCCACCCCGAGATCGAAACCATCCATCAGTACATACATGATCACGCCGAAACCAATAATGCCGGCCCAGATGATAGATAAATCGAACATTTCCATGACTAGCTCCTTACCGGCTCGACGTCGTCGTCAAACGGAGTGTGTGCGGCGGAAAGCGGACGTTTGGGACGGTTGGCGTCGGGGTCGACCTCGGCCTGAGCCGCGTTGGGCAGCATACCGTTACGCACCACGCGAGTGAGGTAGTAAAGGCCGGCGTAAAACACCACCGCGTACACCAGCACGTAGCCAATCAGCGTAGCGAGCGCCATCCAGCCAGTCAGCGACGGCGTCAACCCCTGGGCTTGGGTCATCATGCCGTAGACCAGCCACGGTGCCCGGCCGGATTCGGTCACGATCCACCCGGCCAACACGGCAATGAACGGCAGTGAAATCATACTCACCAGCGTTTTAAGAAACGCTTTGTTTTCATATATACGGCCACCACGACGTAGCAGCAATCCCGCAAGCGCTACAGCGATCATCAAAAGACCGATTGCCACCATCACACGAAACGACCAGAACACCAGCGCGACCGGCGGCTGCTCTTCCGGCGGTACTTCGCTGATGCCCGGGATCTCACCATCAAGGGAGTGGGTCAGGATAAGGCTCGCCAGATTAGGGATCCCCAGCGCGAAGCGGTTCTCTTGCGCGTCCTGATCCGGCAGGGCGAACAATAAAAGCGGCACGTTGGAGGTGGTTTCCCAGTGTCCTTCCATGGCGGCCACTTTAGTGGGCTGGTACTCGAGCGTATTGAGGCCGTGGTAATCGCCAATCACCGCCTGAGCGGGGGCCAGAAAGAGCAGCATCCATAGGCACATGGAGAGCGCCCGGCGATTGGCCGGCACGTCGCGGCCGCGTAGCAAAAACCAGGCACTGATGCCCGCTACCACGAAACCACCCGTAATGAAGGACGCCATGGCCATATGGAAAAAGCGATACGGGAAGGAGGGATTGAAAATCGCTTCGGTCCAGGACGTGACGTAGAAGCGGTTATCGATCAGCTCGACCCCGGCGGGCGTTTGCATCCAGCTGTTAGCGGAAAGAATCCAGAACGCAGAGATGAAGGTGCCCAACGCCACCATGGCCGCCGAGAACAGATGGACGCCTTCCGGCACCTTGCCACGCCCAAAAAGCAAAACCCCCAAAAAGGCTGCTTCGAGGAAGAAGGCGGTAACCACTTCGTAGCTCAGCATCGGCCCAATGAAGTTGGACGCCGCAAACGAGAAGTTGCTCCAGTTGGTACCGAATTGAAAGGACATGACGATGCCCGACACCACGCCCATGGCAAACACCACCGCGAACACTTTCGTCCAGAAAAGTGCCAAGCGGTCCCAGGCGGGATTCTCGGTTTTGAAGAACAGGCCGTGCAGTAGTGCAATGTAGGACGCTAACCCTATCGTGAAGACGGGGAAGATAGTGTGAAAACACACAATGAACGCGAACTGTAGTCGCGAAAGCATTAAGGGGTCGAGTTCCATGACGCTCTCCTGAAACCGGGGAATAGTATGACGCCCATGGGTAATAACAGCCTGGTCGTGCCCTGGGGCGGTTGTTTTTATCAAGACCTGGCTAATCTTTACTCACGGGCCCATCTTACTGGCTTAAACGCCCACCTGAAACGCTCTCTATGCGTTATTGCGTGTCACAATGACACACATCAATTTACGCTGATATTCGTCAGCTCATTACCACGATACTGACCATATAACCGGTGTAGCCCAAAAAGGAGGCGAGCAGCACGCCGCCCTCTAAACGATTGATACGCCGGGGTCTGCCGCGCCAGGAGAACGCGAAAAGCACCATCAAGAGCGTCATGCAGCTCATGACGCTCCAATCGCGCACCAGTACCTCGCGGCCCGCCTCGATCGGGGCGATCACGCCAGCGAGTCCTACCACCGCCAGGCTGTTGAATAGATTCGACCCCACGACGTTACCCAGCACCATATCGTGCTCGTTGCGCCGCAACGCACTGATGCTCGAGGCAAGCTCGGGCAGCGAGGTCCCCACCGCCACCACCGTCAAGCCAATGATCAAATCGCTCACGCCGAACGCGCCCGCTATTTCGACCGCGCCCCACACCAGCATGCGCGAGCTGGCAATCAACAGCACCAGCCCGATCAGCGTCCAAGCGATCGACTTGCCCCTGGACATGGGCTTTTGATCCAGCGTCTCGGCCACCTCCGCCTCGAGAGGGTCCGCATGCTGAGCGCGCGAGCGCCAGATACTTATCCCGATAAATAGCGTCAACGCCACCAGCAAAATGACCGCCTCGATACGTGTCACCCAGCCGTCGAACAACATATAACCGGTCAGCAGCATGACCCCCACCAGCAGCGGCATCTCTTTACGAATGACGCTCGAATGCACCGCCAGCGGCGCCATTAATGCAACGAAACCCAGCACCAGCCCCATATTGGCAATGTTCGAGCCATAAGCGTTACCCACCGCCAGGCCCGGGTTACCCTGTAATGCCGCCAGCACCGAGACCATCATCTCCGGGGCCGACGTACCAAAGCCGATTACCAGCATACCGATCAAGAGCGGAGAGAGCCCCAGCCAGCGGGAAGTCGCGGCGGCGCCATCGATGAATTTTTCGGCGCTCCATATAAGCAGCACCAATCCGATTACGACCGCTAAACAGGCAAGCAACATGGCAGTTCCTTAATATGGGTAGGCTAGAGAAGGCGAACGCGCCTGCATCGTTGTCCAAGGTGGTGGCCGGGTCAAGCACGCCGTTGATTCAAATACGCCCGCAAGCGTTTGACAGCCCTGCCCGCCCAACGTATTAATCGACCACCAGGCAACGTTGAGACTATTGAATTGCGCTACTCCCGATTCAAGGCACGGCCCTATCTCCCGCTTTCTCCGCCGCTGGTCGACACCCAGCCACCGGAAACGCCAAGACGGCGGCGCCTGCGCGCCTGCCATGAGTGCGACTGGGTGAGCGCTTTACCGCCGCTGGGTTCCGGTGAAAAAGCCACCTGCCCACGCTGCTCCCACGTTTTGGTCAAGCGTCACCGCTACCCCGCCCAACGCAGCATGGCCCTGGCCGTGGCGTCATTGATCGCGTTGATCATCGCGGTGTCGTTCCCCTTTGTCAGCTTCAACGTCAGCGGCGTGAGCAACCGCATCGAGCTTTCCCAAACGGCCACCACGCTGATCGCATTTCACCAGCCGGTCGTTGCCATCGCGGTGATCATGACCATCGTGGTGCTCCCCGCGCTCTACTTGTTCGGCGTGATTTGGCTACAGTACGGGCTGTTGCGCGGGCACCACATGCCCTTTAGCCGCGATATCGCCCGCTCGCTTGCCCACTTCGTGCCCTGGATGATGGCGGACGTGTTCATCATTGGCGCCCTGGTGAGCTTGATCAAGGTCGCCGGGCTTGCCCAAATCCAGCTGGGGATCTCCTTCTGGGCGTTCTGCATCTTCGCCCTTTTACTGCTGAAAACCAGCCAGTCGCTGGACGCCGACTGGATGTGGTTTTCACTCGAAGGCGAGCCCTTGGCACCAGAGGGCACCCAGACCGGCATGACCGCCGCCGTTCAGAACGTGACCGGCTGCCCCACCTGTGGGCTGGTCAACCGTATGCCGGCCAAGGGCAAGGCGCGCTGCCTGCGCTGCCATGAAAAGCTGCACAAGCGCGTACCGCACAGCCTGCAGCGCACCTGGGCGCTGCTGTTCGCCGCCACCGTCATGTATATTCCGGCCAACCTTTACCCTATTATGACCACCACGAGCCTGGGCAGCAGCTCACCTTCGACGATCATAGGCGGGGTGGTGCAGCTCATTCAGATGGGGTCCTGGCCGGTGGCAGCCGTTATTTTCGTTGCCAGTGTCATCGTGCCGGTAGGCAAGCTTTTCGCGCTGGCCTGGCTCTGCCTGGTCGTTCGGCGCAGTAGCGAACTACACGCCCAAAGCCGCACCCGGCTTTATCGGCTGACGGAGTTCATCGGACGCTGGTCGATGGTCGACGTCTTCGTCGTTGCCATTTTGGTGGCGCTAATTCGCGCCGGCTCTTTGATGTCGATCACACCGGGCCCGGCAGCACTTGCCTTTGGCGCGGTAGTGGTCCTGACCATGTTGGCGGCGATGACCTTCGACCCGCGCCTTTTATGGGACACCTCTCCCCCACGCGCTGCGCGTTTCAAGCGCGTGACCCGGTTAAACATTGCGACCAAGGAATCAGTGGATGGCTGACGATTTACCCCCGAACGACGAAGCGCCAGCGCCGGAAGAGAATGACCCGAATCGGGCCAAGGCGTCGCGCCAAACGCGTCTTTCGCCGATATGGATCGTGCCTATCGTGGCGCTGGTGATCGGGCTTTGGCTGGTGTACGACAACTATACCAGCCGGGGGACGCTGATTACGCTGACCGCCAACAACGCCGAAGGGATCGAAGCCGGCAATACCCTGATTCGTAGCCGCAACGTGGAAATCGGTCTGGTTCAAAGCGTACGGCTTTCGGACGACCTCTCCCACGCGGTCATGACCGCGCGCATTCAGCCCGAAGCCGAAGCCATGCTGCGCGAGGATAGCCGCTTTTGGGTGGTCAAACCGCGTATCGGCCGCGAAGGTATCAGCGGGCTGGGCACGGTACTCTCCGGTGCCTACATCCAGCTTCAGCCCGGCCGCTCCGATGAGCCCCACCGGGAGTTCGAGCTAAGCGATGTGCCGCCGGTGGCCGTGGCCGGTCAAGCAGGGCTTCAGATCAGCCTGGTCAGCCAGCTTGGCAATTCGCTGCGCGTCGGCGACCCGGTGTCGTATCAGGGCTATACCGTTGGCCGGGTCGAAGACAACAACTTTGACCCGGAGTCGCGCACCATGCAACACCAGGTCTTCATCGAAGAGCCCTACGCCCAACTGGTGACCGAAAGCACGCGCTTTTGGACCGCCAGCGGGATCGATTTTCGCCTCGACTCCAACGGCGTGCGGGTCAACGTCGAGTCGATCGAGGCGCTGCTGGGCGGCGGCGTCACCTTTGGCGTCCCCGAAGACGTGCCCATGGGCAAGCCGGTGAGCAATAACGCCCGCTTTACGCTTTATAGCGATGAAGACGACGCCCGCGAAGGCACGTTCAATCGCTACCTCGAGTACGTACTCCTGGTGGACGACACCGTGCGCGGGCTCTCCCGCGGCGCGCCGGTCGAGTTTCGCGGCGTGCGGCTGGGCAGCGTCGCCGCAGTGCCCTGGAACTTTACCGCCCCCCAGCCCAACGCGCGCTCGCAGTTTGCCATCCCGGTGCTGATTCGCATCGAGCCACAGCGTTTGGGGATCGAAAGCGACGATATCGACCTGGAGGAGTGGGAAACGCGTTTTAACCGCATGTTCGACTTGGGCCTGCGCGCCTCGCTCAAAAACGGCAACCTCTTGACCGGCGCGCTCTTCGTCGATCTTAACTTCCAGCGCGACCTGGCCGGTGACTACGCCCTGGAGATGTTCTCCGAGCGCAAGGTCTTCCCCACCGTGGCGGGCGGCTTTGCACAAATCCAGGGTCAGGTCACCAGCTTGCTGGACAAACTCAATGCGCTCGAGGTCGAGCCGCTGCTGGCCGGGCTCGATCGCAACCTGCAGGCGTCGGAAAGCGTACTCAACGAGGTCCGCGAGGTCAGCGCCTCGCTCAACGCCATCCTGAGCGATCCGGACACCCAGGCACTCGGCGGCAACGTGAATGCCACCCTCGAGGAGCTTCGCGCAACCCTTGAAGGTCTATCGCCCTCTTCGCCGGCCTACCAGGATCTCAGTTCGGCCATCGAACAGCTCAACCGCCTGATGCGGGATTTACAGCCGCTGACGCGCACGCTCAACGAAAATCCCCGAGCGCTGCTTTTCGACAACCTGGACACGCAGGACCCGATTCCACGGGCCCCTCGATAAAAGGATGACGCCATGCGTTATGGAACACTAAAAATGCTAGCGCTGCTGGGTCTTGGGTTGCTGTTGAGCGGCTGCGCCTCGAGCGTGTCGCCGCCAGCGCGCTACATGCTGCCGACCGCCCAGGTCACGAGCCCAGCAACGCCCACCGAGCACACGCTGCAGATACGCTCGCCGCGGCTGGCCCACTATCTCGATGTCGACGGCATCGTCATGCAGCTCGATGACATCACCTTGAACGCGGCTCGCGAACACCAGTGGGCGGAAGAACTGGGTCGCCAGATCGAGCGGGCGCTGCGCGGGCGGCTCTCCCAGGAACTTCCGCTGGTGCGGGTGGTGCGCGCCGAGGGCGGCCAGGCCACCGGCGTCACGCTGTCGGTGGAGGTGGACCAGTTCCAGGGGCGTTTTGATGGCAACGCGGTGGTCAGCGGTCAATGGCAGCTGCGCGGTGCGGGCAATCAGCTTTTAGCCATGGAGAGTTTCTCCGCCGAGACCGAGCTCACGCAGGACGGCTACCCGGCACTGGTACGCGCCCTTGGCCAAAGCCTTGACGAGACCGCCATCGGCATCGCCCAAGAGCTTCGCACCGGCGGCTACTTCTAACTCTCTCAACGACCAACACCCTTGGCGCGCCGGGATTTTCGACCGGCGCGCAGGGTTTCGAGCCGCCCGCTAAATCGCGACATTCTCAAAAGCCCCTCGCAGCCAAGCGCGCTATCTGGCAAACTTCGCTGCCGCGCGGGGCTTACCCGCGTGTTTTTAACCAATTTAGAACCCTAGCCTGGTAACAGCGCACACGCGCTCTTGCCGTGCAATGGCGGAGAACGCATGAGCTTTACGGAACTTGGTCTGCAGGACGACTTACTACGCGCCATTAGCACCCAGGGCTATACCCAGCCGACCCCCATCCAGTTAAAAGCCATTCCCCTGGTACTGGCCGGGCGCGATCTGCTGGCAAGCGCCCAGACGGGAACGGGCAAGACAGCAGGCTTCACCCTGCCCATGCTGCAGCGGCTGAACACCGGCAAGCGCCCGGGTAAGCGCCAGGTACGCGCGCTGGTGCTCACTCCCACCCGCGAGCTGGCCGCCCAGGTCGGCGAGAGCGTCTCCGATTACGGCAAGTATCTGTCGCTGAAATCGCACATCATTTTCGGCGGTGTCGGCCAGAACCCCCAGGTACAAGCGCTAAGAGAAGGTCTGGACGTGCTGATCGCCACCCCCGGCCGGCTGATGGACTTACAGCAGCAGGGCCACGTGGATTTGTCCCAGGTCGAGATTCTGGTGCTCGACGAAGCCGACCGTATGCTCGACATGGGCTTCATTCACGATATCAAGCGCATCCTGAAGCTGTTGCCGAACAAGCGACAGAACCTGCTCTTCTCGGCCACCTTCTCCAACGAGATCCAGACGCTGGCCAACCAGCTTTTGGACAACCCGGCGCTGGTCGAAGTCGCGCCGCGCAACACCACCGCGGAAAAGATCGTTCAGACCATCTACCAGGTGGATCGCGATAAAAAGCGCGAGCTGCTGGCGCATCTGATCACCCAGCACGGCTGGTTTCAGGTACTGGTCTTCACGCGCACCAAACACGGCGCCAACCGCCTGGCCGAACAGCTTTCCAAGCAAGACATTCCGGCCATGGCGATCCACGGCAACAAGAGCCAGGGCGCGCGCACCCGGGCACTGGGCGCATTCAAAAGTGGCGATCTCCAGGTACTGGTCGCCACCGACATCGCCGCCCGGGGGCTTGATATCGATGAGCTGCCCTTTGTGGTCAACTTCGATTTGCCTAACGTTTCCGAAGACTACGTTCACCGCATTGGCCGTACCGGCCGGGCGGGCAGCAACGGCGAAGCGGTATCGCTGGTCTGCGTCGACGAGCATGCACTTTTGACCGGCATCGAGCGGCTGATCAAGCAAACGCTGCCTAAAAAGATCGAGCCCGGCTTCGAACCCGACCCCAACGCCAAGCCCCAGCCGATCGAAAACGGCCGCCGCGGTCAGCGCAAGCCCACCGGCCGGCGCCAGGAGCAAGGCGGCAACTCGGGTAACACCTCGCGTCGGGGCGGGCGCCGCTAGCGCCGAAAAGCGCAATGTGCGAAGGTTATGATTTTTTGGCCCAGGCCCACACGTTCAGGGAGTGATTATGGCGTCGTCTCAACTTATCAATGACTATCGGCAGTGGCTGGTTTTTCAACGCCAGGAGCAGCTGAGCCGTGAACATCAAGGCGTGGTTCAGCGCCTCGAAGATGCAAAGGTAACCTCCAAACAGGTCGTAGAAGCCTATCGCAGTATGGCGGACAAGGCCTCCACCGAAGGCGCCTGCTACCGCACGCTGTTTCTGCGCGAAAGCGACGAAGAATCAGCACTGGTCTGCGAAGGCTGGCTGTTTATTCGCCGCGTGCTCAGCGAAGAGAACAGCACCCGCGTTCGCGCCACGCTGCTTGAGTCCTTCACCCTCGAAGACGGGATCATCACCCCGGGCGACAAGCCGGCGCGCAAGGTCACCCTCGAGATTTTCGAAAGGCTCGACATGAACCGGGGCATGCGTACCGACGCCCGCGTCGACTGCCTCGAAGCACCGGGTGATTACCACTTCATCACCCTAATGGACACCGCCCGCGGCGATCTACGTACGCACCTCAAGTAGCCGCCATGGCTAGCCGTCGTACCCTGAGTTTCATACTGCTGATGTTTGTCGTGGGGCTGAACTTACGCCCCGCGCTTTCATCGGTGGCGCCGCTTTTGACTCGCCTTCAGGAAAGCGCTGGCTTGACGCCGGCGGCGGCGGGTATTTTGACCACGCTGCCGGTGCTCTTTCTGGGCCTGGCGGCCCCGCTTGCGCCGCTCATTGCGCGGCGAATCGGCAGTGAGCGCGCGCTCAGCGCCGCCCTTTTACTGCTCACCACCGCCCTTTTGATCCGCCCCTGGCCGCTGCCCGGCGCCCTGTTCGTCGGCACGGCCCTGGCGGGTGCTGCCATCGGTTTGGCAGGCACCCTACTGCCGGGACTGGTCAAGCGCGAACTCCCTCAAAGTGCTGACCTTTTGACCGGGCTCTACACCATGGCACTTTGCTTTGGCGGGGCGCTCGGGGCGGGACTTTCCGTGCCGCTGGCCAACCTGCTGGGAAGCTGGCAGCTGAGCCTGGTGAGCTGGGGCGGTGTAGCGCTCATCACGCTTTTACTGTGGTCGACGCTTGCCCCCAGGCCGACTGCGCAGGTGACCTCGAGTGTTTCGGAAACCTCCCTCAAGGCGCTTTTGCGCCAGCCCCTGACCTGGCAGGTGATGCTTTACATGGGCATTCAATCCTCCATGGCCTACATCGTGTTTGGCTGGCTGCCCACGCTCTTGGTCTATCGTGGCTATAGCGAAAGCGAGGCCGGGTTCACCATGGCGGTCTCGATCATCTGCCAACTGGGCTCGGCGCTAAGCGCTCCCTGGCTTGCCCGCCTGGGCCGCGACCAGCGGCCAGCGCTTTTTGCCATGCTCACGTTTACCGCACTGGGGCTTTTCATGCTGATGGTTGCCCCGCTTAGCTGGCAGTGGCCAGGCGCTGCGTTATTGGGCGTGGGTCAGGGCGGCTGTTTCAGCCTGGCGCTGAGCCTTCTTGTGCTGCGAACCGCCAACGCCGGCCTTGCCGGTAAGCTCTCCGGGCTGGTTCAGGGCGGCGGCTATACGATCGCAGCGCTTGGGCCTTTCGGTGTCGGTCTGTTGCTCCAGGTGGGCGCGCGTATCGACCATATCGCCTGGCTGCTTTTGGCCCTGATCGGCCTTTGCTACTTGTTCGCTTTTTTGGCGGGGCGTCACCAACAGCTGGACGACCAGACCGGTACGCTTTGCGTTATAAAACAACGCGACCGGCGAGCGTAAGGAGTTTTTATGAATGCGGCCCCGCAACTGCGTAACAGCGCCGAGCTCGGCGAGCGGCTGCTGGTCATCTATACCGGCGGTACCATCGGCATGGAGCGCGGCGCCGCAGGTCTCGCCCCGGGCGGGGCCTTCGAGCAGCGTATGCACCGCGCCTTCGAGACGCTTCCGGTTTCAAAGCAGAGCGCGCTGCCGCCCTTCGACGTGCTAAGCCTGGCCACTTTGATCGACTCGAGCGCGGCCACCCCGCTTACCTGGCAGCAGCTGGCGACGCTGATCAGCGAGCGCTTCGGCACTTACAAAGGATTCGTGGTGCTGCACGGCACCGATACGCTAAGCTTCAGCGCGGCAAGCCTTGCCTACCAGCTACAGGGACTTGACCGGCCGGTGGTGCTTACCGGTGCCATGCAGCCACTCGAAGCGCCAGGCAGCGACGCGTTGGACAACCTTTACGGCGCGCTGCGCTTTGGGGCAAGCGATACGCTCAAAGAAGTCGCGATCTACTTCGCCGGTAAGCTTTTGCGGGGCGTGCGCGCCGTCAAGCAGCACAGCGAGGCGACGGGTGCCTTTGTGAGCCCGTGCTACCCGCTTCTGGGCGAGCGCGTGGACAGCGATTTCATCGTCTATCCGGGGCGCGGCCTCGGTGCGACCCAGCGCGGCGCGCCCCGCTTCGAACTGCCAGGCTATGCAGGCCAGGCCCAGGGGGAAGTGATCCGCCTGGCACTGTGGCCGGGTATCAGCGCCTGGCAGTTGGAAGCACTTTTGGGCGATACGCGCGTCAAGGGGGCTCTTTTGCAACTTTGGGGAGCGGGCAACTTGCCCGGTGACCCGGCGCTTTTGGAGGTGCTGGCAAAGGCCTGTGGCGAGGGCAAGCTGATCGCTGCCACCAGCGTGTGCCCAAAGGGCAGCGTGCGCTTTAGCACCTACGCGGCGGGGTCGGGTTTAAGCGAGGCCGGCGTGCTCAGCGGGGCGGACATGACGCCGGAAGCAGCACTGACCAAGCTGGTGCACCTGCTGGCCCAGCCACTGCCGGAAGAGGACCGCCGCCAACGCTTTTTGACCCCGCTGGTGGGCGAGCGCTAGGCCCTATGGCATCGCTAGACACTATGGCATCGCCAGGTACTATGACATCGCCGGGTATTCGGGCCATGTTGATGAAAAAACGTTCATGAACGTGGCTTGATGAACAAGGTTTGCTAGATTCAGTTACAAGCCGCTGCCGCCGGCTTCGATAAAAGCGGCCAATCGACGATCACCCAAGGAGAGCAACATCATGGAACAGCCCGTACACGAATTCAGCGATCTTTTCGAGCAGCTCGGCCTTGACTCGGATAGCGCCTCGATCGAGACGTTTATCAAGCAAAACGGTCCGCTGCCCGACACCATGCCGATTGCCGAAGCGCCCTGCTGGAACGAAGGTCAGGCGGCGTTTCTGCGCGAGGCGATTGCAGACGACGCCGACTGGGCGGAAGTGGTGGGCCATCTCGACGCCGCCATGCACCAGCCCGCCTGATTCGCCTTACCCCTGCCTGCGCGCCGCTTCCACGCGGCGCCTGTACCACGCCCCGATCAAGAGCAAAAGCGCCAGCGCCACGAGCGGCAGCAGTACATCGAACTGCAACGCGTTCTCCTCCTCGATCGCTTCGAGGGCGCCGTATATGGCGCTGCTGTAAACGCCCCATTTGACCGAAAGCCCAAGCGTTGCCGCCAAAAGATAAGGGCCCAGCGGCAGCCGGGTGAGGCCCGCGGCGTAATTGATCACCGAGTGTGGAAAGCCTGGCAGTATACGAAGCGCGCACTGGGTGAGCATGTCGCTGCGCTGCTCGAGGGTATGCATCACTTTTTCGGTGAGCCCACCGGGTTTGATGCGCTCATGAAACCGCGCGGCCAGCTGGTAGGCGCCCAACGCCCCTATCACGCTCCCCAGTGTCAGCATGGGGGTGGCCATCCACGGCGTATAAAAAGGCGCGATCAGCCAAAGGCCGATACTGCCGGGAAGGCCAATGGCGAGGGTAACCGCCATGGCCACAACGACGCTGACAATGACCGCCGGGTGGTGGGACATCCCGGCGGCCCAGCGCTTGAGTTCGGCTAAATCCGGCGAGTACCAGAGCCACACGTAGCCCACCATCATGAGCAGCGCAAAAAGTGTCACCCAGCGCCAGGAAAGGTGCCAGCGTCTAGCCATTGAGTCGCGCTTCGACGCGCTCGAGAATCTGCCGGCTGACCTTCCCCACCATGGGCCTGGCCGCCCGATTGACGGCTTTCTCCATCAGGCGGTTGCGGATATCGTAGGTGAGCGTGAGCGAGACGCGCGTGCCCTCGTCCACCGCTTCGAGCTGGTAGCGGCCCTGGTTTTTCACCCCGTCCAGGGACTCCCAGGCAAGCGTTCGGGGCGCGTCGATTTCGGTCACCTCCACGTCGAAGGCCCAATCCATGCCCACCGCGCGAACGTGCCAGCGGTAGCGGTTGTCGCCCAGGGTATCGATCGAGTGGATCATATCGGAGTAGTCGGCAAAATCTTCCACGCGTTTAAGCAGCTCGAACACCCGCTCGGGTGCGGCGTGGACAATCTCACTATGTTCTATGGTTGCCATGGGTGCATCTCTAAAGCTTGAACAATGAGCTTAACATGCCCAATTACGCGGACCCACAGGCCCACTTTTTACGCGACGGCCTTTTAACCAGACCCGTTAATCAGACCCGCGGCTAGCCAAGTGGCTGGCCAATGCGTAAACTGCGCAGCGTTCCGGACCGGACCCCGGACTCTAGCCTTCAAGGCACTCAATAAATTCTCCGGCCAGCGAGTATTAGCATGTCTGTCGATTCCTGTACACACTCCCCCGCCACCGTCGTGATCTACTCCGGCGGCATGGACTCCTTTACCGTACTGCACCGCGCTCTCAAAGAGGGCCTAAAGGTGCATGCGCTGTCCTTTGATTACGGCCAGCGCCACCGCCGCGAGCTCGACACCGCCCGCCAGGTGTGCGAAAAGCTCGGCGTTCCCCACCAGGTGGTGGATATACGCGCCATCCATGGGCTGATCGATAACTCCGCGTTGACGGATTCAAGCCAAACCATGCCCGACGCCGACTACGCCGAGGAGAATCTGCACGCCACCGTAGTGCCCAACCGCAATATGATTCTTCTTTCGCTTGCCATTGCCAAGGCGGTGAACATCGGCGCGGCGCGCGTGGATTACGGCGCCCACGGCGGCGATCACGTGCTCTACCCCGACTGCCGCCCGGAATTCGTCGATGCCATGCGCCACGTCGCCGCCATCGCCAATTTCGAGCCGATCGAGGTGAACGCGCCTTACCTAAGCGTCAGCAAGGCCGAAATTCTGCGCGAAGGCCTGGCCATGAACCTCGACTATCGCGACAGCTGGACGTGTTACGAAGGCCGCGAGCTTGCCTGTGGCAAGTGCGGCAGCTGCCGCGAGCGTTTGGCGGCGTTTGAAGCCAACGGGGTGACCGACCCGCTTCGCTATGAAAGCGCAAACGGTGGCACCACGGTGGGAGAAAGCGATGTATCACGTTAAAGAGGCGTTCTACACCCTGCAAGGCGAAGGCGCTCAGGCCGGCCGCGCCAGTGTCTTTTGCCGCTTTACCGGCTGCAACTTGTGGTCCGGGCGGGAAGTGGACCGGGCAAGCGCGCGCTGCACCTTCTGCGATACCGATTTTATCGGCACCGATGGCAACGGCGGTGGGCGCTTCGATGACGCCGAGGCGCTTGCCGCGCATATCGCCAGGCTGTGGCCCGAGGCTGGAAAAAACGCCGTGCCCTACGTGGTCTTTACCGGCGGCGAGCCGCTTTTGCAGCTCGACCCGGCATTGATCGAGGCGGTGAAAGCGAACGGCTTCGAAATCGGCGTGGAGACCAACGGCACCGTCAGCGTGCCCGAGGGCATCGACTGGCTGTGCGTCAGCCCCAAAGCGGGCAACGCCCTGAAAGCCCTGACCGGCGACGAGCTAAAGCTTGTGTACCCCCAGCCGGAGGCGGCACCGGAGCGCTTCGAGTCACTCGGCTTTACGCACTTTTTCTTACAGCCGATGGACCAGGGGGGCTCGCTTGACAACCAGGCGCGGATTCAAGCCACCACCGCCTACTGCATGGCGAACCCCCAGTGGCGGCTTTCGCTTCAGACTCACAAAATCGCAGGGTTCGAATAATGGCGCTGTTTGTCGATCAATTAAGCCATATCGATGTATCGGTATGGTGCCCCGAAAAAGGCCTGACCGGCTGCAGCTGGCAGGTAGATGCGGTGTTGGACGGTGAGCTTGGCGAAGACGGCATGCTGTTCGATTTCGGCAAGGTCAAACCCTTCATCAAGAAGACGCTGGACTCAGGCGTCGACCACACCCTGCTGGTGCCGACCAGGGCACCGGGGGTTAGCGTTAGCCGCTGCGAGGAAGGGCTTTGTGTTCGCGCCACTACACCCTACCCGTTTGAGGTGCGCGGCCCGGCAAGTGCGTTTACGTTGCTCGAGACCGAGGAAGTGGCCCTTGACGCGCTGACCGAATCGCTAAGCCAGGCGCTTACCCAAAGCTGCCCGGAAAACGTCGCCCGGGTTGCCCTCACGCTGACCAATGAAGTGATCGACGGCGCGGCCTACGGCTATAGCCACGGCCTCAAGCGCCACGACGGCAACTGCCAGCGCATCGCTCACGGCCACCGCTCAAGGGTTGCGGTATTTCAGCACGGCGAACGCCAGCAGGAACTCGAGCGGCAGTGGGCGGCGTGGCTCGACCAGCGCTACCTGCTCGAGCGCGCCGATATCGCCTGGCAGGATGATAAAACCCTCGAATGCCGCTACGTAGCCGGTGAAGGCGCGTTCAGCATCACGTTGCCGGTGAGCCGTTGTGCGGTGCTGCCCTATCCCACCACGGTCGAGAACATCGCCCGCTGGCTCGCCGCCGAGATCGCCCGGGAGACCGGCGAGCCCACCCGGGTTCACGCTTTCGAAGGGTTCAACAAGGGCGCCACGGCCGCCGAGGGCGTTTGAGCGATGGCGGCGCTGATTGCCAGGGAGCAGGCCGACAAGATCAACGGCGGCTGCCGTGCCGGGTGCGGGGCGTGCTGTATCGCGCCCTCCATTAGCTCGCCCATCCCGGGCATGCCCAAGGGCAAACCCGCGGGCGAGCGCTGCGTGCAGTTGGATAACGACAACCTGTGCAAACTGTTCCAGGACCCCCGCAGGCCCAACGTTTGCGCGCGGTTCGTCTTCGACAGCGACGTATGTGGCAGCCACCGCGACGAAGCGCTCGCCACGCTTTCATGGCTCGAGGCGAGCACCTGAGGCCAGGCCGGCGCTAGCTTTCTATGCCGGCAGGCTGCGGTAAACGCCGCTCCAATAGATTCACCCAGCGCACCAGTATCGGCGCATCGCTATGGCTCACGTTTGAAAGCCGCTCACGGAAGAGCTCCCGGGTTTTTTTATCCTCCGGCGCAATATGCGTTAGCCAAAACTCGAGCGCGGCCAGTTCGTGATGCCGGTTACCCTGCTCGCGGGCATGGTCGATAGCGAGCTCCGCCAGCGGCCTTACCTCGCTCAATGGACGCCCCTGGAGGTGGCGCACCCGCGCCAGCTGAGTGGCAATTTCGGGAAGAAACAGCGTGCGCCGCTCCCTGGCAATCACCAGGCATTGATCCAGGTACTCTTCGGCGGCGCCTAGCTCGCCAAGTTCGATACATGCATCCGCGTACCAGAGCACCGGCCGCTGAAAGCGGTCGCGCCCGTTGAGCTCGGCCATCTGATCCAGACTTTCCTTGAGCTTCACAAGCCCCGCCGGGTCGCCGCTTAGCGCCTGTTGCCACCCCAACACGCCCTGAGCGGATATCTGCCAAAGCTGCAGGTCTGGCGTTGCGGTCATCGCCGCGGCGCGTTCGGCGTGGCGGGCGGCCAGGTGAATGTGACCCAGCTGGCGGTAAAGCGCGGTGGCGAACATCAGCGCCATGGCAAGCGTGCCCGGGTGGCCGATTTTTTCCGCCAGGCGAATCGCCGCAGCGATATGGCGCTCGGCGCGCTGGTAGTCGCCGCGCAAACAAAGCGCCCAGCCCTGAAAACTCGCCGCGCTCACCTGGGGGTGGTCCGAGAACGGCAGCCACTCGATCATCATCGAGGCATTGAGCGGGTCGATTTCGTTTAGGTGATCGAACGCCTGAGCAATGCGCCCGGCCCAGTACTCACACTGGGCCCCGGCGGAGTCGGCAAGCCGTGCGTAGCGCGGGTCCTCGAGGCGCCTGGCGATATCGGAAAGCGTCGCGGCCAGCGCAAAGGCATCGGCGTGGGCGTAGCGTTGGCTACGGCTCAGCCAAAGCCCCCACTTCACCAAAAAGATCTGCTCGAGGTCTTCCGGGTCTTCCGGGGTGTCGTCGCCGTTGGTGCGCAAAAGCTCCCGGGCGCTCACGAAGCACTCGTGGGCGATGGGCGAGCCGTGCCCTTCCAGGGCGAAGGCGGCCTGACCCTTGACGGTCAGAAGACTCACCTCGCGCTCGGCGCGATCCTCGACATGCTTCAAACAGCCAAGCCCGAAGTCGGCCATCTGCAGCGCGGTGCGGTTGGCGCTGACCTTGAGCGCCTCCCGGGCGGCAAGCTCGAAGTAGCGGGCGGCGCGGGCGTGGTGACCGCTGCGGCGCAGATGCGTGGCAAAGTCGCCGGGCCGGCGGCTGATCCACATCGGGAAGCGCTCTTCGATCAACGTCACGACCTGCTGGTGAAGCGCGGTGCGCACGTCTTTCGGGCAGGAAAGGTACGCCGCTTCGTGCAGCAGCTGGTGGCTGAACTGATAGTCGGCCTCGACGCCGGAGGATTCGACTGGCTCGATGATCTCGAGCTGGCGCATGTGCTCGAGCGCCTTGAGAAGCCGCCCTTTGTCGACCTGACTACTCTCGATGAGCATGTCGACCTGAAACCGCCGCCCGAGTACCGCCGCCACGTGGGCGATCTCGCGGTCGCGCTCCAGCTGGTCGATCCGACTGGCCAACAGCCCAAGCAACCCCTTGGGCAGCTCGTTGAACTGTACGCTGCGCCCTTCACGACGGTCCATGTCGAGCCGCCTGCAGATCTCCTGCAGGTAAAGGGGTACGCCGTCGCAGCGCTCGACGATCTGGTTGCGAAGCCGCGGGCTTAGCTGAATCTGATAGCGTTTGGCCAGCTGGGCCAAGAGTCGCCCGGCCTGGCCCGCATCGAGCTTGCCGAGCATGATCTGCTGATCCCAGTGCAGCTTGACCGGCAGCGGCTCACGCCCGTGGTGGCTTGCCACCAGCATGAAGGCGGTGTTGATGGCCAGCCGCGCCTGCAGTCCGCTGAGCACCTTGAAGGACGGCTCGTCCAGCCACTGCAGGTCGTCGATCATCAAAAGCAGCGTGCGCCGCTGCGCCTCGCGCTCGATCAGGCAGTGCAAGAGTCTGGCGACCAGCTCCACGGCTTCGCCGTTTTGGGTGAGCTGAGCGGTGTCTTCGATCTCGCGCACCCCCAGCGCCTGTTCGAGCAGTTCTTGGCGTTCGCTGCCAAGCTCGGTAAACGAAAGCGCCTGTTGAAGCGTATGCAGCGACTCGAGCGTAGGCGGCTGCTGGTCGTGCCAGGCAAGCAACTGGCGGGCCACGCCGTAGGGCTCGAGCACCGAAAGTCGCGTGGTGGGCAGCCAGCACACCGCCGTGTCGCGGCTTAGCTCGAGCTGACGAAAGCCGACCATCAGGGCGGACTTGCCCATCCCGGTACCGCCGCGTACCAGTACGCTTTGTCTCAGCCCGATTCCCGCCCGGGCCTGGGCGTCGCGCAGCGTGCGCAGCGCGGTTTCGCGACCGATCAAACTGGGCGGCATGGCATCGCGCCCCCCTTCGTTCTGGCCCAGCACCAGCGCGCGCAGGCGCACCCGGCCATCGCTTGCCACCAGCCGCGACGAGAGGCGTGGCTGCAGGTCGAGCGCCGGCGGCATGTGCTGGCTCGCCTGCTGGGAGATCACAAGTTCGCTCCCTTCGGCAGCGCCCATGAGCTCCAGCGAAAGTTGCGTTACCTGGCCAAGCGGGTCCGCCAGTTGGCGCTCGGGCAGGTAAACCACCTGGCCGCTATTGAGCCCCGCGGTGAGCTCGAAAACCGGCGGCTCTTGATCGATACTCCAGCGCCGTGAAATTTCCTGGGGCAGCGCCTTGCGGCAGTGCTCGTACAGCGCGACCAGCTCGGCCAGTTGGTGGGCAGGCCCGTGGGTTCCAAAGCAGGCAAGCCCCAGCCCGCCGGTGGCGCCGGGTAGCCAGAAACCGCCCAGGTGGTGGCACTGCTGCTCCAGCCAACGCAAAAGCTCCAACTGCAGATTCAGGCAGTGGCGCATAGTCCCCCGCTCCTGCCAGTCGCCTTTCAGGGTCAGCCGGATCGCCATGACCGAAAGCTGGCGAAGCTCGATTTCGTCCTCACGCAGCGGCTTGCTGTCCGCCGCCAGCGCCCGCGAGTAGGCCCCCTGAGGAGTCACCACCGGCGTGTCGTGCTGACCATCGGACCAGTAACTTGCCAGTTGCAAAAAACCGGGCTCGGGCTGCTGGCCCGAGAGCGCTAAAAGCTGCAGGTAGCTTTGGTACTGTTCGTGGGCGGCGGCCATCTGGTTCTTTTCCGCCAACTGGCGCACCAGTCGCTCATGAAACGGCCCGTAGCCGGAAAAGCTGCTGACCAGCTCCTCGATGACCGTGTCGGGCACTTCCTTTTGGGCGTTGAGCACCTGCTCGGCAAAGCGGATGACCCGCTGGCGCCACTCGTTGCGTACCTGCACCAGCCAGCGCTGAAATTCGCTACAGTTGGTCAGCTGGAGTTCCTCGACCAGGTCGCCCTGGTAGCAGGCCAGCACCGCCTCCAGGGTTTCCAGGTTCTGGGGGCCTTCGATTAACGCCTGTAGTTCGTGAAGGTCCACCTGCCAATGCGCGGGCAGGTTGAAGGCGATGGTTTGGCGGGAGACGTTGAGAACCGTGTCGGCGCTACTGCCCAGCGACTGGCGCAGGCAGTGCAGAGCGTGGCGCAGGTTGGTGCGCCCGGACGAGAGCCCCTGGTCCGGCCATAGAAGCTCGGCAAGGGCGGCACGATTGACCGGCTGGCGATGCAGCAACAGATAAACCAGCAGGGCTTTGACTTTGTCGTAGCTGAAATGCGTCAGCACGACCTCTTCGAGAGTAAGGGAGAAGTGGCCAAAAAGGGTTAGCTTGTCGATCTGCTTGGCATCGCGCATGAGACACATCCTACCTGGACGGGTGCTCGACTCAGGCCGGCACACCGCTATGAAAACGAAACGCTGTATCGGGTGAAGTAATCAACTCGGCTTCACACGCTACAAAAAAGGCGATGCGGTCGTCGATCGCATCGGAAGTTTGCTGTCGGGCCAGCAGCAGGTAGTCCTCGAAATGGCGCCCTTCCGACTTCACGAGCGTACGGTAAAACCGAGCGAGCTCTTCATCGAGATAGGGAATCAAGCGAGCGAAGCGTTCACAGCTGCGCGCCTCGATCAGCGCGCCGATGATCAGGATGTCGATCAGCCGCTCGGGGTCGTTGCTGCGCAGGTGTTGTCTAAGCCCCTCGGCGTAGCGCGAGGCGCTCAGGTGCGTATAAGCCACGCCGCGGCGCTCCATCAAGGCGACCACCTGCTCGAAATGCAGAAGCTCCTCGCGGGCCAGCTGCGACATCTTGCTAAGCAGCAGCGGCTGGTCGACGTAGCGATAAAGCAAATTCATCGCCGTCGAGGCGGCCTTTTTTTCACACTGCGCGTGGTCGATCAAAAGCGTTTGCGGGTTGGCCAGCGCCCAGCCAAGCCAGGCATCTGGCGTTTGACAGGCCAAAAACGCGTTGAGACTGGGGGGAAGCAGATCCTCCGCGCCAAGGGAATGATCTGCAGGATTCAATACGGCTAACTCTATCGACATATACGGTTACCAAGCGCCTTTATTCATTGATGACACGCCAAAAACCTGGCGCTGCTCCCGTTATACTGGGCTCACTGACCCTTAAGGCACTATAACACGCGTTTTGACGCCCTCATGGTGAAGCGCGGGGCCGCGTGTTCGAGCGTTCAACCCCGGCGTGTGGGCTTGTGATACTTAAGCCTATAACACCCCTGTTATTTAATGGTCTATGGCAGGGTGATTGCAAACGGCTTTTTATGCGAGGGCTTGCAGGCCTTCTTTTCTCTGCGCCTCGCTCAGTTTAAACGAACGTTTGCCACGTTGAGTAGGGCCATCGAATGCAAACTCCCCGCCGTCGTCTTAACATTGTCGACAGTTTCCCGTAGAATCCACGCCATCCACCAGACGCTGTTTGTCAAGCGTATGTCACGTGTCATGGCGCATACTCGATACCGTGTGGGTATGCGACCGGCACCATTAAGAAGATGAGAGGGCCCCAACGTGCTTGAAGCTTACCGCCAACATGTCGAGGAACGCGCCGCCGATGGCGTACCACCCAAGCCCCTGAACGCCGAGCAGACCGCGGCTTTAATCGAGCTTTTGAAAAACCCGCCGGCCGGTGAAGAGCAGAACGTACTCGAGCTTCTCACCCACCGCATTCCGCCCGGTGTCGACGAAGCCGCCTACGTCAAGGCCGGCTTTTTGACCGCGATCGCCAAGGGCGAGGCAAGCTCTCCTCTGGTCGATAAGATTCACGCCGTCAAGCTTTTGGGCACGATGCAGGGTGGCTATAACATCGTCTCGCTGGTCGAGCTTCTCGACAACGACGAGCTGGCCAAAGAGGCCGGCGAGCAGCTCAAGCACACCATTTTGATGTTCGACGCTTTTCACGACGTCGAAGAGCGCGCCAAAAACGGCAACGCCGTCGCCAAGGATGTCATCGCGTCCTGGGCCGAGGCGGAGTGGTTCCTCTCCAAGCCTGCGCTCGAAGAAAAAATTACCCTGACCGTATTCAAGGTACCCGGCGAAACCAACACCGACGACCTCTCCCCGGCGCCGGATGCCTGGTCACGCCCGGACATTCCGCTGCACGCCAACGCCATGCTCAAAAACGAGCGTGACGGCATTCACCCGGAAGTCCCGGGCTCGCGTGGGCCGCTCGACCAGATCAACGAGATCAAGGACAAAGGCTACCCCGTGGCCTACGTTGGCGATGTGGTCGGTACCGGCTCCTCGCGCAAGTCCGCCACCAACTCGGTGCTATGGTTCTTCGGCGACGACATTCCGTTCGTGCCCAACAAGCGTGCCGGCGGGTTCTGCTTTGGCGGCAAGATCGCCCCGATCTTCTTCAACACCATGGAAGACTCCGGCGCGCTGCCCGTCGAAATGGACGTCGACAAGCTCCAGATGGGCGACGTCATCGACGTCTACCCGTATGAAGGTAAAGTCTGCAAGCACGGCACCGATGAGGTGCTCACCACCTTCGAGCTCAAGACCCAGCTGATTTTGGATGAGGTGCGCGCCGGTGGCCGTATTCCGCTGATCATCGGGCGGGGCCTGACCGGTAAGGCGCGGGAATCGCTCGGTCTGGAAGCCTCCGACGTTTTCCGCCTCTCCGAGCAGCCCAGGGATACCGGCAAAGGCTTTACCCTTGCCCAGAAGATGGTCGGCAAGGCCTGCGATCTTCCCGGCGTGCGCCCGGGCATGTACTGCGAGCCGAAGATGACCACCGTGGGCTCCCAGGACACCACCGGCCCGATGACCCGCGATGAGCTCAAGGATCTGGCGTGCCTGGGGTTCCAGGCCGATCTGGTCATGCAGTCGTTTTGTCACACCTCGGCCTACCCCAAGCCCGTGGACGTCGATACACACCACACCCTGCCCGATTTCATCATGAACCGGGGCGGCGTTTCACTGCGCCCGGGCGACGGCATCATTCACAGCTGGCTCAACCGCATGTTGCTGCCGGATACGGTCGGCACCGGCGGTGACTCCCACACCCGCTTCCCGATGGGCATCTCCTTCCCCGCGGGCTCGGGTCTGGTGGCGTTTGCCGCCGCCACTGGCGTCATGCCGCTGGATATGCCGGAATCCGTGCTGGTGCGCTTTAAAGGCAAGCGCCAGCCAGGTGTCACGCTTCGCGACCTGGTGCACGCCATTCCGCTTTACGGTATCAAACAGGGTCTTCTGACCGTGGCCAAGTCCGGCAAGAAGAATGCGTTCTCCGGCCGCGTACTCGAAATCGAGGGCCTCGAGGATTTGACCGTCGAGCAGGCGTTCGAGCTTTCCGACGCCTCCGCCGAGCGTAGTGCGGCGGGCTGTACCATCACGCTATCCGAAGAGAGCGTGACCGAGTACCTGAAGTCCAACATCACCCTTTTGAAGTGGATGATGGCCAACGGCTACGGCGACGAGCGTACCATCAGCCGGCGTATCGAAGGCATGGAAGCCTGGCTTGCCAACCCGAGCCTGATGCGCGCCGACCAGGACGCCGAGTACGCCGAAGTCATCGAAATCGACCTCGACGAGATCAAGGAGCCGGTTCTCTGCGCGCCCAACGACCCGGACGACGCGCGGCTTCTTTCCGATGTCGCCGGTGAAAAAATCGACGAGGTGTTTATCGGCTCGTGCATGACCAACATCGGTCATTTCCGCGCGGCGGGTAAACTGCTCGAAAAACAGCCTGCGGGCAGCCTGAAGACCCGCCTGTGGCTGGCGCCACCGACCAAGATGGACCAGCACCAGTTGACCGAAGAAGGCTATTACGGCATTTACGGTCGCGCAGGTGCCCGCATGGAAATGCCGGGATGTTCACTGTGTATGGGTAACCAGGCCCGCGTGGAAGCGAAAAGCACCGTGGTGTCTACGTCTACACGTAACTTCCCGAACCGCTTGGGCGATGGTGCCAACGTGTACCTGGCCTCGGCGGAGCTGGCGGCGGTGGCCGCCGTCGAAGGCCGCCTGCCAAGCGTTGAAGAGTATCAGCGCTACATGGCCGAATTTGACGCCATGGCCGGCGAGATCTATCGTTACATGAACTTCCACGAAATCGAGGAGTATCAGAAGATTGCCTCGAACGTGATTCCGGTTGCCCAGGAAGCTTAAGCCGCTTTTGGCAACCACCCCATCGCCGATGCTCGCACCATCGCAGGGCGGTCAATTATTTGCCGCCCTGAGCCGATGACCGAACGCCCCGCTCCTCTTACGAGGGCGGGGCGTTTTTTATGCTCACCCTCCTCCATTCAAGGAACACTTTATGCCAACCACCGCTGCACCTGCTTTAAACATCGTGACCCCGGACCTTTGCGATGCCAACCCCCAGGTGGCCGTTCTCGATCCGCTCTTCGTCAATATGGGCGGTGTCGACGCCTTTTACGGGCGGGTGCGTACGATCAAATGCTTCGAGGATAATTCCAGGGTAAAAGAGGCGGTTGCCGAGCCCGGCGAAGGCGCGGTACTGGTGGTCGATGCCGGTGGCTCCTACCGCTGCGCCATGCTGGGCGACATGCTAGCCGAGCAGGCCGTCAAAAACGGCTGGGCCGGCGTTGTGATGTTCGGCTGCGTGCGCGATGTGGATATTCTGGCGACGCTTTCGCTCGGCGTTCAGGCGCTGGGCAGCCATCCTCGCAAAAGCGAGAAAAACGGCGAAGGCCAGCGCGATATCCCGGTCACCTTTGCCGGTACCACCCTCCAGCCCGGCCAGTGGCTCTACGCCGATAACAACGGTATTATCGTGTCCGACGCTGCCCTGGCCCTCTCTTAGGCCGATTGTCCGGCGCGAGTCAAACGCCGCGCCTGCACTCACTTCAAAAGCTCCTTTTTTATGCCGCCGCTGACCACCCTGGGCCACGCCCTCTATCGAACGCTGAAAGACCACCTAAGACCGCTGATCGCTTATCACCTGATCTATACGCTGCTGGCGTCGGCGCTGGTGCTGCCCGCCATTGGCTGGGTGTCGCAAACCCTGCTTTCAGCGCTCAACCGCACGGTCATCACGACCGAGGCACTGGTCGCGCTGCTTTTTAGCCCGCTTGGTTTGTTAACCCTGTTGGTGGGGCTCTGGTTCGCCTTTTTGCTGATTTACTGGCAGCAGGCCGGCATGCTGCTGGTCGCCACCCGGGCCCGGGAAAACCACTACCGCCTCGCTTTTGAAGCGCTCTGGCTGAGTACCCGGCGTCTGCCGGCCCTTGCCGGGCTGGTCATCGTTCAGGTCAGCGCCCACCTGTTACTGCTCGCCCCCTTCATGCTTGGGCTTACCTGGCTATTCGATCTCTTTCTCAGCGATCTGGATCTCTACTACCTGCAGCGCGTTCGCCCGCCGGTGCTTTGGTACTTCATTGCCTGCGCGCTGCCGTTGGTCTTGATATGGGCGAGCCTGGCGGCCTGGCTCTATCTTCGCTGGATGCTCGCCCTACCGCTGGTGGCCGTCGAGCAGCGCTCGCCGCTGGCCGCGCTTAGGCAGAGCGTGCCGCTCACCCGGGGCGGGCGGCGCTCGATCGGCGCGGCGGTACTGATACTGCTGGTGCTGATCGTGGCGCTTCCGGTGCTCGTCACCTTACTTTTCGATTTGATCGTCACGCCGCTTTTGTGGTGGCTGCCCGAGCGAAGCGCCGTACTGATCCCGGCGATGCTTGCCTATCTCACCGGCTACGTGCTGATCACCTTGACCATTACCTTTCTCGGTATTGCCGCCAATGCCCTGCTTTCGGCGTGCCTCTACCTTCAGTTGGCCTGCCGCGAACCCCACCCGGCGCCCAGGGTAGCCAACGCAAACCCCGGCCGTTTGGCCTGGGCGGTCGAGGCCTTCGTACTGGTATTTGCCGCGCTACAAGCCTGGTGGATTCTCAACAGTTTCGAGCTGCGCGATAACGTGGCGGTAATCGCCCACCGGGGAAGCTCCATGGTCGCGCCGGAAAACACTCTGGCCGCCGTGCGTCAGGCGCTCGAGGACCGGGCGGATTTCGTGGAGCTCGACGTGCGACTAAGCGCTGATGATGCGGTGCTTCTGTACCACGACCGGAGCCTGACACGGCTGACCGGCGACCCCCGGGATTTCAATGATCTGACCCGCGAAGAGCTAAGCGGCTTCGACGTGGGCAGCTGGTTCGGCGACGCCTTCGTCAACGAGCCCATCGCCGGGCTCGATGAAACGCTGGCGCTGGTGCGTGGCAAGGCGGGGCTGATGATCGACATGAAAGCGTTGCCCCGGGACGAGCAGCGTCTGGCCCAGGCCGTGTTGGATGCCCTCGATGCGGAGTCGGACATTCGCTACCGCTGCTGGGCGACCCAGCCAAGCGCCCTCGATGGCATGAGCGAATGCGGCTTTCCCCACGCGCAGATGGATATGCGCGTCGCCACCACGACGCCGGGCATCGTCACCTTCATCAAGGAGCAGGCGCCGGCGCTTCGTGTGACGCTGCTGGCTCAGCTGATTTTGCCGGGCACGCTCGACCGGCGCAGCTTCGACGCGCTGGGCCTTCGCCATAACCGCATCACCCAGCACGAGATCGAACTCGCCGGGCGCTACGGCTACGAGATACACGCATGGACGGTCAATGACCGCGCGCGGATGTCGACCCTGATCGATCTAGGCGTGGATGCGATCATTACCGACTACCCGGACCGGCTGAGCATGCTAATAGAAGACCGCCATGCCTTGAGCGATGGCGGTCTGATACTGGTGAAACTGCGCAACTGGCTGCGCGAGTAGCATGCCTAAAGGCCCGGCTACTCGCCCATCACGACGCCTTCACGGCGCGGGTCGGCGCCGCCGAACAGCGTGCCGTCTTCCAGGCGACGGATCGCCTGAAGACCACTGGTCAGCTCGCGCTCGCTGACGCTATGCCCGCGCTGGGTGAGCGACTCGATGGTCGCCTCGGGAAAGCGCCCTTCTTCGAGCCAGACATCGCCGCCCAGCGTGACTGCGTGGGGCAGGTTCAGCGCTTCCTGGGCGCTCAGGCCCCAGTCCCGCATGGCCAGAAGCGTGCGTGCGGTGTAGTGAATGATCGCCGCACCGCCGGGCGAGCCCAGGCTTGCCACGAAATCGCCGTTGTCATGATCGAATACCAATGTCGGGCTCATGCTCGAACGCGGCCGCTTGCCGGGCTCGACCCGGTTGGCCACCGGTTCACCGTCGATTTCCGGCTCGAAGGAGAAGTCGGTCATCTCGTTATTGAGCAGGTACCCGCCGGCCAGGCCCGTGCCGCCATCGGCCATGATGCGCGAGCCAAACGCCTGCTCGATGGTGGTGGTCATGGCCACCGCGTTGCCCTCTTCATCGACGATACTGATGTGGCTGGTGCCGTACTCGGGCTGGGTGGGCTGGCTTGCATAGCTCACCTCGAACTCGCCGGGGTTACCAGGCTCGGCGCTCTCGCCCATGCTGGTCTCCTCGATCAAACGGCTGCGGCTTTCCAGGTACTCCGGGGCGAGCATCAGCGACCAATCGCCCCCTGGCGCCTCGACGAAGTCCGGGTCGGCGATATAGCGGCCACGGTCGGCAAACGCGAGCCGCGACGCTTCCAAAAACTGATGCAGCCAGCCGCTGCTCGCCGCGCCGTTATCCAAAGGCGCCTCGATCATCGGCTGGTACTCCAGCATGCCCAGAATTTGCATGACGGTCAGGTGCCCCGAGGACGGCGGCGGAAAGCCGCAGACGTCCCACTGCTGCCAGGGCGTGCAGATCGCCTCCCGGGTGATGCTTTCATAGCCGCTCAAATCCTCCAGGCTCATTTCCCCCGGGCGGGTGTGGTGATTTTGCACCCGCTCGACCAGGTCCTGGGCCACGTCGCCTTCGTAGAAGGCGCGGCTGCCTTCGCTTGCTATCCGGCGAAGCAGCGCACCCAGCGCCGGGTTGGTGAGCGTCTCGCCCACTGCCAACGCCTCGCCTTGCGCGTCGTAGTAAAACGCCCCGGCGAGCGGGTCATCGCGCAGTGCCGGGTCTTCGGCCAGGCTTGTGTGCAGGCGCTGGCTCACTTCAAAGCCCTCCTCGGCCAACGTAATCGCCGGGACGAAGAGCGTCTCCCAGTCGAGCTGGCCGTGGGCGGCGTGGGCGGTTTCGAGCATCTTCAGCGTGCCGGGTACGCCGACCGAGCGCCCGCTCACCACCGCGTCCATGAACGCCAGCGGCTCGCCATCTTCCATGAACAGCGTCTCGTCCGCCGCCGCCGGGGCGGTCTCGCGACCGTCGAAGGCGTCGATATCGGTGCCATCGAAGTGCATCAAAAAGGCTCCGCCGCCGATGCCGCTGGATTGCGGCTCGACCAGCGTCAACACCATCTGCACGGCGATGACCGCGTCGATGGCGTTACCGCCGGCTTCAAGGATTTGCCGGCCGGCATCGGTGGCCAGCGGGTTGGCGGCGGCGACGGCGAATTTATCGTTCGCCCAGCCGGGTTTTTCCTCGTAGCCCGAGCCCACTTCCGGGGTCACCGAGGGCGCTTCGTAGGTAAAGCCAAAGCTGTAGAGCGGAACCAGCAATAAGCCGGTCAAGGGCAGCGTCGCCCGTAGTGGCAGCATGATCACTCCTGAGATGTTTCGAGGCCGAAGCCGGCGTTTTCTTGAGCGGGAAAAGGTGTTGGCTTACTCACCTGACAGGTTAGCCTATAAAACGCGTGCGCCCGGCACAATGGCCGGGCGCATTAATCGCTGAATTGACAAGGCTACTTAGGCGATGGTTTCCCCGGCCAGCATGAACCAGGTCTCCAGCACCGCGTCCGGGTTGAGCGATACCGAGTCGATACCCTGCTCCATCAACCACTTGGCAAGGTCCGGATGATCCGACGGGCCCTGCCCGCAGATCCCCACGTACTTGCCCTGCGCCTTGCACGCCTGGATCGCCATGGAGAGGAGTTTTTTCACCGCTTCATTACGCTCGTCGAACAGGTGCGCGACGATGGCGGAGTCACGGTCGAGCCCCAGGGTAAGCTGCGTCAGGTCGTTGGAGCCGATGGAGAAGCCGTCGAAGTGCTCGAGGAACTCATCGGCGAGCAGCGCGTTGGCGGGCAGCTCGCACATCATGATGACCTTGAGGCCGTTCGGGTCATCCGGGTTGCGCGCCAGCCCGTTGGCGGCCAGCAGCTCCACTACGTCGCGCGCCTCGGTTGGCGTGCGCACGAACGGCACCATGATCTCGACGTTCTCAAAACCCATGGTGTCGCGCACGCGCTTGAGTGCGCGACACTCCAGCTCGAAACACGGCCGGAAGGCGTCGGAAACATAGCGCGAGGCGCCCCGGAAACCCAGCATGGGGTTCTCTTCGCCGGGCTCGTAAAGCTTACCGCCGATCAGGTTTTCGTACTCGTTGGATTTGAAATCCGAAAGCCGCACGATCACCCGCTGGGGGTAGAACGCCGCGGCCAGCGTCGAGATACCTTCGACGAGTTTGTCGACGTAGAAGCTGACCGGATCGTCGTAACCCGCGGTGCGCGCGTCGATCACCTGCTGCAAATCCGGCGTTTGACGGTCGTACTCCAGCAGCGCCTTGGGGTGCACGCCGATCATACGATTGATGATGAACTCGAGCCGGGCAAGCCCCACACCGGCGTTGGGCAAACCGGCGAAGCCGAAGGCGCGATCCGGGTTACCCACGTTCATCATGATCTTGAACGGGATCTCGGGCATGGCGTCGACGCTTGAAACCTTGCATTCGTAATCGAGAATGCCTTCGTAGACGTTGCCGGTATCACCTTCGGAGCAGGAGACGGTGACGTCGATGCCTTCGCGCAGCTGGGTCGTGGCATCGCCACAGCCGACCACGGCGGGGATACCCAGCTCACGCGCAATAATCGCCGCATGGCAGGTGCGCCCGCCGCGGTTGGTGACGATCGCCGAGGCGCGCTTCATGATCGGCTCCCAATCCGGGTCGGTCATGTCGGTGACCAGCACGTCGCCGTCGTTGATCTTGTGCATCTCATCCGGGCTGAGCACGATTTTCACCGTACCGCTGCCGATACGCTGACCGATCGCCCGGCCGGTGATCAGCCGGCGCCCTTTCTCCCGGAGATGGAAGCGCTCGAGCTTGCCGCCCTCCTGCTGGGACACCACGGTTTCCGGGCGCGCCTGGACGATGTAGAGCTTGCCGTCGTCGCCGTCCAGCGCCCACTCGATATCCATGGGTCGCTGGTAGTGCTTTTCGATGGTGACCGCCTGGCGGGCAAGATCCATGATCTGCTCATCGTTGATGCAAAAGCGCCCGCGATCAGAGAGCGGTACGTCGACGGTTTCGACGGACTTGCCGGCGCTGGCGCTTTCGCCGTAGACCATCTTGATCAGCTTGGAGCCCAGGGTGCGGCGCAGTACCGCCGGGCGCCCCGCTTCCAGGGTGGGTTTGTGAACGTAGAACTCGTCCGGGTTGACCGCGCCCTGCACCACGGTTTCACCCAGCCCCCAAGAGGCGGTGACGAACACCGCATCGCGATAGCCCGACTCGGTGTCCAGGGTGAACATGACCCCGGAGGCGCCGGTTTCCGAGCGCACCATTTTCTGCACGCCCGCGGAAAGCGCCACGTTCTCGTGGGCGTAGCCGCGGTGCACGCGATAGGAAATCGCCCGGTCGTTGAATAACGAGGCAAACACCTCGTGCACGGCGCGCTTGACGTTGTCGAAGCCTTCGATGTTGAGGAAGGTTTCCTGCTGGCCGGCAAAGGAGGCATCCGGCAGGTCTTCGGCGGTAGCGGAGCTTCGTACGGCGGCTTTCAGGTTGGGGTGGCGCTGTTGCAGGGCGGCGTAGGCATCTGCCAGGGCGCGCTCGAAAGCGGGCGGTAAGGGCGTATCGATAATCCACTGGCGGATGGTGCTGCCCGCTTGTGCAAGCGCCTTGACGTCGTCGACGTCCAAACGCGTCAGCAGCGCGTTGATCCGGTCGTTGAGGCCCTCGAAAGCGAGAAATTCGCGGTAGGCGTGAGCGGTGGTGGCAAAGCCGCCGGGCACGGTGACACCGGCGCCCGCAAGGTTGGAGATCATTTCACCGAGCGAGGCGTTCTTGCCGCCTACTCGCTCGACATCGTTCATGCCCAGTTGATCGAACCACACAATGTACTCTTGCACGCAACACCCCTTTTAATCATCGACCGCGGGTTGAACCACCCGACCGGGTCTCGCCAGACCGGGGCTCGCCAGATCGGGTCGGTCAATTTCATTGAGCGTGTCACCCTATCACCGCCCCCTCGTATTCGCCATTAGTCTAACCGCGAAGTCAGTGAAGGTTTTTTACAACACGGCGAGAATTGAGGCACTTTCTGTAGTCGCCCGCTCCATAGCGGCCTGGCCCGTTGTGCTTGCGACACCCAACGGTGAGAATAGCGCTTCACGCATCGAGGTGATCAACGGGAGAAAAGCATGAAGCGTACGGCATTTTTTATTTCCGACGGAACGGGGATCACCGCCGAGAGTTTGGGGCGTAGCCTTTTGGCACAATTCAGCGGCGTCGAGATCACGATGCTCACCAAGCCCTATATCGACTCGGTCGAAAAAGCCCAGGCGCTCGCCAATATCATCGACGCCACCGCCAACCGCGACGGCCAGCGCCCGATCATCATCGACACCATCGTCGATCAGGAAATTCGCGACGTCATTCGCCAGGCCCAGGGCTTCAAAGTGGATGTATTTTCGACCTTTTTGGCGCCGCTGGAGCAAGAGCTCGAGACCCACTCTTCGTATAGTGTCGGGCGAACCCACGCCATTGGCAGCGACGATGTCTACATGGATCGCATCCACTCGGTGCACTTTGCCCTCGACAACGACGACGGCGCGCGCACCCACCAGTACGATCAGGCGGACGTCATTCTGGTCGGCGTTTCGCGCTGCGGCAAAACGCCAACGTCGCTTTATCTTGCGCTGCAGTTCGGCATCCGCGCGGCCAACTACCCAATCACCGAAGACGATCTCGACGAGGACGGCAGCTTGAAACTGCCCAGGGTGCTCGCCCCGCACCGCCACAAGCTCTTCGGGCTGACCATCGACCCGCGAAGGCTTTCGGCCATTCGCAACGAGCGCCGCCCCAACAGCCGTTACAGCTCGATCGACCAGTGCGTGCAGGAAGTCGAGCAGGCAAGCGCGCTTTACCGCACGCTTGGCATTCCGTTCATCGATACCACCCGCTTCTCGATCGAGGAGATCTCCACGCGCATGATCGCCGAAACCGGGCTAACGCGGCGTTTTTCGCCCCGCTAAAGGGGTAAGGCTCATAGCCCCTTGGGCGCGAAGATACCCGGGGCGTTGCGCCAGTAACCCTTGTAGTCCATGCCGAAACCGAACACGTAACGATCCGCTACTTCCAGGCCGCAGTAGTCGGCCTTGAGCCCCGGCACCGCCTTGCGGTCGTGCTGTTTATCGACCAGCACGGCGGTAGTGACGCTCGCCGCCTGAGCCTGTTGGCAGTAGTCCAGAATCGCCGCCAGGGTCGAGCCTTCGTCGAGGATGTCGTCGATGATCACCACGTGGCGCCCGGCCATCGGCACCTCCGGCGAGACCCGCCAGAAAAGCTCGCCGCCGCGCAGTTCGTTGCGGTAGCGCGTAGCGTGCAGGTAGTCGACTTCCAGCGGAAAGCCCAGCCGGGTCAGCAGATGACCGGTGGTGATCAGCCCGCCGTTCATCACGCAATAAAACACCGGCAGCTTGTCACCCAAATCCCGCGTGATGGCTTCGGCCATGTGATCGAGAGCTTCCTCGACCTGCGCCTGGGTGATCAGGCAGTCGGCGTTATCCATCAGCTCGCGCATTGAATCCAGGGATTCAAGGGCTTCTTTATCGAGTTTGTTCATCGAAGGGCTCCGGTATCAAGCGATCAAGGTTCAAAAAATAAAAGCGCCGGCGATACATCGGCGCTTCGAACGAGAAAAAGGTGTTTAAGGCGGCGCGGGCTAGTCGGCCAGCTCGCCCAGGCGTGCATTGGCGCGGCGCCAGCGCTTGAGCGCGGGCAACGCCGCGAGGTCCGGCCGGGCGCGGGCGTAGCGAAGCTTGCCGGCGCGTTTGCTCTCGAGCCCCTGACAGTGGGCGACCACCTCGAGCGCGGCGCCACGATCGTTACATACCAGCAGCATGTCGCAGCCGGCAGCCAGCGCGGCGCGGGCGCGCTCCACCGGCCCGCCGGCCACGTGGGCACCGGCCATGGTCAAATCGTCGGAAAAGATCGCCCCCTTGAAGCCCAGCGACTCTCTGAGCATTCCGAGCCAGTTCGGCGAGAAGCCCGCCGGGCGCTGATCGAAAGCGCTAAAAACCACATGGGCGGGCATGACGCCGTCGAGCTGGGCGGCCAGGCGGGTGAAAGGCACCAGATCCCGCGCCTTGAGCTCGCTTAACGGGCGCGGGTCGTCGGCAACGCTATGATGGGTGTCGGCTTCGATGCCGCCGTGGCCGGGAAAGTGTTTGCCTACCGCGGCCATACCCGCTTCGTGCAGGCCCTGGATGAAGCGTCCGCCGAGCTCGGCGACGTGTTCGGGGTCCTGACTGAAGCTTCGATCGCCGATCACGCTGGAAACCCCGCTTTCGACATCGAGCACCGGGGCGAAGCTAATATCGAGCCCGCAGGCCGCCATCTCCATGCCCAGCAGCCAGCCGGCATCGATGGCCAGCTGTATCCCGGCATCCGCGTCTTGGGCGTAGACCTCGCCAATGCGCGCCATCGCGGGAAGCCGCGTAACGCCTTTTTTGATGCGCTGAACGCGCCCGCCTTCCTGGTCGATGCCCAGCAGCAGATCGGGCCTTAACCGGCGAATGCTTTGGCAAAGCGCGCTGACCTGCTCGGCACTTTCTACGTTGCGCGCAAACAAAATGACCCCACCCACGGCGGGGTCGGCCAACAAGGCTTTTTCAGCTTGCGTGATAGCGGGCCCTTCGAGGTCGAGCATGACCGGGCCTGGCGGTTGCGTCATCGGCTTGCATCCAATAAAACGGCCGCCAATTCTAGTCGATCGGCGGCCTTAAACAAAATCCGGCGTTAAAGCCCCGCGGCGTTGAGCCACACCGGGGTGCCTGGGGCTGCGAAAGCGAACACCGCGAGCAGATCGTCATTGCGCAGGCGAATGCAGCCGTGGGAGGCGGCTATACCCATGGGTTGGTCTGGCGGCGTGCCGTGAAGATAGATATAGCGGCGCTGGGAGTCGGTCTGGCCTGCGCGGTTAACGCCGCGCTCGAGCCCGCAAAGCCAGAGAATACGCGTCAGAATCCAGTCACGCTGCGGATTCTGCGCGCCGAGTTCCGGGGTAAAGACTTCCCCGGTGAAGCGCCGCCCGCGAAATACCGCATTTTCCGGCAAGCCTTCGCCGATCGCGGCGCGCACGTAGTGCCAGCCACGGGGCGTCTGACCACTGCCCTCGTTTTGCCCTACGCCGTTTTCACCGGTCGAGACGGCGCACTCGTGTACCACCGCCTGGCCCTGCCAGCAGCGCAGGTGCTGGGTGGCGAGGTCGACCTCGAGCCAAGGGCCATCGACGGGGGGAAGATCAGCCAGATTGGGCGTCAGCATACGCAGGCTCCTCCAAAGCGGGGGGAAGCGGCGCGTTCATGGCGGAAACCACCACCGGGCGTAGCCGCCGGACAAGATCGCGCACCGAGACCTGCTCGTTGTACTCCTTGGCGGCGATATCGCGCAGCGCATCGAGCCCGGAAAGCGTGAAGATCACCGTGCCCAGCATGAAGTGCAGCCGCCAGAAGCGTTCCGCGTCGGGAAGCTCCGGCGTTGCCCGACGAACGAGCTCGACGAAACGGGTGAACACATCGCCGTACTGCTGCTGAATATAGCGGCGCAGATGCCCCTGGGCCTGGCTATAGGCCAAACCCAAAAGGCGCATGAAAACCTTGAGGCTATTGCGCTCGGCGGGCACCGTCAGCACCGTGGTCGCCATGGCTTCGAGCAGCACTTCGAGGGGAATGTCCTCCTCGCCGTAGCGCTCGTGCAGCGCGTCCAGGGCTTCGTGAAAGCGCTGGCTGAAAGGATCGAGATAGCGCGCGAA
Source organism: Vreelandella sp. EE27 (assembly GCF_968206495.1). Taxonomy (NCBI): domain Bacteria; kingdom Pseudomonadati; phylum Pseudomonadota; class Gammaproteobacteria; order Oceanospirillales; family Halomonadaceae; genus Vreelandella; species Vreelandella sp. EE27. The sequence goes on along the minus strand of NZ_OZ309109.1, from coordinate 1,669,285 downwards.
TACGGCCTGAATCAGCGCTTTCTTGGAACCGAAGTGGTAGTTCACGGCGGCCAGATTCACCCGTGCCTTGCTGGTGATATTACGAAGCGAGGTCTCGGCAAAGCCGCGTTCAGCGAACAGCACCTCCGCAGTATCCAGGATACGCGTGACCGTATCAGATTGCGCCATGGCGCCCTCCAGAAAAACGAGTGTTTAAAACATCGCAAAATAGTAGGCCATTAACGCGCCAGTCTCAATCGCCAGAAAGGGTGAACTCCCCCACTCGATGCCCGAACGGCTTTATAATCCGTGGCTTGAGTCATATACTGGACAGAGGAACATACTGTATACTTAAACACATATATATCGAGTCACCTTTTTAGTTACCCTTTTACGCTGGAGTCAGACATGTCCCGTCCTCTTACAGTACGTCAACAGCACGTTTTTGACTTTATCGTTAAAACCATGAATGAGCTTGGCTACCCGCCCACCCGGGCCGAGATCGCCAAGGCTTTGGGCTTTCGCTCACCCAACGCGGCGGAAGAACACCTTCGCGCCCTCGAGCGCAAAGGCGCGATTCGTATCATTCGCCACACTTCCCGGGGTATTCGCCTACCCAACCAGGAAGGCACCGAAACCAGTGAGCCGGCGCCGGCTGCCAACGAAAGCGGCGAAACGCCGGCAAACGGCTTGCCCATCATTGGCGAAGTCGCTGCGGGCAACCCGATTCTGGCCGCCGAGCACATCGACCGCTACTGCCCGCTTCCGGCGGACTACTTCACGCCCAAGGCGGACTACCTGCTGCGCGTGCGCGGGCTTTCGATGAAAGATATCGGCATTCTGGAAGGCGACCTGCTCGCCGTGCACCGCACCGAGCGGGTACGCGACGGCCAGATCGTGGTGGCACGCCTTGAAGACGAAGTCACCGTCAAACGCTTCAAGCGCGACGGCCATCAGGTAACGCTACTGGCTGAAAACAGCGACTTCGACCCGATCGAAATCGACCTGCGCACCCAGCAGCTCGATATCGAAGGTGTGGGCGTAGGCGTGATTCGCGGCGGCAGCGGCCAAGCGCTCGGCTAAGCCACTCGCCTGTTTGAACGTTGCATAAAAAGCGGGGGCACTGATGCGTGCCCCCGCTTTTTGGTTCAATTAAAGCACTTTGACTGACCGTGCCGGGTAGCCCGTCGCGAGGGTCTTTCGCCAGGGATGGCGAAAGTAGCGTACAGGGAGGTATTCACAGCGCCCTCGCGTAGGGCTGCCCGGCACCGCACCCGCTATAAAAACCGCCTTGAGTCGGGGCACTTCGGTGCCCCGCTTTTTTTAGTTAAAGACGACGGTCTTGTTGCCGTCGATCAGCACCCGATCTTCCAGATGCCAGCGAATCCCCCTCGCCAGCACCGATTTTTCCACGTCGCGGCCAAAGCGCACCAGATCCGTCGGGGTATGGCAGTGGCTAACCCGATGAATGTCCTGCTCGATGATCGGGCCGGCATCCAGCTCCTCGGTCACGTAGTGGCAGGTCGCACCGATCAGCTTAACGCCCCGCGCGTAAGCCTGGTGGTAAGGCTTGGCACCGGCAAACGAGGGCAAAAAGCTATGATGGATGTTGATGACCTGGCCCGCGTAGCGGCTACAAAGCGCCGGCGGCAGAATCTGCATGTAGCGCGCCAGCACGATGCAGTCCGCCTCGAGCGCCTCGATTTGCGCCTGTACCGCATCGAACGAAGCCTGCTTGTCGCCTGGGTCGACCGCAATGTGAAAGTAGGGAATCTGGTACCACTCACTCAGCGCGCGCATATCCGGGTGGTTGGAGATGATCCCCACGATGTTGCAGTCGAGCTCGCCGGCCTGCCAGCGGTAAAGCAGGTCGACCAGGCAGTGGGACTCTTTTGAGACCATGATCACCACGTTGCGCCGCTTTTGCGTATCCACCAGCGCCCACTGCATGTCGAAGGCGCTGGCGATCGGCGAGAACGCCTCTTCGAGCGCCTCGGCGGTCATACCGATGGAATCGGCAAGAATCTCGTAACGCATGAAAAACCGGCCCGTTTGCAGATCCGAATGCTGGCTTGCCTCGGTGATGGAGCCGCCGTGCTGGGCGATGAAGCTGGAGACACGCGCCACAATGCCCACTTGGTCCGGGCAGGAAACCACTAAACGGTAGTAATGCGACATAAATACACTCAATATAAACACGATTTTAAAAATGCCAGGCCTTGTCCGCCATGAAGGGGGTCGTGGCGCTGAGCAAGGGCGCTAGTGTAGCGCAAGCGGGCCTGGCTGGCATCGCCATGATTGTTAGCCGCCCCCGCCTTACCGTATAGTTAAAGCCTTACTTTTCAGGCTGTTCATAATCAATGGATCCATCTCGCGTTCAACTTCGTCCCCGCCGCCGTCCACCCTTGCGCATACTGCCGCTTGGCGGCTGTGGTGAAATAGGAATGAACCTGACGCTTTATGGTTATGACGGTCACTGGATCGCCATTGATTGCGGCATGATGATTCGCCAGGATCTGCCCAGCGCCCCGCTTCAGGTGCCCAATACCCAGACCCTGGCCGAGCTCGATATCACCCCCCAGGCGCTCTACATCACCCACGGCCATGAAGACCATATCGGCGCGGTCGCCTGGCTTTGGCCGAAGTGGCAGTGCCCGATTTACGCCACCCCCCTGGCCGCCGGCCTTTTACGCCACAAGTTTGCCGAGCACAGTTTGAGCAGCGCCGCCATTCACGTGATCGAACCCAATGAGGCGCTGGAGCAAGGCCCGTTCACGCTTCGCTATCTGTTAATGACGCACTCGATTCCCGAAAGCTGCGCCATCATGATGCTGGCCGGGGGCTACCGGGTCCTTCACACCGGCGACTGGAAGCTCGACCCCGCGCCGCTGATCGGCCCAAGCGTCAATCCCGCCCACTTTCAGGCACTGGCACCGCTGGATCTCGTCGTCGGCGACTCGACCAATGCCCCGCTCCCCGGCACCGCGGGCAGCGAAGGCGATGTCGCAAAAGCCCTCACCCGAACGCTAAAGGCGTGCAAGGGCCGCGTCGTGGTCTCCTGCTTTGCCAGCAACCTGGCGCGCGTGTGGGCAATTGGCCAGGCGGCGGCGCAGAGTGGACGGCGGGTGAGCCTGATGGGCCGCTCCATGGAGCGTATGGTGGGTGTCGCCCGTGGGCTTGGCTATCTGGACGACTTCCCGGCGCTGGTCCCGCCCCAGGATTTGGGCTACCTGCCGCCGGATGAAGTCGTCGTGATCGCCACGGGCAGCCAGGGCGAGCCCCGCGCAGCGCTTCAGCGCCTGGCCCAGGGGCGTCACCCCTTCATGGACCTGGAAGCGGGCGATAACGTGATTTTCTCCGCCAAGGCCATTCCCGGCAACGAACGCCCGATTGCCCAGCTCAAACGCCGCTTTACCCAATTGGGCGTGACGCTTTTTGACGAAACCAATCACCCGGAACTCCACGCCACCGGCCACCCGGCCCAGCAAGAGCTCAAAACGCTCTATCGTTGGATAAGGCCCAAGGCGCTGCTGCCAGTTCACGGCGAAGCGGTCCATCAAAAGGCCCACCAGGCGCTGGCCGAAGAGCTCGGTATCAAGGCGCCGCTCGCCCCGGTCAACGGCGATATGCTGGCGATGGACAACGAAGGCATTCGGGTCGAGGCGCGTTACCCGCAGCTACCCCACGTGGTGGATCAAAACAGCGTGACGCCTCACCCAGGCCTTGGGGCAGAGTCGAACAGCGCCCGGCGCGGCACGCTGTTTTTGGCGCTGCCGGTATGCGCCACCGATACGGGCTGGCAGCGTATCGGCCGCTTGATGCTCGACGCGAGCGGGGCAAGCCCCATCGATGAAGAGAGCTTTAGCGACTGGCTCGACGAGCGCCTCGATGAAATTCACGCCGACACCCTGGCCGAGCTTCGCGAGGCGCTTACCCCCGGCATGATTCACTGGCTGGGGGAACACTGCCAGCACATGCCGGAAGTCCATCTGCAGATCATGGCGACCGAGGCGCCTTGACGGTCACCAGCGCGCCGCGTCCTGCTGGTCGCTTGCGCGCTCCTTCACCCAGTAATCGCCCTGGGTGGAATGCTCCTTTTTCCAGAAAGGCGCGCGGGTCTTTAAAATATCCATGATGAAATCGCAGGCGCTGAACGCGTCTCGCCGGTGGGCACTGGCCACCAGCACCCGCACGATCGGGTCCCCAGGGTGCAGCTGCCCTACCCGGTGGATGATCACCACCTTCTGCAGCGCCCAGCGTGACAGCGCCTCTTCGCCAATCTCGTAAAGCGCGCGCTCGGTCATTCCCGGGTAGTGTTCAAGGGTCAGCCCGGTCACCTCGGGGGTCTCGTTGAAATCACGCACCAACCCGGTAAAGGTCACTACGGCGCCGATGTCAAAGCGGTTTTCAAGCGCCGCGGTATAGCCCTCGTCGAGGCTAAACGCCGCCTCCTGTATCGCCACACTGATCAATGAGTCGCTCATTCAGCCCCCGGTCACCGGTGGAAAAAAGGCTATCTCGTCACCGTCGGTGATCGGCGCGGTGTCGTTGGCCATCACCTGATTGATGGCGCACAGCGTACGCTGCTCCTTCAATACGCTAAAACGCGTATCCTTCTCGGCCAGCACCGTTTTGAGCCCGGCTACATCGCGGCTTTCAAGCGCATCGAGGGAGAACGACACCTCGCTATGCCCGACCCGCTCACGAAGCTCGGCCAGGAACTTGACCCGCACGCAGGGCGATACCGTACAGCGCTCGCCGACGCTGACCTCCCCGGGCGTGCCTTCTCCGGTCACGATCGGCGCCGCGCTACGTTGATAATCGCCGCGTACGCCGCCGCGCTTGCTCTCGAGCTGAATAGCGTCGATGCGCATCTCCTTGTCGACGGCCTTGCACATGTCGTAAAGCGTCAAGCACGCCACCGAGACCGCCGTCAGCGCCTCCATCTCGACACCGGTGCGCCCATTCAACCGGCAAAGCGCGTGTACATTGACCGCGCCCTCCTGCCAGTCGATATCGAAATCGATGCTCACCTTGCTAAGCGCCAGCGAATGGCACAGTGGAATCAGATCGGACGTGCGTTTAGCGGCCTGGATACCCGCGATACGCGCCGTGGCCAATACATCGCCTTTGGGCAGCTCACCGTCGCTCAAAAGCCTTAACGTTGCCGGGGCCATGACGATGCGCCCCGACGCCACCGCTTCCCGGCGCGACGCCTCTTTATCGGCGATATCCACCATGTTGGCTTCGCCGTGGGTGTTCAGGTGGGTCAGCTGCATATCGTTACCTTTTGTCGTCACGGGACGCGCGGGACCATTGAAGGATCCAGCGCGCAATCTCATCGATGTTATCAAGGTTTAGCCGCGGGATAGAAGCGTCCAGCGTCTCGGGCGGCTCGCCTTTTAGCGCCACCGCTTTGACACCGTCGCTTTGCAGGATAGCCGGGTCGCCGATACCGTCGCGATAGAGAATCAATTTGGGCAGCGGCCAATCCTTGAAGCCTTCGACGATGACCAGATCCGGCGCGTGGGCGGTCATCAGTGAAAGCAAATGGCCAAGGTCCGGCTCGTCCTGGTCCGGTGTCTCCTGCATCAAGGCGTAGCGCCGGTGTGAAGCCACCAGCATGGGCGCGGCGCCGGCCTCGCGAAGCCGGTAGCTATCCTTGCCGGGCTTGTCGATGTCGAAGTTGTGGTGGGCGTGCTTGATCACCCCTACATCGAGCCCCGCCTCGCGCAAGCGCGGCAGAAGCTTCGTCAAAAGCGTGGTCTTACCCGTCGAGCTCCAGGCGGCTATGCCGAGCACGGGAAAAGGCATTTTCATCATTTCCAGGGAGATCTCCTTTGACCCAGCCTCAGGCAAGCTCTTTTTCCGGTGGCAGCAGCGCGTTCAGCGCAATACCGACAAGCGCGGCCAAACTAACGCCCTGTAGCGTAAACTGTCCGCCGCCGAACTGCATACCGCCAATTCCGAAGACCAGAATAAGCGAGACGACCACCAGGTTGCGCGGCGCGGTGAGCGACTGCCCCGCACGCACCAGCGTATTCATGCCCACCACCGCAATCGAGCCGAACAGCAATGTCATGATACCCCCCATGACCGGGCCGGGAATGGTCTGCAAAAGCGCGCCCAATTTGCTGATGAAGGCCAGCAAAATGGCCAGCACCGCCGCCACGATCATGTACACCGGATTGAACGCCCGGGTCAGCGTGACCGCGCCGGTCACTTCGGAATAGGTGGTGTTGGGGGGCCCGCCGAACAGCGCCGCCACGCAGGTCGCCAGGCCGTCGCCCAACAGCGTACGGTGAAGGCCTGGCTTTTCCAGATAGTTTTCCCGGGTGACCGAGCCGATCGCCACCATGTCACCAATGTGCTCGACCGCCGGGGCGATGGCCACGGGGATCATGAACAGTATCGCCGCCCAGTGAAAGCTCGGCGCGGTAAAGGCCGGCACCGAAAGCCAGCGCGCCTGTTGAATGGGCGTAAAGTCCACTACCCCCATGACCAGCGAGAGCGCGTAGCCGGTAGCGACCCCGCCCATGATCGGCACCAGCCGCAAAAGCCCGCGGCCGAACACCGCCAGCACCAGCGTGACCGCCAGGCTCGCCATGGAGAGAAAGATCGCCTGACCATAGCCGATGTGATCGCTGGTTTCCCCGGTTGCCATACTCACCGCCACCGGCGCCAGCGCCAAACCAATCACCATGATGACCGGCCCCACCACTACCGGCGGCAGCAGTCGATTCAGCCAGCCCGTGCCTTTGATACGCACCACTTGAGAGATAACGGTATAAACAATACCAGCAGCCATCAACCCGCCAAGCGTGGCGGAGACGCCAAAGCTTGCAATCGAGCCTTGAATAGGCGCGATAAACGCAAAAGAAGAGGCCAAAAAAACCGGCACACTCTGTTTGGTCACGCTATGAAAGACCAGCGTGCCGACACCGGCGGTAAACAGCGCAACGCTTGGGTCGAGCCCGGTCAATAGCGGTACCAGTACCAGCGCGCCAAAGGCGACGAACAACATTTGCGCCCCGGTCAACAGCGTTTTGGGCCAGCCCTCTTGTGATGATTTAGTGCTCATGCAGCGTCCTTAACGTTCATTGGGTCGCCCATCAGGGCAGGCTTGTCAGGGGAGTGGGTACCGGGGCGTTTTTCGCGCCCAAAAAAATGCCCCCGACGCAAAGCGTAAGGGGCATTTCAAGGCAGCGCGCTTAGCGCGTGCCGAATATTTTGTCGCCGGCATCGCCAAGGCCCGGCACGATATAGCCATTTTCGTCGAGGCGCTCATCGACGGACGCGGTGTAGATCTCGATATCCGGGTAGTCTTTTTGTACGCGCTCGATGCCTTCGGGTGCTGCGACCAGTACGATCACTTTCATGCTGTCGCAGCCCCGCTCGCGTAGCATATCCAGCGTTGCCACCATCGAGCCACCGGTCGCGAGCATCGGGTCGATCACGATCGCCATACGCTCTTCGATGTCGTTGGCGAACTTGGCAAAGTACGGTACCGGCTGAAGCGTCTCTTCATCGCGGTAAAGTCCGACGACGCTGACCCGGGCGCTGGGAATCAGGTCGGTGACTCCTTCGAGCATGCCAAGGCCTGCGCGCAGAATCGGCACGACGGTCACCTTTTTGCCTTTCAAACGCCGCGTCGCGATGGCTTCGCCGTTCCACCCTTCGATCTGATGGTCTTCGACCTCGAGATCCTTGGTGGCCTCGTAGGTCAGTAGCTTGGCGACTTCACCTGCCAGCTCGCGAAAGCTCTTGGTGCTCAAACCGCCTTCCCGCATGAGCCCCAATTTATGCTGAACAAGCGGATGATCAATGGCGTGGACACTCATGAAACTACCTCACTGCAGGGTTAAAAGCGCTCGGCTAGCGCAAAATTGCGCGCCATTCTACCCGCAACCGCCCCCAAGGTTAAGGGGTGGCGGGTAATTGCCATTCGATTACCGGGCGTCCCTGCTCGGCCAGGAACTGGTTCGCCTGGGAGAAGTGGCGATTACCCAGAAAGCCGCGGTGCGCGGAAAGCGGCGACGGGTGTGGCGATTCCAAAATCAAATGGCGCGTTCGATCGATCAGCGCTTTCTTCTGACGGGCGTGGCTGCCCCACAGGAGAAAAACGCAAGGCCCGGCGTGTTGACTGACCGTCTTGATCGCCGCATCGGTAAAATGCTCCCACCCCTTGCCCCGGTGGGAGGCCGCGTTGCCCTTCTCGACCGTCAGGGCGGTGTTCAAAAGCAGCACGCCTTGCTTCGCCCAGGGTTCCAAAAAGCCGTGATTTACCCGCGTGAAGCCCACGTCGCTTTCAAGCTCTTTATAGATATTGAGCAGCGATGGCGGCACCTGAACCTCGGGCTTGACCGAAAAACAGAGCCCGTGGGCCTGGTCGGGGCCGTGGTAAGGATCCTGGCCCAGAATGACGACTTTCACCTCTTCCAAAGGCGTGAGCTCGAAGGCGCGAAACCAGTTGGACGAGTGCGGATAGATGACCTTTTTAGCCGCTTTCTCATCGGCCAGAAACGCTTTTAGCGCGGCCATGTAATCCGCCTGGAACTCCTGGCCGAGCCACTGGCTCCAGTCCTTGGGTAGAGGGTCGGTCATATCATTTCTTCAATTGATCGGCGAGCGGTTCGACATAGGCGATGCCCATGTCCCAGGGAAACTGAATCCAGCAGTTCTGGCCCACTTCCGTGAGGTACTGATCGACCAACGGGCGGCCGTCGGGCTTGGCGTAAATGGTGACGAAGTGGGCATTGGGCAGCATTTCACGCACGGCCCGGGCGGTTTTACCGGTATCGACCAGGTCATCCACTAAAAGCCAGCCCTCGCCGTCGTGGTCCACGCCCTTCATGATATCGAGCCCGCCCTGATCCATATGATCGTAGCTTTTGATACAGACCGTGTCGATCAGGCGGATATTGAGCTCGCGGGCGATCAGCGCGGCAGGAATCAACCCGCCCCGGGTGATCGCCACGATACCCTTGAAATCGCGCTCGATCAGTTGGTGGCAAAGGGCCCGAACGTCGCGATGGATCTGGTCCCAGGAGACCGTGAAGTGCTGGTGATAGCGTTCGCTGCTCATGGGAGGCGTTACTCGTCTTCGTTAAATGAACATACCGCGAACACGCCAAAGCCAGCGTCGCGAATCTTTTGAGAGCCGCCGAGTTCGGGCAGATCGACGATCGTCGAGGTCTCGACTACCTGACCGCCACAGCGCTGAATCAGGTTGGCGGCGGCCAGCATCGTGCCACCGGTCGCGATCAAGTCGTCCATCAGCAAAATCCGGTCACCCTTTTCGAACGCGTCGGAGTGAAGCTCCACTTCCGCGGCGCCGTATTCGAGGGTGTAGGTTTCGCTAATCGTCTTGAACGGAAGCTTGCCCTTTTTACGTACCGGCACGAAGCTGCAACCAAGCTCATAAGCCAGCGGTGCGCCGATGATGAAACCGCGCGCGTCGATCGCCGCAATGGCATCCAGATTCATGTCCTGATAGCGGTGTACGAAGCTATCGATCAGTTTACGAAAGGCCGAGCTGTTTTGCAGCAAAGGCGTGATGTCACGAAAATTGACACCCTGCTCGGGCCAGTCGGGAACCGTGCGAATAACGGACTTGATGTAGTCGCCGTAAATGCTCATCGCGTCTCTCATTGGTTAATACAAAGCCGGGCCAACGCCTAGCCGAAGAATACGAATTTCACCGCAAACAGCAGCGCCAGAACGATCACCGCCGGATTGAGGTCCTTGAAGCGCCCGGAGAGCGTCTTGATGCCGACAAAGCTCATAAAGCCCAGCGCGATGCCGTCGGCAATCGAGAACGTCAGCGGCATGGCGATCGCGGCGATCAGTACCGGCGCGGCGTCGGTGGGGTCTTCCCAGTTGGCATGGGCCAGGCTACCCGCCATCAGCACCGCCACGTACAAAAGCGCGCCGGCGGTGGCGTAGGCCGGGATCGAGCCCGCCAGCGGCGCGAAGAACAGGCTGATCAAAAACATCACACCCACGACCACGGCGGTCAAGCCCGTGCGCCCGCCGGACGCGATACCCGCGGTGGATTCGATATAGCTGGTGGTGGTCGAGGTACCCAATACCGCACCGGCCATGGAAGCCGTGCTGTCGGCCATCATGGCGCGGCCAATGCGCGGAAGCTTACCGTCTTTATCCAAAAGCTTACCGCGATGGGCAACGCCGACCAGCGTACCGGAGGTGTCGAACAGGTCCACGAACAAAAAGGCAAAGATGACGCTGAGCATCGCCACGTCGAAAGCGCCGGCCAGGTCCATCGCCATGAAGGTCGGCGCGATGGACGGCGGCATCGACATCAGCCCGCCGTACTCGTTATGCCCCAGGAGCATGGCCGCAACGGTCACGCCTAGAATGCCGATCAGCACCGCGCCGGTAACGTTCAAGTAGGCAAGCGCGGTAATCACGAAAAAGCCGAGCAGCGCATAAATGGCCGAAGGCTCGGAGAGATCGCCCATCGCGACCAGCGTTGCCGGATTGGCAACCACGATACCGGCGTTTTTAAGCGCGATCATCGCCAGAAAAAGCCCGATACCGGCGGCAATGCCCAAGCGCAGCGAAAGGGGTATGGCGTTGATGATCCATTCGCGAATCTTGAAAATACTCAGCAGAAAAAAGGTCAGACCCGAAAGAAATACCGCCCCGAGCGCCGCCTCCCAGGTATAGCCCATGCCCAGCACCACCCCGTAGGTGAAGAAGGCGTTGAGCCCCATACCCGGCGCCTGGGCAATGGGGTAGTTGGCCCAAAGACCCATGACGAAACAGCCAATGGCCGCCGCCACGCAGGTCGCCACGAACACCGCGCCGTAGTCCATCCCCGCTTCCGACAAAATGCTCGGGTTGACGAAGATGATGTACGCCATGGTCAAAAAAGTGGTGATGCCCGCGATCACCTCGGTTTTGACGTTGGTATTTTGCTCGGTGAGCTTGAAGTAGTTGTCCAAACCTTTCATATCGTTTTGTTCCCTGCGCCCGGTGATGCGAGAAAAGCCGCACAGTCTACCGAAAGCCCGAAAGCGATGCGAGCTTCGGCGCGCAGCCGATGAGTGCGGGCTTCCCCGCTCTGATTCTCCAGCAATTTTCAGGCCACTACTTAACCAACTGGTCAAAGCCTCAAGCGCGCGCCGCCAGCACCCGCTCGACGGTTTCCACGATGACCTGGGTTTGCGGGTCCACCTCGATGTTGACCTGGGCGCCGGGCAGGCGCTCTTTCAACACCGTGCGCTGTAGCGTTTCGGGAATCAGATTGACGCTGAACTCGATGTTTTCACCCGCCGGGCGCACATCCCCCACGGTGAGACTGATGCCGTCGACGCCGACATAACCCTTCTCGAAAACGAAGCGCCCGAGGGTTTTGGGCAGCGAAAACCACAGCCGCCGGTTATTGGGCGCCTCGTCGATGCCCACCACATCCGCCATGGCGATGATGTGCCCGGACATGGCGTGGCCGCCGATCTCGTCGCCAAAGCGCGCGGCGCGCTCTATATTGACGCAATCGCCAACGCTTACTGCACCAAGATTGGTCAGCCGCAGTGTCTCGCGCATGAGATCAAAGCTTACCTTGTGGCCGTCGATGGCGGTAACGGTCAAGCACACCCCGTTATGCGACACCGAGGCGCCAAGCTCGAGCCCTTCGCAAAGCGCTGGCGAAAGCTCGACCACATGGGTTTGAAACGCTTCGAGCTCACGGATTTCGACAACCCGGCCAACGCCTTGCACAATGCCTGTAAACATCACTCCCCCTAACGCCCTGCGGGCCTGAACGTTTTGCAAACGGCTATTATCGCCTTTAACCCGCTTCAAGCTAAAGGGCCGAATAGGGTTTATTGACTAGGGCAAGTACGGTCGTCGTTTTTTCGAGCGCCTAACGGGCCCTAAAACGCCGCTTTATGCGTCGAATGCTTTCGATTTGGCGCAGGTGGCGTTTTAGCGCCGCTTTAATTGACAAGCTGCCAGGCCCTCTCTAGACTCTCGCCGCTAATAGTTTAGACGCCGATTTATACCCGGATTGCGGGCGTCCACCAGCCAAGCGCGGTGAAGTGCAGCTAAAAGGGTGTGTCCAGCGTCGATGGCCACCCCAAGGGGTGGCCTTATTTATTTTAAGCCCCTCCCCCTGCACCTCACGTCTTTGGCCTCACGTTAAGGCAGACGCCATGATAGAACTCAAAAACGTCAGTAAAACCTACGGCAGCGGCCCCCGCGCGGTCCACGCCCTGAAAAATGTCGATTTAACCGTCCCCCGGGGCGCCATTCACGGCGTGATCGGCCTGTCCGGCGCGGGCAAGTCAACGCTCATCCGTTGCGTCAACCTGCTCGAGCGGCCCAGCGAAGGTAGCGTGTTGGTCGATAACCGCGACATCACTCACCTTAGCCGGGGCGAGCTCAACCAGGCCCGCCACCGCATGGGCATGATCTTTCAGCACTTCAACTTGCTGACCACCCGCACGGTCTTCGACAACGTCGCCCTGCCCCTGGAGCTGATGGGCGAGAAGCGCCGCGGGATCAAAACCCGCGTGACGCCGCTTCTGGAAATGGTCGGCCTGGCGGACAAGGCAACGATGTACCCGGCCCAGCTCTCCGGCGGGCAGAAGCAGCGCGTGGCGATCGCCCGGGCGCTGGCGAGCAACCCCCACGTGCTGCTGTGCGACGAAGCGACTTCCGCCCTCGACCCGCAGACGACCAGCTCGATTCTCGAACTTCTGCGCGATATCAACCAAAAGCTCGGCATCACCATCTTGCTGATCACCCACGAAATGGAGGTCGTGAAATCGATTTGCCACCGGGTGAGCCTGATTTCCGGCGGCGAGCTGGTCGAAGACGCCGACGTGGGCGACTTCTTTACCGCCCCGACCACGGCCCTGGGCCGCGAGTTTCTCAACGACTTCTTGCAGCTAAGCCCGCCAAAGGAGCTCACCGCGCGGCTAAGCGACGTGCAAAGCCCCGACAGCCACCCGGTGGTGCGCCTGACGTTTTCCGGCGACGCGGTTTCGACGCCGCTGATTTCAAGGCTTGCCCGGGAGTGCGACGTCGACGTGAGTATTTTGCAGGCCAAGGTGGAGTCCATTCAGGAGCGCACCCTGGGGCTGATGATCGCCGAACTGCTCGGTAGCGCCGAGCAGACCCAAAAGGCGATGACCTATCTTCAAGCGCATCAACTACAGGTAGAGGTACTTGGCTATGTCCAGCGCGATGTTTGATCTTATCTGGCAGGCAACCCTGGACACGCTCTATATGGTGGCCATCTCCGGGGCGATCTCGACGCTGCTTGGCCTGCCGCTGGGCGTCCTTCTCTACGTGACCCGCCCGCGTCAGATTCTGGCCATGCCGGTGCTCAACCACGTGCTCAGCCTCGTCACCAACGTCGGCCGCTCGATTCCGTTCATCATTTTGATGGTGGCGATCATCCCCTTCACACGGATGCTGGTCGGCACCTCGATCGGCATCAACGCCGCCTCGGTGCCGCTGACGATCGCCGCTATCCCCTTCGTCGCCAGGTTGATCGAAGGGGCGCTCAACGAGCTCTCTCCGGGGCTTGTAGAGTCCGCCCAGGCGATGGGCGCCACCCCTTGGCAGATCATCTGCAAGGTACTGATCCCCGAAGCCCGGGGCGGTATCATTACCGGCCTTACGATCACCGTGGTCACGCTGGTCAGCTATTCGGCCATGGCCGGTGCGGTCGGCGGTGGGGGCCTGGGGGATTTAGGCATTCGCTACGGTTACAACCGCTTCAACCCGACCATCATGCTGACGACGGTGGTGATTCTGGTGGTGATGGTGCAAGGCTTTCAAAGTCTGGGCGACTATCTGGTGCGCAAAAGCGATCGCAAGTAGCCGGGCATTGAATAAAATCGCTATCGGCCATATAACCTGAAAGAATTATGCGCGGCTTTTTTATTGCTATAATATCGTCAAGATTCGCTTACAGGAGAACTCGCATGAAAAAACAGCTACTCACCGGACTGACCGCTTTGGCCCTGGCCGTTAACGTGGCCAACGCCCAGGAAGCCCGCAGCATCAAAATGGGCACCGTGGCCGGCCCGGAAACCGAGGTGATGGAAGTCGCCGCACGCATCGCAAAGGATGAGTACAACCTGGACGTCGAGATCATCGAGTTCACGGACTACGTGACGCCTAACGCCGCCCTTGCCGACGGCAGCCTCGACGCCAACGCGTATCAGCACGCGCCCTATCTCGAAACGATGAACAACGATCGCGGCTACGACCTAACGGTTGCCGGCTACACCTTCGTTTACCCGATCGGCGCCTACTCGGAAAAATTCGACAGCATCGACGATCTTCCGGACGGCGCGCAGATCGCCCTGCCCAACGACCCGACCAACGAAGGCCGTTCGCTGATTCTGATGCACAACGAAGGGTTGATCACACTCAACGACCCGGAGAATCTCGAAGCCACGCCGATCGACATCGCCGAAAACCCACGCAACTTCCGCTTTCGCGAAATCGAAGCCGCGCAGCTGCCGCGCGTACTGCCGGACGTGGACATGGCGTTCATCAACAACACCTTCGCCCAGCCGGCCGGCCTGAGCCTGGAGGATGCGCTGGTGCGAGAAGGCGCAGAGTCCCCTTACGTCAACCTGATTGCGGTGCGTAGCGGCGACGAAGAGCGCGAAGAGATTCGTCAAATGGTCGACGCCTACCAGCGCGACGAAGTCATCGAAAAAGCCGAAGAGCTCTTCCAGGGCGGCGCCGTGCCGGGCTGGATCGAGTAACTCCAAGGCAAACTACCCAACGCCTCGTTTGGCGTGCTTTGAATGCACAAGGGCCGGCCGCAAGGCCGGCCTGCTCGTTTATAAGGAAAATGACATGGCTTACGTAGACTACGCCCTACTGAACCGCCAGCTCGACGCCCTGCTGGACACCTCAGACTGGCTGACCAACAGCGCCCAAACCAGCGCGTTCATCATGCAGTCGCTGGGTTCGCTCAACTGGGTCGGCTTTTACCTTCAACGCGAGCCCCAGGTGCTGCATCTGGGGCCGTTCCAGGGCAACCCCGCCTGCAACCCGATTCCCTTTAGCAAAGGCGTTTGCGGGGCCGCAGCGCGCACCCAAACCACCCAACGGGTAGACGACGTACACGCCGTTGCCGATCACATTGCCTGTGACGCGGCCTCCCAGTCGGAGCTGGTCGTGCCCATCGTGGTCGACGGCGCGACATGGGGCGTTCTGGACATCGACAGCCCCGAGCTCAACCGCTTTAGCCAGGAAGACCAGGCGGGCATCGAGGCGCTGGTAGCGACCTTTATTCGCAAGACCACGCTTGCGGCTCAAACCTCGGCGGTTTAAGCCTTGATCACCTAAGCGACCCAACGCAAAACGCCCCGACCTTTCGGCCGGGGCGTTTTTAAATTTGGTAGGACCAGGCGGATTTGAACCGCCGACCTCTACGATGTCAACGTAGCGCTCTAACCAACTGAGCTATGGTCCTTCAAGCAGGCACTTTAACGCAAAATGGTAGGACCAGGCGGATTTGAACCGCCGACCTCCACGATGTCAACGTGGCGCTCTAACCAACTGAGCTATGGTCCTTCAGTGCGGGGCGTATTCTACTTCTTCACAGCGTAATTGCAACCAGTTTTTTACCTCGTGACATTTTCATAGGGTGTTGAAAAGAAAGTTCTCTTTTACATCGACACGTCTTTCGCAACAAAGCTAAGCTTACCCCAAAGAGTTTCTTATCCTGAGTTAAGGGGGTTGATTTGCTGGAGTTCTTGTTTGCTGGCACGGCGGTGGCGCTCGTTCTTGCCACTTTAATGCCTCATATACCGCTTCGCTGGTGGTTCATTCGCAGCTTCGAATTCCCTCGCGTCCAGATCGCCCTGCTGGCCCTTTTGAACGCCCTGGCGGTCTACTTTTTTCTCGACACAGGGCCCTGGCGGTCGCTGTCGGGTATCTTTTCGTTTAGCGCGCTGGTCGTTCAGGTGGGCTACATTCTGCCCTGGACGAAAATCTGGCCCGTGGAGGTCAACGCCGCCGGCGGCCCGCCGGAGGAGCAAACCGTTACGCTGTTGGTCGCGAACGTGCTGACGAGCAATCACAATACGCGCAAGCTCTTTCAAATGATCGAGGCGCACCAGCCGGATATCGTACTCACCCTGGAATCCGACCAGTGGTGGCAGGTACAGCTCGACACCGCACTGGACGAGCAGTGGCCCTATAGCGTCAAGATCCCGCTGGATAACCTGTACGGCATGCACCTCTACTCGCGGCTGGAACTGACCGATACAGAGGTCAAAAGGCTGATTCAGGAGGACATCCCGTCGATCCACACCTATGTGACGCTAAAAAATGGCGCAAGAATCCGCTTTTACGCGGTACACCCGCGCCCACCCGCCCCCAGCGAAAGCGATAAATCGCTCTGGCGGGACGCCGAGCTTTTATGGGTCGGTGAACGCATTCATGAAAAACCCGAACCGACCCTGGTGGCGGGGGATCTCAACGACGTCGCCTGGTCGCATACCACTCGCCGGTTTTGCCGCGTAGGTGGCATGCTCGACCCGCGCCGGGGCCGCGGCATGTTCAGCACCTTCCACGCAAGCTACCCCTTTTTACGCTGGCCGCTGGATCATATCTTCGTGACCGAGCATTTTACGTTGGTCGGCATGCGCCGCCTTGATGCCTTTGGCTCGGATCACTTCCCCATTCTGGCGACGTTTTGCTACTGCCCTTCGCAAAAAGACGAGCAAGAAACGCCACAGGCAAGCGAAAAGGAGCGTGAAGAAGCCGACGAGACCATCGTCGAGGGCAAGACGGAAAAGCAGGAGCGCTGATCCGTCTTGCGATGGGTTACTCCGGTACGCCGCCTTGGGTCAGCACGGTGGGGTCGAGCAGGCGCTCCAGGGTGGCGCGGTCCAGGTCGGTCTCCTCTTCGGCCACGTCAATGATCGGCCGACCGGCCTGATAGGCCTTCTTGGCCACCTGAGCGGCAGCGTTATAGCCAATCGTGCTGTTCAGCGCCGTCACGAGTATGGGATTACGCGCCAGCGGCTCCTTGAGGTGATCTTCGCGCACCTTGAAGGTTGCGATGGCCCGCTTGCCGAGCAGCTCGGCCGTATTGCTCATCAGCGTGATCGCGTTTAACAGGTTCGAGGCCACCAGCGGCAACATGACGTTGAGCTGGAAGTTGCCGCTTTGGCCGGCCACGGTAATCGCGGTGTCCAGGCCAATGACCTGAGCGGCGGCCTGAGCGGCGGACTCGGGGATCACCGGATTCACCTTGCCCGGCATGATCGAGCTGCCCGGCTGCAGCGCCTCGAGCTCGATCTCGCCAAGCCCGGCCAGCGGCCCTGAGTTCATCCAGCGCAGGTCGTTGGCGATCTTCATCACCACGCACGCAAACCCTTTGAGCTGGCCGGAAAGCTCCACGGCGGCGTCCTGGCCCGAGAGACTGGCAAAGAAGCTGTCGTTGGGCGAAAACGCGAGCCCGGTTTGGCGACTCAGGTCGCTGGCCACTTTTTCGGCAAAACCTTGCGGGGCGTTGATACCGGTACCGACCGCGGTGCCCCCCTGGGCGAGTCTCTGCAGGCGCTCCATGGCGCTGTCGAAACGTTCGATCGCCTGCCCTACCTGGCTTGACCAGGCGCCCAGCTCCTGGTCCATGCGCAGCGGCATGGCATCCATCAGGTGGGTACGCCCGGTTTTGACCACGTCTTTTAGCTCACCGGCGCGCTGGTCGATGGTCTCGCGAAGCGCCACCAACGCCGGGCGCAGCGACTCTTTCACGGCAATGGCGGCGGCCACGTGAATGGCGCTGGGGATCACGTCGTTGCTCGACTGCCCCATGTTCACGTGGTCATTGGGCGTTACCTCGACCCCTTCTCTCGATGCAAGAGTGGCCAGCACTTCGTTGACGTTCATATTGGTCGAGGTGCCCGAGCCGGTCTGATAGACATCGATCGGGAACTGGTCGTCGTGCTCACCATCGATGACCGCCTGCGCGGCTTTTTCGATCGCCTGGGCGCGTGCTTTATCCAACAGGCCAAGTTCGAGGTTACTGCGCGCGGCGGCGAGCTTGATACGTGCGACCGCGTGCACGAATGCCGTGGGCATGGGCGTATGCGATACCGGAAAGTTATTGATCGCCCGCTGGGTCTGGGCGCCGTAAAGGGCGCCCGCCGGCACCTCGAGTTCGCCCATGCTATCGCGCTCGATACGTGTTTCCATACAACGTCTCCTTTGTGTTCAACCCATGTGCGCGCGTTTCGCGCGGCTACCCTTCACCCTAGTCACTGTAGCGGCTCGCGACAATATAAAGCCCTGCTTGTCCGCACAAAACGCTCCGCCAACGCCGGGGGCGCAATATGTCAGCGCATACCGATAGAACGCGACAAAGACGACCCGGACCAGGTCGCCTCCATTCGGCGTGACGTTTGCAAAAGCGTTAGAAACTTACAGAAGAGAACGCGCCAAGGCACGCCGCGCCGCCCGCGGAGCAAAACGGCTCAAAGCCGTTTTCGACAAAGCCGGGGGCTACCAGCCCAGCGCCGATTTGACGAAGGGGATGGTCAGCTTGCGTTTGGCAGAAAGCGATGCCTGATCAAGCGTATCCAGCGCCGCGCAGAGCTCGCCAAGCTCGCGAGGGCCGCGATGCAGGATATAGCGGGCCACGTCGTCGGGGAGCTCGAGCCCCCGCGCCTTGGCGCGCAGTTTCAACGCCTCGAGGCGGTCGGCATCGTCGAGCGGCGGCAAATGGTATGTCACGCCGAAGCTAAGCCGGGAGGCCAGATCCGAAAGGGCCACGTTGAGCTGGCGCGGCGGGGCGCTCGCGGCAATGATCAACCCCTTGTTCGCGTCGCGCAGTCGGTTGAACGCGTGAAACAGCGCCTCCTCCCAGCGCTTTCGGCCAACCACACACTCCAGGTCGTCGATGGCCACCAAATCCAGACGCTCGATATCCTCGAGCATCAGCGGTGGAAAGTGCCCCAAATCCTCCAGCGGTAGATAAAGCGCGCGCTTGTCGTTATCCGAGGCCGCGTGGCAGGCGGCCTGTAGCAGATGGCTACGCCCGCTGCCCGGCGCCCCCCAAAGGTAGAGAAACGGCTCGGCGTCCGGTTCCAGCTGGCGGGTGAGCGACGTTAATAGCGAGGCATTGGCACTCGAGGCAAAGTAGTTGCTAAACGTGGCGTCATCGCGCAGCCCGACGCCTAACGGCAGCTGAGCCGGTACTCTGCTCATGGATTCTCCCTATCCCTTTTATGGTCGAGCTGGTGAAGCGGCCTTCTGGCAAGCGGGCCATCAACGTCACTGTAAAGCTCGCTTTTCTTGTAGCGCTCGATCACCTCGCGCAAAAGCACCATGATGACCGCCGCGGCTGGAAGCGCCAATAGTACGCCAGTCAGCCCAAAAAGACTGCCCCCGGCCAGTACGGCGAAAATCACCGCCACCGGATGCAGGCCTATTTTATCGCCCAGAAGCTTGGGCTGTAAGACGATGCTTTCGGCCACCTGGCCCACGCTGAACACCCCCAAAACGCCCACCAGGCCCCACCAGGTATCGAATTGGAAAAACGCGACCACCAGCGCCACGCCCATCCCCACGATGAACCCAAGAAAAGGCACGATGCTGACAAGCCCCGATACCACGCCGATCAGAAGGCCAAAGTTGAGCCCCATCAGCGTCAGCCCCACGGCGTACATGATCCCCAGACAGAGCATGACCAAAAGCTGGCCGCGTAAAAAAGCGGACAAAACCTCGTCGCAGCGTTTCGCCAGGCGCGTCGCATCGCTTAACCAGTGACGCGGTACCAAGTCGGCGATATTGGCGATCAACCGGTCCCAATCGAGCAGCAAGTAGAAGGTTACGACCGGAATCAGCGCCACGTAGGTCACCCAGGTGATGAAGGCGGCACCGGAGCGGCCGATCTGACCCAGCGCCTGGGCCAGGTAGCCGCCGGCGTCGCGCCAGTTGTCGGCAAGAGTTGCCTGCACGTTGCCAAGCTCGGCGCGCACGTCGTAGCCGGTCCATTCCAGCACCTGCGGGGCTAGCCGGCTCTCTACCCAGCTAAAGATACCCGGCAACGCCTCACCGAGCTGTTTGAGCTGAGAGACGATCAGCGGTATCAAAATCAAAAGCGCCACGGCGAAGATCAACAGGAGCACTACGAATACGCTGGCCACGGCTAGCGGGCGCTTCATCCCCCAGCGCTGAAGCCGATTGGCGAGAGGGTCGACCAGGTACGCCAGAATCATCCCGGCGATGAACGGCATCAAAACGGAGTCCAGCAGGTAGACCAGGCCCACCAGCAGTATCAAACAAAGAGCGCCCCACCAGGAGTTGCGCATGGAATTTTTTCCTCCGAAGTCGTTGCCGCGTGCCCACAAAGGCCATGTTGACTTAATAAGGTAACGTGTCTTGGCCTATAACTCGACACGGCAATGCGGCCTGCGGTACCAAATGATACAATCCGCCCGTTTATTTGCCAGCACCGGCTCCGCGCCATCCTATCCTGTACCGCTATAGGCTCTAAAGGACCTGTCATGACCAAGACGACCCCTTCTCAGGCTTCCCCTTCACTTAGCTATAAAGATGCCGGGGTCGATATCGATGCCGGTAACGCCTTGGTTGAACGTATCAAGCACGTAGCCAAGCGCACGACACGCCCGGAAGTGATGGGCGGGCTGGGTGGTTTCGGCGCGCTTGCCGAGCTTCCGGCGGGCTATCACCAGCCGGTGCTGGTCACCGGTACCGATGGGGTAGGCACCAAGCTCAGGCTGGCAATGGAGCTTGGTAAGCACGACACCATCGGTATCGACCTGGTGGCCATGTGCGTCAACGACCTGGTCGTGGCCGGGGCCGAACCGTTTCTGTTTCTCGACTACTACGCCACCGGCAAGCTCGATGTCGATATCGCCGCCGACGTGGTGACCGGGATCGGCACTGGCTGCGAGCAGGCGGGCTGCGCGCTGGTCGGCGGAGAAACCGCGGAAATGCCCGGCATGTACGAAGGCAGCGACTACGACCTGGCCGGCTTTTGCGTAGGCGTGGCCGAAAAGGCCGACATCCTCGACGGTAGCAAGGTCGGCGAAGGCGACGTGCTGCTGGGCCTGGCCTCCTCCGGTCCGCACTCCAATGGCTACTCGCTGATTCGTAAAATCCTCGAGGTCAGCGGCGCCTCGTTGGATGAAACCATCGACGGCGCACCGCTTGGCGATGCGCTGATGGCGCCCACGCGCATCTACGTGAAGCCGCTTCTGTCTCTGCTGCGCGATACCGGCCTTGCTGTTCACGCGCTTTCGCACATCACCGGCGGCGGCCTGTCCGAGAACATTCCCCGCGTCCTGCCCGATGACCTGGCCGCGCGGGTCGATGTCAGCACCTGGCAGCGCCCGGCCGTTTTCAACTGGCTGCAGGCCAAGGGCAACGTCAGCGAAGCCGAAATGCACCGGGTGCTGAACTGCGGTATCGGCATGGTAGTGGTCGTGCCCAGCGCCCAGGCCGACGAAGCGCAGGCCTATCTGCAGAAACAGGGTGAGACCGTTTACCGTATTGGCGATATCGTCAAGCGCGACGCCGAAGCGGTGTTGCTGGAAAACCTGGCCTCGGGAGAAACCACGCAGTGAGCAGTGACGAATACGCAAGTGATACGTTAAACGACATGACGCCGGAACCGGTGGATCAGCGCCGTATCGTGGTGCTGATTTCGGGTAGCGGCAGCAACCTGGCCGCACTCATCGAAGCGCAAAGCCATGATCGCCTGGGTGGCGAGATCGCCGCGGTGATCTCCAACGAGCCCGGCGCTTACGGGCTCAAGCGGGCCCACGAAGCGGGGATCGAAGCGGTCGCGCTGCCCCACCGCGAGTACGAAAGTCGCGACGCCTACGACGGCGCGCTGATCAAGGTGATCGAGCGCCACGAGCCTGACCTGATCGTGCTGGCGGGCTTTATGCGCATCCTGACCCCGCGCTTCGTACAGCGCTACCTGGGCAGGATGCTCAACATTCATCCGTCGCTGCTGCCCGCCTACCAGGGGCTCAACACCCACTCCCGGGCGCTGGCCGACGGCGTCACCCAGCACGGCTGCAGCGTGCACTTCGTCACCGAGGAGCTCGACGGCGGCCCGGTCGTGCTGCAGGCCGAGTGCCGGGTCGAGCAAGGCGACAGCGAAGAGAGCCTGAAAGAGAAAGTGCACGCCCGGGAGCACTTGATCTACCCCATCGCGGTACAGTGGTTCCTGCAAGGCCGGCTTCAGTTCAAGGACGACAAGGTCGCCATGGACGGACACACCTTGCCGGCGCACGGCATGCGTCTTTCCCACGACGACGCGGCAGAAGAGCTGGACGAGGACGTTTAGCGCTAATACCTGCCCACGAAAAAGCGCGCCCCCAGGGCGCGCTTTTTTTGATCCAACCGCTCAAGTCCGCGGGAGCGTAACCCCGCGCTGGCCCATGTACTTGCCGCCGCGGTCCTTGTAAGAGGTTTCGCACTCCTCATCGGCGCCGAGAAAGAGCATTTGCGCCACGCCTTCGTGGGCGTAGATCTTGGCGGGAAGGTTGGTGGTGTTGGAAAACTCCAGCGTCACGTGGCCTTCCCACTCCGGCTCGAGCGGCGTCACGTTGACGATGATACCGCAGCGTGCGTAGGTGGATTTGCCCAGACAAATCGTCAGCACGTTACGCGGAATACGAAAGTACTCCACGGTGCGCGCAAGCGCGAAGGAGTTCGGTGGGATGATGCAGACATCGCCCTTCACATCGACGAAGCTTTTATCATCGAACGCCTTGGGGTCGACGATCGCCGAATGGATATTGGTGAACACCTTGAACTCGTTCGAGCAGCGCACGTCGTAGCCGTAGCTCGACGTGCCGTAAGAGATGACCTTTTGATCGTTGACATGACGCACCTGGCCGGGCTCGAACGGCTCGATCATGGCGTTGTTTTGCGCCATGCGGCGAATCCACTTATCAGACTGAATACTCATTCTTGCTTATCACTCACTAAAGGAAATCGTGGGACCGTCTTGACGCGTTCCCATGACGGTGCCTGCCACCTGGCGGGCAATATCGGCAAAGGCCTGGCTTTCGGAGCTTTCGGGGTCGGCGACAACGCTTGGCGCGCCGGAATCAGCGTGCTCGCGAATGGAAAGCGTCAGCGGCAAACGGCCGAGCAGCTCGGTGTTGTACTCGCTGGCAATACGCTCGCCGCCGCCGGTACCGAACACCGCCGCCTCGTGGCCGCATTTTTCACACGTGTAAAGGCTCATGTTTTCGACCACGCCCACCACCGGCACGTTGACCTTACGAAACATCTCGATGCCCTTACGCGCGTCGAGCAGCGCGATATCCTGGGGGGTCGTCACGATGACCGCACCGGATACCGGCACTTTTTGGGCAAGCGTCAGCTGGATGTCACCCGTGCCCGGTGGCATGTCGATCAGCAGAAAATCGAGCTCGCCCCACTGGGTTTGGTTGAGCATCTGCTGGAAAGCGCCCACGACCATCGGGCCACGCCACGCCATGGCATCGCGGCTATTGACCAAAAAGGCCATCGACATCGCCTTGAGACCATGGGCCTCCAAGGGTTTGAAAGCGTTTTCGCCCGCGGGCTCGGGGCGCGTACCCTCTTTGACGCCGAGCATTTGGGCCTGGCTCGGGCCGTAGATATCCGCGTCGAGAACGCCCACGCGGTAGCCCTGGGCGGAAAGCGCCAGCGCCAAGTTGACGGTGACGGTCGATTTGCCCACGCCGCCCTTACCGGATGCTACCGCGACGATATGCTTGATGCCTTCCATTGGACGCTCCTTCATATAGCGTTTCGATGACTAAATCATACGCGCTGGGGCCGCGTTCATAAACTCGAAACACGAAAAAGCGGATACGGCCGCTAGCCGTACCCGCTTTATAGCGCTAAGACCTGACGGGACGAACCCGCTGTTACGAGCCCGTCATCGATCAGTTGTTTTGCTGACTAGCGCTCTGCTCGTCGTCTTGCTGCTCGGCGGCCTCCTCGCTTTCTTCACCGCCTTGCTGGCCGGAGGCGCCCTGCTGGCCCTGCTCGTCTTGGCCCTGCTCGCTCTGGTTCTGCTGGTTCTGGCTTTGGCTATTCGGGTTCTGCTGGCCGTCTTCGTTTGGCGCCAGATTGGGCACGTCGTCTTCCGCCGCGTCGTCTACTTCACCCAAACGCGAATCCAGCGCGGAAAGCTCGTTGCGCCACTCGCTTAACTGGCTTTCCAAGCGCTGTAGCTGCTCTTCGCGGGTTTCGACGTCTTCTTCGACACTGGCAAGCTCTTCGCGCCCCATATCGAGGGCAACCATGAGATCGTCCATTTCCGAGCGTACCTGGGTCAGGCTTTGCTCTTCCTGCTCACGCTGTTCGCTGAGCGAATCGATTTCCGACTGCAGTTCGTCGCGCTCACTAGAAGCGCTTTCGCGTTCGCTTTCAAGCTGCTCGAGGGCTTGCTGGCCGCTTTCGACCTCCTCTTCCAGGCTTGCTATACGCTCGTTGGCCTCGCTGACCTGAGACTCCAGGGCTTCCAGCTCTTGCTGGGCCTCGTTCTGCTCGTCGAGGGCTTGTTGGCGCTGTTCTTCGGCTTCCTGGCGGGCGCTTTCGGCTTCCTGACGGGCCTCTTCGGCACTTTCCCGCGCCTGCTCAATCTGATCCAGCGTCGACTGGGCTTCATCGCGCTCGTTTACAGCGGCGTCGCGTTCCTCACGCAGCGACTGCATATTGCTCTCGGCGTTTTCGAGCTCTTCTTCAAGGCTATCGACCTCTTCCTGAAGCGTATCTCGCTGGCTTTGCAGCTCCTCGAGGCGGGACTGGGTTTCGCTTACCTGCTGCTCGGCTTCCTCGAGCTCGGCCTGAGCCTCGGTTTGGCGCTGCTGAAGTGCCTGCGCTTCTTCACGCATGGCGTTCAGGTCGGTTTCAGCCTGCTCGATCTCGTCGACCCGCTGGCTCAGTCGGCGGTTTTGCTGCTCGGTGGCGGCAAGCTCACTTTCGAGCGTGTCGATACGGTCGCGGTGGGTACCGGCATTGGACTGCGCCATGATCGCCCACACCACCGCGATGGCGGCGATACCGGCAATGGCCCGAACGCGATTGTCCTTGAAGAGTGCCCCGGTGCTGAGCTTGCGCGCGGGTTCCTGTTCATGGTCCTGGTGGTCCAGCTGGTTATCGTCTGCCATGTAATACGTCCCTGAATAATTTGTTTATATTCAAAAAAGTAGTTAACTTGCCCGCCTCGCGCCAGTAATTCCCGCCAATCGCCCTTCAACGATCGACCGACCCCACCAGGGGTACGCCTGGCTCTGCAAACCGTTTATGACCAAGGTGAGTAGCGCTAACACGTTAAAACCTCACTCTTTTCGCGATTACCGCGCCGCCGGTGTGGCAGTTCACCGAGCACGATGGCATCATGAAGCGCTGCTGTTTTTTGTCATCGCTAAAGAGGTAGTCACTTAAATGTTCGAGCATATTGAGCGGGTCCCGGGAGATGCCATTCTTGGACTGATCGAGGCTTTCAAAAAAGACACCAACCCACAGAAAGTGGACTTGGGCGTGGGCGTTTACCGCGATGCCAAAGGCACGACGCCGGTCATGCGCGCCGTCAAGGAAGCAGAGGCTCGTCTGCTCAATAACGAAACCACCAAGACCTACATCGGCTCTCATGGCGCTCCGGCCTACGCCCAGGCCGTACTGCCGATCGTGCTCGGTGAAGGCTCGAACGTGCTGAGCGATAATCGGGCAAGCGTCACCCAGTCTCCCGGCGGCACCGGCGCACTGCGCCTGGCGGCAGACTTCATCGCCAGCCAAATGCCGGGCAAGGGCATCTGGGTAAGCGATCCGACCTGGCCGAACCACCACGGCATTTTCACCTCGGCGGGTATTGAGCTTCACAAATACCCCTACGTCGACCCGGACAACCGGTTGGACTTCGAGGGTATGATCGGGGCGCTGAACAAGATCCCGGAGGGCGACGTCGTGGTGCTGCACGCTTGCTGTCACAACCCGACCGGCTTCGATCTATCCCAGGCGCAGTGGCAGGAAGTCCTCGAGGTACTCAAGGAGCGCAACTTGCTGCCGCTGGTCGACTTCGCCTACCAGGGTTTTGGTGAAGGCCTCGAAGAAGATGCCTACGGGGTTCGCCTGCTGGCGGAAAACCTCGACGAAGTCATGATCACCAGCTCCTGCTCGAAGAACTTCGGCATCTACTGCGAGCGTACCGGCGCGCTGATCATGGTGGCGAAAAACGCCGAGCAAATGGAGAACGTGCGCTCGCAGATCGCTATCGTCGCCCGCGAGAACTACTCCAACCCGCCGGCCCACGGCGGCGCCATCGTCAGCGAGATCCTGCTCGATTCCGAACTCAAGGCGATGTGGCACGAGGAGTTAACCGAAATGCGCGATCGTATCAATACGCTACGCCGCGATTTCGTCGAGGCACTCAAGCCCTACGGGCTTTCCGATAAATACGCTTGCGTTGCCGAGCAGCGCGGCATGTTCTCCTATACGGGTCTGACGCCGGAGCAGGTAGACCGCCTGCGCGACGAGTTTGGCATCTACATGGTGCGCTCGGGCCGGGCCAACGTGGCCGGGTTCTCCCAGCAAAACCTGCCCTATCTCGCCAAGGCGATCGCCGCCGTTAACGAGTAAACCGGCATCCCTCAAGCGCCCAGACATTTTGTCTGGGCGCTTTTGTTTCAGTCAGTATAAACCTGACCGATTAGTCAAGCAGCGCCCGACATCATTCGAGCGCCTGCACTCACTCTCGAGGCTTTTCATGGCGGCCACCGGCTTTCGCTACCCCTGGTATAAAAAAGCAGATACCGACGCGTTTTTCGCGCTTTTCCAAAACAATATCGCCAACTTCGTGATCATCGCGATCACCATGCTGGGAATGGGCTTTCCCGCCGAGATCGTCTACGGCCAGGTGCTGCCCGGTGCGGCGGTGGCGGTCATGGTGGGTAACTTCTACTACGCCTGGAGTGCTGCGCGATTGGCGCACAAGGAGCAGCGCAGCGACGTCACTGCCCTCTCCTACGGCATCTCGACGCCGGTCATGTTCGTTTTTCTCTTCGGCGTTTTGCTGCCCGCCAAGCAACTGACCGGCGACGCCGAACTTGCCTGGAAGGTGGCTGTCGCGGCCTGCTTTATCAGCGGGGCGATCGAAGCGCTGGTGAGCCTGGTGGGCCGTTTCGTTCAGCACCACTTACCGCGGGCGGCCATGCTGGGCGCGGTGGCCGGGGTGGCGCTGACCTTCATCGCCGGTGAGATGCTATTTAAAACCCTCGAAATGCCAATAATCGGCCTACTGGTACTGTGCATTACCATCGTCGGGCTGATCGCGCGGGTGAGTATGCCGTTCAAACTGCCTACCTCGCTGTTCGCCATCGTGCTGGGCACGGCGATGGCCTACCTGATCGGTGATGCCGGCGGCGAGCGCTTCAGCGATGCCTTTACCCACCTGGGCTTTTATCCGCTGCTGCCCAATACCGCCTGGTGGGAAGGGCTTGGCCTTTTGTTTAGCACCATGCTGGCGGTATTGACCGTCGTGCTGCCCATCACGCTCTATAACGCGATCGAAACGATGAACAACGTCGAGGCGATGGAGGCCGCCGGCGACAGGTACGATGTCCGCGAGTGCCAGGCGGTGGACGGCGCGGGTACGATGATCGGCGCGCTATTCGGCGGCGTGTTTCCGACCACGGTCTACATCGCCACCGTGGGCGCCAAGTGGATGGGCGCGGGCCGCGGCTACAGCATCGCCAACGGCGCGGTGTACGCGTTGGCGACCATGCTTGGGCTGATCGCGGCACTCGCGGCCATCATCCCCGTCTCGGTCGTCGCCCCCATTCTGGTGTTCGTGGGGATCTCGATGATCGCCACCGCCTTTCAGGCCAACGACACCCGCTACTACCCGGCGGTGGCGCTTGCCATGCTGCCCTATTTCGCCAACTACGTCTCGACCCGCTTCAATCGCGGCGCCGAAGACGTGGTCAGTGGTATCTCACCCGCCATCGTGGGGATGGGCCAGGGCGCGATGTTCATGGCCATTTTGCTCGGCGCAATGACGGTCTGCGCCATCGACCACCGGTTTCGCAAGGCGGCGGTGTTTGCGCTGGTGGCCGCCGGGTTCTCCTTCGTCGGCCTGATGCACGCGCCAAAGCTTGCCTTGAACGCCGCGCCGGATTTCGTTTTGGGCTATCTCGCCATGGCGCTGCTGTTCATGTACTTCGCGCTTCAACAGGCGCCGCGTCGCTAGCAGCGTCCGCCTCCCCCGCCTGGCGATGCGGGCGGGATAAAATACGACGCAGCACGTACCAGGCGGCGAGGCCGGCAAGCACGTTGCCCATCGCCGCGCCGGCGGCAAGCCCGGTCCAGCCAAACAGCAGCGCCCCGACCCACAAGCACGGCAGGTAGAACAAGAAAAGCCGGGCGCTGGACAAGAGCATCGCACGAAGTGGCCAGCCCAGCGCGTTGCCCGCCGAGACGACCAGCATGCACACCCCAAGCAGCGCGTAGCTTGGCAGCATGAACCGAATCAACAGCGTCAGCGCCTCGCGCACCTCGACACTGCCCGCCAGCGCCGCGGCCACCCAGGGCGCGGCCAGGGCCAGCACCCCGCCCAGCACGAGCTGCCACACCACCGCAACCTTGAGCGCCAGGCGCATCAACTGATGAATTTGGCCCCAGTCACCGGCACCGTAACAGCGCCCAAGCCAGGGCGGCAGCGACATGGTCATGGCGAGTATGACCATCAGCGACACGGTCTCCAGGCGGCTGGCAAGCCCCCAGGCAGCCACCTGGACCTCGCCGAGCCCGGCCACGGCGGAAATAGCCAGCATGGCGGCCAGTGGCGGCATGAGCTGACTGACCATCGCGGGCCCGGCAATACCGGCAAAGCCGCGGCCGGAGCGTCGCGCTTCCGAGTAGAACCCCTCGAAAGCGAGCCACTGATTGCCAAGCAGCTTGCGCCCGGTGACCAGCAGCCCCACACCGAAGGCGACCACGCTCGCCCAGGCGGCGCCCGGCAGCCCCAATCCCTCCCAAGAGCCGAACCCAAAGATCAGCAAGGGGTCGAGTGCCAGGTTGATCGCACTGGTCAGCACCATGACCGACCCCGGCAGCCGGGTATCGCCGTGGGCGCGGAACAGGCTATAAATAAAATACAAAATCGCCGCCAGCCAGGCCGAGAAGAGCTGGGGTCCCCAGTAGGTGTGTATATAGCCAAGCGTGGTGTCATCGGCGCCGAGCAGCGAAAAAATCGGGGTCTGAAAAAGCCACAGCGCGATGACCAGCACGCCGATCACCCCGCCGCCGGCCAGAAGCACCAGGCTTGCCAGCCGCTTGGCGCGCAGGTTTTCACCGGCCCCTAGCGCCCGGGAGACCAGCGCCGCGATGGCAATCCCCATGCCCACCTGTACGCCAATGATCAAAAAAGAGAGCGGAAACGTAAACGACTGAGCAGCCAAGGGCGCGGTACCCAAACGGGCGATAAAGGCGCTGTCCACCAGCTGAAAGCCGAGTAGCGCGAGTACCCCGATCGCCATGGGCCAGGTTTGCTGCCAGAGAGTAATGGCCAAAGTGCGCTGACTTAAAACTGCCACGTCGGGACTCCTTACATGAATTTAGTGACCGCTAACGAAAAGCGCCGCCACCCCGGCGGGGGTGGCGGCGCTTTTTAACATACCAGGCTTACTGGCGGATACCTTCGAATACGACGTACAGATCGAGTTCCTGCATGGCGTCGCCAAATTCACTCATGTCGATGTTGTAATCGCTTAGCGTGATGGTGGTGGTGCCTTCGAAACCGGCGCGGTAGTTGCCCCAGGGGTCTTCGCCCTGGCCGATCAGCGTTACCGGCATTTCGAGTTCGTGGGTTTCGCCGTTCAGGGTGAAATCACCGGTGATTACGCCTTCGTTATCACCTTCGGACTCGAACCCGGTAGAGGTGAACGTAGCGGTCGGATGCTCACTCGCGTTCAGGAAGTCTTCACTTAGAATGTGACGATCACGTTCGGCGTGATTGGTATTGAGGCTGTCGATCTGAACTTCCATCTCGATGGAAGAAGCGTCCAGGTCGTCCTCGTCATAGGTGAAATCGCCGGAGAACTCTTCGAAGCTGCCCAGAATGTAGGACATACCCAGATGGCTAATCTTGAATTGAACGAAGGCGTGCTGGCCTTCTGTGTCGATGGTGTAGTCAGCGGCCTGGGCCTGGCTCAACGGAACCAACGCTACGGCGGCAACGGCGCTTGCTAAAAGGCTCTTTTTAAACATCGAATAAACTCCTCGCTTTCCCTGGAAGAACCCAAAGCGCTAAACCGCTTCGGGGTGTGAAAAATGGTGGCGCCGGCTTACGTTAGCTGACGGCTATGGGCCGGGTTGAGCATACGCACCAGCGTTTTGTGACGGCCAAACCAGTGGTGCTTGAGCGCGGCCAGGGCGTGGCCAGCGGCAATGACGATGAGCGTTACCGCGCTGTACCAGTGGATATCCCCCGCAAGGCTTGCCTGATTGGGTAGCCCGGCCAAAAAAGCGGGCACTTCGAACCAGCCAAATACGCTGATACCGCGCCCGTTCGCCGTCGATATCAAATAGCCGCTCAGCATGACCAGCAGCAAGAGCATATAAAGCCCAATGTGTCCGACGTGGGCCGCCATACGCTCGAACCGGCTACCCTCCCCGTCTGGCGTAGGCTGGCACACGCGCCAAATCAAACGCGCCAGGGTTACGAAAAGCAGCAACATACCGATCGAGCGGTGAATCCAGGGCCCCTGGTTATACCAGCTGTCATAGTAGCCAAGTCCTGTCATCCACCAGCCTAGTACAAAAAGACCCACGATGGTCAGCGCGCTCAGCCAGTGAAACGAGATACTCATAAGGCCCCAGCCACTTCGCGTATTACGCCACATGCTTTTTTCCCTGCTCTTGCGACCCAAAGGGCCATGCTTTTGCCGAAAGAGGATTAAGTATCTTTTTTTGATTCAATTAAGTGGCCAAGAGCATAGCGCTTTGAATCTCAAACTACCGCTGAAAAAAGCAGGACAGTTCGTTCGTAAAAACCATTTATTAACGGGCTAACGAAACTAAAAAAATCGCGGTGTACAAATCGAAAAATGGTCGGCGCCCCCTCGCAATCTATTACAACCAAAGTGGTATAGCCATAAAACAAAGCGTATGAAAATAGCGTTTACAATTAAATTAATCGAATGGTCTAGCGCATTTTTCTCAATTTTTATTTTCTTTTTTCGACTTTAGTATGACGCCATGTTTCACGAAAGATCGGCGAACCGATCGCCTAATAAAGCTTTATATAAACCAAAACGAGTACGCCACCATGAAAAAACTAACCACTTTTGCTGCCATCGCCGTTGCACTGGCTTCCGGTTCTGCCTTCGCCGAGCGTGGCTCTGCCGAGCAAAACACCATTGAAAAGCCGAGCTCCTCGAGCGAACAGCGCTCCGACGAGAGCCGCAACGCCTCCGTTGAGAACCTGCGCATCAAGAACAGCGCCGGCGGCCAGATGATCAATCATCCCGAGTCCAACACCGAGTCGCGCGACAACGATTTCAATGACCCGCATGACCTGCCTGCGCGCAACCAATAAAGATTTAGCTTCCCCTTGAACGAAAAACCCCACCTCGGTGGGGTTTTTCGTTTTAAAGCGCTCATTTACCCGCAGCGGCACTGCCTGCTATTGGGCAAGTGCGTCTAGCCCGCGCGCCAGATCCTGGCGAATGTCTTCCTGGCTCTCCAAACCGACCGCGATACGAATCAACCCCGGCGCAATGCCGGCGGCGCTGCGCTGCTCGTCGCTCAGCCTGCCGTGGGTGGTCGTCGCCGGGTGGGTAATGGTCGTTTTGACATCCCCCAGGTTGCCGGTAATCGACAGCAGTTGCGTTGCGTCGATCACCTGCCAGGCGCCCTCCTGCCCGTTGATGACCTCGACACCAAGCACCGCGCCAAAGCCGCGCTGCTGCGCTTTGGCGAGCGTGTGCTGGGGGTGGGTTTCCAAACCACTGTAATGGACGCGCGTCACCGCCGGGTGCCGCTCGAGCCACTCGGCCAGCGCCTGGGCATTTTCGCCGTGAGCCTTCATGCGTATCGCCAGGGTTTCGAGGCCCTTGGTGAAAATCCACGCATTGAACGGACTCATGCAGGGTCCGCAGGTGCGCACCACGCCAAAGACTTCTTCCAAAAGATCGTGGCGCCCGACAACGGCGCCGCCAATGGCGCGGCCCTGGCCGTCGAGATACTTGGTCGCGGAGTGAATCACCAGGTCCGCTCCCAGGGCGATGGGCTGCTGAAGCGCCGGGGTCAAAAAGCAGTTATCGATCGCCAACAGCACCTGGTGCTTTTTGGCAAGCGCGGCAAGCCCGGCAATATCCGCCACTTCGGAAAGCGGATTCGAGGGCGTTTCGGCAAACAGCAGTTTGGTATTCGGGCCGATCGCGCGCTCCCAGGCGGCTAAATCGGAAAGCTCGACGTAGCGCGTGGTGATCCCGAATTTGCCCAGGTACTTGTCGAACAGGCTAACCGTGGAGCCGAACAGCGAGCGCGAGGCGACGATCTCATCGCCCTGGGACAAAAGCGCAAGCGCAGTGGAAAGGATCGCCGACATGCCGGAGCTGGTGGCCACGCAGCGCTCGCCCCCCTCGAGCGCGGCCAAACGGCGCTCGAAGGTATGTACGGTCGGGTTGGTAAAGCGTGAGTAGACGTTACCGGCCTCTTTACCGCCGAACTTGCGCGCCGCCTCGGCGGCGCTTTCATAGACGAAGCTCGACGTGGGAAAGATCGGCTCGGCGTGCTCTTGCTCGAACGTGCGGTGGTGGCCGGCACGAATGGCCAGGGTCTCTAGCGACCACTGGGGACGTTCACTGTCATCCTGCATGAGTAGACCTTCTTCGCATTCGTTGGCGTGTTAGTCGTCCAGGTCGTCATCGTCCTGGTTGTGCATATCGACCAGGGCGTGGTCCCCCGCGCTCTGATCCTTGGCCGAATCGTTGCGGTTGGCTTCCAGAACCGCCAGGTACGCCTCGTCGATATCGCCGGTGACATAGTTGCCGTCGAACACGGAGCAGTCGAACTCCTCCATTTCCGGGTTCACTTCACGGCAGGCGGACTTTAGATCCTCGAGGTCCTGATAGAAGATACGATCAGCGCCGATCAGCTCGCCGACTTCCGCTTCCGTACGCCCGTGGGCGATCAACTCCGAGGCCACCGGCATGTCGATACCGTAGACGTTGGGATAGCGCACCGGCGGCGCGGCGGAGGCAAAGTAGACATTGCGAGCACCGGCATCCCGGGCCATTTGAATGATCTGCTTACAAGTCGTGCCGCGCACGATGGAGTCGTCCACCAGCAGCACGTTCTTACCGCGAAACTCGACGTCGATCGCGTTGAGCTTTTGACGCACGGACTTCTTACGCTGGGTTTGCCCCGGCATGATGAAAGTACGCCCGATATAGCGGTTTTTCATGAACCCTTCGCGGTAGGTCACGCCCAGGTGCTGAGCCATCTCGAGCGCCGACGTACGCGAGGTATCGGGTATCGGGATGACCACGTCGATATCGTGATCCGGCCATTCGTTCAGGATACGATCACCCAGCTTGCGGCCCATTTGCATCCGCGTGCCGTACACGTAGGCGCCGTCGAGCAGCGAATCCGGGCGGGCAAGATAGACGTGCTCGAAAATGCACGAGTAGAGCTTTGGCTGATCCGCGCAGACCTGGGTGTGATAGTTACCCTGCATGTCGACGAATATGGCTTCGCCCGGGGCCAGATCGCGGGCAAGCTCGAAACCGCCCACATCCAGCGCCACCGACTCGGAGGCGATCATCACTTCCTGGCTGTCGCCCTCCTGACGGGTGCCGAACACCACCGGACGGATACCATGGGGGTCGCGAAACGCCACCATGCCAAAGCCATTGATGATCGCCACCGCCGCGTAACCGCCTTTACAGCGGCGATGCACCCGGCGTACCGCATCGAAAATGTCCTCGGCGGTGAGGTGAAGGCCCTGCTTGCCAAGCTCGTGCGCAAAGACATTGAGCAATACTTCGGAGTCGGAGCTTGTATTGATGTGGCGAAGATCGGTGGAGAAAAGCTCCTGCTTCAACTGCTCGGAGTTGGTCAGGTTACCGTTATGTGCCAGCGCAATGCCGTAGGGGGAGTTAACGTAGAAAGGCTGCGACTCGGCTTCACTCGAGGAGCCCGCCGTTGGATAGCGTACGTGGCCGATACCCAGATGCCCTTTCAATCGCGCCATATGGCGGGTATGAAAGACATCGCGCACCAGGCCATTGCTTTTGCGCAGTAAAAAGCGTCCCTCGCTCCACGTCATCATACCCGCGGCGTCCTGGCCCCGGTGCTGAAGTACGGTCAAGGCGTCGTAAATGCCCTGATTCACCGCCTGCCTGGCCAGAAGGCCCACAATACCGCACATTCCAGTTACCTCTCTTTGTGCCGCGGCTTACCGGGAGTAAGCCGGAACATTATCGATCCAGGACGCTGTGCCCTGCTGGCTCACCAGGAAGTCCCGCGCTTGGTTAGCGGTCGTTCGGTGGTGGCAACGTAATATTGGAGGAATCGTTCATCACGCCCTTCGAGCGAAACTCGGGCAGGCTGATATCGCGAAGCGATTCCGGCGCTTGGGGTAGCTCGCGCTCCCATTGATTAAGCTGGCTGACTGCCCAGTCTCGTAGTTCGATAAAGGTGGGGCGAAGGCTCGCTTCCTGCCAGGCCTGGAGGTCTGAAAACGGTGTCAGAGTAATCAGCACCGTGGCAATCAGCAAAACGACCACGCCGCGGGCGAGGCCAAACACAGCCCCGGCAAAGCGGTTCAAAAGGCCCATGCCAGCCCATACGATGGCGGCGTGGACCAGTCGAATCACGATGCCACACAAAAGGATCACCGCGAAAATCACCAGCGCGAAGGCAAGCACCAGGCGCGCATCGTAGCTATCGATCATTCCCGACAAAAGCTCGGCGACCGGGTCGGCAAGCACGCGTGCCACCATCAGCGCCACGACCCAAGCCGTTAGGCCCAGCGCCTCGCGAATGAATCCGCGCAGAAAACCGGCCAGCATGGAAAGCGCCAGTACGGCGAGAAAAACCGCGTCGAGCCAAGTCAGTGCCATGGTCAGTCTCGTACCCTGACCAGTAGCCCTTGCACGTTGGCCCGCTGTTTGATCAGCGCCATTGCCGACTCGCCCTCTTCCGCGGTGGCGTAGGGGCCGACGTACACGGACGTCAGGTCATTGTCCCGGGCACGGCGAAACGCGCTAAACCCCTGGCCCGAGAGCTGATCGCTCAGCCGCTCGGCGTTGCTCACATCACCGAAACTCCCCACTTGAACCGCCCACTCGCCCTGTTCGGCGGTCGCCGGTGCCGCGCCACTTTCGCTCTCACTGGAGGAAGACGAATTGGAGGAAGTGTTGGACGTCGCCGCGTTGGAGGCGACCAAATCGGCGATCGGGTCCGCCTCGGCGGGCGCCGGGGAAGATGTGCTTTCGGCTTCGGCCGTCGCCTGGCCGGTCTGCGGCTGGGCGGGGTCGGCGCCGATAGGATCGGTAATGATCTCGCCCCCCGCGTCTTCGGCCTGCCCCCCTTGGGGCATGGCCTCGATACTGGCGGGCATTTCGGGTGCGGGGACGTTTTGACGCGTGACGTTATTGGGCTGCTCGATGACGAACGTCGGCTGGGGACGCTCTTCGCGGGGGGCCGGGTCGCTCATTAGCCAGGGCACGAAAATCGCCAGCAGCGCGAGCAAAATCACAATTCCGCTAATGCGTTCCGTTTTACCGTATTTCATATCCCTCTCCTCAAAGCGTGGGGCCGGCCAGGCCTGGAAGTCTCGCGAATACGCATAGCATCAGGCTTGCGGTAGCGAGCACTCCAAAAGCGCAGCAACGGTTTTAAACGAACCCATGGCAAGCACACGATCATTACTGCTTAGCTGCTCCTCGATAAGCGCGACCCCCGCTTGCGGCGACTCGGCCATACCTTGAACCACGCCGCCTTTCGCCCGAATGCGCTGGGCCAGATCATCGGCGCTACGCCCGCGCTCACCGTCAAGGCTTACGCACACCCAGTCGCTCACCCGGGCCATCAATGCTTCGATCACGCCGTCGGCATCCTTGTCCTCGAGCATACCGATCAAGGCCCATTGACGCCCGCCTTCGCCAGGCGCGGGTAGGCGGCTGGCCACATAGCGCGCGGCGTGAGGATTGTGCCCCACATCCAGACACCACTGGCCGATCCACTGCATACGTCCGGCCACGATCAGCGCGCGAAACGCCTGATTGACCAGCGCGGTATCGAAGCTAACGCCGACCAGCGCAAGCGCTTGAAGCGCCGTCGCGGCGTTGTCGATTGGAAGGCCGGGATCCGCCAGCGCATCCAGCGACACCGTATCGCCGTCACGGGTCAACCCGTGCCAGCACCAGGCGGTGGTCAGGTCGCTACCCGCCCAGGCCTCGGCGCTATGCTTGAAGCCTACGCCCAACGCGTAAATGGTCGAGGCCATGGCAATGGCGGTATCCGCCACGCTGACCGGAAGCGACTGGCTGCCCAGCACCGCAGGCTTGAGCGGGCGAAAAATACCGGCCTTTTCGCGCCCGATCTGCTCGAGATCAGACCCCAGGTAGTCGGCGTGATCAAGCGCGACCGTGGTCACCACGCTTACGTCGGGCTCGACCACGTTGACCGCGTCCAGGCGCCCGCCCAGGCCCACTTCCAGAAACGCCAGATCCAGCGCCTGTTGCGAAAGCGTCCAGAGCGCGCAGAGCGTTCCGGCCTCGAAGTAGGTCAGGCTGACCTCTGGCGCCTCGGTACGCGCCTTTTCGACGCGCTCGAAGCCCTCGATGAGCTGCGCATCGCTTGCCAGTTGGCCGTTGATGGTCACCCGCTCGTTGTAGCGCACCAGGTGCGGCGAGGTGTAAGTACCCGTTCGAAAGCCGTGGGCCCGGGCGACAGCGTCCATCATGGCAAGGGTCGAGCCCTTGCCATTAGTGCCGGCTACCATGACCACGCGGGTTGCCACGGGGCGCTCGAACAGCCCCATACGCGTCGCCACTTCGGACACCCGGTCAAGGCCCATGTCGATGCCGACGGGGTGCAGCGTTTCCAAATGGTCGAGCCAGTCGGCTAAAGAGCTAGGCATTGCGGCTGGATTCGTCGCTCGCTGCGTTGGCAGCCGTCGATGTGCTGGCTTCGAAGGCGTTGGCCAACGCCTCTTCATCGACCAGGGGCTCGCTCACCTGGGCGCTGGTGTCCTCGACCGCTTCGACCTGGGGCCGGGCGCTTTGGTGGGTCAGCTTACGCAGTATCCCGCCTACCCGATCACGCATTTCGTGGCGGTGAACGATCATGTCCACGGTGCCGTGCTCGAGCAGGAATTCGCTGCGCTGGAAGCCTTCCGGCAGCGTTTCGCGAACGGTCTGCTCGATGACCCGCGGGCCGGCAAAACCGATCAGCGCGTTCGGCTCGGCGATATTGAGATCGCCAAGCATCGCGAGTGACGCCGAGACGCCGCCGAACACCGGGTCGGTCAGCACCGAAATGTAGGGAATACCCGCCTGCTTGAGCCGTTCGAGCGCCGCGGAGGTTTTCGCCATCTGCATCAGCGAGAAAAGCGCCTCTTGCATGCGCGCCCCGCCGGAGGCACCAAAGCAGATCAATGGAATTTGCTGTTCGAACGCGAGCGTGGCGGCGCGCACGAATTTCTCGCCCACGATGGCGCCCATCGAGCCGCCCATGAAGGTGAACTCGAAAGAGACGGCCACGATGGGCAGGCCGTCGAGCTCGCCACGCATAGCGATCAGTGCGTCTTTCTCACCGGTCTCTTTTTGTGCGGCCGCCAAGCGGTCCTTGTACTTCTTGGAGTCTCTGAACTTGAGCCGGTCGACGGGCTCAAGATCGGCGGCGATCTCTTCGCGGCCCTCTTTATCCAGGAACCAGTCGAGGCGTTTGCGCGCGGTGAGCCTTAAGTGATGCTCACACTTGGGGCAAACGCTTTGATGTTTCTCAAGTTCGGGGAGGTAAAGCACCGCCTCGCACTTGGGACATTTACGCCAAAGACCGTCGGGCACGCTGGCACGACGGTCCTTACGCTGGATACGCCCCATGGAGGGTACGATTTTATCTAACCAGCTCATATCAAAAAGGCTTCCGTATACGTCAATGCCCGGCCACGCCAGGCGAATGAGTGTCGTCGATCAAGTCAGTGTAGACAATGGAGGCACCCTTAGGCGTCCATCGCCGTGCGCATTTCGGCCAGCACGGTTTTAAGCTCGCCAGCAATCACTTCCGGGGTATCGGCATTCTCGGCGATACGGTTCACCAATGCGCTACCTACGATGACCCCGTCGGCCACTTTGGACACTTCGGCGGCGGTCACGCCATCGCGAATACCAAACCCCACGCAGAGCGGAAGATTCGTCATCTCACGCAGCGGCGCAAGGTGCTCGGCCACGTCCTGGGCGTTGAGCGTGGCGGCGCCGGTCACGCCTTTGAGCGACACGTAGTAAAGATACCCCTGTCCATGGGCGCATATTGTAGCGGCTCGGGCATTGGAAGTGGTAGGTGCAACCAGAAAAATTGCAGCTAAATCACGCTCTTTCAAGAGCGGGCCGAACTCCTCGGCTTCTTCCGGCGGCATATCGACCACGAGCACACCGTCCACGCCGACGCTGGCCGCTCTATCGGCAAAACTGGCGTAGCCGATACGCTCGATCGGGTTCAAATAGCCCATCAGCACCACTGGCGTGGTGGTATCGGTTTGGCGAAATTCCGCGACCATGTCGAGAAGATCCACCAGGCGAGTGCCCTTCAAAAGCGCTCGCTCGCAGGCTTTTTGAATCACCGGGCCGTCGGCCATGGGGTCGGAAAACGGCACGCCAAGCTCGATCACGTCGGCGCCGGCATCGACCAACGCGTGCATGAAACCGACGGTGTGCTCAGGGCCGGGGTCGCCGGCGGTGATGTAGGGGATCAAGGCCTTGCGGCCTTGCTGTTTAAGTTCGTCGAAGCGCTGATCGATACGGTTCATGCTGACCCTTAAAACTTGAGACCGTCAATATTGGCAACGGTCATGATGTCTTTATCACCCCGGCCCGAGAGGTTGACCACGATATGCTGGTCGGTGCGCATGGTCGGCGCCAGCACCTTGGTGTGAGCCAACGCGTGGGCGGACTCCAGCGCCGGCATGATGCCTTCCATGCGGGTAAGCTCACGAAACGCCTCGAGCACTTCCTTGTCGTTGGCGGCCACGTAGTTGACGCGCCCGACATCCTTCCAAAGCGAATGCTCGGGACCGACGCCCGGGTAGTCGAGCCCGGCGGAGATCGAGTGGGTGTCCGAGACCTGCCCGGCCTCGTCGGACATCAGGTAGGTGCGGTTACCGTGCAGCACGCCCCGCGGCGCGTTGGAGGCCAAGGGCGCGGCGTGACGACCGGTTTCCACCCCATCGCCGCCGGCTTCGACACCGTACATGGTAACGTCGTCATCCTCGATGAACGGGTAGAAGAGCCCAATGGCGTTGGAGCCGCCCCCCACGCAGGCCACCAGCGCGTCCGGCAGCCGGCCGATCTGCTCGAGGGACTGGCGCCGCGCCTCGCGTCCGGTCACGGCGTTGAAGTCACGGACCAACTGCGGGTACGGGTGCGGCCCCGCCACGGTGCCGATGATGTAGAAGGTGTTGTCGACGTTGGTGACCCAGTCGCGCAGCGCTTCGTTCATGGCGTCTTTCAAGGTCCGCGTGCCGGATTCGACCGGGATCACCCGGGCGCCAAGCAAGTGCATGCGATAGACGTTGAGCTTTTGGCGCTCCACGTCCTGGGCGCCCATGTAGACATCGCACTCAAGCCCTAAGCGCGCGGCAACGGTGGCCGTAGCCACGCCGTGCTGGCCCGCGCCGGTTTCGGCGATCACCCTGGGTTTACCGGTCTTTTTGGCCAGAAGCGCCTGGCCGATGGTGTTGTTGACCTTGTGGGCACCGGTGTGATTCAGGTCTTCACGCTTGAGCCATATCTGCGCCCCGCCGAGATGCTCGGACCAGCGCTTGGCGTGATAAAGCGGCGATGGCCGCCCCACGTAATGCGCAAGGTCATAATCGAACTCGGCCTGAAAATCCGGATCGTCGCGCAGACTGGCGTAGGTCTTCTCCAGCTCTTCCAGCGCGAAGCTCAGGGTTTCCGAGACGAAGCGGCCGCCGTAAGGGCCGTAATGGCCGCGGGCGTCCGGCATTTTGGTCAAATCGCTAAACCGGGTCTTTACGATGTCGGTGTCACCAGTTGCTGAGACAGTCACAGAGGTACCTCACAAGATCGCCCGAGCAGGCAAACAATAAATGAACGTAGCGTCACGAATCGGCGCCGCCTCGATCCGGCGTTTCGGCGTCGGCAAGCGCTACCTGACGAACGAATGCGCTCATCAAGGCCGGGTCCTTGACGCCGGGTGACGCCTCGATCCCGCCGGAAACATCCAGCGCGTAGGGCGCAACGCGAGCCGCCGCCTCCCCCGCATTGGAGGAGGTCAATCCACCCGCGAGGATAACAGGTTTTGCAAGAGATGCGGGAATTCTAGACCAATCGAAGGTCTCGCCGGTACCGCCTGGAATGCCCGGCCGGTAGGCGTCGAGCAGCAGCGCCTGCGCCCCTTGATACTCCCCGGCAGCGTGATGCAAATCCACGCCGTCGCGCATGCGTAGCGCCTTGATCCAGGGCGCACCAAACTGCTCGCAAAACGCCGCCGATTCGTCACCATGAAACTGCAAAAGATCCAGATACGGCAGGCAGCGCTCGATGTCGTCAGCGCTTTGGTTGACGAAAAGCCCCACCCGGGTCACGAAGGCCGGCACCCGCCGACTGAGCTCTTCGAGCTTGTGTGGCGTAAGCGCCCGTTTGCTTTCTGGCCACATGACGAAGCCGAGCGCGTCGACCCCAAGGGCAACGGCGCGCTCGATATCCTCGGCCCGGGTGAATCCACAAAACTTGATGCGCGTGCGCATGGCGCTCCTCTGCCTTTAAAAAAATGGGAGACGTAATGATGAGACCGCGACGTTCAAGGCGTTGAAGAGCCCTTTGCCGCCGCTTTGGGGCTATCGGCAAACGTGAGCTTGCGCCTGGCGGCGATGCGCGGGTTGTCCGGCAGCACCCGGTCGCCGGTCCACTCACCGGTAAAGGCGAGCAGGTTCGGCCCGAGCGGCTCCTGGGGGAGCGCAAAACGCTCGTCGTAAATCGAGTCGACGAAGTGAAGGCCGCAGGCCGGCGCCGTCACATCGCCTTCGCGACGGCTTTTTTTGGCCAGCAGCGCCTCGATATAGCCTTCGTTTTGCGCCCCGCGCCCTACACTTGCCAGCGCCCCGGCGATATTGCGAATCATGTGATGCAAGAAGGCGTTACCCTGGATATCGATGACCACCAGTTGCCCGTAGCGATGCACTTCGCAAAAGTGCATCTGCCGCCAGGGGGTTTTGGACTGGCACCCCGCCGCACGAAAGCTCGAGAAATCGTGCTCGCCCACCAGCGCCTGGGCGGCGCGGTGCATGGCGCCTGCATCCAGGGGGTCGCGGCACCAGGTTACGTTGTGGCGCTCCAGCACCGGCCGGCTTGGCTGGTTCAAGAAGAGATAGCGATAGCGCCGCCCAAGCGCCCCCAGCCGGGAGTGAAAGTCATCGGATACCGGTTTGACCCAGCGAATGGCGACATCCTTGGGCAGATTGGTGTTGGCGCCGAAGATCCAGGCTTTTTCGCTGCGCTGGGCGGGCGGGTCGAAGTGGACGACCTGGCGGGTAGCGTGTACGCCGGAGTCGGTGCGCCCGCTTGCGTGAATTTGCACCGGCGCCCCAGCCACCTTCGCCAGCGCCTGCTCGACGGCCCCCTGCACGGAGGCGGCGTGCTTCAAGCGCTGAAAGCCGCTAAAGCGCGTGCCGTCGTACTCGATACCCAAGGCCAGCCGCCCGGTGAGCGGCGTGGTTTCATCAAAGTGGTAAAAAAGCGTCATTAGCCACGCCGTGTTGGAAAAAGGGTTAGCTATTATCCCGGCGTCGCGGCTTAAATGCTACCTCCTCGATTTCCCACTGCGGCTCAGTAGAAGATGGCGGCTCGGTCGCGCCAACGTCCTGGGAAAGCGGCTTTGCGTCAGTGTCTTCGGGTGCAGTCGCGCGCGCCGGCGGGTAATCGATCAGGTGATTCGACGAACTATCCGGGGCTTTCGGCGCCAGCGCCGGTTCATCTTGTTCGCCAGGCTCTAACGCCTCGCTGA
This sequence comes from Vreelandella sp. EE27, assembly GCF_968206495.1. NCBI lineage: Bacteria > Pseudomonadati > Pseudomonadota > Gammaproteobacteria > Oceanospirillales > Halomonadaceae > Vreelandella > Vreelandella sp. EE27. Next base: position 1,627,066 of record NZ_OZ309109.1, on the reverse strand, counting down.
ACGCCTCGGCAGACTCAGGTTCGTCTGGCTCGCCTGGCGCGTCGTTTGGCGCCCAGGGCGCGGGCGTGGGTTCCATCAGGTCTTGTTCGGCCAGGGCGCGGCGTTCGACCGCCAGGGTTTGCGGCCCGGGGCTTTCTGGCATCTGTGGCTCAGGTGTTTCATCATCAGGCGGTGTTGCGACTGGCGATGAAGCGGCAGCGGCCGGCACGGTGTGGCTCGGAGGTGCAGCGGATGCCGGGGGCGCTACCGGCATAACCGGTAGAGGCGCAGCCTCCCACTGGCGTTCGCGACGCTTACGGCTGATCACCATGGCCGCCAGCAGCAGCAAGAGCGCAATACCCGCAAGCCACACCCAGCGCTCGCGAAGCGATGCCCACACGCCAGGCGCCGGGGCGCTTGGCTGCGCACTGGCCGAGACGGAGCCGGTTTGAGCCAGCGCGAGCGTTTGTACATCGCCAAGGGTTTGGCGCAGCGCCGCCACCTCCTCTCTCAGTGTGTCGATTTCTACCGCCTGGCGAGCCTGTTCATCCAAAAGCGCCTGATACTCGCCGCCATTGGGTGCGGCTTCGGCGGTGGGAAGCGGCGAAAATGGCGCCAGCGCCTGGCTTACAAGCGCCGTAGGCGCGGCGCCGCTATCGGCCAGCAGCGGCGCCGCGGGCGTGTCCGCCTCACCGGCGGCCAGCGCCGCCTCGAGACTGAGCGAGGCCATTAACGCATCCAACACCGCGGCTTCGACGTCGGCCTCTTCGCCGGCCGGCGGCGAAGGCTCCCGGGCGCTACCTTGCTCGTTACTCTCGCCACCGCTTGGTTCAGCAGCCCGAGGCGCGGCCGGCGCTTGCGCGACGGCTTGATTTTGAGGCTCGGGCGAAGCAGCGCCGCGCTCCGGCGATTCGCCGCTGCGCGCGCTCACGGCCCGGGCGGCCTGCTGCGGGCTTCGTCCCAGCGCCTCTTCCCGGGAAGGCAGGCGCAGGCGCTGGCCAACGCGGAGCGAATCGATGCTTTCCCCGGCAAATGCGGCCGGGTTGGCCTCTGCCAGCGCGGCGATCATCTGCTGAACGTCGACGCCAGGAGCGCGGGTTCTCAGGGCGATATCCCAAAGCGTGTCGCCGGGCTGAACGGTGGTATGGGTGGCATTCGGCTGGGCGCTTGCTGGCGGGGCCGGCCGCGATGGAGGTGGCGATGGCGCCGGGGCCGGCGCAGCGGTTTGACGCACGTCCGCAACCCCAGCGCCTGGTTGGCCGGGCAGGTAATCCACCGGATCGAACAGCAGCGTGACCGCCTGGGTTTGGCGCCCGGTGGGGGTATCGAGGGTAATCAGCACGTCGAGCCAGGGCGCGCTCACCGCCTGGGGGCTACTCAGGCGCAAAAAAGTGCGCCCGTTTTGGCGTACCGGCGTCACCTCTAGATTGGACAGCAGCGGCGACCACTCGAGCCCCAGCGCGCTGAACGCAGAGGGCTCGGCCACGCTTGCCCGAATGTCCCCGACGCGGTAACCATCGCTTTCAAGCAGATCCACTGTGGCATCGAGCGGCGCTTGAAGCGGTGAAAGCGTTGTCGCATGGCCCAGGCCCAAGGCAAGCGCGGCCGGGCTCAGCGTTGCAAGAACGAGCCAAACACTGGTGGCTAGCGTTTTATTCATCAAGGCCCCTTGCCTTTGATTCACTCGAGTCGGACACGTCACGCTTTTTTACTACGCTTTGTTTACTACATCTCCAGGGTTCGTGCCACCCTTATAGCTGTTCACCTATATAAGATTATTACACTTCTCCTCTTTCAAGCGCTATGAACGATTCAGACTCGGTGTATACATTGCTCACAGTAGTTGGCTCGCAGAGCTCGTCGCCTACTCAGCCAGAATTTCGCGGTGTCCAGCAAGGGTAAAGCCGCTTGGGTCTATCAATCGACCTTCGGCCTCCACCCGACCATCATCGTGAAACAAGACGCGTCCGTAATCCGGGTCATCAACAACCCATTTATGATGTTCGCGCATCATATCAAGCTGATAATGATCCAGATTACCTTCTCCTGATCGGCATTGACCCAAGCGAATGACCCACCATGCCGAACGCCCTGGCACCCTAAGTTCGTGTCCTGCAGAGGCCCCGGCGTTTAGCAGCTCTGGGACTGCACTCACAGTCAGCGCCAAGCGTCCCAGCCCCGACCGTGCTACAGCCCCTCGCTCGTTAAGCTGCCACTCATCGAAGGCTGACGTAGGAAACCAGCAATGGGTAAAATCCGGCTGGCCATTCTGTCCATCGAACAAAACGATAGCCAGATTTCGATACTGCTGCACACGTGGGATACTGGCTGAGCCGCCCCAGAACGAAGGTCGGCCAAACCCGGCTTGTACTCGCTCTCCGGGATGATTGATCCACACCTGGGCGTGCGGTTCACTTCCGATACGGGCCTGAATCAGCGTCTCCTGATATCCCCATTCTGACCAGCGATAGCAAGCGGCGCTACCCATGGCCGTCTCACGGGTTTTATAGTGGTAAAGACACGCAAAGCCATTCTCGCCTTGGCGATAGACCCATTCTTGACCTTCTTTGGCTTGCCAGCACGCCTGTAGTGCAAGGTGAGCGGGCAACGCCAAACCATGATCGCGCAGCGCCAGCGCAAATTGAACAAGACAATGCACATGACTACCTAAACTGCCTTGGCGCCATAATAGTCTTGAAAGGCCGGTCAACTCCAACGTATCCGCGGCGCACAGCGAGTGCTGATAGCTACGCCCTTGAGCACCCGTCAATACGCCCTGATGAGCAGCGAAGGCGACAATAGAGACAAGCCTTTCTATAGCGTTAGCCGCCCTTTTACGTAGATCCTCATCGGGGCCTAGCGCTTGAATCGCCGTCAAGCCCTTGAGATCGATCGGAAAATAAGGGGCAGAGTTAAACTCGGCCATTTCGCAACGCTCGAAATGGTCAAACCACGCCATCAACCGCGCGCGTCCTTGCTCGCTTTGCTCATGACCAGTACGTCCCGAACGCTGAAAGCATGAATCGGGTAGTAAATGTCCGGCCAAGTAGGAAGCCGTGTGAAATAGCAAAGCGTGGTTTTCCGAGAAGTACCACTGCACATCGTTGCCAGGCTCATCCATCCAGTAGCGAAAAGAGAGGATGGTCGTGTCGATACGGTCCAACAATGGAGAAGACAAGCGATCACCGTAGACCATACGCGCCCAGAGTAGCGGCACCAACGTGAAGTCAGCGCAATCGTGGCACCGCTCGATGCCGGGCAGTTCCGCTTCAATGATGCTTTCGGCAACACCAATCATCGTCTCACTCGCCTCGTCAAGACAGGCGAGGGCTCGCTCCACATCCGACTCAGCATTAACGGCCGTCCATCTGATCACCTCTTCTATGCGTTCAGAGAGCTGCTCGGCGGGCGCCCCAAATTCCGAACGCTTGCTGATTTCAGCCCCGAGCCGAAGCGACGTAGTGAAGCCAGCGCAGCTGATGGTTATATCGAAGTATCGATAGTCAGCTGGCAAGTCGCCCGACTCGCACAAGCGCACATGGGTTTCTCCGGCCGGGAGAGCCACTGTGTAGTGCTGCTTGCCATGGGATATAAAATGTCCCGCCGCCACCACCTGAATCGAAGCATCTTCGTTGAGCGGAGACGGGCAGACAAGCACGACACTTTCACCGTCATAAACCGCACGATCCAGATACATGCTCTCAAGCGACCGCTCTACATCAGATACGACAGAGGTATCAGCTTCAAAGGGATATCCAGCATTGGCGATAGGCCCATCGATCCAACACAACGAAAGGCGAATGACCGCATCCCGCTCACAAAGGTCTTCGAACTGGAAGGCGATTTCGTTATTTCCCGCTTGCAGCTCTACCTCGATATCGATCTCGGCGGCAGCATTACGAGTGGCGGGCGATAACCACCCCACGCTTTGGCCGTTAGCATAAATTCGCGCCGCACCACAAATGCTTGCGCGCAAATGTGCGGTGCCAGCATACTCAGCGCGAATAGAGGTCCGCGCCCACCCTTGTACCAAGGTGGGGCGAAACCAAAATCCGGACAGGTCCAGAAAGGGCGACCCCATAGGCAAGACATTCCGCGCCCTCTCCCAGCACGGTAGTTGTTTAGGCGCTAATGGCTGATCACGACGTTCAGCAATATACGCCGTGCGGCAAGGGTAGGTATGCGGAATCCAGTTCTTGTCCCGAGTCAGGAAAAACGTGGAATCCATTTCGCCCTCCATTGTGGAATCAGCCACATCGTATGCCTGTTCCACTAAAGGGAGTACCTGCCAGTAGATGAGTGGCTCCCCGGACTCGAGACTCATCAGCGTAGGCTCGAAATAGCAATGGGGTCTACATCTTCGTAGGCCTGATTTTCACCGGTCATACCCCAAACGAAAGCATAAGGACCGGTACCGGCCCCCATATGAATCGACCAAGCGGGAGATAAGACGATATCTCCATTGGCAACTACGAGATGGCGGGTATTATCTGGCCGTCCCATGAAGTGCATGACTCGATCTTCATCGGCCAAGTCAAAATAGCAGTAGGCCTCCATACGGCGCTCATGCAAATGAGGCGGCATGGTGTTCCACATCGACTGTGGAGCCGGATCGGTAATGCCCATCAAAAGTAGACACGAAGGGGCCACTTTAGGGTGGATATACATTGCCAGCGAACGAACATTACCTTTATCCGTATCCCCCATGGTAATCACTTGGGCTTCTGATTGAGGAATCAGCCGATGAGGGACATCATTACCTGCAGGCACAGAATTCATATAAAAGCGTGCTGGCCGGTCACTCTCATCACTGCCAAGCTTAATATCCTTGGCACCCCGGCCGATATAGAAGACATCCCGATTACCAAGCGCGTATCGCTCCCCATCAACCTCGATCCAACCTGACTGGCCCAGGTTCGCGACACCCATTTCACGGGCGTCAAAGAAAAACGGCGTGCCTACGTCGCTTCCATCACCGAAACTCAAAGGTGAGTGAAGAGGCACTGCGCCGCCTACGATCATACGATCGAGGTGCGTATAGGTAAAATTGATCTGATCTGGCGTAAAAAGACCTTCGACCATGAAAGTGTCACGCAGTGCGGCAGTGTTCATGGCGTCCAATTGATTGGGGCCTGCGCCATACTTCGTCATCATGCTCATGAATGCTTCCTCTCAATGAATAAAAAAGAAAACGGCAATCACCGCGCCAACCAACCACCATCCACGTTCAATACCGCGCCGTGGATGTAGTCCGAAGCTGGTGATGCCAAAAAAACCGCACTATCGGCGATATCCTCGGGTTCCCCCCATCGATCGGCGGGGATGCGGCCTAATATCTCGGCCGAACGCTTGGGGTCATCACGCAGCGCCTGAGTGTTATTGGTCGCGATATAGCCCGGCGCGATGGCATTGACATTAATTCCTCGGGCCGCCCATTCGTTGGCAAGCAGTTTGGTCAGCCCGGATACGCCGTGTTTAGAGGCCGTATAGGAAGCGACGCGAATACCGCCTTGAAAACTCAGCAGTGATGCAATATTGACGATTTTGCCTTTTGCATCACGATTCACGAGTGCCTTGGCAAACGCTTGGGACGTAAAAAACAGTGCTTTAAGGTTAACGTCCATCACGTCGTCCCAATCCTGCTCTGAAAATTCGAGAGCGTCCGCACGCCTAATTATGCCGGCGTTATTGACCAGGATATCGATCGGGCGTGATTGAAAGAGCTCTGATGCTGCAAACGGGTCGGCAAAATCGAGCGTTACCGATTCAGCCTCCCCCCCATCGGCGGTGATCGCCTCGACGGTTTCTTGAGTCGAGCGACGTCCAGCGCAAATAACCTGACCACCAGCTTTGGCAATAGCGACCGCGATAGCCTGACCTATACCGGTATTGGCACCAGTAACGAGAGCCGTCCTACCTTCCAGTGAAAACCGTGACATGCAATCTCCTTTGATAAATGAGTTTACTCGACGTGATATGCCTATCCGCTTTACATCAAGCCAAACAGGCTCGGCAAACCAAGCGAGAGCCAGGGAATGAAAGTAACCAGCAATAGTGCGAGCACCAGCGCAAAAAAGAACGGCAGAATGGGCCGTATGACCTGATCAATGCGTAATTCGGCTACGGAACACCCAACAAACAGCACGCTTCCTACGGGAGGGGTCATCGAGCCGACGCCCAGATTGAAGATCAACATGATGCCGAAGTGAACCGGATCCATTCCCATCTGTTGCGCGATAGGCAGAAAAATAGGGGTAAATATGAGTACTGCTGGTGTTAGATCGATGAAAAACCCGATGACCAACAGGCACAGGTTCATGATTAAAAAGATGAGAATAATGTTTTCGAATTGCAGAATGGCGCTGGCAATCAAGTCAGGAATGCCGGCGATCGTCATAACGTAGGACATGACCCCCGATGCAGCGATCAAAAAAAGAATAGAGGCCGTTAGCACGGCCGAACGGCCGATAAGCTGCAAATATTCGCGTAGGGTGGTCATTCGATAGATCAGAGAGAGCATCAACGCATACAAAACCGCAACCGCCGCGGCCTCGGTAGCCGTAAATACGCCCAGGACGATGCCACCAATGATGACAACGATCATTCCCAATGCGGGTAAAGCTTCCAAAACGATTCGCAACGCATCGCCCGGCGACGAGCGTAAGCTACTGCGGTAGCCGCGTTTTTTGGCAATAATACCAGCCATCAACATGATGGTGACGCCCATCAGAATGCCCGGAATATAGCCCGCAATGAACAGCGCCGAGATGGACGTTCCGCCCGAAACGAGGGAAAAGAGGATCAATGGACCGCTGGGAGGGATCAAAATCCCCGTCGGTGCCGAAGCGATGTTAACAGCAGCGGAGTAGCTGGGGGCGTAGCCTTCCTTACGTTGTAGTGGCCCCATAGTCCCCCCCACCGCCGCCGCGGAAGCGATCGAAGAACCTGAAATGGCGCCAAAGAGCATATTAGCGATGACGTTGGTATGCGCCAGCGCTCCAGGTAGTCGCCCCCCGACCAACCGCGCTAGATTGACCAAGCGAATAGCGATACCGCCCTTATTCATGATATCGCCGGCCAGAATAAAGAATGGAATGGCCAGTAAGGTAAAACTATCCAATCCGGAAAACATTTTTTGTGTGGAAATAAATAACGCGGTTTCAGGAGGTAGATAAGCAATGCCCACCAATAAGGACGAGACAATGATGGCGACAGAGATCGGTGAGCCAATGAATAAGAGCAGGAAAAAAGCCCCGAACAGAACGAACGTTGCATTGAGTGGATCCGACAGAAAGCTGGCATAAGCCGCCATATCAGTACTCCTCCATACTGGGCGGGGTATACGGCAGCGCAATACGGCCGGCCATCACCAGTAATAAGTTGATAAGTTGAAGAACGAACGTCAGTACCGCAGAGATAGGTAGAATAAAATAAACATATCCCATTGAAAGTTGCATGATGGGCGATACTTGATTGAACGCTGACATACTCGTCTTCCATCCTCCCCAAAGCAGGATCAAAATGGCGAAAGCAAGCACGATGAGTGAATTAAGGAAATACATCACCTTCCCAACCCTCCTTGGCACCAGAGAAGGAACGAGCTCCAAGGAAAGATGCTTATGGGTGCCAAAGCAATAAGCGGCTCCAATAAGCGACATCCATATCATTAAAAATCGCAATGTCTCCTCAGTATAGAGCGCAGGTACGCCCAACAAATAACGAGTAATAACTTGCCATAGCATCAGGCCGACCATGACGACCAACATGGTAGACATCAAGAAGAGCAGAACGCTTTCTAACATTTTCTTAAACCAAAGCATAAGACCACTCCCAGGACGCGCCCTGAACACTGAAAAGCTGCTTTTTCTATAAAAAAGCACTAGACACAGATCAATATAAAGATTGAACATTGAAGCGTTAATTTGCAATATGAAAAAAAATTTCATTACTTATACTATAGTCAAGCAAGTACGCGTCACGGAGGGATGTAAAGCAATGAATAACAAAGCAAGACGTCTTAAACTTGCCGATGTCGCAGCCCATTGCAATGTTTCGATCAGTACGGTTTCTCGCGCCCTGTCGGGCACCCCCGGTGTAAGAGCCGATCTTCGTCAGCATATTCTTGAAACGGCCCATACGTTGAACTATCAGCAACCCAGTACGCTAGCCGGTCAGCGTATCGTGGTGCTGGCCAGTGCCAAGGCACTTATCGATTATCAACGCAACCAGTTCAGCACCCATGTGCTGTATGGTATTAAGGCCCAGGCAAAAATGCTCGACATGGATCTTGAGATACTTAGCGCCCACGACCGTGAAGGCGAGCTGGCACTTCTCAAGGAGAATGAGGCTTTAGAGCAAGTAGCGGGAATGCTTTTTCTTACCGTGGATGACGAAGAGGTTCTCACGCAGGCACGCACTCTCGCCAAACCCACAGTACTCATCAACGGCGACGACCCTCTTATGCAGCTTTCAAGCGTAGGGCCCCATAACCGCGCCGCTGCTGCCACAGCCACGCAACACCTCGTGGAACTAGGCCATCAGCGGATTCTTTTTTGTACTAATCCTGGCCGTCGCACGATAGAGCTCCGCAGGGAGGGATGGTTGGATTCCCTACCCGAGACAGTCCGCCCCTATCAGGACGAACTCATCGTAGAGGCCCAGGAGTGGACATCCGAGGCAGCTCGAGCAGCCATTTCGACGAAACTGGATCAGGCATGCGATTTCACCGCCGTACTTTGCGCGGGGGATAGTCTGGCGATTGGAATCATCCTGGAACTCCGCTCACGAGGTTTTCGCGTACCAGAAGATATTTCAGTAGTAGGGATCGATGGCCTTCCTCAGGGTGAATTCCTGGTACCTTCACTTACCTCGGTGCACCTACCCATGAGAGGTATCGGCCAGGTAGCTGTCGATCTATTACGAGACCAGGTTCTCGACCCCCGCTTCATCGCAAGACGCATCGAGCTTGCGGGTGAACTTATAATTCGCTCATCCTCAGGACTAAAGTACTATCAATGAAATTTTTTTTCGTATAGATATTATTTTGCATTCCCTTCAGAATTGATGCGTAACCATAACAATACATTAAAGCAACGCGTCGAATATAAGGAAAAAAAATGAAAGTATATCTGATCGCAGCTACTGCCCTTTCGACTGTGTTTTTCAGCGTATCTAGCGTTAACGCCGATGTCCGCTTAAGAATGGCCAACTCGCTTTCTCAAGACCACCCTAGCAGTGTCGTTTTAAAGCAGTTCGCCGATGAAATTAATGAAAAAACCAACGGTGAAGTATCGATTCAATTATTCTTGAATGGTGTTCTTGGCTCCGAACGCGAAGTGCTTGAGCAAATGCAAAACGGGGCAGTCGATATTACTCGGGTAAGTGCGGCCAGCCTCGAAAATTTCAACTCTATTTATAGCCTTTTCTCGTTACCTTACATATTCGATGACGAAGAAAATTTTTACGAAGTAATGAGAAGCCCTATCATCGAACCTATCTACGAAGCCACAAAAGAGGACGGCTTCCAAGGATTGACTTTCTTCGATAGCGGCGCACGTTCTTTTTATACTTCTTCTCATCCCATTAACACACCTGACGACTTGAAAGGCCTAAAACTACGGGTCATCAACTCCAACACCTCTATTCGGATGGTAACGTTGATGGGAGGGACGCCCACCCCTCTTCCCTATGGTGAAGTTTATACCGCATTGCAGTCAGGCGTTGTCGATGGCGCGGATAACAACCCAACGGCACTGACTATCGGCAGGCATGGCGAAGTAGCACGTTACTACTCCCTCGACGAGCACCAGCGCATTCCCGATTTTTTAGTGATTTCCAACAATGCATTGGAGAGAATGACCGAAGAACAGCAAGCCATCATGTACGACGCAGCCACCAATGCGACAGAGAGCTATCGAGACCTGTGGAGCGCCGCTGTAGAACAAGCGCTTGAGCGCGCCCAGGAAATGGGCGTGGAAATAAACCAACCGAACACAGAGCCATTCCGGGAAGCGGTTCAGCCCTTGATCGACGAATATCTACAAAACGAACAGATCGGTCCTCTTCTCGAACAAATCATCTCCCACTAACGCTCAAAACAAGTGCTTCATTAAGCCGTCCCTGGACGGCTTATCCCTTATCGGCCTAAAAAAACTCCCGCTATATGGATGGTTGTGTCATGAGCAATTGCCTGCCTATTTCAAAAAGTGAACTAAATCATAACATCGAGCTGGTTATAAAAGGTTTGACCGGGTTACGCCACGACGGTCGCTTCCACGAACCCAACCTCGATGGTAGCGCAGGGGATTATGTCAGTTTCGACAGCTGGGAGTGGCCGCAAGGCGTCGGTCTCTACGGTGTTGCACGTCTATGGCAACATACCGGCAGCGAAAGCGCTAAAAAACTGCTGGAAACGTGGTATGACAATCAGCTTTCCCTCGCACCGAAAGCTTTGAACGTTAATACCACTGCGCCCATGCTCGCCCTATCGATTCTTTGGTCGGAGACCGGTGAAGCACGTTGGGAAACAGTACTTTCCGACTGGGCAGATACACTGATGCGCGATATGCCCCGCACCCGCTGCGGCGGTTTTCAACACAATGTTTCGGATAAAATCAACGATAACGAGTTATGGGACGACACCCTGTTCATGGTGGCGCTCTTTTTAGCCAATTACGGTAAAGCCGCGCATCGCTCGGAACTGCATGAAGAAGCCTGCCTACAGTTTCTCTTGCACACTCATTACTTGAGCGAGCGTGAAACGGGGCTATGGTTTCATGGCTGGACGTTCGATGGTAACAACAACTTCGCCCGCGCCCGCTGGGCCCGGGGAAATTCATGGATCTCTGCCGGCTTACTGGATTTTCTGGAAATGGCGGACCTTACACCGGCGCTTGAAAGCTATTTCGTGTGGATATTGCGATCCCAGATGGAGGCGCTATTGGAATACCAGTGTGAAAGCGGTGCCTGGCGCACGTTGGTCGACGATGAAACGTCTTATGAAGAGATCTCTGCTACAGCCGCCTTCGGCTACGCTTTTCTAAAAGGCGCGCGCCTTGGCTTTGGCGATGAACGCTGGGAGCAGGCAGGAAGAAAGGCGCTTCGGGCCGTCATCACTAACATCGAAGAGGACGGTATGGTCGCGAACGTTTCCTATGGCACCCGCATGGGACATGACCTGCAATTTTATAAGGACATCCCCATTCACCCTACGGCCTACGGTCAATCGATGTCGCTTCTTTGTTTGGTAGAGGCTTTACACCATTAAACCTGGTAGCGGCCTGGTACTGAATTGGACGGTTCTGACACGCAATATAATACATCATTGCCATGGATCATCGCTCAGCGGTGTTTCAAACCAGTCCAAATATCTTCTGCAACAAACAAAATAAAAGGGAGGCTATTGCGGCCTCCCTTTTCACTCGATCAAGCTTGAGTTTGATCAGTGCTCGCGCAGAATCTTCAGCATACGCTTGAGCGGCTCCGCTGCGCCCCACAGAAGCTGGTCGCCTACGCTGAACGCCGACAGGTATTCGCCGCCCATGTTGAGCTTTCTAAGCCGGCCCACCGGTACATCCAGGGTGCCGGTGGCGGCCGTGGGCGTCAGCCCCGCGATGGTGGCGTCTTTATCGTTGGGGATCAGCTTGACCCACTCGTTGTGCTTGGCGATGCGATCCTCGATCTCATCGAGCGGCACGTCCTGCTTGAGCTTGATGGTGAACGCCTGGCTGTGCGAGCGCATCGCGCCGATACGCACGCAAAGACCGTCGATGGGGATCGGGTTATCGCCCAGCCCCAGAATCTTGTTAGTCTCGACGAAGCCCTTCCACTCTTCGCGGCTCTGGCCGCTATCGAGCTTGCTGTCGATCCAGGGGATGAGGCTTCCGGCCAACGGCGCGGCGAAGTTCTCGGTCGGGAAATCACTGCCGCGCATTTTGGCGGTGACCTGGCGGTCGATATCCAGAATCGCGCTGGCCGGATCGTCGAGGTCAGCCGCCACGCTTTGGCGCAGATCGCCCATCTGGTTCAAGAGCTCGCGCATGTGCTTGGCGCCAGAGCCCGAGGCCGCCTGGTAGGTCATCGAGGTCATCCACTCGATCATGCCAGCCTCGAACAGGCCGCCAAGCCCCATCAGCATCAGGCTTACGGTGCAGTTGCCGCCGCAGAAGGTTTTCGTGCCCTTGGCGAGCTGCTCGTCGATCACGCGGCGGTTGACCGGGTCGAGCACGATGGTGGTCTCGTCTTCCATGCGCAGGGTGCTGGCCGCGTCGATCCAGTAGCCGTTCCAGCCGTCGCTACGCAGATCCTTGTAGACCTTCTTGGTGTAGTCGCCGCCCTGGCAGGTAATGATGACGTCCAGCGCCTTGAGCGCCGCCAGGTCAAAGGCGTCTTTTAGTGCCGGCACATCGACGCCGATGTCGGGTCCGGGCTGGCCGACCTGAGAAGTGGTGAAAAACACCGGCTCGATGCCGTTGAAATCACCATCTTCCTGCATACGGTTCATTAGAACCGAGCCCACCATCCCCCGCCAGCCTACAAAACCGACCTTCAACATGTAACGTCCTCCAGTAGATTAAAGTCTTCTCAACACCACTATAACAAAAGAGATCGGCCGCTGCGTAAGGCGGCCGATCTCGTTAAACGTTTCTAACCTCGAGGCCTGCCCGCTTTAGCCAAGCCGGGCAAACGCCGCGAGCACGGCGTCGCCCATCTCGACCGTCGAGGTGCTCGGCTCGCCGCTTTGGGCGATATCCGCCGTGCGCAGCCCCTGGTCGAGCACGTCGCCCACGGCGGTTTCGATGCGCGCGGCAAGGCGGGGCTCGTTGAGCGAGTAGCGCAGCATCATGGCCACCGACAGCATCATCGCCAAGGGGTTGGCGATGTTTTGTCCGGCGATGTCCGGGGCGCTGCCGTGGCAGGGCTCGTACATGCCCTGGCCGGATTCGTTGAGCGACGCCGAGGGCAACATGCCGATGGAGCCGGTCAACATGGCCGCGGCATCGGAAAGGATGTCGCCGAACATGTTGCCGGTCACGACCACGTCGAACTGCTTGGGCGCACGCACCAGCTGCATGGCCGCGTTATCCACGTACATGTGCGAGAGCTCGACATCCGGATACTCCGGCGCCAGCCGCTCCATCACCTCGCGCCACAGGATGGTCACTTCCAGCACGTTGGCTTTATCGACCGAACAGAGTTTCTTGCCCCGCTTTTGGGCCATCTCGAACGCCACGCGGCCGATACGCTCGATCTCGCTTTCCGAGTAAACGTAGGTATTGAAGCCCACGCGTTCGCCGTCGCGCTCTTCGATACCCCGCGGCTCGCCAAAATAAATGCCGCCGGTGAGCTCGCGCACGATCATGATATCGAGCCCGGCGACCAGTTCAGGCTTCAAACTCGAGGCGCTGGCCAGCTGCGGGTACAAAAGCGCCGGGCGCAGGTTACCGAAAAGCCCCAGATGCTTGCGCAATCCCAAAAGCCCCTTTTCCGGACGCTTTGAGAGATCCTCGATCTTGTCCCATTTCGGCCCGCCCACCGCGCCGAGCAAAATGGCGCTGGCGGCTTTGGCTTTCTCGAGCGTTTCAGCCGGCAGCGGCTCGCCGTGAACGTCATAAGCCGAGCCGCCGACCAGCGCCTCTTCGACGTCGATATCGAGCCCCGCCTCCTGACAGGCTTTTAGCAGCCGTGCCGCCTGGGCGGCAATTTCCGGGCCGATACCGTCACCGGGCAGCAGTAAAACTTTCTGGGTCATGCGGTTTCCTCAACAAACGAAGCGGTAAATCTCAAGCGGACTGGCGGAAAAGCCAGGGGCGAGCGGCCTTGTGCTTTTGCTCGAAGGCGCGAATGGCGTCCTCGTCTTTCAAGGTGATGCCGATATCGTCCAGGCCTTCGAGCAGGCAGTGCTTGCGAAACGCATCGACCTCGAAGGCGAAGCTGTCGCCGCCGGGGGTGGTCACGCGCTGGCCTTCCAGGTCGATATCCAGGCGGTAGCCCTCAATCGTTTCGACCTCCTGGAATAACTGCTCTACCTGCTCTTCCGCCAACGTGATCAGCAAAATGCCGTTCTTGAAGGCGTTGTTGTAGAAGATATCGGCAAAGCTTGGCGCAATCACCACCCGAAAACCGAAGTCCTCGAGCGCCCAGGGCGCGTGCTCCCGGGAGCTGCCGCAGCCGAAGTTACGCCGCGCCAGCAGCACCTGGGCGCCCTGGTAGCGGGGCTGGTTCAAAACGAACCCTTCGTTGAGCGGGCGCTCGGAGCAGTCCTGGCCCGGCTGGCCTTCATCCAGGTAGCGAAGCTCGTCGAACAGGTTCACGCCAAAGCCGGTACGCTTGATGGATTTCAAGAACTGCTTCGGGATGATCAGGTCGGTATCGACGTTGGCGCGATCCAGCGGCGCTACCAGGCCTTCGAGACGTTCGAACTTTTTCATGGCTTAGGCCTCCTGGGCGTGGCTTTCATCGTTGGCGGGCAATGTACGGACATCCACGAAATGTCCGGCAATCGCGGCGGCGGCGGCCATGGCCGGGCTTACCAGGTGGGTGCGCCCGCCATAACCCTGGCGGCCTTCGAAGTTACGGTTGGAAGTCGAGGCGCAGTGCTCGCCGGCGCCGAGTTTGTCGGCGTTCATCGCCAGACACATCGAGCAGCCCGGCTCGCGCCACTCGAAACCCGCCGCGGTAAATATCTTGTCGAGGCCTTCCGCCTCGGCCTGGCGCTTCACGAGCCCCGAGCCCGGCACCACCATGGCGAGCTTGATCGAATCCGCCACCTTCTTACCCTTGGCGACCTTGGCGGCTTCGCGTAAGTCTTCGATGCGTGAATTGGTGCAGGAGCCGATGAACACCTTGTCGAGTTTGATATCGGTGATCTTTTGATTCGCCTGCAGGCCCATGTACTCCAACGCCCGGGTATGGCTGCGCTGTACCGTGTCATCCACGGCGGCCATCGGATCCGGCACCTGGCCGGTAATACCGGTGACCATCTCGGGGCTGGTGCCCCAGCTCACCTGGGGTTCGATCTCTTCCGCCTGAAGGGTGACGACCTTGTCGAATTCGGCGTCCGCGTCGGAGACCAGCTCGCGCCAGTCGGCCACGGCGGCTTCCCACTGCTCGGCGGTGGGCGCGAAAGGACGCTTGCCGAGATAGTCGATGGTGGTGTCGTCCACACCGATCAGCCCGACCCGGGCGCCGGCTTCGATGGCCATATTGCAGACCGTCATACGCCCTTCCATGGAGAGCGAACCAATGGCGCTGCCGGCGAACTCGATGGCGTAGCCGGTGCCGCCGGCGGTGCCGATCTCACCGATGATCGCCAGCACCACGTCCTTGGCGGTCACACCCAGGCCCAACTCGCCTTCGACGCGCACCTGCATGTTCTTCATTTTTTGCGCCAGCAGACACTGGGTGGCCAGCACGTGCTCGACTTCCGAGGTACCGATACCGTGGGCAAGGGCTGCGAAAGCGCCGTGGGTGGCGGTGTGGGAGTCGCCGCATACCACGGTCATCCCCGGAAGCGTGGCGCCCTGCTCCGGGCCCACTACGTGGACGATGCCCTGGCGCGGGTCGTTGATCTTGAACTCTTCGATGCCGTACTCGCCGCAGTTGTCGTCCAGGGTTTGTACCTGGATCAGCGAGACCGGGTCTTCGATACCGCTGTTGCCCGCGGCGCGCTCCTTGAGCGTAGTGGGCACGTTGTGATCGGGTGTAGCCAAATTGGCGTCCAAGCGCCAGGGCTTACGCTTGGCCAGGCGCAGGCCTTCGAACGCCTGGGGCGAGGTCACCTCGTGGAGCAGTTGGCGGTCGATATAGATGAGCGCCGTGCCGTCATCGCGCTGCTTCACCAGGTGTTGATTCCAGAGTTTATCGTAAAGGGTTTGGCCTGACGTCTCGGTGTGACCTGACATTGTGCTCTCCCGGGCGGTGCCCTGCTGGTTCGGTCCGGCGTTTTCGCCTTGCCCGCCTCTTGGGGCGGTTTTAGGCTCTGTCTGAAAAGTGCCTGCGCTCGACAATACGGCGTTAAAAATTGGCTCAAAATACTCATTTACACATGTAAACTCCGTTTTTTCGTCAATTTTTGCCTTGTCTTGTCTTCGCTCGTCGACTTTTCAGACAGACCCTAGTGAAGCCAGTGTTGCGCGCCTCGCGCATAAAAGCAATTCATGTTATTTATGGATTGGATTCCAAAAAGGAATAGCGAGAACATCCATGGATACGCAGAGCCTCCAGTCCTTTATCGCCGTTGCCGAGTCGCGAAGCTTTTCCCGCGCCGCCGAGCAGCTCCATCTGACCCAGCCGGCGGTCAGCAAGCGTATCGCGACGCTCGAAGCCCAGGTCGGCACCCGTCTTTTCGACCGCATAGGCCGGCGTATCGCGCTCACCGAAGCGGGGCATCTTTTGCGCCCCAGAGCGCTGCGTATTTTGCAGGCCGTAGAAGATAGCCGCCGGGCGCTGGCGAACCTTTCCGGCCAGGTGGGCGGCACGTTGACCCTGGGCACCAGCCATCACATCGGTCTTCACCGCCTACCGCCGGTGCTCAAACACTACACCGAGCAGCATCCGGAGGTAGCGCTGGATCTGCACTTTCTGGATTCGGAGCTTGCCTATCAGAACGTACTGGACGGCACGCTCGAGATCGCCGTCGTCACCCAGGCCCCGGCGCCGTTTGAGCAACTGGAAACCGTCGAGCTTTGGCGCGACCGGCTCTGCTTCGTTTGCGCGCCGGACCACCCCCTTCGCCGCTCCTCCGTGCCTATCACGCTCGAGACGCTGTGCGATCACAACTGCGTGATGCCCGGGTCCAGAACCTTCACCCATGCGTTGATTCAAAAGCGCTTCGAAAATGCCGGGCTCACGCTTCACGTAAGCATGGCGACCAACTATCTCGAAACGCTCAAGATGATGTGCAGCGTGGGGCTGGGCTGGAGTCTGCTACCCGAAAAAATGCTCGACGACACCATCGTGGAGCTAAATGTTCAAACACCGCGTATCGAGCGTCCGCTAGGCTACCTGGTGCACACCAACCGCACGCTTTCCAACGCCGCCAGCCGCATGATCGAGGCACTTGTCAAAAGCTATTGATTCAAAAGCAATCGGTCTTTATCAGCATGGGAAACCCCATGCCATGCCACTCCTTTAGGTGAATGAGCTTGCTGCTCCCCGGGTAGCATTGCCTCATTACCACATTCAGCCATTAGCCTGATTCGGCGCTTTGTATACTTCTATACACTCAAAGTTACACTTTATTACATAAGTGTCACGCCTTTCGCTTTGCGCAGGAATGTCACCATGCCCAGCCGTCTTTGCCGCTTTTGGCCACTTGGCCTGCTCGCAAGCTTGATGGCGGGGGCCGCTCATGGCCAAAGCACTCATGATCAGCGCACCACGGATCTCACCCGCGAGGCATGGGTGCTCGAGGCGCGGGAAGGCGAGCTGGCCGCACCGATCCAGGGCCTTGAAACGCTTTACGCTCAAACCCGCGATGAGGCAGTCCGCGCAGACCTGATCGCGCTTCTCTTACGCGCCGAGCGCTACCAGGAAGCACTCGATGTCTGCGCCCGCTGCCCTGTCGAGCAGTACCGGCCCAACGAGTTGGAGAACCTGGGCGGCGCGGCGCGCCGCGTCGAGGCCTTTGATGAAGCGCTGGCGTTTTTCCAGGCGCTGGCTCACCGCCACCCGCAAAATGGCCAGGGGTTTTTGGGCCAGGCGCTGATCTATACCGATATGCAGCAGTATACGCTCGCCGAGATTGCCCTGGATCACTACACCCAGGTAGCGGGCACGACACCTCAGGGGCTAGAGGCGCAAGGATATCTTGCCTCGCGCACGCAAAACGCCACCCAAGAACTCGCCGCACGCCAAGCGCTTATAGAGCTCGACCCGGCCAATACAAGCGAGCTTCAGGCGGTTTACCGGCTCGCGGTGGGGCTGGGCGCCAGCAGCGCCGCCCGCGCGCTCATGCTGCAAAACCCGGATACCTTCAACGCCAGCGACCGGCTTTGGCTTGCCTACTACGAGGCGGTAACGGATGTTCGCTTAGGCATTCATACCGATGAGCCCCGCCGTACCGCAAGCGGGTTGGCACAGCTGGATACGGTGATAGCCAACGCCGATACGCCCCAGGAGCTTGAGCGCCTGGCCGAATACGACCGGGTCGTGGCCCTTGCCGAGCTTCGCCGCTTCAGTGAAGCCGAAGCACTCTCCACACGGCTCATCACCCAGCACGGCAGCCTTCCGGACTACGTGCTGCGTGCCCGGGCGCTAGCGCTTACCGGGCTTGGTCGACCGGATGACGCCACGAGGCTTTATCGTGAGCTCATTGCGCGCAACCCGAGCATGGCCATCACGCCGGAAGACCCGCTCAACGAGGGGCTTTTCTACAGCTATACCGACGCCCAACGCTTCAAGAACGCCGACCAATTGCTGCAGAACTGGCTAAGCCAAGAGCCGGAGTATCGCTGGGACTTCACCCGCACGACGCAAATCACCAATACCCAGTATCAAAAAATCCTGATGCTCGATGTTCTGCTGACCGCCTGGCGCGGGCAAATGAGTATGGCAAGCGAGCGTCTTGCGGGCTACCAGGCGCAGGCGCCGGGCGAACCCTATCTTTGGATCACCCGGGGAGATCTCGAGCGCGTGCGGGGCTGGCCACGCCAGGCCGAAGCCACTTACCAGCAGGCCGCGCCCCTTCTTCCCCCGGACCAGCGCTATCTGGCTGAACAAGGCCAGCTTCTGGCGCGCTTGCAGCGCGGCCAGTGGGAGGGTACGACGGCCGAGATCGCCAAGCAGATCGTCGAAGCACGCCCCAGCGCCTCCCGGGACGAACTGGCCCGGGAGTGGCGCGAAGCGCGGGCGCCCCAGTTAAGCGCCACCGTTACCCGCAGCAGCGGCGAAGGCGTCAGCACCCAGGCCTCGAAAGAATGGCGCTCGGATGTACGCCTGGACGGACCACGTAACGCCAACGGTTCGCGCCCGTTCCTTCGGCAAGTCAACCAGTACGGCGAGTTCGATGAACAGGATCTGCGCGCCGGTTACACCATCGCGGGCTACGAGCTGAACCTGCACCCTACAACGCTGGTGCTATCGGCGGGTCATGGCGCTCAGCTGGGCAGCGACTTTCTCGCCCAGGCAGAGCTCCGTTACGCGCCAACGGATCATATAACGGCCACGGTAGGCGCCGAACTCAACACGATGGAGACGCCCCTTCGCGCGTTGGTGGATGACGTGAGGGCCGACCGCTACCACGGCGAATTGACGCTTCGCCGCGACGAGCGCGGAGCCGGGACGCTCGGGGTGGCAGCGGTGGATTTCGATGATGGCAACCTGCGCCGATCAATCTACGGCTATTGGAGTGAAACCTTCTACCATCTGGATCGCTGGCAGATGAACGGCGAGATTCAGGCCGGCGCCTCACAAAACGACGAAGTGGCGGCGAGCTACTTCAATCCCGAGCGCGACGCAAGCCTGGCCGGCGTCGTGTCGGTGAACTACGAAATACCGCTGGATTACCGCCAGAGCTTCATACAAACGGTTTCGCTAGGCTCCGGGCGTTACTGGCAAAAGTCGTTCGATGACGAAAACGCCTGGTCGATCGGCTACGGCCACCGCTTCGAACTCGCCCCGGCCTTCAGCCTCGAGTACGGCATCACCCGCGAACGCGCGGTCTACGACGGCCTTCCCGAATACGACAACACCTTCACCGCGGGCTTTGTATGGAGATTTTTGTGATGCACTGGCGAACAATCGTGACCGGTATGGTGTTGCTGCTTTTAAGCGTTCAGGTCCAGGCTCAGCGGGCACCGGACGACTTCGTCGTCATCAGCTACCACGACGTGGTCGACCATCAGGTGACGCCGAATCTGCCGCTCTATTCGCAAACCATCACACGCACCCGGCTGGTCGAACACTTCAACCTGATCGAAGCCGAAGGCTACCAGCCGGTAAGCTTTCAGCAAATTATCGACGCCAGGCAAGGACGCGCGCCGCTGCCGGAAAAAGCCGTACTGCTCACCTTCGATGACGGCTACCAAAGCTTTTACGATATCGTTTTTCCGCTTTTGAAACTCTATGACTTCCCCGCCGTGCAGGCCGTCGTGGGCAGCTGGCTCGACGTGCCTGCCGGCGGCCAGGTGCCCTACGGCAGTATCGAGCTGCCGCGGGAGCGGTTTCTAAGCTGGGCCCAGGTGCAGGAACTCGACGCCTCGCCGCTGGTGGAGATTGCCTCTCACTCTTTTGATCTTCACCACGGCGTGCCGGGTAACCCCATGGGCAACGAACAGGGTGCGGCGGTTACCAGCACCTGGCACGCCGGCACCGGCTATGAGAGTGAAGCCGCTTATCTCGAGCGCATTCGTGGCGACATGGCCCGCACCCACGCGCAGTTCGAAGAGTATCTCGGGCGCGAACCGCTGATGATGGTCTGGCCCTACGGTGCGTACAGCCAGGCCACGCTCGAGATGGCCGCCGAGGTTGGCATGCGCTACAGCTTCAGCCTGACGAGCGCCCCTAATCGGCTTGACGACCCGCTCGAGAGTATCAACCGCTACTTGATCGATCAGGAGACCAGCCTCGAGACTTTTAACGAGATACTGGCCAACCGCACCTGGGAAATCGAGGCGCTGCGCATCGTGCACGTGGATCTGGACTACGTGTATGACCCCGACCCGGTTCAGCAGGAGCAAAACCTCGACCGGCTGGTACAGCGTATCTACAGCTACGGCGTCAGCACCGTGTATCTGCAGGCGTTTGCCGACCCGGACGCCGATGGCGTGGCCCAGGCGCTTTACTTCCCCAACCGCCATTTGCCGATGCGCGCCGACCTTTTCAACCGCGTGGCCTGGCAGCTTAAAAAGCGCGCCAACGTAAAAGTTTACGCCTGGATGCCGGTGCTCGCTTTCGACCTGGGCGAGGAGCATCGTTACGTCATCAACGACCGCACCGGCGGCGAGTCGCCGGAACATTACCGCAGGCTCTCGCCGTTCAATTTGGATAACCGCCGTATTATCAACGAAATCTACCAGGACCTGGGCCGCATGACCAAGTTCGACGGCGTGCTGTTTCACGACGACGCCTTCTTGACCGATCATGAGGATACAGGCCCCGACGCGCTCGATGCGTACGCCCGCGCAGGCCTGCCCCGAGATATCGGCGCCTTGCAGCAAGACGGTGTCATAACGCGCTGGACCGCCTTCAAGGAACAGTACCTGGGAGGTTTCACTCAAGAGCTGCTGGCCTCGGCCAATCACTACCGTCAGTCGGATAACAAGGCGTTTACCAGTTCGCGCAACCTCTATGCGATAACGGTGATGGAGCCCGAGAGCCAACAGTGGTTCTCCCAAAGCCTTGTCGGCTTCGCCCGTGATTACGACTACGTGGCGGTCATGGCGATGCCCTACATGGAAGAGGCCGAGCACCCCAACGCCTGGCTTACCGAACTCGCCCGCCGCTCACTTAGAGAGGTCAGCGCAAAACAGCTGGTATTCGAGCTACAAACCCAGGACTGGCGCACCCAGACGCCGATTCCCAGCGAAGAGATCGCCGAATGGGTCCGGATTCTACGCGCGCAGGGCATCGTCAATATCGGCTACTACCCGGACGATTTTCATCGAAACCATCCGGATATCGACGTCATCAGGCCGCACTTTTCCAATGGACTACGCTTTAGAGCCGTGCCATGAACCTGCTCGACGCATTGGCGGTGTTTACGTTGGGCTACCCAAGCGTGATGGCCACTATCTGGATATGTGGCGGGGTCTATTTCTACCTGCACTGGGAGCGCAAGCAGCCGGCCTTCACCACCTTTCAGTTCGAGAGCACGGCGCCTAAAGTGACGGTACTACTGCCCTGCTACAACGAAGGCCTGAATGTAGACGAAACGCTGCATCATCTGTTCCGGCAAAATTACCCTCATATGGACGTGGTCGCGATCAACGACGGAAGCCAGGACGACACCCTCGCTCGCCTTCAGGCGTCAACCGCGCAGTATCCCAAACTGACGGTGCTGGACCAGCCCAACCAGGGTAAGGCCAGCGCCATGAATCACGGCCTGGCCTGCGCCACCGGCGACATCATCGTCGGTATCGACGGTGACGCCATTCTCGATTACGACGCCGTGGGCTTCATGGTCAGCCACTTTCTCAACAGCCCAAAAGTCAGCGGCGTGACCGGTAACCCCCGGGTACGCACCCGCTCGACGGCGATCGGCAAGATTCAGACCGGCGAATTCTCTGCGATTATCGGCCTGATCAAACGTGCCCAGCGTATCTATGGAATGGTGTTCACTATTTCCGGGGTGATCTGCGCGTTCCGCCGCGATGCGATCGAGAGAATCGGGGGCTGGAACACCGACATGATCACCGAGGATATCGACGTCAGCTGGCGACTGCAGCTCGACGGCGGCCAGGTGCGCTACGAGCCGCGCGCCATGTGCTGGGTACTGATGCCGGAAACCCTGCGCGGGCTTTTCAAGCAGCGCCTGCGCTGGGCCCAGGGCGGCGGCGAGGTTTTTCTACGTTACTTCACACAAACCATGCGCTGGAAAAACCGACGCTTTTGGATACTGATGCTTGAGTACGTCGTCAGCGTCGTGTGGTGTTACTCGGTGCTTTTACTGATCATCGCGTGGCTAGTCGCCAAGGCGCTTTCACCCACGACCTGGCCCGTCACCGCCAGCGTGCTCTCTTACTTCAGCAGCCTTTTGATCTTCATTAGCTTCATTCAGTTTTCGGTGAGCTTTTATATCGACAGCCGCTACGACCGGGAGATTCTCAAGTGCGTTTACTGGAGCATTTGGTACCCCTTTGCGTACTGGATACTGAACCTGGTGACCGTCATCGTCGCCTTCCCCAAGGCGATGAGACGTCAACAAGGCCGCCTGGCTACCTGGCAAAGCCCCGACAGAGGAGAAGCGTTCAATGAACAAACTGATACCCGTCATCATCGATAACCCCTGCCAAAAGTGCTGGCAGTACCGCACCCGAGACGCGGTCATGGCAACGGCCACGCTTGCGCTGTGGCTGGTGGTGCTGTCACGGCTTCACGGGTTTTATATGCTCGAGGAGGCGATCATCGACCAGCTTTACGGCTCTACCATGCTGAAAATGCTGGTGGCGGGCTTTATCACCACCTTTCTAACCTTTCACCTATGGGCGATCTACAACCGCTACCTCTATACCAGCGTACTCAAACGTGGCGAACCTACGCCCCCAACGCCCCTACTCGAAGAGCACGCTCCTAACCAGCCCCTGGAGCTTTTGAATGGAATGCCCCACGCCTCCAAGCCGGAAGGCAACCCCATCCCTTAGACGTCCTTGGCATCCGGTGGCACCGGCAACCCCTGCATTACCAGTTTGGGCCAGCTTATTTGCCAGCCTTTTTCGATTATCCGTTTTTCGAGCGCCAGGGGTTTAGGCCGCGCCGGGTTAAGGGTAATGGTCAGTTCGAAAAGCGCCGCCACGCCAAAGGGCGCGACCAGCCGAATCCTTCCGCGCTCATCGAGTAGCGCCCCCACCGCGGTTTCTACCTCCACCCAGTGGCGCATGGCGTCTTCGCATGAGCCGTAGGGCGCATCACCGTTGCGGGTATGCATCCGCGCCTGGTTTTTCACCGACCAGGGCAGTGCCATGCGCCGGTTCAGTTGCAACTCGAGGGCGCGGTCCTTCTCGGGGCAGGTATCCTGGGGGTCGAAATAGATCAAATCGATGTCGTTGAGCGGCGTGGCGCTACCGAAGCCGTGTGCTTTATCCCAGGCCAGGTTGCGCACAAACCCGGCGGCCAGACACCAATGGCGCAGTCCCAAACCAGCCGCCACCCGAAGCGCCTGCATACGCAAGCGGTCTTGACCCAGCCACGCCATCAGTCTGGCCTCGTTGGTCATCTAGCCCCCTCATGCAAGCGCCGAGCGAAAATAGCACCGTCGTTGGGTGTCGCCCAACGGCGTCGACCGTTTTTTAACTCAGCCGAGTCGCTGGTTCGGGGGTATAAAATACGCCGCGCGCCCGGGCTTGTGACAGCAAACGCCGATAGTACTCTTTGAACACCCCATCCGAAAAAAACGCTTCCAGATAATTGACGGCCTCCGCATACTCGACGCCGCTGTCTCTGTAGGCCGAGCGCTGTTCGCTGGTGCACAGGTTTTGAATGAGCGGCATCAGCTTATCGGCGGACTTTACCAATTGTGCCTCGCGGGTTTGCTGCGCCGTGTACTCATCGAAAAGTGCCGCAAAAGAGTGGGCCGTGTGCTCGGGCAGTTTGGAAAAAAGCTTGTTCGCCGCCGCTTTTTCGTGCACTTCTTTATGGCGCGTATCGCTTCGATAAGGGTTGGTGTCCCCGGCGTATAGTTCGGGAAGATCATGAAGCATCGCCATCTTGAGCATTTTGGGAAAATCGACGTCTTCCAGTTCGTTTTCAACCAGCATTAAAAACATCGCAAGATGCCAAGAGTGCTCCGCATCGCTCTCGGCTCTTCCGATTTGCGTCGTATGGCACTCTCTTTCACAGGTTTTGAAGGGTTCTATCTCTTTCAAAAACGTGATTTTCGACTCGATATCCATGTACGGCTCTCATTACTGCTTAAAACGTTTACTACTTACCGCAGGCCTTTAGCTTCACCCACGCACCCCTTAAGCAGCTTTCAAGACGGCGCCTGGCTTCAGCCCTGGCGACTACAATCCGTTCAGATCCAGCGCCACCGGTTCACCGAGCCAGTAGGCGTAGGTCGTGTGATCCTCGAGTGTGTTACCCGTTAGGGCGTGGATCAATACGCTAAGGCCCTTTCTGTTCGTATCCAACCAGGCAATGAACTGCTCGAAGCTTTTCTGACCAAACACGATCTGGCAGCTCCACTTGGTGTGCGGCCCGACGCACTTTTGGTGCACGCGGCCAACCTTGAGGCCAAATATTTCGCCAGCATCGGCGCAGAGCTTGGTGGCGAACACGACCGTCTTTTCGTCGAAGTAAACGTGGGCGTGGTAGGCCTTGTGAAGGTTAACGGGTCTGTTGGGTTGATTCATGGGAAGCCTCGCTCTCGATTAACCGAATGGGGTAGCCATAGGTATTTAGTCGGCGCTTATTTCATTCAGCAGCCTTAAGCAGGTGTCCTTTTAGAACGCGGGTATGAATATACGTTTCGAGGTTTGCACTATAGAGCACTAAGAGGCGCTGTTTACCTCCTCCCCTTCAAATACGGCATTACCATGACCCAAGTCATAATCGAGAAGAAATGTTTAGTAGACACCGAACATCAATACCGCCCCATCAGGTAACCGAGAAAACGTACCAGGGCGTTGGGACGGGGCCGACAATCCCATTTATAAATTTCCCCTTGAGGCATTTCTTGCTCGGCGCCATAACCCGTGAGGTCTTTGGCTTGCAGCAGCGCCAGGGAGTAAAGGTGGTCGATGACTTCATCGTCACGCTCTTGCTGGCGCTGCATTCCCAACAGCGCTTTCTTGATAACGGCGTAGTTTCCCGGCGGCTTCCCGGTTTCCTCGAGATGGGTAACGCCCTCATCGCCTATATGGCAAACACCCCACTCGTTAAGTCCGTCTTTCCAAAAAGATATGTCTGAAAAATGCGCGCGCTCCTCTGCCTCACAGAAAAGTACGTCGCGTTTTGCGGAAAGGTAGCGGCGCTCTTTAACCTGAAAGAAGAGCGAGGCACGTTTTCCGCCGTACTCAAAGACAAAAAGCTTTTTTTCAGGCGTGACGATGGCAATCAAGTCGGGATCCTCTGGGTCGTTCGTCTCCTGCGCCACCAGGTCCTTTTTCATTTGCGCAAAATGCGCTGCGTCACACACCAACCATGAAAAATCCATACTCTATGACCTCTTGCCTATATCCTGCACAAAAACCGGAACACCAAAAGCGGTTTGGTCGCTGCAAACAGTCACAACGATGGTCAAACGCACCGTCTTCTATAGCGTGCAACTTTAAGGTGATACGAGCGCTATAGAACGTGTGTCGACGTCTCGTTTGATAGCGGCGATAGCGTTCGAAAGCTGCCTTTTGAAACTTCCCCACTCATCAGTTTTTTTGCCATGAAACATAAGCACACTGCCGCTTTTATCTTCATAGCTCAAAATGGAAGCCGTTATCGGTGTTAAAAATCCAATTTTATCGTAAACAAGCGATAGTGAACGGATGAATATAAAAATGCCGATGATCGCAATCCAAAATGTCGAGGTAAGCCATAGTATTACCGTGGATACCGATAAACAGATCAGCGCCTTCAAGAGCCCTTCCCCGACAAAATGAGGATAACCTCGCCAACGCTCGAATACCGGAGACATCTCGGCCAGCGGGTACTGGTCCTCTACTAAATTTTGCCCTTTTTTCCAGTACAAATAGAAATACTCCTCGTCAAAGGAGTACCGATATATTGCCCTGAACTTCTTCACTTCGATAGACTGATCAATCAAACTGACCTACCTATTTCGGTTATTCATCGCGAGTATAAAACAGAGTGTTCGACCAGTTACCGAAGCCCAGGGCAAGGAAATCGTTATATGATTGCCGGTATGGCGCAAGCTTGAACAGCGAAATAAGCCGGCTCATTACTCCACCAGCACTACGCTCATGAAGTTCTGTCGCCACTGCCTTGCTGGTAACAACGATGTTTTTGACCTCTTCGAGTAAGCGTCGATTCTGGATTTCCGCATTCTCATCATCCATCCAGAAAACCTCGGCGCACTCGAGTAGAAAATAGCGATTTTTGACCGTATCCGAGGCAAGAAACTGACGTGCTTCCTCAATAGCATTGGATACATCCTCTCGCTCAATACGGCTCAGAAACTGTTCGAGATTGGCAAGCCCCCCTTCAAAATCACCCAATAAGGCAATCTTTTCCTCTTTCTCATCAAGCTCCCCGTCGTCCAGCTCTTCCTCAGCGTCTTCAGGGTCGAAAATCATCGAATCACAAACTCGCGGCTGGCTCGAAACCAACAGCTTGAAAAGTAGTGGGATGTCGTAATTCCATTCTGACACGCCCGTGATTGACACTTTTTCATCTTCGCCTGGTATGCCACTGCAGCTATACAAATAAGCGCGATTCGCCATGGTCTCTCTCTGTCATCTGATTATTCTGAAACAAACCCCGTATCAACCAAGTTCATAATGTCAATAACCTATCTTAATATCCATTCGATCATCAATATCATTTAATAATTTTTATCAATTGAAAGATTGCGGGTAAAGCTCGTTTATTAGCCCAAGCTCTCTCTTCCAAGGGATTTGATGGATTGGTCTTAGCGCGGTTAATGCGCTTGCGAGCCGCCCGCGAAAGCTATCGGCGCTAAGTTACTGGAACAACCGAACCTATTTCTGCCAAGAGCCTCTATCCAGGCCTCGGGTGCGCTAATCGCTTACTCGCGCCACATGGCCGTTTCGACTCCAGAAGCGCGCCGCCGCCCTTCTGCTGGCCTTTAGGCGCTTTCCCGATTAGCCTAATCCTTCGAAGTTAAAGGATTACGTATGGATCAAACGACCTCTCGGCGGCGGCTGGCGGGCACGCTCGCCTTGCTTGGGCTTTTTTTGCAGATTATCGGGTTTACGCCCTTCATCACCTCGACCCAGCTTGTGAGTTATCTGCTTTGGGCGGCGGTCATCCTGCTTTGGAAAGACATTCCCAAGCGCTCGCGGGTGCAGGCGGCGGCGCTGATCGGGATTGGCGGGCTGATGCTTTTGGCGGCGCGGTTCCTATACGGCGCTGATGTGGATTGGCCGCACGTGCTGGAAGGTAATGTGTTCGTGGTCGCGATGCTGATCGGGGTGAGCTTTATCTCGCTGGTCGGCCGGCAAGGCAACAAACCCGCGGCGGGTAAGCGACTGACCGGCAGCGGCGGTGTACTGCGCACCTGGCTTGGAGTGCACTTTCTGGGCACGATTTTGAATCTTTCCACCGTATTCATGGTGGGCGATCGTATCGCGCGGCGAAGCCCGCTCACCACACCGCAGTTTCTAGCGCTCAACCGCGGACTCTCGAGCGCTGCTTTATGGTCGCCGTTTTTTGCGTCCATGGGGGTGGTGATCGCACTGGCGCCCGAGGTTCAGTACAGCCACATCGCCCTGGTGGGCTTTCCCATCGCCATGCTGTCCGGGCTAATTACGACGCTGGAGCTTCGCCGCCGCTTCGATTTGAGCGGCGTCGACGGCTTTTCGCTCTCACCGCGTAGTCTCTTCATGCCGCTGGGCATGGCGTTTGGGGTGATGCTCTTTCACTTTTGGCTCACCCCGTCGCTTTCGATCGTGAGTATCATTACCTTTTTACTGCCCGGCGTGGCGCTCGCGGTCAATCTACGCGAAGGCCCCGTCTTCACGGCAAAGCGGATTCGCCAGCACACCTTCAACCGATTGCCCGCCATGCGCGGGGAAATATCCCTGTTTCTGGCCGCCGGGCTTTTGACCGTTGGCCTTTCCACGCTGGTCAACGCCGCGGCGGGGGATGAGTGGACGCTGTTCGAGCGCTTCGCCATCGGCCAGGCGATGATCAGCTATGTCGCGATCTTATTGAGTGCCCTGGCGGGGCTTCATCCGATCATCGGGGTGTCGGTGCTGGCCTCGATACTGAATCTTTCTGCCAGCGAGCAGACGCTGTTCGCCTTTGTCGCCCTGAGTAGTTGGGCGGTGGGCACCAGCGTCGGGCCGCTTTCGGGGATCAATCTTTCGCTGCAGGGGCGCTACGGGGTGAGCGGCTATCAGATGATGCGCGACAACCTGGCCTACGCTGCCATCATGAGCCTGCTCTCGCTGGGCGCGATCGCAGGCATCGGGCAGTTTAGCGCTTGAACCGTCAAAACCCGGTTCGTGAACTCAGGTTTCGATGATCTTGTTGGGGAAGCGGTAGAAGTAGCGATGGCCGCATTCATGGCAGGGCTCCAGCCGCGCAACGCCGCTAAGCATGACCTGGGCGTCGCAATGTACGCAGGCCATGAGGCCAGGGGCTGCCAGCTCGCCTTCGCAGTAGTCGGCCCGGGCCGCCTCTAAATCGTCTTCGAATCGCTCGCGCTCGACCACGCTGCGATCGGCGATGGATAAAAGCGACTCGACCACGCGCCGCGAAACCCCATCGACATCGATACCCAGCCACTGCGCCACCTGTTTGCCGGTATCCGACATGTAGTGGCGCATGTCGCGCAAATCGCGTTCGACCCAGGCGCGCAGAAGCGCCAGTTCGTCCTTGGTGTACTCCTCGAACTCGGCTTCAAAGGCGACGGCGTCGTCCAGATCCCTTTGCAGATTCGTCCAGGTGAGCTCACCGGTACCATCTTTCATACGCTCGAGCAGGCGCTCGTAGCCTTCGCGTAAACGGTGGTCGTTATCTCGTTCCATGGTTACTCTCCTGTTTCAGTACCACGCGGTCCTTGCTTGAAGGGCTATCACCGGCTAACCGTTCAAGGTTACACCAGCATAGGATACAATCGGCACTACTTATCTGACAGCCGCCATTATCATTCATACTGCGCCCTTGTGGGGCGAATTACGCCAAGGCATTGAAAAACCGATGGATGCACACTATAGCCCTCGCGAGATCGAACGTGACGCCCAACAGTACTGGGACAAGAATCAGTGCTTCAAAGCCGTAGAAGACGCCAATCGCGAAAAGTTCTATTGCCTTTCCATGTTCCCCTACCCTAGCGGTAAGCTTCACATGGGTCACGTGCGTAACTACACCATTGGCGATGTGGTTTCGCGTTTTCATCGTATGCAGGGCAAAAACGTCATGCAGCCCATGGGCTGGGACGCCTTCGGCATGCCGGCGGAAAACGCCGCTATTCAAAACCAGGTGCCACCCGGCGAGTGGACCTACCAAAATATCGATTACATGCGCACCCAGCTCAAGGCACTGGGCTTCGCCTACGACTGGAGCCGCGAATTCGCCACCTGCGATACGAGCTATTACCGCTGGGAGCAATGGTTCTTCACCAAACTCGTCGAAAAGGGCCTGGTCTACAAGAAGATGTCCACGGTGAACTGGGACCCGGTGGACCAGACGGTGCTGGCCAACGAGCAGGTCATCGAAGGCCGCGGCTGGCGCTCCGGCGCTTTAGTCGAGCGCAAAGAGATTCCGCTGTGGTTTCTGAAGATCACCGACTACGCCGACGAATTGCTGGCTGATCTGGACAAGGTCGAGTGGCCCGAGCAGGTCAAGACCATGCAGCGCAACTGGATCGGCAAGTCAAAAGGCGTCGAGCTCAGCTTTGATATCGAAGCCGCGGACGGCGCCGCGTGTGAGCCGCTTTCGGTCTACACCACCCGCCCGGATACGCTGATGGGTGTGACCTATGTGGCCGTGGCCGCCGGCCACCCGCTGGCGAAAGAAGCCGCCGCGCATAACCCAGAGCTTGCGGCCTTTTGCGAGGAGTGCGCCAAGGGCGGTACCTCGGAAGCCGAGATGGCCACCAAGGAGAAGCTGGGGATGGCGACCGGCCATAGCGCCGTACATCCGCTTAGCGGTGAGCGCGTGCCGGTGTTCGTTGCCAACTTCGTGCTCATGGAGTTCGGCACCGGCGCGGTCATGGCCGTGCCCGCCCACGACCAGCGCGACTGGGAGTTCGCCACCAAGTACGGTGTCGAGATCAAACCGGTCATTGCCGACGAAAACGGCGAAACACCGGATCTCAGCCAAGCGGCCTTTGTTGAGCACGGCACGCTGATCAACTCAGGTGACTTCGATGGTCTCGAGTTTGAGGCGGCTTTTGATGCCATCGCCGCCAGGCTTTCCGAGCTCGGTCGCGGCGAAACCAAAACCAACTACCGCATTCGCGACTGGGGCGTGGCCCGCCAGCGCTACTGGGGCGCGCCGATTCCGGTGAAGTACGGCCCCGAAGGTCAGACCGTGCCGCTGACCGATGACGAGCTGCCCGTGGAACTTCCCATGGAAGTCACCGTGGACGCCTCGGGCTCACCGCTCAAGAAGATGCCAGCATTTTCCGATCTGGGCGATGGCTGGACCCGCGAAACCGATACCTTTGACACCTTCATGGAGTCCTCCTGGTACTTCGCGCGCTTTTGCTGCGCGGACAACCATGATGCGATGCTCGACGAGCGCGCCAACTACTGGCTGCCGGTGGATCTTTACATCGGCGGGATCGAACACGCCATTTTGCACCTGCTCTACGCCCGCTTCTTCCACAAGCTGATGCGCGATTTCGGCCTGGTCGAATCGGATGAGCCGTTCCAGCAGCTTTTGACCCAAGGCATGGTGATCGCCGAAACCTTTTATCGGCCCATGGATAACGGCGGCAAGCAGTGGTTCAACCCGGCGGATGTGGAAGTGACCCGCGATGAAAAGGGCCGCCCGATCAGCGCCGTGTTGATGAGCGACGGCGAGCCGGTGGAAATGGGCGGCATCGAGAAGATGTCCAAGTCGAAAAACAACGGCGTCGACCCCCAGTCGATGATCGACAAGTTCGGCGCGGACACCGTACGTTTGTTCATGATGTTCGCCGCCCCGCCGGAGCAGTCCCTGGAGTGGTCGGATTCCGGCGTGGAAGGCGCACACCGCTTCTTGAAGCGGCTCTGGCGCCAGGTCAGCGAGCACGTGGACGCCGGTACACCCGAGGCGCTTTCCGTCGAGGCCCTCGACGAGCATCAAAAGACGCTGCGCCGCAAGACCCACGAAACGATCAAGAAAGCCGGGGACGATATCGGTCGTCGGACCACCTTCAACACTGCTATCGCCTCGGTGATGGAGCTTTCCAACGCGGTGGGCAAATTCGACGACACCTCGCCCCAGGGCTTGGCCGTGGCGCGGGAGGCGTTGGAAGCCAGCGTACTGATTTTGGCACCGATCACCCCGCACCTTTGCCACTCGCTTTGGCAAGCGCTTGGCCACCAGGAGCCGGCCATCGAAGCGAGCTGGCCTGCCGTGGACGAGTCGGCGTTGACCCGGGATAGCCTGGAACTGGTGGTACAGGTCAACGGCAAACTGCGCGCGCGCATCGAGGTACCGGCGAGCGCCGACAAGGCCTCCGTGGAGAAACTCGCCATGGAGAACGACAACGTACAGCGCCACCTCGAGGGCCAAACCGTGCGCAAGGTCATCGTGGTACCCGGCAAGCTGGTCAATATCGTGGTGAGCGGATGAGCACGATGAAATTAACGCGCCGGCGCTTGATGGCGCTGGGGGCCGCCGCCGTTACGGCGGCCTCGCTGGCTGGCTGCGGTTTTCAACTGCGGGGGGCGGACTCGCTCCCCACCCTCCCCGCGCTCACGATCGAAGGTGAGACGGCTACTCCGCTTGCCCGGGAGCTCGAAAGCCAGCTTACCCGCATGGGGACCAACGTAACCCCCGGCGCGCCCTGGCGGGTGACCCTGGGCACGCCCAGGGTCGAAAACCGGGCACTGGGAAGCGAAGGGCGCGCCAACCGTGACCACGAGCTAACCATGCGCGTCTCGCTCTCGGTTCAGCAGCGCGACACCAGCGCCTACGCGCTCAACAATGCCGTGGTCGATACCGCAACGCGTATCCGCGTCAATGACGACGACCTCTTGAACCGCGAAACGCTGTTGGATGAAGCGAATCAAACGCTGAATCGTCAGCTCGCCAAGCGCATCATCGAGCGCCTCGCCACGCTAGAGACGCCGCCGTGAAGGTGTTCGCCGACCAACTGCCGGGCCAGCTTGCCAAAAAGCTGCCCCGGGTCGTGATCGTTGCCGGTGAAGAGCCCTTGCAGCACCGCGATGCTTGCGACGCGGTGCGCCAGGCCGCCCGCCAGGCCGGTATCGAGGAGCGCGAAGTGCTCGATGTCGAGCCCAATTTCGCCTGGGGGCGGCTTCTGGAGACGGCGAGCAACCTGTCGCTGTTTGCCACCAACAAGCTTTTGGAACTGCGTTTAGGCAATCAAAAGCTCGGCCAGGAAGGCAGTAAGGCGCTCGCCCAGTACGCCGAGCAGATGGACGCCAGCGACGATGTCCTCTTGATCAGCATGGGCAAGCTCGACGCCAAGCAGCAAAAAAGCGCCTGGTTCAAGAGCCTGGATAAACACGGGCTGTTCGTGCCGGTATGGCCGGTGGATGCTTCGCGGCTGGGTTACTGGCTACGCGACCGCGCCGGGCTCTACGGCGTGCAGGTCGATTTGGACGCGGCCAGGCTTCTGGGCGAGCGTACCGAGGGTAATCTGCTCGCCGCCGACCAGGAGCTTCAAAAACTTGCGCTGATTCACCCCCAGGGCACGCGGCTCAACGTCGAAAGTATTTCTGTGGGCGTCGAGGACAGCTCGCGCTTTGACGTGTTCAACCTGGCGGACGCCTGCTTGAAAGGCGAGCCCCAGCGGGTCTCGAAAATCGTCTCCGGGCTCAAAAGCGAAGGGGTCGAGGCGCCCATCGTGCTTTGGGCGCTGACCCGCGAGCTGCGTACGCTCTTGTCGCTGCATCAACATCTCGATCAGGGCCAGAGCTTCGAACACGCCTGCAAGACCCAAAAGCCGATGATTTTCGATAAGCGTCGCCCGGCGTACCAAAAGGCGATCAGCCGCCTGCCGATGAAGCGGCTGCACAAGCTATTGCTCATGGCGCAGCGCCTGGATCTGTCGGTCAAGGGCGCGTCGAGCGTGCCGCTCTGGCCCGGCCTGCACGATTTGGCGATGACGATGTCCGGCGCGAAAGGTATACTGACCGAAACCGCATGGACCTACCGAATTGGCGTATAGCCCGTTAGCAAAGGCTTGAATGGCCGCCCTGACGGTGGTTTCGGCGACTCATTACCTATTACTCATTACCTACTTAAAAAGCGCTCTGCGCATTTGTCCAAGGATGAAGACGATGAAAACCCTGCGTGCCTCCCTTTCCGCTCTGTTGATTCTGGCGCTGGTCGTTACCAGCCTGCCGGTGATGGCATCGAGCAACAGTGCCTCGACCGGTATGATTTCGACTCAGTCGATGCTCGCCAGCGACCAGGCCGGTAGTGATCGTCAGCGTATCAACGACCTGCTGGCCCGCGCCGATGTTCAGCAAGCACTTGTCGGCCAGGGCGTCGACCCGAGCGACGTTCAGGCACGCGTGGCCGCCCTGAGCGACAGCGAAGCCCAGCAAATGGCCGAGCGCCTGGACGAGCTACCCGCCGGCGCCAGCGGCGTGGTCGGCACCCTCTTTGCCGTGTTCATCATCCTGCTGATTACCGATATTCTCGGTCTGACCGACGTTTATCCGTTTACGCGCTAATCGCACCGATGCGCCCTCTTCTTCACTACGCCCGCCTTGCGGGCGTTTTCATGCTCGCACTTTGGCTTTGCGGCTGCGCGCGCAGCCCGGTTCTACTCGAAAGCACCTATCAAAGCATTGCCCCCCAGGCCGAGCTTTCGAGCGTGCCCTTCTTCGCACAAAGCGAGTACCAGTGCGGCCCGGCAAGTCTTGCCATGGTGCTCGCGTACCAGGGCAAAGACGTCAGCCTGGAGGAGCTCATTCCCCAGGTGTACGTGCCGGGGCGCGAAGGCAGCCTGCAGCCGGAAATGCTGGCTACGGTTCGCCGCCATGAGCTGATCGCCTACCCGATCCGCCCCACCATGGACGCACTACTTGCCCACCTGGCGGCCGGCGAGCCGGTGGTGGTGATGCAAAACCTGTCACTGCCGATCTACCCGCTTTGGCACTACGCGGTGGCGATCGGCTATGACCTGCCCGAGCAGCGCTTGATTCTAAGAAGCGGTGAAATCGAGCGACACACGATGGCGTTTAGCCGCTTCGATGCGACCTGGGCGCGCAGCGAGCGCTGGGGGTTCGTGGTCAAGGCGCCGGGGGAGCTTGCCGCCAACGTATCGGCGCGCGGCGCGGTGGAGGCCATTAGTGCTTACGAGGCGCTACACGGCCCGGTTGCCGCCCTCAGCAGTTGGCAGGCCCTCGTCGAGCGCCACCCCGCCAACGCGCTTGGCCAGTTCGCCCTCGGTAATGCGCTCTTTGCCAATCAGGAGCCGGCCGCCGCACAGCGCGCTTTTGAGGCGGCGACGCAAAGCGACCCTAACCTGGGCGCGGCCTGGCTCAACCTGGGCCTGCTGCGGGCCAACCAGGGCGATTCAGAGGCCTCGCGCCAAGCGCTAAGCCGGGCCGCGGCCCTCGAAGGGCCTTGGCAAAGCCGTGCCGAGGCGCTATTGGGCGATTGATCGACAGGCATCAAAAAAGGGCCCGTTGGGCCCTTTTTTACATTTCATGCACCTAACCTAAATCCTAGAAAACGCGGTTCAAACCATTTTGCGCCGCTACACGGTAGGCCTCGGCCATGGTCGGGTAGTTGAACGTGGTGCTCACGAAGTAGCGCAGCGTATTGGCCTCGCCCTTTTGCTGCATGATGGCCTGGCCGATATGCAGAATTTCCGACGCCTGGTCGCCAAAGCAGTGGATGCCGAGAATCTCCAGCGTGTCTTGATGGAAAAGAATTTTTAGCATGCCCACCGTATCGCCGGTAATTTGCGCCCGGGCGGTATCCTTGAAAAACGCCTTGCCCACCTCGTAAGGCACTTTTGCCTCGGTCAGCTCGCGCTCGTTAGGGCCAAAAGAGCTGATCTCGGGAATCGTGTAGATACCGGTCGGGATATCGGTCACGAACCGGTAGTCCTTGTCCAGCAGCTCGTTGCAGGAATTAAGGCCCTGATCGTAAGCGGCGCTGGCCAGGCTCGGCCAACCGATGACGTCTCCCGCCGCGTAAATATGGGGAAGTTCGGTGCGGTAGTGGTCGTCCACGCTTAGCTGGCCACGGCCGTTGGCCTTCAGGCCGATATTCTCGAGTCCCAGGGTATCGGTATTGCCGGTGCGGCCGTTTGCCCACAAAAAGGCGTCGGCGCGAATCTTCTTGCCGGATTTCAAGTAGACGACCACGCCGGACTCGTCGCCCTCTACCCGGTCGTACTCTTCGTTATGGCGGATCAATACGCCGTGCTTGCGCAGATGGTAGGAGAGCGCGTCGCTGATCTCGTCATCGAGAAACGACAATAGACTGTCGCGGCTATTGACCAAATCGACCTTGATGCCCAGCCCGGAGAAAATCGAGGCATACTCGCAGCCGATAACGCCGGCGCCAAATATCACCATCGTGCGCGGGGTGTGCGCCATGCTCAAAATCGTATCGGAGCAGTAGATACGCGGGTGACGGAAGTCGATATCGCCGGGGCGATAGGGGCGAGACCCGGTCGCAATGACGACTCTTTTAGCCACCAGCTCCTCGACGCCTTCCTGGCGGTCACGGACCAGCAGCGTGTGCTCATCCTTGAAATGGGCGGTGCCGTGAAACAGGTCGATACGGTTACGCGCGTAAAAGGTCGTACGCATCTCGACCTGCTGGTCGATGGTATCGCGGGAGCGCTCCATGACCCGGGGATAGGAGAACATCCGGGGCTCGCCGATATCGCGAAACATGCGGTTGGTATTGAACGCCAGGATCTGCTTGACCTGGTGGCGCAGCGCCTTGGAGGGAATCGTACCCCAGTGGGTGCAGTTGCCGCCCACCTGGGGTTGCTTTTCGATGATAGCTACGCGCTGCTCGTTCTTGGCCGCGTTGATGGCCGCGCTCTCGCCGGCCGGGCCCGTACCAATCACTACGACATCGTAATTATGAACCGCCATACCGTCTGCGTCTCCTCGATCCCATGATCGCGCGTACGAAACGTACGCGCGCTTACCTCACTTACACCGTCGCTGGCGTGGCGCTTAACGGCGGGTAGCGTTGTAGCCGAGATCCGCACCCCGGCTTTCATCGCTTACCCGGCGCGCGCCGCCCCGCTTGCGGTTCTCTTCTTCGCATACCTTGTCTTTACCACCGCAGATATCGCAGCCTTCTTTCATGCCGATCTGATTGAGCCCGCCGCAGGAACCGGCGATCGGCTTGCGCCCCATCAAGACACCTACCGCCATGGCGGTCATGATGAGCGCCATGAAACCCAAAACCAGTAACCAAATAGCCATATAAGCCTCCTCTGACGTTGTCTTTCTCGGGACAGTAATAGGCCCTGAAAGTGCCGTCATTCGGGTTAACACACCCGCTTTGATGGGTGTACTGCGTCATTATACCCTGGAGCGGGCGATATAATCAGGCAGTACGGCCATGGGGTAAAACGAACGGGGCTAGCATCAAGCTAGCCCCGCTGAGCGTGGGATAAACCCTTAACCGCCGAAGTCATCCAGCATGATGTTTTCAGGCTCGACGCCCATATCCAACAACAGCTTGATAACGGAGGCGTTCATCATGGGCGGACCGCACATGTAGTACTCGCAATCCTCCGGCGCCGGGTGATCCTTCAAGTACTCTTCATAGAGCACGTTATGGATAAAGCCGGTCGCCCCCTCCCAGTTATCTTCCGGGAGCGGGTCGGAAAGCGCCAGGTGCCACTCGAAGTTCGGAAACTCTTCGGCCAGCTGATCGTAATCTTCGTTGTAGAACGTCTCGCGCCAGGAGCGCGCACCGTACCAGAACGAGATCTTGCGATCGGTTTTCAAACGCTTGAGCTGATCGAAAATGTGGCTGCGCATCGGCGCCATGCCCGCACCACCGCCGACGAAGATCATCTCGGCATCGGTATCCTTGGCGAAGAACTCACCAAACGGCCCCATTACGTCGACCTTGTCGCCCTCTTTCAAGCTGAAGACGTAGGTCGACATTAAGCCCGGCGGATGGTCGGATTTGGGCGGCGGCGTGGCGATACGGATGTTGAACTTGAGAAGCCCCTTCTCTTCCGGGTAGTTCGCCATGGAGTAAGCGCGTATCACTTCTTCGTTGTTCTTGTGGGAAACGTCGAACAAGTTGAAGGTTTCCCAATCACCGCGGTACTCCTCTTCGATATCGAAGTCCGAGAACTTGATATCGTAGGGCGGTGCGACGAGCTGCACGTAGCCACCCGCGCGGAAGGCCACTTCTTCGCCTTCGGGAAGCTTGAGGTTGAGCTCCTTGATGAAGGTCGCGACGTTGGGGTTGGCGGTGACCTCGCACTCCCATTTCTTGACGCCGAATACCTCTTCAGGCACTTCGATCTTCATGTCCTGCTTGACGGGTACCTGGCAAGAAAGGCGCCAGCCTTCCTTTTTCTCGCGCATGGTGAAGTGCGACTCTTCGGTCGGCAGAATCGAGCCGCCGCCCTCTTCTACGCGGCATTTACACTGTGCGCAGGAGCCGCCGCCACCACAGGCGGAGGAAAGGAAAATACCGTTGGCCGCCAGGGTGTTCAG
This sequence comes from Vreelandella sp. EE27, assembly GCF_968206495.1. Taxonomy (NCBI): domain Bacteria; kingdom Pseudomonadati; phylum Pseudomonadota; class Gammaproteobacteria; order Oceanospirillales; family Halomonadaceae; genus Vreelandella; species Vreelandella sp. EE27. The sequence goes on along the minus strand of NZ_OZ309109.1, from coordinate 1,588,946 downwards.
AAGCTTGCCGCCGGCCTGGGTGGTCAGGGTGTTCTCGGGGTCGTCATTGACTTCGATCGTCACGTCCCCGCTACTCACGAGCTTGCTGCGCGCTGCCAGAATGATCGCCGTCAAACTAATGACGATGACCGTGAACATGACAACACCGAGCAAGATGACAGATGTATCAACCATGTCGGTTTCCTATTGCTGAGGGTTTTCTACCTCGGCGGCGAACCGCCGCCGAGAAAACCGGCCGATTAAAGCTGAATGCCCGAAAAGGACATAAAGCCCAGAGACATCAAGCCAACGGTGATGAACGTGATGCCAAGGCCCTGCAAGCCACCCGGTACGTCGCTGTACTTTAGCTTCTCGCGGATACCGGCCAGGGCGGCAATCGCCAGCGCCCAGCCCGTACCGGCACCAAAGCCATACACCACGGCTTCGCCAAAGTTGTAGTTACGCTCCACCATGAACAGTACGCCACCCAGGATCGCGCAGTTAACGGTAATCAGCGGCAGGAAAACGCCCAGCGCGTTGTAAAGCGACGGCACGTACTTATCGAGGAACATTTCCATGATCTGCACGAGTGCCGCAATAACGCCGATGTAAGAAAGCAGACCCAAAAACGATAGATCGATGTTTTCAGCACCATCGATCCCCGTCCAGGTCAGCGCACCTTCCTGCAGCAGATAGGTGTACACCAGGTTGTTCACCGGCACCGTGACGGTGAGTACCACGATGACCGCGATACCCAAGCCGATGGCCGAAGAAACCTTTTTGGACACCGCCAAAAACGTACACATGCCCAAAAAGAAGGCCAGCGCCATGTTCTCGACAAAGACCGAAGCAACGAAAAGGCTTAAATAGTGTTCCATGTTACACGGCCTCCTTCGGCTTGGTGTTTTCCTTCATCTTGAACTCGTTCTCCTCGACCTGCTCCGGGTTGAGCGAGCGCAGCACCCAGATCAAAAGGCCGATGATGAAGAACGCGGAAGGCGGCAGCAGCAGCAAGCCGTTGGTAATGTACCAGCCGCCATCCTGAACGGTCGGCAAAATGGTGTAACCGAACAAGCTGCCCGCACCGAGAAGTTCGCGGAAGAAACCCACGACCAGCAGTACGAAACCGTAGCCCAAACCGTTACCGACACCGTCCAGAAACGACATGCCCGGCGAGTTGGACATGGCGAAGCCTTCGGCGCGGCCCATGACGATACAGTTGGTGATGATCAAGCCAACGAAAACCGACAGCTGCTTGGACATTTCGTAGGCGTAGGCTTTCAGAATCTGATCCACCACGATAACCAACGAGGCGATGATGGTCATCTGCACGATGATACGAATCGCCGAGGGAATGTGGTTACGTATCAATGATACGAACAGATTCGAAAACGATGTTACGAAGATAACCGCCAGCGCCATGACCAGCGATACACCCATGCTGGTGGTTACCGCCAGCGCCGAACAGATCCCCAGAATTTGTAGCGCAATGGGGTTATTCTGGAATATGGGCGCGGTCAACACGCCCTTTGCATTTACATCCGCCATGATCAAGCCCCCTCAACGTCGTTGAAGTCGGTGTCGGTGTCTGCGGCGTCTTCCGGCTCGGTGTCACCCCGGAACTTGGCCAGGTACGGCCCAAAGCCTTCCTCGCTGAGCCAGAACTGGAGCATATTGGTAACGCCGTTACTGGTAAGCGTGGCACCGGAAAGTGCATCCACCTCGTACTCGCTGCTGGCGCCGCCCTTGGTCAGGTGAATCGCCGGTGAGAGGTCGCCCTCTTCATCGTAGATCTCTTTACCTTCCCACTGAGCCTGCCAGCGCGGGTTGTTCACTTCGCCACCCAGCCCAGGCGTTTCGCTGTGCTCGTAGTAGGTGATACTGACAATGGTATTGCCGTCACCTTCTACCGCCAGAAAGCCGCGCATACGGCCCCAAAGACCCTGTCCGCGAATCGGCAGAACGATCTGTTCCGGGTCTTCCGGGTCGCCTACCAGGTAGACGGTCGAGTAGTTCTCGACACGGGACAGACCCGCGATGTCGCGATCGCCAGACAGCGTACGACCGGTCGCCGGGTCCCGCGCCGCTTCGAAGCCATCGTACTCGTCCGCATCGAACTCATCGGTATAGTCGCCGGTTTCAAGCTCGACGACGCGACCGGTGATCTGCTCGCTGAACGCCTGCTCGACATCCATGCCGGGCTCATAGAGCCTGGCCACGTTCAGAATATTGGTCTTGCGGTCGAGCTCCTGGTTGAGCTGCTGCGCAGGGCGCAGCGCCACGGCCGCGGTAGAGACAATCACCGAGCAAACGATACATAGCGAGAACGCTACGATCAGAATTTTCTTGATGGAGTTGTTACCTTGTGCCATTAGGCAGTCTCCTCGGCCGGTGCGCCGATACGCTTGGTACGGCGTTTGATATTGGCCTGGACGAAGAAGTAGTCAATCAAGGGCGCAAACAGGTTCGCGAACAGTATCGCCAGCATGATGCCTTCCGGGAAAGCCGGGTTCACCACGCGGATCAATACGGTCATCACACCGATCAATGCACCAAAGACCAGACGCCCCTGGTTGGTCATCGACGCGGATACCGGGTCGGTGGCCATGAACACCATACCGAAGGCAAAGCCGCCGATCACCAGGTGCCAGTACCAGGGCATCGCAAACATCGGGTTGGTCTCGGAGCCGATCAGATTGAACAGCGCACTGGTCGCCACCATACCCAGGAAGACCCCGAGCATGATCCGCCAGGAAGCGATACGCGTCCAAAGCAGCACCGCCGCGCCCACCAGTATAGCAAGCGTCGACACTTCACCCACCGAGCCTGGCACGAAACCGAAGAAAGCATCCGTCCAGCTAAAGGTGTTGGCGAGTGTATCCATGCCGTCCTGGAAAGCGACGGACAGCGCCGTTGCGCCGGTGTAGCCATCCGCGGCCACCCAGACGGCGTCGCCGGAGATTTGCGCCGGGTAGGCAAAGTACAAAAACGCCCGGCCGGTCAGCGCCGGATTCAGGAAGTTCTTGCCGGTACCCCCGAAGATCTCTTTACCGATCACTACACCGAAGGTAATGCCCAATGCCACCTGCCAAAGCGGAATGGTCGCCGGCAGGATCAGCGCATAGAGCACCGAGGTTACGAAGAAGCCTTCATTGACCTCGTGGCCCCGCTTGATGGCGAACAGCACTTCCCAGAACCCGCCCACGGCGAAGGTGACCAGGTAGATCGGCAGGAAGTACACCGCGCCGAGCGCGAAGTTGGACCACAGGCTACCGGGGTCGTGACCCGCTGACATCAGCAAAAACAGCGTTTCACGCCAGCCTTCGAGGGCCGCGTAGCCCGAATCGACCGCCACGTTGGTCTGCCAGCCGGCGTTCCACATGCCAAAGAACATCGCCGGGAAGGTGCAAAGCCATACGGTGATCATCATCCGCTTGAGATCGATACCGTCGCGAATGTGGGCAGTGGTTTTGGCAACGCTGGGGGGCGAGTAAAAGATCGTGTCGACCGCCTCGTAGAGCGGGTAGAACTTCTCGTATTTGCCGCCCTTGTGGAAGTGCGGCTCGAGCGTGTCGAGCGTTTGTCGAATACCCATATCAGGCCTCTTTCTCGATCATGGTGAGATTGTCACGCAGGATGGGGCCGTACTCGTACTTGCCAGGACAAGCGTAGGTGCAAAGCGCTAGATCTTCTTCATCCAGCTCCAGGCACCCCAGGTCCATGGCAGACTCGATATCTCCCACGATCAGCGAACGCAGTAGCTGCGTCGGCATCACATCCAGCGGCATAACCCGCTCATAGTTGCCCACCGGCACCATCGCCCGCTCGGAGCCATTAGTGGAGGTGGTCGGCGCAAAGTTATTCAATCCCTTGAACCCGGAAAGGTAGATACCCATGACCGAATGGCGGTTTTTCCCCGGCGAGAGCCAGCCCAGGAAGGTGCGCTTGTTACCCTCTTCCAACAGGCTGACCTGGTTGTGAAAGCGGCCAAGATAGGTCAGTTTGCCTTCGGCGGAAAAGCCTGAAAACACCGAACCGGAAATGACGCGGGTGCCGTGCGGCTCGATCACTTCGCCCTCGAAGAGCTCGTCGGTGCTGGCGCCAATGCGGGTACGCAGCAGGCGCGGCTTCTCGGCCCGCGGGCCGCCGAGTGCGACGATACGCGTGACGTCGAGCTTGCCTTCCACGAATAGCTTGCCGAAAGCGATCACGTCCTGATAGCCGATATGCCACACGCTTTTATGCAGGGCGACCGGCGAAAGGTAGTGAATATGCGTGCCGACCAGCCCCGCCGGGTGCGGCCCCTTGAAGCTTTCGCTCTTGACGCCGCTGACATCCCCACCGGGGATAGAGGCATTTTCACCCGTGCACAGAAAAACGTTGCCCTCGGTCAGGCGGGTTAGCACCTTGAGGCCGTCTTCGAATGCCTGGGAATTTTCGTTGATGATCTGAGCAGGGTCAGCGCTGAGCGGATGGGTATCCACGGCGGTGACGAAGATATCGGAAGGCGTGCTATCCAGCGCCGGTGTGCGCGAGAAGGGCCGGGTCCGCAGCGCGGTCCAAAGGCCGGTCTCCACCAACTGGTCGACGACCATCTGACGGTCAAGCGTTGCCAATGCGTCGCGCTCGTGAGAGGCAAACGCCATGGCTTCTTCATTCTCATCGACTTTAATGACGACGGAAAGTAAACGTCGTTTTTCGCCACGGTTAATAGCGACTACCTCACCGCCGGCCGGCGCTGTAAAACGCACGCCTTCCGTTTTCTTGTCGGTGAAAAGTAGCTGGCCCAGTTTGACCTTGTCCCCTTCCTGAACTTCCATGGTTGGCTTCATGCCAACGTAGTCAGTCCCCAGAATTGCCACATGGCGCACAGGCCGCGCATCGTCGATACGCGCCTCAGGCGCTCCCGTGATGGGAAGATCCAGGCCTTTTTTGACTTCGATCATAGTCTCGCCCAGTTGATGGATCGGATATACGAAGGTAGGGGTTCGAATGCTTATTTTCTGCTGGATGAATTGTTATTTGCTCTGCAGATTGTTACCAGTCAGGCCCAAGCACGCTTGAACCACCCCGAAAAATCTACCGTATTATAAAGATAAGCGCGGCCAATGACCACAACCCCGACCGTCTCCTAAAGTGCTATATACATATACTTTTCGCTTTATTTAACGACATAAAAAAACGCCACCTTGCGGTGGCGTTGGCTGAACGAGGCGTCGAGTGCCCGCGAAACGCGCCTTCAGGCGCTTGGCAGCTTCAAAAACGCAACGTTAGACATGTGCTGCAAAATGCGAATCACTTGGCAGCTGTAGCCGAACTCGTTGTCGTACCACAGGTAGACCACCGCGTGGTGACCATTGGCAATCGTTGCCTTGGCATCGACGATGCCCGCATGGCGGTTGCCGACGAAATCCGAGGAGACCACTTCCGGCGAATCCACGAAGTCGATCTGTTTTTGGTAGCGGGAATCGATCGACATGCGGCGCAGGTAGTCATTGAGCGCGGCGACGTCGGTCTCTTTTTCCAGCGTCAGATTCAAGATCGCCATCGAGACGTTGGGGGTCGGCACGCGAATGGCGTTGCCGGTCAGCTTGCCGTCGAGCTCCGGCAGCGCCTTGGTCACCGCCTTGGCCGCGCCGGTTTCCGTCAGCACCATATTGAGCGCCGCACTTCGCCCGCGCCGGTCGCCCTTATGGTAGTTGTCGATCAGGTTTTGATCGTTGGTGTAGGCGTGCACGGTTTCGACGTGGCCGGTCTTGACGCCATACTCGTCGTTAAGTGCCTTGAGTACAGGGACGATCGCGTTGGTGGTACACGACGCCGCCGAGACGATACGATCGTTTTCACCGATTGCCTCGTGATTGATGCCATAAACGATATTTTTGATATCGCCTTTGCCCGGCGCGGTCAAAAGCGCCTTCGCCGCCCCCTTGCACTCGAGATGCTGGCCAAGGCCGGCTTCGTCGCGCCAGATACCGGTGTTATCCACTACCACGGCGTTATGGATGCCGTAGTGGGTGTAGTCGACCTCACTGGGCGAGTCGGCGTAGATGACCTGCACCACGTTGCCGTTGACCGTGAGCGTGCGCGCCTCGGTGTCGATGGAGATCGAGCCATCGAAGGGGCCATGAACCGAGTCGCGGCGTAGAAGGCTTGCGCGTTTCTCCAGGTCCTTGGCGATATCGCCACGCCCGCGCACCACGATAGCGCGTAGCCGCAACAGATTGCCGCCACCGGCTTTTTCCACCAGCACGCGGGCCAGCAGGCGGCCGATACGCCCAAAACCATAAAGCACCACGTCCTTGGGCTCACCGGTGCTTGCGCCCGGCTCATAGCCGTCGATGATCTCGCCAAGCTCGCGTTTTAGAAAACCGTCGAGATCATCGCCGCCCTGATGTTTGAAGGCGACCGCGAGTTTGCCGATATCCACGTGCGCCGGGGCCAGGTTCAACGTGGCCATCGCTTTCACGATCGGAAAGGTGTCCCGGACCGAAAGCTCGGTGCCTTCGATTTTGCGCACGAAACGGTGATCTTTCAGAATGCGGATGACCGAGCGTTTGATCAGCGAGCGCCCGAACATGGTGGCCACCACGTTGTTCTGACGATAAAGCACACCGACCAGCGGAATCATCTGCTCGGCAAGCGCTTCGTCGCCTTGCCACTGTTGAAAAACGTTCTCGAGCGTTGACTGACTCACGTGCGGCCCCTTTGCATGGTTTTACTTGATGGATGGAAAACATGGTGCGAGGTAATCTGCGCGTATTATCCGGGGGTTACGATAAGGCCGCAATCAAAGGATAGTCGCACGCCGTGTAGGGGTATTACACAAATGCCCATTTGACTACACGCGCAAAACAGGGTTGGGCACAGCTCTCTAACTGGTGCGGCGGATGGTGTATGATTGCTCCTTTGTTCAAGCGCAAGATACTCTGACTATGCCCTCTTTTTCTCTGCTCGACCCACCCAGCCCCCAAGGGGCACGCGACACGCTCTATCTGACGGCGCCGCCGGGCAGTGCGACGGCGCTTGCGCTTGCCCAAATAGCCAATGCGGCCCCCTTACTGGTGGTGACCCCCAGTACGGCCAGCGCCCAGCGCCTGGAACAGGACCTGGCGTTTTATAGCCAGGTGCCGGTACTGCCTTTTCCCGACTGGGAAACGCTGCCCTACGACAGCTTCTCGCCGCACCAGGATATCGTCTCCGCCCGTTTGCGCACGCTCAAGTTACTCCAGGACGGCGTCAAGGGCATCGTGCTGGTACCGATCAATACGCTCATGCAGCGCCTGCCGCCGGTGGATTACATCGCCGGACGCGTCATGACCCTCGAGGCCGGCACGACGCTTGAGCGCGAAAGCTTTCGCGAATCGCTCTCCCGTGCCGGTTACCGGGCGGTCGAAACGGTGTACGAACCCGGCGAATACGCCATGCGCGGTGCGCTGATCGACCTGTTTGCCATGGGCATGGATGAGCCGATTCGTATCGACCTGTTCGACGACGAGATCGACACCCTGCGCCACTTCGATCCGGCCAATCAGCGCTCCACCGACAAAGTCGACAAAATCGAGCTGCTGCCCGCTCACGAATATTCGCTAAGCCGCAGCGCCATCGCCTGCTTTCGCGAGCAGTTCGAAACGCTGTTCGACGTCGACCCGCGCCAGTGCGCGCTTTATAACGATGCGCTCAAGGCGATCCCCTCGCCGGGGCTCGAGCAGTATTTGCCGCTGTTTTTCGACGAGACGGCCTCGCTTTTCGAACACGTCACCCCCGACACACGGGTCGCACTACTGCCTGGTGTGTTCGAGGCCGCCGAGCAACATTGGCGCTCGATCGAGTCGCGCTTTGAAAACCTGGGGGTCGACCCGACTCGGCCACTATTGCCGCCCCACCGCGCCTTCATCCCGGTCAACGAGATATTCTCGGCGATCAAAGAGCGCCCGCGCCTGGAACTGGTTAGCGAAGAAGACGCCAACCGCCATGCGCACACCCCCAAGGCGCACGAGCTGCCTACGCTTGCCGTCAACGCCCGGGCGAAAGAGCCATTCGCCAGCCTGCTGGAGTTTCTCGAGCAGCACCCGGACACCCGCGTACTGTTCGTGGCAGAGTCCCGCGGACGCCGCGAGGCGCTCGAGGAATTGCTGGCACCGCTTCATTTGAAACTGCCCCACGTAGAGAGCTTCAGCGCCTTTTTGCAGGGCGGCGAGCGCGCGGCGATTACCGAAAGTCAGGTCGGTAGCGGCCTTTGGCTGACCGAGCCCAACGTGGCGGTGATCAGCGAAACCGAACTCTTCGGCGACGTGGTACGTCAAAGCCGCCGCCAGGAGAAAGCCACCGACGACAACGAGCTGGCGGTGCGCCATCTCTCCGAGCTCAAGGAAGGCGCGCCGGTGGTCCACCAGGCCCACGGTGTAGGCCGCTACCTGGGGCTCGAGGCGCTGGAAGCCGGCGGCCAGGCCAACGAGTTTTTGGCACTCGAATATGACGGCGGGGCCAAGCTCTACGTGCCGGTGGATAGCCTGCACCTCATTTCGCGCTATAACGGCGCCGACGACGAGCACGCGCCACTTCACAAGCTCGGCTCGGACCAGTGGGAGAAAGCGCGGCGCAAGGCCGCCGAGAAAATTCGCGATACCGCCGCCGAGCTTCTGGATATCTACGCTCGCCGCGAAGCCCAGCAGGGCACGGTGTACGAAACGCCGGACGAAGAATATAGCCGCTTTGCGGCCAGCTTCCCTTTCGAGGAAACACCGGATCAGAAAAACGCCATCGAAGCGGTGATCGGCGACATGATTTCGCCACAGCCGATGGACCGCGTCGTGTGCGGCGATGTCGGCTTTGGCAAGACCGAAGTCGCGATGCGCGCGGCGTTTTTGGCGGTGCAGTCCGGCCGCCAGGTCGTGGTGCTGGTGCCCACCACCCTGCTCGCCCGCCAGCACTTCGAGAACTTTCGCGACCGCTTCGCCGACACCGCGGTCAATATCAGCCTGATTTCGCGCTTTACCGGCGGCAAGGAGATGACCAAAACCCTCGAAAGCATCAAGGAGGGGCAATCGGATATCGTCATCGGCACGCACAAGCTGCTCTCCAAGAGCGTCGAGCTACCCAAAATGGGCCTTCTGATCATCGACGAGGAGCACCGCTTCGGCGTGGCGCAAAAGGAGAAGCTCAAAACCCTGCGCGCCGAGATCGACATTTTGACGCTTACCGCCACGCCGATTCCCCGCACACTCAATATGGCGATGAGCGGCATTCGCGATCTTTCGATCATCGCCACGCCCCCGGCCCGGCGGCTATCGGTCAAGACCTTCGTTCAACAGCGCAACGAAAGCCTGATCAAGGAAGCGCTCCTGCGCGAGATTCTGCGCGGCGGCCAGGTTTACGTTTTGCACAACGAAGTCAAAACCATCGAAAATACCGCCGAGCAAATCCGCGAGCTCGTCCCCGAGGCCCGCGTAGGCGTGGCCCACGGCCAACTGCCGGAAAGAAGCCTCGAGCGGGTCATGTCGGATTTTTACCACCGGCGCTTCAACGTACTGGTCTGCTCGACGATCATCGAAACCGGGATCGACGTGCCCAGCGCCAACACGATTTTGATCGAGCGGGCGGACAAGTTCGGCCTGGCCCAGCTTCACCAGTTGCGCGGGCGCGTGGGGCGTAGCCACCACCAGGCCTACGCGTACCTACTGACCCCGCCGCCCAAGGCAATGACCCGCGATGCGGTCAAACGCCTGGAAGCCATCAGCGCCTCGGACGATTTGGGCGCCGGCTTCACGCTTGCCAGCCACGACATGGAAATCCGCGGGGCCGGCGAGCTTTTGGGCGACGAACAAAGCGGGCAGATGGAGACGATCGGCTATTCGCTCTATATGGAAATGCTCGACCGGGCGGTGAAGGCCATTCGGGCCGGTAAAACGCCCAATATCGATGCACCGTTCAATAGTGGTCTCGAAATCAGCCTGAACCTACCCGCTTTGATCCCCAACGACTATATTCATGATGTACAGCAGCGCCTGGTGATGTATAAGCGCATTGCCAATACGCAAAGTGACAGCGAGCTCAAGGAACTTCAGGTAGAACTCATCGACCGCTTTGGCCTGCTGCCGGATGCGCTCAAAAACCTGATACGCCAAACCCAATTGCGCCACCGAGCCGAGCCCCTGGGGATCGCGCGTATCGAAGCCGGTGAAAGCCGCGGACGCGTACTCTTTACCCACGACACCCAGGTCGACCCGCTGACGCTGGTAAAACTGATTCAGACCTCGCCGGAACGCTACCGTTTGGACGGATCGGACACGTTAAGGTTTGAATTCGAAATGGAAAAAATCGAGCAGCGTTTTGAAGCCGTTGAAAACCTGCTGGGGCTTCTCAATCAAAAAGTAGCGGCGGCGTAACGCTTGGGGCAAACTAGACCTAAGCCGTATATACCAACGGATTGGTTCGCATCGAAACCCGACCTCGCGGTGGAACAACTCATCAGGAACGACCATGACGACACGACGTACTTATAAACTTTGGGGCCCCACCAGCCTGGCGGTACTGTTAGCTGCCAGCCTGAACGGCCCGGTCCTTGCTCAGCAGACCGACGATCAGGCCCCCATTGCCACACCGACGCTTGAAAGCGACGCGCTTGCCAGCGCAGACCAGGTGGCGGCACAGCGCGAACTACCCCGCGGGCATTTTCGCTTGCCGGAAGAAGGCGACATCGTTGGCCAGTACTACACCGTAACGGTGCAGGACCCGGAAGAGACGCTGCTCGATATCGCCAGACGCCATAATATCGGCTACGAAGAGATTCGCATGGCCAACCCGGACGTAAGTCTCTGGGTACCCGGCGAAGGCACCGAAGTGATCATTCCCGCCCAGTACATTCTTCCCCCGGCCCCGCGGGAAGGCGTCGTGGTGAACCTTTCGGAACTGCGCCTTTACTACTACCCGGCGGATAACCCGGGCGTCGTCGAAACCTATCCGGTCAGCGTAGGCCGCGAAGAGTTCGCAACGCCGGTGGGCATGACGCGTACCACGGTGAAGGTAAAAGACCCGGCCTGGTCGCCGCCCTCTTCCATGCGGGCCGAAGCCGCCGCGCGTGGCGAGCCCGCGCCGTCGGTCGTACCGGCAGGCCCGGACAACCCGCTTGGCCGTCACGCCATTTTGTTGGCCATGCCTAGCTACCTGATTCACGGCACCAACCGCCCGGAAGGCGTCGGTATGCGCGCCAGCCGCGGCTGCATTCGCATGTACCCGGAAGATATCGAGTCGCTTTACGAGCGCGTACCCAGCGGTACCCAGGTCAACCTGATGGACGCACCGTTCAAGGCAGGCTGGGGCGCCGATGGCACGCTGTTCGTGCAGTCTTACCCGCAGCTTGAAGAGAACGTGGGTGATTTCGAGCCGCTTTTGAACGCCATCGAGCGCGTCGAGTCGCTCACCGAGGACGACGTCCAGGTCGACTATGCCCAGGTCAAGCGCGCGGTCGAGTCCCCCAACGGGCGCTTCGTCGCGCTGTATGGCCCGCAGGCGCCGGCACCGGAAGCCGAATCCCCCGCCGAGCAGGCACCTTCCCAGCGCAGCGGGCTGTTCGAGGAAGTAGAGCTTAGCGCCATCAGTGAGCGCGACAGCGACGCTTAATCGCACGCGATAAAGGCAAGCCTGGCCGCTCGAGGCCCAAAGAGGCTATCGCTTTGACGAGCGGTAGCCTTTTTCGTACCCGCTCGGTCGACACCAGGCGCCAAACGGCAGGCAATAAAAAACCCCGCACGAGGCGGGGTTTTTTTACATCTTACGCAGACCGCTGAGCCTAAAAGCTGCTCAGTGGTCCATGCAGAATTACTTCTGCATGGAGCGCTGGAACTGACGGCTCATTTCTTCACGGTTCTGCTCGGTCATCTGCAGGGCAGCTTGCGCGTCGCGCTGAGCCTGGTTAGCAGTGTTCAGAGCTTGTGAAGCCATGCTGCGAGCTTCTGCAGCGTCAGCCTGGGCGGACTCGGCAGTCATGCGAACTTCTTCCAGAGCGCTGGTAGAGGCACAACCAGCCAGAACGGCCAGAGAAGCAGCAGCAGCGGTCATTTTCAGAGCAGTCTTAAGAGTCATAATGTTCTCCTTGAGTCTTCCTTGGGTACTACGTTGAAGGTATGACAAAAAATAAGGCTAGAAGGTAAGCTTAATTTTGTCTACCTGCGATGCAGGTTCATTTCGGTGACTGGCGCCAATAACTTATGTCATGTTGCCGAAGTCAAACGCTGTTTTATATTAGTCCACAACGCTTGTCTATAGCCACCTCTTTAAAACCTCGAACTTCCTTAGGGACTACGCCCATACTAGCGGATCACGACGCGGGTGCCAACATCTACGAGCGACGCAATGCGCTCAATTTGCTCGTTGTTTACTGCAATGCACCCTTGGGTCCAGTGAAACCGCCCGTGAATCTGTGGGTCGGACGACCCGATACCGTGTATCCCGATAGCCCCACCAAGCGCGGTGTTCTGCGGTGGGTAGCCGTAGCGGCGGTATTCATCGAAATAGGCCTCGTAATCGGCCTGGGAGTAGATACCCTGCTCCAGCGCCATGCGAGCATGGGGGGGCGTAGGATAATCGATTCCGATGAAGATGCGCCAGCGGCTTTCGTAATTAAAACGATAAACCCGGAACTCGCCCAGTGGCGTGGTGCTGTCGCCCCGCACGCGCTGGGTTCGCGCGCCGCCGGTCCCCCGCGAGATCGGCGTAAAACGCTCGATCAGGGCGCTTCCGCGAAAAATGCTCAGCACCCCCTCTTTATCGTCGATCAGCACCCAGAGCTCGGTACTGTGGCGCGGCACCGCCGCCCGATTCAAAAGCGTCTCGACGATGTCGCTTGAGGGAAGAGTGCTGGCAGGCGCGGAGACGTTAGCGCTGGCCACGGCAGGCAAGCCCATGGCAAGTGCTAAAAAGCGGCGGCGGTTTACAGACATGGGGCAGCTCTCGGTACAGGCCGGGGCAACCGACCAACGGGTATGAATAGCCTGGAACGTTTATACCTTATTGCCACGCCCTGTGTCAGCGCCCGAGCGTTAAAAAGCCATCGCTTGCGCCGTTGCTTCAAACGAAGAGGCGCTAGATATCCTCGAACTCACGCATACTGGTGACCAGTTTACGCACTTCGGCTTCATGTCCCTGGGCCAGCGAGGTGAAAAACGCCTCTTCCGGCTCGATCTTCGCGCACTCGGCGCGATGCTCGTAAAGTGCGCGAAGAAGCTCATGCGCCTCGGAGGCGGTTTCGATGGCTTCATCGATGGAAGCGGCGACGCCGCGCTCGTAAAGCGCCTCGAGCTTGGGCGGACGCGGGAAATCACTCGTCTCATCGAACCAGAGCTCGAGGACTTCACGGTGATCACTTCCATCGTGAAAAATGGCCTCGAGCCCGCTGCGCATTTTGACCTCGCGAGAGGCCAGATAGGTCAGCGCCATGGCAAGGCGCTCGTTATCGGTCCGGGCGGCGCCTTCGCTGTACTGTTTGGCCATACGCCCGTGAAAATCCTGGGCCCACGTTAGTAGATCCTTTACCTGGTTATAGCGCGTTTGCATCGTTTCTCCTTGACCATAGACCCGAGTAGTCACCACTCGGTTAACGTCTTCTCAGAGCACCTGGCCAAAACAGAGTTCCCGTTATGGGTATCTTAAGACGCTACCACTCCTGGCTGGTTTCGCGCAGCCCGGCCATTTCCCGTTTGGCCGCCTGTACATTGGCATGCAGTGCGCGCGCAAGCGATACCTCCCCATCGAGGGCGATCATCGACGGGTTGCTTACCGGGCGCCTGGCGGCGCCCTCGTCGCTTTGGAGCTTCATGAGCTGGCTGATCAGCCAGTGAAGCCAGCTATCGGGCTGGGCCGCCAAATCGCGAAGCCGGGTCAGCTCGGCGACCTGGGGTCCGTCGGCGGCCAGCAGCGTCTGCCAACGGCGCGTATCCAAACGCGCGTGCTCGGTCACCTCGGCCAGAAAGGAATTCAGGGCGAGCTCGAACAGGGCAAGCGCGCCCTCCTCGATGGCCATCTGACGGACAATGGCCTGCTCCCCCGCCGCTACCGGCGTCTCGATCAAAAGCTCGGCCTGGTAAAGGAGCTGGTTGGTGCGGGTGCGGGCACTCACTTGCGCTTGTCCTCCACGTGCCACTTGCCGGCCTCGAATGTCGCCTTCCAGCCGGTCGCCTTACCGCCTTCGTCGGTCATGACGTACTGCTCTTTATTTTTGCGCGAGTAGCGGATCTGCGCGGGACGGCCATCCGGGTCTTCGCTTGGCGCCTTGAGAATGAAGTGGTACTTCTCCGGCAGCTCGTCCTTGTGCGCTTTTAGCTCTTTGACCAGAGGCGGGCGCGTTTCGCGGTTTTTGGGGAACTTGCTGGCGGCTAAAAACAGCCCGCTCGCCCCATCGCGCAGCACGTAGTGGTCCTCCACCTTTTGGCAGGCGAGCTCCGGCATCGGGATCGGGTCCATTTTCGGCGGCGCCACCTCGCCACTTTTCAAAAGCTTGCGGGTGTTGCTGCAGTCGCTGTTGGTACAGCCGAAGTACTTGCCGAAGCGCCCGGACTTGAGCTGCATCTCACTGCCGCACTTGTCGCACTCGATGACCGGACCTTCGTAGCCCTTGATCTTGAACTTGCCTTGCTCGACCGCAAAGCCGGTGCAGTCCGGGCTTTCGCCGCAGATATGCAGCTTGCGCGTCTCATCGATCAGGTAACTGTCCATCGCCGTACCGCACTTGTCGCAGCGGCGCTTGGCACGCAGCGCGTCGGTCTCCGCCTCTTCGCCGGCGTCGTCGGCGACCACCTCGTCGCCGGGAATCAGGTCGATGGTCGTCTTGCAGCGCTCCTTGGGCGGCAGGTTATAACCGCTGCAGCCCAAAAACACCCCGGTCGAGGCGGTACGAATCTGCATGTCACGCCCGCAGGCCGGGCATTCGATATTGGTCGGCACGGGCTGGTTGGGGCGCATGCCCTCGTCGCTTTCGGCCTTGCCCAGTTCTTCGCGAAATTCGCCGTAGAAGCTATCCAGCAGCGCCTGCCAGTTGCGTTCGCCGTCGGCGACTTCGTCCAGGCTATCCTCCATCCGCGCGGTGAAGGAGTAGTCCATCAAATCCGGGAACGACTCTTTGAGACGCTCGGTAACGATGTCGCCGAGCTTCTCGGCGTAGAAGCGCCGGCTTTCGAGTTTGACGTAGCCGCGATCCTGAATGGTCGAGATGATCGCCGCGTAGGTCGAGGGGCGACCGATACCCTGCTTCTCGAGCTCCTTGACCAGGCTCGCTTCGGTATAGCGGGCCGGCGGCTTGGTGAAGTGCTGCTGCGGATCGAGCTGCTCGAGGGTCATCACAGTACCGACGGGCAGGTCCGGCAGGCGCTGATCGTCGTTCTTGCCGGCGGGTTTGATGACCCGGGTATAACCGTCGAACTTCAGCACGCGCCCTTTGGCGCGCAGGTCATAGCCGCCCACCTCGACGCTCAGCGTACTAGAGAGATACTCCGCGGGTACCATTTGGCAGGCCAAAAACTGGCGCCAGATAAGCTCGTAAAGGCGCTCGGCGTCGCGCTCCATACCGGCCAGGTCGCTCGCTTTACGCTCGACGCTGGACGGGCGGATCGCCTCGTGGGCCTCCTGAGCGCTCTCCTTGCTCGAATAGCGCACCGGCGCCTCTGGCAGGTACGCCTTACCGAATTCACTCGAGATATAGTCGCGGGCGCTCTCGACCGCGTCCTTCGAGAGGTTGGTGGAGTCGGTACGCATGTAGGTGATATAGCCCGCTTCATAAAGACGCTGGGCCATGGTCATGGTCTTTTTCACCGAAAAGCCCAGCCGGCCGCTCGCCGCCTGCTGCAGCGTAGAGGTAATGAACGGCGCCGAAGGCTTGGAGCTGGTCGGTTTGTCTTCGCGGTTGGTGATCGAAAGCGATGCATCGCGCAGCGCCGCAATCCGCGACAGCGTTTCGTCTTCCGAGGTGGGCCGAAACGCCTGGCCGTCCTGACGGGCAAGCGCAAAGCGCACCGCCTCGCCGTCCGGCGAGACCAGGTCGGCGTGAACGTCCCAAAACTCTTCGGGAATGAACGCACGAATATCGCGCTCGCGCTCGACGATCAGACGCACCGCCACGGACTGCACCCGTCCGGCGGAAAGCCCGCGGGCGATTTTCGCCCACAGCAGCGGTGAAAGCATAAAGCCCACCACCCGGTCGAGAAAACGCCGCGCCTGCTGCGCTTCCACGCGAGGGATATTCAGCGCCCCCGGCGCCTTGAAGGCGTCCTGAATGGCGTTTTTGGTGATCTCGTTGAACACCACGCGCTTATAGCGGGCATCGTCACCGCCGATGGTCTCGCGCAGGTGCCAGGCAATCGCCTCCCCTTCGCGGTCCAAATCCGTCGCCAGGTAAACGGCGTCGGCCTTCTCGGCGAGCTTTTTGAGCTCGGCAACGACTTTTTCCTTACCCGGCAGCACTTCGTACTGCGCCGCCCAACCGTTGTCCGGGTCGATTCCCATGCGCCGAATAAGCTGGTCGTGCGCCTTACGCTTTTTATAAACCGCTTTCTCGTCCGGGGAGAGTTTGCGGGTCGCCGCGGCCTGGCGCGCGCGCTCCTTGGGATCAGAGGCGGCCTTACCCGAGCCGCTGGTCGGCAGGTCACGTATATGGCCCACGCTCGACTTGACGATGAAATCGTCGCCGAGATACTTATTGATCGTCTTCGCTTTGGCAGGCGACTCGACGATGACCAGTGACTTGCCCATAGTGCTCCACTTCCTGTTGCTTAAGCTCTCAAGACCAGCTCTCAAGACCAGCTCTGAATACGTACCGCGTTTGAAAACGTGGTGGCGGTGTGAAAAATGCGCCTACCCTACCCCAGCCCTTTCTCAAGCGCCAGTGGCTCTGTAACAAGCAAGCGCACTTTACTAAATAGGGGTGTAGCGCGGCGTTTGCAAATTTTGCGATGAAATAACCCACGACCCGAGCACCTTCCCGGCCCGAAAACACCCACTGCCGGGACAAAAAAACGCCCCCGGCCAAACCGGGGGCGTGATAACGACAAAGTCAAAAAAGCTATATCGAGGTTTGGCTAGCGTTTGTTACGCGGCTTGCCGCGCGCGCCCGAGGTACGTTTTGCCGCACCGCTTTTAGCGTTAGCGCCGCTTGCACTGGCCGAATTTGCGTTTTCCGACGTCGCTTCACTGGCACTGCCTGGCTGATCAAAACTTGCCTGGGCGCTCGGCTTTTCTTCATCGGTGCTTTCGACGGCCGGGGGCGCGCTCTGCGCAGGGGCGACCTCTTCGCTGCGCCGCGCTTTGTCGAAAAGCGCCTTGATCTGGTCAAAGCGCTTTGCGCCCTGCTCGCTTAGCTCGCCGCTGGCGGCGAATACCTGGGTCATGTGCTGGATGTGCTCATCAAGCGCTGCGTTACTCTCACCTTCCAGAAGACCTGGAAGCGAGTCGAGCGCCTGCTCGCGGTCGAGCTTTAAAATGAAGAACTGCTCGCGCACCAAGCGCTTGAACTCGCAAAGCGTCGTTTGCGATTCGAGCTCGGCGCGGGAGGCGCGCAGGCGTTTGAAGTTACGCTCATCCGAGGCCGGTGCGCCGCCCAGCACGTAGATGACCGAGCGAATGGTGGCTTCCAGCGGGCCGCCTTCGACGATCTTCTCGCGAAGCGCCGCCTTACGGCTTTCGATGTAGCGAAGATGCTCGGGTTCGGCCCCCGGCCGGCGGCGGTGCACGTGGGCGTCGCCATGAAGCCCAACCGCCGCTTGAAGCTGGGGCTGGCCGTAGAAAGCCATGAACATTTTTTCGGTGGCGCCATCGCGAATATCGCGGAAGGTATTCAGGCTATCGACAATTTGATTCGAGGCGAACGACTCGAAGGTCTTGAAGATATTGTCCTCGCTGACCTCGGCGCGATTCTGGCGCACTGCGTCGGCCATTTTGGGCAGCCACACCGTCATCGGATTGCGATCCGACATGAGCCGGTACCCCAAGCGAATCGGATGCATTTTACGCATGAAGCGCGCCGATTCCGGCGTGACCGCCGCGCGAATGAACGGCTGCAGGCAAAGCCGATAAAAGCCCAGGTTGATCTCGGAAACCCGCGCGACGGCTGCAAAGCGCCGGTCATCCTCGGGGCGGTGCTGCACTTCCTTGTCGAGCTCTTCGAAGTTGCGCGGCGTGAACTCGAGCAGGTAATCGCGCTCTATCAGCTCGGCATCCTTGCGCTCGCTGGCATGCGTGATCGTCGTCTCGTAAAGCCCGGGCGGCATGACATCGATATAGTCCATGTTCGCCGTGAACTCGGAGTGCTCCTTGCGCGAAACGCTGCCGGAGACAAAAATCCCCAGGTGGCCGGTAGTATCGTGCATGCAGTACATGATCGTCTGCTCGTTGGCGACGATATCGTCCGTGCCCTCGTAAAGATCGCGTATCCACCCCAGCGCCTGAGGCGGTGGGGTAATATCGTCGCCGCGGGAACAGAACACCACGACCGGCGAGCGCAGATTACGAAGGTCGATCCGACGACCGTCGCTGGTCACCAACTGCGCCGTAGACAGGCGGTTGCCGACGAACAGGTTATCGACGATGTACTGTATTTCGTCGCCGCCGAGTATCACGTGACCGCCCCACCACCGTTCGAACTCCAGATAGCGCGTGGACTCGGTATCCACGTTGGCATAAAGGTGATACTGCTTTTTCCAATAGGTATTGGCCGGGTTCAGACGCTCGAAATTTTGCACAAGCCAGGCACCATCGAACTGGCCATTACCCAGGTCGCTGGTCAGCGCAGTCACCCAACTGCCGCCGGCCATGCCGCCGGTATAACGCATGGGCGCCTTGCCGCGCTCGCCGGCCCAGTAGGAAAGCGGCGCGCCGGCAATCAGGATCGGCCCGAACACGTCGGGCTCCAGGGCGGCTGCCATCATCAACTGCCAACCCGCCTGGCAGTTACCCACCACCATGGGTTTTTCGGTGATAGCCGGATGCAGCGAAATCACATGGCGCAAAAAGGCGACTTCCGCCTCGACCACGTCTTCGACGGTTTGGCCTGGCTCCGGGTAGGGCAAAAAGCCGATGAAATAGCAGGGATGCCCCGCCTTGAGTGCTACTCCGAGCTCGCTATCGGGCTTGAAACCACCAATACCGGGGCCGTGGCCGGCGCGCGGGTCGACCACCACGAACGGACGTTTTTTGGGGTCGACCTGGCTGCCTTCCGGCGGTAATACCCGCAGAAGTTCGTAGTTGGTGGGACGGGCCAGGGTGCGACCATCCACCAGCACCTCGGTTTTGAACCCCAGCACGTTGGGCTTGGTCTGCTCCATGTGCTCGAGGTATTGGTTGCCTCGCTCGCGCATGACATCCCAGTAGAGAATGTTGCGCTCGACGCTGTCGCGCCAGTAACTGGCGGCGGCACGGCCAAAACCGAAGGGGTCCATCATGCTGACCAGCGCCTCCTGGCCCGGGAAGGCGGAGGCGCTTTGGCGGGACTCGGAGGCGCCGTTCAACCAGCGGCCCGAGAGCAAGGGATTAGCGAGAAAATTCATGGATTCTCCTGATGGATCGATGCAAGACGCTCATCCATACACACATCATGATGCTGCAATGCAATATAGTCTAGACCAAACCCGCAAAGCCGTCGATAAAGACGCCACCCGTGCATCGGTGGTAGCATCACCCCAGGATCCCACGCAGGATCTTGCCATTTTTCATCAAGCCGCCTGCCGCCCGCCCGGCGGCTCGAACCGATGTATTGAGGGGCTTACATGACACCCAAGAGCCTTCTCAACCGCCTGACGTTCCGCCAGCTCCAGGTTTTTCAAGCGGTCTACCAAAAGCGCTCCTACTCCCGCGCCGCCGAGCAACTCGGTTTGACCCAGCCCGCCGTGAGCGCACAGATCCGCCAGCTCGAACAAGCCGTGGACGAGCCGCTTTTCAAGTACGCCGGCAAAACGCTTTATGCGCTGCCCGCCGCCGACACGCTGGCGGTATCCGCCCGCGAAATCATCGGCCAGCTTGCGAAGCTCTCGATGAACCTGTCCGACCTGAACGGCACTATCAAAGGCGAGCTCAACCTGGCCGCCGTCTCGTCGGCCCAGTACGTAGTGCCTTACCTGCTCGCCCGCTTTCGCGCCCAGTACCCGGAAGTGACGGTGCGCTTGAAAGTGTGTAACCGAAGCCAGGCACTGGAGCGGCTGGCCGAGCAGCGCGACGACCTGGTGATCATGGCCATGGTGCCCGACAACGACGGCCTTTCGGTGACCCCGCTGCTCGAAAACGAGCTCATCCCGGTGGTGTGGCCCGGCCACTCGCTTTTGACCATGCAAGCGCCGACCCTTGGCGACTTCGCCCGCCACTACATATTGATGCGCGAACCCGGCTCCGGCGTGCGCAACGCCTTCGAGCAGCTCGCCGCAAGCCAGGAAGTGGGCCTTGCCCACCGTATCGAGCTGGGTTCCAACGAGGCGATCAAACAGGGCGTCATGGCGCGCCTGGGCGTGGCGGTACTGCCGCGCCTGGCGGTGCAGCTCGAGCTCGAGCATCAGCTACTTGCAAGTCTGGACCTCCCCGCCTTTCCAATCCGCCGGGCGTGGTGTGCCGTCCATCGCCGGGAGCAGTTCCTGTCGCCGGTGGCCGAGCTCTTCTTGCTTTTCACCAAGGAGCGTTTGAAAGAGTACCGCCGCTACTTCCAGGCCCCGGCCACGGCGCTACCCGGCCATGATGTCGCGTGCCTGCCGCTCACCACTCCCCCTTGAGCCGCGCGCCTGGGGGCTATCGTGCTATTTTGCACTTTGCTAAATATGTTACATTAACGGGTACTACCTACGTCGTATCTAGCGCGTAGAGACCGCATTTTAAAGAGTGCCCATTGGAGAAGCGCCGCGGGCCCACCCCACCGGGCGCCTCGCACTTTTCCTAACGCGCTTTTTGATGTAGCCCGTTGCACAGTAGAGAGGCTCTTTTTTATGAGCAACACCCCCACACAGCGTGTGTCCAGCGGCGAAAAATATCGTAACGAGCACGGCACCTCGGCGATCAAGGACGGCATGAAGCAGCGAAAGGAAGAGCCCCAGGCGCCTTCGCTGGAGCGCAAGCCCAAGTGGCTGCGCGCGCAGATCCCCGCCGGCGAGCGCTTCGAAGCCGTCAAGAAAAACGTCGCTGAGCACCGCTTGAGTACGGTATGCGCGGAGTCTCACTGCCCCAACATGGGCGAATGCTGGAGCAACGGAACCGCCACGATCATGCTGATGGGCTCGGTATGCACACGGGCGTGTCGTTTCTGCGCGGTGGATACCGGCAACCCCCAGGGCTGGCTCGACAAGGAAGAGCCCGAAAACACCGCCAAGTCCGTCGAGCTGATGGCGCTTCGCTATATCGTGCTGACGTCCGTCGACCGTGACGATCTCGACGATGGCGGCGCTGGCCACTACGCCAGCTGCATTCAGGCCATCAAGGCGCGTACACCCGAAGTGGTGGTCGAAGCGCTGACGCCGGATTTCGACGCCGAACCCGC
Organism: Vreelandella sp. EE27; assembly: GCF_968206495.1. Taxonomy (NCBI): domain Bacteria; kingdom Pseudomonadati; phylum Pseudomonadota; class Gammaproteobacteria; order Oceanospirillales; family Halomonadaceae; genus Vreelandella; species Vreelandella sp. EE27. The sequence goes on along the minus strand of NZ_OZ309109.1, from coordinate 1,567,471 downwards.
GGCGATCGAGCGCGTCGTCGATTCAGGGCTCGAGGTATTCGCCCAGAACGTGGAAACCGTCGAGCGGCTGACCTCGCGGGTGCGCGACCCGCGGGCGGGCTACCGTAAAACCCTCGACGTACTGGCCCATGCCAAAAAGCATCGCCCGGACGTGATCACCAAAACGAGCCTGATGCTGGGTCTTGGCGAAACCGAGGAAGAGATTCTGCAAACCTTCGATGACCTGCGCGAAATCGGGGTGGATATCGTGACGCTGGGCCAATACCTGCGCCCGACGAAAAACCACCTGCCCGTCGAGCGCTGGGTCACCCCGGAAGAGTTCGACCGCTACCGCGTGCTGGGTCTGGAAAAAGGCTTTATGGAAGTGCCTTCCGGACCGCTGGTACGCTCGAGCTATCGCGCCGACAAGGTATTCGAGAAGAACAATCTGGGCCTGGCCTCGCCGGCCGCGGTACCCGGCCAGCAGGAGGATGAAAACCGCATCCCCGCCCTGAACGTCGGCTAAAGCCCTACCCGTTAACGCCAACCCATAAAAAAAGCGCCTGACCGATAACGGTCAGGCGCTTTTTTTGGGCGCCGCCTGGCAAGCCGCCGCGCTAAAACGTTTTGCGCTGGGCAGGCCCCAACGTGCGACCAAGCTTGCAAGCCAACGCCCGAGCGAGCTGCTCGCCCACTGCCTCAGGCGCCTGGATCTTCACAAGATCGGCAAGCCGGGTAACGGCCATACCCGCATAGCCGCAAGGGTTGATGCGCGCAAACGGCGCAAGATCGGCGCTGACGTTCAATGCAACGCCGTGATAGCTCGCCCCACGGCGGATACGTAGCCCCAGGGAGGCAATTTTGGCCTCACCCATCGGCGTTGGCACGTAGACACCCGGCGCATCCGGGCGGGCGCGGGCGCTCACGCCGTACTCCCCCAGTACCGCGATCACCGCGTTTTCCAGCGCACTGACCAGCTCGCGCACGCCGATCTTCGCCCGGCGCACGTCCAGAAGCGGGTAAAGCACGACCTGGCCCGGGCCGTGGTAAGTCACCTGCCCGCCGCGATCGGTTTGCACCACCGGGATGTCGCCTGGCATCAACAGGTGCTCGGGCTTGCCTGCCTGGCCCTGGGTAAATACCGGGTCGTGCTCGACCCACCAAAACTGATCCGCGGTGTGTTCATCGCGGGTATCGGTCAGGTGGCGCATGGCCTGCCATACGGGGGCGTAGGGCTGCCTTCCCAGGGCGTAGAACTCGATAGGCTCGCCTGCCATTAAACGACCATATGTACGCGGCCGGTCGCCTTGAGCTCTTCGAAAAGCGTTGCCAACTGTTGCTCGCCGGTGGCCTGAAACGTCAAACGCACCGACTGGAAGCGGCCATTGCGGCTGGGCACCACTTTAATGGCGGTAGCATCGAAAGCGGGATCGTACTTCACCAGAATCTGACACACGCTCGCCGCGAAGTCGTCCGCGGCGTCGCCCACCACCTTGATGGGATAGTCACAGGGAAAAGTAATTTTAGGGGGCTCGCTGGCGCTTGGCATTCTTAAATCGCGAAACCCGTTATTCGCATCCTTTTTCATAGTCCAACCTTGTTTACCCAATAGAGGACGCGCGCCGGGCAAGGCCAGGCGCGCGCATGACATCCATTTTAGACGATTCGATCAGTCAGTGAAGCTTGCGATCAAGCCACTGAAAAAGCGCCGCACCTGATCGAATAGACGCTTGAACAGCCCACCCTCTTCGACGGCTTCGAGAGCGGTCAGCTGGCGCTCGCCCATCATCTCGTCACCCAGATAAACCTCGAGGGTGCCGACTTCGTCGCCCACGGCGATCGGCGCCTGAAGATCCTGATGCAGGTTGAGGCGCGCACGCAGCTCTTCGTTACGGTTACGCGGCAACGTCATGAAGACCTCGTCGTCTACGCCAACGCGTAGCTCGTTGGCTTCGCCACCCCATACGCGTGGAGTGGCCAGCACCGCGCCGCGCTCGTAGAGCTTCATGGTTTCGTAAAAGCGGAAACCGTAGCTCAGCAGTTTCTGGGTTTCCTGGGCGCGGGCTTCTTCGGAGTGGGTGCCCATGACCACCGAAATCAAGCGCATGTCGTCGCGCTTGGCCGACGACACCAGACAGTAACCCGCCTCGGTCGTCCAGCCGGTTTTCAGGCCATCCACGGTCGGGTCGCGCCAGAGAAGCCGGTTACGGTTGGGCTGATCGATGCCACCGAAGGCAAAATTACGCTGAGAGTAGATCTCGTAGTGCTCGGGGTAGTCGTTGATGATGTGCTGCGAAAGCCGCGCCAAATCGTGCGCCGAGGAGTAGTGATTCTCGTGGGGCAAGCCCGTGGCGTTTTCGAAATGGGTGTTGACCATGCCCAGGCGGTCGGCGTGCTGGTTCATCAGGTCGGCGAACGGCGCCTCACCGCCGGCCAGGTGCTCGGCCATGGCAACGCTTGCATCGTTACCCGACACGATGATGATACCGTGGAGCAGGTCGTTGACGGAGACCCGGTCGCCGACCTCGATAAACATCTTGGAGCCGCCGGTACGCCAGGCGTTCTCGCTGATGTTGACCATATCCTCCATGTTGATAGTGCCGCGATCCAGCTCGCGTTCGACCAGGTAAGCGGTCATCAGCTTGGTGATACTGGCCGGCGGCAAACGCTCGTCGGCGTTGTGCTCGACGAGTATGCGCCCGCTATTGGCATCCATCAAAATCCAGGAGCTGGCCGCCAGCTGCGGGGCGGCGGGAATGATGGTTTGCGGTTGAGGAATTACCTGGGCCGTGGCGGGTAGCGCCACTGCGGTCACCGTTGCAAACAAACAGAGCCGGGCGGTACGGCGAAACGCATTAAAAATAGTCATTACTCACTTCTCACTTGCATAAAGAGCGTCAAAAAACGTTAAAACCAGGGTAATCCGATTATCTCACAACAAACACCTGCGGGAAGCCCGCCTGACCAAGCGCTGAGCGAGCCTGCTGCTCCTGGCCGGGGGACATGGGCCCGACCTGCACCCGATACACACCGGCATCGCTTTGCACGCGCACCGAGTGTAAAAGCTCATCGCCCAGGCGCTGTTGAAGCGCGCGGGCGCTCTCTTCGCTGCCGAGCGCGGCGATCTGCAAAAATATCTCTTCGCCGCCGTTCTGGGGCGCCGCTGCGGGCGCTGGCTGAGATGGAGGCTGCGACTGGGGCTGAGCCTGCGATTGGGGCTGAGGCGCTGGCTGGGCGCGCGGCGGCGCCTTTGCGGGAGCGGCGGGCTGAGCGGGGGCGGAAGCACCGCCGCGGCTGGCCAGCCACTGCTGCGGGTCGATCGCCTCGACGCGCACCGGGCCGGTCCCGTTATCCAGAATACCCAGCCGCGCCGCCGCCGCGTAGGAAAGATCGATCTCGCGGTCACTGTGGAACGGGCCACGGTCGTTGACGCGCACGATGACCGACTCGCCGCTATTCAAACTGGTGACGCGCGCAAACGTCGGCAGTGGCAGCGAACGGTGCGCCGCCGACATTTTATACATGTCGTAAATTTCGCCGTTGGAGGTCGCGTAGCCGTGAAATTTCTCACCGTACCAGGAGGCATTGCCCTGCTTGGCATAGCCTGAAGCGCTTGGCAGCACGTTGTAGGTCTCGCCCCACACCTCGTAGGTCGAACGGTTGCCCGCCCGGGACGGCTCCTCGATACGCGGCTGGGCGTCGGGCACTTCGCTGACGTCCGGTGGCTCGAGCGGGTAGGCATCCCCGGTCATGGCGTAGCGCTCGCCGCTTTTTGCAGCGCCCGAACTGGACGCCTGGCTTGCGGGGGCCGGCGCGGCTTCTCGAGGCGGATGATCGGGATTGACCGCCGGCGGCGCGCTTTGGCTGGCACAGCCGGTCAATAGCGCCAGCAGAGTGACACCTCCGACCAGGCGCGGCTTCTTAAACAGTGACCTCATCCTTGCCCCTCAAGCGTGTGCGCAATGGCCTGTGCAAGCTCCACCACGGCCATCGCGTAGAGGTGGCTATGGTTGTAGCGGGTAATGACATAAAAATTGTATTCGCCAAGGCCGTACCGGGTATCGCCATTGGCGAGCTCGAGTTTTAACGGCACTACATCGCGGGACGCCTCGAGCTCGGTATCGGCGGGCACTAGCCCGGCCTCGGCGGCCTCGGCGGCGGTGGTCACCGGGGTGCTGGTCTGGTTGAACGTAAGCGTGTCCAGCGCATCGCCGCTTGCCTGGGCTTCGTGGTAGACCGGCGCACCCGGCTGCCAGCGGTGCTCGGCGAAATAGTGGCCGACGCTGCCAATCGCATCGACGGGATTTTCCCATAAATCACGGCGGCCATCACCATCGAAGTCGACCGCGTAGGCATCGTAGCTGGTGGGAATGAACTGCGGATATCCCATTGCGCCGGCATAGGAGCCATAAACGCTCTCCGGGGCGACCTGCTGCTCATAGGTGATATCCAAAAAGGCGGCCAGCTCGCCGCGAAAGAACGCGCCGCGCGTGGGGTGATGAAAGGCGAGCGTGGCCAGCGAATCCAGCACGCGGTGATCGCCTTTATAGCGCCCGTAATAGGTTTCCACGCCGATGATCGCGGCGATGATTTCTGCAGGCACGCCATAGGTTTGCTCGGCGCGCTCGAAGGCATCCTGATGGGCCTTTATGAAGTCGGCGCCCTGGGCGATACGCTCGTCGCTAATGAAAATATCGCGGTACTCGTACCAACGCAGGCGGCGCTCCGCGGCGCCTTCCATCGCATCCAGCACGTTCTGGCGGTACTCGGCCGTGTCGAAGGCTTCACGCAGCCAGGCCTCGGGGATGCCCTGGGCGCTGAGCTCTTCGAGCAGTTGCCGGGTCTCGGGGTGCTCGTCCGGGGCGAAGGCGCTTTTGCCCTCGCTTGCCAGCGCCGGGTTGAGGCCGGCAAGGGTCATCATCAACACAAAGCCGCTGACGCTGTTTCGGGTCCTGCCCATTACCACCACTCCTTTGTAAACGAATCGCGCCGCGAGTCTAGCGCGACAGCAGCCGCCGGTGGGCGTGTATCGACATGAGAATACCGAAGCCGGCCAGCAAGGTCACGCTCGACGTACCTCCGTAGCTGACCAGCGGCAGTGGGACACCCACCACGGGCAAAATGCCGCTGACCATGCCTACGTTGACGAACACGTAGATGAAGAATGTAAGAATGATGCTGCCGGCAAACAGCCGGCCGAACGTGTCCTGGGAGCCGGCCGCAAGCCACAAACCGCGGCTGATGATCAGAGTGTAGAGCGCGAGCAGCACCAGCATGCCGACCAGCCCGAACTCCTCGCCCAGTACCGCAATGATGAAATCGGTGTGGCGCTCGGGCAAAAACTCGAGCTGTGACTGGGTCCCTTCGAGCCAACCCTTGCCCCATACGCCGCCACTGCCGATCGCCGTGGTGGACTGGATGATATTCCAGCCCGAGCCCAGCGGGTCGCTGTCCGGGTCGAGAAAGGTCAGCACGCGCTGGCGCTGGTAGTTGTGCATGTTCATCCATAAAAGCGGCAGCGCCGCCCCGGCAAGCCCGGCGATGAAGGCAATCAGCCGCCAGGAGAGTCCGGCCAGCAGCACCACCAAAACGGCGGCGCTGGCAATCAAAAGCGAGGTACCTAGATCCGGTTGAATAGCGGTCAGCACCACCGGTACGCCGATGATCACCGCGCACACCGCGATATCGCGAATCCGCGGCGGCAGCTGGCAGCGGTTCAAATAGGTGGCCACCATCAGCGGTACGGCCAGCTTCATCATTTCCGAGGGCTGAAAGCGAATGACCCCGGGAATTTCCAGCCAACGCTTGGCGCCCATGCCGATATCACCGGCGATCTCCACCGCCAGCAGCATGGCAAGCCCAATGCCGTACGCCAGTGGCGCCCAACGCAAAAACGTGGTCGGGCTTAGCTGGGCGAGAATGAACATCCCCGCCAGCGCCACCCCAAAGCGCGACGCCTGGCCGATGACGACCTCGATACGCTGGCCCGAGGCGCTATACAGCACCAGCAGACCGCCGGCCATCAGCAGCAGCAGCATGCCCAAAAGCCAGGGGTCGATGTGTAGCCGCTCCCAAATACTCTTGCGCCGCGCGATACCGCTATCCGGTGGGCGAACCGGGTGACGGCGAAAACTACGCGGCAGCGGCCAGGCGGTCATCAGTTGCCCTCCACGTTGGCACTTTCGTTTTCCATCTCATCGAGCACCTCTTCCACCTCCGGGGCGTCGTCGCGCAAGAGCCAGGCGTCGGTCATGGCACGGGCCAGGTGAGCGGCGTGGGTACTGCCGCCGCCCGCGTTTTCGACGATCACCGAGACCGCGATTTGCGGATCGTCGATCGGCGCGAAGGCCATGAAGAGCGCGTGGTCGCGCAGGCGCTCTTCGAGCTCATTGGCGTTGTAGCGCTGGTCCTGGCCTAGCGAGAACACCTGGGCGGTACCGGATTTGCCGCCCATGCGGTACTCGAGCCCCACCCCGGTGCGCCGGGCGGTGCCTTCGCTGCCGCTAAGTACTTTTTCCATGCCGCTGAATACCCGGTCCCACCAGCCGTCGTTGTCCAGCTGGATATCCTCGAGGGTATTCGGTAGCGGCATGGCCAGCGGCTCGCCGCCAATCGTGCGGGCCAGGTGTGGTTTGACCCAGTGGCCCCGGTTGGCAAGCGTCGCGGTGGCGCTGGCAAGCTGCAGCGGGGTGATTTGCCAGTAGCCCTGACCGATGCCGACGGATAACGTCTCCCCCGGGTACCAGGGCTGATTGAAGCGGGCGCGCTTCCAATCCCTGGAGGGCAAAAGACCGGTGCTTTCACCCTGAACGTCGTGGGCAACGCGCTGGCCGAAGCCGAAGTTGCTCATTTGCTCGTGAATATTGTCGATGCCCATATCGTGGGCCAGCGAGTAGAAATAGGTATTGTTGGAGACCGCAAGCGCGCGCTCCATATTCACCCGCCCGTGGCCCCAGCGCAGCCAGTTACGGTAACGCCGCGAGTCGTTGGGCAACTGATAATAGCCCGGGTCGTTGATCGTGGTGTCCGGCGTAATGGAGCCCGTGACGAGCCCGGCAAGCGCCAAAAACGGCTTGACCGTGGAGCCCGCCGGGTAGTGGCCCCGAATGGCGCGGTTGAAAAGCGGCAGGTCGATATCGTCCTGAAGCGCCCGGTAAGAGGCGACATCGATACCGGTCACGAACTGGTTGGAGTCGAACCCCGGCGTCGACACCATGGCCAGAATTTCACCGGTACCGGGCATGATGGCGACGATCGAGCCGCGTCGGCCATCCATGAGTTCGTGGGCAAGCGTTTGTAGCCCCTTGTCCAGGGTCAGTGTCACGTTCTGGCCAGGCACCGGGTCGGTCCGGCCGAGCTCTCTGAGCACCCGGCCCCGGGCGTTGGTTTCGACCTTGCGAAAGCCCGCCTCGCCGTGAAGCTCCTCTTCGTAGAAGCGCTCCACCCCGGTTTTACCAATGAAGTGAGTGCCGGCGTAGCGCCCGCTATCGAGCTCCTTGAGTTCTTCTACGTTGATCCGCCCAACATAACCCAGGGCGTGGGACATGATCTCGGCATCGGGGTAGTAGCGCAGAAGCTGCGCCTCGACCTCTACCCCGGGCAGGCGGTGGCGGTTGACGGCCAGTCGGGCGATCTGGTTTTCGCTGAGATCGCTCATCAAGAGCGCCGGCTGGAAGGGGCGCTGGCGCTGGCGGGAGCGCACGTTGAACGCCTCGATCTCTTCTTCGGGAAGCGCCAGCAGGTCCACCAAAAGCGCCAGCGTCTCGTCCAGGTCGTCCACCCGCTCACGCACCAGCGTCAGGTTATAGGTGGGCCGATTTTCCGCCAGCAGTACGCCGTTGCGATCGAAGATCAGCCCGCGGTTGGGCGGCAGCGGCTCGACCCGCACGCGGTTTTTCTCCGAGCGCGTGGTGTAAAGCTCATGCTGGGTGATTTGCAAATAGGCGAGCCGGCTGGTCAAGAGTCCGGTCAAAATCATGACGAACACGATCGCTAGAAGCGCTCGTACCCGGAAAATACGTAGCTCCTGCTCGGCGTTTTTTAGCGTGTCTCGGCGCTTGCGCATAGCAACAGACTGTTCCTGGATATGGCGCGGGGCGACCTTGGCGAGCGGCCAGGGATTCGCCTAGCGGTGGTAAGGGTGACCGATAAACAGCGTCCACGCCCGGTAGAGTTGCTCGGCGAGCAGAACCCGCACCAGCGGGTGCGGCAGCGTCAATCCGGAAAGCGACCAGGTTTTGTGCGCCAGCGCGGAAACCGAGGGTTCCAAACCATCCGGGCCGCCGACCAGCAGGACGATGTCCCGCCCGTCCATGCGCCACTCGCCCACTTCCCGGGCTAACTGTTCGGTGGTAATACGCTTGCCGTTCACTTCGAGGGCGACGATCAGCTCATCGCCGCGCAGCTTTTCGCGGATGCGCTGGCCTTCGAGTGCCCGCGCCTTGGCGATATCGGCATTCTTGCCCCGGGCGCCAAGCGCAATTTCTTCGACCTCGAGGGCAAACTCGCGCGGCAGACGCTTACGGTAAGTGTCCACGCCCTCTTCCACCCAGCCAGGCATTTTCGTGCCGACCGCCAGAAGCCTTACCTTCATGAATCGAGGCTCGTCATCACGACATCGTGATGCGCTGATCGGACTTTTGCAGCGTTTCGTTGATCATATCATCGCTGTCGCTGGGTAGATCCGCCCAGAGCCGCTCCAGGTCGTAAAGCGCGCGCGCCTCGGGCAACATGACATGCACCAGCACATCGCCCAGGTCGACCAGTACCCAGTCGGCGTTATCGCCGCCTTCTACGCCCTGGGGCTTCAAGCCCTCGGCCTTGGCTTTTTCGACGACGTTTTGGGCAAGCGCCGAGACGTGGCGTGTCGAGGTGCCGCTGGCAATCAGCATCAGGTCGGTGACCTGGGTCAACTGCGACACATCGAGTTGCGTAATATCGCGGGCCTTGAGCTCTTCTAGCGCGTCAATCGCCAGGTTTTTCAGTGTATCGATTTGCATGACTCCCTAAACAACCTCATGTGATGGTCACTAAATAGCGGGCCATTGTAACGGCTTCTTTACCGACTACCAGCGCTATTAGCGACTTTGATAGAGCCCGCGGGCAAAAATACGTGCTTCAACGGCCTCGGGCAGCAGGTAGCGCACGCTTTTCCCCTCACTCAGGCGCGCGCGAATGGCCGTGGCCGATACCGCCATGCGCGACTCCAGGCTAAGCGACAAAAACCGCCCCTGGGGGTGGGCCATTAAGCTTGCCACCGTATCGACTTCGCGATGGCTCACCAGTTCCGTGAGCGGCGTGGGCCACCGCGCTTGATAGCCCGGCCGCGCGATCACCGCCAAATGGGCCAGTTCAAAAAGCGCTTCGGGGTTTTGCCACTCGGCCAGGCGCAGGAAGGTATCGTAGCCGATCACCATGACCAGCCGCGCTTCTGGGCCGTACTCCTGGCGCAGCTCTTTGAGGGTATCGACACTGTAAGACGGCCCATCCCGCTTGAGTTCTCGGTCGTCGGCGATCAAACCGGGTGTATCGCCGACCCCGGCCTCGAGCAGCGCAAAGCGCTCTTCGGCAGTGACCTGGGGGGTGTCGCGAAGCGGCGGCCGGGGCGCGGCAATCATGTGGAGTCGGTCAAGTGTCAGCGCCTCGCGCACTTCCACCGCACTTCGCAGATGACCGACATGCACCGGATCGAAGGTGCCACCCAGCATGGCCACCTTGAGCACTGCCTGGCTCATTGGCGAACCTGACCCTCGCCCAACACGATATATTTCTGCGTCGTCAGGCCTTCGAGACCCACCGGGCCGCGGGCGTGAAGCTTGTCGGTGGAAATACCGATCTCGGCGCCCAGGCCATACTCGAAGCCGTCGGCGAAGCGGGTCGAGGCGTTCACCACCACCGAGCTCGAGTCCACCTCGGCCATGAAGCGCCGGGCAAGCGTATAGTCCTCGGTCACGATCGCATCGGTGTGCTGTGAGCTATAGCGCTCGATATGGGCGATGGCCTCGTCGACGCCGTCCACCACCTTGACGGCCAGAATCGGCGCGAGATACTCGGCCTCCCAATCCGACGGTTGAGCCTCGAGCGCCTGGGGCAGTAGCGCGCGGGTACGTTCACAGCCGCGCAGCTCGACCTGGTGCTCGGAAAACGCGCGGGCAAGCTCTGGCAGCAAAATATCGGCCACCGCGGCGTCGACCAGCAGCGTCTCCATGGTATTGCAGGTTCCATAACGCTGGGTCTTGGCATTGACCGCGATGGCCAGCGCCTTGGCGGGGTCGGCGGTGGCATCGATGTAGACATGACAAACGCCGTCGAGGTGCTTGATGACCGGCACCTTCGCTTCCGCCGAGATCCGCGCGATCAGCGATTTCCCGCCCCGCGGAATGATCACGTCGACGAACTCAGGCATGCTGATCAGCTCGCCCACCGCGGCGCGATCCGTGGTCGCCACCACCTGCACCGCGTTCAAGGGTAAGCCAACACTTGCAAGCCCCGCCTGAATACAGGCGTTGAGCGCGGTATTGGAAGCGTGGGCCTCGGAGCCGCCGCGCAGAATGCAGGCGTTACCGGATTTCAAACACAGGCTCGCCGCCTCGATGGTCACGTTGGGGCGGGACTCATAAATGATCCCGATCACACCGAGCGGTACCCGCATCTTGCCGACCTGAATGCCGCTTGGCCGATAGTTCATCGCGCTGATCTCCCCCACCGGGTCGGGCAAGGCGGCCACCTGGTCGAGGCCTTCGATCATGGCGTCGATGCGCGCCTCGTCCAGCGCCAGCCGGTCCAGTAGCGCCGGCTCCAGCCCGTTTTGCCGCCCCCGCGCCAGGTCCTCCGCATTGGCCTCGATCAGCGCGGCGCGGGCGTTATCGAGTTCGCTTGCAATCGCACCAAGGGCGCGCTGCTTGATACCGGTATCGGCGCTACGCAGCACTCTTGCTGCAGCCCGGGCGTTTTGTCCGACGTGCTGCATATAAGCGGGCACGTCGCTTGTGGCTAACGTGGGCAAGTCGTTTCGTTGGTCGGCGCTGGCAACGCTCATGCTCCCTCCGGGTGGTGTCCACAGGCATTAAAATCATGAAGATGGCGGCGCGTTATACGGTGACCGGGGCGTTAAAGGGCACCACAAAATGACGACCGCCACATCCGGTAACATTAACACCCCCCAATAGATAAACTAAACGTTATAATGCGTTTTAAACGCCGCTTATCACCGCGCGAAAGATGTTCTCAAATCGGTCAATAGTTCGCCTTTATGGAAAACAAGTACAAGATACACTTTTTGAGAATCAACTTGCTGATGGCCGCCGCAGCGCTTGCCTGCTGGAGCGTAAGCGCCCCGGCAATAGCCGCCACCGCGCTTTGGGCAAGTGCGCTCTGGCTTGCGTTAACCGCGCTGCTTTTGGATTTTACCCTTCGCCGCTCTCGCGATGTTTGCTGGCAGCTTTTCACCAGTGGGCTGCTGTTATGCCTGATTGCCGCCGCCCCGGCGCGCCACAGCATGCTCATTTGGGTCTGGGCGGCGCTTTTCATGTTGCCGCAAAGCCGTCGCATGACGCTTTGCAACGTGGCCGGCGCGCTGATTAGCTGGCTGCTGATTGCGCCCAGCACCCCCAGGCCCCAGGCCGTGATGCTGCTTTTAGCGCTTTGCGGGCTTTCACTTCTGGCGTTTGCTCAAAGCCGCTGGCTGATCAACGTCAACGGCACCATACGCCAGCGGCTGCGCCTGATCCCTGGGTTAAACCTGTGGGCGGGCGAGCAGCTTTTGAAGGACCTGAGCCGCGAGCAGATTCGCGCCGAGCGCGAGAACATTTACGCCGAAGTATTGATCATTCACGTCAAACGCAAAAAGCTATGGTCGTCGGCCCAGCGGCTTTGCGAGCTCATCCACGGTTTCGAAAACGTCTACCACTTGAACGGCTCTTCCTTGGCGGTGCTGCTTTTGTGCCACGACCGCGACGCGGGCGCCAGGCGCCGTCACGGGCTTTGTAAGGCGCTCTCCAGTAGCGCGGTCTACCATCATCTGCCGCTCGCTCAGCTCGACACCACCACCGTAACGCTCGACTCGCTCAGTCAATACTCGCTCAGTCAACACTCTGCCTTCGAGGAGACCCGTACATGATTCGGTGCTTACATCCCAAGGCGCTCATGACACTGACCTACGCGATCTGTCTTTTGATCACCGCGCTTTATACCGCCTGGCTTTATGCCATGGGCTACTACCGCGAGCTGGTCGTACCGATGTTCGTGACGCTACTGCTTCTGGCCGCGCTGCTGCTGCACTACGGCCAGGCCTTTTCGCCCTACGGCCCCCGGGCTATTTTGCTAATAAGTGCCTATATCAGCGTCTCCTCGGCGCTCTATTTCGGGCTCACGCACTCCATGCTGTGGCTTGGCCTGCCCATCGCCGCCGCGTTCGTGCTCTTGCCCCACTGGAGTGCGATGCTCCTCAACCTGCTTTATATACCGCTTTGGTGGCTGCTCCCCCCTGCCGGCGAGGCGTTTTTCCCGTTTCCCTTCGAGTATCTCGCCCTCGTTTTGCTGTTCGCGCTGCCCCCCTGGGAGCTCGCCAGGCGCCACGCCCTGTTAAAGGCGTCCGACCCCAACGACAGCGAATGCAACGCCTACCATATCGACACCTTGAAGGAGCGCCTGGGCAACGAGTTTCAGCGCGCGCTACTGCTCGACAAACGCCTCGCCGTGCTGGTACTTCACCTGCCCCAGCTGGACATGGCCGAGGAGCAGTTTGGCGTACGCACCAAAAAAGCGCTGCTGGGGGCGTTTTGTAGCGAGGTCAATAGCCGCTGCCGCGATCACGACTTGCTGGGCCGGGCCGGCAGCGCAAGCTTTTGGCTGGTATTGCCGGATACCAGCGAAAGCGGCGCACTTCTGGTGCGCGAGCGCCTTTATCGGGCGCTCTCCCGGCGGGTATTGATCGAAACCGGCCCGCTCGAAGCACGTATCGGGGTATGCTTACCGCAGCAAAGCGAACGCTTCGCCCCTTACGTCCGGCGCCTCGAGTACGTCTCGAGAACGCTGCCCGGCGCTTGACGGTCTCGCTTTGGCGCGCCACCAACATTGAATGGAGTCATTTGTGCACCTAGCTGAGCAGTTGCTGGACCTTTCTCTCTCGCCGTTAACCCTGCTGTTGATGATTTTTCTGATTTCAGCGCTCGAGTCCCTGGCCGTGGTGGGGCTTTTAGTGCCCGGGGTGGTACTGGTGACCGCCGCGGCGTCCATGGCGGGCCATCAGGGAGTCGATGTCGTTTGGCTACTGCTGGCCGCTTTTCTGGGTGCCGTGATTGGCGATGGGGTGAGTTTCAAGCTGGGCTATGACCACCATGAGCAGGTGACAAAGCGATGGCCCTTGGCGCAGCACCCGGAATGGCTGGGCCGCGGGGCGCGCTTTTTCGAGCGCTACGGCATCTATTCGGTCTTCATCGGACGCTTCGTCGGGCCGGTACGGCCGATCATTCCGCTGGTGGCGGGCATGATGCACATGCGCCCACGCACGTTCTTGTGGGCCAACGTAAGCTCTGCGGCGATATGGGCACCGGCCTACGTGCTGCCGGGCTATTTGCTGGGCCATACCTGGCAGCGCTACCTGGAACTACCGTCCAATATCGAAACCGCGGTTTTTGCCATTGCCGCGATTATCGTCGCGCTGATCGTGGTGTTCTCCTGGGGTCGCGCTCAGGTAGGCCGCCACGGCCGGCTCTATTTGATGACGGCGCGCCTTGTGCGCCGGGTGCCGTTCATCCGTCGGCCCTGGCTTGCCATGAGCCATTCCGGCGAAGTGCCGCTGGCCTCGCTACTGCTGCTGATCATCGCGCTGGCCGCTTTTAGCGGCTGGACGCTTTACATACTACAAAGCAATGGCCCGCTTGCGCTGGACCTGCAGGCCCAGCGGCTGTTCGAGTGGCTGCATACCGCGCCACTTCTAAGCGTTAGCGTATTTCTTGCCAAGCTGGGCGATAAGCTCGGCATCGTGGTGCTGATAGTGCCCTGGGCGCTTTGGCTTTTGCTGCATAAACGCATCGACGTACTGAGCCACTGGGCCGTGGCGCTGGGCGGGGTAGCGCTTCTCAATACCGCCGGAAAAGCCGCCTTCGGCCGCGCTCGGCCCGATACGCCGGACTACCTGACCGGCTCGCTCTCCTACCCAAGCGCCCACACCTCGGGTTTTGTGGTGGTGATCGGCCTGGCCGCGGCGTTCGTGGCCGCCGAGTGCTCGCGTCAGTATCGGCTGTGGATTTACTGGGCCGCCATTTTACTGGTGGTGCCCATGGCCCTTTCACGGCTTTTGCTCGGCGTGCACTGGCTAAGCGATTTAATCGGCGGTGCACTTCTGGGGCTCATCGTGTGCGCGCTGGTCAGGCTTTCCTGGCAGCGCCGTGCTCGCCCGGCGCTGCCGCCCTGCCCAGTGACGCTGCTGGTGGGCGCAACCGTGGTGCTAATGGGCCTACGGGTCGGCTTTTTGCCCCCGGTTTAAGGCGCGCCTAGCCCAGCGCGAGCCAAAGCCCCACCCCAATCATCAAGGTGCCGGCGATACGGTTCATAAGGCGCACGTTACCGCTTTTACCCAGCGTACGACGCAGGGTTTTACCGCCCGTGGCGTAGATCAGCATGCTGGCAAATTCGATGACGAGAATCACCGCGATCAGCGCGGTGAGCTGCTGCGCAAGCCCCCGGGAGCTATCCAAAAACGGGGGCAACAGGGCAACGAAAAACGCCCAGCCCTTGGGGTTGGCGATCGCGGTCACGAACCCCTGAGTCGCCAGCTGCAGGCGCCCGGCGGGCAGGCCCGTATCGAGAGTATCGGGAATCGCCATGCGCCCGCGCGAGCGCCACATCATCACGCCCAGGTACACCAGATACGCCCCGCCGGCCCACTTGAATACCGTAAATAGCGCCGGCTGTTTGAGCATCAGCGCCGCCACGCCTGCCCCGGCCGCCGCGGCCACCAGGCCGACGCCGGCAAGCTCTCCCATCATCATCCAAAGAGTGCGTTTGACCCCCTGGGTCATACCCAGCACCATCGCCAGGGTCATGCACATACCCGGCGTGAGCGAGACGAACAAAAAAGTGGGGATGAAAACGGAGAGTGTCGCCCAAGAGAGCATTCGCGAAGATCCTTACTATTGAACGGGTTATGAGCCAGCCAGGTGTTCGCCCCAGCGGGGCACCAGAGAATGGGCGATACCCAACTGATTGAGAATGCGCGCCACGATAAAGTCGACCAGGTCGTCGATCGAGGTTGGCTTGTGATAAAAGCCGGGGGCGGCGGGCAAAATGACCGCGCCCAGCCGACTCAGTGTCAGCATGTGCTCTAAATGAATCGCCGAGAATGGCGTTTCGCGGGGCACCATGACCAGGGTACGGCGCTCCTTGAGGGCGACATCCGCGGCGCGCTCGATCAGGTTATTGCTCGCCCCCGTCGCCACCGCCGAAAGCGTGCCGGTGGAGCACGGACAGATCACCATTCTAGAAGGCGCGCCGGAGCCCGAGGCGACCGGCGCCATCCAGTCTTCACGCCCGAAGCAGCGAATCTGGCCCGGCTTCGCGCCGCTTAGCGCCGTCAGGGCTTCCTGCAAGCGCTCGGGCTTGGCAGGCAGGTCCACATCGGTTTCCGTGGCGATGACCATGTGGGCGGCCTTGGAGATCATCACCCACACCTCACAGCCAGCGCCTACCAGCACCTCGATAAGGCGCAGCCCGTACTGGGCGCCGGAGGCGCCGGTCAGCGCCACGCTCACCGGGGCCTTGAACCCCGTCGTGCTATCGCGCTCGTCCATTCAAACCCCCTTGTCAGCCAGTGCGCGTAAAAGGCGCTCGTGAACGCCGTCGAAACCGCCGTTGGACATGACCACGATACGGTCCTGGGGCAGCGCCCGGGCCACCACCGCCTCGACCAGCGCGTCGATATCGTGATACAGCCCGCCAGGCTTTTGGTCGTCCACCAACGTGGCCATCGACCAATCGAGCCCCTTGGGTTCGAACCAAAAGGCGGCGTCGGCATCTTCGACAGAGCCTTTCAACCGCTCGGCGAGTGCCCCCAGGCGCATGGTGTTGGAGCGCGGCTCGATCACGGCCAATAGCCGCCCGTTGGGGGTTGCGGCGCGCAGACCCTTTAGCGTAGCGGCGATGGCGGTGGGGTGATGGGCAAAGTCGTCGATCACCTGTATGCCGTTTATGTCGCCGCGCACTTCCTGGCGGCGCCGCGGCGTTTGAAAGCGTGAAAGCGCCGCGCACGCCCGCGCCAGATCCACGCCCAGCCGATGAGCACAGGCAAGCGCGGCGAGGGCATTACGCGCGTTGTACTCGCCGGTCAGGCCCCACTCCACCACGGCGTCCTCGGCGGTCTCGCCCTGCTCGTAAATCACCCGAAAGCGGCTGGCGTCCGGCTGTTCCAGCTGATAGCGCCAGGGGCTTGCCGGGTCGTTGCCAAAATACGCGATCGGTGACCAGGCGCCCATATCGAGCACCCGGGTCAAAGCGCTTTGATCGTCGGCGACCAGCAACAGGCCCTTGCTCGGCACGGTGCGCACCAGGTGATGAAACTGGCGCTCGATCGCCGCCAGGTCCGGAAAAATATCGGCGTGGTCGAACTCCAGGTTATTGAGCACGGCGATATGCGGGCGGTAGTGAACGAACTTGGAGCGCTTGTCGAAAAACGCCGTGTCGTACTCGTCGGCTTCGACGACAAAGGGCGCTTCTTGCGCTCCCAGCCGGGCGGAAACCCCGAAATTGCGCGGCACCCCGCCGATCAAAAACCCCGGCGTGAGCCCGGCGCTCTCCAAAAGCCAGGCCAAAAGGCTGGCCGTGGTGGTCTTACCGTGAGTGCCGGCGATCGCGATCACCTGGCGACCGGGCAGCACGTAATCGGCAAGCCACTGCGCACCGGAGGTGTAGCGCAGGTTCAAATCGAGCAGCGCCTCGACTTCCGGATTACCCCGGGACAGCGCGTTACCCACCACGACCAGGTCGATGTCCTCGCCGAGGTTATCCGCCCGGTAGGCGTTTTTAAGCGTGATGCCGGCGTTTTCGAGCTGAGTGCTCATCGGCGGGTAGACGTTGGCATCCGAGCCGCTGACCTGATGGCCAAGTTCGCGGGCCAACAGCGCAAGGCTGCCCATAAAAGTGCCACAGATACCGATAATATGCAGACGCATGGGTTTTACCCCCTCCCCTTGGCGACACCGCTTGGCCGAGCGATTCCAAAAAAGCGTAAAAAATCAGTCGCTGAGACTAGCACGCCTTGAAGACAGGCTCATCTTCGCCCGCCAATTTCGTGGCCTGAATGTGACAACGCGCCCGCTTTGTTGCAGGATGCAGCCAATCAATCGACCCACCCTTTTCAAGCGGCGCAGCCCCCGCTTATGGAGTACCTGATGCGTAGCGTGATTCGCACCTTCTTTCGCGGCGTCCGTTTGGTGATGTCTCCCTTCATGCTGGCCTCGGAGAAACTCTCCACGCCCAAGGGGATGGAGCGCACACCCGAGGCGCAGGCCGAGGCCGACAAGGCCTGCGAGAACCTGGCGCTTTATCAGTTCCGCACCTGTCCTTTTTGTATCAAGGTGCGTAAGGAGATCGCCCGACTGAATCTCAACATCGAAACCCGGGATGCCCAGCACGACGCCGCCAACAAGGAGGCGCTATTGCAGGGCGGGGGCCGGGCCAAGGTGCCTTGTCTTAAAATCGCGCGGGACGACGGCGAGACCGAGTGGCTTTATGAGTCCGATGATATCAACCGCTGGCTTCACCAGCGCTTTGGCTAACCCCTTCGCGGGAAAGCGCTGACCGCCGAGACTACTTCGCCCCACCGCGATACTCCACCACAACACTCAGCCACCACACGGGCGCAAGCGCGCCCCAGCATGTTGACGCTTGGCCCGGCGGCTTGGCCGGCGTTTTGGGCGCGTATTCATCGCCATTCCCTTATACATCATCGCTTTGAATCATACGTTAGTTTTATTTCATGAATAAGGCACCACGCGGCTTTGCGCCGACTCATTCAGTAGATGAATGAAGCGTGTCATTTTTTCGATTGTGCCTGGCCACGGGCAATCTCTATGTTATTAAGATGGCTTACGGGCTGACCGTGTCTACTTTGTTGGCGCCTAGTGGAATAGGCGCCAACAAAGTTGAACAATAACTAATGTCTAACGGGAACAATTCATGAAGCTTAAAAAAACGATCCTCGCGTCCGTTATCGGCGCGGCTTTGGCGGGTACTGCCCTACTTCCTCTCACCGCAAGCGCTGAAACGCTGCGTATCGGCTACGCCGCGGACCCGGAAACCCTGGATATCCACGAACAGCTCTCCGGCGGCATGCTGCGCTTTTCTCACCTCGTTTTCGACCCGCTGGTACGCTGGACCAAGGATTTCGAGTTCGAGCCGCGCCTGGCAACCGAATGGGAACAGGTCGACGAAACCCACCTGCGCATGACGCTACGTGAAGGCGTGACCTTCCACTCCGGTAACGAATTCACCGCCCAGGACGTGGTGTGGACCATCGAGCGTTTGCAGCAGAGCCCGGACTACCGCGCGATCTTCGAGCCGATCGCAAGCGTCGAGGCCGTGGACGACTATACCGTCGAGATCACCACCACCGAGCCTTACCCGTTGATGCTCAACCTCGCCACCTACATCTTCCCGATGGATAGCCAGTTTTATACCGGTGATACCGACGGTGGCGACGATAAAGCCGAGATCGTGAAAGCAGGCAACTCCTTTGCCTCACGCAACGTCTCCGGTACCGGTCCCTTCGAGGTCACTAGCCGCCGCCAGGGCGTACGGGTCGACTTCGCGCGTTTCGATGACTACTGGGACACCGAAAGCGAGGGTAACGTCAGTGAAATCGTGTTGACGCCGATTTCCGAAAACGCTTCTCGCGTCGCCGCGCTGCTTTCCGGCGGGGTCGACTTCATCGACGCCGTGCCGCCCAACGACCTGGACCGCGTACGTGACGCCCAGGGCGTTGACCTCATCGAGGTGCCCGGCACGCGTATCATCGGTTTCCAGCTCAACGAAGAGCGTGTCGAAGCCTTCCAGGACGTACGCGTTCGCCAAGCCGTCGACCTGGCCATCAACCAGGAAGGCATCGCTGATCGCTTGATGCGCGGCTTCGCCACCCCGGCCGGTCAGCTCTCCGCGGAAGGCTACGTCGGTTTCAACCCGGATCTGGTACCGCGCTACGATATCGAACGGGCCCAGGAGCTGATGAACGAGGCGGGCTTCGAAGACGGCTTCACCGTTGAAATGATCGCGCCTAACAACCGCTACGTGAACGATGCCCAGATCGCTCAGGCGGTCGCCAACATGCTGTCGCAAATCAATATCACCGTGAACCTGCGCACCATGCCGCTGGCCCAGTACTGGCCGGAGTACGACGAGCGCACCTCCGATATCGCGATGGTCGGCTGGCACTCCGATACCGAAGATACCGCCAACCTCTTCCAGTACCTCACTTTCTGCCCGGATGAAGAGACCGGTGCCGGTCAATACAACTACGGCAGTTACTGCAACGAAGAGATCGACGCGCTGGTCACCGAAGCGGATAGCGAAACCGATCTGGAAAAACGCGCCGAGATGCTCCAGGAAGCCGAAGCCATGCTTTACGAAGACGTCGGCTATATCACGCTTCACTGGCAGAACCTGGCCTACGCCGCCGCCGAAGGTATCGATATCGAGCCGGTCGTGAACGCGATCGACTTCCCGTACCTGGGCGACCTGGTGATCGACCGCTAATACTTGCGCGTTTCGTAGCCGCTAGTTCCCAGCACGACCCGCAGGCAAGGATGCTTCGCTCTCTCGACCGAGAGAGCGAAGCATTTTACGTGGCTGCCCGCTGCGGCTGCGAATCACCCTTTTGCTCCCCTGACCAACGATTACATAGGTGGCGTACGCCATGATTGCTTTTTTAATCAAGCGGCTGATGCACGCGGTATTGGTGATGTTTGTCATCAGTGTATTGGCCTTCGCCATCCAGGATAACCTGGGTGACCCGGTACAACAGCTGGTGGGCCAGTCCGTTCCAGAAAGCGAGCGCGAGGCGCTGCGCGAGCGGATGGGGCTCAACGACCCCTTCCTGGTGCAATACGCGCGGTTTGCCACCAACGCCGTGCAGGGCGATTTCGGCCAATCCTACTTCTATCGTGAACCCGCGCTCGAGGTCATTGCCCGCCACCTGCCCGCCACCCTCGAGCTGGTATTTGCGGCAACGCTCATCATCGTGGTGTTCTCGGTTCCCATTGGGGTATACAGCGCCATCAAGCCGCGCTCGCCGGTCTCGCGCTTTTTTATGGGCGCCTCGATCATCGGTATCTCGGTCCCGGTATTTTTGACCGCGATCGTGTTGATCCAGATATTTTCGATCGGCGTGACCGTGACCCTCTTTCCCCAGGGCACTGGCTGGGGGGCATGGCTCAACGGCCTGCTTTCCACCTCGGGCAACATGCCCTCCTTCGGGCGTGGCTACGATCTGGTCCATGTCGCCGGCCACTGGGACACCAACTTACTCACCTGGAGCGGTATCCAGCATCTGGTGCTGCCCGCGATCTCGCTGGCCTCCATTATGCTGCCCCTGTTCGTCCGCCTGATTCGCGCGGAAATGATGGAAGTATTGCAGTCGGAGTATGTGAAGTACGCCCGCGCCAAGGGTATTTCCATGCGGCGCATCTACTTCGTTCATGCGCTGAAAAATACCATGCTGCCGGTCATCACCGTGGGCGGCGTGCAGATCGGCACCATGGTGGCCTACACCATCCTGACCGAAACCGTTTTCCAATGGCCCGGTATGGGACTGATGTTCCTGGAAGCAATCAACCGGGCCGACATCCCGCTGATCGTCAGCTACCTGATGATCGTCGGCGTCATATTCGTGGTGACGAACACGATCGTGGATTTGATCTACGGCTTCGTTAACCCCACCGTAAAACTGACAGGTAAGCCCGCATGACCACCACGACCGCCCCAAGCCGCTGGGAGCGCCTGCGCGACTCCTATCTGTGGTACAGCTTCAAGCGTGACCGCACCGCTCAACTGTGCCTGTTCATTTTTATCTGTTTGGTGGTCGCGGCCTTTTCGGCGCCGCTTTTGGCCCCGACCGACCCCTACGATCTACGCCAGATCAACATCCTCGACTCCGAGCTTCCGCCCTTCTGGATCGACGGTGCCGACGATCGCTATAGCCTGGGCACCGACGCCCAGGGGCGCGATCTTTGGTCGATCATCCTCTACGGCACCCGCGTCTCGCTTTTGATCGGCTTTGGCGCCGTGCTGCTACAGGCGCTGATCGGCGTCACCTTCGGCCTGATGGCCGGCTACCTGGGCGGGCGCGTCGATGCGATTCTGATGCGCCTGGCCGATATCCAGCTTTCGTTTTCCACCCTGATGGTCGCGATCGTGGTGGGTGCGGTGGTCAAGGCCACCATGGGCAGCGCTTTTTACAGCCAGTACGCGGTGCTCATGCTGATTCTGATCATTGGACTTGCCGAGTGGCCTCAGTACGCGCGTACCGTGCGCGCCTCGGTGCTGGCCGAGCGAAGCAAAGAGTACGTCGACGCCGCCCGGGTCATGGGCCTTCGCAGCAAACGCATCATGTTTCGCCACGTGCTGCCCAATACGCTGTCGCCGATTTTCGTCATCTCCACCGTACAGATCGCCAACGCGATCATCTCCGAGGCCGCGCTTTCGTTTCTGGGCCTTGGGATGCCGGAAACCCACCCATCGCTTGGCTCGCTGATCAAGGCCGGGTTCGACTATATTCAGTCGGGCTCCTGGTGGATTACGCTGATCCCCGGTGCGGTACTGGTCGTGCTGGTGCTCTCTATCAATTTGCTGGGTGATTGGCTTCGCGATGTCATGAACCCCCGGCTCTACAAGGGGTGACACACCATGGCACTACTTGAAGTTTCACAGCTCGACGTTCGTTTTGCGCTGCGCCAGGGCGAAGTGCACGCCCTGCGCGACATCAACTTTACCCTGGACCGGGGCGAACGCTTAGGGATCGTCGGCGAGTCCGGCGCCGGCAAGTCGGTGGCCGCGTTTTCGCTTTTGAATCTTATCTCCAAACCCGGCTTCATCGCCGGCGGCAGCGTCGCGTTCGAGGGCCAAACGCTCAACAAGATGTCCGAGCGCGGCTTGCGCAAGGTACGCGGCAACCGTATCTCGATGATCTTCCAGGACCCGATGATGACGCTCAACCCGGTGCTTTCCATCGGCGAGCAGATGGTCGAGTGTTTGAAAGCGCACCGGCGTATTTCCAGCAAGGCCGCCCGCGCCATTGCGCTGGACAAGCTCCAGCAAGTGCAGATTCCCTCGCCGGAGAAGCGCCTTGACCAGTACCCGCACGAGCTTTCTGGCGGTATGCGCCAGCGCATCATCATCGCCATCGCCCTGCTGCTCGACCCGGACATCATCATTGCCGACGAGCCCACCACCGCCCTCGATGTCACCATCCAGGCGGAAATCATGGCGCTATTGCTGGATCTTTGCGAGCAGCACAACGTCGGTTTGATCCTGATCACCCACGATCTGGGGGTGGTCAGCCAGGTCACCCAGCGGATGCTGGTCATGTACGCCGGCCGGGTCATCGAGCAGGGCCCAACCCGGGAGATCATCAACGACCCGCAGCACCCGTACACCCAGGGCCTGATCAACGCCCTGCCGCAGATGGCCACGCCCGGCGAGAAGCTCAACCAGATTCCCGGCAGCATGCCGTCGCTTTCCAATCTGCCCAGCGGCTGCGCGTTTCATCCGCGCTGCGACTTCCGGGTCCGCCAAAATGGCGAACCCCGGACGGCGTGTACCGAACAGGTGCCAGGCTTTGTCGATACCGGCAACTGCCGCGTCGCCTGCCACATGGTGGCCGAAATGCTCGAAGACCGCCGCGCGAAGGAGGAAACCCCATGAGTGCCGAGGCCAACGTGATCCCGGCTCGTGAGCTCGAGACGTCCAGCACCCCTGGCGTCAACGAGCCAAGCCCCGAATCGCTTTTACAAATTCGCGACCTGAAAAAACGCTTCTCGCTGTCCGGCGATTTTCTCGATCAACTGCGCTTTAAAAAGGGCCGACTGGTCCGCCATCAGGAGTACGTTCACGCCATCAACGGCGTGAACCTGGATATCAAGCGCGGCGAAGCCCTTTGCGTGGTCGGCGAGTCCGGCTGCGGCAAATCCACCGTGGCGCGCACCGTCATGGGGCTTTTGAGCCCTTCCGAGGGGGAAATCCATTTCGACGGTCAGCGTATCGACGACTTGAGTTCCCGCCAGCTGCTGCCGTATCGCAAGCGCATGCAGATGATCTTTCAAAACCCCTACGCATCGCTCAACCCGCGAATGACCATCCAGCAAACCCTGGAAGAGCCGCTGCGCTTTCACCATCCAGAGTGGGGCCGTGACGCGGTGGCCGACAAGGTACAGGCGGTGATGCAGTCGGTGGGCATCGACCCGGACTGGGGCAAGCGCTTTGGCCACGAATTCTCCGGCGGTCAGCGCCAGCGTATCGCCATTGCCCGCGCTTTGGCGGTGGACCCGGAGTTCATCGTCGCCGACGAGCCGATCTCGGCGCTGGACGTCTCCATTCAAGCCCAGGTGCTGAATCTTTTGATGGACGCCCAGCACGAGCGTAACCTGACGTATCTGTTCATCACCCACGATCTGGCCGTGGTCGAGCACTTCGGTACCCGGGTCGCGGTCATGTACCTGGGAACGGTGTGCGAAATAGCCACCACCGGTACGCTTTTCGACAAGCCGCGTCATCCCTATACTCAGGCGCTGTTATCGGCGATCCCGCGCTTGCAGGATGACCGGCCCCAGCACATTCGCCTTTCCGGCGAGGTGCCGACCCCGGTGAACTTACCCAGCGGCTGCGTGTTCCACGGCCGCTGCCCCTATGCCAACGCGCGTTGTAAGCAGGAGATTCCCGTACTACGAACCCAGGACGACGGCACGCGGGTGGCCTGTCACGGCGTTGAAGAAGGCCGATTATAATGTCGAGCCACCGGATTAGCGCCGCTCCTTCATCATCACGGAGTAAGGCATGGAAATTCGCTGGCTAGAAGATTTTATCGCCCTGGCCAGGACCCGGCACTTCTCCCGCGCGGCGGACGAGCAGCACGTGACCCAGCCCACCTTTTCACGACGAATCAAGCTACTCGAAGAGGAAATGGGCGCAACGCTGATCAACCGCCAAACCCTGCCGCTGTCACTCACACCGGCCGGGGAGGAGTTTTTGACCCTCTGCGAGCAAATCACCGACCGAGTGCGCCTGACCCGCGACCGGGTTCAGGAAATCAGCGCCGGTCAGCAGCGGCGGATCATGGTGGCCACCCCCCAAAGCCTGCTGCCCCAGTTTCTGCCCCGATGGCTTTCCGACATTGGCTGGCAGGACCGCATTCAGCCCTACCTAAGGGCGACGGGTTGGGTGGCCGGCGACTACTTTCAGGCGCTGGCCCGGGCCGAGTGCGATCTGGCGATCTGCTACTGGCCCACCGGGCGCTGCGATCTGGATATCGACACCAGCGGTTGCATCTACCGGGTAATCGGCAAGGAGCGGCTGATTCCGGTAACCGCGCTGAACCCGGCGGGCGAGCCCGCCGCCCAACTGCCTGGTACCTCCGCACAGCCCGTGCGCTGGCTGGCCTACCCCAAACGCGGGCTTTTGGGCGCGGCGGTGAAAGCGCACCTGGCTCGGCTCTCTCAGAGCAGCTATTTGACCGCCCAGAGCGAAAACTTGTTTGCCGCGAATATCAAGGAGCTGGTGCTGCTGGGTTACGGCATGGCCTGGCTACCCGAGCGCAACGTCGCCACCGAGCTTGAAAGCGGCACACTGATGCGCGCCGGCAGCACCCAGTGGGATGTAACGATGGAGCTTCGCCTGTATCGTCATCAGAAAAAGCACCACGCCGAGCTCGAAAGGCTCTGGAGCGAGCTGCCCTCGCTACGCGTTTAAAAGGATCGTTATGTCTGACACACTCTTGTTACTTCAAAAAGCACACTTGGCGCATCTCGAGCGCACTTACGCCGACCTGTTACAACGCACTGCCTTCGATAGCGTCGCGATTTACAGCGGCCACACCGATAATTTCTTCGCCGACGATCACGCCCCCGCCTTCCAGGCTTACGGTCACTTCATGCACTGGGTAGGGCTAAACGATGCCCAGCACAGCTGGGTGGTGATCGAGCCGGGCAAAAAGCCCAAACTGCTTCTTTTTGCTCCGAGCGACTTCTGGCACCTGACCACCGCGCTTCCCGAAGAGCCCTGGGTCGAGGCGTTCGACATCACGCTTTGCCGCGAGCGCCCCACTCCCACGCTTTCCAAAAATGCCGCGGTGATCGGTGACATCGAGCGCCTGGACGAGGGCCAACGCCAGGCGCTTGAAGGCCAGGTGATGCCCGAGGCGCTAGTCCACGCGCTGGACGAAAACCGCCTTTATAAAACCGACTACGAACTTGCCTGCCTACGCGAGGCCAACCGGCTGGCCCTGGCCGGCCACCAGGCCGCCAAGGCTGCATTCATCGGCGCCAGCAGCGAGCTCGACATTCAGTTGGCGTATCTCGGCGCAAGCCGTCAGCGCGAATCCGCGGTGCCCTATCAAAACATCATCGGCCTCAACGACCACGCCGGTGTGCTCCACTACCAGCACTACGATTTAACGCCGCCCCAACTGCGCCATAGCCTGCTGGTGGATGCCGGGCATCGCTTTCGGGGTTACTGTGCGGATATCACCCGCACCCACGTCGGCCCGGATGCCCCGGAAACCTTCGGCGCGCTGGTGGTCGCCATGCACGGGTTGAAAAACGAACTGGTCAAAAGCATCGGGCCGGGAGTCGAATACCTGGCGCTGCACGAAAAGATGCACAAACGCCTGGCGGATATTCTGGTGAGCTTCGATCTTTACAAGGACACCGCCGAAAGCGCCGTGCGCCTGGGGGTGACGCGCGCGTTCTGTCCCCACGGGTTGGGGCATTCGCTGGGCCTGCAGGTGCACGATGTCGGCGGGCTCAAAGCCGCCGACGGCACCCCGATGCCCGCCCCGAAGGAGCACCCGGCGCTACGCCTGACGCGCACGCTCAAACCCGGCATGGTCGTAACCATCGAGCCCGGGCTCTACTTCATCCCCATGCTGCTGGACCCGCTCAAGGCGCAGGACGTTGCCATCAACTGGCCGCTGGTAGCGTCACTGCTGCCCTGCGGCGGGATTCGTATCGAGGATAACGTCGCGGTCACCGAATCGGGCTTCGAGAACCTGACGCTTTAAAGCGTTGCGCCTTTAAGCGGCGCTTTTAAACACCGGCCCGCTGCTCCGGCGGCCGCAAAAAGGCGCCGGCGTTCAGATACGAAACAGACGGCGGCTATTGTCGCGAATGGTATCCGCAATGTCTGAAGGCGACTCGTCGCGGATCTCACAAAGGCTCTGCCAGATGTGGCGAATACGCTCGGGGCGGTTGGGCTCGCCCTGGAACCCTTGCACGGGCATATCCGGCGAGTCCGTTTCCAGCAAAAGCGAAGAGAGCGGCAGGCGAGACAGGGTGCGGCGGGTTTTGGTGGCGCGCTCGTAGGTCATGGTACCGCCCACCCCAATGAAGTACCCCGTCTCGATAAAGGCTCGCGCCTGCTGCTCGCTGCCGGCAAAGCCGTGCACCACGCCGGCTCTGGGAAGCTCGAGGCGCCTTAAATGCATCGCGAGTTTGTCGTGGGTGCGCCGGGAGTGAAGTATCACGGGCAAATCGAACTGGCGGGCCAGGCGCAGTTGGGCCGTCAGCACCGCCTCCTGTTTTTCGAACTGGGGGTCATCGATAAAAAGATCCAGGCCGATTTCTCCGATCGCCACCAGCTTGTCGGGCTTTTGTTGAAGCCACGCCTCGAGCTGATCGAGATCGCCCTCTTGCACCTCCTTTACCGCCATGGGGTGAATGCCGAGCGCGGCATACACCGGCTCGAAACGCTCGGCCAGCGCCATGACGCCGTCGAAGCGCTGCGCCGAGACACCTACCGCAATGATCTTTTCCACCCCGGCGTCTCGTGCCAACGCCAGGCTCCGGGTTTCGTTGCCGACAAACGGGGGAAAATCGAAGTGACAGTGGGTATCAACGAAGGGGGTATCAACTGAGTGGGTATTAACAGACTGTGCGGGCATGTCGGCACTCCTTTAACCGTGACCGGCGTCGTGGCAAACCGGGCATACACAAAAACGCCCGGCGTTTGCCGAGCGTCATGGTGCTTATCTAGCGTTGTCCACCCGAAGGCTTAGAAGCGGTAGGTAACGCCGCCACCAACGGTAACGGGGTTCATATCGACTTCGCCAACGGTCTCGCCGCCGACACGGATGTCGGAGTCCACATCGGAGTAGCTTACGTAACCGTTGAGCATGACGTTGTCGGTGACGGCCAGATCGACACCGGCCTGGCCGATGGCGCCGTAGCTGTGCTTGACGCTAACGTCGCTGGGCTCGCCAGAGAAACGCGTGTAGTTAAGACCCGCGCCAACATAGGGCTGTACGGGAGAGTCAAAACCACCCAGCGGGTAGTAGTTGACCAGCAGGTTGACCGGTAGACGATCGATCGAGCCGATATTACCCGCCGAGCCAGTGTTCAAGGTGTGCTCGAATTTTTCGGAGCTGTTGAGCTCGAGGCCGACGTTAGGCGTGAACAGGTAGCCTGCACCGAAGGTGAAGCCGTTTTCACTTTGCACGTTCAGAGAGTCACCGGCCACGTTACCGTTACTGGAACCGGTATCCGTTTGCGCGAAACCACCGCGAACGAAGATGTCGCCCGCCTCGTTCTGGCTTGCGAAAGCCGCTTGGCTCGCCATCAAGACGCTGGCGGAAATCACGGCGGCAGAAATCGTTTTAACGCTGTTCATAGGAGTCATCCTTTATCTTTTGCCAGGGATTGGCGCCGGTTCGACCGGCTTACTTATACAATATATACCAATCGAACACTGTTTCCAAACAAAGCGTAGAACATATTTATAATATTTTTACATGACGACTGCTTTTTTAAGCACAAAAAAAAGGCCCCCCGAAGGGGGCCCAGGTGGAGCACGCCAGCTCACTCAGTGTGCCGCCCGGCTCGGGCGGCGTAGCAGTAAAGGGAGAGTCGTTTACGCGGTGACTCTGTTCAGCTGCTTCTTGGCTAATATATTGCGAGGTACGTGCCAATATTCATAAAATATATAAAAATCATGAATTTAAAAAAACAAACCTGATAAAACTTTCAGCCAGCCGCCTTAGCGCGTCCAGCATTGCACCAACAGCGCGCAAAAAAAGCGCTTTTCGCTTCATTAAGCAGCACTAAAGTCGTAGCCAAGCGCTACTTTCTGCTTAATTTACAAAGCATTGCTGCTTTCCGGGCGGCTAACCCGTGGTAGCCGCTTCGTGGCTGACGTAAACTGCCCTCAACGCATTTGAACGAACTTTCTTAAAGGAGCCTCCATGGCGTTCGATTCAACCTCTTCTTACATCGCAACCGACGCGCTCAAGCAGGCGGTCAACGCCGCGGTCATGCTACAACGCCCGCTTCTGATCAAGGGTGAACCGGGCACGGGCAAGACACTACTGGCCGAGGAGCTGGCCCGCTCGCTCTCCACCGAGCTGATCACCTGGCATATCAAGTCCAGCACCAAGGCCGCCCAAGGGCTTTACGAATATGACGCGGTCAGCCGCCTGCGCGACTCTCAGCTGGGCATCGAGGGCGTGGAGAACGTGGCCAACTACATTCGCCCGGGCAAGCTTTGGGAGGCGTTTAGCGCCGACGAGCGCGTGGTGCTTTTGATCGACGAGATCGACAAGGCGGATATCGAATTCCCCAACGACCTGCTCCAGGAGCTGGATCGTATGGAGTTCCACGTTTACGAGACCGGCGAGACCATTCGCGCCGAGCACCGCCCCATCATCATCATCACCTCGAACAATGAAAAGGAGCTGCCGGACGCCTTTCTACGCCGCTGCTTTTTCCACTATATCGATTTCCCCGACCGCGCCACGCTCCAGGCTATCGTCGATGTGCACTTCCCCGATATCGCCCCCAGGCTCGTGTCCGAGGCGCTCAACGTCTTTTTCGAGCTGCGCGATGCGCCGGGGCTCAAGAAAAAACCCTCGACCTCGGAGTTGGTCGACTGGCTGAAACTTTTAATGAGCGACGAGCTCTCGCAGGAAGCGCTTTATAACCGCGACCCGGCCAAGGCGCTGCCGCCAATGGCCGGGGCGCTGGTTAAAAACGAGCAGGACACCCATCTTCTTGAGCGGCTGGCCTTCATGCTCCGCCGCCAAAAAGGCACGGGGCGCTAAGCCATGTTCATCGGCCTGTTCGAAACGTTAAAGCGCGCCGGTGTGCCGGTGTCGCTTCGCGAGCTTCTGGATCTACACGCGGTGGCCGAGCGCGGCGTAGTGTTCGCCGATATCGATGCCTTTTACCACGCCGCGCGCACGGTCATGGTCAAGGACGAGCGCTACTTCGACCGCTTCGATCGCGCCTTCGCCGCCTGGTTCGAGGGTCTTGAGAATGTGGACGCCGGCGTCGAGGCGCTGATACCCGACGAGTGGCTGCGCCGCGAGTTCGAGCGTCAGCTAAGCGATGAAGAGAAAGCCAAAATAGAATCGCTGGGCGGACTCGAGGCGCTGATCGAGACCTTCAAAAAGCGTCTCGAGGAGCAAAAAGAGCGCCACGCCGGCGGCAACAAGTGGATCGGTACCGGCGGTACCAGCCCATTTGGCGCCAACGGCTACAACCCCGAGGGTATCCGCATCGGTCAGGACGGCTCGCGCCACCGTCGCGCCACCAAGGTGTGGGACGAGCGCCGCTTTCGCGACTACGACGACAGCCTGGCGCTTGGCACCCGTAACATCAAAATGGCGCTCCGGCGGCTGCGCAAGTTCGCCCGGCAGGGGGCGCGCTCGGAGTTCGATATTACCGGGACTATTCGCGAAACCGCCCGGGATGCGGGGCTGCTCAACGTGCAGATGCGACCAGAGCGACACAATAGCGTTAAAGTGCTGCTGTTTTTGGACGTGGGTGGTTCGATGGATGATCACATCCGCGTTTGCGAAGAGCTCTTTTCGGCGGCGCGTTCGGAGTTCAAGCAGCTGGAGTACTACTACTTCCACAACTGCGTGTACGAAGGCGTGTGGAAGAACAACGCCCGCCGGGCGAGCGAGCGCCTGCCCACCGAAGAGCTTTTGCGCACCTATGGGGCGGACTACCAGGTGGTCGTGGTGGGCGATGCGGCCATGTCGCCTTATGAGATCACCCACCCCGGCGGCAGCGTCGAGCACTTCAACGAAGAGCCAGGCGGGGTGTGGCTCGAGCGTTTGACCGCGCATTTCCCCAAGCTCGTTTGGCTAAACCCTGCGCCGCCGCGCGCCTGGCAGTACACCTACTCCACCCAGCTGGTTCAAGAAATCACCGAGGGGCGCATGTACCCGATGACCGTCGAAGGGCTGGAGCAGGCCATGCGCGAACTGGCACGCTAACCTGGGTCGCCATCAATGGGTAGACGGCGTCAAAGCGTTTTGGGCACGTTCTCGAGCCCTTCCAGAAAGGCCTGCTTGGCACGTTCAAAGGCCTTGGGGTCGTGCTTGAAGCGGCGCAGAATGAGCGCGTGATCCAGCGTCAAGGTCGGCGGTACCGCCTCGAGACTTTCGGCCGGATGGCGGGCATTAAGGCCAATTTGCTCGCCGTTTTCCCCCTCGAACCAGCGTTTGATGCCACACCCCTGATAGAAAGGCACCTGGCCCGGGTCATCGGCGACTACCTTGAGCGGCACGTTCAAGCTCAACTCGCTGATCAGTCGCGCCTTCGCGTCTTCGACCTGCTCCCAGGCAAGGCTTAGCGTCATGCCCTCGCCTTTCTCATCCAATACCAAAAGCGCCAGCGCCAATAGCTCGCCATCAGCGCCGACACCGCCCACCAGCCGCGCCGCTTCCTGCTCGAACAGCACGTTCTGGGTGCCGGTAAATACCACCAGCGGCGTCAGCCCCGCACTTTGCCCATACACCTTGGCGCACAACGTTGCCAGGCACGCGCTGCGCACGTTAGGGTCTTTAATCTGAACGACCTTCATTAAGCTCTCTCGTTGCACCTGTTTTAAAGGGCCCGCGGGCATCAAAGCCCGCAAGCCTAGAGCATTAAGGCGTAGGGTGCCAGCGGGTTAAGCGGATTGAACCCTAATGTGCCAGGCTGGTCCCATGACGTGATACATGAAACGTCAAAGATTCATCCAGGCCGCCAAGGAGAGCCCATGCCACAGTTCATTAACGACCCGACCCTGCCAAAGCCCGATTTTCCCGGTAGCCACATGGTCGTCGACGACCACTACGTGTTCATTTCCGGTTTGACCATCGCCGACATCGCCGAGGAAGAGCCGGTACTGGGGGATGTGAGCAAGGAGACCCACCGCGTCATGCGCGAGCTAGAGCGGATGCTGCGCCAGGAAGAGCTCGACTGGGGCGACGTGGTCCGCGTCGATATCCACCTCACGGATTTGGGCGAGATTCAGAAAATGAACAGCGTTTACGCCGAATTTTTCGAAGCCGGCCGCTACCCGGCGCGCACCTGCACCGAGGCCAGCCGCCTTTGCGGCGGCAGCAACGTCGAAATCACCCTGATGGCGAGCCGCCAGCGCCCCGCAAGCGACGCTGCGCCGACCCAGCCCGACGCGGACACCGGCACCGAGTAACACCTCTTGGTCAGAAACGCCCTCAGTCACTGCCCGTGGCTGGGGGCCTGACGCCGAGTAGCGCGGTGATGCGCTCGATATCCAAATGGGCTTCTAGAGTGTCCGCCAGGCGCTCCAGTTCGCGCTCGCGGTGGGCCCGGTAATCGACGACGACCGGTTCACTGAGCCCAAGGCGCTCGAGCAGCGCCCGGCAGGTGTCGCCACTATCGAACACGCCGTGCAGGTAGGTACCGAGCACCTGGCCATCGTCGCTTACCGCGCCGTCTCGGTGGGTTCCCAAATCGAACAGCGGCTGGTCGAGTGCCGCACCGCTGCTGACCCCGTTGTGGATCTCGTAACCCGTCACACGTACCCCTTCCGCCATCATGACACCTGCTACATTGCGAAGCTGCTTGCCCTTGACCATGCGTGTGGTGAGTTCGAGCAGGCCAAGTCCCTTTGCTCGCCCCGCTTCGCCCTCCAGCCCCTCCGGGTCCTCGACCCACTGGCCGAGCATTTGAAAACCGCCGCAGATACCCAGCACCCGTCCGCCGTAGCGCAAATGACGCGCAATCGCCTGCGCCCAGCCGTGGCGTTTAAGCCAAGCCAGATCACTTAACGTGCTTTTACTGCCAGGCAGAAGAATGACATCCGCCGGCGGGATCGGCTGACCTTCGCCAATAAACGCAAGCGAGACCTGGGGGTGCAGGCGCAGGGCGTCGAAATCGGTATGGTTACTGATACGTGGCAAGCGCGGCACCACGATATTGAGCGTTTGGGCGTGCTTCTCGGCGTTGACCTTCCCGATGCTGTCCTCGGCGTCCAGCAGCAGCCCGGGCACGAACGGCAGCGTCCCCAATACCGGCTTTGCCGTGCGCGCCTCGAGCCACGCAAGCCCGGGGTTCAAAAGCGCGATATCGCCGCGAAAACGGTTGACGATGAACCCCTGGGTGCGGGCGCGTTCGCTCTCGCTCAAAAGCTCGAGGGTGCCCACCAGCTGGGCGAAAACCCCGCCGCGGTCGATATCCCCCACCAGCAGCACCGGGCAATCGGCGGCTTCGGCAAACCCCATGTTGGCGATATCGCCTTGACGCAGGTTGATCTCGGCCGGGCTGCCCGCGCCTTCGGCGATGATGACATCGAAGCGGGCGCTCAAATCCTGCCAGGCGGCCATCACGCTCTGCATGGCCACCTGCTTGAAGGCGTGGTAATCCAGCGCCTGCATATGGCCGTGAACCTGGCCACGCAGAATCACCTGGGCGCCGCGCTCGCTCTCGGGCTTTAAAAGTACCGGGTTCATGTCGCTATGGGGCGCCACCCCCGCGGCCTGGGCCTGAAGCGCCGTGGAGCGGCCAATCTCGCCACCGTCGACCGTGACCGCGCTATTGAGCGCCATATTTTGGGGTTTGAACGGCGCCACGGAAAAGCCGCGGCGCTTCAGCACACGGCAAAGCCCGGCCACGACGGTGCTTTTACCCGCATCCGAAGTGGTCCCTTGAATCATCAACGTGGCCATCGCGGCGCCTCAAACAAAAAGGCGAACTCTAGCGCCGGACGCCAGGCGGCGCAACGCCCAAAACCGGCAAGGCCATCAAAGCCATCAAAGCGCAAGATCGAAGGACAAGGGCCGCTTTTTCCGCTAGGGTTGCCAGCCTTTCACGACAAACGACCGCCGCTTTATGCAATCGCTTTTAAACGACATTGCCGAACAACTTGCCCTCGAGACCGAGCGAGGCCAGGTCGCCGACTACATTCCCCAGCTTGCCGGCGTGGACCCGCATCAGTTCGGCATCAGCCTGGCCACCGTGGAGGGCGAAACATTCTCGGCAGGAAGCGCCTCGACCCCCTTCTCGATTCAAAGTATTTCCAAGCTTTTCACGCTGACCATGGCGCTTGGCAAGCTCGGCGACGGCCTGTGGGTCAACGTGGGCCGCGAGCCGTCGGGTGACCCGTTCAACTCCATCGTTCAGCTCGAACACGAAGGCGGCAAGCCGCGCAACCCGTTCATCAACGCCGGGGCGATTGCGGTGGTCGATGCCATCATGATGGGCCACGAACCCAAGGTGTCGCTGGCCGAGATCCTCAACTTCGTGCGCTATCTTGCCGACGACGCCAGCATCTTCTTCGATCACCAGGTCGCCGCCTCGGAGATGGCGCACAAGGATCGCAATGCGTCACTTGCCCACTTCATGAAAGCCTTTGGGCGGCTGCGCCATGACGTCGACAAGGTGCTGGGCACCTATTTCCACCAGTGCGCCATCGCCATGAGCTGCGAGCAGCTCGCCCGGGCAGGGCTTTTCCTCGCCTCCGACGGCGTCAACCGGCCACGCAATATTCGCGTGGTGTCGCCCCAGCGGGCACGGCGTATCAACTCGCTGATGATGATGTGCGGCCACTACGACGCCTCCGGCGAGTTCGCGTTCCGCGTGGGCTTGCCGGGTAAAAGCGGCGTGGGCGGCGGCATTCTCGCCATCGCCCCGGGCCGCGGCGCCCTGGCGGTGTGGTCGCCGGGCCTCGATGAGTTCGGCAACAGCCTGCTCGGCACCCGGGCGCTGGAGCTATTCGTTCAGCGTACCGAGTGGTCGGTCTTCGGGCACTGACCGGGCAAGGCGCTCAACCCCCTAGCGCGGCCTCGTACACCGCCAGATCATCCGCAGAGAAGCAGCAAAACGTGACCGACTCGACCGAAGAGCCCGCTTTCAGCGCTTCTTTCACCGTGGCGACGGCGACCCCGGCGGCCTGCTCGATGGGGAAGCGATAAACGCCGGTGCTGATGCTGGGAAAGGCGATGGAGCGCGCATCGACGGACTCGGCCAGTTCGAGCGCGCGCCGGTAACAGCCGGCGAGTTTGTCCGCTTCGCCACGCTCGCCGCCGTGCCACACCGGGCCTACCGCGTGGATCACATAGCGCGCCGGCAGGTTGAACCCCTCGGTCAGCTTGGCATCGCCGGTGGCGCAGCCGTTGAGCTTACGACACGCCTCGACCAGTTCGCGCCCGGCGGCGCGATGAATGGCGCCGTCCACGCCGCCGCCGCCCAGAAGCGACTGATTCGCGGCGTTGACGATCGCATCCACCTCGAGGGTCGTGATATCCGCCTGCAGTGCCTTGATCTCCATGGTGCGCTCCTTGTGTTGGTTCATGGGTCACTCTATCAGCGCCAGGCCCTGTTCGCGCGCTTCAAGATGCGACTGGCTGCTCTCCCAGGCCTGCACCATCTGTTTTCGCGCCACGCCCCAGCGGTAACCGCCCAGCGCCCCGCTTTGCTGAATGACCCGGTGGCAGGGTATCCAAAGCGCCACCGGGTTAGCCCCGACGGCGCTGCCCACCGCCCGCGAGGCACCGGGCTTGCCAAGCGCCAGGGCAAGCTGCCCGTAGCTTGCCAGCCGCCCCTCGGGGATCGCGAGCAGCGCCCGCCATACCGCAATTTGAAAGTTAGTGCCCGCCACGTGTAGCGCAAGCCCGGCCTCGCCTGGGCGGCGGCAATCAAAAAGCCCCTCTACGGCGTACCGGGTGGCCTCCGCGGATTCGACCAGCGCACTGCCGGGCCACTGGGCACGTAGCGTTGCCAATTGCTCGTTTGCGCTGACCGCGCCGGTAAAGCCCATGCGGCAGATTCCCCGCCGGGTAATGGCCACCAGCACCTCGCCAAACGGGCTTGGGTGCACGCCGTACTCGATGGTGAGCCCTTCGCCCTGGCGCTTGTATTCGCCAGGGGTGACGGCCTCGAGGGTGACGAAGTGATCATAAAGGCGCGAGCCGCCGCTCAAGCCGACCGCGTGGGCGGCGTCCAAAAGCGGTTCGGTGGCGGTCATGATGCGCTTGGCACGCTCGAGGGTCAGTGCCTGTAAAAAGCGCTTGGGCGATACCCCGGCATAACGAGTAAAAAGCCGCTGAAAGTGGCTGGGGCTTAAATGCACGTGCCCGGCCACCGTGGCCAGGTCTGGTTGGCGGATAACGTTATCCACCATGTAGGCCATCGCCTTTTCGATACGCGCGTAGTCGTCCATCGCCTCGTCCTCGGTTTTTTTCAAGCTTAAGCGTGCAAGCCCAGGGCGGCGACCCGAATCCTGCGCGCAGGGCATCAATTTTTTGCAATACGCGATAGCACTCGACGGGCACACTGAACCCTGCCTTTCACAAACCCGAAGAGAGCCACGATGAGCGTATCACTGCTGCTGCCGATGTCGGCATTTGCCCTGGCCGCGTCCATTTCCCCAGGGCCGGTCAACCTGGTCTGTTTGAGTAGCGGCACACACTACCCGCCCGCCAAGGGGCTGGTCTTTGTCACCGGGGCAACGCTTGGTTTTATCGCGCTCTTTTTGGGTATCGGCGCGGGGCTCTATTCGCTGCTTACATCCTGGCCACCGCTTGCCGCGCTTCTGCGCTATGCCGGGGTGGCGTTTTTGCTTTACCTGAGCGTTAAACTCGCACTCGATAACGGCCGGCTACCGGCCAGGACCCCGACCAAAGCGCCGGGATTTATGACCGGCGCCGCCATGCAGTGGCTCAACCCCAAGGCTTGGCTGGCTTCCGCTTCCGGCATTAGTGCCTACACCAGCGGGGGCGAGCTCCATCAGATTTTGCTCTTCGCAGCGATCTATCTGCCCGTTTGCTGGCTATCCCTGGCCTGCTGGGTAGCCGCCGGGGCTTTCTTGAAGCGCTACGTTCAAACACCCTGGATACTGGCCTCGCTCAACCGCTTGCTGGCCCTGCTACTAGCGATTAGCTGCGTTTTTATCCTGCTCGACTGAGACCTTTCGATACTGGTGCGGCGTGGCCGCCACCAGCCGCTTGAAGGTTCGTTGAAAATGCGGCTGGTCGTTAAAGCCCAGGGCCAGCGCTGTCTCGGCGATAGAGCGGCCCTCCTTGAGCTTTTGCTGACCCAACTGAATGCGCCGGTTGATCACGTAGGCGTGGGGCGTCATATCAAAATGCTTTTTAAATGCCCGAATCAAGTGTCCATCGCTCAAGCCGGAATAGTCGCACAGGTGCGCAAGCGAGAGCGCCTTCTGAGCATTTTCATCCAGGTAGCCAGCCAGCGATCGAAGGGCCGACGGCGCTTTCAAACTCGCTTGAGTGGGAGGTTCCTTCAGATGATGAAACACCGTCAGCAGGCAAGTGAACAATGCGCGCTGCTTGTCGGCAACACTCACCCGCTCATCCAATAAACACGCGGTCATATGTCGGTAACGCTGATAAAGCGCTGCATTGGAAATCGTCGGGGCTGCGATATCCTGCCACTGCGGCGTGGCCAAGAGCCCTGCTTGATAGCGCAACTCGGTGACCCACTGCGTATCGACGTAGAGCATCAGGTACGACCAGGGTTTCTCGACCATGGGGTTGCAGGCATGCACCCAGTGCGGGTTCATCAACACCAGATCACCGGCGCCAATCGCGTAGCGAGATGCCCGGTACTGAAAATGGCTGTTGCCGCGGGTCACCGCACCCAACGACCAGTGATCGTGGCTATGTAGGGCGTAGGCGACTTGTCGTGCATCGCCAATACAGCGCAGCTCTACATAGGGCATGCGTGGGTCGCGCCAGAACACCGGCGCCGTCGATGCGTTCACCACCAGGTTTTCCTCACAGCTTGAACGTTAATAAACTCCGCAGACGCTAGGTCTTTTGCGTATCATCGCCTACTTTACACAGTACCGTTTCAAGCGCCTATTTTGGCGTTGGCTCATACTGGACGGTTGAGCCATACCCTTTCGTCAGGAGGACTACGTGACCCCATCATCTCCCAACACGCCCGACCATAAAGACGCGATCCAGTTATACGCCCGTATGGGCTACGCCTCGCGGGGTGTCGTGTACTTGCTGGTCGGGGGTCTCGCTGCCATGGCCGCGTTCGGCCAGGGCGGGCAAACCGAAGGGAGCCGAGGGGCACTGGAAAGCGTGCTGAGCGCGCCTTTTGGTAAAGTCCTGCTGGCCATCATCGCCCTTGGCCTGCTCGGCTACGCCATGTGGCGCTCCATACAGGCCCTCAAGGACGCCGACCGCCACGGCACCGCCACCAAGGGTATCGCGATTCGCGCGGGGCTTTTGGTCAGCGCCGTTACCCATACATTGCTGGCCTTTTACGCGGCCAGCCTGATTTTTCGCCTGGGCGCCTCGTCCTCCGGCGATTCCGGCGGCTCGCAAGACGCGGTGATCTGGCTATTTCAGCAGCCGCTGGGCCGCTGGATCGTCGGCGCGGTGGGCCTTGCCATTATCGGCGCCGGTATCGCTCACGCCTTGAAAGGCTACAAGGCCAAGTTCGACAAGCACTTCAGCATGTCCACCGCCACCCAACAGTGGGCCTACCCGGTATGTCGTTTCGGGTTGGTGACTCGCGGCGTCGTTTTTATCATCGTGGGCAGTTTTTTTCTGATTGCGGCCTATAACGTCAACCCAAGCGAGGCGGGCGGCACCGAGGAAGTATTCAGCACGCTACGCACCCAGGCGTACGGGCAGTGGCTTTTGGCGTTTGTCGCGCTCGGGCTTTTTGCCTTCGGGGCCTACAGCGTACTGGCATCGCTCTACCGCCGCATCGACCCGGCGATGTAGGCCATGAAGCTTCTCTCGGCGGGTCAAAAGCAGTGGCTCGAGCGTCTCAATCACTCCCGGTACATGCTTTGGCTGCTGGGCACGCTCTCGTTTCTCGAGACGATCATTTTACCGGTGCCGCTGGAGCTCATCATCATTCCGCTGATGGCGTCCAACCGGGCGCGCATTTGGGCCATGGCAACCGTGGTGACGTTTGGCTGCCTGCTCGGCTCGCTGGTGGGTTACGGGGTGGGCATGCTGCTGTTTCAGTCCGTGGGTACCTGGCTGATCGGCTTCATGGGGGTCGAGCAAAGCTACCAGGCGTTTCAGACGTTTTTTGGCCAGTACGGGTTCGCGGCGATTCTGGCCATCGGCATTCTGCCGGTCCCCTTTCAGGTGGCCATGATCACCGCCGGGCTTTCCGGCTACCCTATTCTGCTTTTCGGGCTGGCGGCGGTTTTGGCCCGGGGCTTTCGTTACTACGGCATCGCCTGGCTCGTTTACCGCTTTGGCCATGAAGTAGAGCGCATGTGGCAGCGCCACGCGGTAAAAACCAGCATCGTGGCCGGCGTTTTGTTGCTGGCGGTGGGGCTGCTGATGCAGACGCTGGCGAGTCGCCTACTGTAAAAAACCCGGCGGTTTCATCCTCGCGCCCGCCGGGCTAACCGATCACCCCGCGTAGTCCCGCTCCACTTTGGCGATGCGCGTTTTAAACTGCGCATACCACTTTGCATGGCCCAATCGCTGCGCCTCCTGATGCTCGGCGTGGGCTTTCCACGCCTTGATCGACTCGATGTCCGCCCAGTAAGACACCGTCACCCCGACCTCCTCCCGCGCCGACTCCACGCCCAAAAACCCCGGCTGCTCGGCGGCAAGCTCCACCATTCGCGCGGCCATCTCGGCGTAACCTTGTTCGTTATCCGTGCGTATCGAGGTAAATACCACGGCGTAATACGGGGGCTTGGGGGTTGTAGCAATGGCGGTCAT
Source organism: Vreelandella sp. EE27 (assembly GCF_968206495.1). Classification (NCBI taxonomy): domain Bacteria; kingdom Pseudomonadati; phylum Pseudomonadota; class Gammaproteobacteria; order Oceanospirillales; family Halomonadaceae; genus Vreelandella; species Vreelandella sp. EE27. The sequence continues at coordinate 1,528,320 of NZ_OZ309109.1, read as the reverse complement.
GGTCGCTCACTCGGGCAGGTTGGCTAAATTCGAGCCTTTTATCCTAAGTCCTTGCCAAGCGTTGTCGACCCGAAAACGACTTTTTTAGCGTCCATTCCACAATGTCCGAATCTGTCCGCTTCGTGGCCGCGGATGTGTCGCGGGCCTTGCGCCCTCCCCTTACGCTATAGCCTCCATGACCCACGAGGCTCACCATGACACACCCGACGACCGCCCTGCTGATGATCGACGTTCAGGCCTCTTTTCCCGCCAAGGCGTACTGGGTCGAGGCCCTTGCCGACACCTGGCGGCCCCACCAGCGCGCCCTGCTCGACGCCGCCCAACAACACGGCCTACCCATGGTGCGAATTTTTCACGAAGCTCCGGCAAGCCAAGGCCCGTTCGACCCCGTAAACGGCTTGATTTGTCCGCTTGAAGGGTTCGATGACGCCGCTGCCGCCACGTTTCACAAGCGCGTACATAACGCGTTCAGCGATACGGGGCTCGAGCGCTGGCTACGCGAACGGTCTATTGCACGCTTGGCCATCAGCGGCATCCGCAGCGAACAGTGCTGCGAAACCACCGCACGCGTGGCCTCGGATCTCGGCTTCGAGGTCGATTTTGTAAGCGATGCCACGCTTACGTTTCCCATGACGCGCCAGGGCGTCACCTGGCCCGCCGAGGATATCAAGGCGCGCACGGAGCTCGTGCTGGAAGACCGCTTTGCGCGTATTATCGACACCCAGGATTTGATCGACGAGTGGCGAGACGCGCGTGACCAATAGCCCCCAGCCAAGCCAGCCGCCCACCCCAAGGGGCAACACCCTGCGGGTGGCGGTATTGATGATGCCAGGACAGGTGCCGCTGGATCTGGTGGGCCCGCTTCAGGTATTGCAGTGCGCCAGCCGCTTGGGGCTGGACATCGACGTTAGCTATATCGGCCCCAGCGCCGCCCTTGAGTGGCTGGGGCCGCTAACGCTTTCCGGCATAGCGCCGCTACCGGATGAACTCCCCCACCAGCACCTGCTGCTGATTCCAGGCCAGTACCGCCGCCACCTTGACGTTGAGGCCCAGCGGGCGTGCATCGGCTGGCTAACGGCCAACGCGCCCTGCGCGGATACGCTGATGACGGTGTGCTCCGGGACACTGCTATTGGCGGATGCCGGGCTGCTCGATGGGCGGCGCTGCACCACCCACCACACGCTACTCGAGCAGCTGCGCGCCAAAGCGCCCCGGGCCCGCGTTCAGGGCGACTGCATTTTTAGCGAAGATGGCCGCTACCTGACCAGCGCAGGCATTTCCACGGGGATCGACACCATGCTGCACTGGCTCACCCGCGTAGGGGGCCATGGGCTGGCACTGGCGGTGGCTCGGGAGATGGTGCTGTATCTTCGCCGCAGCGGCCAGGAACCCCAGTTGGGTGCCTGGCTCGAGGGGCGCAACCACGTGGACGAGCGGATTCACCGGGTACAAGACGCCATTTGCGCGGCACCCGCCCACCCCTGGCGCAGCGAAGCGCTGGCCGCACAAGCGGCCATGAGCGAGCGCCACTTCCGGCGCCAGTTCAAACATCTCACCGGCCTGCAGGTAGGCGACTACATTAGCGGCCTGCGCCTGCAACGGGCCAGGGCGCTAATGATCGAAACCCAATGGAGTCTCGCTCGCATTGCCGAAGAGACGGGCTTTGGCGACGAGCGCCAGCTGCGCCGACGCTGGTCCCAAGAGGAAAAGCACCCACCCAGCGTATGGCGCCGCGTTCAACCGGGTATGGCCGATTTCGATCAGGGCAGCGCGAGTACGATCTGAACACACATCACCACCATGCACAGCATACCCACTCCATAGGCGATGGTGCGCCAGGGCTGAAGCGCGGCCAGGTAACAAAGCGTGTGGCAGTAGCGCGCAGCAGTAAAAATCATGAACAGCCACACGGCAAGCCCAGGCGCCGCCCCCACCATCACGTAGGCCACGCCCAGCCCCAGGAAAATGGGGATGTTTTCAAGGTCGTTCGACCAGGCTTTGCTCGCCTGCTGTACCTGGGGCAGCTCCTCCTGGGCAGGCTCCTTGCCCGCCATGCGCGCATCTTCCGGCGTTTTAAAGGTCATTTTGGTGATGCGATGAAATCCCTGGTAGAGACCCGTCGCCCACATTTTCACGAACAGCAGTACCGTGGCAACGGCGTACCAGTAAACGGGCTCTTCCATGATCGCTCCTTTTCTCGGTGGCGTTGTGGCTTTCATGACTCACCCGGCTAAGCATAGCCGACACACAAAATGACACCGATAAATTGCGGGATTCGTCCTGGGGCGTTACGTTTTTGACGTACGCGAGGTTTGATAAAGCGTAAGAGGCAATCGGTTGTTCTGATGCAGGTAGAGGATATGGATGCGATTATTCTGCCAGACAGCGCGTTGCCGCTAAATTTTCAGCAGCGCCCACCCCATTACCGGCTAAGGCGCTGGGTGCAGTGTTTGTGGTCACTGGGCGGGGGCGACGCGGGACCTTCCCGTATCGAGAAACTTTATCCCGATGGTGGGGCAAGCCTTACCATTCACCTTGATAAGGCCCAACCCGTCATTACGCTCTGTTTCAACAAACATACCCTGGTGGAAACGCTGGACGCGTCCACTGCGCGTATGGGAGTGCGCTTCAAACCCGCAGGTATGTACTGCCTGATGGGATTGGCTGCTGACGCCCATGTCGATTTTTATCATCGGCTTGAAAGCGCCAGCCAACCGGCGTGGTTGGCGAGCCTAATGCCCATCATCGATTCGCTTTACCCACTAGATAGCCCAGCAGGTATGAACCTGCTGGAAAGCTGGTTATTGGGGCTTTTGAATGGCGCGTCGGACATACAAAGTCGCCTGCCTCTGCTCGTCGATACGCTCAGTACGTCAAAGCTTTTGCCTGACCAGTTAGGTGCCCACTTGGGTTTCACCCGGCGCACGCTGGAGCGCAAACTCAAACGCGAAGTGGGGGCTTCTCCCAGCCAGTTGGTTAACTTCGCCCGCCTTCACCGCGCGCGTCACGCATTGATCGAAACCAGGAGGCCACTGGCCGATATAGCGCTTGGCTGTGGCTTCCATGATCAGGCCCATTTTACCCACGCCTTTAAAAAATTCGCCCTGGAAACCCCAAGCGTGTACCGCCAGCGCAAATTGTCGCAAAGTTACAAGGCGTAGCCGGCCCGCCGCTTTAAATTAAGGCCTTTCTTAAACGACACAGGCCTGCACCATGAAGACACGCCTCTCCCAGCAAGCGGTTTACACGCTCAATCCGCGTATCCCCAAACACCTGGCCGCACTGGCCAATACAAGCTCGGATAGTGCAGTGACACCCATGATCGTGCACCTGGTCGAGCTACGCGTTTCCCAGCTAAACCAGTGCTGTTTTTGCCAACATAAGCATGCCGAACAAGCACGCGAGAGTGGCGAGCATCAAGGGCGTCTCGACGTTCTGCCTGGCTGGCGCGAAGCGCCCTGCTTCAATGTCCAGGAGCGCGCCGCTCTGGCATGGGCTGAAGCTTTGACGCTGGTCAATCGACAGCGGGTGGATGACGCCACCTATCAGCAAGCGCTGGATGCGTTTGGTGAGCGCGACCTGATGGAGCTGACCGCCGTCATTCTTGCAATGAATAGCTGGAACCGGGTGGCCATTAGTATGCAGTTCGTTCCTGACATGACGGCCTCTTTGTAAACTGCCCTTGGCCTTTTGAAGGAGCCACGGCATCGCTTCTAAAATTCAGAGCGCTCGTTTACCATGCGCCACCCCCTTACGAGCGCCGCCCTGCCATGTCCGTCAACGCACTTTATACCGACCTTTCTCACTATTACGATTTGATGTGCGAGGACATCGACTACCCGGAGCAGAGCCGCGGCGTGCAGCGCCTTCACCATGTGCTGGGTAACGGCGGCCGCCGGCATCTGGACCTGGCCTGCGGCACCGGCCCGCACGTGCGCCACTTTCTGGATGCAGGCTTTGCAAGCAGCGGCCTGGATATCAACCCACCCATGCTGGCACTGGCCGCCGCCCGCTGCCCCGAGGCGCAGTTCAGCTGCCAGGACATGGGGAATTTCAGCGTTAGCGAACCCCAGGACCTGATCACCTGCTTTCTCTACTCTATTCACTACAGCGACGGTATCGCGCGGCTCAAGGCGTGTATCCAAAGCGCCTACCGCGCGCTTGAAAGCGGCGGCATGTTTTGTTTCAACGCCGTGGACAGGGAAAAGATCGACAATGCGCTTCTGGTCAGACACAAGGTGCGCAAGGGGGATGACGAGTTTGCGTTTCGTTCGGGCTGGCACTACCCGGGCAGCGGCGAAAAGCAGTCACTCAAGCTAAGTATCGAAAAAAGTCGGGGAAGCGGCGTTGAGCGCTGGGACGATGAACACGCCATGGTCGCCGTCAGTTTCGCCGAACTCACGGCGCTGCTGACACCCTACTTCACCGTGCAGGTTTTCGAGCACGACTACGCGGCCATTACGCCCTGGAACACCACCTCGGGCAACGCGATATTCGTCTGTATTAAAGCCTGACCGACGAAATCAGATGGGCCAAACGGCGCGATGAAACCTGGTCGCTGCCGCTATTGATCCGGTTTCTATTGAACCCGGTATTTATTGAACCTGGTCTCTATTGAACCTGGTCTCTATTGAACCCGGTCCCTATTGAACATAGTAGCCGCTGACGCGCCAGGCGCCGTCTTCGAAATGCGGGGTAACGGTTTCGGTGAGCAGCCGGTTGGCGAAGTTGGTCTGGAAGGTAAAGATCTTGTAGTCCCCCCGCGGGGCGCCGGGCATCGAGGTCTCGCTGATCACGCGCAGGCGGCGGCGGGACTTCATCTCGCCTACGTCCTGGCGGGCAAGCTCGATGGTACGCTCGAGCATGCTGGGCGAAAGCGGGCGCTGTAAAAGCGGTGAGGCGCTGTCCCAGGCTTTTTCGAACTCACCGTTATCGATACTTTGAAGCCAAGCCATCACCGCTGTTTCAGCGGCGTCCGCGTGGGCGCTGGCGGGAAGTACGGAAAAAACGAGGGCGGCCGCTAGGGCGCGCAGCGTGGTGGGCATGTAGGGCTCGCAGTGGTTGAAAAACGTTTGCTTTGCTATCCATACGTTATATCGGTCAATCGCCCTCCGACTTTAACGCCGCCCCAATGCCCGGCTGTGCCGGTTATAGCCCCTGCCGGCCCAAGGCTTACCGGTAGGCAGTTGCTTTAGCGCGCGATTGTACTAGGGTAATGGCTGGGCACGCGTCTCACCCTGCCTTCCATACCGATCTCTTTTCGGGGCGGTATTTAACCCAGCCGGCTTTTAATAATTAAAAAGGCATATAAAACGACACTAGCAAGGAAAACTTCATGTCATACCTACGCGTATGCCAGTTCAACAAGCTGGCACTTGGGCTTAGCGTTTCCGCAGCCATGATCTCGAGCGCGGCAGCGCAAACCAGTGACCAGCAAACCATCGAAGAGCTGCGCTCACAGCTCAACCAGATGCAGCAGCGCCTCGAACGGTTGGAAAGCCAGCAAGGTACCGCCGCCTCCAGCACCGCTCAGTCAGGCACGACCTCCCAAGGCGATTCCAACCAGGACTATACGAGTCAGAACGCGAACCAGGGCTCATCGGATCGTGGCTCTTCGAGCCAGGGCTATACGGAGCAAAGCTCATCCGGTGACACGGGCGCCGAAGGCTCCTCCTCCCGGGACGGACAGGAACTGGCCCAGGAAAACCAAAGCACACTCGAAGAGATGCAGCAGGTCGAATTCGGCGGACTGGTAGAGTTCAGCGGCAGCGCGAACGACTGGGACGACCAGAGCAAGGATACCGTTGGCGATCTCGACTTCGGCAAGCTCGTTTTCACCGTAGAAGGCGAAACCGGCAATATCGATTATTCCCTGGCCTACCGCTTCTACGACGACTACCACTTTCTGCAGCACGGCTGGGTCGGCTATAACCCCACCGAGGAAGATTCCATTCAACTGGGTCTGGTGCAAACGCCGTTCGGCAACATGGATTACGGCTACCTGGGCTACTATGGCAACCTGGGGTACCTGGCAGGCTTCAACGATAACCAGAACGCCGGTATCAAGTGGGACCGCTCTGCCGGGGCCTGGGATACGTCGCTGGCCTTTTTCAAAAGCGACAGCTTGAGTAACGACAACGAGCACTACGGCGCCAACGCCGTGGGCGACAGCGCCCAGGGTAACAGCGAAGAGAACCAGGTCGCCGCGCGAGTAGGCTATACCTTTGGTTACGACACCGACTACGCTACACAGGTGAACGTGTCCGCCAAGGGCGGCCAGCTTTATAACCGCAACACCGAGCGCAGCGGCGATAACTGGTCCGCCGCCCTGGGCGTAGACGGAAGCTACGGCAACTGGCGCACGCTCGCTCAGGCCACGACCTACGAGTACAACGCCAAGAACCCGGCGGAAAGTGAATCGGGTATTTCCGATAACGCCCTGCAAATCGGCGCCTTCAACTTCAACTACCTGATTCCCGCCAAGGGTGAGATCTACTCGGCAAGCGTGGGCTACAACCTGGAAGTGGATTGGGGCCCGGTCGACAACCTGTTCTTCTTCAATGACTTCAGCGTCATCGACCCCTCCGGCGACTACAGCGCCATCAATGGTGGCTTCGGCGATCAACAAAACCCCATGGTCAACGACCTGGGGGTACAAATGACCGCCGGCCCCTTCTTTGCCTGGTTCGATATCGTGAGCAACAAAAACGGGTTGGATTACTTCGGCTCGCCGGTCGACAACGGCTGGAATACGGCGTTTCTCACCAACTTCGGTTTCGAGTTCTAAGCCGCGCCCCGCGTAGCAAAAAGGCCCCGAGAGGGCCTTTTTAGTTTAAAACGCTTCGTTTAAACGCGGCGCAAGGGCGGTGGGTTCACGCCTTCGCAGCGCCGTTTTCCTGCGCCGGGCGGTACTGGTTCTGCAGGCCCATCAGAAAATTACGCAGCATTTGATCCTTGCACTCCCGGTAATTCTTGTGGCCGGGCTTACGGAAAAACGCACTCAGCTCATGGTGGCTTAATGGCAGGCCCTCGCGCTCGAACACCGCGATAATATCGTCGGCCTGCATGTTCAAGGCGATACGCAGCTTCTGGAATACCTTGTTGTTATTGAGCTTGGCTTCCGGCTTGGGCGCCGGGCCTTCACGCTTGCCGCGCTTATAGCTGATAAAGCCGTTCAAAAACGCCGCCAGATCCTTGTCCTTCATCGTCTCAAAGGCCTCGTCGTCGTCCTTTTTCAACCAGGCCGTTACCTGCTCTAAAGCAACGTCCACATCGGCCAGCTTGAAAATGGCCACGATGGCGGTGTCTTTCAAATCGAAGGTGTAACGGATGCGGCGTAAAATATCGTTATTGGTCAACGTGGGGGTCCTAACGAGTAGTGAGCGAGGTCAGCAGCGCGTCGATCTCGGCTTTCAGTTCATCATCTTGAATGTTGGCTGCGCCGGCTTTGGCTTGGCGCAGGCTTTTAATGGCGTCGTCGATGTCGTCCCGCTCTACCTGAAGCGTTGCCATCGAGAAACCGATCGAAGCGATATGATCCTGGGAGGGTATGGCGACGGCTTTATCCAGTGCTTTTTGGTAAAGCACCAGCGCCTCGTCCAGCTCTTCGCTAAAGTCGGCCAGCGTTTCCCATTGCTCCGGGTGGTCTTTCTCGGTGTATTCGTTATCGATACAGATAGCTTCGAGCTCGGCGTACAGCACATCGAAGCTTTCGCGGTCGTCCTTGTGCGCCGCTTTCATCAGCTTCTCGGCCAGCTCATACACGGCCTTGTAGATTTTGGTGTTAATCATTACGTCAAAACGTCTCTTGAATAAAAATCGGAACCTGCCGCCGGCGTGTTTGCGCGTGACGCTACACCTTTACGCGGCCAGTTTAAAGCCAAACGAGCCCGCTGTAAGGTTTCGAATTAAGCGATGCCAACCGGCTTGCCAAACCACCCGCGTGAATTTCCAGTTTGTGTCCGTCCGGGTCCAGTATATAGATAGACGCTCCTTCGCTGGTGTTCTCTTTCCATTGACGTACATTCAGCGCCTCGAGCCGGGTGCAAAAGGCCTCGAAATCGACCTTTTCGATATCGAACGCGATATGGGTGTAGTCCTCTTTCGCACAAGGGGTATCGCAAGAAAGACACAGCCATAGATCCCCTGCCGAAAGGTAAGCGCCATTGTCCCACTTCACGTGACCGGCGAGCCCCAGCACATGGGTATAAAAGTGGAGCGAGCGCTCGAGGTCGCTGACAGCCAGAGTGATATGGTTTAGACCCGTGATCATTGTTCTGTTCCTTATATATTCGACTCAAACGATCCTTGATATAGCTTTATTCATTCGTAGTCAGTCTATATCTCGAGCCACCATCAAAACTTCATCAGCCGAATAAAGATTCGAAATGGTCGCCACCCCTTCAGCGCCCAGCGCGCTTCTATACAGTTTTTGAGCATTGTTATTGGCTCTTGTGCTTACTAAAATGCTCTTTGGTACAGAGTTTTTCAAAGCAAGCTGTTCTCTTTACGAAACCGTTAAGTTGGTCAAGAACTTGGAAAAGCTGCAGTGCATTCTGATGCTGAAGCTCCGGCATTAGCGCTACTACGCCAGCGAATAACGGGGTCGTAACGCATCAGGCAGGCCGGGTAAACGCCCGGCGCGCCTCATTGATGCGCGGGCGCAGAAAGCACGCTTCTGCGTGATCGTTAATTAGGCCCATGGCCTGCATGAAAGCGAACACCGTGGTAGGGCCGACGAACTTCCAGCCGCGTTTCTTCAGATCTTTCGAGAGTGCGATGGACGTCGGTGAGGAGGAGACGCTTTGCGGCGCGGCCACGTCCTCCTCCCGAGGCTCGAAGCGCCAGAAGTACGCCGCCAGCGACCCTTCCTCTTCGACCAACTCGCTGGCGCGCCGGGCATTGTTGATCACAGCCTCGATCTTGCCGCGATGGCGAACGATGCCGGCGTCCTCGAGCAGGTGCTCGACATCGCCCTCATCGAAAGCCGCCACCTGGTAAAAATCGAACCCGGCAAAGGCGGCGCGAAAATTCTCGCGCTTGACCAAAATGGTGCGCCAGCTAAGCCCGGCCTGAAACGCCTCGAGGCTTATTTTCTCGAACAGGCGCTGGTCACCCGCGACCGGAAAGCCCCACTCGTGGTCGTGATAGGCATCGAACTCCGGCGCCGTAGCGCACCACCCGCAGCGACGCTTTCCATCCGGGCCTTGCGTTGTCGTGTTCATGAGTATGATGTCCGGTAAACCCAAGCGGACGAGTAGTTTAACAAAGGCAGCTTGCCAGTGTGTGACGCCCACCAGGCGCTCAGGGCTTGTAGCGGGTCAACACCACGCCAAGCGTAATCAACGAGGACGACACGAACCGCCAGACACCAAAGCCCTCCTTCAAAATAAAGGTCGAGATCAGCGCGGCGAACAACACGCTGGTCTCACGCAAGGCCGAGACCATTCCCAGCGGGGCGTAAGCCATGGCCCAGATAACGATCCAATACGCCCCCACCTGCAGGCCGCCGCCCACGGTGGCGGGCAGCAGGTTCTCCCGCACTACCCGTTTGATGGCGTTGAGTTTCCAGAGGGAAGCAATCAAAAAGGTCAGCACGCCGTTACCGATGGTAAGGCAAACGGCAAACCCCATTATTGAGCCGGCCTGCCGCGCGCCCAGCCCGCCCACTAGCGTGTAGGAGGCAATGAACGCCCCCGTTCCCAGCGCCAAGAATATTGCGCGCGGGTTTTGCGTAATGCCAGTGGCTTTCTCGAAAGCCAGCGCAATGACCCCCACCGCCAAACAGACGACCCCCAACAAGGGAATGAAACTAAGCACCTCCGCGGCAAAAATGGCGGCGCCTAATGTGACCAGCAGCGGGGCCGAACCGCGGGCAATGGGGTAAACCTGCCCGAAATCGCCATACTGATACGCCAAGGGCAAACTGAAGTGATACGCGGTATGCAGCAAGATAGCAGTGGCCAGAAGCGGCCAACTGGCGGAGTCTGGCAGCGCCACGAACGGCAGCGCCAACAGCGATATTAAACTTCCCAGCAGCGTGATGACCGCCATGACGGCGATTCGGTCGCCGCTGACCTTGACGATGGCGTTCCAACTGGCGTTGAAGAAGGCCGCCAGCAATACGATTATTGTTATTTCCAGGCTCATGATTTTCCCTTTGGCGCATCATTAAAGTGCCGCGCATTGATCGGCAAATCTCGCAGCATCGTACCGGACTATGACGCCTTGAATACTCCTCAGGCAAGGCGCGCGCCAACCAAAGGGTCGAGGCTTTTCCGCTTATGCCTCGTCGAAGACGAGCGCCGGATTGTCGCCAATGGGCCACGTGATTGCGCCATGAAAGCACCGTGACAGCTCCTCCATTGCCCTCTTTCTCTTGGCCGGCGGTCTATGTGGCAGAAAGACGTGCCAGTATGCTGATCGCGCGCTTCAACCGCCGCATTCCCTCCTGGATATCCGCTTCGGGGATGATGAGCGATGGCGTCAACCGCAGCACCATGGCCCCGGCCATCTGGGCGATCAGCCCCTCTCTTATCAGTAGTGGCATGAGCGACTCCGCGCGGCCCTGATACACCTCACTCAACTCGGCGCCAATCAGCAGCCCTTCACCGCGAATCTCCTTGAATACGGGGTACTGTTGGTTGATCGCCTCGAGTTGCTCGATCATGAGTTGATGGCGCGCTTCGACGCCGCTCAAAACCTCTGGCGTGTCGATCGTCTCCAGCGCGGCCATGGCCACGGCGCAGGCAAGCGGGTTACCGCCATAGGTCGAGCCGTGGGTGCCCACCGCGAAGGACGCCGCAATAGAGCTTGTGGTCAGCATAGCGGCAATGGGAAAGCCGCCCCCCAATGCCTTGGCACTGGTAAGAATATCCGGCACTACGTGGTGGTGCATGTAAGCGTAAAGCGAGCCCGTGCGCCCCATGCCCGTTTGCACCTCATCGAAGATCAGTAGCGCCTGGTGCTGATTGCATAGTGCGCGCAAGCCTTCGAGAAAATCCTGCCGGGCGGGAACGACGCCGCTCTCCCCCTGTACCGGTTCGATTATCACCGCGCAGGTGGCATCGTCGATCAGCGCGCGTACGCTTTCCAGGTCGTTGAATTCGCCGTGTACCACGCCTTGCGGTAGCGGGCCAAAGCCTTCGGTATACGCGGGTTGACCACCGGCCGTCACGGTCAATAGCGAGCGGCCGTGAAAGGCCTGCTTGAAAGCGATGATCGTGTGCTTTTGGGGGCCGAAGTGGTCGTAGGCGTAGCGCCTGGCAAGCTTCAGCGCCGCTTCGTTGGCTTCATTACCGGAGGAGCAGAAAAAGACCTTATCAGCGAAGGTGCGCTGGGTAAGCGCGCGGGCCAGCGCCAGCGCCGGCTCATTGGTGTAAACGTTAGAGAGATGCCAGACCCGCCGCGCTTGGGCTTGTAGCGCCGTAATAAGTGCCGGGTGGCAGTGTCCCAGGCCGCTCACGGCCACGCCGCCGGCAAAATCGATGTATTCCCGCCCCGCCTGGTCCCACAGGCGGCTGCCCTGCCCGTGGGTAAGCATGACCTCTTGGGGTGCGTAGTTGGGCGTCATGTAACGCGCATAATCCTCGCGCTGTGGGGTTTGCGGGCGATTCGATAACGTGGGCTGTTCCATGATCACTCCTGGCGGTTAGCAGCATTGACGCAGTATCATCCAGAAGCAGGGCTGGAAAAACACAGCCAGATTGGAAGCACTATAAAGCGAGGCTTGATAATGGATCTTTACCACTCGATGGAGGTCTTCGTGGCCGTGGTAGAGAGCGGCAGCATGACCGCGGCGGGTGATCGTTGCGGTTTGTCCACGACCATGGTGGGCAACCACCTGCGCGCGCTCGAAAAGCGCTTGGGCGTTAGCCTGTTGCGGCGCACCACCCGGCGTCAGAGCCTCACCGAGTTTGGCGCGGTTTACTATCAGCGCTGCGTGGACATCCTCGCGCTGGTCGCGGATTCCGAACGCCAGGCCGAAGCCAGCCAGGCCATACCCAAAGGAACACTCAAGATCACCGCGCCGCCCACCTTCGGCGCAGAGTGTTTGATGCCAAGGCTAGCCCCCTTTATGGCGCGCTACCCGGAGATCAAGCTGGATGTGGCGCTTACCGACCGGGTGATCGACCTGGTCGAAGAGCGCTTCGACGCAGCGTTTCGCTTAGGCACGCTGGAGACCTCCGACACCCTGGTCGCCCGCCCGCTGATGAATTACGGCCTTACCCTTTGCGCCTCACCCACGTACCTGCAACGCCAGGGCGCGCCGCAAACGCCATGTGAGCTGGCCCACCACGACTGCCTGGCGTTTGCCTACCCGCCGGGCACCGAGTGGCAGTGGGCCGAAAAAAAGTGGCAGTTTCACGGCCCTGAAGGAGAAGTCACCGTGGAGTTTTTAAGCCGTATCGAAGTGAATCACGCCCAGGGGCTGCGCCAGGCCGCGCTGGCGGGCATCGGCATTGCGATGCTGCCCAACGTACAGATCAGCGAGGATATCCGCGCCGGGCGGCTAATCCCTTTGTTGGCACATTACTCGCTGCCCCAGCGCCCGATGCATCTTCTCTATCATCAGGACCACTACCGTTCGCCCAAACTGCGCAGCTTCATCGACTTCGCGGTGGAGGCATTGGGTAGTTGATGGTGGTGTTCACCCTGCCTGCCAGTGGGTCGTATACGCAGTAGTACAGTCACAGTCAGCACAGTCATTCAGGACGCGGCGCCGTTGATGGCCCTGACCGGTATTTCAGCAACGCTGGCCTCATCGGCGAGGCGCATATTGATGGCGACGGTGGGTTCATCACACCGCTCCGTGGTTTGGTAATGAGTAGTACAACCGCACGTCGTACACCAATGAAATTCGGCTTCTTTATCCCCCCAGCTATAGAACACCGTCTTTGAATGGCGACAGTTTATCGTGACCAGGTTGGGTGAATAGTAAGCCCAGAGCGCCGCATACCGACGGCAAATCGAACAGTTACACTGGCCGATCTCTTCCGGAAAGTGAGCGGCGGTGATTTCGACATTTCCACAGTGGCAGGTAACCTTCACAGGCACTCCCTTTTCATGACGCCCAGTCGGGTTAACGCTTATCGTTAGTAGCGAACTCGCGGGCCAGCATTGAATAAATGGCGTGGTCGGCATAGTTGCCGTAGAGATACTCACGCTCGCGCAGGACGCCCTCGAACGTGAACGCCAGCCGCTCGGCAATGGCCCGGCTTTTAACGTTTTCCGTCGCGCAGGCAATTTCGATGCGGTTCAAGCCGTGTTCGCGAAAACCGACGTCGACTAGCGCTTTAACGGCCTGGGTCATGATGCCTTTGCCTGTATAGCTCTCGCTCATCCAGTACCCGATACCTGCCCGCCGGTTCGTCGTATCGAAGGGATGAAAGCCGCATACGCCGCAGGCCGACCCATTATAAAAAACGCCGTACTGCGGGCCCTTGCCCGCCTCGTACTGCTTAATAACCGACGTTAAAAAAGCTTCGGTATTGGCGGGCGACTGATTGGCATCGATCCAGGGCAGCCACGCGCGCAAATGCGCCCGGTTTTGATCGACCAGCTCGAACACCTCATCCCGGTGTTCCATGCCAAGCAGCCTTAACTCGATGGACTCGCTAATCAACAACGCTCTCTCCTTTTGTAACACGATACTTGCCCTTGGCTTCGCGCAGGTAGGAGGCAATAACCTGCTCGGAGGGGTCCGCTTCAAGCAATAGTTCGATGGACATTTCACCAGCGCCTACTTCCAGATAGTGCACGTTTCACCTCGCGGGGTCTTGATACTCAGCAACGCTACGAAGTGCTTTTTTATCATCGAGCCTCGTACTGCAGTATTTCGTAAGAGTAAGCGTATTGAAATACGCCGCTAAGGTCGATATTAGAAAGGCCTTCGTGTAATTCAGCCACTATCGAATCCAACGCCCTACCCCGTCGTACGGCCTCTTCGATATTCGATTGCGTAGTGAGATAACCGATCAGTGATTCGAGAGTAAACGAGATCGGCAGCCAGCCATTCTCACTCGCCAGCAGGGAAAGTTGTTGGTCGTCTGCCAGCTTCATGTCCTCGTATCGAACCCGCGGCGGTGAGGGGTAGCGCTTCAAATACTCCCCCTGGAACCATTCGTTGAATCGTGCGGACGTGGAGTGACCCGCGAAGGCAAAATTATAGATGATCCAAACGGCCCCATGGTTAGAGGCGGCTTTATAGGCATCCAAGGCCCGCGCACCATCGAACCAGTGAAATGCCATACACGTCGAGATGAGATCGAAATGGCCATGTTGGGGTAGCTCGGTGTAATCCGCTTGCCTCACGGTCAGGCCACGGCGCTTCGCTATGGCCAGCATCTCCTCAGAAGAGTCGATCCCCAAGACGTCTCTACCAATATCCAGCAAAGCCAAAGTGGAGTCGCCCGTACCGCACGCAACGTCCACGACTCGACTAAAGTTCTCGGCGGGCAAATGCCGCTTCAGGATATCGAAGAGCGCAGAATGAACTTTCGGGCGGTATTGATCGTAGCGTTCGCCAACGCCGGTATCGGCGAAATATTGTGCCATGCGGACTTCCTCGAAGAGCGGTTCGGATCTTTAAGAAATACCTAACACCTATCTTTATCGTAATTAATCTTAATGCTTGTCCAGCATTTGCGTGCTTCCGGCATTCACTGGATAAAAAACGCCATCTAAAGCTCTCATAAACATACTTCCTACCTGGATGCCGTTTTAGCCATTCAACTGCTGGCAGCCCTGCCTGGATACCACTGCGCCAACGTCTGCCGGTACATTCTCACTTCACGTCCGTGAAATTCATGCAGCTCGTAATGCGTAAAACCTACCTTAAAGGCGACCTTTTGCGATGCCCCATGCTCGGGTTCGATCAGCGTTACTACCGAGGGGAGCGACTTCATTTCAAAGGCGTAAGCTAACACTGCTTTGGCAGCCTCGGGTGCAAAGCCTCTATTCCAATACTGCGTAGCGAGCCGGTACCCAAGGCTAATTTCCTCGACACCATTGACCTCTTCCGGGCCAACGCCGCAAAAGCCGATCAGCCTATTCGTATCCTTTTCAATTAACGCCCAAGGCCCGATTCCGTGCATCTCGTAACTCTCTAGACACCACTCGATAAAGCGGCGCGTCATGACCTCATCGCAAACGCCACGAATCGAGTATTCCATGACGGCAGGATCGCTCAAAATTTTGGTCAGCTCCTCTGTATCGCTTAAGGACAATGTCCGTATTACCAGCCTATTTGTTTCACAGATCCACATACCCTTCACCCGACTTACGCTTCAAGCGCTTATAAACTAATGAATACTCACCTATTCGACTATCTCATAATGGCGCACGGCATTGCGCGTCTGCTTTCCCCAATCGGAGGTGGCCACGCGGCGCTGGTGGTAATCAAACGCGGCGCGGTCGATAAACGCCTCGAACACCTTAAAACGACAAGGGTCGGATTGATCCTGAATGACCTCGAAGATTAGGCACCCCGGCTCCGCAAGCGTTAGCGTTTTATGCGTGACAAGCGCTTCCTTGAAAGCTTCAAGCTCGGCTGCCGGCACGGTGATAAATCCTTCTAGCGTTAATTTAGGCATGGTTGTTCTCTATTGGTTAGGCTCTGTCTGAAAAGTGCCTGCGCTCGACAATACGGCGTTAAAAATTGGCTCAAAATACTCATTTACACATGTAAACTCCGTTTTTTCGCCAATTTTTGCCTTGTCTTGTCTTCGCTCGTCGACTTTTCAGACAGACCCTAGGCGCTGCCGTTTCTAAACGGCGCGCCCTTCTTGAAGCGCCTTTCATAGGCAATCGACAGATCATACATACGGCTCGTTCAAGGCTCTGTTAAATACCCGGTTCAGCCTATTAAAGAGCGTCGCGGTTTAAATTGCGCTCGGCGGGAATATCGCTGAGATACTCGACGAACTCTACTTCGAACCCGGCCGGGTCGACGAAGTAAGCGTTTTTACGAAATGGCTCGGTAGCCCCCGGTTTGGCAACGGGGTACCCCGCGTTATTCAACCGTGCGACCAAGGCATCCAGGTGTTCGGTCACGTAGGCAAAATGAGCAAGCCCCACGCTGTGGCCTTCAAGCGCCCGGTTCTTACCTTCTCCGTGGTCGCTCAGCGCCAGGTAGTGGTGGTCGTCGCCAAAATGCACCCACTTGCGTGGCTTGCCGTACCATTCGCCCTGCCCTTCATCGCGTATGCGCCAATGAGGAAAAGCAGCGCGGTAAAAATCCAACGTGGCGTCCATATTCGCGACCACCAAATTAACGTGTTCAAGATACATGGTGTTTCTCCTTGCGTGGGTTCGGGTAAAAGGTTAAAACCTCAACCTAAGTTGAGGTAAAGCTTTTTTTTGAACAAAGAGAACACCGGGGGCAAGCATGGCAGAAGCAACCTGGAGCGTCGGCAAGGTCGCAAAGCGCTGCGGCATTAACGTGAGTGCCCTGCACTTCTACGAACAGCAAGGGCTGATTCAAAGTTGGCGTAACGCGGGCAACCAGCGCCGCTACAAGCCCGAAGTACTCAGGCGCATTTCAGTTATCAAGGCCGCACAGAAAGTCGGCGTGAGCCTGGAGGAGATCAAGCAGGCCTTTGAGTCGCTCCCCAATGGCCGCACGCCCACGGTTGAAGACTGGCAGCAACTTTCCGAGCGCTGGCAGCGCATGCTGGATGGCCGCATCGCGTACCTGCAAACGCTGCGCAACAGCCTGAGCAGCTGCATCGGGTGTGGATGTCTGAGTATGACCAACTGCCCGCTTTACAACCCGGAGGATGAACTGGCCGAAGTAGGCAGCGGGCCGGTGCTTTTGGAGCGCGCGGCCGCGCGAGCCAAGTCTAATTAATTGCCCAAATCAGTTTATTGATACACTCGATACATCTACACCACGCCCTATGGATGGCTCAATGAACCCCTTTAGTGATGAAAAAATCGTCGATTCCTGGGAGAAGAACGCCTCACCCTGGACCGATGTAATACGCAATGGGCATATCGAAAGCCGTAAGCTGGTCACCGACCGGGCCGTCGTCGAGGCCGTTCTAAGCCGGTCTCCCGAATCCGCGCTCGATATCGGGTGCGGTGAGGGGTGGCTCGTACGTGAACTCGCGCCCCGCGTAGCGCACCGGGTGGGGGTCGATGTCGTGCCCGCGCTCATCGAGAAGGCCCAGGCCGCGGGTGATGGGCACTTTCATGTTTCATCCTATGAAGCGATTGCGGCGGGCGCGATCGAGGATCGCTTCGATGCGGTCGTTTGCAATTTCTCGTTGCTGGGTAAGGAATCGGTCGATGCACTGTTGCGCGCCGCCCCCGCGCTTCTGAATCCCGGGGGCGTTTTCATCGTACAAACGCTGCACCCCGTGGCGGTCGATGTGACGCCCTACGCCGATGGCTGGCGTGAAGGCTCCTGGGCGGGTTTCGGCTCCGATTTTAGCGACCCGGCGCCCTGGTATTTTAGAACGCTGGAAAGCTGGGTAACGCTATTCTCGGATAATGGCTTTCGGTTACTCGAGATGCGCGAGCCCGTTCATCCGAAGACGCAAAAACCGGCGTCCGTCATTTTCATAGCCGCGGTAGCTCGGGATACCTGATAAGCCAACAGCAAACGTGGAAAAGGCCAGATAGTGTCCGGATTGGCCTGTCGTGACAAAATACATTAGCCACTTCTTGTAAAGAAAAACATCAATCAATACGATAAATGGCTCAAAAAAGATGTTTAAAAATGGCTAAGCAGTACTGATTTCGAGGACACGGGTTTGAAAAATGCCATGGGGATTTTGTGCTTTCTTGTGAGCACACCGGTGCTTGCACAGAATAGCCTCCACTTACCGGACGAGGCTAAAGTCAATGGTGGTAGCTTCTACGTCGGCACGGTATTTGGCGATGAAAACTACACAGACAACGCCAATCTTTCCACCGCCTCCTTCTGGATAATGAAAACGGAAGTGCCGTACCAGCTCTACAAGCAAGTGCAGCCCTGGGCCCTCCAACACGGTTACGCACTGGGCGATGCCTGCAATGGCGCCACCCCTGGCGGCTGCCGGCCGGACGACCAGGACGAAGGCCAGCACCCCGCCGTGAATGTTACCTGGTGGGACGCCATGATGTTTGCCAACGCGTTGAGCGAGCACCAGGGGCTATCTCCCTACTACCTCACCTTTGAGGGGGAGCCGCTAAAAGCGATGCCGGAAAGCGACGACAGCTCCGCCATAAAAAGAGCGCCTGAAGCATCGGGCTACCGTTTACCGGATATGGTCGAGTGGCATGTGGCTGCAAGAGGCGCTCATGAAGGGCTCGCGGACGGCTCCTACGGCTACGCACATGCCGGTAGCCCACAACCGGAAGCGGTCGCCAATTTCCCCACGCAAGACGGTTCCGGCTCGGGCACACTGCCCGTAGCCTCCCTGCACTCCAATGCGCTGGGACTTTACGATATGAGCGGTAACGCGGCGGAGTGGATCGACGAAAGAAACCACTACGCCCAGGGAGTGCCCATGTATTACGTTTGCGGTGGCAGTTTTGAGCAAGCCGTAAAAGACGTGTTATCCGGCTGCGACGTGCATTCACCGGGGTTTGGCATGCCCGATATCGGTTTTCGACTGATCAGAGCGGCCAATGATTAAACGGCTGCTTTGCCTGCTGGCGGCGCTTTTCAGCACGCCTGCCCTGGCCTTTTCGCAGATCGAATTAAGCGAGGGCGTCAACCGTATCGACCTCAACCAAAACGGCCGCCCGGATTACGTCATTGCGTCGGTATATGACAGGAACATGTCCTATAGCAACCATACACTCACCTTCTTCATTCGCCTGCCCAACGATGAGCTTGGCATCATGCCGGCAGCGGATCGCGATACGTTCACCTGGCTCGACCACCGGATTTTCTCCGGCGCGATTACGGTTCGGGACCATCGCCTTTTCGAGTCCGGCGGCGAGGTTTTCCTGGTCGTCGCTAAAAAACACACCGAGGACGCGGATTTGTTCGGGCCCGGGCCTTTTACGTTCGAGATTTACGGCGTGCGCCAGTTCAGCCAACACCCCGGCACCCCGCTTTATCAATGGTCGCTACTGAAGACGTTTGAATCCGCAAAGCATCACGACTCTTCCGAACAGGCTTATCAGGAAATCGACGCAGAGGCGCTGGAGCACGGTAGCGATTGAGCCGCCTTTCCCTTGCCCCGTTCGTATCTCCTTTTAGGCACTGGAAAGCTTGAGCCCGACAAGACCGGCCACGATCAGCGTCAGACTCACCAGCTTGAGCGTGCCGGTAGGCTCACCGAACAGGAAGATACCCAGCAGCGCCGTGCCCACCGCCCCGATACCCACCCAGATGGCGTAGGCGGTGCCCACGGGCAAGGTTTTAAGCGCCAGGCCCAGCAGTAGAAAACTCACCACCAGCGAGAACAGTGTCCATACGGTGGGCCAGAGCTTCGTAAAGCCCTCGGAGTACTTCAACCCAATGGCCCAGCCCACTTCCAAAAGCCCTGCGATAAACAGAATGATCCAACTCATGCACGTCTCTCAAACGTTGGGGCCGTCCCCTAACGAAAATCGAGCGGTGAGGCCGTCCTCACTTCGCCGTGGTTACTTATTCACTTTTCAAAACCAGCCGGGAGAGAAACAGCGTCTACCCACTAGCCCAGTACGGGCCTGAAAAAGCTGCGCTCGTAGCTAACGATGCAATCGACTTGCTCGGCAAACTCGAACGCCTTGATGCACTCCGGGTCGTTCAGCGAGTCGATCCGATACTGCTCGTAAGCCGCCAGGCTTTCGAAGGTGAACAGGGCCAGCGCAATGTTATTGGCCCCTTCCGCCGGCAAGTAATAGCCATTGTGCTGGCCGCCAAATTTCTCGACCAGCGGGATCCACATTCTGGCGTACTTTTCGAATTCATCGACCTTTTTGGGGTCGATGACGTACTTCACGTGGCAAGTGATCATCGTGACACAACCTTGTCATTGAATGGTTTTCGAGTGGCCATACGTTACAGCTCCACTTAGCACGGAACATGATAGCGCCCTGAACGATCAACCGCAGTGGGCCTTGGCGCTTTTTTACCAAGGGCAAGGATAGGTTCAAAGTGGATCTGGTGCGGATCGTTTACGGCAGTTTACGCAAGATGCGTTACCCGCTTTATACCCCGAAACATGAAGTGGCCGAGTTGGAGTGCGGGCCAATATGATCGGATGGAACACAGCAACTTGCCGAGATAGATTGAGCAACCAGAAAGCGCTTCATCACTCATGCATTACTTTTCACAAGCTAAATTCTTCGCCGATTAAAATGTATTTTGCGCTTTGATTGTTTGAGAAGACGGACCTCTAGTTCAAGTTTTCTTCTTTGTAGCTCGAGAATTTCGTCATGTATTGGCTGCAATTTTCTAAGCCAAGAGTAGAAGCCAAAGCATGAGCAGAAAAAGCCCATTAAAAATATAAATGCCAAACCCCACTTCCCAAAATCCCGGTTATTTACTGCGATTTTTAGCTGATGATCAATTAGCTTTTCTCGTTCGTCAATAAACGGGCCCTCCTGACTTCTAAGATCATAATAATTTTTTGCACTATCAAATATTACCTGGTTTGCAGTATTCACATTGACTATCATTAAAGTCAGGCTTACGACCATTACTACCAAGCCAAATGTAGCGCAAAATTTATAAATATTATCAGTTGGAACCGGGATTTTTTGATTCATAAAGACTCACCAAGATCAGCTAAAAAACAAAGAAAACAGTTTAAATTCTGTTACCTTTTTAAAACAGGAAAATGTAAAGCAGTTCATAAGCCATATAAAATCAACCACAGGCACCCACTTGTTTCGCACCATAGGCAGCTTGGCTCGCTGTATAGCTGTCTCCATAGCTTGACAAAAGCTGCTCGATAAGGCCCTGACAAGAAAATCCCATGATACTGAGATATAGTCTTGCAGATTTGACAGCCTGCTGATCCCAATCAACATTCAAGCTATCCACAGCGGCAGTGGCATCACTAACACTGTAGCCGTCACCAAACTCCGATGATAGCTGTTCAATAAGACCTGTTCGCGAAAAACCCTGTATGCTGAGGTAGAGCTGTGCAGATCTAACAGCATTGTGCTGCGGACCTATAAGGGTAGTTTGTGCCCATGCTGGTAGTGAAACCAACAAGTACATAATGACAGCGATACCGATAGATGCTTTTAAAGCGTTCATTTTTTTACACCTATATAAAATTAAGTCAATAAGTTACCCTTTACGAGCATGCATGTACAACGACTCACCCCAAAGCACCCAACCTCTCTCCCCTTTTTGTTCTATTTGAATTGCCATAAAGTCCTTTCCGTAGCGTATCCGTCGAACCTCATATTCGGTGCCCGCTACAGCATCAAAAATGACCGAACAGTCTGGCCTAGCGGTGTAACCACATTTCCAGTGGTCAAAGGCGGGTATGGGCTCGGTAATTTTAATCAATTTGGATCGATCCTCGGCGATATCCAAGCCCCACATACCAAGGCCAGCCAGAAGGAGCACGATCACCACACCTAAACTCAATCTCATCGCAATGCATCACTCGATATCAAGAAGCAAGCTACATGCACAGATGCAATTCTGCATAAACATACTATTGGTCAACTCTCGGTACTAAAGATTAGTTATATGGATACATACTCAACCGGACCCAACCATGTAGATGATCAAAATAGCTGCCCCACATGATGCAACAAGGCCCACTAGGCACACGGTGGAATCGGACAAGTCGCCACCGTGCGACCGCAACCGTTTACGCTGGTTAATCGATTGTCTAGGAAGGCTACCAAGGGTGAGCACTCGGCATACCGGCCACCCCACATACCAACCAATCAATTGGAAGATTACTTCCCAAATTACCCAAAGGAACAGGTTTACGAGAGCCTTCCATAACAATTTTAAAAGCCCGCTGATCAAATCGTCCAATGATCTACCTCCTAATCCGCTTAATGCTTGGCTTCACCGCGACATTATCCCTCAATACGCACCATCTCATTAGCTAAAACGGCTTTTCCGTTATAGGACGTCTCAAACTCTCGAGTAACCTCAAAGCCCTGTTTTTGATACATGGATATTGCCGGCAGATTGCTCTTCGCTACGTACAGCGTGGCGGGGGTTTCAACCCGGCTCATCAAATGATCGAACAGCGCGCTACCAATTCCCTTTCCTCGAAAAAGCGGGTGAACAAAAAGCGAGCGAATCACGTTCTGGTAAATGGCGCCATAGCCGAGAAGGCCATTGTCTTCATAAACAAAAATTTCGGACTCCATTAGCGCTTGAAGGCGCGTTTCGTCATCGCGCAGGGACAGAAGCTCGAATGCCTGCTCCTCGAAGCGAAGTTCATCGAGCTTCGCCAATGAGTAAATCTCGCTTACTTGCTCAAAGTCACTTTCCAGAAAATTTCGTATCACTGTAAATTCGACGCCAGATTAAAGGGTGATGACCGATATAACGCCTGCCTGAAACTCGGGTTAAAGTATTGGCGCTGTATCATCTACGCTAGGCAATCACTCGCCAACCTTCCATACAGGGCCGAATCAACGATAAGAAACCTCACTTATGGTGGTATCCAGAATCAATGAACTACTACAGGTTTGGGTATATCAAGCGCAGAGGCGGACTAAAGTCGACTGACATTTTTTCAGCTTACCAATAGCCCCCTCTTTCTAATAGCCAATTGAAGAAAATAGTCTTCCACAAAAGCTTAAAAACCTCAGGCTTCTATCTCCAAACTGACTTCCCCGATTTCACTAAAGTGAGCTTTTATCATTTCATCCGGATAGGCTTCCAAAATACCGGTCCAAGTGCCTGTGGTTATAATGTCGCCTGCCTGCAGCCCTGGTGGATATTGCTTTTGAACATGCGATGCCAACCACGGGAGTAACCTTAAAGGATTGCCCAGAGGATGCCGTAATGGACCTCCGTCTACGTTACGTTGATTGCTGGTCAGAGTAATTTCACTATCGACATAGCCAGCTTTCCAGCCTTGCGTGACCGCTTCCCCAAGTATCAGGCAACGATTCATCTGATGGTCGGCCAATAGAAAGGTCTCAGGCAGTGTCTTCCAATTCTCGGCCCTGACATCACAAATTTCAATCGCGGCCATGACAGTTCCAACGGCATTGATTGACTCGTCCAGTGAGGCGCCATCCGGTAGTGGTGAAGCAAGTTTCAAGGCAAGCTCCACTTCAATACCGACAATAGAATGCCGACTTTTATACCCCATGGAGTACGGGCTATTTACCACATGTTTATCTGCTATGGGAGACGCGGTGGGCCGCTGGACTGTTCCCCCGATTTTCCAGGCAGTTGGTCTACCGCTAGAAAACCAACCCAGCGAGCGAGCGACTTCTTGCTGAACTTGATAGGCAGCTTGATCTGTTGATGGAGATAACATTCTGGCTCTGGAAACATCGAGCGGTTGACCACTACGCCATGTATCTACCAATGCTTGACCAAGACTAGTATTAACACTCATTGATTATTCTCCCCGCCAAACTTGAGTGTAGCCAGTGCAGGCCGAGTACAAGCGAGGAACTGACCCATGCCGGGCTGCCCCAAATACTGACCTTCCTGCCAGACCACACGTCCCCGACTCAATGTCATCAAAGGCCATGTATCGATCTCGATACCTTCATAAGGGGTATAGTCGACATTATGATGCAGGTCGTTGTTGTCGATTGTTTTTCGATCACCTGTCTGCCAGATTACCAAGTCTGCATCGGCGCCAATAGCGATGGTCCCCTTACGTGGATAAAGGCCATACATCTTGGCGACGTTCGTGGAGGTCAGGGCAACGAACTGGTTGATATCGATGCGGCCTTTTTCAACACCATGCGAAAAGAGCAAAGCTAGACGCGTCTCGACACCCGGAATTCCATTGGCCACCTTATCGAAACTCGGCGCGCTGCCGGCCGCAAGTTTTCCATCGTGACCGTCAAAACGAAAAGGAGCATGATCCGATGAAAAAACATGGAAGGTGCCCGCTTCTAACGCGTCCCAGACTACTTTCTGATTAGCCTTGTCCCTGGGAGGTGGGCTGCAGATGCACTTGACCCCCTCGATTTCATCGTCGCTGCCCAAATCATCAGCGGTCAGAAAAAGGTACTGGGGGCAGGTCTCGCCATAAATACGCAAACCGTTTCCTTGAGCCCATCGTATCTGCTCGATAGCTTCTCGTCCTGAGACATGGACAATCAGGATGGGCACATCAACAAGCTCGGCGAAGGTAATAGCTCGATGAGTTGCCTCACGCTCGGCAAGCATGGGTCTTGATTCTGCGTGATATCGAGGGGCGGTTTTGCCTGCTCGAAGAAGACGTTCGGTCAACCAGGAAATGCAGTCTGCATTCTCAGCATGCACCATCACCAGTGCCCCTTCCTCGCGAGCGACTGCGAGCACATCGATGATTTGACGATCCGCCAGCTTGAGATCGTCATAAGTCATATAGATCTTGGATGAGGTATAACCCTCGGCGATCAGCGCCGGAAGCTCCTCGTCCAGTACGTGTGGAGTAGGATCGGTGATGATCATGTGGAAGGCATAATCGATCGTCGCTTTAGTCTCTGCTCGACGGTGGTAGTCTTCGACTGCCTCACGCAAGCTTTGCCCTTTACGCTGTAAAGCAAAAGGAATGACCGTTGTCGTGCCTCCACAGGCGGCCGAACGGGTTCCGGAGAGGAAATCGTCGGCCATAACGGTACCGTCTTCGGTCGGTTGATCAAAATGACAATGTCCATCGATTCCGCCAGGCAATACCCAGCGTCCATCAGCATCGATTTCTTTTTCCCCGCCGCCGAGGCTCTGGCCCAGAGCAGCAATCACACCGTCCGTGATCCCTATATCGGCAACGAAAACATCGGAGGCCGTGGCGCAACGGGCGTTGCGAATAACACAATCAAAATTAGCCATATCAAACCTCCGCCTTGAACAAACTGCCCCAACCGCGCACTTCACTGGGATCGACACCGGTCATGCGAAGCATTTTCCAGACAACGGTCGCGGTCGTATCCAGTACGGGAATGCCCAAACTCGACTCCCATTCGGTTACCAGATGGGCAGCATTCAGATTGGTACAGTAGGTAACAATGGCTTCAGGAGTGGCTCTCGCGACTGTACCAACCTGGTCGGCCAAGCAAGCCTCGCTTACCTCGGAAAAGGAAAAGTTATCGCTGATATCCAGGTGGCTCTCCGCAACGCAACTGATCCCGATACCCTGGTAGTTTTCGATAATGCGTGATTGAACATCGGCAACATAGGGAGATACCAGGCCCAGTTTTGAAATACGGTCTTCTTTAAGTCGTTCATTAAGTGCCAGAATCGAAGAAGTGGCCGGAATATCAGTCGCCTCCTCTATGCGCCGGCAGAGCTCGATATCGTGATCAAAACCGAGCCAGCCCGCCGCGGTACCGCTCCAGCCAATCACATCCACTCTGGCATCCGCCAATAGCTTGGCAGCGGCCAGAATGGGGCGATCATCGAACTGCTCGAGCGCGTCAGGCTCAAGTGAAATTCGAGTAACACTAAAGCGGGAAAAGTGGGCACTTACCGATTCGACATCGGCAAGCATAGCGTAGGTCAGTGGCTCTAACGCGGTATTCGAAGAAGGGGTCAGAATACCGAACCTGATGCGAGACTTTGACATGGACATGACCTGGATCCTTGTTGAGATCTATCTGAACCGACATAGATCAAAAAATGTTGACGATATTGCGTACAATATAGCCAACAAATTAAGCATTAATCATGCCAAATCACTGTCTCGTAATAGAACCCGTCAGCCAAGAACCTGATCCCAATCTATATCGCTGCAAGAGGTGCCACTCAAGTTGAGTGCACTTTCGATATGCTCCAGGTGGTGCAACATCTGCTCGACGGCAACCTTCTCATCACGCTCCTCAATGGCCGCCACAATCATTTCATGCTCGTCTTCAGGACAAGCAGGCGTCTGGGGTAGATCGTACATGGCAATAATCAAGCACGTCAGAGGACACAACTCCCCCATCATGCTTTCTAAATACCGGTTTCCAGAGATTCGAGCTAATAGCAGATGGAAATCACCTGAAAGGCGAATGATGGTTCTACGATTCTTCTCCCTACGGGCTGCCTTCTCTTTTTCGAGGTGCTCTCTAAGCCGTTTTAAATCCGGCTTACGCGCTCGTGCGATCACATTGCGGATAATTTCCGGCTCAAGCAACCGCCGAGTTGCGAAAAGCTCTTGAGCCTCCTGCACGGTTGGACTAGCGATAAAAGCCCCTCTATTAGGGTATATCTCGACCAGGCCTTTATTCGACAGTACGGTCAAGACCTGGCGAATCTTGGTACGACTGACGTCGAAAGCAGCTGCCATGCGCGTTTCAGAGAGCTTGCTACCCGGCGCTAGCCGATGCTCCATCACGGCGTTATTGATGCGTTCGGCGATACTTTCGATGGTAGGCCTACCCGTCTCCATATTTTGCATTTAACGAGTCCCGTATTGTGTACAAAATCAGCTTACAGGGTTCTATCAAATTTTGTCGAACATCTCTGATCCGAAACCGTTCCCAGGCTACTTACGGGACCGTTTTTGAAGCCATATAGGTTATATGGAGGTGCAAAAAACAGAATATTGCACCAATGTACCTCATAGAAAATTCTTAAGCCCTCCAAAAATCCCAATCTAAAACTCATGCATGAGTTGAGTGACAACGCTTGTCACTGAATTGGCATACAAAATGCATTGAGTTATTTATTGTTCTCAAGATTGTACCCAATCTAAACAATACCTGGCTTACTCAATCAACTTCTTGGGAGAACGAGAAGATGCAACGACTCTCAGCTCTGCTTACAGCTGGCATTCTGTCAGCGTCATTCATTGGCCAAGCCGTCGCTCAGGAAAGCACTATCCAGTGGCGAGTACTGGGACAGCCACTCGCCACTGGAAACATTCAAAGCCAGAAAGAACAGCCGTTCTTTGAAAACTTTGCCGAACGTACAGGCTTGCCCATCGAGATCGACTATCAGCCTGTCGACACCACCGGCATTAACGATACCGAGCAGCTACGCATCATGAAAGCGGGACTTTTCGATCTCGTTTCCTTACGGATGTCACCTAATTCACGAGACGCACCAGTCCTGACAGGCCTTGACCTGGTGGGCCTCAACCCTGATTACGCGACCGCCCGCTCCGTCACCGATGCTTACATGCCCGTGCTCGACCAACAACTTCAGGAAAGTTTTAATGTCAAGCTGCTGGGTGCTTGGCCTTTCGGCCCACAGATTCTCTTTTGTGATGCCCCCCTCTCCAGTTTCTCGGATATAGAGGGACTAAAGGTGCGAGTCTACGATCAGAACCTGGCTCAATTCGTCGAGTCTGCGGGTGCTACAGCAGTACCCATGAGTTTCTCGGAAGTGCATCAATCCTTGTCCCTTGGGGCGGTCGACTGCGCGATTACAGGACCTAGTTCCGCCAACTCGGCAGGCTGGCCAGAGGTCACCACTCATCAGTTGACGCTTGGCATGGGCAGCGCAATGAATGGTTATGCCATTTCGCTTAATGCATGGAACCAGTTAGATAGTGCCCAGCAAGAAACCCTTCAAGAAGCTTTCAATGAGTTCAATGATGAAATCTGGACTTATTCAGAAGCGCTTTACAACGACGCTCTTAATTGCAATAGCGGCCAGCGGCCCTGTGAAACCGGCACTGAGTACGACCTTGTCAACGTCGAGCCCACACAAGCCGACCTTGCTCAGGTACGCGAAGCTCTACTGAACATATCGCTTCCCACTTGGGCGGATATCTGTGATCAAACCAATCCGGAATGCTCGGCAAACTGGGAAGCCAGTGTTGGCCCGGTCATCGGTCTCGAGTAACCCGACAAGGAGCCTAAAATGATGGAGCGACTCGAAAACCTGCTAGCCGTTATCTTCGGCGCCATTTTCCTCGCCCTCTCGGTGCTGATCACGCTTGAGGTAATACTACGCAAGCTCTTCGGGTTCTCCCTTCAGGGCTCCCACGAGCTGGGCGGCTATGCCTTGGCGGTGGGCGCCACCCTGGCATTCACCATGGCACTGTTTGGTCGTAATCACATTCGAATCGATATTATTCACGAGCGCCTGCCAACATCATTCCAAGCATTACTTAACTGCTTAGCAAGTATTCTCATGGCTGGCTTCGCCGCCCTGTTGAGCTATCTTGCCTGGAATGTCATCGGGGATACTTTGGACTACCGAAGTGTCGCGCAGACATCCTGGGCGACACCTCTCATCTACCCACAGAGCATTTGGTACGCCGGCCAAGCCATTTTCATGCTGGTGGCAATAGGCCTGGCGCTGAAGAGTCTATGGCTACTTCTCAGCGGCCGTTGGACGCGTCTTAATAAAGATTTCCAACCCAAGAGCGCCAAGCAGGAACTCGAAGATGAGCTGGATAGCGTTACACAGCGCCAACGAGGAGCATCTTCATGAGCCTGGACTATATCTTAATAGCCTTCGCACTGATGGTTTCCATGATGCTCTTCGGATTGCCGATCGCTGTATCAATGGCTGCCATCGGTATTATCGGCGGCATCATGGCTTACGGTCTTCCCTTCATGAACTCTATCTCCCCGGTCGTCTGGGGAGTACAAAACGATAGTCTGTTGACATCGATACCGCTATTCGTGCTTTTGGGTGAGATATTGCTGCGAGCAGGTATTGCGGATGGCATGTATCGCTCGTTGTCGATATGGCTTGGCCGACTACCTGGCGGGCTTTTACATTCCAATATCGGAACTTGCGCGCTGTTCGCAGCCACTTCCGGGTCTTCTGTGGCCACCGCTGCAACCGTTGGCACGGTTGCCTTACCGTCATTGAATGAACGTCGCTACCCCGTCAATCAATCGTTAGGTTCACTGGCCGCCGGGGGAGCGCTGGGCATTCTTATTCCACCAAGCGTCAACCTGATTGTCTACGGTTCACTGACCAACACCTCGATTGGCCAGTTGTTCGTGGCCGGTATCATCCCGGGTATAACGCTTACTCTCCTGTTCATGGCCTACATCGGAGTATCCAGTCTGATGCGAACGCGTCATACGGACAAAGAAGCCCACTACAGCTTGCGTGAACGGTTGTACGCCTCAATTGATTTGATCCCCCCATTGGTCGTGTTTTCTATCGTCATGGGCAGTATTTATACGGGCCTTGCCACCGCGACCGAGTCCGCCGCCCTCGGCGTAGTAACAGCCCTCTTGTTTGCCGGATTCAAACGCAAGCTCACCTGGCCGACCCTTCGTACCTGCTTCATTCAGACGGCTCGGGTAACGGGCATGATCTTGCTGATCATCACCGCCGCTTTCATCCTCAACCTGACCATCAGTTTGACAGGCGTGGCTAGCACCATGTCCAGCTGGGTCGCCTCTCTTGGCTTGTCACCAGTAATGTTTCTTCTGGCTCTTGTGGTTTTCTACCTGGTACTTGGCATGTTCATGGACGTGCTTTCAATGCAGGTTGCCACCATTCCCATTACCTACCCAATGGCTCTCGCACTGGGTATCGATCCCGTCTGGTTCGGTATTTTTGTTGTCTTGATGTGTGAACTCGGCCTTATTACACCGCCAGTCGGTATGAACCTCTTCGTCGTTCACGGCATTCGTCCCGACAATGGAAGCATCAGTGGTGTGATGCAGGGAGCAATTCCTTACGTGGTCATGATGCTGTTGTTTGCGGGCTTGATCATCACCGTTCCGGCCATTGTGACTTGGCTACCAGAGATGATGCGATGACGACACTTTGGCAACACACTGCGACAGAGCTGGTCAAGGGCTTTCGGGCAGGACGCTGGACACCAAAGGAGGCGCTGGATTCGGTACTCGAACGAATGAAGGCCATCAATCCTGCCATCAATGCAATCACCGCCGTAGCAGACGATGCGCAAGAGGCCGCCGAGCGCAGCCGCTTGCGTTATCTTGCGGGGAAACCATCGAGTCCACTGGATGGAGTCCCCATCAGTATCAAGGACAACCTCTTGCTGGCGGGTATGCCTGCCACATGGGGCACCGTAGCGCTGCGTCACTGGGTTCCCGAACAAGACGAGCTGCCGGTAGCCAGATTACGCCAAGCTGGAGCAGTGCTTTTTGCCAAAACGAATGTTCCAGAATTTACCCTGGAGGGCTATACCGGCAATCCCGTCTATGGTGTTACGGGAAACCCCTGGGCCCATGAATTGACGCCTGGCGGTTCGAGCGGTGGCGCTGCGGCGGCCGTGGCCGCCGGTATTGGGCCATTGGCTCTCGGCACCGATGGAGGAGGATCAATAAGGCGTCCCGCTGCTCATTGCGGGTTAGTGGGGCTGAAGCCATCCATCGGCACGGTGGCCAGAGCCGATGGATTCCCGCAGATATTGCTCGATTTCGAGGTTGTCGGTCCTCTGGCCCGCTGTGTAGAAGATACCTCTCTCATGCTGAATGTACTAAAAGGCGCCTGTCCCGAGGATCGACTGTCCTGTATGGAGCGTCCTGGCCACCGAGCCTCGGCATCACGCATCTTGTGTGTCTCCTCGCTGCCGGGATGCCCCGTCGATGCTCAGGTGCTTAAACAGGTCGAAAAGGCGGCAACGATCTTTACTCGGATGGGCCTGGACGTCACCCAAAAGCCGCTTCCGCTTGATTTGATGGAGCTTAACCAGGTCTGGGACGAAGTTGGCCAGATCGGCCTGGCACACTTGGCTGACACCCATGGCACATGGCTGGAACAGGCGTCGCCTAAGTACCAGGAAATGGCTCACGCTGGTGCCCGCCTACCAGCTAGCCGGTTGTGGCACATCCTTGAGGTGATAGCTAATTTTCGACGCCAAGTGGACACACTCTTTATCGATACAGATATCATTATGATGCCCAGCATCGCCGCCCTCCCTTGGGGTGCAGACCAAGCCTATCCGCCGACTATCGAGGGTCAACCCGTGGGCCCACGCGGGCATGCAGCATTCACCGGGTGGGTGAACGCGGCGGGCAATCCTGCCATCAACTTGCCGGTTCATCCTTCCCGGGAAGGCCTGCCCATCGGCCTACAATTAATCGGCCCCAAGCAGTCGGAACATCTTCTGCTGGATCTGGCACAGCGCTACCAGCGCCTTGCCCCTTGGAAAACGCGTTTCAGTGAACTCTGGGAGCGATGAGCATGGAGAGACGATTACCTCTGCTCACCGAGCGAGACTTTTTTGGCTACGGCGACTCGCCTCCCCGGGCCCAATGGCCAGGCGATGCCCGCCTTGCCATTTCCTTCGTACTTAATCTTGAGGAAGGTGCCGAGTTCAGCTTGCGTGCCGGCGACCCCCATAACGAGGATACTCACGAGGTTCAGTGTCAGATAAACGACGCCCCGGATTTATGCATGGAGAGCCATTTCGAATATGGCGCTCGAGTGGGTTACTGGCGCGTGGTGTCGGCTTTTGAAGAGGCAGGCGTCCCACTCACCCTGAATGTCTGCGCCCGCGCACTCGAGAAGACCCCTTGGGTCGCGGCATATGCACGTCAGCGCGGTGATGAACTGTGCTGTCATGGATGGCGCTGGGAGTCGCACGCCGGACTAGGGGAAATGGAAGAACGCGCGCTGATAAAACGCTGTGTGGCCACCTTTCAGCGTATTACCGGTAAGGCACCGGCCGGATGGCACACGAAATCGTCGCCATCCGTTCAGACCCGGCGGCTACTAATGGAGCATGGCGGCTTTTTATATGACAGCGATGCCTATAACGATGACTCGCCTTACTACGTTGCCCAAGGTGGGCGTGCTCACTTGGTACTGCCTTACGCATTCGATACCAACGACATGCGCTTTTTCGTCAATCATAGCTTCCATCGCGCCCGCGATTTTCATGACTATGTAATGGACGCTGTGAGTGCCCTGCTGCGCGAAGGAGAGCATACGCCAAGGATGCTGACCATCGGCTTGCACACCAGAATCATTGGCCGGCCTGGCCGTATCGATGGCCTTCGGGATCTATTGGCCAGTTTACAAGGGCTGCCTGTTTGGTACGCCACCCGCGAGCAGATCGCCAGACACTGGCTCAAGCACTGCCCCCCGCCTTGCCCTTTCGAATCCGGAGCCGACAAATGACCCAGCTACTGCTTGTCAATGGGAATACCTCCGAAACGGTCACACAGAAATTACTCGCCGAGGCCAAGCGTCATGCAGGAGACAATGTTCACATCACTTCGGTGACCGCTCGATTCGGTGCCGACCTGGTCTCGGATCGCGCCAGCGCATTGATCGCCGGTCACGCCGTTCTCGATGCCGTGGCGCACTATGAAGGCTCTTACGACGGCGTGCTGGTGGCAATTTCACTTGATACAGCCCTGGAGGCCCTTCGCGAATTGCTCAACGTCCCGGTCGTCGGCATGACCGAAGCCGCCTGCTGGCAGGCCTGTCTTGTCGGCAGCCGGTTCGGTGTCATCATGTCAGGGCGCCATACCCTGCCACTCTACCGAGAACGCATCTTAAGCTATGGTTTGAGCGAGCGGCTTGCCGGGATGCGCGCTATAGAGGCCTCGATCCAGACACACCACGCCGCCCCGGGCGACAGCGAAGAGGCCGTATTAGCCGCCATCATGGACCTGGTCGTGAACGAAGGCAGCGAGGCCATCGTACTGGCGGGCGCTTCAATGACGGGTCTCAAGCATCGCCTGCAGCCTCGAGTTTCCGTACCGCTGCTCGACGGCATTGCGTGTGGGATTACGCTTCTGGAAGGACTGATTCGACTGAATCTGCCTTTGGCTCGCTTGAACACCACAACCAGGCCTTCCACTCATACGTTGACTGGACTCAGCCACGCTTGTAGCAACCTGCTCAACGGCTTGTCGCCGGAAAGGACGCCATGATGATGCATCAACTGCGTGCCAAGTCTCTGCACGATATGCTCCACCAAGACAAATTGAGCCTCGCACAAATCGCAGAGTCTACTCTCACGCGTATCGAAGCTTTCAACCCCTCACTGCTGGCTTTCGTGGATGCTGATCACTCTGATGTGATGCGCCAAGTGGAGGCTATAGAAGTACGTCGGCGTAGCGGTGAAAAACTGCCGCTGATGGGCAGCGTATTCAGTATCAAAGACAACCTTTGGCTGGGTGGCCGTCCCGCTACATACGGCTCGATGGTCTATCGACACCATGTAGCACCTTGCGATAGTGCCATCGTTGCACGACTCAAGCGCTTGGGTGCTCTTTGCATCGGCATTACCAATTGCCCCGAATTTGCCTGCAAGGGGCATACCAGCAACTCCTTGTACGGGACGACGCGGAATCCTTGGAATTTGAACACCACGCCGGGCGGCTCTTCTGGTGGCGCAGCGGCGGCCGTGGCCGCGGGTCTAGGCAACCTGGCACTCGGTACCGATGCCGGTGGCTCGATACGTCGACCCGCCGCTCATACGGGACTGGTCGGATTCAAGCCAACACATGGTCTGATTCCCGATCCCTACGGGTTCGATGACCCCAGCTATGCGATTTCCGACATCGGCGTATTTGCCAAGGATGTAGAAGACTGCGCTTGGCTACTAGATGCCACGGTACATCATGACGGTCGCGATCCACGTAGCCAACCATTGCCTGCACAACTAACCGTTGACCGCCCTTTCACGCGAGCTTTCGAGCACCACGAATTGAAGCCGATTCGTATCGGCTGGAGCATCGATCTGGGATGCGGCTTCAGCATTGATGATGACGTGGCAGCGGCTTTTCACAACTGCATCGCCAAGCTGATGAAAAGGGGGATTCCCTTGGAGCAGGCGGCGCCCCGCTGGCCTCCCGATACCTTCGAGTATCCCTTACTACACCAGCAGCAAGCAGCACTGGCGGCTCAGTTCCAACATGTCTTTCGTGATACCCCGGAGCTGCTGGACCCGGCGCTGGCCGATCAAATTGAGCAGGGTCTGAGTATAAGCGGTGCTGACGTCTTTGCCGGCGAACTCCACCGCAAGGCCCTCATTAAAGCGCTTGATACATTTTTCGAGCGCTTCGACTTCCTGATCTGCCCAACGGCTCCGGTCGAAGCCTGGCCAGCAGAGCTATCACACCCCAGTACGATCGCAGGTAAATCCGTCTCACCAAGAGCGCATGCCGCATTTACACCTCTCTTTAATTACTGCGAGGTGCCGGCGCTGTCGCTGCCATATGACGTGGGCCAGAACGGATTACCGCTAGGCTTACAAATCGTAGGCCCACGCCATACCGATCTGGACGTGATAGCTGTTGCTCGGCAACTGGAAAAGATCATTGATCGTCGCTTCGACGCACCGCTTTGGGAGGCCGACAGCGATAGCTTCACATCACTTCGGTGACTACCCACACGCTTAAGTACCCACAAACCTTCAAAACCATAAATAGGACTTTCATGAGCAAGCAAATCGTCGATCTATCATTACCCATTCGCAACGCATCGTTCGACACCCAAGAGCAACACATCGAGTACATCGACCACTATACGATGGCGCGTCAACGAGCCACCGCTTACGGGGTGGACCCCGGCGACTTACCCCTACCGGGCGTTCATTCGGCTAGCGAAAGGATCACCCTGTCCTCGCATGCAGGCACGCATATGGATGCCCCGATCCACTACGGCCCAACGTCCGAGGGTAAGCCTTCACGCACCATCGATGAAATTCCTCTCGAGTGGTGCCATGGTGACGGCGTGGTACTGGATTTCTCATGGATGGAAGCCGGCCGGGTAATCACGGCCGATGACCTGCAGCGTGCGTTGGCGGATATCGAGTACACACTCAAGCCGCTAGATATCGTCCTGATACGTACAGATCGCTGGATGGATTTTGACCGATACGACTGGGCCATGCGTCATCCCGGCATGGGACGGGAGGCAACGCTTTGGCTGATCGAACAAGGTATTCGCATGATGGGAACCGATGGCTGGGGATGGGATATCCCGATTCCGATGATGGCTGAAGCCCTTCGAAATGGAGATTCCGATGCCTTCTTTCCAGGACACTACGCCGGTCGCGACAGGGAATACTGCCACATCGAGAAACTCGCAAGGCTCAATGAACTACCCACGCACGGCTTTACCTTTTCAGCCTTTCCGGTATTGATTGAGCGCGCCTCGGCGGGTTGGTGTAGAGCGGTCGCGATCATTGATGCCGCCTGAGCGGCTTACACTATTCACTAGATGACAGCGTTCAAGGCGGTTTCGATATCAGCGAGCAAGTGCGTGACACCCTGAACGATAACAATGGACTTGCCAGGATCCACTTCTACAACGTAATGCCGGTCACCATCCGGGTAGCGCGCAAGGATCATGATGATTCGCCCACTATTTTCAGTGACGCGCCGCAGATCCCAAAGGCTACCGGTTAGATCCAGCATGATCCGCTGCGTCGCTCGCTCCACGATGAGAGGTGCGTAGACCCAGAGGGACATGCGGATTTCGTTGGCAACGGTGCAGACTTCGTATTGCTCGTCAAGCATATAGTCGGTGGTCTGCATTCATGCGTCCAATCAGCTTCGGGAGGCAATAGGTTACATCGCGCCTTTCGAACGCAACCTCCCCCTCGGCGCTCAACATGCTATCGTTTGTCTCGCACGAGCGGTGAAAGACCCAGGTTCGCCAAAAAGTATTCAAAGGATAAAAAATGAACATCGACAAGACACTGGTGCTGGCCATGTTCCTCCTTTTACCCGGTATGGGCCTGGCGCAAGACGCCCCCGCCACGTCGCAATGGGAAACGGAAGAGCACCATGACGACGAGCTGGATTTACACTTCGTCGTGCTCAAAACCCATGCTACCGGGCTCGCGGTGCCCACGGTGGTTTTTCGCTGCTTCGAGGACACTACCGTGGCCTACTTCAACCTGTTCGATCAGGACGAGAGCGGCACCTACGAATACGATGACGTTACGCTACAGCTGGACGACGACGAACCCGAGACCTACGCGATGGAAGCTATCGATGACGGCCACGCGGTAGGCTTTTGGGAAAGTGAAGACGCCACTGCCTTCATTGAAAGCCTGTTCGGTACGCAAACGCTGAGCATGACCATCACCCCGGCAGAGGGAGAGCCCATCGCGATGGACTTCAATGTCCAAGGTATCGAAACAATGATTGGCCCGGTGCGCGATACCTGTGGCTGGTAATGAAGGACACAAACGCTAGGCGATAGCGTTCAAAGCGGTTTCGATATCAGCGAGTAGATGCGCGACGCCTTCAACGACAGCGGTCGCGTTGGCCGGGTCCACCTCGATGAGATACTCCCGGTCGCCCTCCGGGTAGCGCGCAAGCACCATGATGATTCGCCCGTTCCCCTCGGTGACCCGACGCAGATCCCACCGGCTGCCCGAAAGATCGAGCACGGCCTTCTGCGTGGCGCATTCCACCACAACCGGCGAGTAGACCCAGAGCGACATACGCATTTCATGGGGGGTAGTGATTACTTCGTACTGGCCGCCCAGAACATAGTCGTTTTGTTGCACTCTCGCTCCCCATCCGTTTCTTTTGCGAGCCTACCGCCCTTTTCTACCAGCCAGATCAGCCAGAGCCGACCAGCTTGGCAATCACGATGGCTACTCCTAATAACGCCAGCAGACCCACCAACGATACCGTGGTATGCGCCAAATCGGACGCCTCATCCTCATCCGTGATGAATGGCCGGGGGAAGTGGCCAAGCGTGAGCGCTCGACATATCGGCCAACCGATATACCAGGCCAGCGTCAGAAAAAACAGCTCCCAGATTAGCCAAATCAGCGTGCGCACCACGACGCCGAACAAGCGGAGCACCGTTTTTAAAAAACCATCGGCCAGCTCGTCCAATATCCTATCCCCCACCATTAATACCGTCAGTTCCATGTGCGTTTCAGCTAACCCTGGCGAGCCAAGGCCTCACCAGGAAAAAACCACGCGATACCGAAAAGCCGGTCATGGGCGCTACCTGGAACTGAAAACCACAGGCTGAAAAAGCGTCTAGCTAACAGGCGCCTGAAAATAGAGGCCATAAAGAATGACCTGCCTAAACAAGATGAAGCCTGCCGCCAGTAAATCAGCGGTGTGGTTCCTGAAAGGTTACCCTTTCACACTTTGAATATCGAATAGCGGCTTTTCCGTTATACTGCACCACTTTTTTATTTTCGCCCCCTTTTACGACACATCGTCAGAGCTTCCCATGCCCTTTGCAAAACTCGGCTTATCCAGCCCGCTGGTTCAAGCGATTACCGACCTCGGTTACCAAACGCCCACGCCCATTCAGGAACAAGCGATTCCCGCCATTCTCTCGGGTAAAGACCTGATCGCCACCGCGCAGACCGGCACGGGCAAAACCGGCGCCTTCGTGCTCCCGCTGCTTGAACGGTTCAGCAACGCGGGGCCGCTGCGCGGCAAACGCATCCGCGCGTTGATTTTGGTGCCGACCCGGGAGCTTGCGATTCAGGTCGAAGCCAACGCGGCGCAATACGCCAAACACCTGAATTTAACCTCGATGGCCGTGTACGGCGGCGTGGATACCGCCCCGCAAAAAGAGCGCTTGATCGAAGGGGTCGATATTCTGGTCGCCACACCTGGCCGACTGTTGGATTTAGCGCATCAGCGTGCCGTGCACTTCGATGAACTCGAAGCCCTGGTGCTGGACGAAGCGGACCGAATGGTCGATATGGGCTTTGTCGATGACATTCACAAGATCATCGTCCGCCTGCCGGAAAACCGCCAGAACCTGCTGTTTTCCGCCACCATGAGCGGCGACGTGCGCGCGCTGGCCTACGGCTTTTCCGACAGCAAGATGACCGACCTGGCGGCAGATATCTCCATTACGCCAAGCGTTCGCGCCGCCGCCAATATCAAGCAGTGGCTCATCACGGTCGACAAGGACACCAAGTCTGCCCTGCTGAGCCATTTGATCAACGAGAACGCGTGGGATCAGGCGCTGATTTTCGTCGAGAAAAAACACAGCGCGGCCAAGCTGGTGGCCCAGCTGGAAAAACGCGGCATCAAGGCGGATTCCATTCACGGCGGGCGAAGCCAGGCGATGCGCGAAAGCGTGTTGGCGCAGTTCAAATCCGGCGAACTCAAGTACCTGGTCGCCACGGGTGTTGCCGCACGGGGGTTGGATATCGATGAACTAAGCCGCGTGGTGAACTACGATTTACCGTTTCAGCCCGAAGACTACATTCACCGTATTGGCCGCACCGGCCGGGCGAGCGCCTCGGGTGAAGCCATTTCGCTGGTCGACATCAGCGACTTTAAAAACCTGTGCGCTATCGAGCGGCGCTTGAACGCGGTGATCGAGCGCAGGGAAATCGAAGGCTTCCCGGTTAACAAAGCCGTCCCTGCTTCGAACTTGAACCACGTTAAAAAAAGCAAACGCTAACGCGTAAAGAAGAAGCTCGCCGCTTGAACGTATAAACGGTGAGCTTCTCTACTCGATATTTTGCGACGAGAGCCTGCTTTAAAAAAAGCCGGGTAAGCCCTATGGCGGTCAGCGCCATTTTCTAAAATCAAGCAGGTGAAAACGCATCCAATAGCTCGGCGTTGGTGGGGTATTTCTCCAACAGCGTAAGCAGCTTCTGCGCGCCCTCGACTGGCTTGAGCTGGGTCAACGCGCGACGCAGCGTACGTACTTTTTCAATGTCCTTTGCATCGATCAACAGCTCTTCACGACGGGTACTGCTCTTGGCAATATCGATCGCCGGGAAAATCCGCTGGCTGGCCACCTCGCGGGATAACACCAGCTCCATATTACCCGTGCCCTTGAACTCCTCGAAAATCACCTGATCCATCCGGCTGCCCGTATCCACCAGCACGGTGGCCAGAATGGTGAGCGACCCACCGTTTTCGATCTTTCGCGCCGCACCGAACAGCTTTCGGGGTATTTCCATCGCCCGGCTATCCAGCCCGCCGGACATGGTGCGGCCATTGCCCCGCTGCTCGGCATTATGCACCCGCGAAAGCCGCGTTAATGAGTCGATCACGATCATCACATCGTGGCCTTCGCCCGCTTGCTTGCGCGCTGTTGCCAAGAGCTGATCGGCCATGCGCACGTGGTGGGTGTAGGTTTCATCTGACGACGAAGCATGCACCTCGGCCGACACGCTGCGCTTAAAGTCCGTCACCTCTTCCGGGCGCTCGTCGATCAGCAAGGCATACAGCTTGATCCCCGGATGCGCCTCGGCCACGGCCTGGCAGATATGCTTGAGCATCGACGTTTTGCCCGAGCCTGGGGGTGCGACGATCAAGCCGCGTTGGCCCATGCCGATGGGCGTGATCAAATCCATCGCGCGTATGGTTCGCTCACTGGAACCTGCTTGTAAATCAATGCGCGGGGAAGGATGGATGGCGACGCCGTTTAGAAAGCGTTTTTCGGGGTCATTGGGGAACTGCTCGACGGGCTCATGGGTCGGCGTGGCTTCTGGCTGCCTTTTGACCTTCAAGCCTAATGTTTTTCTCGTCATAAGATCGCTGGATCGCCTTGGGTAGTTTGAATGTTGGAATAATGGTAGTGCTGTGGAAATGACATAGATCTTATAGCACTATCAGTCATGGCAGGATGTGATGCCTTCTGAGCAAACAAAATGGAGGCAAAGCCGCAGTGTAGTAGGCGTAGCCGTGACTAGTCTTATCAGGGCTATTGCGATACAGTTGTACGGAGTTTCCGTACGTAATGGTGGAATTATGGATATCATCAGTGTAAACAAGTTCAGAGACAACCTGAAAAGCCTTGTCGAACAGGTTGTTAACAACCATGAACCTCTCAAGGTGACCCGTCGCGCCGGACAGGCTTTTGTCATTATGAGTGCTGAAGACTGGGAAAGAGAACAGGAAACCCTGCATGTTCTTCAAAACCGAGACCTGATGCAGCAGATTGCGGCCTCTCTCGATACTCACAGCCGTGGCCAAGGATACACACCCAATGATGAGCAGCTGAATGAGATCACTGGTATTTGAGGGCAGCACTTGGGAAGCCTATGAAACGATGCGAGAAAAAGACAAGAAGCTGCACAAAGCGCTCTGCAAACTGCTGAAAGAAATGCTTCGCTCCGACGACCCATCCACTGGAATAGGCAAACCTGAACCGCTGAAACACAATTTATCAGGCCTATGGTCACGGCGCATCTCACAGAAAGACAGGCTCATATATCGATTCGATGACACCTCCATATACGTTTTTGCCATTGGAGGGCATTATGATCAGCCCTAACGCTAAGAGCACGCGCGACTGCGAAATGGAGGCGAAGCCGCAATGTAGTAGCCGTGGCCGTGGCCGTGGCCGTGGCTGTGATTGTGATTGTTATTGTTATTGTTATTGTTAAATTAGTTTAGAAACTCGGGCCCGAAGAACCAGATGTGCCTCTGTGTGCAGGTCGAGGCGGCCTTGGGCTCAGCTTCCGAAGCTGATTAAGCTGGCCGAGGTTCTCAAACCTTGTGCCAACCAAACGACCATGGTCATTCCTGCTATATAGAATCGAACGGAAAGGAACATCCGCTCCGCTAGCGCCGCCCCCGGCCACTTTATTTAGGTGAGCTATGTAGTGCATAAATGACTCATGATCTACGCCAACCTTTCCTCCAATGAAATTTTCGACAAAGATTTCATGATCATGATTGCTTGGAAAAAGCAGGTGGCCTTCTACCCCCCAAAGTGGGCAAACAAAATCTATGTATGGGTTAAACTCAATTTGACTGGTTACTCGACCTCTGTCCCATCCAATAAAATGGCATTGCCTTGATAACTCAGATACTTCTTCATCTAAGGTTACGCAAAGCTTTTTCCGTAAAGGTTTTTCCTTCTCTAGCCTATACTCTCCCTTCTTCTCCTTAAACTCGACAAGTACGTTGTGCGAATCCGTCCCGGCAAAAAAATCAGAAAATTTTCTATCCTGGCTCCCTGAAAAATTCCCCACTGTGTATTGAGCAGCCGCCCCAAACACGTCACGAAACGAATCTTTCAAATAGCCGGAAAAGAAATCAATGACTTGGGATTC
Source organism: Vreelandella sp. EE27 (assembly GCF_968206495.1). Lineage (NCBI taxonomy): Bacteria > Pseudomonadati > Pseudomonadota > Gammaproteobacteria > Oceanospirillales > Halomonadaceae > Vreelandella > Vreelandella sp. EE27. The sequence continues at coordinate 1,487,395 of NZ_OZ309109.1, read as the reverse complement.
ACCCATTTTTATCATCTTAGTCCTCTCAAAATCTAAAGCCGCCAACACAGGCGGCCGAAACGCAGTGAAACTCGTTCGGTGCAATGCATTTTTTGCATTGCACGATTGCGCATGGCCTTATTAGGCATTTTCTTCATGCTCTTTAAAGTAGTTGTTGAGCACCAATAACATATCCACCAGTTCTCTGTGTAAATAATCCGCAGAAACCTGTTGAGCTACCACTTCAAAATCAGATGAACTTCCGTAGCGTAGGAGATGCTGCTTGTAAAACAAATTAAGTTGCTTGAGCTCGCGTACTGCATCACTGGAAAGCAGAGGAAATATACTAATACGGTCTACTTCATCAATAAGGAGTTTGAGATCATGGCCAAAACCGCTTTTCAATCTTGGTTCATATTTTTGATAATCATGCGCAAGAAGAAGTGCCTTTCCGATACACTCTAGGCCTTGACACAATAGATGAAGATGCACAAATTTGTGTCCCTCATAGGCTTTGATCAAACCACCAGCCATCACGAAGCTTCGCCCTTTTTCGTACATTGGTATCGTCATACTCACGTCCAACTCCTTTTATGCCTAACGCCGCCAGCACGCGCGGCTTTGTAGTGGAGGTGAAGCCGCAACGAAAAAACCGTTGCCGTGCCTGCGATTATTAATCTACTTGGAGTCATATCCAGTAGTCGCCCTGGTTCTCTCTTGCTCCACATGCCCTGATAAATGAGCAAGCAACGAAGACATACTGAACGCCAGTGCTATCAAGCACTTTCCATATAGCGCCGACGTCTGGATCAACATCAACACCGTGATCGGCTGCATTCCTAATCTGTCCCAAATACTTGCCCGCTTCGACCACCTTTTTAGGCAAAGCATTATTTTGACGGAACTTTTCGAGGCGACTATTGAGGCCGGTTGCCCCAGCCAGGTTTACGTCCATCCTAGTTGCAAGCCTAGCAAGAAATGACTCTATTGCTGTTGCAGCTTCAGCCACTGCTTCCGTAGGCTGATCATTTCTTGCTTTTAGAAGCGCACTGGCCAAAGGGTGTAGTACTTCGACTCGATCAATAGCTTCAGAATAATCCCCAATTTCTGTTCGTATACATGCTTCTGCTTCGGCTAGATTAGTACAACTCTCTGCAATTTCCATAAGCTGATTCGATAAGGTTGACGCACTTGATGTATACCGACCTCCCCCTTCAGCCTGAATTGCTTTGGCATAAGTACCTAAACTAATCAAGGTGTCTTTTACTTCTTCTCGATGGGCATCCAAATCAAGAAGAATTTTAGTTTGCTGGGCAGCATAGTCGACTGACCCCGTAGCCAAGAGTCGTTCCCTAAATTTTAAAAATGGCTCATAGGATTCTAGCAATATCCTTAAGATAGCTGCCTTTTTAGCCTCTTCTGGAGTACAAAGAAAATTAATGAACGGTGACTTAGGTTGAAAAGTGACACCCAAGTTTACTACTAGACCGATATCTGCGGCCAACTCCAAGGCTGCGTTTGCCTGAGATCCTGATAAATCACAAAAATCTTGAACAAACTGCGAGTCACACCCTTGTTTTATACAAACTGCTTCAGCAACTTGTACAGTCAACTCAGCTGTCGATTGCGAGAACGATCGAGGCATAATAAAACCCCTATTCTTCTGAGTTGTCCACTGGGTTTTCTCCAGAGTTCACTTGATTTATAATTTCTTTTATTTTTGAGCCCAGATCATCAAGATCATCAATGGAACACTCCACAGATACATTTATATTTATTTTAACTTCGGCCTGTGCATGATCTCGCGAAAAAGATGCGACCGGGATCTCTGTAGGCTGAGAACCGACAATAGCGATTGGTTGCTCAACACTTTGCTTCTCATGATTTGATATATCTTCTTCTCGTACATTATCACTTCTTGAAATGACAAACTTGCCGTCCTTTTCTTTGATTAGCTGTGCTGCTCTGAGTATGTCAACTAGCGTCTTAGCGCCAGTCATATATTGAGACTTCTTGGGCTGACCCGCTGAATAAGCTATATGGGACTGAAGGATATTTTCATCCATACCATTTCTAATCTTAATAGCAGATATCAGCTTCGTAGCAAACTCATTTTCATGGACGAGGTGTCTCCAGCTAGATATTATTTCTTCCGGCATTTCATGCTCTAGAGACTGAGCTAAAGACTTACCGGCTTTCGTAAGAGATTTTTTCTGCCCAGCCTCAAGAACTCCAAACTCCACCAAAAATCCAGCATTTCTGCTTATAACAGTCCTATCCATGCCTATTAGCTTGCTTACATCATCTAATCCAGCAGGAGCATTAAATTGACCATAAGACTTAATAATTTTCGTGAGCTCCTCATAAGAGGAGCCAGGGAGCCTAAATTTATCGTCAGCCATAAATTATTCCTTACCCAAATCTAAGTGTATCTTTAAAAGTGGTGGTTAATAGTGATTATATTCCCAGCCGCATAACATCAATAAACACGCCAGCACATTTCTTGATTTTATATAGCCTACAAAAAATCATAATTCAGTGTTTCATATAGCTTCTCAAAAAGCTTGGGCAGCATATTTATTATTCGCGTGCACGCTCTTTTTGCTCATTTCCATCATACTTTATCCACGAATTTCCCTTAGGTCACGAGATAATTTTATGCCTGTGGTCAGCAATAGGTCGTAGGCCTGCGTGAAATTGAAGTAGGCAATGCTTTGTGAGGGATGTCAGGGAATTAGCTTGAGGTAATTTAATGTCTGTAAGTGAGCACCGTGGCGGTATCGGGGCAGCTGGCGCTGCCCTTCGCGCGCTGAAGCGTGCTCCTACCAATGCTCCCAACTTCTGTGGCGCGTTGAGAGCATTGGCACCTGCAGGCCTAGGTGGGCCTGCAGGTGTTTTTGGGCTTGCTTACGCTTTCAGTACGTACTTTAGCGTTTCGACGACTTGCTCAGTGGTCGTGCACCAAGCCTGCGCCCCGGCATCCACTTCTTTCAGCGGGTGAACGATATCCTCAGCGTGCAGGGTGATGTAGGGCTTGGCGAGTGCTGAGCAGTAGCCTGCATCAAAGGCGGCGTTCCACTGCTTGTACTTGTCGCCGAAGCGCACGACGACGAGATCCGCTTGCTCGATCATGGTGCGGGTGCGGATGGCGTTGACCTTGGAAGACTGGTGGTCGCGCCAGAAGCCGGTTTCCGGTTTGCCCAAGTGGTCGCCAGCGGCGTCAGATCCGTCGTGGTCGGTGACCGGGGCGGTGAAGACGATATCCAGGCAGGCGGCTTCGGCACAGGGTTAATCTCATTGCGCCAGTCGATATGGATATCGCCAGATAGACACATATAGAAGCTAATAGATCTTATATAACTCTGTATCGATATGTATTACAACTTTATGTAAATAAACCCATATCCTTAGCGGCTTTAAAGAGAACTTAATTTATTCGCTGAATTGCTATTTAACAAATGTTTAAAAGTCATTTATATAGAAATAGGCAGCTACTCAGCCTTAAAATAATCTAATAAATTTTTAAAACTAATTAAATTTATCTAAAATCAACATCCTTTAACATAAAAAATTTATAGAATATATAAGAACACATAAAACACTTAATCCACTATTATCTTTTTAATAAATCGGGAGACATATTAACCGAACCATATTGATGGTTACGAATATGACTCAGGAAATTATCCACAACCGGCAGCTTTCTTGCGCCTTCTTTGTAGTTTACAAAAACGTTTCTAAACAATGGCTCACCAAATGAATTCGTAAGATTTTTCACAAATAAATTATCAGTTTCTCTCAGACAAAAAGAAGGAACAACTGCTATTCCAAGACCGTTTTCAACCATAGTTTTGCAAGTGTCAACAAAGTCTACTTCCATCATAGCTCTAGGTTGTTGTTTATAATTTTCTCGAAACCAAGTATTAATTATTTGTTGAAGTACGTGATTTCGTTTAGTTGATATCAAAGGGTATTTATGGATATTCTTAAAGTCTATTTTTTCATATGAAATCATACAAATCCCTTCCTGACATAAAATCTCTTTTTCGCCTGACCAGTTGTAACCACAATTCTCGACTCCAACATCGATCTTGTTATTTTTAAGCATATCGATGATTTCTGGGCTTAATCCAGTATGTAGCTTTACTTTTACCTTAGGGAATAAAAATTGAAATGATTTCAGCAAAATCGGTAGCTTATAGTGAGCAAAAATGTTCGCAACACCTAGCCTTAATGTGCCCTGAACTTCACTACTAAAACTATTCAGTGTTTCTTTGGCAATATATAAATCCTCCAGGCTTTTTTTAGCATATTCAACCAGGTACGCTCCTTCGGGTGTAAAGCTCACGCCTCTTCTTTCACGAACAAGAATTTTAATAAAAAACTCTTCTTCAAGTTTTTTAACTCGGTAAGATATTGCAGGTTGAGTGATATAAAGAGCATCGCTGACGGCCTTAATCGTGCCCATTTCGTACAACATGCATAGAATGCGCTGATCCTGAGTATCCATATCAACCCTTTGGCATAAAAATTTTTATCTGTTTTACATTAAAATTTTAAGTTTTACTTATCTCATAAATGATGCATAAAATCTCAGGAAAATCCAAATAAACTTTCATCAGTGAGAAATTCATGTGCACACCTAACAATTCTTCATTTCAGACAAAGCATTCTAAAATTTTCGATTACGGTGAAACCACTCTATATGCTTGTCAGTATGACCAAAGATTTTCTTACTTTGCATACACGCCTAAAAATTTCCAACAAGGCTCAAAGCAAGAACATCCTATTATAGTCGCCATACATGGTACTGAGCGCAGTGCACAATCCTACCGTGATGCCCTGATTCCGCTAGCGGATAGTCTTGACGCGATAATTGTTGCACCTCTGTTTCCGAGTGGAATTATCGAACCTAATGATATGGATAATTATAAATTCATCAAATTCCACAATATACGATTCGATGAAGTCCTATTAGCCATGATCGATGAAATTACGATCAAGTATGAGCTACCAAATAAAAAATTCTACCTCCATGGATTTTCTGGAGGTGGTCAGTTCACGCATCGGTTTTTCTATCTTCACCCCGACCGTTTATTAGGACTATCTATTGGAGCACCTGGACGTATCACATATTTGGATTCAAACATTCCATGGTACGAAGGCATTGCAGATATAGAGGTACAATTTGGTAAAAAAGTGAATTTTGAAGAACTAAAAAATGTACCAGTACAGATGATCGTTGGAGAAGACGATATCGAAGATCTGGGTAAAACCCGTTATGGAAAAAACCGTGTTGAGCGCCTTAAAGCTTTGCAACGAAACTACGAGGAGCACGGAATTACTGTGCAACTGGATACTGTTCCAGCCACTCAACATGAAGGTATGAAGCTTTTGCCTGATGTTGAAGTATTTTTTAAAAGCTTGATTTAAAAAACAAAATCTCCCAAATAAAATAAGCCTACGAATGGAGAACGCCGGTGAGTATTACACAGAAAGAAAATCAAGACACTTTGCAACAGAAGAGTCGGAGATTTGATATTATCGGAATCTCCCCTAAAGTATTCCTCGCTATAGCATTGATTGTTTTAGCGGGTGCATTCATAACCTTTGGGCCAGAAAATAGAATTCTACTGCCTAGCGGTTTGATTGGTGCATTAGCTATATCAATGGTTCTAGGCGGCATACTAGCCACAGTGGGTGAACGCACCCCAATCCTTAATAGCTTTCTTGGGGGTGGCGCAGTAGCGGTCTTATTCGGTACTTCTGCGTTAGTTTATTTTAATTTGATGCCTACAGCTACCGTTAACCTAATGAATGAATTTGTGAAAGGCGGTGGATTCCTGAACTTTTATATCGCAGCCCTAATTGCAGGTTCGATTCTTGGCATGAACAAGAAACTTTTAATTGCAGCGACAGCAAGATACTTACCCACTATTATTGGTGGAGTTATCTTTGCGTTCCTGTTTTGCGCTATTGCAGGTATGCTAGTCGGATTTGGCTGGCGTGATGCTATCCTCTTTATTGCTCTGCCAATTATGGGTGGCGGTATGGGCGCTGGTGCGGTCCCCATTGCTCAAATCTACGGTCAAACCAGTGGCCAAGATCCCGCCGCCTTCTTATCTATAATGGTGCCTGCGCTGATCCTTGGTAATACTGTAGCTATCATAGCAGGCGGTCTGCTTGATCGCCTTGGCAAGTGGAAAAAGGGCCTCTCTGGCGAAGGCCAGTTGCTTCGTAACAATGTTAGCTCAGGTATGCCAGTAGATGAACCACAGGATACGACTTTTTCTCTAAGCTTACTTGGTACAGGCTTGGTACTGACATTGGCTTTGTACATTTTAGGTTCTTTCATAAATGCAGTATTGCCGCAAATCCATACATTTGCATGGATGATCATAGCCGTTGGTATCATTAAGGTTATTGGCTGCTTACCGCACGTCTATGAGCAAGCTTGTAAACAGTGGTATCAATTTGTAGCAAAACACTTCACTTGGGCACTATTAGCATGTGTTGGTGTAGCTTATATCGATATGTCAGACATCATCAACTCATTGACACCTGAGTACATGTTCCTAGTGATCGTCACTATCATAGGTTCGATAGTAGGGTCCTCATTGATTGGCTATTTAGTGGGATTCTTCCCAATCGAAGCTTCTATAACGGCGGGACTGTGTATGGCAAACTCTGGTGGAACAGGCGACGTTGCAGTGCTGAGTGCTTCAAAACGCATGGAACTTATGCCATTCGCAGCAATCTCTTCTCGAGTAGGTGGGGCTATCATGATGTTAATTGGTACTTTAATTGCTTCTATACTTCTTTAGAAATAATTAAAAATTAGTATCAGCTTGACACTTTTTTATTGGCCTTAACTTCACCTAAGTTAAGGCCAATTTTCTAGTGAGGTTGAAAGCATTAACTTATCTAATTTTTTAATCCATCGGCGCTCTCAATGACCAAGTGCAACATCTAACCCATCAGGTACGGTGTTGCCATGACCTACTGCTACCGCCATTTTACTGCTGGAGACCCGACGTCACCCCCTGTTTGCGGCAGGGCAATGGCAAGCGTCGGCCACGCAGCCGTGGCTCAGATCGACGCTAGTAGATTCCCGATCTGTTCATTATCCACATGCGGCCGCTTGAGATCGAAAACCACCTGATGCCTGGCCACTGAGGGCGACCTCATCATTGGCGCCAATAATCGCTCTGCGGTCGGCACATTGGTGGAGCGCACTACGCGGCTGGTGATCCTGGCAAAGGTGTATGGCACCACGACTACGGCGGCAGCGATTGGCTTCAGCGATAAGCTCAATGGAGTGCCGCGAGACCTGCGCCTGTCCATGGCCCAAGACCAGGACAGAGAGATGATGAAGCATACCGAGATCACTCAGAAGACTGGTACAGCGATTTACTTCGCTGACCCACACAGCCCATGACAGCGGGGCTCAAATGAAAATACCAACGGGCTGTTGCGGCAGTACCGGCCGAAAGGCACGGACCTTCGGATCTACAGCCAGGAAGAACTCGACGCGATCGCGGACTCACTAAACACGCGACCGCGCAAGACACTGGACTGGCGCACGCCACTGGAAGTGTACGCCGAGGTACTCAAGAAATCGGGCGCCGGTCCCGGCACTATTCAATAGTGTTGCACTTGGAACTTGAGACCGCCGATCTTAACGGGGTGTGTGAGTTTTTCTTAAATATTTTTACATACAGTGATTTTTTCCATCAGGAGACTTTAATCCAATACCATCATAACTATCGTCAGTTTTCCAGCCGGCAGGCATTCCAAGCGAAAAATACTCATTGCTAAATACTTCCATCTTATTACCCTCTCTCGAAAGAACACTGCCGCATGTAAGAATTCCTATAAAAAGTGTTAAAACACTAAAGGGGGATTTCAATTTCATATCTTGACTCATATAACACCCGCAACAGCGGAAAATTTAGCGCATAGTGATTAATCTGACCGGCTGATTGCGTTTGTTAGAATAACTATGAATCTAACTTAGCTGTTAATATCTTAAACCCTGCCGCTCCAAAAATAACGGCGAAAAAAGCTTCAAACCAGCGGCTAAGTTTTAGATACGTACTACGAACTTTGGGTATTGAGAATACATAAGCGTAACCTTGAAATATGATTAAACTTTCTAAACCAACAACACCTATTACTTTGATTAAGTCCTGTGGGGAGGTATTAGCTGGTATACCAATGGAATACAATGACCCAAAGAACAAAATGGCTTTCGGGTTGGTTAAGTGAATGGCAACACCTCGGAGGTATGTTTTCATTAAGCTTGATTTAGAGATACTATTTATTTCAATATCTTTGTGATAAATGGATGAACGAGACGCCTTGTAAGCTAAAAATATCAAGTAGCATGCCCCAACGTATCTAACCAGCTCAAATAACCATGCATTCGTATACATAATAGCACTAAGACCAAATGCTGCTGAACAAGACCAGAAAAAAGACCCTGTTAGCGTTCCGGCCGCCAAAGTCGCACCATGTAAACGCCCTTGACTCATAGATGTCCCTGCAATGGCTAGAGTCGCTGGCCCGGGGCTGGCTACTACAAAAAAAGCAGCTGCGATTATTAAAATATAATTTATTTCTATCATGGTTTTCAGCCCTTTTTAAAGTTTGTACTATCTGTGACTTATTCTAACGCCCGGCTCTGCGGCTGACAAAAGTGGCGCTGCTTTTGCGTCAGCAAAAGGAGTGACGCTTTTGGCAGTCCGACAGCAGCCACTTGTTAAGCCGTGACTACCTCGACTGTTGTTTCGAAAGTAAATGCCTCATTTGGGGCCACACCTTCATTTTCAAATTCAACGACAACGGAACCCTGTATTTCATAGCGTCCATTATCAGCTTTAGAAAATATTAACTCTTTTACATCACACCAATTATGAGCACAACCGACATAAACCGAACCTTCGGCTTCTGGATATGACTCATGTGATAAATTAGCGCCATCCAGTTCTGCTGGATTTTCTAAGTTTAACTCGTACCAGTTTAAGACTATTTCGGTTGATAATGGTTGCTCTTCATACTCGAGACCTGAATCAAAAGGCTCAAGAGGTATGGTTATATGATGAAATAGCGTTTTCTGTAGTCCGATACTTTCGTTCTCGAACCAGTACGCCTCAACTTTTCCGCTTTTAGCTTTAGTTTTTTGCTGTAATTCGATTTTATTCATAGCTTCGATTCTGGTGTGGCTTAACAGTGATTATATAGCCGGCTGCATAACACCAATAAACGCGCCAGCACATTCATTGATGTTATATAGTCGAAAAAAATAATTGTAACCGGCTGTTTTATATATTTTCTCAAAAATCTTAGGCCGCATATTCATTATTCGCGTGCCCGCTCGTTTTGCCCGTTTCAATCATACTCTATTCACAAATTTATCTTAGGTCACGTGGTAATTTAGTGACATCGGTCAGCAATAGGTCGTAGGCCTGCATGAAATGCTAATAGATGATGCTTTGGGGGGGATGACAGGGAATGAGCTTAAGCCAATTTTATGACGGTAAGTGAGGACTGTGGCGGTATTGGGGCAGCTGGCGCTGCCCTTCGCGCGCTGAAGCGTGCTCCTACCAATGCTTCCAACTGCTGTGGCTCGTTGAAAGTTTTGGCACCTGCTCGGTGGGCCTGCAGGTGTTTTGGGGCTTGATTACGCTTTGAGAACGTACTTGAGGGTTTCCACGACCTGCTCAGTGGTCATACACCAAGCCTGTGCCCCGGCATCCACTTCTTTCAGCGGGTGGATGATGTCTTCACCGTGCAGGGTGATGTAGGGCTTGGCGAGTGCTGAGCAGTAGCCCGCATCGAACGCGGCGTTCCATTGCTTGTACTTGTCGCCGAAGCGCACGACGACGAGGTCCGCTTGCTCGATCATTGTGCGGGTGCGGATGGCGTTGACTTTGGAAGACTGGTGGTCGCGCTAGAAGCCGCTTTCGGGCTTGCCCAGGTGGTCGCCGGCGGCGTCAGATGCGTCGTGGTCGGTGACCGGGGCGGTGAAGACGATGTCCAAGCCAGCGGCCTCGGCGCCGCGCTGGATCTCGTCGCGCCAGTCGGTATGGATCTCGCCGGACAGGTAGACGTAGAAGCTCATGGCGTTCTCCTTCATTGGGTAGGTATATGTCGGGTTATTTTATGGAAAAACCTTCCATATTCCTACCGGCTTATAAAAGCGGCTCTCGGGCTAGCAAGTAGCAATCCATGATCCAACCGTGAATTGCACGAAGCTCGGCGCGGCGTTCGATGATTTGTTCGCTTACCTCTAAAAGGCGCCCTTCTATCAGGCACTGCTTCTCCATCCCAAGATACGCGCCCCACCATATGTAAGTATCTTGCTGGTCTATCGCCGTAAACGCCCCGCCGCTGTCGAGCATGACGGCGACCGTGGCCGCGCCTTCGGGCCAGCCGTGGTCGCGCAGGCGGCGGCCGGTGGTGATGTGGATGGAAGCGGCCAGGGCGTTGAGCGGGATTTTATGCTCGGCGGTGAGTACCTGAAGGCTCGTAATGCCGGGTATCACGCTTACGTTTACCTCGCGCCCGCCGTCCTGCAAGCGCTTGGCGATGCGCAGGCTGCTGTCATAAAGCGAGGGGTCGCCCCATACCAGCATGGCGGCTTGGCCGCCGTTTGGCAGGTGCTCGTCTAAAAGCTTTGCCCATGCGGCGGCAATCGCGGCATGCCAGTCGTTCACTGCGCCCAGGTACGGTGCCTGGCCGTCGCGGGTGGGCAGGTCGAACTCGATGATGTTGGTTGCGCTACCGCTTTCCAGCAGCTCGTCGCAGAGCAGGCGGCGCAGGTCGATCAAGTCCGCCTTGGCGTCACCCTTGCGGGGGAGAAACACCGCATCTGCCGCGTTCAGGGCGCGCACGGCGGCCAGGGTCACGTGATCTGGGTTGCCGGTGCCTATGCCGATCAGCGAGAGCGAGATCACGATTCGCCCTCGCCGCTTGCAAACGGCGAATCCGCGGACTGCGGGCGAAAGCGGCGGTCGTAGCCAACGGCGTAGAGGCTGCTCTCCTGAAAGTCGGCGCTTTCAAGCACCGGGCCCACCAGAATCAGCGCGGTGCGCTGCAGGGCGTCGCCCATCTGTGCCTCAATGTTGGCAAGGCGCCCGCGCAGTACGCGCTCGTCCGGCCAGCTGGCCCGCCAAACGATGGCCACCGGGCACTCAGGGCCGTAATACGGCGTCAGCTGCGCGACTACCTCGGTCAGGTTATGCACGGAGAGGTGAATGGCCAGCGTCGCGCCGCTGCAGGCAAAGTTTTTAAGGGTTTCACCTTCCGGCATGGCGCTTGCCCGGCCCGGCGTGCGGGTCAGCACCACAGACTGCGCCACGCCGGGCAGCGTGAGCTCCTGGCCCAGGGTTGCGGCGGCGGCGGCGAACGCGGGAACGCCGGGGGTTACGCTATAGGGTATATCCAGCGCGCGCAGGCGGCGCAGCTGCTCGCCAAGCGCCGACCACACCGAGAGATCCCCCGAGTGCAGCCGGGCAACGTCCTGGCCCTGCGCTTGGGCGCGCTGGATCTCGGCCAAGATGTCGTCAAGCGAGAGCGGCGCGGTGTTGACGATGCGCGCGCCCGGTGGGCAGTGGGCGAGAATTTCGTCGGGCACCAGTGAACCCGCATACAGGCACACCGGGCAGGCGGCGATCAAATCGCGCCCGCGCAGCGTGAGTAGATCCGGCGCGCCGGGGCCCGCGCCAATGAAATGAACAGTCATGGGGTAACTCCTGGGCGTTGTAGAACCACCGCTTGCGCGAGTGCGGCGGTGGCCCGTCTGTCGTCTGAGACAAGCCTTGGGCTTAAAAGGCACGCGCCGGGCCCGGCGGCGAGTAGCGCCACGGCTTCGGCTACGCTGCCCGTGCCCCAGGCCTGTAAGCTGCGCGCGGATTGGGTGAGCGTGGCGGCATCTGGCAGCTCAGCGTCGGCCACGACGTGTACCAAAAGCAGACGCTCGCGGCCAAGCGCCTGCACCAGCGCCTGCTTGCTCTGTGTGGCGGCCAGAGCCTGCACCGGGCCGAAGCGCTCGATGAGTTGGTCCAGCGCCTGGCCAAGCGAAACGAGTGTGGCCGCGCTTTGAAAGCCAAAACCCGCCACGCGCGGCGCGTGTTGGCCCGCCACCTAACGCACCACTCGCCACTGAACGAGCGGGTAGCTCGCCTTCCAGCCTCGGCGGCTGCCAATGGGCGCGGCACGTGAAAGCTCGATGCGCATTAGCTCGCCCCCCGCCAGCGCTTGCCAGTGGGCCAGCAGCGCCTCTGACTCCAGCGTTACGGCGTTGGCCACCACGCGGGCACCTTGCGGCAACCGCTCCCAAAGCGCCTCCAGCAGTGCCTGGGTCAGCCCGCCGCCGATGAACACTGCGTCGGGCGGCGGCGCCTGGTTCATTACCTCGGGCGCTTTGCCCTCTTTCACTTCCAGCCAGTCGACGCCCAGATTCTCGGCGTTCCGGCGCGCTCGCGCGGCGCGCGCTGGGTGCTGCTCGAAGCCAACGGCCTGGTTCTCCGGGTGCGCCAGCAGCCACTCGATGGCAATCGACCCGGAACCGGCGCCGATATCCCACAGCCGCTCACCCGGGCACGGCGCCAGCGCGGCCAGCGTGAGCGCGCGCGCCGCCTGCTTGGTGATCTGGCCGTCGTGCTCGAAAAAGGTGTCTGCCAAACCGGGCGTGAGCGGCAGCGCCGGGCCCGGCCCCGCGACCTCAAGCGCGACCGCCACGGGGTGGGCGATATCGCCCGGTACGCTGCTTACATCAATTACGCGAACGCGCTCGGCATCACCACCCAGCGCTTCCAGCACGGTAAGCCGTGAATCCGCAAAGCCAAAGCGTGTTATCAGCGCGGCAAGCTCGGCAACCGCGGCGGCGTCACGTAACAGCACGATAAGGCGCTGGCCGGGCTGAAGGTGACGGCGAATGCGAGTGAGCGGCGTGGCATGCAGGCCCAGGCAGGTGCAGCGCTCGAGGCCCCAGCCAAGGCGCGCCGCGGCCAGGCTGAAGGTCGAGGGTGCGGGCAGTGCCTGCCACTCGTTGGGTGCCAGGTGGCGGGCAAGCGAAGTGCCCGCGCCAAACCAGAACGGGTCGTTGGAGACCAGCATGACCACCCGGCGGCCGCGCTCGGCCAGAAGCACCGGAACGCCATCAGCAAACGGCACCGGCCACTCGCGCACTTCACCATCGAGCGGCGGTAGCACGCGCAGGTGACGGCGCGCGCCAAACACCACCTCGGCGGCGTCAAGCTTTGCCCGGCTTGCCGCGGTGAGCCCCGCTGTGCCACTCTCGCCCCAGCCGATAAGGGTGAGCCAAGCGCTTTGAGTTACTGCCATGAACACCGTCCTGACATCATGAATAAGGTTTTGATTCTGGGGGGCACTGGCGAGGCCAGCGCCCTGGCCCGTGCCATGGCCACGCGGGGCATCCGCGCCCTTTTCAGCTACGCCGGGCGGGTCAAGCACCCCAAACCCCAGCCGCTGCCCACCCGCGTGGGCGGCTTTGGCGGCGTGGCGGGGCTTTGCGCGTTTATCCAACGCGAAGGCATTACCCACCTGGTGGATGCCACCCACCCGTTCGCCGCGCAGATGAGTCACCACGCCGTTGAGGCCGCCAAGCTCTGCGATACGCCGCTCATCGCCCTGACCCGCCCCGCCTGGCAAGAGGTCGAAGGCGACGACTGGCAGCGTGTGGCAAGCCTTGGCGCCGCCGTAAGCGCCCTTGAAGGGCCGCCCCAGCGCGTGCTGCTGGCCATTGGCCGCCAGCACCTGGCGGCCTTCAGCGCCCAGCCCCAGCATCACTACGTGCTACGCATGGTCGATGAACCCGAATGCCCACCGCCGCTTGCCCACCACACCGTGTTGGTCGACCGCGGCCCGTTCACTTTGGAAGGCGATCTGGCGCTGCTTGAGCATCATCGAATAGAGCGCATCGTGTGTAAAAACGCCGGCGGCACCGGGGCGGCGGCCAAGCTCGCCGCCGCCCGCCAGCGGCAGCTGCCCGTTACCTTGATCGAGCGCCCTCACCGGCCGCCACGTTTAGAGGCGCACGCGGTGGACGACGTGCTGGCCTGGCTCGCTCAATCTATTGATCGCGGCGTATAAACCAGCGGTGCGCCATCTCGCTCGATCAAGCGCGTTTGCCTGGAGCCAACGATCACCAGGGTGCGCATATCCGCCATCTCCGGGGTGGCATCCGCAAGTGTAACCACGCGAATCGACTCCTCGGGCGTGGAAACGGCCCGGGCGAAGATGATCAGCCTCTCGGGCTCGCACTCTTCACTCAATACGTTGAGGGTGCGCTCGAACCCGACGGGGCGCGATTTCGAGCGCGGGTTATAAAACGCCATGGCGAAGTCCGCCTGGGCTGCCAGGCGCAGGCGTTTTTCGATCAGCGCCCAGGGCTTTAAATTGTCGGATAAATTGATGCAGCAGAAATCGTGGCCCAGCGGCGCCCCGGCGCGGGCACTCGCTGCCAGCATGGCGGAAATACCCGGCAGCACCTGAATATCGAGCGCGCGCCACTCGGGGTTGCCGGCCTCCAGCGCCTCGAACACCGCCGCGGCCATGGCGAACACGCCGGGGTCGCCGGATGAGACCACCGCCACGCGCCGCCCTTCCAATGCCATTTGCAGGGCGGCCTCGGCCCGGCGAATCTCCTCGCGGTTGTCCGAACCGTGGCGGGTCAGGCCCGCCCGCGGGGCCACGCGGTTCACGTAGGGCACGTAGCCGACAACGTCCGTGGCCTCTTTAAGGGCGGCGGTGACTTCAGGGGTAATCATCGCCTCCGCCCCCGGCCCCAGGCCGACGATCTTGACCCAGCCGCTCATGGGCGCCGTCCGCTGCCGTGAATCAGCACGATCGAGAAGTACGGCACGCGCTCCCCGGCCTTTGCTAAAGGCACCACGCGCTGGTTCTCCATCGCGGCGTATTCGATCAGCCAGGCGTGCTCATCCCGGCCCGCGCTTTTGAGCGCTCGGCGCAGCTTGGCCAAGTGGCGGCCGATTTTCATCACCACCAGCGCATCGGTTTGCGCGATACGCTCGGAAAGCGCGTCCTCCGGCAGCGTGGCCATCGCCACGGTCAGCACGTCGTCGCCCCAGGTGATGGGTTGGCCGGTGGCGGTCCAGGCGGCGGACATACCGGTAATACCCGGCACCACATCGACCGGCACGCGGTTTAAAAGGCGCGTGTAGAGGTGCATGAACGAGCCGTAAAAGAACGGGTCGCCTTCGCAGAGCACCACCACGTCGCAACCGGCGTTACTCATCTCGATCAGCTGGGCCACGCTTTGCTCGTAGAAGGTCGCCAGCAGCGCGTTGTAGCGCGGGTCGTCGAAGGGGATCTCGGTGGTGACCGGGTACTCCATGGCAAGCTCGACTACATCAACTGCCAACAGCCCCTCAACGATGCTGCGCGCGTGGCCCTTTTTGCCCTTCTTGTGGAAGTAGGCAATGTGGGTGGCGCCACGAATCAGCCGGTCGGCGCGCACGCTCATCAAATCCTGGCAGCCCGGCCCCAGGCCGACGCCGGTGATGCTCCCTTGAGTCATTCGATGCGATCCGCCAGGGCGTTGATCGCGGCCACCGTGACCGCGCTACCACCCAGGCGCCCGCGCACGATGCAACCGGGTATCTCAGGGGTTTGCCAAAGCGCCTCCTTGGACTCCGCCGCGCCGACGAAGCCCACCGGGCAACCGATCACCGCCGCCGGGCGCGGGCAGCTGGGGTCTTCCAGCATGTTGAGCAGATGAAACAGCGCCGTGGGTGCGTTACCGATGGCCACCACCGCGCCTTCCAAATGTGGGCGCCAGAGTTCCAGCGCGGCCGCCGAGCGGGTGTTGGCCATCTCTTTAGCGAGGTTGGGCGTGCGCTCATCGTGCAGCGTGCAGATCACCTCGTTGCTGGCGGGCAGGCGCGTGCGGGTAATGCCTTCCGACACCATGCGCGCGTCGCATAGAATCGGCGCGCCGGCCTCCAGCGCGGCGCGCGCCTTGTTCACCGCGCCGGGTTGGAAGTGGATATGCGCGGCCAGTTCGACCAGGCCCGCGGCGTGAATCATGCGCACGGCGACGACCTCTTCCTCCGCGCTGAAGCGGTCAAGCTCGGCTTCACGGCGGATGATCGAAAACGACGCCCGGTAGATCGCCGGGCCGTGGGTTTCATAGGTGTAAGGCACCCAGCTTCTCCAAAGTGTTCAATACGTCAGGCTCGTCGAGGCCGCACGCCGCCGGCACTGCGTCGGCGCGCTCGTTGGTTATTAAATCGAACCGCCCGTCGCGCCCCACCAGGCACACCGCCGCCGGGTGCTTGCGCGCGCATCCCTTGGCGCAGCCGGAAATATGCACGCTTTCTGCTTTAATGCCGGTCAGGCGGCAGGCTAAGGCTTGGGTTTCGACGCTTGCCTGGGCGCAGTACGGCGCGCCGGGGCAGGCATCGATTAAAAGGCGCGGGTCGTCGTCGCGGACAATGACATTCTCTAATACGGGCAGCTGCGCAAACGCCGCGCCGGTGATCAGCAGCCGCCGCCAGGGCGTGACCTGCAGGGTGCACTGGGTAAAAGGCGTGACCAGCGCGCGAAGCTCCCGGGCGCTCACCCGGCCAAGGGCGAGGCCCACCACGGCGCCCAAAGGGTGATCGCCCAGGGGCAGCTTTTCACCTGCGCCTGCCGGGCAAGCGTTTTGGGGCGCCCACACCGGCAGCGCCGCGCAGTGGCGGGCCATGCGTTTGGCCTCACGCCCGCCGCTTTCCACGAACCAGTGCGAAAGCTCAATCACTAGTTCCACGGCAGCCTCGATGCTCGGCGCGAGCGTGCCCCTGGCGCGGCCTTCGCAGCGCACCAGCAGCGCACCGTTCTCGCTTCGCTCGATGCGAAAATCCGCGGGGCTTTCCTGGAGTACCGGCGCGGGCCCCAGGTCGACCGCGATGCCCACCTTGGCGGGAAGCGCGGGGAACCCATGGCCCCGGGCGCTTAGAAGGCGCGCCGCGCGGCGAGTGTCGTCACCTTCTTTACCGCCGGGGGCCAACATCATGGGCGGTACGCGCTCCGCGTCCGGGTTCTGGCTTACAAGGCCGTGCTCGATTAGAAAATCCATCAGCGGCGGCCAGGTGGCTTCGCTTACCCCGCGCAGCTGCAGGTTGGCGCGGTTGGTCAGCTCGATCAGCCCGCTGCCAAAAAGGTCAGCGGCCTCGCAAAGCGCCAGCGCTTGAAACCGGGTTAGCTCGCCCTGGGGGGCGCGCACGCGCACCAATAGACCGTCGCCGGTGGCCATGGGCCGCCAGGCGCCGGGGCACCAACCCTTGATTTGCGGTACGCGGCTCACCGCCCGCCCCGCTCTTTGGCTTCGTCCATTTCCAGCAGTAGCTCACCCAGTTTTTCAGCCTGCTCGCCGGGCGCCTGCCACATGCCGCGCTGGACGGCCTCCATCAGCCGTTCGGCCATCTCGTCAAGGGCGGCCGGGTTATGCTCACGCAGAAACTGCTGGTTGGTTTCATCCAGCACCAGCGCCTGGCTCACCTGGGCGTACTGGTAGTCCGCGATCAAATCCGTGGTGGCGTCATAGGCAAACAGGTAATCGATCGTGGCGGCCATTTCAAACGCGCCCTTGTAGCCGTGTTCGCGCATCGCCTCGATCCACTTGGGGTTCAGCACCCGGGAGCGAATCACCTTGGCGAGCTCCTCTTTCAGGGTGCGAATGGTAGGCATCGCCGGGTTGGCGTGGTCGGCGTGGTAGATGGCCGGTTGTTGGCCGCTGAGCGCGCGGCTGGCGTTGGCCAGGCCCCCTTGAAAGGCGTAGTAGCTGTTGGAATCGAGAATATCGTGTTCGCGGTTATCCTGGTTGTGCATCACCGCATCGAGCCCCTTCACCTGCTGCTCGAAGGCGGCGCGGGCGGGGGTGCCGGCGTTTTCGAACTGCCCGTAGGCGTAGGCGCCGGTACGCAGGTACGCCTCGGCCAAGTCACCCGCGCTTTCCCAGCTGCGGTTTTCGATCAGCCGGTTCAGCCCCGCGCCGTACTCACCGGGTTTGCTGCCAAATATGCGATAGCGCGCCTGCTCACTTGCCTGCTCCTCGTCCAGCCCCTGGGCTTTTAGCTCTTCGGTGCGGGCGAGCACGGCCTGGCGAATCGTGTTGCTGTTGCCGGGCTCGTTGTAGTCGGCCACCGCCTGTACCGCGGCGTCGAACAGGCGAATTACGTTGGGAAACGCATCGCGGAAAAAACCGGAAACCCGCAGCGTGACATCGACCCGGGGGCGGTTCAAAAGCATCGCGGGGATGACCTCGAAATCGATCACACGTTGGGAGCCCAGCGACCACTTGGGCCGCACGCCCATCAGCGCAAAGGCCTGGGCGATGTCGTCGCCGCCGGTGCGCATGGTGGCGGTGCCCCAAATCGAAAGCCCGAGCCTTCGCGGGTAGTCGCCGTGGTCCTGCAGGTAGCGCTCCACAAACGCCTGGGCCGATTTCTCGCCCAACTGCCAGGCCGCAGGAGAGGGGATCGAGCGGTTGTCCACGCTGAAGAAGTTGCGCCCGGTGGGCAGGGTATCGAGGCGCCCGCGGCTTGGCGCGCCGCTCGGCCCGGCGGGCACGAAGCGCCCTTCCAGGCCCGCGATTAGCGAGCCCAGCTCCATCGTCACGCCGCGCTGGAGCGTGGCCCAAAGCGTGCGACCAAAGGCGAGCTGCTCGGCGGTGGCCGGGTAGTCGCGCGAAAGCGCCTCCAGGCAGCCGTCTTGTAGTACGTAGGCGCTAACCAGCTGCTCGGCCAGAAGCTCCAGGCGCTCGCGGGTATCCGCGCCGCTGCGCCAGGGGCTTGCCAGCAGCGCCTTCAGCACGGTAGGTGTTGGGCCCGTCCAGGCTTCGCTGCCGGCGGCCAGCGGGTCAATCTCAAGGTTTAAATCATCGGCCAGGTTCTGCAGCAGGCTGCGCCGGGCCACGGCGTTGCCGCGGGGCAGGCGCAAAAGCGCGACCAGCGTGCCCGCGCGTTTTTCCACCGGCGGGTTGGTGCCCAGCACGTGCAGGCCGTGGCGAATCTGGCTCTCCTTGATATCGCACAAAAACGTGTCCAATTCGCTTAGCAGCTCAGCATCGCACTCGCCGCCGCAGTCACCACCTTGGGCGAGCTCCTGGTCGATGCCGGAATCGCGCAGGTGCTTAAGAATTTGGCTGCGAATCAGCGCCTCGCGTCGGGGGTCCATGTCCAGCGCTTGGTAGTACTCGTCCGTCAGCGCCTCGAGCTCGGCCATGGGGCCGTATAGCTCGGCGCGGGCCAGCGGCGGCATCAGGTGATCGATAATCACCGCCTGGCTTCGCCGTTTGGCCTGGGCGCCCTCGCCCGGGTCGTTGACGATGAACGGGTAAAAGTGCGGCAGCGGCCCCAGGGCTATTTCCGGCCAGCACTCACCGCTTAACGCCGTGCTCTTGCCCGGCAGCCACTCAAGGCTTCCGTGCTTGCCCACGTGAACCACCGCTTCTACCCCGTAGTGCTCGCGCAGCCACAAATAGAAGGCCAGGTAGCTGTGCGGTGGCGCCAGCTCCATATCGTGGTAGGACTGGGTCAAGTCGTCCGCGAAGTCGCGCTCGGGCTGAATGCCGACGAAGGTTTCACCCAAGCGCACGCCGGCAATCATTAGCCGCCCCTGGCGGTACTTGGGGTCGTCTTGTGGGGCGCCCCAGCGCGTGGTCACCGCCGCGCGAAGACTTTCAGGCAGGGTCTCGAACCAGGCCAGGTACGCGTCCACGCCGATGCTCTGCCAGCAGCCGCGCACCTCAAACCCTGCCTGGTCGTTGGTGATCGAGCCCTGAAGCAGGCCAATTAATGCGTCGCCGCTTTCGGGAAGGCCCGCCACCGGGTAGCCCGCTTGCTGAAGGGCGGTCAAAATATTGAGCGTCGAGGCCGGGGTGTCGAGCCCCACGCCGTTGCCGATGCGCCCGTCCCGGTTGGGATAGTTGGCCATGATCAGCGCCACGCGCTTTTGGGCGTTGGGCGTTTCGCGAAGCGCCAGGGTGCGCCGGGCGAGTTGGGCCACGAAAGCGGCGCGCTCGGTATTGACCGCGTGATGGGTGATCGAGAGCTGGCAGCGCTCATTGAAATGGGCCTCGGCCTTGAAGCCCACGGCCCGGGTAATCACCCGGCCGTCCATTTCCGGCAGCACGATCTGCATCGCCACGTCCCGGGCGCGAAGCCCGGCGCTGGATGCCTCCCAGTCCTCAACAGTGCTGCTGGCAAGCATCGCTTGCAGCACGACGGGCTGGCCGCTAAACAGGCTCTCGTCGGGGGCGACCGTGGCGGACTCGGCGCCCGCCTCGTCGCTGTTGCGGTTGACCGAAAAGCTCGTGGTATTGATCACAAGCCCCGCGCCGGTCGCCTCGATCAGGTGATTGACGAACTCGATACAAGCGCGTTCCTTGAGAGACGCCACCGCCACCGCCAGCGGCGAAAGCCCCTCGGCTTCAAGGGCTTCAAGCATACCGTCGACCACGCCGGTATTGCCGCCCTGCAGGTGGCTTCTATAAAACACCAGCACGCAGGTCGGGCCGTCGCCGCGGGTTTTGCGCCACTCGTGAAGGCTGCCCGAGGCCTGAGCGCCTTGCGGGGCGTAGATCACCGCCGGCGGAACGACCCGCGGCTCCCGCCAGGTAAAATCCTCTTCAAGGCTTTGGGGCATACAGTTCGCGGCGATAAAGCGTAGAAGCTGCTCGGCGTTGTCCACGCCGCCTTCGCGAAGAAAACGCCAGACCCGGTAGGCGTCATCAAAGCCCACGCTCGACTCGCGCAGCAGCGCATCGTCCGGCGCGTCGCAGCCGGGCACGACAATGAGCGCTCGCTCAGAACCCGCGGCCTGCCAGGCAAGCAAACGCTCGAAGCCGTACTGCCAGTAACCCTTGCCGCCCAAAAGCGAGACCACGACCACTTTGGCGTGCTCCAGCACCTTGTGCTCGTAAAGGTCAAACGCCGCGGGCTTGGCCAGGTTCATCCAGTTGGCCAGGCGCAGGCTCGGGTAGGCCTCACCCAACCGATCAGCGGCCTGAGCCAGCGCCGAAAGGTTGCTATCGGCGGCGGAGAGAATCACGACCTCAGAAGGGCTTTGCTGTAAATCGACGATGCCTTCATCGTCGACAAAGCCCCCGGGCTTGGCGGCAAATAGATGCATCAGGCGCTGGTCGTCATCTCGCTATCGGCCAGGGCCTTTTCGATCGCGGCGCGGTCAAGGTCGTGGCCGATGAACACCAGCTGGGTCTGGCGCGGCTCGTCTTGCGCCCACAGGCGGTCGAAATAGCCGTCCAGGCGCTTGCCCACCGCCTGCACCACGCGGCGCATCGGCTTGCCCGGCACCGCGGCAAAGCCCTTGGCGCGGTAAATTTGCTGGGTGTTCAGAAGGGTTTGGAGCGCCGCGTCCAGGGCGGTGGCGTCGACTTCGCCCAGGTTAATAACACAGGAGTCGAAATGATCGTGGGCATGGTCGTGGTGGGCGCCCTCGGCGTGGTGCTTGTCGTGGTGGTTGGTGATCGCATCGATCCCCTCCTCGCTTGCCGCACCGATGCCCATCAGCGCCTCCAGCTGCGCGACGTTGTCGGCAAGCGTGGGGTCGATGAACAGCGTCTTGACCGACTGGGGGACCTTGGCGGCGATCAGCGCTTCGACGCGCAATTTTTCGTCTTCGCTTAGAAGATCGGTTTTGCTCACCAGTACGAGATCCGCGGCGCTTAGCTGATCATCCAAAAGCTCTTGAAGGCTGGGGTCGTGGTCGAGGCTCTCGTCCGCGAGGCGCTGGGCGGCCACGCGCGCTTCGTCGTGGGCGAAGCGCCCGGCGGCGACGGCGGGCCCATCGAGTACGGTAATGATCGCATCCACGGTGCAGTGCTGGCGCACTTCCGGCCAGTTGAACGCCTGCACCAGGGGTTTGGGCAGCGCTAAACCGCTGGTTTCGATCAGGATATGGTCGATCCGGTCGCGCCGCTCGACGAGCTTTTTCATCACCGGCAGAAACTCTTCCTCCACGGTGCAGCAGATGCAGCCGTTGGCAAGCTCGTAAATACCGTCGTCATCACCCTCAAGTGCTGCGCCTTCGGCTCCGGGTTCGCAGTCGAGCGCGCAGCTGCGCAGAAGGTCGGAGTCGATATCCTGCTCACCGAACTCATTGACGATCACGGCGATGCGCTTGCCGGTCATGCGGCGCAGGATGCTTGCCAAAAGCGTGGTCTTGCCGCTGCCCAGAAAGCCGGTGACGACGGTGGCGGGGATTTTGCTCAGCTGTACGTTAGGAGTTGGCATTCAAGGCCTCGCGGGATAGCGGTTCACTGGCCGTAAGGCGCGCGGAAAAAAGCGCGGCCACGGCCTCGGGGTTGTTCGGGAAAAACAGGTGCAGGTAGGTCGCCGTCAGGCGGCGTGCGCGGTAAATCGCCTCGCCGGGGGCCGGGTGGCGCTGGCGGCGCCCATAAGCCACCGGTTTTGGGGTGCCTTCGGCCATGGAGCGGTGGTGGGCGTGGCCGCGAATGTCGCCTTCCGGCAGGGCCGCGGTTTGCATCCCCTGGCAGCCGCGCCGCCCGCGCATTGCCCCGTGGCCAGGTAGCAACCCAAGCAGGCTGTGGCGCTCCTCGTCGTAGTCGGTCAACGTTTCGAGGCTATATAAAAGCCCCCCGCACTCGGCAAGAATCGGCTTATCTGATTCGAAAAACCCGTGAATCGCCGCTTTCATGGCGTGGTTGTCCGCAAGCGCGGCGGCGTGAAGCTCCGGGTAGCCGCCGGGCAGCCATAAAGCGTCGCACGCCGGTAGCGCTTGATCAGCCATGGGCGAGAAAAAGCGCAGCGTCGCGCCCATCTGCGTTAAAACGTCCAGGTTCGCCTGGTAGATAAAGCTGAACGCGGCGTCCCGGGCGACGCCTATGGTGCGGCCGGCAAGTGCCGGGGCAAGCGTAGGCGGTGCGTCCTGGGGCGCTGCGAAGCTGACCGGTGCAAGGGCGCTTAGCGCCTCCAAAAACCCGGCGGCTTCCATCGCCGCAGCGCCGGCCTCGAAACGCGCCTCGAGCTCATCGCGGATCTCATCCGCCTGCACCAGCCCCAGGTGGCGCTCGGGAAGCGAGAGCGCCGGGTCGCGGGCGATGTTGGCCAGCAGCGGAATGTGCGCAGGAAGCGCGCCTTCGATGAGTTCGCGGTGGCGGGCAGTGGCGCAGCTATTGGCGATCAGCCCGGCGATGTTGATGTCGTCGCGAAAGCCCGCCAGCCCCGCCATCACCGCGGCGGCGGTTTGCGCCATACCCTTGACGTCCATCACCACGGCCAGCGGAATATTGAAAAGCGCGGCCAAGTCAGCGCTTGAAGGTTCGCCGTCAAAAAGGCCCATGGCGCCTTCGACGAGGATCAAGTCCGCATCGACCGCGGCTTCATAAAAGCGCTGGCGACAATAAGAAACGCCGGCCATCCATAAATCGAGCTGGTCCACCGGCGCCCCGCTGGCCTGGGCGAGAATCTGCGGGTCAAGATAATCCGGGCCGGTTTTGAACACCCGCACCACCTTGCCCTGGTTGCGTACAAGACGGGCAAGTGCGGCGGTCACGGTGGTTTTGCCCTGCCCGGATGACGGTGCGGCGATAAAGAGCGCGGGGCAACGAGCGGTACGCATCAGTATTCGATCCCCTTTTGGGCCTTCACACCGGCGCGGAAGGCGTGGCGCTCGTCGGCAACAACACTGATAGTATCGGCGATATCCTGTAGCGGCGTGGCCATGGTGCGCCCGGTGATGATCACGTTCTGGTGCGCCGGGCGGCTTTGTAACGCCTCGACCACCGGCGCCACGTCCAGGTAGCCGTACTTGAACATGTAGCTCATTTCATCGAGCACGATGATATCGACGTCCGGATTCTCCAAAAGCTCCTTCGCGACGTGCCAGGCGGCCTGGGCGGCTTTTACATCGCGCGCGCGATCCTGGGTCTCCCAGGTAAAGCCCTGGCCCATGATGTGCCATTCAAGACGCGGGTGGTCGCGAAAAAACAGGTACTCGCCGGTTTCCCGGCGCCCCTTGATGAACTGGATCACCGCGCCTTGCCGGCCGTGGCCAAGCGAGCGGGCAAGTGTGCCCAAAGCGGAGCTACTCTTGCCCTTGCCGTTGCCCTTTAAAAGGATCAGCACGCCGCGCTCTTCGGTGGCCTGGCTAATGCGCTCGTCGACCACTTCCTTTTTGCGCTGCATGCGGTTTTGGTGGCGCTCGATGCTCATGGGGTCTCCTGAAAAGGGAGGGGTTGATAGCGCGCGCCCAGCTCGCGGGCGAGCCGCTCGCCCTGGCCGCGCTTGACCCTGGCTTGTTCGGTGTCCAGCACCAGGCAGTCGCCCAGTGGCTTTAACCCCGCCAGGGAGTCGCGGGTGCGGCCATCGGTAATCAGGTAGGTCAAAACGTGCAGGCCGGGCTCGCGGCGCTGCCACTGGCGCACCAGGCGCCCGGCCTGCTCCACCGCCCGGCGAAGCGGGGTGCCGCCGCCGCTCGTGGCGTCGTCGAGTTTCACCAAAAGGCTTTTGGGCGCGCGCTGGCGGGCAAGTAGCGGTGTGATGGTGTCGTTGCCAAAGCCGAATACGGCCAGCTGCTCGCGGCCCCGATACGCCTGGCGGGTTAGCGCCTCGACAAAGCCCTTGGCGCGGCTTAAAAGCCGCCCGCCTAGGGTTGAAGACAGCGTCGAGCCCGAGGTATCCAGCAGCACCAGGTGAAGGCGCGGCTGGCCTGCCCGCGCCGGGCGGTAGCAAAGGGTTTGCCAGGGGCGCGCGCCGCGGTTGGCGACGATGGTCGCGAACGGGTCGAGCCGCGGTGTGGCCGCCGGGGCGCGCTTGAACGCGCCGCGGCCCCATTGGCAGCCCTTGCGCGCGCCGCCGTCCATCGGGTCGTTCAAGGCGCGGTTTACCGGGGCGCGTAAGGGCGCTTCCGGTATCATTGGGCCCGCCTCATTCGCCGCGGTTTGCTGTTTGACCGGCGCCATGGCGCCCCACTGGCCTGAATCGTCTGAGCCCGCATTATCGCTACCGCCCTGGCCCGCACCTGCGCCCGCCGCCTCGCCGCGGCTGCTCGTTGGCGGCGTGCTGCCAGAGCGGCTGTTCGGCTGGTTCCCCGAGCCGCCGCTTTCGCCGTCGTCGTTTGAATTTGGGCTTTCGTCCTCCGGGACGGTGCGCCGGTGGTCGAGCACCCAGGCGGCGACGGCGTCGATATCCCTTTGTTCGACCTCGGCTGCCTCGCGCCAGGCGGCGTGGGCCTGGGCGGCGCGGTGCCAGGTAACATCGGCGCGCAGCCCCTCGACCCCCGCCGCCGCGCAGCGTTTGGCAATCTGTTCATAGGCGGCGTCCGGTGTGATGACGCTATCAAGCCTTTGCTGGGCGCGGGCCACGCGCTCGCAAAGTTCACGCTGCTCTTGTAAAAAGCGCTCGGCAAAACCTTCAGGGTCACGGTCAAACGCTTCGCGCTGGCGCACGATGGCGATGCGCTCGGCAACGCTCGTC
This sequence comes from Vreelandella sp. EE27, assembly GCF_968206495.1. Lineage (NCBI taxonomy): Bacteria > Pseudomonadati > Pseudomonadota > Gammaproteobacteria > Oceanospirillales > Halomonadaceae > Vreelandella > Vreelandella sp. EE27. The sequence goes on along the minus strand of NZ_OZ309109.1, from coordinate 1,461,929 downwards.
TCGCTTGGCTGCACCACGCTCAGGCCAAAGCGGTCCAGCAACTGTGGCCTGAGCTCGCCCTCCTCCGGGTTCATGGTGCCAATCAGGCTAAAGCGCGCCGCATGCGAATGACTCACGCCGTCGCGCTCGACGACGTTGGTGCCGCTGGCGGCGACATCGAGCAGCAGATCGACCAGGGTATCCGCCAATAAATTGACCTCATCGACGTATAAAATGCCGCCGTGGGCGCGGGCCAAAAGCCCTTCCTGAAAGTGGACCTGGCCGTCCGCCAGTACGCGGTTGACGTCCAGGCTTCCGGTCAGGCGCTCTTCGCTGGCGCCCAGGGGGAGTGTGACGAACGCCGCTTCACCGGCGGCGCTTTTGGGCAGCAGCGCGGCCAGCGCCCGGGCCAGGGTCGATTTGGCGCTGCCCCGCGGGCCGCTGATCAGCACCCCGCCAATGCGTGGGTTGATAGTATTGAGGATCAGCGCGGTCTTGAGCGCTTCATGACCCACGACGGCGGCAAAGGGAAACGTCGTCACAAGGGCCTCCCGGCATTTTGAGTGGGGGTCACCCGCGGCATGTAGACCGGCGCGCCGTCGATCTCGGCTACGCTGAGCCGCTGGCGGTAGAGCCGCTCCAGGGCGTCGAGCTCGAGTACCTCATTGCGCGGCCCGGCGCTGACCTCGCCATCCGGGTATAAAAGGAGTAAATGGCTGCACCACCGGGTGGCCAGGTTGAGGTCGTGCAGGCACATCATCACCGCCTTCCCCGCTTGGGCCTGCTCGGTCAACAGCGCCATGACCGCGCTCTGGTGGTGAAGGTCCAGGTGGTTGGTGGGCTCGTCCAGAAGCCATACCGCCGGGTTTTGGGTCAGCACCGTGGCCAGCGCCACCCGCTGGCGCTCCCCGCCGGAGAGCGTGGTGATCAGGCGCTTCTCCAGCGCGCTCAAATCGAGACGGGCCAGCGCCGCCTTCAGGCGCTCGATATCCTCATGGCTCTCGCGCTGCCAAAGCGACAGGTACGGGTGGCGGCCCATCATCACGCTCTCTTGTACCGTGGCGGGAAAGCCATCCATGCGCTCCTGAAACACCAGCCCTAGCCGCCTGGCGATATGGCGGCGCTTGAACGAGCCAAGCGGCGCGCCGTCGAGCTCGACGTGACCCGCCCGCGGCGCGTTCAGCCCGGCGAGCGTATGCAAGAGCGTGGTTTTGCCCGCCCCATTAGGCCCGAGTACGCCCCACACCTGGCCGGGTGCCACGCTCACCTCGATGGGCTGGCCGCTTACCCGGCCCGGAATCTCGAGCACCAGCCCCTTCGCACTCAAGGTGTTCATGGGCGGCTCCGGTAGAGCAGCAGCAAAAAGGTCGGCACGCCCAAAAGCGCGGTGATCACACCAACAGGCAGCTGCTCCGGGGCGATCAGCGTGCGCGCGAGCGTATCCGCCAGTACCAAGAGCGTGCCGCCGGCCAGTGCGCAGGCGGGTAGAATCCGGCGCTGGTCGTTGCCCAGCCCCAGGCGCAGCATGTGCGGCACCACCAGGCCCACGAAACCGATACTGCCCGCGGTGGTTACCGCCACCGCCGTCAGCAGGCTTGCCAGCACGTAAATGCCCCACTCCAGTGGGCGCACCGCCACACCTAAAGCGGCGGCCTGGTGCGGGCCGCGGGCCAGCACGTTCAGGCTTCTGCCCAGCGGCCATAAAAGCACGCAGGTAGCCAGCAACACCGCAAGCGGCGGCCAGGGCGTTCGCGCGTAGGCGAGATCGCCCATCAGCCAGTAGAGCATGCCGGGCAGGCGCTCGGCGGGGCTCATCGCGAGCATCAGGGTAATCACCGCGCCCCAGCCCGAGGCCACGACCACGCCGGTCAGCAAAAGCCGCGCCGGGGTCCAGCCGCCGCGCCCCTGGGCCAGGCCAAATACCAAAAGCGTCGAGACCAGCGCGCCGACAAACGCGGAGCCCGTGACCAGCAAGCCGCTGATACCCACGAGCATCGCGCCAAGCGCGCCAATGCTCGCCCCGCCGGAAAGCCCCAATACGTAGGGGTCCGCCAAGGGGTTTCGCAGCAGCACCTGCATCAACGCCCCGGCCACGGCCAAAAGCCCGCCGACCGCAAAGGCGGAGAACGCCCGGGGCAGGCGTAAATCCAGCACCAGGGTGCGCGAAAGCGCCTCGCCCCCGCCGGTGAACACTTTTAAAAGCTCGCCCACTCCTAGTGATGCGCTACCGCTGACGAGCGCCAGCCCCAACGCCAGCACGGCCAAACCGCCCAGTGCGACGGGCCAGGCGTTCAAGTAGCGTAGGCTCAAGGCGCACCCTCGGCGCGGGCGGTGGCCAGGTGCTCACACAGAAGACGCGCGCCTTCAGCCAGGCGCGGCGTGGGCCGCTGAATCAGCGAAGGCGGCACGAAATAGAGCCGGTCATGGGCGACCGCCTCGAGACTGGGGTACTGCTCCCAGTGAGTCAGCCAGTGGCGGTTCTCCTCGCCCATGCCGCCGGCGACGATCACCGCCGGGTCAGCGGCGAGTACCGCCTCGTCGTCCAGGCGCGGCACCAGCCGGCCCTGGCTTCCAAATACGTTGCGCCCGCCGCACAGGCGAATGACCTGGCCGATCAGGTGCTCGTCGTTCACGCTCATCAGCGGCGCGTCCCACACCTGGTAGAAGGTATCGACCGGGCGCTGGTTTGCGTACTGCGCTTCCAGCGCCGCCATCTCATCGCGAAAGCCCTGGGCGATTCGCTCGCCCTCGGCGTCGGTGCCGGAAAGCGCGGCGAGACGCTCGATGGCGCTGGCAACCCCTTCCACGCTGCGCGGCTCGATATAAAACACCGCCATACCCAGCGCCTCTAACGTATCGAGCTGCTCGGCGGGGTTGCCGGTCACCCAGCCAATCACCAGGTCCGGTTCGAGCGCCACCAGCGCTTCCAAATCCAGCCGGGTGTGACTGCCTACCGAGGCCACATGTTGCGCCTCGGGCGGGTAGTCACTAAACGACACCACCGCCACCACCTGCTCGCCGGCCCCGGCGGCGTAAACGAGCTCCGTCGCCCCCGGTGACAGCGCGGCGATGCGCTCGGCCGGGGCGCTCAAACACACCTCACGGTCGAGATCGTCCTGGGCGCACACCTCGGCTTGGGCGGTGGCGCTCATACAGAGCGCCGCTGCCAGGCCCAGAAGCCACTTATTGACCAAAGTTGACGCTCAAAAACGCCGCACGGCCGGCGTTGATGTAGTCGGCGCCGTCAAACGAGCGCGTGGTGACGTAGTCCTGATCCAGGGCGTTCTCCAGCGTCACCCGGGCGCTCCACAGGGGCGCGAACTCCCAGCCGGCGCGCAGGTTCACAAGGCCATAACCGGCGAGGCGGTCGTCGTTTTCGGCATCGCGGTAGCGGTGATTCTGCGCCACCCAGGAACCGCCCAGGGAATACTCGCCAATCTCGCGGTCCACATCCAAACGCAGGCTTTGCGTGGCGCGGTTTTGCAGCCGGTTGCCGGTGGCACGGTTCTCCGGGTCGGTGTAGGTGAGTGCGGCGGCTAAGGTCCAGGCATCGATTTCTACACCGCTCGATAGCTCGACGCCGCGAACACGCGAGGTGGGCACGTTGAACTGCTCCCCCTGGCCTGCAATCAGGTTGTCGATATCGGTCTGGTAGAGCGCGGCGTCCCAAAAGAGGCTTGCGTACTGGCCCCGCGCGCCGAGTTCGACGGTCTCGGATGTTTCCGATTCGAGGTCCGGGTTGCCGAAGTCCGGGTAGTAAAGCTGGTTATAGGTCGGCGCGTTGAAGGCGGTACCATAATTGGCGCGCAGGGTGTGGTGAGCGTCAACATCGAAGCCCAGGCCTACGCTTCCGGTCACCTCGTCGCCGTAGCTTTCGTTGCTGTCGAAACGGGCGCTGGCCTGCAGCGTGAACGGGGCGAAGTCGAAAAGCGCCTGGCTGAACGCCGCCTTGTTGTCCCGGCTGGTTTCGTCGTAATCGACGGTGCTGTCGATCTTGTCTTCGCTGTACTCGGCCCCGGCGATGAACTCATGGGCGCCGGCGGTGAAGGTATTCTCCCAGCGCGCGGTGCGGATTTTGGTGTCGAAGGTGGAGTCGCCGAATTCGTCGATGTTGTCGCTTTCGTCCCGGGCCTCGGAGAGCGTGACCCGCGAGCGCCAGGCATCCATCACCGGCACCTCACCGTAGACGGCGGCCACTTGTTGAACGAAGTCGTCCTCGCCCTCGTCGTACTCGTTGTTGCCCCGGGCGCGCAGGGCCAGCACGCCGGTCTCCGCGCCGTTATCAAAAGTGTGCGAGACCCGCGCAAGCGCGGAGGTGTTGTCATAGCCCTTGTCGTCGCCACCGCGGCGCACCGGCTCGCCGTCGGTATTGAAGTGGCTGGCAGCGAAGCTGTAACGCGTGCCGCCTTCCCGGCCGCTGATGCCAGCACTGGCCCGCGCGGTGCCGAAAGAGCCGCCGCCGAAGGAGAGCCGCGGCTGCGGGCCTTGTTCATCGCCCTGGTGGGTGAATAGCTGCACCACGCCGCCGATGGCATCCGCCCCGTAAAGGCTGCCCTTGGGGCCGCGCACGACCTCGGCGCGCTCGAACATGCGCGGGTCGAGATTCGACCACGCCGCCCCGCCGCTGGTGGCGGAGCGCAGGCGGATACCGTCGATCAACAAGACGTTCTGGGCGCTTCCGGTGCCGCGAATGAACACGCTCGAATTTTTGCCGAAGCTGCCGTTGCTGGAGACGTCCACGCCGGGCTGGCCGCGTAAAAGATCGGTGACGCTGACCGGGTCCTGGCGGCGAAAGGTGGCTTCATCGAGCACGGTGACCGAGGAAAGACTTTGATGGGCGGTGCGCGGGGCGAGTGCGGCGGTCACGACGACCGGATCGAGCGTTCGCTTAGGCTCCGTCGTGTTCGCTGAAGGCCCTGACTGGGCGAAAGCGGCCAGCGGCAGAGCGGCAAGCGTCAAGGCGGCAAGCCCGGTAGGTCGCGCGTATGTCATGAAAAGCCCCTCGAGCCGTGCTCACCCGCACAGCCGTTTTTTATGGCCGCGCGGAGAACTGGCAAAGGGAAATAGCGGGGTCGAGTGCCGCGTATCAGCCCTGAGCACGCCCTCCGCGACTCGGCAGAAATGGTAGTAAAACCGTGACGTTTGGGCCGGTCTCCGGGCTGACGAGCAAAAGGAGTACGTTAACAGCACCCTTTTCAAACGGCGGCCTTCCCATGTCGAATGCGACACAGTGGCGTATTGGCCGTTCTTGACTCGATTACCGTTGCGGGGGCAGCGCTGGAATGGGCACCAGCTTCCCGTTTAACTGGCGCGCAGGCCAGCACCCAAAGGTGAGCGTAAACTAGCAAGTTGCCCTGACAAGGTCAATCGACCTCGGCGAGGCGCTGGGTCAGGCCGTGGCGCACGTACCACACGCGCTCGGCGCGCTTGGCCGCGTCCTGGCTCAGCCAGCCGTTCAAATCGCGCAGGCGGCGGTCGTCCTGGGCCATGGGCACCAGGCCTCGGCCTACTTCGTTTAAAATCAATACGATGGTCGCGTTGCGGGCCGCGGCGGCCTGGCATAGAAAATCGATATCCTCACGCCATTGAGCGCGCAGGCGCTCGTTATCCGCCTCGTACTCGCCGTGGCGCGCCACCCAGTTTAAAAAGCCGTTGATCACCAGTGGTTTGTTGGGCACCAGTATCGAGTGGCAGTCCGCCAGGCGCTGGCCCGGGGCGAGGGTCCACCAGGCGGCGTTTTCAAAGCGCGCTTTTACGGCGTCTCGTTTTCCAGCGCGGGCACCGCCGATGAAAAGCTGCATTGCCACCCCTCTTGCTGAGCGTGATACTTGAGTGTCAGGCGCCGGCCGGTGGCCTGGAGCACCGTGGCCTCCCAGAAAGGCACGGACTCGAAACGCCGTCTTAGTTCGCGAATCACCCCGCCGTGGGTGACCGCCAGTATGCGCCGATGGCCATACTGGCGGGCGCTTTGGGCCACGTCCTCGAGCCAGGCGTCCAGGCGGTGACGCAGATCACCCGCGGATTCGCCGCCGGGGATTCTAAGCTCTCCTACGCTATCAATCCAGGCGCGATAGGCCGGGTCGTTTTTGAGTTCGTCGTACACCTTGCCCTCGTAGTCGCCGAAGTCGAGCTCACGAAGCCGGGGCTCGTCATGGACCGGCGCTACGCAGGCTTCGGGCTTGATCCACTCGAAGGTTTGTCGGCAGCGGGTCAGGTCACTCACGTAAATGGCGTCGAACGCCTCCCCTGCCAGCGCTTCGCGCAGGGTGTCGAGGCCCTCTTTCGCATCGGGCAACAACAGCGGAATATCGCGCTGGCCCTGGTAACGCCGCTCCAGATTCCAGGCCGTTATCCCGTGGCGAACCACCACCAGCTCCACATTACCATCAAAAGCCACAGTTCAACTCCTTCTATCAAAGCGCCGGCCATATCCCCATTGATGCCCCTGAAGGCACGCAGAACACCCGCCCGGTAAAGCGCGGTAAACAAAAGCGCCGCCATGAGCCACAGGACCAGCGCCGGGTAAAAAAGCGCCACGACCAGTAGCGGCACCAGCGCAAGCACGGCGTCTTGCGCGGTAAGCGAGCGCTTGAAACTGTAGGCAAGCCCCGCTTGATGAGCGCAGGGGCTTAGCACCAGAAACGCCGCGCCCGCAAAGCGGCCCAGCGCCGGAATGATCAAAAGCCAAACGAGCGGCGCCTGGTAGACGAGCAGCGCCCATAAAAGCACCGCCTTCCAGGCCAGCAGGAAAAAAAGCGCCAGCAGGCCGAAGCTGCCCACCTGGGGGTCTTTCATGATTTCGAAGCGCCGCGCCAGCGGCTGGTTACTGCCCAGCGCATCGGCCAGGTCCATCGCACCATCGAGATGTAGGGCGCCGCTCAGCGCGACCCACAGGCTCAAAAGCGCCAGCGCGCCAAGCGGCGCGGGCATCGCAACGTACTCCAAAAAATGCGCGACGAGCACGAGCACAGCGCCGATAAAAAGCCCCACCACCGGGTAGGTTCGCAGTGCCCAGCGCCGGGTGGCGCCATTCCATGGGCACTCGATGGGCAGCGGCACGCGGGTCAAAAACTGAAACGCCAGCACGGCGCCGAACAGGGCGTTTTTCAAGGCGGTGACTCTTCTAATCGGTATTTGCGGGTTTCCACTCGACGCCGCGCCCGGCGACGACCTCGACCACCGAGTCGGCTTCCTGGGCCAGCAAACGGTGCAGGCGCTGCAGAAAGCTTACAAAGCGCCAGACCACCGGGTCCTCCGGCAGCAGCGCCTCGTTGATGTCGTTGGAGACGACGACCAAATGCAGGCGCCGGGCGCGGGCTCGTTGCACGAACGCCTCGAGGCGCCGGACGCCTTCCTCCTCGGAAAGCCCTGCACTGAACAGGAGCTGGCTGGCCCAGAGCGTCAGGCAGTCTACCAGCACGGCCTGGTGGGCCGGAATACGTGCCAGCGCCTGGTCAAGATCAACCGGGGCTTCGAGAGTGACCCAACGGCGGTCGCGCCGGGCCCGGTGATGCGTTACGCGCTCGGCCATCTCGGCATCACTCACCCGCGCCGTCGCCACGTAGTAGCAGTGCCCCTGGGCGGCTTTTAGCGTGAGGGTTTCGGCCAGCTGGGACTTTCCCGAGCGCGCCCCGCCGCTTATGAACGCGATCATTCGGCCCCCAGGCGCAGGGTCACCGCACCATCCGCCGAAGCGAGCGTTTCGAGCGCCCCTCCCGCCCAACCACAGATGATCATCATCAACAAAAAAAGCCCCCAGGCCAAATGCATCAGGCGAATCGTCACGGCGATATGCCGGGCGCCGAGCGTGACACTTCCCGGCCCCAGCGTTGCGCGATGGGAAACCACGCCCTGGTAATAGTTGACCCCGCCAAGGCGCACCCCCATGAGCCAGGCGACCATCGCCTCGGGCCAGCCGGCGTTGGGGCTTGGGTGGCGCGGCGCCTGGCGCCGGGTATGGGTAAAGGCATCGGCCACGAAGAGGGTTTCTTTACCGCTGGCCGCTAAAAGCGCCCCCGCCGCCCACAGGCAGACCGCGGTCAGCCGCGCGGGTAACCAGTTGGCGATGTCGTCAAGCTTCGCCGAGGCGAAGCCGAAATCCGCGAAGCGGGCGTTTTTGTACCCCACCATGGAATCCAACGTATTGACCGCCTTGTAGGCCAGCGCCAGCGGCGCGCCGCCGATGAGGGCGAAAAAAAGCGGCGAGGTGATCCCGTCGACGCTGTTCTCGGCCACGGTTTCCACCGCGCCGCGGGCGATCTCGGCCTCATCCAGCTGTTGGGTGTCGCGGCCCACCACCCTGGCCAGTGCTTGGCGGGCGCCGGGTAAATCGCCCCGGGCGAGCGGCGCGGCAATCATCCGCCCCGCCTCGGCCAGGCCCTTGATCGCAAAGGTCGTGGCGAGCAGCCAAAGCTCGGCGGCCAGGCCAAGCCAGGGGTGCACCCTGCTCAACATATCGAGAAGCAGCGTCGCCAGGCCAAACACCACGCCCACCACGACCAGTGTTAAAAGCCCGCCCTTGAAGCGCCGGGCAAGGGCGCCGCCGCGATTAAGCCGCGCTTCCAGAAAATCGATCACCCGGCCCATGCCCACCACCGGGTGCGGCAGCCGCCGAGGGTCGCCCACGGCCAAATCGACCGCGACCGCCCAAAGCACAAGCCAAACCGTCACTCGCTTGCAACGCCGGCGTTTGCAAACGTGGCCATCTCGCCCATCATGGCGCAGGCGGCGGTCAATAGCGGAAAGGCAAGCGCGGCGCCGCTACCCTCGCCCAGGCGCATGTCGAGTTCGAGCAGCGGCGTGGCGCTTAGCGCTTCGAGCGCCAGGGTGTGGCCAGGCTCCGCGGAGCGGTGGCCGAACACCAGATAATCGCGCACCGCGGGGCACACCCGCACCGCCACCAGCGCCGCCACGGTCGCGATGAAGCCATCGACCACCACCGGCAGGCGGTTGGCCGCGGCGCCAAGATAGGCCCCGGCCATGGCGGCAAGCTCCAGCCCGCCGAGCGCCGCCAGCACCGAAAGCGGCGCCTCGCTATAGGTGCGCTCGTTCAGGGCGCGCTCGATCACGCCCACCTTGTGCGCGAGACGATCCTGGGCCAGGCCCGTGCCCGCCCCTACCAGCGCGGACACCGGATGATTCAAAAGCGCCGCCAGCACCGCGCTGCTGGCGGTGGTATTGGCGATCCCCATTTCGCCGAGTATCAGGCTTTTACAGCCGGCCCTTTGGGCGCGCGCGACGGCGTCCGCGCCCGCCTGCATCGCACTTTCCACTTCATCCCCGGTCATCGCGTTTTCCCGGGCGAAGTTGCGCGTGCCGCGGCGCACTTTGGCAGCGACCACCCCGGGCGCTTCGATATCGCTTGCCACGCCCACATCGACCACTTCCAGCCGCGCGTTGATCTGGCGGGCAAAGACGTTGACCGCCGCCCCGCCGCTGGCGAAGTTGGCGACCATTTGCGCGGTCACATCCTGGGGAAACGCGGAGACGCCCTCGGCGGCCACGCCGTGGTCCGCGGCGAAGACGATCACCCCGGGCGGGGTCACATCGGGGGTGAGCGTGGCGCTGATTTGACACAGCGTGACGGCCAGGTCTTCCAGCCGCCCAAGACTGCCCGGGGGTTTGGTGAGTGAGTCCAGATAGGCCCTGGCCTGGCGCTCCATGCCGGCGTCAATGGGCTGAATGCGGGAAATCAGGGTGTCCATGGCGGGCTCCGGCGCGAACGGGGTGGGTCAAGGTTTTAAAATCGGGCCGGAAAAAAACCGCCGGCCACGAGAAACGGGCCTGCCAGAAGCAGACCCGTCGCGAGTGATACCCATGATACCAAAGCCTGGCCGTGCTGGCTTTGCCTCTGCGCCCCGGATATCAGCGGGGCTGGCTCTCCCAGCCACCGCCCAGCGCCTTGAAGAGCGTGGCCACGGCGGTCAAGCGGTCGCTTTGCACCGCCGAGCGGTCGAGCCTGGCGGAGAGCAGCGAGCGCTCCGCGTCCAGGCGCTCGAGCATGCTGGTTTGGCCCTGGTCGTACATCAGCACCGCCAGGTCGCGGGCCCGGGACACCGCGGCGAGCTCCTCGTCCGCGGCCTCGATGCGCTGCTCGGAGAACCGGTAGCTATTGAGCGCGTCGCGCACCTCGACGAAAGCGGTCTGCACGGTGAGCCGGTACTGGGCGTCGGCCTGCTCGACCTGGGACTCTGCCACTTCCACGTTGGCCCGGGTGCGGCCGAAATCCAGAATCGGGCCGACCACCGAGGCGCCCAGCCCCCAGGCGCGGGCGTTGTCGGTGAACAGGTCGCTCGAGTCTGCGGCCACGCTTGCCAGCGAAGCGGTCAGGTTGATCGACGGAAGCCTGGCCGCCTCGGCGACGCCCACCTGGGCGTTGGCGGCGATCAGCGTCGCCTCGGCGGAGCGGATGTCCGGGCGGCGCTGTAGCAGCTCCGAGGGCAACAGCTGTGGCAAACGCTGGGGTTCGGCGATCTCGACCAGGCGGGTGTTGCCGTAGTCGAGCTCCCCCATCAGCTCCGCCGGCGTAAGCCCCACCAATGTGGCCAGCGCCCCTTTCAGCGTTTCTACCTGCTGGTTGACCTGGGGGAGCTCGGTGCGCACGCTGCGCCACTCGGCCTCGGCCTGGCGAAAGGCAAGCTCGCTGATATCGCCCAGATCGAAGCGCAGCTTCTGTAGCCGGTAGGTCTCTTCGTAGGTCGCCTCGGTCTCTTCGAGAATATCGCGCTGGTACTGGGCGTTTTTCAAATCGAAATAGGTGGTGACGACATCGGCGATCACGCCGATCTCCGCGGCGTCCCGGGCGAACAGGTTTTCGCCCAGTGAGGCCAGCGCCGCCTCGCGCTGGCGCTCGAGCCGGCCCCACAGATCCAACTCGTACTCGAGGCTTGCCGCCAGCGAGAACTCGTTGTTGACCGAGGTCAAAAGATCCTGCACCGGGTCGATGTCGATGGGGATCGAGGCCCCCGGCATGCGCTCCCGGTTGGCCTCGAGCTGATAGCCCACGGTGGGAAAGCGATCCGCGTCGGCAAAGCCGAGCTCTGCCCGGGCCTGCTGAATGCGCGCCAACTGCACGGCGAGCTCCAGGTTGTCCTCGGTGGCACGCTCGACCAGGGCGTTGAGCGCCGGGTCGTCGAACTGGCGCCACCAGTCGCGCCACTCACCGCGCTCGGTTTGGCTCAGAGTGATTTGCTCGGGCCAGGTATCGGGCAGCGCGATCTCCGGGCGCTCGTACTCGGGCCCCACCGCGCAGCCGGTTAAAAGCGCCAGCCCCACCGCGCTCAGCCAGTGGCGCTTAAAGACTCCCTTCTTCATCGATTCTCCTTGCTTTTTTAATCACTTACTTGCGCGGACCGGCCATGAAAATCTGGCTTCTCGAGGGCTTAAAAATTAAAACGACTGTTCGCGTTTTTTCAGGCACCCACTATAGTAGGTGCCTGACGTAATACCACCCCGTTTTAAAATGCTACTGCCCGCAGGGAGACGCGACGCAATGAGGCCGGTTTTTTCATGGATAGCTTTGTTCATTACGCTTTTGGTACTAACCGGCTGCGGTGACGACGAAGAACCCCAACAGCGCCCCGCCCAGGTCGTCAAACTGGTGGAAGCGAAGCAGCAGTCCGTCTACCCCGGACGGCGCTTCGTGGGCCGGGTCGATGCGCGCAGTACGGTCGACTACGCCTTCCAGGTCGGCGGCCGGCTACAGGAATTCCCCGCGGTTCAGGGGGCCATCATTCCCGAAGGCGAGCTGATCGCAAAGCTCGACCAAACCGATTACGTGCTGCAGCTGCGCGCCGCCGAGGCGGATTTCGAGCAGGCCCGGCGTAATCTGGACCGCCAGCGCACCTTACGCAGTCAAGGCGCGGCGTCCCAGGCGGCGCTAGACGCCGCCGTGGCCGAGGCCGAGCGCGCCGAAACCCAGCGCGATACCGCTCGCCAGGAACTCGCCTACACCACGATCCACGCGCCCTTCGATGCGCTGATCGCGCGCCGCCTGGTCGAGAACTACACCACCGTGCCGCCCAACACCGAAATCGTGCGTATTCAGGATATCTCGGAGCTGCGCATTCGCTTCAACGTACCCCAGGCGCTGATGCAGCACCTGGAGAACGGCCGTGCGTTCAGCGCCGAGGCGGAAATCGCCACGCTCCCGGGTCAGCGCATTGTGCTCGAGTACCGCGAACACGTGACCGAGCCCGACGAAGTCGCCCAGACCTACGAGGTCGAGTACGCCCCGGTGGGTGATGGCCTCATCGCCCTGCCCGGCACCACCGCCACGGTCTACATCCAGCCCGACGCGCAGATCGAAAGCCCGCTGATCGTGTTGCCCAGCAGCGCCCTGGACAGCGACGAAGAAGGCGCGTTTCGCGTGTGGGTGTTCGACGCCGACGAAGGCGAGGTAAGTCCCCAAACCGTTAGCGTCGGCGAGATCGTCGACGACCAGGTGATGATCGTTGCGGGCCTGGAAGAAGGCGCCCGCGTGGTCGCCACCGGCGCGCACCTCTTGAGCGAGGGCATGCGCGTCAAACCCCTCGAAAACGCGCTTTAAGGGGGCGTCATGGATATTGCAAAGCGCTCGATCGAAAAACCGATCAACACCTGGCTTTTGGTGGTCATCTGCGTACTGGGCGGCATCTGGGGGTTCAACACCGTCGGCAAGCTCGAAGATCCGTCGTTCACCATTCCCTACGCGATCATCAACACGCCCTACCCCGGCGCCACCGCCGAAGAGGTCGAAGAGGAGGTCACCGAGCGCCTGGAGCGTGCCATCCAGGAGATGGAGCAGCTCGACGTGCTCGACTCCAAATCGCTGCCCAACCGCTCGGAAATCCAGGTCGAAATTCAGGACACCTACGGCAGCGACCAGCTTCCGCAAATCTGGGACGAGCTGCGAAGCAAAGTGAACGACGCCCAGGCCGACCTGCCCCAGGGGGCGCTCCAGTCCCAGGTCAACGACGATTTCGGCGAGGTGTACGGGCTTTTTTATGCGGTCACCGCCGAAGGCTTCTCGACCCGTGAGATTCGCGATATCTCGACGTTTTTGCAGCGGGAGCTGCTCGCGGTGCCCGGGGTCGCCCGGGTCAGTTCCGCCGGCGAGCGCGAAGAGACGATCTATATCGATATCTCCAACGAGCGCCTGACCACCCTGGGCGTCACGATCGATCAGGTCATCGACACCATTCAAACCGAAAACGCCGTGGAGGACGCCGGCACGCTTAGAGTGGGCGACCGCCAGGTGCGCCTGGTGGCGCGCTCCAGTATCGACAGCACCACGCTTTTGGAGTCGATTCGTATCGGCCGACCCGGCACCACCGAGCAGGTGGCGCTGGCGGACATCGCGACGATCTACCGCCAGCCCACGGAGATCCCGGATCACGTCGTGCACTATAACGGCAAGCCCGCCTTCACCTTAGGCATCGCCGGTATCGCCACGGAAAACATCATCGAAATCGGCGAGGCGGTCGAGGCACGCATGGAGGAGCTTCAAACCCGCATTCCGCTGGGGGTCGAGCTGCACCCGCTTTACGAGCAGCACAACGTAGTGAACGAGGCGATCAACGACTTTTTGATCAACCTGGCCATGTCCGTGGGTATCGTTATCGGCGTGCTGTGTCTGGTCATGGGCTGGAAGATCGGCGTCGTGGTGGGCAGTACGCTGCTGTTCACGGTGCTGGGTACGCTGTTCGTGATGGGCCTTTTCAACATCGAGATGGAGCGTATATCGCTGGGCGCGTTGATCATCGCCATGGGCATGCTGGTGGATAACTCCATCGTGGTCGCCGAAGGGATGGTCACCAACATCAAGGGCGGCATGAAGGCCAAGCGCGCGGCAAGCGACGCCGCCAAACGCGCCCAGATGCCGCTTTTCGGCGCCACGCTGATCGGCATCATGGCGTTTGCGGGCATTGGCCTTTCAAGCGATGTGACCGGCGAATTCATGTTCTCGCTTTTCATCGTCATTTTAGTATCGCTGATGCTGAGCTGGGTGCTCGCACTGACCGCGACCCCGCTATTTGGCTACTACCTGCTGCGCAAAAAAGGCGAAGAGGACGACGCGGACGAAGCAAGCGACGAAGAGTCCCAGCAGCGCCAGCAGCGCGAAGAAGCAAGCGACGAGAACGGCGATAGCCAACAGAACGACCAGGACGACGATAAGCCCCGCGGTATCGTCTACGGCACCTATCGCACGCTGCTGCTCGCCGCGCTGAAGGTGCGCATCATCACCGTCTCTGCGCTGGTGGTGATTACCGGGGTCTGCATGTGGGCGTTCACGCTGGTGCCCCAGTCGTTTTTCCCGGACTCCAGCACGCCGCTGTTCTTCATCAATTACGAACTGCCCCAGGGTGCGGACATTCGCGCCACCCTGCGCGATGTCGAAGAGATCGAAGCCTACATTCTCGAGCAGGAGGACGTGGTCTCGGTGGCAAGCTTCGTGGGCCGCGGCGCGACGCGCTTCATGCTCACCTACTCGCCGGAGCAGCCCAATACCGGCTACGCCCAGTTCATCATTCGCACCAATGAGCTCGACCCCATCGACGGGCTGGACCGTCAGTTCTACAAGGAGCTCAACGAGCGCTTCCCCAACGCCCAGGTGCGCACCCAGCGGCTGCAGTTCGGCCCAGGCGACGGCGCGGATATCGAGGCGCGCTTTGCCGGGCCCTCGCCCCAGGTATTGCGCAAGCTCGGCGACGAGGCAAGACGGCGTATGGTCGCCAACCCGCTTTTGATCGATGAGCGTATCGACTGGCGCCAGCAGGAGCTCATTGTCGCGCCCCTCATCAACGAAGAACGCGCGCGCATCGCCGGCGTCACCCGTGAAGATATCGCCCAGACGTTGCAGTTCGCCTCCTCCGGCGTTCGCGCCGGCACCTACCGCGAAGGCGAACACCTGATACCGATTACCGCCCGCGCCCCCGCGGCGGAGCGCGACGACGTGGCGCTGCTCAGCGACCGCCAAATCTATAGCCAGGCGCAGCAGCGTTTCGTGCCCCTCTCCCAGGTGGTCGACGACTTCGAGATACGCAGTGAAGAAGCGCTGATCGAGCGGCGTAACCGGGTGCGCACGCTGACCGTGGGCGCCGAGCCGGACAAGGGCTACACCGCCGCCCAGGCGTTCGACGCCGTGCGCGCCGAGATCGAAGACATCGCGCTTCCGCCGGGCTACACCCTGGAGTGGGGCGGCGAGCACGAGGACTCCGGCGACGCCCAGGCGTCACTGGGTCAGCAGCTGCCGATGAGCTTTCTGATCATGGTGCTCACCTCGATTCTGCTATTTGGCAAGCTCAGACAGCCACTGATCGTTTGGCTGGTGGTGCCGATGTCGGTATGCGGCGTGGTCATCGGGCTGCTCGTAACCGGCCTGCCCTTCTCGTTCACCGCACTTTTGGGCATGCTGAGCCTTTCGGGCATGCTGATGAAAAACGCCATCGTGCTGGTCGACGAGATCGACGGTCAGATCGGTGAAGGCAAGGCCCGCTTCACAGCCCTCGTGGATGCCAGCATCAGCCGTTTGCGGCCGGTCTTTTTGGCCGCCGGCACCACCATTTTGGGCATGATTCCGCTTTTGTGGGACGCCTTTTTCAACAGCATGGCGATCACGATCATGGGCGGGCTGTTGTTCGCGTCTATACTGACGCTGATCGCCGTACCCACGCTTTACGCGCTGTTCTTTGGCATCAAACGCGACGAGGTAGACGAGAAAAATACCTCGGCCTCTTGAGATGACTTGAGATAAAAACACGCGCCCAGCGTGCCCGTCGGCCTACTCCCGGGTCGGCGGGTCATTACAACAATCGGAGAACTCACCATGCGTCTTTTATTCACTGGCGGCAGCGGCAAGGCGGGGCGTCATGTCACCGCTTATCTACGCGACCAGGGCCACCAGGTGACCAACCTGGATTGGGTCAAATCAGACGTGCCCGGCGTCGACACCCTGATCACCGATTTAACCGATGCAGGCCAGGTCTTCAACGCCTGCCAGGCTTACGCCAACGCCAATGAGCTGGAACCCGGCACGGGAGTGCCACGCTATGACGCCATCGTGCATTTTGCCGCCATCCCGGCCATTTTGCACCGGCCGGATAACGAGACCTACCGGATCAATACGTTAAGCACCTATAACATGCTCGATGCGGCCACCAAACTGGGCATTCCCAAGGTCATCTTCGCATCGAGCGAAACCACCTACGGCATCTGCTTTGCCGATGGCGAGCGTAAGCCCGACTACCTCCCCGTCGACGAAGCGCATCCCACCGTTCCCGAAGACAGCTACGCCATGAGCAAGGTGGTCAACGAGGCCACGGCGCGCTCGTTCCAGGCGCGCTCGAACATCGACATTTACGGCCTGCGCATCAATAACGTCATCGAACCCCACGAGTACCGCGAGAACTTCCCCGCCTATCTGGACGACCCGGGCCTGCGCCAGCGCAATATATTCGCCTATATCGACGCCCGCGACCTGGGCCAAATGGTCGACTGCTGCTTGAAAGTCGATGGTTTGGGGTATGAGGTCTTCAACGTGGCCAATAGCGACCTGTCCGTCGGCCTGAGCAATGCTCAGGTGGTCGAGCGCTACTATGCAGGCGTTGCCATCGAGCGCGAAATGGGTGAGTTTGAGACCTTTTACAGCATCGAAAAAGCGCGCCGCTTGGTCGGTTTCGAGCCGCGCCACACCTGGCGAGAAGAGCTGGGGCAGAAGGACTGAACCACCGAATCCAGGTAATAAAACAACCGATTTGGTTTTTTACTGGCGAAACATCGCTCATATAGATGCTAAAAATGTAAAATAACGACAGTTCCCCAAGACCGTTTCTACCCTGCGGAGGCTTTTATGCCGAGTTCAACGCCTGCCACCTTAAACGCCACCGTCGCCAAGGTGACCCAACGCATTCGTGACCGCTCCAAAGAGCGCCGGGCACTGTACGAGCAGCGCATGGCCGACCAGCACAAGCGCGGCGTGCACCGCGGCGAACTCTCCTGCGGTAACCTGGCCCACGGCTTTGCCGCCTGCAGCCCGGGTGAGAAAGACTCGCTGAAGCTGATGAACAGCGCCAATCTGGGCATCATCTCGGCCTACAACGACATGCTCTCGGCGCACCAGCCCTTCGAAACCTTTCCGGAAACGATTCGCGGCGCGGCCCGGGCCATGGGCTCCACCGCCCAGTTCGCCGGCGGCGTACCCGCGATGTGCGACGGCGTGACCCAGGGCCAACCGGGTATGGAGCTTTCGCTTTTCTCCCGGGATGTAATCGCCATGGCCACCGCCGTGGGGCTTTCCCACAACATGTTCGACGCCGCGCTTTATCTGGGCGTGTGCGACAAGATCGTACCCGGGCTTTTCATCGCGGCGGCGCGCTTTGGCCACCTGCCGGCGATGTTCGTGCCCGCCGGGCCGATGCCCTCTGGCCTGCCCAATAAAGAGAAAGCCCGGGTGCGCCAGCTCTTCGCCGAAGGCAAGGTGGGCCGCGCGGAGCTTCTGGAGGCCGAGTCCGAGTCCTACCACAGCCCCGGCACCTGCACCTTCTACGGCACCGCCAACTCCAACCAGCTGATGATGGAAGTGATGGGCCTTCACCTGCCGGGCACGTCGTTTGTGAACCCGGGCACCGAGATGCGCGAGGCGCTGACCCGCTTTGCCACCGAGCAGGCGATTCGCAATACCGAACCCGGCGGCGCGTACCGCCCGTTCTATCAGCAGATCGACGAGCGCGCCATCGTCAACGCGGTGGTCGGGCTATTGGTCTCCGGCGGGTCGACCAATCACACCATGCACCTGATCGCCATGGCCGCCGCCGCGGGCATCACGCTCACCTGGGATGACTTTACCGAGCTTTCCGCGGTCACGCCGAGTTTGATGCAGGTCTACCCCAACGGCCAGGCGGACATCAACCACTTCCAGGCCGCCGGCGGCATGAGCTACTTGTTCCGCGAGCTGCTCGGCGCGGGCCTCATTCACGGTGATATCCCCACGGTTTTCGGCACGGACCTCACCGCCTACACCCAGGAGCCCTTCCTGGAAGATGGCAAGCTGGTTTGGCGCGAAGGCGTTGATGCAAGCCTGGACGAAAACGTGCTGCGCCCGGTGGCTACACCCTTCGCGCCCACCGGCGGTTTGACCGTGCTGGACGGCAACCTGGGCCGTGGGGTGATCAAGATTTCCGCGGTGACCGAGGAGCACCGGGTGCTGGAGGCGCCGGTGCGTATTTTCGATGACCAGAACCAGATGAAAGGCGCGTTCGAAGCCGGCGAGCTCGACCGCGACGTGGTGGTCGTGGTGCGCTTCCAGGGCCCCAAGGCCAACGGTATGCCGGAGCTTCACAAGCTCACGCCTTTCCTTGGCGTTTTGCAGGACCGCGGCTTCAAGGTCGCGCTGGTGACCGACGGGCGCATGTCCGGCGCCTCGGGCAAGGTGCCCGCGGCGATCCACATCAGCCCGGAAGCGCTGGACGGCGGGCCGCTGGCCAAACTGCGCGACGGCGACGTGGTTTTTCTGGATGCCAACACCGGGGTGCTCGAAGCCAAAGTGGACCCGGCGGAATGGGCCAAGCGCGGTTTGGCCCACGCGGACCTGGACGAGTACCACGTGGGCATGGGCCGGGAGCTCTTTGGCGGCTTTCGCCACCTGGCGATGCGCGGTGAAGAAGGCGCCGGCGTGTTCGGCGGTTTCGAGGCCGAGGACCTGGCGCGCCAACAAAACCAGATTTCCCAGGAAGACGCCTGATGCGACCGGCCTTGATCGGCGATATCGGCGGCACCAACGCCCGCTTTGCGCTGGTGATTCCCGGTGACACCGCGCCTTACGACATGCATAACCTGCCCTGCGCCGACTACGCCGGGCCCATCGAGGCGATCACAGACTACCTCAACCTGGTCGGCGCGGTGGAGGAGCTCGCCCCGCGCGAGGCGTGCCTGGCCTTTGCCTGCCCGGTCCACAACGAGCGGGTCAAGATGACCAACAACCCCTGGGACTTTCAGAAAAGCGCGGTGAAGACCGCGCTGGGGCTGGACGTTTTCAAGGTCATCAACGATTTCACCGCCCAGGCGCTGGGCGTGCCCCACGTGGATGAAAGCCACCTTTTCGAGGTGCAGGCCGGAAAGGCCCAGCCCCACGCCGCGCGGCTGATCATCGGCCCCGGCACCGGGCTTGGCGTGGCCGGGGTGTTTCCCGGCCGCCACGCCTGGATTCCGCTACCCACCGAGGGCGGCCACGTAAGCTTCGCCCCGGTGGACGAGCACGAACTCGCGCTTTTACGGTTTTTCCAAAAGCGCCACGGTCGCGTCAGCGTCGAGCGCGTGCTCTGCGGCCAGGGTCTTTTCGAACTTTACCTGGCGTACTGTGAAATGAACGACGCCACGCCGCGTTTCGAGACGCCGGCGGAGATCAGCCTGGGCGCCGACGAGGGCGACGAACTTGCGCGCACGGCGCTTTTGCGCTTTTTGAAAATACTCGGCGACGTGTGCGGCGACGCCACGCTAACCCTGGGCGCACGGGGCGGGGTGTATCTCTGCGGCGGCATTTTGCCCAGGCTTCTGGACTGGCTGCCGCACAGCGCGCTGGCCCAAAGCTTCAACGACAAGGGCCGCCTGCAGGCCTACAACGCCGACATTCCCATTCAGGTGGTCACCCACCCCTGGACGGGGCTTTTAGGCGCAGCAGAGGCGCTGCATAACGAAGAGGTGTTCTAGCCCTTCGGGCAAGCTTTTTGGCTCGAGCAAAACGGGTTCGTAAAAAACGGATTCGCAGAAAACGGGTTCGCAGAAAACTGGCGTATACAAAACAATGAGCGCGAGAACGCGCAACAGGAGGTGTGCATGACCCCGGTCGTTACCTTTGGCGAGGCCCTGGTCGATATGCTCTCGAGCCGGCTGGGCGATGAAGCCGGCCCGGAAACCTTCACGCCCTACGCCGGCGGGGCGCCGGCCAACGTGGCGGTGGCCTGCGCCCGGTTGGGCGTGCCCAGCCGGTTTTTGGGCATGGTGGGCGACGACCGCTTCGGGCGCTTTCTCGTCGATGAACTCCGACGTCACGGCGTCGACACCCAGGGCGTGGTGTTTACCCGGCAGGCGCGCACCGCACTGGCGTTCGTTTCCCGCGACGCGCAAGGTGAGCGCACCTTCGATTTCTACCGCCCGCCGGCGGC
The DNA here is from genome assembly GCF_968206495.1 of Vreelandella sp. EE27. Lineage (NCBI taxonomy): Bacteria > Pseudomonadati > Pseudomonadota > Gammaproteobacteria > Oceanospirillales > Halomonadaceae > Vreelandella > Vreelandella sp. EE27. Next base: position 1,441,812 of record NZ_OZ309109.1, on the reverse strand, counting down.
GGACCTTCTCTACCGAACCGCGCACCTGCCCCAGGGCGCTTTTTCGGCACCGCTCATCTGGCACGTATGTAGCAACAGCCTGACCGAGGAAGGCATCTTCGATACGACGCTTGTGCTAACGCGCATGGCCCAAAAGGCGGGTGCGCTGGTCAGCGTGGACGCCAATTTACGCCACAACCTGTGGCCCGAGGGCAGCGCCTCGCCCCACCGCGTCACCGCACTTTTGGAGCTGGCGGCCCTGATCAAGGTATCCCAGGAAGAGCTCGACTACCTGCGCGGCGCTGACAGCGAAGAGGCCTGGCTTGCCGAGCGCTTGAACGCGGGTGCCAAGGCCATACTGGTCACCGACGGGCCCAACGACGTGCGCCTTAAAACAGCGACGCTCGCGCAGCGCATTACCCCGCCCCGCGTCAAAGCGGTGGATACCACCGCCGGCGGCGACGCCTTCATGGGGGGCTTTCTGGCCTGCGTAAGCCAGGCGATGAGCAGTGAGCCCGCCTCCCTCAAAATACTCGAAAGCGCGGACTTTCTTGAGCGCGCCGTGCGCCTGGCCTGTCGCTGTGGTGCCCACGCGGTGACCCGCCCCGGCGCCTACGCCGCCCTACCGACCCGCCAGGATATCGAGGGTTTGGACTAGACCAACGTCGGCTTGTCTTAATGTCAGACATTTAATAAGCTCCTTCACAACGGCCTATTTCGCGTTGTGAAGGAGCTTTTTTAATGCCGCTTGACGCCCTACCTGCGCACTCCGGCGACGCCGACGACCTGGCAAGGCTGCTTGCCCAGGCGCTTTTGAGCGGGCAGTGGCAGCCCGGCGAGACGTTTCCCAAAGAGCTCGATATCGCAAAGCACTTTGCCATTAGCCGCAACCAGGTGCGTACCGCCCTGGCCCGGCTGACCGCCACCGGCCTTTTGACCCGCACCGCCGGGCGCGGGAGCGTGGTTCGCGCCATCGACGAGTGGCACCTTCTGGACCCCGCGATGAGCGCGTGGATGACCGGGCTAACCCGGCTCGACCCGCAGCTGATTCGCGCCATTTATGCTTTTCGCCTCTCGGCGGAGCCGGTCGTTTCGGCGCTTGCCGCCCAAAAAGCGGGGCCTGAGGATATTGATCGCCTCACCCAGGCCTTTGAAGGCATGCAGCAGAGCGCGCAGGAAGACCGCGCCCACCACGCCGAGTTCGACGTGCAGTTTCACGACGCCATTTATAACGCCAGCCACAACCTGGTCTGGCGGCAGATGGGCCACCTGCTGCGCCCCTGCATCATGGCGCTGGTGCAAGGCTCTCAACACCAGCTGACCACGCTTAACGACAGCCTAAAGCGCCACGCGCGGCTGTTCGAGGCCATAAAGGCCGGTAACGCCGAGGCGGCCAGCGCCGCGGCGCACCAGGTGCTTGAGCGCACGGCCCAGGACCTGGGCCTGGCCGATTAGCCTCAGCCCATGAGCCCCCTACCGTTTTTTAAAGGAGCACAGTATGAAGATCACCCGGCTTAAAACCTGGCAGGTACCGCCCCGCTGGCTATTTTTGAAAATCGAAACCGACGAAGGCGTGTACGGCTGGGGGGAGCCGGTGATCGAGGGGCGCGCCGCTACCGTCGAGACCGCCGTGCATGAGCTTTCCGACTACCTGATCGGTGAAGACCCGCACCGCATCGAGCACCTTTGGAACACGCTTTACCGGGCGGGGTTCTACCGCGGTGGGCCGATTCTGATGAGCGCCATCGCGGGTATCGACCAGGCACTTTGGGATTTGAAAGGCCGCGACCTGGGCGTGCCGGTTCACCAATTGCTGGGCGGGGCGGTGCGCGACAAAATGCGCATGTACGCCTGGACCGGCGGCGACCGGCCTGCTGATGTCGGCGCCGGTGCGAAGGCGCTGGTCGACAAGGGCTTTACCGCGTTCAAGATGAACGGCACCCCGGAGATGCAGATCGTCGACTCGCACAAAAAGATCGACGAGGCGGTGGCGCGCGTTTCCGAGGCCCGCGAGGCGGTCGGCCCGGATGTCGGCATCGGCATCGACTTCCACGGCCGGGTGCATCGCCCCATGGCCAAGGCGCTTTTGCGCGAGCTCGAGCCCTTCCACCCGATGTTCGTCGAAGAGCCGGTCGCCCCGGAGCACCTGCCCTGCCTGAAAGAGATCGCCGGCGGGCTCGGTTACCCCCTGGCCACCGGCGAGCGCCTGCACACCCGCTTTCAGTTTCGCGACCTGTTACAGGACGGCATGATCGATATCGTCCAGCCGGATATCTCCCACTGCGGCGGCATCAGCGAAGGCCTCAAGATCGCCGCCCTCGCCTCGGCCTACGACGTGGCACTCGCCCCGCACTGCCCGCTCGGCCCGCTCACGCTGGCCGCCTCGCTCCAGCTGGATGCGGTGAGCCACAACGCCTTCATCCAGGAGCAGAGCATGGGCATCCACTACAACCAGGGCAACGACGTGCTCGACTACCTGGTGGATACAAGTGCGCTTTCCATCGAGGACGGCTTCTGCGCCATTCCCCAGGGGCCGGGGCTTGGCGTGGAGATCAACGAGGCCTTCGTCGAAGAGCGCGCCCAAACCGGCCACCGCTGGCGCAACCCGGTGTGGCACCACGAAGATGGCTCCATCGCCGAGTGGTGAGCGAAGACCAGGAGGTTTGCGTGAAAGACGATATTCAGCATGTTCGCCAACGACTCGACTGGATCGCCGCGGACTGGGGCTCATCGAATCTACGCGTCTGGGCGATGGACCAAAACGACCAGGTGATCGCCCAGGACAAGAGCGACAAGGGCATGCTCGCCCTTTCAAGCAACGAATTCGAAGGCGAGCTTTATCGCCTGGTCACGCCCTGGCTTGCCGAAAAAAAGGTGGATGTTCTGGTGTGCGGCATGGCCGGCGCCCGCCAGGGCTGGCGGGAGGCAGCGTACCTGGCCCTGCCCGCAGCGCTTGACCGGCTAAGCCAGGGGGCGGTTCACCCACCGCTCGAAAACCAGGCGCTTAGGGTTCATTTATTACCCGGGGTAAGCCAGCGCCAAACGAGCGAAGGGTTCGATGTAATGCGCGGCGAGGAGACCCAGCTTGCCGGTCTTGTCGCCGACACCCCCGGGTTCGATGGCCTGGCCTGCCTGCCCGGCACCCATGCCAAGTGGGCGCGGCTGGAAAACGGCGCGCTGACCCGCTTCGCGACGTTTCTCACCGGCGAGCTTTATGAGCTGCTGGCCCGCCAATCGGTACTGCGCCACTCCATTGGCGAGGACGAAAACGATAAGACCTCGAACGCGGCCTTCCAGAACGCGGTGCGCGAAAGCTTCCAAACCCCGGCGCGCTTTAGCAACCAGCTTTTCAGGTTGCGCGCCCAGGATTTGCTCGATTCATCGCTGCCCCAAGGCGTGCGGCGTAAAAGCGTGCTCGCCGCCAGGCTCTCCGGGCTTGTGATCGGGCTCGAGCTTGCCAGGGCGGCGGAACTTACGCGGGAGGGAGAAAGTGTCACCTTGATCGGCGGCCATGCGCTGACTCGGCGCTACGGCCTGGCGCTCGATGCCATCGAGCGTCCTTACCAGATTTTCGACGGCGACACCGCGGTGATCAAGGGCCTGAGCCTGGCCCGCCGCTCGCTGACCGCTTGAACAGGAGATTGCCATGACGCTGCCCTTGATCGGCATTTTACGCGGCGTAACCCCCGCCGAAGTGGGGTCTATCGCCCAGGCGTTGATCGACGCAGGGATTACCCGCATCGAGGTGCCGCTGAACTCGCCAAAGCCGCTTGCCAGCATCGCGTACCTGGCCGAGCATTTCGGCAACCAGGCGCTGATCGGCGCGGGCACGGTGCTCACCCCCCAACAGGTGCGGGATGTGCACGCCGCCGGCGGGCGCTTGATCGTCTCGCCCAACGCCCGCCCGGCGGTCATCGAAGAAACCGCCCGGCTCGAAATGCAGAGCTGGCCGGGCATCGTCACCCCGTCTGAGGCGTTCGACGCCCTGGACGCCGGCGCCACCGGCTTGAAGCTCTTCCCCGCCGTGCAGGTGGGTATCGCGGGTATGAAAGCGGTGCGCGCGGTGCTACCCCCGGGCACGCTGCTGTACGCGGTGGGCGGCATCGGCGAGGAGAACTTCGGGGAGTGGCGCCTTGGGGGCATCGATGGTGCGGGCCTGGGCAGTGCACTCTACAAACCCGGCCAGAGCGCCGAGCAGGTGGCCCGCCAGGCCGCCGCGCTGGTCAGCGCCTGGCAAGCGGCAGGAGGTGGGCATGATTGATTCGATCCCGGCCAGGCTTGCCGTCGACTGCCGCTGTGAGCTGGGCGAAGGCCCTCAGTGGCAGGCGGCAAGCGGGCGTCTTTACTGGTGCGACATCCTCGGCCACACGCTTCACTGGCTGGAGCCCGAAACGGCCATCCACGAAAGCGTCGCTCTGGAACGCATGGTCTCCTGCGCTGCGCCGACCGAAGACGGCCAGCTACTGCTGGTCGGCGAAAACCGCCTGACGCTGTTCGACCCGGCCTCCAGGACCCAAACGCCGTTTTGCGATTTCGAAGCGGACAACCCGGTGACCCGCAGCAACGACGCCCGGGTCGACCGCCACGGCAGCCTTTGGCTTTCCACCATGGGCAAAAACGCCGAACCCGGCGCGGGCAGCCTCTACCGCCTGCACCGCGGCAAGCTCCACACCCTTCGCACCGACTTGACGATCCCCAACGCGATCTGTTTTTCACCGGAAGGCGATACGGCCTACTTCGCCGACACGCCCACCGGCGTGGTGATGCGCTGGGCGTTGGATGATGAAGGCTTTCCCATCGGCGAGCCCACATCATTCGCGGATTTCTCCCAAAGCCCAGGCAACCCGGACGGCGCAGTGATCGATAAAGAAGGCCTGATGTGGCTTGCGCTCTGGGGCGCGGGCAAGGTCGTGCGCTTGGACAAGCGCGGCCAAATCGTCGCCGACATCACACTTCCCGTCGACCAGCCCTCCTGCCCCGCCTTCGGCGGTGCGGCGCTCGAAACGCTCTATATCACCACCGCCCGCGAAGGGCTGAGTGATACCGAACTTGCCGCCACGCCAAAGGCAGGTTCGCTATTCGAAGGGAAGCCAGGTATCGCCGGGCTCGGTGAGCCGCCCATCCAATTAGCTTAGCCAATGTTGCAGAATCGCCAAAAGCGTCGAAAATGGGCCAAAAGCAGAAACGACGATAAGGCGAGGTAGTTTTGCAAACCAAAGCAGGCAATACCCAGGAGCGAGGCAGGATAAGACGGCAGCGGCTATTAAAAACGGCCGAGTCGCTTTTGAACGATCAGGCCATGGATACACTCACTTTGAGCCAAGTCGCCGAAGCGGCGAGTATACCCAAAGCGTCGGCGTATCATTTCTACAAAGATATTAACGACCTGTACGGCGATCTTTATGTCTGTTTGTCACAGCAGCTGGAAAACGTGATAGCCACCTGCGAGCTTCAAAACGCGAACGAGTGGTCGGACGTGCTTTCGCAGTGCATTCAGATCGGCGCCACCTGGGTCGACCAATCGACCAGCCGACGACAACTCATGTGGAACGGCAACGCCCCGTTCTCCATTCGCCAGGCAGGCCGCGCTGCCGACTTCCGGCTGGGAAACGTTGTCCTGAACCGACTACGAGAACAATTTGTAATCCCCGATGCGCCCCAACTGAGCGAACGCTTTTTCCGCGGCATGCAGATTGCCGATTTGTTCTTCACACTCAGCCTACTCGAAGAGCAAGTGCTTACCCGGTCCATGATCACCGAAGCATGCCATGGCACCGTTGGCTACATGAAGCAGCACCTGCCCTGCGCCCTCGCTAAACACGCATAGCCCAAGCCTACCTGCCCCTTAGAAAATCTGGCCGCGCAAAGCGCGGCCGAAACACAGGATTTAAAGCTTCAACGTCTGCAGGCAAGTAGCCGTTGCACCGCCGTCGATGCTAAAGACCGATCCGTTGATCAGCGAGGCACGATCCGACGCCAAAAAGCAGCATAGATCAGCGACTTCCGAGGGGTCTCCTGCGCGCTGGAGCGGCGTATCCGAAGTAACGAGTTCGTAGGCGCCCTCGAGCGAAAGACTCTCCCGCTCCATGACTGGCTGCATCTCCTCGTCTGCCATGGGCGTGCGAATCCAACCCGGGCAAATGGCGTTGGTGCATACGCCCTGAGGACCAAAATCGACGGCCAGCGAGCGCATCAGACCAATCAAGGCATGCTTTGCCGTGACGTAACCGCAGGTCGATGGCATCGCTTGAAGACCGGCCAGCGACGACATGATGACGAACTTGCCTTTACGCTCGATGAGCGCGGGCATGGCGGCCTTCGCCGTAATAAACGCGGTATCCAGGTTAGCGGTCATTTCAAGACGCCATGCATCCTCTGAAAGTTCGAGCGCATTACCTACCTGCACCGTTCCCGCACAGGCAATGACCGCATCCAGTCCACCGAACGTCTCTGTGGCCTTGGCGACGATGGCATTCATGCTGTCGAGAGAAGATGCATCCGCCGCCATGTATATAACGGATTCAGGCGCGTCGAGCTCTTTGGCGACCTGCTCGAGCGCTTCGTGGCGAAGATCCGTCAGTACCACTTTACCGCCTTCAGCGAGAACCTGCTTGGCGACCGCGCGACCGATGCCGGCGCCTGCGCCGCCGGTGACTAGCACTACTTTATCTTTAAGCATGATTAAACACCGCCTCATTGATCAAAACTCGACTGTATTCGGTTTTCGATCCAATGAAAAGGCAAGATGTCACTTTGTTGCCTGGGCTCAGCCGGACGGCAATAAAAAAGCCCGGTGGATTGCACCGGGCGATTCAAGCGTTCAAGAGAGGTGAATAGCGCTACAGTTACCCCCCGGCAAAGCTTATGTACATCACGATCACCAGGATCACCAGCACCGCGCCGACGGGTACCGCGCCTTTCCAGGGGGTCAGGTCGACATCCCCCGTGTCCTGCTGGACCCAGTCGGTTTCCCGGGGGCGCAGCTTGCCGATGACCAGCATCATGACCACCAGTAGCGCGAACACCAGGGCGACGAAGTGGAACTCGTGCATCACTTCGGGCAGCAGTGTGAACGGCGGCACGAAGTAGCCCGCAGAGATCATCAAGCAGCCGCCGACCAGCGCGATCTTGGCGGCCATGGGCGGTACACGCTTGGTGAGAAGCCCGACGATGACCACCGCCAGAATCGGGATGAAGTAGATGGCGTTCATCTTCTGCAGATAGCCGAACAGGCTCTCCTGGCCTGCGAGCAGCGGCGCGATGATCATGGTGAGTATCGCCATGATCCAGCCGAATACCTTGCCGGATTTCACCACCTGCTCTTCGTTCGCGTCCGGATTCAGCACGCCCTTGTAGATGCCCAGGCTGAAAATCGTGGTGGTACTGTTCAATGCCGAGTTGAACGACGAGAGGATCGCGCCGACCATCACCGCGGCGAAAAAGCCCGTAAGGTACGGCGGCAACACGTTGAAGACCAGGTGGCCGTAGGCCTCGTCGGCGCGCACGCCGTCATCGAAGTAAAGGTGGTAAGCGATGATGCCGGGCAGCACGAGATAAAGCGGGCCAAGCAGTTTGAAAAAGCCGGTGAGCAGCACGCCTTTTTGGCCTTCCGCCAGGTTCTTGGCGGCGAAGGTGCGCTGGATGATCTGCTGGTTGGTGCTCCAGTAGAAAAGATTGATCAGGAAAACGCCGGTGAACAGCGTGAAAAACGGCACCTGCTGCTCGTCGCCGCCGATGGAGTTGAACTGCTCGGGGTTGGACTCCTTGAGGATGCTCCAGCCTTCCATCACCCCGGTGCCGTCGCTTACCGCCTGCAGGCCGAAGTAGACGATGACGAAGCCGCCGATCAAAAGCCCCGCGCCGTTCAGCGTGTCCGACACCGCGACGGTACGCAAGCCCCCAAACAGGGCGTAAATCGCGCCAATGATGCCGACGATCCATACGGTGAGCCACAAAAGCGTCGTCGAGGAGTCGATACCGGTCAACCCTTGAAGGTCGAGCATACCCTGCAAACCGATGGCACCGGAGTAGAGAATGATCGGCAGCAAAATCACCGCGTAGGCGATCAAAAAGATCACGTTGGTGATCAGCTGGGTGGTTTTATCGAAGCGAATCTCGAGAAGCTGAGGAAGCGTGGCGATACCGCTTTTCAAAAAGCGCGGCAAGAAGAACAGCGCCAGCGCCACCAGGGCGATGACCGCCACCACTTCCCAGGCCATGACACTCAGGCCGTCGGCAAAAGCCGACCCGTTGAGGCCGACCATCTGCTCGGTGGAGAGGTTGGTCATCAACAGCGAACCGGCAATCAGCGGGAAGGTCAGGCTACGCCCGGCCAGAAAATAGCCGCTGGTGCTGGAGTGATCGTCGCGGCGGGTAATCCGCCAGGTAACAAGCGCGACCAAACCTGTAAAAAACAGGAAGGACGCCAGGGTCAGCAGGTGCATGCTCGCCTCCGGGTTGCACGCGCCTCGATAGCGCGCGGATATGTCAGACAATTAAAACGCTCATTTTAATCGCCGCGCCCCGGCTGGGTAATCCACCTTTGGTAGTAGCACGCTAGGCACTATTACCCGCTTTTTCAGCCCCCGTGCCCACAAAAAGCCCAGGCCAACGAGCGGCCTGGGCTTGAGGGTCTTTTTAAATGGCGAACGCTTAGTGGTGGAAGCGCTCTGCGGCTTCCTGGGCGAGCTTTTTGATGCCGTCCCAATCCTCGGCTTCGACCATGGCCTTGGGCGTCAGCCAGCTGCCGCCCACGCACATGACGTTGGGAAGCTTCAAATACTCGTCTGCGTTATCCAGGGTGATGCCGCCGGTCGGGCAGAAACGTGCATCCCCCAGCGGCCCGCCGATCGCCTTGATCGCTTTGGAGCCGCCGCTGGATTCCGCGGGGAAGAACTTGAAGCGCCGGTAGCCGTACTGCCAGCCGGTCATTAGTTCGGACACGGTGGAAACGCCGGGCAGCATGGGCACCGGGCTTTCGACGCCATAGCGGTAGAGCGCCTCGGTGGTGCCGGGGGTGACGACGAAATCGGCACCGACCTCTTCGGCCTGGCGGTACTGGGCGGGGGTGAGCACGGTACCCACGCCGATGCTGGCGCCGGTCAGCTCTTTCTTCATGCGCTTGATGGCCTCAAGCGCGCAGTCGGTGCGTAGCGTCACTTCCAGCACATTGATACCGCCTTCGATCAGCGCGCGGCCCATGGGTACGGCGTCTTCCAGCCGGTCGATGGTGATGACCGGTATGACTTCGGCTTTCAAGCAAATACTGTCGAGTTCTGCGGTGCGGCTGGAGGGGAGCTGTTTATCGATCGTCATTGTGGTGTTTCTCCAGTTAACTGATGGGGGCGCTTAAGTAAAAAACCCTAAGGGGCCCAGTAAATGGCCAGGGGGCAGCTCAAGAAGGCGCGGATAGGGAGCGTGCGAACATCGTCGCCGCCCAGGGCGCGGCCGAGTACGGCGCGCTTGTCCTCGCCGGTAATATGCAGAAAGTGGCGGCGCGCCTGGTGCAGGCGGTTCGCGCTGAACGTGATGCGCGGCTGGGGCTGGCTTGGCGTGCGTACGGCCACCAGCGTTTCGTCGGTGGCAAGCGCCAGGCCAAGCTCCGGGCTATCGGGGAAAAGCGAGGCGGTGTGGCCGTCGCTGCCCATTCCCAGAATGACCACGCTTGCCGGCCAGGCAAGCGCTTCGGTACGCCGCGCGACGTCTTCCACGCCCTGCTCCGGCGTCTCGGCGCTAGCGGTCAAGGGGATGAAGTCGGCGTTGGCCGCCTCCCCCACCAGCAGGTTTTCGCGCACGAGTTTGGCGTTGCTGTCATTGCTTTGGGCGTCGACCCAGCGCTCGTCGGCAAGCGTCACCTGGACGCGCTGCCATGGCAGCGGTTTGGCCGCCAGTGCTTTGAAGAAAGGCACCGGGGTGGAGCCGCCGGATACCACCAGCAGCACCTTTTCCTGCTGGGCCAGGTCGCTTTCGAGCGCCTGAAAAACCGCTTCGGCCAGTTGCTCGGCCAAGGCGTTGCGTACGTTGCTCATCCTAGTAGTCCTCGTACCAGCTGCGGCCATCCTGGGTAATCATGGCAATGGATGCTACCGGCCCCCAGGAACCAGCGGGGTAGCGTCGGGGCGGCGTTTCGCGGGTTTTCCAGCCGTCGATCAGCTGGTCACACCAGCGCCAGGCGAACTCGACTTCATCCCGGCGCACGAACAGATACTGCTGGCCTTTCATGACTTCCAGCAGCAGCCGCTCATAGGCATCCGGAATACGCGACTTCGGAAAGGCGCTGTTGAAATCCAGGTGCAGCGGGCCCTGGCGCAGGCGCATGCCTTTATCCAGACCGCTGTCCTTGGTCAGCACTTGTAGCGCGATGCCCTCTTCCGGCTGCAGGCGAATGATCAGCTTGTTGGAGGCGATGTCGCGCTGGTCCGGGTCGAAAATGTAGTGCGGCTGCTGGCGAAAGTGAATGACGATTTGCGAGAGCTTCTCCGGCATGCGTTTGCCGGTGCGCAGGTAGAACGGCACGCCGGCCCAGCGCCAGTTGCTCACTTCGGTTTTCATGGCCACGAAGGTTTCGGTGTGGCTGTCGGTGTTGGCGCCCTCTTCGTCCAGGTAGCCCGGCACCGACTGGCCGTCGCTGGTGCCGCCGATATATTGCCCGCGTACCACGTCGCGCCCCAGCGCCTCGCCGGTGAAGGGTTTGAGCGCCTTGAGCACTTTTACTTTTTCATCGCGGATGGCGTCGGCGTCCAGATTCGACGGCGGGTCCATGGCGATCAGGCATAAAAGCTGGAGCAGGTGGTTTTGCACCATGTCGCGGAGCTGGCCGGCATCGTCGAAGTAGCCCCAGCGCCCTTCGATGCCGACCTTTTCGGCCACGGTGATCTCCACATGCGAAATGTGGTTTTGATTCCACTGGGTGCCGAACAGCGGATTGGCAAAGCGCAGCGCAATCAGGTTCTGCACCGTCTCCTTACCCAGGTAGTGATCGATACGGTAGACGCGCTCTTCCGGGAACACCGCGCCGATGGCATCGTTGACCTCTTTGGAGGACGCCAGGTCGTAGCCGATGGGCTTTTCCACCACCACGCGGGTGTCGTCGTCGAGACTTTCGCTCTCTGAAAGGTTATGGCAGATATCGCCATAGATACGCGCCGCCACGGAGAGATACACCACCATGGGGCGGTTCGCGCCTTCGCGCCAGGCCTTGATCGCGCTATAACCTTCCACGCTTTTGAAATCGAGCTGCAGGTATTCGAGCCGGTTCAGAAAGCGCTCGAGGCTTTGCGGGTCCTGCTCGTCGTCCTTGAGACGTTTTTGAAGCGCCTCCAAAACCAGCTCGCGAAAGCCGTCGGTGTCGTGCTCTTGCCGGGCAAGCCCCAGAATACGCGTGGCCTCGGGCATCAGCCCTTCGCGGTCCAGATGATAAAGGGCTAAAAAGAGCTTGCGCGTGGCAAGGTCTCCCAGCGCACCAAAAAGCGCCAGGTCGATCGCATGGTTCGGATCGCCTAAAGGGGATTGGGGCTGGCTCATCGTGACTCCTTGATCCAGAGGCCGCTCAACGTTGTTGAATTACCTAAAATCTATCCGATGGCGGCCATGATACGCAATAAATTATGTAATTTTACTACCTAACGAAAATTTTTTACCCGCCACCCCTGAATACCGTGCGGGGCACCGTATGGCAACGCTCAGGGTAAAAAAGAACCGCGACTTTTTACGGATTTTTTATACCAGCCCATGATGAGATAAGCGCATCCTGCCCCACAAGACGAGACGAGACGAGACGAGACGACCATGCTCCCTGCCACGATAAGCGTATTGAAGCAGCGCGACGTTAGCCGCCAATGGGGGCCGGTCATCAGAATTCTCGCGGTGATCTGGATGATTTTGGCGCTGTTCATGCTGCTGCCGCTCTGCGTACTGCTTTGGGAAAATGACCCGGACGCCCACGCCTTCCTGCTGGCGGTGCTGCTCGTTACCCTACCTGCGGGCCTTGGCCTGGCGGCCACCCGGGGCATCCCTATCGAGCTTAAACCCTGGCAGATGTTTGTGCTAACCGTGGCCAGCTGGGTCAGCGTGAGCGCTTTTGCAAGCCTTCCGCTCATATTGGGCGCCCCGCAAATGAGCGTGACCAACGCTATCTTCGAGTCGGTCTCGGCGATTACCACCACCGGCTCCACGGTCATGGTGGGCATCGAGCACTTATCCGATGGCCTCAAGCTTTGGCGCGGCCTCATGCAGTGGCTGGGCGGCATTGGCATCATCGTCATGGGCATCGCGATTCTGCCCTTTTTGAAAGTCGGCGGCATGCGCCTTTTTCATACCGAGTCCTCGGACTGGTCGGAGAAGGTCATGCCGCGCACCGGCGGCATCGCCAAGGCTACGCTGAGTATTTACGTGGGCCTGACGTTTCTGGCCATGGCAAGCTACTGGTTTGGCGGCATGGCGCCCATCGACGCCGTCGTCCACGCCATGACCTCGCTTGCCACCGGCGGCTTTGCCAATTCCGATGCCTCCTTCGGCGCCTACGCGCAAATGCCCTGGCTTTTGTGGCTGGCAAGCTTTTTTATGTTGTGCGGTGCGCTGCCCTTCGTGCTGTATATCCGCTTTTTAGCCGGCGCCCCCGGCGCGCTTTGGCACGATCATCAGGTACGCGGGCTTTTAAAACTGCTGCTGGCGACCATTGTGCTATTGAGCCTTTGGCGCATTGTTCACGGCGACCCCTGGTTTGCCTCGCTCACCCATGTCACGTTCAACGTGATCTCAGTGGTGACGACCACCGGCTACGCCTCGGACGACTACACGCTTTGGGGAACGCTGCCGGTCACCGCGTTTTTCTATCTGACCTTTATGGGCGGCTGCAGCGGCTCGACCAGCGGGGGCATGAAAATGTTTCGGTTTCAGATCGCCCTGCTGATGCTGCGCAACCAGCTCCGGTATTTGATTCACGCCAACGGTGTGTTTACCACGCGCTATAATCAGCAGCCGGTGACCAGCGACATCTCGCGAAGCGTGGTGGCGTTCTCGTTTTTCTTCTTGATCACGATCGCGGTGCTGGCGCTTTTGCTATCCACCCTCGGCCTTGATTTGGTCACCTCCGTCACCGGGGCCGCTACGGCGGTGGCCAACGTGGGCCCGGGCCTTGGTGATGTGATTGGCCCGGCGGGCAACTTCTATACCTTACCGAACGCGGCCAAATGGCTTTTATGCCTGGGCATGCTGCTGGGCCGCCTTGAGATACTCACCGTCGTGGTGCTGATGACACCGATGTTCTGGCGCCACTAACGCCAATGCGTCGGCGCGGGCTCCACCAGTAGCCGATACCCCACTCCGGCCTCGGTCTGCAAAAGCGCCGGGGCCTGGGGGTCGTCGCCGAGCTTTTGTCGCAGCCGGCTGATGACGATGCGCAGGTAGTGCGTATCGTCCACGTGGGTCGGGCCCCATACTTCCTTGAGCAGTTGGGTCTGGGTCACGACGCGACCGGCATGGCGGCAAAGACGCGCCACGACGGCAAACTCCTTACGAGTGAGGTGTACCGGCGCCTGGTTCAGCGTGACCCGGCGAAGCGTCAGGTCGATATCAAGCCCGTGGTCCGTGGTATAGCCACTGGCAGCGTCTTCACCCTTCGCCCGGTGGGCCTGACGCTGCACGGCGCGAATACGAGCCAGAAGTTCCTGAATGCCGAACGGCTTGGTCACGTAGTCGTTGGCTCCCACGTCCAGGGCGCTCACCTTCTCGTCTTCCCGGTCGCGCACCGAGACCACGATCACCGGTACGCTGCTGTGCTCGCGAATACCGCGCAGAACCTCGTGGCCGTCCATGTCGGGCAAGCCCAGGTCAAGCAGTACTACGTCCGGTGCCTGGGTATACACCGCGCCCAGCGCCTGCTCGCCGTTTTCCGCTTCCAGCACGGCGTAGCCCTGGGAGGCCAGGCTGATACGCAGAAAGCGCCGGATCTGGGGTTCGTCGTCGACGATCAAGATACGTCCGCTGGCGTCACTCTTCATCGGCTCTCCTTGAGTCGGTGTCTTCCAGTGGCAGGGTGATAATGATGGCGGTGCCTTGGCCGTTCTCTGCGGTGTCGGCGCTGATGGTGCCGCCATGGGCGCCAATCATGCCCCGACAGATGGCCAATCCCAGGCCACTACCGTGAGCGCTGCGATCGCCGTCGCCACCGCTGTAGAACATATCGAATACCTGCTCGCGCAGCTCCAGGGAGATACCCGGGCCCTGATCTTCGATGGTGATGACCAGCGTGGTCGGTTTGCCTTCGCGCAGGTGGGCCTTGATGTAAAGCTCCCCGCCCGGCGGTGAAAACCGCTGGGCGTTGTCCAGCACGTTGACCAGCGCTTGCTCGACCAGCGCCGGGTGAACGTACAAAAGCGGCAGCGATCCAAGCCAGGACCGGCGCACCGTTACGTGCTTCATGGCATGTTCCAGGCGCTTGAGCGCTGCGTTGATTATGTCATCGAAGGAAACCCAGTCGCGCTCGATTTTCAGCGTACCGTGGCCCAGCCGCGTCATGTCCAGCAGGTTCTGGATATAGCGATTGAGCCGTTCGCTCTCGGAGAGAATCCCGTCCAGCAGCTCACGCTGGTCACTGTCGCTCAGCTGGGGCTTGAGTTCGATCAACGAGCTGGTGGCGCCGATAATCGAGGCAAGCGGGGTGCGCAGGTCGTGAGACACCGACGAGAGTAGCGCCGAGCGCAGCCGCTCGTTCTCCTCCGAAACCCGCGTGGCACTCAGCTCGGCGACCAGCCGGGTGCGCTCCAGCGCCATGCTAAGCTGGCGCAGCAGCGTGTCCATCAGTGCCTCCTGCTCATGGCTTAGGGCCTTGGGGTTCTCCGCCAGTTTGAGGGCGAGCATGCCCAGGGTCTGCCCCTGCACCGTCAACGGCGTCAGCCGCCAAGCCTGATGGCTAAGGGTCTGCGTGTCTCGCCCGCTGGGCTTGTGGTGCTGCCAGCTCCATACCGCTGCCTGCCGGGCAGTGATATCGAGGTGCTCGGCGGCGGGCACCGCGTGCTTAACGCGCACTTCACTGGCGCTCTCGGCGCTTTCAATGAACATCGTGGGCACCTTAAAGCAACTCACCAGCGTATCGACGCCCACCCGGGCAACGCCGGCGCTGTCGGTCGCCATGGAAAGCTGTTCGGCGTAGCGCAGCAGTAGCTGGGTCTGGTCGCGGCTCGCCCGCAGAGCCAGCAGGCGCTGGCGCCCGCGCCCGGCCAGTTGCCCCACCACCAGCGCCACCAGAAAGAACAGCACCACGGTCAATAGCTGTCCGCGCTCGACCATCGCAAAGGTCAGCCGCGGCTGGGTAAAGAAGAAGTTGAACACCAGAAACCCGGCCACGGCGCTGAGCATGGCCATGGTGGTACCTGCCCAGACGGCGCTGAACAGCACGGCGGCCAGAAACACCAGCGACAAGTTGGCAAGCTCCAACCAGGGTTCCAGCACCAGCGCCACGCCCAAAGAGGCCATGACGCCGACACCAGTGGCAATGAACATTGAAGGGCACAGCCGCAGGGCAACCCGGCGTGGCGCCCGGTGGCCTCGGCGGCTTCCCTGGGCCACCACGACGATATCGAACGCCTCGCCCTGAGCCATCAGCCGCGTGGCTAGCGGGCGCGACCACCAGCGGCGCCCCGCTCCGCGCCCCACCACGATGGTGGTGGCGTTGATGGTACGGGCGTAATTGATAACTTCCGCCGACTGGCTTTGCCCTTGTAGGCGCAGCGAATCACCGCCTAACCGGGCCACCAGGCTGAAGGTACGCTCGATGGCCAGCTGCTGCTCGGCGCTGTCGGCGCCCTTGTCGACATACACCGCGCGCCAGACGGCCAAGCGCCGTTCGGCCATGCGGTGGGACGCGCGCACCAGCGCGATATCGTTCTCATTACCGTTGACCACTACCACCAGGTGCGGCCTGACCGGCCAGGGCCCGGCACGCCCTCCGGCGTCCATGGCAACCTTGACATCGGCATCGACCCGCTCGGCCATGGTCTGGATGGCAAGCTCGCGAAGCGCGTGGAGGTTCGACTCACTGAAATAACCCTCCATGGCGGCGCGGGCCTGCTCCGGGATGTAGACCTTGCCGCGCTTCAAGCGCTCGAGAAGCTCCACCGGGGTCAGATCGACCAGCGACACGTCCCGGGCACGCTCAAGCAGTGCATCGGGCACGGTTTCACGCATCCGGATCCCGGTAATTCGGGCGACGTCATCATTGAGGCTCTCCAGGTGCTGGACATTGACCGTGGTCCATACGTCGATGCCCGCCGCCAAAAGCTCCTCGATATCCTGATAGCGTCTGGCGTGGCGGCTGCCGGGAATATTGCGATGGGCAAGCTCATCCACCAGCAAGATACCGGGGCGGCGCGCCAGGGCGGCGTCGATATCGAACTCGTGAAAGGTGCGACCGTGATGCTGCAAAGGCGCCAGCGCAATCCGCGCCAGGCCCTCACAAAGCGCTTCGGTGTCGCCGCGGCCGTGGGACTCGACCACGCCGATCACGATGTCCTCGCCCTCCTCTTGTCGCTCGCGGGCGGTGCGCAGCATGGTGTAGGTCTTGCCAACCCCCGGCGCGGCGCCTAGAAAGACACGCAAGCAGCCGCGCGCCTCCCGGCGCGCGGCTTTGAGTAATGCATCGGGATCGGGCCGCTGATCCGCTGAATACATTGTGTCACTCCACGGTGTTGTTCGGGGTATCGTCGGTGCTTGCCGGCAAGTCACTACCCGCGGCGATGGGGTAGCGCTCATCAAGGCCTGCGTTCAGGCGCAGCACGTTGACTACGGGCGCGCCCAACCAGCCGGTATTCTCAAGGGCCGACGCGAGCAGCGCGGTCACGCTAGCTTCGTCGATTTGGCGCGCCTGCGCCACCCTTGCCACCTGAAGTCGGGCGGCCGCTGGTGAGATATGCGGGTCAATCCCTGAGCCGGAGGCGGTGATCAGATCGATCGGGATCTGATCGACACTCACGCCTTCCCGTTGGGCAATGGCGTTGGCATCCGCCTCGGCCCGCGCGCGCAGCGCTGCGTTGTCCGGCGCCAGGTTCGAACCGGCAGCCCCACCGGCATCGTTGTCCGCGGCGGACGGGCGGCCAATAAAGTACGCATCACCGACAAAGGTCTGACCGACAAGACGCGAGCCGATGACCCGCCCCTCGGCGTCGCGCATCAGGCTGCCTCCCGCCTGCTCGGGGAACAGCCAGCCGCCGACGGCGGTGGTGGCCAGCGGATAGGCAAGCCCCAGAAGCACGGCCATGACGGCCATGAAGCGCAGCGCGCTACTCCAGGAGGTAGGCACCTGACAGGTTTCTTCACTGGCCACGGGTGACGCTTTTTGCGCGACGTTCACGGCATTATTCATGGAAGTTCTCCTAAAGGAATAGAGCGATCAGCATGTCCAGTAGCTTGATGGCGGGAAACGGCAGCAGCAGCCCGCCCAGCCCATAGATCAGCAGGTTACGGCGTAAAAGCTCGGTGGCCGAGGCCGCCTTGACGGATACCCCGCGCAGGGCGAAAGGAATCAGCGCGGGTATGATCAAGGCGTTGAATGCCACCGCCGCCAGCACCGCCGTGGTGGGGGAATGCAGGTGCATCACGTCCAGCACGCCAAGCGCTGGAAGGCTGGCGGCAAACAGCGCCGGCAAAATGACGAAGTACTTGGCCACATCGTTGGCCAGCGAAAACGTGGTCAGCGCTCCCCGGGTCACCAGCAGCTGCTTGCCGATTTCCACTGCGTGGATCAGCTTGCCAGGGTCGGAGTCCAGATCCACCATGTTGGCGGCTTCACGAGCGGCCTGGGTGCCAGAATTCATCGCTAGACCAAGATCCGCCTGGGCAAGCGCGGGGGCGTCGTTGGTACCGTCCCCTACCATGGCCACCAGACGCCCGCTGGCCTGCTCTTCGCGAATCAATGCCAGTTTGCGCTCCGGGGTGGCCTCGGCAATATAGTCGTCCACCCCGGCGGTGGCGGCAATGGCCGAGGCGGTGATCGGGTTGTCGCCGGTGATCATGACGGTTTTGATGCCCATGGCGCGCAGCTCGGCGAATTTCTGCGCGATACCGCTTTTGATCACATCCGACAGCGCCACCACGCCCAGCAACTGCTTGCCTTCAGCCACGGCGATGGGCGTTGCGCCGTCTCGGGAGATACGCTCGATGACCTGCTCGTAGTCGCCGGGGATCTCGCCGCCCTGCGCCTTGACCCAGGCGGCGATGGCGTTGGGTGCGCCCTTGCGAAGCGCACGTCCGCTTGTCAGATCCACCCCTGACAGCCGAGTTTCGGCGCTGAACGCCTCGAACGTGGCACCCTCGGCCTCATCACTGAGCGTGCGATCCACACCCTGTTCGGTGGCCAGAGCGACAATCGAGCGTCCTTCCGGGGTCGGGTCTTCCAGCGACGTAAGAAACGCCACATCGCGAAGGCGCTGGCGTGATACCTGCCAACAGGGGGCAAACTCCGTAGCGCGTCGATCCCCCAGGGTGATGGTGCCGGTCTTGTCCAGCAGCAGCGTGTCGATACTGCCGGCGATCTCCACGGCCTTGCCGGACTTGGCTACCAGATTGGCGCGCAGGGCGCGCTCCATGCCGGCAATGCCGATAGCCGGCAGCAACCCGCCGATGGTGGTGGGTATCAGACACACCAGCAGTGCCACCAGCATGACCGGCGAGGTTTCTACACCGACGAAGGCGGCCATGGGAACCAGCGTGACCACCACGATCAGAAACACCAGGGTGAGCATCGCCAGCAGCACCGAGAGCGCAAGCTCCGAAGGCGTCTTCTGGCGGTTGGCGCTTTCCACCAGGGCAATCATGCGATCGAGCAGCGACTCACCGGGGTTGGCACTCACCTCGATGACCAGTTGATCCGACAGCACCTGAGTGCCCGCGCTGACGCCGCTGTTATCGGTACCGGCTTCACGCAGTACTGGCGCGGACTCGCCGGTCACCGCCGATTCGTTGATCGACGCCGCGCCTTCGACGATATCGCCATCGGCCGGGATCAGTTCGCCCGCTACCACGATGATGCGATCGCCCTTGCGCAACGACTCTGCGGTGACACTTCGAAGGGCGCCGTCGGCCTCAAGCTTTTTCGCCGAAAGCTCTGACTTGGTCTTGCGCAGTGCCCCGGCGTGCGCCTTGCCGCGGGATTCAGCCAACGACTCCGCGCCGGTGGCGAACAGCACCGTGGCCAGCAGCAGCAGCGCAATGGCCAGAGCAAAGCCACCGTTTTCCCCTTGCGCAAAGGCAACGGGGGCTAGCGCGAAGCACACCACGGTGCCGATGGCGACCACCGCCATGACCGGATTACGTGCCAGAAGGCGCGGCGCCAGGCCCTTGATTGCCCCAGTCACCACCTGAGCGTTAAGCGGCGAACGACGCGGCTTGTTGGCTAACGGTATATCTGACATCTCGTTTCTCCTATAAGCCCTGCGCGACGGCTTCGGCAATGGGACCCAGTACCAGCGCCGGCAAAAAACCCAGCAAATTGACAATCACGATCACCCCGGCGGTCAGCCCCAGGAAAGCGGCGCTATCCATGGGCAGCGACCCGCGCCCGGCGGGGGCGGTGCGCTTGCCGGCCAGCCACCCGGCCACGGCCAACGGCACCAGCATGGGTAGGAAACGGCCCACCAACAGAGCGACGACACAGGCCAGATTCCACCAGGGCGTATCGTCGCCCAGCCCTTCGAAGCCGGAGCCGTTGTTGGCAAATGCCGAGGTGAATTCGTAGAGCACTTGGGACAGGCCATGAAAGCCGGGATTCGAGATCTGCGCGGCGCCCGGCATAGCGACCGTGAGCGCCGAGAGTCCCAGAATGACCAGCGGCTGGGCCAGAATCGCCAGTGAAATCCAGCGCATCTCGCGGGTTTCCAAGGGCTTGCCAAAAAGCTCCGGTGCTCGCCCGACCATCAGCGAGCCCACGAAGGCGGCCAGCATCAGGTAGAGCACGAAACCGATCAGCCCCACGCCCACGCCACCGAAGGTGACGTTCACGAACATATCCATCAGCAGCATCATCCCGCCCAAAGGGTTGAAGCTATCGTGCATGGCGTTGACCGAGCCGTTGGAGGTCTGGGTCGTCCAGCTTCCCCAAAGCGCGGACAGGTCCGTGCCGAAACGCAGCTCCTTGCCCTCCAGATTGGCCCCGGGTTGGGAAAGATCCACAAGGGCGGCGTTGGGCATGCGTTCGGAGTAGACCACCACCGAGGTGGAGACGAGCGAGAACGCCAGCATCACCACTCCGATCCCCAGCATGAGCCGCCGTCGACCGCTGATCACGGCAATGGCCAGCAGCAGCGCCACCGGAATCAGCGTCAATGAGGCGGTTTCGATCACGTTGGCAAGCGGCGTAGGGTTCTCAAGCGGCACGCTGGAGTTGGGCCCGTACCAGCCACCGCCGTTGGTCCCCAGCTGCTTGATGGCCACCATGGAGGCCACCGGCCCCAAGGGAATCGACTGCACATCGTCAACCTGGGCGTCCATCATTTGAACCTCAGGGGCTGGCTGATAGCTTGCCGGCACACCCTGCCAGGTAAGCAGCAGCGCCACTACGACGGCCAAAGGAAGCAGCACGCGGACCACGCTGCGGGTCAGGTCCTGGTAGTAGTTGCCCACCCCTTTCAACGCTTCGGCGCCTCGGGTGGCCAGCAGCGTGCGCGCGATCGCTACCAGCACCGCAAGCCCCGTGGCCGGGGTGAGAAACTGAAGCGTCACGATCGCCAGCGTCTGGCTCAAATGTGAAAGCTGGGCCTGGCCTGAGTAGTGCTGCTGGTTGGTGTTGGTGGCAAACGAGACCGCCGTATGCAGCGCGGTATCCCAGGGCATGCCAGCGATGCCATCCGGATTTAGCGGCAGCATGCCCTGGAACATGAAGACCAGCCAGGCCATCAGTATCAGCCCCACGTGCAGCTTCATGATCGCCAGCGCATAGACGCGCCAGGTCATGCGCTGCTGGCTATCAATACCCGCCAGGCGGTAGATAGGTGTTTCAATGACGGCGAACAGCGCATCCATCCGGGTTCGCTTGCTCTTAAGCGCTTGGCCCATGTAGAGCCCCAACGGCACACTCAGCAGTGCCACCAGCGCGTAAATGGCGATCATGTCATTCATGGCGATCTCCTAGAAACGCTCGGGGCACATTAATGCGTAGAACAGATACGCGGCCGTCAACGTGGCAATGATCAGCAATACGGTATTCATCGATACGCCTCCTGTGATTGGCCTATCGAGAATAGAAAGAGACGGCGTAAAAATTCGATGCCGGTTTGCGGCTTCCGGCGTTAAAAAGGCGTAAAAAAACGCCCATCTGGGCGTTTTAAGTAGCCTTGAGAGGCAACCGCTATCGACAGCTTCCCCATAGATAGGTGACTATCAGACCTCTTGTGACTCGAATGGGCTTACTGCCATGAAAATCATCATTCTTGGCGCCGGCCAGGTCGGCGGCACGCTGGCCGAACACCTCGCCCGGGAAGAGAACGATATCACCGTGGTCGATACGGATGCGGCCAAGCTCAGGGAACTGCACACCAGGCTCGATATTCGCACCGTTACCGGCGCCGGCTCCTACCCCATCGTGCTGCGCCAAGCCGGCTGCGAAGACGCCGACATGCTGATCGCGGTGACCAACTCCGACGAAGTCAACATGATCGCCTGCCAGGTTGCGCATACGCTTTTTCGTACGCCGACCAAGATCGCCCGGGTACGCGCGACGCCGTATCTTACCCGCAAGGGGCTATTCGCCCACGAAGCCATCCCCATCGACGTCTTGATCAGCCCCGAACAGGTGGTCACCGACCACGTGCGCCGCTTGATCGAACACCCCGGCGCCCTTCAGGTGCTGGAGTTCGCCGGCGGGCTTTTGCAGCTGGTCGCGGTGCGGGCGTTTCACGGCGGGCCGCTGGTGGGCCAGGATCTGGCGTTTCTGGGTCGCCATATGCCCAACGTCGATACCCGCGTGGCGGCGATCTACCGGCGCAACCGGCCGATCATCCCGCGGGGCGATACGATCATCGAGGCCGACGACGAGGTGTTCTTCCTCGCCGCCCGGCGCGACATTCGCGCGGTGATGAGCGAGCTCAGGCGGGTCGAGCGCGGCTCTCGGCGGGTCGTCATCGCCGGCGGCGGCAACATCGGCGAGCGCCTGGCCGAGCACCTGGAGCACAGCCACCAGGTCAAGATCATCGAGCACAGTCTCGAACGCTGTACGAACCTCTCGGAGCGGTTGGATCGCACCGTAGTACTGCACGGCAGCGCCACCAGCAAGCGGCTTTTGGAAGAAGAGAACATCGAGGATTGCGATATCTTCTGCGCGTTGACCAACGACGACGAGGTCAACATCATGTCGTCGCTTTTGGCCAAGCGTATGGGCGCCAGGAAGGTGCTCACGCTGATCAACAACGCCGCCTACGTGGATTTGGTGCAAGGCGGCGAGATCGACATCGCGATCTCGCCCCAGCAGGCGACGATCGGGAGCCTTTTGACCCACGTGCGTCGGGGTGACATCGTCAACGTGCACTCGCTGCGCCGAGGTGCTGCCGAGGCGATCGAGGCGATCGCCCACGGTGATAAGCAGTCTTCCAAGGTGGTAGGCCGGGCGGTGCGCGATATCGACCTGCCCGAGGGCACCACCATCGGGGCGATGGTGCGCGGCAAGGAAGTCATCATCGCCCACGGTGACGCGGTGGTGGAAAGCGGCGATCACGTGATTTTGTTCGTGATCGACAAGCGCCGGATCCGTGACGTCGAGCGGATGTTCCAGGTCGGCTTGAGCTTTTTCTAGGCGTTGGCCGACAGGAGCTGCGCTAGATTTCCACCGCGCGACCGATGTACTCGATGGGCCCGGTAGGCAGCCCCGTGGGCGAGCCGGTGGCGTCTTCCATGGTCAGCTCGAAAAGCTGATTGTCCTCGAGCGGAGGCAACTGGTCCAGGTCCAGGCGTACCGGCTCGCCGGGTTCGACCAGGCCAAGCGACACCGGCGCCTGCCAGTCGTCGGCCTTGGTCCAAAACTCCAGCGCCTTGCCTTCGGGCACATCAAAAGCGCCCAACGGGATCAGCTCGATCTGGCGCCGGTTGGCGGCCTGCACCACCCAACCGGCGGACTGATTCTGCGGGGCGAGCAGCACCACCATGTACTCCGGCGTGGCCGGGCCTGCGGGCTTTAACAGCAGAAGCGCCGCCATTAATACCGCTGCGGCCACCCCCGCCCCCGTCGTCGCGCGCCAAAGCGCCACACGCTGCCAGAGCCCCGGTCGCGCTGTCGTCACGGTAGTAGAAGCATCGCGGCGCTCATTCAGGCTTCGCTGAATGCGCGGCCATAGCAATTCGCTGGGGGTTAGCGCCTCGGTGAGCGCGTTGTAGGGGAAGAAGCGCTCCTCCCAGTCGCGCAGGATTTGCTGCAGTTCCGGGTCGTTTTCAAGGCGTGCTTCGAACGCCTGGCGCTCGTCAAACGAGAGCGTGCCCAGAACGTACTCACCCGCCACCGCCTGCTTGTCATCCTGGTCGTTGGGCGCTGTCATGCCAGACACTCCCGTAGGCGCACCAGGCTTCGCTTGATCCAGGCTTTGACGGTGCCCAGCGGCGCGCCCGTATGTGCGGCGATTTCTGCATGGCTCAAGCCATCGACATAGGCTTGAAGCACGCAGTTGCGACGTTCGGCTTCAAGCTCTTTTAAACATTCGTCCATTCGCTGGCCGGTTTGCCAGTCGAAGGCGTCCAGGGTCTGCCCTTCCGGGCGTCGGGTATCTTCTTGCTCAACACTGTACGCATCGAAGGCGTCGTCCGTCACTCTTTCGCGCTGACGAATGGCGTTGAGTGCCAGATGGCGGGCAATGCTGAAAATCCAGGTGCGGGCGGTGCCTTTTTCGGGGTCGAAGGTAGCGGCGCGCTGCCAGATATTCAAAAAAGCGTCATGCACGATATCTTCCGCCATGCCCCGGTCCTTGACGATTCGATATACCACGCCGAGGATGCGCGGCCCTTCCTCACGGTATAGCGAATGAAGTGCGTCGTGCTCACCGCGGGCGCAGCGCACTAACGTGTCGGCATAGTCGAATTCATGGTTTTTTTCAGCCACGCTTTTGCTCCCTCGTAACGCGCCGGTTCACTCCCTTTTGCGCTGAGATAGAGCATAACGAGTAAGGGCCCGCGAAACGAGCCCTTAATTTTAATGAGGCAAAAAAATCCCTGCCCCGATAACGGGCAGGGTTGGACTTATTCGGCGGTCCAGAAGATGTAGTCGGCCTGATAAGTGACGATGGCCGTGGCGCCTTCGTGGTCGCTATCGCAGGCCATATCCGGCGCTACACCGCCTTCGGTGTTCAGACGCTGAATGTAGCTTACGTCGGTCATGGCGCCTTCGCCTTCAGCCGGATTGGCTTCGACCAGCTGAAGCGGGATGTTGGCGTCGCCGTTATCGGCGGTAGCAAGCTGGGTACCGGTCACTTTGGAGCCGTCCATCGCCTCCCAAGTGGCGGGCGGGCCGTAATAGCTGCCGACCTGGGCGCCTTCGCCGTCGTTGAGCGCCGCGCTCGGGCCCTTGAATACCCACGCGACGTCGCCGGAATCGTTGGTTTCACACATGTATTTGATCGCGCCTACACCGACGGTTTCGAGTGCGACGGTGTGGCCGTCCGGTACCTGGACGTCCTCTGGCGTATCCGCCAGAGCAGCGTGACTGAAGGATGCAATCAGGGCAGTAGCTAAAGTAGCACGCGTTAGATGTTGAATACTCATTTCAGTCTCCTTAAAGGTTATTATCAACCGCGTGATTCTGTGCGGCTGTATAAGGGATACACGCGAGCCGTCGTTTTGGATGCACTTTTTTTAAAAAAATTTTAGCGCGCCCCGCTCTACCCCTTTTGTCGTGTTCTCTTTTATAGTCAAAACAGCGGCTTAATCGTTAAAAGCCCTATCGCCGTCCAATAGATGTCATATCAACGCCGTAGGTTAAAGGCGGCTACTACTACTCACTGCCTTGGGAGCCCCGTATGTCTTCGAGTATCGACCCTTATGCCCTTTCGCGGCGTACGTTTTTGGGCGGTTTGGCCGCGTCGTCGTCGCTGATCCTGCTACACCCCTTTGCAGCGCACGCCTCGCCCCGCCAGGCGCACCTTCGGCTGATGGAAACCACCGACATCCACGTCAACGTGCTGCCTTATGATTACTACGCCGACCGGCCCAACGACACCATGGGCCTGGCGCGCACCGCGTCGCTCATCGACGCGGTGCGCGCAGAGTCCACCAATGCGATGCTGATCGATAACGGCGACTTTCTTCAGGGCAACCCGATGGGCGACTACATCGCCTATGAGCGCGGCATGCGCGAAGGCGACCACCACCCTGTCATCAACGCGATGAACGTGTTGGGCTACGACATCGCAACCCTGGGCAATCACGAGTTCAACTACGGCCTGGACTTCATGTTCAAGGTGTTGAACGGCGCCAACTTTCCTTTTGTTTGCGCCAACCTGACCAAGGGCGCGCTGGCGGCCAACCCGCGCAACGACGATCTTTTCCTGCGCCCCTACCTGATCAAGGAGAAGACGATCACCGATGGCGCCGGCCAGAGCAGCAGCGTCAAGGTCGGCTTCATTGGCTTCGTGCCGCCCCAGGTCATGACGTGGGACGAAAAGCACCTCGAAGGCCGCGCCAATACCCGGGACATCGTCGAGGCGGCCCAGGCCTGGGTGCCGGTAATGAAAGAGGAAGGTGCGGACATCATCGTGGCACTCGCCCACTCCGGCATTGAAGGCGCGGGCCAAACCGAGCGGATGGAGAACGCTGCGCTGTATCTTGCCGGGGTCGACGGTATCGATGCCCTTTTCACCGGCCATCAGCATCTGGTCTTTCCCGGCCCCAATGATTTCGAGGGCATCGCCGGGGTCGACCCGGCGCGGGGAACGCTGATGGGCAAGCCGGCGGTCATGGCGGGGTTTTGGGGTTCGCACATGGGGCTGATCGATTTACTGCTCGAACGCGACGGCGGGCGCTGGCGCATCGTCGACTTCACCACTGAGGCGCGCCCGATCTATCACCGCGACGAAGACCGCGACGTGATACCTAACGTGGCCTCAAGCGCAGCAGTGACTAGCGCGGTGAGCGACGACCACCAGGCCACCCTCGACTACGTACGCACGCCGGTCGGGCGCAGCGCGGCGCCGCTACACTCCTACTTTGCGCTGGTCGCCGACGACCCCTCGGTGCAGCTCGTTGCCAATGCCCAGATTTGGTACATCGAAGAGATGCTCAAGGGCGGCGAGTACGCGGGGCTGCCGGTGCTTTCCGCCGCGGCCCCCTTCAAAACCGGCGGACGAGGCGGCCCCGACTACTACACCGACGTACCGGCGGGGGACATCGCCATCAAGCACGTGGCGGATTTGTATCTTTACCCCAACACCATTCGCGCCGTGGCGGTCAGCGGCGCCCAGGTGCGCGAGTGGCTCGAGATGTCGGCGGGCATGTTCCATCAGGTCAATGAAGGCGCCGAGGACGCGCCGCTTCTTGATACGCGCTTCCCGTCGTACAACTTCGACGTGATCGACGGCGTGAATTATCGCATCGACCTGGCACAGCCTGCGCGCTACACCGCAGAGGGCGAGCTTGCCCACCCCGACGCCCACCGCATCGTCGATCTCAACTTCGAAGGCGCGCCGATCGACCCGGCGCAAATGTTCGTCGTGGCCACCAACAACTACCGGGCCGGGGGTGGCGGCAACTTCCCGGGTGTCGACTCGGAGGCGGTCATTTTCGTGGGTCCGGACACCAACCGCGACATCATCGTGCGCTATATCGTCGAGCAGGGAACGGTCGACCCGGCGGCGGACTTCAACTGGGCATTCAAACCGATGCCCGGCACCACGGCGCTGTTCGAAACCGGCCCCGGGGCAGAGCACTACCTGGCCGACGTGGCGCAGACCACGCGTATCGAACCCGCGGGGGATGGCGACAACGGCTTTGCGCGCTACCGGATCACGCTTTAACCGGCATTTCGCGCTCAGGCGAACAAGGTCGTACATGAACGAAAAAAGGGCGAGGCGCCAATGGCGCCCCGCCCTTTTTTACAACACCGGCCTCTTTTACAACACCTGCCGCGCGCTTAAGCGTTACTGCGCGGCTTTTTGCATGGCGAGTGCGGTATCCAGCATACGGTTGGAGAAGCCCCACTCGTTGTCGTACCAGGCCATGATCTTGACCAAGCGGCCGTTGACACGCGTGTGGTTGGCGTCAAAGGTCGAGGAGTTCGCATCGTGGTTGAAGTCGATCGAGACCAGCGGCTGTTCGTTGACGGCCAACACTTTGGAATTCGCCGCGGCTTTTTGCACCGCTTCGTTGATCTCTTCCTTGGTGGTATCGCGCGAGGCGGTGAAGGTCAGATCCACCAGGGATACGTTGATCACCGGCACGCGCACGGCCAAGCCGTCGAACTTGCCGTCGAGCTCGGGCAGTACCAGACCCACGGCGGCGGCCGCCCCGGTTTTGGTCGGAATCATGGAGTGCGTGGCACTGCGCGCCCGGTAGGGGTCCGAGTGGTACACATCCGATAGATTCTGGTCGTTGGTGTAGGCGTGAACGGTGGTCATCAGGCCGTTTTCGATACCGACGGCATCGTTCAGCGCCTTGGCGACCGGCGCCAGGCAGTTGGTGGTGCAAGAGGCGTTGGAGACCACCTTGTGCTCGGCGGTCAGGATATCGTCGTTCACCCCAAACACGATCGTGGCATCCGCGTCCGGGCTCGGCGCGGAGATCAACACGCGCCCGGCGCCGGCTTCGATGTGCTTGGCGGCGGCGTCGCGCTTGGAGAAAAGGCCCGTGCACTCCATGACCAGGTCGACGCCCAGCGCTTTCCAGGGAAGGTTGGCCGGGTCGCGCTCGGAGGAGATCGCAATGCGGTCGCCGTCCACGGTAATGCTCTCGTCGTCGTGTTCGACGGCGAAGGGGAAGTGGCCGTGAACCGTATCGTGGCGCAGCAGGTGGGCGTTGAGTGACGCTTCACCCAGGTCGTTGATGGCCACGACTTCGAAGCGGTCGCGGTAGCCGTTTTCATAAAGCGCGCGCAGTACGTTACGGCCGATGCGGCCAAAGCCATTAATCGCAATCTTAATGCTCACAGGGCACCTCGTTTGGCTGGTAGTGAAGTCGTTGCTAACTGTCGTAAAACGCTATTACAAAACGTGTTA
This sequence comes from Vreelandella sp. EE27, assembly GCF_968206495.1. NCBI lineage: Bacteria > Pseudomonadati > Pseudomonadota > Gammaproteobacteria > Oceanospirillales > Halomonadaceae > Vreelandella > Vreelandella sp. EE27. Next base: position 1,413,661 of record NZ_OZ309109.1, on the reverse strand, counting down.
CAAAAACAGAAAACCAGTAAAAAAATTACAAAAAAGAGGTAAAAAAACGTATTTAAATCAATTAAAGGCCAGTTAGGGCGCTCCCAAGCGGCCTTAAGCCTAATATGTAGTAAAATTACTATAAAAACGCTATCTTGGTCCAATCATTAATTGTGGTCCGACACCCGTTTGCCAACCGCAATGCTATTTAGTCGATAAAGGAGACGCCTCATGAGCAGCAATGTGTCCTACACGCCCCTGCGCCGCACCAAAATCGTGGCAACGCTGGGACCGGCCAGCGACCGCCCCGGGGTGCTCGAAAAAATGCTCGAGGCGGGGGTCGACGTGGTGCGGCTCAACTTCTCCCATGGCTCGAAAGAGGATCACCAGCGCCGTTTAGAAGCGATTCGCGAGATCGCCGCACGCCTGAACCGCAGCGTTGCCGCGCTTGGCGACCTGCAGGGCCCGAAGATTCGCATCGCCCGCTTCGCCGACGGCCCGGTGAACCTAAAAGTTGGTGACGCGTTCATTCTGGACATGGCGTTGGATAGCCAGAGCGGCAGCGCCGAGCGGGTGGGCTGCGATTACAAGGCACTGATCGACGACGTCGCCCCCGGTGATCGGTTACTGCTCGACGATGGCCGCGTCGTGCTGGATGTCACCAAAATCCAGGGCCAGGAGGTACACACCCTCGTACACGTGGGCGGCAAGCTCTCCAACAACAAGGGCATCAACAAACAGGGCGGCGGGCTCTCCGCCCCGGCGCTGACCGACAAGGACCGGGAAGATCTCAAGACCGCGGTCGAGATCGGCGTGGACTACCTGGCGGTGTCGTTTCCGCGAAGCGCCGCGGACATGCAGGAAGCCCGCCAGCTTCTGGGCGAGGCGGGTAAGGAGATCGGCCTGGTCGCCAAGCTCGAGCGCGCCGAGGCGGTCGCCACCGATGAAACCCTCGACGGTATCATCGACGCCAGTGAGGCGGTCATGGTCGCCCGGGGTGATTTGGGCGTGGAGATCGGCGACGAAGCACTGATCGGTACGCAAAAGCGCATCATCAAGCATGCCCGCTCGCACAACCGGGCAGTGATCACCGCAACGCAAATGATGGAGTCGATGATCGAATCGCCCTTGCCCACAAGGGCCGAGGTGTTCGACGTGGCCAACGCGGTGCTGGACGCCACCGACGCGGTGATGCTCTCGGCAGAAACCGCCGCCGGCGACTACCCGGTGGAAACCATCGAAGCCATGGACCGGGTCTGCCTGGGCGCCGAGCGCGAACGGATCGCGCAGTCCTCGGGCCACCGGATTCACGAAGGGTTCGAGCGTATCGATGAAACCATTGCGCTGTCGGCCATGTACGCCGCCAACCACTTGACCGGTGTGCGCGCCATCGCCTGTATGACCTCGACCGGCTATACCCCCTTGATCGCCTCGCGCATTCGCTCCGGGCTTCCGATCGTGGGGCTTGCCCATAGCCCGATCGCCCAACGGCGCATGGCGCTTTACCGCGGCGTGGTTTCGATTCCCTTCGACACCACCGGCATGGCCGCCACCGAGGTCAATCAGAAAGCCGTCGAACTTCTCAAGGCGCACGGATTGGCGGGCCCGGGGGAACATGTCATTCTCACCCGGGGCGATCACATGAACGCCCACGGCGGCACCAATACCCTGAAAGTGTTGGCGGTGGACGCCGAATAAACGAGCCCGCGCGCCCGCAAGGCGCTATCGATAAGCCAAAACAAGAGAACACGCCATGAACGATGCCCGCCCACCCCGCCAGGCCACGCGGACGCTTGCTACCAAAAAGCGGATTGCGCTGATTGCTCACGACGGTAAAAAAAGCGAGCTTTTGGAGTGGGCGGCGCGCTGGCAACAAACGCTTGGCGCGCATACGTTGCTTGGCACCGGCACCACCGCCGGTCGGCTAAAGAGCGCGCTGGGGCTCGAGGTCGAAGGGTTGATGAGCGGGCCCTTGGGCGGTGATCAGCAGATTGGCGCGCGCATCGCCGAGCAGCGCCTGGATCTCCTGATCTTTTTTTGGGACCCCTTCGCGCCCCAGCCCCACGACCCGGATGTCAAAGCGCTGCTGCGTTTGGCCGCGCTTTGGAACGTGCCGGTGGCCTGCAACGCAGCCAGCGCGGATTTCATGCTCTCGTCGCACTATATCGACGCGGAATACGTCATGAATATTCCGGATGCCCAGGCCTGGGCCGAGGCCCGCACGCCCTAGAACGCCCTGGAACGCCCTGGAACGCCCTGACGCTACCGACAGTGCCGGGCGTTTTAGGCGCTTGCGTATTGGCCCTCGCGGACGCGCAGCTGGCGCGCCACCACTTTTTGGCCGGGCTGAACGCGGCCTTCGATGGCGTCCAGCGCGCAGGCAAGCGTGCACTGGGCCATCCCCTCGTAATCCTGGGAGACGGTGTTGATCGGCTGGGGCAAAAAGTCCAAAAGCCGGTGATCGCCAAAGGTGGCCAGTTTGAGCGCTTGAGGAAGCCCCCCACGGCCGAGAAAGTGATCGAACACCCCTTCCATCAGCGTGTAAGAGGCGGTGACGATGGCATCCACTTCGCCCATCTCGCTTTCGAACTCGGCCATTAGCCGGGCGCCCTCGCCGCGCTCGTAGCGGTTGGCGCAAAGCGTCCGCCCTGCTACGCCGCGCTCGTGCAAGGCGGTTTCGAACCCGGCCCGACGGTCGCGGCTGATCGAAAGCGCGGGCATCGCATCGATCCAGACAAGGCGCCGCGTAGTGGCGCCGATCACCGATTGCGTTAACGCCTGCGCCGCCGCGAAGTCATCGCTTACCACGCTTGCAAAGCGCGTGGGGGAAAGCCCCCGGTCGACCCCCACGATGCGAACGCCCTCGTTGGCAAGCTCGGTATAGAACGGGTCGCTTTGACTCAAACAGCTCGCGGTAATCAGCACCTCGCAGCGCTGGGCACGCAGCGCCAGCGCCAGCGCGCATTCGCTTTCGGCGCTATCGTCGGAGCTTGCCACCAAAAGCTGATACCCCTTCTCTCGGGCGCCCCGCTCCAGGCGCTTGGCAAGGCGGGCGTAGCTTACGTTCTCCAGGTCCGGCACGATCAGCCCGATTAGCCGGCTGGCGCCACGGCGCAGCGCCGCCGCCTGGGGGTCGACGTGATAGCGGTGCGCCCGTACCACGCTCATTACTTTTTCGATGGTCGCGGCGCTAATACGGCGCTTTTCCGCCTGGCCGTTGATCACGTAGCTGGCGGTGGTTCGCGAGACGCCGGCGAGCCGGGCGATATCGGCAAGTGTCATGTCGTGTCCTCACATTGAGCGCTTTAGTGTACCAGCGCCTTGACTAAGCCCCTACCAACGTCTACAAACACACCCCTTGTGCCCTGAGGTGAATCGTTTCAGCATAGCATCACCAAGGGTTTCACGATTTTAATGCGCGTTGTGACCCCGCCTTCGCGCCGCTTTCGAGTTCACGCCGGACGCGCTTTACAGGAGAACTGCATGCTCACACTTGGCCCTGACGATATCCTGCTGGGTTGCCGGGCGGATAGCTGGCAAACCGCGCTGGACGCCGCCGCCGGCGCGCTGAACGAAGCGGGGCTGACCGCGCCGGAGTACCGTGACGGGCTGCACGCTCGCGAAGCCCAGTCGTCCACGTATCTGGGCAACGCAATCGCCATACCCCACGGCACGCCGCAAAGTCGTCAGCACGTTCAGCAAACCGGCGTTCGCGTGCTGCAGTTCCCCGAAGGGCTCGAGTGGCACGACGGCAACCGTGTTCACGTACTGGTGACCATCGCCGCGCAAAACGACGAGCACCTGGATATTTTGCGCCAGCTCACCCACGTGCTGGACCGGGATGGCGTGGCCGAGGCGCTGGCCAAGGCGACCTCCACCAAGGACGTCGCCCGCCTGCTGGCCAAAGAGGTCCCGGCACCGCGGTTGGGCAAAGAGACGCTGTGCCTGAAGCTCCCCGCCCAAAGCGCCCAGGAACTGGCGCTGGCCGCGGCGGCCAGGCTCTATCAAAGCGGCTGCGTGGATAACACCTTCATCGCCGCCGTGGCCGACCAGGCCCCGGTATGGCTGGGCGATGGCTACTGGCTCGTTAGCCACTCGGGCGGGGCGCTAACGCCTGCGCTTGCGCTGGCCACCCCGGCGGATACCGCGCTCGAGGAAGCGGGCCACCCGGTGCAGGCGCTTTTCTGTTTGGCCGCCATGAGCGACTACCACCTGCCGCTTTTAAAGCAAGTCGATGCGCTGCTCGAGAGCGTAGCGAGCCAAACCCTTGCCGACGCCGACACCGCCAAGGCACTGGCGCTACTCGCCGGTGAAAACGCCGCCACCCCGACCCGTCGCGTGCGCGTGCTCAACCCCCACGGCCTGCATGCCCGCCCGGCCAAGCAGCTGGTGCAGGTGGCCCGTGCCCAGAGCGTGGCGCTCAACGTGCGCCTGGAGGAAGGCAGCCCGACCAGCGTCTCCGCGGCGAGCTTGACCAAGGTGATTGGCCTGGGCGCCCGGCGCGGGCAGTGGCTGACGCTCTCCGGCGAAGGTGAAGGCGCCGAGCAAGCGCTCGAAGCGCTGGCCCAGGCCATCGAAGGCGGGCTTGGCGAAAAAGTCGCGCCCTTCGACGGCGGTTTCGAGCCGCCCGCCCCCGCCGAGCATGAAGAACAACCGATCATGGCCCTCGAGGCCGACACGCCGCATACCGGTGTAGCCGCCTCCCCAGGGCTTGCGATCGCCCCGGTGTTCGTCATGCGCGCCCCGCAGTTCGACTACCCGGAGCAAGCGGCAGACCCCGAGCGGGAGCTATCCCGGCTGAAGGAGGCGATGCAGGAGGGCAAGGCGCAGCTAAGCGCGCTGGTGCGCCACGCCGCCGGCGGCGACGTGGCGGATATTCTCTCCATGCACGAAGAGATGCTCGACGACCCGGAGCTTCACCACGCCGCGAAAGACGCCATTCGCGAGGGCCGCTCGGCGGAGGCCGGCTGGTGGGAGGCGATCGACACCGCCGCCCACGCCCAGGAAATGCTGGCCGACCGGCTATTGGCCGAGCGCGCCGCGGACCTTCGTGATGTCGGCCGCCGGGTACTCAGCGTTTTGTGCAATGTGGAGCTCCCCGAACCGCCCAACCACCCCTACATTCTGGTCACCGAGGACATCGGCCCCTCGGATGTGGCGCGGCTCGATACGTCCCGGGTCAAGGGGCTTTTGACCGAGCGCGGCGGCGCCACGGCCCACAGCGCGATTCTGGCGCGCGCCTTGGGCATTCCGGCGGTGGTCGGCGCCGGCAAGGCGATAATGGGCCTTAATAACGCCAGCATGATGATTCTCGACGGCGAGCGCGGCCGCATTACGCCCTCGCCTTCCGAGGAGCGCCTGAGCCGCGCCGAGCAGCAACTGCTCGACCTGCAAAGCCGGGAAGCGGACGCCTGGGAGCGGCGCTTCGAGCCCGCCCAAACCCGCGACGGTCACCCGGTCGAGGTTGCGGCCAACCTGGGCAATACGCTACACGCCGAAGATGCGGTGGAGCGCGGCGCCGAGGGCGTAGGGCTTTTACGTACCGAGTTTCTGTTCATGGCCCATTCGAGCGCCCCGGATTTGGCCACCCAAACCGCCGAATACCGCCAGGCCCTCGAGGCGCTTGCCGGGCGCCCGCTGGTGGCCCGCACCCTGGACGTCGGCGGCGACAAACCCCTGCCCTACTGGCCGGTTCCCCAGGAGGACAACCCGTTTCTGGGGCTGCGCGGCATTCGCCTGGCACTGACCGAGCCACAGGTGCTGGAAACCCAGCTTAAGGCGCTTTTAATGGCCGCCGCCCCGGACGCCCAGGGCAACGCGCGTCCGCTGCGTATCATGCTCCCCATGGTCAAGGACGTGGCCGAGTTCCGCGCCGCCAAAGTGATTTACGATCGGCTGCTCGCCGAGATTCCCGCCACCGAGCGGGCAACGGATGTGCAGCTCGGGGTGATGATCGAGATTCCCTCCAGCGCCCTGCTCGCCCCCACCCTTGCCGACGAGGTCGACTTCTTCTCGATCGGCACTAACGATTTGACCCAGTACACCCTGGCGATCGACCGCGGCCACCCGGTGCTTTCCGCCCAGGCCGACGGCCTGCACCCGGCGGTGCTACGCCTGATTCAAATGACCGTCGAGGCCGCCCACGCCAAAGGCAAATGGGTCGGCGTATGCGGCGAGCTCGCCTCCGACGCCGCCGCCGTGCCGGTGCTGGTCGGCCTGGGCGTCGACGAGCTCTCGGTCAGTGCCCGCCAGGTGGCGCTGGTGAAAGCGCGCCTGCGCGAGTTCGACCTGGCAGAGGCCCAGGCCAGCGCCCGCCTGGCCCTCGCTCAGGCCACCTCTGACGCAGTACGCGACGCCCTGGAGGCCCGCTAATGGCCCGCATTCTGACACTCACCCTCAACCCGGCGCTGGATCTCGCCTTCGCCCTTGATGAGCTGGCCCTGGGGGCGGTCAACCGCCCGCACCACGCCCAGCTCGAAGCCGCCGGCAAGGGGGTCAACGTGGCCCGCGTGCTGGCAGGGCTCGGCCACGAGGTCATCGTGAGCGGCTTTCTGGGGTTTGATAACGACGGCCCCTTCAAGCGCGCCTTCGAGCAACTGGGCGTTACGGACGCGTTTTTACGCGTACCCGGCGAGACCCGCATCAACGCCAAGCTTGCCGAACGAAGCGGCCGAGTGACGGATATCAACGGCCCGGGGATCGCGGTGGACGCCGCCCCCCTGGAGGCGCTGCTGCGTGGCGTTGAAGAGACACTGGCCCACACCCCGGTCGAGGCGATCGTGGTCGCCGGGAGCCTGCCGCCCGGGCTTGATTTGGACCGCTTCAGTACCTTGCTCGAAAGACTCAAAAATACCGGGGTGCCGCTTTGGGTCGATACCAGCGGCGAGGCGCTAAAGCGTGCCATCGAGCTCGCCCCGGCGGCGGTCAAGCCCAACGAAATCGAGCTTGCCGAGTGGGCACAAGGCCCGCTGGAGAGCCTGGCGAGCCGCCAGCAGGCAACCCAGCGCCTGCACCGGGCCGGGATCGACCAGGCGCTGCTTTCCGCCGGCGCCGACGGCGTACTCTGGGTCAACGCCGAAGGCGCCTGGCAGGCCACGCCGCCGCGGGTTCGAGCGGTCAACACCGTAGGGGCCGGCGACACCTTCCTGGCGGGCATGCTGCACGGCCTGCTGAGCGGGCAAGACGCCGAGGCTACGTTGCGCTTTGCAACCGCCCTCTCCTGTGAATCGGTGCGCCACCCAGGCGTTGGCGATGCCAGGGCCAGCGATTTTTCAAACCTGGAACTAGAGACTCACGTACAGCGCCTGGAAACCGGCCGCGTCGAGGGAGCTTTTCAATGAACATCATTCTAATTACCGCCTGCCCCAGCGGCATGGCGACGACCTTTTTGGCCGCCCGGCGGCTCGAGCAGGCCGCCAAGCGTTTGGGCTGGCAAGCGCACGTCGAGATGCACGGCGAGCTGGCCCCGCTCACACCCGCCAGCGCCGAGCAGATACAGCACGCCGATCTGATCGTGGTCACCGCGGCCCACGTGCCCGACCCCGGCCGCTTCGCCGGCAAGCGCCTCTATCACGGCAGCATTGCGCAGGCGCTGCCGGCGCCGGAAGACTTTTTGGCCACCGCCAAACGTGAAGCGCCGCTCTATACCCCGGCCGAAGAGAGCCTTGAGGCGCCAGCGGCGGCTAGTGCCGAAGGCGTGCACCGAATCGTCGCCGTCACCGCCTGCCCCACCGGCGTGGCGCATACCTTCATGGCCGCCGAGGCATTGAGCGAGGCCGGCCGCGCGCTGGGCCACGCCATTCGCGTGGAAACCCAGGGGTCCGTGGGCGCTCAGGACAAGCTGACCGAGGCGGAAATTCATGACGCCGACGTGGTGATTCTTGCCTGCGATATCGAGGTCGACCCGACCCGCTTCGCGGGCAAGCGGGTCTATCGCACCTCGACCGGTACGGCGCTGAAAAAACCGCAGCTCACCGTCGAAAACGCGCTCTCTCAGGCCGTGGTAGAAGACGGCGCCAGTGCAAAGCCCTCCAGTGACAGCAAAAGCCTCAAGGAAAAAGGCGTTTACAAGCACCTGCTGACCGGGGTGTCGTTCATGCTGCCCATGGTGGTGGCAGGCGGGCTGATCATCGCGCTGTCGTTCGTTTTCGGCATCGAGGCGTTCGAGGAGCCGGGAACGCTTGCCGCTGCGCTGATGCAAATCGGCAGCAGCGCCATGGGGCTGATCGTACCAGTACTGGCGGGCTACATCGCCTACTCCATCGCCGACCGGCCGGGCATCGCGCCAGGGCTGATCGGCGGCATGCTCGCCGCGGATATCGGCTCCGGGTTCATCGGCGGCATTCTCGCGGGCTTTCTGGCGGGTTACGTGGCGCTGGCCGTCACCCGCGGCGTGAAGCTTCCCTCGAGCGTCGAGTCGCTCAAGCCCATTTTGATCATTCCTTTCGTGGCGAGCCTGGTGACCGGGCTAGTGATGGTGTATGTCATCGGCGAGCCGGTCGCCACTCTTCTGGGCGCGCTCGAGAACTACCTCGAGTCGCTGGATTCCACCAACGCGGTCATTCTGGGGCTTCTGCTCGGCACGATGATGTGCGTCGACCTGGGCGGGCCGATCAACAAGGCCGCCTACACGTTTGGGGTGGGTCTGATCGCCTCGAACACCTATGGGCCGATGGCGGCGGTGATGGCCGCGGGCATGGTGCCGCCTATCGGTATGGGTATCGCAAGCTTTCTGGCGCGCTACAAGTACGCCGCCGCCGAGCGCGAGGCGGGTAAGGCGTCTTTCGTGCTGGGGCTTTGCTTTATCAGCGAAGGCGCGATTCCGTTTGCGGCCAAGGATCCGCTGCGCGTCATTCCCTGCTGTATCGCCGGCGGCGCGGTCACCGGCGCGCTCTCCATGCTGGTCGGCGCCAAGCTCATGGCGCCCCACGGCGGTATCTTCGTGCTGCTGATCCCGGGTGCCATCACCCCGGTGCTTTTGTATCTTGGCGCCATCGTGGCGGGCTCGCTGATTACCGGGGTGAGCTACGCTTTCCTCAAGCGCGGCGCCGCCCAGGTGGCCGTGGCAAGCTAACGCCCCCGCCCACCTGACACACACTGAAAAGCGCCCAAAACGTGTTTTATTACGTTAAAGGCGCTTTTTTTTGGCGCCAAACTGCCAATAACCGCCATTGATGTAGTATTTTTTACACAACAATAAAGGCCAGCATTTGCCTGCTACCCGCCTCACCCCAAAGGAATCCCCGCTTTATGTTTCAGCTCACCCGCAGCGTCACCTGGCAGGCCCTGGAGCGCCTGCGCGATAAAACCCATAACGACCGCATTCGCGACTACTTCGCTAAAGATACGCAGCGCTTCGAGAAAATGAGTTTGAGAGTCGGCGGGCTGTTTCTGGACTACTCCAAGCACCACGTTTCTGAGGAGGTCATGGCCAAGCTGATCGAGCTTGCCGATCACTCCGCCCTGGTGCAGCGCCGCGCGCAGATGTTTTCCGGCGATATCATCAACGTGACCGAAAACCGCCCGGTGCTGCACACCGCCCTGCGAAACCCGGGGGACGAGCCGGTGTATGTCGACGGCGAAGACGTGATGCCGGAAATCACCCGCACCCGGGAGCAGATCAAACGCTTTTCCGAGGCGGTGCGCAGCGGCGAGTGGAAAGGCTACAACGGCAAGGCCATCAAGGACGTGGTGAACATCGGCATCGGCGGCTCGGACCTGGGCCCGAACATGGCGGTACGCGCCCTTCTGAAGTACCGCCACCCGGAGATGCACTTCCACTTCGTCTCCAACGTCGATGGCACCCACATCCAGAAAGTGCTCTCGCGGCTCGACCCGGCCACCACGCTGTTCATCGTCTCGACCAAGACATTTTCCACCCAGGAAACACTTTTGAACGCCAAGACCGCCCGGCGCTGGTTTCTGGAAAACGCCGGCGAGGACGCGGACGTGGGCGCGCACTTCATCGCCGCCTCCACCAACCGCACCGCGGCGATGGAATTCGGCATTCGCGAGGAGAACGTGTTCGAGTTTTGGGCCTGGGTGGGCGGGCGCTACTCCATGTGGTCGTCGATCGGCCTACCGATTGCGCTCTCCATCGGCTTCGAGGGCTTCATCGAGCTTCTGGAAGGCGCCCACGAGATGGACCGCCACTTCATCGAAGCGCCTTTCGAGCAAAACATGCCGGTACTCATGGCGCTGATCGGGATCTGGTACATCAACTTCATTGGCGCCGAAACCCAGGCCATCGTGCCCTACGATCAGGCGCTCAACCAGTTGCCCTCGTTTCTGCAGCAGCTGGATATGGAGTCCAATGGCAAGTCGGTGGATATCTTCGGCCACCCGGTCAATTACAAGACCGGCCCCATTGTCTGGGGACAGACCGGCTCCAACGGCCAACATGCCTTTTTCCAGCTACTCCATCAGGGTACGCGCTACGTGCCCATCGACTTTATCGCATCATTGAAGCCCGAATCCGGCATGGAGGAGCACCACTTCGCCCTGATCACCAATATGCTGGCCCAGGCCAACGCCTTCATGGAGGGCAGCCAGGGGGACGCCCGAGAGCTCAGCCAGGACCCCTACAGCTGCCCCGGCAATCGCCCCTCCAGCACCCTGCTGCTCGACGAGCTCACGCCGAAAAACCTCGGCGCGCTCATCGCGCTTTACGAGCACAAGGTGTTCGTCCAGGGCGTGATCTGGAACATCAACTCGTTTGATCAGTGGGGGGTGCAGCTGGGTAAACGCATCGCCGGCGAAATCAGCGAGCGTATTGATACCAATGCGGCGGACTTTGATGCCTCGACCCAGGGGCTTTTGGAGCTGGTGCGGGGGCATTTTCCGGGGGGTGGTACAGAGGAAAGTGGGCGAGCTGAAAGCAACAAAGCGGAGAGCAGCAAGAGAAGCTAGCTCTCGTTAACGCCATTTGTAGAACCTATATAAAAACGCCCAGCCAATAGTCTGGGCGTTTTTATCAATCATTTAACCAAATGTTTACTGTTCAGGTGCATTGGCCTGCCGGGTTTTTCCGGGCATTTTAATGAAGAACCAAACGCTCATCGCGATCGCCACCAGGTTAACGCCGAGCGTGAGGGGTTGATGCGACTCAAACAGGGAGTATCTAAAAACGCTGCCTACGAAGAACTCGGTGCCCATATCGAGCGTTCCCGGCGTGAACCACACGGTGAAATAAAGGCCAGAGGCAAAGAAATACCCGGCGACGGGAGAGAACACCAGCGGAATCTGGCACAGCCAAAACAGGAAGTTTGCTTTTTCGGCATTGGCATGGCCCTCGATTAGCTTGATACCACACACTATGCCACCGCTATATAGCGCTAAAAAGAGAAAGAAAAACAGCCAGTTGAATATATTTAGGCCGTTAAACAATAGTGAAAAAACCGAGACGGCACCAATGCCCCCACCCGCTACCGCCAGAGTGCCCCCTACTCTTCGCTGCCACTTATTCATGCGAGTCACCAGCTAAACAATGCGCATATCGCATTAAAAATGCCCTCTAACCCAGCCATTATCCCCTCAAATAACGCTTCGAGAAGGCCCAGTAAAATTTCGAGGAGGCTATCACCACTGGCGGCAACGGGAATCGCAACACTTATGAGGGCTACCCCTACAATCGCCAGACCCACTACGTTAAAACCAGCGAACAACATATAAGTCGTCGCGCCTGCGATAGCGAGGCTTCCAGCAATGTTCAATGCCGCTATTTTTCGAGATTTAGTGCGCTTAGCCATACGCTTTACTCATTTTTGGAAAAAGCTACTTTAGCGTTTCTCGATAGTGGCCTGCAAAGGCTGGTTCGACAAGGCGCCCGCCCAAATTTAAGCTTTTTATGAAATGGCCGATAATTAGGCTAATAACAATTAGGAACCGCTCATGAAAATTGGATTCTCCAACCTTTTCACCACGGCTAGCCGTCGTGAACCGGCGACCGGCCCAAAGCCACAAGTGGCCAATAAAGCGCCGTTAATAGCCCCCGCCGCCACGACCGACGACGCGCAGAGCAAACGCCTTAAAAAGCAGAAAGAGGCGTTTGAGGCGCTGGCGTCGCTGCCAAGCCCTAAAGAGTCGGCGATGCAGAACGCCTCGCAAAAGGTGGGATTTTTAAAGCAGCGGCTGGAAACGCTCAAGGCGATGATGCGCTTTGCCTCGCCCGAGCAGCTTAAATCCATGGCCAGCGAGCTTAAAAGCATCGCGCGGGAACTTGGCGCGGCGGCGCGCCAATTAGGTAGTGGCGGCGGTGGCGGTAGCGCCGCAGGCCCGTCGATCTCGCCCACGGTCAACGCAGCCCAGGGGGCTGGCGGCGCTGCCCCTGCACCATCCGCCGAAAACGTGGAAAGTGAGGCGGCCAGCGCCGAAAGCGATATGAAATCCGCCAACGCCACGCTTGAAAGCGCCGAGGCGGATCTCGCTCAGGAGAACCCTGATGGCGATGAAACCGCTGAAGAGCAGGAGCGCAGCGAACACTCTCAGGCGCCTAGCGATGCTTTAGCAAAAGATGGCCTGGCGCCTTCGACCACCCAGCCCGTTGAGCGCAGCCAAGGCATTAGCGCTAGCGAACACGCGCTGCGCTCTATCCTGACCGATGCAAAAAAAGAGTTTCAGGAAGCGATGAGCGAGCTGAAGATTTACCTGCGCCAAGAAGATAAAGAAGCGCGCCGCGAGTTAAAGCAAGCCGAAAAGGATATGGACAAGATGGACCGCTCCCTCGCCAAGGCAGAGACCAACGCGCTCTACTCAACCCTGGGCCAGCTGCTGCCAACACCAACGGTCGACGCTAGCGCTGCTACTGGCAGTATCGATATTAAGGTTTAATGCTTCAAGATGAAGCCTCTCACCCAACGGTAAGCTATCTGCCTGCCGCTTTCGCCTGCGTACTACCCGAGGTATTAAATGGCTGGAAGCACGCGATCGGCTGGAGCCACGGACTGATCGAGTTGGCGGAGCTTGTTGAGAGAGACTTGAAACTGACCGTTACTCGGTAGCCGTTTACCTTGAAACTGCTCCCAAACAACCCGCCCTGGCCCGTTGTAGACTTCCTCGAATGTACCATCCCGCAAAATCTTGATGATGATCGCATGCTGCGGCTGGCCCCGAAATCCAACCGAGTTGAATTGCGTGGCCTTGATCTCCACTTCCAGGCCGGTTTCGGTGACCGCGTCATGGCCTTTGTTGGAGGCCGCCCGCAACGCAAGGTTGTAGGCATCGGCCACAAGGCACTCACCCAAACTGCCCACCATGTGGCCGTCCGGCGTAAAATGCCTACCCGGAAACATGGCCTGCAATTCTTCGACCGTGGCATAAAGCTGTTTGACCAAAGTCTGAAATTTATCGTGATCAATCCTGGACATTTAACACTCTGCTAGGGTCTGTCTGAAAAGTCGACGAGCGAAGACAAGACAAGGCAAAAATTGGCGAAAAAAAGGAGTTTACATGTGTAAATGAGTATTTTGATCGGACTCGCGCGGGAGCCAATTTTTAACGCCGTATTGTCGAGCGCAGGCACTTTTCAGACAGAGCCTAAACATGGGCTTTCAACTTAGCTCTCGGACGATGGGCTATATCTTTTCGCGTTGCAGGTTAGCTCACTCTTTTTGCCTTGAAAGGCATCAAAAAGCGCCTTGTGCGCACCGTATGAAAGAGCATCATCCCTTTCCCTGTATCCGGCAATCCAATCGAGCAGCATCGGTAAATTATCATCCTGCGCTTGTTTGGATTCGTATTTATGAGGCTCCCAGGGTCTGTATCTGGCATTTTCCTGACACAGGTGAACCGGCAGATTCATAAAAATCGCTTCTTTGGCGAACGGCGCTACCCGTTCGAGCAAATCCGCGTAACAGCCTTCTACCACCCACTCATCGTGTTCGCGAATGAAAGACTGAATGTGCTCATCCGCCTGATTTACTGGTCGCCGTTCGGGCGGGGTCGAGGGGAGCCACGCTAAAACATCTAAATCGAGGTGGGCGAGTCCTTGCTTACGCAAATATTGAGCTAACGTGGACTTCCCGGAACCTGAATTGCCAAAAATGATTATTTTCACAGGGCCTCTGCTCTTAATTTTACGAATAACACCCGCGTAAAGCGCGTGAGGTACTGACGTTGCCTTTGACGCGATTGTTATTCTTATATGACATCGTTTCTGACATTGGTCTTTGTATAGTTGATCGGCGGATACTCAGCATGATTCTGGAAGTACCACCAAAGCAGTTGGCCCTCGGCTTCTAAAAGAGAACTTCCGAACTTCTCAAAAGAGCTGATAGCTATCGTTATAGGGCCGTAGTTACTAACAATAGCTTCGAATTTTAGCTTATTCGCTTTCGAGGAGGCATGAAGCTTCGAGTGCTGCAAGTATCGCTTTCTGAAGCTCCTCTTCGTCTGCCCGATATATATGACTCTGCTTTCTCCCATCAGTCTAGGAATAGGCTGTGCAGATAAGAATACATATACAATACCCTTGGTTCGAGAGGCTTCAGGCGAGCCGTAGACAGCCTGAAACGCATCCATAGTTACTTCATCTATCGTTCCGGGAAGAGTCTCAAACCCTGAAATCGCCTCGTAAAAATTTGTACTATCTACCATTTTTCTCTCAAATATTGGTTGCACAACGCTGAGCACAGCGGTGCCACGACAGTGGCGTCCAGCGGCTGCAGGCCGCGTACTGGTTCGCCTTGTTAAGTTTATTTTTCATGCTGAAACCAGATGTCGCCGTCTTTTCCTTGATCGGGAGAAGGTGTCTCGCTGGAAACGTAAATTTTCGGTTGATCCGCAAGTTTTGCTTTTATGTCATCGATGCTCTCGCCATGTTCTGTGAGTTGTTGCGCCAAGTTATCCTTCTCTCCTTTAAGTCTGGCAGCGTCATCTTTGGAGGCTTCCAAACGTTCTTTGCAAGCGCTCAGAGCCCCACCCAGTAGAATCCGTGAGAAGCCGAAACCTGCCAGAAATACCACTATTCCAAAAACCATGAACGCAACTGGATACGCAGAAATAATCGCCCAATATTCCTTTATGAATTCTGCCATTTCGACTCCTTTAAAAACTTAACGCCGCCAACACACGCGGTTTTGTAGTGGAGGCGAAGTCGTAACGAAAAGGACGTCGCTGTGCTTGGCCTTGTTACTTTTTATCTTCGTCAATGCGGTGAAGAACTTTAACAAATGTATCAACAGACTCTTGAACAAGATTTTGTACTTTATATGGCTCAATGAGTAAATAAATAATTAAGTTAAGAAGTGCGGCCTCAAAATGACGCTTTAGAGTAGAATCTATATTTTGTATCTCAGGTATTCCTGAGTCAGAGGCATATAGCATCGTATTACGTTCGTTTGCAATATCTTGCACGTACTTGAATATTGAATTAATACCTTGACTTGATGCGGCGCTACGCACTTGCTTTAGATAGTCAGTTTGGTTACCACCAGGATCAACAGAGACAAGGTTTAATGGCGGATCGGGCACAACACATATTTGTCTATCGCCTTGTATTCCAATTGGCATTCGGACCCGCAAAGCGTCATCTTTTTCGTCAAAGAAAAGGATCAACGGCAACTCATGTCTCAGTGGCCCTAATACTTCACCAAGCAATTTCAGAAAGGGATAAACCCCAGCTTTATGTTTATGATCGCGAACTTTAAAGCTTGATGCATGGTTATATTTTCTTTTGCGCAAAGCGGCAAATATAGCTGTCGCAGCCTCCTCCTCGGCTGTGATTGCTAAAAATGCAGCCACTTCAGGCATACTCGACTTAAGTTCATAGGCTCGATTCAGGTGCCTTACGCACGATTTTGAAGCAAAGCCGCCATATCCAGTCGTTTTCGATGATTTTTCAAGTACTTTTAATTGAAGCTCATTGAATGGCATGGGGTCTATCCAAAACATAACGCCCGCAGCACGCGTGGCTTTGTAGTGAAGGCGAAGCCGCAACGGAAAAGCTATCGCTGTGACTGCGATTGTTATGCCCAAACAGGGGCAGATTCAGCGTCATAAAAATAGACCTCTTTATCAAATCTTTCTAGGTATGCTCTTGCGTTGACCTTAGTTCTTGTGTTCGCTTCAGAATGCTCATCGCCAAATATACTTACAAATATTTTATCTACGGGACTAGACTTTATTTGATCAAATATATGCTTGTCATTTTCATCTATGGAATGACCATGGATGAACAATGATCTATTTTGCTTCCCAAGCTCCCTGTAGCAATAATTTAGGTATGGGTTATGGGTTATGCGTTATCCTATTCTTCTTTTTCTGGTA
Organism: Vreelandella sp. EE27; assembly: GCF_968206495.1. NCBI lineage: Bacteria > Pseudomonadati > Pseudomonadota > Gammaproteobacteria > Oceanospirillales > Halomonadaceae > Vreelandella > Vreelandella sp. EE27. The sequence continues at coordinate 1,397,419 of NZ_OZ309109.1, read as the reverse complement.
CGTTGGCTCAGATACGAATAGCGGAAAATTGCCAGCTTCCAAGTTTTCCCGAACTTGCTCAATTATAGTATCACCATATTCAGTACATGCATGCTTCTTGATCGCTTGGCCCGTGTCATATATGTGTAGCCCACCGTGTAGAAAGTGAATTTCTTGATTCGTGCCATTGCCTTCCCAGCGCCTTTCCCTTCGAAATCCGTCATCCGTACTATAATTTTGAGGATCTAGACCATTCTTATTCCTTGCCCAGTAGAACAATAGGTCGTAGTTTAGCGAGAAGATATTTTTAAACTGTGACAAGAAGGTTCTTACCGCCACATACTGATCGTCTGATATCTCACTGGGCAAATCAGGATGAGTGTTTGAAATTGCAGCTATTAATGCATCCTTCAAAATGTTTCTATCCTCGATAAAACGACCAATAAGCCCGTTATCTGGCTCATAAGATCGGAGGATAGTCTCAGCTGCAGTTAGCTGTCGAGATATGATCTCAAAGTCATAAGTGCCGAGAGATGTAAATAGGGGGCGAATAACATCTTCTCGGTCTCCGAAGTCTGCTGCATCCAAGAGGTTCTCGTAATTAAATATTTCGGCATCCCATGCCTGAGAAAAACCATTAGCAATAACGATGGAAGGAGACTCATCTTCATCTAGAAAATCAATTGCTTCTTGGAAAGTTAGCACTTCATTTCACCCTCACCTGCATAACAGTGATTATATAGTCGGCTGCATAACCTCAATAAACGTGCCGGCGCGTTCATCGAGGTTATGTAGCCGTCTTGATAAAACCTACCCTATTGATTCTACTGAAAGCAAAGCAAATTTCGGCTATCTAACCAAAATTCGCGTCCGTACCGCGAGGCTTTATTGTTCATACCCAAACGTGGTGGCGCTAGGTCATCAGCACTTCTATACACCGAGAACATGCCAAGCGAAGCGAGCAGCGCCGCAATCCTTAGCATTGATATAAACGTGTAGCGCGGGCTACTCGAAAAACGGCGGCGCGTGCTTGTTAGCGCCTGCGTTTTCAGCCTCGTTCAAAATATCCTCGACGCTTTTGATAGTCGCATATTCACCCTCGAGATTGGCAAGCGACATGGAGTGAACGTCATGGGCGCTGCGCTGGGTGCCCGCAAAATCGCGTTTGGCGAAGGTGAACGTGGCATCTGCCACCACCTGCACCGCAAAGCCCAGGTTACCCGCAGTACGGGCGGTGGCTTCGACCGAGTTGCTGGTACTCACGCCGACGATCACCAGCCGCTGTATGTCGCGAACGCGCAGCCAGCGTTCCAGCCCCGAGTGGATAAAGGCGTCCGGCACGTTCTTCTCGACCACGTGCTCGCTGGCCAGGGGCTCGAGCGTCGGTTGAAACTCGGCGCCGGGCTGGCCGGGCCAGAACGGTGAACTCGGGGAGCGGGAGATATGGCGGACATGCACGATGGGCGCTCCGGCTTTGCGCCAAACACCCAGCAGGCGCTGGATATTGGCTTCCGCTTGGGGATTGTTGCGCTCCCCCACCGCGGGGTCTTGCATGCCGCGCTGCATGTCGATGATGAGTAAAGCGGGTAAGGCGTGCATGGCGTGGCGCTCCTTGTTAAGCCTGGCGGCCGGGCCAAAAGCGGCTAAACGGAGGGCCCGGCCTGGCTTGATCCTACGAAGCGCCGGGCGCCCCGCAGGATGTGAGCCCGTCTTACAGCATGCGGGGAATTTGCGAGGAGTGGTGATGCAGAATGGGGGCTTCCTTGGAAAGATCGACCACGTAGCTAAAGCGTGCCTCGAAGTTCAAGAGCTCGCCTTCGACCTCGAAGCGCCAGTTGTAAAGGCCGGTCAGCGAGCAAAGTGTCTCGGACATTTCCTGAATGATCAGGGTTTTTTCGTGCAGGGTGATGCTCAAACCCGGGCGGGCGCCGAGGCGCTCGAAATAGTCGCGGTGTTTTTCGCTGTTATTGGCGATTCGGTTCGAAAAGGTCGGGATTAGTACGGCGTTGTCATCGTAGAGGGCGAGCAGCGCTTCTACATCGGCGTCGTTGATCGCTTGCATCCACTCATTCAGCACGTCGTGCGGTGTTCTCATCTTAAACCTCTTCAACAGATAGCGGTGACTTGACGCCGCGGGCTCATACGGCGGTGACCTGACTTGATACGGCAGTTACATCCAATACAGCGAGCCCTTCGCCTTCACGGAAAAGACGTTACACGGTATGTTACCGAAATAGCGCCGCCCTCGCATGTCAAGTTCGCTTAGCGCTAGAAGTGTTTGAAGCGGTAAAAGAGCTTTTGCAAGAAGCTCGAGCCCAACATCAGGGCCAGGCTAAGTATTAAAACGGCCAAAGAGGCATAGGTGACGCCTCCGCCCCACTCCCAGCGCGATATTACATTGCCGACTTGCTGAACGAACAGATAGACGCCGATCAAGAAGCTGCCCGCGCGAACAAGCCCTGCTTCGTCAACGGATGCATCTGCCTGGGTATCGCTTTGGTGTATTTTTTGCGCAATGGTCGGCGCCTTCAGCCAGAGTACCGCACCGATCAAAAGAGATACCACCAGGCTTGTCACCATCACGGGGAGCCACGGGGACTCCAACTCTGCCGTAAAGATGTTTTGAAGCGAGAAAGCTAAAGTGTAGAGCGGAGAAACCACCAGATAGATGGCAAGAACACGTATCAGGAGAACGGAGAAAGCGTGCATCGAATGCTCCTTAAAAAAATTCCCATGATACGGTTCTTGGATGTGTTCTAAAACATACTAAAACGCCCCGGCGATATACCACTAATGACGACGGTCAACGCACTGCGTTTGAACGTTTGCCTATAACTTTCCCGACTGGCTGTGATCCCGCTAATTAACCTAAAAGCCACTAATGACAGTTTGGTGTATATAAGCACTACTTTTATAAAATTACGCAGTTAAGGATGGCACTTGCGCTGTAGAGGCATCGTTATATACTGTATTTATATACACTATAAGGATGCAGCGATGGCGCAACCTCTCACGCCCCAAGGCAAGGCGCCTTTTAAAGGCCGAGGCGCCACCTTCGACCCGCACAACCGCTTCGCGCCCTCGAAAAGCGAATACGAGTCCGATGGCTGGTGGCAGGAGGAGGCGCCCACCTCGCTTGCCACCGAAATACGCGAAGAGCCGAGTAAAAGCGCGCTTGCCTGGAACAGCTCGCCGGATCTCTCCTTTGATCGCTCCTTGAACCCGTACCGCGGCTGCGAGCATGGCTGTATCTACTGCTTTGCTCGCCCTTCTCACGCCTATTGGGATATGTCGCCAGGGCTCGATTTCGAGACGAAACTGATTGCCCGGACCGGGTTGGTCGAGCATTTGAAAGAGGAGCTGAGCCACCCGGGCTATATCTGCCGCCCTATCAACCTGTCGGGCAATACCGACTGCTACCAGCCCATCGAGGCGAAACACCAAACCACCCGGCGCCTATTAGAGCTTTTATACCAATGCCGCCATCCGGTCACGCTGGTGACCAAAGGCACACTCGTTCTGCGCGATATCGAGCTTTTAGCGCAAATGGCCGAGCACCGCCTGGTGCGCGTGCTGGTCAGCCTGACCAGCCTGGATGCAAATTTGAAGCGCACGCTGGAGCCACGCGCAGCCTCGCCCCAGGCGCGGCTGAAGGTGATCCGCGAGCTCAACACGGCGGGTATCCCGGTGGGTGTGCTGGTCTCGCCGGTGATTCCCGGGCTTACCGATCACGAGATCGAGCGGTTAGTCGAGGCCGCGAGCCGCTCTGGCGCGCGCACGGCAAACTGGATGCTGTTGCGCTTGCCCCGTGAGGTCGCGCCGCTGTTCGAAGAGTGGCTGGTCACCCACTACCCCGAGCGCGCCGACAAGGTGATGAGCCTGATTCGCCAGTGCCGTGGCGGTAAAACCAACGAGGCGGCGTTTGGCAAGCGTTTTCGCGGCGAAGGGGTGTTCGTCGATATGATCGACCAGCGTTTCAAGCGCGCCAGCCGTCAGTGGGGTATGCAGCCCCGGGCCGAGCAGGGCCTCAATACCCGGGACTTCAGAGCACCCCACGCTCAGGGCGATCTATTCGACTTGGCCGGTCCCGGCTAACGTTGGTGCGTTCGCAGCTCGTCGAGCTATTCAGGGCATTATCCGGCTATGACGGTAATGGCAATCAACAAGGCGGGCAGCGCGATAAACACGCCCAGCACCCACACACCGGCGACTTCTTTGCGCTCGACGCTGGCCCGGCCCAACCACTGGGCACCTTTGACCGGCAGCAGGCGTAAAAACGGTATTCCACCGATAATCAACACGGCAAACACGTTGAACAGCAGATGCACCAGAGCGATTTCCAACGCCAGCAGCGCCGTGGGGCCGCTGATGGCCGTCGCCGCGAGCAGTGCGGTCATGGTGGTCCCCAGGTTACTGCCAATCGTGAAGGGATAGATTTGGCGTAGGGTAAACGCACCGGAGCCGGCCATGGGCACCGTCAGGCTGGTGGTCGTCGACGAAGACTGCACCAGTAGCGTCACCAGCGCGCCGGACATAACACCGGTGATCGAGCCGCGCCCGATGGCGCTGAGCATGATCTGCCGGGCGCGCCCGACCATCAGCCTTGATAACAGCTTGCCGATGTAGCGAATGGTGAGAAAGATCATCGCGACCCCCACGAGGATCAGGGCGGCGCCCAACGCCACCTCCGGAAGACGCGAAAGCGCACTCGCCACAAAATCCGCGACCGGGTCGGTCGCCTGACCGACGAAATTGACGCGCTCGAGGGAAAGGTCTGCATCCCCGTAAAAGAGCACCGCCACGCGTTCGGCCAGGCGCTCCAGTGGGCTGAATAGAATCTCGATGGGCAGCAGGATGGCGACCGCTAACAGGTTGAAAAAGTCGTGCATCGTCGCGGCGGCAAAGGCGCGGCGAAACGCGTTATCGTCTTTCACATGGCCAAGGCTTACCAGGGTGCTGGTTAAGGTGGTGCCCACATTGGCGCCCATGATCATGGGCACCGCCAGCGCCACGGGCAGCCCGCCGGCGACCATACCGACAATCACCGAGGTGACCGTGGAGGAGGATTGAATCAGCGCCGTCGTGATAATGCCGATCATCAGCCCCACGAAGGGGTTGGTGGCAAAGGCGAAGAGCTGTTCGGCTTGATCGCCCAGGCTTTGCTGGAAACCCTCGCCGACGATGGATACCGCACAAATCAGAAAATAAACGAGCAGCGCAAGCGCCAGCCATTGCCCCAGCTGGCCGCGTCGTATTTTTTGTTGATGGTGCATGACGTTACTCTCTGCCCGGCGCCTGGCCGTCTCTACCATGGTGAGACGCTCCAGCGGCTTATACGCATCAAAGCGCTAGGCTCTGTCTGAAAAGTGCCTGCGCTCGACAATACGGCGTTAAAAATTGGCTCAAAATACTCATTTACACATGTAAACTCCGTTTTTTCGCCAATTTTTGCCTTGTCTTGTCTTCGCTCGTCGACTTTTCAGACAGACCCTAAACGCTTTAGCCTGCACCATCAACGTGACATACTGGTGACAAGGACGCCGTGTCGTCTTTGCCAGTTTGTCTGCCGCTACATCATCGAAAACCGGGGGCGATCACCCGCGCCTTGGGTCGCCACCCCCGAGAAGAAGATCATCTCGGTGATGGCGAAACTTCAGAAGGGCCTTGCATGCGCTGAATATCAGCGCTCGCCGCGGCGTTCGCGTAGCTCGCTGAGCACCAGTGCAAAAAAGCCGCGAATTTCCTGAAGCCTGGGCCGGGCCTCGTGAATTAACGTATCCACCGACTCGATCTCGCGGTGCTGGTCCTCACGGGCGGCGAGCTCGGTTCTGATCTCCTCTATCAGTTCGGCGGAGTCGTTCAACATGGCCTTGAGCTCGGCGGTTGATGTGCTTTCGAGGCGTTGTTCAAAACTCATGGCGTTATCCTAGCATCGTCGTAATGGCAATGAGCGCTGCGGGCAGCGCAACGAAAGCACCCAGCACCCAGGCGGCCGCCAATGTTTTACGCTCGGCGGCCAGGTCGCCGAGCCGCCGGGCCCCCTTGACGGGCAGCAGGCGTAAAAACGGCAGACCGCCAATGATGAGGATGGCAAAGAGGTTAAAGAAGAGGTGAACCAGGGCGATTTCCAACGCCAGCATAGCGTGCTCGCCACTCACGGCGGTTGCAGCCAGCAAAGCGGTAAAGGTGGTACCGACGTTCCCGCCCAGGGTGAAGGGGTAGATCTGCCTTAACGTAAAGGTGCCGGAGCCCGCCAGCGGGACCATCAAGCTGGTCGTGGTCGACGAGGACTGTACCAGAATGGTCACCAGCGTGCCGGAGATGACGCCGGTCACCGGGCCACGGCCGATGGCATTATTCATGATGCGCTTGGCACGACCCACCATCAGTTTCTTGAGCAGTTTGCCAATGTAGCGAATGGATAAAAAGATGGCCGTAATGCCGATCGCGATCATGACGATGCCGCCGAGTATGGTAGGCAGCCCTGAGACCAGGCTCTCTACCGAGCCCGTGACGGGGTCGGTGGCAAAACCCAACAGGTCCGCGTTCTCGATCGACAAATCCGCATCGCCGTAGAAAAGCTCGGCTACTTGCAGCGCTATACGCTCCAACGGGCTAAAGAGTATTTCCAGCGGCAGTAGAATCGCCACCGCCAGAAAGTTGAAAAAGTCGTGCACCGTAGCGGCGGCGAAAGCGCGGCGAAACTCGTCTTTATTGCGCACATGCCCCAGGCTAACCAACGTATTGGTCATGGTAGTGCCGATATTGGCGCCCATGACCATGGGCACGGCGATCGCCACCGGCAAGCCCCCGGCCACCATGGCCACAATAATAGAGGTTACCGTCGAGGAGGACTGAATAAGCGAGGTGGCCACGATACCGACCATGAGCCCGACCAAGGGGTTGGTGGCGAACTCGAAAAGCTGCTCGGCCTGGCCGCCGGTAGCGGTGCTGAAACCGTCGCCGATCACCGAAACCGCACAAATAAGGCAATAAATCAGCAAAAGCAGCGTTAGCCAATGCGTGGCTCGCCCACCTCGCGCACTGCTTTCTTCATCGTCGCGCGTAGTATGATCGGCTACGCTTGTCGTCGCTTCGGTCATCGTCTTACCCTCAGTAGGAAGTAAAGCGCCATCGCTCTCTGACTAAGCTTTACCCAGCATGACCGACAACCAATGACAATAAAGTGACCAGCGTCCTTCTGATTTGATTATTTCCCCATCTTTTTGAAGAGGTTTTCAGCCCCGCGCCAGTATTTTGGCCGCGATGGGTGAGGTGATCATCTGAATCACCGCAAAGAAGGCAGCGGGAATCGCGACTTCCGAGGGCAAACCGGAGGCCGCCACGAACGCCGCGGCAATGCTGAATTCCTTTTTGCTAACGGTGAACAGGTAGGTGATGATCTCCTTGCGGTCACGCGTGACCAGCCGCGAGGCCATGCCGACCAGGTAGCCCGCAAGGTTCAGACAAAGCGCCGCGCCCGCGATCACGAAAGCGTACGCGCCGTAGCCGATGATGGTCTCGGCGTTGGGCCCGACCACGGCCAGCAGTATCAACAGGTAGACGCTGGAGCCAAGGCCTGCATAGGTGGCATCGAAACGCGCTAAAAAGCCCGTGAACATCGTGCGCAAGGTGACTCCCAATACCGTGGGTAGTAAAACGATCAACACCAGCTCGACGATGATCGCCCCTAGAGGAACCTCTAACTGAATGCCCGTTAGCCACAAAAACAAAACGGGCACGATGAACGGCGAAAGCGCGGTATTAATGGCGTTGAACACGGCCGCCAGCGCCACGTTACCCCGCGCCATGAGCACCAATAACGGCGATGACACATCCGTTGGCAAGGTGCCCAGCAGCATCTGCCCCGCCGCCAGGGGGCCGCTTCCGAAAAAGAGCCGCCCGGTCAGCCATCCGACAATCGACATCGGCCCATAGACGAGCCCTAGCGCCAACAAAGGCCGCGAGGGTTTGCGCATCACCTTTCGCACGTCATGCGCATCGAAGGTCAGGCTGATGATGAACATCAAAAGCGCCAGCAAGACCCCGATAGCGGGTTCGAGTAAAAGCCCGGTTTCGGGCACCATCAGCCCCAGGGCGGCGGCGACCACGACCAACCAAAGAAGCTGATCCTCAACGAAAGATATAATACGGATCATGCTGTTACGTTCGCTCCCTTGATAGGCTAGCCATGCTCATGGGCTGTATATTCCTGCGCTTTATAGGCATGCTCTGTATATTCACGTTATCTTTTCAGCGACTTCCACTGGCAGACCTTCATGACCGACACGCCCAGCAAGACCCAGCTCAGTTTTTACCGCCGCCTGTATACCGCCCACCTGATCAGCGAAGGCGCGGGCAGCGTGCCCGAACTGATCAGTGCCACCGGCATGCCGCGGCGTACCGCTCAGGACACCATCGCATCCCTGGGCGAGCTGGATATTCGCTGCGTGTTTCACAACCTCGAGGGCGAGCGCCACAATATCGGCCGTTACGTGATCGAGACCTGGGGCCCTATCGATGCGCGCTGGGTCAAGGCGAATGCCGAGCGGCTGGGCCAAGTGCTGGGTTACCTATAGTAGCACCTGACGACGGTGGCGGCGCCTCTTCGGGCTCGGCCCAGGCCAGGCGGGCAGCATTGAGCGTGACGCTTAAAGAGCTTGCCGCCATGGCAAGCACCGCCGCCAACGGCGGTATCGCCATGACCACCACCAGCCCCAGCGCCAGGGTGTTATAAAGCGCCGAGAACGCCAGATTTTGAATCATCACCCGGCGAGTGCGTTTGGCAATGGCGAGCAGGCGCACCACCCCGCCGATGCCCGGCGTCAAAAGTTGGGCCGCGGCGCCCTCGCGGGCGGCCTCGCTTGCCTGCATGGGCGCGACCCCTACCCCGGCGGCGGCCAGGCTGAGCGTATCGTTAACGCCGTCGCCTACGTAAAGAACCGGTGAGGCGAGCCCGGCCAATAGCTGGGCTTTCGCCTCCGGCGAGCGCTGGGCGTAGCAAGCGTTCGGGGCGAAGCCGACCTCCTTGCCCAGCCAGCCTACCGCCCCTTGGCGGTCGCCGCTGATCAGCGCGGTCAGATACCCCAGACGATGCAACTCCTCCAGGCTTTCTTTTGCGTCTTCGACCGCCGGGTCGGCCAGGTAAAAAGTGGCCAACCAGCCCGAGCGGTCGGCCAGTACGACCTGGGAGGCGAAGGCGTAATCGGAGTGGGCGGCGCTGTCCGCCAGCGCCACGCCTTGTTCGCCAAGCCAGGCGGCGCTGCCCATCCGCCAGTGCTCGCCGCTTTCGAACTCGACGGTGCGCCCGGCGCCGGCGGACTCTTCTACACGGGCAATCGCGCTGGTGCCTTGCTCGGTATCCTTTCGTTCGAACCCACTTGCCCAGCGTAAAAGCCCCAGGCTTAACGGGTGCTCGCTTTGGCGCGCGCTCGCGGTCAGCTTTGAGTAAAAATCCTGGGGAAAAGAGGCTTCGCGAAGCGCGACGTGTACCACGCGATGCTTATTGGCCGTGAGCGTGCCGGTTTTATCGAAAGCGACAGCGCGCACTTGAGCCAGCACCTCGAAGGCGGCGGGGTCTCTTATCGCGACCCCGCTTTGCATGGCCTGGCCGCTGCCGGCAAGCGTTGCCAGGGGTACGGCAAGCCCCACCGCACAGGGGCAGGCGACGACCAGCACCGAAAGCGCGCGGACCACCGCCTCCTCCCAACCGGCGCCCAGAATAGCCGCCGCTGGCAGGGTCATCAGCGCAAGCAGCAGCGCCGCGGGGCTCAACCAAGCGGCGAAACGGTCGGCGAGCTTATGAAGCTCGCCCTTTTGGGTTTGTAAAAGCCGCATTTGCTCGCACAAACGATCCACGCGCCGCTCACCGGCGGCGGCGGTAACACAAAGCGCTATAGTGTGATCTTTAGCGCCACCGGCCAGGTAGCGGTAGCCGGCGTACACGTGCTGGCCGCTGTAAAAGTAGCGCGGCACGCTTTCCCCGGAGAGCGTGGCGGTATCGAACCAACCGGGCGCCTTTAAAGTGGCGTCCAACAGCAGGGTGTCGTCGCGCGCTAAAAGCAGGGTGTCGCCGGGGCGCGCCTCGTTGAGCGCGAAGGTTTGGGGGCCGCCTTCCCGGTCAAGGGTAACGCCGCCTTCGGGAAGCGCCAGAGCGTCGAAGGCCTTTAACCCGCGCTGGCGGCAAAGGGTTTCGGCAAGGCGCCCCACCAGCAAAAGCGCAATCAGCATGACGGCGGTATCGAAGTACACCTCGATCGAACCGCGCCAAAGAAGCCAGCCCGACACGGCCACCGCGCCCAGCACGCCCAGGCTTACCAGTACGTCCATCCCTGGGCGCCTTGCAAGCAGCGTACGAAAGCCCGCGCGGTAGAAAGGGATTCCCGAATAAAACACCACCGGCAGCGCAAAGGCGCCGGAAACCCAGGCCATGACGGTTTCGACCCGCCCCACCGGCACCGCCCCTGCGTAGATCAGGATAGAGGCGAGCATCGTCCACATGCCAAATACCGCCGCCACCATCAGGCGAAGGCTTAGATAGCGGCTCTCTTTTTCGAGACGCTCGGCGGCGTCCTGCACCGCTTCGAGTTCGCTTAGCCGATAGCCGATGCGCGCGACTTTCGGGGCCAGTGTCGAGAGCGCCGCGGCGCCCGCCTCGCCTTTTACCCACACCGTGGCTGTTGGGTAGTGAACGCTGGCCGCCGAGATACCGGTAGCGCGCTTTAGCACGCCCTCGACGGCCAGCGCACAGCTGGTGCACCACATGCCGTGAAGGCTATAGAGCGCGGTGGTTTCAGCGCCGGGTAGGTCGCGGCTCATGGCGTCGATGACCCAGAAAGGTTTACATGCAGGGCGGCACGCCGATGATCGGCATGCCGGCAAAGATCACCCCGAATGCGGAGAAAAGATAAAGCCCGGCGGAGACCAGCGCGTGAAACCGCGGCCGCCCGGTGTGCTCTTTGCCCACCTGCCAGCCCGCCCAGGTCAGCCATAGCAGGGCAAGTGTGGTCAGCACGCTGAAAAGCCCCAGCCCCAGGTTGAGCCCGGTCATCGCCCCCTGGTCCGGCGCCGGCGGCGCCACGGCGCAGGCAACCGAAAGGCCGCCATACACCGCGACGAACCAGATACTCCAGAGCGTCAAGCCAACCACCAGATGGGCGGGATGGGTCAGATGAAGTCGTCGAAAAGCGGTTTGCATTCAATTAGCCTCCAATGACCCGGGGCAGCACGCCAAGCGCGCCGACCAATACCCAGAACGTCACCACGTTGTAGCGCCAAAGCTGCACCACCACCGCGGGCTCGAAGGGCGCATGACGGCCCACGTAACCATAGTGGACGCGAAGCCCTTGCATGGCGGACAAGATCATCGCCAGGCCACCGTGGAAAAGCGCGTAAACGAGCCCGACCAGCATTATCGCATCGTGGCTCGTTTCGGTCGGGGCAAGCCCGGCGGTGAACAGTGACCATATGATCAGCCCTACCTGAACCGCGCCCAGCAGCGCGCTGAGATAGAAACCGCTCATCAAGCCCTTATCGCGCTGGCGGCGAAGCCCGCGAACCAGCTTCTCCATCACCCCGGCCCCCAAAGTGAGCGCCAGCCCAGCGCCCACCAGTACCACCAGCGAAAGCGGCGAAACCTCCGGCATGCGCCACTCCGGCGAAACGGTCCATAGATAGAACCAGCCAAACAGATAAGAGAGGAAAAACGAGCCATTGGCGATCGAAAACGTTGCCATGGCCCAAACGCCCGGGCCGCTCATGGTGCGCGAGTGAAGCGGCGGATCGCCTTCGTTGACCTCCGCGTCCGGGGCGGCCTTGGGATGGGCACCGTTCTCCCAGGCCCAGCGCAGCAAAAACACGCTGGCAACGATCACGAACACCGCGGCGAGCGCGTATACCCGCGTTAGCAGACTGATACACACGACGGCCAGCGCCAATGCGGCGAGAAACGGCCACCAGGAGTTACCGGGCAGGTGAACGATTTCGCGCACCTTGCCGGTAATCGAATCGCTGCCCCACATTTCGCGGCGCCCGTGGGAGGCGATCGCCAGGCCGTGTTTGCCTTCCGCCATGGTCTGCGGCAGGTTCGGGTTGTCCCAAAGCGGGTGGCGCGTTTCGATGTTGGGCAGGCTGACGAAGTTATAGGCGCTGGGCGGCAGCGTATTGGCCCACTCCAGCGTATCGGCGCCCCAGGGGTTGTGCTTGGCAGGCTTGCCGAAACGAAAGTGCAGCGCGATATCGATCAGCACCATGGCGATACCCGCCGACATCACGAAGCTTGCCACAGAAGAAAGCAGGTTGAAGATCTCCCAGCCATTACCCCCTTCGTAGGTATAGATACGCCGCGGCATACCCAAAAGCCCGGTCCAGTGCATGATCAGGAAGGTGCCGTTGAAACCCAAGAACGTAAGCCAGAAGCCCCAGCGGCCGATGGTTTCCGACGGCATGCGCCCGGAGAAAAGCGGCAACCAGTAGTAGAACCCGGCCATCAGCGGGAAAAGCATGCCGCCGACCAGTACGTAGTGCATGTGCGCGACCACGAAGTGGGTATCGTGCACCTGCCAGTTGAACGGCACCAGCGCGAGCATTACCCCGGTCAAACCACCGCAGACGAAAATGATCAAAAAGCCCAGCACCCAGAGCATGGGCAGCTTGAATTTGGGTTTGCCCAGCCACAGCGTGGCCAACCAGACGAATACCTGAATCGCGGTGGGCACCGCCACCAGCATACTCGCCGCCGAGAAAAACGCCTGAGCGAGCTGGGGTATTCCCACCGTGAACATGTGGTGAACCCACAAGCCAAAACTAATGAAGCCGGTGACGATGATCGCGAACACCACCCAGCCGTAGCCCACGATCGGCCGGCCGGCAAAGACCGGAATCAGGGTCGAAATAATCCCGGCCGCGGGCAGGAAAATGATGTACACCTCCGGATGGCCGAAAAGCCAGAAAAGGTGTTGCCACAAAAGCGGGTCGCCGCCGCCGGCCACCTCGAAAAACGGCATGCCCACGGCGCGTTCGAGCTCGAGCAGGATACTGCCTAGAATCAGCGGCGGGAAACCGACCACGATCATTAGCGCCATGGCCAGAATGTACCAGGCAAACAAAGGCATCTTGTGAAGCGCCATGCCTTGGGTCCGGGTGCGCAGAATCGAAACGACGATTTCGACACCGGCCGAAAGCGCCGAGATTTCGACGAACGTAATGCCCAGAAGCCAGAAATCCGACCCCAGCCCCGGGGAGTACTCGCTGCTCGAAAGCGGCGTGTACATGAACCAGCCGGCGTCGGGGGCCATTTCGATCACCAGGCTCGAGGCCAGGATGATGCCGCCGAACAGATAGCAAAAATAGCCAAGCGAGGTCAGCCGCGGGCATACCAGGTCCCGGGCGCCGATCATCTTGGGGATCATGTAGATCGCCAGGCCCTCGAGCACGGGAATCGCAAACAGGAACATCATCACCGTGCCGTGCATGGTGGTGACCTGGCTGTAGATATCCGGCGTCATGAAGTTCTGGTCGGGCGTGGCGAGCTGCGTGCGTATCAGCATCGACAAAATGCCGCCGAGCAGGAAAAACGCCATGCCCGTGATCATGAAACGCAGACCCAGGGTGGTGTGGTTGACGATGGTGAGCGCCTTGATGCCCCGAGGATTACCCCAAATCTCGTGCAGGTCCTCGTGCAGCGAGCGAGGGTCTTGCGGGTCCTGAGGCGTCGCTTGGCGATTAATCGTTGTCATGGGGTTAAAGTCTCCAGCCAGGCACCCAGGTCTTCGAGCGTGTCGTTATCCAGATCGTCGTGTCGCGGCATCTTGTTTCCAGGCTTTAACGTTTGATGATTTCTCAGCCACTGATAGACCGCGCCCTCTTCCATCGCCATGGCGCCGGCGCCGAGCATTGCTCGACCGCCCAGGTCAGAAAGGTTGGGCCCGATATTGCTCACGCTCATGCCCGCCACCTGGTGGCAGCTCGAGCAGAAAGTAGTGAAGTTTTCCCGGGCCTCGGCGAAAGCGGCGTCACTGACAGCAAGCTCGGCCAGTGCTTCTTCCTGGCGCGCCGCAAGCCAGGCCTCGTACTCGTCCCGGGGCAGCGCTTCGACGTGAAGATGCATATGAGCATGGCCCACACCGCAAAGCTCGGCGCACTGCGCGCCGAACACGCCCGGCTCGTCGGCCTCCAGGCGGATACGGTTGACCCGGCCCGGGAGCATATCGATCTTGCCGCCAAGTCTGGGAATCCAGAAGCCGTGGATGACATCCGCGGCGGTCACGTGAAAATCCACCGGCTCGCCGGCGGGCATGACCAATTGATTGGAGGTCACGACTTCGCCGCCCTCGGCGCCTGGGTAGCGCACTTCCCACCACCACTGGTGCCCCACTACTTCGATGACTTCCGGCGGCTCGTCCAGCGGCAGCGGCAAAAGCCGCTTGCCGGTCGGTACGCCAAACATCAAAAGCGCGATGACCGTCACTACCGGCAGGATGATGCCACCGCCGATGATCCAGCGCCGGCCGATACGCCGCTCCTGGGCCGGGGTGCGGGTCACGTCCCGCGCGGTAAAGGTGTAGAGCCAAAGTGCGGTCACGGCCACCAGTACGACGGTAGCGAACCCGAGCATGACCCACCAGATCAAAAGAATATCCCGCGCCGCCGGGCCCGCAGGATTCAAAATGGAGTGATCCCCGGCGCAGCCCGTCAATAATGACAGCGCGACCAACGCTAGCGTTAACGGGGCCAGGTTGACCCACCGCCGGGATACGCGTTGAATACGTCCTTGGGGCGTCGCGCCGTTACGTTCCCTCATATACTCATTCCCTTTGTCTGCCCACAGGAAGTGTCCATGGCATCCACCCCTCAACGTTCGATAAGAAGCCGCGCCTCGTTAGCCGGGCATCCGCTCCATCCTGTCATGATCCATTTTCCGGTGGCGGCCTTGATGGCGCTGGTCGCCAATGATCTGGCTTACTGGTATACCGGCGATCCTTTCTGGGCGCGTACCGGCCTTTGGCTTGCCGGTGTGGGGGCCTTCGGCGGCTGGATCGCCTCGATTGCCGGTATCATCGACCTGGTGTCGGTGGCGCGTATCCGCCGCCTGATTACCGGCTGGAGCCACGCCATCGTCGCGGTCGTGATGCTGTCGCTTGCCTCGCTAAACTGGCTTTTGCGCCTCAACTCCCCGGAAGCCATTCTGCCCTGGGGGCTGGCGGTGTCGCTGGTCACGGGCGGTTTGATTGCGCTTGCCGGCTGGCTCGGTGGGCAACTCGTTTACGAACACGCCGTGGGCGTCGATGTCGAAGAGTAAACCACCGTGCGGCCCTGGATGCAGGCCGCCACGCAGGGAAGCTAGCCCCACGCCAGGGGCTTGGCCAGCACGAACCCCAGTACGCCCAAAATCCCCAGCACGCTGAGCAAAAGCCCCGCCAGCGTGGCCATTTTAACGCCGCTGTAAACGCCCATCTCCAGGCGCAGAATCAGCCAGCCAAAGGCGCCGTGGGCGGCAACCATCATGACCACCGCGCCCAGCTTCAAGATCAGCCAGCCGCCCATCAAACCGTGCACTAAAAACAGCAGCGTCCCCGAGCCGATCGCTAAAAGCGCCGCGGGGGTGGCAACGGTGTTATAGAAAAAGCGCGGCATTGGCGGCGTGCCCTGGGCGAACCCGGCATCTTTACGCAGCACCAGTGCCTGGTTGAGAAGCGCCGGAAGATACAAAAGCGAGCCGCACCAAATGACCAGGGCAGCGATGTGTAAGAGTTTTAACCAGGGCATCACGGCGTCCTTGCAATGCAAAAAAGCGCTTTTGAATACAAAAGCACGCAAACGTTGGAAATGAACCGGGTCCCTCAAAAGGGCCAAGCCAGCAAAGCGCTTCACTCTGACGGTGACGTCGCTACCAGCGTTCACGCCCCCCGCCTCTCAAGGGCCGGTCGGGCACGTGAAGACTCCTCTTACCTTAGCCAACTCCTGGCGAGCTGGCTAGCCTGGCCAGTCAACGCTGACGCGGTAACCCGTGAATTTGCGTAAATTAATTACGCCGGTGTCGAGTATCAGGTACTGACCTTTGACGCCGTGAAGCACGCCTTCGACCACCGGGGTCTTGTCGAGGTTGTGCGAGGCGATTTTTTGCGGAAAAACGTCGACCGGGTAGTGAATATTTAGCGGGGTTTCGTCGAGTGCCTTGATCGCCTCATCGCCATGTTCCGCGCGTAGCGCGGCCAAGCCCTCTTCGACGGCCTCGAAAAGCCGGTCGCGCTCATGCAAAAGATCGAGTTCGGCGACCTCGCCCTTGAGCATGGCGCGCCAGTTGGTGCGATCCGAGACGTGCTCCTTGAAAAGCACTTCCACCAGCCCGGACTGCTGGCGGGTGGCGACTTCCAAAATGGGCAACGCCTGAATCGCCCCCTGGTCGATCCAGCGGGTCGGCATATTGGTTTTACGGGTGATCCCCACCTTGAGCCCGGAGGAGTTGGCCAAATACACGATATGCGGGGTGAAGCAGTGCGCCTCACCCCACTCGGGCTCCCGGCAGGTGCCCTGGAAGTAGTGGCAGGTCTCCGGCTTCATGATGCAGGTATCGCACTGCGCCAGGCGTTTGAAGCACGGATAGCAGTAGCCCTGGGCGAAGCTCTTGTTGGTTTTGCGCCCGCAGTGGGTGCAGTCGATTTGGCCCTGCCAGGTGAGGCGCAAGTGCTTACCGATATACGCGTTGAGCGCTAGATGCTGGCCGCCGGCGCGCAGCTGGTATTCCACGCGGTGTTCCGGCGACAGCGTGGCGGCCATTTTAACGAGGTTGCCGCCCATACCGGGTACTTCGGTGGCCAGCAGATCAGTCACTCGAAACGTCCCGGCCAAGGCCCGCCATTTCCGGTGAAACGCCGGCGCCGGTTGCCCCGGCCCCGCAGGTGCGCCGCTCCAGATAGCCCACCCGATTCTCTTCCGGTACGTTGTTCTCGATCTCGAAGCGAATCACCGCCTCCAGACAGAGCTCGGTCTGCTCAGCAGTTAGAAAGCGCCCGTCCGGCCATTTACGCAGCGCCACCGCCTGCTTCAGGCTTTCATAAATGCTCGGGGTCATCTGACCGATCATGCGCTCAAAGCTCATATCACTCATAAAGGGCTCCAGTCTTGGTAAACGTTAACGCATCGATTTGGGGCGTTTGGCGCAATAGTACCAGCCTGTCGCCAGCCCCACGAGTAGCCCGCCCAGGTGCGCTTCATTGGCCACGTTGCCAAAGCCCAAATAGCCGGCAAACGAGGTCATGGTGAACACCATCCAGCCGAGCATGAACACGACCAGCATGTGGGGCACGAAAAAACCGCTTTGCGGGCGTTTGCGCGAGAGTAGCCAGACGTGGCCCAGCAGCGCGTACACCACGCCGGACATGCCGCCAAAAAGCGCCGTGCCGGTGGCGTACTGAGCCAGGTTCGAGCCGACACCCGCCACTAAAAGCAGCACCAGCATGGTTTTACTGCCCTGTAAAAGCTCGACCTGACGGCCGAAGTACCATACCCACATCAAGTTGAAAATCAGATGCATCAGGCTGAAGTGCAAAAACACCGGGGTCAAAAGCCGCCATAACTGGCCGGCGGCCAACGTCTCGCCAAGCCCCGAGGCCACCAGGGCGTTATTGACCACGCCCACGGGCACGATGGTGAGCCCGGTCAGTACCCCGTCACCCAGGGTGTTCATCAGTAGAAACACCAGCAGGCTTAGCCCGATAATGAGGGCGGTAACGGGCAGCCGGCGCAAAAGGTTCAAGCCCTGGGTGGCCTGGCCACTTTGGGGGCGTGGGCCGACCACCAGGGGTTCGCCCTGCTGCCAGCGGCGCACAAGCGCGGTCAGCTCGTCTTTTTGGCGGGGGTCGGCCACCCAAAGCGCCAGGCCGTCGGCCTCTTCGGTGATCCGGTGGCCAATGCGGTAGTGCCAAAGCGCTTTGCGCAGCTCGCGGGTATCGGTGCCAGCGGGTAACAGCATAACAGGGTGCATAACACCTCCCTCGGGGTGAAACGGTCGATTGGGGCTGTCTGCTCTGCGCGGTGACTTTTATACAGGCATAAAAAAACCGGCGGAGGGGGCCGCCGGCTTAAAGCAAGGGATCATTCAAGGGAACACTTACTCTGATAGCCGGCAGCGGGGTTAGTTCAGCAATTTTTTCAAAAAAAGATGTTTCTCTATGTATCCGTGAATAACGTGAATTAAAAAGCGGCGCCTAACGCATTAAAACGGGGCGGTTCTCTTCCCGGTCGACGTCCACCCATACGAAGCGGTCGGCGCTTAATTCCCGCTCGCCATCGAACCTGTAGGCCACCAGCCGCCCGTACTTTACGGCGCTGTAGTCCAGGCAGGCGATATTGCGCGCCGGTAGCGCCGGAATGCCCTCGCACCAGTAGTGGCCGATAAACAGCACCGGCTCGTCCGGGCCGTAATAGCTCAGCCCCGCGTGCTCTTGCTCGCTGAGCGGGCGGGTCTCGAGGTGGTCCGGCAGGTTGTCCGGCTGGAACACGACGTCGCCCCACTGTTTAGGGTCGGCCGCCCAGAAGTGGGCGCGAAAATTCTTGCGCGTGAAGCCGTCGCCGGAGTGAATGGCGACCCCCTCGGGCAGGGAAATATTCGGTCCGCGGGTCAGTCGGTCGACGATCTGAAACGCCTCGGTGGAGGGGTCCGCGGACTCCTCGAGCATTCGATCATCCAGGCAGGCATTGGGCGAGCGCGCCTTGAGCGCCTCGATCAACGGCGCATCCCAGCAGGCGTGAACCACGCGAAAGCCGTCCATTTCCAAAAACAGCGGCAGGGTCTTGAACCAGGCGAGCGTATCTTCCCATTCATTGGTATGGTCGCGGTACTGATCCAGGGTGTCGGCGATGATGCGGTTGTGGCGCGGCGAGTGCTCTCTGAGCCAGCGCCGGCCGCTGCCTTCCGGCGCCGGTTGCGTGTAGGCCAGGGCGTGATGTTCGTGATTGCCCATCACGATGTACGCCTGGCCCTCGTCGACCATGCGCCGCGCGATTTGCACGGCCAGGCGGATGCGCGGGCCCCGGTCGATCAGGTCGCCCAGAAAGATCACCTTGCGCGTGGGGTGGCAATAAACACCCTCGCGCTTTTTATAGCCAAGCTTTTCGAGCAGCGCGGCCAGCGTAGCGCCGCAGCCGTGCACGTCGCCGATCAAATCAAAACCGTTACTCATCAATCCCCCAGCCGGTGGCTCCAGCCCAGCTTGCTGCGCAGAATGTCGTAGTAGTTGTGCCCTAGCGGATGAACCAGCTGGACGCGAGCAGGCTTGCGGGTAATCACTAATACGTCGCCGGCCTTGGCCACCGCGCGAGTCTGGCCGTCGCAGCTGACGTGCGGGTAGGAGTGGTTGGTTTCGCCGATATGAATACGGATTTCACTGGCCGCGTCGATCACGATCGGCCGGCTGGAAAGCGTATGGGGAAACATGGGCACCAGGGTGATGACATCGAGCTTGGGATGCATGATCGGCCCCCCCCCGGAGAGCGCGTAGGCGGTCGAGCCGGTGGGTGTGGCGACGATCAAGCCATCGCTTCGCTGGCTATAGACGAACTGGCCGTCGACGAAAAGCTCGAACTCGATCATGCGCACCGCTTTACCCGGATGCACCACCACCTCGTTGAGCGCATCGCCATGCCCTACCGCTACGCCGTCGCGATAAAGCACGGCGTCGAGTAAAAAGCGCTGTTCGACCTCGAACTCCCCCGCCAGCACTTCCCCCACTCGAGTCTCGAGTTCATCCGGCGAGATATCGGTCAAAAACCCCAACCGCCCGCGGTTGACGCCCAGGATAAGCGTGCCGCTTTGGCAAAGCGTACGCGCCGCGCCAAGAAGACTGCCGTCGCCGCCCACCACGATCACCAGATCGCAAAGCTCGCCGAGCATTCGGCGGCTGGTTTCGGGCTGGCCATGATAGGGGATCATGGTCGCGGTGCGGTCTTCGACCAGCACATGATAGTCGTGGCCAGTCAGGTACTCGACCAGCCGGGTGAGCGAGTCGATGACCTTGTCGCTACCCAGCCGACCGATCAAGCCGATCGTTTTGAACGGCCGGTCACTCGCGGTGCTGGGCGTGGCGGACGTAGAGGGTGGCGTAGCGGGCATGGGCGGCTCTCACTGTTGTTAGTCGCCCATTATGAAGCTCCCCTGGCACGCGGGCAAATCCGCCCGCCGCTTAACGGTGCAGCAAAGGCCTGGAAACGCTGCGCGGGCGGCGCTTGAGCCACCACTGGTTGAGCCAAAGCGAGGCCAGGATGATCGATCCGCCGAGCGCCAGCCGGCCAAGGTCCGCATCCCGGTTCCAAATCACCACGTTGACCAAGAGCCCCGCAGGCACCAGCACGTTGTTCATTACCGCCAGAGTTCCCGCATCGACCTGGGTGGCGCCCTGGTTCCAGGCGAAGTAGCCCACCCCCGAGGAGAGCAGCCCAAGCAGGGCCAGTACGCCCCACTGGGTGGACGTGGTGGGCAGCGCTTGGGCATCGCCCATCAGCAAAAACGCGGGCAGCGCGATGATCAGCGCGCCGACGAAGAACCAGCCGAACACGTTGTGCCAGGCCAAATCCTCGGCGTAACCCGCGGCCAGCCGACGATACCCCACCTGACCGATGGCGAAGCAGAGATTCGCCCCCTGCACGACCAGAAAGCCGAGCCAGAAGCCGCTGTTCACGCCGTCGAAACGGATCACCGCCGCGCCGATGACCGCGAGTACCGCGGTGACCAAATAGATTGGGGTAAAACGCTTGAACATCAGATCGTCGAGCAGCGCGATGTAAACCGGCGTGAAGATGGTGAACAGCACCACCTCCGGCACCGACAGCACCAGGTAGGCGTGGTATACGAAAAGGTACATGATACCGAGTTGAACCGCCCCCAGTGCCATGAGCGCGGCGATATCGCGCTTTTTCAACAACCCCGGGCGTAAAAACGGCAAGAACACTAAAAGCGCGAGCGTAATGCGCACCAGCACCGCGAAGTAGTTATCCACCTGCCCCGCGATATAAACGCCGATCAGCGAAAAAGAAAACGCCCAGAGCGCGGTAACCCCCACCAGATAACCCATGGTCAACCTCTTTTAATTTAAAAGTTGACTGGATTATACGAAGATCCCCGCGAAGGTAAACCTTTAACTAAAACAAGGTTAACGGCGAAGCACCCACACGAGCGCGTAAAGGGCGCCAGGCACCCAACCCAACAGCGTCAGCACCAGCGCAATGAATACTCGCTTGCCCCCTGCCCCGGTCAACCCGACGCCCAGCGGCGGTAACAACACCGCCAGCGCCGCGTAAGCGGCCTTGAGCGCGGCGGGCTCGCCCGCCTGGGGGGTGACCGCCAGGTTGTTGGGCTTTGGCGGCTGCTCCGGCGCGGGTTGTGCAGCGGGTTGGGGCGTATCGGGAGTAAAATGCTCGACCGGTGCCGGTTGAGAAGCGGTGTCGGGGCTAAACTGCTCGACGGAGTCGTTTTGCTCCTGCGCCTGGCGGCGCTCGCGCTCGAGTGCTTTGCGATGCGCCTCTTTATCGATTTTCTGCTCGAGGGTACCGGCGTCGTCAGCCAGCTCATCGTGGTAGCGCTCCCAGTCTTCCCAGTCGTGGGGCGTGCCGGATTTTGGTCGCGCGTCGCCGGAACCCCGGGCACGGGCCCAGGCTTTTTCTTCGAGCGTATTGGGCCGGTCCGGCTCGCGCTCCGCGCCAACGCCTTTACGGTTCAAATATTCGCGGGCATCCATAAACGGCTCCTCGAGTTTAAACGCCCAGGTTTACCCTGAACGCTTAAACGCTATAGTGGTACGTGAGGCCCTTTATCATGCGGGCACTGACCCAAGAGTCAAACCGGGCCGCGCGTTCAGTGCAGCCCGGTAGAAATATCAGTAGTATAGGCAAGCCAAAAAAAACCGCTGCCAGAAGGCAGCGGAAGCAAGGGATCGAAAAAGAAGCCAGTGCAACACTTCTAGCGACTGCTATCGCGTGTTGCCTGTACATTCTCTGACACTAAATTGGCAAAAAGTTCTCAATCGAACGACGTTTTCGCTATTTTTTCTGCTTTTAGGCAGGTAATAGCCAAACGCATAGAGCGGGCAAGGAGCACAACATGGCGCTGTATTTACTGGTGCTTGGTGTTTGTCTACTGGTGATCGGCTCGGTGCTGGTCATTTTGATGACGACGAGCACACCGCGCTATCGCACCGAGCCCAAGCACCTGCTGGCACTTTTTGACAAGGCGCTCGAAAGCAAGGTCAGCGAGACCGAGTGGAACGCCATGATCGGCTACCCGATTCGCCACGACGAGTACCTGGACGGCGTACGCCGCCGGGCGTCACAGCTGATGGATCAATACGGGCGTCGCTGGCAAATCGCCCAAGGCAAGCCGCTACTCAACCAGGCCGGCCAGCAAGAGCTAAAAGCGCTGCGCGACCATTTGGCTGCGCACACGGCGCTTCGCCAGCAGTAAGGCGTTCAAAGCGCCTTTTAAGAGGAGCCGCCCATGCTGAGCACCATCCGCCAGATTCCTCTGGAGAGCGCGGTCAAGCATCACGCCCACGACTTCCACCAGATCGTGATTACGCTGTGCGGCGCATCGGACTTCGAAATCGAAGGGCTGGGGGGCCGGGTCAACGCGTTCTCCGGCTGTATCGTCCCGGCTAACCACGAGCACTACTATTCCGGCCACGGCTACAACCGCCAGCTCATTTTCGATCTACCGGAGAACGCCCCGGCGTTGACCGGCGAGCATCGCGAGCTGATCGCGCTTTTCGATGCGCCGCGCTTTTTCGCCCTCGACGACTCGCTGCGCCACTACCTAAGCTTCGTCGAGAGCGAGCTGCGCCTGGGCTTCGAGCACGGCGGCGCCGACCACCAGCCCGACCGGCTGGCCGCCACCCTGCTGGGCGCCTTGAAAGCACGCCTCTCCTCGCCGCTGCCCTCGCCCAAGCGCCAGCTCGACCTGGAACCCATCGACCGCTATATCGCCATCCGCCTGGCCGACGAGCTGCGCGTTGCGGATCTTGCCCGCCTGGCCTGCCTTAGCGAGGCGCACTTCTCCGCGCGCTTTCGCGCCCAGACCGGGCTTTCCCCTTGGCAGTACGTGCGGCGTAAGCGGCTGAGCGCGGCGCGCGAGCTGATCGCTCAAAGCCGTCTGCCGCTAACCGATATCGCCGTGCAAACCGGCTTTGCCAACCAAAGCGCGCTCTCTCACGCCTTCCGGCGCCGCTACGGGCAATCACCCCGCGCGTTCAGGCAGGTGCGTGAAAACGCGCTGGGGTACGACACCGCCGCGGGGGATCGAGGCGGCGCCGGGCGAGCTCGCCTTTAAGTAACGTTTGGAAAGTGACAAAAAGCCGCGCTTACCGCGAAATTGACACGTTTTACCGCGATACCGACATACACCCATTCGTTAGGCGCTCTACATTCGAGCGCTATCAGGCACGCGCCGTGCCATCTTTCGTTCTCTTGGAACACGGGGGCCACAATGCTCAACGCCAAAAAAATGCGCGACTCCAACGTCTGGCAAACCGATCTCGATGCGCTTTTGAAAACCGTCAGCGACCACTATATCGTCGATGAAGACGCCTACGTGGCTGAACTGATCAAGGTGCTCGACGCCGGGCGCGAGGACTTCGACCGCATTGGCGAAAAGACCGCCGAGCTTGTGCGCGACGTGCGCAAGATGGATACCGCCGTCGATACCATCGACGAGCTTTTGCAGCAGTACAGCCTGGACACCCACGAAGGCCTGATGCTGATGTGCCTGGCCGAGGCGATGTTGCGCATCCCCGATAAAGCGACGGCGGACGCGCTGATCGAAGACAAACTGGGCCCGGCGGACTGGCAGTCCCACGTCGGCAAAAGCGAATCCTGGATGGTCAACGCCTCCACCTGGGGCCTTTTGATGACCGGCCGGGTGCTCAAGCTCGACGAGCCGCGCGAAGGCCAACCCGCGAACTTCATCAACCGCATGGTCAATCGGATGGGCGAGCCGGTGATTCGCCGCGCCATGTTCGAGGCGATGAAGATCATGGGCAAGCAGTTCGTGTTAGGGCGGGATATCGACGAGGCGCTCAAGCGTTCGAAGCCGCTTTTCAACAAGGGCTACACCTACTCCTACGACATGCTGGGCGAGGCGGCGCGCACCCGTGACGACGCCAAGCGCTACTTCGACGACTACGCCAAAGCCATCGAGCAGGTCGGCAAGACGTCGCAGCGTTTGAACGAGCGCACGCCCAAGCCGTCGGTCTCGATCAAGCTTTCCGCCCTTCACCCCCGCTACGAATTCGGCCGCCGCGAGCAGGTGCTCGCCGAGCTCGTCGATAGCGTCATCGCGCTTGTCACGCGGGCTCGGGAGCTGGACGTCGCGGTGACCATCGATGCCGAAGAGGTCGACCGTCTCGAGCTTTCACTCGAGGTTTTCCGCGCCGTATTCGAGAGCAGCGCCGCCAAGGGCTGGGGCCACTTCGGCCTGGTGGTGCAGGCTTACTCCAAGCGCGCGCTGCCGGTGCTTTACTACATCAACCGGCTGGCCGAACAGCAAGGCGACGAGATTCCGCTTCGCCTGGTCAAGGGCGCCTATTGGGACAGCGAAATCAAGGAGTCCCAGCAGCTTGGCGTAGACGGCTACCCGGTGTATACCCGCAAGGCATGTACCGACGTGGCGTATCTGGCCTGCGCGCAGTTCCTGCTTTCCGAGGACACCCGCGGGCGCATTTTCCCGCAGTTCGCCACCCATAACGCGCATACCGTGACCACCATCGTCGAGCTTGCCAACAGCGCCAGCCGAGCCTTCGAATTCCAGCGCCTGCACGGCATGGGCGAGGCCCTTTACGAGGCCGCCTTGAAGCGCGCCCCCGAGGGCACTTACTGTCGCATCTACGCGCCGGTCGGCGCACACAAGGACTTGCTCCCCTACCTTGTGCGCCGCCTGCTCGAAAACGGCGCCAACTCGTCCTTCGTTCACCAATTGGTCGACCCGGACGTGCCGGTGGAGTGGCTTTGCCAGCACCCGGTCGAAACGCTGAAGCAGTACAACACCCTGACCAATACGCGTATTCCCGCGCCGCGGGACATTTACGGGCCCAAGCGCAAGAACTCCCGGGGCGTGAACCTGAATATCCGCAGCCATTTCGAACCGCTGATGGAGAACATGGCCGCCTTCATGGAGACCCAGTACCCGGTCAAGCCGCTGCTGGCCTTCGACATCGAAGACGACGCGGCCAATACGCACAAGGTCGCCGCGCCGTTCGATCACAACCTGAGCGTGGGCACGGTTCAGTGGACCACTAGCGAACAGGCCACGAAAGCGCTCGACGCCGCCTGGGCGGCCTTCCCCCGCTGGGATGACACACCGGTGGCCGAGCGCGCCGCGATTCTGCGCCGCCTGGCGGATCTCATGGAAGCGCACATGCCGGAGCTCATGACGCTTTGTTGCCGTGAAGGCGGCAAGCTTCTGACCGACGGCGTCGACGAGATCAAGGAGGCGGTGGACTTCTGCCGCTACTACGCGATGCGTGCCGAAGAGTCGTTTGGCGATGTGATCGAACTGCCCGGGCCGACCGGCGAATCCAACCGTTTGACCATGGGCGGCAAGGGCGTATTCGCCGCTATCAGCCCCTGGAACTTCCCGGTGGCGATCTTCTGCGGCC
Source organism: Vreelandella sp. EE27 (assembly GCF_968206495.1). NCBI lineage: Bacteria > Pseudomonadati > Pseudomonadota > Gammaproteobacteria > Oceanospirillales > Halomonadaceae > Vreelandella > Vreelandella sp. EE27. The sequence goes on along the minus strand of NZ_OZ309109.1, from coordinate 1,371,803 downwards.
AGATCGTCGCGACGGCGGTTGCGGGCAACACGGTATTGGCCAAGCCCGCCGAGCAGACCTCGATTATCGCCCACCGCGTGATCGAGCTGCTTTATGAAGCCGGCATGCCTCGCGACGTGGTCCAACTGCTGCCCGGCGACGGCCCTACCGTGGGCAGCGTGCTGACCTCGGACCCGCGCGTGACCGGCGTGGTGTTTACCGGCGGCACGGACACCGCGCAGTCGATCAACCGCTCTCTGGCCGCGCGGGAAAACGCCCCGCTGCCGACCCTGATTGCCGAAACCGGCGGACTGAACGCGATGATCGTGGATTCCACCGCCCTGCCCGAGCAGGTCGTGGTCGATGTGATCCAGTCGGCCTTTCAAAGCGCCGGCCAGCGCTGTTCGGCGCTTAGAGTGCTCTACCTGCAAGACGATGTCGCCGACCGGGTGATCGAGATTCTCAAGGGTGCGATGAGCGAGCTAAGGATAGGCGACCCGCGGGAACTGGGCACCGATGTGGGCCCGGTGATCGATGAGGATGCGCGTAGTGGCCTAATGGCGCATATCCAGACGCTCAAAGACGAAAATCGCCTGGTCGCCGAGACGCCCATGGCCGCCGAGCACACGCAACACGGCACCTTCGTGGCGCCGGTCGCCTTCGTCATCGACAGCATCGATGCGCTCACCCGCGAGCAGTTCGGCCCGGTGCTACACATCGTGCGCTACAAGGCCCGGGACATCGACAAGGTGATCGAGACGATCAACGCGCGGGGCTACGGGCTCACCTTTGGCGTGCACAGCCGTAACGAATCCTTCGCCACGGACATCGCGCAGAAAATTCGGGTGGGCAATGTGTACATCAACCGTAATATCATTGGCGCCGTGGTCGGCGTGCAGCCCTTTGGCGGACAGGGGTTCTCCGGTACCGGCCCCAAGGCCGGTGGACCGCACTACCTGCAACGCTTCGTCACCGAAAAAACCGTCACCAACAACACCGCGGCTCTGGGCGGTAACGCCTCGCTGCTGGCACTAGGGGACGACTGAAGCTCGGCTTCTTTGAAACCCACTACGGCTTTTTTACAAGGGCCGGGTAACCTTGACGCTCACCCCCTTTTGGGGGTGAAGTAAACTCAAGCTCACGTACCACCAACAATAACGAGCAGTGTCGGAGCCTTCCGATTGGATCAACAGGGGAAATTCTATGGATACTGGCGTTTGGATCAGTCTTTTCGCGTACTTTGCGCTGATGGTCGGCATAGGGGTCTATGCCATGCGCACCTCGACCTCCACCTCGGAGGATTACGTACTGGGCGGGCGAACCTTGAGCCCCAAGGTGGCCGCCCTTTCCGCCGGCGCCTCGGACATGAGCGGCTGGCTGCTACTGGGCCTGCCCGGGGCCATGTTCGTGTCCGGGTTGGCGTCGGCCTGGATCGGTATCGGCCTTCTAGTGGGGGCCTTTTTCAACTGGCTGCTGGTCGCCCCGCGCCTGCGTGAACAGACGGTGCATTACGGCAACGCCATTACCATTCCGGCCTTTCTGGCCAACCGCTTTCCCACCCGGGCATTGTCGCTAAGAACCGTGTCGGCCATCGTCATCGTGATCTTCTTTGCGGTGTACACAGCGTCCGGTTTGGTCGCGGGCGGGCGGCTTTTCGAAAGCGCTTTCGCCGGGGTCATCGAGTTTGGCGGGTTCAGCGACTACGGCACCGGCATCATCATCACCCTCGGCGTGGTGCTGGTCTATACCGTGGTCGGCGGCTTTTTGGCGGTCAGCCTGACCGATTTCGTTCAGGGCTGCATCATGATGCTGGCACTGATCATCATGCCGGCGGTGGTACTTTTCGGCGAAGGCGGCGGCGGCTTCACCCAGGCCTCGCAAACCCTGAACGAGGTGGACCCCACTTTGCTCTCCTGGACCGACGGGTTGACCTTCATTGGTTGGCTTTCGGCGGTGACCTGGGGGCTTGGCTACTTCGGTCAGCCGCACATCATCGTACGCTTCATGGCGATTCGCAGCCTCAAGGACGTGCCCATCGCGCGCAATATCGGCATGAGCTGGATGCTGGTCTCCATGATCGGGGCCGTTTCACTGGGTATTTTCGGCCGCGCCTTCGCGATCCGTAATGGCCTGGAGGTCGAAAACCCCGAGACGATCTTCATCATCCTCTCGGAGCTTTTGTTCCACCCGCTGATTACCGGCTTTTTGTATGCCGCGCTATTGGCGGCGGTGATGAGTACCATCTCCAGCCAGCTGCTGGTCGCCTCGTCGTCGCTGACCGAGGACTTCTACCGGCTGTTCCTGAACCGCAACGCCTCGGAGAAGCAGACCGTCACCGTGGGCCGTATAAGCGTGGCCCTGGTGGGGATCGTGGCCGCCATCATCGCCTCCAATCCGGAATCCCAGGTGCTGGGGCTCGTCAGTAATGCCTGGGCCGGTTTCGGCGCGGCGTTCGGCCCGTTGATTTTGCTTTCGCTGATGTGGTCGCGCACCAACGGCGCCGGTGCCATTGCCGGTATGGTGGTCGGTGCGCTCACCGTCATGCTCTGGATCAGCCTGGGCTTTAACGGCGAATTTTTGGGTGGTCCCGGCATTTACGAGATCATTCCCGGCTTCATTGCCTCGTTCATCGCCATCATGGTGGTGAGCAGCATGACCGCGGATGCCGGTGAATACCGTCATATCGACCGGTAAGCGTTGCCTGATCGTTCCAAGGCCACCTTCGGGTGGCCTTTTTTATGCGCGTTTTCAATACTCTTGCGCTGAGTCAAAAACCCGCCCGCGCCAACGCGATACGCTCTGCTAACGGTTTCAAGGTTACTTTCTCAAAGCCGAGCGTCACGTTATCCACAAGGAGCAGCGCCATGGGTCGTCTCACTTTTACTACTCTCGTCACCGCTGGCCTCGCGGCGGCCACTTTCGCCGCCAGCGGTCAGGCTTTCGCTTATGGCCAGGGTGACTTCTTCACCCGCGCCGGTATCGCCAAAGTATCGCCCAAAAGCGGCAACGGTACGCTTGACACCGCCCTTGGCGATCTCAAGGTCGATGTCGAAGACAAGTCAGATTTCGCTTTCACCCTGGGGTATCGCTTTCACGACAAGTTTGGCGTGGAGCTACTCGCCGCGCTGCCCTTCAAGCATGATATCCGCTTGAACGGCGACAACATCGCCTCTACCAAGCACCTGCCCCCGACGCTGACGCTTCAGTACTACCCGCTGGGCGGCACGGAGTCACCGGTTCAGCCCTACGTAGGCGCCGGCGTCAACTACACCCGCTTCTCCAGTGAGCAGGTCGATATCGACGGCGTTAGCCTGGACCTGGACAACACCTGGGGCGCGGCAGGTCAGGCAGGCATCGACCTGCTGGTCGACGACCACTGGTCGCTGAATGCCGCGGTCTGGTACCTGGATATCGACAGCGACGCGACCGTGGCCGGCAGTTCCGCGGGCAGCGTCGAGATCGACCCGGTGGTGGTCATGGCCGGTATTGGCTACCGTTTCTAAACCGCCGCTTGGTGCATATAACATGTATGCATAAAAAGGCCCGGTGCTCTTGCGAGCCCGGGCCTTTTACATGCCGCATCTTCAAGATCAGCCTTCGGTGACCAGTTTATCCACACGTTCGACGGCTCGAACCACCAGCAACTGGTCGCTGGCGCGGGTTTTTTCCTGCTGCAAATAAGCGGCGACCGCCGGGGCAACCTCGCACTTGGCAGGCATCGCCGCCTTGGCCTCGATCATCGTATCGAGCTTGGGAATAAACACGAAGCGCAGCCACTGGGCCAGCGACATGGTATCGACGCAAAAAGGCTGTTGGCTTTCAAAGGCCTTCGCATCGGGGGTGGGCATACGCCAAAGCTCGGCCGCTTTCATCGCGGCTTCGAGCTCACGCAGCGCCTGGTGTAGCGACTGATGAACGCTCATAAGCTCCTGGGGAGTCGGTGCATGGATAGCGCATTATCCCTTTTATGGGGACAACTTGCCATGACCCGAGCGCCCTGCGCCGCACCAATCGAGTTACTCACAGATTCACAGAAAACCTGCAAGAGACTGTGGATAAACTATGGAAAGGTGACGCAGAGCCACCCCCCATGGGCCTCTGGCAATGTTGCTTAATTTTTAACCGGTAAACTCGGGCTGACACTGCGCGCCGGTCGAGGTAGAGTGCAGGCCTGCACAAGGGAAGGAATAAATGCAAGCACTCCATACACTCGACGAGTTCTTTGAGCGAAGCGGTGCCGACGTATCGTTTTACCATATGGGCCGGCGCGTAGTGCCCTGCGCCAGGCAAACACTGGCGAGCTTCGAACGCGGCGAAACGCCCTGGCCGGAGCCCTGGCAAGGCCAGGCGCGCATTGGCGTCGTGTTTCGCATCGGCGATATGGTCGAACCCGCGATCTGGTTTTTGGCACTACCGCTCGACGAACAAGGCTTGCTCTCTCCCGCCTCTCGCGATGGCTTTTTGAACCGGCTCGTAGAAACGCTGGGGCGCAACGTAAGCACCCTCGGCCAAGAGGACCCGAGCGGCGAGCATTTCATGAAGGATAACCCGCTCGCGTTCACCCCGAGCCTGCCCTTTCAGGCGGTGCTCAACGCCCAGGCACGCTGTGCACTGGGGTTTGCCGCGAGCCAGCACCTGGAGCCCGTAGAAGCCTACTTGAGCGGTCAGCAAACAATTGATTGGCAAGCGTTAGGTCTACAGGGCATTGCCGACTACACTGTGCGAAGCGACAGCGAAGCCCGCCACCTTCTGGCACGGGCCATCGGCGAGCAGCGCCTGGAAGACGAAGTCATTCGTGCGCTGTGTCTTTGCCTCGAGCACTGCGCGCCCGACGACGCACTGGTCAAGGCGCTGGCCGCTAAAGGCGAGCAGGCGGCCAACGCAGGCGACGTCGAAACCCTGTGCGCCTGCGTGCGAGCCGTGGGCGGTAGCGAAAGCCAAGCCGTGGGCGAATGGTACAAGGCGCTGCTCGAAGATAGCGCCGCCTGCGGGCCGGATCTACTGGCCGCCATCGCCGGGCGCGGCTGGGCATGGCTTGAAGACGCCGAGCGCTTGCCGCTCTTTCTAGAGCGCCTGGCCGAGCACCCCAATACTAATTTTACCGCTGCGGTGCGCGATATCGCGCTGATCCCCAGGCTAAGACTTTTGGTCGTGATGACGCTGCGCGACGCCCCGGCAGACAGCGCCATTCAATCGCGGCTGGCGAATATCACCTCTCGCCACTAACGTTAAGAACAGACAGAGATTTTCGTATAGATACCGAGGCGTTGGGTCGCTCAACGCCCGGCTTGGATCGCGGCCCTCGGGCGCGTGTTAAGGAGCAGCCGTGAAGGAACTACCCTATCAGGCCAAAGCCGTCATCGGGCGTCGGGAAATGGTGACGCTTCCTGAGCTTGGGCTTCATCTTTGCTGTAAAGCCGATACCGGCGCGCGCACCTCGGCGCTTCATGCCGAAGAGATCGCCACCGAAGAGGACGCCGAAGGCCAACTCTGGATCAGCTTCATTACCCATAGTAGCGGCCCCAACACCCCGGGGCACCGCTATAAGCTTCACCTGCACGACCGGCGGCGCGTGACCAGCTCCAACGGGCACAGCGAATGGCGCTACGTGATTCGCACCCCCGTTTTGCTTGGCGATCTCGACTTTACCGTCGAGCTCACGCTGACCGACCGAAGCAATATGCGCCACCCCATGCTGCTGGGCCGTCGGGCCATGCGGCGCCTGCTGGTCGCCCCAGGCGCTGCCTTTTTGCACGGCGAACCCTGAACCTGCAAACGTACCTATCCTGATCCGGAGTACCCTATGCATATTGCTCTGCTTTCGCGTAATCGCAATCTCTACTCGACCCGCCGCCTGGTCGAAGCCGCCGAAGCGCGCGGCCACTCCGCTCGCGTCGTCGACACGCTGCGCTGCTACATGAGCATCGCCGCCCACCACCCGTCGATTCACTACAAGGGCGCCGAGATCGAGCGCTTCGACGCGGTCATTCCGCGTATCGGTGCGTCGGTCACCTTCTACGGCTGTGCGGTACTGCGCCAGTTCGAGATGATGGGCACCTACGTGATCAACGACTCGGTGGCGATCACCCGCTCCCGCGACAAGCTGCGCTCGCTGCAGCTGCTCTCGCGCAAGGGGCTGGGCCTGCCGATCACCGGCTTCGCCCACTCGCCGGACGACATCCCCGATTTGATCACCATGGTCAAAGGCGCGCCGCTGGTGATCAAACTGCTCGAGGGCACCCAGGGCATCGGCGTGGTACTGGCCGAGACCAACCAGGCCGCGGAGTCGGTGATTCAGGCCTTCATGGGCATGAAAGCCAATATCATGGTTCAGGAGTACATCAAAGAGGCCAGGGGCGCGGATATCCGCTGCTTTGTCATCGGCGATAAGGTCGTGGCCACCATGAAGCGCCAGGCCGCCGAAGGCGAGTTTCGCTCCAATCTACACCGGGGCGGTACGGCCAGCGTCATTCGTATCACCCCGGAAGAGCGCTCGACGGCGATTCGCGCCGCCAAGGCGATGGGCCTTCACGTGGCCGGCGTAGACCTTCTGCGCGCCAACCACGGCCCGGTGATCATGGAAGTCAACTCATCCCCCGGCCTTCAGGGGATCGAAACCGCCACGGGCAAGGACATTGCCGGCATGATCATCGAGCACATCGAGAAAAACGCGACGCCGCCGCGCAAAGCGCCCCCCAAGCCTAAAGGCTAGGGGTCGAGGCCCTGGGCCCCGCGCTAAAAATAATCCGTTTGAGGGGTGGCAAAACCCGGCCGCCCCCGCCACAATTTGCGTCACCGAAGGAGGTAGACGCTCATGTTTCTTGATAATCGCCAGGTGGCGATGGACAGCGTGCTCGAAGCGCTGGCCGACAGTATTGACTATTTCCAGGATAACCTTGAGCGCCTGCGCCCCTCGCTGCGCGACGCTTTGAAGCCCTACTACGCCGCCCGACTCAAGCAGATGCGTTCTTTGCAGTCTTTGGCGCGTAGCCAGCTTAAAATGCTCCCCCGGGACGCCGATGTCGAGCGCGACGATTTCCTGTGGCTCTGGAGCCGCTTGAAAAGCTTTGTGGGTAACGACAGCCAGGTGCTGATCAACGAGCTTCTGGAGCAGGAGCGCGTGCTGATGCAGGCGCTCTCGACGCTGTTTACTCATCCGCTGCCCGAAGCAATCGAACCAGTGATCGATGAGGCCATGAAGGCATGCCGTCAGCTGATCCGCGAACTCTATAACCTGCAAAAACAGCGCGCCAAGCGCTAAGCGCCGCCGCTATTCGCTGCCCTCGCCAAGTGGCGACGGCGAGACCGGCGTGAGCTCGGCGGGAAGATGGTAAATGAGCGGTAAGACGGCATTTGAGGCAGGCGCATCCCGTTGGGTCTCGATCGGCTCGGTCGGCCCGAGAAAATAGGGCTCGCGCCCCCAGAGATAGAGATCCCCAAGCGTTGCCACCCGCGCCGCCACTTCACGCAGGTGCAAGCGCCACTCGCCCGCCGCCGGCTGCTGCTCGGCCACGCAACCGGTCACGTCCATCCCCAGGGAGCGGCCGATATAAATGGCGCGCGGAAGGTGCCAGCTCTGGGTCACCAGCAGCGCCTGGTCGAGCTCGAACACATCGCGGGCGCGCACCAGGGTGTCGTAGGTGCTGAAACCGGCAAAGTCCAGCGTCATGCGGGTAGAGGCTACGCCGCGGCGGTGCAGCTCGCGCCACATGGCGCGGGGCTCGTTATACGCCTGGGTGCGGTTATCGCCGGAGAGCAGCAGATGGTTCACCGTCGCCCGCTCGATTAGCTCGGCGGAGGTCCGCATGCGCGCGTGGAAGTGCGGGTTTCGCAGCCCGCTGCGGGTCCAGTGGGAGGTGCCGAATACGATGGCGACCTCATCGGGCCGGCACTGCTCCAAAGGCCGGTCGATAAAGCGGGCGGTGCTTGCCAGCACCCAAACGTTACCGGCTAAAAACACCAATGCCGCCAGCAGCGCAAAGGCCACCAGCGACACCAACACCCATCGAATCGCCCGAATCAAAATACTAAACATCCAGCGCCTCGGCCGGGTTAGAACATGCCGAGCTCAAGCTTGGCCTCGTCACTCATCATGTCCCGACTCCAGGGCGGGCTAAACACGATTTCCGTATGTACCTTGCCGATCTGCGGCGCGCCTAGAATCTTGTTGCGCGCGTCGGCGGCGATCACATCGCCCATACCGCAGCCAGGTGCGGTCAATGTCATGCGAATCGTCACCATGCGCTCGCCGCTGATCAGCTGGTCGATTCGACAGCCGTACACCAGGCCCAAATCGACGATGTTGACCGGGATTTCCGGATCAAAACAGGTCCTGAGCTGCTCCCACACGAAGGCCTCGATGTCCGCTTCGCTGGCGGACTCGGGAAGCGTCGGGGTAGGTAGCGACTCGAGCCCCAGCGCGTCCAGGTGACGGCCTTCGATCAGATAAAGGCGCCCCTCGAAGCCCACGCTAACGGTACTGCCCTTGGCCTGCATGATGCTGACCACGCTGTCCTCGGCCAGCGTTTCTGTGCTACCAAACGGAATCGCGATCGCCTCGACGTCGCGCTGAAGCGGCAGTTGCTGGCCGCGGGTGAGACTTGCCACCTGCTCGATATCCATAAACGCTATCTCACCATTCCAATGACCCGTTTAAGCGCGGCGACGAAAATGTCGATCTCTTCCAGCGTATTATACGCGGCAAACGACGCGCGACACGTGGCTTCGACACCAAAATGGTGTAAAAGCGGCTGGGCGCAGTGGTGGCCGGTACGAATGGCCACACCCAACTGGTCGATCAAAAGCCCGATATCCTGGGAGTGGGCGCCGTCGACCACGAAGGACAATACCCCGGCCTTGTGCGGCGCGGTACCGATGATCCTGAGCCCGTCGATCTCGCTAACGCCCTGGGTGGCGTGATCCAAAAGCGTGGCTTCCCACTGGCCGATCTTGCTCACGCCGACGCCCTCGACCCACTCGAGCGCCTGCCCCATGGCGATGACCTCGGCAATCGCCGGGGTGCCCGCCTCGAACTTGTGCGGGGTCTCGGCAAACACGGTACCCGCGTCGAAAGAGACGGTCTTGATCATCTCGCCGCCCCCCTGCCAGGGCGGCATGGCATCCAATAGCGCCTTCTTGCCGTAAAGCGCGCCGGCCCCGGTGGGCCCGTACACTTTATGGCCGGAGAACGCGTAGAAATCCGCGTCCAGATCCTGAACATCGATCTTCTGGTGGGGGGCGGCCTGGGCGCCATCGACCAGTATCAAGGCGCCGTGCTGGTGGGCCAGGCGCGCCAGCTCCTTCACCGGGTTGATGGTACCCAAGGCGTTGGAGACGTGGTTCACCGCGACCAGTTTCGTGCGCTCGCTCAAAAGCGCCTGGTAGGCGTCCATATCGAGCGCCCCATCCGCGTCTACCGGAATCACCTTCAGGGTAAACCCTCGCTCGGCGGCCAGCATCTGCCAAGGCACGATGTTGGAGTGGTGCTCCAGCATCGAGATCAACACTTCGTCACCCTTGGCGAGGTTTTGGCGGCCCCAGCTCTGCGCCACCAGGTTGATCGCCTCGGTGGTGCCTCGGGTGAAGATGATCTGGCGCGTGTCTTCGGCGTTCAAAAACGCCTTGACCCTGGCGCGGGTGCCCTCGAAGGCCGCGGTCGCTTCATCGGCCAGCGTATGCAGGCCACGGTGAATGTTGGCATTGAACCGCGAATAGTAATCGTCGAACACGTCGATCACTCGTTGAGGCGTCTGGCTCGTCGCGGCGTTATCCAGATACACCAGGGGCTTGCCGTGAACTTCCCGGTGCAGTACCGGGAACTGTTCGCGCAGCGCCTTCACATCAAAAAGCGCATCAAACGCCGAGCGCGTCTCAATCGCGGTGTCGAACATGGCTCGCTCCTCTCACTGGTTAAACGCTTACTCGTTAAGCGCGGCGGCAATTTCAACCAGACCCGCCAGGTTGAAGCGCTCGGGTAGCTTGCCGGCCACGGCCAGTTCGACCCGCTCGGCAATCGCATCGAGGGTGACCTGCTCGAGCACTTCGCCGGCGAAGGCCAGGGTCAAAAGTCCACGCGCGGTGGCTTCGTCGATACCCCGGGTACGCAGCGCGTAGACCGCCTCTTCGTCGAGCTGGCCGGTGGTCGTGCCGTGGGAGCACTTGACGTCATCGGCGTAGATTTCGAGTTCGGGCTTGGCGTCGATGTGCGCGCGGTCCGAGAGCAGCAGGTTCTGGTTGCTCTGAAAGCCTTCGATCTTCTGGCTGTCACGCTTGACATAAACCCGGCCGTTGAACACGCCGTGGGCGCGGTCGCCCAGGATGCCCTTGTAGTTCTCGTTGGAGAACGTCAGCGGCGCGTTGTGGTTCACCTTGGTGTGGTTATCCACGTGCTGGCGGCCCTGACCGAAGAACAGCCCGTACAGGTTGGTATAGGCGTTTTCGCCGTTGAGATCAGCGATGATGTCGTTACGCGCCAGCGCCCCGCCCAGGTTCAGATTATACGAGGTGTAGACGCTGTCGCGGCTCTGCTCGACGTGAATGCTGGCGACGTGGAAATCCCCCAGCGGCGCTTCCTGAAGCTTGTAGTGGTTCAGGATGGCGCCACGGTCGAGCATCAGCTCGGCGACCACGTTGGTGAAGTTGGTGGCATTCGTCTCACCAGCGTAATGCTCGATGACGGTCGCCTCACTACGCCCACCGGCCTCGACCAGAATGCGCGGGTGGCTCATTACCGCCTCGCCCTCGCGGGAGAGAAACTGCAGGATAATCGGCTTTTCCACCACGGTATTAGGTGCGATGCGCACCACAGCGCCCTCTTCCATAAAGGCGGTGTTGAGCGCGGCAAAGGCGGAAAAGTCGACGCTGGTCAGCCGACCCAGGGGGCCGCCGACCGCTTCGTGATTCTCTTCGAGCGCTTTGGAGAGCGTGATTACCTGCACGCCTTCCGGCAGCGAGTCGGCGTCAGAAAGCGCTTTGGAAAAAACACCGTCGACGAAGCTCAACCGATACGCTTCGATTGGTAACGTCAGCGCCGCCGCCTGGGCCTGGGAGAACTCGGCGCTGTCGGCCAAAGCGAAGTTGCTTTGAGCGATGGCGCGCACGTCGGTGTATTTCCACTCTTCGTCACGGCGGGTGGGAAAGCCCACCGCCTCGAAGCGCGCGGCACCCGCCTGGCGGCGCGCGGCGATCCAGCTCGGCTCGCCGCTGTAGTGCGTGCTGCGCGTTTTCAGGGTGTCCAAAAACGTTTGGGTGTCGCTCATGCCACGGACTCCTCGATACCTTCGTACCCGTTCGCCTCGAGCTCTTTAGCAAGTTCGGCATCGCCGGTTTTAACGATGCGGCCATCGACCAGTACGTGCACTTTATCCGGCACGATGTAGTCGAGCAGGCGCTGGTAGTGCGTCACCAGCAAAATGGCGCGCTCCTGAGCGCGCAGACTGTTCACGCCGTCGGCCACGACCTTCATGGCGTCGATATCGAGCCCTGAGTCGATTTCGTCGAGCATGGCAAGCTTGGGCTGCAGCACGAGCATCTGCAGGATCTCGTTGCGCTTTTTCTCGCCGCCGGAAAAGCCTTCGTTGACCGCGCGCTGCAAAAAGCTTGCGTCCATTTTCATGAAACCAAGCTTCTCTTTGATTAGCTTCATGAATTCCGGGGCCGGCATTTCGCCTTCACCGCGGGCCGCACGCTGGGCGTTGAGCGCCGATTTCAAAAGGTAGATGTTCTTCACCCCCGGAATCTCGACCGGGTATTGGAAGCCGAGCAGCAGACCCGCCTGGGCGCGCTCTTCGATCTCCATCTCGAGCACGTCCTTGCCTTCGAACGTGATACTGCCCTGGGTGACTTCGTAGCCGTCCTTGCCCGCGATGACAGCGGAAAGGGTCGATTTGCCCGCGCCGTTGGGGCCCATGATGGCGTGGACTTCGCCGGCGTTGATGGTCAGCGTCAGGCCCTTGAGGATTTCGTTGCCTTCGACGGTGACGTGTAAATCGTTAACTTCCAACATAGTATTAGCCCTTCAAAATCTTGCGGGTCGCCGCGGCGACGCTTGACAGTAAATGGTGGCGCAGGCGCTTAGCCGACCGCGCCTTCCAGGGTCACGTTCAAAAGCGCTTCGGCTTCGACGGCGAACTCCATGGGGAGCTCCTGGAAAACGTCCTTGCAGAAACCGTTGACGATCATGCTGACCGCATCTTCTTCGCTGATACCCCGGCTCTGGCAGTAGAACAGCTGGTCTTCGCCGATCTTGGAGGTCGTCGCCTCGTGCTCGATCTTGGCGGTGCTGTTGCCGATTTCCTGGTACGGGAAGGTATGCGCGCCGCAGGTATCGCCGATAAGAAGCGAATCGCACTGGGTAAAGTTACGCGCGCCCTTCGCCCGCGGGCCAATCTTCACAAGGCCGCGGTAGGACTGATCGCTGCGCCCGGCGGAGATACCCTTGGCGACGATATAAGAGCGTGTGCCCTCGCCGACGTGGATCATCTTGGTGCCGGTGTCCGCCTGCTGGCGCCCGTTGGTCACGGCCACGGAGTAGAACTCACCGATACTGTCCTTGCCGCGCAGCACACAGGAGGGGTACTTCCAGGTGATCGCCGAGCCGGTTTCGACCTGGGTCCAGCTGATGCGCGCACGGTCGCCGCGGCACTCGCCGCGCTTGGTGACGAAGTTATAGATACCGCCCTTACCGTTCTCGTCGCCCGGGTACCAGTTCTGCACCGTCGAGTATTTGATGTAGGCGTCATCGAGTGCCACCAGCTCGACCACCGCGGCGTGGAGCTGGTTCTCGTCGCGCATCGGCGCGGTGCAGCCTTCGAGATAAGAAACCTCGGCGCGGCTTTCGCAGATGATCAGCGTACGCTCGAACTGGCCGGTATTGGCCGCGTTGATGCGGAAATAGGTGGAGAGCTCCATCGGGCAGGTCACGCCTTCCGGTACGAACACGAAGGAGCCGTCGGTAAACACCGCCGAGTTGAGCGCGGCGAAGTAGTTGTCCGCCTTCGGCACCACGGTGCCCAGGTACTGTTTGATCAGTTCCGGGTAGTCGCGAATCGCCTCGGAAATCGAGCAGAAAATCACGCCCGCCTCGGCCAGCTCCTTTTTGAAGGTCGTGGCCACCGACACCGAGTCGAACACCGCATCGACGGCGACACCGGCAAGGGCGGCGCGCTCGTGGAGCGGAATGCCGAGCTTCTCGTAGGTTTCCAGAAGCTTGGGGTCGACTTCGTCAAGGCTCTGCGGCATGTCTTCCGGGCGCTTGGGTGCGCTGAAGTAGGAAATCTCCTGGTAGTCGATCGGCGGGTAGTCCAGATGCGCCCAGGAGGGCTCTTCCATTTTCAGCCACTGGCGATAGGCGTCCAAACGCCACTCGAGCATCCACTCCGGCTCGCCCTTCTTCTTGGAGATAAAGGCGATGGTGTTTTCGTCCAGGCCAGGTGGCAGCGTATCGCTTTCGATGTCGGTGACAAAGCCGTCCTTGTATTCACGACGAACCAACTGTTCCATTTCTTCGGTAGCCATGGTCGTACCCTCCAGGCAATTGGGTGGCGAGCCTGCTCGCCGTCCATAAAGTTAGCGCCTTTGCGAGCCTGCTAAGCAGACGCCGCCGACAGGCTGATCGTTTGAATCGGTAGCTGTATAGGCAGCTTGATCGGCGTGGTGTCCGCCAGGTGCGAAAGCGTGACGCTTTCCAATAGGGTGCGCAGCGCCATGGAAACGCGCTGCCAGTTGTCCGCGACGCCGCAGGTGGCGGCCAGCTCACACTCACCTTCGGCGTGGCTGCACTCGGTCATCGCCACCGGCCCTTCGATCGCGGTGATGATATCCGCCACGGTGATTTTCGATGCGGGCCGCGCCAGCTGGTAGCCGCCCTGGGCGCCACGCTGCGAGGTCAAAAGACCCGCCTTGACCAGCATCTTGAGCGTCTTGCTGACCGTTGGGTGGGGCAAATTGACGACCTGAGCCAGATCCGCGCCCGCGTGGGACACTTCGGGATAGCGGGCAATTTGCGCCATGACCACCGCCGCGTAGTCGGTTAGCCTAGAAAGCTTGAGCATGGGGACTCCCGGTGGGTGTCGCTTTCAATTGAGGACCATTTTAGTCCTGTATGAAAATGATGTGAAGCCCCGGACACCATGATTGAGCAAAAAGCGCTATTTCTTTGCATGATCGACGCTTTTTGAATCATAAAAGCCAATCATTCTCATTTATAGATACTATTGGACGGCCACGAAAAAGCCCGCCGGGTTAGCGGCGGGCTTCAAGATGCAATCAGGCTTTTTTGACGAACTGCGACTTCAGCTTCATGGGGCCGATACCGTCGACCTTGCAATCGATATCGTGGTCGCCGTCGACCAAACGGATGTTTTTCACTCGGGTACCGACCTTGACCACCGTCGAGCTACCCTTGACCTTCAGGTCCTTGATGACCGTGACGGTGTCGCCATCGACCAGCGGGTTGCCGTTGGCATCGCGAATGACGTTTTTGGCCTCCGCGGCTACCTCGCCCTCTTTTGACCACTCGTTGCCGCACTCGGGGCAGACGAACTGTAGGCCATCATCGTAGGTGAAAGCGGAATTACAGGCGGGACAGCTGGGCAGATCGCTCATCGAAGGCTCCATCGCGGACAAATAAAGCGATGGAGCCTACACCGATTAGGCGTTTTTCACCAGCCTTAAGCAGGCTTAGCGCTGATAGGTACCCACCAGGCGGTTCATGCCCAGAAGGTGCGGCTCGACTTCCTTAAGAAGCTCACCCAGTGTCAGGCCTTCCGGCAGCGACGTTTGACGATCCAGCGCCAGCACCCAGAAATAATAAAGGTGCTTACCGTGATTTTCCGGGGGCATGGGGCCCGCGTAGCCGGGCTTGTCGAAGTCGTTATTACCGAACGTTCCCACCGTGGCATCTTCCGAGAGCTCGGTGATATCGTCGGGCAGGTTGTAGACCAGCCAGTGTACGAAGCCGTAGGCACCGTTTTTGACCAGCGGCGCGTCCGGGTCGTGACAGACCACCGCGTACCCGCGGGTGCCTTCCGGTGCATCCTGCCAGGCGAGCGGCGGCGAGAGGTCATCGCCTTCACCGGTATACTGCGCGGGAACCGGCTGATGGTCGGTAAATGCGGAACTGGTTACTTTCATCGAAGAGAGTGCAAACGCCATGATCGGCTCCTTCGTTGCAACTATGACTGAGAATGACAGCCCGGCGGCAAACGTCTTCGCCGGCTACCGGGTTAATAGGGTTCGAGCGCGCCGGGATGGCGCTGATGCCACTGGCGGGCCTTGACTACGTTCTCGGCGTTGGTTTGCGGATTCAACGCGCCGGTAAGCTCGATATAATCGCCCTGGGTCCGGCTCGTTATCAGCGGGTCCTGGGTGGCCAACTCGAGAGCGTAAAGCGCCAGCATCAGCTCGAACGCATCGTTTGTATCCAGCCGAGCAAACAGCAGCGGTACGGCGGGCAGGCCGATCTCGCCAAGCTGCTCGGCGGCGACGTAGCGTACACCGCTGGCGCCGGGTGCGACAAACCGCTGATCGGCAAGGCGGCTAACGTAATAGGCGGCTTTCTCTTCGGGGCTTGTGATCAGTGGGGGCGTCCAGTAGACATCCGTCGTGCCATAGCGGGGCGTGGCAACGTAGGCCGGTGTTACCGGCGTGGGTTGGGGCTCGCTTTGTGGTGGCGCGGCGGGCGGCGGGGTTCGCCCCGCGCAGCCAGCGATGAGTAACGTTAGTGCCACTACGCCCGGTAAAGCCCAACAGTTTCCCTTGTTCATCACGATTCCCTATGCCGTTATCCGTTGGGCGACCGCTCGAAATCGGCCGCCTTCACTTGCCGTACGCCGGCGGCTAAGACCAGCGCCCCTGACGCTTCAACCGCTTCTCGACCCAATGGTCGTAGTAGCGGCGCAGGCCCTGCTTGATGCCGGGCAGGCCGATAATATACGCCCCGGGCGAGAGCCAGGGAATACGTTTCATGAGCAGCCGGTAAGCGTCGATGCCTTCGATGATGCGCCCATCCTCGAGTTCGATATGCAGCGAGCGAAGCGCGGTCTCCCGGGCGATGCCGTGCTTTGCGAGCGTCTGCTCGTATTCGGCGACGTCACACCAGACGACATCACGCCCGCGCTTCCCGGCGAGGCGCTCGAACCGGCGCCGCTCCCGGCGGCAAAGGGGGCATTGGCCGTCGTAATAGACGTTGATCTTGCGGGCAGAGGACATATAGGCTCTCTTGAGTGACTGCCCCTCAGTGTGGCACGTCCCCCGGCACACGCAATATGAAAGGTCCATGCCGATGAAGCGTTTACTGATCGTCGCCCACACGCCCTCCCCCAATACCCAGGCCCTTCGCGATGCGGCGGCTAAAGGCGCCCGCGATAGCGCCATCGACGCGGTGGAGTGCGTAGTGAAATCGCCCTTCGAGGCCGGCGCCGACGACGTCAACGCCTGCGACGCCATCCTTCTGGGCACCCCGGAAAACCTGGGCTACATGAGCGGCGCGTTAAAGGATTTTTTCGACCGCAGCTACTATGGCATAAGCGATGACAAACGCGGCCTGCCCTGCGCACTCTACGTGCGTGCCGGGCTGGACGGCACCGGCACCCGCCGAGCGGTCGAAAGTATCTGCAAGGGGCTGGGATGGCGTTTTGTTCAGGACCCGCTGATCCTGAAGGGCGAATGGCAAGAGGCGTTTATCGAGCAAACCCGGGAGCTTGGTCTTTATATGGCGGCGAGTCTCGACAACGGACTTTTCTAGCGTACAACGCAAAACGGCACCCGAAGGTGCCGTTTTGATAAGCGCAGTGCTACTTAAGTCGCTCGAACACCGTTGCCACGCCCTGGCCCATGCCGATACACATGGTGGCCAGGCCCAGCGTCGTGTCTTGCTGGCGCATCACGTTCAAAAGCGTGGTGCAGATGCGCGAGCCGGAGCAGCCCAGCGGGTGGCCCAGGGCGATCGCGCCGCCGTTCAGGTTGACCTTCTTGTCCAGGTCGTCCAAAAAGCCCAGATCCTTCAACACTGGAATGCCCTGGGCGGCAAATGCTTCATTGAGCTCCACGGTTTCGATGTCGCTTGCGGAAAGCCCTGCCGCTTTCAGCGCCTTTTTGGACGCCGGTACCGGGCCGTAGCCCATGATGGACGCATCGCAGCCCGCCACACCGGTGGAAAGCACCCGGGCGATCGGCTCGAGGCCCAGCGCCTGAGCGCGCTCGTAGCTCATTACCGCCATGGCGGAAGCCCCCACCGACAGCGCCGAGGAGGTACCGGCGGTGACGGTGCCGTTGCGCGGATCGAACACCGGTTTGAGCCCGGCCATCGACTCCATGCTCGCGTCGCCACGCACGACTTCGTCGTGTTTGAAGTTAACCAGGCGCCCTTCGCTGTCGTGGCCTTCGACGCCGATGATCTCGTTATCGAAATAGCCGTTCTCGTTGGCGGCCTTGGCGCGTTGGTGCGAGCGCACGCCGAAGGCGTCCTGCTCTTCGCGGGTGACGCCGTGCATCTTGCCCAAAAGCTCGGCGGTCAGGCCCATCATCATGGCGGCTTTGGCGGCGTACTTGCTGGCCGCCGGGTTGACGTCGACGCCGTGGGCCATGGGTACGTGCTCCATGTGCTCCACGCCACCGATGATGTACATGTCGCCCATGTTGGCCTTGATGTTGGCCGCGGCGATATGCAGCGCGGTCATCGACGAGCCGCAAAGGCGATTGACAGTTTGCGCCGGCACGGTACGCGGGATTCCGGTCATGATCGCCGCGTTACGCGCAATGTTCATCGACTGCTCGAGGGTCTGGTTGACGCAGCCCCAGATCACGTCGTCGACCTCAGAAGGATCCATGTTGGGGTGTCGCTCGAACAGCGCCTGCATCACCGCCGCAGAAAGGTTCTCGGCGCGGACGTTACGAAAAGCGCCGTTCTTGGCCTTGGCCATGGCAGTACGAACACCGTCGACCACCACGATATCTCTCGGATTCAAACTCATTACAATGCTCCTGTACGCGGTGACTTAGGCCTTGCCCTGATAGAAAAACTCGCCGTTTTGCGCCATCTGCTTGAGCTTTTCGGTCGGCGCGTAAAGCGGGCCGAGCTCGGCTGCGAGCTCTTCGGCCTGGGCGACGAATTTGTCCACGCCCATGGCGTCGATGTAGCGCAGTGCCCCACCGCGGAAGGGAGGGAAGCCGATGCCGTAGATCAGCGCCATGTCCGCCTCGGCGGGCGAGTCGACGATGCCGTCTTCCAGGCAGCGCACGGTTTCAAGGCAAAGCGGCGTCATCATGCGCGCGATGATATCGTCATCGGAGAACTCTTTTTGCTCGCCGGCTACTTCCTTGATCAGGGCGTAGGCCTGATCGTCGCTGACCTTCTTGGGCTTGCCCTTTTTGTCTTCCTCGTAGGCGTAGAAGCCCTTGTCGTTTTTCTGGCCCAAGCGGTCGTTTTCATACATCACCTGAATCGCGGTCTTGCTTTCGCGGGCCATACGGTCCGGGAAGCCTTCCGCCATGACGTCGTTGGCGTGCACCGCGGTGTCCATGCCGACCACGTCCAGCAGGTACGCAGGCCCCATCGGCCAGCCGAACTTCTCCATGACCTTGTCGACGTGCTGGAAGTCCGCGCCCTGCTCGACCAAAAAGCTGAAACCGCCGAAGTAGGGAAAGAGCACGCGGTTGACCAAAAAGCCGGGGCAATCGTTGACCACGATCGGCGTTTTGCCCATGGCGCGGGCATAGGCCACGGTAGCGGCGACGGCTTCATCCGAGGTTTTCTCACCGCGAATGACTTCGACCAGGGGCATGCGATGCACCGGGTTGAAAAAGTGCATGCCGCAGAAGTTTTGCGGGCGTTGCAGGTTCTGCGCCAGGCGGTTGATGGAGATCGTCGAGGTGTTCGAGGTCAAAATGGTGTTCTCACCGACGTTCTTTTCGACCTCGGTGAGCACGCCTTCTTTCACCTTCGGGTTCTCGACCACCGCCTCGACGACGAGATCGACGTTCTCGAAATCCCCATAGGAGAGCGTGGGGCGAATGTTGGTGAGCTTCTCGGCCATCTCTTCAGTGGTGAACTTTTTACGCTCGACCTGCTTGCCGAAAAGCTTGCGCGCCTCTTTCAAACCAAGCTCGATCGCTTCCGGCTTGATGTCTTTCATGATGATCGGCGTGCCCTTGGAGGCGCTCTGGTAGGCGATGCCGCCGCCCATAATGCCTGCCCCCAGTACCGCGGTCTGCTTGACCGGCTGGGCCTTCTTCTCGTACTGACCGGCCTTTTTCTTGACGACCTGGTCGTTCAGGAACAGCCCCACCAGGTTGAACGCCACCGGACTCATGGCGAGCTTGCCAAACGCCTTGGCTTCAATGGCCTGGGCACGGTCGCGCTCTTCACCGGCGCCTTTCTGGATCACCTTGATGGCCTCGATCGGCGCGGGATAGTGCGGGCCCGCCTTGCCGGCCACATACCCCTTGGCAGTCTCGAACGCCATCATCTGCTCGATGGCGTTGAGCTTAAGCGGGCCTTTTTTCTCGTCGCGGCGGCTTTGGTAATCGAGCTCGCCGGTGCTGGCGCGATCGAGCATATCGAGAGCGGCGGCGTCGAGCTGATCATGAGCGACCACGGCGTCGACGGCGCCCATTTTGAGGGCGGCCTCGGGGCGGTTTTCGGTGCCGCCGGCGATCCACTCGATGGCGTTATCCGCGCCGATGATGCGCGGTAGGCGCACACAGCCACCCCAACCCGGCAAAATGCCCAGTTTGGTTTCGGGAAGCCCCATCTTGCCCTTCTCACTCATGACGCGAAAATCGCAGGTCAGGAGCACTTCGCACCCGCCGCCCAGCGCCAAGCCGTTGATCGCGGCCACGGTGGGAAACGGCAGGTCTTCGATGGCGTTAAAAATCGTGTGAACCTTCTGGTTCATCTCGACCAGATACTCTTCGCCCTTGTCGAACAGCGAATGGAACTCGGTGATATCCGCCCCGACGATGAAGACGTCCTTGGCGCTTTTGATCATCAACCCTTTCAAGCCGGTTTCGGACTCGATCGCGCTGACCGCCTCACCCAGTTGTGCAATGACGGCGCTCGAAAGCTTGTTGATGGACTCATCTTTCAAATCGAAAGTGAGCACTGCGATGCTATTGCCACCTTGGGTGTCACGACGCTCCACCGTGATGGCGTTGCCTTGATAGATCATCCGCGCTATCTCCACAGGTACGGGCTCTACAGATTCGGGCAGGCTACCCCGCAGGCGGCCTGCCGCGTATTTCATACGGTCGTTTGATCGCTTAAGCTTGGTTGACTTGCCATGTAACGTCAAGCCTTCCAAAGGCGGGTATGACGCTGTGACTGCGCATATAAAGCGATGTTCAAGAGTCCGGGCCTTGCAGCGCAAGGGTCAGCGAAGCACTATCGACTTTCGTTGCAAACCCGGAGATTATAGACGTTTACCATTTGAGTTGACCTCCATGGGCGCTTTTTTAACCCCCTCCCGCGTGGCCGCCTTACAAAGGCGCGCTGAACGTATCGTTGTGCTCGTCAAGCCCTGGACGTTTCTCTGGCCGCCGATTGCTTTTGCCGCGGGCCTTGGCAGTTTCTTTCTGGTGGACCGCCAGCAGTGGCTAGGTGCGGCACTGGCGCTTGGACTTTTGTTCGCCTGGGCACTGATGCTCTCGGAAAGCGTGCTTTCCCGCGTACTGAGAAAGCGCGGCCAGGAAGGACTGCCGCGCATGGTGACCACCTTCGTTGCCCAGATGATTCACCAGGAAACGCTTTTTTTCACCCTGCCCTTCATTTTGATTACCACGGTGTGGAACAGCGGCCAACTGCTGTTTGCGCTGCTGGTCGTGGCGATGGCGGTTCTCTCGATCGTCGACCCGCTCTACTACAAGTTAGCCGGCCACTCGCGAAGTCTCTACTTTCTATTCCACGCCCAGTGCGTTTTTCTGGTCGTGCTGGTGATACTGCCGATCATGCTACACCTGACCACCGGGCAGAGTCTGGTGCTCGCCCTGGGGTTGACCGTGCTGATCGCGCTGCCAAGCTTCTGGCATCTGGTGAAAAAGCGCTCGCTTCTGCGCTGGTGCCTGTTTTTATCGCTGCTGCTGACGCTGGCCTTTGCCGGCTGGCTGGGCCGGGTGTGGGTGCCGCCGGCCACGCTTTGGATGACCAGCAGCGCGCTCTCGCCCGATTTCGATATCCAGCAGCGAAGCCCTTTAGGGGAGATGGCGCTAACGCCCGACGCCCTTGCCGGTAACGGGCTCTACGTTTACACCGCCATTCGCGCCCCTCGGGGGTTGAGCGAAACCATCCACCACGTCTGGCATCACAACGGCCAACGAATGGATAGCGTCGAGCTCGATATCAGCGGCGGGCGCGAGCAAGGGTACCGGGCCTGGAGCCACAAGCTCAACTTCCCTGCCGAACCCACCGGCGACTGGCGAATCGATATCATGACCGCGGGCGGCCAGCGATTGGGATTGATCCGTTTCGTGGTGGCCGAAGAGCCCGACCAGGCGAGTCTGGCCGACGGTCGAATACGTGCAAGCGGGCTAAGCCGGTTGAATTTAGGGCGTTTTATCCCCGGGCGTAGCGAAGGCCCGGAGGACGAGGCGAAGTAGTATTGCGCCAGGTGCTTGCATTCAGCGTTCCAGGTTATGACAATTTACTTAACACACTTATGGGCAGCGACTTATGGCTTCATCAATTGGTTTTCGAATTGCGCGTTTACCGCACCTATGGCGCTCTATTCTGGATCGAAGACTGGCGCCGCTTGGCCTGACCCAGACCCGCTGGGTCACCCTTTATCACTTGTGGCGCCTGGGCGAAGGCCACCCCCAGTGCGATCTGGCCAAGGTCATCGGGGTCGAGGCGCCATCGCTGGTGCGTACCCTGGGACAGTTGGAATCCCAAGGGCTGATCGAGCGCCGCGCCTGCGATAACGATCGCCGCAGCAAGCGCATCTACCTGACGCCAGAGGCGATGCCGCTACTCGAAAAAATCGATAACGTTGCCAAACAGGCGCGGGAAGAGATTTTCGAAGGGTTGAGCGACGAGGAAGTCGAAAAGCTCAATGAGGGGCTGGCGATCATCGAGGCCAACGCACTGGCCATTCAGGCCCGGGACCAGGAAGGCCCCGGGGTGTAGAGGCGGGGCTTAAAGACAGAGAGCTTAAAGACAGAGCTAACGACCTAGCGGCCGTGGCTCGATAAAGCCAAATGGTCGGCCTGGCCGCCAAGCGAGTGAGTGATCGCCCTGAACGCCGTCAGATAGCTTTCAAAACGCGCGGCATCCTGAGACTCCCACCACCAGAGCGTGAGCGTCTGCGCGTTGGACTCGATCACCAAAGCGTCCTTGGGCAGACGCTCCAGCAACGCTTTTAGCGCGGCCTCGGCCTCTTCGGGTAGCGGCCTAAGAGGTGCGATGCGCCAGCGCCAGCCGGCGTGAAACGCGTCCAGTGCTTCGCTTGCATGACTTTCCCGCAGCAGCACGAAATCCGGGCCCGGCGCGTTTTGCGCGTAAGCCCAGCGATAAGCGGGCATGGTCCCTTTGAATCCGTGCAGCGGTGGGGAGGCCATTTTAACGCCCACTTTCTGCTGGCGGGCATAGGCCCTTAGCTTGACCTGGCGTTTTTGACGCGGGCTGGGCTTTAGCCACATGACCGGCGAGACAATAAACATCAAAACCGCCACCACGATTAACCATGCCATTCGGCCATTCTCCTGCAAACGCTTTAACCCGGCGTCGCTGTGTGCGTTAAAAAACCTTGATTCAGATCGTTGTTAAGCCTTGGCGCAGCGCTTAAAGTAAACATTACCCAACAAAGGTGCCCTTTGTTGCTTATTGCGAAGGAGATGGGCCATGAGCTATCACCATATTCTGGTCGCGGTCGATTTGACCAAGGATTCCCACAAGGTGCTCGAGCGCGCGATTGCCGTATCTCAGCGTAACGAGCACGCCAAAATCTCGATCATGCACACCCTGGAGCCGTTGGGGTTCGCCTACGGCGGCGATATTCCCATGGATCTGACCAGCATTCAGGATCAACTGGACGATCACGCCAAAAAGCGCCTCGCCGAGATCGCGATGCCCCACGTCCAGCCGGAAGACCAGCACGTGGTCGTGGGTATGCCGGATACGGAAATTCACCGCTTCGCGGGCGACCACGGGGTCGATTTGATCGTCGTGGGCTCCCATGGGCGCCACGGTTTTGCCCTGCTGCTCGGTTCCACCTCGACCGGGGTGCTGCACGGTGCGCCCTGCGACGTGCTCGCAGTGCGCGTAGGCCACAAAGGCGAACAGACCGACGAGTAAGCAATCGGGCGCCCTTTCGGGCGCCCTGCCTTCGCCTGAACCGCTTAGCCGTTGGCCATCGCCTCGAGTTCCATCCAGCGTTCCATGG
The DNA here is from genome assembly GCF_968206495.1 of Vreelandella sp. EE27. Taxonomy (NCBI): domain Bacteria; kingdom Pseudomonadati; phylum Pseudomonadota; class Gammaproteobacteria; order Oceanospirillales; family Halomonadaceae; genus Vreelandella; species Vreelandella sp. EE27. The sequence continues at coordinate 1,348,452 of NZ_OZ309109.1, read as the reverse complement.
CACTTTCCAGGCGCGCCTGAACGCCCTCCATTTCCTGGAGCTTCGCGGTCACCTCGGTAGCGGGTTTTTGATAAAACCCAGGATCTCCCACGGTTTGCTCCAGCGCCGCCACCTCGCTTTCCAGCTTTTCGATCTCGCCGGGTAGGCTATCCAGCTCGCGCTGTAGCTTGTAAGAGAGCTTGGCCTGCTTTTTGGGAGGCTCGCTTTTTGGCTTTTCGCTGTCTTTTGGCGTCTCTTTGCTGGTCGGCTCGGTATGCTGACGCGCCGCGCCTTCCCAGGGCGCCGGGGGGAGCTTGCCGCCCTGGCGGATCCAGTCGGTATAACCGCCCACGTATTCCCGTACCACGCCTTCGCCCTCGAAGGCGAACATGCTGGTCACCACGTGATCCATGAAGGTTCGGTCGTGGGAAACCAGCAGGAGCGTGCCGTCGAAATCGAGCAGCAGCTCTTCCAAAAGCTCCAGGGTTTCCATATCCAGGTCGTTGGTCGGCTCATCGAGCACCAGCACGTTGGCCGGCTGGGTGAAGAGCTTGGCCAGCAGCAGCCGGTTGGACTCACCGCCAGAGAGCGCCTTCACTGGCTGGCGCACCCGGTCCGGGGTGAACAGGAAATCCTGAAGGTAGCTCATCACGTGGCGGTCGCGCCCGCCAACGCTGACCCGGTCGCTGCCCTGGGCCACGTTGTCGTAAACGGTTTTTTCGAGCTCGAGCCCGGCGCGCAGCTGATCGAAGTAAGCGACTTTGAGGTTGGTGCCCAGTTGAACGCTGCCCTCGGTCGGCTCGAGCTCGCCCAGCAGGATTTTCAACAGCGTCGTCTTGCCCGCGCCGTTGCGGCCCAAAAAGCCGATGCGATCGCCGCGCATGATCTCGAGGTTCAGGTCATCGAGAATGGTGTCGGCGCCAAAGCGCTGGGTCACGCCCTTGAGCTCGACCACGCGCTTACCGGTACGCTCGCCGCTGTCCACAGAAAGGTTCGCGCTGCCCTGGCGCTCGCGACGCTGGCTGCGCTCGTTGCGCATGGCTTCCAACGCGCGCACACGGCCTTCGTTACGGGTACGTCGCGCCTTGATGCCCTGGCGAATCCAGGTCTCTTCCTGGGCGAGCTTTTTATCGAACTCGGCGTGCTCGCGCGCCTCCACTTCGAGCTCGTGCTGTTTGCGCGCCTGGTACTCTTCGTACTTGCCCGGGTAGCGGCCAAGCTTGCCCCGGTCGAGCTCCAGAATGTTGGTCGCCAGTTTGGACAAGAACGCCCGGTCGTGGGTAATCAGTAACACGGCGCCGTTGAAGGCGAGAAGCTGCTCCTCGAGCCAGGCGATGGTGTCCAGGTCCAGGTGGTTGGTGGGCTCGTCCAGAAGCAGTAGATCCGGCTCGGAGACCAGCGCCCGGGCCAGCGCTACCCGCCGGCGCCAACCGCCGGAGAGCGCATTCATCTCGGCTTCCGGCGGCAGCCCCAGGCGGGTGAGCACTACATCGATACGTTGGTGAAACGACCAGCCGTCGATTTCCTCGATGCGCGTTTGCAGTTTGGCCATCCGGTTCATGTCCGGGTCCGGGGCGTTGATCAGCTGGTGATACTCCGAGAGCAGCTCGCCCGCCTCGGGCAAGCCCATGGCCACCACATCGAAAATCGTCATACCGGAAGATTCCGGCAGCTCTTGGGCGAGCACGCCCACTTTCAAGCCCGGGGCGCGCCAAACCGTACCGTCATCCGCTTGGATATCGCCGGCCACCAGCTTTAAAAGCGTCGACTTACCGGTGCCGTTGCGACCCACCAGTGCCAGCCGCTCGCCCTTCTCTACCGTAAGCTCGGCGCGGTCCAGCAGGGTTTGTGTGCCATAGGCCAGTTGCAGCTGTTCAAGTCGTAACAGGGTCACGCAGTATCCTCCATCGTCGTGTGGCGCACAGTGTAACGCATGGCCCTGGCGAACGGGGAAATCGAATCACCGCATGTTAAGAGCGCCCTTTAGAGCGCGCTGCGAATACGCTTTTTGTCCAGTTTGCCGACGCTGGTCTTGGGAATTTCGTCGACGACATGCACCTCTTCCGGGATAGCCCAGCGATTGAGCTTGCCCTGCTCGACCAGCGGCGTTAAAAAGGCCTTGAGCGAGGCGGGCGTGGGCGGATTATCGACATCCCGCGGTACGATCCAGGTCGCGGGGCGCTCGCCCCACTTGTCATCGTTCACCCCGATGACCGCCACTTCCGCGACCTCCGGGCTCTGGCTGATATGGTTTTCAAGATCCAGCGATGAAAGCCACTCGCCGCCGGTCTTGATGACATCCTTGATACGGTCGCTAATCGACAGAAATCCGGCTTCGTCCAGCGAGCCAACGTCGCCGGTGTAGAGCCAGCCATCCCGCCAGAGTGCTTCGCTGCGCTCTTCTTCCTTGTAGTAGCCTTGCGTCAACCAGGGCGCCTTGACCCGCACTTCGCCCACGCTTTTGCCATCCTGGGCAAGCGGGTTGCCATCGGTATCGACGACCTGAATGCTGACAAAGGGCGTGGGCAGGCCCGCCTTGCAGCGCCAGGGCAGCTGGGTTTCGAATGAGGCTCGTTCGACGTGACGCGGCAATACGTCGACGGTCAACAGCGGGCAGGTTTCCGACATGCCGTAGGCGCTTCGCGTATCGATACCCAAATCCCAGGCCCGCGCTGCCAAGCGCTGGGTCAAGGCGCTGCCGCCGACCAGTACTTTCCAGCCGCTTAGATCCACCTTTTGTGAGGCGACCTCCTCGGTGCTGACGACCATATTGAGAAGCGTCGGCACGCAGTGGGAGAAATCGACCTTCTCTTCCACCAATAACCGGACCAGCATCTCGGGCTCGTAGCGCCCCGGGTAGACCTGGGTGGCGCCCAACAGGGTCGCGGTATAGGGCACGCCCCAGGCGTGAACGTGAAACATCGGGGTGATCGGCATGTACACCTTGTCCCGGCTGAGAAGCTCGACACCCGATGCCTGAAACAGGCTTGCCTCGTTCAGGGTGTGCAGTACCAGCTGGCGGTGGGTAAAAAAGACGCCCTTGGGGTTGCCCGTCGTCCCGGTGGTGTAAAAGAGCGTGGCCACGGCGTTTTCATCGAAATCCGGAAAATCGTAGTGACCCGGCTTGTCGGCGATCAGTGCTTCGAACTCGCCGGCGAGGTTCAACGTGGTCTTCATCTCTCGCGGTGTCTCCTGGCAGAGCACGTAGCCGCGCACCTTCTCGAGCTTGTCGGCCAGCGGCTCCAGCAGGGGTACGAAATCTTCGTGAACAATGACGAAGACATCCTCGGCGTGTTCCATGGTGTAGCGAATCTGCTCCGGCGCCAGGCGGATATTCACGGTATGCAGCACCGCGCCGATCATGGGAATGGCGAAAAAGCACTCCAGGTAGCGGTGACTGTCCCAGTCCAGCACCGCCACCACGTCGCCCGCCTCGACGCCCTGGGCCTTGAGCATGTGAGCCAGTTGATGAACGCGCTCACTAAAGCGGCGGTAGTCGTGACGCCCCTGATCGCGGTAGACGATCTGGTTGTCCCCGGCCATGCGTACCCCGGCTTCAAGAAGCGACTTGATCAGTAGCGAAGGAGTGCTGGCCGAGGGAGTCGACGGAAGGATTTTAGGCGTGATCGTGGTCATCGGCGCGTTCCATTATAGGGTATTGTCAAACGTCGGATTGTCGACACTAGTGTCGATGGCCGCCGATGTTGACGCAATACATCTCGCCCTCCCCTTTGGTATTAGCCGCCTTCGCCGTTAAAACGTTACAATGCGCCATTGCCCGCCTTTTGATTAGATCACCCCATGAGCAAAGAGGAGTCTGGTTTGACAGCCACCCATGCGGAGTCGTTATTACCCGAGGCGCTCGAGTTTCGCCCTCGCGAGGCGCTGGTGGATATCGGAGCCAACCTCACCCACGAAAGCTTCGAGCGCGACCTGGAGGCGGTGATTAGCCGCGCCCGGGCCGCCAACGTGACCACCCTGATCGTCACCGGCACCGATGTGGCCCACGCCGAGCAGGCGATTGCCTTGGCCGAGCGCTTTCCCGGCCTGTACGCCACCGCCGGTGTCCATCCTCACGATGCCAGCCGCTGGAATCAGGACATTGCTCGGCAAATGGCGGCGCTGCACAAAGAGCGCGCCGTCGTCGCGGTCGGTGAGTGTGGGCTGGATTTCAACCGCAATTTCTCCACGCCCCAGGCCCAGGAGAAAGCGTTCGAGGCCCAACTAGGGCTTGCCGCGGAAAGCGGCCTGCCGCTGTTTCTTCATGAGCGAGACGCCGGCCCGCGCATGCGCGAGATCCTCAAGGCCTGGCGCGACGATATCAGCCAAGCGGTGATCCACTGCTTTACCGGTGAGGCGGCAACGCTTTACGGCTATCTGGATCTCGACCTGCACATCGGCCTGACCGGCTGGATCTGCGACGAGCGCCGCGGCCATCACCTTCGAGCGCTGGTGAAAGACATTCCGCTCAACCGGCTGATGATCGAGACCGACTGCCCGTACCTTTTGCCGCGTAACCTGCCGGCCAAGCTTAAAGGCCGCCGCCACGAGCCGGCGCTGCTGCCCTGGATCGCCAAAGAGATCGCCCACTGGCATAGCGTCGACGAAGACACCCTCGCTCTCGAAACCACCCGTACCGCCCAGCGCTTTTTCAACCTCGACAGCGCCCCGAAGGAGACGTAAAAGTGGCCGATTTACCTGGATTTATCGCCATCGAAACCGGCGAAGAAGATGGCCTGCCGCTAGCCATTGCCTGGTCGCTAAAAGATGGGCGCATCAAGCAGACGCTGATTCAGCCCGACGACAGCTGGATCGACGAAGATTCCAACGTCTCCGGCGCTTACAGCATCGAAGAACTCGAAAGCCTGGGCGTAAGCCCCTTGGACGTTATCCGCGAGCTCGAGACCGACCACTTCTCGTCCACGCTCTATACAAGCGACAACGGCGAAGACGAGGCCGCGCTTGCCCGGCTTTTCGATACCTACGGGCTCGACCCCTTTGTCGAGCTCGCCCCGGCGCATGTGCTCTACGACCGGCTGACCAACGGCGAGTGGCATCGCCTGCGCACCGACACCTTTAGTGACCGGGGCCTCGAACCCATGCGCGCCGAGCATGAAGTCGAGGTGATGCTCGCTATGCACCAGCGCCTTAACGAGCGCGACGAAGACTAATCGAGCGCCTCGATACCCGCTTCGATGGCGCCGGGGATCGACGCGCCGTGTTGGTAAAAGCGCGTAAGGGCATGGCGGAAAGCGTTGGCGCGCTTTGGCAGACACTCCTCTTCATAGCGCGCGGCGCGGGCCAACACCTTTGCTTCGAACGCTTGACGGTCGACTTCCGCCTCACCACCCAGGTTATCGACGCTTACGTTGAACGTTCGTCCGCAGGCACGGGTAAGCAGATACTCCAGCGCCTGGGGAGCGATTTCGGCCTTTTCGAAGGCCGCTTGCTGGTCGGTGTCGCGCCCGTCGGGTAGATACCAATAGCCATAGTCCTCTAGCTGGCGGCGTTTCTCGCCGGCGATACACCAGTGACTGATTTCGTGCAGGGCGCTGGCGAAAAAGCCATGGGCAAAAATGATCTGGTGGTACGGTGTGGTAGCGCTTGCCGGTAGATACAGTGGCTCGTCACCGCCCTTGATCAGCCGGGTGTGGTAGGTGGATGCGAACACGCCATCGAACAGCGCCGTCATATCCGCAAGCGTCCAACGCTCAAGAGTCTTTGTCACTATCGCTTCGCTTTCATGGTTAAAAGAGGCAGGTAAACGTAATACTGGCGCCGCCGCAGCCGGTGTTTTAAACGCCTTCTTCAGGCGCAAATTTCAGCGGAATTTGCTACGCTAGCGCCCTTTCATGACCCCCTCACCCTAGAGGAGCCTTATCGTGGGCGCCGCCTTGTATCGTATCAAATCCACCTATTGGCCTGAAACACGCGTGCTGATCGTGCTGGCTCTGCCCATCGTAGGCGCGCAGCTTGCCCAGGCCGCTATTGGCGTCGTCGATACCATGATGACCGGGCGCTTCAGCGCCACCTCGCTTGCCGCCGTTTCGGTCGGCTCGAGCCTCTGGACCCCGCTGATGCTCTTCATGACCGGCACGCTAATGGGGCTGACGCCGATCGTTGCGCACCTGCTGGGCGGCCAGCGCGACGCCGACATTCCCAAGGCCGTGCATCAGGCGCTCTGGGTCGCGCTGGCGCTGGGGCTAGTGGCGGCGTTTTTGCTGCGCACCATCACCCTGCCCATTTTCGAGCGTATGGACGTGCCCACGGATGTCGCCCTCGAGTCCAGCCGCTATTTGGGGGCGGTGGCCTTCGGGATGCCGGGCATCGCCCTCTTTCAGGCGCTTAGGGCCTTCTCGGACGGCATGAACCATACGCGCCCGGCGCTCTGGATTAGCCTGGTGGGGCTTTCGATCAACGTGCCCAGCAACTACGTGCTGATCTATGGTGGCGAGGGCCTGGTGAGCATGTTCGGGCCTTGGCTTCCCGCGCCCATTAGCGGGCTTCCAGCGCTGGGGGCGCTTGGTTGCGGTATCGCCACGGCCCTTTCCATGTGGTGTATGGCACTTTCCATGGCCTACTACACGACGCGCAGTCGTAGTTACCAAAACGTTTCGCTTTGGCAGCGTATCTACCCCCCCGGTTGGCCGGGGATTCGCGAGCTAATCGTGGTCGGCATGCCGATCGGCGTGGCCATTTTCGTCGAAGTGACGCTTTTCACGCTGATTGCCCTGTTTATCGCAAGCCTGGGCGAGGTTACCGTCGGCGCGCACCAGATCGCGCTGAGCTATACGTCGCTGCTGTTCATGCTACCGCTATCGCTGAGCATGGCGCTCACCGTGCGCGTGGGCAATACGCTGGGCCAGGCGCGCCCGGACCATGCCCGCCACGTCGCCTGGAACGGCATTGCGATCAGCGTGATCATCGCCGCCATGAACAGCGCATTTTTATGGGTCACCGCTAAACCGGTCATCGCGCTTTACACGTCCAACCCCGAGATTCAGGCACTGACGCTGACCATCGTGTCGCTGGCGGTCATATTTCAGCTATCGGATTCGCTGCAGGTGAACCTGGCGGGGGCGCTGCGCGGCTACAAGGATACCCGTATCGTGATGGTGATCACCGTGCTCTCTTACTGGATCGTGGGGCTAGGTGGGGGCCATTGGCTGGGCACCCATGGGCTTTTTGCGCTCACCGAACCGCTCGGCGTTCACGGCTACTGGATCGGCCTGATCGCCGGACTCAGCACCGCCGCCCTGCTGCTAGGCTGGCGCTTGAAATGGATCAGTCGTTAAGGGGGAGTATGAAGCGCACTCTAGTGGCCCTGGCAACGGGGCTCTTGACGAGCTTGCTGGCCGGCTGTGGCAGCGCCGATGACCCGGCCTGGGTGGATTACCACCGCACGCTTGCGCGCGCCCTCGACGTTGAACCCATCGAGCGCCGGGACCCGGATAACATTGGCGCGTTCGTGGCCCAGCGCGAGCGGTTGATCGATATTATTGATGTGCGCGAAAGCATGCTCAACGTCTATGCGCTGCGCGAGTGCGATATCACCTCCCTTGTCGCGGCGCGCAACAATCAATTGGGCCGTGTCGCGCCGCCCAGTCAGCACTGGCTTTACGAGCGTGAACTTTGGCAGCGCCTCGAGCGCTGCGCCGGTAACGGGGTCACCGATTCGCTCAGCGAGGCCGACCAGGCCCGTCTGGCAACGCTGAGCGAGCTCAAGACGGCCCAACTCCCCGCCGTCGGCTGGAATGCGCTGTTCGATTCCGACGAGTGGGAGAAAAGCTTCTCCCGCGCGAGCCAGCCATTAGAGCTTCGCGCGCTGCCGGATATGACCCAAGCGTTCGAGGCGCTTGGCTATCTCACGACGATGGTGGAGAACACTTATAGCCTCGAGTGGCAAGCCGACTCCGCCACCCTCGAGAACCATCTAAAAACGCTGCAAGAGCGACCGCTGACCGCCGAGGTGCTTCGCACGCTGCAGCTGGGTAGCCAGCGCCTGACCGAGGCCAACCGCTTGCTGGCCGAAAACTTCGGGAGTAGCCAATGCCTGCCCCCCTGGGATCAGGCCTGGCTGGATCGAGCTTCAAAGGTCAGCCAGCACTGGCTTGGCGCAATCAACAATCTCATCGACGCGCACGATGTAACGCCGCCCCAAGCCGTCGCCGCGTATCAGCAACGCTGGCTCTCGCTCGAAAGCCCCGATGCCCCCTGGCCGCGGTTTCAAATCGCCCGGCTGGAGCACCTGGCCCTGCGCAGCGTTTACCCCGTCTGCTCCTCTGAGTCAGCCGTTGACTAAAAATCGGCTGAGCCCTCTTAAATTAACGCCCAACCTGTGCTATTGGTTTAGTTACGCGGTAGGCAGTGCCTATCAACGTCGTGACCACGCAGCACCAGGAGGGATACTATGGGTACACCCCATTCAACCCACTCTGCCCAGGTCATCGACCTGGAAACCGCGCGCCAACGTCATCAGGCGCGCAAGTGCGTGATCCGTCTCGCCCCGGAGCTTGACGGTCTCGAAATGGTTTACCAGCTCGCTGCGAGTCCCGACACCTTTTACGGCCTGCCTATTCTGGCCTGGGGGCTGCGCGATGACGGCAACGTCGTGGGCCTTGTCCCGTGGATGGACACGCTAAGCGCTTGTAACGAGCTCAATAGCCAGGAAAACGGCCACTTTATCGGCTATCGCGATCCGGAAACCGAAGAGATTTTCGACACGCCGCCGGAGCACAAACATACCGAGCTTACCGCGGCGGCAGAGTACTTCGAGTACGAAGCCTCCAAAGAAGTGGCGCTGATCCAGCAAATCCCCGACACCCTGGGCACTCATGCCCTGTGCATGAACCACCCCGACGCCCCCTGGCACATGAAACCCGTGTACGGCTGGCGTCTATATAGCAATGGAGGCGTAGAGGCGCTGCTTGCCGATGAAGAGCAGGCGCAAATGACGCCGATCATTCTAGGCGACAAGTGCCTTTACGACGCCCACACCCGACATCAAACCGTTTACTTCTTTCAGCGCCATATCGCCAACCGTATTCTCGAAGAGGACCCGGCCACGCTCGAGGCCTTGGCGATGATGGTCGTCCCCGGCGACGAGCCCTATTAAAGGGCGTTCACATGCCTGGCGCCTGGCCGCTCACGCCAGGCGTATAAAGTAGCGATACTCGCCTTCGTGCTCTTGGGAAGTTAGCAGCTCGTGGCCCAAAAACTGGCAGAACTTGGGCACATCTCGGGTGGTCGCGGGATCCGTGGCAATCACCTCAAGGGTTTGTCCCGATTCCATATCCCTTACCTTGTTATGCATAAGCATAATGGGCTCGGGGCAGTAGAGGCCTGTAGTATCCAGGGTAGCGTCAAACGCTGGCGTGGTATCGGTCATTTCTGGTCTCGGCAAGGAAGTAGGCACATGGTTAAAGTTATCATCGAACGACGCATCATGCCCGGCCTGGAGGAGGAGTACGAGCAGGCCGCCCGCCAAGCGATGCGCGTCTCGCTCGGCGTACGCGGCTTCGTCGGTGGCGAAACCCTCGTTAAAATCGGCCAACCGGACCGCCGCTTGATGATCACCAAATGGCGGGATCTACGTGCCTGGAACGAGTGGCATCAAAGCGAAGCGCGGGCAGACGCCATGGCGCGTATTTTACCCCTTCTTACCGAGGATGAAACCGTGCAGATTTTCGAGTTGGTTTCCTGATTTCGGCCCGGTTCAAAGGCGTCAGGATAAAAGCCTTACGTGTACCGTGACTTCCTCCCGGTCGTGATAAAGATGGCGACAGCGAATCTGCGCGCGTACGCCGGCTTTTGCAAGCGACTCCTCCAGCCTGCTCAGACAGCGTACCACTTCATCCCAGCGCTTTTTCATGGGCAGCTTGAGGTTGAAAATTGCCTCACGGCACCACTTCTGCGTCAGCCAGCGCTCGACCATGGTCAGCACGCGAACCGGCTTGTCGACGATATCGCACACCAGCCAGTCCAGCCGCCTCTCCGGCGCCCAGATAAAGCCATCCTCTTTCAAGTGGTCGACCTGGCCGCTTTGCATCAACGCCTTGTCCATCGGGCCGTTATCGATCGCGTATACGTACATGCCCCGCTGCACTAGCTGCCAGGTCCAGCCGCCCGGAGCCGCGCCCAGGTCGGCGGCCTGCATGTGCTCGGCCAGGCGCTCATCCCACTCCTCCCGGGGTATGAACTCGTGCCAGGCCTCTTCGAGCTTGAGCGTCGAGCGGCTCGGCGCCCGCGACGGAGAGCGCAACCTTCTAATACCGTTTTTGAGCTCGCTGCGATTGCCTGGAAAGCTGATACCGAGCTGCGCTCGGCCACCGTCGGTCCAGAAAATATGCAGTCGCCGACCACCGGCCTTACGCCGCAGCGCGCCGCGTTTTTTCAAAAGGCTTTCCAACGGCTTGGTCAACGCCTTGATCAGCCCGGCCAGCGCCTTGCCGTCATTGGTATCCGGCGTTTCGTGCCAGATCTCCTCGAAGCTCCAGCGGCTTAGCTTGACCTGCTCGAGAATCGGGGTAAGCCGGTCGTCTTTTGAAAGCGTCAGCGGTGGCAACGCGGCCAGGCTTTGGCGCGCGAAAATGAGCTTTTCAAAGTGGGCCTCACGATGCAGCGCATTGACCGGCTCTTCGTCAATACGCGTCAGACTCACCCACCCCTCCCCCAGCGTTGGCGTACAGGCAACGCCACTCTGAGCGGCGTGATACTGCAACTCCGCCAGCGCGTCGGGCTCAAAGCCTGGGCGGCAGTACACCAGCCACGTTGTGGGCGCTATTTCACTCACGGTTACTCCATTTAACGGTCGCGTCATCGTGCGCGCATCATATCATTTATCGTCCCAAACGGCGCCCGTGCCGGCACGGGCGCCGAAACGGATGTCGGGCACGTTGCCGGGAGCGCGAAGACTCCGATGCCCCTGGTGTGCCCCCGTTTTTGTAGGAGCAGGCTTCAGCCCGCGATGCGGCGCACCGCGCCGCCGGGGTGGCGGCGGGCATTATTCGAGCCGTTTTCCTTTTCCTGCACGCATAAAAAAGCCCCGAACACAGAGTGCTCGGGGCTTTTTCGAAGAGGTGCCTGACGATAACCTACTCTCGCATGGGGAGACCCCACACTACCATCGGCGCGTTGCGGTTTCACTTCCGAGTTCGGCAAGGGATCGGGTGGTTCACGCAAGCCATGGTCGTCAGGCGTAACTTTCAATGTATATCGGCTGACTGTCTTGTGATCGTCTCAATGTATCCGGTGCTCTGTCGAGCGTCGTTGTCACTGCAGGACCAGACCCCTTGGGTGTTATAGGGTCAAGCCTCACGGGCCATTAGTACACGTTAGCTCAACGCCTTGCAGCGCGTCCACACCGTGCCTATCAACCAGCTGGTCTCGCTGGGCCCTTCAGGAGGCTCGAGGCCTCGGGGATGTCTCATCTTGAAGGGGGCTTCCCGCTTAGATGCTTTCAGCGGTTATCCCGTCCGCACATAGCTACCCGGCAATGCCACTGGCGTGACAACCGGAACACCAGAGGTGCGTCCACTCCGGTCCTCTCGTACTAGGAGCAGCCCTTCTCAAACATCCAACGCCCACGGCAGATAGGGACCGAACTGTCTCACGACGTTCTAAACCCAGCTCGCGTACCACTTTAAATGGCGAACAGCCATACCCTTGGGACCGACTTCAGCCCCAGGATGTGATGAGCCGACATCGAGGTGCCAAACACCGCCGTCGATGTGAACTCTTGGGCGGTATCAGCCTGTTATCCCCGGAGTACCTTTTATCCGTTGAGCGATGGCCCTTCCATACAGAACCACCGGATCACTAGAACCTGCTTTCGCACCTGCTCGACGTGTCTGTCTCGCAGTCAAGCACCCTTATGCTCTTGCACTCATTGCACGATGTCCGACCGTGCTGAGGGTACCTTCGTGCTCCTCCGTTACTCTTTGGGAGGAGACCGCCCCAGTCAAACTACCCACCACACACTGTCCTCGATCCGGATAACGGACCCGAGTGAGAACACCAATGATGCCAGGCTGGTATTTCAAGGTTGGCTCCCTCCGAACTGGCGTCCGGAGTTCAAAGCCTCCCAGCTATCCTACACAGGCAACATCAGTATCCAGTGTGAAGCTATAGTAAAGGTTCACGGGGTCTTTCCGTCTAGCCGCGGGTACACCGCATCTTCACGGCGATTTCAATTTCACTGAGTCTCGGGTGGAGACAGCGTGGCCATCATTACGCCATTCGTGCAGGTCGGAACTTACCCGACAAGGAATTTCGCTACCTTAGGACCGTTATAGTTACGGCCGCCGTTTACCGGGGCTTCGATCAAGAGCTTCGCCCAGAGGGCTAACACCATCACTTAACCTTCCGGCACCGGGCAGGCGTCACACCCTATACGTCCGCTTGCGCGTTAGCAGAGTGCTGTGTTTTTACTAAACAGTTGCAGCCACCTGGTATCTTCGACCGGTTCGGGCTAAAGGAGCAAGTCCTCTCACCCTAATCCGGCGTGCCTTCTCCCGAAGTTACGGCACCATTTTGCCTAGTTCCTTCACCCGAGTTCTCTCAAGCGCCTTGGGATTCTCACCCTGACCACCTGTGTCGGTTTGGGGTACGGTCGCATGTCATCTGAAGCTTAGAGGCTTTTCCTGGAAGCGTGGCATCAGTGACTTCCGGACCTTGGTCCGTTCGTCTCGCGTCTCGGCTTTAAAGGGTCCCGGATTTACCTGAGACCCAGGCCTACTCGCTTTCACCAGGACAACCAACGCCTGGCTCACCTAGCCTTCTCCGTCCCCCCATCGCAATGACATCCGGTACGGGAATATTAGCCCGTTTCCCATCGACTACGCCTTTCGGCCTCGCCTTAGGGGCCGACTCACTCTGCTCTGATTAGCATCGAACAGAAAACCTTGGTCTTCCGGCGGGGGAGTTTTTCACTCCCCTTATCGTTACTCATGTCAGCATTCGCACTCGTGATACCTCCAGCAGACCTCTCGATCCACCTTCATCGGCTTACACGACGCTCCTCTACCGCTCATCCAGAGGATGAACCCGTAGCTTCGGTACCTGGTTTGAGCCCCGTTACATCTTCCGCGCAGGCCGACTCGACTAGTGAGCTATTACGCTTTCTTTAAAGGATGGCTGCTTCTAAGCCAACCTCCTAGCTGTCTGAGCCTTCCCACATCGTTTCCCACTTAACCAGGATTTGGGGACCTTAGCTGACGGTCCGGGTTGTTGCCCTTTTCACGACGGACGTTAGCACCCGCCGTGTGTCTCCCACGCTGCACTCACCGGTATTCGGAGTTTGCCTCGGGTTGGTAAGCCGGGATGGCCCCCTAGCCGAAACAGTGCTCTACCCCCGGTGGTGATACGTGAGGCGCTACCTAAATAGCTTTCGAGGAGAACCAGCTATCTCCGGGCTTGATTAGCCTTTCACTCCGATCCACAAGTCATCCAAATCTTTTTCAACAGATCCTGGTTCGGGCCTCCAGTTGATGTTACTCAACCTTCACCCTGCTCATGGATAGATCGCCCGGTTTCGGGTCTATATCCAGCGACTGGTCGCCCAGTTAAGACTCGCTTTCGCTACGCCTCCCCTATCGGTTAAGCTCGCCACTGAATATAAGTCGCTGACCCATTATACAAAAGGTACGCAGTCACCCAACAAGTGGGCTCCTACTGCTTGTACGCACACGGTTTCAGGATCTATTTCACTCCCCTCGCCGGGGTTCTTTTCGCCTTTCCCTCACGGTACTGGTTCACTATCGGTCAGTCAGGAGTATTTAGCCTTGGAGGATGGTCCCCCCGTCTTCAATCAGGGTTTCTCGTGCCCCGACCTACTCGATTTCACATGATCAGACTTTCGACTACGGGGCTATCACCCGCTACGGCCGGACTTCCCAATCCGTTCGTCTAGCCATTCACATGCTTAAGGGCTGGTCCCCGTTCGCTCGCCGCTACTGGGGGAATCTCGGTTGATTTCTTTTCCTCGGGGTACTTAGATGTTTCAGTTCCCCCGGTTCGCCTCGTATCCCTATGTATTCAGGATACGATACTGACCTTGTGGTCAGTGGGTTTCCCCATTCAGAGATGTCCGGGTCACAGGTTGTTTGCCACCTCACCGAACCTTATCGCAGGCTACAACGTCTTTCATCGCCTCTGACTGCCTAGGCATCCACCGTGTGCGCTTCATTGCTTGACCCTATAACCCGAAGGAGTCTGGATCCCGCAATGACAACGATTGCCGGATACGCTTGAAACGTATCACAAAACAATTGCGTATCGAGATCACGCCACGAACACGCAAGCCCGGGGGCTTTTGTCTTCGTATCGTCATTCGATACTGTCAGCATGATATACATTGTTAAAGAGCGACTGCCATAAGCAGTGATAAGGCATCGCCGAAGGCGATTGACTTATCACTGCTCATTTAGCAGCTACTTGATCAGGTAATTCATTGTGAGCGCTTGCCGGGAGAGTGACGCATCGTTTAAGGAGGTGATCCAGCCGCAGGTTCCCCTACGGCTACCTTGTTACGACTTCACCCCAGTCATGAACCACACCGTGGTGATCGCCCTCCAAAGTTAGGCTAACCACTTCTGGTGCAGTCCACTCCCATGGTGTGACGGGCGGTGTGTACAAGGCCCGGGAACGTATTCACCGTGGCATTCTGATCCACGATTACTAGCGATTCCGACTTCACGGAGTCGAGTTGCAGACTCCGATCCGGACTGAGACCGGCTTTCTGGGATTCGCTTACTCTCGCGAGTTCGCAGCCCTTTGTACCGGCCATTGTAGCACGTGTGTAGCCCTACCCGTAAGGGCCATGATGACTTGACGTCGTCCCCACCTTCCTCCGGTTTGTCACCGGCAGTCTCCCTAGAGTTCCCACCATTACGTGCTGGCAAATAGGGACAAGGGTTGCGCTCGTTACGGGACTTAACCCAACATTTCACAACACGAGCTGACGACAGCCATGCAGCACCTGTCTCTGCGTTCCCGAAGGCACCCCGGAATCTCTTCCGGGTTCGCAGGATGTCAAGGGTAGGTAAGGTTCTTCGCGTTGCATCGAATTAAACCACATGCTCCACCGCTTGTGCGGGCCCCCGTCAATTCATTTGAGTTTTAACCTTGCGGCCGTACTCCCCAGGCGGTCGACTTATCGCGTTAACTTCGCCACAAAGTGCACAAGGCACCCAACGGCTGGTCGACATCGTTTACGGCGTGGACTACCAGGGTATCTAATCCTGTTTGCTACCCACGCTTTCGCACCTCAGTGTCAGTGTCAGTCCAGAAGGCCGCCTTCGCCACTGGTATTCCTCCCGATCTCTACGCATTTCACCGCTACACCGGGAATTCCACCTTCCTCTCCTGCACTCTAGCGTGACAGTTCCGGATGCCGTTCCCAGGTTGAGCCCGGGGCTTTCACAACCGGCTTGTCATGCCACCTACGCGCGCTTTACGCCCAGTAATTCCGATTAACGCTTGCACCCTCCGTATTACCGCGGCTGCTGGCACGGAGTTAGCCGGTGCTTCTTCTGCGAGTGATGTCTTTCCTGGCGGGTATTAACCGCCAGGCGTTCTTCCTCGCTGAAAGTGCTTTACAACCCGAAAGCCTTCTTCACACACGCGGCATGGCTGGATCAGGCTTGCGCCCATTGTCCAATATTCCCCACTGCTGCCTCCCGTAGGAGTTCGGGCCGTGTCTCAGTCCCGATGTGGCTGATCATCCTCTCAGACCAGCTACGGATCGTTGCCTTGGTGAGCCGTTACCTCACCAACCAGCTAATCCGACATAGGCTCATCCGATAGCGGGAGCCGGAGCCCCCTTTCTCCCGTAGGACGTATGCGGTATTAGCCTGGGTTTCCCCAAGTTATCCCCCACTACCGGGTAGATTCCTATGCATTACTCACCCGTCCGCCGCTCGTCAGCGTCCAGCAAGCTGGACCTGTTACCGCTCGACTTGCATGTGTTAAGCCTGCCGCCAGCGTTCAATCTGAGCCATGATCAAACTCTTCAGTTTAAAATCATTGTGATTCTTGCCTGTCGCTCGAAAGCAACAGAGGCGAATCAATCCTGGCTCAAGGTTCAAACGAATTTGAAGAATTCGAAAATTCTTCTTGTGCGCTTGCCTTGATATAAGGTGACTTGTCACCCTCATCGGCAAACGCCCACATGAATTACCTGATCAAATTGTTAAAGAGCGGTTTCGCTTCGACTGATACTTGACTCGATGACCTGAGCCGGTTGCCGTAGCGAGGAAGGCGTATTCTACGCATTTCCTGAAGTTTGTCAACCGCCGATTTTGGCGAGTGAAGCGAGCGAACAAAAAAACCGCTAACTTCCTGACAAACCGAGAGTTTTCACTCTCATTCACCGCTGGCAACGCCTTGCGTCCCCGGCAGCGGATGCGTACTTTACGGCCTCGAAGGCTCGAGTGCAAGCGCTTTTTGAAGAAAGGCGCAGCTTTAACTGAAAGCCACAAACGACACCTTTAAATCAAAAGCGCCGGGGCGATAAAACGCCCCGGCACGACAAGCTTTAAACGCCCTACCCTGCCTTCTCACTACACTTATCAAGTGGCTTTAATTAGATCTCGAATCCGAGCCCAAAATCCTCACTCGAAATAGCCATCAGACTAGAAGCGCCGGACTGGATAGCCTGAGCGTGGGCGCGGGTACGCGGCAAAAGCCGCTGATAGTAAAAATGTGCGGTGTTGATCTTGGCCTGATAGAAAGCCTTGTCGTCTCCCTCGAGGTGGGGGGTCGCGCTCTTCACCGCCCGGGCGAAGAGATAGGCGAGTGCGACATAGCCCGAGTACATCAAATAATCCACGCTGGCGGCGCCCACCTCTTCACGGTCCTGCATCGCCTTCATGCCTACGCCCATGGTGAGCTCTCCCCACTCGGCGTTGAGTTTGGCAAGCGGCTCGATAAAGGCACCGAGCACGGGGTTATCGGCCTCGGTCTTGCAGAATTTGTGGATTTCTTTAGTAAACACCTTCAGCGACTCGCCCTGGCTCATCAACACCTTGCGACCCAAAAGGTCCAGCGCCTGGATACCGGTGGTGCCTTCATAGAGGCGCGTGATCCGCGCATCGCGCACCAACTGCTCCATTCCCCACTCTTTGATGAAGCCGTGGCCACCATAAATCTGCACGCCTTCGTTGGTGCTCTCAAAACCGACCTCGGTCAAAAACGCTTTAACGATCGGTGTCAAAAGACCCAGCAGCGTATCGGCGCGCTCGCGCTCTTCACCGGGTTTGCCGTGCTCGACGGTATCCAGCAACTGAGCGGCGTAAAGCACCAGCATCCGCCCGCCTTCGGCGAACGCCTTTTGGGTCAACAGCATACGGCGCACGTCCGGGTGCACGATAATCGGGTCGGCGGGTTTCTCCGGCGCTTGCTTGCCGGAAAGCCCGCGCATTTGCAGGCGGTCGCGAGCGTAGGTCAGCGAATTTTGAAAGCTCGCCTCGATCAGCCCGAGCCCCTGGATACCCACGCCCAGGCGCGCGGCGTTCATCATGGTGAACATGCACGCCAGGCCCTTGTTGGGCGGCCCGACCAGATAGCCGGTGGCACCGTCGAAGTTCATGACGCAAGTAGCGTTGCCGTGGATGCCCATCTTGTGTTCGAGGGAGCCGCATACCACGCCGTTGCGCTCGCCGGGGTTGCCGTCGGCGTCGGGCATGAACTTGGGCACGACGAACAGCGAAATACCTTTCGAGCCTTCCGGGGCGTCCGGAAGCTTTGCCAGCACCAGGTGAACGATGTTTTCGGCCAGGTCATGCTCGCCGGCAGAGATAAAGATCTTGGTGCCCGTAATGGTATAGGCGTTGTCTTCAGTGGGCACGGCGCGGGTCTTGATAAGGCCAAGATCGGTGCCGCAGTGGGATTCGGTCAGGCACATGGTGCCGGTCCAAACACCTTCCACCAGCTTGGTGAGGTAGGTCGCCTTTTGCTCATCGGTGCCGTGGTGGCGCAGCGCGTCGGCGGCGCCGTGGGAAAGCCCCGGATACATGCCCCAGGCCAGGTTGCTGGCACAGATCATTTCCGACAGCGCCATCGCAATCGACTGCGGAAGCCCTTGGCCGCCATGCTCGGGTTCGGCGGCAAGGCTTGGCCAGCCACCCTCGACGTAGTGCTGATACGCCTCCTTGAAACCCTTGGGCGCTTTGACATCGCCGTTATCGAGGCGCTGGCAGCCTTCGCTGTCGCCACTTTGATTGAGCGGCAGCAACACCTCGCGCGCGAAACGCCCGCCCTCTTCGAGAATGGCGCTCACCACGTCCGGCGAGGCGTCGTCGCCTTTGCCGATCGCGGCGTAGTGGGCAGGGTAATCGAGCATTTCGTCCATCACGAAACGCAAATCACGCAGGGGCGCTTGATAACTAGGCATTGCAGGTCTCCTCAACCGGGACTGAAAGCCCGCTCACAAGCACGGCTTTCAAACAGTCGTTTGAAATTAGCGCGGCCATGCGAGCGAGTCAAGCACAGCTTGAACCAGGCGCTGGCAACAAGGCTATCCTTTAGTCGAACAGAGGCTCAAAGCGGGCAAAATGGTCCAGGGTGGAGCACGCAAAAAGCCCGCGGAGAGATATCCGCGGACAGCAAGCGAGAGGCATCGGCGCCCCCGGACCCGTAAAGCGTTGCTCACTGCATACGAATACCACCATCCAGACGAATCACCTCGCCGTTAAGCATCGGGTTGGTAATGATCTGCTCGGCCAGCAGGGCAAACTCGGCGGCCCGGCCCAACCGCTTGGGAAACGGTACGGTGGCCACCAATGCGTCGTGAGCCTGGGTGGGGATCTCGCTCATCATCGGCGTCTCGAAGACCCCCGGGGCGATGGCCATGACGCGAATGGCGTGGCGCGAAAGTTCCCGGGCGGCGGGCAGGCTCATGCCGACCACACCGGCCTTGGAGGCGCTATAGGCACACTGCCCTACCTGGCCATCGAAGGCGGCAACGGAGGCGGTATTGATGATGACGCCGCGCTCGCCGCTATCAAAGGGAGCGTTTTTTGCCATGGCCGCGGCGGCCAGGCGCATGACGTTAAAGGTGCCAATCAGGTTGATCTGAACGGTTTTGGCGTAGGCGTCGAGATCCGCCGGAACGCCCTCCCGGTCCACCAGTTTGGCCACGCTAACCACCCCCGCGCAGTGAACGACCCCGGCAAGGCCTGGCTCACCGCCCATTGCAACGGCGGCTTCCATGACCTCGCCCATTTGCTCACTCGAGGTGATGTCGGCCGTCATGGCGCTGGCACACTCACCAAGGGCTTTGGCCTGATCGAAAACGCGTTCGCTCACATCGCAAAGCACCACCCGGGCACCAAGGCCTGCCAGCCGCTCGGCCGTCGCCGCACCCAGCCCTGAGGCGGCCCCGGTAATTAAAAACGTGCGCTCTTTTATCTCCACATCAGTGTCCTGTCTTCATGTTGTTTGAATCACCGGGCGCCGGGGTGGGCGTCTCGGCGCGCAGTTTGAAGCGCTGAATTTTACCGCTGGGCGTTTTGGGTAACTCGTCGACAAAAGCAATTTCGCGCGGAAAGGCGTGGGTCGAGAGCCGCTCGCGTACCAGGCTTTTAATGTCCTCGGCCAAGGCATCGCTTGGCTCGAAGCCTTCGCGCAGCACCACGAACGCCTTGATGATCTCGCCGCGGATTTCATCGAACTTGCCCACTGCTGCGCACTCGGCCACGCCCGTGTGAATCATCACGCTGTTCTCGACATCGGTGGGCCCCACCCGATAGCCCGCGGTGGTAATGATGTCGTCATCGCGGCCGGCGAACTGGAAGGTGCCGTCTTCGTTTCGAACCACCACGTCGCCGGTCAGGTAGTAGCCGTTAACGAACGGATCCTTTTCCTGCCAGGTGTAGCCTGAAAAGAAATGGACCGGTGAGTTCGCGATGTCCACCGCGAGCACGCCGGGTTCACCCGCAGGCAGCTCGTTGTACTCGGCATCGAGAATGGCCAGGCGGTATCCCGGCAGCGGCACGCCCATCCCGCCCACGTGTTTGGGATGATCGAGCGCGTGGTGGCAGTTGCAGGTCATGCCGGTTTCGGTCTGGCCGTAGTGGTCCATCACCGCGCAGCCGAGGGATTTTTCCACCCAGTTGACGACCTCGATATTGAGCGGCTCCCCGGCGGAACTTGCCGCGCGTAGACCGAGCGTTTGGTGAGCATCGTCGAAAAGCCCGGAGGCTTTCATGAGCCGGTAGGCAGTCGGCGCGGCGGCAAAATTGTCGATCTCGTGGCGCTTCATGAACGCAAGTGCGCCTTCGGCGCTAAACCCGGCTTCGCAAAAGTGCGTGGTGGCGCCCAACAGCAGCGGCCCGGTGATCGCATAGTAAAGACCGTAGGCCCAGCCCGGGTCGGCCATGTTCCAGAACCGGTCTTCGCGCTTGAGATCGACGGCAAGCTCCATATAGAGGGCGAATGCCGTCATTGCCTTGAGCGGTATCGCCACACCCTTGGGCTTGCCGACGGTGTCCGAGGTAAACATCTGCAAAAACGGCGCGCTCGGGTCGAGGCGCGGCGGCTCGCTCGTTATCGGCGTATGCGCGAGCGCGGCCTGCCAGTCGAAATCACTGGCGTGCCGGTCGCTCGGCCCGCCGACGGCCAGCACCGGCGGACAGTGACGCCCCCCTTCAAATTTGTGCCGATTGGCGTGATCGGTAATCACCAGCCTTGAATCGGCACGCGTCAGCCGGTAATCCACCGCGTCCGACCCGAAGGCGGTAAAAAGCGGCTGATACACCGCGCCGATGCGCCAGGTCGCCAACACCGCCACCAGCAGTGCCGCCGAGCGCGGCAGCATACAAGCGATACGATCCCCCACTTGAAACCCTTGCTCGTTCAGCCAACCGGCAAGACGCGCACTTTGCGCGTCGAGCTCGCGGTAGGTGAGCGTATGAATCTCTGCGTGAGTATCTTCGTGTACCAGAGCAAGCGACTCACCTCGGCCGTCGCGCAGGTGGCGCGCGCAGCACACGTCAAAAGCGTTGAGCTTACCGTCCTGGTGGGTGTCCAGGCGTGCGGCCGTATCATCTGGCGAAAAGCCCTCGAGATAACCGGCGTAGGTAGGGAGCGAGGAAGAAACCGTCATGATGGCTCTCTTTTGTTATTGGCATGAGCATTTTGGGCAGACCCGCACCTGTACGGCGAGCACAGGTTGACGTTAACGGAAACCTGCCTTGAACCAACGCTAAGAGTATTTGCCGACCGGTGCAAGCGCACTTGCGTCTAAATCGCTACGACGTTGGTCGGGTGGGCAATGAAACTGGGGCTTCCGTGCACGTCAACTTGTTGCGGCACGCGTTAGCATTCATTACATTCATGCTAGTCATGCAAGTGCTGATCCAATAACCACAACGAGATCACCAGGAGTTGTTCATGAGTAGCGCCACCGACGTTGTCTTTTTATCCGCCACCCGGACGCCCATGGGCGCCATGTCCGGCAGCCTTGCGAGCATGAGTGCCCCGGCGCTTGCCGCCGTTGCCATTCGCGCGGCTATCGAGCGCGCCGGGCTCAGCCCGGATACCATCGAGGAAGGCATACTTGGCTGCGTGCTCCCCGCCGGGGTCAAACAGGGCCCGGCCCGCCAGGCGATGCGCCAGGCAGGCATTCCCGATTCGATAGGCGCCACCACCATCAACAAGCTTTGCGGCTCGGGCATGAAGGCGGCGATGTTCTCTCATGATCTCATCAAGGCGGGCACCGCAGAGGTGATGCTGGCCGGCGGGATGGAATCGATGTCCAACGCCCCGCACCTACTCACCAAAGCGCGCAGCGGCTACCGGCTGGGCCACGGCGAGCTCAAGGACCACATGTTTTACGATGGTCTCGAGGATGCAGAAACCGGGAAGCTGATGGGCGTGTTCGCCCAGGAGGTCGCCTCTGAACGCGGCTACACTCGCGAGCGCCTGGACGACTTCGCGATCGCCTCGCTGGAGCGGGCTATGAAGGCTAACGAGGACGGCTCGCTGAGCGCCGAAATGGCGCCGGTGGCAGTCACCACCCGCCAGGGCGAAAGCATGGTCGATCAGGACGAGCAGCCCTTCCAGGCCAACCTGGAAAAGATCAGAACGCTGCGCCCCGCCTTTGCCAAGGACGGTACCATCACCGCGGCGAACGCCAGTTCCATTTCTGACGGTGCCTCGGCGCTGATCATGTCGAGCCAGCAAGCGGCTTCAAGGCTCGGCGTCACGCCACTGGCCCGCATGCTCGGCCACGCCACCCACTCGCGCCACCCCAGCGAATTCACCATTGCCCCGGTCGGCGCCATCGAAAAACTGCTAAAAAAGGTCGGCTGGGGTGTCGGTGACGTGGATCTTTTCGAGATCAACGAAGCCTTCGCGGTGGTCACGCTGATGGCGATCGACGATTTGGGGCTGGATCACGGTAAGGTCAATATCTTCGGCGGCGCCTGCGCCCAGGGCCACCCGGTGGGCTCGACGGGCTCGCGCATCATCGCCACACTCATCCACGCCCTGCGCACCACCGGCGGCAAGCGCGGCGTGGCGAGCCTGTGTATCGGCGGCGGCGAAGCCACGGCGGTGGCGGTAGAGCTCATCGACTAACCTCGGCCCATGCAAAAAGGCACGTGCTGTTAAACACGTGCCTTTTTATGTAGCGACCCCCTTTAAGGGCTTACCCGGTTTTCGTTAGCCGAAGCGCCCGGTGATGTAGTCGTGGGTGCGCTGGTCCTGGGGGTTGGTGAAGATGTTGTCGGTGGTATCGACCTCGGCCAAATCGCCCATGTGGAAAAACGCCGTGCGGTCGGCCACGCGGGCGGCCTGCTGCATGTTGTGGGTTACCATCACGATGGTGTAGCTCTCGCTGAGTTCGTCGATGAGCTGCTCCACCTTGGCGGTCGCAATCGGGTCCAACGCCGAGCAGGGCTCGTCCATCAAAATGACGTCCGGGCTGACCGCCACGGTACGGGCGATGCACAAACGCTGCTGCTGGCCGCCGGAAAGGCCGGTACCGGGCTTATCCAAACGGTCCTTGACCTCGTCCCAAAGCCCCGCCCGGCGTAGGCTGTTTTCCACGATATCGTCGAGCTCGGCCTTGCGACTGGCAAGCCCGTGCAAGCGCGGCCCATAAGCGATGTTTTCGTAGATCGACTTGGGAAACGGGTTGGGCTTTTGAAAGACGATACCGACCTGGGCGCGCAGCAGTACCACGTCGCGCTCCGGGGCGTAGATATCCTTGTCATCCAGGGTGATTTTGCCCTCGACCCGGCAAATATCGATGGTGTCGTTCATGCGGTTCAAGCAGCGCAGAAACGTCGATTTACCGCAGCCCGAAGGGCCAATGAACGCCAGCACTTCGTTCTCGTAAATATCCAGGTCGATACCGTTGATCGCTTGGGCGTCGCCGTAAAAGACATTGACGCCCTCTGCCTTGAACTTCACTTTGTCCGTGGCCTTGCTGACGCGGTTTTCGCCGCTACCTACGCTGACATTGCTGATAGGGGCTTGCTTTGGGGAGTGCGTAGAAGTATCCACTTACCACCTCGTCTCTAATTTTTTACGCAGCCAGATGGCCAGCCCGTTCAAGCTGAGCATCAGGCCCAATAACACAATAATGGCAGCGGAGGTCCGCGCTTCAAAGAAGTTGCGCAGCTCATTGCCCTGCCATAGATAAATCTGCACCGGCAGCGCGGTGGACTGATCCATGGGCGAGCCTGGCACGTTGGCCACGAACGCATTCATGCCGATCAGCAAAAGCGGCGCGGTTTCACCCAGCGCCTGGGCCACGCCAAGAATGGAGCCGGTCAAAATACCCGGCAGCGCCAGCGGCAACACGTGATGAAACACCGTCTGCACGCGGGACGCGCCGATACCGAGTGCGGCCTGGCGAATCGAGGGCGGAATCGAGCGCAGCGAAGCGCGGGTGGCAATGATGATCGTCGGCAGCGTCATCAGCGTGAGCACCAGCCCCCCCACCAGCGGCGCCGAAAGCGGTAGACGCAGGTAGCCGATGAAGATCGAGGCACCAAGCAGGCCGAACACGATCGAGGGCACCGCCGCCAGATTGTTGATGTTGATCTCGATGAGATCGGTCAGGCGATTTTTGGGCGCAAATTCCTCAAGGTAGATCGCGCTCGACACGCCGATCGGCACCGACAGCGAAATCACCACCATCATCATGAACAGCGACCCCATGAAGGCCCCGGCCAGGCCCGCCGAGGCCAGCGAGCTGCGTGAATCGGTATTCATGAAAAGCGAGGTGCTGAACGACTGGCGCAGTACGTCTACTTCCTGAAGCCGATCGATCCACGTGCGGGTTTGCGCAGTAAGCTGCTGGCGAGCATCCGGCAGGTCGCGGTCGATATTGCCCTTCACCCACACATCCACATTGGCGCCGGCCAGCATCTTGAGCGTAACGGTCTCGCCCAGAAGGGATGGGTCCTCGATAAAGCGGTCGCGCAGGGCGTAGCGCTCACCGGAGGCGACCAGCGCGCGAAGGTTGCGTAGCTGGCTCGACTCGACCTCCTCGCCTAGCGCCCGCTCCAGCGAGGCATCGATCAACGACTGCCAGTTGATGAGCCCCGCCTGGGTCATCCACTGGGTCGTACGCTCTTCGAACTCGAAAAGCGTCTCATCGCTTTGGCGCTCGGGCTGAGGGGGAAGATCGATCACGTCGGGATCGAAATAGATCTCGGTATAAAGCGTTGCCTGCCAAAAAGCGGGGATACCCTTGGTCAGAATACTGGCGAACAGGATAGTAACCAACGTAAGGCCCGCCAATACCGCCGCTAGCCCCATGCGCCGAAACCCGTTTTCCTTACGGTGGCGTTTCGAAAGCGACTTCTCAATCGTCTCAAGCCGATGCTGTCGGCGCTGTTCAATCGATATAGACATGGTCACTTACTCGTATTGCTGGCGATATTTGCGCACCACGACCAGTGCGATGACGTTCAAACCCAGTGTGATCACAAAAAGCGTCAAGCCGAGCGCGAAGGCGACCAGCGA
Source organism: Vreelandella sp. EE27 (assembly GCF_968206495.1). NCBI lineage: Bacteria > Pseudomonadati > Pseudomonadota > Gammaproteobacteria > Oceanospirillales > Halomonadaceae > Vreelandella > Vreelandella sp. EE27. The sequence continues at coordinate 1,323,495 of NZ_OZ309109.1, read as the reverse complement.
TTGCGGGCTGGCAAAATCCATATCACCGGTCAGCTGATTGACGATCGTCACGGTAATGGTCGACACCGCCTCGAACGGGTTGGCGTGCAACACCGGATTGTTACCCGCCGCCAGCACCACGATCATGGTTTCACCGATCGCCCGGCTAGCCGCCAGCAAAAACGCCCCGACGATGCCAGGTAGCGCCGCAGGCAACACCACCTGACGAATGGTTTCCGACTTGGTCGCGCCAAGGCCCAGCGCGCCATCGCGCAGCGACTTGGGCACCTGGGTGATGATGTCGTCGGAAAGCGACGAGACGAACGGGATGATCATGATGCCCATGGCGATACCCGCGGTCATGGCGCTGGTGGTGCGAATATTGATCCCTACGAAATCGCCGAGCATCGAAAGAAACGGACCGATAACGGTCAGCGCGAAAAAGCCGTACACGATCGTCGGAATACCCGCCAAAATCTCGATGACCGGCTTGGCGATGCTTCTGAGCCAGGGCGAGGCGTACTCGGCCATATAAATCGCGGTCATCAACCCGACGGGGATCGCCACCAACAGCGCGATGGCGCTGACCATGAGCGTGCCCCAAAGAAGCGGTAACAGGCCGAACTCGCCCTGCCCGCTCGAGCCTGCGGTGCTAAAACGCGGGTTCCAGACGGTGCCAAAAAAGAAGTCCGCCGGGTGAATGAAACTGAAAAAGCGCAGCGCCTCACCCAACATCGAAAGCACGATGCCGATGGTGGTACAAATGGCGACGGCCGAGCTCGCGGCCAGGGCAATGGTAATGACGCGCTCGACCTGGTTACGGGCCCGCCAGGTCGGCGAAATGCGCCGGCGCGCAAACACCAGCCCCGCCACGGCGAGTACCGCCATCACGGCGACCAGCGCGATATTTTCGAGGGTAGTCAGCCGCGACATATGGGCCGCTGCCGCTACTTCTTCGGGGCTTCCCCCACCGGATACACCGCGGCCTTCGGCAAGCGCGGTAATACGGCGCATCAATGTCTGCTGCTCCCTATCGCTCAAGGAAGCCACTAAATCCGTCGGCAGCTGCTGGGTCACCAGCATATCGATCAGTTGGGGTGCAAAAAACGACCACAATAGAAAAATGACCAGTGCGGGAAGACCGCACCAGAGTGCGACCAGCGTGCCGTAATACCCTGGGCGTGAGTGCAATCGCACATCGTGGCTGGACGCCACCGCGCGGCTGCGCGTCAATCCCAGGTGATATGCCAAGGCCATCAGCATGAGAAGCGTGGCGATCAAGGCAAGATTGCTCATTATGTCTTCGCCTTTTACTTTCTACGTTTAAACGCCGGCATCAACCAGGTTGATGCCGGCGCGATCTGTTACTTAATTCACCAATGTAATCAGGCGCAGGATTACTCGGCGCTTACCACGGTACGCGACTCGAACTGCTCGAGCGCTTCAGCACGCTCGTCTTCGTCCATCGGGATCAGGCCAGCGTCTTCCAGCGGGCTTCCGTAGCCAGAGGTCATGTCGTTGAGGAAGAACTCGGTGTACTCGGCCAGGCCCGGGATAACGTCCAGGTGCTCGCCTTTCACGTAGAAGAACAGCGGACGCGATACCGGGTACTCGCCGGAACCGATGGTTTCCAGGCTCGGCTCGATGCCGTCCATGGTCGCGACTTGCAAGCGGTCGCGGTTCTGGTCGTAGAAGCTCAGACCGAAGACGCCCACGGCGTTCTCCTGGGCGTCGAGGCGCGCCAGAGTTTCGGTGTAGTCGCCGGCGATTTCGACGATACGGCCGTCACCGCGCAGGTTGTTGCAGGCGTCTTCTTCCACTTCGGCAACGGTTTCGCAGCCAGCGTGCAGCACGCGCTCTTCGAACACTTCGCGGGTGCCGTGGTTGGAGGCCGGAATGACCAGAGTGATTTCCTGATCCGGCAGGCTATCGTCGATGTCGGACCAGTTGGTGTAGGGGTTGTCGACCAGCTCGCCGTCCTGGGAAATCTGCGCGGCGGCGGCCTTGAAGACGAACTCCGGCGTCAGCTCGAACTCGTTTTGGTCAAGGCGCGAAGCGAATACGATACCGTCGTAGCCGAATTTCACTTCAAGAATTTCGTTGACGCCGTTTTCGCCACAGCTTTCGACTTCGCTCGAGCGAATGGGCCGCGAGGCATTGGCGATATCGATGGTGTTTTCACCCACGCCCTGGCAGAACTGACGCAGGCCGCCGCTCGAGCCGCCGGAGCCAACCACCGGGGTGTTGAACTGGGAGTAGGTGTTGCCGAACTCTTCCGCGACGATACTGGCGAACGGCAGTACGGTCGAAGAGCCCGCAATTTGAATGGTATCGCGGGCCAGGGCGGCGGTGGATACGCCGGCGCCCAGAGCGGCTACTACGGCAACACTTAGCGTCTTCTTGGTTACATTCATCGTCGCGTTCCCCTTGGGTGTGAAATCCAGCGTAAGGCTGGAAGCAGTGGCCTTAAGGCCTTCAACACCGAGGAGTCTGCCGCGCTTTGGTTGCAGTTATATGACAGCAGCACGCGAACGGGTAATTTTTTGCGCCACCTTACCGCTCATTCGAGGCCACTTTTAACCGGCTTCGGCGTCAGCAGCCGCACACCCACGTTACCCATCAGCGCCACCGAGAGCATGGTCAGCACCATGGGCCATAAATGCTCGACCTCGAAAAGCCCTACCATGATGCCGGCAAGCGCTCCGCAGCTGAACTGAATACCGCCCAAAAGCGCGGTGGCGGTAGCACTCATATGGCCGAAGTGATCCAGAAGCGATGAGATCGCATTCGGCGTAATCAGCCCGATCATACCGGTGAACATCATGATCAAGGGCACTACCACGAACAGCGAGGCCTGGCCCAAAGCGGTAGCCAGCACGAGCCCGGTGGCTGCGACGAGCTGCACGGCCAGCCCCAAACGCAGGTTCTGCTGGGGCGTGCGGTAGCGCAAAAGGTGAATATTGACCCGATTGGAGAGCGCGATCACCACCACATTCACCCCGAACACCAAAGGGTAGATACCCGGCGACAGTGCGAAATACTCCAGATAAAGAAACGGCGAGGCGGTGACGAACGCAAAAAGTCCGGCAAACGAAGCGGCGACGGCGCAGATATAGCCCATGCCCTCGCGGTGGCGTAAAACGCTTGCGTAGTTGCCAAGCACCTGGCGCGGCGAAGCGGCGGGCAGCGACATATCCCGGGTTTCGGGCAGTTTGCTGCCCAAAAGCCAGAGCAAAAATCCGGCGTAGACCGCCAGAAACACGAAGATCAGCCACCACCCCGCTACGTGCAAAAGCAGGCTGCCCACCGCCGGGGCCACCAACGGGGCGAGCATCATGATCATTGCCATGGTCGACATCACCTTCGCCGCCTCCCGCCCGCTAAAGCAGTCGCGCACGATGGCGGCGGAGTTGACCACGCAGGCCCCACCCCCCAGCGCCTGAATAAAGCGCCAGGTCAAAAGCGAAGACAGGCTATCCGCGGTGGTGATCATAAGACTTGCCAGCATGAACACGACCAGTCCACCCAGCAGTACCGGCTTGCGCCCTACCCGGTCGGAAAGCGGTCCAAAGCAGAGCTGGCCGATGGCAAACCCCAGCAGAAAAACGCTGATGGAGAGCTCGGTGCGGTGAATACTGGCGCCGATGTCGTCGGCCAGCATACCGATAGCGGGTAGATACGCATCGATGGCAAAAGGGGCCAGCGCGGTATTGGCGGCGACCAGTAGCGCCACTCGACGGGAAGTGAGTTGCATGATTGTCTCTTTTGTCGAATCGATTGCGGTGTCGTTCAGGGCCTGTAAGTGGCCATTGAGCCTGGCCATGATACAACACCGCTGCCTTTTAAGAGGTGAAAGTCGAAAAACTGCAACAAATGACGCTTAACCTTGGGGCAACTCTAGCTACGTGTGACCCGAGGGCACCATGACGTTCCAATCGCTTCAACATGTTTCACTGCGCACGCTGGCCGCCGCGGCGCTTTCGCTGATGACGCTGTGCATCCTGGCCTTTGCGCTGCTCACCTGGAGCGTCATACAACAGAGTCAGCAGGATTTAACGCTACTTGAGCGCGTCAACGTACAGCAGGCCTCGTCGCTCAACCGGCTGCACATCGCAGGCCTTGAAGGCCTGCACCGCCTGGACCGGGCGCTGGAGCGCCAACTGCGCCCATCGCTTGGCGACCCATTGGAAGCGTTGGAAGCCGTGGAGCGCGAACTCGACGAAATGACAAGCGCCCTGGCGGCGTTTCTTTTGGCGACTGACGGCGAGCCCGGGCGCGCCGACATCGAAGCCGGCGCCAGCGCCCTGATCACTGCCATGAGCCGCCAGCTCGACGCGGTGCGCGCCGGTGACCGGGCCGGCTACCGCCAACTAACCGCCGAGGCGCTAACACTGAGTCAGGCGTTTACCGGGCAAGCTCGGGCGTTTTACCAGCGGGCGGATCAGCAAGGCACGACCCTGCTCGCTCGCGCCCAGGCACGTGCCCACATGATCGGCCAGGGGCTGATCGCCGGCATCGCGGCGGCGGTGGCGCTATTGACCCTCATCGCCTATATCGGCCAGCGCTACTGCCTGCGCCCGATCAAATCGCTGGTGACCCACTTTCGCAGGCTGGCCCAGGGCGACCTGGCCACCGAAATAGCAAGCCCCGGGCGCAATGAGATCGGCCAGCTCTATAGCGAGCTCGACACCATGCGCTGCGCCTTTACCGATACCATCGCCAATCTGCACGAACAGAGCAGCGCGATGTTCGAAAGCGCCCAGCGCCTGGCCCTGGGCAACGAGGATCTAACCGTTCGCACCAAGGCGCAGCACGCGTTTCACCGAACCACCACGAACAACCTGGAAGAGCTCACCACGCATACCGCTTCTACCGCCGCCTACGCCACCGAAGCCGCCACGCTCACCACCACCGCCAATGATCAAACGGCCCAGGGGAGTGTGGTGATGGACGATTTTCTGGCGACCATGGAGCGTATTCATGAAAGCGCCAGGCAAGTGGACGGCATCGTCAGTACGATCGATGCCATCGCCTTTCAAACCAACATTCTCGCGCTGAATGCCTCGGTCGAGGCGGCCCGGGCCGGCACCGAGGGCAAAGGGTTCGCCGTGGTCGCCGCAGAAGTACGCACGCTGGCCACCCGCAGCGCCGACGCCGCGGCGCAGATCAAAACGCTGCTGAACGACTCCAACCGCCAGGTGCAGCACGGCCACTCGCTTTCAAGCCAGGCAAGCGACACCATGCGCGGCATCGCCGAGACCACCGAGAAGACCAACGACTTGATGGCGCATATCGCCAAGGCGGCCGAAGAGCAGCACCGCCATATCGAAACGCTGAACGCCACGCTTGCAGAGCAGACCCAGGTCAACCAGGCCAACGGCGACCAGGTAGAAAGCAGCGCCCGGGATGCCATGGCGCTCGAGAAAATTGCCGAGCAGCTTCGCGAGGCCGCCAACCGCTTCAAAATCGACGCCGCCGCACCGCCCGCTTATACCTGGCAGCACGACCCGGCGCACCGCGTATCCCGTCAGGATAATATCCACAGCCCGGAAGCCTTGCTAGAGTAGAGGTCATTCAATACAAAAAGGAGGCCTCATGAGTAATAGCTTACTGGCGCAGCTAAAAGAGATGACCAAGGTGGTGGCGGACACCGGCGATCTGGAAACGATTCGCCGCTTTCGTCCGCAAGACGCCACGACCAACCCTTCGCTGATCCTGCAGGCCGCTCAGCAGGAGGACCGTCGCGCGCGGCTGGCCGCGATCGCTAAAGAAAGCGCCGATATCGACGAGGCGGTGGACCGGGTAGCGGTGGATATCGGCTGCGAGATCAGTGAACTGGTGCCGGGCTACGTCTCCACCGAGGTTAGCTCGCGGCTCTCGTTTGATCGCGATGCGACCATTGCCAAGGCCCACTCGCTGATCGAGCGCTACGCACGCCAGGGGGTACCGGCGGAGCGTATTCTGATCAAGACCGCCTCGACCTGGGAAGGCATCCAGGCCGCCCGTCAGCTCGAGCGCGACGGCATTCGCACCAACCTGACGCTTTTGTTCGGCTTCGCCCAGGCACAGGCCTGCGCCGACGCCGGTGCCACGCTGATCTCGCCCTTCGTGGGGCGGATTCTGGACTGGCACAAGGCGCAAACCCCGGACGGCGATTTCAGCGGCGACAACGACCCGGGCGTGGCCTCGGTCAAGCGCATCTATGAGTACTACAAGGCCCAGGGCTACGCCACCATCGTGATGGGCGCAAGCTTTCGTAACGTCGACGAAATCAAGTCGCTGGCCGGGTGCGATCGCCTGACCATTTCACCGGCGCTTTTGAACGAGCTCGATGAACAACACGGCGAGCTTACCCGCAAGCTTACGCCGCAAAGCGCCAGCAGCGAGGCGAAGCCACCGCTTAGCGAGGCGGACTTTCGCTGGGAAACGAACGTGGATGAGATGACCCACGACAAGCTTGCCGAAGGAATTCGCAAGTTCATGGCCGACCAGAAAAAACTCGAAGCGCTTTTGGCGGATCTTCGCCAACAATGAACGCGCTCGCTTAACGCCAAAAGCCCCGACCGCTCGATGAGCGACCGGGGCTTTTTTTAAAGTCTTACGTATACGCGCCTAGTGAACCGGCGAGTCCTGAGACTCGAGCATCTCGACCAGCGGCTGGAACTGCTCGCGGTTATGCTCGTTCATGTGCATCAGAATACGGTGCGCTTCGAGGATCCGGTCGCGCAAGCCCTCTTCGTCCGAGGGGATTTCGGGAAGCTCGGTCAGGGAGGCTTCCAGGCCTGGCTGCAGCGGCGCGTCGATCAACGTGAAAAAGCGGTTGAAGCCCATCACGTCGAGCATTTTCTGGATATCCGGGTTGTTGGCGATGATCGTCGGTAAGTGATCGAGGCGCCCTTTCACCGCCATCGCCACCTTGGCCAAAAAACCCAGCGCGCTAGAGTCGACGTTGGTCGCCTCGCGCAGGTCGATCATCACCGCCTCGAGTCCCGGTGTGTCCGCCAGGCGCTGAGCCTGAACGTCGAGCGTGGCACAGAGCGTAAGACGCACGTCGCCACAGAGCTTCAAGATAAAAACACCGGAATCGAACGCCGCTTTGATACGGCCTTCCTCAATCAGCATGACCAAATCCGCTCACCATCATGATTGTCAGGTCGTCGGGTAAAGCGTCGCGGTCCTGGCCCTGTTCATCTGCCGCCTCCCCTTCCATCAACAGGGCGTTGGTCTGAACGAGCCGGTCGCGCAACTGCTCAAGTGTGCCACTCTCACTTATTAATTGCTCAAGTTCCGTGAGCCGCGTGTCGAGCGTTTTACCCGGCAAGCATTCCAATACGCCGTCCGAACAGAGCCACAGGCGAAAGTCAGACGGGAGTTCGCAGGCGAGCGACGGATACTCGATGTCGGGGAAAAGCCCCACCGGCATCCCTTCGCCCTCAAGGCGCACCAGGCGGTTGCCGGCCACCAAAAGCGGCATCGGCAGCTGTGCGCCGAGCGAATAGTGAAGGGTCTTTGTCTCCCGGTCAATCACCCCGACGAAAAGGGTCGCGTGCTTGCCGATGTCGGTATCCTGAAGCTCACGGTTGAGTGCGGCAAGCGACCTGGCGGCCAGGTGCTCGGGGTTTTGCCCGTCCCACTCGTTGAGCCAGCGATTAAACAAGTACTTAAGCAGCACCGTCACGAACGCCGATGAGGCGCCGTGGCCGGAAACGTCGGCGAAATAGAAGGCGCTGAAGCGCTCGTTGTAGCGTTGGTAGTCGAGAAAATCACCGGATAAATAAAGTGACGGCGCGAACCAGTAGTCAAAGCGCGCTCCGTTGATGATCTTCGGGTGTACCGGCAGCAAGCGCCGTTGAATGTGTCCGCCGCTTTGCTGGTCCATGCGCAAAAGCGCCAGATGCGTTTCCAGACTCTCGTTGAGCTCCTCGAGCCTGCGACGGTCACGTTCGCGCTCGCGGGCCAGCGCCTGTAGCTCGACCGCTTTGCGGATCATGCGCCGCAGCAGTTCGCTGTGACGCAAAGGGTCCACGACGTGATCCAGCAATCCGCTATCCACCGCCTGGAAAAGCTCGGCGTCCTCGCGGGAGTCGCTGACCACCAGTGTGGGCACCCGCGCCGCCAAAAGCGCCCACTGATCCCGCGGCACCACGCCGGCCCGAGCAACCACCAGCGCGGTGTCCGCCGGTAAGCGTTCGATATCGTCCGCGGCCAGCACCGCCATATCGTGGCAGGTAATTGCACGGGTCAGCGCATCGCGCTCGGCGCCGGGCACATCGATGACCGCGATCAGATATTTGGAAGAATCCATATCAAGTCTCAATCGGCGAAATCGTCGTCACCAAAATCGGCATCGTCAAAGTCTGCATCATCGAACTCGAAACTATCCATCGCAAAGGGGTCGTCGCCCAACTCCCCGTCGTTGATCAAAAACTGGCGGCGCTGAAGGTAGGCATCACGAATGAACTGGTAGCGGTCGCCGCTGATCAGCGACTCCTGATCCAGCAACCCGGCGCGAGTATCGACGATATTCAGTGCCGCAAGGCTGATACGCACCGCGTCGTCCTCGACGTAGGTGTTCGGGTATGCGGCCAGATCCGCCGGCAAGCCGGTGGAGTCACGCAGGGTGCTCGGGCCCAGAAGCGGCAGCACCAGGTAGCGGGAATCTTGCCAGCCCCATACGGCCAGTGTCTGGCCGAAATCTTCCTCGTCGGCGGTAATTTCCATATGCGTGGCATAATCGAGAAGCCCCGCGATACCCACCGTCGAATTGATCAAAAAGCGTGAGGTGGCAAGGCCGGCGTTGGCGGGCTTGCCCTGCAAGATACTGTTGAGCGCGGTGCGGATCTCGCCCAAATTCGAGAAGAAGTTACCCACGCCGGTCTGCACCGGGTCCGGTGTCACGGTGCGATACCCGGAGGCGACCGGCTTCAGCGCGTAGCGATCCAGCACGTCGTTGAAGGCGAATACCCGGCGGTTGAAGCCCTCCCAGGGGTCGTCCGGGTTCGCTGGCTGCGACGTGCCGGTACTCGCGCAGCCTGACATACCCAGCGTCAGCAGCATGACCGGCAATACTCCTTTAAGCGCCTTGCCTTTAGACGCAGCTAATAACCCTGGCATGATGATTCCCTCGTTTTAGGTATGTCCTTTTGATGGACGACGCCGCGCCTTACTGGCAGCGCAGCACGACGTTCCCGGCGCTATAACCCGCTCCAAAGGAGCAGATCAGCCCGATATCGCCGGCTACCAGATCCTCGCGATGCAGATGAAACGCGATGATGGAGCCGGCAGAGCTTGTATTAGCGTAGCGATCGAGAATGATCGGCGCCTGGCTTTCGTCTGGCTCGAACCCGAGTACCTTACGGGCAATCAGGTCGTTCATGTGCTGATTGGCCTGATGGAGCCACATCCGTTTGACGTCGTCGCCGGAGAGCTCGAGCGCTTGTAGGTGCGAGACGATGAGTTTGGCGACCATCGGGCACACTTCCTTGAACACGCGCCGCCCTTCCTGGACGAACAACTTGTCCAGTCCCATCGGGTCGCTGTCGGTAACGCGGTTCAAAAAGCCTGAGTTGTTACGAATGGCGTTGGAGAACTGGGTCACCAGGCGCGTGCCGAGTATCTCGAAGCGCTGTTCGGCCACGGCGAGTTCGCTTTGCTCGAGCACCACCGCCGTGCACGCATCGCCAAAGATGAAGTGGCTGTCGCGGTCGGTGAAATTCAGGTGCGCCGAGCAGATTTCCGGGCTGATCACCAGCGCCCGCTTGACGCTTTGGGCGGCGATGGCGTTCGCCGCGGTTTCGATCGCAAAGGTGGCGGAACTGCACGCCACGTTCATGTCGAACCCGTAGCCCGAGGTTCCCAGCGCCTGCTGCACCTCCACCGCTACCGCCGGGTAGGCGCGCTCCAGATTCGAGCAGGCAACGATGACCAGTTCAATGTCCTCGGGGGCGACCCGGGCCATTTCGAGCGCCTGACGAGCGGCAGATACTGCCATCTCGCACTGAATCGAGGGCTCGTCGTTACTTCGCTCGGGAAGATTCGGACGCATGCGCTCGGGGTCCAGAATGCCCTCGGCGTTCAGCACGTAACGGCTTTTGATGCCCGAGGCCTTCTCGATGAACTCGCTGCTCGAGTAGGCGAGCGGTGCGCGGCTACCGGACTGAATCTCATCGGTAAAGCGTGCGTTGTGATCGTCAACGTAGGTATTGAACGCCGCCACCAGGGCTTCGTTGTCGATGGCGTGTTCCGGCGTATAAAGCCCCGTACCGGTAATCACCACGTCATTCATGTGTACTCTCCTTTAGCGGCCTTGAGCGGCACGTATGGCTAAGCGCCTCAAAGGCGCGTGATTTCTTCCCAGTGCTTTTCAAGGCGCTTGACCGAGACGGGCATTTTAGTGCCCAACTGTTGGGCAAAAAGCGACACACGAAGCTCCTGAATCCACCAGCCGAAGGCGACCAGCGCCGGGTCTTCGACCTGGCCGCGGCGCTCGCTTTCGCGCCGGGCGTCGAAGCGCGCCTCCAGCGCCTGAACGTCCTTCATCATCATCTGGTCGCGCCCGCGCTCCCGCGCGGCTTTTTCAAGACGAATCAGCGCGGCTTCGAAATAACGAGGGTACTCCGAAAGCCACTCGCCCGCATCACGGATGAAGCCAGGATAGACCAAACGCTGCATCTGTGCGCGCACATCGCTGTAAACCAGCGCCAGGGCGAAGTTCAAATTCCCCTTGAGCTGCTTGGCAAGCTCCAGATGGCCTTTTAACGCCGCCTCGACATCGCTTAAAAGCGCCTTGGCGTGATCGACCAGGGCGGTGTCTACCTGGGCGAGCCGCGCGTCGAGTTCCCCCGCCGAGCGCGGCAGCGGCGCCGTCGCGACCACCTGGGTAAATACCGCCAGCAACACATCGGCTATGAACGCCTGCTTGCTGCCCACGTTGGTAAACAGCAGCGCGCACTTCTCGAGCGCCGGTAACGCTTTGATCGCCTTGACCTGATCCGGACATTGGGTAATGGCCAGCCGTGCCACGCCCTCGCGGTGGGCGGCCTCTGCCTTCGCCGGGTGATCGAATAGCGCGACCTTGAACGCTTCACCTTCATGAGTCAATGCCGGGTAGGCTTCCACGCGAATACCGGCCTGGGTGGTGACTTTCGAGGCCGGAAGCGGCGCCTCGGGCAGCGCGTCGAGCGTTGGCGCCTGGCTTGCCTCTTTGGCCAACGCCTGGGCGCCCAGGCTTGCCGCCTGCTCGAAGCGTTTTTCCAGCGCACGTACATCGCGCCCTTGGCCAAGCTGGTGACCGGCGTGGTCGACCACGCGCACGTTCATCACCAGGTGCGCCTCGAGCTGGTCCAGCCGCCAGTCGTCCGGATGGACCCGGGTACCGGTGCGCCGGCGCAGAAACTCGCCCAAGGCCTCGGTCAGCGGACGCTCGTTGGGCGTCAGCACGTGTAGCGCGGCGTCGACCCAGTCCGGAATCGGCACCACCTGGCGGCGAATGCTCTTGGGCAGCGATTTCAAAAGCGCTATGCACTTTTCGCGCAAAAGCCCGGGCACCAACCACTCCAAAGCGCTGACCGGCAGCTGCGAAAGCATGGCGGCGGGCACGGTGAGCGTAACGCCGTCGTCCTCGGCCTGGGGCTCGAAGTGATAGCTCACCGGGTAGGCCACGCCGCCAAGCGTCAGGTAATCCGGATATTGGGCACGGGTGACGTCCTCGGCCTCCCGCGCCTTGAGCGTTTCGATATCGAACTTTAAAAGATCCGGGGCCTCGCGCTCGGCCTGCTTGCGCCAGTGCTCGAAGCCCTTGCCGTTGACGACATCGCCTGGAATGCGTTCGTCGTAAAAGGCGTAAAGCGTTTCTTCATCGACCAGAATGTCGCGGCGGCGGGCGCGGTCCTCGAGCGCCTCGACCTCGTCGACCAGCGCCCGGTTGTGGGCGAAGAACGCGCCTTTGGTCTGAAAATCCCCCTCGACCAGCGCCCGGCGAATGAAAATATCCCGGGACTCCTTGGGGTCGATGGCGCCAAAATTGACCCGCCGACGGGCAACGATGGGCAGGCCAAACAGCGTCACCTGCTCGAAGGCCACGACCTGGGCGCGCTTCATTTCCCAGTGGGGCTCGCTGTAGCTTCGTTTGACCAGATGCTCGGCCTGGGGCTCGATCCAGGCCGGATCGATTTTCGCCACCGTGCGGGCGTAGAGCTTGGTGGTTTCGACCAGCTCGAACGCCATCACCCACTTGGGCGTTTTTTTCGCAAGCCCGGAGCCCGGGTGAATGAAGAACTTGCGGTTGCGCGCCCCCAGGTACTCGCGATTTTCCGTAAGGTTACCCAAATTCGATAAAAGCCCGGAGAGCAGCGCCTGGTGCAGCTTGCCGGAGGTTTTGCGCCGCGCCTGGCGTGCCTCTTCCTCGCTTTCGTCTTCATTGGCCGGCAAAGGCCCGGGCACTTCGATGTCCATATCGCGCAAGAGCTGCCTAAGCTGGCGGAAGGTGTCGTGCCACTCGCGCATGCGCAGATAATTGACGTAGTGCTCACGACACCAGCGGCGCATCTGGCTGTTCGAAAGCGATCCGCGAGCGTTTTCGATGCCGTGCCACAAGTTCAAGAGTGCGACGAAGTCGGAATCCGGGTCGTGCCAGCGCTGATGGGCCTGGTCTGCGGCCTGGCGTTTGTCCGCCGGGCGCTCCCGGGGGTCTTGTATCGCCAGCGCCGAGACCACCACCAGCACATCGCGAAGGCTTTGTCGCTCGGCACCCTCGAGCACCATGCGCGCAAGCCGCGGGTCGATGGGCAGCCGCGCGAGCTTGCGCCCCAGTTCGCTGATCTGCTCTTTTTGATCCACCGCGCCGAGCTCGAACAAAAGCCTAAAGCCGTCCTTGACGAAGCGGCTATCCGGCGGGTCGACGAAGGGAAAGGCCTCGATGTTGCCAAGCTTCAACGACAGCATCGAGAGGATGACCGAGGCGAGATTGGTTCGCTGGATTTCCGGGTCGGTGAACGCCGGGCGCGACAGAAAGTCCTCTTCGTCGTAAAGGCGAATGCACACGCCCTCGGCGATACGCCCGCAGCGACCCTTGCGCTGGTTGGCGCTTGCCTGGCTGATCGGCTCGATTGGCAGGCGCTGGATCTTCGCCCGGTAGCTATACCGGCTAATGCGTACAAGGCCCGGGTCGACCACGTAACGAATGCCGGGCACGGTCAGCGAGGTTTCCGCGACGTTGGTAGCCAGCACGATGCGCCGGCCGCGGTGCGGAGCGAACACCCGGTTTTGCTCCTCGTTGGAGAGCCGGGCGTAGAGCGGCAGAATTTCGGTGCCCTTGAAGTCCGCACGGCGCAGCGTGTCCGCGGTTTCGCGAATCTCGCGCTCACCGGGCAAAAAGATCAGCACGTCTCGCGGGCCGTGCAGCCACCCCTTCTCGCGCTCTAAAGTTTCGATCTCTTCAATCGCGCCCACGATGCCTTCTTGTAGCGTGCGGTCCTCTTCGTCGTCGTCGCTTCGCACCAGGGGGCGGTAAAGCACATCCACGTCGAAGGCGCGCCCGGAGACCTCGACCACCGGGGCCGGCGTGTCGTCGGTTGCAAAGTGCGCGGCAAAGCGCTCGACGTCGATGGTCGCCGAGGTGATGATCACCTTCAAATCCGGACGCTTGGGCAGCAGGCGTTTCAAGTAGCCGAGCAGAAAATCGATATTGAGGCTGCGTTCGTGCGCCTCGTCGATGATGATGGTGTCGTAGCGCCAGAGCATCGGGTCGTGCTGGGTTTCGGCCAGCAAAATACCGTCGGTCATGAGCTTGACCAGGGTGTTGGGCGCGCTTTGATCGGTAAAGCGCACCTGATAGCCCACCTGCTCGCCCAGGCTAACGTCGAGTTCCTCTGAAATCCGCGTGGCAACGCTGCGCGCGGCCAGCCGGCGCGGCTGGGTATGGCCAATCTGGCCGCGGCGCCCACGCCCAAGTTCCAGGCATATCTTGGGCAGCTGGGTCGTTTTACCCGAGCCGGTTTCGCCGGCCACCACGACCACCTGGTGGTCCCGAATGGCCTCGAGGATGTCCTCGCGGCGCTCGACTACGGGAAGACCCGGCGGATAGCTGATGGATACCGGCGTGGCGGCACGACTAGCCGCCAAGCGCTTGGCCTTGTCGACCTCGCGGCTGACCTCGTCGAGGCCGCGGCCGATCGGCTTGTTGTCACGCAGACGACGCTTGAGACCGCCAAGACGCCGTGCCAGGCGGTGGCTGTCGCGAAGGGTTACCTCGTCAAGCGCTCGCTCGAGCTGCGTCACCTGTTGGGCATCGGTCAAGGAGTGCGTCTCAGTGCTCACGTTAGGCTCAGATTCCATCCAAAAAATAAAAATTCGGCCCGCCAAAAAAGCGGGCCGAACAGTATAGCGCTTTCGGTTATGGGAGGGCTAACCCGGACGGGCGCCCTGCCCTTTTGGCTTACCCTCAGGCTTTCTCCTGCTCGCCTTCGCTGGAGGTCTCCTCGTCGCGCAGCTCGCGCCGCAATACCTTGCCCACGTTGGTCTTGGGCAGCTCGTCGCGAAACTCGATGTACTTGGGCACCTTGTAAGCGGTGAGCTCTTTTTTGCACCAGGCGCGCAGCGTTTGGGCGTCCAGGTCGCTGTTTTTGGAGACCACGAAGAGTTTGATCGCCTCGCCGGCATTCTCGTCCGGCACGCCCACTACCGCGGACTCGACGATATCCGGGTGGGTCGCGACCACGTCCTCGACCTCGTTGGGATAAACGTTGAAGCCCGACACCAGGATCATGTCCTTTTTACGATCGACGATGCGGATATAGCCATCGTCCTGGAGCACGGCGATATCGCCGGAATGGAACCAGCCGCCCGCATCAATCGACTTTTGGGTTTCGTCGTCGCGCTGCCAGTAGCCTTTCATGACCTGCGGGCCCTTGATACAAAGCTCGCCGGGCTCACCAAGCGCTACGTCGTGGCCGTCGGCATCGACCACCTTGACCGAGGTGCCGGCCACGGGTTTGCCGATGGTCCCCAACTGGATGGCGTCGGTGGGGTTGAAACTCACCACCGGCGAGGTTTCGGTCAGCCCGTAGCCTTCCGCCACCGGGCAGCCGGTCACCTCTTCCCACCGCTTGGCCGCGGCTTTGGTCAGCGCCATGCCGCCGGAAATGGTCAGCTTCAGCCGGGAGAAATCGAGCGCGCGGAAGTCATCACGCTGGCAAAGCGCGTTAAATAGCGTATTGAGCCCGATAAAGCTGGTGAATTTGAGCTTTTTGAGCTCCTTGACGAAAGCGGGCAGATCCCGCGGATTGGTGATCAGCACCGAATGGTTGCCGGTTTCCATCAAAAACAGGCAGTTCACCGTAAAGGTGTAGATGTGATAGACCGGCAGCGGCGCGATCACCAGCTCCTTGCCGTTTTCCAGGTGCGTACCGATCGCCATGCGCGCCTGGAGCATATTGGCGATCAGGTTGGTGTGGGTGAGCATCGCGCCTTTGGGCTGGCCGGTGGTGCCGCCGGTGTACTGCAGCGCGGCCACGTCGTCCGCAGTGCGCTTGACCGGGGTAAACTCACGGTTGGCGCCGGCCTTCATCACCTGGCGAAACCCGATCGCGCCCGGCAGGCGGTAGGTGGGTACCATCTTCTTGACGTACTTGACCACCGCGTTGACCACCCAGCGCTTGGGCGCGCCGTGAAGATCGGCAAGCTCGGTGACCACTACGTGGGAGATATCGGTTTTCTCCAGCACCTTGTCGAGCTTGTGCGCCATGTTGGCAAGAATGACGATGGCTTTGGCCCCGGCGTCCTTGAACTGGTGGGCCATTTCACGCTCGGTGTAGAGCGGGTTGGTATTGACCACCACCATCCCCGCCCGTAGCGCGCCGAACACGGCCACCGGGAACTGCAGTACGTTGGGCAGTTGAATGGCGATGCGATCGCCAGGCTCGAGATCGGTGTCGTTTTGAAGCCAGGCGGCAAACTGCTTCGAATAAGTATCCAGCTCGGCAAAGCTCAGGGTTTGGCCCATGCAGCTAAACGCCGGGTTGTCGCTGTAGCGCTCTACCGCGGTTTCAAAAACGTCAGTGATCGAATCGTATTGATCCAACCCTTCAAGCGCTGGGCCATGCAGCATAGGAGCATCGGCGTGTTCGCTCATGGGGCAATCTCCGCTATCCGTGTCGATAAGTGGACCGACCTTATTATTTTGGCGATCGTTGAGATGAGGCTAAACGCTTACGATATACGAGGGGGGTAACGCTGTAAAACGCCTGCTTGAAACTGCTGTTTCAACGGGATACCTTCAAGACAGGCTGAGCCCGCCATCCCGGGGCGTTAACGAACGTTTTGGATATCGGCCTATATAGCGTAGATCGCTCGCCTCACGAGGGTGTGTATTGCGCTTTTATACTTCCCGACTGCCACACTAAAAGCTCGCCCGGCACCATGGCCGTCCACTTCTCGTTGTGGGTAAGCGGCGCAGTGGCGATCACCGAGACCACATCGAACGCCGTGGTATGCTCGCTGAAGTTCACCGTCATGTCGGCATCGGCAAGCTCGGCTTCGCCGAACGGTGCCTGGCGGGTGATATGAGAAAGTTTGGTCGAACAGTAGCAGTAAAGCGACTCGCCATCAGACAGCAGCAGGTTGAACACCCCAAGCCCCCGCAGTTTTTCACACAGCGTATGGAGCAGCGCGCCGACCGGCTCATAAGAAGCTGGCGGCGAGGGAAAAGCGCGACGCAGCTCGCCCAAAATCCAGCAAAAAGCGTGCTCGCTGTCGGTACTGCCCACCGGGGTGTAGACATCCAGCGGCAGTGTTTGCCAACCGCTTAGTTGCCCGTTGTGGGCGTAGCACCAGGGCCGCCCCCACATTTCCCGGGTAAACGGGTGGGTGTTGTTCAAACGCACCCCGCCGACATTTGCCTGGCGTATATGGCTGATCACCACGTTGGATTTGATCGGGTAGTCGCAAATCAGCCGCGCGATGGGCGAGTCGACCGAGGGGTGCGGGTCGCGAAATTCGCGGTACCCGCCCTGCTCGTAAAAGGCGATGCCCCAGCCATCGCGGTGGGGGCCGGTGCCCCCGCCGCGATGCAGAAAGCCGGAAAAGCTAAAGCAGATATCCGTTGGCACATTGGCGCTCATGCCCAAAAGCTCGCACATGGGGCTCTCCTTTGCCTGATGGAGCCTTTTAGTTGATGACCGGCTCGCGGCGGCGGGGCTCGTCGTTGCCACCGCGGGGCTTGGCGGCGCCACGTTTGGCGGTGGGCTGGCGCTTACCGCCATTCGGCGGGCGTTTATCATCCGGTGTGCGCTTGGCCGGGGCGCGTTCGACCGGGCGGCGCAGCCACCAAAGGGCCACTCCCACACACGCGCCTAACGCGATACCGACGAGCAGCCACACAAGCCCGGCCCACATGGCCGAGGCGCTGCGCTCCAAAAAGCCGACCGCCGAGACCATCGCCGATGGCGCCCAGCCGGTGTAGAACTCGTTTTCTTCGATCAGTGGCAGGCTAAAGCGCGCCGGCATCCACATCGCCCCGGCCACGCACCAGGTCAGCACCAGCCTTGGCAGGCGTGGTAAAAACGCTAGCGCAAAGTAGACCGCCACGAGTACGACCAGCGAAACCCCGTAATAACTCAGCCAGAGCAGTGACATTGAGCTTGTAAACAGCATAATACCCTCGTGTGGGTGGACGCACCCGCGGTTAATTTCCCGTTATGGTACCTGTCAATTTATGAAAGCACAGCCCGGCATGCCCAAAGAGTCGCCTCAAAAGCGCCATTATCGCGCCGATGACCCGGATTGGCACTGGTTGGAAGAGCGCGATTCCCCCGACGTCAGCGCCTTTCTAACCGACGCCAACGAGGAGCACGCCCGCTGGTTCGCGCCCCTTGCTCCGCTTGCCGAGTCGCTTTATCAAAGCCACCTGGCGCGGCGCGAGCTTGCGGTGAAAAGTCTTGGCACGACCCTCGACGTGTTTACGATCTGGAGCGAAACCGGCGAGCACGACGACTACCCTCGCTGGTGGCGCGCGCCGATCGATGACCCTGGCGCACCGGAGTGCTTTTTTGACCTGGTCGCCCGCGCCGGCGAGCACGCCTTTTTCGATATCGGCGACATGGCGCTCACCCCGGATGAGCAGTGGCTTGCCTGGAGCGAGGACACCCAGGGCGACGAGCGCTACACGCTGTGGCTCAAGGCGCTGCCCAACGGCGAACCGCGCAAGCTTGCCAGCGACATCGGTCCGGACCTTTGTTGGGCCGAAGACCAAACGCCTCAAAGCGCGACGCTGTTTTTCACCCGCTTCGACGCCACCCAGCGCCCGGACAGCCTATGGCGCTGCGACGTGAGCTTCGCCCGCCCAGCGCTCGATCCTCCGGCAACGCTTGTGATGCGCGAAGACGACGCCGAGTTCTGGTTGGGGATCGGTAAAACCCGCTCCAGGACCTGGCTTTTCATCGAGACCGCCGCCAAGGACACCACCGAGATTCTGGCGATTCCCGCCGATGCCCCGGCCACGGCGCCGCGGGTTTTGCACCGGCGCAGCAAAGGGGTCGAAGTCAGTATCGACCACCGCCCCGGGGCGTTTTACCGGCTGCAAAACCAGGCCGGCCCCCACTTCGCCCTCGACGTACTGGCCGAGCACGCGTGGGATGAAGACGCCGAGTGGCAAACGTTGATCCCCCACCAGGAGGAGCAAACCCTGGAGGGCGTGGACGCTTTTGCCTGGGGGCTCATGGTCGCCGAGCGCAGCCATCAAGAGGCGCAAACCCGGCTTAGGCGCCTGGTGCTCGAAGGCGACGACACGATCACCACCAATGAGCTCATCGCGCTGCCGGAAACCCCCTGCTCGCAATTACTGGAGGACTCCCCGCACTTCGATACGCAAATCCTGCGCCTGCGCGAAGAGTCGTTTACCCGACCGGCCAGCTGGTACACCCTGGACCTTGAAAGCGGCGAGCGAACGCTTTTAAAAACCCTGCCGGTGCATGGCGCGCTCCGGCCCGAGGCGCTGGCCAGCAAACGCCTCTGGGCCACCAGCGCGGACGGCGAGCAGGTGCCGGTGTCCATCGTTGCCCGCGCGGATTTGATCGGTCAGCCGCTACCCACGCTGCTCTATGGCTACGGCGCCTACGGCGAGCCGCTGGACCCCTGGTTCTCGATCGCCAGGCTGTCGCTTCTGGAGCGCGGCGTTGCCTTTGCGGTGGCCCACGTACGCGGCGGCGGCGAGCGCGGCGAGCCCTGGTATCTCGACGGCAAGATGGCACAAAAGGAGCACAGCTTTGACGACTTTTTGGCCGCCCGCCAGGCGCTGGTCGATGAAGGGCTAAGCCTTGACGACAAAGTCGTGGCGTATGGGGCCAGCGCTGGTGGCCTGCTGGTGGGTACGTGCATCAACCGCGCCCCCGAGGCATTCTGCGCCGCGGTGCTGGATGTGCCGTTTCTCGACGTGCTGCGCACCATGCAAAACCCGGATCTTCCGCTGACCACCGCCGAGTACAGCGAATGGGGCAACCCGGCCGAGCCCGAGGTCGAGGCCCGCATACGCGACTACTCGCCGGTGGATAACATCACCGAGCAAGCCTATCCGGCGCTTTGGGTCGAGGGGAGCTGGTTCGATACTCGAGTGAGCTACTGGGAACCAGCCAAGTTTTACGCCCAGGTCAGCCGTGTGCAAACAGGCAGCGCCCCGGTATTACTGTACACCGACATGGACAGCGGCCACGGCGGCGCTTCTGGGCGCTTCAAGGCCTGGAAAGATAGCGCCCGCCAGGACGCCTTCATCCTTTGGGCAATGGGGCTTGCCGACTAACGCGCTGAAAGCCCAGGCCTGAAGCCATTAGGCGCAAAAAAAGCACCCGCGGGGCGACCGCGGGTGCTTTTTTATTTTGTGAAAAAGCTTTCCATAAAAAACCGGTTGCGCCATACTAGCCGTTAGTTGTATAGACCAACGTCTAACATGAATAGCGCCAACATTCGGTTAGGTCGAGAACACCACGCGCCCCGGCGCCAGGAGAGCTCCATGAAACATCAGGAACAATTTCTTACCATTTGGGATACCCCGGCCCCCCAGGCCACTCGGTCCGAAAAGACCGCCCCGGCGCGCCTATCGTTTACCAGGCGCCTGGCGGCCCTACTGGTTGCGCTAAAGCGCTAAGCCCCACGCTTTAAAACGCTAGTGAATGGGCAGTACGGCAATGATGTGTTCGTCCCATTCGCGCTCGGGCACGTCGAGCTCGGATACCGCAAAGCTGCGTACGCTTACGCCCTTGCGGTGCACCCGTTCCGCGTCGTTACTCAAAAGCGGATGCCAACCGGCTAGCTTTCGCCCCTCCGCCACCCGGCGGTAGCCGCAGGTAGCAGGTAGCCAGGTGAATTCGCGAACCAACGCCGGGGTCAGTTGCGTACAGTCGGGCACCGTATCGAAGCGGTTCTCGTAATCGCTGCACTGACAGCTGTGCGTATCCAGCAGGCGGCACGCTACGTTGAGCACGGCCAGCTCCTGGGTATCGTCGTCGTGAAATTTCAGCAGACAGCACTGCCCGCACCCGTCGCAAAGCGCCTCCCACTCGTCATCGGTAAGCTCTTCGAGCGCGTATCGTTCCCAGAAGCGTTCGCGCATAGCACCCTCGTCTCGTCGTCCTTTCCCGGCCTGGTCCAGGCGCTCACGCAAAGCTAACCGGCACTGGTCAGCCTGGCGGCGCACTCGTTCCAGAGGGGGTGAAAATGGTCTTCCAGCCAGCGATAGTCGCGCGCAAGCCAGGGCGTTATCTCCGCCAGCCGGTTCGGGCCGGAAAGCCTGCGCCCAAGCCCGGCAATCGCCCGGCAGGTAAAGCCGAAGTCAGCGTAGCCGCGCAGCCAGTCGTGCTCGATCAGTGACGGCATCATGAGCGCCAGCCGGTTCGGCGCGGGCTCCCGCGCCAAAAGCGCATACAAGCGCTCGAGCAGCGCGTCGAACTCCGGCGTGCCGATCAGTGACCGTGCCAGAAAGTGATCCCACAGGATATCCAGCGCGATGCCGGCCACGCGGCGCTGACCCACGGGGGCGCGCTGTCTAGCGCGCTTGATGACGTCATGGCTATCCACGAAGGCATCGACCCGGCGGTGGTGGCGAACGCCCGCGGCCACAGCATCCGGCCAGCCGGACAGGTCGCTACCCTTGATGCCGTCGGCAATCACGTTACCCAGCAAGAAGCCATCTTCCCCCAGCCGGGCAAGCCAGGCGTGGGCAAGAAAGTTCATGAAAAGCGGTCAACGTGGGCCCGGTGAACGTCCAACAGGTGCTCTTCCTTGGCCGGCGGCATTTGCAGGTAAAAGCCCTGCTCCTCGATCGCCGCGATGACATCCTGAGTAGCGACCCGGGCGAGCTTTTTATCGGCGGTCAGGATCATGGTCAGCACCGCCACGGGCTTGCCGAAGGTGGCAAGCAGCGCCTCGGGCACCGGCTCGAGGCCCTGGCGCTTGTCCACGTAGAGATACATCTCTTCCTTGCGCGAACTTTTGAAAATCTCGCACAGCAATTTATCGCTCATGCCGACTCCTCCAGGGCCAAACGCAGATCGTCGTTCAAACGCTCGCCGCGCCAGCCGCCGGGCAGCGTGAGCGCCTCGTTGGCCTGGTGCTGCATGACCAGCGCTTCGATATCCCGGCGGCGCATCAACACTTCAGGCGCAATTTCCAGCGCCGCCGCCTGGGCGTTGAGCACTTTCTTGAGCGCCTTGAAACGACGCTTGAAGCCCGCCTCTGCCGGGTCGGGCCAGCGCTCGAGCAGCGACGTCTCCGGGCAGTGCTGGGCATTTTTGACCAGCTCCAGCAGCGTATCGCCCTCTTTTTTGACCAACGTCGGCTTGACGCCCTCGATAGCGGCCAGTTCGAAGCGGTTTTTGGGCATCACCTCGGCGATGGCAAATAGCAGCTTGTCGCTGGCCAACCAGTTGCGCGGAAGATCGCGTCGCCGGGTTTCACCTTCGCGCCAGGTCGTCATCAGCCGGTACGCCTCTAGCTGGCGCGGCGCAAGCCGCCAAAGCTGGCGCTGGCGGGTGTACCAGAGCGCATCGCTCTCGCTGCTGCGCTCGGCCTGATCGAGCTGGGCGGCGCACTCCTCGAAAAGCCACGCCCGACGGCCGAGGCGCTCGAGCTTTTCGGCCTGCAGCGCCCACACCTCGAGCAAATAGATGACGTCGAGCGCGGCGTACTCGCACTGGCCGGTCGTCAGTGGCCGGGTCAGCCAGTTTGAGCGCGTCTCTTCCTTGGGCAAGGTTTCTCCGACCCAGAATTCGACGAGCTTTTGATACCCCATGGCGGGCACCTCACCCAAAAGCGCCTGGGCGATCTGGGTATCCACCAGCGGGGCTGGCATCACGCCCGCCCACAGCTGGAATATTTCGAGATCTTCGCTGCAAGCGTGGAGCAGCTTGACCGCATCGTTTTGCAGCAGCGCTTTGAAGGCCGGCGTGCAGGGTGTGGTGACCGGATCGATCAGATACGCAAGCTCACCGGCGGCGAACTGGATCAGCGCCGGGATCGGAAAAAAGGTGTTTTCGCGGAAAAACTCCGTATCCAGGGCGATCACGCTGGCAGCTTCGACCTCCTGACAGGCGGCATCGAGCTGATCGGCGGTCTCAATCCATCGATAGGACGGGTTACTTATAGCGGACACGGTAGGCTTCCCTGTGGGGGCCGCAGCCTGAAGGCTACGGTAGTGACAGTGGTACAAAATCCGGCGGGCGGTGTTACTTGAGCCCGAACGGCAAACGGCCGTTGAACGCGCGGCTCAAGGTGCCGCCGTCCACATATTCGAGCTCGCCGCCCATGGGCACCCCGTAAGCAAGGCGCGAAAAAGCGACCCCGTACTGGGCCAGCTGAGAGGCAATATAGTGCGCGGTCGCCTCGCCTTCGACGGTCGGGTTGGTCGCCAGCACGATCTCCTTGATGAGACCTTCGCTGACACGGTTTTCGAGCAACCCCAGGCCGATGGCCTCCGGACCCACGCCGTCCAGCGGCGAGAGATGACCGTGAAGCACGAAATAGCGCCCGTGAAAGCCACCGGCCTCTTCGATGGCGAGCTGGTCGGCGGGTGACTCCACCACACAAAGCAGAGAATCGTCGCGCCGGCGGCTTTCACATAGCGCGCAGACCTCGGCCTCGGTCAAGGTACGGCACTGCTGGCAGTAGCCGACCTCGTCGATGGCGCGCTCGATCACCCCGGCCAAATGCTTACCGCCCTCGCGCTCACGCTCGAGCAAATGCATGGCCATGCGCTGGGCCGTTTTGGGCCCAACGCCTGGCAGCACGCGAAATGCTTCGATGAGCTGCTCGATCAGCGGGGAAAAACGCATCGCTTAAAACGGCATCTTGAAGCCGGGCGGCAGGTTAAGACCGGCAGTGGCCTCTTCCATTTGCGCCTTGGAGTGAGCTTCGACCTTGCGCACAGCATCGTTGACCGCCGCGGCCAGCAGGTCTTCGAGCAGCTCCTTGTCTTCTTCCAGAACGCTTGGGTCGATGGTGACATCGCTGACATCGTGACGACCGTTCATGGTCACCTTGACCATGCCCGCGCCGGCTTCACCGAACACCTCGGCCTTGGCCGCCTCTTCCTGGACCTTCTGCATTTTTTCCTGCATTTCCTGGGCTTGCTTCATCAAGTTGCCCATTCCACCTTTCATCATGGCGTTCTCTCCCTGGATAATAGATCAGTGCGTTACCAGCATAAGCGTAAGCCGTAACCGTCCGGCTGTCATGGCGACTCCGGGGTTTTTGGCTTGACGCTGGATTCGTTGAGCGTTGCCCCGAAGGCTTGCTGTAATTTCTGTATATTGGGGTCGCGTTGCAATAGATCAACGGCCTCTTTGTGCCGCTCGCGCTGAAAGCGAAGCGTCTGATCCCGCGCGGTTTCCACGCCACTGTCGAGCTCGGCCACCTCGAAGCTGACCCGGCGCTTGAGCCCCTGCTCGCCCAGCGCTTTTTCGATGCGGGTTTGGTGGACATCCGCCTGCATTGCCGACTGACTTGGGTCGAGCTGCAATGTAATGGTCTGCCCGTCGTCACTGGCCAACTGGCAGTGGGCGGCCAGATTACGCGTAAGCCCGCCAAGGCCCAGCGTATCGAAAAGGTTCAGCCAGCGGGCGTGGTCGAGCCGGGTATCGGCATCGAGCGGCACCTCGGATGCCGCGGGTGCGGGCTGGGCAGCGGGAGCCTCAACGGGCTCGGGAGTAACGTCGTCCTGGTGCTTTGGTTCCGGCGCGTGCTCTGGCTCTGGCTCTGGCGCATCCGGATAGTCGAACTCGGGCGCCTCCGAAGCCGGCTCGTTCGGCGCACCCTCTTGCAAGGGTTCTTCTGCCCGCTGCGAGGCTTGCGCATCGAAAGCGCTCTCGGGGGTGTCGCCGTAGGGGGCCGGTTCGTCCATCGCCCAGGGCGGCGGCGCCTGATCGGCAGGCTCGCTCTTTTGAGTGGCCTGCACCGGCATGTCCTGCACCGGCGCGGGCGAAGGCGCCTCGGGCGCCGGTGCAGGCTCAGGCTTTTTTGGCTCGACCGCTTCTGGCGAGGCGCTGGCTTGCTCGTTTTGAAGCGCAGGGGCGTGCTCGCCGGCGGGCTCGGCGCGCAGCGGCAGCGGCGTACGCGGCGGCCTGGGAACGCCCTGAGGGCGAAACGCCAGCATACGCAGAAGCGTCATTTCCAGCGCGCTGCGCAAGTCCGGGGCGTGTTCCATATCACCGCGGCCCTGAATACCGATCTGGTAGTAGAGCTGGATATCCTCGGCGGTGAAACGCTTGGCAAGCGTGAGAATCGTGTCACGATCGCCGTGGCTGTTGTCCACGGCACCGGGGACCATCTGGGCGACCGCCAGGCGGTGCAAAATAGCGCTCAGCTCGTCGAGCACCGCGGCGAAGTCCGGCCCCTGCTCCGAAAGCATGGCGACTTGTGCCAGCAGCGCCTGAACGTCGACATCCGCCAGTGCCTGGGCCAGCGCCATGATATGGCGATGGTCGAGGGTGCCGAGCATCGCCGCTACGTCGGCGTGGCGCACCGTCCCCTGGCCGAAGGCGATCGCCTGGTCGGTCAGGCTCATGGCATCGCGCATCGAGCCTTCAGCGGCCTTACCCAAAAGCCACAGGGCGCTCTCTTCGAACTCGACGCCCTCTTGTCCCAGCACGAACGTCAGATGCTCGACCACCCGTTCCGGCGGCATGTGCTTCAAGGTGAACTGCAAACAGCGCGAGAGCACCGTGGGCGGCAGCTTCTGCGGGTCGGTGGTGGCGAGCAGGAACTTGACGTGGGGCGGCGGCTCTTCCAGCGTTTTCAGCAGCGCGTTGAAACTGCTGGTCGAGAGCATGTGCACCTCATCGATGAGATACACCTTGTAGCGTCCCTGCGTCGGCGCGTACTGAACGTTGTCGAGAAGCTCGCGGGTGTCTTCCACCTTGGTGCGCGAGGCGGCGTCGACTTCGATCAGGTCGACAAAGCGCCCCTCGTCGATGGCGCGGCAGCTATCGCACGCACCACAAGGCGTGGAGGTAATGCCTTCGTCGCCGTCACCGCCCGCGGTGCAGTTCAGGCACTTGGCGAGTATACGCGCCAGGGTGGTCTTACCGACCCCGCGGGTACCGGTAAACAGATAGGCGTGGTGAAGGCGCCCTTGGTCGAGGGCGTTGACCAGCGCACGCTGAACATGGGTCTGCCCCACCAGCTCGTGAAATGTACGCGGGCGCCATTTGCGGGCCAGAACCTGATAGCTCATTGAGCATTACTTCCTTGGGCGGGCTAACTCATCCGGCGCGGCCTGGCGCCGGATGAACACACATCGAGTAACGTCAAGCGATGGCAAAACGCCATGCTAGCGGCTGAATGAGAGCCCGCCAGCCGCTTGGCACGCGTTACTCGCTCGGGGCGTCGCTGCCCTCGTTGGCGGTGGCGCGCTGACCGGCATCCTTGATGAGCTTTTCGAGCTCGCCGCTTTGGTGCATTTCCATCACGATATCGCAGCCGCCCACCAGCTCGCCTTCGACCCAAAGCTGAGGGAAGGTCGGCCAGTTGGCAACCTTGGGCAGCTCGCTGCGAATATCCGGGTTGTCCAGCACGTTGACGAAAGCAAAGCGCTCGCCGCAGCTCATCAGTGCCTGAACGGTTTGGGCCGAAAACCCGCATTGCGGCAGCTGAGGCGTGCCTTTCATGTAGATAAGAATCGGGTTTTCGCCGATTTGACGCTGAATATTCTCAACCGTAGTGCTCATGACGTACTCCTTCGATCGGTGGCGCGGTCGGCGCTAGTTTACGCGACTCAAAGTATCTGTTTAACCCTACCGCAACATAATGGCGATACCTGAGTAAACTACTCGGCTTTACCAATCCCCCTATTCTACCCATGCCGATGGCGTTGCGCATCCCCTGCGCCCTCGCTAGGATGGGGTATTTACGTGGAGAGACGTACCATGGCGACCCGCCATTTTCTGACCCTGATGGACTTAAGCCAGGATGAGCTCGCCTACTTGATGCAGCGCGCCATTTTGATCAAAACCGAGCTAAAAGCCCAGGGGCCGATCTACACACCGTTCAAAAACCGAACGCTTGCGATGATTTTCGAAAAATCCTCCACGCGTACCCGGGTCTCTTTCGAGACGGGTATGACCCAGTTCGGCGGCCACGCGCTGTTTCTTTCCCCCCGGGACAGCCAGCTCGGTCGCGGCGAGCCGATCGAAGATACCGCTCGTGTGCTCTCGGAAATGGTCGATGCGGTCATGATTCGCACCTTTTCCCACGCAGGCATCGAAACCTTCGCAGCGGCCAGCACCGTGCCGGTGATCAACGCGCTCAGCGACGACTATCACCCCTGCCAGCTGTTGGCTGACGTCATGACCTGGATCGAGCACCGCGGCAGCGTCGAAGGCCGCACGGCGGTTTGGGTGGGGGATGGCAACAACATGTGCCACTCGTGGATCAACGCCGCGCGCCAGTTCGACTTCAACCTGCACGTTTGCTGCCCGAAGGGCTACGAGCCTCGCGCCGACATTCTAGAGGCCGCCGGAGATCGGGTGACGATTTTCCACGACCCGGTCGAGGCGACCCGCGGCGTTGACCTGATCACCACCGACGTCTGGGCCTCGATGGGCCAGGAAGAGGAGCAAGCCAAGCGCGAAGCGGACTTCGCCGGCTTCCAGGTGACCGAGGCAATGCTCGATAATGCCAAAGCGGATGCGCTGTTTTTGCACTGCCTGCCCGCCCACCGCGGCGAGGAGATCAGCGAAACCCTGCTCGACGACCCGCGCGCCGTGGTCTGGCAGGAAGCCGGTAACCGCCTGCACGCGCAAAAAGCGCTAATGGAGTTTTTACTACTGGGTAAAATTACCTGAGCGCCGCGCCCGGCCGGGTGCCGGGCGCTTTTGTATAAAGCCAAACGACAGGCACAAAAAAGCCTCGTTGAAAAACGAGGCTTTTGGAAATTTGGTGGAGCCTAGCGGGATCGAACCGCTGACCTCAACACTGCCAGTGTTGCGCTCTCCCAGCTGAGCTAAGGCCCCTTATCAAACCAGCGCTTATATAGCGACTGGATCGATGCAATTGCTTCCAAGTGCGCGGCGAATATTAGAGCAGATCCAGACCCAAGTCAAGACGCTTTATTGAACAGTAAATACTAATTTTCCTTCAATACAAGCTATGGCACTCTACGGCAAAGCCGATACCAGGTTTTAAGCGCATTGTATCAGGAGCACCCTCGTGATTAACGTACTCATCGCTGATGACCACCACCTGGTGAGGAGCAGTATCGCGCACTTGCTGGACGAAGAGTGCGATATTCATATTGCGGGCGAAGCCGACGATGGCGAAAGCGCTGTCTCGCTTTGTCGCAAGCTGAAGCCGGACCTGGTGCTCATGGATATCCGTATGCCCGGCATTGGCGGGCTCGAGGCAACCCGGCGCATCTGTCGCACCATGAAAAACGTGCGCGTACTGATTCTGACCGCCTACGTAGAAGACAGCACGTTAAGGCGTATGCTGGAGGCCGGCGCGTCAGGCTTTTTAAGCAAGGGGGCCGACGCCACGGAGATGATCGAGGCCATCCGTCAAATCGATAGCGGTGGGCGCTACGTAAGCCAGGAGATCGCCCAACGCCTGGCATTGGCCCATTTCACCGAAGAAGACAGCCCGTTTCAAAACCTCTCGCCGCGGGAGCTTCAGATCGCGCTGATGATCGTCAACTGTCAGCGCGTGCAGGACATTTCCGACCGCCTCCACCTGAGCCCCAAAACGGTCAACACCTACCGCTATAGGCTGTTCGAAAAGCTGGAAGTGGCCAGCGACGTCGAGCTCACCCATTTAGCGCTGCGCTACGGGCTGGTGGAGGGCTTTGACGCGCGCCAGGGATAGGCCTACCATCCAGTTCCTGCCCCAGCACTTCTAAGCGCTCTATGACTTTCGATGCCAAGCAATTTTTAAGCTCGGTAAGCACCTCCCCGGGTGTTTACCGGATGCTCGATGACCAGCAAAACACGCTTTACGTCGGCAAGGCGAAGCGTCTCAAGGCGCGCCTGTCGAGTTATTTCCGCGGCCAACTCAACGCCAAGACCCAGGCGATGGTGGCGCGCATTGCCGACGTGCAAGTGACCGTCACCCGCACCGAAACCGAAGCGCTGCTGCTCGAGCAAACCCTGATCAAGGAACTGCGTCCGCCCTATAACATCCTGCTGCGCGACGACAAGTCCTACCCCTTCGTTTTCGTTACCGACCGCCATCCTTATCCTGCCCTTGAGTACAAGCGCGCGCGCCAGCGCCGGGGTGACGGCCGCTACCTGGGCCCGTACCCGAGTAGCGGCGCGGTGAAGGAGAGCCTGACGCTGATGCAAAAAATCTTTCGCATCCGCAACTGCGAAGACAGCGTGTTCGCCAACCGCAGCCGGCCCTGCCTTCAGTACCAGATCGACCGCTGCAGCGCCCCCTGCGTCGACTATATTTCTCAACAAGAGTATCAGCGCGACGTCGAGCACGCCGTTATGTGTTTGGAGGGGAAAAGCGAGCACGTCACCCAAACGCTCAGCGATCAAATGGAAGCCGCAAGCCAGGCGCTCGACTTCGAAGAAGCCGGGCGGCTGCGCGACCAGATCGTCAAGCTCAGACAGCTTCAGCAGCGTCAGTTCGTGGATAACGAAAGCGGCGACGCGGATATTTTCGCGCTTGCCCATCGCCCCGGCGCCCAGGGTATTTCGGTCATGAGCATTCGCGATGGGCGGCTTTTAGGCGCCCGCCATCACACGCCCAAAAACGACCTGGAACTAACCGATGAGATGCTCCTGACCAACGTCGTCAGCCAATACTACTTCGGCCAGCCGCATAACGTGCCCGCCGAGGTCATCACCAGCCACGCCCTGGACGATAGCCAGCTGATTGCCGACGCGCTGAGCCAGCAGGCCGGCAAGCGAGTACGCGTAGCCCACCAGGTACGCGGCCACCGTGCCCAATGGCAAAAACTGGCGATGACCAACGCCGAGCAGCAATTGGCCTCCCAGCTCGCCAACAAGACGCAGCTCATGGCACGTTTCGAGGCGCTGCAGAAAGCGCTGGATCTGGAGAAAGCGCCCGAGCGGCTGGAGTGCTTCGACATCAGCCACAGCCAGGGTGAGGCAACGGTGGCGTCGTGCGTGGTATTCGACCAGCAGGGCCCGCGCAAAAGCGATTACCGCCATTTTCGTATCGAAGGCGTGGCGGCTGGCGACGACTACGCTGCCATGCAGCAGGCACTGACGAGGCGCTTGAAGCGGGTCAAAAGCGGCGAAGCCGTCGCACCGGATATTTTGATCGTCGATGGCGGTAAGGGGCAGCTCAATATGGCCCGGGGCGTTATCGGCGAGCTCGGGGTCGATGGCATCATTTTACTCGGTGTAGCGAAGGGCACGACACGCAAGGCCGGGCTCGAGACGCTGTTTCTGGAAAGCAGCGACAATCCGCTCCCGATGGACCCGGCCTCGCCCGCCCTGCATCTGATTCAGCACATTCGCGACGAATCGCACCGCTTTGCGATTGCCGGCCACCGTGCTCAGCGCGACAAGGCCCGGCGCACATCCACCTTGCAGGACATACCCGGCGTGGGCCCCAAACGCCGGCGGGAGCTGCTGCGCTTTTTTGGTGGATTGCAGGGCATTCAGAAAGCAAGCAAGGATGAGCTTGCCCGAGTACCGGGGATCAGCGCGGCCATGGCGGCGACTATCTATCAGGCGCTAAACGGATAATCCGACACCGGCATGGATGCCGCGCCTCAAGGCGGATAGAATAGCCCTACATACGTTTGATTCCCTGATTCTCCGGCAAGGATCGCGCCCTGCGATGAATATACCCAACATATTGACTCTGGCAAGAATCGTTTTCATCCCCCTTTTGGTGGTGCTCTTCTACCTGCCCTATGGCTGGAGCATGCCGCTGGCGGCGGGGCTGTTCGCCCTGGCGTCGGTCACCGACTGGCTGGATGGCTACTTGGCCAGACTCTGGAATCAGTCGACCCCGTTCGGCGCCTTCCTCGACCCGGTGGCGGATAAGCTGATGGTCGCAGTGGCGCTGGCCTTGCTCATCGAACGCTTCGACAGCGCCCTGTTGACTCTGCCGGCGCTGGTGATTATCGGGCGCGAAATCGTCATTTCGGCGCTGCGCGAGTGGATGGCGGAGATGGGCAAGCGCGGCATGGTCGCGGTTTCCTGGATCGGCAAGCTCAAAACCACCCTGCAGATGGTGGCACTTTTGGTACTACTGGTGTTTCCACCGGGACACGACATCGCCATGGTCGGTGTGGCCATCCTTTACGCGGCGGCGATCTTGACGCTCTGGTCGATGCTCCAGTATCTACACGCGGCCTGGCCACACCTGAGCCGTTCGATGTAATAGCCCAAGGCGTGGCCTACACAGCGGCCCACGCCCAGGCTCGGTAAATGCAGTATCTTATTGTACGTATTGAGCATTTCTTCGATTGACAAGTCTGCGTCAGTGCGTATAATTCGCCCTCGAGTCGAGCGGGAATAGCTCAGTGGTAGAGCATCGCCTTGCCAAGGCGAGGGTCGAGAGTTCGAATCTCTTTTCCCGCTCCATTTTGGATAGCAGGTTTAAGCAGTGGGTCGAAAGCTGGTGCGCCAGTCCGATCGAATCTCTTTACCGCTCCATCGACTCCAAGGCTGGATGGCAGAGTGGTTATGCAGCGGACTGCAACTCCGTGTACGCCGGTTCGATTCCGACTCCAGCCTCCATATCCCATGACAGTGTCGCGATATCCTCCATCGTAGACGCTGTTATACGCCCGGATGGCGAAATCGGTAGACGCAAGAGACTTAAAATCTCTCGGGGGCAACCCCGTGCCGGTTCAAGTCCGGCTCCGGGCACCACCTTTTCTCTCGTTTTCCCGATACGCTCACGGCCACTTTGCCGGGCTTCTTTGTGTATCACTCCCCCTCGTAACGCTTTAGACCCTATCGCCAGGCGCTTTGTGCTGCGCTACTTTTGCCTCACGCTTTAACGGCCCGGGCGATGCAGTAGCCGCCGCAGCGCCCGATGGTTTTCGCCCCGCAGACTATCCGGCCAGAGCCAGAGCCGCTCCCCTCCCACCTCCAGCCCCAAAAGCCATGGCCCCAGGTAGTGGCAGCGAAGCGGCTGCTGGTCGTCGAGATCGCCACTGGCGAGCACCCAGCGCGCGTAGAGCGCATCGTCAAGCGGCTGGATGTAAAGCGTACCCGCCGGCTGGCGGCGGGCATTATGGGCGATCAAAAAAAGCACGACCGGCAAAGCGCAAAGCACCCAAAGCGGCGAAGCGAAAGCGAGGCTTACGCCTAAAAGCCCCGCCGCCAGCGCCGAATGAATCAGGGCCGGGTAGTTAGAGCGTGCGATAGGCACTGTTATCGGTGGTTTCGGCATGCTCGACGATCATTTGAACCAGGCGGCGAAGGTCAGGGTCGGCTGGCCACTCGCGATGCATCAGCCAAACGAACAGGTCCTGATCCTCTTCTTCGATCAGGCGCTGGTAGGTCGACCGATCTTCTGCAGAGAGCGAGTCGAAGCGGTTTTCGAGGAAAGGAATAAGCAATAGATCCAGCTCCCACATGCCGCGGCGTGAATGCCAGTAAAGCCGTTTACGGAGAATGGCCTCCGGGGATGTATCGTCGCTCAACGTGGACCTCTACGAATTCGAAAGTGAAAAGTCAGTATACCTGAGCTGTAGGGTCGCGCCAGCGCCCCGCTTCGCCTATGCTGTTATTCGACCTAGTACCTTGTTTTATCTAAATTGTTTTATAACACAATGCGCAGTATGCTGAGATGGATGTTATTGAGGCCGTAAGCTTTTACGACCTTTAACGTTTGCAGGGAGCCAACCGATGACCAAATCTGAATTAATCGAACAAATCGCGATGCGTCAACCGGAGCTATCCGCCAAGGAAGTCGAAACGGCGGTTCGTATTATTTTGGATGACATGACCGACGCCCTCGCAAGCGGTGGGCGGGTCGAAATCCGCGGCTTTGGCAGCTTTTCGCTGCACTACCGCGAGCCGCGCATGGGCCGCAACCCCAAAACCGGCGACCCGGTGGACCTGGAGGGCAAGTATGTTCCCCACTTCAAACCCGGAAAAGAGCTTCGCGAGCAGGTGGATGCCAGCCGGGCACTGGGCTACTAAACGCGCCTACACGCACCGGCTAAAACGCTGAAACACTTCAGGGATGACGCCGTGGCCCGACTCATACACAATAGACCCACCATGCACGTCACAGATTAGGAAATTCTCATGCGTTGGATCAAAGGGCTTTTACTGGCCATTATTTTACTGGTGGTGCTGCTGGTCGGCATTTTGTTCGCCGTCAACAACCAGCAGACGATTGCCCTGAACCTGATCTGGACAGAGCTTCCGCCGGTATCGCTATCGGTATGGCTTCTTGCCACGCTCACCCTGGGCGTCATTCTGGGGATGCTGGCGATGCTGGGTGTTTACATCCGCTTGAAGGCGCGTTTGGCCCGCAGCGAGCGCCACAACAAGCAGCAGCAAAAAGAGCTCGATCGCCTGCGGACCCAGGAGTTCAAGGAAGTGGTGTAAATGCAGGATGTCGCGCTGCTTTGCACACTGCTTGCAGCCGTCGCTATCGGCTTTGGGCTGGGCGTGCGCTATCGCGCCAAACAAGGGCCAGCCCGCCCGGCAAATCGGTCGCCTGCGCTCTCCAAGGAGTATTTCGTCGGGCTCAACTATCTTCTCAACGAGCAGCCCGACGAGGCCATCAATACGTTCATCAATGCGCTGGACGTCAATAGCGAAACCGTCGAGACGCATATCGCCCTTGGTAAGCTCTTTCGCGCCCGGGGCGAGGCCGACAAGGCCGTCAGCATTCACCAGAACCTGCTCGCCCGCCCGGCGCTCTCCGTGTCCACCAACGAACACATTCAGCTCGAGCTCGCCCAGGATTTCCTCGCCCTGGGCGTTCACGACCGCGCCCAGCGGCTTTTAAAAACGCTGCTCGGCCAGACCTCCAACGACACCTACCGGCTAAGCGCCAAGCGCCTGTTGCTCGATCTGCTCGACCGCGAACGCGAATGGCAGCAGGCCCTGGATAACGTCCAGCCGATTCTCAAGCAGCAACCCGGTCTTCGCCGGGCGGCGGCCCACTGGCTTTGCGAACTCGCCGTCGAGGAGAAGGCACAGTCGAGCCGCCAGCTTGCGCGCAGACATTTGAAAAAAGCGCTGCAGATGGACGAGCACTGCGTACGGGCCACGCTTTTGTACGCTGAGCTCGACATGGAAAATGGTCACTATCATCGCGCGATCGACTGGCTCGACCGAATCCCGGCGCAGGACGTGGACCACATTCCGACCATGCTATCGGCGCTCAAGCACGCTTTCGAGCGCTCGGATAACCCCCAGGGCTTTGAAAGCTACCTCTATAAGCTTCTGGGCCAGGCGCCCTACACCAGTGTGATCATTGCGCTGGGCGAACTCGTCCACCACCGCGATGGTGTGGACAGCGCCATCGAACGTACCGGCGAGTGGCTACGCGAAGCGCCAAGCCTGGGGGGGCTCGACTACCTGATCGACCTGTACCTGCAAAGCGAACGGCTAAGCGGCAAGACCAAGCCGGACACGCGGCTTTTACTGCTAAAGCACCACACCGGCGCCCTGCTGGAGGGCCGCCCGCGCCACCGCTGTCGCCACTGCGGCCTCACCAGCGAAAACCTGGTGTGGCAATGCCCTAGCTGCCGGCGCTGGGGCACCATCAAGCCGATCACCGGCATCGAAGGCGAATAGCAGGCCCGAGAGCTAGCTGATTTCCGCCTCTATCTCGTCGAGCGCGTCCATCGGTGACTCGGCTTGCGTGACCGGACGCCCTACCACCAAGTGGGTGCTGCCCGCCTCGAGCGCCTCACGAGGCGTCATGATGCGCTGCTGATCGTTGGCCGCGGCAAAGCGCGGGCGAATACCCGGCGTGACCTTCAAATACGCGTCGCCACAGGCCTTTTTGATCGCCTTGGCTTCGTGGGCCGAACAGACCACCCCGGCCAGACCACTCTTCTGAGCCAGCCCCGCCAGGCGCATTACCTGCTCGTCGAGCCCCCCCATTACGCCAATATCCAAGAGCTCATCGCTTTGCATGCTGGTGAGTACGGTCACGGCAATCAGGTGGGTTTCGAGGCCGTTCGCTTTCAGGCGATCCGCCGCCGCCCGCATCATCGACTGGCCGCCGCTGGCGTGGACGTTGACCATCCACACGCCCTGTTCGGCGGCGGCCTGCACCGCCGCGGCTACGGTGTTGGGAATATCGTGAAACTTGAGATCGAGAAAGACCTCGAAGCCGCGGCCGTGCAGCGCCTCGAGCACCGCGGGGCCGCTACGGGTAAAAAGCTCTTTACCCACCTTGACCCGGCAGCGGGCAGGGTCGAGCTGGTCCGCCATGCAAAGGGCCTGGTCAAGCGAAGGGTAGTCGAGAGCGATAATAAGGGGAGAATC
Organism: Vreelandella sp. EE27; assembly: GCF_968206495.1. Classification (NCBI taxonomy): domain Bacteria; kingdom Pseudomonadati; phylum Pseudomonadota; class Gammaproteobacteria; order Oceanospirillales; family Halomonadaceae; genus Vreelandella; species Vreelandella sp. EE27. Next base: position 1,288,591 of record NZ_OZ309109.1, on the reverse strand, counting down.
GGTTGCCACGGGCGCGCTCCTTGTTTGAACCGCACCAGTATATCAGCCTTGGGACGCGCTTTTTGTAAGCGATTTCAACAGACCTTCAAGGGAAAATCCTACACACAGCGTCATACATGGATGACAGCGGCGTCCGCTTCCAACCACTAAGTTAATTAAGACCAAAGCGACCTTAGAGGTCGTCTCTGGCAAAACACGCACACGATTCAAACACCATTAGAGGGGCTCATTATGCAGCGGATACTAAAAGGGTTAGTGGCGGCGGCCGCACTCGGCTTGAGCTTGAGCGGCGGCGCGTTTGCCCAATCGGTGGCGCCGATCAACGTCAACACGGCCGATGAGGAGCTACTGGCCGAGCTTCCTGGGGTGGGGCCCAGTCGTGCGGTGGCGATCATCGAGGAGCGCGACGCCAATGGCAGTTTCGAAAACGCTGACGATTTAACCCGTGTCAGCGGCATTGGCGAGGCCACCGTCAGCTCGATGGAAGATCAGATCGTCTTCGAAGAGTGACACCTGAAAGAGCGTAACGCCTGAAAAAAAGCCCGCCGCCCTGCCCGGTGATCAGGGCGGCGACTTTGACGGCGCCGGCACTTAAAAATCCCCCGGCACGAAGACCGTCCCTTTCATCAACACCCGTGCGCTGCGACTCATCAGGGCCTGGTCGATCTGCCAGCGGCCCTCGACGAGACTTGCCTTGGCACCCACGTGCAGCACACCGGACGGGTGACCAAAGGTGACCGCCTCGATTTCGCCACCCCCGGCGGCTATATTGACCAGCGTTCCTTCGATGGCCGCCGCCGAGGCAATCGCCACCGCCGCGGTGCCCATCATGGCGTGATGAAGCTTGCCCATGGAAAGCGCACGCACGACCAGGTCGATCTCCTCGGCGCTGACCTCCTTGCCGCTCGAGGCGCTGTAGCGCACCGCCGGAGCGACGAAGGCGACCTTGGGCGTGTGCTGGCGTGCCCCCGCCTGCTCGACCGTGCTCGCAAGCCCCATTTTTACCGCCCCGTGGGTGCGGATGGCTTCGAACAGGACAAGCGCGGCGGGGTCACCATTGATCGCCTCCTGAAGCTCGACGCCGGTATAACCCACCTCGTCGGCATTGACGAATATGGTCGGGATCCCCGCATTGATCATGGTCGCTTTTAGCGTACCAACGCCCGGCACTTCCAGGTCATCGACCACATTGCCCGTCGGGAAGATCGCGCCTTCGCCGTCGGCGGGGTCGACGAAAGCGATTGGAATCTCGGCGGCGGGAAAGGTCACGCCGTCGAGCTCGAAGTCGCCGGTTTCCTGCACCTGGCCCTGGGTGATGGGCACCTTCGCGATGATCGTCTTGGCGATGTTCGCCTGCCAGATGCGTACCTCGGCCACGCCGTTATCCGGGATTTTTGAAGCCTCGACCAGGCCTGCGCGAATCGCGAAGGGGCCCACCGCGGCGGAAAGGTTGCCACAGTTACCGCTCCAGTCCACGAACGGCCGGTCGATGGAGACCTGACCGAACAGGTAATCCACGTCGTGCTCCGGTGATTCGCTTTTGGAGAGAATTACCGCCTTGCTGGTGCTCGACGTCGCCCCGCCCATACCATCGATCTGCTTCTCGAAAGGGTCCGGGCTTCCCATCAGGCGAAGCAGAAGCGCATCGCGCACGGCGCCAGGGGTTTGCGCCGCTTGGGGAAGATCATTGAGCGTGAAAAACACACCCTTGCTGGTACCGCCACGCATGTAGGTGGCGGGAATCTCGATTTGCGGGCTCGTCGCCATGGCTTGGCTCCTGAAACGCCCGGGCTTGCCGGGCGTGAGTGAAGGGATGGGCAAAATACTGCGCGCTAGGCCGGGGTGGCCTCCAGAAAGTCCTGGGCGAAACGCTGCAGCACGCCGCCGGCGGCGTAGATGGTGACCTCTTCGGCGGTGTCGAGCCGGCAGATCACCGGTACGCGCTCGGTAGCGCCAGCGCGATGGATCACCAGCGTCAAGGTAGCGCCGGGGGTGGCCTCGCCCTCCACGTCATACATCTCGGTGCCGTCCAGCGCCAGGGTCTTGCGCGTGGTGCCGGGCTCGAACTGCAGCGGCATCACGCCCATGCCCACCAGGTTGGTGCGGTGAATGCGCTCGAAGCCCTCGGCGACGATGGCTTCCACACCGGCAAGGGCCACGCCCTTGGCCGCCCAGTCTCTTGATGAGCCCTGGCCGTAGTCGTTGCCGGCGATGATGATCAAGGGCTGCTTGCGCGCCATGTAGGCTTCGATCGCCTCCCACATGCGCACCACTTTGCCCTCGGGCTCGAGGCGCGCAAGTGAGCCCTGCCGCACGTGGCCCTGGTCATCGAGGGCCATCTCGTTGTAGAGCTTGGGGTTGGCGAAGGTCGCCCGCTGGGCGGTCAGATGATCGCCGCGGTGGGTGGCGTAGGAGTTGAAGTCCTCCTCCGGCAGGCCCATGTGCAGCAGGTATTCGCCGGCGGCGCTGTCCGGCAAAATGGCGTTCGACGGCGACAGGTGGTCGGTGGTGATGTTGTCCGGCAGGATCGCCAGCGGGCGCAGGCCCTTGAGCGCCCGCGCCCGGGCCATGTTCCCCTCCCAGTAGGGCGGGCGGCGAATGTAGGTGCTTTGCGGGCGCCACTCGTAGAGGGGCGAGACGAGCGCTTTTTCACTCTTGTCCAGATCGAACATCGGGATGTAGGTCTGGCGAAACTGCTCGGGCTTGACCGCGGACGCCACGATGGCGTCGATCTCGCTGTCCTCCGGCCAGATATCCTTGAGCGTCACCGGGTGGCCCTCGTCGTCGACGCCGAGCACGTCCTTTTCGATATCGAAGCGAATGGTCCCGGCGATGGCGTAGGCGACCACCAGCGGCGGCGAGGCCAGAAACGCCTGCTTGGCGTGGGGGTGGATACGCCCGTCGAAGTTACGGTTGCCCGAGAGCACCGCCGTGGCGTACAAATCCCGCTCGACGATCTCTTGTTGAATCTTCGGGTCTAGTGATCCGGACATGCCATTACAGGTCGTGCAGGCGTAGCCCACCACACCAAAGCCCAGCGTCTCGAGCTCGTCCATCAGCCCGGCGTCGTCCAGGTACATCTTCACGGTTTTCGAGCCCGGCGCCAGCGAGGACTTCACCCAGGGCTTGCGCAGTAGCCCCAGCCGGTTGGCGTTACGCGCAATCAGCCCCGCCGCGACCATATTGCGCGGGTTGGAGGTATTGGTGCAGCTGGTGATCGCGGCGATGATCACCGCGCCATCCGGCATTCTACCGGCGAGCTCGTCTTCCTGAGTCGCCTTGTAGCCCACCGCGATACCGCGGCTTGCAAGCTCGGAGGTCGGCAGGTGCGCGTGGGGGTTCGACGGCCCGGCCAGGGTACGCGCCACGCTGGATAAATCGAAGGTCAGTACGCGTTCGTACTCGGCGGTTTTTAGATCATCCGCCCAGAGCCCGGTGTGTTTAGCGTAGGTTTCGACCAGCGCGACCTGCTCATCGTCGCGTCCGGTGAGTTTCAGATAATCGATGGTTTGACCGTCGATGTAGAACATGGCGGCACTGGCGCCGTATTCCGGGGTCATGTTGGAGATCGTCGCCCGGTCGCCGACGCTGAGCGCATCCGCCCCCTCCCCGTAAAACTCGAGATACGCTCCCACCACCCGCGCCTGGCGCAGAAACTCGGTAATCGCCAGCACCATGTCGGTGCCGGTAATGCCCGGGCCGAGTTTGCCCGTTAGCTCGACGCCGACGATATCTGGCAGGCGCATCATCGAGGCGCGCCCCAGCATCACGCTTTCCGCTTCGAGCCCGCCCACGCCGACCGAGATCACCCCGAGGGCGTCGACCATCGGTGTGTGGCTATCGGTGCCCACGCAGGTATCCGGGAAGGCGACGCGCGCGCCGGTGTCGTCCGGGCGGCACTGCACCACCGGCGACATCTTTTCCAGATTGATCTGGTGCATGATGCCGTTGCCCGGCGGGATCACGTCGACGTTCTCGAAGGCGAGCTTGGTCCAGTTGATGAAGTGAAAGCGGTCGTCGTTACGCCGGTCTTCGATGGCGCGGTTCTTGCCAAAGGCCTGGTCGTCGTCGCCGTTGTGCTCCACCGCCAGCGAGTGATCGACGATCAACTGGGTGGGCACCACCGGGTTCACCTGGGCCGGGTCGCCGCCGCGCTCGGCAATGGCATCCCTGAGGCCTGCCAGGTCGACCAGTGCGGTTTGGCCCAGAATGTCGTGGCACACCACCCGCGCCGGGTACCAGGGAAAGTCGAGATCCCGGCGGCGCTCGATGAGCTGGTTGAGTGCATCCGTTAAAAGCCCCGGCTCGCAGCGGCGCACCAGCTGCTCGGCGAGCACCCGCGAGGTAAACGGCAGCCCCGCGTAGGCGCCGGGCTTGATCGCCTCCACCGCCTCATGGGCGTCGAAAAAGTCCACCGGCTCGCCTTCCATCGAGGCGCCGGGCAAGGTTTTACGGTACTCGGTATTCATCACTGCCTCCTACTCGCGCTCTTCGATCGGCACCCACTCGCTCTTCTCCGGGCCGGTATAGTCGGCGCTGGGCCGGATGATGCGATTATTGGCGCGCTGCTCGAACACGTGGGCCGCCCAGCCGGTCAGCCTGGACATCACGAAAATCGGGGTGAAGAGCTTGGTGGGAATATCCATGAAGTGATAGGCGCTGGCGTGGAAGAAATCCGCGTTGCAGAAAAGCTTCTTCTCCCGCCACATCACCTCTTCACAGCGCTCGGAGACTTTGTAGAGCCTGGTATCGCCGACGTCCTCGGCAAGCTTTTTCGACCACTGCTTGATGATGTCGTTGCGCGGATCCGACTCGCGGTAGATGGCGTGGCCAAAGCCCATGACCTTCTCCTTGCGCTCGAGCTTGCCGAGCATTTCGCGCTCGGCTTCCTCGGGAGATGCCCAGTCCTGGATCATCGCCATGGCCGCCTCGTTGGCCCCGCCGTGAAGTGGGCCTCTCAATGAGCCGATCGCCCCGGTCACGCAGGAGTGCATGTCCGAAAGGGTCGAGGCGCAGACCCGGGCGGTAAAGGTCGAGGCGTTGAACTCGTGCTCGGCGTAGAGAATCAAGGAGACGTTCATGACCCGGGCATGGAGCTCGGAGGCGGGCGCGCCGCGCAGCATATTCAAGAAGTGCCCGCCCACCGAGCTATCGTCGGTTTCGGTGTCGATGCGCACGCCGTCGTGGCTGAAGCGGTACCAGTAGCAGATGATCGAGGGCAGCACCGCTAAAAGCCGGTCGGCAACGTCCTGCTGCTCGTCGAAGCTCTCCTCGGTCTCCAGATTACCCAGCATCGAGGTGCCGGTGCGCATGACGTCCATCGGGTGGGCGTCTTTAGGGATCTCCTCGAGCACCGTTTTGAGCGCCTCGGGCAAGCCCCGCATGCTTTTCAACTGCTCGATGTAGAGATCGAGCTCGGACTGATTGGGCAGCTTGCCTTTCAGTAACAGGTAGGCGACCTCTTCGAATCGGGCCTTCTCGGCCAGCTCCTTGATGTCGAAGCCCCGATAGGTAAGTCCCGAACCGGTTTTGCCCACGGTACAAAGCGCGGTGCTGCCCGCGCTTTGGCCACGAAGTCCCGCGCCTGCCAGCGTCTTGTCAGCCATGGTGTGTCTCCTTTTTTTCGAACTTGTTGTTTTCAAACTCGTTGTTTTCGAGTCTTTTTTATAGTGCGGCGGCGCTCTCAGCGCTCGCCCTGCTCATCGAAGAGCGCATTGAGCTTCTGCTCGAAATCGTGGTAGTTCAAAAAGTCGTAAAGCTCGTCCCGGGTCTGCATGGTATCCACCACCGCTTTCTGGTGACCGTTTTCCAGAATGCTTTGGTAGACGTTGAGCGCCGCGGCGTTCATGGCACGAAACGCGGAAAGCGGGTAAAGCACCATCGCGCACCCCACCTCGCCAAGCTCAGCTTGAGTAAACAGGGGCGTGGCGCCGAACTCGGTGATATTAGCCAGAATCGGCGCGTCCACGCGCTGACAAAACGCGCGGTAGTCGTCCAGGGTGTGCACGGCCTCGGCAAAGATGGCGTCCGCGCCGGCCTCGATACAGGCATTGGCCCGCTCGATGGCGGCGTCCAGGCCCTCTTTCTGAAAGGCGTCGGTGCGCGCAATCAGGTAAAAGTCCGGGTCCAGCCGGGCGTCCGCCGCCGCCTTGATGCGATCGACCATCTCGCCCTGGGAGACGATCGCCTTGTTGGGCCGGTGACCGCAGCGCTTTTGGGCGATCTGATCCTCGATGTGTACCGCGGCCACCCCGGCGCGCTGCATCTCCTTGACCGTACGCGCAATATTGAACGCCCCACCCCAGCCGGTATCGATATCCACCAGAAGCGGTAAATCCGTGGCGCCGCAGATGCGGTGAGCGTCTTCGACCACGTCGTTCATGGTGGTCATGCCCAGATCCGGCAGCCCGAAAGAGGCGTTCGCGACGCCGCCGCCGGAGAGATAGATTGCCTGATGCCCCACGCGCTCGGCCATCAGGGCGGTATAGGCGTTGATGGTGCCCAGAATGGGCAGCGGTGTTTGACGCTCGAGGGCATGCTTGAAGCGTGCGCCGGGGGTGAGCGTTTTGGATGCGTGAGTCGGCATGGGGGCTCCTTTAAATCGGTATTGTTAGGGGCAGCGTCCAGCGCTAAGGGGTTTCCAGGATAGCGGCGTAGCGGTCGGCGACGTTTTCCCGCGATGCGCTGACGTGGCGGCGCATCAGAAGCTCGGCAAGCTCGGCATCGCCTGCTTCGATGGCATCGACGATACGGTGGTGCTCCACGAAGGCGCGTTGGGGCCTGGCGCCGCTGGCGCTGAACTGGGTGCGGTAGAGGCGCACCAGGTAGTAAAGGTCGTCGCACAAGAGATTCATGAGCATCTTGTTGTGGCTGCCCTGGACGATGCGGTAGTGGAAATCCAGATCGCCCTCGCGCTGGTAGTACGCTTCACCGCGCTTTAAATCCGCCTGGCCTTCGTGCACCGCCAGCACATCGCGTAGCCCCTGAATCTCCTCGGCGCCCATGTGCTCGGCGGCCAGCCGCGCCGCCATGCTCTCCAATGCCTCGCGCACGTCGAAAAGCTCCAGAAGCTCCTTCATGGAAAGCTTGACCACCCGCGCGCCCACGTGGGGCACCCGCTCGATCAGGCGGTGGCTCTCCAGGCGCCGCATCGCCTCGCGTAGCGGCCCGCGGGAGATACCGTAGGTCTTGGAAAGCCCGGGCTCGGTAATCTTGCTACCCGGGGCCAGCTCACCGCGCACGATGGCGCTTTGCAACTGGTGAAACACCCGCTCGGCCAGGGTGCGCACTTCCGGCGTGGCCGGGTCGAGGAGGTGCTCGGCGCGCGTTTGGACGGCATTGGTTATTACGGTCATGGCTAATTGTCGACAATAAAGAGTATGAAGGCACTTTAGCCCGCGCCTTCTTGAGCGTCAACCGCACCTTTTGGCGCCTTTTATCGCACCAGGGCTATAACCGGGTTCATCTCTGCCGACGAATGTCTACAATCCATTAAACGCGCCTTGGCGTGTCGCGTATTAAAAGCGTGGAAAGGGAAGTCACGCGTTGCTTCCCTCAGCGGCGCGCGCTCACTAGAATGATCGGCCCAACCGGCAAGGCATTGATTCATGAGCACGGCGCTTACCCTAACCGCTCTCCCCTACGCGCAGGATCCACTGGCACTTTTCGCGCGCCTAAAAGAGCGCCCCGGCGCGATGCTGCTGGATAGCGGCCGCCCCAAGGCCACCAGCGGCCGCTTCGATATTCTGGTCAGCGACCCTATCGCCACCCTCGAAGTGGACTCGAGCGGCGCCTTGCAGCTCGAATCCGCCACGCTCACGCCGCCGGCTGCGCTGAGCGACGACCCTTTCGCGCTGAAAGAGTGGCTTTTAGCCCAGCTGCCCGCGCCCGCGATGCAAACCGACTTACCCTTTTTGGGCGGGCTGGCCGGCTACTGGAGTTACGAGTTCGGCCGCGCCCTGCAGGGCATACCCAGCCGCCACCCGAGCGCCACGACGCTGCCCGCCGCGCGCGTAGGCCTTTATGATTGGTGCATCACCCTGGATCACGAGGAAGAAAAAGCGTGGCTGGTGGCGAACGAGGCGCGCCGCGGCGCCGTGCTTGCGTGGCTGGATGCCGCGCCGACGCCAGTAGCGGACTTCAAGCTCACCGGCGCGTTCGAAGCCGAGCTCGACCAGAGCGCCTACACCCGCCGCTTCGAGGCGGTGCAGCGCTACATTCAGGCCGGCGACTGCTATCAAATCAACCTGGCCCAGCGGCTACGCGCACCTTTCGAAGGCGATGCCTGGCAGGCCTACCTTCGCCTGCGCAGCGCGACCCCGACCCCGTTTGCGGCTTACATGGCCTGGGGCGGCAAGGCCGTGCTCTCGCTTTCACCGGAGCGTTTTATCAAGGTGTGCGACGGCGAGGTCGAAACCCGCCCGATCAAGGGCACCCGGCCCCGCGGCAAAAACCCGGCCGAGGACGCCGCCCTGGCCGAGGCGCTTTTGAAAAGCGTGAAGGACCGCGCCGAGAACGTGATGATCGTGGATCTTTTGCGCAACGATCTCGGGCGGGTGTGCCGCCCGGGCAGCATCCACGTACCCCAGCTCTGCTCGCTGGAGAGCTACCCTAACGTACACCACCTGGTCAGCGTCATTCAGGGCACGCTGGGGGCGAGCCACTCCCCGCTTTCACTGTTGGCGGCGGCTTTTCCCGGCGGCTCGATCACCGGCGCGCCCAAGTTTCGCGCGATGGAAATCATCGACGAACTCGAGCCCTGCCAGCGCAGCGTTTACTGCGGGAGTCTGGGCTACATCGATGTACGCGGGAATATGGATACCTCGATCGCTATCCGCACCATGGTGGCGGATCAAGGCGCGCTTCACGTGTGGGGCGGCGGCGGTTTGGTAGCGGACTCCGAGGCTCTGGAGGAGTACACCGAAACCCTCGACAAGATTTGTCACTTGATCGCTTCGTTGGAATAAGCCCGCTGGTTTTTAAAGCCAAAAGCAATATAAAAGCCAAACAAAACGGTATTGGGGCGTCAGCGGTGCTGTTTGGTAGCCTAGGCTGCAAATTTCTGGCCAAGCGGGAGGCCTTATGTCGTCAAAGATTGAAACCCTGACGTTGGATGCCATCAATCGTGATTATGCCAACGACCCTCAAACCCTCATCGAGTGGGCGTTCGGCCAAGGCGTGCAGCCTATTTGCACCACCAACTTTCGCCCTTTCGAAGCGGTGATTCTGCACATGGTGACCCGGGTTCGCCCGGATATCCCGATCGTCTGGATGGACAGCGGCTACAACACCCCGGCGACCTACCAGTGCGCCGACGAAATCATCAAGAAGCTGGATCTCAATGTCGTCAGCTTTTTGCCCAAACGTACCCGCGCCCATCGCGAGGCGCTCGAAGGCGAATTGCCGGGCATCGACGACCCGCGCCACGACACCTTTACCCAGGAAGTGAAAATCGAGCCCTTCGAGCGGGCGCTAAGCGAGATGCGCCCGGACGTGTGGTTCACCGCACTGCGCGCCGAGGACACCCCGGAGCGCGCCAAAATGCAGCCCTTGAGCCGCAATAGCGACGGCCTTTTGAAGGTCGCGCCACTGCTTCACTGGAGCGCCAAGGACATGTACACCTACCTGCAAAGGTTCGACTTGCCCAATAACTTCGACTACTTCGACCCCACCAAGGTAGAAGAGAAGCGCGAGTGCGGGCTTCACCTGCAGCACTAACCTGCCCTTTGACGCCGCTACCTGGCGCTCTGCGCCGCTGATGACAGCGGCGCAGAGCCGTCAATATTCGGGTAGCTCGATACTTTCGAACAACGCCTGCTCGTTGCGCGGGCCCACCAGCAGTGCTTCGTCGACTCGCTCGCGGGTGAGGTGCGGGGCAAAGCGGGCCAAAAAATCGTACATGTAGCCGCGCATGAAGGTACCACGGCGAATGCCGATCTTGGTCGTCGAGCTTGCAAACAGGTGGCTTGCATCCAGCACGACCATGTCGCTGTCCAGCGCTTCGTCGAAGGCCATGTGCGCTACGATCCCCACGCCCATCCCCAGCCGCACGTAGGTCTTGATCACGTCGGCATCGGCGGCGGTGAGCACCACGTTGGGCGTCAGACCATGCGCCTTGAAGGCGTCGTCGAGCTGGGAGCGCCCGGTAAAGCCGAACACGTAGGTGACGATGGGATGCTCGGCCAGCGCCTCGAGGGTCAAAGGGTCTTCCAAGGAGGCCAGCGGGTGCTCTTTGGGCACCAGCACGCAGCGGTTCCAGCGATAACAGGGCAGCAAAACCAGATCGGTAAAAAGCTCCAACGACTCGGTGGCAATGGCGAAATCGGCCTGGCCTTCGCTCACCATCTGCGCGATTTGCTTGGGGGTGCCCTGCTGCATGTGCAGCGCCACTTCCGGATACTTTTGAGTAAAGGCGCTAATCACCGGCGGCAGCGCGTAGCGCGCCTGGGTGTGGGTCGTTGCGATCGCAAGACTTCCGCGGCGCTCGTCGCTGTGCTCCTGGGCGACCTGTTTGATGTTTTCGGTCAGCTTCAAAACCTGCCCGGCAAGCTCGATGATCGACTCCCCGGCCGGCGTTACCCGGGTCAAGTGTTTGCCGCTGCGCGCGAATATCTCGACCCCCAGCTCGTCTTCCAAAAGACGAATCTGCTTGGAGATGCCCGGCTGAGACGTAAAAAGGCTTTGGGCCGTGGCCGATACGTTGAGATTGTGCCGGTTCACTTCCCATATATAGCGAAGTTGCTGTAGCTTCATATCCTTACCTTTCGTCTCGAGGAGGCCATCTGCCGCGCCCCAATCCTCAATTTATTGCACACGCAAACCGGAGCAAGCTAAAGCAAAACGCCGGGTGCATAAATGCGAATAAAAAATTGATCCATAATTCACTTATAGTATAAGAAATGGAAAAGCGAGGCACCCACTAATTTTAAAGGGGTTTGTGATCGATCCGCGGCGCAAATTTGCCAGGCCCGGTTACGAGCGCTACCATCGGGCCACCTGGCGCGATGAATATGCGCTATTATATGGCGTGATAGCCGTTGCTCATTGAAGGCAACGAAATCGTAAGAGCAACGTAATCGGGAGATGTAAATGGCTACTAATGTGGATGTCACCAACGCTAATTTCGAGCAGGAAGTCCTTAACGCCGAACAGCCGGTGCTGCTGAAATTCTGGGCCCCCTGGTGCGGCCCGTGTAAAGTCATGGCGCCGGTGGTAGACGAAGTGGCCGAAGAGCGTGGTGAAGGCTTGAAAGTGGTCAGCGTCAACGTCGATGACGCGCCGGAAATTGCCGCCGAACAGGGCGTGCGCGGCGTGCCGACGGTCATGCTGTTCAAATCCGGCGCCAAGGTTGCTTCGCTGGTCGGCGCGCAGTCCAAATCACAGCTGACGCAGTTTATCGACCAAAACGCCTAAACTTGGCTTTTTGCGCATCGATGATAAAAGGCTACCTAACGGTAGCCTTTTTCTTTGCTCGCTCCTCTGACGTTAGCCCACGCCGCTCAGGAAGGTTTGCTTTCTTCGGTCTCGGCGGAGGTATCTTCGGACTCGGCGGAGGTTTCTTCGCGCTCGACCGGCGGCGTTCGTGCATCTCCCCCTTTATTGGCGCTTCTTCTTAGCTGGCGCCTGCCCGGGCCGAGCAAGTGCGCCATCCAGCGCGTTTGCGGGTGGCTATCCAGGGCTATCTTGAGCGTCATGGTGAGCACCACCGAAAGCAACATGCCGGCGGGGCCGAAAACCCAGCCCCACACCACCAGCGATAAAAACGCCACGAACGTCGAAAGCCCCAGCGCCTGGCCCATTACCCGCGGTTCGATCAGATTCCCCAGCACGAAGTTGATGACAAGATAGGCGGAGGCGAGCAGCAGCGCCGACAGTACGCCGCCATCCTGATCGACCAGCAGCAACAATACCGGCGGCACCGCGGCAAGCGCCGAGCCAATATTGGGAATGAAGTTCAGCCCAAAGGCGAGCACCCCCCAGAGCAGCGGAAACTCCACCCCGATCATCAAACACGAAAGCCATACGAGCACCCCGGTCGCCAGGCTAATCACGGTTTTGACGGCCAGGTAGCGCTTGAGGGTCAGGCTGAACTCGCTAAAGCGCTTAAGACTCGGCGCCGGGTTTTCGAGCGCCCGCGCAACCTTGGAGCGAAAGTTGAGCGTCTCGAAAAGCATGAAGACGACCAGCAGCGAGATGATACTGCCCTGCATGACGATCGCGCCCACTTCGCTGACCAGCATGGCCACCCAGGAGCCCTCGTCGTCCATCGCGAAGGCATCGCTCAGCTGATCCGGGTCGACGGCAAAGCCCTTGGCCGCGAGACTATTGAGCAGGTTCCAGTAGTGCTCGTAAAGGCGCGCTTCGATATCCGGCAGCGCCTCGACGAAGGTGCTGAAACTATTGACCACCAAAACGCCGATCAACAGTAGAAAGGCCACGAGCACCAGGATCGTGATGAACGCCGCCATGCGCATACTCACGCCGTGGCGATGCAGCCAATGCACCGGCGAGGTACACACGACGGCGATGAAGATCGCCAAAAGTAGCGGCACCAGCAGGTCTGCGCCCAGCTTCATCCCCGCGACGATCACGACCAGCGCCGCGATGGCCATCGTGGCATTCAGGGGAATACTGCGATAATCCTTATCCGACAACTTCTGCATGGCTCAATCCTTGACATTTTATCACTACATAATGGCTGCTGATCCCGCATTGCACAAACGTGCACATAATAAGCAACTGTTTTACGACTACTCTTAAGCAGTGAACTTATTGTTAAAGCGATCTTCCAAACGGTGTCCTTGCACACGTTGCGCCGACAAAGCGCGTAGAAGACCGCCCACCCGGTGCGTTCATCAGCCATTTCCCTTGGCTACTTCCATCCAGCGTTTTAAACAGGAACCGTTCAATGACTTTAAACCCTTACGCCCGCTCGCTGATGAAGATTCGCTACCAACTGCTGGGCGCCGCCGCCGTTACGGCGCTGCTGTGTGCCCCCAGCGCCATGGCCGTCCAGCCTGTCCAGCCTGCGCCTGGGCTCAGCGTTCAGGCCCAATCCTTTGTGGAGGTGGAGCCCGACAAGGCGGCGCTCTCCGCGCGTCTTTGGGAAAACACGCCGGCGGTCTCGTCTCTGGAAGACAGCGACAGCGGCGCACTTAGAGACGCCCGTCAGCGCCTTGAAGAGCGCGCAAGCCAACTGATCGAGGCCATGGAAGAAGCAGGCCTGGATAAGCGCGCCATTAGCGCAGGCTCTTTGAACGTCTACCAGGAACAGATGAGCCAGCCCCAAAGCGACAGCGGCGAGGCGCCGATGATGCGCACCCGTATCGAGCGCCCTTTCAACGTCGAACTCGATGACCTCGACCAGCTCAACGACGTACTGGAGGCGCTAATGGAGGCCGGCGTGAATGCTCTCGACGGCGTTCAATTCGACCTTCAGGACCGCGACGCCGCCACCGACGAAGCGCTGGTGAGCGCGTTGGAAAAAGCCCAGCGCAAAGCCGAGCTGATGGCCCAGACGCTGGGAACCGAGCTTGGCGAGGTGCAGCATATTGCCGAAACCCAGTCCCCGGTATTTCAGCCACGCATGATGGCCATGCAGGCGGATAGTCGGTCAAACGAGGAAAGTAGCGCCGACTACCGCCCGGGTATCATTCGCATCGACGCCGGCGTAAGCGTCGAATGGGCGCTTACAGGGCAAGACGCTCCAGACCGCCCAGATACGCACGCAACGGCTCAGGAATAACCACCGAGCCATCCGCCTGCTGGTGATTCTCCATGACCGCCAGCAGGCAGCGCCCCACTGCCAATCCCGAACCGTTCAGGGTATGCAGCAGCTGGGGCTTTTTCGTATCCGGCTTTCTGAAACGCGCCTGCATACGCCGCGCCTGGAAATCCTCGCAATTGGAGACCGAAGAGATCTCGCGGAACGTCTCCTGGCTTGGCAGCCAGACTTCCAGGTCATAGGTTTTCGCCGCACTAACGCTCATATCCCCGGTACACAGCGTTACCACCCGGTACGGTAACTCGAGGGCCTGCAAAATCGCCTCGGCGTGGCCGCGCATTTCATCGAGGGCTTCGTAGCTCGTGTCGGGGTCGACGATCTGGACCATTTCGACCTTGTCGAACTGATGCTGGCGGATCATGCCCCGGGTATCGCGCCCGTGGGAGCCCGCTTCACTACGAAAGCACGGCGTGTGGGCGGTTAGCTTCATGGGAAGCACGGCCTGGTCGACGATCTCGTCGCGCACGAAGTTGGTCAACGGCACTTCCGAGGTCGGAATCAGGTGATATTCACGCTCGTCGTCGAGCTTGAACAAATCCTCGCCGAATTTCGGCAGTTGCCCGGTTCCCATGAGGGAATCGCGGTTGACCATGTAGGGCACGTAGCACTCTTCGTAGCCGTGCTCGAGAGTCTGGGTGTCCAGCATGAACTGCGCCAGCGCCCGGTGCAGGCGCGCGATGGGGCCGCGCATGACCGCAAAGCGCGCGCCGGTCAGTTTCGATGCCAGGTCAAAGTCGAGATAGCCGGACTTCTTGCCCAGATCGACATGATCGAGCACTTCGAAATCGAACGTACGCGGCGTGCCCCAGCGGTGAAGCTCGACGTTGTCGTCTTCGTTTTTACCTTCCGGGACGCTTTCGTGGGGCACGTTGGGAATACCGCTGATCGCGTCGTCCCACTGCGCCTGTACGTTGGCAAGTTCCTGTTTGGCATTTTCCAGCCGCTCGCCGAGATCACTCACCTCGTCCAGCAGCGGCTGGATGTCCTCACCGCTGGCCTTCGCCTTACCGATCGCCTTGGAGCGGGTATTACGCTCGTTTTGCAACTGCTCGGTCTGGGTCTGCAGCTCGCGGCGGCGCGATTCCAGCGCCTGAAGCCCCTCTTTATCCAGTTGAAAACCCCGGCGGGCCAGCTTTTGCGCCAGCGCATCCAGATCTCCGCGCAGCAGTTTCGGATCGAGCATGAGGACTCCTTGGCAACAATCAAATAAACACGGCGAAAAGCGCCGGTGACAAAGGCACCTATTGTAGGCAAAAGCGCCTCGGGGGGCTATGGGCAAAGCGGGTGGCAGGTAGCGACGTACCTGGATTCGTGACGTTCGTAGCCCACCTGACCCAGCCCCAGTCCTCAGCCCCTATTCCCACCCCCTATTCGCATCGGGGTAGAAGATGCAGTGACGCCCTGGCTGCGGTAAAGTAGAGCGCCTCTTTTACCCGCCCCGCAGTGACGGTTTGACCCACTATGATTGCATCGCTCGATTCGCGAAAGACGCCGCTTGCCAAACCCGCCGCGCCCTACCTTCGCTTTCTGGAAGCGCTACGCGCCCGGGGCTTCGAAGGCGAGATAACTCCGGACTACGCCAACCGCACGGTGCTGGCCACGGACAACTCGATCTATCAGCGCCTGCCCCAGGCCGCGGTGTACCCCAGGCACGCCGAGGATCTGGAGCGCCTGACCAAGCTCGCGTTCGAGATGCCCTACCGGGATATCGCCCTGACCCCGCGCGGCGGCGGCACCGGTACCAACGGCCAATCGCTGACCGATGGGCTGGTGGTGGATGTCTCGCGCCATATGAATCGCATTCTCGATATCGACCTGGAGAACCGCCAGGTGCGGGTTCAAGCCGGCGTCGTGAAAGATCAGCTCAACGCGGCGCTGAAGCCTCATGGGCTCTTCTTCGCGCCGGAGCTTTCGACCTCCAACCGGGCCACCCTGGGCGGTATGATCGCCACCGATGCCAGCGGCCAGGGTAGCTGCGTCTACGGCAAAACCCGCGACCATGTGCTGGAGCTCGATACCGTATTGCTGGGCGGCGCGCACTTACATAGCCAGCCGCTAAGCGCCGACGACGAGGCAAACGCCCTACAAGACCCCGGCGTGCTGGGGCGCGTTCACCGCGCCGCTGTCGAGATCATCGACGGGCAGCGCGAACTGATCGACGCCACCTTCCCGCCGCTCAACCGCTGCCTGACCGGCTATGACCTGGCCCACCTGCGCGATGCCCGGGGCCAGCTCAACCTGAATAGCCTCCTCTGCGGCGGCGAAGGCTCGCTTGGCTTCGTGAGCGAAGCGGTGCTCAACGTGCTACCGATCCCCCCGCACACCACCCTGGTCAACGTACGCTACCCAGGTTTCATGGAGGCATTGCGCGACGCCAAGGCGTTGATGGCAAGTACCGCTCGCCCCACCTCGATCGAGACCATCGACGACACGGTGCTAAAGCTTGCCATGGAGGATTTCGTTTGGGACAGCGTGGCCGAGTTCTTCCCCGAAAGCGATACTCCGGTTGGCGGCATCAACCTGATCGAGTTCAGCGACGACGATGAAACGCGCCTTAAAGAGCGCGTAGCGACGTTTTGCGAGCACCTGGCCGGTGACGCGACGGTTACCCGCCTGGGCTACACTCAGGCGCTGGGCCGCGCGCAGACCGCCACGGTGTACGGCATGCGCAAGCGCTCGGTGGGGCTACTCGGTAACGTCCAGGGCGAGAAGCGCCCGCTGCCTTTTGTCGAGGACACCGCGGTGCCGCCGGAGCACCTGGCGGATTATATCGGCGAGTTTCGCGCGCTTTTGGACGCCCACGGCCTCGACTACGGCATGTTCGGCCACGTGGACGCCGGCGTGCTGCACGTACGCCCGGCGCTGGACATGAAAGACCCGGCCCAACAAGCGCTGATTCGCGAGCTTTCCGATGAGGTCGCCGCGCTGACCCAAAAGTACGGCGGGCTTTTCTGGGGCGAACACGGCAAGGGAATGCGCTCGGAGTACTCGCCCAAATTCTTCGGCGAGCTCTACCCTAGCCTGCAAAAGATCAAGGCCGCTTTCGATCCGCACAACCAGCTCAACCCGGGCAAGATCGCCACGCCCTTGAAAGAGAGCGCACTGATCGCCGTCGACCGCGACCCGGATCTTTTAGCCATCGACGGCGTGGCGCTTCGCGGCGAGCTCGATCGCACCATCGACGAGCGTGCCTGGCAGGCGTATGACGCCGCGGTGTACTGCAACGGCAACGGCGCCTGCTACAACTACGATGTCGATGACCCGATGTGCCCCTCCTGGAAGGCGACCCGCGACCGGATTCACTCGCCCAAGGGCCGGGCGAGCCTGGTACGCGAGTGGCTGCGCCTGCAGTCCCGGGCCGGTATCGACGTGGTCGAAGAGTCGCGCAAGAAAAAAGCCGAGGGGCGCCTGGGCTTTATCAAAAGCCTGCCCAAACGTGTTGCCAACACGTTCAGCCGCGAGCAGCACCATGATTTCTCCCACCAGGTGTACGACGCCATGGCCGGGTGCCTGGCGTGCAAGTCCTGCGCCGGGCAGTGCCCGGTGAAGGTCAACGTGCCGCAGTTTCGCTCGCAGTTTCTCGAGGTCTACCACGGCCGCTACCTGCGCCCGGTGCGCGACTACGTGATCGGCGCCACCGAGTTCACCCTGCCCTGGCTTGCCAAAATGGCGCCGCTTTATAACGCGGTGATCGAAAAGCGCTGGATGGAGCGCTTTATGCGCCGCACCATCGGCATGAGTGACACCCCGACGCTTTCGCGGGCCAGCGTGAAAAAGCAGCTACGCGCCTGGGGGGTGGCCAAAGCAACGCCGACCGCCCTGGCACTATTGACCGAACGCCAGCGGGCGAAAAGCGTCATCCTGGTTCAGGATGCCTTCACGACCCACATGGAAGCGGACCTGGTGCTGGACGTGGTGGAGCTTCTGGCTCGGCTGGAGTTTCGCGTGTTCGTGCTGCCGTTTAGCGCCAACGGTAAACCCCTGCAGGTACAGGGGTTTTTGGGCGCCTTCGAGCGCACTGCCGAGAAACAGGCCAAACGTCTGCGCGCCCTTGCGGAGTTCGACATTCCCTTCGTCGGCATCGACCCGGCGATGACGCTGACCTACCGCCAGGAGTACGTCAAAGCTCTCGGCCCGGACGCCGTGCCCCAGGTATTGATGCTTCAGGAGTGGCTCGCCACCCAAACCCATACCCTGGCCCCCTTCAAGGCCGCGATGAAGGACCCGGGCTTCAAGCTTCTTTCCCACTGCACCGAAAAGACCAACGCCCCGGGCAGCCCCAAAGCCTGGCAGCAGGTATTCGCCGCCTTTGGGTTAAAGCTCGATTTGATGGCGACGGGCTGCTGCGGAATGTCCGGCACCTACGGCCACGAAACCCGCAACGTCGAAATATCCAAGACCATCTACGCCCAGTCCTGGCAGCCCCAGGTCGAGGCCGAAGAGAACACGGGCAGGCTTTTGGCGACGGGCTACTCGTGTCGCAGCCAGGTCAAGCGCTATTCCAACCAAGCGCTTGAGCACCCGCTGCAGGCACTTTTAAACTGCCTGAAAAGCGCCGGGCCGGCTTGATGAGCGACGCCAGGTCCTCGATACGTGCAGGGTACGGAGCGAGGGTCTTTCGCCAAGGATGGCGAAAGTAGCCTACAAGGATGTATTAATGGCGCCCTCGCGTAGGGCTACTCGGCGCTGCAGCGTTATCAAGTAGCCTCAAAATGGCCTTTAAAAGAAAAGCTGGTTAAGCGCGAGGCCCGGGTCGTCCTGACGCATAAAGGCCTCGCCGACCAGAAAGCCGTTGACCTTGTTGTCGCGCATTTTGGCCACGTGATCCCGATCCAGGATACCGGACTCGGTGATTACCGTGACGTTCTCGGGCACGCGCGCTAAAAGCGTCAGCGTCGTATCGAGATCGGTCTCGAAGGTGTGCAGGTTACGATTATTGATACCCACCAGCTTCAAATCCAGCGCCAGCGCCCGGGTCAGCTCTTCGGCGCTGTGTACCTCGACCAGCACGTCCATGCCAAGCTCGCCGGCCTTTTGGTGCAGCGCCTTGAGCGTCGCATCATCGAGGGCTGCCACAATCAGCAGGATGCAGTCAGCGCCGATGGCGCGGGCCTCGGTGACCTGGTAGGCGTGGGTGATGAAGTCCTTGCGAATCACCGGAAGCGTACAGGCGTTTCGCGCCGCGATCAGGTCGTCCTCATGGCCCTGGAAGAAGTCGGCGTCGGTCAGCACGGACAAACATGCCGCCCCACCCGCCTCATAGCTTTGGGCAATCGCGGCGGGATCAAACGCCTCGCGTATGACCCCGCGCGACGGCGAGGCCTTTTTCACCTCGGCGATCACCGCCGCCTCGCCTGCCGCGATACGCCGGTCCAGGGCGTCGATAAAACCGCGCGGCGCGCTCTGCTTTTCGGCAAGCGCGAGCAAATCCGCCTCTAAAACCGCCTTTTGGCGCGTGGCGACTTCCTGGTCCTTGCGCTCGAGAATACGCGTCAAAATGGTCGGCGTGGCCTGGTGATTCATAACAATTACCCTTTAAACACGCTGGTGAAGTGTGAAAGCTCCTTGAGCTTTTCGAGCGGCAGTTTGGAGGCCTGGGCGTCCTGGGCAACGATCACCCCTTCTTTCAAGGTGTCCGCGACACCCGAGCAGTAAAGCGCCGCTCCGGCGTTGAGCGCGACGATATCCGCCTCCGGGCCGTCGCCCACCAGGGCAGCCTTGACCAAACGCAGGCTATCCTCGGCAGTGGCCGCTTTCAAAGAGGCCAGGCTTTGGCGCTCGATACCGAGCTCTTCCGGGGTGATCGTGTACTCGTGAATAGCGCCGTCTTTTAGCTCGGCCACCCGGGTAGGCGCGGCCAGCGAGATCTCGTCGAGGCCGTCTTCGGAGTGCACCACCAGGGCGTGGCGACTCCCCAGTTTTCTGAGCGCCTCGGCCATTAGCGCAACGAGCTCTGGCGCATAGACGCCCAACACCTGGTTGGGGGCGCTGGCGGGGTTGGTCAAGGGGCCCAGAATGTTGAACAGCGTACGCACGCCCATTTCGCGGCGCGGGCCGATCGCGTAGCGCATCGCCGGGTGATGATTGGGCGCGAACATGAACCCCACCCCGACCTGTTCGATACAGCGCGCCACCTGCTGCGGTGACAAGTCCAAATAGATGCCGGCGATATCGAAAAGGTCCGCGCTCCCCGAAGAGGACGAAACGCTGCGGTTGCCGTGCTTGGCGACGTGCGCCCCGGCGGCGGCGGCCACGAAGCTCGAGGCGGTGGACACGTTGAAAAGATTCGCCCCGTCGCCGCCGGTGCCGACGATATCCACCACGTTCTCGGCGCTGAGCGTGACCGGGCGCATCAGATCGCGCATCACCTGGGCGGCGGCGCTGATCTCGGTGGCGCTCTCCCCCTTCATGGAGAGCCCAACCAGCAAGCCCCCGATCTGCGCGTCCGAGGCTTCGCCGGTCATGATCTGGTGCATCAGCGTGCGCATGGCGTCAAAAGATAGATCTTCGCGGCGCATGACCGCGTTGATGGCGTCTCGCATTTGCATGAGCAGACAAGCCTCTAAACGTGAATGTGTAGCGATCAGGTACGCTGTAAAAAGTTGGCCAGGAGCGCGTGGCCCTGGCGGGTCAGAATCGACTCAGGATGAAACTGCACCCCTTCGAGATCAAGGGTCTTGTGGCGAAACCCCATGATCAGCCCCGGCGTCTCGTCCGCCTTCGTCGTCCAGGCCGTGACTTCGAAGCAGTCGGGCAGGCTTTCGCGCTCGATTACTAGCGAATGATAGCGAGTCACTTCCAAAGGCGAGTCGAGCGCGTGAAAAACACCCTGGCCGGTATGCTCGATACGCGAGGTCTTGCCGTGCATCACGCGCGGCGCTCTCACCACGCGTGCGCCGAAGGCCTGGCCAATCGCCTGATGACCCAAACACACCCCTAAAATCGGCAGCTCGCCGGCGAAGTGCTCGATGGCCGCAAGCGAAATGCCCGCCTCGTTGGGCGTGCAAGGGCCTGGCGAAATCATCAGATGCGACGGCGCAAGCGCGCGGATCGCCTCGAGGGTGATCGCGTCGTGGCGATAGGTGATCACCTCGGCGCCAAGCTCACTCAGGTACTGAACGATGTTGTACGTAAAGCTATCGTAGTTATCGATCATGAGTACACGCTGTTTGTGCTGCGCTGCCGCCACGCTTACCTCATCCAACTAATCAATCGGTTAAAAACGATGATACCCTAACCGGACGACGGGGTGCAGGGGCAGCGGCACGATCATGGCACGCTTTGCCCGCCCTTTTACGTCAAGAAAATCGATAGCATCGCGAAAGGAACTGGTAACCCGTTAGCGCAATCACTATGATCGGCCGTTTTTTTATCAAGGGATACATGTAATGAAGCAACGAGCACTCCTGGGGTGCCTGCTGGTGGCCGGTCTAATGTTGATGACCCTGCCCGCCAAGGCCGCCCCCTCGTTCAAGGTGATTGCCTCGTTTTCAGTGATCGGCGATCTGGTGCGCCGTATCGCCGGCGACGATATCAGCGTCGTGACCATCGTGCCTCCCAGCCAGGACGTGCATCGCTGGGAGCTGACCCCGCCCAACGTACTGGCGATCGAAGAGGCGGATATCGTCTTTTACAACGGCTACGGCCTCGAGCCCTGGCTTAGACACGTCGAGGCGATGGCCGACCAAAGGCTACGCCTGAAGGCGGTGGCCGAGCGCGCCGATTTCGAGGGCCTCCCCGTCCAGGCGGGCCAGTACGCAGGCAGTGTCGACCCGCACATGTGGATGGACCCGGCCGGCGCCATCGCCTACATCGATGTCATCGCGCAAACGCTTAGCGAGCACTACCCGGAGAAAACGGCGGCGTTCGGCGCCCGCGCCGAACAAGCCCGGGAGTCGCTGACACTGTTGAGCGAGCGAATTCGCGAGCGTCTGGAGGGTATTCCGCAAACCAACCGGGTGCTGTTTACCAGCGAAGCCGGTATGGGCTATTTCGCCCGGGCGTTCGGCTTCGAGTACGCCGCTATCTGGGGAAGCAACAACGAACGGCTAGGCAGCGCCTTCGATATGGCTGCGATGAGCGAGCGGCTGAGCGAAACCCGCCCGCCGGCGCTGTTTTTCGAGAGCACCACGCCTTATATCCACATGGACGCGCTTTCCCGCGAGAGCAACATTGCGCTGGCCGGCCCGCTCTACGTCGATACGCTCGGCGATTCGGACGGCCCCGCTTATAACTACCCGGCGATGCTGGGTTACAACGCCGAGCTGCTTCACAAGGCGCTGGGCGGCGCCCGCCCCGAATAAAGACCCTCTAATCGATAAGGGCGGCAAGGGTGTCGATACACAGATCCGGGCGGCTCGCCTCGATCGGCTCACCGTGGTTATAGCCGTAGGGCAGTGCCACGCTCGTAAAGCCCGCCGCCTTGCCCGCCTCGATATCGTGTTTGGAGTCCCCCACCATCACGCAGGCGCCGGCCTTTACGCCCAGGGTGTTGGCGGCGTGTAGAAGCGGCAACGGATGCGGCTTTTTTTCGGCCAGCGTATCGCCACCGATACAGAGGGCGAAATGCTCGCAGAGCCCGAAGTGGCTCAAAATAGGCGCGATAAAGCTCTCGGGCTTGTTGGTGATCAATACCAGTACAAACCCGGCCTCTTTGAGCGCAGTCAGCGCCTCGAACGCGCCGTCATACAGGGTAGTGCGCGCGTAAGGCGCATTGCCGTAATGGCGCATAAAGGCATTGAAGGCGGTATGCAAAAGCGTCGATTCCGGCGGCTCGTCAAGCGCCCAGGTAAGCGCGCGCTCGACCAGCACCAAAGCGCCGTTGCCGACCCAATCGCGTACCAGCCCCTCGTCAGGCGCTACCACGCCCACCTCTTCCAGGGCCTTTTGTACGCCCACCGCAAGATCCGGCACGGAATCGATCAACGTGCCGTCCAGGTCGAAGGCGATAAGCTGTTTGTCCGTTAAAATCGCGTGCATTGGTCGACTTCCCTGATGCTCGTTAAAAGATGAATGTTGCCGGCCCAAGGATGGCGCGTTTATCAAACGACGTTAAGATTTTTCTCTTTGAAATGACGGATGTTGCAAGCCAGGCATTCGTCAGATTCATCAGAACCCTCTATGCTAGAGCCAGCCTTTTCGCAATGAGTTTGCATGCAACGAATCTGCAAGAAATCCGTTTGCGAGGGATACGTTTGCCAAGGAGACATCAATGGCCATACCAAGGATTGTGATTGTCGGCGGTGGCGCGGGGGGCCTGGCCCTGGCGACGCGCCTGGGACGAACGCTTGGCAAGAAAAAGCGTGCCGAGATCGTGTTGCTGGACCGCAACGCCACCCACGTATGGAAGCCGCTTTTGCACGAGATGGCGACCGGTGTTTTGAACTCCACCATGGATGAGGTCGACTTTCGTGGCCACTCCAGCGCCCATGGCTACCGCTACCAGCGCGGCTCGCTATCCGGGCTCGACCGCGAAAGCAAAACCCTCGATCTTGCGCCCATCCTGGACGAAGACGGCGAAGAGGTGCTGCCCGAACGCACCCTCACCTACGACTACCTGGTGCTCTCGTTGGGCAGCGTGTCCAACGACTTCGGCACTAAGGGCGTGGCCGAGTACTGCCACTTCATCGACTCGCCGGACCAGGCCAAGGCGTTTCAGCGTGACATGATCAACACGTTCTTGCGCTATACCGACCCACGGCTTAGAAAGAACACCACGCTGAGCGTGGGGATCGTGGGCGGCGGCGCGACCGGCGTCGAACTTGCCGCGGAGCTTTTGGATATCACCCGCCTGCTCAACGCCTATGATGTGACCCACGTGGACGACAACCAGATCAGCGTCCATCTGATCGAAGCCGCGCCCAGAGTACTCCCCGCCCTATCCGAGCGGGTCAGCCAAACCGTTCACAAGGAGCTCGAAACCCTGGGTGTGAACATTCACGTGGACACCGCCATCGAAGAGGCTCAGGAGTACCAGCTCGTCACCAAGGATGGCGAGGTGATCGAAACCGATCTCAACGTTTGGGCCGCGGGCATCAAGGCGCCGGATTTTCTGACCGAGCTTGGCCTGACGGTGAACAAGAAAAACCAGGTGTGCGTCGAGCAGACCATGCAAAGCGTGGACGACGCGTGCATTTTCGCCATGGGCGACTGCGCAAGCTGCCCCCAGGGTGACGACTCGACGGTGCCCCCGAGGGCGCAGGCGGTACGCCAGCAGGCGGGCGTGCTGGCGGACAACCTCGACAGAGCTTTGGCGGGCAAGTTCTTGAAGCCGTTCAAATACCGCGATAACGGCTCGCTGGTGTCGCTTGCCCGCTACGATGCGGTCGGTAACCTGATGCGCGGCGGCGCTTCCCGCGGGCTGTTCCTCGAAGGTTGGATGGCGCGCAACGCCTACGCTTCGCTCTACCGTATGCACCAGGTATCGATTCACGGCGTGCCCAAAACCGGGCTCACCTGGGTGGTGGATAAGCTAAACCGCTACCTGAAGCCCAAAATGAAGCTTCACTGAGCCCGAATCCCCTCTTTAGCGCACAGGCAGTTTAGCGCGCGGGCAGTTGGCCGCGCAGCGCTTTGATGACCGAGTCGTAGCCGTGGGGGTCTTGTGAGCGGTGGGCGCTGAAGATCGCCGAGCCCGCTACGAAGGTATCCGCCCCGGCAGCGGCGATCTCGCCGATGTTATCGACCTTGACGCCGCCGTCCACCTCCAGCTTGATAGGGTGGTCCGCGGCGTCGATGCGCGCGCGGGCCTCGCGTAGCTTGTCGAGCGTACCGGGAATGAACGACTGCCCGCCAAAACCCGGATTGACGCTCATCAACAGCACCATGTCGATCTTGTCCATCACGTAATCCAGGTGCGATAGCGGCGTGGCCGGGTTGAAGACCAGCCCGGCCTTGCAGCCGCCATCGCGAATCAGCTGTAGCGAACGGTCGATATGCTCGGACGCCTCGGGGTGAAAGGTGATGTAACTCGCCCCGGCGTCGATGAAATCGCTGATCATGCGATCCACCGGCTTGACCATCAGGTGAACGTCGATCGGCGCGGTCACGCCGTGCGCGCGAAGCGCCTTGCACACCATCGGCCCGATGGTGAGGTTGGGCACGTAATGATTGTCCATCACGTCGAAGTGGACGATATCCGCGCCGGAGGCCAGCACGTTGTCGACCTCTTCGCCCAGGCGAGCAAAGTTGGCGGATAGAATCGAAGGGGCGATTAAAAATTCCTGGGACGCGGTCATGAAACGCTCCTGAGCAAGGCGGCTTTGCGCCTTCAAGAGGCGCCGGATAAAGCGCATATGGTAACAGAGCGCGTGCTAAAGCTCAGGCGCAACTCCAACAAAGGGATCGGGAACATTCATATTCCTTAATTGAATATTAAACGCAATTGTAATTCCTTAAATCAAGGACTAACCTTGTCTTATCGCGAAAACGTCTATGGCAAGAACGCTCTGAGCGTTTTGAAGCATGATCCCCCGGACGTTCGAACTATCGCCCACTTTCAACAAGGAAAATTCGATGCGTTTAGCTTCTGTTTTATCCGCGCCCTTTAGCCGTACCGTGCTGGCCATTGCCCTGGGTAGCGCCGCCGCCGGCGCTACCGGCACCGCCATAGCCCAGGAGCGCGAGCTCTTGAACTCTTCTTATGACATCGCCCGGGAGTTGTTCGTGGCGATCAATCCGGACTTCGTCGAGTGGTGGCAAGAGGAGCACGACGAAGAGGTGAGCGTCAGTCAGTCCCACGGCGGCTCTTCCGCCCAGGCTCGCGCCATCATGCAGGGCCTTCGCGCCGATGTCGTGACGTTCAACCAGGTGACCGATGTCGACGTACTCGCCGAGGCGGGTCTGGTCGATGAAGACTGGCAGAGCGCGCTCGAGAACAACGCCTCGCCCTACTACTCCACCACCGCTTTTTTGGTGCGAAAGGACAACCCCAAGGGCATCGAGAGCTGGGACGACCTGGTACAAGAGGACGTCGAGCTGGTCTTCCCCAACCCGAAAACCTCGGGTAACGCGCGCTACACTTACCTGGCGGCCTGGGGCTTTGCCGACCGTGAGTTCGACGGCGACGAAGAGCAGATTCAGGACTTCATGCGCACGCTGCTCGCCAACGTCGCGGTGTTCGACACCGGCGGCCGAGGGGCGACCACCAGCTTCATCGAGCGCGGCATCGGTGACGTGCTGATCAGCTTCGAGTCCGAGGTCAACAACATCCGCCGCGAATACGGCAGCGACGACTACGAAGTCATCGTACCGCCGATGAGCGTGCTGGCCGAATTCCCGGTCGCGGTCGTGTCCGAAAACGCCGAGCGTAACGGCAATACCGATCTGGCCGAAGGCTACCTTGAGTACCTGTACACCGAAGAGGCTCAGCGTACGCTGGCCGGCTTCAACTACCGGGTACACGATGAAACCGTTCTGGAGGAATTTTCCGATGACTTCCCGGAAACCGAGCTTTTCAACGTCGACGACGTGTTCGGCAGCTGGGACGACATCATGGAGACGCACTTCGAAAGCGGCGGCATGCTCGACCAGCTTCAGCGTCGCTAACGGTCAAATATGCGTCAGTTAACCTTTCGGTCATCCGGCAGCACGCGCGTGCTGCCGGGTTTTGGGCTGTCCATGGGTATCAGCGTACTGTTCATCTCGCTGGTACTGCTGCTGCCGATCACTGGCCTGTTCGGCCAATTGGCCGGGCTTAGCCTGGCCCAATACTGGGCGATCATTACCGAGGGCCGCGTGGTCGCAAGCTACGCGGTCACCCTGGGCGCAGCGGCGGTGGCCGCGTTGGTGAATGCGCTCTTCGGGCTGCTGCTGGCCTGGGTATTGGTGCGCTACGAGTTTCCCGGCAAGCGCCTTCTGGACGCGCTGATGGATCTGCCCTTCGCCCTGCCCACCGCAGTGGCGGGGATAACGCTTGCCACGCTCTACGCCAGCAACGGCTGGATGGGCCGGCTGCTCGAACCCCTCGGCTTTCAAGTGGCGTACACCTGGGTGGGCATTGCGCTGGCCATGGCGTTTACCAGTATCCCCTTCGTGGTACGCACGGTGCAGCCGGTGCTCGAGGATTTGCCCGCCGAGATCGACGAGGCAGCGATGGCGCTGGGTGCGACCGACAGCGTCGCCTTTCGCAGGGTGATCATGCCGCACCTGTGGCCGGCCCTGGTCACCGGCACCGGGCTTGCCTTCGTGCGCTCGCTAGGTGAGTTCGGGGCGATCATCTTCATCGCTGGCAACATGCCTTACGAGACCGAAATCACCGCGTTGATGATCTTTGTTCGGCTTCAGGAGTACGACTATGCCGGGGCCTCGGCGATCGCTTCGATCGTGCTGTTCACCTCGCTTGCACTACTGCTGGCCATTAACGTTTGGCAGGGGCGCTTTGTGCGCCGCCTGCACGGAGGAAATGGCTAATGCGCCGCGTAGGTGACGCGCCGGCCGTTCGGCGCTCGTTGATTAGTGCTGCGGTGTTGCTGTCGGCGCTTTTTTTACTACTGCCCCTGGTGGCCATTTTTGCCCAGGCGTTCTCCCAGGGCGTGGCGGTGTTCTGGCAAAACGTCAGCAATGTCTACACCCTTCACGCCATTGGTCTGACGCTCGTCATCGCGCTCATGACCATCCCCATCTGTTTGGTGTTCGGCGTGGCGCTGGCGTGGCTGGTGACCCGGTTCACCTTTCCGGGCCGGCGGATTCTGCAAACGCTGATCGATATTCCCTTTGCGGTATCGCCGGTGGTGGCAGGGCTTGTCTACCTGCTGCTGTACGGGCGGGGCGGCTGGATCGGACGCTTTCTGGACGGTTATGATATTCAACTGATGTTCGCCTGGCCGGGTATCTTGATGGTCACGGTGTTCGTCACCTGCCCCTTCGTTGCCCGGGAGCTGATTCCGCTGATGCAGGCCCAGGGCTCGCGGGAAGAAGAAGCCGCGGTAACCCTGGGCGCCTCGGGCTTTACCGTCTTTCGGCGGATCACGCTGCCCAACATCCGCTGGGCGCTTTTATACGGCGTCATTCTGACCAATGCCCGTGCGGTGGGCGAATTCGGCGCGGTGTCGGTGGTCTCGGGTGCCATTCGGGGCCAGACCAATACCTTGCCGCTTCACCTCGAGCAGCTTTACCAGGATTACAACGCGGTCGGGGCGTTTTCGAGCGCGGCGCTGCTTGCGTTGATCGCGCTACTCACGCTTGCCGCCAAGGCCGCTTTGCAGTGGCGCGCTACCCGCCGGAAGGCTTTCTCATGAGCATTCAACTGCACAATATTGCCAAGCATTTCGGCGAGACCCAGGCGCTCGAACCGATCGATCTCGACATTCATGACGGCGAGCTGGTGGGCCTTTTGGGGCCTTCGGGGTCGGGTAAAACCACGCTACTGCGTATCATCGCCGGGCTCGAAAACGCCGACCGCTCGCCGAGTGCGGGCAAAATCATGTTCGGCGAACGCGATGTGACGAACGTACACGTGCGCGACCGGCGCATCGGGTTCGTCTTTCAGGACTACGCGCTTTTTCGCCACATGAGCGTTTACGACAACATCGCCTTCGGGCTGACCGTCATGCCGCGCAGCCAGCGCCCTTCCAAAGGCGAGATTCGCGCGCGGGTCTTTAGGCTTTTGGAAATGGTCAAGCTCGAGCAGTTCGCCAACCGCCTGCCCGCTCAGCTCTCCGGCGGCCAACAGCAGCGCGTATCGCTTGCCCGCGCTCTGGCGGTCGAACCCGACGTACTGCTCCTCGACGAACCCTTCGGCGCGCTGGACGCGAAGGTCCGCCAGGACCTGCGCCGCTGGCTGCGCCGCCTGCACGAAGAGCTCAACTTCACCAGCGTATTCGTGACCCACGACCAGGAGGAGGCGCTGGAGCTTTCGGATCGGGTCGTGGTGATGAGCAACGGGCGTATCGAGCAAATCGACACACCCGAGGCGCTCTACCGGGCGCCGAAAAACCGCTTCGTGTTCGAGTTTCTGGGCGACGTCAACCATTTGGAAGGACGCGTGCGAGGCGGCGTACTCACCTGCGGCGACGCGCATTTGCGGGTCGATCTCCCCGACGGCGACGAGGAGCTTTTGCTGCGCCCCCACGAAGTTCGCCTGAGCGAAACCTTCGAGCAAGGCGTTCACCTGCCGGTGACGATCACCGCGTTCTCGCTGGTCGGCGCCGAGGTACGCGTGGAGCTCGAGGCCGACTGGCTGGCCGCCCCCTGGCTTGTCACGGTGCGCCACGCGGATTTCGAGCGGCTAAACATCCACCGCGGCCAGCGCCTCTACGCTCACCCCCGCCGCTGGCACCGCTTTGCCGATGATGCCCCCCAAACACAGCAGGCGCATTCGGACTAACCAAAAACGCCGCTCATGGAGCGGCGTTTTGCATTTGTCGAAAGGTCAGGTTGACCCGCATCTCCTGGCTTTTTTTGGTTTTGGGCAGGCTGTGCCACCAGTGGGTTTGGGTCGTGCCCTGCATGATCAAAAGGCTGCCGTGTTCCAACGCCAGCGACACCCTCTCCTTGCTTGCCTTGTGCTTGAACGAAAAGCGCCGCTGCCCGCCCAGGGTGAGCGAAGCGATCACGCCTTCCGGGGCGAGCTCTTTCTCGTCATCGCTGTGCCACCCCATGCCCTCATCACCGGAGTGGTAAAGGTTACAAAGGCACGAGTTGAAATGCGCCCCGCTTTCGGCCTCCACCTGCGCTTTCAGCGCCAGCAATAACGCAGGCCAGGGCCTGGCCGCCTTGGTTTGGCCGGAGTAGGTGTAGGCGGTGGGCGCATCCGCATACCAGGCAACCTTGCGCTTTGTAACGATCTCGCGGCCGAACATCACCAACCGCTCCTGGGCCCAGTCCAGCTCCTCCACGCAGCGCGCCAAATAAAGCGTGGCTTCCGCTTCGCTGAGCACCTGGCCCTGGTAGAACGCTTCGCCGTCCCGGGGGAGTAGATTGGCAGGCTCGGCGGCTGAAAAAAGCTCATTGCGTTTCATGAACGTCCTCTTGTTAGCGCCTTGCGCAAACGTCGGCGTTTGAATGTACCCGGCGCCCCGGCGCACGCTATACTCACCTTTTAGCCATCGCGGAGAAACACCATGCTTCGGCGTCATTTTTTATCGCTGTCTACAGCGCTGGTTGCCGGCGTACTGCTTGCCGGTTGCGCAAGCCCTCAATATCTTCAGCTTAGCCCGGAGCGCACCGCCGAGGTGCCCCAGGTGGGTTCGGGTCAACAGGTCAGCGTGGCCGCGGTGGACGCCCGGGAAAGCGAAGTGATCGGCACCCGCGCCGGGGGCAGCATGTCCACGGCTCAGATCACCGTGAATAGCCACGAAGTGATTCCGCGGCTGCAAGCCGAGGCGGAGCGCGCCGTTCAGGAAATGGGCTTCAACCCGACCACCAGCCCCGCCCAGGGCGGCCCTAGCCTGACCCTCGAGCTTGCCAGCCTGCACTACGGCCAGGGCGATAGCGGACAGCCCCTGGTGGACGAGGCGCGTATCGAAGCGGTGTTTCGCGCCATTGCGCAAAACCGCGGCACGACGTACACGGGTACCTACACCTCGCGGCGCACCCAGGGCTATGCCATCAAACCCGGTGAAGCGACCAACACGCGCATGATCAACGACCTGTTGAGCGACGGCCTGAACCGGGCGTTCAGCGACCCGGAGCTTGCCAGACTTTTGGCGCGCTAAGCATGAAAGCGCGGGTCACACTGGCCCGCGCCGCTTGAGCGCCCACACCTGCTCGCTCATTCCGCGCGCATCGGCGGCGCCCCTCCCCAGAAGTTCCAGCGCGAAGTTAGGCATCAATAGCTTTCGCACCTCGTCTTCCGGCACGCTAAACGGCGGCCCCTGGCCCTCTTTTTCGTGAGTGACGCTCACCAGTAGCCCACGCGCGCCGGGCGGAATCAGTTGCGCAAGGTGAAAGGCGTAGCGCTGGCGCGCCGCCGGGGCCAGGGCGATCAGCGCAGCGCGATCGTAGAAAGCGCCGAGTTCGAAGGTCTGGCGAATGTGCAGATGGAAAAAGTCGCCACACCAGAGCTCGATACTGCCCTGACGGACCACCTCGAACCCGGCCTGTTCGTAGCGCGACACCCCGGCCGGGGAATCGCTTAAAAACTGCGCGACCGCCTCCGGGGCAAGCTCCACGCCCAGCACCGGATGGCCCTGATCGGCCAGCCAGCGCATGTCCAGACTTTTACCGCAAAGCGGCACCAGCACTTTGGCGTCTCTGGCAATGCCAAGGGCAGGCCAGTGCTCGATGAGTGCCGGGTGGGTCGAGGCTTGATGAAAGCCGATACGCCCCTCTTGCCAGCGCTTGCGCCACGCGTTTTCCATCAAGGCCTCTTAAAACCAGCGGTCGCGTTTTTTACGCCGGCGCGGCAGATGCGGCACGATCAGGCCGACCAGCAGCCCCGCACCGGCCACGCCACCGCCGTACATGAAGTAGCGCATCAATAGATCCTCCTCCTGAGTGTCCAGGCGGGCCTGTAGCGCACGCACCTGCTGGCGGGAGTGATCGGCTTCGCTATCGAGCTCGCTATTGCGCGCTTCGAGCTCGGCAATGCGCTGTTCGCGAACCTCAAGGGTATCGCGCATCGAGGCGACGCGCTCCTCCCAGGTGTCGTTGATGCCTTCGAGTTCGTCGGCCAACTCCTCTACCTGCTCTTCGAGCTCGGGCAGTTGTTCCCGGGCGCTTTGGGTTTGCTGTAGCTCTTCGCTCAGCACCCAAACGGCATCGCCACCGTTGCCGCGTACGCGCGTGTAGCTGCCGCTCTCTTCCAGTACCTCTACCTGCTCGCCGGCGTTTAACGTTCCGACGATCCGGTAGCCGTCCGTCGGGCCGCTGCGCACGAACGTGCTCAGCTCTTCACTCACCCACGCCTGACCCTCGGTTTGCGCCAGCACCTGGGGGCTTACGGTACTCAACAAAAAACCGGTGGTGGCCAGACACCCCAATAAACGAGACTTTTTTACTTGCATGACATCAAATCCTGATCGTAAATACATACGCCAATAGCAGCCGCTTGAACGAGGGCGGGGCTTTATACTCACCCTTCGCCGCGGGGAGGCAGCGGGAAAGGACGCGTAAACTCAGCGACCCGAGTATCGCTTTTGACGACCTTCAGCGGGCCCTCGCGCTCGACTTCGTCGATACGCACGATGGCATTGAGCGGCAGGTAGCTGCGCTTCACGCCCTCGAAGGTGCGCTGTAGTTTCTCCACGCCGGGATCCACTACCATCCGTGAAGCATCGTCAAAGACAAACTCCTCGACTTCAATAAACCCCCAGAGTTCGCTTTGAAAGATCTCTCTGACGTATAAATCCCACACTTCACCCTGCTGGTGAACGACTACTCGGTAGACCGGCCTGGTCGCCATCCTGGCCCTATCCTCTTGCCGTTTAAAGGTTAAAACTCCGAACCTAGACTACCATATTCATGTGCCTGCCTTTTACTGCCGCGTGCACGTTTAACGCTTTTGTACCGTTGATGCACGTAATCAAGCCGCCCTGTTCCGGGTAGCCAAGTGGTGTATGGTCGTGTCAGCGCAGGTATTTTTTCACCCCAAAGGAGTTACCAGTATGGAAAAGGATTCAAATAAGGGTTATATCGCCCTACTTGGTTGGAGCCTTAATGCCATCGAAGCAGCGGAAAAATTCGACCGCCGCTATATCGTGGTTGCCCCCGATTGGGCCGAAGAGTACTGCCAGCAGCACAACATCCCCCACGTACCGTGGAATTTCGAGCGCCTCAACGACCGGTCGCTGGAAATCGCCGAAACCCTGAAGGACAAAGGCGTGGATGTCGCCATTCCGCTGTTCGAAGAGACCGTCGAGTGGGCCGGCGCCATCAACTCGGTGCTGTTGGATAACCCCCGCCTTTACGGCCAGTCGCTGCTTTTACGCGATAAAGCGCTGATGAAACGCCGCGCGCAGCTCGGCGGCATCCGCGTGGGCATCTTCGAAGAGGCCCACGATAAAGACGACGTCATTCGCTTTTTGAAGCGCGTCAACCAGACGCTGCTCAAGCTCGACGGCGACCCCAACGACCCGATTCACTTGAAAGCCTTCGACAAGGCCGGCTGTTTGGGCCACCGCGTCATTCGCACCCCGGACGAAGTCGATCTCATCCCGGAAGAAGAGTTTCCGGTCTTGATGGAATCGCACCTCGATGGCTGGGAATTCGCCGTCGAAGCGTGGATTCATAACGGTAAAATCGCCTTTTTGAACATTTCCGAGTACGTGACCCTGGGCTACTCGGTCTTCGTGCCCGCATCGCCAGAGCTCGAAAAGTACCGCGCACAGATCACCGCCCAGATCGAAAAGCTCATCAAGACCTTCGATATCGAGTTTGGCTTGATCCATCCCGAGTACTTCGTCACCAGCGACGGTGAAATGTACTTTGGCGAAGTGGCCTACCGTCCGCCGGGGTTCAAGGTGTTCGAGCTTTTGGAGCGGGTGTACGGTTTCAACGCCTATCAGGCTTCGATGCTGGTGTTCGACCCGAAAAGCACTCCGGAGGAGGTCGCCGCGTTCTTCCCCAAAGAAGTGGTCGATGCCAATGGCTTCGCCGGCTGCTTCGGCGTTTATCCGCGCCGCCGCGTGGTCAGCCGTCTGGAAATTCCCGAAGAGACCGAGGATCACCCCTACTTCGAGTCCCACGAACTGACCACGCCGCTCGAGGAAACGGTCACCAAGCGCACCGCGTTCGGTACCCACTGGGGCCTGATTTACTTCAAGGGCGACGACGCCCATACCCTGCGCGATCTGCTAAAACATCAGGAAGACCTCGACTTCTATGTATAATCCCCGCCCTTGTCGGGAAAAGGAGCCGTTGTGACGACCGCCAATGAAGCAGAACCGCCGAAGCTCGTCGGGCTTTTGGAAAAACTGGATGACGCGCTACACAGGTTAAAAGAGGCCCCCGCGTTCAGCCGGCCCGAAAAACTGCCTCGCGTACTGGACACGGCTCGCCGTGTCCTCATGCAAGACGGTGGTTGCCAGGCAATCGAAAGCCGTACAGCGGATTTTGAATCCGCTGCGGTTTTTCAAGGCTCTGACTGGGAAACGCCCCAGTACTTGCAGCCCACACTTGCCACGTTCGCCCTCAAAAGCGCCGATCCTAACACCGTGGTGATCGAGGCACTCAGCGAGCTTCGTCTGCTGGCCGTGGCCAAGGGCGAGTACCGTCACACCCTGATTACTCAGGAGCAGGCGCACCACTATCTGACCCAGGTGATGGCGCTCAACCTGACCCTTTTATTCAGCGCGGCAAGCGAGGCCGAGCGCGAAACGCAAGGCCGGCTTGCCACGCTCTCCCGCACGCTTTTCCAATACCTGGCTCAGCGCATCGGTTTTGAACACATCCTCGATCAACTGATCGAGGAGATCTGGCGTATCCTGAAGCAGCGTCCGGTCCAGGTCGACGGCATCAAGCAGATGATCACCCAGATCGCGCTATGCCAGGCCAACCCGGACATCGACCTGGGCGCCAGCGGCCAGGGGGCCGACCGGCTGGTCAGCTCGCTTTTCGGGCCAACCCAGGCCTGCCGCGAAGACCCGGGGGTCGAGATTTATCAGCGCCGCCTCGAGGGCATGGATACCACCGCGCTCCAGGCCGAATCCACCGGCTGCGCCCGCGCCATGCACGATACCGGACTGGTGTCGCCTTACCACGCGGTGCTGCTGCGCTTTTGTCTGGATGAGAGCGACCACCTGCTGGGCGAGGCGCTGGGCCTCTCGGCGACCGGGCGCGACTGCATGCTGTGCTATCGCGAGCTGGTGCACGGCTTGATTCGAGAAAGTGTCCACCCTGCCACCGCCCAGGCGGTGTACGGTCTGGCGCTGCTGCTCGAGCGCGGCATTCTCTACCAGCCTCCGGTGGCGCCCGCCATGTGGCGTCAGCTCAATCTAGCGATTTCCGACTGGGCCAGGGCGCGGCTGACCAACACCTATGGCGATACGGTCAGCCCGAACGCCCGGCTCATGGAGGGCGTGCTCTGTTTGCTGGGGCTGCCGCTGGGGGTGGGCCAGGGTAATAACCCGACCTGCCAATCCGCTCGCGCGCTTTCGATGTGGGCCTACAACGACCCGGACTACCTGCTGCAAATGGTCGCATGGGCGACCCGGGACGACGAGATCATCATGCACTTCGAAGGCCAGCCGATCTCCTCGAAAGAGAGCGTATCCGGGGTGGCCACAGCGCTTCCCATGGACCTCGATCCGGTCTCGCTGATCGTGGTGCCGCATCTGGACCGTATTTACGCCGAAATGGGGCGGCGCTGCATTGGCCGCGAAGGCGACCCGCACCGCTGGGTCAACCCGGAGTTTCACGGCTGGTGGTCCGGGCGTGGCTTTCGCATCAACGTCGATGTCCAAAGCGGCAAGCTTTGCGACGTGGACGCCTTCATCCGCCACTTTTACGCAAGCTATCATCCGTTTTATAACGGCAACCAACCGCTGATTCACCCGCAGCCCGCGGGCATCGCCGTCACCGACAGCGCCGGGCGCTTCATCGGCTGGCACGCCATTACCATTTTGCGCACCTCCCTCGACCCGACGGACACCATGCGCGTCTATTTTTTCAACCCCAATAACGACAGCGGCCAGGATTGGGGCGACGGTGTGAAGGTCAGCACCGCCGGTTTTGGCGAGCGCTTCGGCGAGGCTTCGCTGCCCTTCGATCAGTTCACCTCCCGGCTTTATATTTATCACCACGACCCGCTGGAGCGCGGCGAGCCGGCGACGGTACCCCGCGACGAGCTCGAACGCGTGGAAGGCTACCTGCACCGCAGCTGGGGGGCCGCGCGCCTGCCCGCCATCGAACTTCAGGCAAGCCACCCGCCCCACTCACCCTGTTAACGCTTTCGACATGACACGACTCGACCAACTACTGGCAAGCCTGGGGCTTGCCAGCTCCCGTACTCGCGCCCAGCGCCTCATTCGCAACGGCCGCGTAAGCCTTGAAGACGGCACGCCCCTGACCCGGGCCTCGGAGAAATGGCCGTCGGACACTACGTTTCTTATCAGCGACGACCCGGAGGAGCGCTACGTCTCCCGGGCCGGTTTGAAGCTCGAAGGCGTGCTGCACGCGCTGGATATGCGCCTGGACGGACTCAACGCGCTCGATATTGGCCAGTCAACCGGTGGCTTCACCGATTGCGCCCTGCGCTTTGGCGCCCGCCACGTGATCGGTGTGGAAGTCGGCCACGGCCAACTCGCCGCGCTTCTTCGCGAAGATAGCCGGGTCACCTGCCTGGAGGGGCTGAACGCGCGGGCCATGAGCCGCTGTGAGGCGCTTTTAGGCGCTCTCGAACAGCACCCGGCGGATATTGCGGTAATGGATGTCTCGTTTATTTCCCAAACGCTGATCATTCCCGAGCTCGCCGCGCTACTCCCGCCTGGCGGGCGGCTTTTGTCACTGGTGAAGCCGCAGTTCGAGCTCGACCCCAAAGCGCTCGACAAGCGGGGCGTGGTACACGACGCCAGCCGCTTTGCCGAGGTCAAAACCCGTGTGCTTGATTGCTGTGGTGAGCACGATATGAAGGTGACCCACTGGCAGGAGAGCCCGATTACCGGGGGTGACGGCAATCGGGAATTTTTGCTGCTGGCCACCCGGGCCTGAGCTAGCTTAGCGAAGCCGGTGGCAACTGCTGTGCGGACTGCACCTTGACCGGCTCGGACTCGTCGCGGTGCAGCCAAACGTCCATCTGCTCGAAGGCCACGCGAATACCCGCCTCGCGCAAGAGCGCGTCTACTCGGCAGTTCACCTCGTCGGCGGCGAACAGACGATCCACCAGGTCGTTGACGAAGATGCGCAGTTCGAAGTTGAGGCTGTGCGGTCCGTAGCTGACACAGAACACCTGAGGCTCCGGGTCGACCAGCACCCGGGCATTCTCGTCGGCGGCTTGGCGCAGCAGGGTATGGACGCGCTCGAGATCCGAACCGTGGGACACCCCGAATGTGAGCACCACCCGGGTGACGTTATCCGACAGCGACCAGTTGATCAGCTGGTCGGTCACGAAGGTTTTATTGGGGATGATGATCTCTTTACGGTCGAAATCCGTGACCGTCGTGGCGCGAATACGTATCCGGCTCACGGTGCCGTGCAGGTTGCCAAGGGTGATAGTGTCGCCAATACGAATCGGTCGCTCGAACAAGATGATCAGCCCCGAGATGAAGTTGGCGAATATCTCCTGAAGGCCAAAGCCCAACCCCACGCTGAGCGCGGCCACCAACCACTGAAGCTTGTCCCAGGAAACGCCGAGGGTCGCCAGCGCCATGACCACGCCGGTCCCCACGATGGTGTAGGACAAAAGCGAGGTGATTGCATAGGCGCTGCCCTGCTTGAGCGAAAGCCGCGACAGTACCGAGACTTCCAAAAGT
The DNA here is from genome assembly GCF_968206495.1 of Vreelandella sp. EE27. NCBI lineage: Bacteria > Pseudomonadati > Pseudomonadota > Gammaproteobacteria > Oceanospirillales > Halomonadaceae > Vreelandella > Vreelandella sp. EE27. The sequence continues at coordinate 1,251,460 of NZ_OZ309109.1, read as the reverse complement.
CCCGGCAGGTTGCTGGCCATGATGATCGTCACCGCCACGACCAAAAGCGCCGTGAATACATCGCTGATCGAGAGCGTATTGCCGACCAGATCGCCGTCTTCGGCGTCCCAGATCGAGACCTGGTCCAGGTAGCCCAGCACGGTGAGCAGATCCGACCACACCAGGTATAAAAGCGTGGTAAAGCCGATCAAAAGAATCAGTTTGGAAAGCCGTAGCGACTGGCTATTGATCTGCTGCATATCCAGCGGTGGCTCCTCGACCACTTCGAGCCCGCCTTCGGCGCCCTCCTGCACCTGGGCCCGGCGCCTTGCCAGCGCCCGGCGGTAGGCAAGTCGCCGGGCCGCCACGGCCAGGCTTCGCACCACCGTAGCCTCGACGATGATCCAAAGCCCCAGAATATAGAGCGTCATGGCAAAACGCCCCACCAGGCGAAGGGCGGTGTATTCGAACCCCCAGGCGACCAGGCTAAACAGCACCAGCGGCACGGCGGCGATCCCCAGGCCCAGCAGCAGCCTGAAAAGCCGCACGCCGAAAAACGGCACGTGGGCGAGAATCAACTTCGCCAGCCACCAGCTCATGGCGCCAAGCGACACGAAGAAAAGCCCCAGCGCCAGCGGGCGCTGGGCGAGCGGCGTTTGCATGGGTGCTGAGAGCGTGGCGATCACCACCACCAGCGACAGCGCAATTCCGAGCCCGCCAAGGAGCTGGCGCAGCTTGGCACCGTAACCCGCCGACCAGGTGAAGTGGCGCTCGGCCACGCCGTCGGGCACCAGCAGCCGTCGCCCCCAGGCAATCGCCCCCCAGCTAAGCGACAGCTGTAAAAACGCCAGTGCCAGACTCTGCGAGGCCGGCCCTTCACCGGTCCTTAGCCCGACCCCCACCCCGGCCAAGACCAGCGGCCCGGGGATCGCCAGTAGCGCATTGAGTAAAACCGCCCGGGGCGTATGTCCCTGGGTGTCGCTTTTGAGCCGGCCGATTTGCGAATGGATTCGCGTAAGCCCCGCCTTGATGCGCGCTCGAAGGCCCATCAGCAACAGGCTGATCAAAACGAGCGGCGCCCCGGCCAGCACCTCCCAGGAGAGGCCTTCCCAACGGGACGGCAACAGGTTTCGCCACTCGCCTTCGCGCCATTCGATACGTAGATTCTGCGGCAACTGCCTAAGCCAAGCGACATCCAGCGGGCGGCTGCTGGCCACCCAAAAAAGCTGCTCGTCGATGGTGGTGCGAAGGTTACGAGAAATCTCCAGAAGCTGCTGCTGATTGAGCTGAAGCTCGATGGCCGCGCTCAAAAGCCCGCCGTAGGTCTGCTCGAGCTGGTCGACGAGCTCGCGGCGCGACTGGTAGAGCCGCGAGAGCGAATCGACCAGCCCCGCCGTCACTTCGACCCCGGCCTCTTCCAAGCGCTGATTGGCCAGCCGCTCGCCCTGGCGAAGCTGGTCGCGCTGGCGGACCAGATCGAACTGTTTCAGACGTAGATCGGCGATTTCATCCTGCAGGTCGTGGCGCGGCGCGATCACGGGCAGGGACTGGCGCTGCTCGACCAAAATGCGCGACAGAAGCTGGCTGCCGCGAATGGCGTCGAGCTGTTCGTTGAGGCTTCGCTGGAGCTGGCGGACGTGATCGAGCTGGCGTTGGGCTTCGATATTTTCGCGGACGATACCGTTGGAGCGGTCGGTGGCGCGCAAAAGTTCCAGACTCAGCTCCTGATTGACCTGCTGGGCACGTAGCACCACCGGGTGACCTTCGGCCACCAGCGGGTCCTCCCGGGCGGCGTCGGCAATGGCCTGCTCCGACTGTAGCCGGCGCTGGCGGTCGATCACGCCCTGGAGCAAGTTGAGCTGCTGCTCCTGTTCGTCGATTTGCAGCGAGAGCAAATCGCGGCGGCGTTGGGCCAGCTCGCGCAGGCGGCTATTGGCGCTGAGCTCGCGCTGATTGAGGCTCATTTCACGCTCGGCCACCGTACGATTCAGACGCAGCTGGATCAGGTTGGCATCGTTTTGCGCCGAAAGCTGGCGGTCGGCAAGCAGGGCTTCGCGGTCGTCCACTTCCCGGCGCAACCGCTCGCTACGCTGGATCGCATTGGAAATGGCCTGCTGGGCACGCTCGGGCAGCGTTTGCGCCGCCAGCAGTTGCGAGTTGGCATCCGCCAACTGGCCTTGCAATTGCTGTAGCGCGACCACCGCATCGGCCTGGCGGCTCTCCAGATTCGAAAGCGCCATATCGCTTAGATCACCGGCGTTGAGCTGCTGGCTGGCCTGTTCGGCCTCGTTGAGCTCACGCTCCAGGCGAAGCAGCGCCGCCGGCGACTCCTCCATACGCTGTTCGAGCGTGGCCAGGCGCTCTTCCATCGCGCCCAACCGTTCGTAGGCGTCCAGCGCTGCCTCAAGCGCCTGAATCTCACTTTGTTGCTGCTCGCTCGGCTCGCCTTCGGCCTCTTCGATCGCACTCAGCCGCTCGTCGAGCTCTTCCCGGGCAGGCACGCCCTCCACCTCGACGGCCATCGCGCTCGGCGCCCCCGCGAGGAGTAAAAGCGCCAGTAGCGCGCCGCAAAATACCCATACTCTTACCGCGCATTTCACCACGTTATGCATGCCTCGCTGACATAATCGCCCCGCCCGGAGGGCGGTCAAGGGGGCATTGTCCTGGGTAATCACCACTTTCGCAATCACGAGTAGTTGACTTAAACGCCAAGGCTGTATAGAAAGCCCTGTTAACTCTCTTTTCCCATATCGCGAGCCTCACTCATGGTCACCCGACACCGGTTATTAGCAGCTCTTTTCGTGTTTGCGGGTACGGCCCCGCTCGCCAATAGCGCCCTGGCAGAAACACAAGAAGAGATCGAGGCTCGTATTCGCGCGTTAAATACCGAGCTTTATCAGCTGCACCAGCAGCTACAACAAATAGAGGCACCGGCGGATAGCGCCGCCGGGCTCGAGCCTGAACCGCTGCCCGAAGAAGTCGCCCTCGAAGACTTGAACGAGCGCCGCCAGCTCGAGCAGGAATCCACCCGTAACCCGTTCGCGATCACCACGCACCGTACGAACTATATTTTCCCGGTGAGTTATAACGGCAGCACCGACGCCCCGAGATTTCGCGAGATCACCGATGAAAACGGCCCCGACGATATCGAGGTCAAGTTCCAGTTCAGCGCCAAGTTCAACCTGGTCGAGGACCTGTTCGGCGACGTGGGTGATGTCTATTTCGGTTACACCCAGCGCAGCTGGTGGCAGGCGTATAATACCGATGCCTCCTCCCCGTTTAGGGAGACCAACTACGAGCCGGAAATTTTTATCGATTTCGACAATGCGTGGAGTGCGCTCGGCTGGGTCAACACGCGCAACCGGGTGTCGTTCAACCACCAGTCCAACGGGCGCTCCGACCCGCTGTCGCGTAGCTGGAACCGGGTCTATCTGGAGAGCACGTTCCAGCGCGGCGACTGGGCCCTCACCCTGGCCCCTCACTGGCGCGTGCCGGAATCCGAAGGGAGTGACGACAATCCGGACATCGACCGCTACATGGGCTACGGCGACATTCGCCTGGCCAAACGCCTGGACGGCAATCACGAATTAGCGACCCAGCTACGCGGCAACCCCTCCGCCGACCACTACGGCGCGCAGGTGGACTATAGCTGGCCGGCGTTCACCAATCTTCGTGCGCACCTGCAGTACTATTACGGGTACGGCGAAAGCATGATCGACTACGACAACCGGGTACACCGCCTGAGTCTCGGTTTCAGCCTCAACCCGCTGTTCAGCGCCACTGGCCTGAACCGATAAAGCGGCGAGGTTGTCTATTCGATAATGGCTGCTATGCTGACAGTAGTCAGCGTTTCATTAACTCGTCAAAGGAAGACATCATGGCCAAGCGTAATTCAGACAGCTCCACACGTGCCGATCAACTAAAAAACGACCTTCGCTACCTGAGCGAAACCGTCGAAGAGCTGGTCAATGCGACCTCCAAGGATGCCAGTGGTGAAATGCGCGGCCTGCGTGAACGCGCCGAGCGCCGCTTGAAAGAGACCCGCTCGCGTCTTGAAACCGCTGGTGAGAACCTTTACGACGATACCCGCGAATCCCTCTCCAACCAGGTTGATTGCTGCGACCGTTACGTACGCGACAACCCATGGACCAGCATGGGCATTGGCGCCGCTGCGGGTCTGGTAGCTGGACTGCTGCTCGGTCGTCGCTAATGGCCTTGGGTCCAACCCAACGCGTATTCTCTGCCGCCAAACGCCTGATAGGTTCACTGGTTGCCAATAGTGAAACCCGCCTGCGTTTGGCGGTTTTAGAGCTTGAAGAGGAACGCGCGCGCATATTGGTTCTTTTTTTACTGGCGGGTGCAAGCCTTCTGCTGTTGTTGCTGGGAGTGGCCACGCTTACCGCGCTGGTCATTATTCTGTTTTGGGATACCTACCGCATTACGGCGATTGTCTTTAGTGCCGGCGTGCTCATCTTTTTAAGCCTGCTGTTTGCACTGATTGCCATACGACAGGCAAAAAGCCATACGCTTTTAAAAGAGACGCTTAAGCAGCTGTCGGCGGATCGAGCGCTACTGGAGGCCAATCAACATGACCAACCAGACGACCAACGCTAAGCCGAGCCGCGCTGAGCGAAAGGCGGCGCTTCTGGCCGAGCTCGAACAGCAGCGCGTCGATATTCTGGTCGACAGCGACTTTCTTTTGAACGCGGCATCCCCGCTCGAGAACAGCCTGAAAAGCTTTCGCCTTCCGCTCTATGCAGTCGGTGGTATCGCGGCCTGGCGGCTCATGCGCCACCCCGGCGGCGTGATGGCGGCAGGTCGCAAGGCGCTGGCGGGCTATATGCTGTTTCGCAAGTTCAAACTGCTTGCCAAAATCGCCACCTAAGCCCGGCCTTCGAACTTGTATCTCGGCTAAAAAAACGTGCGCTTTGGCGCACGTTTTTTATTTGAAAGCGCATCAAAGCGCTTGGGCGCAGGCCACCCCGCTCGCCCAGGCCCACTGAAAATTATACCCCCCGAGCCTTCCCGTCACATCCAGTACCTCGCCGATAAAGCGCAGCTGTGGAAGGCCTTTCACCTCGAAGGTTTTCGACGAGATGGCCTCAGTGCTGACGCCGCCCATGGTGACCTCGGCGGTACGCCAGCCTTCGGTGCCGGAAGGCTTGAGCGTCCAGTGGTTGATGCGCTCGGCCCACTCTTGTAGCGCTTCGTTGGAATACTGCGCCAGCGGCTTTTGGCTCTGCGCCTCGGGATACCACTCGATCATCGCCTGAGCAAGACGCTTGGGTAAGCGCTCGCCAAGCCAGGTAGAGAGCAGTCGTTTAGGGGTCGCCCCGCGCGCCTCCAGCAAAAGCGCACTGGCCTGCTCCCCGGGCAGCAGGTCGATCTCAAGCGCCTCGCCTGGCTCCCAAACGCTGGATATTTGCAGGATCGACGGCCCCGAAAGGCCCCGGTGGGTAAACAGCAGCGGCTCTTCGAAGCGGTGATCTTGTGAGGTTACCGCTACCGGCACGCTCAGCCCGGACAGCGCGCTGGCGCGCTCTTTCCAGGTATCGCTCAAGGTCAGCGGCACAAGCCCGGGGCGCGTGGGCAGCACCTCCAGGCCGAACTGGCGGGCGATATCGTAACCAAAGCCGCTCGCGCCGAGCGTGGGAATCGAAAGCCCGCCGGTCGCCACGACCAACGCACCCGCATCGATTCGCCCGCGGGACGTTTCAAGACGCATCCCTTCACCGGCGCGCTCGACGCTTGTGATTTGAGTATTGAGCGATACCTCGGCGCCAGCCCATTCGCACTCGGTCAGCAGCAAACGCACCATCTCCTTGGCAGAGTCGGCGCAAAAAAGCTGGCCGGGTGCCTTTTCCACGTACTCGAGGCCGTGACGCTCGACGAGCTCGACGAAGTGCTCAGGGCGGTAGCGCTTCAGCGCCGAAATACAAAAATAGGGGTTTTGCGAATAAAAATGGCCAGGCGCGGTGTCCAGGTTGGTAAAGTTACAGCGCCCGCCGCCGGACATGAGAATCTTCTTGCCCGCTTTATTGGCGTGGTCGAGCACCAGCACGCGTTGGCCCGCGTAGCCCGCCTGGGCTGCGCACATCAACCCCGCAGCACCCGCGCCAATGATCACGACATCAAACACCATACCCGGTAACCTCGAACAAACAGAAAGCCGACTATTCTATCAGCTATAAAGCGGTTATTTTCTTTAAGGGGTAATGACACTTGAAACCGCCGACGACGTTGCATTAAACGCCGCCTTGAATGACCCTGCGCTTTTCGCCCGCCCCCCTCGAGACGGCCAATGACCGAGAATTTCATGCATGTTTTAAAACGCCCGCCCGGATTATGGCTAACGAGACTACTACTGACCGGTCTGTTACTGATTGCCCACGCCCCCTTGGCGTTTGCCCAGCCGCTGCCAAGCGTCATTGGAAGCCATGCCCAAGCGAGCACCTGGTCGGACCCGCTCGAGGCGCTGGGAACGCTGAGCGCCGACGAAAGCGTGACGCTTTCGGCAACGATCACCGACACCGTGGCCGAGATCAATTTCGAGGACGGCGAGCAGGTCGAGCGCGGGCGGCTTTTGATCCGCCTGGACGATACCGAAGAACAGGCACTTTTACGCGCCGCCCAGGCGCTGAGCGCCGAGCGCGGTAACGCCCTGACCCGGGCCACCCAGTTGCAAAACCGTAACCTGGCCGCCCGCGCGGATGTCGAAGACAACCAGGCTCAGCTCGATCAGGCCCGCGCCCAGGCCCAGGCCATCGAAGCGCAGCTGACCAACTACCGCCTGCACGCCCCGTTCAGCGGTCGGGTCGGCTTGCGTACTATCAGTGTTGGCGCACTGGTCACCCCGGGGACCGAGCTCGTCACCCTCGACAAGCTCGATATCATGAAGCTCGATTTCAGCGTGCCCGAGGTGTTTCTTGGGCGCCTCTCGACGGGGCTTACGCTTAGCGCCACCACCGCGGCCTACCCCGACGACGTGTTCAGCGGCGAGATCGCCAGTATCGGCACGCGCATCGACCCGGCCACTCGCAGTGTCGATGTCCGCGCGCGTCTGGAAAACCCGGACCTGCGCCTGCGCCCCGGCATGCTCATGGAAGTCACCGTTCGCCAGCGCCTGCGCGAGGCCGTCGTGATCCCCGAGGCAGCGCTCGAGCCCAGCGGCGATCGCCACTACGTGATGCTGATTCACCAGACGGATGACGGTGACCGGCTGGAGCAGCGCCAGGTCATGATTGGCGAGCGCCGCTACGGCGAGGTGGAGATTCTGGAGGGTTTAAACGCCGATGATTTGATCGTGGTGCACGGCCTCCAGCTCGCCCGGGACGGGCTAGAAGTGCGCCTGCTCGGCGTCGTCGACGACGAGACCAGCATTCGTACGCTGCTGGAGGCGAATCGCTAATGCGCCTATCGGATATCTCGGTTCAGCGCCCGGTCCTTGCCATGGTGATCGCCGCGCTGATCATCGCCTTTGGCGTACTGGCGCTCAACCGACTGCCGCTGCAGGAGTATCCTACCGTCGATCCGCCGATCGTGAGTATCGACACCCGCTACCCCGGCGCCTCGGCCAATGTGGTGGAAACGCGCATTACCCAAATTCTCGAGGATCGCATTGCCGGCGTCGAAGGGATCGAGCTGATCACCTCGCGAAGTGAAGATGGCCGGTCGCGCATCGAGATCGAGTTCGCGATCACCATGGATATCGACGCGGCGGCCAACGATATTCGCGACCGCATCTCCGGGGCGCTGCGCAACCTGCCGGACGACGCCGACAATCCGGAGGTCACCAAGGCCGACAGCAGCGAAGAGATTGTCGTCTGGCTAAGTCTCTCTGGGGCGAACTACTCGATCACCGAGCTTACCGACTACGCCAACCGCTACTTGGCGGACAGCCTCTCGGTGCAGCCCGGGGTTGCCCGAGTGCGCCTGGGCGGCGGTCGCGATTACGCCATGCGTGTCTGGCTCGACCGCAACGCCCTGGCCGCCCGGGGCCTGACCGTCGGCGATATCGAAGACGCCCTGCGCGCCGAGAACGTCGAGCTTCCAGCGGGCTCGATCGAGTCCGCGGACCGTCAGTTCATCGTCCGCCTGCCTAGAGCCTTCGCGACCGCCGATGACTTCAAACGCCTGGCCCTCGCCCAGGGCGAAAGTGGTTATCTGGTGCGCCTGGCCGATGTCGCCCGGGTCGAAGTGGGCTCGGTCGAAGACCGTTCGGTGTTTCGCGCCAACGGCGTGCCCATGGTCGGGCTTGGAATCATCATGCAGTCCACTGCCAACGTGCTGGCCCTTTCCGAGGCCGTGCAGGACGAAATGGAGCGCCTCCAGCAAACGCTGCCCGAGGGTATGGAGCTCTCCCTCAACTACGACGCTTCACTGTTCGTCTCCGGCGCCATCGACCAAGTGGTCTCGACGCTTTTTATCGCCATGGGCCTGGTGGTGATCGTCATCTTTCTTTTTTTGGGGAATCTGCGCACCACCCTGGTGCCCGCGGTCACGGTACCCATTGCGGTGATCGGCGCCTTCACCGCGCTTGCGGCGATGAACTTCTCGATCAACCTGTTGACGCTGCTGGCACTGGTGCTGGCCATTGGCCTGATCGTCGATGACGCCATCGTCGTGCTCGAAAACATCAACCGGCGCATGTTCGAGTACGGCGAGACACCTTTGGTGGCAGCGTACCGTGGTACCCGCCAGATCGGCTTTGCGGTCATCGCCACGACGCTTGTGTTGGTGGCGGTGTTCGTTCCGCTGAGTATGCTGCAGGGCGATATCGGGCGGCTATTTTCCGAGTTCGCCTTGACCATGGCCGCGGCGGTGGTGTTCTCCACGCTGCTGGCGCTCACGCTCACCCCCATGATGGCCTCGAAGATTCTCAAACCCGGTATGCACGATAGCCGCGTGGGGCGTGCGGTGCAGTGGCTTTTGAACCTCACCCAGCGCCTTTATCGGCGCGTGCTGGAAACGACGCTTCGCCTGCGCTGGCTGGTGGTGGCGCTGTTCGCGCTGCTGATCGCCGTTACCGGCTGGCTGGCGGCGCATTTGCCCAGCGAATACACCCCCCAGGAGGATCGGGGCAACTTCATCGTGCTGGTCAACGGCCCCGAGGGCGCCACGTTCGAGTACATGATGGACTATATGGACGAGGTCGAGGCGCGCCTCGACCCCTTTCTGGACAGCGGCGAGTTCGAACGCGTGGTGGTCCGCGCGCCGCGCGGCTTCGGCAATATCGAAAACTTCAACAGCGGTTTTTTGATTATCGACATGGCGAGCTGGGGCGAGCGGCGCAGCGCCTGGGAGGTCATGGACGACGTGCGCGCCACGCTCTCTACCCTGCCCGGCGTGCAGGCGTTTCCGGTGATGCGTCAGGGGTTTGGCCAGCGCACTCAAAAACCGGTTCAGTTCGTGCTTGGCGGTGGCTCCTATGAAGAGATCGCCCGCTGGCGCGACGTGCTGATCGACCACGTCCGGCGCGACAACCCGCGCCTGACCGCACTCGAGAGCAACTACGATGAAACCCAGCCGCAGCTTCGCGTAGAGATCGACTACAACCGGGCCGCCGCGCTTGGGGTGACGGTCAGCGAGATCGGCCGCACGCTGGAGGTACTACTGGGCGGGCGCAACGTGACCCGCTATGTCGACGACGGCGAGGAGTACGATGTGATCGTCGAAGGCGACCGCGCGCGCCAGAATAGCCCGCGGGCGCTGGACAACATCCAGGTGCGATCAGCGCGAGGCGGCGCGCTGATTCCGCTCTCGAGCCTGGTGACGCTTTCCGACTTCGCCGGCGCCAGCACGCTGAATCGCTTCGACCGTGTCCGCTCGATCACCCTCGAGGCGAACCTGGCGGACGGCTATACCCTGGGCGAGGCGCTCGAGTACCTACAGCAAAGTGCCGATGAGCTGCTGCCCGAGGCCGCCCAGACCAATCTGGCCGGCCCCTCGCGAGATTTCCAGGAAGCGAGCGGCGCAACGGCGTTTTTGCTGATTTTGGGCGCGGTGGTGGTCTTTCTGGTGCTGGCGGCGCAGTTCGAGAGCCTGATCCACCCCTTCGTGATCATGCTGACCGTACCGCTTGCCATGAGCGGTGCGCTGCTGGCGCTTTTGCTCAGCGGCCAGTCGCTGAACATCTACAGCCAGGTGGGGCTTGTGCTATTGATCGGCCTGGCGGCGAAGAACGGTATTTTGATCGTCGAGTTCGCCAACCAGCTGCGCGACGAGGGCGTGGCGTTTCGCGAGGCACTCATCGAAGCCTCGGTGACCCGGCTGCGCCCCATTTTGATGACCGCGATCACCACCATGGCAGGCGCGGTACCGCTGATTCTCTCGAGCGGCCCGGGCGCGGAATCACGCCTGGTGATCGGCACCGTGGTCATGGCCGGGGTGGGCGCAGCCACGGTCTTTACGCTGTTGGTCGTGCCGGTGGCCTATGACCTGCTCGCCCGTCACACCGGCTCGCCCAACGCGGTCAAACGCCGCCTGGAGGCGGAGATGGCGGCAGGCGATGAAAGCCGTTAAGCGCCTTTAAAGCCTTTTCCCCGGCCACAAAAAAGGCGCCCGCAGGCGCCTTTTTTGACCGGGCAGCGTTTTAGCAGTCGCCAACGCGCTCGCCTTCGATCACGGTGTCCATGGTCAGCTCACCCATGGGTGACTCGGTCAGGATGGTGACCGTGCCGTCGATCTGCTCGCCCATGAAGCTCATTTCGCCGTCGATGGTCGCCTGGCCGCCATCGGCGCTGCACGCCATGCTGTAAGAGATGCCGTCGGCGTTCATGTCCTGGCTAATCAGCTCGCAGCCCTGCTCTTCTTCGATCAGGCCAAACTCGGCGCTATCGAGCTCTTCCTGGGTAATGCATTGACGCTCGGTTTCGGTTTGATCGGGAATATCCATCTCGCCGCTAATGCGGGTGACGCTGACGAATTCCCACTCGCCCGGCTCGACGTTCGGGGTATCGGCCAGAGCAACCATCGGGAGGGCCAGTGCGGCCGCAACTGCCATGTAACGTTTCATCATCGTTCTCTCACTTGATTGATCGAAAAAACCGCACACCATCCTACCTGATTCACGCCTGCGGCGCGCCCCCCGGGCTCTGCTACACTTGAGCGGCCCTGATTGATCGACCCTAATTGATCGACCCTTTGGCCTATCATTGCCATAGCATTTTAAACAAGGAGTTCGCCATGGACGAAGACGCGCTCATCGAGCACGATTTCGACTGCCCCTACTGCGCCACGCCGCTCACTTTCGTCATCGACACCTCCCAGGGAAGCCACACCACCTGGGAGGACTGTCACCGCTGCTGCGCGCCGATTCAGGTGCAGGTGCTGCTCTCCCCCATGACCGGCGACATCGAAGCGATCACCACCGGCCGCGACGACGACGTGCTCTAGACTACTCGCCTCGATGGGCCCGCTGCAGCAGCGCCCGGCGGCGCTTTTCGCTTCGACGCATCACAAACCAGGCCGCCAGCGTTGCCAGCGAGACGATCAGGATAATCAGCGTCGCCAGGGCGTTGATCTTGGGCGAAACCCCCAACCGCACCGATGAGAACACCACCATCGGCAGCGTATTCGCCCCGGGCCCGGAGACGAAACTGGCGATCACCAGGTCATCCAGCGACAGCGTAAAGGCCAACAGCCACCCGGCCAACAGCGCCGGGGAGATCACCGGCAGGGTGATGAAGAAAAAGGTTTTCAGCGGCGGCGAGCCCAAATCCATCGCCGCCTCTTCGATGGAGCGGTCCATTTCGCGAAGCCTGGCGGCCACTACTACCGCCACGTAGGCGCTACAGAACGTCGTATGCGCAATCCAGATCGTTGCCATGCCGCGATCCGCCGGCCAGCCAATCAACTGCGCCATCTGCACGAACAGCAGCAAAAGCGAAAGCCCGGTGATCACCTCGGGCATGACCAGCGGTGCGGTCACCATGCTCGAAAGCGCGGTCTTGCCGCGAAAGCGCGCGTAGCGGGTCATTACGAACGCCGCCACGGTGCCCAGACACACCGCCATGCTGGCGGCGAAAAAGGCGATTTCGAGACTGGTCCACACGGCGGCGAGAATCTGGCGATCGCGAAACAGCGCGCCGTACCACTGGGTGGAAAACCCGGCCCATACGGTGACCAGCCGCGAGGCGTTGAAGGAGTAGACCACCAGCACCAGCATCGGCAGGTAGAGAAACACGAGCCCGACGATCAACATGACGGTCGTAAACGAAGGCCAGCGCGGTTTCAGGCTCATTCTTCAAGCTCCCGGGACTGATAACGGTGAAACCAGACGATGGGGATGAGCAGCAATAGCAGCATCACCATGGCAAGCGCCGAGGCGACCGGCCAATCGCGGTTGAGGAAGAACTCCTCCCAGAGCACCTTGCCGATCATCAGCGTATCCGGCCCGCCCAAAAGCTCCGGGATCACGAACTCGCCCACGGCGGGAATGAAGACCAGCATGGAGCCCGCGATGATCCCGCCCATGGAGAGCGGCAGCGTCACCTTGAAAAAGGTGTTGAGCTTGCGCGAGCCCAGATCCGCCGCCGCCTCCAGCAGCGAATTATCGAGCCGGGTCAGGTGGGCATAAAGCGGCAGCACCATGAACGGCAGGTAGGCATAGACGATGCCGATGACCACGGCGAACTGGGTGTTCATCATGCGCAGCGGTGACTCGATGATCCCCATGCCGATCAAGAAGTTATTGATCAGCCCGCTGTTGCTCAGAATACCCATCCAGGCGTAGACCCGAATCAAAAACGAGGTCCAGGAGGGCAGCATGACCAGCAACAGCAACACCAGCTGCCAGTGTTTTGGCGCCCGCGCCATGGCGTAGGCCATCGGGTAGCCCAGCAGCAAACACGCCACCGTCGAGATGAACGCCGTTTTGATCGACCCCCAGTACGCCGCGATGTACAGCGAGTCGGACAACAAGAACAGATAGTTGCCCAGGTTGAGGAACACGTGCAGCGTCTGGTCGGTGTACTCCAATAGCGGGCCGTAAGGCGGAATGGCCACCATCGACTCGGCCAGGCTGATTTTCAGCACCAGCGCGAAGGGCAGCAAAAAGAACAGCGTCAACCACACAAGCGGCATCGCAATGACCGCGCGACGGCCAAGCTGCAGGCGCTTCAAGCGTGTCGCGAACTCAAACGGCTTCATCAAAGGCGCTCTCCTAAAGCCACGCGTTAACGGTTGAGCACGATGGCGCTGTGATCTTCCCAGTACACGTAAACGCTGTCTTCCCAGGTGGGTCGGTCGCCGCGGCGCTCGGTATTGGCCATGCTCGCCTTGATCATTTGCCCGGAGGACGTGCGTACGTAGTAGAGCGAGTAGCCGCCCAAATAGGCGATATCATCGACCTTGCCCGCCTCCCAGTTGTACTCACCCTCGGGCTTTTCGCGGCTAAGCCAAATCTTCTCCGGGCGAATCGCCGCCCACACGCGACGGTCCACGGCCTGGGTGGTAATGCCGTGGTCGATGTAGATCGGCCGCGAAAGCGCCGGGGATTCGATGGTGCAGTGGTCGGCGGCGTCCTTGACGATTTCGCCCTCAAAAACGTTCACCGTGCCCACGAACTCCGCCACCATGCGACTCGCCGGGCTTTCATAGATATCCACGGGTGAACCGACCTGTTCGATCCAACCATCGGCCATGATCGCCACCCGGTCGGCCATGGTCATCGCCTCTTCCTGGTCGTGGGTGACCATGATGCAGGTCACGCCGACCTGTTCGATGATCTCGACCACTTCGAGCTGCATCTCGGTGCGCAGCTTTTTATCGAGTGCGCCCATGGGTTCATCGAGCAGCAAAAGCCTGGGACGCTTGGCAAGCGAACGCGCCAGCGCCACCCGCTGGCGCTGGCCGCCGGAGAGCTGGTGGGGCTTGCGCTTGGCAAAGCGCTCCATGTGCACGAGCTTCAACATCTGCGTCACTCGGGCATCGATATCGGCTTTGGAGAGTTTGTCCTGCTTCAAACCAAACGCAATGTTCTGCGCGACGTTCATATGCGGAAACAGCGCGTAGGACTGAAACATCATATTGATCGAGCGTTTATGCGGCGGGGTGGCGGTGATGTCCTCACCGCCGAGCAGAATGCTGCCCTCCGAGGGCGTCTCGAAGCCCGCCAGCATGCGCAAAAGCGTTGATTTACCCGAACCCGAGCCGCCCAACAGCGCGAAAATCTCGCCACGCTTGACCTGCAGATTGACGTCGTCGACCGCCAGTGCGTCGTCGAAGCGCTTACTCAGGCGCTTGACCTCCAGTACGATATCTTCGGCAAAGCGAGGCGTTTTGCCCGGCGCGCGCGCCGCGTCAGAAGAAGATGAAGGGTCATTCGACAAAGGCGTAGTGACCATTCGCCACTCCCATGCAGAGGCCTGGCAAGCCAGGCACCAAACGATAAAGAGCGGGCAGGAAAACCCTGCCCGCCGCTCGGTAGGCGCTAATTAACGGCCGGATTTAACGCGGTTCCAGATACGCGTGCGGGCGCGCTGAAACGCCTGGGGCATATCGCGGGCCACGTAAAGGTTTTCCATGACCTCGGCTTCTGGATAGATCGCCGGATCATTGAGAATCGCTTCGTCCAGGTAGGCGTCTGCTGCGGCATTGGGGTTGGCGTAGCTGACGTAATCGGTGATCTCGGCGGCGATTTCCGGGTCGAGAATGAAGTCGATGAAGGCGTGAGCGTTTTCCACGTTCGGCGCGTCGGCGGGGATTGCCATGACATCGAACCAAAGCGCGGCGCCCTCTTTGGGAATGGCGTAGCCGATTTCGAAGTTGCGGCCCGCTTCCTCGGCACGCTCGGCAGCCTGGAAGACGTCGCCGGAGTAGCCCGCCGCCACGCAGATATCACCATTGGCCAGATCGGCAATGTAGCGCGAGGAGTGGAAATAGGTGATGTCGTCGCGCACGGTGCCAATCAGCTCGCCGGCGGCGTCCAGATTGTCGGTGTCATCAGAGATCGGGTCGAGCCCCAGGTAGGCCATGGCCGCCGGCAGCATCTCTTCGCCGGTATCCAGCATCGAAATGCCGCAGCCGGCATCATTGAGCGCGCCGGTGATCTCGGGGTCGAACAGCAGCGCCCAGCTATCCGTCGGCGCGTCGTCACCCAGGATCTCCCGCACGCGGTCGACGTTGTAGCCGATACCGTTGGTGCCCCACATATAAGGGACCATGTAGCCGCTTTCCGGGTCGACGGCGTCGAGGTTCGCCATGAGATCGGCGTTCAGGTTCTCGAGATTGGGCAGCGCGTCTTTATCGAGCGGCTGGTACACGCCGGCCTGACGCTGGCGTGCGAAAAAGTGCGAGGAAGGAACGACCACGTCGTAGCCGGAGCGGCCGGCCAACAGCGCGGCGTCCAGGGTTTCGTTACTGTCGTAGACATCGTAGGTGATGTCGATGCCGGTGCGTTCGGTAAACTTCTCGAGCGTTTCCGGGGCGATATAATCGGACCAGTTATAAACCCTTACTTCTTCAGCATGGGCTTGAGCCGCTACGACACAAGAGATAGCCGTAACGGCCAATGAGAGTTTGTGAATGTTCCCCATCAAGTTGCTCCTCGTACTCGCTATTAGTAATAATGAACCCGCCCGGGTACCGCCGCCCTCGCCTGCCCTGAATGCGGCGTTGATTGAGCGCTTGTGGCTGACCCCATAATTGGGCGTCAACACTCAAATTAGCACTTAAAAACCGCCAGGCAATTTTTTGGAAGCTGCGAATTCTGCGCGGCTATGTC
Source organism: Vreelandella sp. EE27 (assembly GCF_968206495.1). NCBI lineage: Bacteria > Pseudomonadati > Pseudomonadota > Gammaproteobacteria > Oceanospirillales > Halomonadaceae > Vreelandella > Vreelandella sp. EE27. Next base: position 1,235,757 of record NZ_OZ309109.1, on the reverse strand, counting down.
CCCTATCGCAAGGGCTGGCCAAAAAATTGTTGCATTAAGGCGTCACCGGCCCCACCTACTTTCCATGACGGCGTTTGCCCTACGCGTTAGCTTGGTATCGCTCACGCATTGGAGACGAAACGACGCCAATAGCTAATAACTATTGATCGAATTTCTTTTCTCAATTTTAGCTATCAAGCATTCGCCGTTAGTATGACACCTACATTTTCAAGTCACCATCCATCCGATACGGAGACGTTTCTAATGTCCATGATCAACGCCGAAGTAAAACCGTTCAAGGCAACCGCTTACCTCAATGGTGAATTCATTGACGTTACAGAGGCCGACCTGAAAGGCCAGTGGTCCATCTTCTTCTTCTACCCGGCCGATTTCACCTTCGTATGCCCGACCGAGCTTGGTGATCTGGCCGACAACTACGAAGAGTTCAAGAAGCTGGGCGTCGAGATCTACAGCGTTTCCACCGACACCCACTTTACCCACAAGGCGTGGCACGACAGCTCCGAAACCATCGGCAAGCTCCAGTACCCGATGATCGCGGATCCGACGCTGAAAATTTCGCGTAACTTCGAAGTACTGATCGAAGAAGACGGCCTGGCCGAGCGCGGTACCTTCGTGATCGACCCGGACGGTAAGGTTCAAATCGTCGAGATCAACGCCGGCAACATCGGCCGTAACGCTGAAGAGTTGCTGCGTAAGGTCAAAGCGGCTCAGTACGTTCGTGAAAACCCGAACGAAGTGTGCCCGGCGAAGTGGAAAGAAGGCGAAGAGACCCTCGCGCCGTCGCTGGACCTTGTCGGCAAGATCTAATGCCGTTCGCTGATTCGCGCTAACCGCTTTTATTAAGGGTAACGAATCGGCCCCGCACCCGGGCACTGCCCGGGTGCCTCGTTTCAAATCCTTGAAACGCCTCAAGTACGTTTTAACCCTGCGCACTTCTCCCGCGCTCAGCCAGTCATTGGCATGTTCGAGCCGGTCGAGACATATTCACGCCGATTGCGAGGAAACCGCTGTCATGTTGGACGACAATTTAAAAAGTCAGTTGAAAGCTTACCTGGAAAAAGTGACTCAACCGCTCGAGCTCGTTGCGTCCCTCGATGACGGTGACAAGTCAAAAGAACTGCTGGGCCTTTTGGAAGACATCAAAAGCCTGAGCAACCAGATTACCCTGAAAACCGACGGCCAGGACGCACGTACACCGTCGTTTGCGATCAACCGCCCGGGTGAAGAGTCCGGCGTGGTATTCGCCGGTATCCCCATGGGCCATGAGTTCACCTCACTGGTGCTCGCTCTTCTGCAGGTCGGCGGCCATCCGCCCAAGGCCTCCCAGGACGTACTGGACCAAATCAAGGCGCTCGACGGCGAGATGCTTTTCGAGACCTACTACTCGCTCTCCTGCCAGAACTGCCCGGACGTGGTGCAGGCACTCAACCTGATGGCGATCTTCAACCCGAACGTACGCCACGTGGCGATCGACGGCGCGCTGTTCCAGGACGAAGTCGAAGAACGCGAGATCATGTCGGTGCCGAGCATCTACTTGAACGGCAAGCCTTTCGATCAGGGCCGTATGACCCTGGAGCAGATCCTGGCCAAGGTGGACACGGGGGCTGCCGAGCGCGATGCGAAAAAGCTCAGCGAGAAAGCCGCCTTCGACTCACTGATCATCGGCGGCGGCCCAGCCGGTGCTTCAGCGGCGATCTACTCGGCGCGCAAAGGCATCAACACCGGTATCGCCGGTGACCGCTTTGGCGGCCAAGTCGTCGACACCCTGGGTATCGAGAACTTCATTTCGGTCTCCTACACCGAAGGGCCCAAGCTCGTTGCGGCGCTCGAGCAGCACGTCAACGACTACGAAGTCGACGTTATGAACCTTCAGCGGGCAAGCGCTCTCAAGGCGGCCGAAGTCGAAGGCGGGCTACACGAAGTAACGTTTGAGTCCGGCGCGACGCTCAAGAGTAAAACCCTGGTGCTGGCCACTGGCGCGCGCTGGCGCGAAATGAACGTGCCCGGCGAGCAGGAGTACCGCAACAAGGGCGTGGCCTACTGCCCCCACTGCGATGGCCCGCTTTTTAAAGGCAAGCGCGTGGCGGTCATCGGCGGCGGCAACTCCGGTGTCGAAGCGGCCATCGACCTGGCCGGTATCGTGGGCCATGTGACGCTGGTCGAGTTCATGGGCGAAATGCGCGCCGACGCGGTACTGCAGAAAAAGCTCAAGAGCCTGCCCAACGTCGATATCATCCTGAACGCTCAGTCCACCGAGGTGACCGGCGACGGCAGCCGTGTTAGCGGTTTGACCTATAAGGATCGCAACACCGACGAGGTCAAAAACCTCGAGCTGGAAGGCATCTTCGTACAGATCGGCCTGGTCCCGAACACCGAGTGGCTCAAGGGCTCAGAGGTCGAGATGACGCCCCACGGCGAGATCATCGTCGATGCCCACGGCATGACCTCCGTGCCCGGCGTATTCGCCGCGGGCGACGCCACCACCGTGCCCTACAAGCAGATCGTCATCGCCATGGGCGAAGGCGCCAAGGCGTCACTGGGCGCTTTCGATTATCTGATCCGCAATTAAGTCGCGAGGGGGCCAGGCCCCCTCCTCTTTTCCCTTTTGACGTAAAGACCGTGACGTCAGCCCGCGCTCCCTGCGGGCTTTTTTTATGGTACCTGTTCCTCTCCCAGGGTTTGAGCGATATCGCTCAGGCCAAATTTGTTGGACCCCTTGAAAGCGACCCAGTCTCCAGGCGCGAGCGATGCCACCAGCGCGTCGACAAGGGCCTGCCTGGTCGCAAAGCCTTGCACCCGTTCGATGTGTCCTTTCAGGTAAGGTAATAGGGTCTGCATTTGCTCGCCCAGTAGCCATACCGACTCGGCGCCACTGGCTATGATCGGCGCTACCAGCGCCTGGTGCAAAGCGAGGCTATCCGCGCCCAGTTCGAGCATATCCGCAAGCACCAGATGCTTACGCCGGGCCTCGACACTTCTTGCCTGGGAGAGCATGGCGTTCATGGAGAGAGGGTTTGCGTTGTAAGCGTCGTTTAGCAGGCAGAGCTCACCGCCTTGCCACGCAATCTGGCGCTGACTGCCTCGTCCTCGAGGCGGCAGTACTCGCCCAACGAAAGGGAGCGCTTCACGGGGCGATAACCCCAGCGCCAACAGCACACCAAGGGTCGCCAGTATATTCATCGCCCAGTGGCTGCCGCGCCCGGCCATGTCGATACTGACCCGCTCGTCCAAATAGGTAATCTCGAGCCTTTTTAAATCATCGGGATTGACCCAGCGAATCGTTGCCTCGGGGTGGCAGCCAAAGGAAATGATACTCTGTGCATGCTTGCGAGCAGCGGCCTGGACCGCCGGCCACTGCGCCATATCGCGATTGATGATCGCCTGGCCACCAGGGCGCATTGCTTCAAATATACGGCTTTTACGAAGCGCTACCTGCTCGACTGTTCCGTGGTATTCGAGGTGAGCCGGCCCCGCATTGAGAAACACGGCTATATCCGGCCGCGCCAGCGCGGAGTTCTGGCGCATACGCCCAATGGCCATCTCGATGACGTGAAAGCGCGCCTGCCAGGGAACGGAAGCCAGCGTCCAGGCGATGCCATAGGGAAGGTTGGCGCTATGGCGGGTGGCGCCGGTCTCTCCCCAAAGCGAAAGCAGCTGGTGCAGCATGTTGATAGCGGTCGTCTTACCCGCGCTTCCCGTAACGCCAACCACCTTGCCCGCGAGTTTTTGCCGGGCGAAGTTGCCCAGGTCCAAAATGGCCTGGGAGGTATCGCTTACTTCGTAAATGGGAACCCCATGCCGATCGAGTACAGACCTATCAACCGGTGCCTGAACGATCAAAAGTTGGGGCTTGTAGGGCAGTTTATCCAGCCAGGCAACAGGCACACCCCGGGCACCTTGCTCTGCTTTTACCACCACGATATGGCCAGGTGCCATCGTCGTCGCATGAAAACTCAGCCCGGTCGCGCGCCAGTTCGTAGCGTCCGGCTTTTTAATCCAGCGCCCTTGCGTAGCCGCCGTGATGTTTTGAACCGTCCAGTTACCTTCACTGATAAAAGAAGGGCTATCCGCCTGCGGGAAAGGGGCTGGCGGGCGGGTATTCACTTCTTCCTCGGCCGGCCGGCCTTTCTCCAGGGCGGTAAAATCGCCGCTTAAATAGTGCAGCAAATACGCCACGAACCCGGAGAGGTAGTGCTCGACATCGTCGATGCGCACGCGAAAGCTGTGGTGGCGTATAAAGAAACTGCCCACGATGCGCTGCGGATTCTTGAAGTACATCGCGTACTCAGGCCAGAAGTGGCCGTTGAGCAGATAGTGGGCGCGTTTTTCGAGGGCCCGATAGAAGTGCCCAAGGTCGATCAGCGCTAAAAGATGATGATGTTCAGGTATTTTTTGCAGGCGCGTAATCAGCTTGTGCGCCGCCATCATCAGCTCTAAAAGCGTGGGGAAGGTGGTGATCCGCCCTTCCACGAAGTCCAGATAGCCGGCCACGTTTTGTAGCCCGAAGCGGTAGTAGCGCTCTTCTGGGCGGTAAAGGGTCAGCTCGTTGACGCAGTAGCTAAGCCAGTGGTCGTGGGCTTTCCAATGCTCCTGGTCGATAAAGTACTCGAAGGCGCGCTCGACCACCGCAAGCCAGCGCGCGTCCCGGGTCAAGCCGTACAGGCGCATGAGGCCGAACGCGGCCTCACCGTCGTAGTAGATGATTCTAAAAGCATCTTTCACGCTCAGATCAGCCGCGTTGAGCACGTGGCTAAAGCCGCCATTTTCGAGCTGCAATTGGCGAATCCCCAGCGCCACTTCTTCCATTAGCGCCAGGTAGCGCTCATCGCCGGTAAGCTCGGTGTATTTTGAAAGCGCCAGCAGCGTCACCCCGCTGCCCCCCAGCTTGATCTCGCCGTTCTCCTCCAGCAAATACGTAACGCGCTCGCCCAAATGCTCGAAGCGCTGCAAAAGCTTTGTAGTGAGGTACTCCAGCGCCCGGTCGATGGCGTGCTTGAGCGACTCGCTTTGAGTGACTTCCCAGGCCTCGAGCATGCTGTAAATACTGCTGGCGTGGCGCAGCGTGTTGTACCCGGCGACAAGCCGATCGAAACAGGGATGAAGGCCGTAAATAAAGCGCCCGTTCGGCTCGACCTGGGCGGCGAGAAACTGGCTGGCGTCTTCGATCAGCGCGCCGGTGGTGTCCGGGGTTAGGGGCTCGACCAGACGCCGGCCGGTAGAACGGCCCTCTTTCCCGCCGGTGTAGCCCAAAAGGCGGCGGGGCGCTTGGTCAGGCTCGACCAGCAGCGCCTCGGTCGTGAAGGTGTACACCGGCTGGCTCGGCTCGAAGGCTACTTCAACCTCGCGGCCAAAGCGCTCGCGGGCATAGCGTAGAAAATTGCCCTGGTTGAGCTCGGCGTGAGGCGCTTTGCTCCCGGTATAGAGCATGGCGTTAGCATTGAGCTCCTGCTCCAGGAAGGCCATCTTCACGTCAGGGTCCAGCGCGATACCGCGACGAAAATAGTTACGCTTGTGCCGCTTGAGCTCGGCGGCCAGGCTCTCCCAGGTATGAGCGGTCAGCGTCCGGGTCCAGTCCAGGCGCAGCCAGCGCACCGGGGTGTCGAGCGCGTAGTGCGGGGCGAGCGCGTTTTCGAGGGCCTGCCAAAGCGTAGCTTGGGTCGGCGCGCAGGCGTTGACCACGGCGGCGCGCCTTGTACCGTCGGTGACAGAGACGAACACATGCAGCGGCGCCTCCGGCGTTTGCTCGGCGCCACCTTCGAGCGCCTCGTTCAGCGCCTTGCGAGCGGCGGCCAGGGCGTCGCTTAGCGGCATGAGCGCTTGCGCAGTCGGCCTGGCCGTTTCCTCGAGCAAGGGCACCTGAAAGGCGGGTTTGACAGTTTGCTGTTTGCGCGCGCGCTGGGCGCGCCTGGCCTGGCTTAAGCTCTTCGAGCCGGCGGATTTCGCCATGGGGGTGCCCTTTTGTTATCGCTGGGTCAAGAACGGGGGATCGTCGTGGCAGAAGAGCATACCGGGCATTCGGGGTCCCGCGGCACCTGAAAGTGGCGCCAGCGCCCGGCGAGCCCATCGAAGGTGGAGAGCCCGCGGTGCACCTGCCCGGCGCCGCTTAATAGCTTCACGGCCTCGAGCGCCTGAAATGTGCCGATAAGCCCGACCAGCGGCGCTACCACGCCGCTTTCAGCACAGCTCAGCGCTTCGTCGCCGCTATCATCCGGCGGGTAGAGACAGGCGTAGCAGGGGCTTTGGGGGTCCCGCGGGTCGAAAACCGCAAGCTGTCCGGAAAAGCGAATCGCCGCGCCGGACACCAGCGCCACGCCGGCGGCCTGGCAGGCGGCATTGATCGCATAGCGGCTGGAGAAACGATCGGTGCAGTCGAGCACTACATCCACGGATGCGGCAAGCGTTTCGAGCTCGGCCTCGTCCAGGTGGCGCTCGAGCGCGGTTACCTCACAGCTAGGGTTCACGGCGAGCATACTCGCCCTAGCCGAGGCGGCCTTGTTCTGGCCGACACTGTCGTGTCGATGGGCGATCTGGCGCTGCAGGTTGGAGAGCTCGACCGAATCGGCGTCGGCCAGGGTGATACGCCCCACCCCCGCCGCCGCCAGGTAGAGCGCCACCGGCGAACCCAGCCCACCGGCGCCGATGATCAGCGCATGGGCGCCCAGCAGACGCTGCTGTCCCTCGATATCGATCTCGTCGAGCATGATCTGGCGGCTATAGCGCAGTAGCGCCTGGTCATCCATCATGGGCTAGGGCTCCTCGAACTCGCTGGATTCGGGTACATACAAGCTAAAGCTTTCCTTGACCTCCTCCATGACGACGTAGCTTTTTGACTCTTTCACCCCGGGCAAAGTGAGCACCACATCGCCCAGCAGTTGCCGGTACGCCGACATTTCCGGGATCCGGCACTTTAAAATGTAGTCGAACTGCCCGGACACCAGGTGACACTCCTGGATTTGCGGCAGCGTCTCCACCGCGCGGCGGAATTCATCGAACACCGCGGGCGACTGGGTCTCCAGACTGATCTCGACAAAGACGAGCAGGTTCGCCTTGAGCGCCTGAGGGTCCAGCATGGCTTTATAGCCGCGAATGACGCCGGAACGTTCAAGGCGTTTGACGCGCTCGAGGCATGGCGTGGTCGAAAGCCCGACCTCGGCGGCCAGGTCGACGTAGGAGATGCGCGCATTATCCTGAAGCACGCGCAGAATGCGCAGGTCGATGCGGTCCAGCGTTCTGTTTTTAGATTTCATGACACATCCATGGCAATAGATCGAGGCTAGCAAAGCTGCCCTAGCGTCACCCGCGCGTGCCCGTGCAAATCGGCGATGCTTTCAACGCTTGCATAGCCTGCCTCGACAAGCGCCTGGCGCACCTCCAGCGCCTGGCGATAGCCGTGCTCCAGCATGAGCCAGCCCTCGGCGTTCAAGTAGCCCCGGGCGGCGCGCACCAGATGCATCAGATCGGCCAGGCCCGCGTTGTTTGCCACCAGCGCCGAGCGCGGCTCGAAACGCACATCGCCGAGGCCCAGGTGCGGGTCACGCTCATCGATATAGGGCGGGTTGCTGGCGATGATATCAAAGCGGGGCGCGTCGCTGTGCTTTTCGAGCGCCTCAAACCAGTCGCTTTGCGCAAAGCTAGCGTTCTCAAGCGCCAGCCGTGCGGCGTTGTGCCGGGCAAGCTCGACGGCCTCCGAGCGGATATCGAGCCCGGCCACCTGCCAGCCAGGGCGTTCGCTTGCAAAGGCCAGCGCGATGGCGCCGGTGCCGGTCCCCAGGTCCAGAAACTGCCCCTGGCCTGCCCCGGCGCGGGCAAGCGCGGCCTCGACCAGGGTCTCGGTGTCCGGGCGGGGAATCAGCGTGTGCCGCGACGTGGCCAGGCTCAAGCCCCAGAATTCCCGCTCGCCGGTCAAATACGCCACCGGCTGCCCCTGGGCCCGGGCGGCGATGAGGGCGTCAAAACGGGCGTGCTGCCAAGGGGGGCAGGTTTTATCCCCCCAGGTGTACAGCCAGGTACGGCTTTGCCCGGTCGCGTGGATCATCAGCACGTCCGCATCCAGGCGTGGCGAGCCAGAACCCGCCGCCGCCAGGCGCCTGGCCGCCGCGCCCAGCAGCGCATCGAAGGTCATCAGGCGTCCTGTAGGGCGGAAAGCTGCTCGGCCTGGTACTCGTGAATCAGCGGTTCGACGACTTCATCGAGCTGCTCGCCGCTGACTACATCCAGAAGCTTATAAAGCGTCAGGTTGATGCGGTGGTCGGTAATCCGCCCCTGGGGGAAGTTATAGGTGCGGATACGCTCGCTGCGATCCCCCGAGCCGACCAGCGAACGGCGCGCGTCGGCCTGCTCCTGGCGCTGAGAATCCACGGCGTTGCGCTTGAGTTTTGCGGCCAATAGCGACATCGCCTTGGCGCGGTTTTTATGCTGGCTGCGCTCTTCCTGACACTCCACGACCACGCCGGTGGGCAGGTGGGTAATACGAATCGCCGAGTCGGTGGTGTTGACGTGCTGACCACCAGCGCCGCTCGAGCGGTAGGTGTCCACGCGCAAGTCAGAGGGGTTGATATCGACATCGCCGACATCCTCCACTTCGGGCATCACCGCCACCGTACAGGCGGAGGTGTGGATACGCCCCTGGGACTCGGTGGCGGGTACGCGCTGCACGCGGTGGGCGCCGGACTCGAACTTGAGCCGCGCGTAGACGCCGTCGCCCTTCACCCGGGAGATCACTTCTTTATAGCCGCCCTGCTCCCCGTGACTGGCGCTGACCACTTCCACGCGCCAGCCGCGCTTCTCGGCGTAGCGCGAGTACATGCGAAACAGGTCACCGGCGAAAATCGCCGCTTCGTCGCCGCCGGTACCGGCGCGCACTTCCAGATACACGCCACGGTTATCGTCCGGGTCCTTGGGTACCAAAAGACGCTTGAGCTCGGTATCGAGGCTTTCCAGCTGCTCGCGGCCGTCCTGGATTTCCATCTCGGCCAGCTCGCGCATTTCCGGGTCACTGTCGTGGCTCAGGGTTTCGGCGTTGGCGATGTTCTCTTCTACTTCGCGGTAACGCTGCCAGGCAGCGACCAGCTCTTCGAGTTCCGCGTACTCGCGGGAGTAATCGCGAAAGTGCTGCTGGTTGCTGATCACTTCCGGGTCGGATAGCAGCATTGCCAGCTCTTCAAAGCGGTCGGCGAAACTGTCCAGGCGTTGGCGCAACGTCTCTTTCATGCGGGCGTATCATCCTTCTGGCGTTTAGCCGAGGGCGCGGGTGTCTCGAACGCGGGCTTGGGGGGAAGCAGCACGCGCGGCGCCGCACTCAGCACTTCGTGGTGTTGTTGGGAGGCCGCTTCGCGAAGGGCCAGGGTCGGCTGGTGCATGAACCGGTTGGCCAGCTGGTGCGCCAGGCGCTCGACCACTTTGGCCGGGTCTTCGCCTTTGGCAAGGCGCTCCAATGCCTGATCGCGGCTTTCGTCACGCAGCGCCTCACCGTGGCGGCGGTAGTCGCGAATCAACTCGCCGCCGCCGCGCAGCCGGCGCTCCTGCTCCCAACTGTCGACGCCGTGTTGGATCAGCGATTCGGCCTGGTCGGCGGCCACCTGGCGGTAGCGGCGGTTCTCTTCGATCACCTCTTCCAGGTCATCGACGGTATATAAAAACACATCGGCCAGCTCGCCGACTTCGGGCTCGATATCCCGGGGAACGGCGATATCCACCATGAACACCGGCCGATGGCGGCGCTTTTTGAGCGCGCGTTCGACCATCCCCTTGCCAAGAATCGGCAGCGGCGAGGCGGTCGAGGAGATCACGATATCGGCTTTTTCGAGCGCGGCGGGGATTTCGGGCAGCGTGATGGCTTCACCGCCCAGCCCGGCGGCTACCCCCAGCGCGCGCTCGCGGGTGCGGTTGGCGACCGTTAAATCACGCACCCCGGCCTCGTTGAGATGGCGAGCCACGAGTTCGATGGTCTCGCCGGCCCCGATCAACAAAGCGCTTGCCTGGCTGAAGTCGTCAAAGATGCGGCTGGCCATGCTCACCGCGGCGTAGGCCACCGACACCGGGTTCTTGCCGATACCGGTTTCGGTGCGCACCTGTTTAGCCACGGCAAAGGTATGCTGAAAAAGGCGCTCGAGCTCGCCGCCCAGCCCCTTGGCGCTGCGCGCCTGCTGATAGGCGTCCTTGAGCTGGCCAAGTATCTGTGGCTCGCCCAGCACCATCGAGTCGAGCCCAACGGCGACGCGCATCAGGTGGCGAGCGGCATCGTCATCCAGGTAGTGGTAAGCGCTGCGCGCCAGGTCTTCCACGCGCAGATTATGAAAGCGGCTCAGCCAATCGAGCACCACCTGCTCGCCGGCGGCGTTGGTAACGCAGTAAAGCTCGGTCCGGTTACACGTCGAGAGCACCGCCGCTTCGCTTACATGTGGCAGGCAGCGAAGCTCGCCCAGCGCGCTTTCAAGCTGCGAGGGGGTAAAGGCCACCTGCTCACGTACCGCCACGCTGGCCGTACGATGATTTATTCCCAAGGCAAGAAGCGTCATGCGTTATGCGTCTTCGCTAGTGGATCGGTCGTGAATAAACGTATGCTCGACTCTTTGACGGACGAGTCATGTGGCATGAAAGCCAGGCCAGCTCGACTTGAAATTGCGCTGACACGAATCGTTTTCAAGGTGTAGCATTCTACCACAAACCACCCGGTTCTGGCGTCACCACTTTGCCGCAGGCCTGCAAGCCGCTATGCTGACCATTCGGCCACTGGATTGAGACACGCATGCCCTTTCGCGCGACATTTAGGGGGTTACCCCGCTGGCCCCTGGCGGCCACGCTGCTGTTAAGCGGCTGCCAGGCGACGCCTTCGAACCTGGACGGTGGATTACCCGCCTACCTAAGCGACCCCATGGCCACCGCACCGCCGATTACCCGCGGGCTGGACGCCGAGGGCCTGCGTACGCTGCTGACCGCCGAAATGGCCGGCCAGCGCGGCGACTTCAGCCGCGCAAGCCGCGGCTACCTGGCGGCCTCCCAGCGCTACCCGGTGTCAGCGCTTGCCGAGCGCGCGACCTTCGCTGCCCGCTTTGGCAACGACACCGCCTTGATGGAATCTTCGGCGCTTCGCTGGCGCGAGCTTGCCCCCGAGGCCCAGGGGCCCAATCAGTTTTTGGCCACGCTTTCGCTTTCCCGCGGCGACTGGCTGGATAGCCTGGAACAGCGGCTGGCGATCGTCTCGGCGGGGGGCAACGGCGACATCACCTCCTTTGCCCAGCTCGCCGTGGCCGAAGAGGCGCCGCTTGGGCTGTTGATCCGCCCGCTTCGCGATTACCTGGACGATAGCGCCCGGCTCAGCCCCACCGAGGCGGAACTCGAAGCGCAAACGGACGTGCTACTGGGTACCGCGTTGATCGAAGCGGCGCTTGGCAATACCCACCAGGCCCAAACGCGCCTGGATCAGGTAGCCCAACAGGCCCCGGAATCCGATGCCTTATGGCTTGCCAGGGCGCAGCTTGCACTCGAAACCGGCGATCACACAAGGGCACGCTACGCCGCGCAACAGGGGTTACTGCTCGCCCCGGATGACGTCCGCTTTATCCTGATGCTCGCGCAAGCCAACATTCGTCTTAACGACATCGCCGCCGCCGAAGAGCAGACCGATGCGCTGCTCGAACGCCACGGCGGCGGCCACGAGCTTCGCGTCGCCCTGGCCCAGCTCTATCTGGAAGAGGGCCACGAGGAGCCCGCCTACCGTCTTTTACAGCCACTGATCGGCGAGCAGAACATTCCCGATCTGGCCTACTACCTGCTGGGCGCCATCACGCAATCCCAGGGCGATATCGATAACGCCTTGATTTACTACCGTCAGGTACACGAGGGCAATGAGTTTCTCGCCGCCCGCGCTACCGCCGCCCAGATGCTGATCGATGCGGATCGACTGCTCGATGCCCAGGCGTTTTTGCGCATCGAGCGGATGCGCTTTGACGCCTACTTCAACGACCTGGTGCTGCTGGAAGTTCAGCTACTCGACGCCGAAAACCTGGCCGATGAGGCGGATGCCTTGCTGGACCGTGAAGTCGCACGCACCCCGACGGATACCGGCCTGCGCTATTTGAGGGCGATGCGCGCCTTCGAGCGCGGCGGCCTCGAGGCCATGGAGCGCGATTTGCGCCAGGTCATTCGCGCCGAACCGGAAAACGCCGCCGCGCTCAACGCGCTGGGCTACACGCTGGCCGACGCCGATTTACCCGAGCGCCTCGATGAGGCCCGCGAGCTGATCGAGCGCGCCTACCAGCTGGAGCCGGATAACCCGGCGATTCTGGACAGTATGGGCTGGGTTTATTTCAAGATGGGCGAGCCAGCCACCGCCCTGGACTGGCTCGAAAGCGCCTACGCCCAGATGCCCGACCAGGAAGTGGCCGCGCACCTGGCCGAGGTACTGCATGCCCTGGGGCGCATTGATGAAGCCCAAACCCTGGTGCGCCGCTTTCAGACCCGCAATGGCGAGCACCCCGCGATTCTTGAACTGCTCGAGCGCCACCCGGAACTCGGCGCGCCCTGAACACTCGGGTTTATGTGCCTCCTTTTATACGGCTTCTATACGGCTTCTTTTATAAGGCCTTTTTAGACAGGGTCTTTTTAGACAGAGCATCGTTAACGAATTTTCTTGAACGATTCAAGACGCACCACCGATATGGAGTTTCGCTATGCTGACCACCCGCTCGACTATCTCGCTGGGCCACGCCTGCCCCCGGCCCGCCCGTGCCCTTCTAACCGGCGCGGCGCTTTTGTTACTGGCCGGGTGCGCCACCCAAGCGCCCCTGGATGAAAGCGGCCGCCAGGCGGGCCAGTGGGAGCGCCAGCAGGCCGAGGTGGAAGCCTTCGATAGCTGGACGCTGGTCGGCAAGGCCGGACTGCGCACCCCCCAGGAGAACACCAGCGCCAACCTGGACTGGAACCAGACCCCGTTTTATTTTCGCATGTTGATCAGCGGCCCCTTCGGCGGCGGGCGCAGCGTGCTGGAAGGCCGCGAAGGCCGCTTTTCGCTGACCACCGGCGAAGGCCGTTTCGAAGCCGAAACGCCGGAAGCGCTCATGGAGGAACAGTTGGGTTGGTCGCTGCCGGTTCGTGCCATGCCCGACTGGGTGCGTGGCCTGCCAGGCGATGACTCGAGCTACCAGCTCGAAACCGACGCGCTGGGCTTTCCAAGCCACCTTGAACAGGACGGCTGGGAAATCGACTACCGCGACTGGGAAGAAGTGGACGACATGTGGCTACCGCGCCGGCTGGTCATGAGCGTCGATGAAGTACGCATCACGCTGGTGGTCAACCAGTGGCGCCCCCGGGATGACGAGGAGTAAGCCCCGTGAGTAACGATATCGCCGGTGAACACCTGACGCTTTTAGCCCCGGCGAAGCTCAACCGCATGCTGCACATTACCGGCCGCCGGGAAGATGGCTACCATACCCTGCAAACACTGTTTCAGTTTATCGATGTGTGCGACGAGCTGACACTTGGCCTGCGCGATGACGGCGCCATCACGCTGGAGGGCGCCGTCGAGGGGGTCAGCTTCGACGACAACCTGATCGTGCGCGCGGCGCGTAAACTCGTCGCGTACCGCCAAAGTCCGAAGCTGGGAGTGGACCTTTCGCTCACCAAGCGCCTCCCCCTGGGCGGCGGGCTCGGGGGCGGAAGCTCTAACGCCGCCACCGCACTGGTCGGGCTCAACCGGCTCTGGAACCTTGGCCTCACCCCCACCGAGCTTGCCCGAATCGGCCTTACGCTGGGCGCGGACGTGCCGGTATTCGTTCATGGCCACAGCGCCTGGGCCGAAGGCGTGGGTGAAGAGCTCACGCCCGTCGACCTGGATACCCCCTGGTTCGTGGTCCTTCACCCCGGCGTGAGCGTCTCGACCCCCGTGATCTTTCAAGACCCGGAATTGACACGCGCAAGCCGCCCCATTACTATGGCGCGCGCACTGCAGGGGGGAGCGGCCACGTGGCGTAACGACTGTGAAGCAACGGTCAAAAAACGCTATCCGCCGATCGCTTGCGCGCTAGAGTGGCTTGGTCAGTACGCGCCAAGCCGCGTGACCGGCACCGGCGCTTGTTTGTTTGCAACATTCGAAACAGAGCACGCCGCGAAAGCCGTCGCCGACAAGGCGGGTCAGCGCTATCAGGCATGGGTGGCTCGTGGGCTAAACACCTCTCCTCTACACGATGCGCTGGGCGGCTGAAAGCGCCCGGTCATCACATTAGGTCATCGTTGGGGTATCGCCAAGTGGTAAGGCACCGCTTTTTGGTAGCGGCATTCCCAGGTTCGAATCCTGGTACCCCAGCCAACCTAACCATGATCTATCGTTTTCTCCCCTGATCCCCAACACTGCAAAGGTGGCCGCGCGTGTCAAAATTGATGGTTTTCACCGGGAATGCCAATCCCGAACTCGCTCGTAAAGTGGCTGAAAGCCTCGACAGCCGTATGGGCAACGCCACGGTGGGTCAGTTCAGCGACGGCGAGATTGCCGTCGAGATCAATGAGAACGTGCGGGGCAAGGATGTATTCATTCTTCAGTCCACCTGCGCTCCGACCAATGACAACCTGATGGAACTGATCCTGATGGTTGACGCGCTGCGCCGCGCTTCGGCGACGCGTATTACCGCGGTACTCCCCTACTTTGGCTACGCCCGGCAGGATCGCCGCGTGCGTTCTGCCCGTGTGCCCATCTCGGCCAAGGTAGTGGCCGACATGATGGTCAAGGCCGGGGTCGACCGCGTGATGACGATGGACCTGCACGCCGATCAGATTCAGGGCTTTTTCGATGTGCCGGTGGACAACGTCTACGGCTCGCCGATTCTGCTCGACGATATCGAGCGTCAAAACTACGACGACCTGGTCGTGGTATCCCCGGACGTGGGCGGCGTAGTGCGCGCCCGGGCCATCGCCAAACAGCTCAACGCCGACCTTGCCATCATCGACAAGCGCCGCCCTCAGGCCAACCAGGCCCAGGTGATGCACATCATTGGTGAAATCGAAGGGCGCACCTGCGTGGTGGTCGACGACATGATCGACACCGCCGGCACCCTGTGTAAAGCCGGTGAAGCACTCAAGGACCGCGGCGCCGCCCGCGTGGTCGCCTACGCAACACACCCGATTTTGTCTGGCCCTGCCATCGACAACATCACAAACTCTGTACTGGATGAAGTGGTCGTGGCCGACACTATTCCGCTGGCCGAGCATGCTCGTCGTAGCGGAAAAATTCGCCAGTTGAGCGTTGCCGGCCTGATTGCGGAAGCGATCCGCCGGGTCAGCAACGAAGAATCTGTCAGCGCGATGTTCCACTAATAGCGGAACTGCCTGACGATAAAGCCCCCTTCTGGGGCCTTGAAAGCGTCGTCGCCTGGTCGCGGTCGGCGGGGCTTTCTTACTTAAACCATGAGGCACCAACATGTCCGATTTTACTCTGAAAGCCGACATTCGTAACGACCTGGGGAAAGGTGCGAGCCGCCGCCTGCGTCGTGCGAACCAGCAAGTTCCCGCCGTCATCTACGGTGGCGAGAAAGCACCGGCGTCTATCGCTGTTGAAAAAACCGCGTTCTACAAGGCGATCGAAGACGAATCCTTCTTCTCCTCAGTGATCACTCTGGTCATCGACGGTAAAGAAGAGCAGGTTGTCGTGCGTGACCTTCAGCGTCACCCCTACAAGCCGCTTCTGACTCACGCCGACTTCATGCGCGTTGACGCCACTCACGAAATCACCATGAACGTGCCGCTGCACGTGACTGGCGAAGAGAAGTGTGTCGGCATCAAAGACCAGGGCGGCGAACTGCACGTCATGGCCAACGAAGTAGCCATCAGCTGCTTGCCGAAGGATCTGCCGGACTACCTGGAAGTGGACATCTCAAACATTGAGCTGGGCACTACCCTGCACCTGTCCGACTTGAACCTGCCGGCCGGCGTCACCTCTGTCGACCTGGCCTACGGTGAAGATCACGACAACGCCGTTCTTAGCATCACCGCTATCAAGGACCGTGTCGAAGAGGAAGAAGGCGAAGAAGGTGAAGGCGAAGGCGAAGACAGCGCCGAGTAAGCGTCGACGTCGTCTTAACCATGCAGATTGGGCCATGCCCGCATGGCCCATGAATGCTAAAATCAAGCGCCTCGGCGCTTGATTTTTTTTGTCAGATAACAGGCTTTCGGCCGAGAACATCTTGTTAAGCGATGGAGGTGGGAACATGAGCCAGGTAATGGCGATCATTGGGCTTGGCAACCCCGGGCCCGAGTACGACGCCACGCGTCATAACGCGGGCTTTTGGCTGGTAGACGCCCTCGCTCGCAGCGCCCATACCGAGCTTCGCCCGGAAAAAAAGTTTCTGGGGCTCTACGCCAAGGCGCGTATTGGCGACCATGAACTGCACCTTCTAAACCCCACCACCTTCATGAACCGAAGCGGCGCCGCCGTCGCGGCCATGGCCCAGTTTTTCAAGCTCGCCCCGGACAACCTGCTCGTCGCCCACGACGAGCTGGACCTGCCGCCTGGCCAGTCGCGCTACAAAACCGGTGGCGGCCACGGCGGCCACAACGGCCTTCGCGACATCATCAGCGCCCTGGGCAACCAAAAAGACTTTCATCGGCTGCGCATCGGTATTGGCCACCCCGGCGAGGCCCGCCAGGTCACCAATTTCGTGCTTGGCCGCCCCGGCAAGGTAGAGCTCGAAGCCATCGAGCGCTCCCTCGATGAGTGCCAGGCCACCCTGCCCCTTGCGCTCAAAGGCGACTGGGCTAAAGCCATGAACCAACTACATAGCGTAAAATAGCCAGACGCTTCCATTTCAAGGCGGCTTTATCAAGCGCGCCCAGGTCAGGACATTACTATGGGTTTTAACTGCGGTATCGTTGGCCTACCCAACGTAGGCAAATCCACGCTCTTCAACGCGCTCACCAAATCCGGCATCGATGCGGAAAACTTCCCGTTTTGCACGATCGAGCCCAACGTCGGGATCGTGCCGATGCCCGACCCCCGGCTCGACAAGCTCGCCGAGATCGTCAAGCCTCAGAAAGTGCTGCCCACGACCATGGAGTTCGTGGACATCGCAGGCCTGGTGGCGGGCGCTTCCAAGGGCGAAGGCCTGGGCAACAAGTTTTTGGCCAATATTCGCGAAACCCAGGCGATCGCCCACGTGGTGCGCTGTTTCGATAACGACAACGTGATCCACGTTTCCAACCAGGTGGATCCGCGCGCGGATATCGAAACCATCAACCTGGAGCTGGCCCTGGCGGATCTCGACACCGTCGAGAAAGCCAGCCAGCGGCTGGTGCGCTCGGTGAAAGGCGGCGACAAGGACGCCTCGGCCACCAAGGCGATTCTGGACAAGATCCAGCCGCACCTGGCCGAAGGCATGCCGCTTCGAAGCTTCGATCTAAGCGACGATGAAAAGCACCAGGTGAAAAGCTTCGGCTTTTTGACCCTGAAGCCGACCATGTACATCGCCAACGTCAACGAGGACGGCTTCGAGAACAACCCGTATCTGGATATCGTCAACGAAATCGCCGCCGAAGAAGGCGCGGTGGTGGTGCCGGTATGCAACCAGATCGAGGCCGAGATCGCCGAGCTCGACGACGAGGAGCGCAGCATGTTCCTGGCCGAGATGGGCATGGAAGAGCCGGGCCTCGACCGCGTGATTCGCGCCGGCTACGCTCTGCTGGGCCTGCAAACCTACTTCACCGCCGGGGTGAAGGAAGTACGCGCCTGGACCGTCAAGGAAGGCGCCACCGCCCCGGAAGGCGCCGGCGTCATCCACACCGACTTCCAGAAAGGCTTTATTCGCGCCGAGGTCATCGCGTATGAAGACTTCGTCAGTTTGGGCGGCGAGCAAGGCGCCAAGGACGCGGGCAAGTGGCGTTTGGAAGGCAAGGAGTACATCGTCAAGGATGGCGACGTGATTCACTTCCGTTTCAACGTCTAAGCGTATAAACCGCTGATTCGCCGCGATTAGGCTTTTTTTGACGATTGAAGCAGCAAGCACTTGACGGGTGGCGGCGCGCTTTGTAATATTCGCCCCCGTTGAACGGCTACATAGCTCAGCTGGTTAGAGCACATCACTCATAATGATGGGGTCCCCTGTTCAAATCAGGGTGTAGCCACCAGCTTTTAGAAAAAGCCCGCTAACTTGGTTAGCGGGCTTTTTTGTGCGCATTTGTCAGCAAGCGGCTCAGAGCACCGGACGATTCAGAAACGCCACGAGCGCCTGAACCAGGTACGTTACGTCCCGGGTGCCCGCGGTTTCACGAATCGAGTGCATCGCCCACTGGGGGACGCCTACGTCGATGGTCGGCACGCCCACCTCGGTGGCCGTTATCGGCCCGATGGTACTGCCACAGCCCATGTCCGCGCGGGTCACGAAGGACTGCACCGGCACGTTCGCCGCGCGGCACACGTCGCGAAACAGCGCACCGGTCACGCTGTTAGTCGCGTAGCGCTGGCTGGCGTTGACCTTGATCACCGGGCCTGCGTTGATAGCCGGGCCGTGGCGCTCGTCGTGCTTGTCGCGAAAGTTCGGGTGCAGCGCGTGGGCGTTGTCGCAGGAGATCATCAGCGAGGACTGAATCAGCTGAATCAGCGCCTCCTCACCGCCCCGGCCGACTTGGCCGTTGATGCGCTTGAGCACATCGCCCAAAAACGGCCCCTGGGCGCCGCAGGCGCTCGCGCTGCCCACTTCCTCGTGGTCGTTGGCCACGAACAGCGCGCCCTGCTCGCCATCGCACGCCAATAGCGCCTCGATGCCAATAAAGCACGAAAGCAGGTTATCTAGCCGGGCGCTGGCCACCAGCTCTTTGCCCACGCCCACCAGCGAAGGCGGCTGCAAATCGTAAAAGCCCAGCTCGAAATCCACCACCTCGATATCCTCGAGGCCGTGCTCCTCGTTCAGCCACTGAAGCAAAAGCGAATCGAGCGTGGCGTCCTCGCTTTGCATCAACACCGGCGCCATCTGGGTTTGGGGGTTGATGGGGCGGCCGCCGTTGACGTCGCGGTCCAGGTGGATCGCAAGGCTCGGGATCATGGCCACCGGGTCGGCGACGTTGAGCAGCACGCTCTCAAGCTTTCCATCCGCGTGACGGATATGCACGCGCCCGGCCAGCCCCAGGTCGCGGTCGAACCAGGGCGCCAGCAGTACGCCGCCGTAGACCTGGACACCCAGCTGAAGCCAACCCGCCGAACGCTGGGTCGCCTCGGGCTTCAACCTGAGCCCGGGGCTGTCGGTGTGAGCACCGATCATGCGCAGGCTCTCGAGCCCCTTTTCATCGAGCCCTCTTGCGGGCAGTTGAAAAGCGATGAGCGAGGAGTCGTTGCGGGTCACGAAGTAGCGCTGCCCCGCTTTTAACTGCCAATCGGCCCGCTCGTCCAGACGCGTAAAACCGTTTAGCTCCAGCCGCTCGACCATTGCCTGGGTAGCGTGCCAGGGTGTGGGCGATTGCGCCAAAAAATCGCATAGCCGCGTCAGGCGTTGCGCCTCGACCGGCGTGTTATCGACCGCGTTCAAATGATTGCCCCTTATCAGAAAATGAGTGAGTATCACAGAGTAAATGACCTGCTACAATGCTCTTTCGGCCTACGCAACTCATGGGCTGGCTGAATGTCTAGGGAGCGTGTATGACTATAAATTCCGGGAGAGCCTGACTGATGAGCTTGTTTGCAACGCTTTCGCGCTCGGTCGCCGTTGCCGTGATGCTGGTAGTGACCAGCCCGGCACTTGCGCAAATCGAACCGACCGACGAACAACGCCAAGCGGCAGTGGAGATTGGGGATGCACTGCGCTACGGCCACTACGCGAACATCGATTTCGATGCGCAGTGGTCCCAGGAAGCTTTCCAACGCTATTTGGATATTCTGGATAACCAGCGTAGCTATCTTCTAAGTCGCGATATCGAACCCTACCGCCATTTAGAAGACGACATGGACCAGGTGCTGTTCGAAGGCGAGCTTGACGACGCCTTCGCGCTGTACAATCGCTTGAACGAGCGCCATACCGAGCGCCTCGAGTGGCTTTTAGAGCGTCTGGATGAAGGTCTGTCGTTCGATTTCGAAAGCAACGAGCGCCTTGAGATCGACCGCGAAGAGGCCGCTTGGCCGACACGCGAAAGCGAGCTGGACGAATTGTGGCGCAAGCGCTTGGAAAACGATGCGCTGACACTGGCCCTCAGCGACCAGGACGATGATCAGATCGAAGAGAATCTGCGCCAGCGCTACGAAGGTCAATTGACCCGGCTGCGTCAAACCGAAGACGAAGACGTATTCGGCATTCTGATGGCGGCCATCTCCAGCACGATCGACCCGCATACCGGCTACCTCTCGCCGCGCCAAAGCGAATCCTTCGACATCCAAATGAGCCTTTCCCTGGAAGGCATCGGCGCCCTGCTCCAGGCCGACGGCGAATACGTCAAGGTTTCGAGCCTGGTGCCCGGCGGCCCGGCCGAACGCGCCGGCGTGCTGGAGCCCGCCGACCGCATCACCGCGGTAGGCCAGGAAGACGGCGAAATGGTCAACGTGGTCGGCATGCGTTTGGACAACGTCGTCGACTTGATCCGCGGTCCCAAGGGCTCCGTCGTACGCCTGGACGTGGTGCCCGCCCAGGCCGTGGACATGACCCGCTCGCAAATAGTGGAGATCACCCGCGACACGGTCAGTCTCGAAGACCAGGCAGCGCATGGCGAAGTCATCGAAGTCGAGCGCGACGGCGAGCCCCACCTGATCGGGGTGATCGATGTGCCCACCTTCTACGTCGATTTCGACGCCTGGCAGGCCGGCGAAGAAGAGTATCGCAGCACCACCCGCGACGTGGCCCAGGAGATCGAATCGCTCAAGGAGCAAAACGTCGAGGGTATCGTGCTGGATTTGCGTAACAACGGCGGCGGCGCCCTGCAGGAAGCCAACTCGCTGATTGGGCTCTTCATTGATCGCGGCCCTACCGTTCAGGTACGCGACGCCCAGGGGCGTATCCAGCTCTACGGCGACACCGACGCCGGCACACTCTATGACGGCCCGCTGACCGTATTGACCAACCGCCTCTCCGCCTCTGCCTCGGAAATCTTTGCCGGCGCGATTCAGGACTACGGGCGCGGCCTGGTGGTCGGCGCCTCGACCTTTGGCAAGGGCACCGTCCAAACGCTCAACGACTTAAGCCACGGCCAGATCAAGCTGACCCGCGCCAAGTTCTACCGGATCTCTGGCGAGAGCACGCAAAACCGCGGCGTCGAGCCGGACATTACCTTCCCGAGCCTGATCGACCCGGAGCGCATCGGCGAAAGCAGCCTGGATAACGCCCTGGCCTGGGATACGGTACAAAACGTTCAGTACCGCCGCTACGGCAACCCGGAAGACTTTATCGACGCCCTGACGACCCAGCACCAGCAGCGCGCTCAGCAGAACCCGAACTTCCTGTATCTGGAGCGCCAGTCGACGCTTGCCCGCCAACTTCGCGAGCAGCACACCAGCGTCAGCCTGAACCGGGAGCAGCGCCAGCGCGAGCTGGAAGCCCAGGAAGGCGAGCAGCTTTCGCTCGAAAACCAGCGCCGCCGAGCGCTTGACCTCCCCGAGCTCGAGGAGTGGATGGATGCCCGTCTGGACAACTCCGAAAACGGCGCGCCCATCGAGGAAGACGAAGAGGACGACGAAGAAATGCCCGTCGACCGCGCTCACGTGCTCGAAGCCGCCGAAGTAATGCTCGACTACACCCACCTTAAAAACGCCCAGCGCATGGCCCAGCGCTAAGCGCAAGCAGCGCTGTTCTACAAAGCCACTCACCACACGGTGAGTGGCTTTTTTAGCGCCAGCGTAAATGCCATACACAGCGTTATCTGCCCTGGGTAAGGATCGGCCCAAGCAGACTCAAGAGTATGGATGAAATAAAGAAAAGACAGCAACGCGAAAAAGACGCAACAAAGTGACGTCAAAGAAGAAACGATTTGATGATCAAACAAAGGGGGGATAATAAACGACCAGGTCGTTTTAGATGGCTCCTCGAACAGGACTCGAACCTGTGACCCAATGATTAACAGTCATTTGCTCTACCAACTGAGCTATCGAGGAATCATGCTTACCTGAAACGACTATGCGAAACAGATAATAAAATCGGGAATAGCTTGGCTCCTCGAACAGGACTCGAACCTGTGACCCAATGATTAACAGTCATTTGCTCTACCAACTGAGCTATCGAGGAACAACCTTAAGCTATTGTATTTGAACAAGAACCAACACGCAATGTATTGGCTCCTCGAACAGGACTCGAACCTGTGACCCAATGATTAACAGTCATTTGCTCTACCAACTGAGCTATCGAGGAACTGCTCAAACACGGTGCGTAGTATACGCATAGAATCGTTTGGGTCAAGCATCGATTATTTTTGAGCGCTAGCCGCTGGTTTGATGTATCCGTATAATGCCCCCACTCCTAATGCACCGGCGCGCCCCGAGCGCAGCCCGTAGATACTCCATTCATTTTCGTCTGACGACGATCCATAGACGACAGGTACCGATGGCGAAGAAGCTCTTCATCAAAACGCACGGCTGCCAGATGAACGAATACGACTCCTCTCGTATGGCGGACCTACTCGGCGAATCCCACCAGATGGAACTCACCGATAACGAGAAAGAGGCCGACGTGATCCTGCTGAACACCTGCTCCATTCGCGAAAAGGCGCAGGAGAAGGTGTTTCACCAGCTGGGGCGCTGGAAAAAGCTCAAGGACGCCAACCCGGATCTGGTGATCGGCGTGGGCGGCTGCGTGGCAAGCCAGGAAGGCGATGCGATTCAAAAGCGCGCGCCCTTTGTGGATATGATCTTTGGCCCGCAAACGCTTCACCGGGTACCGGCCATGATGGATGCGCGCAGCGGCGCGTCGGCGTCCGCCAACCAGATCGCCGCGGTCGATGTCACCTTCCCGGAAATCGAGAAGTTCGACCACCTGCCCAAACCGAGCTCCGACGGCGCGACGGCCTTCGTTTCCATCATGGAAGGCTGCTCGAAGTACTGTACCTTCTGCGTGGTGCCCTACACGCGCGGTGAAGAGGTATCCCGCCCGTTCGAGCCGGTGATGGACGAAGTCATCCACCTGGCCGACCAGGGCGTGCGCGAGATCAACCTGCTGGGCCAGAACGTCAACGCTTACCGCGGTGAAAACCAGCTGGGTGAAGAGATCGACCTTGCCGAGCTGATCGCCTGCGTGGCGGCGGTGGAAGGCATCGACCGCGTGCGCTTTACCACCTCGCACCCGGTGGAATTCACCGACAGCCTGGTAGATGCCTACGCCGAGATCCCGGAGCTTGTCAGCCACCTGCACTTACCGGTTCAGTCGGGCTCGGACAATATCCTTTCCGCGATGAAGCGCGGCCACACCCGCCAGGCCTACATCGACAAGATGGAGCGCATCCGCGCCAACCGCCCGGATATTAGCTTCTCCTCGGATTTCATCATTGGCTTTCCCGGCGAGACCGAGCAGGATTTCGAAGACACCATGGATCTGATCCATCAGATCGGCTTCGATCACTCCTTCAGCTTCGTTTATTCGGCGCGCCCGGGCACCCCGGCCTCCGGCCTCGAGGACGAAACGCCGGAGAGCGTGAAAAAGCAGCGCCTGGCGATTTTGCAGGACCGCATTCTTCAGCAGGCCGCGCAGATCAGCCGCCGCATGGTGGGTTCGACCCAGCGCATCCTGGTCACCGGCTTCTCGCCGAAGGACCCGGGCCAGCTCTCCGGGCGCACCGAGAATAATCGCGTAGTGAACTTCCGCGCGGCCAACCCGGCGGACTTCATTGGCTACTTCGTCGATGTCGAAATCACCGAAGCACTGCCCAACTCGCTGCGCGGCGAGCTCACCTCCCCCCAGCGTTTTTGACGCGTATTTAGCCCAGGTAATTGCTCAAAGCAAGCCCTGGGCAGTAAGCTCTGGTTTACACACATCAACGAACGGGTCTACAACTTTTGAGCCAGCCATCATCTCAGGCCAACCGCATCATCACTCTAAGTCTTGAACCCAATGACCCGCAGCGCCTCGCTAGCCTTTGCGGGCAGCGCGATGAGCACTTGAAGCTCATCGAAGACCGGCTGGACGTCACGCTGAGAAACCGTGGCAATATCTTTCAGTTGGCCGGGGCGGCGAACCGTATCAAGGCCGCGTCCAACGTGCTGGAGCACCTGTACCGCGAAGCCGCGGCCAGCGAGCTCTCGCCGGACACGGTGCACTTGTTCCTGCAAGAGTCGGGGCTCGAGTCGTTGGACGAGGACGAAGAAAACGAAGACGGCAGTAGCGAAGTGATCATGCGCACGCCGCGCACCATGATCAAGCCTCGGGGCTTGAATCAGCAGCGCTACGTCACAAGCGTACGTGAACACGATATCAACTTCGGTATCGGCCCGGCGGGTACCGGCAAGACCTACCTGGCCGTAGCCGCGGCGGTCGAGGCGCTCAACAACCAGGAAGTACGCCGTATTCTACTGGTGCGCCCGGCGGTCGAGGCCGGCGAGAAACTCGGCTTTCTACCCGGCGACCTGGCTCAGAAGATCGACCCTTACCTTCGCCCGCTTTACGACGCGCTTTACGAGATGATCGGCTTCGAGCAGGTCGCCAAGCTGATCGAGCGTCAGGTGATCGAGATCGCCCCGCTTGCCTACATGCGCGGGCGTACGCTCAACAACGCCTATATCATTTTGGATGAGAGCCAGAACACCACGCCGGAGCAGATGAAGATGTTCCTGACCCGGATCGGCTTTGGTTCGACGGCGGTGATCACCGGGGACGTCACCCAGGTGGATCTACCCAAGGGCCAGCGCTCCGGTCTCATCCAGGTGCTGGATGTATTGAAGGACACCCCCGGGATAGGCGTGACGCATTTTGCCGCGAAGGACGTGGTACGCCACCCCCTGGTGCAGCGCATCATCGAAGCCTACGATGCGTTCGAGTCCGAGCAGGAAGTCCAGGAGCGCGCCCAGCGCGAGGTGCGCCAGCAAGAGCGTGAAGCACGCCTGGCCTCGCGCGATCATCACTCAGCGGGCGGAGACGGCTCGCGATGACCGATATCGTGATCGACCGCCAGGTGGCGGTCGAGGCTAAAGAGATCCCTACGCTCGAACAGCTCACCCAATGGGTGGGCTGTGTGTTTTCTCACCATCCGGATGACCCCCGCCGCGAGTTGACGATCCGCCTGGCCGAGCCCCAGGAGAGCCAGGCACTGAATCGCGACTACCGGGGCAAGGACAAACCCACCAACGTGCTCTCGTTTCCTTTCGAGTGTCCGCCCGGGCTAGCGCTTCCTTTACTGGGCGATCTGGTGATTTGCCACGATGTCGTCGTCAACGAGGCGCTCGAGCAGCAAAAAACCCTCGACCACCACTACGCGCACATGGTGATTCACGGCACGCTGCACCTGCTTGGGTACGATCATATCGACGACGACGACGCCCAGGTCATGGAAGCGTTGGAGCGCCGGCTGCTTGCAGGCCTTGATATCCCCGACCCGTACTGCGTATAACGTTTATTTTCCAGACGTATCCCGATACACCTGTCCGTCACGAACTAGTCCGTAACCAAGAGATCCGACGCAATGAGCGAAGACCCATCGAGCACGTCCAATCAAAAATCCTGGCTCGAGAAACTCTTTGGCGCCCTCACTGGTGAATCCGACGAACCCAGCTCTCGTGATGAGCTGCTCACCTTTTTGCGTCACACCGCCGGCAAACTGAAGCTCGATCAGGACGCCATCATGATCATCGAAGGCGCCCTCGAGATCAGCGACCAGCAGGTACGCGAAATCCTCATACCCCGCTCCCAGGTCTCGGCAATCGCCATCGACCAAACCAGCGACGGCTACCTGCCGCTGATTCAGGAAACCGGCCACTCGCGCTACCCGGTGATCGGCGAAAACCTCGATGACATCAAGGGCATTCTTTTGGTCAAGGACCTGCTGCCATTGCTGTCGCAGTCCCAGGAGCGCCGGGATGCGTTTTTGCTGGAGGACGTGCTGCGCCCGGCGATGTTCATCCCCGAGTCCAAGCGCTTGAACAGCCTTCTAAAGGAATTTCGCGATACCCACAACCACATGGCCGTGGTGGTGGATGAGTATGGCGGCACCGCGGGCATCGTCACCATCGAAGATATTCTCGAGCAGATCGTGGGTAATATCGAAGACGAGCACGATACCGACGAAGAGGACGCCATTCGCCGACTCGACAACGGCCACTTCGCCATCCGCGCCCTCACCCCCATCGAGGACTTCAACGAGCGCTTCGATACCGACTTTTCCGATGACGAGTTCGACACCGTGGGCGGTTTGGTCATGCAGCAGTTCGGCCACCTGCCCGGGCGCGGCGAGCACACAAGCCTGGGCGGCTGGCACTTTATCGTTTTGAACGCCGATAACCGCCGCATTCGCCTGCTCGAGGCCTACCACGACAGCAGCGAAACCGTTACCGCGACACAAACCGACTAACCCGGCGCTTTTACATCGTTGGCTTTTACTTCGCTCACAGGATATCGCTATGGGCTTTACGTCCCGGTTCGCTTTTCAACTGCTCGCCGCCCTGGTCGCGGGCGGCTTCACCACGCTAACGGCCTCTCCTTTCGAGCTTTGGTGGCTGGGCCCGGTCGCGGTGGGCCTGCTCTTTGCAGGTATTCACCACCTTACCCCCGGCCAGGCCGCGCTCAAGGGCTGGGCGTTTGGGATTGGGCTCTTTGCCACCGGCGCCTCTTGGGTGTACGTGTCGATTCACGACTACGGCTATACCAGCGTGCCGCTGGCAGTGCTTTTGACCGGCCTGTTCGTGGGCGTACTGGCGCTTTTCTACGCGCTGGCGTTCTGGGTGTTTCGCCGCTTTGCCGGCGAGCGCCTGACGTTTTTGAGCTTTGCGGGTATCTGGGTGCTGGGCGAGGTGCTGCGCACCTACCTGTTCACCGGCTTTCCCTGGCTTTTATTGGGCTCGTCTCATGTGGACTCACCGCTTGCCAGCTGGGCGCCGCTGGGCGGGGTGTATCTTCTTTCGCTGCTGGTCGCACTCAGCGGCACGTTAGGCGTTATGGTGCTGCGCCGACACTTCTGGATGGCGCTACCTCTGGCGGCCATTTGGCTGATCCCCCTGGCGCTCCCCCAGCTTTGGACCACTCAGGCCAGCCAGCCGACACGCGTGGCGCTTTTGCAGGGTAACCTTTCGCAGTTGATCAAGTGGACGCCGGAGGGCCAGCGCGCCGCTGCGGATATCTACACGGAGCTGACCCAAACCGTCAGCGGTGAAGCGGACCTGATCATCTGGCCCGAAACCGCGGTGCCGATGTTCGAGTACCAGGCGCGCCCCGTGCTCGAGCGCCTCCAGGCGGATCTGCCCGAAGACACCGCGCTGATGACCGGTATCGTTCAGCTCGACGAGCAGAACCGTTACTTCAACAGCATGATCGGCGTGGGCAACGTCTCCGGCAGCTACCAAAAAGAGCACCTGGTGCCCTTTGGTGAGTATCTGCCGCTCGAAAGCCTTTTACGCGGGGCGATCGACTTTTTCGACCTGCCCATGTCGAGCTTCGCCAAAGGCGAATCGGTTCAGGCGCCGATGGAAGCCGGCGGCCTGCGTATCGGCAACGCGATCTGCTACGAAATCATTTATCCACAGCTGGTCGCTAGCCGAGCGCTTGAAAGCGATGTGATCGTGACGGTCTCCAACGACACCTGGTTTGGCGCCTCGATCGGCCCGCATCAGCACCTGCAGATGGCGCGCCTGCGCGCGCTGGAGAACGGCCGCTATGTGCTGCGCGCCACCAGCAACGGTATCACCGCGATCATCGACGCCCGGGGCAACGTCGTGGACCGCGCCCCGCAGTTCGAGACCACTTCGCTGACCGGTGATTTCTACGCCATGCAGGGACAAACGCCGTTTACTCGAATGGGCAGCCTGCCGATCTGGATACTGGCCGCGCTGATGAGCATGGCAGGGCTTTTACGCGCGCGCACAGAGCGGCGCAAGACACTGCTTTAAAGACGGCTTTAAAGACGGCTTTCAAACGCCGGCGGGTGCGTCATTATGGCCCAAAGCGCCCGCTTGACTGAAAAGGGGGCGGTGGCATAATGAGTTCATGCTTAAATCTCGCCCCTTCCTACTGCTGATTGTCCTTCCCCTCGCTTTCATGGCGATCGTGGGGGCGGCTATCTTTGGCAGCCAGGCACTCTCGGCCGGCAAAGTGGATCAACAGATCCAGTCGGCGATTGCCGCGGAGCTCGACACCGAGCTCCCGGTAGAGCTTTCACAACTGCAGGAAATCCAGTACGGCTACGGCGTCTGCGGGCTCTATAAAACGGCGCAGTCCGAGAATGGCTACGCATCGTTTTTCTACGACACCACCAACGAGCGCCTGACGCTGGACGTCAATTCACGCCTTTATACGTCCAACTGCGGCCTTTCGTCGGTCTGCTAAGCTAGCCCGTTGAGGCGGGCCGAACGTTCAAAAGAGTGCCCAAAAGCGACCATTAAAAAAGCGCCCTGCGGGGCGCTTTTTTGTGTCTGGCTTTCGAGCACTCTTGTGGACTATCTTTTGACCTATCCCTCTGCGATTACGCGGCGAAGGTCGGCGAGCACGTCCTGGTCGGAGTGCGGGTCGCGCACCAGAAAGCGTGGCTCGCCTTCTTTGTTGAAGGCAAACACGGCGCTCGAGTGATTGACGATATAGTCGCCGCGCTCGTTGGGCTCTTCGAAGGTGTAAGAGATGCGGTAGCGGTTGGTTAGCGCGTCGATCTCCTGCTTATCGCCGGTCAAACCGGTAAATTCCGGGCCGAAGGCGTCGGTGTAGCGTTTGAGCACCTCGGGCGTGTCGCGGTTCGGGTCGACCGAAATCAGCAGCATTTGTACGTCGTCGCGCTCCTGCTCGTCGAGCCGATCAAGGATCGACGCAAAGCGGGCTAGTGTCAGCGGGCACACGTCCGGGCACTGGGTGTAGCCAAAGTAGACCAGGGTGGTTTTACCGCGGTACTCCTCGGCACTCGCCGCCTGACCGTCGTCGTTGGTCAGGTCGAACTCGAGCGGCGGCATGATCTCTTCGATGTCGGTGGTGCGAAAGGTCTCGTCACTACAGCCCACCAATAAAGCCGCTGCCAGCAGCGGCCATAGCACTTTTTGCATACTCACTATTCTCTACCCAGGGTTTCAAGATCGGGTATTGACGCCGCACGTTAAAGCGACGCGGGGGATACCACGTCGAAGGTGACCGGCAGACGCTCTTCTTCGAACTCGAGCGTTACCTCGACCTCGTCACCCTCTTGTAGCGCGTCGACACGCTGCATGAACATCAGGTGATGGCCGCGCGGTACAAAGCTGAACGTTTCGCCGGGGGCGATCTCGATATCTTCGATGGCGTGCATGTGCGCCATGCCGTCGTGCTCGGTGCTTTCGTGCATCTCGACCTTTTCAAAAGCATCGCTTTCGGCGCCGATGAGCGTAATGGCCGTGTCGCCGTCGTTGGCGATATCAAAGTAGCCAGCACCGGGCGTATCACCCGGCACCAGGCTCAGGCGTGGGTTGGACACAGTGATAGTGCTTGCCTGAGCGCTGACCGCTCCCAGCAAAACGGCGGCGCCCAGCAGGACGGGAACGACGCTCCGCTGTACGGATTTGAGTGTATCGAGCATGCATGATCTCCTGAGCAGGCGTTCGGCTTGAGTCAGCGGCGTTTAAGCGCGGTGCCGCAAACACTCATTATACGCTATTACCCTACGCCCTTTAGAAGCGCCGCCCTCCCGATGCGACAATTTGCCTGAGCGCGCGAGCCTAAAAAAGCCCGGCGCGCCGGGCTCGATCGTGCGTGGCGCTGATCACTCTACATCCGGCGTCTCGCCAAGCACCTCGGGAATGGATTGGCGTACGTAGCGCCCAGGGGCGGGTTCGACCACGCTCAGCCCGCCCTCTCCCGGTACGCGCGCGGCCACCTTTTTTTGTGCATCGGCATAGCCATTTTGGGTCATCCACGCCTGCCAGTGCGGCCACCAGGAGCCCTCGTTGTGCTGGGCGCCTTCGAGCCAGGCCTCGGGCTCAGCAGGCAAGGTATCGTTGGTCCAGTAGCCGTACTTGTTCTTGTGCGGCGGGTTCACGATGCCGGCAATATGGCCAGAGCCGCCCAGCACGAAGGTGACCGGCCCCTTGGGCAAAAGCGCGCCATGGTAGGTACTGTTCCACTTGGCGATGTGATCCTCTTTAGCGGAGACGAAATAGCTCGGCGTGGAGACCTTGCGAAGGTCGATCTTCACGCCGTCGAGTTCGATGCCGCCGGGCTCGACCAGGCGGTTCTCCAGATACATGTGGCGCAAATACCAGCCGTGGGTCGCGGCGGGCAGGTTGGTGCCGTCGGTGTTCCAGTAAAGCAGGTCGAACGCAGCGGGTACGTCGCCCTTCAAGTAGTTGTTGATGAAAAACGACCAAAACAGATCGTTTTCCCGCAGCAAATTGAAGGTGTAGGCCATGGAGCGACCGTCCAGATACCCTTTTAACTGCATGGACTGTTCGATCCCCTGCACGACGGACTCGCTCAAGAAAACGCCGATATCCCCCGGGTCGCGAAAATCCTGCAGCGTGGCCATGTAGGTGACGGATTTCACCTTACGCCCACGGCGCGTGCTGTTGAGGTACGCCACGGTCGAGGCCGCCAGCGTGCCGCCCACGCAGTAGCTCATCAGGTTGACCGACTTCTCGCCACAGGCTTTTTCGATCGCCTCCATCGCGCTGATCGGCCCCATCTGCATGTAATCTGCCCAGGTGACGTCGTGCTGTTCGGGGCCGGGGTTTCGCCAGGAGATCAAAAAGACGCTGTGGCCCTGGTCCACCAGCCACCTCACCAGCGAGTTGTCCTCGCGCAGATCCAGAATGTAGTACTTGTTGATCCAGGGCGGCAGGATCAGAAGCGGCGTTTTGAAAACCTGTTCCGTGGTAGGCGTGTACTGGATCAGCTGGATCAGCTCGTTTTCAAACACCACCGAGCCTGGCGTGACGGCGATGTTGTCGCCGATACCAAACGCCTGGCGGTCGGTCATGCGTACGTTGATGCCCTCGGCGGAGTTGGCCAGGTCCTCGCGCAGGCGGGTCAGCCCGTCTACCAGGTTTTGCCCCTTGGTTTCCATCGTGCGCCGCACGACTTCCGGGTTGGTGGAAATAAAGTTGGAAGGCGACATGGCGCTGACCAGCTGGCGGGCGTAAAAGGTGAGGTGACGCTTGCTCGTTCCTTCGAGCCCGTCCAACTTGCCGATCAGCTCGTCCACGGTTTGCGAAAAGAGCAGGTACTGCTGCATCAGGGAAAGATAGAACGGCTCGCTGGTCCAGGCGTCGTCCTTGAAGCGGCGGTCCCCCTGAGCGGGTTTGATCAGTGGCGTCACCGTCTCGCCGGCAAGGCTGCGCATACCCTGCTGCCATAAAAGCCACTGATCCTGCATTAGCCGCGCCTGGGTTTCCCACAAAAGGGTCGGGTCGCCCATAAGCGACTGGGCGGCCGCCTCGAAGCTCTGGCGCATATCGCCGTAAACGGAATCGGCGGCTTCGCTGGGCGCCATCTTGCCAAGCATTTCTTCCATCAGAGCCTGGTACTGCTCGCCCACTTCCTCCAGCACGCTTTTCCAGGCGGCCATTTCGGCCTGGCTCAGACCTTGCGGCGCCGTGTTCCACGCTGACTGCATACGTTGCCTCCCTGCGCTTCGGCGACGCGCTGTTGCCGAGGCGCTTTTACCTCTTTACCCAACGGCTAAAAAAGACGGCGCCCGAAGGCGCCGTGAGCATTACCGATTACTTCTTGCGAGTAGATTCGCTGCTGGCCTGGCCGCCGGGGTCGCCACCCTTGGCGACGTTGCTCGCCTGCTCGTTCATTTTGCGCCCGGCTTCGTTTGCCTGCTCGCGCATTTGGCTGCCGGCGGCGTTGACCTGCTCGCCCATCTGGCGGCCAGCATCGCTGAAGAGCTTCTCCATTTCGGACTTGAACGTCATGCTCATTTCGCCCATGGCGCGCGCGTCTTCCTGCATCTGCTCGGAAAGCTCTTTCATCATCTCGGCCTGCTGGGCGCCGAAGTCACGCATGCTCTCGGCATCGCTTACGTCGGTTGCGCGGCGCACGCGATCAGAGCCCATCTGAGAGTAGCGCTGCATCGCTTCGAGCTGGTAGTGGGTTAGCTTCTGCATGTTGTCGAGCATCAGCGAGTTCATTTTACGCATCGGCTCGAACATCTGGCGGGTCTGACTGTTGAAGGCATCAAACATTTTGTCCTGCATGGTCCTGGCTCCTTTCAAGGCAATGAGGTCACATCAATGTATGTAGAGAGGTTCTACATCGCTTTTTTTATACACGTTATGCTGCGCGAAGAGAGGCTTGCATACTCGTTGACCCATCGCCCAGCAAGCGCCGTTCCATAAGGCCTGATACCGTCCAAACATCCGCTTTTGAAAAGACGGTACGTCTCTTTTGTACCCCGAAACCACCCTTCGGCGCTACCAAAAGCGTAGTGACTGGCGCCACGTTTGGCAACGCCGTTCCGAATTACTCTTTGCCACGCGAGCGGGACGAGGCGCTGGCGCGCGGCTTTTGCTCCTTGCCCTGCGCTTGCGTCTGCTCGGCGTCATCCTTGGCCGGCTCACCGCCGGCGGCACTGCCCGCCTGCTTGAGCATGTCCAGCATCATCTGCTGGTAGGTGCCAAAGTGGGCAAGCCCCTGGGAGAGCCCTTGCTGCATCATGGGTTGTTGCAGGAAAGGACGCATCAGGCTCATCGGATCGTACCCTTCCACCCCGGACTCCATCTGGCGCTGAATGCTGTCGAGCAAATGCTGCTGAAAAGCTTCCACATCCGGCAGACCCAGCGACTGGCGAAACTCCTCCGGCGTAAGATCGAACTCAACGTTGATTTTCATGGACGGCTCCCTTTGCTCGTATGACGCGCTGTTGTTATACGGTGGTGAAGAGGATGGTGGTGGCAAGCGATGCTTGCGCTGCGTTCAAGTGTAGCAGCGCAAACGTCGACAAACTTTGTCAGCTCAAGCGGGGCGTGGTCACGCTGACATCCCCGTTCTGGCCACGGTGTCTTAGCAGGTGATCCAGCAGCGTGATCGCCATCATCGCTTCCCCAATGGGCGTGGCACGAATACCGACACAGGGGTCGTGACGCCCCTTGGTGATCACCTCGACCGGCTCGCCGTGAACATCGATCGAGCGCCCGGGCGTGGTGATACTCGAGGTCGGCTTGAGCGCGATGCGGGCAATGATCGGCTGGCCGCTCGAAATACCGCCCAGGATGCCGCCGGCCTGGTTGGAGAGAAAACCTTCCGGGGTCAACTCGTCGCGGTGTTGGCTTCCGCGCTGGGCCACGCTTTGAAAACCCGCGCCAACCTCGACGCCTTTCACGGCGTTGATACTCATCAGCCCATGGGCAAGCTCTGCGTCCAGGCGATCGAACACCGGCTCGCCAAGGCCGACCGGCACGCCCTCCGCGACCAGGGTAATCTCCGCGCCGATGGAGTCCTGGTCGCGCCGCAGTTGGTCCATGAATGCCTCGAGCTCGGCCACGCGCGCGGCGTCCGGGCAGAAAAAGGCGTTTTGCTCCACCGCCTCCCAGCCTTTGAACTCGATCTTGAGCGGGCCTAGCTGGCTCATGTAGCCGCGCACCTGAATGCCCTGGGCGGCCAACACCTTTTTGGCGATGGCGCCGGCGGCGACGCGCATGGCGGTTTCCCGGGCGCTGGAGCGCCCGCCGCCGCGGTAGTCACGGTGGCCGTACTTGTGGTGGTAGGTGTAATCCGCGTGGGCGGGACGAAACTGATCCTTGATTTTGGAGTAGTCTTTCGAGCGCTGGTCGGTGTTCTCGATCAAAAGCCCTATCGAGGTACCGGTGGTTTTACCCTCGAACACGCCGGAGAGAATGCGTACCTCGTCCGGCTCTTTGCGCTGGGTGGTATGGCGCGAGCTTCCCGGCCGGCGACGGTCGAGCTCGGCTTGAAGATCCTGCTCGTTGATCTCGATCCCTGGTGGGCAGCCATCCACGATGGCGCCCAGCGCCGGTCCGTGACTCTCGCCGAAGGTGGTCACGCTGAAGAGTTTGCCAAACGTATTGCCAGACATGGAGACGATTCCTTACGCAAATGACGCCGCGTGGGCGTCGAGTTCAGCGGCGCTGATGGCAAAAACGCCCTGGCCGCCATGCTCGAATTCGAGCCACATGAAGCCAACCTCGGGAAAGGCCTCTTCGACGTGACGATCAGAATTACCGACTTCGACGATCAGCCAGCCGTCGTCGCTCAAGTAACCCCGTGCCTGGCGCAGAATGCGCCGCACGATATCCAGCCCGTCAGCGCCGGCGCCCAGGGCAAGCGCGGGCTCGTGGCTAAACTCCGCCGGCATGGTGGCCAGGTCCTGGGCATCGACGTAGGGCGGGTTGGAGACGATCAAATCGAAACGCTGACCTTCCAAGCCATCGAACACGTCGGACTCTACGGCGCGCACTCGGTCGCCCACGTCGTGGCGGGTGATATTTTGGCGCGCCACCGCCAGCGCGTCCTGGCTGATATCGGCAAGCGTGACGTGGCAGGTGGGCAGCGTAAGCGCCGTGGCGATACCGATACAGCCCGAACCGGTGCACAGATCGAGCACGTGCTCGGGGGGCTCTTCATCGAACCAGGCGCCGAAGCCATCCAGGATCAACTCGGCAATGGGCGAGCGAGGAATCAACACGCGCTCGTCCACATCAAAAGGAAAACCGGCGAAAAACGCCTCGCCCAGCAGATACGGAAGCGGCGCACGCGTCTCGACGCGCCTGCGCACCAGCTCCACGATACGCTGGCGCTCGACGGGCAAAAGCCGTGCGTCCTGCACACCGGGGTCGACGTTCCAGGGCAGGTGCAGCGCCCCCAAACATAGCGCAACCGCTTCATCCCAGGGGGCGTCGGTGCCGTGACCGTAGTGAAGACCCGCCACGTAAAATTCGCTGGTCGCCCAGCGCAGATAATCGCGCAGCGTGATCAAGTCGCTGGTTAACGCCGACTCCGGCAGAGTAAGCGTCGAGGGAGAGGTCTCGGCATTGAGGTGCGTGGTCACAAGGGCTCCTGGCTGAGCGCGCGGCGGCGTAAAGCCTTACCGCCGCGGGGTTTTAAAAACGTCGCTTGGTAAACGCCGCTGTGTAAAAATCGTTAAATAATTGTACCTTCGACGCCGCCCGGTTCACAGCGCCGTTAGGGCCGCTATACTGTGCGTTTTCAAGCCACTTTTCACCCCGCTATTTTTGTGAGCCCCCCATGTCGCGACGCCGCCACTCGCCCAACGATGAAGATATCAGCGCCTTTCGCCAGGCGCTTCAGGAGGCGGGCGTGCGGCGTCTCATTAGCAATCAGGCGGACCCGGGCAAACCCAAGCGCGAAAAAGACGCCCAGGCCGCCCGGCGCCAGGCCGCGGTCAAAGGCGGCGACCAGACCGCGACCGGGCGCACCTCCGATGGCCGCGTGGAGCCAGTGCGCCCATCGGAATACCTGGAATTCACCATTCCCGATCTGCCCTACCGCACGTTTAGCCAGCTAAAGCGTGGCCAAACCGCCTGGCAGGCGGGGCTCGACCTGCACGGCTATACCCTGGAAGAGGCCCGCCTGGAGCTCGAGAGTTTTCTTCGCGACGCCGCTGAGCAAAAACTTCACTGCGTGCTGGTAGTGCACGGCAAGGCCTGGGGCGCCACGGCGGACTTCCCCGTTCTCAAAAGCCATACCAACGCCTGGCTCAGAGAATGGCCGGGGGTACTGGCATTTTGCTCCGCCGTGGAGGGTGATGGCGGCACCGGCGCGGTGTACGTACTGCTTAGAAAGCGTGGGCCGTAAACGCGGCTGACAGCCACTTCTGACATGCGCCGCTCGAGGGTTTCACACTCCTTTCGAGCCTGCTCATCACTGCCCGTGCTTGCCGGCTTCGCGTTCGCAATATTCACCTATCACACTGGCGACCGTTTCCACGGCTTCGGGCTCCAGGTGCAGGTGGTGGCCACCCGACACTATCTGGCGCGTCAAGTGCCTCACCGCCTGGCGGGCCTTCTCCGACCAGCGCCGCGCGGCCAAAATGCCTTTGTCTCCCTCGATTAGCAGGACCGGGGACTGTATACCGGCCAGCAGCGCCAGCACCTGCTCCGGGGTGAAGCGCACCAGCGACGGTTTGAGCAGGCGGCTGTCGGTGCGCATTTCGATAGTGCCCTCGACGTTCGCCTGGGTGTTGCGCTCGACCACCGGGTAGATAGTGGCGCGGGTCACCGAGGTAACGCCACCGGCCACCCGGGCGGCCACCGCGCCTTCGATATCGGCGTAGCGCGGCGGCCTGGAGACCGGGCGCCGGTAAGCCAACAGCCCTTTACGTAGCTGCTCGGTGCTCTCGCGGGCCTCGGTGTTGAGCGCGCCCAGCCCGTCGATCAGCAGAAGTTTCTCTACCCGCTCGGGGAGGGCGGCGGCCAACACGCAGCTCACCGCCGCGCCCATGGAGTGGGACAGCAGCGTGGCGCGCTCGAGGCCGAGCTCGTCCAGGGCGTCGAGCACGTCGAAGGTATAATCCCACAGGGCGTAGTCGGCGTTCGCCGGGCCGTGTGCGGAGTGGCCGTGGCCGCGAAAATCGATTGCCACGATGCGGATATCGAGGGCGCGAACCAGAAGCGGCGCCAGCCGTGTAAAGCTTGCGGCGTTGTCCAGCCAGCCGTGCAAGGCAAGCCAAGCCGGCGCATCGGGCCGCCCCCAGGCAAGCCCCGCCAAGCGGCCACCGGCCAGTGAAAGCGGCCTTGCGGCGTCGTTCATGAGCAGTGCCTCGTCGTATTCATACGCATTTACCTTGATGACGCTTTATAGCGTAAACGTTACCATGCCAGGCCCAACGCCTGGACCGCTTCAAGCGCCCCTTTTTTAAAAAATTCCTGCCTAATGAGTACCGTTATGAAACCTCGTCGTGATACCCGCGTTCGCAATACCGTGTTTTTTATCGCCGTGATCAGCGCCATCGTCGTGGGGCTTTGGCTCGCCCGCTGAGAAAGCGCAAACCGTGACACTTGCATTTTTCTCCTCGAAAACAAATACTGTATATACATACATTACTTTATTCTCGAGGACGTCACGATGCCGTCTCAACCCGCCCACGTTGCGACAGCCTGGCCGTTAACCTTTCAACCGCTGGCGTTTCCCGGCCTGTACGCGCGTGCCGGGTTTAGCGGCTTTCCCTCCCCCGCCCAGGATTACGAGCAGCGCACGCTGGATTTGAACACGCGGCTGATCAAGAATCCGACGCAGACGTTTTACCTGACCGCCACCGGCGACAGCATGGAGGGCTGGGGCATCTTCGATAACGACCTGCTGGTCGTGGACCGCAGCATCCAGCCGCGCCTTGGCCATATTCTGGTGGCCATGTTCGATGACGAAGTGCTGATCAAGCGCTACGCGCTGCATGGCGGCACGCCGCATCTGTGCTCTGCCCACCCGCGCTACCCGCCGCTGCCTCTGGAAGGCAGCGACTGCCAGCTTTGGGGCGTGGTGCGCGCGGTCATCCACGAGTACATGCCATGATCGGCTTGGTCGATGCCAACAACTTCTACGTTAGCTGCGAGCGCGTCTTTCAGCCCGACCTCGAAGGCCGGCCCGTCGGCGTGATGTCCAATAACGACGGCTGCATCATCGCCCGCTCGGAAGAGATGAAAGCCATGGATATCCCCATGGGCGTGCCCGCTTTCAAGCTCGAAACGCTGCGCCGCCAGGGGCGTATCCACCTGAAATCGTCCAACTACGAGCTTTACGGGGATATGTCTGGAAGGCTTTGCCAGCTCTTGCGCGACGCCTGCCCGGCGGTGGCGCCCTACTCCATCGACGAAATGTTCGTCTATCTCGACGGGTTGAGCCCGGCGCAGTGCCAGGCCATTGGTGAGGCGCTGCGTCGGCGCATTCGCCGCCATTTGGGGCTCCCCGTCTGCGTGGGGCTCGCCCCCACCCATACGCTTGCCAAACTGGCCAACCACTACGCCAAAAAGCGCGCCCACTACCAGGGCGTGTGCCTGCTGCACGCCGACTCCCAGGAGAGCGCCGCGCTTTTAAAGCAGACCCCGGTAAGCGCGGTGTGGGGCATTGGCCGACGGCTGGCCGAGCGGCTGGCGGTCAACCAGATCCGCACCGCCTGGGAGCTTCGCGAGTGCAACCATCACGATCTACGGCGGCGCTTTTCCGTGGTGCTGGCGCGTACTGCGCTGGAGCTTCGCGGCACGCCGTGTCTTGAAATGAACGCGGTGAACGAGCCGCGCCAGCGCATCATGACCTCGCGCTCGTTCGGCCGACCGACCGGCGTTAAAGCGGACCTTCACCACGCGCTCAGCCGCCACGCCCAGCGCAGCGCCGAGAAACTCCGTGAGCAGCGAAGCCTGGCGCGGGCGGTGATGATTTTTCTCAGCACCAATCGCCACCGCCAGGACCAGCCGCAGTACTTCCCCCACGCGATGATGGCGCTGGCCTCGCCAAGCGACGATACGCGAGTAATGCTTAGCGCCGTGCGCGAAGGCCTCGAGCAAATATATCGCCCGAACCATCGCTTCATGAAAGCAGGCGTGATGCTTTTGGACCTGGTCGATGCCGAGCAGTATCAGCTGTCGCTTTTGCATCAGCCCCCGCGCCATCAGCACCACCCCGCGCTGATGGCCACCATGGACGATATCAATCAGCGCATGGGCCAGGGCAAGATCGGCTTTGGCGCCGCCCCGGAAAAAGCCGCCTGGCATTTACGCTGCGCCCACCGCTCGAACCGCTTTACCACCCGCTGGGACGAATTGATGCGCGCGGGTACCCATCCGGGTGCAATCAAAGCGTGTACTACGCGAAAGTAGCCGCTACCCTGTAGGGCAAATACAAAGTCTATTTGGTGACCATGCCGCTTACCCGCCCCGACCAAGAATTTGCCCCCTCCCCGGATATCATGCAGCGCTGGGCGAGCCGCCACATCGGCCGCCGTCTCACCCGCCATACCGCGCTTACCGAGCCCGACCGGGCCGCGGTCAAGAAAAGCCGGCGCTGGGTGATCCTGTGGGCGGCCATGGCGGGGATTATTTCGGGCACGCTGATTGGCGGCTCCGAGTGGTGGATGCGCCAGGTGCTGGTCAGCGATTGGGCGTCTTTATCGTTTCGCGAACAGCTGCCCTACTGGGCCGGCTACATGGTGTTTGCCGGCTTCGTAACGCTACTGGAAATCGGCTTTCTCTACTGGAACGCGCTGCGCGGCGTAGCACGGGTGAGCTACTTTGCCGGTTTGAACTACAGCAGCGAGTCGCCCCAGCCGCCAACGGTCGAGTTGACCCTCCAGGGGGTAGCGCGCGTGGCGCTGGAGTACCCAAGCCCGGGGAGTCTGATCTACGGCGTCGACCCGCACGCCTACCTGCACGGCTGGAAGCTGACCCTGCGCATGCTGCTTTATCGGCTCAAGGTCAGCATGAGCAGCTTTTTGCTGCGTATGGTCATGCGCCGCCTGCTGGGGCGCTTAACGCTGCGCGGGTTGCTGCCCATGTTGATGGCGCCGCTCTACGCGGTGTGGAACGCCTGGATCGCCGCGCGGGTCACCGAAGACGCCTACCTGCTCGCCTGCGGCCCGCGCCAAATCGAGCGCATCATGGAGCGCCTTGACGACGCCCCGGAACAAACGCGCAAGCTACTGGCCCAGGGCGTGGGCGAGATGATCATGCGCAACCAGCACCCCCACCCCAATCTGGTCCTGGCCCTGTCGCGCCTGTTGGCGACGCTACCGGATAAGCCCGATTCGCTGGAGGTGGACTGGCCCACCGCGCTTCGCGAGTACGCCGCGCTCGATGAGCAGCAGCGCACGCCGCTGCTGGAAAGCCTGACCCAAACGGTGCTTTTAAGCGGTGGCTATCGCGGCGCGCGCAAAAAGTTTCTGCAGGAAGTATTCGCCCACTGCCAAACGCCGCTGACCCGGGCGTTCATCGACGAACAGCAGCTCGACCCGTAACCCATCAGGGCGCTTTAAGCGCTTGGCGAAGCCGCGGGCTTAAAAGCTCGCCCAGAACGATCATCACCAGCAAAATGGCCAGCAGCCACGGCCAGTGCTGGGTGAACGTCACGCTATAAAGCGCTAGCTGGTCGGCAAAGATCACGAGTATGCCCAGCGGGCTTACGTAGCGCGCCATCAAAAGCCACAGCGCGTAGAGGCGCGGGTTCAAACCAAGCTCTTCGCGCATGACGGTATTTTTGAGCAAGAAGCCCGCAATGATCACGGTGCCCAGCCCACCCAGCGGCATCATCCAGCGCGAAGTCAGGTAGTCCAGCCAGTCGTAGAACGTCTTTCCCGCCAGCGTCCAGTCCGCGCCCAGGTTGAACGAGAGCATCGCCGCGGTGCTGATCAGCCAAAGCACGATACCGGTACTCACCGCCGCCGATAAACGCGAAAAGCCCTTGTTATCGCAAAGCCAGGAAATGGTGGCCTCCACCATCGAGATCGACGAGGTGAGCGCGGCCATGGAAAGCATCATGAAAAATAGCGCCCCGAACAGCGTCCCCAATGGCATTGCTTGAAAGGCGATGGGCAGGCTCATGAAAATCAGCCCCGGCCCACCGGCCGGGTCCATACCGTTGGCAAAAATCACCGGGAAGATGGCAAGCCCCGCCATGAGGGCCACGACAGTGTCCGCCAGCGCCACGCTCAACGTCGTGCGGCTGATGGAGGCGGTTTTGGGCAGATAGCTGCCGTAGGTCAAAATGGCGCCGGCGGCCAGCGAGAGCGTGAAGAACGCGTGGCCAAGCGCTGCCAGCATCGCGTCGCTGGAGAGGCTGCCGGCGTTGAACGAGAACAAAAACGCGAAGGCCTCATTAAAGCCGCCGGAGAAGGCGCCAAACCCGATCAATATCAGCAGCATGATCACCAGCCCCGGCATCATCCAGCGCACGCTCTTCTCGATGCCTTGCTGAACCCCGTTACCGACGATCACCATGGTGGCAAGTGTTACCAGCGTGCTCCAAAAGCCAAGGTTCCATGGGTTTTCATTGTTGGCGTCGAACACCGCTGCCAGCGCCTCGACGCTTTCCCCGTTCAACCCGCCGGAGAGCGTTTTCCAAAGATACGAGAACGACCAGCCCGCGACGACCACGTAAAACGACAGGATCATGAAGCCGCACAGCATGGACATCCAGCCAAAAAGCGACCAGAACGACGAGCGCCCGGACTCGTTCACCACCCGGCGAAAGGCATCGACGGGGCTCCCCTGGCCGCGCCGCCCAAAGGCGATCTCGGCCATCATCACCGGCACACCGACCGCCAAAATACAGACCAGATAGACCAGTACGAAAACACCACCGCCGTATTCGCCGGTCATGTAGGGGAACTTCCAGATATTGCCAAGCCCGACCGCCGAGCCGGTCGCGGCGAGCATAAAGCCCCAACGGCCTAACCACTGCGCGCGCGGTTGATCAGAAGACGCCATGCTTTTTCATCCTGTCCATGAAAAAAAGGCGTTATCCTGGAGGATTTTCCGCTAAAAGCCCAGGACTTTTACCGGCCAGGGCCTGGGGGCCCGGGCGTTAAGCCGCTGGGCGCCAGGCGCCTGGCGCTTTAAAACCACCGACATCACCTCGCCAGGGGCTTCTCGCCGTCAGGGCCATACGCGGTAACGGGTTAGCGCTAAAGCTCCACGCCCAGCAGCAAATAAGAGAGCGTCTTACCGTGACCATCGAGGTTCAAGGCGCCGTTGACGCCGCCCTGAAGCACATCGTCGATGACGAAATTCATACCCGCCAAATTCGGCAGCAAGTAGCGCTGGACACGGCTGGCGCCGCGATGGGCAAAGAGCGCGAGCACCCGCGCCTCGGTAAGCGCCTCGACCAGCCGCGCGTAATCCGCCGGCTGGTAGGCAAAAAGCGCGATGTTGAGCCGGTCGCCCTTGTCCCCGGCCCGGGCGTGCGCCAGTTGGTGAAGGGGCACGGTGTCGAGGCGTTGCGCCGGGGTCGTCTGGTCAACTTGCAGCATGGGCGACACCTTCTTGATGGTGAGATTGAAACAGCTCGGCGTAGTCGTGGATATCGCTACGTTTGACCAGATAAGAGGCGGTGAATACCCGGCGCTGGAACTGGCGTCGGACGCCGCCACCCCCCGCCGGGCCGGCGCAATAAAGCGCCAGAAGCTCCTGGGTGGCGCGGGCCACCCAGCGCCGTTCGGCGTGCTCCGCGGCCAGGCGAAGGCGGTAGTCGCCGCTTGAAGAGGCGGGGGCCGCCAGCCGCTGCAAGGCGCCGTCGTCGCTGTCGAACACGCTCGTAAGGCCGATGATGTCGAAGCGGGTACGAAGCTCCGCCGGCGCGCGAAACGCCAAGCGCTCGCGCAGGGTTTGGGCGGCTAGTTGGGCCCTGCCCAGCGCATTGGGCCCGGCGTAGGAGATCTCGGCTTCGCCCTGCCAGCCGCCTTCGTAGCACACGGTGGTTTTCAAGCGCTCCGGGGCGGGCTTGCCGCGAATGCCGCTGACCGCCACCCGATCCGGGCCGACCTGGCGAACCGTGGCGTTGGAAAGATCGACCACCACGTCCGGGGTCAAGTAATTCGCTGGGTCGTGGACTTCGTAAAGCAGCTGCTCCTTGACGGTCTGCTCGGTGACGCAGCCGCCGCTGCCCTCGGGCTTGGTGATCAGCAAGCGGCCATCTTCTTCCACCTCGATGATGGGGTAACCCACCGTGGCAAGCCCGGGCACCTCCTTGACGCCTGGGTCGGCAAAATAGCCGCCGCTGACCTGAGCGCCGCACTCGGCCAGGTGGCCGGCCATCATGCCGCAGGCCAGCCGGTCCCAGTCGTCCCAGCGCCATTTGAAATGGTGCATTAGCGGTGCCAGGAAAAGCGCCGGGTCCGCAACGCGCCCGGTCACGACGATGTCTGCCTCCAGCGACAGCGCCTCCACCAGCGCCCTGGCGCCCAGGTAGACGTTCGCGGAAATGAGCGCGCTCTGTTCGGGCAGCGTTTGGCGTTCGGCCTCCCACTGAGTCAGGTCGAGCGCGTGCAGCCGATCGCGAATGTCGTCGCCGTACACCTGGGCAATCGCGATATCCGGACAGCCCGCCTCCACTGCCAGGCGGCGGACCAGCTCGCACGCCCCTTTGGGGTTCGCCGCACCGAAGTTGCCCAGTATCTTGATACCGTGCTCGGCGCAGTCACGCAGAACCGGTGGCAAGAACTCCTCGATCAAAGGCTCGAACCCCTGGGCCGGGTCTTCACGCATGGCCCGGTGCGCCGCCGCCAGCGTGCGCTCGCCCAGGGTTTCAAAAGCCAGCGCCGCCGGCTGTTGGCGCTTGATCAGCTCCGCCACCACCGCCTCGGCGGCATCGGTACGATCACCCGAGAACCCTGCGCCACTTCCCAGTAGAAAACTCATGATGTGCTCCTTAAACAGCCGAGGCCGGCGGTGTTGGCGCCGCAGATGCAGTGTCGGACGCCAGCAACCGGCGCCGACGCAGAAACAGCGCCACGATGATCACCAGCGCACTGAGCGTGGTCAGCCACCCGGGTATCAGCGCAAGGCCGATCACCAGTGCAAGTGCCAGCGCATCCACCACGCGGTGGCCGGTCATCGCCACGCGGGACATGAGCGCGGCAAAGGCCACCACGAAGACCACGCCCTGAGAGCTCGCCAAAACGATATCCCAGGCCGAGCCAAACCCCGCCAACGCCGGGTAGATCAGCAGCAAAAAGGGAATGACGTAGATCGCGGCGGCCAGGCGCACCGCTTCGACCGCCGCGGGCAGCCAGTTGGTCCCGGCAATGCCCGAGGCGACGAATACCGCGATACACACCGGCGGCGTGATGACCGAAAGCGTGGCGAAGTAGAAAACGAACAGATGCGCGATGAGCGGCTCGACACCGATGGTGGTCAAGGCCGGCGCCAGCACCGAGGCCACCAGCACGTAGGCGGCGGTGGTGGGAATCCCCATCCCCAGAATCAAGCACACTCCGCCCACGATCAGCGCCACGAGAAAGAGCGACTCGCCCCCCACGTTGACGATCAAGCTGGCAAGCGTGACGCCGATACCGGTCATGCCGATCATGGCCACCAGAATCTGCGCGCCGGCAAGCAGTACACCGATGATCACCATGCCCTTGCCCGCATCGACCAGCCCGCCCAGCAGCTTGCCGGCGATCTCTTTGAGCGGCATCCGGGCAATCAAGGCAAAAGGCACGAAGGTCAGCACCGTCATCAGGATGCCGTAGAACGCCGACATCTGAATGGAGCGCCCGCTCAGCACCCCGTAAAAGAGCCCGCCCAGCGCCGCCAGAATGGGAATGATGCGCTCCATACGCAGTACGTCGGACCAGGGCGGCAGCTCATCTGCCGGCACCACTTTCAGCTCGCGGCGCTTGGCCACCAGATGAATCGTCAAGAACACACCCAGATAGAAAAGCACCGCCGGCAATAGCGCCGCCAGGGCGATGCGCAGGTAGCTCTCACCGATGATCTCGGACATGATGAATGCCGCCGCGCCCAGAATGGGCGGGGCAATCTGCCCACCGGTGGAGGCCACGGCCTCTACGCCCGCCGCAAAGGGGCGCGGATAATCGAGGCGCTTCATCATCGGAATGGTGAAGTTACCGGTGGTCGCCACGTTAGCCACGGCGCTGCCGCTCACCATGCCAAAAAGCCCCGAGGCGACGGTCGCCACCTTGGCGGCCCCGCCCGGCGAGCGCCCGCTGATACGCAGCGCCAGATCCATGAAGGTATTGCCGCCGCCGGTATGCAGCAGCAAACAGCCAAAGAGGACGAACGCGGCAATGGTCGTGGCGGCCACGCCAACCAGCATGCCCCACACGCCCAGATCCCCTAGGTAGATCGTCTCGGTCATGTAGTAAAGATCGAAACCGCGATGACCCAGCGGCCCCGGAATATAGGCGCCGAACCAGGCGTAGGCGAGCCCGGCGAGTACCAACAGAGGAAATATCCAGCCGATCGCCCGACGCGAAAGCTCCAGAATGGCGATGAGCAGCACCCCGG
This sequence comes from Vreelandella sp. EE27, assembly GCF_968206495.1. Classification (NCBI taxonomy): domain Bacteria; kingdom Pseudomonadati; phylum Pseudomonadota; class Gammaproteobacteria; order Oceanospirillales; family Halomonadaceae; genus Vreelandella; species Vreelandella sp. EE27. The sequence continues at coordinate 1,190,792 of NZ_OZ309109.1, read as the reverse complement.
TAAGCGCCATGTCGCGCGGCGAGGCCCAGGGCAGCTCGACGAGTATCTGTTCGTGATTGAGCGCCACGTAGCCGCAGGCCAGCACCACGCCAATGGCAAGTAGCGCATCGATCAAAAGCCCCGCCGGGCGCCAGCGCTTGCCATCGCCCAGGGGGTAGACGGCAAGCCCAAGCAGGATGACCAGCGCGAGAAAGATACTGCGTTGAACCAGGCTCTCGAAGGGCCCGGTGGCGGAGGTAAAGAGGATCAAGCCCCCAAGCGAGAGGGCCAATCCTTTAACAAGAGCATCGCGCATGAACATCCTCACTGGTTAGCCGTTACTGCACGGGCTGCAAGGCATCGGGAATATCAAATCCCTGCTCTTCGAAATAGCGCGCCGCCCCCGCGTGAAGCGGAACCGTGCCGACTTCCAGGGTCATTTGCGCAATGTCCGCATCGCGCATGGCGGCGAACGCGTTGACCTGGGGTTCCGGGTTCTCCATTACCGCCTTGACGATCTGATAAGCGGTCTCTTCGTCCATATCGGGATGCGCGTGTACGGCTACACCGAACGCCCAGGTGGTGTAGCCGGGGATACCCTCAGCGGCGCCTTCGGGCACGTCGACGATGGCGATGTCCGGCATTTCATCGCGCAGCGTTTGCGCCTGCTCGTCGTCGAGGGAGAGCACGCTGATCGGCGTAAAGGTCGCGATATCCATGGTCGAGCCGTCCAAACGGTCGCCCACGCCGGATTTGACCGAGCCCATCACGCGACCATCTTTCATGGCATCGACGATGTCGGTGGTCGAGCCCCGCACGTAGTCCGGCGAGATGCCCAACGTTTCCATGACGGCCTCGGTGGTCTTTTCGGTGGCGGAGCCGGTGATCCCCGGGTTGAAGCGAACGCCGTCCAGCTCACCAAACGACGTGACGCCGGCATCTTCGCGCATGACCGCGTTTTGCGGCGATACGGTGTACACCCACAGCAAGCGGTTATCGACGGGGCGACCTTCGAAATCCTGCTCGCCGGCGTAGGCCTGATAGCCAATATTGGTGGTCACCAGCCCCATATCGATCTGGTTACGCCCCAGGCGGCGAAGGTTATCCACCGCGGCGCCGGTTTCCGCCACCGAGGAGCTGATGCCGTCGATCTGGTTGTTGATGATCTGGTTGACGGCGACGAAATAGCTGTAGTGGCTGGACGAGCTGGAGGTCGAGCCTATCAAGAGGCGTTCGTTGGCGTGGCTGGTGGCAGCAGCGAGCAAAGCCGTGCCTGCGATAACGGCGGTCAGTAGCGTTTTCATGTCAGCTCCCAGGCCCGGATGAATGAGCCTTTCTTGTTATCAGACGAAGGTATAAGTCCTTACATAACAACGCTTTTTTAAAAGCGATGCTTAACGATGGAAGTCAGACATGATTTTGTATATTAAATTGTTTTTATCTTTTGTTTAATTATTTAAAACGTCATGAAAAGACTTTCTAACCCGTTATGTGTGAAGGATTATTGGCGCCAACGGCCGTCTCAAAAGAGCATTAAAGATACTTTACATAAACTAAAGTATAGGCTTCGAAGGTATGCAAAAGTCCCGGGACTCTCCCCTTTAGCCTTCTTTAATACAATGAAAGGCATTCGATCTGTGTTTTAATTTCTAAATGACTACCAGCATCAAACAACTGCAAGTGTTCGTGGCGGTGGCCCAATCGCGTAGCTTTGCCGAGGCCAGCGAGCGCGTGCATCTTTCCCAACCCGCGATTTCCATTGCGCTGCGTAAACTCGAGGAGAACGTGGGCGGGGCGCTGTTTGCGCGTACCAGTCGCCAGCTGGCGTTGACGCCGGAGGGAGAGGCCTTTCTGCCAATCGCCCTGCGCCTACTTGGCGACTGGAACGAGGCATTCGAAGACCTGAGCCAGCACTTTTCGAAGCAGCGCGGCAAAGTGGCGGTCGCGGCTCTTCCTACTCTTGCCGCAGGGCTATTTCCCAAGGTCGTCAAGCGCTTTCACGAACGCTATCCGCGTATTAACTTGAACCTACACGACGTACTGGCGGATCAGATCAATCAGATGGTCCGGGAGGGCCGCGCGGACTTTGGCCTTTCCGTCAAACCTCAGGACTCGGACGACTTAACGTTTGAACCTATTCTGGTGGATCACTATATGGCGGTCTTTCCTGTCGACCACCCGCTTGGCAAACAGCAGCGTATCGAATGGGCGCAGTTGGGTAGCTATCCTTTTATAGGTATCAACCGACTTTCCAGCTCCCGTCAGGATATCGACCGCACAATGGAAGAGGTCAACGTGAAGCTCGATATACTCTGCGATGCAAGCCAGATTGCCACCGTGGGGAGAATGGTCGCCGCGGGGCTAGGCATTAGCGTGCTGCCCGCCTTGAGCTTTCGCCAAATAGCCGTGGAAGGCATCGATTACCGCCCTCTGTACAATCCCGAGACCCCGCGTGAGCTGGGTATCGTACTGAGCCGACGCCATCCGCTTTCTAGCGCAGCTCGAACGCTTTATGAAATGATTCACAGCGATAACGAGTTCGCCTAAACGCGACCGGCTTACGTTTTCAACAGAATGTGCCAGACTAACTAGCCTGGTAACGACAAGATGGAGAGTATTACATGAGTGATAGCGCCAAACCCTGGACGCAGCCAATGCCCGACGCGCAGTTCGATGTGATGCGCGACATTATCTCGGCCCCCAGCCCGGTCGGTCTGGAAGGCGCCATGACCTATGGCGTATTGAAACCCTACTTCGAGAGCTTTGCTCCCACGGACTGGAAACTCCACCAGTACCGGGGTAACGCCGGCGTGGTACTGGATACGCATCCGGGCCGCGACGACATGTTCAAGGTGATGCTGGTAGGCCACGCCGATAAAATCCGCATGCAGGTGCGCTCGATCGGCGAAGACGGCAAGATCTGGATCAATACCGACTCCTTTTTGCCCACCGTACTGATCGGCCACGAAGTGATTCTGTTCAGCGAAGACCCGGAGGCCCCGGGCAGCTATCGCCGTTTGGAAGGCGGCACCGTCGAGGCACTGGGCGCCATTCACTTTTCTGACCCCGGCGTTCGCAGTGGCGAAAAAGGCATCAAGAAAGAGCAGATCTACCTGGATTTGCAGATCCACGGCGAGAACAAGAAGCAGCAGGTGCTGAACCTGGGCGTGCGCCCGGGGGATTCGATCATCTTCAACCGTCCGATCAAGAAAGGCTTTAGCCCGGACACCTTCTACGGCGCCTACCTGGATAACGGCCTGGGCTGCTTTGTCACGGCGGAAGTGGCCAAACTCGTGGCCGAAGCCGGTGGCACGAACAACGTGCGCGTGATGTTTGCCATCGCAAGCTACGAAGAGATCGGCCGCTTTGGTAGCCGCGTGCTGGCCGGTGATCTCAAGCCCGATGCGTTGATCGGCATCGACGTGAACCACGACTACGTGGCCGCCCCGGGCATTGGCGACAAGCGTATGCAGGCGCTCGAGATGGGCAAAGGCTTCACCATGTCCGTGGGCTCGGTGGCCAGCGAACAGCTCAATCGGATCATCGCCGAAACCGCGCGCCAGCACGACATTCCCATGCAGCGCGATATGGTGGGTGTGGATACCGGCACCGACGGCATGGCAGGCGTGCTGGCGTCGATCGATAGCGCCGCGACCTCGATCGGCTTTCCCACGCGCAACATGCACACCATCTCGGAAACCGGCAACACCCAGGATGTGCTCGCCGCGATTCACGTCTTGGCCGAAGCCATCAAGTTGCTGGACAACGTCGACGATATCGAGCGGCTGTTTTACGACAACCACCCCCGGCTGGATCAGGCCAGCACCCTCGGCCACCAGGGCAGTGACAAACCCAAGGAAGACGACGAGAACGACGAAAAGAGGGACGCGAAGAAATAGCTTTCCCGCCCCGGCCACTGGCCGGGGTTTTTATTTTCCCCTTCCTTATGCGCGTTGTTGATCTGGTTTATTCACTCTCAGCGCCTATCCGCTGGATACTCGACCCGTTTTCTGCTCACACCAAAGGCGCGGATAGCACCGCGTGCCTGGCACTGGGCTGCCCCTGATTGCGACCAAAGTCTTAACCCCGCCACCAACGTTCAATAGACCAAGGTGGTAGGATTCACGCGTGAAAAACACCTCCGTTTGAGTCACTTGATATTTATTGGAGTCAGGTATGAGTGCGTTAACCCAAGAGTGGCGCCGCTGGGTGCCGCTGTTGGCGGGGCCGCTGCTGTTTGCGTTATTACAGTTTGCGATGCCCGCCACGCTGATCGATCCCATGCCACGCATCGTGCTGGGGCTGACGGTCTGGATGGCCGTTTGGTGGGTAACGGAACCGGTGCCGATTCCGGTGACCTCCTTTTTGCCCATGGTGTTGCTACCGCTAACCGGCGTAATGGCGATGGACGAAGCGGTGGTGGGCTACGCCAACCCGGTCATCTACATGTACATGGGCGGCTTTATTCTGGCGATCGCCATCGAGCGCTGGAACCTGCACCGGCGTATCGCGCTTTCCATCGTCAACCGTATCGGCAATAGCCTGCGCAGTATCGTCCTGGGCGTGTTGATCGCCTCGGCGTTTCTCTCCATGTGGATCTCCAACGCCGCCACGGCGTTGATGATGCTGCCCATCGCCGTGGCCCTGCTGGGGGAGCTTGACGAGCGCGACCAGTTCGAAAAGAACCAGCGCGATGCCTTTGCCCGTACGCTGCTGCTCACGGTGGCTTATGCCGCCTCGATCGGCGGGCTGGCGACGATTATCGGCTCGGTGCCCAACGCCATCGTCGTGGCGATGATTCCGCAGTTCTTCGATGTCGAAATCAGCTTCTTGCAGTGGATGATTTTCGCGCTACCGCTCACGCTGCTGCTGCTGGCCTTCTTGTACGTCTACCTCACACGGGTGTACTCAAAGGTGCCCAACACGCGTTTGGAGGTGAACTTCGTCGCCAAGGAGCTCGAGGCGCTTGGCCCGATCACCCGGGATGAAAAGCGCGTGCTGGGGGTGTTCGTGTTGACCGCCCTTGCCTGGGCACTGCGCGGCTGGCTGGCGCCCTTTTTCGATCTACCGCTCAACGATACGCTCATCGCGATCATCGCCGCGATTTCCCTGTTCATCATTCCCGCCCACAGCGAAAAGCGCAGCCTGCTCGTATGGGACGACATGAAAAATCTCCCCTGGGGGCTTTTCATTTTATGGGGCGGGGGCATGTCACTGGCGGCGGCGTTCAGCGCCAGCGACCTGACCGGCTGGATCAGCGAACAGCTTCAGTTGCTGGATGGCGTCAGCTACTTCTGGCTGCTGCTCTTCATGGTCCTGCTGATGCTCTTTTTGACCGAGATCATCTCGAACACCGCGACGGCGAACATGGCGATCCCCATTACCGCAGGGCTTGCCTCGGCGATTACCACCGGCAACCCGCTGGGGCTGATGATTGCCGTGGCGCTGGCCACGACCTGTGCCTTCATGATGCCGATCTCGACCCCGCCCAACGCGGCGGTCTTTTCGAGCGGGCGTATCTCGATCAAGCAGATGGCCAAGGCGGGCTTTGCCATGAATATCGTGAGCGCGTTCGTGATCACGGTGTTCGTCTATTTCATCGTACCGCTGTTACTGCCCTCGCCCCTTTAAAAGCATCGACCAAAAAAAGACCCGGCCTGTTGGCCGGGTGCTAGTACGAGCACGTCCTCCCTAAAAGCTTTCGCAACGTCCACTGTTGCGCGTCCCTGGTGTCGCAGGCCTCCTGCCCGCCTCTCCTGGCACCATCCCGGTGCTATCACCATCATGCCCACCCAATGTGTCACGCGTATGACCAAATAAATATTGGCCCTCCCCAACCGACACACTGGCCGCACGACTTGGCGCCCCTTAAGCCAAGCGTACCAGGGCTTTAGGGGCGAGCCTTTTACGCAGGCCCCTGCCTTGCTTACCAAAGCGGTATGAACACTCCGCTTGGCCAATTTGCGGCGCCTGTACATAAGGCCTGCTAGCTCGACCTCGCGCTTTCGAGGGCGCATAAAAAAGCCCCGGCCGTTAACGGCCGGGGCTTGATCGAATTCTCCCTAACTCTGCTACATAGACATCCTGTCTAAACATCCTTGTGCCCGTGAATGTCCGTATTCACTTGTCCTTCAAGCTTCTCCCTAAGCAGTGCGCACACCTTGAGGCCTATGCACTTTGAATGATCTATCCCAGGTTAACCAATTCGATAAACTGCCGGTTATTTGGGTCAAAGAGGAAATAAACCCTTGTCCAGGGGCGAATATTTCACTTTTCCTCTACCGGCATCATTTCGGTACTAGGCAGGTACAACAAAAATACAATTTTATCTTGTACACGTCTTGGCCCTGTTCTATAGTCTGTAGTGTTCGCGGTAAGGAAACCGCTTCGCGAAGGATCGCTCGTTCAGGAAGAACGATATCATTCAAGGAGTGAACGTACTCAGGATGAGTACTTAGCGTTCAAGGACGAAAAAAGCTCAAGGTAGAGCGTTAAAGTCTCAAGGAAATGAGAAGCTCAGGAAGAGCAGGCAAAACACACGGACGGTCCCCAGAGGCAACGAAAAAGCACCCTTTCAAAGGGTGCTTTTTCGTATCTATTGGTTGGGTGCGGCGGGTTGCCCCCCGTATGCTCACAACGGGGGCGACGGAAAACAACCGCGCCTGTTAGGCGTTATAGGGTCCCCTGGCAATGGTGGGCGTGCGCAACGCAGCGCTTTGCACTACGCTAAAGAAGTCTAACCACCTATCAGGAAAAGAAAATGCCCTCTACCACCGCCATCGTTGTTATCATCGTCATTATTGCCATACTGGGTATTGGTTTTAGCGGCGTGCTGCCTTTCTAAGCACCCCATACTACTCAGACGGGCTCACGGGCGCTTGGCGCCCGGCTTTCCATTGATGACACAGGAGCTCCCATGCCCTTACTCGATAGTTTTACCGTCGACCATACGATCATGAACGCCCCGGCGGTTCGCGTAGCGAAAACCATGAACTCCCCTTCCGGCGACACGATCACCGTGTTCGATCTGCGCTTTAACAAGCCCAACGCCGAGATGATGGGAGAAAAGGGTATTCACACGCTGGAGCACCTGTTTGCCGGCTTCATGCGCAATCACTTGAATGGTGACGGCGTCGAGATTATCGATATCTCTCCCATGGGGTGCCGTACGGGTTTCTACATGAGCCTTTTGGGTAGCCCTTCGGAAGAAAAGGTCAGCGACGCTTGGCTTGCCTCCATGCGCGACGTGCTCAATCTCGAGCGCATGGACGAGATTCCCGAACTCAACGAGTACCAGTGCGGCACTTACACCATGCACTCCCTCGATGACGCTAAAAGCATTGCCCAGGACATCGTCGATAAGGGTATTGGCGTCAACAAAAACGACGATATCGCGTTAAGCGCCGAGCGCCTGGCAGAACTGGGCAACGACGTAAAATAAGCAGCCCCGTACCACGAAAAAGCCCCGCTATCGCGGGGCTTTTTTATGCGGTGCCGAAATGAACGACCCGCCTGACCTCAACACAGGATTAGAGCTGCGCGTCGAGCCACTTCTTCACTGCGAACTGATCCTGAGAGCCTGCGGGCAGCTCGTCGCGAATCAGCTCTTCACCCTTATGCAGCGCCGTGATGGGCGCCGATGCGGAAAGCACCATGTTCAGCATATAAAGCACTTCGTTACCCTGCTTGGGGTCGAACGAGGTGCTTTCTTCCGGCTCACCGCTGACCCGCGGGTCGTTACCGGGGATATCGTCCCATTGATAGTGGTCCAGGCTCAGGTTGATACGCTGAAAGTCCGCCATTTTATACCTCGATCATCCAATGAATGTTTTTGCTCCATTACAACCGGCCGCTTTTCACGGGCCGCGTTGTCGCTAGCTGTATTAGCGTAGCAAAGATATGAGATTTCGCGCGGTAAAACCCGACGTTTCACTGCCTGCAGACAGGCGCGGCAAGGCCTTGGCCGGCAAACCATAGCGTGGTTATTCAATCCCTGACCCGCGGCGGCTTCTCGGGCCACTCATTCAGCGAAATTTCGCCCTCGATGGCGTCGATCACTTCATCGAATTGATCCGCGCAGTGTTTGAACCCGCACTCCCAGACCACGATGACCCGCCAGCCCAGGGCCTCGAGCTCAGCGCGTTTGCGCGCGTCGCGCTCCACGGTCTCGCCCAGCTTTTGCTGCCAGAACGTTTTTTGACTCGCCGGCGTGGTCGCGTAAAAGCAGCCTTCATGACTGTGCCAAAAACAGCCGTTCACGAACAGCGCCACCTGATAAAGCGGCAGTGCGAGATCCGGCTTGCCAGGCAGCTCTTTTGAGTGGGCCTCAAACGATATATAGCGCTTTTCGAGCTCGCTCTGAACGAACCGTTCCGGGGCGGTATTCTTGCCCTTGATGGAAGCCATCATTTTCGATCGCGTAAAACGATCAACAATGTCCGTCATGGCGCTGCTCGACAGTGCGGTTTATAAAGTGACACGGGCACCTGGTAAAAGTGCCCGTGGCGTCTCGATCAGTCTCTACGCTTCTTTGTTTTTATCTTGCTCGATTTCGACAGCGGCAAGAATTCGCGGCTCCATCAGCCTGGCGACGGCTTCGAACACCGGGACGACAACGGAATTACCAAACTGGCGGTAAGCCTGGGTATCCGACACCGGAATGACGAAGTGGCTATCACCGGGCTTATCAAAGCCCATCAACCGGGCACACTCCTGCGGCGTCAAACGCCTGGGCCGATACTGCTGGTTGGCATCGCTGTAGAAATCCTGGCCTTGATCGAAGCCGCGGTCCACCAGAATTTCCGAGCCATCCTTGTGGTAACGCGCGGAAAGAGTACGGGCTACATCGTGATGGCGGGTGAGGCCAAAACCGAAGCCGTTGCCCTTCTCGCGATGCTTTTGCGCGTATTTATAAAGATACTCCCAAAGCTTTGGCGTCAGGATGTATTTGTCATCCACTTTCGCATCGAGAATATCCCCAAAGGAAGGCGGCTTTTCCGGGTACATGTTGGCGATGTCTTTCAGGGTAAAGCCTTCATGCACGTTCAAATCACGCCGAAAGCCCACCAGCACGATCCGCTCGCGGTGCTGCGGTATGAAGTACTTGGCATCGATGACCTTCGGGTCGCGCCCCTTGGGCGCATCGACGTCGGCCACCTCATAACCAAGCTCATCGAGCGCCTCGCAAATCACCCGAAAGGTTTTGCCCTTGTCGTGGCTTTTGAGGTTTTTCACATTCTCCAGCAAAAAAGCCGCGGGCCGCTTGGCCGCTAGAATCCGCGCCACATCGAAGAAAAGCGTGCCCTGGGCGTCGCACTCGAAGCCATGCTTGCGGCCCAGTGAGTTCTTTTTCGATACCCCCGCCAGCGAAAACGGCTGGCAAGGAAATCCGGCCAATAACACGTCGTGGTCCGGCACCTGCTGGTCGATGTGCTGGTAAGCGGTGTCTTCATCGATCTCGAGGTTCGCGCTCAGGGTAATCTCGCGAATATCCTCGTTGAAGCGGTGCTTTTGCGGGTCGCAGAAGTGGTTGGCCTTGTAGGTGCGAACGGCGTATTTGTTCCACTCGGAGGTCAGCACGCACTCGCCGCCAATCGCCTCGAAGCCTTTTCTGATCCCACCGATGCCGGCGAACAGGTCGACGAAGCGAAACGCGGGCTTGAGATCGTTGGCCTTGGGCGTGGGCAACATACTGATCATGCGCCGGTAGGCGGCGTGGGTAACCCGGGGCTCGGCCTTGCCTTTCGCCCAACGGTTGATGGTTTCCCGACACCAGCTGCCTTTATCGACTTCCGCCAGCGCTTCGGCGATGGTCCGCTGATCGTAGATTTCCAAAAGCCTATCCAGCAACGCCTTCTCGTCCAGCGCCTCATAGGGCGACACCCCGGCGCCCACCGGGGCCTGAGTGACGTGTGAATCGGTTTCTTTGTCGAAGTCGGAAAGCAGCGCCATGGTTTTTCTCTGGGTCAAGTGTGTGACGAGAGGTCACGATTGTAGACGCGCCATACGCTATCCGCGAGGCTTTTAAGGCAAAGCTGGGTAGCCTTCCGCCTTTTCCCGTTGGCGTATCAGGCTAAAAATCCGTTACGAACCAGTGGTCCCAGCCAATTGGCCTAAGCCATTGTAAAACCTACCCTGGCGCCATAGGCTATTAAAACAGCATGCTCTTATGTGCCTCTCAATAAGACGCCCCTCTATCCAACAAAACGAACAGAAGAGCCCAACATGACTGAGTTGGCCACACGCCATAGCTCGCGCAATACCCATGTATTGACGATTTTCACAGCGGTAACGAACGTTGGCGACGGCGTACTTAAAGTCGCGCTGCCCGTCATAGCCACCACCCTCACGCAATCTCCCCTGCTTGTATCACTAGTCGCCGTGTCGATGACGCTGCCCTGGCTATTGGCAGCGCTTCACGTGGGCGTGGTCGTCGACCGGATGGACCGGCGACGGCTGCTATGGGCTTCAAGCATCGTTCGATTGGGAATTCTGGCCGGCCTATTGCTAGCCGCTCTCTACGGCTACCTGGGGCTGGCGGTGCTGCTAGCGGTAGGTTTATCGCTGGGTATGACGGATGTTCTCACTCAGCTCTCGGCCTTCGCCCTGGTGCCGGATGCCGTGGACAAAGCGGACCGCGAGCGGGCCAATGCATGGATGACGGGCGCCGAAACGGTATGCAACGAGTTTTTGGGTCCACTGATCGGCGGCGCTTTGATCACTGTCGGCACGATCTACGCGCTAATGGTCGGGCTGGGCAGCTATGCCAGTGCCGGTGTGGTCCTCTGCCTGTTAGTCGGCATCGCGAGCGTGCCTCATCGCCAAACAGCGCGTCGAACATCGATGCATCAGCAGATCGCCGAAGGCATCGCTTATCTTTGGCATAACAAGGTGCTGCGCCTAATGGCACTGACACTACCGATCATGTCGGCGAGCTGGGCCGCCTGGTTCGCCCTGATGCCTCTTTATGCAAGCCAGGTCATGGAGATCGATGCCGGCACCTATGGCTTCATGGTCAGCGCCCTGGGCGTGGGCGGCATCATGGGCGCCATACTGGCACGGCCGCTGAATCGATTGCTGGGCCGAAAGCCGGTCATGGTGCTCGATATCGTTGGCACCATTCTTCTCGTCGGGGTTCCAGCGCTAACCTCCGAGCTTTGGCTGATTTCCCTGGGCGCCTTCCTTGGCGGCCTTGGCGGCACTTTATGGGCCGTTAACTCTCGGACGATCAGCCAGCAACTGGTCCCGTCCCACCTCTTGGGCCGTTACAGCTCGGCGGCACGAATGCTTCAGTGGGGCGCCATGCCGTTAGGCTCTCTACTCGCCGGCGGGCTGGCCGAATATTTCTCTATCGAGTTTGCCCTGGGCGTGTTCTCGGTCGCATCCTTCTTGCTGATACTTCCCTTCTGGACACTCTTTAGCTACCGGGAATAGTTTAAAGTCGCTTCCTACCCACCCCTGGTTCAGCCCTGCCAGCGCTCTCGCTCTACCAGCCAAGCGTAAGGATGTATGAAGTATTGGACAAAGAGTCAGCAAGGAGTCGCACCCCAAGCGCCGTGGAGCTCACAAGGGAGCCTGCAGGACGTTCGAATTTTGGGAAAGACGGCGGTCTCAATGAGCAAGTGCAACACCTAACTCATCAGGTACGGTGTTGCTCATCAGGTACGGTGTTGCACTTGCTCATTGAGGCCACCATGGCATTAGAGGCTTTTACATTGAAGAGGTTAAAACAGACGTAAGTATTCTAAAAGTACCTGTTCATCCGTATATCAAAACTTGTAGATGATTTGATTGAAAAAGCAGATAAAGAAGGGTTCTTGATTCATAGTCCAGGCGGTAACAAATACGGCATCCGCTCTGATTCTATAAGCAAAGCTTGCGGCAGACTCAAAAAGAAACAGGATACAGCGAGCGTTACGTTTTTCATAGCATACGCAAAACAGTAATCACGATGCTCTAACCTAACGATGTACCCCCCCTCACAATCGCTTCGATTGTAGGAAAAAAACGGGTACAGTGACGTTCGACATTTATAGTGAAGGCGCAAGCGCGAAGCAAAAGCTTGATGCTATAAAAACACTCCCAGCCTACTCTCCCTTCCTATTTACTATGCGGACGCTTTAAAAAGGCGCTCGCAAGCTCGCTTAGTTATTGAGAAGCAAGGGGGCCGCGCTTAGCGAAAGTCGATAAATAGATAAAAAATATTTACAACATAAACTAGCAAAGCTAAAATGCAAATTAAAACTTGCATCCATGGACTTGACGAAACACTGAACAAGACTGGCAGTTTTTATCTAACATTAAACTATGAATTTTCTTAGAAAAAGGCGAAATAAAAAATGCAGTACTTAAAATCCTCCCTTACTTTCATAATATCTATTGTCTGCATCGAATTACTAATAGCAGGCTTTTTTTCGGCCACAAGCATACACTTACCAGTGGTATTTAGCTGGGTAATTAGCACCATTATATTTGGCTTACCTACAATAATTACATCTTTCGTTTCAAAAACGAAAAAAGAAAACATAATTGTCAGTGTAGCCATATCTTTTATTTTTTATTTATTTACTACGCAAGCTATAACCCAAGACCTATTTTATACATTATTCCGTCCGATAACACTTTTAGTTATCTTAACACCAGTAATAGCGACAATTTTATTTGGTCAGCATAACAAAATCTCCACAAGCCATATTAAAAATGATGGCGCAGGCAATAAAAAAAATAGCTTAAACGTTACAAGAATAAATGTTACTGCAATTGAAAGTCAGCATAGGGATGATTCAAGCGTGAGTGTTGAAACAGATGTAAGACACTCTACTTCATATGTTGGCAATGACATGGTTCGAATCCCGTACACTGTCGTCAACTCCAAAACTAACGTTAGGAAAATCCAAGACATTTGGTATCAAGATAAAGAGGGCTCTGAAAGCAAGCTTCGACTTGTTAACACAGAACTTAGCGTCCGCCAGGGCCATGAGCTATCTTTATTTTTAACTGAGGGAGAATACCTCGATTTTATAAAAAACGAAATGACAGGTGATATCGTCTCTACTGAAAGCTATTTAATTTCTGGTGATGATATTTCAGCCAGTAATCTTTTAGACAAAACAATTTATTTATCGCTTTTTGGAGCATTCCCTTATCTAGGTTCCCTTATGATAATTTTAAGCACATTTACAACTTATAACTATTTAAACAAGCCTATTAAACGGCCTTACCTTGGGCGTGCGACTATCTATGCTTACCTAGCAGCAAGTTTAGCTTCTTTTTTATTCTCAGGAGTTATGGTCGAAAAACTCATGACGGGTGATTTAATGGGCGTTATAACTACTGGTGCAACATCAGCAATTACTATTGGAGTATTATTATCCATCGGATTTTCCATTACGTCATCAAAAGCGAACGAAGAAAAGCAAAAGTACTATCAATATATAAAAACAACTTTTAAGTAAAAGCTCAACAGTCATTCATTGATAAAAAGTTATTAAAATTAAAAAGCTCGTACTATACGAGCTTTTTTATTCTACTTGGCCGCAGAAACTGAGTGCAACACCTGAGTATTTCGCTAAGGTGTTGTCCCATGTCTTACCTCGAACTCAGCATTGAAGAACGTGCCAGCATCCAAGTAGGTCAAGCCCAAGGGATGAGCCTTCGGCATATTGTCCAGCTCTTAGGGCGAGCTCCTTCAACCGTATCTCGTGAAATACGCCGTAACCAAATGACCCAGAACGGTTACTGTGCCCGCCACGCCCAACGTCAGCGAAAAAAGCGTCGAGTGGTCTGTCGTCCTGCGCGTAAGCTTTTGCTAGGCACCGAGCGATTTGATCTCATCGTGCATATGTTGCGGCGACGCTTGTCTCCTGAACAAATTAGCGGCAAGCTCAAGACGATGAAACTACCTGATTTGCGCGATGCCTACGTCTGCCGAGAGACCATCTACACGGCCATTTATGCCTTGCCCGTTGGCCACCTCCGCAAGGAACTGATTCACTGCTTGCGACAAGGTAAAACCACACGCAAGCCTCGCCGTGGCGAAGTGGATCGACGTGGTCAGATTCCTGACATGGTCAGCATTCACTTACGTCCGCCCGAGGTCAGTAAGCGTGAAATGCCCGGCCACTGGGAAGGCGATCTGATTAAAGGTAAGAATAACGCGTCTGCGGTTGGCACCTTGATAGAACTTAGCAGTGGCTATCTGATCCTCGCAAAAATGGACGATGCCACCGCCACATCCGCCGTGGCAGGTTTTAGTGCCGCCCTGAACCGAATGCCGACCACCGCTCGAAAAAGCATGACCTATGATCAGGGGCGTGAAATGACACACCATGCAAAAATTACTCAAGAAACCGGTGTTGCGATTTACTTTTGCGATCCCCATAGCCCCTGGCAACGGGGAGCCAATGAGAATATCAATGGACTTATCCGTCAATATTTACCGAAAGGAACAGACCTTTCATTACATAGCCAGGAAGAGCTGGATGCCATTGCCTTTGAGCTGAATATGCGGCCTCGAAAACGCTTTGATTTTAAATGTCCGATAGAAGTGATGAGCGAGCTAATGGCCAAGTACCATGAAAGCCCATCAACCATCCAATGAGTGTGTTGCACTCAGAGTCTGCATCCGCCCACGCTGAGGAGGGGGGGAATTATTCACCCAGCCACATGGGAACGCTTTGCAGGGGCGCATGTGTTTGGCCGAAAACTTAGGCGCGGTGAAAGACTGTGGTGCGGTGAAGCAATAGGAGAATGGATATTTGCTACCCGCGGACATCGTATCGGACATGCATACGCTTGGTGGATGGTGGAAGCGGAGTTTGGGACTTGGACGCCTGAGCAAGGATATACTGATGCCACACCAATGACGAGACAACAATGGTTAAGCCACTGGCACAACGTTTAGGGTCTGGAGGCAGCCAAGATACCGCTACCGTAAACTCGGTGGCGGTTTTTTCATTTTTTATTTCTAGCTTTTACCTGTTTATGGACTTAGGAAGTGATGAGATGCAGTTTGATCAGTTTAATCAGTCCCTCTCACCATTATGTTTTTGAGTGATCCTCTCTCCTTACCACCACGTAGCGGGGGACGAAGACCAAGTGATTAAACTGGTCAAACTGAAAATTTCAAAAATTTTCGCGCGCTAGCTCAAGGGTTACTTTAATACATCGATATATTTAAAAATAAGGGTGGGGGGCGGAGGGTAAGTAACGTATTAACTTATTCATGCACAAAGAGCTTGACTTGGTTTTTATTTAGCGGCTTTGATGCTCTCGAACTCTCACACAGCCCTCATAGTAAACGCGCCCAAAGTCGTCTGCCTCTGCACGTTGTTGCGAAGCAGAACGATGGTATGGACGTTGGTAAGCTTCAGCCACCATTGTTTCAAGTTTAACTCCATTAAATGAGCTAAACCCTTCACTCGCCTCAGAGAAAAACTCCAACGTTTCCTCCTGACTATTCCCATCATATCGAAGCATCATAGCTCCCTCAGCCATATCGCCAGAGGCAGCACATAAGCGATGCTCTTCATCACTTATACCCGCCAGCACCGCTGTACTGTGGCCAAACAATATCGCCAAGAATAGTGGTGATACAGACTTTTTCATAAAACACCTTTAACAAAGGATAAATTTTTTCTTAGGAATTTATACCAATGATTCTTAGCCAGAACAAGCATTTCGTTAATGGTGGACTGGATGGTGGGCACAACAAAAAACCAGCCGTAAGTGGCTGGTTTTTAAGAAATATTGGCGGAGGGGGAGGGATTCGAACCCTCGAAGCCTTGCGGCTTACACACTTTCCAGGCGTGCTCCTTCGACCACTCGGACACCCCTCCGCATTTTTCGCTCTTGGGCAAGGCGTTGCCTTTCCCTATAGAACGGCGCGTATTCTATGCGCTAAGACGTTAAATGGCAAGTCTTTTCCGCAATCAAGCCAGAACTGCGTAGGTGCCGGTGGCTTGAAAGCAGAGAACGTCGTGGCAATAAAGCTCTTGCGCCAGCGCGATACGGCCCTTGCCGCGGGCTCCAAGGCGCTCGGCAAGCTCCTCTGCCCCTTCCGGTTTGGCGGGTTTGCAAATGAGGCGATAGTCGTCGGTCACCGGGGCTAAAAACTTCTGGCCGGCATCGGCCACCACGACGTCGCGGGATAGACCCTGCTGGCGAAGCCAGAGTGTGACCCAGCACCACCCCTGCAGAGTGGCCTGCGCGGTCAATGCCCCGCCAAAGCCGGTGCCCTTATCGTTGAGCGAAGGCGTTAGCGCAAGCTCCCAAAGCAGATGGCCGTTGCTTTGGCTCATCTGCTTAAGGCCAAGGGATTCGACCATGGGAATCGCCTCGGTTAGCCACTGCTGAAAGGCGCCAAGGTCTTCCCTGCCCTGCTCGGGAAGCGCTAACCGAGGGTAAGGTATCCCGGGCTTACGTGATTTGCTCATGCGCCCGGCTCCCTAGCTCCAGCGCTCGACAAAATTAGCAGTGTCATGCTGCGCCAGCGGCTTGTGACGGCCACCGAGGGTGCCCAGGTAGATAAATGCCACGACCTCGTCGTCTTCCGCCAGGCTCAACCCTTTACGCACGACCGGATCAAACGCGTACTTACCACTACGCCACATCGCCCCCAGCCCCAAGGCATGGGCGGCCAGCAAGATGCCGTGAGCGGCGCAGCCCGCGGAAATCACCTGCTCCATTTTGGGCACTTTGGGAATATCCGGCGTGACGCTTGCGATGACCGCGATGATCATCGGTGCGCGCAGCGGCTTTTGGCGGGCGGCGCTCAGGGTGTCGTCCGTAGCGCTGGGGTCTTCCTGGAACTCCGCCTCGGCAAATAGCTCGCCCAAACGCTCGCGCCCTTCTCCACTGAACTCGATGAATCGCCAGGGGCGAAGCTCCTGGTGGTCCGGTGCGCGCAGCGCCGCCTGATAAAGTGCCTCGAGCTGCTCAAAGCTTGGCGCGGGCTCGGTGAGCTTACCCATAGAGCTTCGCTCGTGAAGAAGCGTCAATGCATCCATACTACGGTCCTTGGGTTGGGCCTTGAGGGGGCGTTAGCGCCCTACTCTAGCGCAATGCCTTACTGCCTTGCCAGACGCAGCGACCCGGGCGGCGCCATTCCCGGCGTTGCCCGCCAGGGGCTGATATCCAGCCCGCCGCGGCGTACGTAGCGTGCCAGCACCAAAAGCTCGGAAGGCCCTGTACGCTGCTTAAGGTCAGTGAAGATGTGCTCTACGCAGTGCTCGTGGAAATCCTGATGCTGACGAAAGCCGATCAAGTAGCGCAAAAGCCCTTCGCGATCGATTTTGGGGCCCTTGTAGCGAATCATGACGCTGCCCCAGTCCGGCTGGCCGGTGACCGGGCAGTTGGATTTTAGAAGATGCGAGTAAAGCGTTTCTTCGACCACCTCGGTGCCCGCGCTTAAATGCTCGGCGCTCGGCGTGTAATCATCGACGGCGATATCCAGGTCGTCGAGGCACTCGCCGGGCAAGCGTGAAGGCGTGAGAGCCTGATCATCGACCTCGAAAAGCTCAACGCCAACGGCTGCCCCGGCCACGCGGGAAAGATCGCTGGTCAGCACCTCGATGACCGCCTCGCGGCTCTCGAAACGGGTCTGGTTGAAGCTATTGAGGTAAAGCTTCCAGGACTTGGATTCGATCAGGTTGGGCGAGCTTGCGGGCAGCGTAAACCTGGCCACGGCGACCACGGGCTTGCCCCGCGCATTGAGCCAGGAGACCTCGAAGGCGTACCACTCGTCTGCCCCCGTGAAAGGCAGCGCGGCGTCATCGATGCCTAGCGGCGCGCGATTGGCGGCGCGGGCAATGGCAAAGAGCAGACCCGCATCGTACTGCTGCGGGTAGGCAGAATCGCGCCCCAGGGGCGCGTGTTCCAACGTATCCGGGCGATGTGCCATGAAAGACTCCTTCGAT
Source organism: Vreelandella sp. EE27 (assembly GCF_968206495.1). Taxonomy (NCBI): domain Bacteria; kingdom Pseudomonadati; phylum Pseudomonadota; class Gammaproteobacteria; order Oceanospirillales; family Halomonadaceae; genus Vreelandella; species Vreelandella sp. EE27. Next base: position 1,172,898 of record NZ_OZ309109.1, on the reverse strand, counting down.
TAGCTGCGAATACCATGACCGCGCTCGAGCATGGTCAGCGCAGCGCCAAACAGCACGACGATGAACGCAAAAATCGCCGCCAGCGCCCAAACGACCGGGATGTCCGACACGCCCAGAAAGCCATAGCGGAAGACGTTCACCATGTAGAGAATCGGATTCAACATGGAGATACTTTGCCAGATATCCGGCAGCATCGAGATGGAGTAGAACACCCCGCCAAGATAGGTCAGCGGCGTGAGAATGAAGGTCGGCACAATCGAGATATCATCGAACTTGTTGGCCAGTAGCGCGTTGATGAACCCGCCAATGGAAAATAGCGCCGAGGTCAGCACGACGACCAGCACGGTCAAAAGTGGATGCTCGACGCTCAGCCGGGTAAAGAACAGCGAGACCACGGTGACGATCAGCCCCACGCCCAGGCCCCGGGCCATGCCGCCCAAAATGAAGCCGGAGAGGATCACCCAGTTGGGCATCGGTGAGACCATCATCTCCTCGATCGAGCGCTGAAACTTGTTGGAGAAGAAGCTCGAGGCAACGTTGGAGTAGCTGTTGGTGATCACCGACATCATGATCAGCCCAGGGACGATGAAATCCATGTAGCTAAAGCCGTCCATCGCGCCGATGCGCGAGCCGATCAGGTTGCCGAAGATGATGAAGTACATCGCCATGGTAATGGACGGCGGCAAGAGCGTTTGCGGCCAGATGCGTGTAAAGCGCTTGATCTCCTTGACCACCAGCGTCCAAAGCGCGATCAGGGTTTGGGTCGCATTCATGATGTCGCCTCCGGGCTGCGCTTTTCATCGATCGAGTTTTGGCTGCCTTCCACCATTGATACGAACATCTCCTCCAGGCGGTTAGCGCGGTTACGCATCGAAATCACGCTGATGCCCTGGGCGCTTAGCGCATCGAATACCGTATTGAGCGACTGGCCGCGCTGAATGGCCAACGAAAGCTGAGAAGGCTCTACTTGCTGGATCTCGAAACCGTCTATTTCGGGTATGTGCTCGATGGGCGCGGCCAAATCGAGCAGGAAGGTTTCGGTGTCGAGCTCGCCCAGCAGCTCGCGGACGCTGGTGTCGCGCACTATTGCACCGTCATTGATGATGGCGATGTTACGACAAAGGCTCTCCGCCTCTTCCAGGTAGTGCGTGGTGAGAATGATCGTGGTGCCCTCGTCGCGATTGAGGCGACGCATGTATTCCCACATGCTGCGTCTGAGCTCGATATCCACGCCGGCGGTCGGCTCATCGAGAATCAATAGTTTGGGCCGGTGCATCAAGGCGCGGGCGATCATCAGGCGCCGCTTCATGCCGCCGGAGAGCATCCGCGCGCTGCCGTTGCGCTTGTCCCAAAGCCCCAGATCGGTCAGAAGCTGCTCGGCGCGGGGCAGCGCTTCGCTGCGCTTCATGCCGTAGTAGCCCGCCTGGGCCATCACGATATCCAGCACCTTCTCGAACTGGCTGAAGTTGAACTCCTGGGGCACGACGCCAAGCTGATATTTCGCCTTGGCAAAGTCCTTATCGATGTCGATACCAAAAATGGACACCTTGCCTTCGGACTTTTGCACCAGCGAGCACACCACGCCCAGCGTGGTCGACTTGCCGGCGCCGTTCGGCCCCAGAAGCGCAAAAAAATCGCCCTGTTGGACGTCAAGATCGATGCCTTTGAGGGCGTGGAAGCCGTTGCCATACACCTTGGTAAGGCCACGGATAGACAATGCCGGTTCGGCCATGGAATGTCCTGTCAGCAAAAGAGGGGGCACAAAAAACGCTAGAGGCAACCATATCGGGGCACGAGGCGCTTTTTTCAAGCCACTGTTTCAACCACTGTGCTCTGCGCGGCGCTATTAAGCGACAGGCGGGCAGCAACGTAATTTTTTGTGATAACCCACAAACTTATAAGCAAGTCGACCTAATACTTTAGCATTATGTCTATACCCAAGCGTTATAAAGATTAGCGCGCAAGGGAATAAGCAACCATAAACGAGAAAGCCACATAATGAGCACCATGACTGCCCAGCCTCCTGTTACCACCCAAGACTCAACGACCCACCGGAGCCCTCACGATACCCAACGCGGCCTGGCCGCCATTTCGCTGCGTCGGCAGCGGTTAATCGGCATAGGCGTACTATGGCTGATACTCGCCATCATGATTACGGTCAACGCCTTACAAAGCCGAGCGCTGCTTTATCACGAGCGTGAAGAGCGCATGGTCACCGCGGTGGATATCGCCATGTCGACCCTGGAACACTTCGACGAAATGGCCCAGCAGGGAGTGATGACCCAGGAGGAGGCCAAAACCCTGGCCTTTGAAAACATCCGCGATGTGCGCTTTGGTGATGATGACAACTACCTGTTCGTGCTGTCCGGGGATTTACACATGATGGCGCATCCCAAGCGCCCAAGGGGCCAGGACCTGTCTCAGGTCACCGATGCGCAAGGCACGCTGCTTTTTCAAGCGATTCTGGACAATACCCGCGGCACCGGCAGCGGCTTTACCGACTACTACTCCAACTTCGCCCGCGGCAGTGATACCACGCCCCTGGTGCACACCTACGCCGAAGCCTACACCCCATGGGACGTTTACGTAGCCAGCGGCGTTTTCATGGGTGACATTAGCCAGACCATCATGGCGCAGCTGCTCAAGACCATTCTGGTCGGTCTGGTGGCCGGCGCGCTGGTCACGATTGCTTTCTGGGCCATGATCTCACTGATTCTACGCCGCCTGGGCGGCGAGCCGGACTACGCGGCCAACGTGGTCTCGCGTATCGCCCAGGGCGATTTGACCGCCCGGGTCGAGCTGAACGCCAACGACACCAGCAGCCTGCTGCACGATATTCAGCAAATGCGCGACAAGCTTCACACCACCATGCAAGAAATCCATGCCACCAGCGCCGCGGTGGATAGCAATTCCGGTAATATCGCGGACAGCAATCAGGAACTCTCCTCGCGCACCGACCAGCAGGCCGCGGCCATTCAGCAAACCTCCGCCAGCATGGAAGAAGTCACTGCCACCGTGCGTTTGAATGCCGATAACGTAGAGCAGGCCAAGGAGCTGGTACGAAGCGCTGGCGAAACCTCCCAGGCCGGACAAGAAGCCGTGGGTGACGCCGAGACCTCCATGCAGGCCATCATTAGCGAGGCGGCCAAAATTTCTGATATCGTCACGCTGATCGATAGCATCGCGTTCCAGACCAACATTTTGGCGCTTAACGCCTCGGTAGAAGCAGCGCGGGCCGGCGAGCATGGCCGCGGTTTTGCGGTCGTCGCCAGCGAAGTGCGCCAGCTAGCCAACCGCTCGGCCGATGCAGCCAGCGAGATCAAGACATTGATCACTACGTCCAACGCTCAGGTCGACCACGGCGCCTCGAAAGTGACGACCGCCCGGGAGCGCATGGAGCATATCGACCAGCAGATTCAGCGCATCAATGGCCTGTTTGCAGACATTACCGCGGCCACCCACGAACAAACCCAAGGCATCGAGCAGATCAACGTGGCTATCGCCCAGCTTGACCAGTCCACCCAGGACAATGCCTACATGGTTCAGCAAACGGCAACCTCCGCACAGGATCTGAAACAGCGCTCCCAGTCGCTCAACGGCGTCGTCAACTTCTTCCATCTGGGCTAGTTCAGCCCCCGCCAAGCGTTAGCGAAGCTACCCGCGTCCGGACCGGTCAACGGCCCGGACGCGGCGCAGGGTGAAGAGAAAGCCGAGTACGATTGTATAAACCGCGCGCACAGCAAAATGCCGCCGATGGGCGGTAGATAAAATCTTTGGATTAAAACGACGTAGAAGGGATCGAAGGATCTAAATTGGAGCGGGAAAAGAGATTCGAACTCTCGACCCTCGCCTTGGCAAGGCGATGCTCTACCACTGAGCTATTCCCGCTTAATACTGGCATGTTGCAGCGAAATGGCGTCCCATAGGGGGTTCGAACCCCTGTTACCGCCGTGAAAGGGCGGTGTCCTGGACCACTAGACGAATGGGACACGTCTTGGAGCGGGAAAAGAGATTCGAACTCTCGACCCTCGCCTTGGCAAGGCGATGCTCTACCACTGAGCTATTCCCGCTTCACATATTTTCGCAATCGAAGTGGCGTCCCATAGGGGGTTCGAACCCCTGTTACCGCCGTGAAAGGGCGGTGTCCTGGACCACTAGACGAATGGGACACGTCTTGGAGCGGGAAAAGAGATTCGACCGGGCTGGCGTTCCAGCTCTCGACCGGCACTTGCTTGACCACACTACCAAATTGGAGCGGGAAAAGAGATTCGAACTCTCGACCCTCGCCTTGGCAAGGCGATGCTCTACCACTGAGCTATTCCCGCACTCCGATACCTGACGATGAAGTGGCGTCCCATAGGGGGTTCGAACCCCTGTTACCGCCGTGAAAGGGCGGTGTCCTGGACCACTAGACGAATGGGACGTTTCATTGCCTCGTCGAGGTGGCGCGTATATTACTCAGAGGAGGTTTTTATGTCAAGCCACTCATCGTCAATTTGACCTTTTCCTTTTCAGCACAGCGCTTTGGGCTCCGAACGGTCTCGGGGGAAAACCCGGTATCGAGCGCACGTGGCAAGAAGCAACCTCCTCCTTTACTTCTTACTCTACTCCTGCGCTTTCTCTACACGCTTCTTTACCCAACACAAATCGACTACTTCAAACAACGGCGCGTGCTGTGCTCGCCCCCTCTGTTTGGGTAAGCGCCGCTTATAGCCTAAACTGAACCTCATACCGCCGTTGGTGGTCTGATATAAGCCGTCGATCCATTCCTATTGATTGACGGGCAAGAATTTTTCACAGCTGTACGTCATACATAAAGGGAGGCGCCCATGGCCAAAATCGATAAATCGCCGGAGCAGTGGCGCAGCGAGCTAAGCGCCGAGCAGTACCGGGTGGCGCGGGAGAAAGGCACAGAGCGCCCGTTCACCGGTGACTACCAGGTCAGCGACGAACAAGGCATCTATCACTGCACCTGCTGCCATGCGCCGCTTTTCGAAAACGAGCACAAGTTCGATGCGGGTTGCGGCTGGCCAAGCTTCGACCGCCCGCTGGGTAGTCACAGCGTAGAAGAGCACAGCGACACGAGTCACGGCATGACCCGCACCGAGGTCGTCTGCTCACACTGTGACGCCCACCTGGGTCACGTCTTTCCGGATGGTCCGCCGGAGTCCACCGGTCTTCGTTACTGCATCAACTCGGTATCGCTTGAGTTTCATCCCAACGAGTAAGCGCGCCTGAGCTTCCCGGCACGCCCCGACGGGCTGGCATTCTGATAGAATGGCAGCCCGTTTTTTTGCCTCACGTTTGAGCTCGTAGGAGATACCCATGCTCGGCTGGTTTCCCGGACACATGAACAAGGCCCGCCGCCAGATAAAGGAAGCGCTGCCGGAAATTGACGTGGTCATCGAGGTCCTCGATGCGCGTCTGCCCTACTCCAGCGCCAACCCGATGCTGGCCGAGCTAACACGCCACAAGCCGGTGCTGAAGATTCTCACCCGAGCGGACCTGGCCGACCCCGCGCGCACCCAGGAGTGGGTCGACTACTTCGATGCCCAGGCAGATACCCGGGCGCTGGCGGTGACCACCACGCAAAGCCGCGAGCTCAAGCAGATCCCCGCGCTTTGCCATACCCTGGCCGGCGCCGTACGCGCCGACCGCGACGTGCGCGTGATGGTGATGGGCATACCCAACGTCGGGAAATCCACGTTGATCAACGGCCTGGCCGGGCGCAAGATCGCCAAGACCGGCAACGAGCCCGCGGTGACCAAGCGCCAGCAGAAGGTGCGTATCGACGGACGCGTAGCGCTGATCGACACCCCCGGAGTGCTCTGGCCCAAGATCGAAGACCAGGCAAGCGCCTACCGCTTGGCCGCCAGCGGCGCGATCCGCGATACCGCCATCGAGTATACCGATGTCGGTATCGTCGCCAGCGCCGAGCTTGCCAAGCGCTACCCCGAGGCGCTCACCGCACGCTACAAGCTCAAGGACTTGCCCGTTTTCGAGGCGCCGGAAAAACCTCAGGACGTGGACGCCGACGGCCCGGCGCGGCCGGACTTTCTCGCCCTGGCAGGCTTTGACGGCCACGCGATTTTAAAAGAAATTGCCGCCAAACGCGGCGGGCTGCGCGCCGGTGGTGTGGTCGACCTACACCGCGGTGCCGAGGTGCTGCTGCACGAGCTGCGCGACGGCAAGCTTGGCCGTATTACGCTGGAAACGCCGGACGACATTCCCGCCACGCCTTTGCACGATGACGCCGAGATTGACGCAGACAGCGAAAGCCCCTCAGCGCATAATGGCGAACGACCTATTGACCGCTAACCCTACTGATCAAGGTAGTTTGGGACACTTCATGGATACGCCGCAGCCTGTAGAATCGCAGCCCTCAGAGCCCCAGCCGCTCAAGAAATCTCACAAATTGCATAATGTCTGCTACGACATCCGCGGGCCCGTTCTCGACCACGCCAAGCGCCTGGAAGACGAAGGGCAACGGATTTTGAAGCTCAATATCGGCAACCCCGCCCCCTTCGGGTTCGAAGCGCCGGAAGAGATTTTGCAAGACGTGATGCGCAACCTCCCCACGGCGCAAGGCTACTGCGATTCCAAGGGACTCTATTCGGCGCGCAAGGCGATCATGCAGGAGTGTCAGCGCAAAAATATCCCGGGCGTGGGGATCGAGGACATCTACATCGGCAACGGCGTTTCCGAGCTGATCGTGATGTGCATGCAAGCGCTTTTAAACGATGGCGACGAAGTCCTGATCCCCGCGCCGGACTACCCGCTTTGGACCGCCTCGGCCCACCTTTCCGGCGGCCACGGCGTTCATTACCGCTGCGATGAGCAGGCCGACTGGACGCCGGACATCGCCGATATTCGTGCCAAGGTCACCAGCCGTACCCGGGCGATCGTACTGATCAACCCCAACAACCCGACCGGCGCGGTCTATCCACCGGAAGTCGTCAAGGAAGTCTTGAAAGTCGCCCAGGAGCATCACCTGGTGGTTTTCTCGGATGAAATCTACGACAAGATTCTGTACGACGGCGTCGAGCATACGGCGACCGGGGCGCTGGCCGACGACGACCAGCTCGTGATCACCATGAACGGGCTTTCCAAAAGCTACCGCTGCGCCGGGTTTCGCTCGGGCTGGATGACCATTTCCGGAACGCTTGCCAAGCAGCGCGCCCGGGATTTCATTCAGGGGCTGACCATGCTCGCCTCGATGCGCCTGTGCGCCAACGTACCGGCCCAGCACGCCATTCAAACCGCGCTGGGCGGCTACCAGTCGATCAACGACCTGGTACTGCCCGGCGGGCGGCTGCTGGCCCAGCGCGATATTACCGTGGAGAAGCTCAGCGCGATCCCCGGGGTCTCCTGCGTGACGCCCAAGGGCGCGCTCTATGCCTTTCCCCGCCTCGACCCGACGATCTTCAACATCAAGGATGACCAGCAGCTGGTCCTGGATTTGCTACTTCAGGAGAAAATTTTGCTGGTCCAGGGCAGCGCCTTCAATGCGCCGGATACAGATCACGTGCGTATCGTCACCCTGCCCTGGGCGGACCAGCTCGGCGACGCTCTGGACCGTTTCGCCAACTTTTTATCCCGCTACCGCCAGTAAGGCCATGAAACTGCCGGGCAGCAAACGACTCTAACAGCACGGTTTTAGACATCGCCTGAAACCGTATCGAAAAACCGTTTTAAAGACTTGATTCGACAAGCCTAAAGGGAGAGAACGACGATGATGCGTATCATGCTGTTTCTGGCCACCAACCTGGCGGTGGTGCTGGTTGCAAGCTTTACGCTGCGCCTGTTTGGCGTGGAGGGCTACTTACGTGGCCAGGGGATCAACTTTACAAGCCTCTTGCTGTTTTGTTTCATCATCGGCATGGCGGGTTCGCTGATCTCGCTTTTGATGTCGAAGTGGCTAGCCAAACGCTCGACCGGCACCGTATTGATCGAATCGCCTTCTAATTCGACCGAGCAGTGGCTGGTGGACACCGTCGCCGAGCTTTCCCGCGAAGCGGGCATCAAAACCCCGGAAGTGGGCATTTTTCCCGCCCAGCAGTCCAACGCCTTTGCCACCGGTTGGAAGAAAGACGATGCGCTGGTCGCCGTTTCGGCGGGGCTTTTGAACCGCATGCGCCCGGACGAGGTGCGCGCGGTACTGGCCCACGAAATCGGCCACGTAGCCAACGGCGACATGGTGACGCTTGCGCTGATTCAGGGCGTGGTCAACACCTTCGTGATGTTCTTTGCCCGCGCCGTGGCGCACCTGCTCGACGGCTTTTTGAAAAGCCGCGGTAGCGAAGGCGGCCTTGGCTTTATTGGCTACTTCGCGGTGGTCATGGTGGCGGAAGTCGTATTTGGTCTGATCGCCTCGGCGATCGTTGCCTGGTTTTCCCGCTTTCGCGAATACCGTGCCGATGAAGCCGGGGCGCGACTGGCCGGCGCCAGCGCGATGGTCAACGCGCTAACGCGCCTGAAAGCCGAAACCGAAATGCCCGACCAGATGCCGGACACCATGCGCGCCATGGCCATTACCAAGGGCCAGACCCGCTCGATGATGGAGAAACTCTTCGCCAGCCACCCGCCTCTGGACGAACGCATTCGCGCGCTCAAAGAAGCCGCCTACCGTCAGTAGCGCGGTCAAACGAAGGGGGTGTAAAGCGCTGAGCGTGCACACCCCCGGCCGGCGGCCTTGGCATCGTAAAGCAGCTGGTCGGCGGCTCTTATCAGTAAAGACGCTTCGCCTCCCTCCATGCTCCGCGCCGTGGCCACGCCCAGGCTGATGGTCACGATCGGCGCTACTTCCGAACCTATATGAGGAAGAGCCATCGCTCGAATGGCCTTCTCGAGCTCTATTGCCTTGCGCGTGGCATCGGCCAGGTCGGTGGCCGGCAAAAGACAGGTAAACTCCTCGCCCCCGTAGCGCGAGACCAAATCTCTGGGGCGATTCAAATGCGCTTTTATGGTCGAGGCGATGGTTTTGAGACACTCGTCGCCGGAGGGATGGCCGTAAATGTCGTTATAGCGCTTGAAGAAATCGATATCGATAAAGAATACCGACAACGGCAGTTCATCCTTTTGACAACGCTGCCACTCGATATTGAGCAGTTCATCGAAATAGCGCCGGTTGGCAACGAGCGTTAACCCATCCTGCAGCGCAAGCTCCAGCAGCCGGTGGTTCTCCTGTTCACGCCGCTTGAGTACGGCGGCGGAAATCTGCAATACCGTCGACCTCAAAAGCTCCGTGCTTTCGTCTTCCATGGCCGGGTGTAGCGGTGGCGTGATCCGATTGCATTGGGCGATACGAAAAACGTGGCCGTTAGCCCCCGGGTGCTGGGTGACCCGTATCGATCGGCGGCTATTGATATATTCAAACGCCGGGGGCGCCTCCCCGTCCAGACTCCAGGACAGGTCCAGCGCCCGCTCGGGAAGCAGGCAGGCGGCGCTAATGGCGCGCGCGTTGACCCCGTGGTTAAGCAGGGTAGCGGCATCGGCAAACTCTTCCGTAAATCCCGAGTTCCAATCGACCAGCCCACCCCGGTCATCGAAAACAGCGACGCTTTGGTTAAAAGCCCCGGGTTTACTCATGCAGTTCGCCGCGCTGCAGTCCTAGCCGCTTGGCTGCCAGCGCCGTTCCTTCCACGCGCGCGCGAATCTTGGCAAAGGCGGTTTCCCGCGGTGTCGAGACATCGTCGCAAAACGGGGAAAAACCGCAGTCGTCGGTGGTACCCAGCTGCGCCAAGGGGATGAAACGGGCCGCTTGCAGCACGCGCTCGCACACTTCTTCGGCGGTTTCGATGTGCGGGTCGTTGACATCGATCACCCCGATAAAGGCGCGCTGCCAGGGCTTCAAATAGCGCGCGATGATTTTCAAGCCGCGTTCCGGGTCTTTTTCCGAGGCCATCGCGATATAGAAGTTACCGACCTTGAGTTCGAAAAGGCTCGGCAAAAGCTCGGCGTAATCCACGTCAGCGCTGTGGGTGGCGTCGTGATCGGCCCCGGGGCAGGTATGCACGCCAAGGCACTGGCGTTCTTCATCGCTAAGGCGTGCCAGCACCCGGTTATTGAGCTCGATAAAGCTATTGAGCACGCTGCCGCTGGGATCGAGCTTGAGCGACAACCGCCCTTCGGTAAAATCGATCTGTACCTTTTGGGCACCCGCGGCGAAGCAGCCGCGTATCTCTTTTTCCTGCTCATCGATCAGGTCGTCGAGGAATGCTTCGCGGCTGTAGCCCTCGATCCCATCGGCAGGATAGAAAAGACTCAACGCCGATACCGAAATAATCGCCTGCTTCATGGGCAGCTCGGTATGGGGTCTGGCCATCGCCAGGGAATCGGCGGCGGAGAGGGTGTAGCGAAACGGGCCACGGGTCAAACGCGGCAAGCGGCGGACATGGCCATCGCTAAAGGGAATCTCGAGGCCATCGGAGGCAAAATTATCGCCCCCTTCCACGGAATAAGTCGCAAAGCTATGGGTCTTGCGCTGCTCGCCGTCGGTAATCATGGGCGAGCCCGTAGCCTCGAGCTCGCGCATCGTTTGTTGAACGGCTTCGTCGTAAAGGGCATCCATGGCCGCTGCGCCGATTTCGCCGGCATCGAAGCGGTGCTGGGCCTGAATCAACTTATCCAAACGCGGTATGCTGCCAATGGGTTCTGTCGGTAACGTCGTCATTGATTGTCCACCACCTGGTTGTACTCAGTTTAATTTTTAGTCGATTTCAAGTACGTTGCCCAGTCGGTTGGCAGGCTTTTGCCCGTTTGATGTTTTAACGTTACAGCGCATCATACCGGGAGTACGTTGAAACCTGCCCCGCGCAGCAGGCCCTCGAGCGCTAACGCCTCGCCGGATAGCCTCACTTGCAGCGTGGCAAATTCGCGACGTAGCGGATAGTTCGCCCGGCAGGCGTCGAACCCTTTTACCACACCCTCCTTTCGTATCGCGTAGGCCAGCGCCTCATGATCGCGGCGAACATCGTATACGGCCCGTATACACAACCGTAGCGCATCTTCCGCGGATAGCGCACCTTGCAGCGTTATCGCCGCCAAAGCCGGTGGCGGGCAGATCTCACTGAACGCCGGGCCCTCGGCACTCTTTAGGTACTGCGTAAGCGCCCGCTCGATCATCCAGGTGCCGCGCAGCTTCCCATCCAGACTATGCCCGGCAATGTGCGGCGTTGCCAGCGACACCTGCGCGCAAAGGTCCGTGTCGATGGCGGGTTCGTTCTCCCAGACGTCGAGCACCGCGGTCATATCGCCACGCTCGGCAAGCCGTTTGGCGAGTGCTTCGCCGTCCAGGCAGTCACCCCGGCCGGCGTTGATCAGTACCGTACCCGGGTTGAGCGCGCCGAGTCGCTCGCCGCCCAGCAGGTGATGGGTGGCGTGCTCGCCCTGGCGGACAAGCGGCGTGTGCAGGCAGATCACATCGCTTTGCTCGATCAGCGTATCGAGATCCACGAAACCACCGCCGCCCTCCCGCTTTGCCCGCGGCGGGTCGCACACTAGCGGCGCAAGCCCTAGTGCTTTCAGGCGCTCGACCAGTCGCCCGCCTACGTTGCCCGCCCCCACTACGCCTACGCGGCGCTCTAAAAACGGCCAGCCTTCGCGCTCGGCCAGGGTCACCAGGCTGCTCAATACGTAGTCCACTACTGCCTCGGCGTTGCAGCCCGGGGCGCTAGAAAAGCCGATGCTGCGCTTGCGCAAATAATCGAGGTCGATATGGTCCACGCCGATGGTGCAACTGCCCACAAAGCAAAGCGGGCTATCCTGGAGGAGCGCTTCGTCGACCCGGGTGATCGAGCGCACGATCAGCGCATCCGCATCGGCCAGGTCCTGGGATGTAATATCGCGACCGGGCCGGCGTGTAATCGTGCCCAAATGGCCAAAGCAGGCCTCGGCAGCGGGAATGTTGGCGTCAATGACAAGTTTCATAGGCGTTTGCGCGTCCGGCCTTTACAATATGCGGGAAAAAAGCGTTGTGGTTCAAAGGAGAGTGTTGTGATCGTACGCTGGGAAACCGACCATGACTATGTCCTGGTGCATATTCATCAGGACATGTTCGGCGACTGGATTTTTAGCCGCGCCTGGGGGCAGATCGGCACCCAGTTTGGCGGGTTGAAGCATCAGTTGGCCGACACCCGCGAACAGGCGCAGATGTGGCTCGATGACGAGGCCACCATTCAGGCCTCGCGGGGGTTCGATAAAGTGCTGGAGGCCGCCGACGATACGCCGGAGGCCCAGGACGCCATGCGCCAGCTTTCGCTACTGGATGCGCTTTAGGCCTTGTGGCTAAGCGTGAACACGTGGTGAAGGTTCGTACGCCGGGCAAAATCCGGGTCGAAAGTTTTACCGGTGATCTCTTCCACCTGGTAGCGCTCGCTGACCGCCTCATCGAGCTTGAAGCGGCGCTGGTTGTTGGAAAACACTAATGTGCCGCCAGGCGCCAGCCGCGCCATGGCAAGCTCGATCAACCGCGGATGGTCGCGCTGAATATCCAGGGTGTCGCGCATCTTCTTGGAGTTGGAGAAGGTCGGCGGGTCCATAAAAATCAGATCGAAGCGGGTATCCGCGCTTTCCAGCCAGCGAAAACAGTCCTCGCGCACCACCTTGTGGCGGCGCAGATCGAGATCGTTCAATACGAAGTTGTCTTTCGCCCACTCGAGATAGGTGTTGGACATATCCACGCTAACGCTGTCGCTGGCGCCGCCGAGCGCGGCCTGCACCGTCGCCGTAGCGGTATAGCAGAACAGATTCAAAAAGCGTTTACCCGAGGCCATTTCGCCGAGCATCCGCCGTACCGGGCGGTGGTCGAGGAAAAGCCCGGTATCCAGGTAGTCGCGCAGGTTCACCCATAGCCGGGCACCGCCCTCTCGAACCTCGAAACGCTCGTTGCTGGCCTCCCGCTTTTGGTACTGGGCGCTGCCGCTTTGGCGCTCGCGGCGCTTGATATAGATATCGGCCGGGCGAACGCCCAGCGCTTCGGGCAGCACTTCCAGCGCATCGAAAAGCCGCTTCTGGGCCTGGGCGGCGTTGACCGTTTTCGGCGCGGCGTACTCCTGCACGTGCACCTTGCCAGCGTAGCGGTCCACCGCTAGCGCGAACTCCGGCATATCGGCGTCGTACACGCGATAGCAGGTTTCACCGCTTTGCTTGAGCCACTTCTTCAAACGCTTTTGGTTCTTGGCCAGCCGGTTGGCAAACATCCGGGCGTTTTCGGAAACGTGCCTTTCGGTCGTGGCATCAAAAGCCTTATTGGCGTCCTCAGGAGCACGACCCTCGCTCGCCCTGCTCTCTTCGCTACCCTGCGGGCCGGCTTCGCCCTCGCTTCCCGATTGAGCGCTGCGCGGGGGTGCTTTGCCATCGCCAATGGCCATCAGCAGCAGCTTGGCATCCAGCGCGCCGTTTTTCAGCGCGTACTGCTTATGGGCGCGAAGCCCCAGCCGGTGACCAAGATCCGGATTGCCGGTAAATAGCGCAAGCGTCCAGCCCGGGAACAGCGCCTTGGCTTTATCGCCAAGCGTGGCGTAAAGGCCTACCAGCTCGGGTAGCTCGCCAAGCCGCTCGCCGTAAGGCGGGTTGGTGATGAGTAGCCCGCTTTGACCCGTTAACGCTTCGGGGCGGCTCAATTTATTCAAACTCTGCCCGTCGAGCTCGATCAGTGCGGGCACGCCGGCGCGCATGGCGTTGGCCCGGGCCGCGGAGAGCGCCGCCGGGCTCTGGTCGAAGCCGTAAAGCGTCGTTTTGCAGCGCTTACGCCCAATCGAGGCACGCGCCTCGGCTTCGCGCTTGAGCTCCTGCCAAATAGCCGCGTCGTGGCCCGCCCAGCCCTGAAACCCGAAGCGCTGACGGTGAAGGTTCGGCGCCTGGTCGGCCGCCATTAGGGCAGCCTCGATCAAAAGCGTCCCCGAGCCACAAAGCGGGTCGACCAGCGCCTCGCCCTGTTTGGCGCGCTCGGGCCAGCCTGCGCGCACCAAAAGCGCGGCGGCCAGGTTCTCCTTGAGCGGCGCGTGGCCGACCTCCTTGCGGTAGCCCCGGCGGTGCAGGCTGTCGCCGGAAAGATCGATACCCAGCGTCAAATTCGCCCGGTGCAGGTGGGCGTAAAGACGCAAATCCGGCGCTTTGGTGTCCACGTTGGGGCGCGCAAGCCCGGCCAGCGCCAGCGAATCCACCACCGCATCCTTGACCGTTTGCGCCCCAAACCGGGTGTGGCGAATCTGCTCGCTGCGCCCGTGAAAATCGACCGCCAGGGTTTTACCCGACGCGATATGCGACGGCCAGCTCACGGCAAGCGCCCCGTCGTACAGCTCGGCGGCGCTTTCCACCAGCGGTGTGCGGCCAAGGATCAAAACGATCCGATTGGCAAGCCGGGACCAGAGGCAGGCGCGGTAGGCGCAGGCCAGGTCGGCGCTGAAATAGACGCCAGCGACCGTGGCCTTGCAGGCACCCCCTCCCAGGGCTGCGAGCTCCTCCATGAGCAGGCTTTCGATGCCCTTGGGGCAGGTCGCTAAAAAATCCAACGGGGCGTTTTGGCTGGGCTCGGTCATAAGTCTGGCCGCGCGTAACCGCGCGAAATTCCTATATATGGCAAATGTATTTACATTAAATGACAATTTTGGGTCGACAGCGGCCCCAATCATGGGCTAACAATAAGACAGTAGCTACTGAAAACGCATGCGTAATCTGTCAGGGTTTATAGCCGGGCAAATGATTGCCTTAAAGGTTTCACTTTAAACCCATGGCTTGTCGGGATTGAATGGCCGCCGTTTCGCACGTGAGTGCCAAGCGCTTGGCAGCTGATCAAACTCGCTCTTGAAGTAAGCTCCGAAACGGCGGCCGGCCACTTTTCTCACTCCGGCATACCGTTTCATACCCAAGGCTTTCATAAAAGAGGTCAGCCAATGAAACGACAAAAACGTGATCGCTTCCAGCGGGCGTATGTTCATGGTTACAAAGCGGGGGTTTCGGGTCGCTCCCGGGACGATTGCCCTAGTCAAGAGGTCAATTTACGCGAGTACTGGATGAGCGGTTGGCGTGAAGGTCGCGGCGACCAGTGGGACGGCATGACCGGCGTTTCCGGCATCCACAAAAACCCCATGGTCACCACCTGACGATCCCCCCTTCAAAAGCTAATTGAACCGATCGAGCCCGCTCATTTTCAAGCGGGCTTTTTCATGCCTTGCGCTTACTCACAAGCGCCGCTCTCCCCTTCGGCGATTGCCTTGGCACAGCGGCGTACCAGGCCCGGGCCTTCGTAGATGAGCCCGGAATAGAGCTGTACCAGGTCCGCCCCGGCGGCAAGCTTTTCTCTGGCCTTTTTCGGGCTGTCGATACCGCCGACCCCGATGATCGGCAGCGTCGGCAGATGCTCACGGAGTGTGCGAATGACGGCGTTGGAGGGCTCGAACACCGGACGACCGGATAGCCCGCCGGCCTCTGCGGCGTGGGCGTGGCCTTCGACCGCCGCGCGCTCCACGGTGGTGTTGGTGGCAATCACGCCGTCAAAACCATTGTCCGTGATACTTTGCGCTACCAGGGCGATTTCATCGCTGCTCATATCCGGGGCGATCTTGATCAAAAGCGGCACCTTGCGCCCGGCCTCTAAATCCAGCACGTTGCAGCGTTCGCGAATGGGTCCTAGCAGCGCATCGAGCTGGGCACCGAACTGTAGCGTACGAAGCCCCGGCGTATTGGGCGATGAAACGTTCACGGTGACGTAGTCCGCCACGCCGTGCACCGCGTCCAGGCAGACGAGATAGTCCTCCAGCGCCCCATCCACCGAGGTGGTGAGATTCTTGCCGATGTTGACCCCCACCAGCCCCGCATAGCGGCGCTTTTTGACCTGCTCGACCAGGTAAGCCACCCCCTTGTTATTGAAGCCGAAGCGATTGATGAGCGCGCCGTGCTTGGGCAGGCGAAAAAGCCGCGGCTTGTCGTTGCCCGGCTGGGGCTTGGGTGTGACCGTGCCGACTTCGACAAAACCAAACCCAAGCGCGCCCAGCGCATCCAAATGGTCGGCGTTTTTATCGAGCCCGGCGGCCAGCCCTACCCGGTTGGCAAAGCGCAGGCCCATCAGCTCGACCGGGTCACTTACCGTGCTGCCGTACAATTTTTCCACCCCGCCGGCCTTGTGGAGCGCATCCAATGCGCGAAGCGTGAGGCCGTGGGCATTTTCAGGGTCCAGGCGGAACAGCAGCGAACGGGTAAGCTGATACATCAAGGGCTCCAGGCGGGTGTGGGCGGTAAGCATCGAGGGCGGGCGGCGATTATAACGTAAAGCGCCAGCGGGCGCAGGGTCGCGCCCCGGCGCTTTTACAAGAGCTCACACAGCACAAAAAAAAGCGCCCCGCTGAGCGGGGCGCGTTCGAGCTTGAAAGCCTTTTCTAGCCTTCGCTGCCGCTTTCGGCCAGATCCACCAACTCGCGAACGGCGACGGCGAAGAGCGCAAAGCCGCCCTCGGTGCCGCCGTGCACCTCCTCGACCAGGCTGCGCCAACGGCTGTGCAGGTCCTTGTGCTGCTCGAGCCACTGGTCGACCAGCTCCTGGGTATCGCGACTACCGGCGTCCATTTTCAGCACGCTGATGGTCAGCGCCAGCTGCTGACGGTCGATGTCGTCGCGGAAGGTTTCCCGCGCCTGGGCCTGCCAGGCATCGCGCACCTCGAGCTGGGTGACCTGACGCGTCATCCAGGGAAGCTCCAGACGGCTGCCGATCTCATAGAAGACCTCGGCCACGCGCTGGGGTTTTTCGTTGGTGGTACGCGCGGCATAGATGATGCCGAGCCCGGCGTAGAGGCTCGGCGCGCCGGCAACGGTGGAGGCCAGCGTTTCGGGTACGCCCTCTTCCTGCAGCTGATCGCGGCGCTGTTGCCACTCCTCTTGCTCATCGCCGCTTAAAAGCTCGCCAATCCCTTCCTGAAGTTGGGTCAAGCGCGGGGCGAAGTACTCGATGGTGTCCTGGGTAGAAAGACCCAGGTGCAGGCGCACGAACCAGCGGGTGGCACGGCGGATCAGACGCATCAAATCGAGCATCATGGCGTACTGCACGCGGTTGGGCACCTGGTTGTCCAGCGCCTCGATCTGCTCCCAAAGCGCCTTGAAGTTGAACGCGTCGCGAGCGATGACGTAGGCGCGGGCGATATCCGCCCGGCCGGCACCGGTGGAGTCGATCAGCCGGCGCATGAAGACGATGCCCATGTGATCGACCAGGTCGTTGGCCACCTGAGTAGCGACGATCTCACGCTTCAAGCGGTGCTCGTACATCTCGTCCTGGTAGCGCTCGACCAGTATGGAGGGGAACAGGTGCTCCAGGTAGCGGTGGACATAGGGGTCATCGGGGACGCTGGACTGCACCAAATCGCCCTTCAGCGTGCTTTTCGCGTAGGAAATTAGCACGGAGAGCTCGGGCAGGGTCATGCCTTCGTTGTTGCTTGCGCGCTCTTTGAGAATCTCGTCCGAGGGCAAGAACTCGAGTTCACGGTCGATCTGGCCGGCGCTTTCGAGCTCGCTGATAAAGCGCCGATACGGGCCGGACCCCTGACGCGACAGCCGCTCGGACAGATCGATCGCCTGGGTTTGGCGATAGTTATCCAGAATGACCAGCTCGCCCACTTCGTCGGTCATTTCCGCCAGCAGTTCGTTGCGCTGCTTATCGGTCATGTCGCCACGCTTGACGATCTCGTCGATCAATATCTTGATATTGACCTCGTGATCCGAGCAGTTCACGCCGCCGGCGTTATCGATGAAGTCGGTATAGACGCGCACGCCTTTACGCGCGGCTTCCATCCGCCCGCGCTGGGTCAGTCCGAGGTTACCGCCCTCGCCGACCACGCGGCAGTTGAGCTCGTTGCCATTGATGCGCAGGCCGTCGTTGGCCTTGTCACCGACATCGGCGTCCGTTTCGCTGGAGCCCTTCACGTAGGTGCCGATACCGCCGTTCCAGACCAGGTCCACTTTCGCTTTGAGCATCGCGTTGATCAGATCCACAGGCGAGAGCTTCTCGGCCTCGATACCGAAGACCTGGGCCATCTCCTCGGTAATCGTGATCGACTTCGCGCTGCGGCTGAAGACACCGCCCCCTTTGGAGATCAGCTCCTGGCTATAGTCTTCCCAGCTCGAGCGCGCCATGTCGAACATGCGCTTACGCTCGGCGAAGGCCGCCTCGGCGTCCGGGTTGGGGTCGACGAAGATATGCAGGTGATTGAACGCGCCGACCAGCTGGATCTTGTCGGAGAGCAGCATGCCGTTACCGAACACGTCGCCGGCCATGTCGCCGATGCCGACCACGGTAAAGAGGTCTTTTTGGGTATCCAGATCCAGGTTCTTGAAGTGGCGTTTGACCGACTCCCAGGCGCCCTTGGCGGTAATCGCCATCTTCTTGTGGTCGTAGCCGTTCTCACCGCCGGAGGCGAAGGCATCGCCCAGCCAGTGGCCGTACTCCAGCGAAATAGCATTGGCGATATCGGAAAACGACGCCGTCCCCTTGTCTGCCGCGACCACCATGTAGGTGTCGTCATCGTCGTGGCGCACCACGTTTTGCGGCGGCACGACGGTGGTGCCGTCGAGGTTGTCGGTCACATCCAAAAGCGCACGGATGAACGTCTGGTAACAGGCGATCCCCTCTTTTTGCTGGGTTTCGCGGTCAGCGTCTTCCGGCATGCGTTTGCACACGAAACCGCCCTTGGCGCCGACCGGTACGATGACCGAGTTCTTGACCTGCTGCGCCTTGACCAGGCCCAGTATTTCGGTGCGGTAATCCTCGAGACGCTCGGACCAGCGCAGCCCGCCCCGGGCGACCTTGCCGTTACGCAGGTGCACACCCTCGACCCGCGGCGAGCACATGAAAATCTCGTAGACCGGGCGCGGCTTGGGCATCCCGGTGACTTTAGTGGGCTCGAGCTTGTAGGCGATATAGTCCTTGAAGCCGCCCTCCGGGGTTTTCTGGTAGTAGTTGGTGCGCAGGGTCGCGTTGATCAGCTCCATCATGCGGCGCAGCAACTGGTCATCGCTGAGACTCGCCACGCCTTCGAGGTGCTCGATCAGCCGCGCTTCGCAATCCGCTGTATCGTGAGACTCGGCCTCGGGGTCGAAGCGCTGCTTGAAAAGCGCGACCAGGGTCTGGGTAATCTCGGGATAGCTTGCCAGGGTCGTCGCGATATAGGCCTGAGACATGCCGAAGCGAATCTGCTTGAGATAGCGGGCGTAGCCGCGCAGCATCGCCACTTCGCGCCAGTCCAGCCCCGCGCCGAGCACCAGTCGGTTAAAGGTGTCGTTGTCCGCTTCGCCCGCCCAGATACGCTGAAACGCTTCGCTGAAGACATCGCGCATTTGGCTCATGTCGACGCCGCTGCGGGTGTGCTCGAGCTCGAAGTCGTGAATCCAGTAGCGCTGTTTGGGGCCGTTGATGTCGTAGGGGCGCTCGCCCAGCACGCGAAGACCGAGGTTTTCCATCATCGGCAGCACGTCGGACAGCGGTATCTGATCATCCCGATGATAGAGCTTGAGGTTCATGCCGCCAGCCTGCTCTTCCATCGGCCGGTAAAGCGACAGCGAGAGCTTCCTGTCGCCTTCGAGCGCTAGCAGGTGCTGAATGTCGAACACCGCCGTGCGCGCGTTGAAATCCTCCCGGTAGCTTGCCGAGAAAGCCTGCTGGAACTCCCCCATCAAGCTATTGGTGCGCTCTTCGCCAAAGCCTTCGGTCATGGCCTCGAAGAGCTCGTCGCGCCAGCTGCGCGCCAAGCGGGCGACCTTTTTCTCCAGCCGCTTCAGGTCGTACTCGCTGGGCGCGTCGCCCTTGAAGCGCAGGATCAGCTGGATACGCGCCAGTACCGATTCCGAAAGGTAGGTATTGAAGTCGCCAAAGCGCGCGTCGAGCTCGTCGCAGAGCATGGTCTGAATGCGCTGGCGCAGGTCAGTGGAGAACACGTCCCGCGGCACGAACACCAAGCACGAGTAAAACTTGCCACTCACGTCGGTACGAATGAACAGACGCACCTGGCGACGCTCGCGGATATTCAGGATACCCAGCGCGGTTTCGGCCAGTGCCTCGGTACTGATCTGGAACAAATCATCCCGCGGGAAGACTTCCAGCACCTGCAAAAGCTGTTTGCCGTTGTGGCCCTGGGGGTTGAAGCCCGCAATGTCCATCACCGCCTTGAGCTTACGGCGCAAAAGCGGAATGTTGCGCGGCGATTCGTTGTACACCGTAGCGGTGAACAAACCGAAAAAGCGGCGTTCGCCGATCACGTTACCGTCGTCGTCGTAGCGGTCGACGGTAATGTAGTCCGGGTAGGTCGGCCGGTGAACGCGGCTGTGGTGCGCGCTCTTGGCAAACGAGAGAAGCTGTGGCACCAACACAAAGCTGTGGCCGTCTTCGTCCACGCCCTCTTCGGTGCGGATGCGCTCGCGATAACGCGCCTGGTTGAGGCGGAAGACCCCCAGCACGCTCTGGGGGTCGCGTTGGAGCTCGCCGTCGCGCAGGTGGTACTCGTCGTAGCCCAGGAAGGTGAAGTTGTCCTTCAACAGCCACTCCAGAAACGCGATTGCCTCTTCGTGGTCGTCCGGGTCGACCTGGGGCGGGCAGTTCTTCTCGAGCTCCTGGATCGCCGAGGTGATCTGGTTACACATGGGATCGAAATCATCAACGGCGGTGCGCACGTCGCGCAGCACGTTGTTGAGCTTCTCTTCCATGCTCGAAAGCGCCTGGCGGTCGGTGTGGCGGTCCACCTCGATGACGATCAGCGACTCCTTCGCTTCCGGCGCGTCGACCTCGCGGGGCGAGGTGAGCGTCTCGAGTTGATCGCTCGCGTCACGGGCCACGGCGAACACCGCGTTTTGAATCGCGTGGACGGTCAAGCCCCGGCGATTGAGCTCGATACGCACCGAATCGACGAGAAACGGCATGTCCTCGTGCAGCACCGCCACGAAGGTGTGGTTGGACTGCCAGCCGTGCTCTTCGAAATCCGGGTTGAAGATACGCACTTTCGGGCTATCCGGGTCGTGGTACTGCAAAAACTGCCAAATCGAAAGCGTGGCGCCGTAGAGGTCGTCCAGTCGGCGGTTAACGAAATCTTCCACCGGCACGGTCGCGTAAAAGTGCCGCGCGAAGGTTTCTACCTGGGCCGCCCGGTCGGGTTCCAAGCGCGCCTCCAGGCGCTCTTGCAACTGCTTTAAAAGATCTTGCCGACTCTCTTCACTCGCAACGTAGTGCATCCATCACCTCGATTGCTGGGCCCTTGGGCCGAAAAACGAACAGTTACAGGCCGTAAGGCCACGATACCGGTTAGCTTACGCGAATAGGCCGCGCCGCCCTACTGCTGTATCAATTTGCTTATAGAGTATGTCGCTTTCGCATTACGCACGCCTAGCGGCGCTTCAAGATCACCCCACACTCGCAGTGGTGGGTGAACGGAAACTGATCGAACAGGGCAAAGCGCTCGATCGCGTGCGTTTTGGTAAGCGTTGTCAGATTATCGGCAAGTGTTGCCGGGTTGCATGAAATATAGACGATCTGATCGTACTCGCTGATCTGCTCGCAGCTTTGCTGATCGAGCCCCGCGCGCGGCGGGTCGACCAGCACGGTCGAGAAGTCGTAGGCATCCAGATCCATCTCGGCCACCCGCCGCCCGGTCTTCTCGCCTTTCAATGCCAGCGAAAACTCCTCCGCCGACATGCGCGCAACGAACGCATTGTCGATGCGATTAGCCTCGATATTAACGTTAGCACTTGCCACCGACGTGCGAGAGATTTCCGTGGCCAGCACGCGGCGGAAATTCTGCGCCAGCGCGATGGTGAAATTGCCGTTACCACAGTAAAGCTCGACCAGGTCGCGCTCGTTCTGCCCGGTGGTGGCCTCCATCGCCCAGCCAAGCATCGTTTGGCAAATATGCGCATTGGGCTGGGTGAAGCTGTTTTCCACCTGCTGGTAGTCGAACGTGCGCCCGTTGACGTTTAGGCGCTCCCAAACGTGGTCGCGGGTCAACACCAGGCGCTGCTTGCGCGAGCGCCCAATGATCATGATGCCAAGCGCGGCCTCGAGCGCCCGGGCCTCGGCCTCCCAGGCCTCGTCCAGAGGGCGGTGGTAAATCAGCGTGACCAGCGCCTCGCCGCTTAGTGTGGTGAGAAACTCCACCTGAAAAAGGCGTTTGCGCAGCGTGTCGCTTTGCAAAAACGCCTCTCTGAGCCTGGGCATCAGCTCATTGATGCGCTCGCTTGCCACCAAAAACTGATCCAGGCGCACGACCTTCTTGTCCTTGGGGTCCTCAGGGTTGACCTCGAACATAGCGTAGTAAAGGTCGTCGCCTTCATGCCAGATACGAAACTCGCAGCGCTGGCGGTAGTGGCTGGGCGGCGACGGGTACACCTCCAGCGCGGGCGGTGAAAACGGTGCGAAAAGCGCCTCGACGGCGACACGTTTGTCTTTGAGCTGCTCGTCATAGCGTTGGGGGTCGACAGCGGGAATAGCCAAAACGGCTCCTTATACATTAATCAGAAACGCCCCGGGCACTCAGGGCAGCCGTAAACGTTGGGGGGGCTTGAAGCCAAACTCGGCAAAACCGGCAATCAGGTGGCCGGCCGTGGCAGTGGTGAAGCAGCGCCCATCGAGCGGGCCGGTCGAGCGCGGGGCAACGTCGAAGACGCGACGGGCGATCGCGTCGCCGGAATCGACCCAGGTAAGCGCGGTGGGCGCCAGCTCTTCGAGCAGCGGCTTTAAAAGCGGAAAGTGGGTACAGCCGAGCACCACGGTATCCAGCGGTGGAGACGCTTCGAGCGCCTGCCACAAAGGCGCCAGCGCACGCTGGAGGCGCACTCGGTCGACGGGGGTTCCGGCAAGCCAGGCCTCGGCTTCGACCACCAGCGCGTCCGCGGCCACCCTGGTCACCAGGCAGTCGCTGGCAAAGCGCTCGATCAAATCCTGGGTATAGGGGCGATTGACCGTTGCGCTGGTGGCCAACAGGCCAATATGGCGGGTTTGGCTCAAGCGCGCGGCGGGCTTGATCGCCGGCACGGTGCCGATCACCGGAATATTCAGCGCCTCGCGCAGCCCGGCGAGCGCCAAGGTGCTGGCGGTGTTACAAGCGACCACCAGGGTACTCGCCTCACAGGCGCTTACCGCCGCCTGGCAAACATGCAAAATACGCCGGGCCAGGGTGACATCGTCGCGTACCCCGTAAGGCAGCCAGGCGTTGTCGCAGGCGTAGCACATGGCCGTATCGGGTTGGCGTCTGTAGAGCGAGCGAGCCACGGAAAGCCCGCCCACGCCGGAATCAAAAATCAGGATAGGCCCGCTCATTGCGCCCCGCCCGGCCTGAGAGATGGGTTAGCCACAGCGCCCTCGAGTGTTTAAAAAGACGCCAGTTTAACACGCCCGCAAGGCCTGGGCGCGAACGCCGCTATACGTTGGGCACGTCGGCGCCGCGAAGCTCGGCGTAGAGTTCCGGATAGGCATTTTGCAGGCGCTCGAGTTCCTGCTGCGCCGTGCCGGGAAGCGCCTGGCTTAGCTCTTCCAGGTCCTCTTGAGTGAAGTACTTGTCGATCAGCGGAAAAAGCTTTTCGCGCTCGTGGCGAAGGTAGCTGCGGTGGGCGTCCAGGTAGGTATTCAGGTCGTCGCTAAAGCGGTCCATCGGCAGCACGTTATCCATCAAAATCATGTCGATGTCGTCGGAAAGCTGCGCAAGGCTTGGCTTCAACTCGCGGTAGTCGCTGGCCATTTTCTCCATGAAGGGCATCTCTTCCGACGCTTTCTCTTCCAGGCGCTCCACACAGATTTGCTCCAGGGGCGTGGCGAAATCATTCATGTAGGACAAAATGTAGTCGACGACTTCGCGCATCAGGTTGAAGTTGGGCCGTTCGCCCAGCGCCAGCGTTTTCTGCTTGAGCTGAAGCACGTGAAGCATTCGTGCCATATTGGCATGATCCAGACGCAACTGATTTAACATGACGATCTCCTTGAGGTGTGGTCGAGCCTTTTGCTTCAACGCCCTGTAAAAGTCCTAAAAACGCGCTGGGGAGGCAGTTTCTACTACGCTAATGAACACGATAAGATTGAACATGCGCCCGGCCGGGCGGCTTTGCAAATGCGGTGATCAAAGGCATTGCGTTACCAGATTACGTCCTAAAATAGCCTGCCGCAACGCGCTTTGCCATAGCCCCAAGCCTGGGCTCGACTGACACCGGAAGACGGAAGTAGACATGGACCTTTTTGAAAGCGCCTTTGAACCACCTGCCGAGGGCGCTCCGCTCGCCTTTCGTATGCGCCCACGTCACCTGGACGACTACGCGGGTCAACAAGCGCTGGTCGGCCCCGGAAAACCGCTGCGCCAGATGGCCGAATCGCAAACGGTACGCTCGATGATTCTCTGGGGCCCGCCCGGCGTCGGCAAGACGACCCTCGCCGAGCTTCTGGCGCGGGCCTCCAGCGCCGAGCTCGAACAGCTAAGTGCGGTGATGGCCGGCGTCAAGGAGATTCGCGGCGTCGTCGAGCGCGCCCGACAAACTCGGGCGCAGACGCTGCTCTTTTTGGACGAGATTCACCGGCTCAATAAAAGCCAGCAGGATGCGCTGCTGCCCCACGTCGAATCCGGGCTTTTGACGCTGATCGGCGCGACCACCGAAAACCCCTCCTTCGAGGTGAACTCGGCGCTTTTATCGCGTACCCGGGTATACGTGCTCAAACCGCTCAGCCAGGAGGAGCTGATCGGCGTGATGCGCCAGGCACTGGAGGATACCGAACGCGGCCTGGGCCGGCGTGCGATCGACCTGGAAGAGGGCGTGCTGGAAGCCCTGGCCCACGCCGCGGCGGGCGACGCGCGCCGGGCGCTGGGGCTTTTGGAAACCGCCTGCGACTTTACCCGGCAAGAGGGCGAGCGCGAAGTGCTGCACAAGCAAGCCTTGGCGGATGTGATCGGCCACCAGTCCAGCGCCTTCGATAAACAGGGCGACGGCTACTATGACTTGCTCTCGGCGATTCACAAATCGATCCGCTCGTCGCGCCCGGACGCCGCACTTTTATACATGGCGCGCTTTATTCAGGGCGGCGGCGACCCGCTGGACGTGGTGAGACGACTTAGCGCCATCGCCTCGGAAGATGTGGGTAACGCCGACCCAAGGGCGCTTCCGCTGGTGATCGCCGCCTGGGATGCCTATTTGCGGCTGGGCGATTATGAGGGCCAGCGGGCGATTGCTCACGCGGCGATCCACCTGGCGGTAGCGCCCAAGAGCAACCGGATCGACCGCGCCTGGAACGCCGCGCGGCAGTTCGTCAACAACCAGCCCCAGGTGGATGTGCCAAGCTATTTGCGTAACGCCCCGACCAAACTGATGGAGGAACTCGGCCACGGCGAAGGTTACCGCTACGCCCACAGCGAACCAGGCGGCTACCCGGCGGGCAGCGCCCACGACTGCTGGCCGGACGCGCTACCCAAAACGCGCTTTTTCGAGCCCAGTGATTATGGCCAGGAAAAGCGCTTTGCCGAGATCATGGCCTGGCGCGAAGCCCAAGACGCAGAAGCCGATCAGGCGCCCTGAGGCGCCTGATCGGTGGTTGCTGATATCAAAACAATGAGAGGCGCTGGACGCGTTTCGGGTCAGTAGCTTTCGCGAATCACATCGGTGCCTTCGGGGATCTCGAAATCGAACAAACTGGTGTCGACACGCCCGTTTTGAACCACGTTGTTGAACGCAATCGCGGTACGCTGGCCGGTGCTGTCGGTCATTAGAAGTTCGGTCAGGGTCTCGCCCTCGAACACCATGCTCAGTTCTTCGAACAGCGTATCGTTGGAGGTCGGGATCAGGGTGAAGATATCCTCGCCCCCTTCCTGCTCATAAAATACGTCGTAGCTTTCGGTCAGATCGACGGTACTGCCCGAGAGCAACAGCGCCGGCGTGTGCGAGACGCGGTTGTCCATCGCCTGCACGGTCACCTGCTCCAGGTCCGGGTCGTACAGATAAACCTCATCGCCATCGGACACCACGACCTGGGCGTAGGGTGCTTCGACTTCCCAGCGCAACATGCCCGGGCGGGAAAGCCACATCTCACCGCGCGCCTGCTGCAGGCGCTCACCGCCGCTGCCGCTGATTTGCTGCTCGAAAGACGCCTGATAGCTCTCCAGCGGCTCGAGACGCTCGGTGAGGCGCTCGGCGGCGTCGTCGGCAAGCGCCACAGGCGATGCAAAGCCAAGGCCCAGCGCACTGGCGGCTAGCATCAGCGAAGAAGAACGTCGAGTATCTGTGTCGCTCATAACCTTACTCCCTAGGCAGTGTTGCCAAATAGCGGTCATCCTCGAATGAGTCGATACTCAAACGGGTCAGTACTTAAATTGGTCAGTACTTAAATTGATAAGCACTCAAATCGATAAGTACGCAGTGCCGCGTTAATGCTTGATTGGTAGGACTTTTAACGTCCTTGTCCACACTCAGACGCGTCTTACGCCCCGGGGTTTCATCCGGGGCGCGACTTTCACGCTTGTTGCACGATTGCCCGCGCCGTTACTGGCCAACCGGCGGCGGCGCCAGCACTTCCCGGGCGCCGTTGGAGCCCATCGACGACACCACACCGGCGCCTTCCATCGCCTCGACCAGCCGCGCGGCGCGGTTGTAGCCGATCTTGAAACGGCGCTGCACGGCAGAGATCGAGGCCTTGCGGGTCTCGGTGACGAACTGCACGGCTTCGTCGTAGAGCGCATCCTGTTCGGCGTCGTCGTCGCTGCCCCCCTCGGCCTCGAGCCCGGCCAGGGCGTCTGCCGAGACACCGCCGGAGAGAATCTCGTCGATATACTCAGGCTCACCGCGACGCTTCCAGTCTTCTACCACCCGGTGTACCTCGTCGTCGTCCACGAAGGCGCCGTGCACGCGGTTGGGCGGCCCGGAACCCGCGGGCAGGTAGAGCATGTCACCGTGGCCCAGCAAGCTCTCGGCGCCGCCCTGATCGAGGATGGTGCGCGAATCGATGCGTGACGAGACCTGAAACGCCATGCGGGACGGAATGTTGGCCTTGATCAGACCCGTGACCACGTCCACCGACGGGCGCTGGGTAGCCAGAATCAGGTGGATACCGGCGGCCCGGGCCTTCTGCGCCAGGCGCGCGATCAGCTCTTCCACCTTCTTACCAACGATCATGAACATGTCGGCAAATTCGTCGATCACCACCACGATATAGGGCAGCTTCGCGAGAATCGGTGGAGTCTGGTGCATCTCCCAGGGCTGGGGTTCCCAAAGCGGGTCCGCCACCTGGGCGCCGGCGCGCTCGGCCTCATCGAGACGGGCGTTGAAGCCGGCGATATTACGCACGCCCATCGCCGCCATCAGTTTATAGCGCCGCTCCATTTCGGCCACGCACCAGCGCAGGCTGTTGGCGGCCTCTTTCATATCGGTGACCACCGGCGCCAGCAAGTGTGGAATGCCGTCGTACACCGAAAGCTCGAGCATTTTTGGGTCGACCATGATCAGCTTGAGCTCATCCGGCGTGGCCTTCATCAGCATCGAAATCAGCATGGCGTTGACGCCCACCGATTTACCCGAGCCCGTAGTACCCGCTACCAACAGGTGGGGCATCTTGCCCAGATTCGCCACGACCGGGCCACCGCCGATATCCTGACCCAGCGCCATGGTGAGCGGCGAGCTCTCCTGCTGGTAGCGCTCGGAGTCGATCACTTCACGCAGGCGAATCATCGCCCGGTGCGGGTTGGGAATCTCGATACCCACGGTCGGACGGCCGGGAATCACCTCGACCACGCGTACGCTCTTGACCATCAGCGAGCGCGCCAGGTCCTTGGCCAGATTGCTGATCTTGGAAACCTTCACCCCCGGTGCGGGTTTGATCTCGAACCGGGTGATGACCGGGCCCGGCCAGGTATCCACGACCTCCGCCTTCACGCCGTAGTCGCGCAGGCGCACTTCCAAAAGCTCCGCCATGTCCGAGAGCTCCTGGTCGGAGTAGTTGGGCTGGTGCGGCTCCGGCGGAGTCAGAAGCTGATAGCTCGGCACATCGCCTTCGGGCTCGTCCTCGGTCTCGAACGCTGGGCGCTGGTTTTGCAGGTGCTCGACGGTCCAGAGCGCTGGCCCGGTATCCGGCTCCTGGGCTGCCCGCTCCGAGGCGAAGGTGGGTTCCTGGCGCGTGGGCCGCGGCGCTACCGGCGGCTCCGGGGCGGGCTCAGGCTCTTCGTCATCCTCCCACACGGGTTCCGGGACTACCTCGGGCACTCGTTGAGCGCCGCTGGCCGGTGCGGGCTGTGTTTCGCGCGCGGGCGGGGCATCCGGCGTCTCATCGAACGCTTCATCGTCATACGGCGCGTCGACGTACTCGTCATCGATATAAAAACGTGAATCGCTGGCCGGCGCCGCCTCGAATTTAGAGGCGCGCAGCGGCAGTGGCTCGTCTTCGGCCTCGTCGGCGCTGTGTGGAGCAGCTACTTCGCGCTCGGGCATGGGCGGCTCGAACGGCGGTGCTTGCTCAGCGGATTCGGCGTCGTAAAACGGCGCGGCTTCACTGAACGGTTCAGCGCGGTCCGGTGAGGTGTCATCGGCTGGCGCAGCGTCGGCTGCCGACACTTCGTCGCGGGCGGAGATCGCGAAAGCATTCGAGGGCCGCGGGTTTTCAAACGCCGATACCGGCTCAGAAACAGCCGGTTCAGAAACGGCCGGCTCGCTCTCTTCTTCATCGAGCGCCGCTTCCGGCGGCGGTACAAAGGCGGCCGGGCGTTCGGGCTCGGGCACCTGTGGCGTGGGCGCTTTTTCGGCGACCTCCTCCGGTGCTACGTCGGGCTCTGGCGCCGCGGCGTGCGCCGGTGCGTTCTGCTGAGCCTCGTCGGGGGCCCAGGCGGCGGGGCGCGGCGACTCCTCAAAGGTAGGCTCGGCTTTGGCAGGTGGCGCGGGGGCCGGCTCGGGATCCGCTGGCGCCACGGGGCTTGCTTGTTCACTCGGCGGCGGGGTAGTGCCGGCCGCGACCTCCCAAGGAATCGAGGTGTCGGTGGTCTCTTCGGCCTCAGGTTCCTGGTCGAAGGCCATCATGCTGGGCTCGCGGCGGCTGCCCGCGCGTGCGGGTTTGGGCGTCGGCGCCTCGCTGCGCGCCGCCACGGGCGCCTCTTCTTCTTCCTCGTATGCCGGCGCCTGGTCGTCGCGCTCCTTGCGGGTGCGCTCCTTGAACTTGCGCTTGGCTTCTTTGGAGGCGGCCTTGACCGCGGCGCGGTCTTCGCGTTTTTGCTTACCTCGAGCGCGGCGCTCGCGCAGCGAGCCGCCCAAACGACAAAACCGCTTGCCCAGTTCATCGGCAACGTTGAGCCAGGACATGCCGGTAAACAGCGGGAAGCCGATCAAAATCAGCGCGGCGGCGATAAGCCCCACCCCGCCGCTACCCACGAGCGGGCGGAGCGTGCCGACCAGCCCCTCGCCCAGAATACCCCCAGAGGCGTAAGGCAAAATGCTTTCCGGGTGATAAAAGTGCAGCGCCCCCAGCATGGTGGTGCCGAACATCAAAAGCACCAGCCCCCCGGCGTGCACCGCAATGGCGACCGGGTCGAGCTCGAAGCGCACCTGGCGCGAGCGCATCAGCCACCAGGCGGCAAACCCGAACATGCCGGGCCACCAAAGGGCACTGGCGCCCAACAACGAGTAGAGTACGTCGGCAAGCCAGCCACCGACCGGGCCCATCCAGTTGCGCACGTCGGTTTCCGGCCCCTGGTAGGACCAGCCCGGGTCTTCCGGCTGGTAGCTAAATAGCGCAAGCAATAAAAATACGCAGAGCGCGAGCAGGACCACCACCACGCCTTCGCGCATGGACCCTTGCAGGCGTAGGCCAAAACGCCGCGCCTTGTCCTTGGCCGCTTTGACCCGTGCCGATTGAGCCGGCTGGGCCGACGATGAAGGTCGACGCGAACCGCCCTGCGTTCGCTTGTCTACCGTCTTATTTACTTTCAAGCGATTCTCCCTTTACACCTGGTGGCGTCGTTAATCCACTTGCGAGTTTGCATCATACCGAGCATCCTTTCGCCATCACAGCGCTTGTCGTCAGGCGTTGGTCTCTTTAAAGACGCTACCCGGGCCTTGTTGATTCAAAGGCTCTTTATTTAAAGGCCACTTTTTACAAAGCCATAAGGAGCCCTTTCGATGCTGCCCTGGCTCTCCTCGCCAACACCGGCCTTCCCGGATACGGCCAAAGCACTCGACGTGCCCGACGGCCTGCTTGCCGCCGGTGGCGAGCTTTCTCCTCTCTGGCTGGTCGAAGCCTACCGCCGGGGTATCTTCCCCTGGTACAGCGATGACGACCCGGTGCTTTGGTGGAGCCCCGACCCGCGCATGGTCCTCGAGCCGGCGGCCTTCAAGCTGCGGCGAAGCCTGGCCAAGCGGTTACGCAATGGTGGCTTTAGCGTGACGCTGAATCAACACTTCGAACAGGTAATTAACGCCTGCGCTGCTCCCCGTCAAGGCGAGCCGGGTACCTGGATCAACCCCGATATGCGCCTGGCCTACCAGCGCCTTCACGCCCTCGGCATTGCCCATAGCATCGAAGTTCACCGCGACGGCGAGCTTGCCGGGGGGCTTTATGGGCTGGCCATGGGGCCGGTGTTTTTTGGCGAGTCGATGTTCTCCCGCGCCCCGGACGCCTCCAAGGTGGCGCTCGCCCACCTGGCCCGCGCCATGGCGGAAAACGGCGGCGCGCTGATCGACTGTCAGATGCACACCCCCCACCTGGAACGTTTGGGCGCCGCCCCCATCGCTCGACAGACCTTCGTAGGCTATCTTGAACAGTGGCTGCCGAAAAACGCGTTTAGCCTATCGCCAGGCAGTCACGCAGCACCGAGCGTGCCGGCCTCGCCCTGGCTTGCCGCCGTGGCCACCGCTGAAAGCCGTTAGCCCCTTACAAGGAGACCGCCGTGAGTAGCAGCACTCCCCGCGGCCCGGCCCGCGATCTACGCTTTTTTTTGACCGTGCCCCACGGCTGTAGCTACCTGCCTGATCAAAAGGCGACCACCCTGTTTCTCGACCCCCAGCAAGCCCCGACCGGGAGCGTTTACCAGGCGCTATCGCTGCTGGGCTTTCGTCGCAGCGGGCGCCATTTATACCGCCCCCACTGCGAGGATTGCCAGGCGTGCCGGTCGGTGCGCATACCGGTGGCCGACTTCGAGGCCAATCGCACCCAACGCAAGATCCTACGGCGAAACGCCGATATTACCACGCGCGTGGTCCCCGCCCGCTTCGATAACGCCCACTACGCGCTCTACGCCCGCTACATTCGCGAGCGCCACAGCGACGGCGACATGTACCCGCCGAGCCAGGAGCAGTATCGCACCTTTTTAACCCTCGACGAGTCCTACGCGCAGCTTTTAGAGATGTACCTGGACGACACCCTGGTCGGCGTAGCCGCCTTCGATGAACTCGAACACGGTCTTTCGGCCATCTATACCTTCTTTGAAGCCGACGAGGCCCTGGACCGACGCTCCC
Source organism: Vreelandella sp. EE27 (assembly GCF_968206495.1). Lineage (NCBI taxonomy): Bacteria > Pseudomonadati > Pseudomonadota > Gammaproteobacteria > Oceanospirillales > Halomonadaceae > Vreelandella > Vreelandella sp. EE27. The sequence goes on along the minus strand of NZ_OZ309109.1, from coordinate 1,141,471 downwards.
TGGGAACGCTTGCGATCTTACGTTTGATCGAGCTTTGCCATGAAAAAGGGCTGAACCACCTTTACCTTGGCTACTGGATCGAAGAGTGTCGAAAGATGCGCTACAAGCAGGCTTTTTCACCGCTCGAGGTGCTCGATGGGCGCCAATGGCGCTCGCTCATACGTTAAAATGGCGTGCTTTTTTGCCTTGACGCCAGGCTTGCGGCACAATATAGCGCTGCTCGCACAGCCCTTGTACACTACGAGCGCTGCTTACCTGCGATTAATGACGTTAAATAAGTGAGGATTTGCCTATATGGCACGCGAAGACCATATTGAAATGGAAGGCGTTATTGTTGATACCCTTCCCAACACCATGTTTCGGGTCGAGCTCGAAAACGGCCACGTGGTGACGGCCCATATCTCGGGCAAGATGCGTAAGAACTACATCCGCATCCTGACCGGCGATAAAGTCAAGGTAGAGCTTACGCCCTACGACCTGTCCAAGGGCCGCATCGTTTACCGTTCGCGCTAAACACCGGCGCTACCTGCTTTGCACAACGTAAAGCTACCTGCGTAATTCTTAATACGGCGCCTTAACATGACAACGCCCCGTCAATGACAGGGCGCTGTAGGTCGGCTTATCGCTCCGTTGTCCTGCTACGGGGCGTCCGCCATCTCGGACTCGGTCGAAAGCGAAAGCTCGCCCTCTTCCAGGCTTACGTGCACCGTACCGCCGTGCTCGGCCAGCTCGCCGAATAGAATCATTTCGGCCAGCGGCTTTTTCAGCTTTTCCTGGATCAGGCGGGCCATGGGGCGCGCGCCCATATCCGGGTCGTAGCCCTTGTCCGCCAACCAGTCTCTTGCGGTATCGTCCACGTCCAGCTGGACGCGCTTCTCGTCGAGCTGCGCTTGAAGCTCGATCAGGAACTTGTCGACCACATTGCGTACCACCGAAATCGGCAGCGAGCTGAACTGGATGATGCCGTCCAAACGATTGCGGAATTCCGGCGAGAACGTACGGCGAATGACTTCCATGGCATCCGTGGTGTGATCCTGGGTCTGGAAACCGATCGAGCGGCGCGAAGCCTGTTCGGCACCGGCGTTCGAGGTCATGATCACGATTACGTGGCGGAAGTCCGCTTCGCGGCCGTTGTTGTCGGTCAAGCGGCCATGATCCATGACCTGCAGCAGCAGGTTGAACACTTCCGGGTGCGCTTTTTCGATCTCGTCGAGCAGTAGCACACAGTGCGGCTGCTTGTTGACCGCCTCGGTCAGAAGCCCGCCCTGGTCGTAGCCCACATAGCCCGGCGGCGCACCGATCAAGCGTGAAACGGTGTGACGCTCCATGTACTCGGACATATCGAAGCGCACCAGATCGATGCCCATGATGTGCGAGAGCTGCTTGGCGACTTCGGTTTTACCGACACCGGTGGGGCCTGCAAACAGGAAGCTACCCACCGGCTTGTCCGGTGCCTTGAGGCCGGCACGCGAAAGCTTGATCGCCGCCGAAAGCGAGTCGATCGCCTCGTCCTGACCAAACACCAGCATCTTGAGATCACGGTCGAGCTTTTCGAGCTGCTTACGATCCGAGCTCGACACGCTTTTCGGCGGAATGCGCGCAATGGAGGCGACCACCGCCTCGACCTGATCCACATCGATGGTATCCACGCGCATCTCGGAAGGCAGCATGCGCTGGTGCGCACCGGCCTCGTCGATCACGTCGATCGCCTTGTCCGGCAAAAAGCGGTCGTTGATGTAACGGTCCGCCAGCCGCGCCGCACTCTCGAGCGCAGCGTCGGTATACTTGAGCTCGTGGTGCTCTTCGAAGCGCGAGCGCAGCCCCTTGAGAATCTTGATGGTGTCATCCACCGAGGGAGCCGGCACGTCGACTTTTTGGAAACGACGGGCAAGCGCGCGGTCTTTCTCGAAAATACCGCGAAACTCCTGGAAGGTGGTCGAACCGATACAACGAAGCTCACCAGACGAAAGCAGCGGCTTGAGCAGGTTCGAGGCGTCCATGACGCCGCCGGAGGCCGCCCCCGCGCCGATCACCGTGTGAATCTCGTCGATGAAGAGAATCGCGTTGGGCTGCTTTTTGAGCTCGCCCAGAAGACTTTTCAAGCGCTTCTCGAAGTCGCCCCGGTATTTGGTGCCGGCAAGCAACGCGCCCATATCGAGTGAATAGACGACCGCGTCGGCGATGACATCCGGCACGTCCTCTTCGACGATGCGCTTGGCAAGGCCTTCTGCGATCGCGGTTTTACCCACGCCCGCTTCACCGACCAGCAAGGGGTTATTCTTGCGGCGGCGGGCCAAAATCTGCACCACGCGCTCGAGCTCATGGTCGCGCCCGATCAGCGGGTCGATCTTGCCAAGCCTGGCCTGCTCGTTGAGGTTGCTGGCGTAGCCGGTAAGCGGGTGTGCGGCGCCTTCGGCGCTGGTTTCTTCCACGTCCTCGCCTTCCTGCTGGGAGGCATTGGGCGCGTTGTGGCCAGAGACCTTGGAAATTCCATGGGCGATATAGTTGACGGCATCGACTCGAGCAACGTTTTGCTGCTTGAGGAAATAAACGGCCTGGCTCTCCTGCTCAGAGAAGATAGCCACGAGCACGTTGGCGCCATTGACTTCGCTTTTTCCCGATGACTGGACATGGAATACCGCGCGCTGAAGCACGCGCTGAAAGCCGAGCGTCGGCTGCGTTTCGCGCTCGCTCTGGCCTTCGGGAATCAAAGGTGTGGTGGAATTGATGAAATCCTGCAGATCGGACCGCAGCTTGTCGAGGTTTGCCCCGCACGCTTTTAGCACGTCCACCGCCGAGGCGTTGTCCAATAGCGCTAAAAGCAGATGCTCGACGGTCATGAACTCGTGGCGCTTCGAGCGAGCCACGGTAAAGGCCGTGTTCAGGGTCAGTTCAAGTTCTTTGCTCAGCATGGCAGTCCCCTTTTCGCTACTACCCAAGGTGGTTTATACCCGGGACTTGCGTCGGATCGGTGTAATCGACCGGCACTTTCAACATCGGGTACAAATGCCCCGCTTGCAAGCCCCGCTACCACTTTTTTTCAACGCACGGCGCTTTAACGGGCTCGTGGGTCGATCAGTCGGCGGCTTCGATATCGCTCATAAGCGGGTGTTCGCATTCGCGGGCGTATTCATTGACCTGATGGCTTTTCGTCTCCGCGATATCGCGGGTAAAAATGCCGCAGGTGGCTTTGCCTTGAGTATGCACGGCGAGCATGATCTCAACGGCTTTTTCATTGTTCATATTGAAAAAGCCCTGGAGCACTTCGATGACGAACTCCATGGGGGTGTAGTCATCGTTGTGCAGGATCACTTTATATAACGGCGGCTGAGCGACTTCGGGCTCCGAAGTCTGCACATCCAGGTCGTCGTCATACTCGGGCCTATCCGGGCGCGTCATACCCAAAATCAGACTATTTAGACAAGGGCTTTCGAAGTTGGTCATAAAGCTTGGCGTATCGTCTCTGTGCTGACAGGCGGATGGTGCAAGCAGGTTTGCTCTAAGACGCCCAGAGTCAGCAAGGGTTCATGGAAAAGACAAAATTATCACACTGGATAAAACAAAAAACCCCCGCCCGCCGAGCGGACGAGGGTTGTGACCACGAAAGCGTTTAACCCTTGGCGACGATGGCAAGTGCGTCGTTTAAGGTTTTGCTCGGGCGCATGGCCTGGCTTGTAAGCTCGCGGTCCGGGTGGAAGTAGCCTTTGATGTCGACCTTCTTACCCTGGGCGCCGTTGAGCTCGTCCATGATTTTGGTCTCGTTGTCGCGCAGCGTTTTCGCAAGCTTCGCGAACAGCGACTGAAGCTCGGCGTCCTGGTCCTGGGCGGCCAGCGCCTCGGCCCAGTACATGGCCAGGTAGAAGTGGCTGCCGCGGTTATCGATTTCGCCGGTCTTGCGCGAAGGCGACTTGTTGCTGTCCAGAAACTCCCCGTTGGCTTCATCCAGCGCCTTAGCCAGCACCGTGGCGCGCTTGTTGCCGAAGGTGCTGCCCAGGTGCTCGAGCGAGGCGGCCAGGGCCAAAAACTCGCCCAGCGAATCCCAGCGCAGGTGGTTCTCTTCGATGAGCTGTTCGACGTGCTTGGGCGCGCTTCCGCCGGCGCCGGTTTCGAACAGACCGCCGCCGTTCATCAACGGTACGATCGAGAGCATCTTGGCGCTGGTGCCAAGTTCCATGATCGGAAACAGATCGGTCAGATAATCGCGCAGCACGTTACCGGTGACCGAAATGGTGTCCTCGCCCTTACGGATACGCTCCAGCGACAGGTTCATCGCCTCGACCGGCGCGAGGATACGGATATCCAGACCGTCGGTGTCGTGGTCGGCAAGGTAGGTCTCGACCTTCTCGATCAGCCTGGCATCGTGGGCCCGGTTAGCGTCGAGCCAGAAGATCGTCGGCGTGCCGCTTTCCCGCGCCCGGTTGACGGCAAGCTTCACCCAGTCCTTGATCGGCGCGTCCTTGGTCTGGCACATCCGCCAGATATCGCCGGCTTCCACATCGTGGCTAAACAGCGTCTGGCCGTTTTCGTCGGTGACGACCACGGTGCCATCGGCAGGAATGTGGAAGGTCTTGTCGTGGGAGCCGTACTCTTCGGCTTTTTGGGCCATCAGACCCACGTTGGGCACGCTGCCCATGGTGGTCGGATCGAAGGCGCCATTTTTCTTGCAGTCCTCGATCACGCTCTGGTAGATGGTCGCGTAGCAGCGATCCGGAATCACCGCCTTGGTGTCCTGAAGCTCGTCACCCGCGTTCCACATCTTGCCGGAGTCGCGAATCATGGCCGGCATGGAGGCGTCGATGATCACGTCACTGGGCACGTGCAGGTTAGTGATGCCCTTGTGGGAGTTGACCATCGCCATCGGCGGGCGTTCTTTGTAGAGCGCGTCGATGTCGCTTCTGATCGCCTCAGACTGCTCGGAAGGCAGTTTCTCGATCGAGCTGTAAAGATCGCCCAGGCCCGAGGCCGGATTGAAGCCGGCAAGCTTCAGCGCACCGGCATGCTTTTCGAGTACGTCTTTATAAAACTCTTCGACCACGATACCGAACATGATCGGGTCGGACACCTTCATCATGGTGGCTTTTAGGTGCAGCGAAAACAGCACGTTACGCTTTTTGGCGTCCTTGATTTCGCTGTCGATGAAGTTGCGCAGTTTACGGCTGCTCATCGAGGCGGCGTCGACGACTTCGCCTTCGAGCACTTTCAGGCTTTCCTTGAGTACCGTCGCCGTGCCGTCTTTTTGCTTGAGCTCGATCTTGAGCGAGCCCGGCGCCTTGATGACCGCGGACTGCTCGGTGGCGTAGAAGTCGCCCTCGCTCATGTGCGCTACGTGAGAGTCGGAATCCTTGCTCCACTCGCCCATGCGGTGCGGGTACTTGCGCGCGTAGTTCTTGACCGACTTCGGCGCACGACGATCCGAGTTGCCTTCTCTGAGCACCGGGTTCACCGCGCTACCCTTGGCCTTGTCATAGGCGGCCTTGATGGCTTCTTCGTCGGCGTTTTGCGGCTCGTCAGGGTAGTTCGGAAGATCGAACCCCTGGGATTGCAGCTCTTTGATGGTCGCCTTCAGCTGCGGGCCCGAGGCGCTGATGTTGGGCAGCTTGATGATGTTGGCTTCTGGCGTGGTGGCAAGCTTGCCAAGCTCGGCGAGGTCGTCGCTGACGCGCTGCTCGCTGCTCAAACGGTCGGGAAACTGCGCCAGTACGCGGGCGGCCAGGGAAATATCGCGGGTTTCCACTTCCACACCGGCAGGGTCGGTGAACGCATCGATAATCGGTAACAGCGAGTAGGTTGCAAGCGCGGGGGCTTCATCGGTGAGCGTATAAATGATCTTCGGCGTTTCGGACATTTTGCGTTAACCTCGTTTCTGTCGCTGTGACTAAAAAATTCCAGGCGGCTTACTCATCGAGCTGCGCCGCGAAGAGTTTGAGCACGGCGCGTTTGCCACGGCCACCATCGCGGCGTTTTCGATAAAAGCGGCGCGAAGGCGATGATGCCATTCTAACGTTTAGTATTTGTGTATTTCCGCGCTGTACTTTACTCCTTTATGCGATTGTCGACAAATTCACCCCGCCACATGAGAGCCCGATGAGCACGCTCTATCTTCTACACAAGCCCTATAAGATGCTGTCCCAGTTTACCGACACCGAAGGCCGCGCGACGCTTTCCGATGTGATCGATGTACCCGGGGTCTACGCGGCGGGCCGGCTCGATTACGACTCTGAAGGGTTATTGCTACTAAGCGATGACGGCGCGCTGATTCACCAGATCGCGCACCCCCGCCACAAGCAGCCCAAGACCTATTGGGCCCAGCTCGAAGGGGTGATCGACGATAAAGCGCTGGCCGCGCTCAGAGCGGGGGTCACGCTCAACGACGGCCCTACCCGCCCGGCCAAGGCGCGGCGCATCAACGCCCCGGCTATTGGCGAGCGCACCCCGCCCCTCGACCCCAAACGCCACCCGAACACCTCGTGGCTCGAGCTCACCATTACCGAGGGGCGCAACCGTCAGGTACGCCGTATGACCGCCCACGTGGGCTTTCCTACGCTTCGCCTGGTGCGCGCCGCCATCGGCGCCTGGCGCCTCGATGATTTAGCGCCGGGCCAGTGGCGCAAAGAGACCCTGCACGCCCCGAAGGCGCCCCAAAAGCCCGGCGGATACAAGCGCCCAGGGCAAAAACCGCGGAGCAAAAAAACGTCATGAAACGCATCCACGCCACCGCCGCCTGCGTGATCGAGCAAGATGGGCGCTACCTGATGGTCGAAGAGGAGCGCGGCGGCCCGGCCACGCTTTTCAACCAGCCTGCGGGCCACATCGAACCCGGTGAGGGGCCGATGGCGGCGGCGCTGCGCGAAGTCGAAGAAGAAACCGCCTGGCGGGTACGCCTGACCCATTACCTGGGGCTTTGGGTCTTTCACACTGCGGATAAAACCTTTCATAGCCACGGCTTTATCGCCACGCCGGACACCCACCTGGCAACGCCGCTGGACGCCGATATTCACGCCACGCACTGGCTGGCGCTTCACGAAATCAAAACCCTCGAGCGCGCGGGAAGGCTTCGAAGCCCGCTGGTGGTCAGGCGGATCGAGGCCGCCCGCGCCGGGCATCAATACCCGCTAAGCGTGATCAGCGAGTGAAGCACTCGAAGCGCCAGGCCCGCATCGTGTATAATCGCGGCCAATTGCATACCACTTTACGAGGATGGCCATGACATCCACTCACAGCACGCCCCTGGCACCGGCCGTCGGAACGCCGGCCGCAGGCAAGGTGATCGTCGGCATGTCCGGCGGCGTCGACTCGTCGGTTTCCGCACTTTTGCTCCTGCAGCAAGGTTATGAAGTCGAAGGCCTGTTCATGAAGAACTGGGACGAGGACGACGGCACCGAATACTGCACCGCCAAGGAAGACCTGGCCGACGCCGAAGCCGTGTGCCAAAAGCTTGGTATCAAGCTGCACACCGCCAACTTCGCTGCGGAGTATTGGGATAACGTTTTCGAGCACTTTCTGGCCGAATACAAGGCCGGGCGCACCCCGAACCCGGACATCCTGTGCAACCGGGAAATCAAGTTCAAGGTGTTCCTCGACTACGCCGAGATGCTCGGCGCCGACAAGATCGCCACCGGCCACTACGTACGCCGCGGCGAATACGATGGCCGCCCGCGGCTATTGAAGGGCCTGGATCGCAACAAGGATCAGAGCTACTTTCTGCACGCGGTGCCCGAAGCCGCCATCGCCAAGACCCTCTTCCCGGTGGGTGAGCTCGAAAAGCCCGCGGTGCGGGCGCTGGCTGAAGAGCATGACCTGGTGACGGCGAAGAAGAAGGACTCCACCGGTATCTGCTTTATCGGTGAGCGTCGCTTCAAGGACTTTTTGCAGCAGTACCTGCCCGCAAAGCCTGGCAAGATCGAAACCGCGGAAGGTGATGTGATCGGCGATCACATGGGCCTGATGTACTACACCCTGGGCCAGCGCCAGGGCCTTGGCATCGGGGGCCTGGCCAACTACTCCGAGGAACCCTGGTACGTAGTGGACAAGGATCTCGAGCGCAACGTGTTAAGGGTCGTGCAGGGCAAGGCCCATACGCGCCTATACACCGATTCGCTGGCCACCGAGGCGATGGACTGGGTGGCAGGCGTGGCACCGGTTTCCGAGGGCCGCTTCACGGCCAAGACCCGCTACCGCCAGAGCGACTGCCCTTGCTTTGTGCGCACGCGCAGCGACAACGGCGTCGACGTCATCTTCGACGACCCGCAGTGGGCGGTCACACCTGGCCAGTCGCTGGTGCTCTACGATGGCGACATCTGCCTGGGGGGCGGGGTGATCGACACTACCTGGAACGCCGCCGAGGCCGCCGCATGAGCGCGACCACGCCGATTCATCGCGCCCCGGACTCCCCTTCCGCCCGCCAGGCACTGGCGCTGGCCGGGGTGTTTCAGGCCGCAAGCCTGGTCGATGAGCTGGCGCGCACTGGCCAGGTCGAGCCCCGCGCCTGGGAGACGTTGATCAACGCAACCCTTGACACCAACCCGGCAAGCTTCGAGGCGATCTACGGCGGCCACCCCAACAACCTGCGCCGCGGGCTCGATACGTTGGAGGCGCTGGTGGGACGCAAGCAGGCCGACCCGGTGGTGCTGCGCTACGGGTTTTCGATGCTGATGCTGATGAACAAGCTGCGCAGCGATACCGCCATGCTCGACGCCCTGGGCCAGAAGCTCGACCACGTTCAGGGCCAGGCGGAGCACTTCGGCCCGGTGCATGAAAACGTGATCGCAAGCCTGGGCGAAACCTATCAGGAGACGATCTCGACGTTCAAAACGCGCATCGTCGTCCAGGGCGACCCGTCGCTTTTACAGACCCGCATGATGCCCGAGCGAGTGCGCGCCTGTTTGCTGAGCGGTATCCGCTTTGCCCTTTTGTGGCATCAGCAGGGCGGGCGGCGCTGGAAACTGATGTTTCAGCGCAAGGCGCTGCGCCGCGCCCTCGATAGCCTCAACTAGGCCTTATTCAAGACACCGACTTTTTATACCTGGAAACCTTGCCATGCAACTCACCGCTTTGACCGCTCTCTCTCCCGTCGACGGCCGCTACGCCGATAAAGCCGCCGCGCTCAGAGAACACTTCAGCGAATTCGGCCTGATCCGCGCTCGCGTCATCGTCGAAGTGCGCTGGCTGCAGCGCCTGGCCGAGCACGAGGGCATCACCGAGGTCAGCGCGCTCTCTCAAGACGCCACGGCGTTTTTGGAAACGCTGATCGACGAGTTCTCGGTGACCGACGCCGAGCGCATCAAGGAGATCGAGCGCACCACCAACCACGACGTCAAAGCGGTGGAGTACTTTCTCAAGGAGAAGATCGAGGGCCAGGCGGAGCTTCACGCGGTCACCGAGTTCATTCACTTCGCCTGCACCAGTGAGGATATCAACAACCTCTCCTACGGTGTGATGCTGGCCGATGGCCTGAAGGCCGTGTTGCCCACTCTGCACAAGGTAGCCGACGACATCGCCGAGCTTGCCGTGGCCCACGCAGCGCAGCCGATGCTCTCGCGCACCCACGGTCAGACCGCAAGCCCGACCACGCTTGGCAAGGAGATGGCCAACACCGCTTACCGCTTGAAGCGCCAGCTCAAGCAGATCGAAAGCGTCGAAGTATTGGGCAAGATCAACGGCGCGGTGGGCAACTACAACGCTCACCTGGCGACCTACCCGGAGATCGACTGGGAAGCCAACGCACGTACCTTCGTGCAGGGGCTAGGCCTTTGCTTCAATCCTTACACCACCCAGATCGAACCCCACGACTACATTGCCGAACTGTTCGATGCGATCGCCCGTTTCAACACCATTTTGATCGACTTCGACCGCGACGTGTGGGGCTACATCTCGCTTGGCTACTTCAAGCAGCGCACCGTGGAAGGCGAAATCGGCTCTTCCACCATGCCGCACAAGGTCAACCCGATCGACTTCGAGAACTCCGAGGGCAATCTAGGGCTTGCCAATGCGGTGCTCAATCACCTGGCGCAGAAGCTGCCGATTTCCCGCTGGCAGCGCGATCTGACCGACTCCACCGTGCTTCGAAACCTGGGCGTGGGCCTGGCCTACGCGCTGATCGGCTACCACGCGAGTCTCAAGGGCATCAGCAAGCTCGAAGCCAACCCGACGCGCCTGAATGAAGACCTGGACAACAGCTGGGAAGTACTTGCCGAGCCGATCCAGACCGTGATGCGCCGTTTTGGCATCGAAAAGCCCTACGAGAAGCTCAAGGAACTGACCCGCGGCAAGCGTATCGACCAGGCAGGCTTCTCCGCCTTCATCGATTCCCTCGAGCTTCCCGATGAGGTCAAACAAGAGCTAAAAGCCCTTTCGCCGGCCAGCTACATCGGTAACGCCGAGGCCCAGGCTAGAGCACTACCCAAGCGCCTCGATGCGCTATAACCCGCGCCGACTCACCAGGAATTCGCCATGAGCCAACACAACGAGCCGCTGACCCTGCTGGGCGATCTAACGCCCGAGGAATTTCTGAAAAGCTACTGGCAGCAAAAACCGCTGCTGATTCGTGGCGCCATGCCGGATTTCGTCAGCCCCCTGGACCCGGACGAGCTGGCCGGGCTTGCCTGCGAACCCGGCGTCGAGGCGCGACTGGTCGAAGAACAGGGCCCGGAAGGCCCCTGGCAGGTCTCCCAAGGCCCCTTCGACGACGCCACCTTCGAACGCCTGCCCCAGAGTAACTGGAGCCTGCTCGTTCAAGCGGTGGACCATTACGTACCCGACGTCGCCGCGCTGATGAAAGCGTTCAGCTTTCTACCCAACTGGCGCCTCGACGACATCATGGTGAGCTACGCCCCGCCCGGCGGAAGCGTTGGCCCCCACGTGGACCAGTACGACGTGTTTTTGCTGCAAGGCCGGGGTCAGCGGCGCTGGCAACTGGGCGGCAAGCAATCCGATGACGCGCCGATCATTCAGGGCATCGATTTAAAGATTTTGGAAACCTTCGAGATCGAGCCCGACTCCGACTGGACGCTGGGCCCGGGCGACATGCTCTATTTGCCGCCGGGCTGGGCGCACCACGGCGTGAGCCAAACCGAGGACTGCATGACCTTCTCGGTGGGCTTTCGCGCGCCCTCCGCCGACGAGGCGATCACCTCGTTTGCCGACTATCTCGGCGAGCAGTTGCCAGGCTCGAAGCGCTACAGCGATGCCAGCATGGCGCCGGCCGAGAATACCGGGGAGCTCGACGACGCTTCGCTCGAGCGGATGCGTCACTTCATCCTCGAAACGCTGGACCAGCCCAAAGAGCTTGCCCAGTGGTTTGGCCGGGCCATGACCCAACCAAAGTATATGGACCAGGTCATGCCGCTGGAGGAGCCGCTGGCCGAAGAAGCCCTTGTCGCGCAACTACACGCGGGTGAGCCGCTCTTTCACATGCCCGGCTCGCGCATCGCCTGGCGCTCGGAGTTTGGCACCACCACGCTGTTCTTCGATGGCGACGGCCTGGCCTGCAGCGAGGCGCTGGCCCGCCGCATTGCCGATACCACGCCCATGTACGACGACGTTCTGGGGCTCGAAGACGCTCAACGCGTGCTCACGCATCTGGTCAACGCCGGAAGCCTGGGCTTTATGGACGAAGAAGAAGACGAGTAGCGCTGAATACGCGTTACCTCGCAAGCGCCGCTTTCAAGCGGCGCTTTTTTTATGCCCGAGCCCTGGCGGGCGTAAAACGACGACGTAATCGCGCCGTTTGAATAAGCCCGTGTCGTTTAACTACGACGTCGCCTGCCCCGAAGTGTCAATTGTTGCACCGCACCAAGGCAGCGATAGTGAGAGCACGCCCGCCGCACAGCAGCGGGGGAGACGCCACCCAAGCGGGTGCAGACCGCGAACACTACCGGAGGATGCAACATGACAGGACTGCTCGACGACATCAAAGCCATGGCGCAGCTACGCGAGGCCCAGGGCGGCAAGTGGGAAGCCATCAAACCCGAGTACGCCGCGCGTATGCGCTCTCAAAACCGTTTTCATACCGGCCTCGACATCGCCCGCTACACCGCCGGCATCATGCGTGCGGACATGGCCGCCTATGATGGCGATCACGCTCAGTACACCCAGTCATTGGGCTGCTGGCACGGTTTTATTGGCCAACAGAAGATGATCGCCATCAAGAAGCACTTCGGCACCACGAAACGAAGCTACCTTTACCTGTCTGGCTGGATGGTCGCCGCCCTGCGCTCGGAATTCGGCCCCCTGCCCGACCAGTCCATGCACGAAAAAACTTCCGTAGCGGCACTGATAGAAGAGCTCTACACGTTTTTGAAACAGGCCGATGCCTGGGAGCTCAACCACCTGTTTCGTAAGCTCGACGACGCCCAACAGGCCGGTGATCAACGCCTTGTCCAAGAGCTGACACAAAAAATCGACGGCTTCGAGACACACATCGTGCCGATCATTGCCGATATCGATGCGGGCTTTGGCAACGCCGAGGCCACCTACCTACTCGCGAAGAAGTTCATTTTGGCCGGGGCGTGCTGCATCCAGCTCGAAAACCAGGTCTCCGACGAGAAGCAGTGCGGCCATCAGGACGGCAAGGTCACCGTGCCTCACGAGGACTTTTTGGCCAAGATCAACGCCGTTCGCTACGCGTTTTTGGAACTCGGCGTGGACGACGGCGTGATCGTTGCGCGCACCGACTCCCTCGGCGCCGGGCTTACCCAGAAGATTGCCGTGACGCACACCCCGGGGGACCTGGGTGATCAGTACAACAGCTTTTTGGATGGCGAGCCGGTCGAAAGCGCCGACGATATCCACAATGGAGACGTGGTCATCAAGCAAAACGGCAAGCTGGTCCGGCCCAAGCGCCTCGCTTCCGGCCTCTACCAGTTCAAGCCCGGAAGCGGCGAGGAGCGCGTCATACTCGACTGCATCACCAGTTTGCAAAACGGCGCCGATCTTCTCTGGATCGAAACCGAAAAACCCCACGTGGGCCAGATCGCCAGCATGGTCAACCGCATTCGCGAGGTGGTGCCGGATGCCAAGCTCGTTTACAACAACTCGCCGTCGTTCAACTGGACACTCAACTTCCGCCAGCAGGTCTTCGATGCCTGGGAAAAAGAGGGCAAGGATGTATCGGCGTACGTGCGCGACCAGCTGATGAACGCCGAATTCGATGCCACCGAATTGGGCCAGCTTGCCGACGAATGGACGCGCAACTTCCAGCGCGACGCCGCCAGGGAAGCGCACGTCTTCCACCACCTGATCACCCTGCCCACCTACCACACGGCGGCCCTTTCCACCGACAACCTGGCAAAAGGCTACTTTGGCGAGGAAGGCATGCTCGCCTACGTGGCCGGCGTTCAGCGACAGGAAATCCGCCAGGGTATTGCCACCGTCAGGCATCAGGACATGGCCGGCTCCAACATCGGCGACGACCACAAGGAGTTCTTCCACGGCGATGCCGCACTAAAAGCCGGCGGGAAGGACAACACCATGAACCAGTTCTAGCCACTGGCTAGCATCGACCATGAAGAACCCGCGCCGAGGCCCCGCCTCGGCGCACCTGTATGGACCAACCAAGTGTTAGCCCCTTATATATCTCTTGTACAAAAAGCGTACTTTCACTACATTCTGAGCGGGCCAACTTGCTTCATAAAGCCTGCTTACCGGTAGAAAGAATATAAAGCGAGCGCGCGGTACTTATTTGCTGCACATTGCTTACTCGATACACCTTTCTGCCTAATAAAAGTGATCTTTTTTAAGCGAGACTGGTCAAACCCCTTAACTTTGTTTATCTTTTAAAAAACACTGTTTGATAACCGTGACGCACCTGACAGCCGTCTTGAACGCTAGACCCGTGCTGACAGACCCGCGCCAATAGATTTGGAGGTTTTATGAAACGCATTTTACCCGTTGCTCTTCTTGGTCTCGTAACACTTGCAGGTTGCGCCAATACGGCCCCCTATTCCGGAAACGTTTACCGTGGAAGCCAGGCACAAACCGCTCAAAGTGTCACCTACGGAACCATCACTTCGATTCAGCCGGCCAAAATTCAGGCTGAAAGCCGCGCTGGGGGCTTGTTAGGTACTGCCGGGGGCGCCGTTGTCGGCGGCTTACTAGGAAGCCAGGTAGGTGGCGGTGGCGGACGCCGCTTGGCAACCGCTGCAGGTGCCATAGGTGGTTCGGTTGCGGGCAGCAAGATCGAGGAAGGGTCGAACCTCATTAATGCTTATGAAATAGAAGTTCAGACTGACAGTGGCGATATCAGGTCTGTCGTTCAAAGCGCAGATCAACAATTTCAAGCTGGTCAGCGCGTTCGCCTTCTCGGCAATGGGGGTAATTTGAGAGTAGCGCCCTACTAAATCATCTTCCAAGCCCCTGCCATAAAAAATGCCCGGCCAATCGGCCGGGCATTTTTGCGTTTGGCAAAGCGTCGAACGCCTTTAGTGCGAAAGGCTGCTTGCCCAGTTGGCCAGCTTGACGACGACCAGCCCGATCAGCGCCAGCAAAATGGCGACCAGCAGGATTTCGACCGGGTTCACCAGCGCCGTGGCACCCAGCACCGCCAGCGCCACAATCCACACGTAGCGGCTTTCACCGCGGCTTTTCAGGGCGCTGGGCAAGAGCTTATCGAGCCCTTCGCTAACGCCGCTTTCCCAACGCTGGTGAGCGAAGTAAGCGATTAAAACAAAAGCGATAATCCACAAAAACAGAATGGTCATGACGGCTCCGGTAAGCGATAGGAGAATGGACGAGTGGAAAAAAGGTGAGCTTAGAGTATCGCTCGGCCCTTTTTCACGCAACATCCCGCAGGGTCCATAACCGTGAAAAACCCGTTGTAGCCCCCTGACAAGCAGGCTCACACACGTTACCATTATAGGTACATGCACTCACCGAAAGGTTTTCAAATGCAAATTGCGCAGAACTCGGTTGTCGCGTTTCACTACACCCTGACCAACGATGCAGGTGAAGTGCTAGACAGTTCAGAAGGCCGCGAGCCGCTTACCTATCTGCACGGCGCTGGCAACATCATCCCGGGCCTGGAAAAAGAGCTCGAAGGCCGTAACGAAGGCGAAAAGCTGAACGTCAAGGTAACCCCGGAAGAAGGTTACGGTGAAGTTCAGGACCAGCTGATGCAGGAAGTGCCGCGGGATGCGTTCCAGGGCGTTGAAAGCGTCGAGCCCGGCATGCAGTTCCAGGCACAGACCGAAGGCGGCCCGCTGATGGTCACCGTCAAGCAGGTCGAAGGCGATACGGTCGTTGTCGATGGCAACCATCCGCTGGCCGGCCAGCACCTGAACTTCGACGTTGAAATCTCCAGCGTTCGTGAAGCAAGCGCAGAAGAAGCCGAGCACGGCCACGTGCACGGCGAAGGCGGCGTAGAGCACTAAACACGCTCTGCTTGCACGCTATCGAAAAGGGCGGCCCACGGGCCGCCCTTTTTTACGTTGGTACATGCAGGCGCTGGCAAGTGATCGGTTTTAGGTCTCCGGGATCAGTACCAGCTGGCCATGGCGCACGCTGCGTGAAGAAGTCACCTCGTCGGCGAAGTGCTGTAGCGCCCGGCCCTCGCCTTTCAAAAGAGCCACTTCCAGGCAGCTCTCTGCATTGATGTGCACGTGCAGGGTAGAGAGCGTCAAATCGTGATGATCGTGCGAGTGGCGGGTCAGCCGCCGGGAGAGCTCGCGGGCGCCGTGATCAAAGACGTAAACGAGTGCCCCCATACATACTTTATCGAGCTCGGTGGGGGTCTGCGCTTGGTTGAGCCCGCTACGCGTTAAATCACGTATTGCCTCGGAGCGGTTTTGGTAGCCGCGGGCACGCATCAGCGCGTCCACTTCCTTGATCAGCTCATCGTCCAGGGTCACCGTTACCCGCTGCATAATCGCCTCTTTATGAATCGCCCGCGCGCCGCTCGAACCGCCAAAGGCCTAGCGCGATGAAAAACGTAACCCCGAGCAGCAGCCACGACCCCACCGCGATGCCTTGCCACTGCGACCAGCGCCAGAAAGGCTCGAGCCAGAACCCGCCGACGCTGGCGCCCAGATAGTAGAACACCAGATAAAGCGCCGAGGCGCTGCCCCGCGCCCCTTGAGCGTAGCGCCCCACCCAGCTCGAGGCGAGGGAATGACAGAGAAAAAAACCGAAGGCGTTGATCGCAAGGCCCAGAATGATCAGCGAAAGCGAGCTTGCCAGGGTGACGCCGGTGCCCAACGCCAAAATGACGATACCCGCGCACATACAGCGCGCAGGCGAGAAGCGCTGCGCCAACCCTCCGGACACCGTCGAGCCCAGCGTGCCGCCCAGGTAGGTCAAAAAGATCAGCCCGAGCGCCCCGGCGGCGAGCTGATACGGCGTGGCCGCCAGGCGAAAGGTGATATAGCTGTACTGATTGATGAAGACCAGAAAATTGATGCCGCCCAGGCAGTACGCCCCCAAAAGCGCCGGTGTCTTGAGGTGGCCTTTAAGGTCGCGCACCGCTTGGCGCAGCCGGAACGCCTTGGGCACGAACGCCTGGCTTTGCGGCAATAGCCGCCAGAAGAGTACACAGCCCAGAAGCGTTATCACCCCCACGACCAAAAACGCCGCCGAGGGCCCGCCCATGGAGGCGGCAAAGCCGCCCACCACGCGTCCACTGATTCCGCCCAGCGAGTTGGCGCCAATATAGAGCCCCACGGCGCTTAAAAGCGCGGGCTTGTCGAACTCGTCGCCCATCCAGGCGATCGCCACGGCGGGCAGCCCGCCCAGCACGAAACCCTGCAAGAGCCGCAGCAGCAATAGCGTTTCGAAATTGGGGGCAATGGCCAATGAAACGGTCAGCACCCCGGCGATCACCAGCGTAATGCGCATGATCGCCTCGCGGCCGATCGCATCCGACAACGGGCCGAATACCAGAAGCGAAAAGGCGAGCGACAGCGTCGCGAAGGACATCAAAAGGCTCACGCCCAGGGTGGAAACCCCGTAGGCGTCTCTTAACCCCGGCAAAAGCGGCTGGGGAACGTAGAGATTGATAAAGACGAGAAACGAGCCCAAACAGAGTGCGGCGGTGGCGCGCCACCAGGCGCGGGTTTTGGCCTCGATCATGGCGCATCCATTGGTAAGCGGCGCTCGCCGGGGCAGGCCTCGCTAAGCCGGCCGGCCCAAGGAGCGGTTAAAAACGACCGAGCTGAGCAACGTGAGTGGGTTCCAGCGCCCGGCGCGACTGCCAATAGTGGCGCTGCCAGTAGCGGTTGCTCATGCTCGAAATAATGACCCCTTGCGAGGAAGAGGCGTGCATGAAGTAGCCATCACCCATGTAGATGCCCACATGGTTGTAGGGGCCCGGGGGCCGGAAGAAGACCAGATCGCCCGCCTGTAGTTCCTGGCGGTCGATCAAGCGTCCCTCATGTACTTGATCGGTGGTGGAGCGGGGAAGCTCCAGATTGAACGTGTCGCGGAAGATGTTTCGAACGAACCCGGAGCAGTCCACCCCTCGCTGCGTCGTGCCGCCAATCCGGTAGGGGGTGCCGGACCACCGCTGATGCTGGGCGAGCAGTGCTTCCTTGATCATCATAGGTGGCGGGGTCTGAAAACTGCGCATTTGGGTAAGGGTATTATCGACCGGGGACATTTGCGGGCTAACGCCCTTTTTCAATCCCGGTAGCGTCATTGCGAAATAATCTTCGGGGGGCTCCATATTCTGGGAACTTGCACACCCGGCCAAAAAGGAAAAAATCACGCAAACGCCCATGACTCGGGCAGCTGTCACAGCCAAGTGTGGCACCGAAACCATGCAAACAACCCCTTAATGTTATTAACCGAAACCAGGCTTTTTTTCTAGCCGACGACTATAAGCTAATTACCCTGGGTTTGGCGAGCCTCAATGTAGTATCTAATGATCTACCGCAAGGCAAGCGCTGCCGCTCTCGCGAACGCAGTAAAAACTGCAAGCGTTGAAAAGAAAGCGCTTCCTCTATTTAGGATATCGGTCTGTGAGTAGCGCGAAAGACCCATCATGCGAGCCGGTGATCGAGGCTTTTGAGCGCGTGCTGGAGAACCCGGCAACCGTTTGCCGCCTGGGTCGGGGTAATGCTTTCTTCCGGGCAGTGGCTTCTTCCTTCAAGGCAAGGAACGAACAGCATGCCCATGGGGGCGATGCTTGCCATATAGACCGCATCGTGCCCTGCGCCGCTGGTCACGCTCATAGAGGTTAAGCCAACCGCCTGGACGGCCTCCTGAATACTCGCGCGAACGAAATCGCTACAGGGTGTGGGCAGGCCCTCACTCAGCCGGGTCGCGATAATTTCTAGTCCTCGCGTTTGGGCCTCGCGCCGGGCTTTCTCGAGAACCGGCGCGAAGAAGTTTTCAAGCAGGAGCGCATCGTTGCTCCGTACTTCCAATACCATCTCGGCGCGTTCGGCAATCGCGTTGGCCGCATTGGGAAAGACCTCGAGGCGCCCAACCGTCGCCACGAGATAGTGCTCGCCGCCACTTTCGTCAAACGCCGCCGTCTGGATCGCCTTGATCAACCCTGCGGCCTCGGCCAGCGCGTCCCGG
The DNA here is from genome assembly GCF_968206495.1 of Vreelandella sp. EE27. Classification (NCBI taxonomy): domain Bacteria; kingdom Pseudomonadati; phylum Pseudomonadota; class Gammaproteobacteria; order Oceanospirillales; family Halomonadaceae; genus Vreelandella; species Vreelandella sp. EE27. Next base: position 1,122,961 of record NZ_OZ309109.1, on the reverse strand, counting down.
CGCAGCGCCATCGGCGTAGTGCCAGCATGATCGGCTTGGCCCAACACCTGGATATCGAAACGCTGAATACCGACGATATCGCTGACCACGCCGATCGGCACCTCGCTCTCTTCCAGCACGCGGCCCTGCTCGATATGAAGCTCTAAAAAAGCGGCGATATCCCCTTGCCGGCGTAAAGGCGTATTTAGGGCCTCCGGGGTACCCCCTACCCGGCGAATGGCGTCGCCCAGACGCTCGCCGCCGGGCTCGCTAAAATCGAGCATATCCGCCGTCAATGCGCCGGTCATTGCGCGGCTACCGACACAGGAGATACCGTATTCGCTCGGCTCTTCGGAGAGAAAGTCGATGACCTCGACATCGCGGCGTAGCCGAGTGCCGGCCTCGGTCAGGCTCTGCATCGCCTCGAGCCCCGCCAGAACGCCCAGGATGCCATCATAACGCCCCCCGCCCGGTACCGTATCGGTATGACTTCCAATCACTAGCGGGGCGAGCGACGGGTCGCGTCCGGCCAGTCGACCGATCAGGTTACCCGCTTCGTCCAGCCGCGTTATAAGCCCGGCGTCGCGCATCCTGGCGTCGAGCCACTCGCGCCCGGCTTGGTAACGGCTGGTAAAGGCGCGTCGGGTCCAGGGGCGGGCCGGGTCGGTGATCGTCGATAAGCTTTCGAGGTTGTGCCAAAGACGATCTGCGTTGATGCTCATACGGCTCCTTTTTCATCCGCCATCCACGCGCCCAGCGCATCGAAAAAGTACAGACACTCGCTTAGCTGACTGATCTCGACGTACTCGTCGGGCTTGTGGGCCTGTTGAATGGAGCCCGGACCGATAATGACCGAAGGAATACCGCCGTCGATTTCGAATACACCGCCTTCGGAGCCGTAGGACACCTTGCCACCGCGCGGCGGCAAAATCGCCTCCAGTCTCTTGAAGAGCTCGCTTTCGGTGGCGTCCCCCATGGCCGGGTACGAGAACCGCTCCTGCCACTCGATAGTGGCCGAAGGCGCAATACGGTGCATGTCGGGAAGCAGCGTGCTTTCCACGTCGTCGATTAGCGCCTGTAGATCACTCCAAGCTGCTTGCTGGTCGATACTGCGCAGTTCGAAAACGAACTCGCAGGTATCCGGTGTTACGTTCGTGGCCACGCCGCCGCTTACCAGGGTAGCCAGGGTCGTGGCGTGGGGGACACTAAAGTCATGATCGAACGGGCCTTCACGCTCGTAGCGCCGCGAGCGCTCGCCGATCATGGCGATAATGCGCGCAGCAACTTCCACGGCGTTGACATGCTGCGGCGCGAAGGAGGAGTGACCGCCCTCCCCGCGCACAGTGACCTGCATGGCAATCTTGCCTTTCTGCCCGTTGATCAGTCGCATTTCACTGGGCTCGCCAATAATCGCCAGGCCCGGCGGAACCTCTAGCGCGGCCAGGTGTTTGGCAATCGCCGGCGCGCCTAGACAGCCCACCTCCTCGTCGTAGGAGAAACAGAAGTAAAAAGGTCGTGTGAGCGGTCCTTTCAAAAGCGTGGAAGCGGCGGCCATCACGCAGGCCGCAAAGCCTTTCATGTCGCAGCTGCCACGCCCATAAAGGCGATCGCCGCGCTGCTCCAGGTTAAACGGCGCGCTCGTCCAGCGCTCGGCTGCGGCGGGTACGACATCGGTGTGGCCGGAAAGCACGATGCCCGGCACGTCCCTGGGGCCGATCGAGGCGACCAGGTTCGCTTTTTCGCAGCTTGCGGCATGCAACACCGTGGTATCCAGGCCCAACTCGTCGAAATAGCGCTTCATGTGCTCAATGATGGCGAGATTGGAGTGGGCACTGGTCGTGTCAAAGCCAATCAGGTCCTCGAGATGACCGATAGCGCAGGCAAGGCCTGGATGGTTCTGACGCTGGTCACAGGCAGACATAGCACCGAATCCTTGATGGTTGATAGAGGCCACGATTAAGTCCTGGCTTTTTTGAACTGCTGACGGATCGTGATCACGACGACGAAAACCGATAGCGCCGCGAACAGCCAAGTGATGGGCGACGACAACAGCACGCTCGGGGCACCACGGGAGATTGCAAGGGCGCGGCGCAAGTTCTCCTCAAGCATCGGCCCCAGAATAAAGGCGATGAGAAACGGTGCGGCAGGGATGGCCAGCAGATACATGAAGAAGCCGAAAATACCCATGGCCAGCAGCACGATGACATCGTACATATTATTGGAGATCGAGAAGATCCCGAACAGGCAAAGTGTCAAAACGATCGGCGTCATCAAGCCCGGCGGGATACGCGAGATATGCGAGAAAAAGCGCATGGTCGCCTTACCCGCGCCAAACAGCAAAAACGACGAGAACAGCATACCAATGAACAGCATGTAGACTTCGTTGAGATTGTTCTCGAACAGCATCGGCCCAGGTGTCATACCGTGGATCATGAACGCCCCCAACATGACGCCAGTAATGACATCGCCGGGTACACCGAGGGCCAGCAGCGGAATCATCGTCGAGCCGCAGCAGCCGTTATTGGCAGATTCCGAGGCGGCGATACCTTCGACTTCGCCCTTGCCAAAGTTTTCCCGGTTTTTAGAGCTACGCTGGGCCTCCCCGTAGGATGAGAACGCCGCCGCGGAAGGTCCAATACCGGGAATTGCCCCCATCACGACGCCAATCATGCTGCCCTTTAGCATGGCCTTGAGTGAACGGCGAAGCTCGGCCCGCGTTACTCGGTTATCGCCCAGCTGCATCGGCTTGTGCGTTTCGGTATTACGAAACACCACCAGCTTCAAAAGCTCCGGAATCGCAAACAGCCCGATAAGCACCGGCGCGACGGCCAAACCGCCCTGCATATCGACGGTCATTGCAAAACGAAAGGAGCCGTACATATCTTCGCCTACGGTGGCGAGCAAAAGCCCCAAACAAGCCGAAACGAGCCCAAGCAGCAGCGAGCGCCCCGACACTCCGGCCACGGTGGTCAGGGCAAACACCATTAGCATGGCGTACTCGGGCGGGCCGATGCGCAGCGCCAGCAAAGCCAACGGCGCGGCAATGAAAATCAGCGAAATATTTGAGATAAAATCGCCCACGCAGGATGAGTAGAGCGCCATGTTAAGCGCTTTACCCGCCTTCCCTTGGCGCGCCAGCGGATAGCCATCCAGCGTCGTGCAGGCGGCGGAGGCCGTTCCCGGGGTTTTAATCAGAATCGCCGACACCGACCCGCCATAGGTCGAGCCCTTGTAAAGCGCTACCAGCAGTAAAATGCTGGGAATGGGCTGCATATAAAACGTGAAGGGTAGCGCCAGCGTTACTGCCATCGTCCCGGTCATTCCCGGAATCGCGCCGATGATGACGCCGCCCCAGATACCGGCGGCCATGATCAGAAAATTCTCGAGCGTTGCAACTGCCTGGAAAGCAATCAGCAGGTCATTAAGCATACCAGGGTCCCCTAATGCGCGGTGCTCACAAGCCGAGCGATCTGAGCAGAGAGCCAGCAGGAAAGCGCGTGTTGAGCGCGCTGGAGAAAAACAGATAAAGCAGCAGTGGCAGCACCACGGCAACGCCAAGCGAGATCCAGGCGCGCCGCCAGTAGCCGGTCAAAACGAGCATCGCCGCCAACAATAAAATACTGGCGATCAAAAAGCCCACCAGCCCAACGGCGAGAACGAAGAGCGTAAAAGCCACCAGTACACAGGCGAAACGCAGCAAAAGCGTGCCAAGCGGCGCGCCCTGGCGAATCTCGCTGGCCCCCTCCGGGTCTGGGTCGGCTATCGCCTCGGTTTTACGCGAGAGCGAAAACCCCAGTAACAGCAACCCAAAAATAGCGCCCAGGGTCGCGACCGTTCGCGGCCACATATCCGGCGGCGGTGCAAACCCGGGTATGAAATTGGGACGGGGTACGTAGGCCGGTATCAAGACCAATACCACGACTGCAAACAGCGCTGTAATCGCTACACCACGCGCAATACCCATACCCCCTCCCCCTACTGACAGTTTCATGGACCCGGTGAACGGCATCGAATACCGATCAGTCCAGGTAGCCAAATTCCTGAGCAAGGCCGCGATAAAATTCGTACTGCTCTTCGGCGTAAGTCGCCATGTCGGCGCTACCAATCGTGGAGATCGAACCACGGTCTTCGGCACGACTCAGCCAGCTCTCGCTTTCAGCTACGCCCTCGAGCACCTCTTCCCAGGTCGTTATCACCTCATCCGGCAGGTCAGGCGGGCCATACAACGCGCTCCAACCAATGACCTGCCCCGCCCGCTCGTAGCCAAGCTCTTGAGCGGTGGGCACATCGGGCAGTGCTTCCATACGCTCGGGCGAGTAAACCATCAAGGGACGCATGTCGCCGCTTTCGATGTGCGGCATCAAGGAGCCGGCGGCAATCGCAAGAAAGTCCACGTGCCCGCCCAAAAGCGCGGTAGCAAGCGCACCGCCGCCCCGGAAAGGCACCAGGGTGGCAGCGGTTAGCGGGTCCATCCCTGCGTCGGCAAGCAGTGCCTGAACGGTGAAACCGTCGATTGCCGTCGCTCCCGAGGCGGCATAAGCCATTGCGCCCGGATCGCTCTCGATACCCTCAAGTAGCTCATCGACACTCTCGTAGGGCGAGTCTTCGGCCACCGCCAAAATCATTGGCGTGGCTTCGAGTTGGCTTAAAAAGGTGTATTCATCCCAGTCGACGCTGCTATTGGCGTTGACCGCCGGCGATAGCGCCATACCGACCCGTGCCAGCAACAGCGTGTAGCCATCCGGGTCCGCCTGCGTCACGTTACGCGCGCCGGTCATGCCGCCGGCCCCGGACTGGTTGGTCACGGTGATGGGCTCGCCAAGAAACGGCCGAGCGGCTTCAGCAAAGGCACGCCCAGCGAGATCCGAGGCGCCACCGGGGCCATAGGGGACGACCAGGGTGACCGCTTCCGACGGGTAGCTTTGGGCATGGGCCGTACACGTTACCGCCAGGCTCAGCGCGGTGAGGGTCAAGATACGTTTCATTCCTGTCTCCAACGTTGTTATTGCTTATATTTATTGACGTAGCGCTTGCCTACGCCACCACGACGCTAAAAGTATAGGCCTCTATGAAAATAATTACAAAAAACTCATTCAGTATGCAAATATGTACTACTCATACAGCATAATTGCATGCCCAAACGGCGCCAAAGGTGCCGGTCAAAGTGATTCTGAACCGCTAAACACCGGGTGCAGTGACTAGCGCTGCGCTCGACAGATACGGCACGAGATATGAAAATCAAAGAGATAGAAGCGTTCGATGCTTTCATGAAGCACGGCACGACAAAGGCTGCCGCCGAAGCACTGGCAATCAGCCAATCCATGGTGAGCAGGCTACTGACGGGGCTCGAGGAGGAAGTAGGCTTTACGCTTTTCAAGCGAACGCGTAACCAGATAGAACCCACGCCAGAAGCGTTCGCCTTTCACGCCTCGGCGCGGCGATTGATCTCGAGCATACGCGACACACAAAAGGACGCCGAGGCGATCGCCAACAACCAGGTGGGCAACGTGGTAATCGCCGCCCAGCCGATTTTTTGCGACACCTTTTTGCTCGATGTCATCAAGCGCTTCAAAAAGCGCCATCCCAAGGTAGGAGTGCGTCTAGTCGACGTTGGGATGCAGGAGTTGCTCAAGATGATCGACAACAACACCTGCGATATAGCGCTGGGTATTACCCTGGAAGCGGATACCTATGGCGCCAGCGTTACCAGCCTGGCGCGCTGCTCGGCACGCTGCATCATGCACCGACAACATCCGCTAACGGCGCTGGACGAAGTGCCCATTGCCAAACTACGCAACCAGACCTTTGTGGAGCTGATGCCGGATAGCCCGCTGCGCTCGCGGGTCGACTACATCATGCAGACGATCGATATAAAAAGAGATATTGCGGCGGAAATCCGCCCCATGCGGGGCGTGTGCGCGCTGGTCGACCGCAACGTAGGGCTGGCGGTTGTGGACCCGATAGCGGAGCTTCTACTGGCAGGCACCAACATTGTTTCAAAGCCGATCACCCCCAGTATCGAGTGGGAAATAGCGCTACTCAAATCCAAGCGACGCCCGCTCAGCACCGTCTCGGCCGCCTTTTACGATGAAATATGCCAGGAAATCGACACCCTCATCGATATGGGTATTCTCCAAAAAAGACGATGAGCATGAGCCCGTGAAAAGCGGCGGCGCTTTTTACGCCTCAATGCAGTATCCGTTGATCCCCGGGTAGGGTGTCGATATGCAGCGGGGCGAAGTGGCGCGGTTTGGTGCCGGGGAAGTCCAGGCTCGTCCAGGGGCCGGCCAGAATCGGTGCGCCGCTCAGCCAGGCGGTTAGGGCCTGGCGGAAGCCGGCCAGAAACTCCTCGCGCTCGGGCGTTTCGCCCATGAAAAAGGAAAATCCGGCGTACATGCCCGCCGCGTACTCCTGCCAACCGGCATAGTGTGCGTCGGCCAGTTGGTAGGCGCGGTCCAGCACGCGGTTGAACGCCTCCCGCTCCAGCCAGCCAAGCTGGCGCGCGGCAATCGCCAGGTCCATCAACTGGGCGATGTCCCAGGCCGCCATGTCCACATCGTTGCAGCCATCCTCGTTGTCACGCACCCGGCGAAGGCGAAGCAGATGGTGGCGCTCTTCCTCCACGCAGTCGCCGGACTCCAGAATGGCGATTTCGCTGGCCAGCCGCCCGGGGTTGAGCGTGTAGGGGGCGTAGTTGATCTGATACTCCTGACGGTCGCCGGATTCGAGCATGAAGTTCAGAAAATCCTGCATGTCGGCGGCGCTGGCCAAGTGGTAGTGACTGTCCACCCACTCGCGAATCGAGGCCTGTTCGCGCTCGCTTTCGGGCTGGGGGTCGCTCCACACGGCGCTATTGAGCGGACCGACCAGCGCCATGGCGGTAAAGTGGCTGATGCTGGGCCGCTCGCCGGGCTCCTGCCAAGCGCCGGGCTGCCAGTCAAGCCAGTAGAAGAGGCTGCCCGGGTCTTCCAGGTGCCAGGCGATTTCGCCGATCAACGAGTCGTGTTCGGGCTCGGGCAGGCAGCTCTCCCAGGCAAACCAGGCCTCCAGCAAGCGCCGCGGGGAGGTATAAAAGCGACACAGGCAGCTTTTCAAGGCGCTGGCGTAGTTCAAAAGCGCTGACTGCTCGAACAAGCGGCTATCAAACGCCATGTGCAGATAAAAGGCGAACTTTTCGGCCATGTGAACCGTGGCGGCGTGGCGGCTCACGCCCTTGAGGCTTTGCAATTGGCGGACCTCATCGGCGCCGGGCTGGCCAAAGGGGGTGCGTTTGGGCGGCATCACACCGTGTACCGCGTCGGCGGCCAGCTGATTGAGGTGATGCGCCTGGGCCGGCAGCCAGTAACGGGCCAGCGCCCCCGCCCCTTCGTCGGCGTGAAGACCGAGCGCGTCCTGCAAATAGACCGCCGCATCGGCGCGGCGCTTTTCGCCCATAAAGGCGCCGGGGTCGAACTGGCGCAGCATCGCATCGGGTTCGCGAACGCTTGCAAGCGCCAGCAGCCAGTGGTGGTCGGTCGAGCGCCACGCCTTGATACGCGCCCGCGAACCTGACAGCACCGCCGGGTCCAAAAGCGCGCCGGGCTTCATGTCCCAGGGGCTACAAGAGGCCTCCAGCAGCAGCGTATGCTGGGCACTGGGCGTCATCGCGCGCCGGTCGATGCCTTCGAACAGGCTCTGCCCACGGCGGTAGGCGGCCAAAAGCGCCGACCAGTCGGCGTAGCGCTGGGTGATCAGATCAGCACCGTGGGCGGCAATATCATCGGCTTCCTGCTGACTCAAAAGCCCGCTGCACGCCCCCGCCCAGGCAAGCTCGACCATACGCAGCCAGTCCCAGGCGGCCCACTCGAGCGGCTCGTTTTGACTAACGAACCGATCGAGCACCGGTGCGTAGGCAAACTCGTCCTGGGCGCCACGCTGCCACTCCAGCCGCTGGGCGGCGTCCATGCCCGGCAGCTCCCGCGCCTCGATATCCCAACGCTGGCGGTCGCCCTGGGCGCTGAGCCACAACGCCACGCCCAGAAGCTGGTCGCGGTCGTTGACCTGCCAGATTTGCGCAAGCCACTGGCGCGCCTCGGGCCAGTCCCCCGGCGTTGCCGGGTAGCACATGACCGGATGAAACAGCGCGCCCAGCCGCCAGGGCCGGGCGTTGGGGGTATCCGGCCAAAGGGGGGTCGGCGGCGGTGTCTCGGCAAGTGCCCGCTCGAAGGTGGGCCAGCTCACAGCGCTGGCCTCGCTCTCCCATTGGGTCAGGGTTTGGCACGCTTCCAAAAAGCGCTCTTGAACCTCGGCGGGCGCACTTTCGCCCACGGCCTGGCGCAGGTCGCGCAGCCAGCTGCGCAGGTCACGATACTTCGCGGCGATGCGGCGCATCACGTGGTGTGCCCAGCTCACCGCCTGTTCAGACGAGACCCAGCCGGCGGCGCCGGCGAGCGCGCTCCACTCGAGCGCACCCAGCAGCTGGTGCGGGTGCGCATCGAACGCCCCCAGCCCATGCAAAAACTTTTCGACCAGCTCCCCCCGATGGGTAATGCCCAATGCCTGCAGGCGCTGTTCGGCGTTTGCGCTATCCATCGCTAAAGGGTGTGACAGGAACGCCCAATCGCACAGCACAAGCTGTTGGGACCACCAGGAAGTTAATGCTTCGGCCAAAAGACACCTCGAAAACGACACTCGGCAACGCGCCAGAAAAAGCGCCCTAGTGTAACGGAAACTCCCGGCAAGGCCGATAGCGCGCTTGGCAATTAACCAAAAACACCGCCCCGAAGAGGACTCCGGGGCGGTGTTTAAAAACGTAGTGCCGGCTTAGTGGGTAAACCGTTTGCCTTTAATGCTTAGGCAGCCAGCGTTTAGGCGCTTCGCACCTTGCTGATGATCCACAAAAGCACCACGGCACCGACGGTCGCCGTCACCAGCGAGCCAATGAAGCCCCCGGCGGACAGGCCCAGAAGGCTAAACAGGAAACCGCCGATCACCGCACCCACGATACCGACCCCGATATTGGCGATAATGCCGAAGCCGCCGCCGCGCATAATGTTGCCAGCGATCCAGCCAGCCAGACCACCGATAATAAGCCATGCTAAAAAGCCCATAATTCCTCCTTGGTTTTTTCACTTATACGCAGGTTTTACCTACCGTGCGCGCTTGTCCTAACATAGCACACAGCGCTAAGGTTCTGCCTGGTTTATGTGCGCCGTCACCACCCCATAAGCGCCCCCGCCAACGCGATACGCTGACCCAATTGAGGAAACCCCATGATCCCAGACTCGCTCAACGCCCTTATCTCCAATGTGGCCGATCAGGCACAGACCACCTGGCAAGGCCGCGAGGTGGTCATTTTCAACATGGCGTGGGGGGAAATGGTCATCAGCCTGCAGGGTGGCCAAGTGCTGCATTTCAAGCCCCATAACGACACGCCCTGGCTTTGGGTGACGCCCACCCCCGCGCCGCTGCCCGCCACCATTCGCGGCGGCATACCGCTTTGCTGGCCCTGGTTTGCCGACGAGCGCTACGCCGATGAAAGCCCTAATCACGATGGCCCGTTCCATGGCCTGGCCCGCCAGGCCCAGTGGCGACTGGACGCCGTGGACGAGCACGCCGAAGGTATCGAGGTCCACCTCTCCCCGGCCGAGCGTCTGCACGGTCTGCTGACCGCCCGCGTGGTCGTTCAAGCCAACGCCCAGCGTCTGAACGTGGAGCTCATCAGCGAGAACATCGGCGAAACGCCGGTGAAAATCAGCGGTGCGCTGCATACGTATCTGGGCGTGGCGAACACCCACCAGTGTCGCCTGGAAGGCCTGGCCGGGGCCCGCTATCTGGACAAGCTCAAGGATTTCGCCGAAGCCGAACAACAGGGCGTGCTGGCCGTTCAAGGCGCGGTCGACCGTATCTATCACACCAACGAAGCGGTAACCCTCAGTGATGGCGAGCGCACCCTGCGCGTTGCCAAACAGTCCAGCGACTCCACCGTGGTGTGGCACCCAGGCGATGTGCTACCCGCCGACACCCCGGCAAAAGCCGCCTACCGCTTCGTGTGTGTCGAAGCCGCCAACACCCGGCTCGACCCGGTGTGGCTGGTTCCCGGCGCCCAGCACCTGCTCGGCACGACGATCAGCCGCGGTTAATCGCTGGTTAATGAACGCTTTGCTATGCTGTAGCGCTACCCGCCGAACCCTTTGCCCAAGGAATGCCCAGCATGCCCCAGCCGTTAAGTCGGGAGCTCAATAATTTACTCGAACGCGGTCGCGACCGGCAGCTAAGGCTTGCCGTGACCGGGCTTTCCCAGGCGGGCAAGACGGCGTTTTTAACCTCGCTGGTCAACCAACTGCGCCATGCCGGGCTCGATGCCCGCCTCGATTTACTACCTGCCGCCCGCGAAGGGCGGCTTTTAGGCGCCATGCGGCTCAACCAGCCGGATCTGGGCGTACCCCGCTTTCCTTATGACCCGGGCATGGCGGCGCTTTCCGAGACACCGCCGCGCTGGCCCGCGCCGACCCGCGGCATTAGCGAACTTCGCCTGGAGCTTCGCTTCAAACCGGCGCAAAGTGGCTGGTTCACGCCGGAAACCGCCAGGCTCACGCTGGATCTTTTCGACTACCCCGGCGAGTGGCTTTTGGATCTGCCGCTTTTGCAGCACGACTTTTACAGCTGGTGTCAGGCGCAGTCACACCACCAGGGCCCGCATCGCCGGGCGCTATTTACCGAATGGCTCGAGGCGGTCGAACAGCTCGACCCCGCCGCCGAGGTCGACGAGAGCACACTGGCAAGCCTGTCCCAGGCCTACGCCGAAGGGCTAAAGCGCGCCAAGCAAGCGGGCTTTTCGGATCTTCAGCCCGGGCGGTTTTTGCTGCCCGGCGAGCTCGAGGACGCACCGGTGTTGCAGTTCTTCCCCCTGCCGGACTTGGCGCAGCCCCAGGAAATGCTCGAAGCGCTGCCGGAACAGAGCCTTTACGCGACGCTGGCCGCGCGCTTTCGCTACTACCAGCAGCAGGTGGTGCGGCCCTTCTACCGCGACCACTTCCGCCGTTTCGATCGCCAGATCGTACTGGTCGACGTGCTCGGCGCGCTCAACGCCGGCCCTGAGCGTTTCGAGGATCTCTCCAGCGCCCTGGGCCAGCTGATGCAGAGCTTCAACTACGGCAAGCGCAGCCTGCTCACGCGGATGTTCGCCCCCAAAATCGACCGCCTGGCCATCGCTGCGACCAAGGCCGACCACGTCACCCCGAACCAGCACGCCAACGTGGTCACGTTGTTGGAGAGCCTGCTGGCGGAGCCGATCAAGGATCTGCGCTACGCCAACGTGCCGGTGAAGGCGTTGTCGCTGGCCGCGATTCGCGCCACCCAGGCCCGCGAGGTGCAGGAGAACGGCAAGCGTACCCCGGCGCTGCGCGGCACGACCCTGGATGGCGAGGAGGTGCTGCTCTACCCGGGCGATGTGCCAAGCCGCCTGCCCACGGCGGAATTCTGGCAGCGCCAGGGGTTCGACTACCCGAGTTTTCGCCCCGCGAGCCGCGACGGCGACGCCCTCGACCACATTCGGATGGACGCCGCGCTTGACTGGCTGATTGGAGACAAACTGCAATGACACCCACCGAGCCGCGCCGCCACTTCGCGCTTGACGACATACCGCCAGCGGCTGATAAACGCGTTGATGAAGCGCTCGATGAGCCCTTCGATGAAACGCTTCGCGCCCACCAGCGCTTCGACCCGGCACAGGGCGATGCGCCGCTTGCCGAAAGCGAAGCGCAGGCGCTACCCGAGGCCACCCTGGGCGCACCGCGCAAGCGCCGCTGGGGGCTGATGTTCGCGCTGGTCGGCTTTGCGGGGCTGGGGGCGGCGGAGTTCGCCACCGGCATCCCCGAGGCGATCGAAGGCTCGGCGTGGCTCAATGTCGCCTGGCAGGCCTTTGGACTGGGCCTGATTACCCTGGGCGGCGTATCGCTGGTCAAGGAGCTTGGCCGCCTCAAACGGCTCAAGCGCCACGATAAACTGCGCGAAGAGCTCGCCACACTTCCCCACTGCTCTTTCGAAAAGGCCGAGTCGCTTGCCGAAAAGCTGAGAGTGCAGCTCAAGCTCAGCGACGACGACCCCCACTGGCAGGCGTTCACGAAGGCGTGCCAGCCGCACCACAGCGGCGAAGAGATCCAGACGCTTTTGTGCTATCACCTGCTGGCGCCGCGGGATCGCAAGGCGCAGCAGCTGATTACGCGGATGTCCGGGGAGACGGCGCTGATGGTGGCGATCAGCCCGCTGACCCTGGTGGATATGGCGCTGGTCGCCTGGCGAAGCCTGGCCATGGTCGACCGGCTCTGTCGGCTTTACGGGCTGGAGCTTGGCTACGCCAGCCGCCTGCGCCTTTTTCGAAACGTCTTGCACAATATGGCCTTCGCCGGCGCCAGCGAGCTCGCCACTGACGTCAGCATGGACATGCTGTCGCTGGATTTGACCGCCCGGCTTTCGACCCGGGCGGGCCAGGGGCTGGCCACCGGCCTTTTAAGCGCACGCCTGGGGCTTCGCGCTCAGCGCCTTTGCCGCCCGCTTGCGTTCACCGTCGAAGAGCAGCCCAAACTTGCCGACCTGCGCCAGGCACTATGGCGCCAGCTCAAGCGCGCGGATAAAGAGCCCTCTTCCTAAGCGATACGGTGCTCGGTTTGCGCATCGAATAAAATCGCCCGGCCCATATCGACGCGCAGCGCCAGGCGCTGCCCCGCCGCCACCGTACACTTGGGCCCGACACGGGCGGTGACTTCCTGCTCGCCCAGCGGCAGGCGCAGCAGGATATCCGCGCCGGTCGGCTCGACCACCGCCACGTTCGCCGTCAGCAGCGTGCCCTCGGCCTGGGCGGTCAGCCGCTCGTCCTCTTCGCTGAAGTGCTCGGGGCGCAGGCCCAGAATCACCGTCTGGCCTACCCGCTCGGCAAGCTCATCCGCGTAGCGCTCCTGGGGCCAGGGGAGTACCAGGTCCTCTTCTTGAGGCGTGGCGATACGCAGCTGATAGCCACCGTTTTCGCTTTCGAGCGTTGCCTGGATGAAGTTCATCGACGGTGACCCCATGAAGCCGGCCACGAACATGTCCACCGGGTCGTTGTAGACCTCGTCCGGCGAGCCCAGCTGCAAAATGTGCCCGTCGCGCATCACCGCGATACGATCTGCCAGGGTCATCGCCTCGACCTGGTCGTGGGTCACGTACACGATGGTGGTGCCCAGGCGCTGGTGGAGCTTTTTGATCTCGGTGCGCATGTCCACGCGCAGCTTGGCGTCCAGGTTCGACAGCGGCTCGTCGAACAAATACACCTTGGGTTCGCGGGCCAGCGCCCGGCCCATCGCCACCCGCTGGCGCTGCCCGCCGGAGAGCTGAGCAGGCTTGCGCTCCAGAAGGTGCGATATCTGCAGAAGATCCGCCACTCGCTCCACCGCTTGTGCCCGCTCGGCCTTGGGCACCTTGCGCATCTCGAGGCCGAAACTTATGTTCTGGCGCACCGTCATGCTGGGGTAGAGGGCGTAGGATTGAAACACCATGGCGATATCACGCTCGGCGGGGGTGCGCGTGGTCACGTCCTCGCCATCGATGCGGATATGGCCGCTGGTGACCGGCTCCAGCCCGGCGATGGCGTTCATCAACGTCGACTTGCCGCAGCCCGACGGCCCCACCAGAATCAGAAACTGCCCGGACTCGATGGAGAGACTGACATCCTTGAGCACTCGCTCGCGACCGAACTCCTTGCGTACCTGATCAATTTCAAGCGCTGCCATAAATATCGTTCCTGTTGTGACGCTCTATTGTGAGTAATCGACCGACGAATTAGCCCTTCACCGACCCGGCCGTTAACCCGCGCACGAAGTATTTACCCGCCAGCACGTAGACGATGAGGGTCGGAAGCGCGGCGATCATCGCCGCGGCCATATTGACGTTGTACTCGCTCACCCCGGTCGAGGTATTCACCAGGTTGTTGAGTGCAACGGTCACCGGCTGGGTGTTGTGCCCGGAAAACGCGACGCCGAACAAAAAGTCGTTCCAGATCTGGGTGAACTGCCAGATGATCGACACCACGATGATCGGCGCCGAGACCGGCACCAGGATGCGCCAGAAAATGCGAAAGAACCCGGCGCCGTCGAGCTTGGCCGCCGAGACCAGCTCGTCGGGAATGCCCACATAGAAGTTACGGAAAAAAAGCGTGGTAAACGCGATACCGAACACCACGTGGACCAGTACCAGGCCCGCCCGTGAGCTCGAAAGCCCGAGCCAGCCAAGGGTTTGCGCCATCGGCAACAACACCACCTGGAACGGGATGAAGCAGCCAAAGAGCATCAGCGCGAATACCAGCTCCGAGCCCTTGAAGCGCCACTTGGTCAAGGCGTAGCCGTTGAGTGCGCCCACCGTGGTCGAAATCAACACCGCCGGAATCACGATGGCGAAGGAGTTCCAGAAGTAGCCCCCCACCCCTTCGCAGCGCATGCCGGTGCACGCCTCGCCCCAGGCCTTGGTCCAGGGCGCCAGGGTTGGGTTTTGCGGCAGCGACAAAAGCGAGCCGGCGGTGATCTCGGACAGCGGTTTGAAGGAGGTCATCAGCATCACGATCAGCGGCAGCACGTAGAAAAGCGCGGCGATGATCAGCACCAGGTAAAGCGCCCCCCGCCACAGGCGCGCCGCGGGGGACTGGCGGCGAATCACGTTAGCCATGCTTTCGGCTCCTTAGTTCGGAGTAGAGATACGGAATCAATATCGCCAGCACGCCGCCGAGCATCAGCATGGCGCTGGCGGAGCCCAGCCCGATCTGGGCGCGATTGAAGGCGTGGGTGTACATGAAGGTCGCGGGCAGGTCCGTGGCGTAGCCGGGCCCGCCGCCGGTCAGCGCCACCACCAGGTCGAAGCTCTTGATGGCGATGTGCGAAAGAATCATCACCGCGCTGAACACCACCGGGCGCAGGCACGGCATGACCACGCGCCAATAGATGCGCGGCAGGCTCGCCCCGTCGAGCTGGGCGGCCTTGATGATGCTGTCGTCGATACCGCGAAGCCCCGCCAGAAACAGCGCCATCACGAAGCCCGAGGCCTGCCAGACCGCGGCGATCACTAAGGTGAAGATGGCCATGTTCGGGTCGACGATCCAATCAAAACGAAACGACTCGAACCCCCAGCTGCGCACCATGGCCTGGATCCCCAGCTGCGGATTCAGAAGCCACTTCCAGACCACGCCGGTGACGATGAACGAAAGCGCCATCGGGTAAAGATAGATCGTGCGAAGCGCCCCCTCCTGGCGGATTTTTTGATCCAGCAAAATCGCCAGCACGGCCCCGAGCACCAGGCACACCGCGACGAACAAGACGCCAAAGATCATCAGGTTGGTCGAGGCCACCCACCAGCGGTCGTTGGCCATGAGCCGCGCGTACTGGCCAAAGCCAACGAAGTCGTAGCTTGGGAGCATCCGCGAGCTGGTCAGCGAGAGCACGAAGGTCCAGAGCATGAAGCCGTAAACGAAAAACAGCGTAATGGCAATGGAGGGGGCCAACACCAGCCGCGGAAGCCAGCCTTGTAGCCAGCCGGAAACCGTCGGCCGATGGGCCTTGGGCAAAGTTGTGTCGCTCATAGGGAGTTTGCCTGTCAGCGTGGCGCCGCCGGGCGGCGGCGCACCTTGATCAAAAGGCTTTTAGAAGGAAGCAGCCTGCGCGGCACTCACCAGGCGCTCGGCGGCTTGCTCGGCGGGCATGTCGGCGTCGTTGAAGTAGTTGGTGACGACATCGAAGATCGCCCCCTGGATATCGGCGCGCACGGCCATGCCGTGGGACATGCTGGGCACCAGGCCGCCCTCTTCGGCGGTGCGCTGGAAATCGGCCAGGGACTGCTCGGCACAGCTGTCGAATTCGCTCATGTCCAGGTCCGGGCGCGCGGGAATCGAGCCCTTGGCCAGGTTGAAGGCTTCCTGGAAGGTAGGCTCGAGCACCAGCCGCGCCAGCGCCTGCTGGGCTTCGCGCTCGTCATCGTCGCTGACGCGGAACATGGCGAGGCTGTCGATATTGAACGAGAAAGCGTCCGCGCTTCCCGGTGCCGCGGCGCAAAGGTAGTCCTCGCCGGCGGTGAGCCCGGCGGCGGTGAATTCACCCTTGGCCCAATCCCCCATCAGCTGAAAGCCCGCGTCCCCCTCGATCACCATATTGGTGGCGATGTTCCAATCGCGTCCGGGCATGCCGTCGTCCATCAGCTCGCGCAGGCGCTTGAAGGTCTCCAGTGCGCTGATCATTTCATCGCTACCCAGCGCCTCAGGGTCGAGCTCCACCAGCGACTGGCGATAAAAATCCACGCCCTGGCTTCCAATCACCACGCTCTCGAACACGGTGGCGTCCTGCCAGTCCTGGCCGCCGTGGGCCAGCGGCACGAAGCCCGCCTCGCGGATCGCCTCACCGGCGGTGAAGAGCTCGTCCAGGGTCGTCGGCATCTCGACACCGGCGGCGTCCAGCACCTCCGGGTTCGCCCACAGCCAGTTCACCCGATGCACGTTGGCGGGTACGGCCACGTATTGGCCGTCATAGCGCATGATATCGGCGACCACCTCGGGGAGCAGGTCGTCCCAGCCCTCCTGCTCGGCCACGTCGTCCAGATCGCCCAGCAGGCCAAGCTCGCCCCACTCCTGAATTTCCGGGCCCTTGATTTGCGCCGCCGACGGCGGGTTGCCGGACATGGCGCGGGATTTGAGCACCGTCATGGCGGTTTCGCCGCCGCCGCCGGCCACGGCGAAGTCTTCCCAGCCGTAGCCTTCGGCTTCAAGAAGCTCCTTGAGCACGTTGGCCGCGCGCGCTTCGCCGCCGGAGGTCCACCAGTGGAGGACCTCGACGTCGCTTGCCTGGGCAGAAGTAGTCGCGGCCAGCGCAAGCGCGAGGCTGAGGGCGGACTGGCGCATGGAGGGTAAACGCAATGTCGACATGATGACTCCTGGCGTTGTTATTGTCGGATCGTTTTTTTATAGATCGCTTGTGCGAACCGTTTGAGTGAAACACTCGTTTGAATCGTTTGTCTGAATCGTTCGAGGGAATGGTTACACGTAGCGCTTACTGCAGAGTACGCCGCAATACCTGCAAACGGGAGTTACCCTTTACTACATAGTCCTGGGGTTTTCTTACAAACCTGTAATAGGCGCGTGGCGCAACAGCACCAGGGTGGCGACGAGCCCGCCTTGTGGATGATTGGCCAAGGTGATATCGCCGCCGTGGGCGCGGGCGATATGCCGGGCGATGCCCAACCCAAGGCCACTGCCGCCGGTGTTGCGGCTACGCGAGGCTTCCAGGCGCACGAACGGTGAAAAAACCCGCGCCCGTTGGTCTTGAGCAATACCGGGGCCGGCGTCGTGAATACGTAGCGTGATTTGCTCGGGCGTATCGCTTATGTGCACCGTCGCGCGCTTGCCGTAGAACACCGCGTTTTCCAGGAGATTGGCCAGGCAGCGCTTGAGCGCCAGCGGCTTGGCCGTAAGCGGCGCGGCCTGGCCTGTCACCCGGACCTCGCCACCCTGCAAGCCAAGCTCGTCGGCAAGCGTTGCGGCCAGGGCGGTGATATCCACCGCGGCGGGGTCTTCGTGCAGATCGAGCCCCTTTACCGAGGCAAGCGCGCCTTTGACGAGCTCGCCCAGCTCATCGAGCGAGGCGCAAAAACGCTCGCGCTGAAGTGGGTCGTCGAGCATTTCGGCGCGCAGGCGCATCCGGGTGATCGGCGTTTTAAGGTCGTGGGAAATCGCCGAGAAGAGCCGCTCGCGCTCGTCGAGCTGCTCGCGTATGCGCCGCTGCATACGGTTGAACGCCACCGCGGTGGCGGCGACCTCTTTGGGGCCGCTCTCCTTGAGCGGCGGGCGGTCCAGGTCATCGCCGAGCTGGCGGGCGGCGCTGGAGAGTCGCGCCAGCGGCCGAGTCACGCTGGTAATGCCCCAAAAGGAGAGCGCCAGCACGCTCATCAAAACCAGCAAGCCCACCAGCAGGCGCTCTTCGGAAAGCCAGCGGTAGCCGTTAAAGATATCCGGCACGCCCAGTAGCGTGGCCACGTAAAGCCACATGCCCGGGGCAAGCTCGAGCTGTACCACCAGAATCGGCGGCGACAGCGGCTCCATCAGCAGGCTGTGCTGACCCCAGCGCGGCGGTAAATCGTGAAGCAGCACTTCGTTGTTGAAAACGCGCAGGGTTTCCGGCCGCGAGAACTCGACCACGACGTCGTCGATGGCCAGTTCCTGGGTCAAAATACGATGCACGTTACCCACCACCAGCGCTTTTTCGGCGCCGCTGCCGATATCGGTCACCGGAATACGCCGCTCGTTGACGCTGACGAAAAAGCGCGTTCCGCCCATGTTGCGTAACTGGTCGAGCACGATATGGCGGTAGTCCACCGGCAGCGAACGGAAAAACTTCATGGTGGAGGCGATGCTCAGCGCCATGTTGTTGGAAAGCTCGTCGAGCTGTTCGAGCTGGCTAGCGCGCACCTGGGAGCTCCAGAGCGCGTAGCTCGCCGCCTGGGCCGCCAGCACCCCGGCAATCATGATGATCACGAAGCGCCCGCGCAGCGTACTCGGCAGACAGCGTTTCAAGACGCCTCTGAGCGTGCTCACACGACGGCTTCGACCTGGGCGGTGAGCACGTAGCCCGCGCCGCGCACGGTGCGAATCAGCTGCGAGTGCTGGGCGTCCTCACCCAGGCGCTGGCGCAGCCTGCAAACGTGAACGTCGATGGAGCGATCCAGCGGCGGCGCGTGGCGCCCGCGTGACAGCGTATAAAGGTCGTCCCGAGTGATCACCGTGGCTGGGCGCTCGAGAAACACCTGCAGCAATTGAAAGTCCGCCCCGGAGAGCGACGTATGCGCCCCGCCCTGGTCCACCAGCTCGCGGGTGGTGCGATCGAGCTGCCAGGGGCCAAAGCGCACCCAGCGGGCGTGGCCGGGGCTGGGTGGCTCGGAGCCGGCGCGAGTGCGCCGCAGCACCGCTTTGATGCGCGCTAAAAGCTCCCGGGGGTTGAAGGGCTTGGCCATATAGTCGTCGGCGCCCAGCTCCAGGCCGAGAATCCGGTCGGTTTCATCACTGCTTGCGGTGAGCATGATGATCGGCATATCGCCCTGGCGGCGAAGCGCCCGACAAACGGCGAAGCCGTCGTCGCCGGGCATCATCACATCCACCAGCACCAGACTCGGCGTTTGCTCGTCCAGTGTGGCGTAGAGCGACTGGGCATTGTCGGCGGTCAGCACCTGGTAGCCGTGGCGGCCCAGGTAATCCGCCAGCAGCTCGCAAATTTCCGGGTCGTCGTCGACGATCATGA
This sequence comes from Vreelandella sp. EE27, assembly GCF_968206495.1. NCBI lineage: Bacteria > Pseudomonadati > Pseudomonadota > Gammaproteobacteria > Oceanospirillales > Halomonadaceae > Vreelandella > Vreelandella sp. EE27. The sequence continues at coordinate 1,103,702 of NZ_OZ309109.1, read as the reverse complement.
CGCAATCAGGCACGTGGGTCATAGTAGCGGGCTCCCTCTCTTTTATTATCGTCGTTATTATCTTTTTCGCGCTAGATAATGGTGGAGAGCCCTGCCGACCACAAGCGGCTATCGACTAAGGTGGTAACCCGATCACAGCCGTTGGCTCAAAGCCCAAAGCGCTCGCGCAAAAGCGCGGCGACCCCGGCTTCGCCGTGGTGGCCTATTTGACGGCCACGCCCCAAGCGCCCGGCCATTTCCGGGTGGGCGTTGGCCATGAAGTGCGCCTCGCCTGCCAGGCTCAGCATTTCGATGTCGTTCAAGTTATCGCCAAAGGCCAGGCACTGCTCGGCCTCGACGCCCAAACGTTCGAGCAGCGCTTTCAAGGCGACGCCCTTGTTGACGTTACCCGCCATGATCTCGAGCGACTCCGGGGTCGAGTAAGTGACGTGCAACTCGCCGTCGCTAATGTCGCGCACCGTTGCCTCGATCTTTGCAAGCGCCTTGGGCTTGCCGCCGTAAAGTACCTTGCCGATGCCCTCGGCGGGCATGTTGGCCGGCGAAACGACCTGATAGACGAAGCCCGTGGCGGCGTGCATGGCCAGGTGCCCAGGCGAGGCGGCATCGATGTACCAGGCGTCGTCCACATAAAGGCTCAACCGGACATCCGTCGGGCGCGGTAGATCGATCAAGGCGCGGGCCTTTTCAGGCTTCACGTGGTGGGCGCTCAGCAGCGTATCGTCGGGCGCGTGGGTGTAGGCCCCGTTGCTGCTGATCAGGTGCATGGGCACATTGAGCTCATCGCGAAACACCCGCATGTCCAGGTAGTGGCGGCCGGAGGCCAGGGTCAGATGGTGGCCCTGCTCGACCAGGGCGCGCAGCACCTCCTTGGTGCTCTCGTGCAAAACGTGATCGCTTCCTAAAAGCGTTCCATCCAAATCGGAAACAATCAGCCGGGGGGTCATCGCACGCTCCTCTCAAGTGGTCGCTCTTGGGGGTTTATAAGGGTCTTTCAGCTTAACCGATTATACAAAGCGCGGGTAAGTCATTGACCTTACGCCCGCGCGGCGACTTCATCGCGGCGGGTAATTGGCGCGGTGAGCGGGAATCCGTATAGTGGCAGGCTACTCTCGCCAACTGATTGAACACATGCTGCAAAATAACTCCGCGCTTGCCCAGCTCAAGCAACAGATTCGTGATACCACGCCCCGCGTCGAAGGCGTGATCAAGGCCACCGAAAAAGGTTTCGGCTTTCTCGAAACCGAAGGGGGCGAGTCCTATTTCGTGCCGCCCCCCGCCATGAAGCAGGTGATTCACGGCGACCGCGTCGAGGCGGTGATTCACGAAAACGGCGACAAGAAATCCGTCGAGCCGGAAAAACTGCTCGAAGCCGGGCTCGACCGCTTCGTGGCTCGCGTTCAAAAGCGCGAAGACCGCCTGGCCGTGGTGCCGGATCATCCCTCGATTCGCAACGTCATCAAGTCGCGCATCAAGAACAGCCTCGATGAATCGACCATCGCTGACGGCGACTGGGTCGTCGCGCGGCTGGTGCGCCACCCGATGAAAGAGAACGACCGCGGCTTTTTCGCCCAGATCGACGAGCTGGTGGCCAAGTCCGACAACCCGGCGGTGCCGTGGCGCGTGACCCTGGCCCGCCACGCCCTGGAGCAGGCAAGCCCGGAGGCCGGCAACGACTGGCCGCTGCGCGATGAAGGCCTGACCCGGGAAGATCTTACCGCCGAGCCCTTCTTCACCATCGACGGTGAAAAGACCAAGGACATGGACGATGCGCTGCGCATCACCACCCGCGACGACGGCGGCTGGGATTTGTCGGTAGCGATCGCCGACCCGACCGCTTATGTCGACGAAGCGCACGCGGCGGACCTGGAAGCGCGCGTACGTGCGTTCACCGTTTACCTGCCGGGCCAGAACGTCACCATGCTGCCCGAGCAGCTAGCCGACGATCTCTGCTCGTTGTGGGAAGGCAAGAGCCGCCCGGCGCTGGCCTGTACGCTGACCATCCACGCTGACGGCCAGCTGGGCGACTACCGCTTCTTCGCCGCCGACGTCCAGTCCCATGCCAAGCTCGTTTACGACCGGGTGTCGGATTGGATCGACGGTGAAGGCGACTGGGCGCCGGCGGACAACATCGCCGAGCAGCTCAAAGCGCTTCAGGCGCTGACCGAGGCGCGCACCGCCTGGCGTAACGAGCACGCGCTGGTCTTCAAGGACCGCCCGGACTACGTGTTCGAGCTCGACGAAGCCGGTAACGTGCTGGCGATCAACACCGAAGATCGCCGCATCGCCAACCGCATGATCGAAGAGTCGATGATCGCCGCCAACGCCTGCTGCGCGGACTTCCTCGCCACCAACATCGGTCACGGTATCTTCAACGTGCACCGCGCGTTCGAGCCGGACAAAGCCGAAGCCGCCCAGGAGTTTTTGGCCGGCCAGGAGATCGAAGTAGCCCTCGAGGCGCTGACCGACTTGGACCACTACAAGGATCTTAAGCGCGCACTGGAAAGCCGCGACGACGCCTGGCTCGATGCCCGCCTGCGCCGCTTCCAGGGCTTTACCAGCATGTCCGCCCAGCCCGGGCCGCACTTTGGCTTAGGCCTGGCCGCCTACGCCACCTGGACCTCGCCGATTCGTAAGTACGGCGATATGGTCAACCACCGCTTGATCAAGCGCGTGCTGAAAGGCGAGCAGGCCCCGGCCGAGGCGAGCCAGGCGCTCACCGAGCAGCTCACCGAGCGCCGTCGCCTGAACCGCATGGCCGAGCGTGACGTGAAAGACTGGCTCTACGTGCGCTTTTTGACCAGCGCCGCCCAGAACCAGGATGGCTTCGACGCGGAAATCATCGCGATCAACCGCGGCGGCATGCGCGTTCGCCTGGTCGAAAACGGCGCCACGGCCTTCGTCCCGGCTCCCTTGATGCATAGCGACCGCAGCAAGGTGGTGATCGACGACAAGGAAGGCCGCATCCAGATCGAGGGTGAAGAGCGTTACAAGCTCGGCGACAGCCTGCGCGTGCAGCTCACCGAGGCCCGCGAAGAGACCCGCTCGCTGGTGGCCAAGCCCGCCGAGTAACCCCGTACCGGTCTCCGCATAGAGCAGCGGCGCCAAAGGCGCCGCTGCTTTTTTATACGCCACCCCCCGGCGCCCCACCCGACTCACCATTCACGACTCACGACTCACGACTCACCATTTACGACTCACCATTCAGCTGATGCTCAAAGAAAAAGCGCAGCATCTCCTTCGAGGCATCCGGCCCTTTGGGGTCGGTGTAGCTTCCCCGAGCGCTACCCCCCGCCCAGGCGTGGCCCGCGCCGTGAATGCGCCACTGCTCCAGGCGCGTTTCGCCCTGGGCGTCGCGGTGGACCGTGCGCGTATAGCCGTGGCCGCCAGCCACCTGCCCTGCCTTTGCATCGCCGGGTGTGGCTTTGCTGGCGACATATTGGTTCGCCACGCGCTCGGCGTTGTTCAGGTGCACGGTACTGTCACGGTCCCCGTGGAAGATGATCGCCGGCACGTTCGAGGCAAAGCCTTCACTCGCCCCGCCCGGTGCCGGTCTTCCGCCCTGCATGGCCGCCAGCGCATCCGGCAGGCTCTTGGCCACGCCATGAGGCAACCCCGAGTGCACGCCCACCGCGGCGAAGAGCTCCGGGTAGGTCATGGCAAGCGTAGTCGCCATGGCGCCGCCGGCGGAGAGCCCGGCCACGTACACCCGGGCGGCGTCGAGCCCGTGGGTATTGACGATCTCCCGGGTCATCCCCGCCAGCACTTCAGGCTCGCCGCCTTCGCGGCGCTGGTCGCCGGCCTTGAACCAGTTCCAGCACTTCGAGGTATTGGCGCTTTGCGGCTGAGCCGGGTAGAGCACGCAGAAGGTTTGCGCCTCGGCCAGCGCGTTCATTTGGGTGCCGGCGGCGAAGTCGTCCGGGTTTTGGGTGCAGCCGTGGAGCATGACGACCAGGGGCAGCGCCTGGCCGTGGTAGCCGCTGGGCATATAGAGTTTATAGTCCCGGGTACCGGCGCGGTTTTCAAAGCGCCCCGCGGTGAAGGCACCGGGGCTGGGCGTTTCGTGCGCGGCCGGTGCCTGCGGCCCGGTGCCGGCTTGAAAGCCCGCCCACTGATCGCGAAAGCGAAAGCCCTGGCGCTTGTGCCCCGACCCCGGCGAGGCCGATGTGAACGCCGTAAACGTCTTTTCGCCGATCGTCTCGCAGGTACTTTCGAACACATTGCCCTCTTGAGCGGCCGCCGGTGTCGCCTGGCGCTCGGGCATCGGGTCCTGGCCTTGCAACAGCTGCATGGCCTCGGAAAGCCTGCCGGCGCGGGTCAGCCGCGTCGCTTCTTGCATGCGTTGGGTCATGGTGGCATCGATCATGGTCAAAGCCCTCGTCAATACATCAGTGGATGCGACCTGCCAGAGCGGCCTTGACCGCTTTGCTTGCATGCAGGGCGCCGAGCACGACGACGGATTCGATCGTCGCGGCGGCAAGTTCCGGCGTTACATCGTCGGCAATGGTGGCAAGTCCCAGCACCTGGATTTGCAGGGTTTCGCCATTGGCCTTTAGCGCTTCGAGATCCGCGCGGCTGTAGTGTTCAAGCCCCAGCACGAACGCCTTGCGCGAGACGGTCTCCTTGACGACGTCGGCGTGGCTTGCCAGCTGGTTGCGAATGGCGGTACGGATCAGATCGGTTCGGTTGGAGTAAAAGCCCTCCTGCACCAGCAGGTCGATTTGGCCCAGATCGACGACGCCCAGGTTGATGGTGATTTTCTCGTTGGTGTCGCCGGGCTTGCGGCGCAGTTCATGTACGCTCATGAGCGCTCCTATCGGGTGAGAAGCTATTTTCAATCCCTATGGATTCCATATACCATCCACATGGATGTCATATTAGGTGGTATTGGGGTTTAAGCAAGGTTTTTCGCAAGCGACAGAGTTTGCGGCGCCCAAAGCATAGCCGCCCTGTCGCATAACTGACTTATTCGTTGGCTATGGTGATGAATGACCCTTGTGTGGCGCGGAGACGACCTTGCATATTGCCGATATCACCATGTTTCACGCCCCGGCCAGCGGCGGCGTGCGCACCTACCTGCAAGCCAAACACCGCGTACTACAAAAAGCCGGTGCCCGCTGTAGCCTGCTGGTACCCGGCGCCGAGCGCGATAGCCTGGGCGAGCACCATACGCTGCCTGCCCTGCGCCTTCCGCTGGGTCAGGGTTACCGGTTTCCGCTACGCGGCGCGCCCTGGCGGGATGCGCTGATCGAACTAGCGCCGGACATCATCGAGGCCGGCGACCCCTACGTGACCGCCTGGGCCGCGCTGGGCGCTGGTCAGCGTTTGGGCGTGCCGGTGGTCGGGTTTTACCACTCGGATTTGCCGCGACTGATGGGCGACCGCTTCGGGCGGCGTGTCGAGCGCCGCTTGATCCGCTACGTGGCCGATCTCTACCGCCGCTTTGACAGCGTGCTCGCCCCTTGCCAGGCCATGGCCGACCGCCTCACGCAGTGGGGTGTAGAGAACGTGCGCGTGCAGCCATTGGGGGTGGATCTCGAGCGGTTTCATCCCGACCACTTCGACCCGCACCTTCGCCGCCGCCTGGGCATCAATGAGAACAAGCGCCTGCTCATTTTCGTCGGCCGCTACTCCCGGGAGAAGAACATCGACGTGCTGCTGGCCACCATGAAACGCCTGGGGCCGGACTACCACCTGCTGCTGATGGGCCCCGGGATGCCCACCCGCGTGCCGGACAACGTCACCGCAGTCAGCCGCTGTTGCGGCGTGCACGAGGTGGCCGCCGCACTTGCCAGCAGCGACGCCCTGCTCCACGCCGGTACGCGGGAAACCTTTGGGTTGATTGCCCAGGAGGCGATGGCCAGTGGCCTGCCGGTCATCGGCGCCCGCGCAGGCGCCTTGATCGAGAACGTGCCCCTGGGCGGCGGCGTGCTGTGCCCGCCGCTCGACCCCACCGCCATGGCTCAGGCCTGCAGCGCGCTGTTCGATAACGACATCGCCGCCAGCGGGCGCTACGCGCGCCACTACGTCGAGCGTCGCTTCGGCTGGGATGTAGTGATCCACCAACTATACGAGCACTATCGAGCGCTACATCAAAGCGAGCCGGCCCATGCCCGCCCCCGCATTCATACAAGGTAAATCCCGATGGCGACCGCGTCCGTTGCACGCGGTGCTGCTGCTCATCGCACTCATCACACCGCTACTGCTGACATCGCTTGCCGGCGGGCGGGCCGCGCTTGGCCATGTACAGGCGTTCCCGCTGGGGCTTTTGGCGCTCATGGTGGCAACGGCCGCTGTCTGCTGGAACCTGAACGCGCTCAGGCTTCGGCTGATGCTCGGCGCTCACCCAGGCGCGCCTAATCAGGCGGGCGCGCTGGGTATCGAGCTTGCCGCCAAGTTCGCGCTGTGCGCCACCCCGGGCGGCAGCGGCGGCCCGGTCACGATGCTGGCGCTTCTGGCAAAGCGCGGTGTGCCCCCGGCCAGGGGCACGGCGATGTTTCTGATCGACCAGGGGTGCGACTCGCTTTTCTTTCTGACCATGCTGGGTGTGGCGGTGGCCGCCACGCTGACCGGTATCGTCGACTGGCCCCACCAGGGGCTTATTCAGGCCGCCCTGCTCGCCCTTGGCGCGTTACTGGTGAGCGTGGCGCTGGCCATCGTTTATCTGCCCAGGCTTTTACGCCTGCGCCCGGCGGCGCGGCCCAACGCCGTTAAAAGGCGCTGGCTCATTCGGCGGCTGCTGCGCTGTCGTCACGCGCTGCGGGTCACACTACACCTGCCCGGGCGAACGCTTGCTGCGATACTGCTGCTCACCGCGCTGCACTGGGTACTGCGTTATAGCCTTTTGTACATGGCGGTGCTGGGTGTGGGCGGCCAAGCGGAGTGGCTCTGGACATTTCTGGTGCAGATGCTGGCCATGGCGGCCAGCCAGCTGAGCTTTCTGCCCGGCGGTGCCGGGGCGGCGGAGCTTGGCGTGGGCACGCTTTTACTGCCGCTGATGGCGCCGGAGCAGGTCGCCGCGGCGGTACTGGTCTGGCGGCTGGTGAGCTACCACCTTTATTTGGCCGTGGGGGCCCCGGTGTTCGTCGTGCTCGGCTCACGCTGCCTGCAACGCCGCGGCTAAGTTTTACAAAACACAGATACAAAAAAGGGCACCCGAAGGTGCCCTTTTTGCGCTTTCCTACCGACAAGCGCCTACCTCGACCGGCCTGACTTACCAGCCGGTGGCTTCTTTCAGCGCGTCGCCGATTTCGGCCAGCGAACGTACGGTTTTGACACCCGCCGCTTCGAGAGCGCCGAACTTGTCGTCCGCCGTGCCTTTACCGCCGGAGATGATCGCACCCGCGTGGCCCATACGCTTGCCAGGAGGGGCGGTAACGCCTGCGATGTAGGCAACGACCGGCTTGGAGACGTTGTCCTTGATGTACGCCGCCGCTTCTTCTTCCGCGGTGCCGCCGATCTCGCCGATCATGACGATCGCTTCGGTCTTCGGGTCCTTCTCGAACATCTCGAGGATGTCGATGAAGTTGGAGCCCGGGATCGGGTCACCACCGATGCCGACACAGGTCGACTGGCCGAAGCCGTGGTCGGTGGTCTGCTTGACCGCTTCATAGGTCAACGTACCCGAACGGGATACGATGCCGACACGGCCCGGCTGGTGGATATGGCCCGGCATGATGCCGATCTTGGTTTCGCCAGGCGTGATGACGCCGGGGCAGTTCGGGCCGATCAGGCGAACGCCGAGCTCGTCGCATTTTACTTTCGCGTCGAGCATGTCGAGTGTGGCGATACCTTCGGTGATGCAGACGATCAGCTTGATGCCGGCGTTGGCGGCTTCAAGGATGGAGTCTTTACAAAACGCGGCCGGTACGTAGATTACGCTGGCTTCGGCGCCGGTTTGCTCGACTGCTTCCGCGACGGTGTTGAACACCGGCAGGCCCAGGTGCGTCTGGCCGCCTTTGCCCGGCGTTACACCGCCGACCATTTGCGTGCCGTAGGCAATCGCCTGCTCGGAGTGGAACGTGCCCTGGCCACCGGTGAACCCTTGGCAGATGACCTTGGTGTTCTTATCGATCAGGATACTCATTACTTGCCCTCCGCTGCTTTGACAACCTGCTGAGCCGCGTCGCTCAGGCTGGTGGCAGCGATGATGTTCAGACCGCTGGACGCCAGTTTCTCGGCACCCAGCTCGGCGTTGTTACCTTCCAGACGCACAACGACCGGCACGTTGACACCGACCTGCTCGACGGCACCAATGATGCCTTCGGCGATCATGTCGCAGCGCACGATACCGCCGAAGATGTTGACCAGCACGGCCTTCACGTTGTCGTCGGACAAAATGATCTTGAACGCTTCTGCCACGCGCTCTTTGGTCGCGCCGCCGCCTACGTCCAGGAAGTTGGCCGGCTTACCGCCAGACAGGTTGACGATGTCCATGGTGCCCATGGCCAGGCCCGCGCCGTTGACCATGCAGCCGATGTTGCCGTCGAGGGCTACGTAGTTGAGCTCCCACTTGGCCGCGTCGGCTTCGCGCTGGTCTTCCTGGCTCGGATCACGCATCGCCTGCAGGTCCGGATGACGGTACAACGCATTGCTGTCGAGGCCCAGTTTGGCGTCGAGGCAGTGCAGGTTGCCTTCATCGGTGATGACCAGCGGGTTGATTTCCAGAAGCGCCAGATCCTTGTCGTGGAACAGCTTGGAAAGCCCCAGGAAGATCTTGGTGAACTGCTTGATCTGGTCGCCTTTAAGGCCCAGTTTGAAAGCGAGTTCGCGTGCCTGGTAGGGCTGTGCGCCGACCAGCGGGTCGATCTCGGCTTTCAGGATCTTTTCCGGTGTCTCTTCGGCGACCGTTTCGATGTCTACACCACCTTCGGTCGAGGCCATGAAGACCACGCGACGGCTGGTACGGTCGACGACAGCGCCCAGATAAAGCTCATCGGCGATATCGGTGCAGTTCTCGACCAGAATCTTGGCAACCGGCTGACCTTTTTCGTCAGTCTGGTAGGTGACCAGGTTCTTGCCCAGCCACTGCTCGGCGAAGGCCTTCGCTTCCTGGGGGTCCTTGATCAGCTTCACGCCGCCCGCTTTACCGCGGCCGCCCGCGTGGACCTGGGCTTTGACTACCCACATCTCGCCGCCGATTTTTTTGCACGCTTCTACCGCTTCTTCTGGCGTGTCCACGGCAAAGCCCTTGGACACCGGCAGACCATAATCAGCAAACAGCTGCTTGCCTTGATACTCGTGAAGGTTCATCGATTCATGCCATTGGTTGCATGTGACTCGAACGACAACCGGTGCCGAGCACCGGCTGTCCCCGTGCTATCAGCTCGGCAAGCCGGGCTGATAGCGTTGCGCCACCGGAAGGTGGCGCCTGGTCGTTACTAGAATTACTTGCGTTTTTTACGGTTCGCCATGTGGATGGCGTGCCCGTCCACGGCCAGTGCGGCTTCGTGAACCGCCTCGGACATGGTGGGGTGGGCATAGCAGGTCAGCGCCAGATCTTCGGCGCTGGAGCCGAACTCCATCGCGATCACGGCCTGAGCGATCAGCTCGCCGGCATGCTGGCCAACGATGTGAACACCCAGGATGCGATCGGTTTCTGCATCGGCGATGACTTTCGCGCTACCTTCGGTGGCGTTGTTCGCCATGGCGCGGCCGCTGGCGGCAAACGGGAAAGTACCGGTTTTGACTTCGATGCCCTTGGCCTTGGCATCCTGCTCGGTCATACCGACCCAGGCCACTTCCGGGGCAGTGTAGATCACGCAGGGAATGGCGTCATAGTTCATCTCGGCTTTGTGGCCGGCGATGATATCCGCCACCATGATGCCCTCTTCCGAGGCCTTGTGCGCCAGCATCTGACCGCGTACACAGTCGCCGATCGCGTAAACGCCCGGCACGTTGGTGCGGCACTGGTCGTCGACGAAGATGAAGCCACGCTCGTCGAGCTCGATGCTGACGTCGTCGGCGATCACACCCTTGGTGTACGGGCGACGGCCAACGCAAACGATCAGCTTGTCGAAGGTGATTTCCTGCTCGCCTTCGCCGTCGGTGTACTTGACGACGACTTCATTGTCTTTCACTTCGGAACCGGTCACGCGGGCGCCGAGTTTGATGTCCAGGCCCTGCTTTTTGAGAAGCTTCTGGGTGTCCTTGGCAACGGTCGTATCGACCATCGGCAAGAAATCGTCCATCGCTTCGAGCACGGTGACTTCAGACCCCAGGCGGTTCCAAACGCTACCCAGCTCGAGACCGATAACGCCGGCGCCAATCACGCCCAAACGCTTCGGCGCTTCCTTGAATTCAAGCGCGCCGGTAGAGTCGACGACCAGGTCTTCGGTCAGCGGCGTGGGCGGAATTTCGACCGGCACCGAGCCCGCCGCGATCACGATGTTCTCGGCTTCGTACTTGGTCGCGTTACCGTCGAGATCGGTGACTTCGACCTGCTTGTTACCTACGACTTTACCGGTACCGTCGATCGCGGTGACGCCGTTGGCCTTGAAAAGGCCTGAGATGCCGCCGGTCAGGTTCTTAACGATGGTGTCTTTACGCGACATCATCTTGGTGATGTCCATGCTGACATCGCTTGCCTGGATACCCAGGTCGTCGAAGTCGTGCTTGGCTTCGACATACTTGTGCGAGGCTTCCAGCAGCGCCTTGGACGGGATACAACCCACGTTCAGGCAGGTGCCGCCGTGTACCACGTTGCCTTCCTTGCCAATCCACTTCTCGACACAGGCAACGTTCAGCCCGAGCTGGGCCGCGCGAATGGCAGCGACGTAGCCGCCGGGGCCGGCACCGATAACGATTACATCAAACTTGTCAGCCATGTTGGCTCCTTCCGCTTGGTGACGCTTTGTCTGGATCAATGCATACGCGTCGATCAAATCATGGACAAAGGGCCGTGTGCGATAACATAAAAACGCTCGAACTCAAGGTTCTCTCACCCGATCACGCGGCCAGGGTCAGCCCCTGGCCGCGGGCATCGTTACACGTCCAGCAGTAGGCGCGCCGGGTCTTCCAGCAGTTCCTTGATGGTGACCAAAAACTGAACCGCGTCCTTACCGTCGATCATGCGGTGATCGTAGGAGAGCGCCAGGTACATCATCGGGCGAACCTCGACCTTGCCGTTGACCGCCATCGGGCGCTCCTGGATCTTGTGCATACCCAGAATGGCCGTTTGCGGCGGGTTGATGATCGGCGTGGAAAGTAGCGAGCCGAAAATACCGCCGTTGGTGATGGTGAAGGTACCGCCCTGCATTTCGTCGATGCCGAGCTTGCCATCGCGGGCCCGCTTGCCGAAGTCGACGATGCCTTTCTCGACATCGGCGATCTTCATGGCGTCGGTGTCACGCAGTACCGGTACGACCAGACCGCGGTCGGTGGACACGGCAACGCCGATATCCTGGTAACCGTGGTAGACGATCTCGTCACCGTCAATCGAGGCGTTGACATCCGGGAAGCGCTTGAGCGCCTCGGCGGCGGCCTTGACGAAGAAGCCCATGAAGCCGAGCTTGACGTCGTGAGCCTTTTGGAAGGTGTCCTTGTACTGCGCGCGCAGGTTCATGACCGCGCCCATGTCCACCTCGTTGTAGGTGGTCAGCATGGCGGCGGTTTGCTGCGCTTCGACCAGACGCTTGGCGATGGTCTTGCGCAGGCGCGTCATCGGTACGCGCTTCTCGGCGCGCTCGCCTTCGGCGGCGGCCGGGGCCGCAGCGGCTTTCTTCGCTGCCGGCGCGGAGGACTTGGCGGTTTTCTTGGCGCTGCCGTCTTTCACGGCCTTCTGAACGTCTTCTTTCAGAACGCGGCCGCCCTTGCCGGTGCCTTCGATCTTGGCAACGTCCAGGTCGTTTTCGGCGATCATCTTGCGCGCCGCCGGGGCCACGATCTTGTCGCCTACTTTCTCGTCGGCGCCTTCATCGTCGCTGGTGCTATCGGCGCTGTCATCGCCTTTGCTTTCGCTTGCGCCGCTGTCGCTACCGCCGCCTTCGGAGAAGATCGCCAGTACGGCTTCGGACTCGACCTGGCTGCCCTCTTCGGCCTTGATTTCGGCAAGCGCGCCATCGGCGGGTGCCACGACTTCCAGCACGACCTTGTCGGTTTCGATGTCGGCCAGCACTTCATCGCGCTTGACCGCTTCGCCGACTTTCTTGTGCCAGGTGGCCACGGTGCCTTCCTGAACGGATTCCGGGAAGCTCGGCGCTTTAACATCGTGCTGCTTACCGCCGCCGGCTTTCTTCTCTTCTTTCTTGTCGTCTTGCTTGTCTTGCTTGGCGCCGTCGTCTTTAGCGTCGCCGCCGTCCTCTTTCTCGGACTTTTCGGCTTTCTCTTCAGTCTTGCCGCCGCCGCTTGCTTCGCCGATCTTGCCCAGTACCTGCTCGGACTCGACGGTGTCGCCCTCTTCGGCCATTACCTCGGAGAGCGTACCGGCTTCTGGTGCCACGACCTCGAGCACCACCTTGTCGGTTTCGATCTCAACAATTAGCTCGTCGCGCTCAACGCTGTCACCCGGCTTTTTGTGCCACGCGGCTACCGTGCCTTCGGCAACGGATTCCGGAAAGGTTGGCGCTTTGATATCAGTAGCCATGTCATTTCCCTTAATAGGTTCTCTAAACCCGGTGGCGCTTATAAATTAAAAGCGTCTTCCACCAGCTGGCGCTGCTGTTCTGTATGAACGGACATGTAGCCTGCCGCGGGAGCCGCAGAGGCCGGACGTCCTGCAAATTTCAATTCGCGGCCAAAGCCGTTTTTGAGCGTATCCGCCGCAATCCGCATGTGGTGCTGGCTGGGGTACCAGGCGCCCTGGTTCATCGGCTCTTCCTGGCACCAGACGATGTCTTCCAGATTGGGATACGTCTCGAGCACTTCCAGAAGCTCGTCCTTCGGGAACGGGTAGAGCTGTTCCAGACGGATGATCGCCGTATCGTTGCGCTCGTTTTCAGCACGCCAGTTGGCGAGATCGTAATAGACCTTGCCGGCACACATGATGACCCGCGTCACCTCCTCCGCCGGGCGATCCGCCTGGTCCGGCAGCACCATGTGGAACTTGCCTTCGGCCAGATCTTCAAGGCTCGATACCGCCTCTTTATGGCGCAGTAGCGACTTGGGCGTCATGACGATCAACGGCTTGCGTAGCGGGCGAATGACCTGACGGCGCAGCAGATGGAAAATCTGCGCCGGCGTGGTCGGTACGCACACCTGCATGTTGTGCTCGGCGCACATTTGCAAAAACCGCTCCAGACGCGCCGAGGAGTGCTCGGGCCCCTGACCTTCGTAGCCGTGGGGAAGCAGCATGGTCAGACCACAAAGCCTTCCCCATTTGGTCTCGCCAGAGGAGATGAACTGATCCACCACCACCTGAGCGCCGTTGAAGAAGTCGCCGAACTGGGCTTCCCAAATGACCAAATCGTTGGGCGCGGTGGTCGAGTAGCCGTACTCGAAAGCCAACACGGCTTCTTCCGAGAGGATCGAGTCGTGAATGGTGAAGCGCGGCTGACCGTCCTTGATATTTTGCAGCGGCACGTAGGTGCTGCCGTCTTTCTGGTTGTGAATCACGGCGTGACGGTGCGAGAAGGTGCCGCGGCCCACGTCCTGGCCGGTAATACGGATCGGATGGTTCTGATCCACCAGCGTTGCGTAGGCCAGCGTCTCGGCAAAGCCCCAATTCACGCCCATACCGCCCGCCTGCATTTTGCGTCGGTCTTCGTAGATCTTGCCGACCTGGCGCTGCACGTCGATCCCGTCCGGAATCTCGCACATCTTGGCCGCCAGCTGCTGAAGGCGCTTCATGTCGATGGAGGTATCCGTGTCGCCGGACCACTCGTGGCCCAGATACGGCGCCCAGTCGACGAACAGCGACTTGTTGGGCTCCTGCACCAGCGCGTTGGCAACGTGGTTACCGGCGACCAGATCGTCGCGGTAGGTTTCGACCATTGCCTTGGCATCGTCTTCCGAGAGTACGCTCTGCTCGACCAGGCGCTGCGCGTAGAGCGTGCGCGAGGAGGCGTGATCCTTGATCTTGGCGTACATCATCGGCTGGGTGCCGGAGGGCTCGTCCGCTTCGTTGTGGCCGCGGCGGCGGTAGCACACCAGGTCGATCACGACGTCTTTCTTGAACTGCTGACGATAGTCCAGCGCCACTTGCGTTGCGTGAATCACCGCGTCCGGGTCGTCGCCGTTGACGTGGAAAATCGGCGCCTGAACCATCTTGGCGATATCGGTACAGTATTCGGTCGAGCGGGCGTCTTCCGGGTGAGAGGTCGTGAAACCCACCTGGTTATTGATCACGATATGGACCGTGCCGCCGGTCTTGTAGGCGCGGGTTTGAGACATCTGGAATGTCTCCATCACCACACCCTGACCTGCAAAGGCCGCGTCGCCGTGTACGTTGATCGGCAGTACTTTGCTGCCGTCTTCATCCTGGCGGCGGTCCTGGCGTGCGCGAACCGACCCTTCGACCACCGGTGCTACGATTTCCAGGTGCGACGGGTTGAACGACATGGCCAGGTGGACTTCACCGCCGGGGGACATGACGTTCGAGCTAAAGCCCTGGTGGTATTTGACGTCGCCGGAGCCGCGCTCGATGACTTTCTTGCCATCGAACTCGTCGATCAAATCCGCCGGGTTTTTACCCAGAATATTGACCAGCAGGTTCAAGCGCCCGCGGTGGGCCATACCGATGACGACTTCCTTGGTACCGTAACCACCGGCGCGCTGGATCAGCTCGTCCATCATGGGTACGAAGGTTTCGCCGCCTTCCAGGCCGAAACGCTTGGTGCCCGGGTACTTGGAGGCCAGGTAGTTCTCCAGGCCTTCCGCCGCGGTCAGGCGTTCGAGCACGTGCTTGCGCACGTCGTCACTGAACTTGGGCGCGCTTCTTACCGACTCGAAACGACGCTGCAACCAGCGTTTCTCTTCGGTATCGACAATGTGCATGATCTCGCAGCCGATGGAGCGACAGTAGGTCTGCTCCAGCGCTTCGACGATATCCCGAAGCGGGGCCTTGTCGATGCCCAGAAAGAAAGAGCCGGTTTGAAATTCGGTATCGAGATCCGCTTTTGAAAGCTGGTGAAAGGACAGATCAAGATCCGGAATGGGGGTAGGATTACGCAGACCCAGCGGGTCGATATTCGCCTTTTGATGGCCACGAAAGCGGTACGCGTTGATCAACTGCAGGACTTTGACCTGCTTTTTGTTCTCACCACCGCTTGCCTGGGCAGCGCCCTGGGCCGGGCGGTTTTCGCGCCCTAGCTGGTAGAACTGATCACGGATGGGGCTAAGTGGAACATCCTGGGAGGCACTGTCATCGGACTTACGCAGCTCGTCAAAATAACGGCGCCATTCGTCGGTGACAGAATCGGGATCGTCGAGGTACTGCTCGTAAAGCGCTTCCACGTAGTGAACATTGCCGCCACTAACGTGAGAGGAACGCCACATCAACTCCATTATGCCTTGTTGCATCTCTCGGTCACCCTACACTGATGGGGTGGTATCGGCATCACTGCAAAATGCAGCGACATCGCTGTTGCCCTGCCGGCGGGGCGAAACGTTAGCCGGCGGCACCGGCACAGGCCGGGAACCTTCACGTGGTTCGATATCTAGCAATTCGCTTTCAGTTCATGCTCAAAAGCCGGTACAAGGGCACCGGCTTTTAAACGTGGCTGATTGATACTGCGACGCGGCGTCGCACCACATGATATATACCATGATAACAAGCGAAGCGCCGGGATTTAAGTAGCTTTGTACGACAACCGGCACTTCACTTGCTTTTTTCTAAAAGATTAAACGGTTACGTGGCGTCAGCCAGCAACATTTCACGAATTTTACCGATCGCGCGGGTCGGGTTGAGCCCTTTGGGGCACACCGCCACGCAGTTCATGATGCCACGGCAGCGGAACACGGAGAACGGGTCTTCCAGGTCCGTCAGGCGCTCGCGGGTCGCGGTATCACGGGTATCCGCCAAAAAGCGGTAGGACTGCAACAGTCCTGCCGGGCCAACGAACTTGTCCGGATTCCACCAAAACGACGGGCACGAGGTCGAGCAGCACGCACACAGAATGCACTCGTACAGGCCGTCGAGCTTGTCGCGGTCTTCCGGCGACTGCAAACGCTCGATGGCGGGCGGCGTGGTATCGTTTTGCAGGTACGGCTCGATGCGCTCGTACTGCTTATAGAAGATACCCATATCCACGACCATGTCGCGGATAACCGGCAGGCCCGGCAGCGGACGCAGAGTCAGCTTACCGTTTTTGACCACATCGGAAAGCGGCGTAATGCACGCAAGACCGTTTTTGCCGTTCATGTTCATGCCGTCGGAACCGCATACGCCTTCACGGCAGCTGCGGCGAAACGCCAGGCCGCTGTCCTGCTCTTTCATGATGTGCAGAACGTCGAGGACCATCAGGTCACGGTCTTTCGTGTCGACCTGAAACTCCTGCATGTACGGCGCGGAGTCGGTTTCCGGGTTGTAACGGTATATCGATACCTGAAGATTGGACATAGTGACTCCCTCGTCAGTGCGAAGACTGGTTCAGCGCAAAATTAGTAAGTACGAACCTTCGGCTCGAACGTATCAACGGTTTTCGGCTTGAAATTGACGTCGCGCTGCTTGAGCTCTTTGGTGAGCGGGAAGTAGAGCGAGTGCTTCAGCCAGTTGACATCATCACGGTCTGGATAATCATAGCGCGAGTGGGCACCACGGCTCTCTTTACGCTCGAGGGCAGCAATCGCCGTTGCTTCAGCCACTTCCATCAGGTTGTCGAGCTCGAGCGCTTCGACACGCGCCGTGTTGAACGCGTTGGACTTGTCCGGCAGGTGCGCGTTGGCAATACGCTTGCGCAGTTCAGAAAGCCTCTGAACACCTTCCTGCATATTGTCTTCTTTACGGAACACGCCGAAGGAGTTCTGCATGATGTCCTGAAGCTCGGCTTTAAGCTCCGGAATGCTCTCGCCGCCTTCGGATTCGTTCCAGCGCGTAATACGCTTCATGGCGGTTTCGATGTCGGACTCGGTAGCGTCCAGGTACTCGATACCTTCGTTCAGCGCGCCTTCGATGAACATACCCGCCGCGCGGCCGAAGACCACCAGGTCGAGCAAGGAGTTGCCGCCCAAACGGTTAGCGCCGTGAACCGATACGCAGGCCGCTTCGCCACAGGCAAACAGGCCGTTGACGATATGGTCTTTGCCGTTTTCGTCCTGGGTGATCGCCTGGCCGTGAACGTTGGTGGGGATACCGCCCATCATGTAGTGGCAGGTCGGCACGACCGGGATCGGGTCCTTGGCCGGGTCGACGTGTGCGAAGGTCTTGGAAAGCTCCACGATACCCGGGAGGCGCTTGCCCAGTACTTCTTCGCCCAGGTGGTCGAGCTTCAGGAAGACGTGGTCTTCTTTATCGCCACAACCGCGGCCTTCGAGGATTTCCATGACCATGGAACGTGCAACGACATCGCGACCCGCCAGGTCTTTCGCGTTGGGCGCGTAACGCTCCATGAAGCGCTCGCCGTCCTTGTTGACCAGGTAACCACCTTCGCCACGACACCCTTCGGTGACCAGCGTACCCGCTCCGTAGATACCGGTGGGGTGGAACTGCCACATCTCCATGTCCTGCATGGGGAAGCCCGCACGCAGCGCCATGCCGATACCGTCGCCGGTATTGATCAAGGCGTTGGTGGTCGAGGCGTAGATACGACCCGCGCCGCCGGTCGCAAGTACCGTGGCCTTGGATTTAACGTGAACGACTTCGCCGGTTTCGATGCACATGGCGATACAGCCCACGACGTCGCCTTCGGCGTTCTTGACCAGATCGACCGCGTACCACTCGTTCAAGAACGTCGTGTTGTTCTTGAGGTTGTTCTGATAAAGCGTGTGCAGCAGCGCGTGGCCGGTACGGTCGGCCGCAGCGCAGGTACGTGCCGCCTGACCGCCTTCGCCGAAGTTCTTCGACTGGCCGCCGAACGGACGCTGATAGATACGGCCTTGATCAGTACGCGAGAACGGAAGCCCCATGTGTTCGAGTTCGAACACTGCTTTCGGGCCTTCGGAACACATGTACTCGGCGGCGTCCTGGTCGGCGATATAGTCGCCCCCCTTGACGGTGTCGTACATGTGCCAGCGCCAATCGTCATCCGGGTCGGAAGAGGCGATCGCGCAGGTAATGCCGCCTTGGGCGGACACGGTGTGCGAGCGAGTCGGGAACACTTTCGAAAGAACCGCTGTCTTCTTACCGGATTTGGCAAGTTCCAGAGCAGCGCGCAGGCCAGAGCCACCGCCACCAATGATAATGGCGTCAAACGTCAGGCTACGAAGGTTAGACATGGATTAAGCTCCCCACAGAATTTGAATGCCCCAGACCAGGTAGACAAAGATGGCCAAAATGATAACGGCCTGGGCACCGACACGCACACGAGTGGACTTGAGGTAGTCGGTCGTGACTGTCCAAAGGCCAATCCAGGCGTGTGCGGCGATAGAGATAAAGGCCAAAAGCGAGAAGATCCGCATCCAGATCTGGTTAAAAAGCCCGCTCCAGGTGTAGTAATCGAGGCCCGGGTTGAACAGCAGGTAGCCAACGATGAACAGCGTATAAATGGCCAGAATGACGGCGGAGACGCGCTGCATTAGCCAGTCGGACAAGCCGCTACGGCCGAAACTCGTGATGTTGGTTACCATACCCAGACTCCTGCCAAGATGATCAGAACGGCGCTCACTACTACGGTGATCTGTGCTTTTTGCACGCTACCTTCCAAAGTGACACCAATATCGGCATCCATGAGCAAATGTTTAACACCGGCTACGAAATGGAAGGCCAACGCTGACAACAGACCCCAGGCGATGAACTTGGCCAGAATATTGGTGGCTAATGCGTCGCGAACGGCATCGAAGCCAGCCGGTGAGGAGAGGGATTTTCCCAACGCCCAGAAGGCGAAAATCAGGCCGACGAACAGGATAACACCCGTAATACGGTGAGTAATCGAGGTCAGTGCCGGCAGTGGGAAATGTATCGTCGAAAGGTCTAAATTTACGGGTCGTTTGCTATTCACGGCTTTATACACACTCTTTTGGCCCACTCTGTGGAGGTTCGGGCTTACCCCGAGCGGGCAGTGGTTGCTGGAAGGGGCTCGGCCGTTGCCAAGTCGGGCACGACCACCTATGTGCCGGTCGCGCGCGGTGAATTATAAGAACCTTCGCCCCCGCTTACAAACCGAACACAGGCCTAACTCTACTATGGAGCAAAAAAATTGCCCTTGGGTGGAGTCGATTTTGCGTTGCAGCATGGTTATAGTGTTTGAAAGGCAGCAGGCTTAATAAGCCTGTTAACGGTTTCATTCTAGTACGTGTTCACACTAATTTCTTCTCCCTATTAAAAATATTAGACAAAATAACTATCAGATAATAAATTTTGTATAACATTTGCCCCTATTAAGGCTAATTGACAAAAAGTCGCACCCTTCTATAGTAGGCGAGCCTTTTCGCCGGCGCGGTATGCGAAATAACGACTTAACGTCCCAAACCGAATTCGAAAGGAGGCCTTCATGGCTGACAGGAAAGCGACCTTGACGGTAGACGGTCTCGATAAACCGATCGAGCTACCCATGTATTCCGGCACACTAGGCCCCGACGTTATCGACGTACGCGGCCTGGGTGCCGAAGGCCTTTTCACCTACGACCCTGGCTTTATGGCCACCTCCTCTTGCCAATCGGCCATCACCTATATCGATGGCGGCCAGGGCATGCTGCTCCACCGTGGCTACCCTATCGACCAGCTAGCCAAAGAGTCCAACTTCGTAGAAGTTTGCTATACCCTGCTGTTCGGCGAACTGCCGACCGACGAGCAGTACGCGGAGTTCGAAACGCGTATTCGTAACCACACCATGGTTCACGACCAGATCAACAACTTCTTCAAGGGTTTCCGCCGCGACGCGCACCCGATGTCGATTCTTTGCGGTGTAGTAGGCGGCCTTGCGGCGTTCTACCACGACCACATGGACATCACCCAGGAAGAAGACCGCCACATCAGCGCTATCCGCCTGATCGCGAAAATGCCGACGCTGGCGGCAATGTCGCACAAGTACAACGTCGGTCAGCCGTTCAACTACCCGCGTAACGACCTGAGCTATGCAGAGAACTTCCTCTACATGATGTTCAGCAACCCGTGCGAGGAGTACAAGATCAACCCGGTTTACGCCAAGGCCATGGACCGGATCTTCATGCTTCACGCCGATCATGAGCAGAACGCCTCGACCTCGACGGTCCGCCTGGCAGGCTCTACCGGCGCCAACCCGTTTGCGTGTATCAGCGCAGGCATCGCCGCACTCTGGGGCCCGGCTCACGGCGGCGCGAACGAAGCCGTACTGGCCATGCTCGACGAGATCGGCGACGACTCCGAAGAGAACATCCAGCGTTTCGTCGACAAGGCGAAAGACAAGGAAGACCCGTTCAAGCTGATGGGCTTTGGCCACCGCGTCTATCGCAACTTCGACCCGCGCGCCAAGGTCATGAAAGAGAGCTGCGACGAAGTGCTGGCGGAGCTCGGCATGGCCGACGACCCGCAGCTCAAGATCGCCAAGCGCCTCGAGCAGATCGCGCTGGAAGACGAGTACTTCATCGAGCGTAAGCTTTACCCGAACGTCGATTTCTACTCGGGCATCATCTTGAAAGCGATGGGCATACCCACCAACATGTTCACCGTGATCTTTGCCGTTTCGCGCACCATCGGCTGGATCTCGCACTGGAACGAAATGCTCAGCGAAAGCTACAAGATCGGCCGTCCGCGTCAGCTTTATACCGGCCACGAGAAGCGCGACTACCCCAGCAAGAAGTAACGCGCCGTCGCAACGCCAAAAGGCCGCCCCAGGGCGGCCTTTTTACGTTGGGCAGTACACAGTCGACCAACCCCCTTTTTCGCCCTCTCAGGGCCGCGCTTCACCCATAAGGCTTGCTCTTTGAATGCTTTCCCGATGCGGTTACCGCCCGCTTCGCTTGCGCTGCATAAAACGCTATAAGCAGGTGGCTTTTATAGGCAAAAAAACGCTCTGCTGCGACCATTTTGACCTTGACAATTTACCCCGGTGGGAAGGGAATCGCGTTTTCCACACTATCTGTGGATAACCCTGTTTACAACCACCATAAAACGTCCCGGAATCGCCATGAACACTGGCTTTTCTTTAAATTGGTTATTTTTTGATCTAACGTAAGTTACTGATTTATATAGTTAAAAGTTAAAGCGCTGATTTTTTGGGCAATTAGCGATGCCTTGTGCACAACCCCACCTCCGCCAATGCAAAAGTGGACAAGTCAAGCATAAAAAAGCAAAAAATTGGCCCTGAAAGCGGGATTCAGACGTCGAAAATTCTCGCCAAACCATCATAGGGTTACGATATAAAAGACATTAAGCGGGAAGGTACTTCAGAGGATGATGTGGCGTCCCATAGGGGGTTCGAACCCCTGTTACCGCCGTGAAAGGGCGGTGTCCTGGACCACTAGACGAATGGGACAAAAACATCACAAGCATGCGCTTTAAATTGGTGGAGCCTAGCGGGATCGAACCGCTGACCTCGACACTGCCAGTGTCGCGCTCTCCCAGCTGAGCTAAGGCCCCACGTGTCGTGAAGACGCTGCGTATAGTACTGATTAGACTCGCCTTCGTCAACCAGAAAAGCGCCGATTTCTACCTGTAGATACCGGCGCCCTTCCCTACCTGGCCGTTTCTGCTCTTTTGCTATTACCGAATGACTCAGGCTTGACTACAGCGCGCGAAACTCTTTTTCAAAGCGCTTCGCCTGCTTTTTCGAAACACCGCCCAGCACCTCGATGGCGTGACGAAGCCGTGCCCGCGTCACGTCAGAGCCAAGAATCGCCATCGCGTCCATGACCGAGGTACTGGCACTGGTGCCGGTAATCGCGATGAACACCGGCGCCAGAAACGCCTTCATCTTGAGCTCGAACGCACCGGCCAGCATTTGCACCTCGGCCAGCAGCGCTTCCTTGTTCCAGGCGGCTACGCCCTCGAAACGCCAGACCAAAAACTGCAAAAGCTTCACCAGCTCTTCGCGCTCGAGCTTCACACTTTCGAAGTCTTCCTCTTTCAGGTTGGGCAACCCGGAGAAAAAGTGGCCGGCCAACGGCGCCACCTGGGAGAGCGTTTCCACCCTTGTGCGTACCTGGGGCAGGATCTGCTTCACGTACTCTTCGTTGAACGCCCATTCGCGCAGTGCCCTTAAAAGCGCATCGTCGTCCAGGTCTTCGCGAATATAGACGCCGTTGAGCCAGGTGAGCTTCTCCAGATCGAACACCGGCCCGCCCAGCGACACCCGCTGAATATCGAAGGACTCGACCATTTCGGTCAGGCTGAACTTTTCGCGTTCGTCGGGCATCGACCAGCCCATGCGGCCCAGGTAGTTGGTCACGGCCTGGGGCAAAAAGCCCATGCGGCGGTAGTAGTTGATCGAGGTGGGGTTCTTGCGTTTGGAGAGCTTCGATTTGTCCGGGTTGCGCAGCAGCGGCATGTGGCAAAGCGTGGGCATGTCCCAGCCAAAGTACTCATAAAGCAGCTGATGCTTGGGTGCCGAGTTGATCCACTCTTCGCCGCGCAGCACGTGGGTGATCCCCATTAGGTGATCGTCCACCACGTTGGCCAAGTGGTAGGTCGGCATCCCGTCGGACTTCATCAGGATCTGCGCATCCACCTGGGCCCATTCGACCTCGATACGCCCGCGCAGCATGTCATCCACCACGCAAACGCCGTCACTGGGTACATTCATGCGCACCACAAACGGCCAGTTCTCGGCTTCACGGCGGCTGTGCTCCTCTTCATCGAGGGCCAGGTCAGCGGGCTTGAGCGCCAGGTGAAGACCGGCTTCCTTACGCGCCTCGCGCAGCTCGTCCAACTCTTCACTGGTGCGGTAGCATTTGAACGCGTGACCGGCCGCGATGAGCTTTTCGGCGTGGCGCGCGTAGATATCGCCGCGCTCGCTTTGCCGGTAAGGGCCGTGGGGGCCGCCTACATCCGGGCCTTCGTCCCACTCGATACCCAGCCAGCGAAGCGAATCCAGAATCATTTGCTCGGATTCCGCCGTGGAGCGCACGCGGTCGGTATCTTCGATACGCAAAATGAATTCGCCGCCTAGCTTGCGCGCAAAGCACAGATTGAAAAGCGCGATATAGGCCGTGCCGACGTGGGGGTCGCCGGTGGGTGAAGGCGCGATGCGCGTACGTACGGTCATGCAGGTATCCTTTTTAACAGCTAAGTGGCGCCATTATACGCGCCGATTGCGTATCCAACAGCCTGGCCGGGGAACATCTTCGGCCAAAAAGCGTCCTAACAAAAGTTGCTAAGGATATAGCGACCAAGGCCCAGGTATCTTTGCTATTTCTAGCGCAATACCTATGATGCACGACCATGCTGAAAAAACCCTGTTTTTCAGCGTGTAAAGTACGCCATTGGCGACAATGGAAGTAATTCAAACGAGTTTGTTTGGCTCATCAATGGGAAACTACAATGGAATCGCTAGGCTCACGTATCAAACAGCTTCGACAGCGGGTAAAGCTTAATAAAGCTGCGCTTGCTCGAAAAGTTGGCGTGTCGGATGTGACTATTTCGTATTGGGAGTCGGGCGCGATCAAGCAAATCGGTCATGAGCGCCTGGTGGCGCTGGCCGACGCGCTGGATTGCTCGCTGGCGACCTTACTGGAAGGCGATAGCGCGCCTCCCTTGCTGACGCTGACTCACCAGGGCCCCCTTCCCTGGGAGCAAGTGCAAGCCACCACGCTGACGCCGCCCCCGCATCTGCCGCTAAAAATCGACTGGAAAGCGCCCTGTGTCATGACGACGCCTGGGGCCAACACGGATTTCGCTCCCGCCTCCCCGGGTGATCTTCTGTTACTTGGCCCGACCCACGTCTTTCATAAAGCCGGGCATTACCTGGTCAAACGCGAGGATCGATTCACGCTCGAGCACTTCTCGAAAGCGCCCAGCGATGAAGAGATCCACGCCGTCGTACTCGCTCACTGGTGTCCTGCCTAAAGCACCCTTTACGTCATTCTTCGATAATTTCCACCTGGTCACGCGTGCGTCTTGGCTCACTCCCCACCAAAAAGCGCCGTGAGTAGGTGGCCACCTGCCCCAACCCGTGGCGAGTTTGTGTAACGAGCTCGCCGCTCAAGTAATCCCCCCGAGGCCCAATGATCTCCTGCACGGCGCGTGGCTGAACACTGGCTTCGCTCGACTGTACGCGCACGAGATAACCGCCATCCGGCAGCCCGCTGCCCGAGCCGAAGGGGCCTGCAGTAAAGGTGCCACCGCTGACCAGGGTACGCGACTGCCAGCGCACGCGGCTTAGCTCGCGCTCGACGATGACCTGCACGCGCGCGCCGTCCGGCAGGTTGGTCTCGCCTTCCACCATCAAGCGCCGGTCGGAGCGCAGTTGGGCGTGAAGCGAAAAGCTCACCTCGAGCGAGGGTGTCTCAACGCGCTCTTCGCCTTCGCTTTGCACGGCATTGTTGGGCACCTCATCGGCCGTGGGCGCCTCCTCCATCTGCTCGTTGCAGCCAGCCAGCAGTAAAAGGCCCACCACCGCTCCGGCGATAACACCACGTGCTTTGCGCATACCCTCTCCTCTCACCGAACGTGACCCTCTACGCTATACCATTAAAGACGTGGGTGCGTCACTAATGCTCAGGGGCTTGCCATCGGAATCCGGTCAACCTTTACGAATGTGGAGCCGTGCGCTTTTTTGACTCTTTTATTTTTACGGGGTTATAGTAACCCTATAACGATGGGTAAAGGGGCCGGAGGTGAACAGCAGAGCACTGATCAAGGAGTTGGAAGCGGAGGGCTGGGAGCTCGTCAGAATCAAGGGCAGCCACCACCACTTCCGACACCCGACCAAGCCCGGCACGATCACCGTGCCGCATCCTAAAAAGGATCTACAAACGGGCCTGGTCAAAGCAATCAGGATAAGCGCTGGCCTCGAATGAGGCTCACCACTGCTGCCCACTGAGCATTACAGAGAGAGAAGAGCCATGTTATTTCCAATTGCCGTCGAACGCGGCGACGAACAGCACGCCTATTGCGTCGTGGTGCCCGACCTCCCCGGTTGCCATTCGGCCGGTGACACCTTTGAAGATGCCCTGACCAACGCCCGGGAAGCCATCGAAGGCTGGCTGGAAGTGGCCGTCGAAGTGGGCGACCCCATTCCCGAAGCCACATCCATCGAACACCACATGGACAACCCCGACTTCGCCGGCTGGATCTGGGCCGTGGTCGAGATCGACATCGCCCCGTACCTGGGCAAGAGCCACAAGATCAACGTCACCCTGCCCGACTTACTGCTCAAACAGATCGACGACTTCGTGGCCCGTCATCCTGGCGACAAGTCTCGTTCAGGGTTTCTCTCCCGCGTCGCCATGGCCGAGCTGGCCCGGGCGCGGCAAACGGGCTGAGTTCATCGGCAAGCTTTCAACGAAAAAGCCCGCGTGCGCGGAGGTTACGTCTTGTAGGCCGGTTCTCCTTGGCAAGTGCTCATCCACCGTGAATCTTTTGGCGTGGCGCAAAAGAGCCTCGCTTGGGAAATTTTCACTGCGACCGGCGCTAACCTAAGCACGCCTACAAAAAAGCCAGCGTGATGATGTTCGACCTCACCGAGCAGCACCGCCAACAGCTCAGCCTGCTGGACACCCCGCAAACGGAAGAAGAACGCCAGCGCAGCCAGTAGCTCATGGCTACCATGGACGCGCTGGGCGAGAAAATGGGCAAGGGCACAGTGCGTTTAGGGTTACCGGAGAAGAACGCGCCGTGGCATTTGCGGTGTGCGAGCAGCAGCCCGCGCTATACGACAAATTGGGATGAGTTGATGGTAGCTCATGCCCGTTAATTTTAATTGGATCAAGACCAAGTTACTATTGACTAAACCTTAAGAGCATGGAGTTAGCATGGAAGAAGTCACAAGAGAAATTGCGCTTTCACTAAGTATTAAAACAATTTTTATTTCGATACTAGCAGCGGGTGGAACTATAGCTATTGCTACAATACTTAAGCCTTTAATATTAATAGCAAGAGACTTAGTAGCATGGAAGATTATCGAACATCTTTACTCGAATGCATATAAAAGATCTAAAATAGAAAAACTATTTCGATTTAAAAGAAGATTAGAAACCCAGTTTCATGAAAATATTTATTATGATGTGTATGATGGCGAGACAGTCGCGGCATATATCGCAGACAATGAGACAAATTCACATTTTGCGTTTATATACGAAACAACAAAAGAGCACATTAAAATTGAAATAATAAGACTCGAAGAAGAAATTGAAAGAAACAAAAAGAGACTTTCTTTTATCCTCCAACATTTAGGCATGCAGGAAATAGAAAACCCTTTAACTACCCTTGAAGTAAAATATCAAAAACATTTTGAAAACAACGCAATAAGAGAAGTGAAAATTAATTATGACTGGGCAGAAGAAGAAGCGCTAAAAGAAATAAAAAAGCATCTTTAAATTAGAAAAATACTTAATTAGTCAACAACGCATGAAAGCGTTTTATAACCATAAGGATGGTAAGAACGATATTCATAAAAAAGAAAACGATACATCCAGTAAAAAACATAAGCAACCAATGCCCTAGACATTCAGAAACTATATCTTTTATAAAAATCTGAGCAAATGAACAAATAACTAAAAAAAGTGCAGACACTATTGAGAAACATATATTTTGATAAAGCTCTTGCATTAACCTTATTCTAATATTGAGATGCTGTTTTTTTGAATGATCAACATTTTTAGAGGAATCATCTATAACATTCTTGATCTTAGTTTCTTGGTCATAAACTAAAACTAAAACACTCATCAATAACGCAGTAATAATTGCACCAAAATTTACAGCTAAAGAAAGCTGATCATTCTTGAGCACAGGAACAAAATAAGCTGCTAAAACAGCTAGTACAAAAGGCATTAATAAAAACACAAAGGCATCAACAGTCGATGCCTTACCAGTAGCGTTGTTTTTAAGCGTGCCTATATGTGCTTTAACAATCTGTAAAACGTTTAATTTTCTAGACATATAAATTGCCCATTTTCGTCATTATACACAGATTGGCATAGTTCATTGATAACTTGAACAGCCCACATTCTAACCTTTTCAAAATCAAGAGAACCATCAAGATTAAAAAGGTTGTTATCAAGTTCTAATTTCATAACAGGAACACCTGCATTACCCGAAATCTGAAAAGTTCTGGTATTTCCATTCACTTCTACTACAGCTTTTATTTTATCACTTTGCTCTTCCAATAGCGATATTGCTTTTGGCTTATTATCTTTATAAGAACGCAGAGAACCAAACGTTTTCTTTCTTTTGGGTTTTAATACTAAATCAGAATGTTGATGACCAAGATTGGAAAACTCCTCTGAAAGATCAGTTGGAATTTTATATTGAGTAGCTACTATTTCTTTAACTTGAGCATCAAGCCATTTTTGCGCAGCACTTTCGTAGCTCAACCCTTGAAATCTAAGTGTCAAACCAGTAAGCGTTCGATAAGCATCTCGCAAACCGCTCGATAAAACCGTTTTAACGCCATGCCCTTGGACATTATGTAATGCCAAGATGGCTTCATCTTTTTCAGAAGGAGCAAAAAATATAAAAAATCTATCTGTTACTTCTGCGTCTGTAACCCCTTTATCAAATTTATGGCTACCAGTCATCGAATCCCGAATTTTACTGGGCACTCCGTATTTGCCAGCATTTATTACGCCAAATATACAACGGCCAAAACTGCATACTTTGTATGACTCAACAGCGAACACTGACTGCTGTTTCTCATCACGACGCAAATAGTCAAACTTATGAGATTCTAAAAAACTTTTAAAAATGTCTACGATATCAAAACCATTGGCTCTATCCAGCTTTGCAAGGCGCCCTTCTTCTGCTTGAAAATTCCGATAATTTAAAGCCGATATGCTATATAGACTAATAGTATGTGTTGCCATTTTTCTCCCTAATAACTTTAGTTATTAATTTAAACATTACTAACCTTTATGGCTTATACCACCCGTCCAATCCGAATCTCACACCGACCCATAATCTCCAGATCTCCCATATCCTGCGGTTTGATCATCTCTGGCTGATACAACTCGTTACCACTAATCAAATACAGCACCCCAGCGGCTAAACGTTGCACACGCTTGATCCGCCGCTTCCCACTGACCAGCAGCAAGCCCCCCCCTTCCTGCTTCGGATCGCGGGTGGCGCGGTTCACCAACACCCAATCGCCATCCGCCAAGGTGACCTATTCCTCGCCAGGTCGAGTCACTATCCAGTCGACTCTGCATACTGATTAAGCGAGCTTAACCCACCAAAACCTTACGCACCATCGCATTAGCACTGATCTTTGGTCTCAATTATGCGCTTAGACAAACCCATCGCGGCTTGAAGACGCTTACTAAACGCAACTGCTCGGCGCTGGCTCTGGGAGCGCTCCCTTTTCTTCCTTACAATAGCCGCCAAACCTCTTTACGTACCTGAAAAGCACCTGCTGTGTACCAATTGGCTTATGGATTTTGAATGTCTCGCCGCCGGGTACACTCGGGGTGCATTTTCAAGCACCCAACACCATTATAGCTGTATTTTTATACAGCTAAAGAAATTATCTAAATGACTGATTTAACTATCGAAAATAGCGCAGACCGAGGCCGCCGATTTTCAGTGGCCCCTATGATGGATTGGAACTAAAGACCGCCATTA
Organism: Vreelandella sp. EE27; assembly: GCF_968206495.1. Lineage (NCBI taxonomy): Bacteria > Pseudomonadati > Pseudomonadota > Gammaproteobacteria > Oceanospirillales > Halomonadaceae > Vreelandella > Vreelandella sp. EE27. The sequence goes on along the minus strand of NZ_OZ309109.1, from coordinate 1,074,982 downwards.
CCGCATTTATTAGATTTAAGTACCAAATTTGCACCACTACTTTTCTTCTTTTCTCCTATCACCTTCTCATGTTGCCGCGTTGTATTACTCATTTCTCTATGGTTTATAGTCCTTACACAATCGTATATGAACAGTGAGGCAACGGCTTTATGGGCTCAAAGGTAGTGGCGGTTAAGTTCTTCGATCCTGAGCATGGTCCTGGAAGCGATATTATTTTGCATATTTCCGAAGAGGATGCAGAAAAAGTAGTCATGCTTAATAAGCTTCAAATACCGATCGAATTACCTAGCCTGCCTGGTCAGTTTCACCTTTCAGATGGTGTGAAGGGCAACTTTGCTAAGTGGAAAGGGACTAAGGGCAGAACATTTTCAGGCAGCCTTACTGAGATAATCTCTTCAATTAAAGATCCTGAAAACACCTATGACGATGTATAGCGGTTTCTGCATAATTGCGCATGAAAACGCATAAAAATACGCCCCTTTATAACTACCTTTCCGCCCAGCAACTGCGCGGCCTGAGCCCCTGCCGCAATACTGCATAAAAACCACTACATTTAGCGCGCGGGCGGGGCGGGGTGACGATGGCGCGGCGCGGGTCATCGGCGGCTGACTTGGCGTTGTGCCAGACACAAAAAAACCGCCCGACTGGGCGGCTTCATTACCGAGTTGGGCTAAGCGGCGTCAGGATCATAGAGACGATAAGGATCGAACCTGACTACCTCATCGCCTACATGCTCATTGATCTCTTTGAAGATTTCCTGAACTGGCTCCAGCTCGTTAGCGACATAAACTCTCGCCGCTTTTTCTGCATCACCAAAGCCAGCGGCATTCTGCGGCACGATCCCCATCAACTGCGGCGGTATCCTGTGCCCGGCCAGCTGATCGTCGCGCGTAATGTTTTTGATGTTGTAGAACTCGTCCTTCGCCGCCACCTCCGATACCGGGATGATCTGCACGCCGTCCTTCTTTCCCCGGGGCGAATAGAGAAACAGGTTGCGGAAATTTCCGGGTCCCTTGCTCTGCTTTAGCGCCTTGCGCATGTCGTCGATGTCTTTCTGATCGTGGGCCGGATCGTTTACGTACATGATGAACCCGGCGTGGCTGCCGTTCAGGTAGTACCGCCGACGGAACAAGGTAGCGGATTCGTTGAGCCACGCGCTTTGCAGGCTGCCCAAGTAATCCGGCACCCCGTAGATGCTTTGGTCGATATCCGGCTCGAGTAGGTGGATCGTGCGCCCGGCCGGGAGCTCCGTCCGCTCCATGTAGTTGGGGTGCCACCAGTAGCGGCCGTTATCGCCCCGGCGCATATATTTAGCACTACGGTGCTGTAGGCCCAGCGTGCGACCCAGCCGCCCCCGCACCTCTTCGAGGTACCCGTTGCCGAAAACCAGATAGTCGAGGGCCAGCGCGGCGAATGTGCGCCGGCTTAGCAACGGGTGCGGGATGAATGTTTTCAGCAAGATGTTCCGCTTCACCTGCATCGCGCTGCCGTGGTGCGGGGTCGCCCGGTAACTTTTGGCCAGAACGCTTAGCGGGATCGGCGGCTCGTACCACTCGTCGGGCGTCAGCCATACGCCCTCATACCACACGTCGCGCATCGACGTGACCGGCTCTGGCTCGCCGAAAGTAAACGCCTCCATTCGCCCTTTACCTGAGGCCACCGCCGGGGCGGTCGACTCCGGCTCGTAGGCATATACCCGGTGGCGGGGCTTCGCAGCGGTCTCAGTCGTCATCGTCGGAAAACTCCATGATAGATTTACCGGCGCCCTCGGTGGCGGGGCCGTCAATAGGTTCGAAGTGAAGGGCGTGCATCGTGGCCCATGCCAAGTCGGCGTGGCCGGTCGCCTGGCTGCGCCCGGAAACATAGGTGAATTGCCGACCGGAACCGGTCAGCTCTTTTTTGATGGCCATAAACGACGCGGCCAGATCCGACCAACCCGCGTCGAACTCGAGCCGGTCTTTGCGCATGATCTGTTGGGCCTGCAGCACCATGCTGGTTTTGAGGGAGACGTCGTAGCGGTACCGAACGACGGTGGGGAACCACTTCTCGACGTACTCAGCCACCGCCCCGCCGATACCGGTGGTATCGATACCGATATGGGCAATGTTGTATTGCTCGGTGAACGACTCGATGAACATCGCTTGGGCCTCGTAGTCCTGCCCCTTGAGCCGGTGCCGCTCGAGCACCCGGTGTTTTTCCTCGCTCGAGCGCGCAGGCAGCAATACCACTAGCCCAGCGCCGTCGCCGTCCTCGCCCTGCCCGGTCGGGTCGTACCCGATCCACACCTCGCGATCACCCACCGGCCGCGGCGCGTAGGGCCGGTAGTCGTCCCACACCTCCCAGCTATCGACCATGCACGCTTTCATCGTGGCCAGTGGGAACGCGCTTTGACTGTCATCGACAAACCCGCACATCAGCAGATTGTCGAATTCCTCCGGCGAGTACTCCAAGCGCAGCTGCTCGAGGTCGAACAGATCACACCCGCCCTCCATAGCATCCAGCACCGTAACGATCTGCCGCCAGTGCCCATCCGGGCACAGCTTTCCGTCTTTCAGTGCCTCATGGCTGACATCGAACTCGGCCCGCTCGCTCTTCTTGCGCCGCTTGTTAAACAGGTCGCCATTCCAGAACGGATAGCCTTCATGACCAACGCTCGACGGTGTCGAAAAATACGTCTGCCGCCACTTCTTGTGCATGGCCATGCCCGAGGTGACCTTACGGAACTCGGCAAAGCGGTGAATCCAGAAGTACTCATCGAGATAAACGTCGCCGTGGTAGCCCTGAGCGGTTTTAGAGTTGGTACCCAGGAAGTGGAGCTCGGCGCCGTTATCCAGAACGATAGGGTCGCCCTTGAGCTCGACGTCGCACACCTCTTTGACGAACTGAATGATGTAGTTCCGGAAGATGTGCGCCTGGGCGCGCGAGGCGGAAAGGAAGATCTTGTTCCGCCCATTTTTGAACGCGTCGACGATAGCTTCGCGTGCGAAATACCAAGTGGCACCGATCTGGCGGCTTTTGAGGATGTTGCGGATGCGGTGCTTCTGCCCCGCCTCAAACCAAACCCTTTGATACTCGAATAGAGAGTCGAGAAACGCGACTTCCAGCGCCTCCATCAACTCTTCGTCCAAGGCATTGCGCCGTGGCTTTTTCTTCGGCCCTGCGTTGCGCGCTTCGATGTTCGGGTTGAGATCCGACTCGCTACCGGTTTCCTGGTACTTGCGCACCCTGGCCAGCCGCTCGATCTGCCGGCCCAGCAAATCGATCTCCTTGAAGTGCTTGCCTTCCTTTTCGGGCAGCGCGATGAGCTGCACCATCCTCGCCTCGAGCGAGTGCTCGACGCGCTCGGTGGGCGTGGCATCTTCCCAGCGGTCCCGCGCTTTCCAGCTATGAACGGTCGCGGGCTTCTCGCCGATCACCTCGGCAATACGCGCAACTCTCCACCCCTGCCAATACAGGTGGCGGGCGGTCATGCGCGGCGATTCGTCGGCGCTCGGTATCGGGTCGGGGGCGGTTGTCGTCATGCCGCCAGCGTACCCGCCGCGCGCGTCGGGCGCGGTGGCCCTTTCTTGTCATGTCACGCCCGCACAACGCCTGCCCGTTGAGCCAAATCACTTACACGCGGAACCTGAGCGCATTGAACCGCCAACCGCTCAGGAAGCCCAACATGCCCAAGTTTTTCCGCGTCGCCACCGAAGGCGCAACCACCGACGGCCGCGAGATCCAACGCGACTGGATCACCCAAATGGCCGCGAACTACGACCCCAAGAAATACGGCGCCCGCATCTGGATGGAACACATTCGCGGCATGACGGCGGATAGCGCCTTCAACGCCTTGGGCGACGTGCTCTCGGTCGAATCGCGCGACGTGGAAGATGGCAAGCTGGCTCTCTTCGCCGAGATCGACCCTACCGACGAGCTCAAGGCGATGAACAAGCGTCGCCAGAAGGTATACAGCTCGATAGAGATCAACCCCAAATTCGGCGATACCGGCGAAGCCTACCTCGAAGGCCTGGCGGTTACCGACTCCCCGGCATCGCTCGGCACAGAGATGATTAAGTTCAGCCGCGACGCCGGTGCCGCCTCCCCACTGGCCAGCCGCAAACAGCACGCCGAGAACCTGTTCACCGAAGCCGTAGAAGTCGAGCTCGACTTCACCGAAGAAAAGCCCCCGGTCGCCGACGGCCTCAAGGCAAAGATCGCCGGCCTGTTCAAGCGTCACGACACCAAGACTACCCAGGGTTTCGAAACATTCCGCACCGAGCTGGAAGGCACGCTCGAGGTCGTCGCCGAGCACTACAACGCCCTGGCCGACGAGCTCGAAACCCGCCCCACCGCCGAAGCGTTCAATCAGCTGCAGGCCGATCACGCCGACCTGAGCAAGCGCTTCGACGAGCTCTACACCCAGCTCGACACCACGCCGGACACCCCGCCGCGCACGCCCGCGACCGGTGGCACCGCCGAGCTCACCGACTGCTAACGCCGGCCGCCACTTAGCTGCCACCGTCAAATACTCAAGGGAACATCAATGCGCAACGATACACGTAAAGCCTTCAACGCCTTTAAGAGCCAGCTCGCCCAGCTGAACGGCGTCGAGAACACCAGCGAACAGTTCAACGTCACACCCGGCGTCCAGCAGACACTCGAAACCCGCATGCAGGAGTCCAGCGAGTTTCTGAGCCGGATCAATATGGTCGGCGTTGACGAGATTAAGGGCCAGAAAGTCGGCCTCGGCGTCTCCGGCCCCATCGCCGGGCGTACCAACGTTGAGCAGAAAGACCGTCAGACTCGCGATGTGGCCGAGCTGACGGCTGAGAGCTACGAATGCGTGAGCACCGAGTTCGACACCCACATTCGCTGGGCACAGCTCGACGCCTGGGCACGCTTCCCTGATTTCCAAGCCCGCCTACGCAACGCCATTCTGAAACGCCAAGCGCTCGACCGCATCATGATCGGCTTCAACGGTGAAAAAGCGGCAATCGAAACCGACCGCGCCGCCAACCCGATGCTTGAGGACGTCAATAAGGGCTGGTTGCAGAAGTACCGCGAGCACGCCGTTAAGCGTGTACTCAAAGGCGTAAAAGTTGGCGCCGGCGGCGACTACGCAAACCTCGATGCCCTGGTGTTCGACGCCGTCAACGAAATGATCGACCCATGGTACCGCGAGGACACTGACCTCGTAGCGATCATGGGCCGCAAGATGCTGGCCGATAAGTATTTCCCACTGATTCAAGCGCACGCCGAAACCCCGACCGAAGCCCGCGCGATGGATCTGATCATCAGCCAGAAACGCGTCGGCGGCCTCCAAGCAGTACGCGCCCCGTTCGTGCCCGATGGCGCCGTTATGATCACTTCGCTGGCCAACCTGTCGCTCTACTGGCAGCTCGGTAGCCGCCGCCGCTACGTACTCGACAACCCGCGCCGCAACCGTATCGAGAACTACGAATCCAGCAACGACGATTACGTCGTTGAGGACTACGGCTTCGGCTGTTTGGTCGAAGGCATCGAAGAAGCCGGGCAAGGGGGCGAGTAATGAAAAGCCCCGCCCGCAAGCACTTCGAACGAGTCTCCGCCGCAAACGCGGCGGGGGCCGCCACCCCCGGTGAGCAACAGCGCGGACAGCAATTCGAACTCCACGCCGCCGCCCTCTGGGAAGCCCGCCGCACGCTCAAAGGTATCAAGTCCGTTCAGAACAAGATCGAGAAAAAGCGCGAGCTTCTGCCGGACTATCTGCCCTACGTCGACGGCGTGCTCGCCGAAGGTAATGGCGCTAAAGACGACGTGCTCATGACGCTCATGATCTGGTGCATCGACGTCGGCGAGTTCGACAAAGCCCTTGAAATCGGAACCTACGCCGTGAAGCACGACCTCGACACGCCCGACCAGTACGACCGAGATACTGTCAGCATCCTTTCTGAAGAGATCGCCGAAGGCGTCAAGGCGCAGCTCGAGAAAGAAGGCGCCGATGCCGACGCCCTCGCAAACGTCATGGCCCGCACCGTGGCTACCGTCGGCGACCACGACATGCACGATCAGATCAAGGCGAAGCTTCACAAATCCTACGGCTACGCCCTTCGCGCCGCCGACGATCCCGAAGGCGCGCTCGCGCAGCTGAAAGAAGCCCTCGCGCTGAATGAACGAATCGGCGTCAAGCAAGACATCCAGCAGATCGAGCGAGAGCTCAAAAAACAGGGCGACCAGGCCAACGCCTGACCGCCAACCGAGTCGCACCCCGACGGCAAGGGGGCACCGCCGAGCGAGGCTTTCAGCCGTAGCAAAGCGGTCCACCCCCTTCTTTAAGAGGCCGCCATCATGCTTGGCCACAGCACCAACCCGCCCAGCGCAACGCTGGCCATCATCATCAATAACGGATTCTGGCCAGACATCGACCCCAACGCGTTCCGTGACGAAGAGCGGGTCACGAGTGTCACCGATGTTCGCATCCGCCAGTCGCTCCGCGCCGCGATAGCCGACATCAACCGGCAGCTCGCCGACTACCAGCACGAACACCAGCACGCCGGCCGGATGGCTTGGGACGCAATACCACCGGCGCCTTGGCAATCCCCTGGCGATCTCGAATTGCTCTATACCCGAGCCGTTTACGCCCAAGCCCAAGCGGATCTTCACGAACGCTACCGCGACTACTCGGCGACGGGTGAATCAAGGCTGCGCTCAGAAACGATTGAAACCGCAGCCGACGACTATCGCGCCGACAGTCGCTGGGCGATAGCCGAAATAGTCGGTCGATCACACACCACCGTCGAGCTGATATGAACCGAGTAGCCCACGCCCACCAGGGCGAGACACTCGACGCCCTGCTCTACCGCGTCTACGGCAAAACCGCCGCGATCACTGAGCAGACGCTACAGCTCAACCCGCATCTGGCCGAACAAGGGCCGGTGCTCAAAGAAGGAACCCCGGTCACGCTACCGCCGCCACCGGACACCCGCGAAACCGTCAAACCAAAAATACAGCTCTGGAGCTGAGGAAAACCGAGTCCAAGGGGATCACATGGCCGAACCATCCACCATGGCAGCCGCCGGAACCGCAAGCCTCGCCGCCGTGGTGATCGGCCTGCTACCCGGCATCGACGCCAACGCCGTCGTCGGCGCTTTTTGCGGCGCCACGCTGTTCGTAATTAGTGCCAAGGAGCTCGGGTTACTCGAGCGCTTGGCGTATCTGTTCATCAGCTTTTGCGTGGGGTACCTCGGCGGCCCCGCCACCCTCGGCGGCATGCTCGAGCATTCTGCCGTCGCCGCATTCATCGCATCCGCCGTATCCGTTACCGCCGGGCTAAGAGCCATCGAGGGGGTAAAAACGCTCGACCTCAAAACCTGGCTAGGGGGACGCAAGTGAATCTCGCTTACGCCATCACCATTGCTGCCGCGCTCGTCATCGTCGCCCGGCTGCTCACATTCCGCCGGCGCGATGGCCGCTACCGCCCCGGCGTCGCTTTAGCGGCGTGGCTCATCGTCGTGGCCACTACCTGCGTCGCCATTTTCGGCCCAGCGCCCGGTGACGCGGCTCGCTGGCTCATAGCGGCAGGCCTGGTCGCTCTGGCAGTAGGCCTGCTCCGCACCGGCGGCAACGTCGCCCACCTTATCCGCCCACTTTGGAGACATTAATGCTGTTACGACAAGGTTCTATTGGCCCAAGCGTCACCGCGCTACAGCGTGAACTCAATAAAGCGGGCTACGCGATCAGCGTCGACGGTCACTTCGGCCCGAAAACCGAAGAAGCGGTGCGCAATTACCAGCGAACCCAAGGCCTGGTCGCCGACGGCATCGCCGGCCCCAAAACCCGCAGCGCGCTCCAAGGCCAACGTGATAGTCGCGTACTCCGCCAGATCGACCTGGTCAACGCCGCCGAACGGCTGGGCGTCGAGCTCGCCGCCGTCATGGCGGTAAACGAAGTCGAAAGTCGTGGTAAGGGGCTCCACATGGGTGGCCCCCGTAACGGCCAGCCGGTCATCCTGTTCGAACGCCACATCATGCGCCGGCAGCTGCAACACCACGGCATTAACCCGGTGCCCTACCAGCGAGCCCAGCCCGACATTGTCAACGCGAGCCCCGGCGGCTATATCGGTGGCCACCGCGAACACGACCGCCGCGAACGCGCGGCAGGGATCCACTATGCCGCCGCGATCGAGTCCGCAAGTTGGGGCCTGTTCCAGATCATGGGCTTCCACTGGAAAAACCTCGGCTACGCATCCGCCGCGCACTACGCCGCGAGCATGGCCACCGACGAACCCAGTCAGCTCGATGCCTTCGTCCGCTTTATTGAAGCCGACCGCGCGATTCATGCCGCGCTGCGCCGCCACGATTGGGCCGACTTCGCCCGCCGTTACAACGGCCCCAACTACGCCGCGAACGACTACGACACCAAGCTGGCCGCCGCCTACCGCCGTCACGACCAAGGCATGAGGCTAGCCGCATGAGTAAGCTCGTTATCTTGGCCAGCGCCGCCGCGCTGGCCATTACCTTCACCGCCGGCTGGCAAGTCTCGAACTGGCAACACGAAAGCCACCAGCTCACCGCCGAGCGCGCCGCCCAGCAAGCCATCGACGCAGGGCTCGCGCGTGAGTCGGAGATCGCCGCAAAGGTCGAAACGCGCTTGGCCGAGCTGAGCGCAAACGAGCGGATCATCGACCGAGGAATCATCCGTGAAATCCAAAAACCGATTTATCAGCGCGTGTGCCTTGAGCCTGACGCTATCCGCCTGCTCAACAACGCCGCCGCCGGCACCCGACCCGACGCAACGGAACTTGATGCAGCGCTGCCCTAGCGTGCTCCCCCTACTCACGACAGGCACCGGCGAAGACGTCGCACTCACCATGAGCGAATGGGCCGCCGAGTATCACCGATGCGCAACCCGCCACAATGGGCTCGTCGAGGCACTCCAATGATCAAACTCCAATCCCTACGCACTCACCTGCTCAACGCCATACCAGAACTGGCTAGAAACCCCGAACAGCTTCATACCTTCATCCATGACGGCAAGATCAAGTTCGCCCGCGGCCAAAATCTCAGCCACCAGTATTCAGTCGATGCCCAGATCCTCATCACCGACTACAGCGGCAGCCTCGATACCGTCATGATCCCGCTACTTCAATGGCTCAACACCTACCAGCCAGACCTCGATCCCGACGAAGCCGTCCAGCTCGAAGCCGAGATCCTGAACAACCACAGCTGGGATCTCGCCCTGACCGTGCGCCTGACAGAGCGCGTCGTCTCGAAAGTGGATTGCGAGAGCGGTCGCATCGAGTCCGAGCACCGTATGCCCGAGTACCCGGTCGATGCCTGCCCCGCAAAAAGCTGGAAGCTCTACGTCAAAGGGCCAACCGACGCAGCACACGTTCTCAAAAGCGAATGGGGTAGCCCCGCATGAGCGACGACCTGCAGCAGCTCGACGCTTGGCTAACGCCCCTGATCGACAAGCTAAGCCCCAAAGAGCGCCGCGTCCTCGCCCGCAACGTCGCCCGCGACCTGCGCATCGCTAACCGCGAACGTATCAAAGCCCAAACCAACCCCGACGGCACCCCGTTCGAGCCCCGCACCCAGCTACGCGGCCGGCGCGGCCAGGTCCGCCGCAAAGCGATGTTCACGAAATTGCGCACCGCCAAGCACCTGCGCATCAAAACCAGCGCCGACGAGGCCGCCGTCCAGTTCACCGGCCGCGTCGCCAAAATTGCGCGCGTGCATCACTACGGCCTGCGCGACCGCGTCGAAAAAGGCGGCCCCGTGCACCAATACGCCCGCCGGGAGCTCGTCGGCATCACCGCTACTGACCGTAACCGCATCGCCGATAGCGTCCTCAACCACCTCACGCCGCCCGGCTCATAGCCACCTATTGTCATGAACGCGTGGCACAACGCCCGCCGCTACCCACCCACGCGAAAGCCGCGCAGCATGAACGCCATGGAAAACGTCGCTGAATTACGCCGCCTGATAAACAACCTGATCCGCGTGGGTATCGTCACTGACGTGGATTACGGAGACCCCGCCGCCGAGCCGCCCAAACCGCCGCGCGTGCGGGTCGAAATCGGTGAGCTCGAAACCAATTGGCTCCGATGGATCGAAAGCCGCGCAGGCACCACCCGTACATGGTGCCCACCCAATGTGGGCGAGCAGGTGATCGTATTCGCGCCCGGCGGCGACCTGAACGCCGCCGTGGTGTTGGGCGGCCTGTTCCGAAACCTTTATCGCGCACCCAGCGACCACGGCGACCACTTCCACGCGGAGATGCCTGACGGCGCGGTGATCGATTACCACCACGTAGAGCATCACTTAACGGTCGACATTCCCGGCGATATCACGATCAACGCCACCGGCGATATCCGCATCACGGCCAGCGGCGATATGCACCTCAAAGGTCGCAACATCTACGAGAACTAGGGGGCCCACATGGATGCCACTCAAAGCGCAATCGACTACAGCGGGCACTTCGACCGAATGATCGCCGTCGGCGAAGAGATCCGCGACGAACTCAAGCTCATGCGCGAAGCGCTTTATGCCGGTAACGGCGATTCGCTGGCCACCAGCCAGCACGCCCTCGCCAACACCCTGGGCAATCTCGAGCGCCGGGCAAGCCAGGAATCGCTGGGGATCTACACCCGCCCGATCACGAAGGGCGACGGCGGTCTAAGCCGCGCCGCGATGATCAACGCGCTCAAGCAAAGCGGCCAGATCGACAACGTGCGCCAGGAAATGGCGGCCCCCACACCGCTCTAGGAGACCACCATGCCCGCAGCTACCCGAATCGGCGATATGTGCACCGGCCACAGCTCATGCTCACCGCGCCCATCAGTATCCGGCTCGCCGGATGTATTCGTGAACGGCATCGCCAGCCACCGCGTTAGCGATGCCTGGGCGCGGCACTGCTCGCATGAATCGGTACTCGCCGCGGGCTCCAAAACCGTCTTCGTCAACGGTCGCCCCAAAGGCCGCGTCGGCGACCCTGTCGCGTGTGGCTCGCTGGTCGCCACCGGCTCGACCAACGTGTTTGTAGGGGGTTAACCGTGGCAGGCATGCGAACCAATAACGGCCAGCGCGTCACCGGGCTGGCTCATATCCAGCAAAGCATCCGCGACATTCTCACGACCCCCATCGGCACCCGCGTGATGCGCCGCGAATACGGCTCGCTGCTGCCCGAGCTGATCGACCAGCCGCTGAACGACGTCACGCTACTGCAGGCCTACTCGGCCAGCATCATGGCCATCACGCGCTGGGAACCCCGCGTGCGTGTACTGCGCGTGAACCGCCAAGTCGACACTGCCCAACACGGCCGCGCGCTGCTGGGTATCGACGCACAGACCCACGATGGCCAGCGCGTCCACGTCGAGGTGCCCATCGTATGAGCACGCCCATCGACCTCTCCCAGATCACCCCGCCGGACGTCATCGAGCCGCTAGACTTTGAAGCGTTGCTCAGCGAGCGCAAGGCGCGGCTGCTTGAGCTCACGCCCATTGATGAACGCGACGACCTCGCCGCCACGCTCGCGCTGGAAAGCGAGCCGCTGACCAAGCTGCTCCAAGAGAACGCCTACCGCGAACTGCTACTGCGCGAGCGCATCAACGACGCTGCCCGCGCCGTGATGCTCGCCTATGCCGCCGGTGGCGACCTCGACCAGATGGGTGCCAATTTCCAGGTTACCCGCTTGATGCTCGACCCCGGCGACCCCAACGCCGTGCCGCCGGTGCCGCCTACCTATGAACACGACCGCGACTTTCGCGCGCGTATCCAGCTCGCCTTTGAAGGGCTATCAGTGGCCGGGCCAGTGGGCGCTTACCAGTTCCACGCCGCCGCCGCGCATCCCGATGTGCGCGACGTGGCAGTCGAAAGCCCCGCGCCGGTCGATGTCGTGCTCACCGTGTTATCACGCCAGAACGGCGGCATCGCCACACCCGAACTACTCAACATCGTGCGCGATTATCTCGAACCCTACCGCCCACTGACCGACCGGCTCACCCTGCAACCTGCCGAGCGCACGGACTACACCATCAACGCCACGCTCACACTACGCCCCGGCCCCGATGCCGAGCTGGTGATCGAAGAGGCGCGCCGGGAGCTGAACATCTATACCGATGCCCGCTACAAGCTCGGCACCTGGGTCACCCGTTCCGGCATCAGCGCCGCGCTCACTGTGCAAGGCGTGGAAAACGTCACGCTGCACAACTGGCAGGATCTGCGCAGCCAGCCCAGTCAGGCGCCCCGCTGCACCGGTATCCACCTCGCTACGGAGCGGCTGCCATGACCACGCACCTGTTACCGCCCAACCGTAGCCAGTTAGAGGCCCGCACCGCCGCCTCGCACCCGCTGGCCCTGCCGGTACCGCTGCGCACCCTGTGGAACCCGGCCACCTGCCCGGCGGAACTACTGCCGTTTCTCGCGTGGGCGTTTTCGGTGGATGTGTGGGAAGCCGACTGGCCCGACGCCACCAAGCGCGCCGTCATCGCTGAGAGTTTTGCCGTCCACCGCATCAAGGGCACTCGGTTGGCAGTAGAGAAAGCGCTGGCCGCCATGGGCATCACTGTCACGCTCACCGAGTGGTTCGAGCAGCAGCCCACGACTCGGCCCGGCACGTTCAGCGCGCGTATGCACCTGAACGACAACCGTGCGATAGCGGATCAGCTAAGCAGCGCGTTTTACACGCAGATCCACCACGCCATTCAAAGCGCCAAGAACCTGCGCAGCCATTACGATTTTTCGCTGTCCGCCCAGTTCGGCCCCACCCCCGTTGGTGTAGCCAGCGCCCAGCGCGCCGCCGGGCTCGCCCGCAACGACGCCCGGCCCACCCAGCCGCCGCTCGAACTGGCGGCGGGAATGGCCACCGCGAGCCACCTGCAACCCGCGTCCTTCTCCCGGGCGCAGACGCACCCCGTTCAACCACCGCTGGCGTTGGTCACCGGCCTGACCGTTACGGCAAGCCACCACGCCGCTGCGCTGACCCGCCGCCCAGCACAGCCCACGACGGACGCCACGCTGTCACCGGCCCGGCTCGCCCTGGTCGGCGCCTATCACGGCTTGGCCGTGACCCGGCGGCTCATGGCCAACGCCCCCGGCATCGTCCTCCCCGAGTCAGTGGCTCAAGCACATCTACCGGCGGTAGCGCTGCCGATCGCCGCGACCTGCCGGGGCTTTGCCATTACTCATCACACAATGGAGAGCACCACATGACCGCTCTTGTACCCGTCATCACCACCGCGGGCCTCGCCGCCGTGTTCAATGCCGAAAACGACGGCCTGGCCGCTCGGATCACCCACATCGCCATCGGCGACAACGCCCGCACCCCCGGCAAAAACGAATTCAAGCTGGTCAACGAACGCCGGCGCGTCAGCATTGCCGACGGCGAGCGGGTCAGCGACCACCAGATTCACCTCACCGGCGTGGTGGATGGCGAGGGCCCAGAATTCTGGGTGCACGAAGTCGGGTTCTTTCTTGAAGACGGCACGCTGTTAGCGGTCTGGTCCGATGCCAACCCATTGGCTTATATCTCCAACGCCGTACCGCTGCTGCTGGCGTTCGACCTGCGCCTGGATGCGTTGCCCGCTCAATCCGTCACCGTGGAAGGCACCGGTGCGAACCTGTCGCTAGCGGCCTGGGGCGAACAGTACACCGCCAACGCGGCGGCCATCGTCGACAACATGGCCCGCCAGGTCGATCTACTGTTTCGCGTGCAAGAGCTCGAGAACCGCGCATGAGCACCCAGGCCCCCACGATCAGCCTGGTGGCTGGTACCACGTACCGGTTCAGCGCGGCATGGGCCAGCGAAGACCCGGCCGCCACGCCGATTGACCTCACCGGCTGCGAAGCCGTGTTCGTGGTGGCCACCACCCAGGGCGCGCCGCTACTGACGTGTGAAACCGGCAACGGCATCGAGCTGGAACCAGAGCGCGGCGGCATCAACGTGCATATCCGTCCCGGGCAAACGGCCGGTGCCGTCTCCCCGGTTTGGTCCGGTGCACGGTACGAGCTGCGCATCACGTTCCCAAGTGGTGACGTATTCAGCCTGCTGCGCGGCCACTTTCAATTGCAGCCGGGGGTGATTCATGGCTAACGCTACTCGCCTCACCGTTCAAATGCCCGCGCGCTCGGTCACGATTCACCTGCCCGCGACGCCGCGCTTCCAGATCATCAGCCACGGTACCCAAGGCCCGCCCGGCACGCTATCGGCTGAGACTCTCGCCCAGGTCGCAGAGGCCAGCAAAGCCACCCACCAGATCGACAGCGTGCTGGCCGCACTTACAGACGCCATCAGCTACCACGGCGGCATGATCAACGCCCAAGAGGACGCCACAAAATGAGCTTTGATGAAAACCTCATCGCGCTGCGCCAAGCGGTCACCCACACGCTCGGCGTGATCGACGGCAAGTTGCGCAACAAGGCGAATAAAACCGACGTGCTCACCATCGAGCAGATCGACCAGCGCATTCAAGTGCTAATCGGCAGCGCCCCGGAAACCCTCGACACCCTCGCCGAGATCGCCGAAGCGCTCGGCAATAATCCAAATTTTGCCACCACCATCGCCGAAGAGCTGGCCAAGAAAGCCACGAAAACCCGCGTCACGGAGTTGGAAAACCAGCTCGGTGAATCACTCACCGCTTTAACCGACGCCTTTACCCAGGGCGCCGCCACTATTCAAAACAGTACTCAGGAGGCCCCATGAGCCTGGAAAGCCAAGTCGCGGCACTTGTCAGCGCCGCTAATAAACTGACCAGCGAAGTCGCAAACAAGATGCGAGGGATTGATGAAAAGGTCGATAAAGCCGTTGGCTCCGTACCAGATACGATCCGCGACTTATCCGGTAAGCGTTACCACATAGATGCGATCAACGGTAATGACAGCGCAGATGGATCACCCAGCGATCCCATTCAAACGGCCAGAGAAGCGGCTAGACGCGCCATTCCGGGCGCGTTGGTCGAACTGTATTTCAAGGGAGGGCAAGATCACTTTGTGCGTTTTAATCAGCGCTGCGCCGTAAGAGCCGTCGGTTGGAACCATCAGGAACTGGGTAAAGCCAGGCTACACCCATCGGGTGCTGATTTTAACCAGGACACTACTCAAAAAGTAATGCAAGGATTTGTCGATGTGGGGCCCTATGTCACGTTCGGGGGCGTATCGATTATTACGGGGGACGCAGCTTTTAATCCAGGCGGCTCTCAAACTGTCAATTCGTTTTATTCTGCAATGATTTTCGGTGATGCGGCTATCCAGATCTTTATGAACGACTGCACAGTTGAACTTGATAGCTCGTCTTTCACATCGAATTGGGCGGGCTATAGTCAGCGCGATATATCGATGAACAATACAGTAGTAGAGCGTAAGCCGGGTTCCAACGCCCGACTGATGAGAGACCGTAATGGCTCAACATCGACGCTACGGCTTTCATGCAACAACGTCACGTTAAAAGGCGACCTGACCTGGCCGACCTTGGTACCTGTTTATAACAATGGCGCGAACATTCTAGCCAACATCGAATTCTCGTAAGGAGACAGTAATGCTGATCAATAGCGCAACCATTGGGGATAGCGTCGTATATGGGGTCGACACAGACACCACCACCATTCCGCTGAATAAATTATTGAGCGCTGCGCACGATCAACTAGGCGCCAATATTGACAAGGCTGCAGGTCTCGCACGTGAAGCCTTTGTCTCGCCAGGCGCCTACATCGACCAAGAATACCAACTCGCTAAAACCGAAGCCGCCAACTGGCTAGCCAACGGCAAAGACGCAAAAGCGATTCCCTCGAGCGTGCAGGATCACATCACCATGTTCGAGGTGAAGGCCGAAGCCGCCGCCAAGTCAATCATCGCAACCGCAGAGCAATGGGAAACCGCCCTCCGCGAGATCCGCAACCTACGCCTGGGCGGCAAAGCGAAGGTGCAACGCGCGGAGACGATCGAGGCCGCAGAAGAAGCGGGAAATGAAGCGATCACTAATCTCAACCAGTATCGGCCATAGAAAACTCAATCGTATAGCTAAAACAAATAAGGCCCGCTAATAGCGGGCCTTATTCTAATCATCATAATTACTGACTAACTCCCCTATTCTGAACCAATTTGAATAATAAATAGCGCTATCTTCATAAGAAACAGGAAAGCCTAAATATTTAGTACCTAGGTTAGCTAAACGCTTTTCACCCTTACCCAATAAAAACGCATGATAGCAAGTAAGATACTCATAACACTTACTTATGGCCGTAATATCTTCATGCATATAGACATAAAAAAACTCTGTTAGATCTTGAGTTACTTTTAGATGACTAACAGCAAAGAAATAAACCATCCCCACACTTGAAAACATACGATTCACTATGTCTGAAGCGATTTTGGGATCATGCATATCAAAAACATCGTAGAGCTCCATTGAGTTAAAAAAGAAATCATCAACCTTTCCATCAAACCTATCTATACTTTCTTCAATCTCTTGGTAAACATCGAACTCATCTTCATATATCGTTAAATAGCTGTTCAACTCAGATTTAAAACGTTCAATTAGCGTAGGAAAAATCTTTACAGCACTGTTATGAGCAAGCTCTATATCGCGCCTTTTTTTCTCTTGCTTGAGCTGCTCCTTAGAAACCTTTATTTGCTTTTCTTGCTTTTTAAGCATTTTATCTTGGCTTTTAATTAACTTCTCTTGCTGACCTAGAGTTCTAATTAAAACGATTAGGGTAGCAACTATCGCAGTGACACCAACCGTGCCTGAAAGGTAAGTTGCAAAATCTGCCCAATCACTCGTCTTAGAAGAAAGACTGTGCCCGTGAAAATTTACGGCATAGGCCAAAATAAAGCCCGAAGAGATTAGAATGGCTTCTCCGAAAATCCAATCATTAGTTATTTTGTGATAAAGCCATCCTGGCCAAACCTGTTTGCTTCTTTCTTTAGTATTCTTAGTCATATTTCTCTCTCAGTTTTGTATTTATATTTTGCCTTGTCCCCCCTCCCCCGCACAACGCCCACCGCTACCCTCCCGCGCGAACCCCGCCCACCATGACGCTTTACCACTTCCACGCTTGAACCTGCGCAGGAGCCAAGCACATGGCCCAGGATTATCATCACGGCGTTCGCGTCGTCGAAATCAACGAAGGCACCCGCCCGATCCGAACGGTATCTACCGCCGTGATCGGGCTGGTGGCCACCGCCCCGGACGCCGACACCGCTAAATTCCCGCTCGACACCCCGGTGCTGATCACCGACATCTACAGCGCGATCAGCGACGCCGGTACCAGCGGCACCCTCGCCCGTTCGCTGCGAGCCATCGTCGAAGAAGCCCGCGCCGTCTGCGTCGTGGTTCGCGTCGCCGAAGGTGAAGACGAGGGCGCGACCACCGCCAACCTCATTGGTACGGTCACCAACGGCCGTAAAACCGGCATCCAGGCATTACTCGCCGCCGAACAGCAATTCGGCGTTAAACCGCGCATTCTCGGCGTGCCCGAACTCGACAACGAAAACGTCGCCAGCGCCCTGATCAGCGCCGCGCAGCAGCTGCGCGCCTTCGCCTACGTCGCCGGTCACGGCTGCGAGACGAAAGAAGAAGCGGTGATGTACCGCGAAAACTTTGGCGCCCGGGAAGCCATGGTGATCTGGCCCGACTTCCAGAACTTCGACGTCAACGCGCAAGAAAGCCGCCCGCTCTCCGCCGTTGCCAAAGCCCTTGGCCATCGCGCAAAACTTGATAACGACATCGGCTGGCATAAAACGCTTTCCAACATGCCCGTGAACAGCGTCACCGGCATTACCCACGACGTGTTTTGGGATCTACAAGACCCAGCGACCGACGCGGGCTATTTAAACGCCGCCGACGTGACCACGCTCATCAATAAATCAGGGTTCCGCTTCTGGGGCTCCCGCACCTGCACCGAAGACCCGCTGTTTGCATTCGAGTCCTACACCCGCACCGCCCAAGTACTCGCGGACACCATCGCCGAAGCCCATCTCTGGGCCGTCGATAAGCCGATGCACCCCAGCCTGGTGCGCGACATCATCGAAGGCATCAACGCCAAGTTTCGCGAACTCACCCGCAAGGGCTACCTGCTCGGCGGCGAAGCCTGGTTCGATCCGGAGCTGAACAGCAAGGAAGTGCTGAAAAGCGGCAAGCTCTACATCGACTACGACTACACCCCCGTGCCGCCGCTCGAAAATCTCATGTTGCAACAGCGCATTACAGACCAGTATCTCGTCGATTTTGCCGACCGCATCAACGCTTAACCGCCGCCCCCGAGCGCAATAACTGGAGCAAGCCAATATGGCACTTCCTCACATTCTCAAAGATTTCAATTTGTTCGGTGACGGCAACAACTGGCAAGGCCAGATTCCCGAACTCACCCTGCCGGAACTCGCGCGCAGAATGGTGGAGTACGAAGGCGGCGGCATGGAAGGCCCCATCGAAGTCGACCAAGGCAACGAGCTGCAGGAGTTCGAGTGGACCGCCGGCGGCATGATCGTCGACATCTACGACAGCTACGGCAGCCCCATTCACGACGCGGCCATGCTGCGCATGACCGGCTCGTATGAGTCGGACGAAGACGGCGACATCATCCCGGTGGAAATCGTCATGCGCGGCCGCCACAAGACCATCAGCATGGGTGACGCATCGAAGGGCGACAACAACCAGATCAGCGTCACCACAAGCCTTTCGTACTTCAAGCTCATCGTCGATGGCGAAGATGTCATCGAGCGCGATGTGCCGGGCTTCATCTTCAAGGTTCGTGGCACGGATCGCTTGGCAGAGCGCCGCGCCGCCCTGGGCGTATAGCCCCCACCTAACGGCCGCCCCAGCGGCCTTACCCTTTTTCTCGAATAGGACATCATCATGACCCAGCAGACAGAAAACCAGATCGAAGCCGCCGCCGCGCAAACCGCTACCGCGCCGGGCGTGCCCACCGAAGTGGTCGAGCTAGAAACCCCGCTACAGCGCGGCAAGAACCAGGTAACCGAGATCACCGTGCGCAAACCCATGAGCGGTGGCATGCGCGGCGTCTCGCTCGTCGACATCATGAACCTGGACGTTGCCGCCCTCACAAAGGTCATGCCGCGCATCACCACCCCCGCGCTCACCGAAGCGGAGCTGAAAACCATGGATATCGTCGACCTGGTGCAACTGGGCACGGCGCTGAACGGTTTTTTAACCCCCAAGAAGTACAAAGACGTCGAGGCCTAAGCCTACCCGAGTTCGTCGAAGACGCGATGGCCGACTTGGCGATGGTCTTTCATTGGGAACCCGGCGCGATGGACGGCATGGAACTCGAGGAGCTCATGGAATGGCGCGAACGCGCCCGCAAACGCCACGAAGGCAGCAAGCCCAAAGGTAAGCAAAACGGGAAATAGGAACACCGATGGCACGGAATCTACGACTGCAAGTGATGCTCAACGCCGTGGACCGTGTCACCGGCCCGTTAAAGAAAATGCGCGAAGGCGCGGGCAAAACCGCCCGCGAAATGCGCGAGACCCAAACCTCGCTGAAAGAACTCCAGCGGCAGCAAGGCGACCTCTCCAGCTACCGCAAAGCAAACGCCGCCCAGCGGCAAAACACCCGCGCAATGCGCGACGCCCGCTCGCGTAACCAGCAATACACCCAGGCGCTCGACAAGCAGCGCGAAGCCCACGTCGCGATCAAATCGCGTCTCACCGTCAACCGCCGCGAATACGACCGGCTGGCTAAACAATTACTCGATACCAAAAAGCCCAACGACCAGCTCTCGCAATCCCTCGAGCGCGCCCGGGTACGCCTACAGAACCAGCAAACCGAGTTTGATCGCTCTGCTCGCACGATGCGCGACTACACCAACCGAACGCGCAGGGCCGACGACGAAGTCAAGAAACTCACTCGCAACCACGCGACACAAACCGAACGCATCCGGGGCCTAAAAACCCGACTGGATGACGCAGGCATCAGCACCGACAACCTCGGCCGAAGTTCGCGAGAGCTACGCACAAAAGAAGAGCGGCTAAACACCGCCCTGCAGGAACAAAAGCGGCATCTAACTGAGGTCGCGCAACGCCAGCGCCGCTTAACGGAAGCCCGCGACCGCT
This sequence comes from Vreelandella sp. EE27, assembly GCF_968206495.1. Lineage (NCBI taxonomy): Bacteria > Pseudomonadati > Pseudomonadota > Gammaproteobacteria > Oceanospirillales > Halomonadaceae > Vreelandella > Vreelandella sp. EE27. The sequence goes on along the minus strand of NZ_OZ309109.1, from coordinate 1,054,952 downwards.
ACCAGAACGGCATGGCGAAAGTCGCCCGCGCCCAGGGCGTGGGTATGGGCATGTTTGGCACCGGCATGGCTCAAGGCTACGCCGCCTCACGCCTATTAGCGCCCGGCGTGGCTTGGGGCGAGCAAATGAGCACCCTCCAGGCCGTCGGCCGCTTCGATGCCGACGATGAACGCTACCAGGCGTTACGCCAACAATCACGGGATTTAGGCGGCAGCACAGCGTTTAGTGCCACGGAAGTCGGCAGCGGCCAGGAGTTTCTTTTACGCGCGGGCATGAGTAGCGACGCGATCCGCGCCTCGATGCGCGACGTGCTCGACCTTGCTCTGGCCAACAACACCGAGCTCGGCCGAGCGGCGGATATCGCATCCAACATCGCCGGAGCCTTCAAGGTCGATATGGAAGCCGATGGCTCGATGGCCCGGGTAGCGGACATTCTCTCCGGTACCGCAAGCCGCGCGAACGTCAATCTGGAAATGCTCGGCGAGACGATGAAGTACCTCGGCGGCGCCGAAGACCTCAAGCTCACCATGGAACAAGCCGCGGCCATGTCGGGCATCCTCGGCAACATCGGCGTTCAAGGCAGCCAGGCCGGTACCACCATGCGCGCCATGATGAACCGGCTCACCAACCCGGCCGCCAAAGGCGCTGCCGCCATCGAAAACATCGGGCTTCAGGTGTCCGACGCGAACGGCAACATGCGCGCGATGCCCGATATCCTGCGCGATATCAGCCAAGCCACGGCCGACTTGGGCAACGTCGAACGCAAAGCCATCATGCAGGACATATTCGGCGTAGAAGCGGGCTCCGGCATGGCGGAACTGGTCGACGCAATGGGCGGTGGCCAGCTCGATGAGATCCTCAACGCCCTGGGCGACAACATGGGCGAAAACGCCCGCATGGCCGCCACGATGACAGACAACGTCGGCGGGGATTTGAAAGAGCTACGCAGTGCCTGGGAAGAAGTCGGCATCAGCATCACCGACACAAATGATGGCCCGCTACGCGAGCTCATCCAAAGCATTACCGCCATCACCCGCGGCGTCGGCGACTGGATCAAAGCCAACCCCGAGCTGGCTGGCACGATTGCGAAGGTTGTCGGTGGCCTGATCGCATTGGCTACTATCGGCGGCGCTATCACCATGACGTTCGCCAGCATCTTGAGCCCGCTGCTCTTTACCCGCTTCGCGCTGGCCACCCTGGGCATCAAAGCCGGTGCCCTCGCGCCCATCCTTAAAACCGCCAGCGCGGCGCTGTTCACCGTCGGCCGCGCGCTCACGGTCGGGCTGCTCGGCGCCCTCAAGGCCACCGCCGCCTTTCTGGTCACAAATCCCATTGGCTGGGCCATCATGGCAATCGCCGGGGCCGCGTTTCTCATCTACAAATACTGGGAGCCCATCAAGGCGTTTTTCGGCGGCCTTTGGCAGCGCGTAAAAGACGCCTTCGGCGACGGCATCGGTGGCGTCTCGCGTCTCTTGCTGGACTGGTCACCGTTCGGGCTGCTCTACAGCGGCATGACCTCAGCACTCAGCCTGCTGGGCATCGAGCTGCCCGGCTCTCTCTCCGAACTGGGTAGCAAGATCATGGGCGCCTACGCCCAAGGCATTACGACCGCGTGGTCGAGCGTCAAAAACGCCGTTGGCGGTATCAGCCAACGCCTGCAAGACGCGTTTGGCGAGGGCATCGGCGGCGTCACCCGGCTATTACTCGACTGGTCACCGCTGGGCCTGCTGCATACCGCGTTCGTCTCGACGCTGGATTTCCTCGGCATCGAGATTCCCGAAGGATTCCGCAGCCTCGGCGGTTTTATCGTCGATGGCCTGATCGGCGGCATCACCGGCAAGCTCTCGGCCCTACGCGAACGGATCACCAGCATCGCCAACAATGTCATGGACTGGTTCAAGGGCGTGCTCGGCATTCACTCGCCCAGCCGCGTGTTTGCCGGATTCGGTGCCAACATCGTCGAGGGGATCATCGGCGGTATCAGCAACATGGCGGGCGCGCTGCGCGATCACGTCATGGGGCTGGCCAGCAATATCGCCGGATGGATGGCCGACGTAGTGGGTGATGCCCTGAGTACGGGCCGAGAGATCGCGAGCAGCATCGGCGACGGCATTACCGACGGTGCCCGGGCCGTGGGAACCGCCGCACGCAACGCAGGCAACGCCGCCCTGAATACGGGCCGCGACGTCGCACACGGAATGGCCGACGGCATTCGCAGCGGCACCAACGCCGTCAAGGACGCCGTCGGTTGGCTGACCGGCAGCACGGAAGACGAAGCCCGCGACAACCTGGATACCCACTCTCCCAGCCGCGTGTTCAAAAGCATCGGCCTGGACGTCGCGGGCGGCCTACGCGACGGTATCGCCGCCAATGCCGATGGCCCGCTCGAGCAAGTACGCAGCCTGACAGACCGACTCAAAAACGCCGCCACCGGCTTGATGCTCAGCGCCGGAATTGCATCACCAGCGATTGCACTGGACGTAGCGCCGCCCCCGGTGCCGGAAATGCCCCGCCTCTACAGCGAAGTGGCCACGCCCCAAACGCCCACGCTGGACGCGCTGCAAATCGAGCGACCCACGCTACCCGAGCTGGGCGCGCTCGAGGTCCAGCGTCCCGAACTGCCCCGGCTCTATAGCGAGGTGGCCACGCCTCAAACGCCCACGTTGGATGCGCTGTACATCGAGCGGCCAACGCTGCCCACGCTGGGCGCGCTTGAAATCCAGAGACCCGAACTACCAAGCCTCGACGCTTTGGCCTTTGAATGGCCCGAGCTCCCCCAATTCGACCCGCTGCGCATCGACACTAGCGGCGTACAGATCGACGCCCGCCCACCGCTGCAAAGCCACACCAATGAGCCCAGCGCCGGGGGCCTGGTCATCAACGGCGGCATCAACATCGAGATCCACGCCGCCCCGGGCATGAACGAACAGGATCTGGCGCGTCTGGTCAACGCCGAAGTCCAGCGCGCCCTACGCGACGCCGAGCGCCGCGCCCAGGCCTCGCGACGCAGCGCCTTTCATGACATTGATTGAGGTACCAGAAGATGATGATGATTTACGGCATGTTCGTGTTCTCCCTCGACACCGCCGCCTACCAGGAACTCGAACGACAGACACGCTGGCGGCAGGAAGCCCAGGGCCGCGTCGGCCTACTGCCCGCCCGGCAGTTCCTCGGCCCGGGTGAAGACACCATCACACTCACCGGCACCCTGCACCCGCAATTCACCGGCGGCCAGCCGCATCTTGATCAACTGCGCGACATGGCCGCTGAGGGCAACGCCTGGCCGCTGATCGAAGGCACCGGAAAAAACTACGGCTACTACGTGCTCGAAAGCCTCAAGGAACGCAAGGTGGCCCTCATGCGGGACGGCGCCGCCCAACAAATCGACTTCGATATGGTGCTGCACCGGGTAGAAGACGATAACGGCAACCTGCTCGCCATGCTCGGCCCGCTCGCCGGTATGGCCATGCGCGCCGTGCCGAGGTTGGTGTAATGATTCCCGCCCGGCGCCCTGCGTATAACATCGGCGGCATGGCCGCTACCGGCCGCCTGCAAAGCCTAACGATTACCGACAAGCGCGGCACGACCACCGACGAACTCACCCTCACGCTCGAGGACCACGATGGTCGCCTGGCGATCCCGCCGCGTGGCAAGATCCTGACCGTGGCGCTGGGCTGGGAAGGCGAAGCGCTGGTCGACCGCGGCTCGTTCACCGTCGACGAGGTCGAACACTCAGGCGCGCCGGATGTACTCACCATCCGCGCCCGCAGCGCGGACCTGCGCAAAGATAATCCGGCAAAACGCTGCGAAAGCTACCACGAAAAAACGCTCGAAGAGATCGTCGCCACCGCCGCCGGCCGGCTGGGCCTCGCCCCCAACATCGCCGCCCCGCTGGCGGGCATATTCATCGAGCACATCGACCAGACCGACGAATCAGACTTGCACTTCCTCTACCGCCTGGCCGAACGGTTTGATGCACTCTGCCAGGCCAAAAACGGCAACCTGCTGTTCATGCCTATGAACGGCGGCGTCACCGCTGGCGGCACGCCGATCCCCATGCTCACCCTCAAGCGCGGCGTCGGCGATACCCACCGGTATTTGATTGCAGATAGGGAAGAATTCACCGGCGTCATCGCCTACTGGTCGGATCTCGACGAAGCGGAACGCAAGGAAGTGCTGGTGGGCAGCAGCGACAACGCAAAACGCCTACGCCACACCTACGCCAGTGAAGGCGAAGCGCTGGAAGAAGCCAACGCCGAGCTCACGCGCCTGCAGCGCAAACACGCCGAGCTAACGCTGGATCTCGCCGAAGGCCGCGCCGATATCTATCCCGAAACCCCGGTGACCACCGTAGGATTCAAGGAACAGATCGACGCCACGCCCTGGATCATTGATGAGGTGCGCCACGACCTGAACGACCGTGGCTATACGTGCAGTATTCGGATGGAAACGCAGTAAGTGGATGCTGGCCCCATATCGACTTAGCTCTTTCACAAAAATAACCCCGGCCATCCAGTAGCCGGGGTTTTAGTATCCAAATCCCTACAGATAAGCCAGGTCCGTTTGGCTCAGCCCTCCCTGGTCAAGGTAATGCCGCAATCTTCCGGCGGTAAACCGCGTGCTTCAAGGCGACACTCACAGCCTGGCAAACCAAAGCCCACTTTGCCATAAGCGATCAACGCCAGGTAGCGTAGGACATTACCTACACGACCCAACACCGCGCCTGCCTCACCACCACCCCCCGAAACTGCTCGGCATTGATAAAACACCCCTCGCCCCCGGCAGCGGGCAACAACCGGCAGCGCTCGCCCACCCGATGCGTCTTGAATAACCGATACTCGCCGCCCACTTCCGCGACGACTAGATCCGCATGGCCATACGAGCGCGCCTCATCCACCACCAGCACATCGCCCTCCATCCAGTGGCCATTGTCAGCGGCATCTTCGCCCACCTCGACCAGAAAGCAGCTTGGTGAAAATTTGCGCCGGTCCATTTCCGCCACCGCCGGGTGCTCCACGCCCACCACGGCGGGCCCCAGGTAATTCACTCGCATGCTACTGACCTTTGTTATCCCATGTTAATGACAGGCATTGGCATTTGCCTCTCGCGTTCCCAGGGTCTAATACTGTATAAAACAACAGTATTGTACAATAGGGAGAGCAAAGAATGATTGGTCTGGTCGACTGCAATAATTTCTACGTCAGCTGCGAGCGCGTTTTCAACCCCAAGCTCAAGCGCAAGCCGGTGGGCATCATGTCCAACAACGACGGCTGTATCATCGCTCGTTCGAACGAGCTGAAAGCCTTAGGGGTCGAGATGGGCACCCCGTCCCACTTGGTGCGCGACCGGGTCGAGCGCGGCGAAATCATCCTGCACTCGTCCAACTACGAGCTCTACGGCGATATGTCCCACCGGGTGCAAAGCATCCTCGAGCAGGAAACCGCTGGGGTCGAGCCTTACAGCATCGACGAAATGTTCGTGCGCATGGACGGCTTCGATCCGGACGCCCTGCTCCACCACGCGCGCAGCGTGCGCTGGAAAATCGGCCGCTATACCGGGATTCCCGTCTGCGTCGGGGTGGCCGCCACCCACACCCTGGCGAAGCTGGCCAACCGCATCGCCAAGAAGCACCCCGGTTACCCCGGCGTATGCATCCTGCACGCGGACAGCGACGAGGCCCGGCACCTGCTGCAGCAGATCGACGTGGGCGACGTATGGGGCGTGGGCCGCCGCCTGAACGAGCGGCTACAGGTAATGGGCATCAAAACCGCCTGGGATCTGCGCGAAGCCGACACCAAGCACCTGCGCCGCAAATTCAGCGTAAACATGGAACGCACGGTGCTCGAGCTGCGCGGGGTCAACTGCCTGGAAATGAACGACCTAGCCGAACCCAAGCAGCGCATCATGACCAGCCGCTCGTTTGGGCGCAGCACCGGCCAACTCAGCGACCTACAAGGCGCGATCCGCCACCACGCCCAGCGCGGTGCCGAGAAATTGCGTTCCCAAAAAAGCCTCGCCCGCGCCTTGCTGGTGTTCCTCAAAACGGATAGATTCCGGCCGGACCAGCCCCAGTACTCCCCCAGCGTGGTGGTCGAACTCGAACGTCCGACTCAGGACACCCGCGAGATTCTGAGTGCCGCCAGCGCGGGCCTAAGCAAGATCTACCGCCCCAAGTACGCCTACAAGAAAACCGGCGTGATGATGCTCGACCTCACCGACCAGCACCGCCAACAGCTCAGCCTGATGGACACCCCGCAAACGGAAGAGGAACGCCAGCGTAGTCAGCAGCTCATGGCCACCATGGACGCGCTGAACGAGAAGATGGGGAAAGGCACGGTACGAATGGGGCTACCGGAGACGAATGCGCCGTGGCATTTGCGGTGTGCTCATCGCAGCCCGCGTTATACAACGAATTGGGATGAGTTGATGCGAGCGTATACGGATTAGGGAGTAGTTAAAACATCAAAAAAATCCTTATTTTAATCCAAAACCTCTCTCTTCAATTTAAATTCGGTCCTGCTAGCTGACATCTTATAAACGTTAACTTGGTATCCGTTATCTCTAAGCAACTCCAACACATGATCAATAAATATCGATGATACGCGAGCCCCAAAATAAATCTCTTTAACACAACTAACGGGGAATTCAAACAACTTTACTGGATAATAATCTTCTGCCTCATTTACATCAGGTTCGATTGCTTTAATGTACCTGTACTCTTTTTCATGCTCCCAGCGCCGGCTTTTTGTAAAAAAGAGGTGAGAAGCTTCAAGAGCTTCTAAAGTAACGTTTGGTCGATCATCAGAATATTCAACATCGCCTTTTTCGATAGTTCTAGTGTTATTCAATTCATCTTTATCTTGATTAGTAAAAAATTTATGTGTGGCATCAAACCCTATAGCGAAACCCTTACCATTTTCTGCATAATGGGACCACATAAGCTCATGGTCATACTCTCTTGACAAAGAAAGAACCAAGAAAAAATGTTTAATAAAAAAGGTCATTCTCTTAAGTGCTAATGGCTCACTTAGCCCCCACATGTTGAGAACCATTTCCTTATAATTTTTATAATTCATGAGAATAAAAAAATCTAAGGGCATGTTTTTAGCCCATGCGTTATGAGTGATATAATCTTGATGAAGCTTACTCATAACTATTTTATTTATATTATCGTTACTTACTGTTTCATAAATATATGGCTCAAACTCAAAAGGATCATTCAAATCCCCTGGCTGCGTAAACCTTATAGAATTATTACGTAGGACATCTATTCTTTCTGTTGAAAGATATTTGTAAAGTATCATTTTAAAACCTAGCGCCTTTAAACTAATATTTGAAAATAGATTTAGTTACAAATTAAGTTTTGAGCTTTTATATCAGCAATTCTGGCAGGCCCAATACCATGAATACGCGTAAGCTGATTGGCCGATTCCAATGGTCGTTGCCCTATCAAATCATCAACGCGAACTTCACCAATATGGATGATTCCTACCAGCTCCTCTCTAGAAGCTGTGTTCAAATCGATACAGTTTTCGTTAGAATCTCGTTCTTGCTCTACTGGCTGCTCAGGGATCTCCACAATAAGATCGGCAGAGTCATGAAGAGGAGTATCACCAAATGTGGCAAAGACAGGGGCATGATCAGACACATGGCGCCGTGCAGCTTCATGTGACCAATATTCACTATTTTTACTTAGCAGTTCGGGAAATGTGAATATTCCTACTTCGCTGATAGGTAAGTCATGTCCAAGGGATACGATGATGTTGTCGTAAAGATTGGCATATTGCCGGTCATTGCTGGATAACGTAGTCGCGCCAGTAATAATAAGAGGCTGAGCGACTTCAAATAACTCTGACCACGCTTCATGGCTGGGGCGCAAGTTGAAATCACCAACCAGCATGCGTCGGTTAGCTGATTCTGGGTAGACCTCTTCCAGCCAGTCCCAATAAGAACGTAATGCATGGATCTCAGGAGTACGATCGCTGATACTCTTACCATAGGTGATATGGACAGTAGCCAACACGAAATCAGTGTCGCTTTCTAACGATCTGAATCTGGCAGAATAAGGCTCACGCGCGAATGCATTGCGATCATCGATATAAACCACTGCCCCATCTTCATAGGTCACGGTTGAGTCACGCCAAAGAAAGACGTACATCTCCTGATATCGGGGTGAACTCCCCATCAGGTGGGAGTGCATGAAACTCCAAGACTCTCCTGTCGATCCTTCAAGTAAAGCATGGAGAAAACTTATAGCTTCGACATTCATCACTTCCTGAATCGCAAGAATATCGAACTGGTTTGCTACTTGAGCAACGGCAGCTACGCTCTTCTGTTCGCCCCATCCAAAATTCTGAATGTTCCAACTGCCGATCCTGATATCAGCTATGGCAGGCCACGAAAGCACTAAGCTGAGTAGCAGCGCTGACCTTAAGAGCTGTTTCGCTCTTTTGATGTAGTTCATCCCTCGTCCCCCACTGCCCTGGCGGTCTCAAAGCCACCTTTCGGAATTAGAGTTTCACAGTTATACAACTCTGCCTATACGAATCTCACACCGTCCCAGAATCTCTAAGTTACCCATATCCTGCGGCTTGATCATCTCCGGCTGATACAGCTCGTTATCGCTGATCAAATACAGCGCGCCCCCGGCCAACCGCTGCACCCGCTTGATACGCCGCTCCCCACTCAGCAATAGCAGGAACACCCCTTCCTGCTTCGGGTCGCGGTTCGCCCGGTTCACCAACACCCAGTCACCATCCGCCAAGGTGCCGTCCATCGAGTCGCCCCGCACCTGCACGCCTACGATCTGCGCCGGGTCGAGCCCCTGGGCGGTCAGCTCGCTGCGCGGAAACTGCAACGTGGTCTTGATCGGCTCGCCTTCGAAGCTACGCCCGGCACCGGCGGCGGCCTCAATGTCATACATGCTGACTGGCACTAGATCTGGCCCGGTATCTGCGACTGGCAATCCCAAGGGTTGAGCGTCAGGAGCTCCCAAAGCTTCACCAGTCAGAACGTAGGAATAATCCACCCCTATTGTCGCTAAGCGAGCAACCAAGTCAGCTGGACATCTCTGTCTTCCTGCAAGCACGTCTTTAAGGCGCTGGGGCGAACTTTCGCCCGAGCGACGAGACGCTTCCGCTTGCGACAGCCCAAGGCGAGTCAATTCGTCTCTCAACCTTTGGGGTATATTTTCTACCGAACCAATTGACACGGTGTATTATCTCCACCATTCTATCGATGTCTTTTACTTCATTTCACTTTGCAAGGGAGCCACTGCCATGGCCACACCTGCTGAATCCTTACCGCGCATCACGGTGCAAAAACTCGTCGTTGATCGGGCCGAAGAGCCGTTTACGCTCGACATTGCGCGTAACGGTATCAAGGGCTTCAACGCTAAATGCCCGCATACCATAACTTTTCCCGAACTGCTGGATGTCATGCGCATCGTCAGCGACCTGGGCGCCTCCGATACCACCGCCACTTTCCAGCTCGACGACAAAGTGCCTAATCGAACGTGGTCGATCTCAGCGGTAAAGCCCGACACCACTGCGTCGGAAGATGCCGCCCCGCAAGCCCAGCCCTTTCAACTCAACGCCCGCCAGCAAGCCATGTGCGAGCGCGTGCTGGTTGATGTGGTCGGCGCCTTAGCGAAGCAGGGCAATAACGGCGAATACCTCAACGAGTGTGCTCTCAGCTTGGCGAATTCGTTAATGGCTGGCCTGGAACAATTCAATCATCCCCTTCCAAACCCTTGTAGTAACTAAGAAACATGCTGTGAGCATTAGTTACAGCTTGAGCGACCCCACGACCATACGCAGGACTAGAACCGGGGTTGGTTATCGTGAATGCACCGGCCCTGATTAATTCCATCGTGATCTCTTGAGCTGCCAGCTCGGGATTCATTTCCGGATTCACACGCCCTTTATCCGACATCCTCACGCCCCCCTCGGGCTATCGATAAAAACATTGGGAACCACTGCCATGGCCACACCTGCCTTAAACCAAGTTCTGCTCTTTCGCGGTATCGACGTCGAGCTGAACCGCTGCTCGCCCGCCACCCGCCAAGCCATCACCGCCGAGATCGGCGCGGCCAATCCGCTCGCGGATCTTGAAACCCTCGAAGAGCGCGTCACGGCGGAAGCCACCGGCCAACTGGCTGCCACCTTGTTGGCCAACGGCGCCGCCGCCGTGGATATCGAAGACGCTCTCGCAGAACTGCGCGTGCATCTCGACGAACACTTCCTGCAGCGCAAGTTCGTTCGTCTGTACGAGCGCTAACCCCGCCGCCCGAACGTCTCTTTCAAAGTCTTTTACTTTACTAAGGAAGCCTAACCCATGACCGCGACCAACACCATTCCCCAGAAGCCGGTTTATGCCCCCAAAGGGTGCGATAACCCCGTCATGACCTACCTCAGCGAAACCGAGCGCGCCGACCTCGAGCGTATTCAACAGCTGGAAGTGCGTTCGATGTCCGCCACGGTCCGCATGCTCATGCTGCGCGGTATCGCCCAGTACGACGAAGAAACCCTGTCCGCCCAATAACCCTGCGTGCTGCTGCATAAGGAACACTGCCATGCACCAAGATACTCGCCGCATTCGCCACCGCTACGCCGCCATCAACCTCGATGAGTACGAAGCCAAGCTCATCGACGCCCTCGTCGACTACACCGGCATGTCCAGGGCCACCCTGCTGCGCCAGTTAGTGCTGAAAGAAGCGCTCGACACCCTGGGCGTTGGCGACTTCGTGAACACCAGTGTGGGCCAGCGTGCCTCGTAAAGACAGGCACGAAAAAGGTCCTCAAGGAGCACTTGAAATGCCCCAGAACCACCTAGTGCTGGACGACGAACTAGAACGCCAGCTAGAGGCGGTACGCAAACAGGAAGGCCTAAGCACCATTGAAGAAGCCGCCGAGTGGCTGACCCGGCGCCGCTTACGCAAAGGCACCCAAGGGCTCACGGGCCGGGGCCGCGCCCTTTACCCCGTCGCAGGAGAACGCAGTGAGTAGCACCGATACCCAACACGCCGAGTTCAGCCGATTGCGGATCGACTGCCCCCACTGCGGCGGCCACATGAAGGTGCGCACCTCCAAAAGCGATATGTCGCTGTTGCGGGAGCTCTACTTGCACTGCACCAACGAATTCGACTGCGGGTTTCGTGCCAAGGCCCACCTCGAGTTCATCCATAACCTGGCCCCCAGCCGCTGCCCGAACCCCGACGTGAAGCTGTTCACCTCGCCCTGGGTACTCAGCCAGATGAAGCTCGATATACCCGCGGCGAACGATGACCCCTACGAGGAGAAATCCACCGATGAGTAACGTAGCCACCCTCCCCCTACCCGCCCGCGTCCAGCCCGACCGCGCGGGCTTTGGCGAACTCCGCGCCGAGCTCCACGGCCGCGCAGCGGATCAAGACTTGGTCGACGTGTGGGCGCACCTGCCCCACGCCGAGCGCCGCCTGGTGCTCAAAAGCGCGGGCCTCAAGGAAGACGCGACCCAGCAAATCAGCGAGTTCGCCAAACCCGCCCGCGACGCGATCCGCGCTGCCATTCACCGCATGAGCGACTACGCCACCGGCCTACGCGATCAGCTACGCAACCGCACCGCCCACCCCAGCGCCGAGCTGGCCGCCCACGCCCGCCAGGCACTCGCCGAGGGCAACACCAAGGCCGCGCTGCATTGGCTCGCGCTGATCGAAAAGGGGGTCGCATGAACACGGATCGCACGTTCCCTCTCTACGAGATAACGCAAGAGCTTTCTGAGCTGGCGTCAAAGCTCCACCTAGCAGGCCACCGCATGGCCGCCGACGAGGTAGAGCGCGAAGTGGGCTTGCTGCGCGAACGGGCGATCACGCTGGATGGCGTACTGGATGATTACAAGCTCGACATCGCCGCCGCCGCTAACCCGCGTCGCTTTCTGGGTATAGACATGGCAGCCCCGGGCAAGTCTCAGACGTTCACGCAGAAGGTGAAACGGTGAGCGCGCTGGATCTCGCCTTCGCTCATAGTTCAGGTACGCCCGATTGCGGGTATTTCCTGCGCAGTCACTTCGAGCGCCTGCCCTCGCTCGCGGATCGGCTCGCCGTTGGTTATGTGCACGTCTCGAAGCAGCACGGCCACGCTGCTGCTAACCGTTGGTTACGCCATAACGCGCAAGACCTGATCGAGCCCACCGATGTTTATCGCCGCTTCGAAGCGATCAAGACGGACCTCTCGCGCGGCTTCGAGGCGCTGGTCAAGCGCGCCACAACGACCATCGACGGCTTGAAAGCGGGCTGCGAGTGGCTGGCCAGCGTCGCCGAGCGCTTGATGCTGCGCGGGCTCAACGCGACCCACGACGATGAAGCGGTCCAGAACCACGCCGAAGCCCAGGCCACCGCGATCGAGCGTGAGCGGAGCAAGCTGATCGGCGGCATTGCCGAGCATAACCGCCGCCTGCGCCTCGGCCTGCTGCCGCCACCGCTGAACCTCAAAACGCCGAAGGCCCGCACGCTCTCCGGCCAGGCGCGCGAAGTCGCGCTGCAGATCGCGCAGTCGCGCAACCCCCTTTCGCCCCCGCTGGGCGTCATTCCATTGATGGCGGTGTTCCGCTGGTACCGCGCCCCGGTCATGAGCCTGCGCGTCGTCAATGTAATGGCGCTCGACAAGGCCCGCTACCGGGCACGCTCGCACGGCATCAACCCGCCGGGCCTTAAGCTTAAAGCCAGCGTTCAGCTCGCCAAACTCACGGATGCAAACTGGTGGCGGCGTCAGCTGCGCACGCTGGCCGGGCGCCGGCTCGAGCAGATCCAGCGCGAAGCCCACCGCGTGCATAAGCGCGCGGGCATCTACTGCAGCCACGCCACGCTGAACCGCCGCCGTGCCCAGAAGAACCGTAATACCGCGTTGCTCGAAGCGCTCGAGGCGATCAATCAAGAGGGGCAGGTTTACACCCTGGCCGAGCTCGCCGAGCTGGGCTTGTCGAACCCCAACCACCGCCGCGCCGAACTCATGCTGCGCATCAGCGATACCGAAGCGGAATCCCGCCGCCTGGGCCATGTCGGCATGTTCTACACCATCACCGCGCCCAGCCGCTTTCATCCGGTCGTTTCTGAGAACAGCGTGCGCAACCCCAAGTACGACGGCAGCACGCCGCGTGAAGCACAAGCCTATTTGCAAAAGGTGTGGGCGCGCACCCGCGCGGCGCTGGCCCGCGAGAATTTGGGCATCTACGGCATTCGCGTCGTAGAGCCCCATCACGACGGCACCCCGCACTGGCACTTGTTGATCTGGATGAAGCGCGAAGACGCCAACCGTGTGAACCACATTGTGCGCGACCACGCTGAGGCCGATACCCCCCAGGAGCTGTTTGATCGCCGCGGCCGCAAGACCACCGCGCGGTTCAAGGTCGAGCGCATCAACTACGCCAAAGGCACCGCCGCCGGGTACGTGGCCAAGTACATCAGCAAGAACATCAACGGCGAGCAGTTCGCGCGTGACGGCATCGCCAACGACGACAAAGACACCTACGGCCATGACCTTAACAGCGTGGCCCCGCGCATCGAATCCTGGGCGGCCGTGTGGGGCATTCGCCAGTTCCAGTTCGTGGGCTTGCCCAGCGTGACGGTGTGGCGCGAGATCCGCCGGCTCAACGAAAAGCACGCCGACGAGCTGGAGAACTGGGAAGCCGCGACCCGGCCGGATCAACGCATCGCCAGCCGCTTTGAACAGATCCGCCAGGCCGCCAACGCCGGCCAGTGGGATCAGTTCTTGCGCCTCATGGGCGGCCCCAACATGCCCCGCAAACAGCGCCCCATCAAACCCTGGACGATGCCCCGCGTGGATCTCAGCCGTTTAAAGGACGAGCAAGCACAGTTCAGCCACGGCACCGGCGAGCTAGCCGAGGGCATCGAGGCCAAAGGCCGCCACGGCGAAGGCACGCCCGGCACCTTCGGCATCGTCGTCTCCGACGGCCGGGGCAACGAACACGAATACCTGACCCGCTTCTACCGCTGGGAAGTACGCAGCAAGTCGCGCAGCCCCCAAGGGGGTCAGGGAGGAGGCGCAGCCGAGTCCCCTTGGACTCGTGTCACTAACTGTACGCAGGGGGTCGACATCGAACCCCGAGAGCCATCACCGGAAGAGAAAAAAGCCCAGCGCGAACGTCTCGAAGAGTGGAAGCGCTCAGAAATTTACCGAGCCGAAGCGGAAGACGCCTACCGCGAAGGCCAGGAAGCCAAAGAAGCGGCGCGAAAACTCTTTGCGCCGGTACCCAAATACGCCCAACGCGAGGAAGACGAGTACTTCCCGCCCGAACTGTGTTGAGAGAAGGAACCATCATGGCCGACAACATCGACCGCGCCGCGGAAGTTACCCAGCGCGCCCTGGAAACCACGCTGGCCAACCGCACCCGGCTAGCCCAGCCAGCGCCGCACGATGAATGTATCGACTGCGGCTACGAGATCCCGGCGCCGCGCCGGAAAGCGGCGCCCTGGGCGACTACCTGCATTGAGTGCCAAGGCATTCGCGAACTGAAAATAAGACAAGGGGGCACGCGATGATTTGCTGTGATTTCTGCGGTAAGAGCGAGCATCAGGAAGAGGCCCTGATTGCTGCAAAGCGCCCAGGCGATGGGGGCAATGTGGCTATCTGTGGCGGCTGCGCAAAAAACGCCAACCGAATAGCTGAAGAGAAGCAGATCGCGAATAAGACCGAGAGGCCAGTGTGATGCAAAACAGGCTCAAAGGCGGCACCACAGCCAGACAAGCAGCCATGCTGTGTCAGGACCAAGCCTTCCAGCTTTATCTGGATCGCCGCCGTCGCGCCAAGTTCGGCATCGCTGAAAGCGCACTGCCCGACGGCACACATAACGCCGAAGACGCCCGCGACTGGCTCGTCGCCGCCTGCAAAATTCAAAGCCGCGCCGAGCTGGATAGCAACCACCAGGCGCGCCAAACGTTCCGCCGCATTCGCAACCGCTTCAACCAGTGGCGAGCTCAACAAGGGAGTCCATCACAATGAACACCTACTTCGGATTACTCGCTGAATTCGACGGCCGCGGCGAGCTCCCGCTAGACGAAGTTGCGCCGCGCTTCTTTGGCATCAGCCCCCGCACCGCCAGCTTTCGCGCAGGTGCTCAGGCTCTACCGGTACCGGCGTACCGTGCGGGGGAATCGCAAAAAAGCCCTTGGCTGGTGAGTGCGGTGGATTTGGCGCAATACCTGGATCAGAAGCGTGCTGAAGCTAGAGAGCAGTGGAAAATGGTAAATGAGTAATTATTGATGTATCTTCCCGTTTTTAACGAAATAGTTGAATTTAATCCACATGGAACACTTAAACAAAAAAAGCAGCAATGAATCATATATTAAGCTTTTAATTGGAAGAGCTACATTTGGTTTTATCATCTCATTTCTATTAATAAGTTTATACTACTTATCGAGTGGTGAAGTCCTATGTACGGCAATAGAAAATATCATGTCACCAAATTTGATGTTTGTTATGGCCACAATTTCTTTAAGCCTGCATGCTCTTAGCATTTTTTTCAGCTGCTTAAGAAAAACTGCTAATGAATATTACTATCTTTCATCCGAGTTGGCAGTACTGCTTGTGAGCTCAGCGATGAGCTTGAGCACTTTTTATTATCTCTATGAGTTTGGATTTTCTTACAACCCGATCCTTCTTAAACTTTTACCCATTTCACTTATTGCGTTCTTATACTTTTTTAGCTTAACACTTCTCCCCTTCATCATATTCGTCAAATACAAAATAGGGAAAGATAATTTTAAATCCAATAAGACAAACGTCACAATTACTTTAGCAATTTCAATAATTGCAATGATATGCATTCTTTTCACACTAACAGGAGCTAAAATACCCGATTTATCAGTTTGCTCTTAAAACTCAGTTATCTAAGCTTCAATGTTTCTGGCCTCAAATGGGTATACCGCTTCAAAACGTCCCAGCTCTCGTGCAGCGAAAACTGCTGCACCTCCACAATTTCATACCCCGCTTCGAATAGCCGCGATGTTGCCTCATGGCGCAGGTCATGAAAGCGAAGATCCTCGATGCCCTTGGCGGCTGTAGCAGCTCGCCAGCGGGTACCAATTGATTTAGCGCTATAAGGAAATATCCGCGGCTCATCTTTTATACGTGGCTGCCGCTGGATGATGGCCATTGCTTCATGGGTGAGTTTGAAGCGCTTATGGTTGCCCAGCTTCTGGCGGGGATGTTTGGCATCGCGTACCCAGCAGGTCATAGAGACTTCATCCAGGTCTTCCCACGTGAGCCTAGTAATCTCCTCCTGCCGACGCGCCGAAGCGATAGCAAAGTCCATGATGTCCTCCATGGGAATAATCGCGCTCGGCCGGATCTTCTGTGACCGCTGGAAATAAGCGCGAACCTGCTCGATCTCTTCCATCGTCGGCCGCCGGTCGCGAGACCCTGGGCGGCTGATTAAGCTTTTACTGCGTAACAAGAGCTTCGCCGATTCAAACTCATTGAGATCCACCGGCATACGCCATGCCGCCACGGCCGTTTTCAAGATGATGCCCAGCCAAGTGATATCCTGCGCGGTGGTAGAAGCCTTAATGCCACTACGCCGCCGCATTTGAGCATGATCTATAATTTGCTCACTGCTTAGGTCAGTGATTTTTACGCGAGCGATCGGAAAACGCCGAAGCTGCTCGATAGTTGCACGCTTGCTGCGCCCTGCTCCATCGGCAAACTCATGCAGGTAGCGTTCGATGGCATCGTGTAAGGTTACCCCTTTCCACTTGGCGGTAAGTATGCCACCGGGCGCCGCTAGCTCTAGCTCACGCCGTTTTGCCCACTCCTCCGCCATTGCCTTTTTGGGGAATGTTTTTGTCTCCGAATGATCGGGCTGGCCACGCCGGGCAATGCGGATCTGGGCCATATATGAGAAACTGCCGTCCTTTTTCCGGCGCTTGCGAATCGTTGCCATAATTGCCTCTCGGATGTACCAAATCAAAAGTGGCTCACGTACCAAATATGTACCAACGAACCGTGTAAAACGTCGCATAACCACTGTAAATATGAACAGTTATGAATGATATCACAACCCAGCAAACCCGCATGAAGTCTGGCACCGCCCGCCCCGAGCTGGATAGAACTTTCTCCGTCGCGCCCATGATGGACTGGACTACGAGAGACTACAGAGCGTTCGCGCGTACCCTGACCAAGCGCACCCTGCTCTACACCGAGATGGTCACCACCGGGGCGATTTTGCATGGCTCGCCGCGGGAGCGGTTTTTAGGTTACAACGAGGTCGAGCATCCGATTGCGCTGCAGTTGGGCGGCAGCGACGCGGGGGAGCTGGCCGAGTGCGCGGCGATTGCCCAAGAGTGGGGCTACGACGAGGTGAACCTGAACGTGGGTTGCCCCAGCGACCGGGTGCAGAACAACCTGATCGGGGCGTGTTTGATGGGCTACCCAGAGAAAGTGGCGGCGGCGGTGAAGGCCATGCAGGCGGCGGTCACTATTCCGGTGACCGTTAAGTGCCGGATCGGTATCGACGACCAGGACGAAGACGCGGACCTGGCGCGGTTTATCGACATGGTCGCGGATGCTGGCTGCACCACGTTTAGCGTGCACGCGCGCAAGGCCTGGCTACAGGGCTTGTCGCCCAAGCAGAACCGGGACGTGCCGCCGCTGAACTACCCGCGCGTACACCGCTTGAAGGCGGCGAACCCGGCGCTTCATATCGGCATCAACGGCGGTATTAAAACCCTCGATGAATGCCAGGCCCAGCTCGAGCACGTGGACAGCGTCATGGTGGGCCGCGAAGCGTACCAGAACCCGTGGCTGCTGGCCGGGGTGGATCAGGCGATCTTCGGTGAGCCGGGCCCGGCGGCCACGCGCCTGGAGGCGGCTCAGGCGTTCAAGCCGTATATTCAAATGCGGTTGGATGAGGGCGCCAAGCTCAACCATATTACCCGCCACCTGTTGGGGCTCTTTCAGGGGTGTTCCGGCGGGCGGCGTTTTCGCCGCCACCTTTCTGAAAACGCCCATAAAGAAGGCGCGGGCCTGCGCTTGTTCGATGAAGCGCTAAGCCTGGTCCGCGAGCCCGAAACCAGCGCATAAAAAAACCCGCCACGGTCAGCCGTGGCGGGTTCGTTTTAGCGAACGCCCTGGGGCGTTACTTGCCTTCTTTCCGGCGATTTTCCATGACGCCCTGCTCGACACGCTCGCCGATGGTCTGGTCGACGTTTTTCCAGTACTCGAACACGCGGGACAGAACCGGCTCTTCAACGCCGCTGGAAACGTGGCCGACGATGTTGCTCACCAAACGGTCACGGGCCGCGTCGTCCATTACCTTGTTGACCAGGTCGTTGGCCTGGTTGAAGTCGCCATCGCCCGGGCGCAGCGTGTAGGCGGCGCGTACCAGCTCGCCATCGGCTTCCCATACTGCGTCTTCCGGGAAGGCGTTCGGGTCGGCGTGGGCGCCGCCCTTGCTGTTGGGCGCGTAGACCGGGTCAGACGTGTTGGCAACACGCATCCGGCCGCCCTTGGCGTAGCTGTTCACCTCGGCTTTCGGGGCGTTGACCGGGATCTGCTGGTAATTGATACCCAAGCGGGCACGGTGGGCATCGGCGTAGGAGATGACCCGCGCCAGCAGCATCTTGTCCGGCGAGAAGCCGGTACCCGGCACGGAGTTGCTGGGCTGGAACGCCGCCTGCTCGATTTCGGTGTGGAAATCGGTCGGGTTACGGTCGAGGGTCATCCTGCCCACTTCCTGCAGCGGGTAGTCGTCGTGCGGCCACACCTTGGTCAGGTCGAACGGGTTGATGTGGTAGGTCTTGGCATCCTCGAAGGGCATGATCTGGACTTGTAGCGTCCAGGTCGGGTGTTCGCCGCGCTTGATGGCGTCGAACAGATCGCGACGGTGGTAGTCCGCGTCGGTACCCGCCATTTCGTCGGCCTGCTCCTGGGTCATGCACTTGATGCCCTGGTCGGTCTTGAAGTGGTACTTGACCCAGAAACGCTCGCTCTTGTCGTTGACCCACATATAGGTATGGCTGGAATAGCCGTTCATGTGGCGCCAGCTAGCCGGCACGCCGCGGTCGCCCATCAACCAGGTGACCTGGTGGGCGGATTCCGGTGAAAGCGACCAGAAGTCCCACTGCATGTCGTGATCGCGCAGGCCGTTGTCGGCGCGGCGCTTTTGCGAGTGGATGAAGTGCTGGAACTTGAGCGGGTCGCGCACGAAGAACACGGGGGTGTTGTTGCCCACCATGTCGAAGTTGCCGTCTTCGGTGTAGAACTTCAGCGAGAAGCCCCGCGGGTCGCGCCAGGTATCCGGGCTTCCGCCTTCGCCGGCCACCGTGGAGAAGCGCGCGAGCATTTCGGTTCTCTTACCCGGCTGCAAGAACTTCGCCCGGGTGTACTGGCTGACGTCGTGCGTCACCTCGAAATGCCCAAAAGCACCGCCGCCTTTGGCGTGGGGTTGGCGGTCCGGAATCATTTCCCGGTTGAAGGCCGCCATTTGCTCCATCAAATAGTGATCGTGCAGTACGATCGGGCCGTCCGGGCCTACGGAGAGCGAATGCTCGTCGCTGGCTACCGGAATACCGGCGTCGGTGGTGGTGTTATTGGATTTACCGTTCGTCATACCTTCCTCCATGTCACGATCCGGGGCCTCTAAAGGGCCACCTTCGTTTTGGGCTTTGGCAAGTCGCCCATTGATTGATGCTGGCGTGTATGTGTCCATCAGTTATAGCCAAGATGGACCTATCATGCCATGTACTCGGGCCAACGGCTTGCTATAGCACCCATAGCGATAAACGATCACCTACCCGCTACTTCAACGCTTTAAGCTATGACGTTAAAACGGCGGACATCAAAGCCGGAGGACATGAAAACCGGCGAATGCGCACGGCGTTCAAAAGCACTTTTTTCAATACATGTTCAATACATCTTCAATACATGGGGTCGGAGACGGGCTCGAGGCTCGACTGGAAGCTTTCGATCGCGGTTTCCGCCTCTTCGATCTCGTCGAAGCGGGCAATGTGGTAGAGCGCCTCGCCTTCGTTGGCCAACGGCAAGCGGCTCATGCCGATCACGATTCCGTCGGCCATGGCCAGCACGTCCCCCTCATCGTTACCGAAGGGGTCGGCGACCTTACCCAGCACCTCACCCTTGGAGACCCGGGCCCCCAGGCGCACCTTGGGCCGCAGGATGCCGTCGATCGGCGCGCGCGCCCAGCTGGAACCGTTGGCAAGCTCCGCTGGGGCCGGCAGGCGGCGGCGCTGCTCGCCGGAAAGCATCTTGAGCCGGCGCATAACGCGTAGAATACCGCGCACCCCCGGCGCAATCGCCCACTCGTCGAAGCGCAGCGCCTCGCCGGCTTCGTAGGTAAGCACCGGAATCCCCCGGTTCTGGGCATAGTGGCGAAGGCTGCCCTCGCGCAGTTCGGCGTTCAAGATGACCGGGGCGCCGAAGGCGTCCGCCATGCGGGCGGTTTCGCTGTCGGGTTCGAGCTGCGCGCGAATTTGCGGCAGGTTGGTGCGGTGAATAGCGCCGGTGTGCAGGTCGATGATGTGCGTGGCGTGATCGACGATCTCTTCGCGCAACAGTGCGGCGATGCGCCCGCCAAGCGAGCCCTTTTCACTGCCGGGAAAGCAGCGGTTCAAATCGCGCCGGTCCGGAAGGTAACGAGTCTGCTGGAGAAAGCCGAACACGTTGACCACGGGAACGGCGATCAAGGTGCCGCGCAGGCTTTTGATCGAGCGCGAGCGCAACAGGCGCCGCACGATTTCCACACCGTTGATCTCGTCGCCGTGAATACCGCCGCACACCATCATGACAGGCCCGGGCCTGCGCCCGTGAACGACCTCGATAGAGATATGCAGCGGCGTGTGGGTGTAAAGGCGTGCGACCGGCACATCGATTTGCAGCCGCTGGCCGGGCTGAAGAGTGTGGCCTGCTATCTTGAACGGTGCTTGTGCCATGACGGTTCCTGTCGATGTGATGAAAGCGCGGCCTAAAGCGGCGCGGGTGCCCCGAATGAGTCACTCTTTTACACCAGATTAAACGTTAATTGTCATCGATGATGACATTGGTCAGCTAACCATACAGTTTTGAATGTAAAAAGGCGGCATTTCAGATAAAATGTCTCTCTTTCGAGGTAGTTATCAGGGTTGCGTTATGGCTAGAAAAACCAAGGCAGAAGCGGCAGCGACGCGTGAAGCTCTGCTCAACGCAGCTGAAGAGGTGTTTTTCGATAAAGGCGTTGCCCGCACCTCGCTCGAGCAAGTGGCCCGCCACGCCGGGGTAACCCGCGGCGCGGTTTACTGGCACTTCAAGAACAAGGGCGATTTGTTCATGGGGCTGGTCGAGCGCGTGCGCATGCCGTTTCAATCGCTGGTCGAAGAGGTCAAAAATGTCGACCCCAACGTCTCGCCCGTGGACGCCATACAGTTGGCGTGCCTGGCCGGCATGCGGCGTTTGGAGCAACCCTCGCACCGGCGCATCCTTTCCATCTTGCTGCACCGCTGCGAGTTTTTTAGCGACATCAACCCGCTCGAGATGCAAAATGAGATCAACGAAGAGTGTTTCAATGAAATGCTCTGCCTGTTCAAAATGGCCAGCCAACAACAGCAGCTGCGCGAAGGCGTAACGCCGGAAGTTGCCACGCGCCTGGTGCAGGCCACCCTGGGCGGGCTTTTTCACGACTGGCTCAGAGCCCCGGAAAGCTACTCGCTGAGCGAGCGCGGGGCGGAAATCATCGAGACGCTCATCAAGCTGATACGCCATCAAAACCGCTGAACATCCCTGACTCTGCCCGCGTTACTCTACATAAAACGCTGCCAGGAACTTGCCTGTAAAAAGCCCGCCTACAAGGCGGGCTTTTGCTTCTCATAAAGACTGGGAGTGCGCGGCGGCGCCCTGATGTTTATGGCGCAGACGCAGCGTGTTCAAACGCTGGCGGGTGTCCATGTAGGTTTGCTCCTCTACGCTGCGGTAGGCGCCTTCGTCCTCGAGATACTTGACCAGTACCCGGCGCTCGCCAACGTTGAACGCGTCGTCCTCCTTGCAGTGAAGCTTCACACCACAGCGCGGCCTGTGCGCTACCACCGCCTGGGCAAGCTCGGCACCTTCGAGGGTCGTCACCTCGACGGTGACCCCCAAAAGGCTACGGCGCTTGAAAGGCGCAAAGCGGTTAAGCCCCCGTGCCAGGCCCTGGCAAATAGCGGCGGCCAAGGGCGAGGCAATGGCCAGCGACCCCCAAACGATCACCACGCCGAGGGGCACGCGCAGCATGCCAAGCTCCAGCCAGCGCAGTACCAAAAGTTCCAGCGTAAGTGTCATGCCACCGGCCAGTAGCATCAGTATGGTCAGCGCAAGCGTCGCCGGCACACCGGTAAACCCAAGCGATACCAGCGTGCTGGCCATGTGGTCATCGCGCAGGCTGTCGTGTTCGAACAGCTCGAGCGGGGCGATTCTGACCAACACCAGCAGCCAGTAAAGCGCTAACAAGCCGAGCACGAACGTAAAGACGATAGTAGGAAATAATAAAGCGGCCGAGAGAATCGGTTGCATGGCGTGTCCTCCTCCAGGTGGTTGCCTGGCCGGTTTTGGCCTGTTGTTGTGGTTTTTGGTACAAGCCTAAACGTTTCATAAGCAAGTTTAGGTCAAATTACGCGCTTTTGCCCAAGTGCACTTTGACGGCGATCAAGGGGGCCATAAAAAAGCGGGCCCCGAAGGGCCCGCTTTACGTGAATAGCGTATCTAAAACGACTGAATACGTTATTCGCTCTGGTGCTCCAAGCGCTCATCGTGCTTGTTGCCTTTACGCTTGCGCTGTAGCCAGTCAGCGCTATAGGCGATCATGGCGTAGAAGCTTGGCACGAAGAGGCTGCCTAGAATCGCCACCGAGAGCATGCCCATCGCCACCGTGGTGCCGATATGGTGGCTGCTCACGTCACTTGCGCCGGTCGCCAGTGCCAAGGGCAGCGTACCGAAGATGAAGGCAAGCGATGTCATCACGATCGGCCTAAAGCGAAGCTCCGCGGCGGTAATCGCGGCCTCGCGAATGCTCTTGCCCTCCTCCTTGCGCTGCAACTCGGCGAACTCGACGATCAGGATGGCGTTCTTGGCCGCGAGACCAACCACCACCAGCATGCCGATCTGCACATAGACACTGGTGTCCAGACCACGCAGCGCGATGCCGCCGATACCACCAAGGAAAGCAAACGGTGTCGCGGTGAGTACCGCCAGCGGTAGCGCCCAGCTTTCGTACTGCGCCGCCAGGATCAAGAAGACCATCAGGATACCGAAGATGATCGCAAGGCTTGCGGCATTGCCCATGTTGGCTTCCTGATACGCCGTGCCGGTCCAGCCCATGCCCCAGTTGGAGCCGAGGGTTTCTTGCACCACCTGGTCCATCGCCTCGATGGCCTCGCTGGAGCTGTAGCCCTCGGCGGGGCCGCCCTGGAACTGGGCACCGGTGTACACGCCGAAGCGGGAAATCACCGAGGCCCCGACCTGACGCTCGAGGGTCACGAACTCGGAGAGCGGAATGCGCTCGCCACTGCCGCCGCGCACGAAGACATTGTTGATGTCGTCCGGCGTCTTGCGGAACTCGTCCTCATTTTGCAGGTAGACCTGGAAGTTACGGTTTTGATAGCTGAAGAAGTTGACGAACCCGTTACCGAAGGTATTGGAGAGCGCCGAGTTGATGTTCTCCAACGGCACGCCGTAACTGAGCGCCTTCTGCTGGTCGATCTCGGCACGATAAGACGGCACGTTGACGTTGAACGTCGAGAATACCTGATTGAGCGCCGGGTGCTCGTTGGCCGCGCCCATCACTTGCAGCGAAGCTTCGTAGATCTCCCGGGGCGAGGCGCCCTCGAAGGACTGCAGGTAGCCGGTAAAGCCGCCCGTGGTCGAGAGTCCGAGAATCGGTGGCACGTTGAAGGCCATGGCGGTACCGCCATCGATCCCCGCGCCCAACTGCATGATCTGCCCCACCAGTCCTTCGACGGACAGGTCGCGATCACCCCAGGGCAGCATGTTGACGAAGATGACCCCGCGGGCGGTGTTCACCGAGCCCGCCAGCAGATCGTAGCCCGCCACCGACGAGGAGTACTGTACGCCGTCGATCTCTTCGATCGCCGCGCTCAGCTTCGACATGTAGTTCTCAGTACGGTCGAGCGAGGCGGCGTCGGGCAGCGATACGCTGACCAGCGCGACCCCCTGGTCGGTTTCCGGCACCAGACTCGAGGGCGAGGTGACGAAGAGCCAATAGGAGCCTGCACCCACCGCCAGAGTAAGCGCCAGCGCCAGCAGCCAGAAGCGCACCAGCTTCTTCACGAACCACATGTAGACGGCGGTAATACCGGCGAACATCCGATCGAACAGGCGTAGCGGCGTGGAGATCGCGCGGCGGAACTTCGACGGCCGGTCGTGGTTCAGGTTGTGCTTGATGAAGATCGCCGACAGCGCCGGGGTGAAGGTCAGCGCCATGATGGCGGAGAGCGCTACCGAGATCGCCACGGTGATGGCGAACTGCTGGTAGATCTGGCCGGTGAACCCGCCCAAAAACGCGACGGGCACGAACACCGCCGCCATGATCAAGGACGTCGCGATGACCGGGCCACCGACCTCACGCATTGCCTGGGCGGTGGCATCGCGCACGGTGATATCTTCGTCTTCGCTGAGCACGCGCTCGACGTTCTCCACCACCAGGATGGCGTCATCCACCACGATCCCGATCGACAGCACCATCGCGAACAGGGTCAGCAGGTTGATCGAGAAATCGAACATGTAGAAGCCGGCGAAGGTACCGATGACCGAGACCGGCACCACCGACATGGCGATGACCGTAAAGCGCCAATTCTGCAAAAAGATGAACAGAATGACGATGACGATCAGGAAGGCTTCGATGAAGGTGTGGAAGACCGTTTCCACCGAGGCGTCGATGAATAGCGTGGTGTCGTAGGGCGTGACGTATTCGAGCCCCGGCGGAAAGCGTCCGGCAACCTCGTCCATGGCGTCGCGCACCGCCTCGGCGGTGGAGAGCGCGTTGGCGCCGGGCTGCTGGTTGATGATGATCGGCGTCATCGTCGAGCCGTTCAGCCGCGCGCTGATGCCGTAGAAGGAAGCGCCCAGTTCGATCCGCGCGACGTCCTCGAGGCGCAGCGACGAGCCGTCCGGGTTGGTGCGCAGGTAGATATCGCGGAAGTCGTCCGGGTCGTTGAGACGCCCGCCCGCGGTCAACGTATAGGTGTACGCGCGGGGCTCGCCCTGGGGCGCGGAGGCGAGATTACCCGCGGGCACCTCGGTATTTTGCGAACGAATGGCACTGGCCACCTCGCTGGGGGTCAGGTCGTACTGTGCCAGCTTGTCCGGGTCCATCCAGATCCGCATGGCGAACTCGCCGCCACCCAACACCTCGGCGTTACCCACGCCAGGTACCTGGCGCAGCTCGTCGAGAATGTTGAGCGTGGCGTAGTTCTGCATGTAGACGTTGTTGTAGTCGTCGTTAGGCGACGTCAACGCGATCAGCATTAGAATGGAGTCCGAGCGCAGCTCGACCGTCACCCCTTGAGACTGCACCTCTTCGGGGAGCTGGGAGAGCGCCCCTTGCACGCGGTTGTTGACGTTGATGGTGTTGATGTCGCCATCGGTGCCGATGTTGAACGCCACACTCAGGCTCATGATGCCGTTATCGGCGCTGTTCGAGGTCATGTAGAGCATGTCCTCGACGCCGTTGATGGCTTCGGCCAAGGGGGCTGCCACGGTTTGCGCCACGGTTTCCGCGTCGGCCCCGGGGAACTGGGCCTGAACCGAGACGGTCGGCGGCACCACGCTG
The DNA here is from genome assembly GCF_968206495.1 of Vreelandella sp. EE27. NCBI lineage: Bacteria > Pseudomonadati > Pseudomonadota > Gammaproteobacteria > Oceanospirillales > Halomonadaceae > Vreelandella > Vreelandella sp. EE27. The sequence goes on along the minus strand of NZ_OZ309109.1, from coordinate 1,029,146 downwards.
GGGTACTGCTCGATCGGCAGCACCCGCATCGCCATGACCCCTACCAGCGTCAGGATGATCGCCAGTACCGTGGCGAAAATCGGTCGGCTGATGAAGAAGTTAGAGAAGTTCATTATTGCGCACCCTCTTCCCCTTCACCGGCCGGCATACCGCCGCCCGCCATTTCGGAAGCTTCCTCGGCTTGCTCGCGTTCCTCTTCGGCTTCGGCCTCTTCCACGTCTTCGACGATATCGTCGGCGTCGCCGTCGAAGGGCTGGGGGTCGATGGCCATGCCCGGCTCGATGCCGGCGGGGTCACCCACGATCACGCGTTCGCCCTCTTCGAGCCCGTCCAGAATGATCTGCCAGGGGCCGGCGATGTCGCCGAGTTGCACGGTACGCTCGCGCGCCTTGTTCTCGTCGTCCAATACGAAGACGCGCGGGCCCATCAGGCCCTGAGTAGCCGCGATTTCCGGTATGGCGATGACGTTGAAGCGCTTGAGGCCATCCAGGCGCACACGCACGAACTGGCCCGGCAGCACCGCGCCGTCCGGGTTGGCGAAGGTCGCCGAGGCCTGCACGGTGCTGGTGCCCCCATCCACCCGGGACCCCAGGAAATCGAGCTCGCCTTCGAGCTCGGCGTCGGCGCTGCCGCTAAGGCCGGGCACGCTCAGCCGAGCGACGATGGTCGAGTTGGTGTCGTCGTCGTTCATCTGACGGCGCAGCTCGAAGGCATCGCGCTGGGGCAGTTGAAAACGAACTTCCAGCGGGTCGAGCGGCGTAATCGTGGCAAGCTCGGTTCCCGAAGTGACCACGTTGCCCAGGTTGATCTGGCTCAAACTGATCAAACCGCTGACAGGCGCGGTGACGTTGGAGTAGTCGAGATCCAGATTGGCACTGGAGAGCGCGGCCTGGGCCTGAGTAACGTTGGCTTGGGCGACGCGCTGATCGGATACGGCCTGGTCGTACTGCTGACGGCTCACCGAGTTCTGACTTAAAAGCTGCTCGAAACGCTCGGCGTCGCGCTGAGCGCGCGAGGCCTGGGCGCGAGCGCTTTCCAGGTCCGCCTGGCGCTGGTTGGTCGTGGCTTCGTAGCGGTCCGGCTCGATGGTGTAGAGCGAATCGCCCTGCTCGACCATCTGGCCTGGTTGAAAGTGGCGCTCTTCCAAAGCGCCGTCGACCCGCGCGATCAGCACGACTTCGTTGTCGCTTCTAAGCATCGAGGGGTAGGATTTGTTGATCGGTAAATCCTGGCGCTTGACCTCGGCCACCTCGACTGCATGCGGCGGCTGCTCTTGCGCGGATTGTTGCTGCTGTTGGGGCTCTTCATCCCCGCCACAGGCACTTAGCGCCAGTGCAGCTATCAACGTCACCAGACTCGCTCTCGTTGAGTGAATCACTCTGCTCATACGTGGTATTCCCATTCATTTCTGTATTTTGACGGATAGCTACACGGGGCTGCGTCCACAGCCCCTGGTATCAATAGGTGCCCGATTGGCCGCTGCCTGGGCTGCCGCCGGGAGAGTAAGCGCCGGATTGGCTACCCCCTGCCGGATAGCCGCCTTGCTGGCCACCGCCGTAGGGGGCGCCGCCCTGCTGGCCGCCGGCAGGATAACCACCGGACTGACGGCGGGCGGGGGCGTACTCTTCTGAGGAATAACTGGTCGACGGCGAGGATTCCGGCCGGGGCGGCGCGCCGATATCCAGCGCGCGCTGGTAGTCGTCGCCCTCGTTGGTTTCGGGAAGCGTGAAATTGACGTCCTCGCCGGTCAGCCAACCGTTGACTTCCTCGAGCGCGGCGACGTCCAAAAGCCCGGACTGTTGACGCAGTGACAGTAGATTGATCACGTAGTCGTAGCGCGACTCGGCGTAGTTGGCGATCGCGTTATACAGGTTCTGCTCGGCGTTGAGCACGTCGACGATATTACGCGTGCCGACTTCGTAACCGGCCTGGGTCGCCTCCAGGGCGCTTCGCGTCGAGACGATCGCCTGCTGGCGGGCATCGACGGTTTCCACGTTGTTGCTGACTTGGGTGTACAGCGAGCGAACCTGCTGAATGGTGGTGCGCCGCTGGGACTCGAAATCGTACTGGCTGCTCTCGAGCTGGTAGGTGTTCTGGCGAATGTTGGCGCTGGTGCTGCCGCCGGTATAGAGAGGAACACTTGCCGATACCCCGAGCTGGCTCGAGGCATTGTGGCCGTCGAGATAGTCGATGTCGGAGTCCGAATACTGATAGTTGGCGAACGCCTGCAGAGACGGCAAGCGCCCGGCCCGGGCGACTTCGACGCCGGCGCGGGAGACTTCGATACCGGCGCGCTGAGCCAGCACCTGCGGGTTGCGCTCGAGCGCCTGCTCGACCCAATAGTCGCGCTCGCTGGGCGCAGGCAGGCCGACCGGCATATCGCCGAGGGACTCGATGTTGGCGTAGCGGCGGCCGGTCAACTGCTCCAGCCGCTCGAACGCCACCTGTAGGTTGCTCTCGGCCGTGATGCGTTCGGCGCGGGACTGATCGAAGCTCGAACGCGCCTCCTCTACCTCGGTAATCGCGATCAGACCCACCTCGAACTGCTCGCTGGACTGCTCCAACTGACGGCCGATCGCACGTTCCTGGGCGCGGCGCGCTTCGAGCACTTCATAGGCGCGCAGAATATCGAAGTACGCCGACACCACGTCGATCAACAGCTGCTGCTCGGTCGCCGCCAGCACATACACCTGCTGGTCGATTTGGCGCTCGGCCTGGTCGACCTGGCGAGCGGTCGCCGCGTTGAACAGTGCCTGGGTCGCTTCTAGCGAGAGCGAGACATTGTTGTAGCTGTCTTCACTCGCCGGAGCGCCGGTGGCGGGTGTGCCCCCACCCCCGGCGCCGCCGGTCGGGTTGGTCGGCTCGACTCGACCCGCCGACTGACTTTCGTATTGGCGGTTATGTACCACGTTGCCCGAGGCGTTGACCTGGGGAAGCAGTTCCCCGCCCACCACGTCTCGCGCGGCTTCTACACCGGAAAATTCGGAACGCGCGGAGGCAAGCTCGGCGTTGTTGTTGAGCGCATCGCGGGTGATGGTAATCAGGTCCGCCGCTTGGGCGGGCAGTACGAAGGAGCTTGTCAGCACGGCTAACAATAAAGGGCGTAAGGGGGCATTGACTGCCCAGTTTGCCAGTCGCATGGGAGTGCCTCTAGGTGTCAACGTGGGATGGTGCGCCACACAGTGGGAGTGTGAAAGGGTGGCATTATAGTTACATTCATGTATGTATGCTAGCCTTGAAGTTCTAGAAAATCTGTGTCTCGCCAAACGTCAAGACTAGCGCACCTTACTTTAGTCAAAAGGGTGAAAAGCGTGTACTTCTAACATCGGCCTTTTTTTATCGAGGGATACCGCCCTCGAGGCCCGCTTCAACCGCTTGCGTCTTACGCGGCGTACTGCTCCAGCCGGTTCACGCAGCGCTCGACCCCGCTTAAGTACATGCCGCCAAATAGCAGCACGTGATTGAGCAGTGGGTAGAGTTGAAAAAGCGCTTCGCGCCGGGGCCAGTCGTTGGGGGCGTAGCCGTTCCAGTAGGCGTCGAAAAAGCGTTCATCGGGGCTGCCGAAAAGCGTCAGCATGGCCAGATCGACTTCCGGGTAGTGGCGGTAAACGGCGGGGTCGATCAGCGCGGGGCCGCGGGCGGTGTAGAGCACGTTACCCGACCATAAATCGCCATGCACCAGGCTAGGCGAGGCATCCGGCAGCCACTGCTCCAGGGCCCGGGCCTGGGCGTCGATACGCTCGCCCAGTGCGGGGCTGATCAAGGCTTGCTCGAGGCAGGCCTGGCTTAGCGCCCGCAAACGCCGCTCGCGCTGGAAAGCGCGGCCGTCGTTTAGCGGGGCGTTGGGCTGGGGGGTACGGCCGCAGGCGTTGTCGTGCACCCAGCCGTGCTGGCTGCCGATCACGCTGTGCAGTTCACGAAGCCCTTCGCCAAGCTCGACACTGGCCCGGGCGGTTTCGGGCACGGTGTGCAGCGCCTCGATCACCAGCCACTGCCCGGATTGGCCGAGCACCTCGGGAATCACCAGTGAAGAGCCCGCCCCTTTCAGCGCGCGAAGCCCTTCCGCCTCGCCGCGCAGCCTTGCCGGATCGTCCTGCTTGATAACGACCGTGCCGTGGGCCGTATCGAGCTCGAACACGGCGGCGATATCGCCCCCGCTGAGCGGAGTGAGCGAGCCCCGCGGCTCGAGCGCCAGCACGCTTAGAATATCCTGTAGCTCGGTGTTCACGGTATTCCCCTCCCCCAGCGTCATTACCCCATTATAGCGATAACGCTACAGGGAGGCGCAGGCGTTAGGCAATGCCGTGGCGCCCCTCGAGCGCCTGACGATAGCGCTGGTACACCTGTTGATAGGCGTCGACCCGCGCCGGGTCCGGCTCGGCCCGCGAGCCCGCATCCAGATGCACCAGCCGCTTGCACAAGGCCTCCAACGTGGTGCCCTGGGGCTTTTGCTCGCACCAGGCCGCCTGCAGCGCCGCGCCGAGGGCGGCGGCGTCGGTCACTTCGGGGCAGATGACATCGATACCGGTGATATCGGCCACCATTTGGCGCCATACCGGGCTTTTCGCCCCACCACCGCTTAGCCGAATCTGGCTGGCACCGGCGGTGAGATCGCCTAAAAGATCCAACCCGTAGCGAAGCCCGAAAGTGGCCCCTTCCATCACCGCTCGGCACACATTGGCCTGGCTCATGTTGAGGCTGGTCAGCCCCAGAAAATCGCCGGTGGCGGCGGGCAGCATCGGCACCCGCTCGCCGTTGAAGAAAGGCAAGCAGGTTATCCCCTCGGCGCCGATCGGGGCGCTGGCCACGCGCTCGGCGAAGGCGTTTAAATCGAGGCCGAAAAGCTCGCGCACGCGGGTAGTGGCCGAGGTGACGTTCATGGTGCAAATGAGCGGCAGCCAGCCGCCGTGGCTAGCGCAGAAGTTGGCCACCATGGCGTTGTCGGTGGCGACCGGTTGGGGGGAGTAGGCGCACACCGTGCCGGAGGTGCCCAGGCTCAGGGTAATCAGCCCGCGGGTGATATTGCCGGTGCCGATAGCGCCAAGCATGTTATCGCCGCCGCCAGAGGAGACGACGACGTTATCCGCAAGGCCCAGCTCAGAGGCGACCTGCGCCCGCACGACGCCCGCCGGGGCGTCGGGTTCGATGAGCCTTGGCAGCACCTGGGCAGGGTCGAGCTCCGGGGCGATCTGGTGAAACACCTCGAGCTGCCAGTCGCGGGTGCGGGTATCGAAATAGCCGGTGCCGGAGGCGTCGCCGGCTTCGGTCACCCGCTCGCCGGTCAGCCAGAAGTTGATGTAATCATGGGGGAGCAAAATCGTCGCGATGCGCCGGTAGGCGTCCGGGTGGTGCTCGCGAAGCCAAGCGATTTTGGAGGCGGTATAACCGGTTTGCAGCACCAAACCGAGCTTGTCGAGACAGCCCGCCTCGCCACCCAGGCGCTCGACCAGGGCGCTGTTTTCGGCACTGGTTTCGGTATCGCACCAGAGCTTGGCCGGGTAGACCGGCACGCCGTCGGCGTCCAGTGCCACCATACCGTGCTGCTGGCCGGACACGCCGATGGCGCGCACCTGGCGCGCGGTAATCCCCGCGCGCTGGATAGCCTCACCGAAGGCCCCCTTGAGCGCCGCCAGCCACTGGGCCGGGGCCTGCTCGCGGCGGCCCTGCTCGCCTTCATCCAACCGATGAGACCGGCTGGCCTCGCCCAGGATCACCCCCTTTTCGACATCCACCACCACTACCTTGGTACTTTGCGTTCCGCAATCGATCCCGATATACATCACGAACTTTCCTCAAAGGCCACCAGAGCTTCAAGCGTAGCGCGGGCGCCGCGTTCGTGCAGCAGGCCCAGGGCGGCCAGGTACGCCTGCATGAAGCGCGGGTCGTCCGCGAGATCGCCAAACAGCTCGCGGTTTTCGACGAATGCCTCGGGGCGCGTGCGGTTTTGCCGGGCAATCTCGGTAAGCTGCTCACGCAGGGCATCGACCACCTCGATGGGCTCGCCCTGCTCATCCACGCCTTCGGCGTAGCGCGCCCAGCTGGCGATAACGCTGGCGCTGAGCGCTACCTGGCCGCCGTGTTCGAGCTGATGGCGAACCACCGGCACCAGCCACTTCGGGATACGGTCCGAGCTTTCGGCGCACAGCCTGGCCAACGTGTCCCGGATTTGCGGGTTCGCAAAGCGTTCGATCAGCGTGTGCTGATAAGCGCCTAGATCAATGTCCGGCACCGGCGGCAGCGTGGGGGCGCCCTCCTCTTTCATGTAGCGCAGCAAAAACTCAACGAACAGCGGGTCCTGGCACACCTGGTGGGCGTAGCGATAACCCGCGAGATACCCGAAATAGGTCAATGCCTGGTGGCTGGCGTTCAAAAGGCGAAGTTTCATCAGCTCGAAGGGTTCGACGTCCTCGACCAGCTGTACGCCCACGTTCTCAAGCGCCGGGCGGCCCAGCGGAAAGTGGTCCTCCAGCACCCACTGGGTGAAGGGTTCGCACACCACCGGCCAGTCGTCCTCCAGGCCAAAGCGGCTTTTAAGCTCGTCGATATCGTTTTGCGTGGTGACCGGTGTAATGCGGTCCACCATGGCGTTGGGAAAGGCGACTTCGCGGGTCAGCCACTCGCCGAGCGCCTCATCCCGGGCGCTGGCAAAAGCGCCAAACATGCGCCGGGCAACATCGCCGTTGCCCTGGATGTTATCGCAGGACATGACGGTGAACGGCGCCACGCCCCGTTCGCGGCGGCGCACCAGCGCCTCGACCACCAGGCCGAAACTCGAAGCAGGCGCGGTCGGCTCGGCCAAATCGCGCTGGATCAGCGGATTATCGAGATTGAACGCCCCGCTGACCGGGTGCACGTTATAGCCGCCCTCGGTCACGGTCAGCGAGACGATTTTGATGGCCGGGTCGGCCATGGCTTCGATGACCGCCTGGGTCTCTTCCGGGGCGAACAGGTAATCGACCATACTCCCGATCACCCTGGGGGCGTACTCGCCGTCCGGGTGCTTGACCACCAAAGTGTAGAGATGGTCCTGGCCTGCCAGTACCTCTTTCATGCGCTTGTCCCCGGGCATCACGCCGACGCCGATGATGCCCCAGTCCAGCGCCTGGCCTTCGTTCATCAACCCATCGAGATACATGGCCTGGTGGGCGCGGTGAAAACCGCCCACGCCGATATGCACGATGCCCGCCTTGACGGCGCGCCGGTCGTAGGTGGGTAGCTTGACCCCCGGGTCGAGCGTGGTGAGCGTTTGATTGCTGAGTTGGGTCATGAGGGCTCTCCTGGCAGTGGGTAATCCCGGGATTGGCGATGCGGTTAGAAAGAGGGCGTGGTCGCGTCGTTGGGCGTGCGAGTGTGCCAGGTGTCGATCAGCACACCCAGCTCACGCATATGAAACGCCACCTGCCAGGCGCCCGCCTCGACCAGCCGGTCGGCCTGATCCTCACCAATGTGGCTGGCCCCCACAAAGCCCACCACGGTAAGCCCGGCGGCCACTGCCGAACGCACGCCCGCCACGCTATCTTCGACCGCCAGGCAGTGATGGGGCGAAACGCCCAGGGTTTGGGCCGCCAGCCGGTAAATCGCCGGGTCGGGCTTGGGGGCGGGTACCTGGTCGGCACTCAGTATCGGGGCGTTTTTAAGCGCCACGGCCAACCCCGTCGAATCGAGCGACGCCTCGATCCGGCGCCGATTGCTGTTGGACACCACGGCCATGGCAAAGGGGATCGCGCTGATCGCCTCAAACGCCCCGTCGATGGCACGAAGCTCCCGGGCAAGGCGCGCTTCGATGGCCGTATCGACCTGCGCAACGGCGTCGTCGGGCAGCGTATGGCGGCTCAGGGTTTGCAGGTGACGCAAAATGTTGGAGGTGGTCATACCCAGCGCCTGGCCAAGCTCGCGTGCCACGTCGACATCCGGCAGCCACGCTTTGAGATGCGCCTCCAGCGTATCTTCGGCGAGGACTTCGCTATCCACCAGTACGCCATCGCAGTCGAATATTACCGCGCTCATGACGCTGTCTCGGTGTGGCCCGGCGCATCCGTCGGCAAGCCACGGTTATCCTGGCGGGTCAGGTTCGCCAGCGGGTGCAAGGCCAGACTTTCAAGGGCCAGGCCGTGCTGGTCGAAAAGATGCGCGCGCTCGGCGTCGAAGCCAAAACGCACGGTGTCGTGCACCCGATAGGCCACATCGCCATCCGTCATGAGGGTAATGAGCTGGTCGTTCATCTTGACGTACAGCGAGGTTTGGCCGCCCAGCCGTTCGAGTACTTGAATGGTGCCGCTTAGCTCGCCCGCCTCATTAAGCTTTAAGTGCTCCGGGCGAATGCCGAGCTCGAGCGTTTCGCCCGGCTCGGTGGCTTTGCCATCGACCGGCACGCGGCACTGCCCGCCGCCGGGCAGCGCGACACTCACCCCACTTGCCTCGCTGGACACGACGCCTACTTCGAAAAAATTCATTTTCGGCGAGCCGATAAAGCCTGCCACGAAGCGGTTACGTGGATGATGATAGAGCGCCATGGGCGAGCCTACCTGCTCCACGATGCCGTCCTGGAGCACGACGATCTTGTCGGCCATGGTCATCGCCTCGATCTGGTCGTGGGTGACGTAGATCATGGTGGCGTTGAGCTCCTCGTGGAGCCTGGCGAGCTCGATGCGCATCTGTACTCTGAGCGCGGCGTCCAGATTCGATAGCGGCTCGTCGAACAAAAAGATACTGGGATTACGCACGATGGCCCGGCCAATGGCCACGCGCTGGCGCTGCCCGCCGGAGAGCGCCTTGGGTTTGCGGTCCAAAAGCGGCTCGAGCTGCAAAATTTTTGCTGCCGCCAGCACTTTCTCGCGCCTTTTCGCCTTGGGCACCCCGGCCAGCCGCATGGAAAAGCCCATATTGGCTTCGACGCTCATGTGCGGGTAGAGCGCGTAGCTTTGAAACACCATCGCCAGCCCCCGGTCCGCCGGGCCTACATCGTTCATGCGCTGGCCGTCGATCAGGATATCGCCGCTCGATGCGCTCTCAAGCCCCGCGATCATGCGCATCAGGGTCGATTTACCGCACCCCGAGGGCCCAACGAAGACCACGAACTCACGATCCTCGACGTCCAAACTGACGCCCTTGATGACCTCGGTGTCGGCAAAGCGTTTGACAATGTTGTGAAGCTGCAAAGTGGCCATAAAAGGGCTCCTTACTTGACGGCGCCGAAGGTCAAACCACGGACCATTTGTTTTTGGGTCATCCAGCCGAGGATCAGGATGGGGGCGATCGCCATGGTGGAGGCCGCCGAGAGTTTGGCCCAAAAGAGCCCTTCCGGGCTCGAGAAGGACGCAATGTAGGCGGTCAGCGGCGCCGCTTTCGAGGAGGTCAGGTTGAGACTCCAGAACGCTTCGTTCCAGCTCAAAATGACGGACAACAACCCGGTAGAGGCGATGCCGGGAAGCGTCAGCGGCAGCAATAGGTAGACGACCTCCTGAAGCGTGGAGGCGCCGTCCATCCGTCCGGCTTCGAGGATGTCCTTGGGCATGTCCTTGAAGAAGGTGTAGAGCATCCAGACCACGATGGGCAGGTTCATCAGGGTGTAGACGATGATCAGCCCGGTGCGCGTATCCAAAAGGCCAACATCGCGAAAGATGAGATAGATCGGCACCAGCACGCCCACCGGCGGTAGCATCTTGGTCGAAAGCATCCATAACAGGGTGCCCTTGGTGCGTTTGGTGGGCAAAAACGCCATGGCGTAGGCCGAGGGGATCGCGATCAATAGCGCCAACAGCGTAGAGCCGAAAGCGACCGCTACGCTGTTGAGCGCAAAGCGGGCATAACCCGAGCGCGCCTGCACGGCCTCGTAGCTTTCAAGCGTCGGTGTAAAGAGGAAGCTTGGGTCGGCAATGGCGGCGGTTTCGGTTTTAAAGCCGGTCAGCACCATCCAGAGAATGGGGAAAAAGATCACCAGCGCGACCGACCAGGCCAGCAGGGTCAACAAGAGCTGCTTGATCGGGAAGGCGCGCGCCGGCGCTGCGTGTTGACGTGGCGTAGTCATAGCGGCGTACTCATGTGTGTCGTGCTCCTCAAACGCCCGGGATCACGCTTTTGGGGTTAACAGGCCTAATCTTCCAGGTTTTTGGCGACCATACGGACCAGAAAGATCGCTACGATATTGGCCAGAATGATGGCGATCACGCCGCCCGCCGAGGCCACGCCCACATCGAAATCCAACAGCGCCCGAATGTAGATCAAGTACGCCAGGTTAGTGGTAGCAAGCCCGGGGCCGCCGGAGGTGGTGACGAAGATTTCGGCGAAAATCGTCAGCAGAAAGATCATCTCGATCATGATCACCACGCTGATTGCCCGTTTTAGGTGCGGCAGCGTAATGAAAAAGAAGATCGCGAGCGGCCCCGCGCCGTCCATCCGCGCGGCTTCGACCTGGTCTTCGTCCAGCGACTGCATCGCGGTGAGCAAAATCAACAGCGCAAAGGGCAGCCACTGCCAGGAGACGATGATGATGATCGAGGTCAGCGGCAGCGACGAAAACCAGTCGACGGCGGGCAAGCCAAGCGACTGGGCAAGCCAGGCCAGCACCCCGCTGGAGGGGTGCATCATCATGTTTTTCCAGATCAGCGCGCTGACCGTGGGCATGACGAAAAAAGGCGAAATGGCCAGCACCCGCGCGATACCCCGGCCAAAAAACTCCTGCTGGAACAGCACGGCCAGGAGCGTGCCGCCCACCACGGTAATGGCCAGCACCCAGCCCACCAGTAGCAGCGTCGTGCCCATGGCGGACCAAAGCGCGGGGTCGGTCAGCAGGTACTCGTAGTTCTCAACCCCGGCAAACCCGGTCATGCCGGGCATCAGCAGGTTGTAGCGCTGGAAGGAGAACCAGACGGTCATCCCCAGCGGTATCAGCATCCATAAAAGCAGTAGCGTAACGGCGGGCGCCTGTAGCGAAAGCGCTCTTAACCCACCGACCGTACGGCCGGATGCGCGTGTTCTAGTCATGAAAATACCCGCGAAAGCAGTCTTGGCTAAAGGCGTGCAATGACAGCGAAGGCGCCCGCCGTCGGCGGGCGCCTGCCGGGTCAGTCGTTGTAACCGGCTCGCTGCATGGTGCGCTCGGTAGCGCGCTGGGCGCTATCCAGGGCTTGTTCCACCGTGCTGTCGCCGGTCAGGGCCGCGGCAATGGTCTGGCCTACCTGGGTACCGATCGCCTGGAACTCAGGGATATTGACGATCTGCACGCCGGTATAGGGGTTGGGCTCCAGGGTCGAGTCGGTGGGGTCGGCCTCCTGAATGGCGTTTAACACGAACTCGGCAAACGGCGCGGCTTGCTGGTATTGCTCGTTGGCGTAGGTGGATTCGCGTGTACCCGGCGGCACGTTGGTCCAGCCCTGGGTCTCGCCGACCAGCTCGATGTACTCTTTCGACGTGGCCCAGCTGATGAACTCCTTGGCGGCGTCCTTGTTTTCCGAGGAGGCGGGGATCGCCAGCGCCCAGGTCCAGAGCCAGTGCGAGCCCTTGGGCGTTTCGGCGACCGGCGCCGGGGCAAAACCGAGGTTATCGGCCACGCTCGATTCATCACCATCATAAAGCGTGCCGGCGGCGGAGGTGGCGTCTACCCACATGGCGCAGTTGCCGCGGGCAAAAAGCGCCAGGTTCTCGTTGAAGCCGTTGGAGCTCGCCCCGGGCGGGCCATAGTTACCCAGCAGGTCGACGTAGAAGCTGATCGCGTTTTGCCAAGCGTCGGAGTCGAGCTCCGGGTTCCACTCTTCGTCGAACCAGCGGCCACCGTAGGTGTTTACAAGGGTCGTGACGAAGGCCATGTTCTCGCCCCAGCCGGGCTTGCCGCGCAAACAAATCCCCGCCAGTCCCTCTTCGCTGCCGTGAAGCTGCTCGGCCCAGTCGCGCACCTGGTCCCAGGTGGGTTGGTCGGGCATCTCGATACCCGCCTGCTCGAACAGGTCCTTGCGGAAGTACATCATCGAGCTTTCTGCGTAAAACGGTAGCGCGTAAGGCGTGCCGTCCAGGCTCAAGCCGTCGCGCACCGAGGTCAGCAGGTCGTCGACATCGTAGTCGTCGGCCAGGTCATCGAGCGGGGTGAGCCACTCGCGCTCGGCCCAGATGGGGGCCTCGTAAGCGCCGATGGTCATGACATCGAACTGGCCGCCGCCGGTGGCGATATCCGTGGTCATGCGCTGGCGCAACACGTTCTCTTCGAGCACCACCCAGTCGAGCGAGATCTCCGGGTGAGCGCTTTCGAACTCGTCGGTCAAGCTCTGCATGATGACCATGTCGTTGTTATTGACGGTGGCCACGGTGATTTGGGTCTGGGCCTGAGCATGGCCCGCCAGCGCGATACCGGCGGCCAGCGCGCTGAGCGGCAAGTGATGTGCAAAACGCATACGGCACTCCTTTGAGCGAATTTGGACTTGTTATGGCGCTGATTATTTTGATCATCAATCGAACAAATGATCGTACGCGAGACAAAAAAAAGCAAAGCCCTGGCGCTACTACTTTACGCTAACACCCCCATTGGCTGACGCGGTTGCGGGCCTGCCACCGCGTTTTTACAGGCTTTATAGCGCGCTCAAAATGTGGCGCGCGGCCACTTCATCGGTAATCAGCCCCTTGAGCCAGCCGCTTCGCAGCGCCGCCAAAATGGCCGGCGCCTTGTCCTGGCCACCGGCGATGGCCACCATGGTCTGCTGGCCGAACTGATCGAGCGCAAGACTCGTGACCCGCTGGGTAATCGAGCACTCGATCAGCTCACCCTGCTGATTGAGCGGCCAGCCCAAAAGCTCGCCGACAGCCTCTAACCGGAGCAGCTCATCGAGCTCGGCTTGGCTGATGAAGTGATCCTGATAGAGCGTCGCCTGCCGGTCGATGCGCCCGACCCCAATGAATGCCGCCTTCGAGGCCGCCGCCACCTCGGCAATCGCCTGGAACAGCCGCTGGTTTAGCATGGCCTCTTTTTCCTCGATGGACTCCGCGACCACCGGCGCGGGCAGCAAAAAGCGCTCGCCGCCGGTTTTATCCGCCAGCGCCATCACCGCATCGAAGCGGTTGGCCGAGCCGTCCCGGGCAACGTTACCGATCAACGAGACGAAACGGTGCTGGGGGCGTTCGATGCGATCCAGCGCCTCGACCGCCGCACGCACCGAGCGCCCGGCCCCCAGCGACAGCGTCAGCGGCTCGCTGTGCTCCACCAAGTGCGCCATCCGTTTGGCGCCCGCCACGGCCAGGTAGTAGGCGGCGCTGTCCGGCGCATTCATATCCGCCGGCACTACATCGCAGTAGTTCAGGCCAAAACGCTCGGCAAGCTCACGCCCCAGCGTCATGCACGACGAGATCGGATGGTCGATGTGCACCTTGATCAGCCCCGCCTGCCGGGCCAGGGCCAAAAGGCGCTGCACGCCTGGGCGCGAAACGCCCAACTGGCTTGCGATTTCATCCTGGGTGAGCCCTCCCACGTAGGAGAGCCACGCCGCCCGGGCCGCCTGGTCCAGTTTTACCTCGAATTTATCCATGGTCCGGCTCGTTGATCCTTATGAATGAGACGTTAGGCTCTGTCTGAAAAGTGCCTGCGCTCGACAATACGGCGTTAAAAATTGGCTCAAAATACTCATTTACACATGTAAACTCCGTTTTTTCGCCAATTTTTGCCTTGTCTTGTCTTCGCTCGTCGACTTTTCAGACAGACCCTAGGGATTGCTGGTCGTGAAATACCATCATACAAAGCCTGGCCCGCGCCCCATAGCCGCCTATCCGCTAAGATGACTATGACACCCTGCTTGAAAGAGGCAACATCATGTACAAACTGACGTTTTATGTACCCATCGAGGACGCCGAGAGCGTCAAGGAAGCGGTGTTCGAAACCGGCGCCGGCCGCATTGGCCATTACGAGGCGTGCTGCTTTCAGACGCCGGGTACCGGCCAGTTCCGCCCCATGGAAGGCGCCCACCCGCATATCGGCGAGGTGGGCGAACTCACCACCGTAGAGGAGTACAAGGTGGAGATGGTGTGCGACGAAGAGTGTATTCACGCCGCCGTGGCGGCGCTTCAGTTGGCCCACCCTTACGAGGAGGTCGCCTATGCGGTATGGGAGCTTGCCGACCTTAAAGCGCCGGCGCCCCCGGGCTTTGCCTGAACGCTACCCGCCGACCTCTTCGCCGGTCCTAAGCGCTGCCGAAATAGCGTTCGCGGTCTTCTAACGTGACGGTGCTCATGTGCAGCGGGAAGCGGTCACTTTTGCGGTCCTCGAAAAAGTGCTTGAGGGTGCGCTCGATAGTGGGAAAAGCGAGGGTGTCCCAGGGGATATCGTCTTCCGCGAATAGCGCGACCTCGAGGCTTTCCGGGCCCGCGGCGAACCCGCCGTTGAGATCCGCCAAAAAGATCATGTAGACCTGGTTGATATGCGGCAGGTCGATCAGCGTATAAAGGCTTTGAATCTCGACGCTCGCCATGGCCTCTTCGCGGGTTTCACGAAGCCCGGCATCACGGGTGGTTTCGCCGTTTTCCATGTAGCCGGCGGGCAGCGTCCAGTACCCCTTGCGCGGAGAAATCGCGCGTTTACACAGCAAGATCTTGTCATCAAGAACCGGCAGCGTACCGGCCACGATGCGCGGATTCTGGTAATGAATCGCCCCGCAGCCGTCGCACAGGTAGCGCGGGCGGTCGTCGCCTTCGGGAACGGCAAAGCGGACTTTTTCACCGCACTGGCTACAAAAATTCATGATGGTATCTCAACAGCTGATAAGGTGGGGCGCTTGGCTTGACGCCGGTTGTCACGCTTTGTAAAAGGGAGTAAACCTGATGGAACCTCCATGTTAGAGAAACTGCGCAAAGAGCTGCAACACTATCGGCCAAAAGAGTTGGGCCGCGCCAAACTTTTACAGGCGGCGGTGTTGTTGCCCATCGTCGCGCATCCCGAGCCCACGCTGCTCTTTACCCGGCGGGCCAGTCATCTATCGACCCATAGCGGCCAGGTAGCCTTTCCGGGTGGCAAGCGCGAACCCGACGACCGCGACCTTTACCACACCGCCCTGCGCGAAGCCGAGGAAGAGATCGCCCTGCCCCCGGGTGAGGTCGAGTGCATCGGCCAGCTTTCCGACGTGGTCTCACTACACGGGCTTTGCGTGACGCCCTGGGTGGGCATCATCGCGCCCCGCTTGGCCTTGAAAGCCGACCCCGGCGAGATCGACACCATTTTCGAGGTGCCCTTGAGCCACTTTCTAAACGACAAGCGGACCTACACCGATGTGATTACCGTAGACGGCGTGGCCCACTACGTGCCGAGCTACCATGTCGATGGCCACGTGATTTGGGGGCTTTCCGCGATGATGCTCGTCGAGCTTTTGGCCAAGGGCTTTGGCATGCCGATCGACCTTTATAAGCGTCCGTCAGGCTCGCTCAAACACCACCCCGAGCGTAGCAATCGGGCGGCCAAAAAAGGCGATATCAGCGCCGCCCCCGCCGCGAAACGGAGTAAGCGATGAGTGTTTCCAGCACGTCCTGGGGCGAGGCGTTTGCGCAAAGCGCCCAGGCCGAGCTAATCGATGCACTGGTCGAACAGGGCTGGTACGTGGGCAAGGACGTGATCGACCCATCGCTTTGCGAGGCCCTGGCCGCCGAACTGGCCCGCCTGAGAGACGCGGAGGCGCTCGAAGAGGCCGGTATAGGTCGCGGTCAGCAGCACCTACTGCGCAAGGACATACGCGGCGATGCCATTCACTGGCTCAACCAGGAAAGCGAAGCGCAGCGCCACTACCTTCAAGCCATGCAGCGCTTGCAGGTAGCGCTCAACCAAACGCTTTTTTTGGGGCTTTTCGAGTACGAGGCGCACTTCGCGTACTACCCGGCGGGCGCTTTTTATAAGCGCCACCTGGACAGCTTTCGCGGCCGTGCCAATCGGGTCATTTCAACGGTAGGCTACCTAAGCCCGGACTGGCCCATCGACGGTGGTGGTGAAATGGTCATTTACGCCCCCGAGGATCCAGAGCGCGAGGTGGCCAGGGTCACTCCCCAGGCCGGCACCTTTGCCTGCTTTCTCTCCGACACGATCCCCCACGAGGTGCTGACCACCCACCGTTCCCGAAGCAGCATTGCGGGCTGGTTTCGTCGAAACGCATCCATGGGCGGAGTGCTCGACCCTGAAAGATAACCTGTGTTAATTAAAATGCTTTATTTCGGTGCATTTAACCTTGATGAACGCTTTTTTTAAAAATCGATTGCTTACAAATGTTGCAAAGCTACTCACAGCGTCTACCTTAAGAAGTGTCCGGCGCATTTAGCGCAAGGCAAGGTTAACTTACTACCCCCGTAGTTTTAGCCTGACGCAGTAAAAGTTCGCTCATGCCTTTTGGCAGATGCGAAAAGAAACGAGCAAGACGTGGCTTTGGCCACCAGGAAAATAGTTAGCATCTTTATTTAACGTTAACTATTCAAAGTTTAGGTACAAGCATTAATGCTCGATACCTTACTACGAACGCAAGGAGCAATAGCAATGAAAATGATCAAACCCGCTTTTCTAGGCACGCTGATGGTACCGGCTTTCATGTTCGCAGCCAGCGCTAACGCGCAGTCGAACGACTTGGACGCTACTTACATGACAGCCGCACCGCAGGGTACCTTTCATGCTGACTCGCTGACCGGCAATTCGGTACACAGCACCGTTGAGGACGACGATGAAATCGGCACCATCAACGATCTGATCATTGATCAGGACGGACAGATCCAAGCGGTCGTAGTAGGTGTTGGCGGTTTCCTGGGTATGGGCGAGAAAGACGTCGCCATCGAGTGGGACTCTCTTGACCTGACGCGTGAAGACGACGGCGAAGATTACGTGATTCGCGTAAACGCTACTCAAGAAGCGCTCGAAGAAGCCGAAGAGTATGACCGCGACGCTAACCGTAACGACGATATGAACAACGATGGTATGAATAACGATACCAACACGAACGGCGATATGGATCGTGACACCGATACGGATAACGATCTGGACACCTAATAGTTAGGTATTAGTGTGATCAAGGGCCCTGGTTTTTACCAGGGCTTTTTTTTGGCTATCGTTTGAGCGTTTAAACTCCATGGCATCTAATTTATTCAAACGGGCACGCAGTTCAAACAGGTAGTGTTAGTCACCTCCTCCCCTCTTGTTTCACTATCGCTTTTCCTAATACCTTCTTGTTAACGCTTTCCTCTTACTCCTACTCCTACTCCTACTCCTACTCCTACTCCTACTCCTACTCCTCTGTCTTTACCAAGCGACATCTACCAATTAACATCGATGGCCGCTGCTACTTTAATGGATCCCAATAAAAAAGCGCTGTCGAAGACAGCGCTTTAATCAAACTATTCGATCAGACCGACCGTTGAGGCCGGGTAAAAGAACTAGCCCTTGAGCTTCGCCGACATGGTGATTTCGGCTTTCAATACCTTGGATACCGGGCAGTTGGCCTTGGCGGTTTCTGCAGCTTCTTTGAAAGTCGCTTCGTCGGCACCGCTAACGGTTGCTTCGACTTCAAGATGGATTTTGGAGATATCGAATCCACCGCTGCCTTGCGAAAGCGTTACCGTTGCCTGAGTGTCGATCGCATCGGCGGTATAGCCTTTATCGCCCAGGACCATTGAAAGCGCCATTGAAAAACAGCTGGCGTGAGCGGCGCCGATCAGCTCTTCCGGGTTGGTGCCCTTCTCGCCTTCAAAACGCTGCTTGAAGGAGTAGCCGGCGTCCAGCACACCGCTTTCCGTGGCGATTTTGCCCTTGCCGTCTTTTAAGCCGCCTTCCCAATGTGCATTCGCTTTACTATCCATGGAATACTCCTGTTGCAATCATTTGCCTGGTTACTCAAAGGGCTCGGAAGAGACCTCCCGATGCCACACCCACAAGCGTAGCTCATTTTTAAAACCGTGCCGAGCGCCTTAACGCCCCGCTAGTGCTCATCGATGACCCGAACCTCATCGCCCACGGCCAGTGTCGCCCCGAGCCCCCTGGCAATCGTGACGTTTTGGCAAAAATAGGCCCCCTTGAGCGCAGGTTGCGTTTTAAGCTTGACCAGCGTCGCCAACGGCTCGCCAGGCTCAGGGATTTGCCCCGTTTGCTGGTCGGTGGTGACGATTTTACACCGCTGGCAGGGCTTGCACGGCGAAAGATGAATCGCATCATTAGCGGTACTGATCCTGCGCCAGGCATTTTCCGCCCAGGGCGTGGGGCAGTCGATCACGATATTGGGCCGAAAGCGCTCCATGGGCACCGGCGTCTGCTGGTTCTCACGCAGCGCCTCGTTAAGCGCGTCAAGCGAGCCGGTGGTCCCAATGGTCAGCGGATAGCCATCCGCAAAGTACGTGGGCGCCGTTGCACCGTCGATGGAGCGAGCCGGGCGCTCGAACTCGGTCGCAAAGCGCACCAGCCGAACCCCGGCCGCCTGTTCCCCTACCGCGCGTACCAGCCAGCGCGTCACGTCTTCACTTTCGGGCAAGGCCTTGCAGGCGTCTCCCCACACCGTGACCACACGCAGCGGGGTTTGGGGCCTTTCGAGCGAAATTTCGATCGAGCCCGCTTCGGGATGGGAAAGCACCAGCGCGTGCTCGGTCAACGCCACCGAAATCAAGGCAAGCGCCGGGATCTCGCGCTGGGTGACAAATGATTGCTGCTCATTGACCAGCATCCAGTGCCGGTCCCAGGCCAGCCCCTGGCGGGTGAGCGTTGCCTGCTCCAGGTCGATGCCTTTGAACGACTTTACCGGGTAGACGGTTAATTTTGTAATCTTCAAAAAGAGCCCCGCTTTTTCCTGAATGGTGGCTGTCTACTTTAGCGAACTCAAGAGTTTACCACCACGCTTTAAAGCGTTTGCCCCGTCTCGATGGTGTATCCCAGGTCGATAACGCTGGCGGCGGACTCTTCTTGCCCCTGAATACGCGCGATCAGCGCCTTCGCCGCCGTCTCGCCAATCGCCTGGCGCGGTGTGATTACGCTGGCGAGCCGGGGCGTCATCGCTTGGCCGACATCGTGACCGTGAAAGCCCGCGATCGCCAGCGCCTCGGGCACGCGAAGCCCCTGGCGCAGACACTCGAAGTAAGCGCCTACCGCTACATCGTCGTTGGTGCAAAAAATGCCGTCGGCGTCGGGGTGTTGCGCGATGATATCGCGCATTAGCTCGGCGCCCACGCTGTAAGAGGAGCGCGTGGTACTTTGCAGCGTCACCGGCGCCAGGCCGTGGCGGGTCATGGCGTTGGTATAGCCCTGCTCGCGCTGGCGAGTGCGCTCATCGAGGCGAACCGCCAGGTAGATGACCCGACGCCGGCCCCGACGAATCATCTCGCTGACCATATCATCGGCGGCCTGCACGTTGTCGTAGCCTACCGCCAGCTCCAAAGGAGTGCGGTAGGTATCCATGATTTCGACGATGGGGATGCCCGCGGTTTCCAGCATACGCAGGCTTCTGGGGGTGTGCTCGTGGTCGGAAAGAATCACGCCGTCCACGTTATAGGAGAGCAGCGACGCCAGGCTTTGCTCCTCGAGCGCCGGGCTGTAGCCGTAGTGCGACAGCATCAGGTGAAAACCCGCCGGCTCGGCGCACGCCTCGATCCCCACGATGACGTCGGCAAACACCTGGTTGGTAAGCGAAGGCACCAGTACGCCGATCGAGTGGCTCCTGGCGCGGGATAAAAGCTCCGGGGCGCGGTTGGGTATATAGCCCACCTGCTCCGCGGCATGAAAAATACGTTCGCGAAGCCCCTCGGACACGGTTTGCGGATTGCGCAGGCAGCGGCTGACGGTCATTTTCGTGGCGCCAACGCGCTCGGCGATGTCCTGTAACGTAGGGCGTTTTTTCTTCACACTGGCGGGCCTTGTAAGCGTTGGTCTGGCGCGTTCATCGATCCAGCATACGACGCCACCCCGCGTGTGAAAACCGCCAATATCAGGCCGGTTCGGCCAAACGGCTGATGAACCCCTCGACGATCGCCCCCGGCGCCAGCGCAATCGACAGGGTGACGGCTTCATCCTCCCCCGGCGCTTCCAAATCGGCCAGCTGGCTTGCCAGCATGTTGTCGCCCTTGAAGAAGTGGCCCTCGCGGGTTTCCAGACGCTCGCGCAAAAGCGCCTGGCTGCCTTCCAAAAACAGAATATTGAGCCCCGGGTCGCCCTCGCGTAAAAGATCCCGGTAGCGCTTTTTGAGACCGGAGCAGGCGATGACCACGCTTTCATCTTGCTGGCGATACTGGGCGAATAGCTTTGAAAGCGTTGTCAGCCACCCCTGGCGGTCGCTGTCATCGAGGGGCGTGCCGCTGGACATCTTGGCCACATTGGCGGGCGGATGATAGTCGTCGCCGTCGATGAACGGCGCGCCTAACGAGGCGGCTACCTGCTGGCCGACCAGGGACTTGCCACACCCGGAGGCCCCCATGACCAGGATACGATACGAAGTAGCGGGCATTGGTTTCTCTCCAGAGGCGCACCCCGTGCTTTAAAGCCCTGCCGCTTAAAAGCCGGAGGAATAGCGGATTAATGAATCGCGGGTTCGGTGTAGCGATAACGACTGTTAGCAATAACTGTTACCGGTAACATCGGTTTTCGGAAAGGCTATCGGCCCGGTTCCGCGGTGTCAAAGCAATAAAGGCCGCTTGCGACTAACGTCCAGGACTTGTTTAGTTGCCGCGATTTACGCTTCGAGCGCCCAGGCCACCGCTTTTTGCGCGTGCAGGGCGGTCGTATCCAACAGCGGCACGGGGCTATGCGTCTGGTCGACCAGCAGCGCAATCTCGGTACAGCCCAGCACCACGGCCTCGGCACCCTGCGCCTTTAAAGCATCGATGATTTCGAGATAGCGCTGGCGGGACGCATCAAAGATTTTGCCCCGACAAAGCTCTTCGAAAATCACCCGGTGGACGCTTTCGCGCTGAGCTTCATCGGGAATCACCACGTCGATACCGTAGCGCTGTTTGAGGCGCGCTTTATAAAAATCCTGCTCCATGGTAAAGCGCGTGCCCAAAAGCCCGACGCGGCTGATGCCGTCCTTTTGACACCGCTCGCCGGTGGCGTCCGCTATGTGTAGAAGCGGAATTCGAATCGCCTGTTCGATAGCCGGCGCGACTTTGTGCATTGTGTTGGTAGCCAGCAGCAAACAGCCTGCACCGGCCCCCTCTACCCGTTTGGCCGCCTCGGCCAGGTGCTGGCCGGCACCGTCCCAATCGCCTGCGCACTGAAGCGCCTCGATCTCGGCAAAGTCGACGCTCACCATGGCGATCGAGGCGGAGTGTAAGCCCCCGAGCGCCTCGTTGACCCCCTCATTCAGCGCTTTGTAATAGCTTTGGGTGGATTCCCAGCTCATGCCGCCCAGCACACCGATCGTTCGCATATCGCCTCTCCCGCTGTTGAAATGAACCTGTTGAATTGAACCTGTTGAATTGAACCTGTTGAATTGGATCGTTTGGCTGCAAATTAATTAAGCATATACGTCCTATAGCGGGTTTTCACTAGCTTGATGAGGGGTGAGAGACTACGTTTAGAGCATGTTAATATTCGAGAGCGCCATTGATTGAAGCGGTGGCGCTAAAGACGATTGTTAAGACCAGGAGCCGTTTTGATGAGCGATAGCTACACACCGCCACGTGTTTGGGAGTGGGAACCCGGTAACGGGGGCAAATTCGCGAATATCAACCGCCCGACGGCGGGCGCTCGGGAGGAAAAACCGCTGCCGGTTGGCAAGCATGCGCTTCAGCTTTATTCGTTGGCCACGCCCAACGGCGTCAAGGTGACCATTCTTCTCGAGGAGCTTCTAGAAAAGGGCATCAAGGAAGCCGATTATGACGCCCACCTCATTCAGATTGGCGAGGGCGATCAGTTCGGCAGCGGTTTCGTGGAGGTGAATCCGAACTCCAAGATTCCGGCGATGATGGATCACAGCGTTACCCCGCCCCAGCGGGTATTCGAGTCGGGCTCGATTTTGCTGTACCTGGCCGAGAAATTCGACGCCTTTTTGCCGACTGACCCGGCCAAGCGTACCGAAACACTCTCCTGGCTTTTCTGGCAGATGGGCAGCGCGCCGCTTCTAGGCGGGGGCTTCGGCCACTTCTACGCCTACGCGCCGGAAAGCTATCAGTACCCGATCGACCGCTACACCATGGAAGTGAAGCGCCAGCTCGACGTACTCGACCGCCACCTGGCGGACAACCGCTACATGGCCGGTGACGAGTACACCATCGCCGACATGGCGATTTACCCCTGGTACGGGGCACTGGTGAAAAACCGGGTCTACGAAGCGGCGGAATTCCTCCAGGCGCACACTTACAAAAACGTGGTTCGCTGGGCCGAGGAGCTCGACGAGCGCCCGGCGGTCAAGCGTGGCCGCATGGTCAACAAGACCTGGGGCGATGAGAGCGAGCAGCTTCACGAGCGCCACGACGCCAGCGACTTCGAGTACAAGACCCAGGATAAAGTGTAAGGGTCGACCGCTTACCCATCGCACAGCAAAACGGCCCTCGAGAGGGCCGTTTTGCGTTGATAACCCACCAAAATGTTAGCGCCTTTAGTGCGGACCGCGAACGTCTTGAAGGCTCGTGCGCTCGCCGGGGCTTTGGCTAGTCACCACCGAGAGCGAACCATCGGTTTCCAGCACGACCGCCGCGGCCTCGTTCATGTGGGCAAGCCCGCTTGCGCGCACCGCCGAGCGTACTTCGTCGGCGGTCACCCGGGCCTTGTAGAGCGCGTCTACCAAAAGCTCGCCTTGATAGAGCAGCATCAGCGGCTCGCCGGTCACCGCTCGCTTGACCCAGCCCACCCGCACGCTGAGCCAGGTAATCAGATACTGAAGCGCAATCAGCAAGGCCAGGGCCAGCGTGCCTTCGGCCAGTGCCACGTCCTTGGAGAGCAGCACCGTGGCAAGGGTCGAACCCAGCGCGACCGTCACGATCATGTCGAAGGCGTTCATCTTGGAGAGCGTACGATTACCCGAAATCCGCAAAAAGACGATCAGCACGAAGTAAGCCAGTACACCGACCACCAGCGTGCGCACCAGGCTTTCCCAACCGCTAAAAAACATCATGTCCATACGTAATACGCCGCCGTTTTCGATTCATGGACGTTGAGTGTAGTCACTCGATCCAGGACCGTCAGTGGGGATTACTTCGGACTCATTGTGGGTCGGCCTGGCGCTTTTGGTACTCACTCCACCACTCGGCGTAGGAGCTGTTTTTAGGGGCGCACTCGTTCTCGTCCGGCGCACCGTCGTCCCACCAGACCGGGCCGCGTTCGCCCAGCGCCTCTTTGGCGCTTTGCACGTCGGCCCGGGCTTTTTTCAACGCCTGCTCGTCGTCCTGGTCCTTGGCGGTTTTGACCGCGCGACGCGCCTTCATCAAGGCGTTGACGTGCTTTTGCTCTTCGTCCTCGTCCAGGCGCGGGTCGGTACAGCGCCAAAGCCGGTTTTTGGCCACGAAGTAGCGGCCATCCGGGGTATGAGGAAACGGCGCTTTTGGCATACAACGGCCCTCGTCAGATACGGCGTTGGCGACGCTTCAACGACCTAGAAACGCTTGGTCAGCGTGATCGAACCAATGGTGTCGTGGCTCTCCTGACCGTCGAACTCCTTGGTACGCTTGAGCGCGGTGTAGTTGACCTGCCAGTCGTCGTAGGCCAGCGCCAGTCCGGCGGAGGCGTCGGCTACCCACTCCTTGCTGTCGACCGAGTGGCTCGACGAGAAAACGTTGCCGTCTAGGGTCAGATTATGCGCCATGTAGTAGCCGTCCACGTTGGCGAACAGATACCACTGCCAGCCGTGGGTGCTTTCAAACTGCCCGCGATTGCCGGGGTTGGGCGTAATCGTGGGCACGCCGCTGGCGTCATCGCCCCAGCGCACGCCGTAGCCCGCACTTGCGTAGGTATAAAGGTTACCCAGCGCCGCGCCCAGGCTCGGGCCGTGGGCGAACTGCTTGCCGGCCAGCGGCATGTCGATCCACCACTGGCGGCGCAGGGTCGCGTTGGCGATCGGCTCATCGCTTAGCTGGTTGTCCCAACCCCGCGGCCGGTCGCTATCGGTGATGCGGTGCACTTCGCGCTGAATGCTATCGGCCTGGGAGGACGGCCCGACCAGGCCTACGTCCAGGTGCAGGTCCGTAGCCCGAGTAATGTTCTGGGTAATGGGCGTGTCTTCGTAAAACGACATGCCGGCAAACACCAGACCGGCATACGGCCGGTCCTCCTCGATCAGCGTAGGCACCTCGATCAGTTCCGGGGTGTAAATCTGATGCACCAGCCGAAACGCCACCTGGTCGGCCTGGCCGATGACGGCATCGGGCAAGGCGGTGGCCATGCGCTGAGTCCAGCTTTCGTTGCCCGGGGCGTAACCGTAGTTGAGCTCGAAACCGCTGGTAAAATGGTTGTCGTCGCTACTGGCGAGGCCGTCGTTTTCGATCTTGAGCGTTAAGGCGCTGTCGCTGGCTGCGGCGAGCGGTGATAACAGCAAAAAAGAAGCGGCAATAGCAAAGGCGTTCCGCCGTTTGGCAGAAGATACGTTCATGTTTCGTTCCTTGAGGCGTTCGGGGACCCGGTAAGCGTAGACGCTTATATACATTTTTGGCTGTATGCTACTAAAAATTTATTTAGTGGGCGTACTTTTCCCTTCGATGTTTCCAGGCCCGCGTCAATCCATTGAGCATGATAGCGATACAAGCGGCGTCTTAGCGCTCGCGAATCAGCCAGTTCGGGGTGACTTCGTGCTGCCCGGCATCGTTGGTCACAAATAGTGAGCCATCACTGATCATTATAGCCCAGTTGATCGCCCGGGGCAGGTCGGCGGCCACGGCCGAAAGGGCCGACTCGGGCAGGGTCGCCACGTGTAGATTCTTGAGCGAGGCAACGCCTGGCAGGACCTTTGCCTCCCACTGGTCCGTTCGCCCGTAGGCGAGCAGCGAAACGCGCTCGGCGCGGCGCGAGCACCAGGTCAGGCGCTCGGCGTCGGGCTGGCCTACCTCGATCCAGTGAAGCACGCGGCCATCCAGGCTTTTCTCCCAAAGCGCCGGTTCGTCTACGTCGGAAAGCCCACGGCCAAAACCGAGCGCTTCGCTATACCAGAGAACAAAGGCCAAAAGGCGCGCGCACAGGCGCTCTTCGGTTTCGGAAGGATGCCGGGCCACGGTGAAACGCAGCGTTTCGAATACGTTGCGGTCCAGGTCGGTCAGGTTCAGATCCACTTTATAGGGGGTCGCGCTTAAAGCCATTGAGGTCGTCCGATTTAATGTGGCCGTTAGTGTAACGGATTTGCGCTGCCCTCGCGCCGCTTCCAGGCGCGGCGCGCCCGAACGATGGCTCACTTTGTACGAAGCAGTATTAAACCAAGGTCGAGTGTTTAACGTCCGGGGTCATGCTCTACCATGCAAACACCACGATGTTACCGATAACATTTAGCTGCCGATGACCCAACACTACTGACCCTGGAGCACGCTCATGGATGGATGGACGCAAACGATGTCGGCGGGCCCCTTGCTGGGAATTGCCGCAGTAGCCGTTTTGCTGCTTCTGCTGCTGATCATCAGATTCAAGGTACACGCCTTTTTGGCCTTGATCGTGATCAGCTTTCTCACCGCGCTTGCGACCAACATCCCTTTTGATGCCATCGTGCCCACCCTGGTCGACAGCTTCGGGGGAACGCTTGGCGCCGTGGCGCTGCTGGTGGGCCTTGGCGCCATGCTTGGCAAGCTGGTGGAGCACTCTGGCGGGGCGCGCGTGCTGGCCGACAAGATGATCGAGCTGTTCGGCGAGCAGCGCGCTCCCCTGGCGCTGGGCGTCGCATCGCTGCTGATGGGTTTTCCGATTTTCTTCGATGCCGGCTTGATCGTCATGCTGCCGATCATCTTCGCCGTAGCGCGTAAACTGGGTGGTCCAATTCTACTTTACGCCATGCCCGCCGCCGCGGCGTTTTCGGTCATGCACGTGTTCCTTCCCCCGCACCCGGGCCCGGTCAGCGCCGCCGAGTACTACGACGCCAATCTGGGGCTTTTGATGCTTACCGGGGTGGTCATCGCCTTGCCGCTTTGGTGGGTGTCCGGCTATATGTGGGGCAAAATCGTTGCCAAAAGGCATCCTTTCCCGCTAGGCAAGGCGCTGTTTGGGGACGTCAAGGATGAAGAGATCACCAACCCGCCGGCGGTAGGCACGATCCTCTTCATGCTGCTGCTGCCGTTAGTGCTGATCTTCATGAATACCGGCCTCGACTTCCTGCGCTCACTCGGCGCGGTCGACAGCGGCCAGGCGTGGTTTCAGCTGTTACGCGCCCTGGGCAGCACGCCGGTGGCGCTTTTGATCTCGACGCTGGTCGCCATGCTGGTACTGGGGCACCGCCGCGGCGTGGAGGGCAATGCGCTCGAAAAAGTGCTGGATTCGTCGCTGGGGCCGATCTGCTCGGTGGTGCTCATCACCGGGGCTGGCGGCATGTTCGGCGGCGTTCTGCGCGCCTCGGGCATTGGCGATGCGCTCTCCGGCTCGCTCAGTGACCTGGGGCTGCCGGTGATCGTGGCGGCCTACGTGATCGCCGTCATCATGCGCTTGGCGCAGGGCTCGGCCACGGTCGCACTGGTCACCGCGGCGGGTCTGATGGCCCCCGCCGTCATCGGAGGAGGCTTCACGGATATGCAGGTCGTCGCCATCACCATCGCCACCGCGGCGGGCTCGGTATTTGCCGGCCACGTCAACGACTCGGGCTTCTGGCTGGTCGGTCGACTGCTGGGCATGGATGTCAAAACCACGCTCAAGACCTGGACAGTCCAGCAAGCGCTTGAATCGCTGGTCGGCTTTATTCTCGCCTACCTGATTTTCCTGTTGTTTTAAAACCGTTTGCCTACCAGAGGCGGGCCGCTGCCCGCCTCTTCATTATGCCTTGCTACGCTCATCGTTTAATAAAGTGGCGTTCGCAAGTGTGTCTTTCTCATGATTAGGCTCGCGCCAAGCTTCCGCTAACGCCCCTTCATACCAGGCCCGCATGGCGGGAAGCGCCAGCAAGCGATCGACGTATCCGCGCGAGCGCTCGCTTAGCGGTAATCCGAATGTCTGTACGCGAAACGCGACCGGGGCGAAGAAAGCATCGACACCGCTAAACTGCTCACTGGCTAAAAAGGGGCCACCAAAACGCTCGAGTCCCTCTTGCCACAGCGCATCCAGGCGCGTCAGATCCTTTTCCAGCGCCGCTGAAAAAGCGTTTGGCTTAACGCGCACCCCACAGTTCATCGGGCACTCGCCGCGCAGCGCACCAAAGCCGCTGTGCATTTCAGCGCTTGCCGAGCGTGCCCAGGCGCGGGCGGCGCGGTTTTCCGGCCACACGCCAGGATGAACCTCGGCCAAATACTCGATAATCGCCAGCGAGTCCCACACCGGGCCCGCCTCGTCATCAGCGGCCACCAGGCAAGGCACCATTGCCGAGGGCGAGAAGCGAATGAAACTGTCGTGGCTCTCCCCCGCACCGCCTTCAAACGGCGTAACGTGTTCGTTAAAGGGGATGTTCAGGGCCGTCATTAACACCCAAGGACGAAGCGACCAGGAGGAGTAGTTTTTATTGGCGATATGAAGATCGTACATCGCAGCACCACGCATTTAATGAGAGAGCCTTCGAGCATAAAAGAGGGGTGACCCTTGGGCCACCCCTTAATAACGGTGCGAGCGTTAATGAAATGAAAGCAGTGAGATTAGAACAATGTCATTAGAACTTCGCGGAGCGTTTTTCGACGAAGGCGCTCATGCCTTCTTGTTGCTCGGCCCCGGCAAAGCAGAGGGCGAACAGGCTGGTTTCCAGCGCCAGGGCGCTGTCCAGGTCCTGGTCCATGCCGTCGTGCACCGCCTGTTTGGCGGCGCGCACCGCCTGGCGGCCGTTGCCCTTGAGCTGTTGGGTGAGCTCTTCGACGTAGTTTGCAAGCTCCGCCTGGGGCATGACGCGATTGACCAGGCCGATACGCAGCGCTTCCTGGGCGTCGATCTTGCGCCCGGTGGTGACCAGGTCCATCGCCAGGGCGGGGCCGACCCGACGCGGCAGGCGCTGGGTGCCGCCAAAGCCTGGAATCACGCCCAGTAATACCTCGGGCTGGCCGAACACGGCGTTATCGCTTGCCACCGCCCAGTCGCAGGCCAGCGCCAGTTCACAGCCGCCGCCCAGACAGAACCCGTTGACCAGCGCCACGACCGGTACCGGCAGCGTTTCAAGGCGCTTGATGGTCCCCAGCGCCTGTTTGGCGAACGCGCGCGCCTGCTCAGGGTCCTTGTCGCGCATCTCGGTAATATCCGCCCCGGCTACGAAGGACTTCTCCCCGGCCCCGGTGAACAGCACCAGGCGAAGGTTGGTCTGGCGCTCGAGGGCGTCAAGGTGCGTTGCAAGCGCTTCGAGCACCTCGCCATTGAGCGCGTTCAGCGCCTTGGGCCGGTTGATCGTCAGCGTTACGACGCCGTCGTTGTCGTTTTTCTCGATTACCTGTTCGCTCATGTTGGCTCCTTTTTTATTAGGGATCAGGATGGGTCGCCATCGACATCCATCAGGCACTCATAGCCCGCTTCGATCACCGCGCGCTGGGCCCGACCGACCGGCAGCCATTGGGTAATGACGAAATGCGCGCTGGCAAGCTTGGCCTTGTAGAACGCATCGCTACTTTGCGCACGGGTAGCAGCAAGCGCCGCCTCGCCCATCTGCCAGGCGCAGAAGACGTGCCCGGCCAGGTTCAGAAACGGCGTGGCGTAGGCCTGAACCGCATCGACACCGCGATCCAAATCCTTGCCCTGCTCGAGCACGATGGCCATCGCCGCGCGCAGATCCTGGGCGCCCTGGCCGAGCGCTTCCCCCAGATGCGCCAGGCCCGCGTCATCGCCCAGGGCGCTGGCGGTTTGCTCGACGCGCTCGATCAGGCGCGTAAGCGCTGCGCCGTCATCGCGCTGGAGCTTGCGCCCGGCCAGGTCCAGCGCCTGAATACCGTTGGTGCCTTCGTAAATGGGCGCGATGCGCACGTCGCGCAGAAGCTGGGCCGCCCCGGTTTCCTCCACGTAGCCCATGCCGCCGTGCACCTGAATGCCCAGGGAGGCGATATCCACCGCCTGGTCGGTCGAGAAGCTTTTGACGATGGGAATCAAAACGTCGATCAGCGCCTGGGCGGCCTCGCGCTCGGCGGGCGTATCGCTGCGGCGTGCAATATCGAGCTGGCCGGCGCAGTAAAGAGCCAACGCCCGGAGCGCATCGGTACGCGCGCGCATGGAGAGCAGCATGCGCTTGACGTCCAGGTGCTCGCTAATCGTGGACTCCTTACCGCCGCGGGCGCTGGAAAGACGCCCCTGAACGCGTTCCTGGGCGTAATCCGCAGCGTGCTGGCAGGCACGCTCGGCCACGCCAATGCCCTGAATGCCGACCTTGTGGCGCGCTTCGTTCATCATGGTGAACATGTGATTGAGCCCGCGTCCCTCTTCACCCACCAGGTAGCCAATCGCCCCGCCCTGCTCGCCGAAGCTGAGCGTGCAGGTCGGCGAGCCGTGAATGCCGAGCTTGTGTTCGATGGAGGCGCAGGTGACGTCATTACGCTCACCGAGCGAGCCATCGTCATTGACGAGAAATTTGGGCACCAAAAACAGTGAAATGCCCTTGTTGCCTTCCGGCGCATCGGGTTTGCGGGCCAGCACCAGGTGAATGATGTTTTCCGCGGCGTCGTGCTCGCCCCAGGTGATGTAGATTTTCTGGCCGCTGATGCGGTAGTGATCGCCTTCGGGAACGGCTTTGGTGCGCACCTTGGAAAGATCCGACCCGGCCTGAGACTCGGTCAGGTTCATCGTGCCGGTCCAGCGCCCTTCGACCAGTTGGGGCAGGTAAGTCGCTTTGAGCGCGTCGCTTCCATGATGGGCCAGTGCCTCGATCGCGCCGGCGGTGAGCATGGGGCACAGACCCAGCGCCATATTGGCGCCGTGAAGCATCTCCTGCACCGCACTGGCCACGACTTCGGGCAGGTTCTGACCGCCCAGCGCTTCACGCACGCCAATACCGTTCCAGCCGCCTTCCACAAAAGCCTGGTAGGCGCTGGCAAAGCCTTCTGGTGTGGTGACACTGCCGTCCGGGTGGCGCGTGGCGCCCTGCTGGTCACCCACGCGATTCAGTGGGCCCCAAACATCGCCGGCCAGTTTAGCGGCCTCTTCGAGCACGGCTTCGACCAGATCCGGCGTGGCCTCCTCAAAGCCGGGCAGCGCCAGCGAACGATGCGCCAGCATCTCTTCGAGTACAAAGCGCAGATCGCGAACCGGCGCGACATAATCCTTCATGGCAACCCCTCAACCCAGGTGAAGTGACGTTTGAAAACGCGTAATCGTTAACTACAGCATGGTAGTCAAACGAGCGTTTGCACACTATTCACCCAAGGTATCACACCCTTTGGATTCACCGGGGGCCTTTACTGGCTTAAAGGGTCGGCGCCTGGGGGCGATGAACGCCCTCGACATCGTCGTAGTAGGTAATGTGCACTTCGTCCTCGGCCGGCGGGCCCACCATCGGCTCCGCCACGTCCACCTCGGGAACGACCTGGGAGAGATCCTCCAGGTGTTCGTGCTCCAGCGCCCCTTGAACCAGCTCCTCGGTGACGATCAGTTCGGCGCCGGCGCTGGACATCGGCGCTGTTGCGGTAAACGGCGCCACCGGTAGCGGTGCCGGGCGCACGCTGCGCCGCCAGCCAAAGAACAGCAAAAAGAACAGGCTCATGGCGCCGAACGCCCAGAAAAGCCCGGCGTCGCCAACAGACGTCATCACCGGGGAAATCAGTAGCGGGCTCAAGGTTGCGCCGATGGAGTTGATCAGCAAAAGCCCTTGGCTCATACGCACCAAAGCGCCGGCGGGCGCCCGGTCGGCGGCGTGGCTCACGGCCACCGGGTAGAAGGCGAACACACCACCACCGAGCAAAAACAACAATACGGCCAGCACAGGGGTCGAAAGCGTCAGCCAGAGCATCGCACCGGAAATCACGATACAGAACGCGCTGATACCGATCAGCACCATTTGCCGGTCGTGGCGGTCGGACCAGCGGCCAATGGGATATTGAAGCAGCATCGCCCCGAGGATCAACACGGCCATCATTTGGCCGACCTGGCCCACACTCATGCCGATGCGTTGCAGATAAAGCGGTAAAAGCGAGTAGGCGGCGGCCACTACCATGCCCGAGCCAAGGCTGCCCATCACGCCCGTGGGGGTCATGGTGATCAGCCGGTGCGGCGGCAGCGGTTCAGCGTGTTCGATCAAGGGGGAGACGCGGGGAATCATCGCCATGGGCAACACCGAAAGCGACGCCAGCATACCGATCACCATGAAGGGCGCGGTCACGCCCATGGCGTTGGTCACGCCTAACAGAAGCTGGCCCACCACCCCGGCGGCGTAGAGCGAAATCATGTAAAGGGCGAGCAGCCGGCCGCGCACCTTTTGATCGCCAGCGGTCAAAAGCCAGCTTTCGATGACCAGGTAGACGCCCACCGTGGCCCAGCCGCCGATCAAACGCAGCACGAACCACGCCCAGGGGTCGAAGAAAAGCCCTTGCAGCAAAACGGTCACGGCGACCAGCGAGGCGAAGCTGCCATAAGCGCGAATATGGCCAATACGCACCAGCAGCCGGTCGTTGAACATGGCGCCAAACGCCAGGCCGATGAAGTAGGCCGACGACACGACACCGATCAGCGTCGCGGATTCGCCCGCCGCGTCCAGGCGAAGGGTGATCAGCGTGGCCAAAAAGCCGTTGCCGATCCCCAGAATGAAAAGCCCCAATAACGGCGCAAGCGCCATAGCCAACAGTTGCCGCGACATGCCCACCTCACCTTGCCTTGCCATAATGGTATTGAGTACCGTACCGGCCGCTTCTTTGCCGGTACACACACAGGGCAAGAAAACGGGCGCGCAATTATTGCGCTCGGCGCTTTAAAGTCAACGCTTTTTATATCGTATGTTAACTATCGGCTGAGAGAGCCCGTCCTTTATCCAACCCGACGCGGCGTTTACGGTAATATTACCAGGGTGCAAGTACTACCTGGCTTGCCGGCCAATGATTAACTGACACTCAACGACCGGGCTGGCGTATCATCCTGGTACTGATCAAGAAAGCCCCGGATCACGATAATCTTTTCAGGAACGTATTAAGGAAGGTGACATGCTCACAGGCCTGGACCATTTAGTAGTAACCGTAACCGACATGGGCCGCGCCGTGGATTTCTACTCCCGCGTGCTCGGGCTCGACGTGCGCTATCGCGACGCCCAGCGGGTGGACCTGATGCTGGGCGATACCGCGCTGCGCCTGCATCAAACCGATACGGATATCGCGCCGATTTCCGCTACGCCCACGCCGGGCAGCCTGGACTTGTGCCTGCGCTGCCAACTGCCGCTGGAGGAGTTCATCGACCACCTCGAGGCGCTTTCCGTCGAGATAGAACTTGGCCCGGTACAGCGCCAGGGAGCGAGTAGCACGATCGAGTCGGTGTACCTGCGCGACCCGGACGGCAACCTGCTGGAAATCTGCCGCCCGCTGGGACGTTGAACCGGGGAGGCTAAGAAAAAGTTACTCTCCACCGATGATACCGGTTGTCATCCGCGCTATTATAGCGCCTTCACCCGCATCGCCGAGATGCTGGACACCATTGTTTGTAACGACATTTGTAACAACAGGAGTACCCATGCAAGATGACAACACCCCACTGAACGGCGATGTCGTAGGCAGCGAAGCACAGACAGGCAGCGTCGCCAAGAAGCCCGACACCACCTTTGTCATGGTGAACTATGCCCTTTATCTCGCCGGTTACGTCACCGGTGGTTTTACGATGCTGGTAGGGCTGATCATCGCTTATGTCTATCGCGGCAAAGGCCCCGAATGGCTCGATGAACACTACCGCTATCAAATCCGTACCTTCTGGATCGGCATGGTTTACAGTGTCATCTCATTATTCTTGTTCTTGTTTGTCATCGGCATACTCATGTTAGTACTACTCGCGGTCTGGATGATCGTCCGCATTGTCGTCGGTTTCAAGGCGCTGCAGGAAGGACGCGCGCCTTCCAATGTCGATACCTGGCTCATCTGATCCATGCAGGACGAGGATCGCGGTACGCGGCGCGGGGCGCTACAGGCGCGCGTCATCGCTTGGCTATGGAAGACTCTTTCCCGGCGGCGCTTGACGACGCTCTGGCGCGTGGCGTCGCTGCTCGGCCCTCAGGTTTACCGTTTCAGCAAGCGTGAGCGCCGCGTTACCGAGCTCAACCTCAACGAGGTCTACCCTTCGGCTACGGCCAACGAGCAAAAGCACCTCGCCAAGCAGAGTCTCAAGCACTCCACGGCCACCATGCTGGAGCTTGGCTTCGCGTGGATGGCCGCGCCGGAAAGAGTCGCCGCGTCGATCGTCGCGGTGCACGGCCGCGACAAGCTGGACAGCGCCCGAGCCGAGGGGCGTGGCGTAATCGTACTCGCCCCCCACTTTGGCAACTGGGAAGTGCTCAACTTCTGGCTCTCCAGCAACTTTCCCTTCACCGCCATGTACGAGCCCCCCAAGATCACCGATCTGGAGCCGATCATTCGCCCCGGCCGCGAGCGCATGGGCGCAAGCCTGGTACCCACTAACCCGCGCGGCGTGGCGGCCCTTTTGAAGGCGCTCAAACGCAGCGAGGCGATCGGTATCCTGCCCGACCAGGAACCCAACTGGGGCAGCGGCGTTTTCGCGCCGTTTTTCGGGCGGCCGGCCTACACCGCGACCCTGCTACCCAAGCTCGTTGCCCGCACCCAGGCGCGCGTCGTCACCGGCGTGGCGCTTCGCGTGCCGGGCAAGGGCTTCGTGATCCATTTTTTGGATGCCGACGAGCGCGTCTACAGTGAAGAGGACGTCACGTCGGCCACCGGCGTCAACGCAAGTGTCGAAGCCTCGATTGCGCTCGCCCCGGAGCAGTATCAGTGGGAGTACAAGCGCTATCGCAAGGTCGTCGAAGAGGCCCAGGGCCTTAAAAACGTCAAGCAATATCGTCTTTACTGATACCCGCCACACCCGCTAACCCTGCTCAAGGCGCCGGCGCGCCGAAATCTTCCTGCAACCAGTGACGCAGCTCGCTCATTCGCGGTGCGTTATAGGGATCGTCAAGTGGCGGAAGCGTGCCATCGATAAAGCCGCGGGCACGGAAGGCGTCCAGCAGCGCCGGATCCTTGCTGAAAACGTGCACCGGCACCGCCGCACTTGCCTCTTCGCCAGTGATCAGCGGCGCCGGCTGGTGGTCACCGAGAACGATCAAGAGCGTGTCGTCGTCCACCACGCGCTCGGCAAAGCGCCCGGTGGTTTTGACCGAATAATCCACCGACCAGCCGTAGTGGTCGCGAATACGCTCCAGATCCTGCCAGAGCACCTCGGGCGGGTCGGCGGCGTTTTCCCAAGGGGTGAAAATTCCACCGTCACCAATCATCGACCAGTTCTCAAGCACGGGCAGTATCGGTGTCCAAGGGGCATGGCTCGAAATGAGCGTGATTTGGGCGAAAAGCGGGACATCGTCGAGCTGGGTGCGGGCGACGTAATCCAGGGTGAACTGATCGGGCATGGTCACCCAGTTGAGCATCGGCCCGGCGTAGGGAATATTGCGCGCGGTTTTGATCTCTTCGAACCCGTAGGCGACGCCCTCGGGCCAGGCAAGCGTAATGGCCGGCATGACGGTGAGCGAGCGCTGGCCGGTCGCGTGGAAATCATCCACCAGGGTGGAGTGGCCGCTATCCAGCATGAGCCGGTACCAGAGCTGGTTATCGATCCACCGCCCGCTCAATACGCTGGCGTGAGCAAGCCAGGACTGGCCGCCACGGATCGGCGCCTCTAAAAGACCGGAGACCACGCCGATATCGCGCGCCTGCAAGCGCTCCTCCATTTCCTCGAGCGTTGCTTGAATGAGCACGCCATAGCGCGGGTCGTCGAGCGCCGTCACCCCGTAGGATTCGATGAACGTTAGCAGCACGTTACGCCCGGAAAGACCCGGCAGTGGCTGCGCCTCGAGCGGCGTCTGCTCGAGCTGGTCTTCGAAGGCCTGCCGCGCCCGATGCGTGGCGGCTATCTGCTCGGCCTGAAAACGCGTGACATCGACCATCGGCAGCGCTGAATTCGCCAGCACCCGGTGACCGTTATACGCCAATACGCCGAGCACGAGCGCGCCTGCCGCAATCCCCATTGCGAGAAGCCTCGGCAGGCGCCGTGACGCAAGCGAACGCCTGGGTGAGAGCAGCCAGCCCACCAAAACGAGCACGCCCAAAAAGACGAACCCGCCCAGCAACATTATGAAAACTCCGGCCAACTGGCCTACATTACCTACTAGCAGATGATAAATAGAGCGCAGCAGCGGAACATCGAGATACAGGTTGAGCGAGCGGCCAAACGCCGTATGGGTAGCGACGCCGCCCAGGTTGGCAGCGCTGACAAGCCCCGCCCACGCGACGATGAGCACCATGAGCAAGCGGCGCACGCGCCCTACCGGCATCAGCATCAGTAGCGGGGCCAGAACCCACGCTTCCAGGGCAATGAGCATTACGCCGGGAGCCTCGAAACGCCACCACAGGGGTGCGACGAGCAGAAAATTAAGCGCTAGCGCTGCGATTAAAAAGCGGAGCATGAATAGGTCGACACCCTGAAAAAACCTTTTAGGCGAGAAAGGCCGCAACACCGTATAGTTAACGCTGCGTTGACCGGACGGACTTTAATCGCCAACCTAATATAGTGGTCTGAAATTCAAGGATAACGGAACTGCGCCTGGCAAAATAGCGATAGTCAAAACACCAGGCCCTCCTGCAGCAATAAAATACATTTAAAGCCTGGTTTTCGATTAATCATGGCCTTTATAAGAAGGGAACTCATTCATGAAAGGTCGCCTTGGCGCGAAATGGATCGTGGCGTTGGGCGTGGCTAACGCCCCGCTTGTTCAAGCAAACGACGCCCCGTTCGACGACGTGATCGCACGCGCTGAAACCCTGGCCGCAGCGCCTTACGAGCCGCCGAAGCCGCGCCTCTCCAGTGCCTTGCAGAACTTAAGCTACGACGCCTACCGCCAGATTCGCTTCGATCCCGAGCGCGCCTACTGGCGCGGAAACGACTCGTTTTCACTGCAGCTTTTTCATAGCGGATTTTTGTTTTTACACCCGGTGAAACTCAACGTCATCGACGGTGACAACGTCGAGCGGCTGCGCTTTACCAGCGACGATTATATCTACGAAGGTGAGGCTCAGGCCCTGTTAAAGGACGACCTGTCCGGTAGCGACCACGCGGGGTTTCGCCTGCATTACCCGCTCAATAGCGAAGCGTATCACGACGAGGTCGCGGTCTTTTTGGGCGCCAGCTATTTTCGCCTGGCAGGACGCGACCAGGCCTACGGGCTCTCGGCGCGGGGGCTTGCCATCGATACCGCCGCCGGTGAGCAGGAGGAGTTTCCCGAGTTTCGCGAATTCTGGTTCTTCAAACCCGATGAAGGCGACACCACTCTGACCTTTTTAGCGCTGATGGATAGCCCTTCGCTAAGCGGCGCCTATCGCTTTACGCTCACCCCGGGCGAGCAAACCGGCCTGGAAGTCGAGGCCGAGCTTTTCGCCCGCGACGATATCGATAAACTCGGCGTCGCACCGCTCACCAGCATGTTCGCCTTCGGCGACGTCACATCGAACCCGCCCGA
Source organism: Vreelandella sp. EE27 (assembly GCF_968206495.1). Taxonomy (NCBI): domain Bacteria; kingdom Pseudomonadati; phylum Pseudomonadota; class Gammaproteobacteria; order Oceanospirillales; family Halomonadaceae; genus Vreelandella; species Vreelandella sp. EE27. The sequence goes on along the minus strand of NZ_OZ309109.1, from coordinate 992,520 downwards.
CGACTTTCGCCCCCAGGTCCACGACTCCGACGGCCTTTTACTGCATACCGGCGGCGACGAGTGGATATGGCGCCCGCTCAGCAATCCGGACACGCTACGCCTTTCCCAGTTCAGTGACGAGGGTCCGGCGGGGTTTGGTCTGATGCAGCGCGAACGCGACTTCGACCGCTACCTGGATATGGAAGCGCAATATCATCGCCGGCCGAGCCAATGGGTGGAGCCGCTGCAAGCCTGGGGCTCGGGCCATGTGGAACTGATCGAAATCTCGACCCCGGACGAAACCCACGACAATATCGTCGCGTACTGGGTGGCAGACGCGCCATTGAACGCCGGTGAGTCGCGCACGCTGCACTACCGCACCTACACCCTCGACGAGGCGCTTGAAGCCAACACCCAGGCCCGGGTTTTTCGCACCCGCCAGGGGCAGGTGGGTATTACGAAAGCGAGCGCCGTGCGCGAGGAGCGCCAGTTCATCGTGGATTTCGAAGGCGGCGAGCTCGATGGCTTAAGCCAAGACGCGGATATCGAACTGTTTATCGAGACCAGCACTGGTGATGTGCGCGAATCGCACGTATTGGCACTGCCCGCTAACCGGTGGCGCGCCAGCTTCCGTATCCCGACCGATGCCGCCACCGACATCCGTTTACGGCTTGAATTGAACGGCGAACCGATTAGCGAAACCTGGAATTACGTGTGGTACCCCGATGTCTGAACAACTCAATACCGATGTTCGTATCCCCTGGCTTGGAAGCCGCCGCGCCTTTTACGCCTTCGCGGTGCTTGCTTCTAGTGCGCTAGGTTTTTTAGCGATGGCACGAGTCGTCGCCGATTTAGCCCTGGGCTGGCAAATCGCGCTGCTGACCCTGTTCGTGCTTACCTTTGGCTGGATCGCCATGGCCTTTTGGGGAGCGGTGTGTGGCTTCGTCATCTGCGCGCTTCGCCTGGACCCGTTGACACTTCGACGCCAGCGCCCGGCCCCGCCGAACGCCTATCGTCTGGTCAGTAAAACCGCCCTGGTGATGCCGATCTACGCCGAGCCGCCGATTCCGACCATTGCCGGTCTCGAGGCCACCTGTCGCTCGCTTTTGGGTCAAGCCAACGCCCAGGACGCAACACCTGATGAAAGCGGCGAAAACAAGCTTCATCCACACTTCGACGTCTTCATTTTAAGCGATACGCGAGATGCGTCCCAGGCCGAGGAAGAAGCGGCCCACGTTGCGGCGTTACAGCAACGCCTGGCCGGTCAAATCAACGTCTACTACCGCCGCCGCGAAAACAATGAAGGGCGCAAGGCGGGCAACATCGCCGAGTTCTGCCGGCGCTGGGGGCGACGCTATGACTTCATGGTGGTGCTCGATGCCGACAGCCTGATGAGTGGCGCCACGCTTTTGCACATGGTGCACCGCATGCAGCGTGAGCCCAATGTCGGGCTCATTCAGACGGTTCCCATTCCCGTTGGCCAGCACACGCTGTTTGGCCGATGTTTACAGCTGGCCTCGGCCCTTTACAGCCCGATGCTGGCCGCCGGACAAAGCTTTTGGCAAGGAGACGCGGCCAACTACTGGGGGCATAACGCCATCATTCGCACCCGCGCCTTCATGGCGCATGCGGGGCTGCCGGCCCTGCCGGGCAAGGCGCCCCTGGGGGGCGAGCTATTGAGCCACGATTTCGTGGAAGCCGCGCTTTTGAAGCGCGGCGGCTGGAAAGTACTGCTGGATACCGGCGCGACCACCGCCGTCTCGTCCCAGGCGCCGCCTACTGGTGCCAATCACAACAGCTTCGAGGCGATGCCCAGTAACCTTTTAGACTTTGCCAAACGCGACCGACGTTGGCTCCAGGGCAATTTGCAGCACCTTCGCCTGTTGACCGGCGCCGGCTTTCACCCGATCAGCCGCCTGCATTTTCTATTCGGCGCCTTCGCCTATCTCTCCTCGGTGGTGTGGTTGGGGCTTTTGGTGTGCACCAGTCTTTTGGTATGCGTTCAGGCCATGACCGCCACCCCGGGCCATGCCCTGCCCACACCCCTCTCGCTCGGGCTTTTATCGGTCACGCTTTTCATGCTGCTCGCTCCCAAGCTTTTGGGGTTGCTGCTAACCCTCGTGCAGTCTCCCAGGGCCTTTGGTGGGCGCTTCAAGCTCGTCGTCAGCGTGCTGGTCGAACTGCTCTTCGCCGCCCTCATCGCACCGCTGATGATGGCCTGGCACAGTCTTTTCATCTTCAATGTACTGCTGGGCCGCTCCGTCGACTGGCAAACCCAGCATCGGGGTGAGCGCTCACTTGCCTGGGGCGAAGCCTGGTGGCATACCGGTTGGATGACGGTATGCGGTGTCGCCTGGGCCGGAGTGATGTATCTCTTCTCGCCTCATGCGTTTGCCTGGCTGGCCCCGGCCTGGTTTGGCTTGATCGCCGCCGCGCCGATCGTCAAGTATTCAAGCAGCGGTACCTGGGGCGGGGTCATCAGCCACCGCTTGGGCCTTTTGAAAACCCCCAGCATTACCTTCAAGCCCGCGCTTTTGAACGACTTCGCCGCCCTGGGCGCGCGAAGCGGCGATGAGTACGCCCAAGAGGCGCCGCTCGAGGGCGCCACGTACCCCCTGCCTGGCGAGCTTTTGGGGGATATGCCCCGCCAGTCGTTTCGCCGATTCGACAAGCAGCCAATCGTCGACGCCTCGGCCAAAGAGCCCCATTGATGGCGCACTCGCTGCTGCAAAGGCTCAAAAGCACCGGCGGCGTGGCGCGTTCACTAATCGTCTACTGGCGCCCTGGCCGTCAAAAAGGGCTAAGGCGCCTCTATCGCCCGTTCATAACGCCAGGCGAGGTGGCGTTTGATATCGGCGCGCACCTGGGAGATCGCAGCGCGGCGTTTCGGGCGCTGGGCGCCAGGGTCGTGGCCCTCGAGCCTCAGCCAGCACTGGCCAAGTGGTTTCGACGCGTACTCAAACATGACGATATCACCTTGCTGTCGCTGGCCGCCGGCCCCGAGGCGGGCCACGCGGATATCGCGATCAGCGCCGCTAACCCCACGCTCTCTACCCTGGCCCATGAGTGGCGCAGCCAAATAGGCACGCATAACCCGGGCTTTCAGCGCATCGCCTGGGAGCAGACGCTGCGCGTCGAGGTGACCACGATGGACCAGCTCATCGCGCGTTTTGGGCTGCCCTGCTTTATCAAGATCGATGTCGAAGGCTTCGAAGCCGAGGTACTCAAGGGGCTCAACCACCCGGTGGCGGCGCTTTCGGTGGAATTCGTGGCCGGTGTACTTAAGGTCAGCCTCGCCTGCGTCGGGGAGATCGAGCGCCTGGGTGACTACCGCTTCAACGCAGTGGCCGGCGAGCAGCGCGATTTTCGCTTTGACGAGTGGCAAACCGCCGCGGCGCTGCGCCAATGGCTCGACGAAGGCGCCGACGGGCTCGCCTCTGGCGATCTATACGCCTGCCGAGCGGACCACCCATTGATGACCTCAAACGTCTAACAACGCACAAGGAGCGGCATGATTGTTCACTGGCAGGCGCTTACCGCGCCAAAGCTCAAAGAGATCGCCGCCCGTGATCCGGTGGCGGTTTTGACCCTGGGCGCTATCGAGCAGCACGGCACGCACCTGCCGCTGGCTACCGACCTGATCATTGGCGAGGGACTTCAAAGCGCCATGCTGGACGTGCTGGATTCGGCCGTAGACGTCATTTGCCTGCCGCCGATCGCCGTGGGCGCCAGCGACGAGCATAGCCACTTTGCCGGCACGCTGAGCCTGCCCCACACGACGGCAATCGCCACCCTGGAAGCCTACGGGGAAAGCGTCGCACGCGCGGGGATCAAGAAAATGGTCTGGATCAATAGCCACGGCGGTAACAAGGCGGTCATGGACCTGGCGGCGCTGACGCTGCGCAAGCGCTTTGCGATGCGCGTGGTGAAAGCCACCTATACGCGCCTTCCGCCGCTGGAGGCCGCCATCGACCCTGACGAGCTGCGCTACGGCTTGCACGGCGGCCTGCTGGAGACGGCCATGATGCTTTACCTGGCGCCGTCGCTCGTACATCTAGAAGACTACGCGCCCGCCCCGCCAGCGCAGCCTAAAGAGCCCGAGCATTTGCTCGGCCCCGAGGGGGCAGCGGCGTTTGCCTGGCTGGGGGAGGATTTGAGCGAGCACGGCGTAGCCGGCGATGCTACCGGCGCCGAGGCGGCACTGGGTCAGCGCCTGGTGGAGCACTACGCGGCCCAACTCGCCCAGGTAGTCGAAGAAACCGCCACGCTTCCCGCTTTTCAAAAGGCGCATTAAAAAGCCGCCAGCGGCACTTACTGGCGGCCGGTGCAAGCGCTTACTTTCGTTAGCGGCCGCGGCCTTCGAGCACGTCGTCGAGCAAATGCCCCGCGCGGTTGGCCTTGGCGCTCAGGTAGCGGTGGTTTTGATCCGTCACGCTGCCGTAAAGGGCCTGGCGCGAGACGACTTCGACCCCGCCGTCCGTCAACGCCTGGATTTTAAGCGGGTTGTTGGTCAGAAGCTGTACCTTGTCGATCGAGAGCGCGCGGAGCATATCCACCGCCACGGCGTATTGGCGCTCGTCATCGCCAAAGCCGAGCACCTGGTCGGCATCGACGGTGTCGAGCCCGCCATCCTGCAAGGTGTAGGCGCGCAGTTTGTTGGCAAGGCCGATACCACGCCCTTCTTGGGCCAGGTACAAGAGCACTCCGCCGCCCATCGCCTCGATACCCGCCACGGCATTTCTGAGCTGCTCGCCGCAATCGCAGCGCAGGCTGCCGAACAGGTCGCCGGTCAGGCAGGCTGAGTGCAGGCGAAGTGGCACCGCGCCTTCGATTTTTTCGAGATCACCAATCACGACAGCTACGTGCTCGCGCAGACCGTCCGGCTCGCGAAACAGCACGAAACGGGTCTCCACCGCGTCCTCCAGAGGAATGCGCGCTTCACTTATCCGCTTGAGCATGCCCGGGGCGCCGGCCAGGCACTGTTCGGCTTCCTCGGCGTCGACCTCCAAAAGCTTGCCTTGCACGAGCTGCTCGTCGATGGCGCTGGCCTGAGCGTCGCTCACCTCGGCGCAGAGCGCGGCGGGGATGAGCAGCGCCCGGCGCATCAGGTTGACCGCGGCGCGCTCGCCCACCCCGGCCGGCTTTAATCCGGTCAACAGACTTGAAGCGCTCTCCTCGCCCTTGGCCACGGCAAGGCGATGGAGATCCCTTTCGCTCACCTGCTCGGCAAGCGGCAGACACGCCGCCTCGGCCTTGAGCGACATGCCCATGGCTTCGAGGCGGTGGCGCGTCAATATCATGGCCGGCCGCGAGCCGGAAAGCGTGGATAACGTATCGACTGAAACGCTGCCCTCCAGTGCCTGCACCAGCAAGCGTTGACCACCGGTCTTCAACACCACGGGCAAGCCGCGGCGAATGTCGAAAATAGCGCGTTCAATGTGATACATGTAGGCCTCCTGGTAGCCTGGTAATGCGAGCAAGGTACGCTTGCGTTGGGCGCGTGGCCCCGGCATGATTCAATGTTGATTTTCCCTGGGAGGCGTCATGCCCGACTCCGATGGTTTGATAGGCCTTGCGCCGGCTGGCCCCGTTATCGACGTCGATAACGCCTGGCAGTGGCTGCTCGCCACGCGTAACGACGCCGCTAGTGACATCCCCATCATGCTTTCCGGCGAAGGCGGGTGGCACTGCCCGGACGGCGTTCGCGTCACCGCCGAGGCCGAAACGCTTCTGACCTGCCTGACGCCGCTGGCCGGGCAAAAGACATGGACGCTGGCCCAGCTGGGACAAAGCCTGGATGGGCGCATCGCCACCGAAAGCGGTCATTCGCACTATATCAATGGCTTCGAAAGCCTGGTTCACCTGCACCGGCTTCGGGCGCTGGCGGACGCCGTGGTCGTGGGCGCGGGCACCGCCACCGCCGATAACCCCCAGCTCACCGTGCGCCACGTGAGCGGCGCGCACCCGGTACGCGTGATCATCGACCCGCGCGGACGCGTGCCCGCGACGCTGGGTCTTCTGCAAAGCGAAGCGCCTCCCACACTGCACATCATCGGCGCCGGGGGCGAGCGGCGCCCAAGCCGTGCTACCCAGTGCGAGCTGCCCTTGAACGCGAACGGCCAGTTCGATCCCTCGGATGTCGTGGCACTGCTGCAGGGGCTGGGCTATCGTCGCATTCTGGTCGAAGGCGGTGGCATCACGATTTCCAGGTTCATCGAAGCCGGCACGATTGGCTATTTGCATCTTTTGGTGGCTCCCCTGCTGATTGGCTCGGGCCGGCCGGGTCTTCAAATGACGCCGATCGACACGCTGGAGAGCGCGCTGCGCCCGCGTATGCGCACCTTCCCCTGCGGGGACGACACGCTCTTTGACATCTGCCTGGCCAACAGCGCCACCTGACGGCGTCGCCTGGCCGCGCTGACCAAGGGCCACCCAAATGCCTGGCAGGCTCGCAAGCATGACCAGCACCCCGTAGGCCAGCGAAATAGCCACGCCCTGGGCCGAAGGCAGCCCGACCCAAAGCCACACCGCCGCCGCCGTTCCCTCGCGAAGCCCCCAGCCGGCGATGGAGAGCGGCACCAGCATGGCAAGTAGCAGCGGCGGCGTCAGGGCCAAAATGCTCCAGGTGCTCTGCTCGATACCGATCGCGCGTGCAGCGCACACCATGACCAAACCGTAGCTCATAACAATGGCAAGGGATGACGCCAGCTGCCAGTACCAAACGCCTCGTTTGAGCAAACTGCGGCGAATATCGCGCCCGAAGGTAGCGCACCAGGCGGGCAGCTCGAAGGTGCGGGTTTGGCTCAGCCAAAACGCGAACGCCCCTCCACCAAGCGTCATCGTGATCACGCCCCCCGCCAACAGCAAAAACCCGGTGGGCCCTAGCGCGCGATGCCAAAGCGGCGAAGCACACAGCGCCAGTATGACCAAAAGCGCCACGGCGCCCTGGCCCGAGGCGCGCTCGAGCAGCACCGCGCGCCAGGCGCCGCCTTTGGAGGCAGACTGGGTCGCGTGGCGGTGGGCACGCCCGGCGTCGCCCAGCACGCCCCCCGGCAGCAGCTGATTGACCAAAAGCGCCAGGTAGTACTCACGCAGCGCGTAACCATAGCGCAGCGGTACTCCCACCAGATCCGCGGTGAACTTCCAGCGCCAGGCGCTTAGCATGACCTGCAAAACGCTAATCGCCAGCGCCAGCGCCATCCACATCGGTGATAACCGCTGGACCTCCCGGGCTACCTCGCCCGGGTTTACCCAAAGCGCTACCGCGCCCAGTAGTGCCGCGCTGATGAGCCCGCGCTGCACCCAAGGGGTTTTAAGCCACGCCACTACGCCCATGCGTTACGCCTTTACGGGCGGTAAGGCGAGCACATCCTGGTGCCCGACCCAGATGCCCAGCTCACCGGCTCTGACCATGGCCAGGCGCGCGTCGCGCCACTGCGCGATACGGCTTGCTTCTACGGGGGCCTGCTCGGTCATCGCCTCGGCCCAGCCCTCGAGCAGCGAACACATCATGGGAACGAATTCAGGGTCCCCGGCCCTAAGCTGCCAAGGGGTAGCGGCCTGCTCTACGTGGAAGCCATGGGCGTTCAAGGCCTCGACGAGTTCGGCTTGGGCGGCGCCGCCCAGCGCGCTGCCAAGGCCCTTGTCGCGAAGCTGATGAGCGTTGAACAGCGCCAGCGCCCAGCGATCCTCATCGTTTTCGAGCATCTCGCCGGCCGGGTCGACGAAACACCACTGACCGGTGACACTAAGCGCCACTAAAAGCGCCTGCTTTTGCGCCGCGCACTGCTTGGTCAGCGCCTCGATCCACTCTTTGGAGACCAAATCCAAAAGCGCCGAGGCGGTGACGAGTTTTGCCGCCGCCAGCGCTTCGTGGTCCAGGTCACTGAGCGAGGCACAGTGAATACGCGCTTTGACGGCTTCGCCGCTAGCGCTCGTTAGCGCCTCGGCCCGACGTTGGGCCTCTCTTAACAGGCGCTCGTCGTGATCCAGTAATTGCCAGCTTTGCGCCCCGGGAAGCCGTGGCGCCAGAAACTGCATGCTGCTGCCGCGCCCACACCCCAGATCGGCAATCACCGGCTCGCCGGGCTGCTTTTGAAGCCACCGACCCGCCTTGTTGGCAAGCTCGGCGCTGCGCGCCTTGAAATCCGCGCTTTCCCGAAGCGTGAGCCAATCGGCACCAAATTCGCTGCCCGCCGAAAGCGCAGCCGGGCGGCCAAGCGCGTTTGCAAAGGCCTGCCCCGCCGCTTGCCAGTCGCCAAGCGCATCCCGCGCGGCGAGTGCCCCTTCGCGCAGGCGCGCGCGCAGCTCTTCATCGCTTAAAAAGCCCTCGAGCGCTTCATTAAGCGCTGCGACATTGCCAGGTTCTACGCTCATACCCGCATTGGCGGGCAAGGTGTCGGCCAGCGCCCCGCCGGTCGTGGTCAGCACGGGCAGGCCGTGGGCCAGGGCCTCGGTGACCACCATGCCGTAGCCTTCGTACCAGGAGGGCAGCACCAGGGCATGGGCGTGCTGGTAGGCGGCCTCGAGGGTGGCGGCGTCGCACTCGCCGTGCAGGGTGATCTGATTCAATCCGTGGCGCTCGATCAGCGCCTCGACCTCGGCGGTGAAAGCCGAGTCGCGCTTGCCGCCATAAAGGTCGCACTGCCATTGGGTAGCGCTGACCCCGGCCAGCGCCTTGACCAGTACGTCCTGGCCTTTGCGTGGGGTCAGAGTGGCCACGCATAAAAGGCGTAGCGGCTCGCCGCTTGCAGGCGCCGGGCTAACGGGAGCGGGCTCCACCCCGGGCTCGACGGCGGTAACGGGGGCGCGCAAGGGCACATCGTATTCATCCGCCAGCGTTTCGAGACGGCGCTTTGTAAAGCGGCTGGTGACGATAATACGGGCCACGCTTTGCAGGCCCTGAAGCTCGCTCGCGTGTAGCCGCCTTTGCGCCGCGTCGTCCAGGCCCTGCTCATCGCCCAGCGGGTGGTGCACAAGGGCGGTGATATCCAACCGCGCACCGTGGCTTGCCACGATATCTGGAAGGCTACCCATCGCCAGGCCGTCGATAATCACCCGCTCGCCATCGCCCAATGCACTCAGCGTTTGGGCGAGTTCGCCCGCGGCCTCGTCGCAGGCGTCCGGGAAGCGCCCGGCAAGCTCGGCCACGTTTACCTCGAAGCCCTGCTCGCGAAGCGCAGCTACCATGCGGGCATCGTACACATAGCCCCCGGTACGCTGATCGAGCGAGCCCGCCACGACCAGGGTAAAGCGCTTGCTCATAAGGCGCCTTCGTAGCTTGCCCAGGCCACATGGGATTCGTGAAGCGTCACCTCCATATGGGTAATACCTTGGGCGGTAGTGCCCATCTTGCCCTCTTTGATGCTTTTGGCCAGCGCATTGAAAATCACCCCGGCCATGAATTCGGTGGTGGTATTTTTGCCCTTGAACTCGGGGACTTCATCGAGGTTTTGCATGTTGTAAGCGGCCAGCACCTCTTTCACGGTGTCGCTTGCCAGGCCGATATCGATCACCAACCCGTCGCTATCAAGCTCCGGGCGCTTGAAGGCGACATCGACCACGTAGGTAGCCCCGTGGGTGCGCTGGGCCGGGCCGAAAATCTCGCCCTTGAAGCTATGGGCAATCATGAAATGGTCGCGAACGCATAAACGGTACATGAAAGTTCCTTTTCTAAAATGTGCGGGCCAGGGATTGAACGCGTAAGGCGATCAACCGATTAGGTATAGTTAATACGGTGGCAAAGCGCTCGGCTTTCGGGCCCGAAAAGTGTGGGCGCCAAAGCGGGAAACTCGTTGAACGAGCATTCACCGCTGATCAGGTGGTCAAGCCGGGCGTCCGCGAGCAGGGAAAGCGCAAGCGTTAGCCGCCGGCGATAATCCCAGCGCGGTTTGAGCGCGGCGGGTAGCTGACCTACCTGGCTTGCCTTGATGGAAAGCCGCTGGGAGTGAAAGGCGCCGCCGAGGGCAAGCGATGTCTCGCCTTCGCCAAACCAACTCATTTCGATCAAGCGCCCTTCGCTACCCAAAAGGCCAAGCCCCAGGCGCAACCCTTCGCCGTGCCCGCTGGCATGAATCACGCAGTCCTGGTCGGTCGGCGCGCTTTCCGGGGTGCAAAAATCGACCCCTAGCGCCTTTGCAAGTACGCGGCGCTCCGGGTTGATGTCGATAAGGTGCACCGTCACACCCGGGATCTGCGCGCACAGATAAGCCACCAACGCCCCCACTACCCCTGCGCCCACGACGCAAAGTTTCTCGCCCAGCCGGGGGTTGGCATCCCACACCCCGTTGATGGCGGTTTCCATATTGGAGGTGAGGACCGCGCGCGAGGGCGGGATGGCGTCGGGCAGGGGCAGGACCGCCTTTGAAGGCACGACAAAACGGGTTTGGTGCGGGTAAAGGCAAAAGACGGTTTGGTCCAGCAACGACTCGGGGCCCTTTTCGACCACGCCGATGTTGCAATAGCCATACTTGACCGGCGTTGGAAAATCCCCGGATTGAAAGGGCGCGCGCATCCGGGCGTACTCGCTCTCGGGCACCCGCGCGTTGAAGACCAACGACTCCGTTCCCCGGCTTACGCCGCTATAAAGCGTGCGCACCTGAACCTGGTCTTCGCTCAAGGGGGCGAGGTGTTCAGACTGAATTTCGCCCACGCCGGGGCGCTTGATCCAAAAGGCATCCGCCGTTTCCATCAGCGCCATAGATTCGATTCCCTGTGAATAATGCGTTTTATCGTCCAACGCTTAAGCATTGCCAGGTTTTCATCCGTTTTCAACGTCATGAGTTCTTTTCATTAACCTTAGCCTGGCTTAGTTTAGATGACGATAAGCCGGATAAACCCAGCCGGTCTTTCATCAACATACCCTTTATACAGGTATAGACAAAGCCAAAAACTTATACAAAGATCATATTTTCAAAATATAAACATACAACATAGAACACGACCCAGAACACAACATAGAACATAGAACATAGAACATAGATGCGGCCTTGCCCGCTTTGTGAGTTGCCATGCCACTTTTGACCGATACCCTCGCAGCAGGGCTATTCAAACGCCTTTACAGCGCGTTCGAACTGGCCCTGGGGGCATTACTTCTCGTCGTGATCGGTACGTGCTTCCCCCTTTTGTTGCCGTCGCTAGCGACCTGGGGGCTGACCGCGGCGATATATAGCGTAATCACCGGTTTGACCCTGTATTTCTGGCGCTGCGGGCCGCTTGGCTGGGCCAATCGGGTCACGCTGGTGCGGGGTGTTTTAGTGGCGATCATTGCCGGCGCGCTGGCGGGTGACGCCTTTATCGAGGCTATCTGGCTGTGGCTTGCGGTGGCCGTGGCCTCGTTGATGCTCGACGGTGTCGATGGGTTCGTGGCCCGCAAAACCGACAGCCACTCGCACTTTGGCGCCCGCTTTGACATGGAGCTCGATGCGCTTATGATTTTGCTGCTGTGCATCGGCCTTTTGCAGCTCGAATCCCTCGGCGCTTGGGTGCTGCTCATTGGCGGTATACGCTATCTGTTCGTGCTGGCAGGCCGGGGATTCGAGTGGCTCAAGGCGCCGCTTTTTGCGAGCTTTCGGCGTAAAGCGGTATGCGTTTGGCAGGTCCTGGCGCTGTTACTCGCGCTTACGCCGCTCACCTCCCACGTGACGGCGAGCCTTCTGGCGCTCAGCGCGTTGATCGCCTCCGCCTACTCCTTCGGGTACGACACCTGGTGGCTTTATAGGCAGCCGCGCCACTAGGCCGCCTTGTTGGCAAGCCCACTCTACCCCGGCCCGGGCGGCTGCTACACTGGCGAGGTTGCGTTTTTCCGGAGCCGACTGTGACCCGTACCCACCACCCCGCCCCCACCTTTCAACTGCGCCTGGCGCTGCACCGCGATGTCATCATCGGGCCCGGCAAGGTGAGCCTTCTGGAGGCCGTCGACCAAACGGGGTCGATCTCCGCCGCCGGGCGCGAACTCGATATGAGCTATAAAAAAGCGTGGCAGTTGATCGATACCATGAACGCGCATTTTACCGGCCCTTTGGTGGCCACCCACGCCGGCGGTAGCGAGCGTGGGGGTGCCCAACTCACCGAGCTCGGCGCGCTGGTGATTCGCCACTACCGCGCACTGGAGCGGGCCACCGAGCACTGCGAAGATGCCCAGGCATTGCTGGCACTTCTAGCCCCTACCGGTGAGGAGGGCTAACCTATAGAGCGTGCTCTCGATCGAACGGACTGGCTTGATCCTGACCGTTATTGCCGCTACTCTCCGCTATATCCAAATGGAAATAGCGGGAACCGATCACGATGAAACCTCTTCTTGCACGCCCGCCGCTGGCCGCACCGCTGCTTCTCTTGTTTGCGCTGTCGGCCGAGGCGGCGGAAAACGTTCATGTGGCTGCCGCGGCTTCGCTCACCGATGCCATGGATGAGGCCATCGCCGCCTTCGAGGCCGACCACGACATCACCGTCACCCCGGTCTACGCTTCATCGTCGACGCTAGCGCGCCAGATCGCCAACGGCAGCCCCGCCCAGGTGTTTCTCTCCGCCAACGTCGACTGGATGGACTGGCTGGAGGAGCAAGGCGTCGGCCTCACCGAGCGCCGGGACCTGCTGCACAACCGTTTGGCGCTGGTGACCGGCAACGAGAACCAGGCTGCCTTCACGCCCGGCGAGGATGGCACCATCGATACCCTGCTGGCGGACAACGAGCGGTTATCCGTCGGCGACCCGGATCACGTACCCGCGGGCATCTATACCCGGCAGGCCCTCGAAGCGCTGGGCGAATGGGAAGCGCTGGCGCCCCGGCTGGCGCGGGGAAGCGACGTACGCGCCGCGCTTGCTCTGGTGGAGCGCCAGGAGGCGCCGGTGGGCGTGGTGTACCAGACGGATGCGCTGGCAAGCCCCCGGGTACATACCCTGGGACTGTTTCCCGCCGATACCCATGAGCCCATCACCTACCCCGTCGCGCTCATCGGCGCCGACGATGCCTCGAAAGACGCGACCGCCGCGCAAACGCTACGGACCTGGCTCGAAAGCGACGAGGCGCTGGCCATCTTTGGCGAATACGGTTTCGCGACCGACACCGACACGCCATGAGCCTGACGCCCGCCGAGTGGGAAGCGATACGGCTTAGCCTTTTGATCGGCGGGGCGGCGGTGGCGTGGATTTTGCCGCCGGGTATCGCCGTGGCCTGGTGGCTGGCCCGCTTCGAGTTCCGCGGCAAGGCGTTAGTGGATGGCCTCATTCACCTCCCCCTGGTGCTGCCCCCCGTGGTAGTGGGTTACCTGCTGCTGGTCACGCTGGGCCGCCAGGGGGTGGTCGGCGCGTGGTTATATGCCACGCTGGGGGTGTCGCTGCCGTTCACCTGGCAAGGAGCCGCCGTGGCCAGCGGCGTCATGGCGTTTCCCCTGCTGGTCCGTGCGCTCAGGCTCTCCCTCGAGGCGGTAGACCCCAAGCTCGAGGCCGCCGCCAGCACGCTGGGCGCCAGCCGCCTGCGGGTTTTCAGCACCATTACGCTGCCGCTGGCCGTGCCCGGGCTTCTGACCGGTACGGTGCTGGCCTTCGCTCGGGCGCTTTCCGAGTTCGGCGCCACGATCACCTTCGCCTCGAACATTCCCGGCGAAACGCGCACCTTGCCGCTGGCGCTCTATACGCTGATTCAATCCGCCGGCCAGGAGGGGGCCGCGGCGCGGCTCTGCCTGATCTCGATCGTGATCGCCCTGGCCTCATTGATCGCCTCGGAGTGGCTGGCCCGGCGCACCCGACAACGCTTGCAACAACGTGATGGCTAATCCGATGTCCACGAACCCCGCCAAGCGGCTAAGGCTCAGCGTCGCCAAGACGCTGGGCGAATTCGAGCTCGACGCCACCCTGGACTTACCCGCCAACGGGGTGAGCGGCATTTTTGGCCCCTCGGGCAGCGGCAAAACCAGCCTGCTACGCCTGATTGCGGGGCTGGACCGCCCCAGGTCGGGAACGATCACCCTGGGCGAGCAGACACTGCTGGATACCCGGCAACGCCGCTGTACGCCCGTTCACCGCCGGCGTATCGGCGTGGTGTTTCAGGAAGCGCGGCTTTTCCCCCACTACCGGGTGCGGGGCAACCTCACCTACGCCATGCCCCGCTCGGCGCCAGAGCGCTTCGATGAAGTCGTCGAGCTTCTGGGCATCGAGGCGCTGTTGGAGCGCATGCCCGGCACGCTCTCCGGCGGCGAGGCCCGCCGGGTTGCCATCGGCCGGGCGCTTCTGAGCGAGCCGCAGCTTCTGTTGATGGACGAGCCGCTGACCGGGCTCGACGGCGCGCGCAAGGACGAGCTTCTTCGCTATATCGCCAGGCTCACCCGCCAGGTCGACATTCCGGTGGTGTACGTGAGCCACGACGCCGATGAGATCGCCGCCATTGCCGACCACCTGGTGGTCATGAACGCCGGGCGCGTGGTGGCAAGCGACACGCTGGACACGCTGCTGCAGCGCTTCGATTTGACCTCACTACTCGGCGGCTTCGATGCGGCCTCGCTGCTGGAAGGTAGCGTCGAATCCGTCGATCATGCTTACGGTTTGACCTGCCTGGCGCTGGACGAGCAGCACCGCTTGATGCTGCCCGGCGACGCCGCCCCGGTGGGTAGCCGCTTGCGGGTACGTATACCCGCCCGCGACATCGCCCTGGCCCTGACGCCGCCGGCCGACACCAGCTTTCGCAACCAGCTGCCAGCCATCATCGAGGACACCGCGACGCTACCCGAGACGCCCCACTCGGTCGAACTTCTCTTGCGGGTTGGCCGCTTTGGCCTGCGCGCCCGGCTCACCCGCCACGCCTTCGAGGCGCTCGATTTGAAAAAAGGCATGACGGTGACGGCACTCATTCGTAGCGTCTCCTTCAATGCGCTCCAGCGCTAGGCCAAGTTGCTGCCGTGAGGACCACATTAGAACGCACTGGCCCACTGGCCGGGCTGCGCTTCCCAATTCCATTACCCCGTCCATCCCTTTGTCGATAAACCCGACACGATGGACCCAGCGCTGATTAAGCCCGCCGAGCGTTGGACTGGCGGCTTGCGCCAGGCTTAATTGCCGCTGCCGCCGTCCGCACCACCGCCTCCTCCGTCGCCACTGCCGAATGAACCGACGTCGCCCATCGCGCCACCGCTAAAGCTTGCGCTGGCAGCAATAATGCTCAAGCAGTTGAAATCCGTGCTACCGGATAAGTAATCGTTCCCTACCTCCGCCCGCAGGGTTTCGTAACTTGCGTCCCCCCGGTCGTGGTCTCGAAAAGCCATAAACTCTGGCTCGCGGGTATACATCGCCATGGCATACTGCTGGTAATGATTATTAAGCCCTGACCGCTCGATACTGCGCTGTACCTGGAGATGGGTATAGTACGGCTGACGCCCATAATCATTGGCCAGGGTCGTCGGTAATCGCTGAATATAGGATTCAATGGCCCTCTTTTTTCTGATCCTCTCGAAAAATCGCATAATCAAGCTCTCTTAAGATAACGCTCGAAGACAGGATGCCCCACCGCCCGCTAGCCAAGCACCATGTGTAGTAGCGGGTAAGGTTTGCCCAGCCCATCCACCGGTGAGCGCCCCACCACCTTGAAGCCCAGCCGCTGGTAAAACCCCAGCGCCTGCACGTTCTGCTCGTTCACATCGACCTTGCCGACGCCCTGCTCTTGAACGGCGTGCTCGACCAGCGCTTTGCCGATGCCCTGGCCTCGCGCGTCGGGGGCGATGAACAGCATTTCGAGCTTGCCATCGCTTACACCGCTGAATCCCAGGATCTCGCCGCCGGGCGCACGTGTCATTCGCAGCGTTACCGCATCGAAAAATTGCTCGAAAATGAGCGGCTTGAGCATCAACAGATCGTCTTCGGCGAGAAAATCGTGGGTGGCGCGCACGGAGGCTTCCCACACGGCAATCAGCGCCGAGTAGTGGGCTTTATCGGCTTTTTCTATCTTCATCGGTTTTCTCGATTAACGGCTTGTTGCTTGCGGCGGCGTTACCTCGATAAACCATGCCGGGTGCATGGCCTCGAAGTCGGTGCGTACATTGGCGGGCAGATAGCTGGCGGAATCCAGCACCACGGCTTGACCCTCTTCACGCTTGAACACAACCCAGTGCCAGAAGGGCTTGCCGCCCCTTTTTGAATGCTGACGCGTTTATGGACCGAATATGCCCTGACTTAACATTAAGAGAGCGTAAAGAGGCACGAAAACCGCTGCCGTAGCCGCATCGAATGTAACGGTCACAGGTGTTGCAATAACCCGACCTGCGGTATCAAGAGGCCCCCTGGGCATGCTCATAAGCACTTGATACTCGTTTTCGAGCTTTTGAAGCGGTAGATCACCTTCGATGGTATATCGCTCGCCTCTCACCTCGCGTATCAATTGGTAGCGGTCAGTGGTGGTGTTTTGTATAAAGCCAAGCGCAGCTAATCGATTGGTAAGTTCAGCAGAGGGAGTCTCTTCACGTAGTTTAAGCGTTATAACGCCGGTCACCACATTCGAACTGGAGAGCGAGAAATGTTTGAACTCGGGCTGGAATTCCACCTCTCGGCTGAGTATCAGCGCTTGACCAAGTTGTTGCTGACTGCGGAATAAATAGGCTTCTCGACGCGTCGTGACGACTAAATCGTTTGTTTCTGTGTTCACGTAAAAGCCATTAATGCTGACGAGCCTCTCGGGCTTTTCTTCCCATAGCTTTGTGGTGCAACCCGCTAAAAAAATACATAGCACGATCAGTAACCGATACATCGATCTCTCCTGGTAATCATTTGGGCAGTCGAATTAAACCTTAACGATCAAGCACCTTAAAAACCAGAACTCCTATAAATAAATATCCAGATCAATAGGATACTGTCCAAGAATACGCTACACGTCGGCTTGGCACTCCAGTAATGAGCGAATGAATAGGGGCTTGGAGAGGTTACCGCCCGACGTCGGCCATCGCTAAAATCTCACTGGTGGGTACGTTCACCAGTGCAGCCGCGGATCTACCGCTGGCGCGAATGGCACGTTCGGCAATCCAGGTGCCCGCGCGATAGCCTATCCAGCGCCGGCCGTCATCGTGTTGAATCATCCACTGGAAATAGGGCGCGGTCACGGGCAGTGCCAGCAGTTCCTCGACCCACACGTCGACGTTAGCCGGGTAATCGCCCCAGGGCGTGCGCCGCCCGCCTACGTCACGCTCGAACACGGTGGCCAGCCCTTCGCTGACCACGCCCTCCATGAACGTCGTGCGCGGCTCGTCACGATGGATCACCCAGCCCCGGGCCAGGTGATGAAGCTCATGAAACAGCGTATAGCGAAGCTGCTCGCGGGCGATATGGGCAACGCTTTGTCCTTGCGAGGCATCCACCGTCCAGCCCACGCGAGTGGCGGAGACCGCCAGGCCCATCTCGCCGGTTTCGGGGATCACCATCTTGCCGGTTTGGCAGGTAAGCTCCATGTCACCGGGCAGCATGGGTAAGTGCTCACGCACCTGCGGCTCCACGTCAGCACAGGTTTGTTCGATCGCATCCCGCGCCGCCTCATCGAAGTGGCGGCCGTCCCGAGTATCGAGATAAAGCGGTGTGATCATGGAGTGCCCCCGGATGAACAAGGCGTTTCAGGAAGACAAAAGCCCTCTTTGTCCATCAAGAGGGCTTTTGCGTTTACGGATTTGTGAGCGTTACTGCAGCCCATCAAGGTGGCTTGAATGGGTCATGCTCAGAAATTATACAATCGAATAACCGCCATCGACCGGAATGATGGCGCCTGATACAAAAGAGGCGGCGGGCGAGCACAAAAAGGCTACCACTTGCGCAATCTCTTCGGGCTCACCAAAGCGATGCATCGGCGTACGTGCTTTCGTCGATTTCTGCGCTTCTTCGGGTAGCGCGTTCATTAGCGAGGTTGCCACCCACCCCGGCGCAACCGCGTTGACGCGAATGCCGTCCTGAGCGTATTTCGCCGCCAGCGACTTGGTGACCTGATCCACGGCGCCTTTACTGGCGCTGTAGGCAGGGAACGCATCCGAGCCGAAAATCGCATACATGGAGGAGGTATTGACGATGCACCCCAGATCAGAGGCCTTCAAAAGCGGGTGGGCCAGCGTGCTGAGATGAAACGCCGAGTTGACGTTGATATCCATGATCTTCTTGTACAGCGAATAGTCGTACTGCTCGGGCGGGCAAATACCCGCCGCATTGAACAGGATATCCAGCTGATCCAGCCCGGCGAAGAAGCTTTCTACTTTCTCTTCATCGGTCACATCCATTTCAAAGGCGGAAACATCCAGCCCGGCGGGCACCTCGAGCTTGTCGGCCTCCAGTCCCAGCGCGTACACCTTCGCGCCCAGGTTCGCCAGGTAGAAGGCGGATGCGGCGCCCAGTCCTTCGTTGGTGGTGGCACCGGTCACCACGGCGACGCGGCCTTTTAACAGGTCACTTTGAAACGTTGCTGTCATTTTGATTACCTCTCGATTTACCAGACGACTCCACTTTGACTTGTTTATTACAAACTAAAGAAAATCATCGACAATGAATTAAAACAAGCCGTTACCACGCTGCAAACGTATACCTTTTAGCTGAAAAATCCAATTCATGAGGGCACGTTCATAGATCTATTACCCTTGTGACCTTTTAGTTCCGACCCTTTACATGATGTTATTTCAGCAAGATAAAGGGGTCGGTATCCAGAAGTAGAGCATGAGTAAAAGTCGCTCCCAGTAAGGCGTGGGAGGCTGATAACTTCGTCGGCAACGCGCGGCGGTAATACAACAGTGCCCAGCGCCTCGATTTCAACGACCCAAGCCAGTGGGCCATCTAACGATAACCCGCCTTCTATGCGTTCGCTTTTTCTCCTGTTTTGCTCTTTGCCCTTCCATGGCGACAACCCACACACCCCAAACTCGCTCGTCATTCAATCGTCACATTGGCGGGGCACTCTTATTGAACCTTATATCATAAAACCCTTACATATAGAGGCCCTTGCCATGTCCACGACTCCTTTACGCCTTGCTGTCGCCAGTGCCACGCTTCTCCTTTCCAACGCGGGTTTCGCCCAGGTTTCGGATTCACCAGCGGAGGCTTCCGCGCTGATGCAGCGTCAGGCGCAGGGTGAGCTGAACCAGCACGGCGGCGCTCGCCGCCTAAGCGGCGATATCACCGACGAGCTGCGCGACGCGATTGCTGGCGGTACGGCCAAGAATGTCATTCTGCTAATTGGCGACGGCATGGGCGATTCCGAAATCACCGTCGCGCGTAACTACGCGCTCGGCGCCGGCGGCTTTTTCGAGGGCATCGACGCCCTGCCCTTCACCGGCCAGTACACCCACTACGCGCTGGATAGAGACACCGGCAAGCCGGACTACGTAACCGACTCGGCGGCCTCCGGCAGCGCTTGGGCGACCGGCACCAAAACCTATAACGGCGCGATCAGTGTCGATATCGACGGCAACCCGCAGACCACGCTGCTGGAACTTGCCAAACGTGCGGGCAAGGCCACCGGCGATGTCTCGAGCGCCGAAATACAGGATGCCACGCCGGCGGTACTCTTCGCCCATGTGAGCGCGCGCAAATGCTATGGCCCGGTCCGCACCCTGGAAGAGTGCCCCGATAACGCCCTGGAAAATGGCGGCTCGGGGTCGATCACCGAGCAGCTACTCGACACCCGCCCGGACGTAACCCTGGGCGGCGGTGCGGAAACCTTCGACGAAGTGGCCGGCGCCGGCGAGTGGGAAGGACAAACCCTGCGCGAGCAGGCCCAGGCCCGCGGCTACCAAATGGTCAGTAACATGGAGGAGCTTTCCGCCGTCAGCGCCGCCAACCAGGATCAGCCGCTGCTGGGCCTGTTCGCCCCGGGCAATATGCCTGTGCGCTGGAATGGCCCCCAAGCGAGCTACCACGGCAACCTCGACAACCCGGCGGTGACCTGCGAGGTCAACCCGGAGCGTAACGACACGATCCCGACACTTGCGAACATGACCGCCACGGCCATTGATCTGCTCAAGGAGAACGACGAAGGCTTTTTCCTGCAGGTGGAAGGCGCGTCGATCGACAAAGAGGCGCATGCGGCCAACCCTTGCGGCCAGATCGGTGAAACCGTGGATCTCGACGAAGCCGTGCAACAAGCGCTGGCCTTTGCCCGCGAAGACGGCAACACCCTAGTCGTGGTCACTGCCGACCACGCCCACTCCAGCCAGATCGTCTACCCGGACGCCGAAGCCCCCGGCCTCACCCAAGCGATGATGACCGCAGATGACGCGGTAATGGCCGTCAGCTACGGCAACTCCGAACTCGACTCCCAGGGCCACACCGGCGCGCAGCTGCGTATTGCTGCCTTCGGCCCGCAAGCTGCCAACGTGACCGGACTAACGGATCAAACCGATCTGTTCTTCACGCTGCGTAATGCCATGGAGCTCGAGGCTGAAGACGCCAGCAACTAATACTCGCCCCATAAAAAAGGCACGGCCACAGGGCCGTGCCTTTTTTGTATTACTCGTTATTCAACCCTTCGAGCAACGCTTCATGAAAACGCTCGGGGGCCTGAATCTGTGGCGAGTGGCCAAGCTCGGGGAATTCGACCAGGGTTGCCTGCGGGATCACATCGCGCGCCTGCTCGCCCAGTACGTCGTAGTGGCCCAGTGTTTCCTGAACTTCTTCAGTAGCGCGGCCTTTTCCGATAGCGGTGTTGTCCTGCTCGCCGATCAGCAAAAGCGTGGGCACCTCGAGTTCGCCAAATTCGTGCACGACCGGCTGGGTGAAGACCATGTCCGAGGTCAGTGCCTGGTTCCAGGCGACCAATTCGCCGTCTTCGCCTTCGTACATGCCCGCCAGCATCTCGACCCAGCGGTCGTATTCCGGCTCCCAGGTATCCACGTAGTAGGTGCTTTGCTGATACTCACGAATACCCACCGCAGTGGTTTCGAGCTCGCTTTCATACCCGTCATCGATGCTTTGATACGGCACGCCGAGGGCTTTCCAGTCTTCCAGGCCAATCGGGTTGACCAGCACCAGCTGCTCGGTTTGATCCGGATACATCAGCGCAAAGCGCGTCGCCAGCATGCCGCCCATGGAGTGCCCCATGGCGGTGGCTTTTTCTACGCCCAGCTCTTCAAGCAGTGCATGGGTATTGGCCGCTAGCTGATGAAAGCTGAACTGGTAGTGTTCGGGCTTGGTCGATTTGCAAAAGCCGACCTGGTCCGGGGCGATGACCCGATACCCTTCGTCCACCAGCGCTTCGATGGTGGCCTCCCAAGTGCCCGCGCAGAAGTTCTTGCCGTGCATGAGTACCATGGTGCGACCGTTGGCGGTGCCCTCTTCAGGCTGAACATCGAGGTAGGCCATTTGCAACGCCTGGCCCTGGGATTCGAACTCGAACCGCTCGACCGGGTAGGCGTATTCGAAACCGGAGAGCTCGCCGTCGAATGTCGGTGCGTCCTCGGCGGCGGCGCTGCCTATCGTGGCGATGGCCAGCGCGGCGCCAATAGCGCTTGCCAATAATGTGCGAGTAAAAATAGGGCCTGGTGTCATGATGCTTTTCCTTTCGTCCATGGAATGAGCCACAGGGTGAGTATGGCAGTATTACGTATTAGACATCAGGGCACGTTGTTTCAAGTGTCGACGTTAACGATCCAATTCATGGTGAATGCCATCATCGACCGGCACATTCTCTAACTCGAATGGATTAACGCCCTCAAAGCACTTGCGTACCTTGAAGGACTACCAGGTACCGCTCAAAACGCGCCCAATAAAATTACTTTTCGCTGCCGTATAGGCTTCTCTATCCGCTCTGAATTCTTTCGACCACTTAAGCTTATCGTGAGCGTAGCGCGTCGCTAATTCACCATTGGCACGCAGTATGTCTCGAAACGCCAAACGCTGTTGCCAGAGGGTGCTTTCGAACACCACCAGGTGTAAGTGATGGGTCCGGCGCCCTTGCGCATACCGCATAAGCCAGCGACGGTCAGACAAGGACGCGTTGTACGCCATCGAAGTTGCGTACCCTGCATGGCATAGCGGCTCCATCAGAATATCCGCGCAGACCATCGAATCGACGCCCGCCAGAATATCGATAACCGGCTTGGCCGAAAGACCGGGCACCGCAGTACTGCCAATGTGCTCGATCGCCAGAAAATCATCAGGGAACACGCGAAAGAGGCGGCTTCGCTCTTCTTCGAACATCGAAGGCCAGCTCGCTTTATAGGCGCAGAGCGTAATGGGCTCGTGAATCGCGCGGCTCAGTGATTCTGCGTCGTCCAAACGGGTACCTCCTGACGCGGCATCGACAGCGATGGCCGAACCTTTCACTCTACATTACCATTGAGGCAATTTTCGCGACACTTGGCAGGAGCTTACATGCGCGCACTTTCCCGCAGCCAACAGATCAAGGGCTTCATCGGCTGGCTGCTATTGGCGTACCTCGCCGCCGGCATCGCCGCTGCGGCTTCTATCAATGCGGCCGACTTTTACGAGTCGCTCCAACAACCCGCCTGGGCGCCGCCGGCCTGGCTATTCGGGCCGATGTGGACGACGCTTTACGGCCTGATGGGCATCGCCGCGTGGCTTGCCTGGCGCGAACCCCGCCACCGTCCGGCCCTAACGATGTTCCTGGTACAACTGGCGCTCAACGCCCTTTGGACCTGGCTCTACTTCGTGTGGCAGTTGGGCATGGTCGCGTTTATTGGCGTCGTGGCGCTGTGGTTACTGATTTTGATCACGCTGGTGATGTTCTGGCGCCTTCAGCCACTGGCCGGGGTGTTGCTGGTGCCTTATCTGGCTTGGGTGGGGCTCGCCTGCGCCTTGACCTGGAGTACCTGGCAGTTGAATCCGCAGATTTTGGGATAATCGTCGGCGGGGCCTGGGCCGCTCACTTCAGCGGTAGTGATTCTTTAATGCGGCGGTGTTTTGATGCGTCAATGCATTCTCGTATGCGTTATTCGCCTGTATAACGCCGTTCAGCATGCGGGTCACGTATTTCGTAGCCCAGGCTCTACCTTCTCTACTGCGTTCCAACAATATCGCCACTTGGTAAACCATCGTTATGGCTCATCGCCTGCAAACTCCGGTACAATAGTGGGTATTTTTAAACGAATACAAAATTAAAAACGATATTCCTTTTCATTCATTTTCCCAACGATACTCTCGCGCATCCTCCTGTTTGCCATTGAGAACAGTATAATTATCGAGATATAAAACAGGACGAAATGAATTATTTTCGAGCGCTTTCGCCGAACCTGGGTTGACCATTAAAACGATTGCTTTTAATGACGTTATAGCTTTATTCGAGGACACGTACTGCTCCATTATTTTGATAGCCTGGGTCGCCACAACCCGACGAGTAAACGCTTTTCCTACCCTATACCCAATAAACCCTGTTTCGGGTTCATCATCATCAATACGCAGATTCACGCGGCCACATATTCGACCGTCGGGTGTTTTGAGCAACATGGGAACCATGGTGTCACTTTGATACTTGATCAAAAACTCTTTTATTTGAGACTGCACCCCCGATAATGAATAGAACTCGTTTTCTCGGGGTGCGATGAACTGCTCAAACCACGCTCTATTCTCCAGCTCGAATTCCAGCAACTCACGGGCGTCCGATAGCTTGAGTATTTCTGCCTGTACTTCCACACTCCCTCCAAAACCATACTACACAAGCGCATTTCTATACTGAGCGACGCATAACGAAAGCCAGGGTGATGATTATGGACACACCCCCTAATGAACGTACAAGCTTTACCATCGAGGTTATAAAGCCACCTAAAATAAACCTACCCCAGGAATTCATCAGCGCGCAAAGAAAACATTGGCAGCCTATTCTGTGCTCGCGTGCCGGGTGATTTTTATTTCAAGTAATGCCGAGAATCTCGTGTTTCAGGCGCAACGCTACTAAAGAGTGCTTGGACCGGCGGTGGCTTGCCTGAATTCCTCGGCGGACGCTTCAATAGCCTGGGGCAAGCCATGAAGAGATGCAGGGAGCGTGGCGCGGCACCTCATCGAGCTTGTCGTTGAAGCCGACAGCCGCCGTTGGGTGCACACGTTAGCTTTATTGTCTCTGCCCAATCATGAATCGGTAACGGTAAACATCCCTGTATTCCCCAGCCAACTGCGGCGCCTTATAAACGTTCTCGGCGCTTTCAGTAAACACGAACCCGGCGTTGACCAAAGCGCGTTGTGCGGCAGCATTTTCCACGTCCGTAAAAGAAGTAATGCTTTTTGCCTGCCCGGTCATGAGAAAGTAGCGAGCGGCGAGTGACAGCGTCTCTGTTGCATATCCCTTGCCTCTGAACGGGGTGCCGATACCGAAGTGAAGCTCCATACTCTCACCACGCTGTATGGCCGTTAACAACCCTATCGGCTTTTCTTCTTCGACCGCTTTGATCACCCAAATACATTTACCTGTCAACGTCAGGCTCTGCGGGGTTGAAAGCCGCTGCAGCATTTGTTCGGTTTGCTCGAGACTAGCATGGGGGAGCCTCGCAAGATATTTTGCTGATCCGAGATCACCCGTATAGCTTGCGAAAATCGAAGCGATATCTTCGGGGCCAAAGTGTCGCAATACCAGCTTTTCTGAAGCAGTTATTTTCCTCATGATCGGCCCAAGTTGCACCATTTTTCCGTCATGCTTATTTCTATTAAGTATGTTAACACTGGAGGCAAAACCGGTGCGAAGCAAAGCTTCTGGCATACCGACCAAACTGCACTCGACACTCAACCAATAAATAGCGATCGAGATTCCCGCTTTTGTGCGGCCACCTTCAGCTTTGCAAACATCATGCTTTGCGTGCTAACAATAAAAAGAAGTACAACGACAGGACGCTATCGCATGGACGCCCTCATTTCGCTACTCCCGCCCATCGCCGCCGTGGCCTTGGCACTCGCCACCCGCAGGGTCAACGTTTCGCTGTTCGTCAGTATCTGGCTGGGCGGCTGGCTGGTGGCGGGCAACCCTATCGCCGCCGTGGGCCAGACCTTCGACTGGTTCGCCGCGGTGATGACCGACGAATGGAACGCCCGCTTTTTGGTGCTGGTCGCCCTGCTGGGTGCCGGTGCTGCTTTCATGCACCGCACCGGCGGCTCCCAGGCGCTGGCTCGGGCGCTGGCCAAGCGCATTCACTCCGGCCGCGCCTCCCTGCTGCTGACCTGGGCGCTGGGCGTGGTGATCTTTTTCAATGATTACGTGAACTCGGTGATCGTGGGTAACGCCACCCGGGATCTGACCGCGCGCCAGCGCCAGTCCCGCGAGAAGCTCGCCTGGGTGATGGACGCGACCTCTGCGCCCATGGCGACCCTGGGCCCGGTGTCGGACTGGATCGGCTACCAGGTCTCGCTGATTGCCGGCGCCTTGGTGGGGCTAAGCTTCGCTTCGGCGGAGCCCTACCGCCTCTTTCTGCTGTCGATTCCCTGGAATTTCTACGCCCTGCTCTGCCTGGCCTCCGTGCCGATGATTCTGCTGGCCGGGGATTTCGGCCCCATGGCGAAAGCCCAGCGCCGCGCCGAGGAGACCGGTGAGCTGGTCGCCCCCGGCGATACGCCGCTTTCCAACGTGGATGCGGACCTGGGCGAGGTGCCCGAAGGCCGCGGGCGACTCTGGCACTTTCTGCTGCCGCTGGTGGTGCTGATTAGCGTGGCTTGCTGGGGGCTCTGGTACACCGGCGGCGGCGCCGAAGGGGCGACGATCATGGACGCGCTGGAGGAGACCGACGTGAGCGTGGCGCTCTCCTGGGCGGCGTTCGCCATGGTGGGCACCGGCATGGTCATGGCGCTTCTTCAGCGCCAGACGTTGAAAGATTGCGAAGAGACGCTGCTGGCCGGGTTTCGTACCATGCTGCCGGCGCTGGTGATCATGGTACTGGCCTGGAGCATCGGCACCGTGACGGGTGCGCTGGGTACCGGCGAGCACGTTATTAATGCCACTCGCGACTGGCTTTCCCCCGCGCTGCTGCCGCTATTGATTTTCTTGATCGCCATGGTGATCTCGTTCGCGACCGGTAGCTCCTGGGGCGCCATGGCGATTCTCACGCCGATTGCCGTGCCCCTGGCATTCGAGCTTTCCGGCGGCGATATGGCGCTGGTCAGCATGGCTATCGGCGCAATCTTCTCTGGATCGATCTTCGGCGACCACTGCTCGCCTATCTCCGACACCACAGTGATGGCCTCGATTTTTGCCGGCTCTGATCATATCGCCCACGTGCGCACGCAAATTCCCTACGCGCTGGTGCCTGCCAGTATTAGCGGGCTGCTTTATGTGGCCTCGATGGTAGTGGAGTCAGTATGGGTATTACTGGTCGTGGGGCTGGTGGTGCAATTTGCCGTTCTAATGGCGTTGGGGCGGTTGGGGCAGCGCCAGCACGAAGGGTAAACCCTACTCCAGGCGTTTGTTAATCAAGCGCCTGGAGCAGGATATAATCTGTAAAAGCCGCGAAGCGTTGGAGAAAATATTCGGCAACATCAGCTGATTATTCATAGTGACTCCAAAGCCTGAGCACTTTTACCACTCGCTCGTCCTCGAGAACCTGGTAGACCAAACGATGCTGAATGTTGATGCGGCGTGAATATGCCCCAGCAAGATCACCAATGAGTTTCTCGAATGGGGGCGGTTTGCGGTAGGGATCTTCCGCTATCAATGCTAGAAGTTCCTGGGCTTTAGGCTTGAGGCCGCTAGAAGCCAGCTTTTTGGCATCCTTCTGCGCCTGCTTGGTGTAAACCAACCTCCATGTCACCAGTTCAGTTCCTCATCGCATTCATCCACCGGAGTGTCCATCCCCTCACGAATCGACTCCCGCATACCCGGCACGGAGAGCAGGTACAGTGTTTCCTGAATGGCCGACCAATCCTCTTCCGATACCAGCACGGCATTGTTTCGCTTACCCGTAATCGCGATGGGCTGGTGGGACTCGGCGGTCTCGTCGATCAACCGATAGAGATTACTGCGCGCCTCAGTGGCGGTAATGGCGGTCATGACGCACCTCTTATATGTTACCTCTTGGAAAGTGTACGCTTTAAAGTACGTACGTCAAGACGAACGCTCCGTATAACGCCCGGCTCACGCGCCGGTTTGGAGCCGCGAAGCGGCGGAAAAACGGTCGCTGTGCAGTCGATTGTTAGGAACAGAATGCGTCCAGAAGTAAGCCTATTCCGAGAGTTGACAAAGTCACGAAAAACGTCAGGTAGCCAGAAGCAAGGATCCTCCCTAGATGTCGATGCATATCCCGCGCTGGCTCAAGAACCTCGAAGACCAATTCGGTAAATGGCTTGATAGTGGGCTCCTCGCCGACAAAACAAGCATCAAAAACTTCCTTCAATTTATGCCGCTTCTCAAACGCTGACACTTTCAAAGCCCTAAGCTCAGCAAGATACCAGAGGGATAAGCACCCAAGGAACGCTGGAATTATCAGGAGAACGAGAAACAACATAAATTGGCCAGGAATCACATTACCCGGATAGAACAGCTTCATAATTGAAGCAACAGCAACAATGAATGTTGATGATAGTGTTATGAGTAACTTAGCCAGGTCTTCTCTCTTGTCCCACGACTTTTCATAGATGGCTTCAAAAGCAGATACGTTACTTTGCAAGTTATCTTGAACTACGCTTTCCGCCTTTTCGTCACTCATGCATTCTCCCAATACTCTAGTGTTCTTAACGAGGCTGTAGAAAAACCCGATTTTGAGCCGTCTCTACCGCCTTTTATCCTTATTCATTTACCCAGCCGGGTATATGGCTGAGTAATCTTAATATCGGCATTTAACCACTTGAGCGGCCAGCTAAAGCTTGCTGAAGACGGCCTTTTGCTCTTAAACGCAACTTATACTGCTCATAGCCCTTCATTACGCAATCAAGTGGCCATAATTCGCTAACTTCTCAATATTGTGCACCAGGCAGTAGAGCTGCCACTGGCCTTGCACCTTTTTCTTACCTCGAAGGCTGAAGCGGTTCAGTCTTTTCGTTGTGCCAATATTGCCGAACACCGGCTCTACAACTGACATGCGATGGCTGTAAATCTCTTTGCCCTTCGGGCTATCAACTCGGTGCTTCATCCAGTCAGTGTAATTGGGTAAGCGGTTGTTCTCTACAATAAAAGACACTTGTCGCCCTGCGCCGTTGCGATGGTCGGCAGAGCTCGGGTTCTGCATGCATCGGACTTTCCTGGGGCAGTGCCGACATTGCAACAAACGCCCTTCAAAGTGTACCCGGATCTTGCCAGTGTCCGTTTCTCGTTGCCCGCGATAGGACAGCTTTGCGCCGGTTGGGCAGAAACACGTTAGCGCTACTGGATCAAACTGAAACGCGCTGGCGGGCGTCGTCTCTCGCCAGCCTTGGTCCGGCAGGTTCTGGTGGCGCTTGCCGTATTTGTCTTTCTGGTCGGCGAACTTCGGGCCTCGGCTGCGGAACTGGTTATCGGGGATGTAGCCGTTGATCTGCTGTTCGTGCAGATACTTCATATTGGCTTCGTTGGCAAAGCCTGTATCCGCGGTAACGACGGTGCCTTTCTGGTAGATGTTGTCCGCAATCCCGAGCTTCTTAAAACGGGCTGCGACCGTTTCCAGTACGGGCTGCAAGGTGTGATGTTCCTGGCCTTCGTCAAAGGCCTGAGCGTCAATGACGATCTGGTGCTTTTTATCCACCGTGGCGTCGCCGTTATAGCCCTGAATCGTGCCCGTGCTGGTGGTCATTTTGGCACTTTCGTTATCGGTCAGATTGCTCTTCACTTCCTTGATTCGCTTCCCCCGGCCCATCCTTGGGCTGCTCGTCTTTAGGAAACGATCCACTTTGTTCATGGCGGCATCTAGCGAGAGAATCGTCCTGGCCCGTCGGATATCCCGGTCCAGATCGGCTTCCGTCTCGGCCTCATCGCGCGCGTAGTGCTCCAGTAGGTGATGTCGAATCAGGCCTCTCAGTTTCTCACGCTTCTCGCCCAATTCTTTAAACGTGCCCGACCACTCCTTAGAGGCATAGAAGGACATCTTGCAGCCGTCAATGGCAAAGAGTTCGTTACCCAACAAGCCTTGTTCGTGGCACACCAGCAGCACTTGTTCGAACAGCGCTTCAATCTCATCAGCATGGCGGCTGACGAAGCTGGCCAATGTGGTGAAGTGGGGAACGGTATCGCAGGAAAGGGCTTTGAAAATGATGTTGGTCTCGCAGCACCATTGCATTTCACGACTGGAGGTGATGCCTTTTGAGTAAGCAAACAGGATAATCTTGAGCAGGATAGCCGGATCATAGGCCAGCCGACCGGTCGCATCGTTGCGGTACCTGGGATGGAAAACGGATAGGTCGAGCTTGTGCTCGATCAGGTAGTGCACGGCGTGTTCAAAAGTACCTGGCTGGAGCTGATCCTGGTAGTTGATCACCACCATGGCGTTCTGATCGTAGTTATAAGCCTTGAAGCGCGGCATGCTGACCACTCCTCGTCTGTTTCCTCGATCCTACCAAAACCTGGCCATCAGCGGGGTTTTTCTACAGCCTCAACGCCCGCAGCACGGGCAAAGTTGGAGCGCAGCGGAAGCTTTGTCCCTGTGCCTGCGATTGTTAGCTGCTGGTTCACTCGAACTGAAAATGAATAGCGTTTTCTCCCGCTTCGTATAGTTGCCATCTCTCAAACTTGATCCCGACACCATGTTCGACCTCCCACTTTGCCCAAAAGCCCATACCGAAGGTACCGATTTCCCTCCAAGAGGGGATAAATAGGCTCTGATACAGTAGCAAAGGAGCCAAGCCTTCGACTGATCGGACGAGCGGGACATTTTCGTCAGGGTCTTCACCCCACTCTTGAAATGCTTTTCGATAGGAATCTGCGCCCGCTTGGTAGTCGGTAAAGATACGCTCAAGAGTTTGCTGATGAACCGCATCGAGCCGTTCAAGATAGCCTCGCAACGTATCCAGCTGACTCTCCGTAACCATTCGCTCTTGGCCAACAAAGCAGATCTCAATTGGCTCTTTCTGTCGCAAGAAGGGCACTTTCAACTCGCCAACAAGGAGGTCATCTTCTTTTAGAAGACCATTAAGCCACTGATCAAGTTTTCCAAGTTGCACAGTTGATCCTCGTTCAGCTAATGCTTTGCTAAGCGGCAATAAAATAGCTGACCAAAATTAGCGAGGTACGAGCAAAAGCCAGCTGTTTTTTGTCCTTTTAAGCAACTCTTTATAACTTCACTTTACCGAAGTTTGTTTTTTATTGCTTGTAGCTCAGCGATATAAACCTCTAGCTGCTCCTTTGATAAAGCTATAGGGTAGCCTGCACCCGAAGATCTTAAAATATCATGATGGTCGACCATAAATAGTCCTTCACTTTGAATATACTCACGATATTGATCTATAGAAAGGCTTTCCATAGTTTGGATATCAATAGCTTCCACATCCTGATTTACCGTAAATTTATCAATCATTGCTTCCATACTCCTTGAACTTATAACTTCCAAATAAAGGGCAAAAATACTGTGCTAATATTTTAGCAGTACAGTATTTTTGTCCCAGTGTGCGCCCCTAGCGCACACATTCTAATTTGCTTGTTAACTACTCGGTATTGAGTGGTAGTTTTCGATAAACTGAACTTCATTCATATTGCACTCAGCATAAATCCACTTTTCCAGTTCGTTTGTACCCAATAAACAGACAATCCTCCCGTCTCATGCCCAGACTCCTTGGGAAAAACTAGCTCGGTTTGCCCAGCATGATAGCCTGTGGAACAGATCAGTTTGAATCTGATTGGTGCATCCAAATCCTCAATCACCATGAACTCAACGCTATCTTCAAAAGGGTATTTTGCAGGAAATTTGAAGACTGTTCCTCTTCCAAATCTTTGCTCGGTACAATCTGATAAAGGACTCCAGTTCATCTATTCCCTCTGTAGGTAGTTAACAGTAATTATATAGCCGGCTACATAAACTCAATAAACGTGCCGGCGCGTTCATTGGGGTTATCTAGCCGCTCTGATCCAACCTACCTTATTGATTCTATTGCTAGCAAAGAAAATTTTGGCTGCCTATCCAAAATTTGCGTGCTGCCATGATTTGCCATTCTCAACAACACTGTATATAAATACATATAAAATTAAACTAAAAAGATACCCCATGAAACTAATGGATAGAGTCCGGGCTACCTTGCGGGTGAAGCGCTATAGCCTTCGCACTGAAAAAACGTATTGCTACTGGATTCGCTTCTTCATTCGTTTTCATGGAACGGGTCTCCCTGCCTCGAGGACAAGCGCTGAAGCGAGGTAATGCTTGAAGTATCAAGCGCTCATGGCACTTGCCAGTCGCTACGTTCAACAAGGCGATTCAATCAAACCATTGGCTTGCACAAAATCAGATCAAACCGGTGCCATTGATGCGTTACCAGTCCGCCCTCACCTTCACATTCACGAAAAAGCTCAACCTCCAAACCGTTGCAAAGGGCTTCTACTTCTGGCTTCGAATGAAAGCTCATTTCTGAATAGCTGGCCCAATCATGCCTGTCACCGAAGAGATGCCCGACAAACAAGCCGCCCGGCTCTAATGCTGAAAAGATCACGCCCCACAATGTAGAAAAGTACGTTGGCTCGCAGAACGGCAAGCTTAGTCCGGCATGGATCAGTGCTGACGATGGCAGGCCTTTCAATTCCTCGAAACGCGAAGCCACAACTTCCAGATCAATACCGGGTAATTCAGCTTTCAGTGCTTCGATTCGCGCAATGGCGTTGGGCTCCTTGTCGATCGCCAACACCTTCCAACTCGCCTTAAGAAGTAGCGCGGTTTCAATGCCGCCTCCGCAGCCTAAATCGATAGCATGATCGTTGCCTTTGGGTAAACATTCATTACCCAAGCCGCGCCTTAACAGCGGTGACGCGGCTCGCGTTTGATTGGCGCGGTAGAAGGTTTCCCAGCCTGTTTTGTTATCGTAGTCCAATATCGATGCTTCCAGATCGCAACATGCTGTGATGATGAGTGTTGATACCCCCATCGATTAAATTAACCCGTAGCACCGTTGACTACCCTCTTGGGCCTTCCTCCACCGCCCTAAACTACTTGTCGAGGTGTCGAGGATATCCGCCAGAGATGACGCAGAGCATGTCTTTTAGGATACCAAGCGTTATTCCCGTTGAACCTGATTCAGGCGATATATTTGGTCATAAATACACTGTTCGGATCGTCTACGTAATCTTCGAAAGGTGGGCATGGCGTGAAGTCAAACGAGGCGTATAGCTTCCTCGCTGGCTCAAAATAATCCATCGAACCGGTTTCCAGGCTCAGCCGAACGTACCCGTTCTTTTTGGCTTCATCGACAATGTGCGAAAGCAACCGGGACGCAACGCCTTGGCCCAGGTAGCGTTGGGCCGTCCGCATGGATTTAATCTCTCCATGCTCTTGAGAAAGGCGTTTTAGTGCGCCGATACCTGCAAGTTGCGAGCCGTCCCATATCGTCCAGAATGTAATGTTGGGGCTTCGCAACCCATCAAGATCGAGTGCATGGCGGCTCTCGGGGGGCGCCGTCGGTGCCATTGAGGCAAGGTGTTCGCTTATCAAGCTGATCACTTCCGGGCTCTTTAAATCATCAATGCGTATATCCAAAGCGATTCCTTGGCTTAATGGGTGCTTAAAATTGTTTATACGGCCGTCTTTTCAATTTCGATGAACAGCTTGGCAGGTTCACTAAAGTTGATGCCGCTACTCAAGTAAATTTACCCCAGTGATTCTCGATGGGGCAAAGAAATTCGACCATAGCCTCACTTGCATCTCCCCCCGCCCAGCCCTAGACTCGCCAAGACAACTGCTTGACGGGGTGCCGGTGATATCCGGCTGAGATGGCGCAGGGCGAGCTTAAAGCTTCCAAGCGCTGGTCCCGCTGAACCTGATCCGGCTAATGCGCTTTCTTGGAAAAGCGCGGGTACCGGCGTAGGGATCAAGCGATGGCGCCGGTGCAATTTCTCTCTCCCCTTCCCCGCCATTTCCTCGATCTTCTCGCCTGCCCTTCGGATCTCTACCCCCGGAGGAAACATGGGCTACTGCTTTAACGATCTCACCACCGCCTGCCAAAACGACTGGCGCGCTTACATCGAGCACGACTTCGTGCGCCAATTGGGCAACGCCAAGCTCCCTGAAGCATCCTTTCGCCACTACCTGAAGCAGGATTACCTGTTTTTGATCCACTTCGCCCGCGCCTACGCGCTGGCCGCCTACAAGAGCCCCACGCTTGCCGACCTGCGTCAGGCCCATGAGGGCATGAAGGCTATCGTCGATGTAGAGCTCGACCTGCATATCGGCTTTTGCCGTGAGTGGGATATTTCCGAGGCCGACTTGGCCGAGCTACCCGAAGCCCGCGCAACCATGGCCTACACCCGCTACGTGCTGGATACCGGCAGCCGCGGCGATCTTTTGGATCTGCACGTGGCCCTCGCGCCGTGCCTGGTCGGTTACGGCGAGATCGCCAACTGGCTGAACGCCCAGGGCACTACGGTGCGCGGTGGCGATAACGCGTATGACGCCTGGATCGCCATGTACGAAGGCGAGGAGTTTCAAACCGCGATGCACGCGGAGCTTGAATGGCTGAACGCCCGATTGGCCGAGGTCACGCCCGCGCGCTTTGAAGAACTGTCTAAAATCTTCCGCGATGCCACGCGCCTGGAGATCGACTTTTGGCAGATGGGGCTGGACCTGACCGACTAACCGCCACTACAACCACAAAAAAGAGACCACGACCATGAGCCGCACCCAACACTTCCTGGCCGAAACCGCCCAAGTCGATGCCGCCGCCATCGCGCCGCTGCCCGCCTCCACCAAGCGCTATATAGAAGGCTCGCGGCCGGACATTCGCGTGCCGTTTCGCGAAATTACCCTGTCGCCGACTACCACCAGCGGGGTAGATGAGCAAAACCCGCCACTGCTGGTCTACGACACCTCCGGCCCTTACACCGACCCCGAAGCCCAAATCGATTTACGCCAAGGCCTGCCAGAATTGCGCCGGGCGTGGATCGAGGAGCGCGACGACACCGAGTTTCTGGAAGGATTGACCTCGGAGTACGGCAACCGCCGCGCCAACGACCCCACCCTTGCCCAGCTTCGGTTTGATTTAAAGCGCACGCCGCGCCGGGCGAAAGCCGGCAAAAACGTGACCCAACTGCACTACGCCCGCCTTGGCATCGTCACCCCGGAGATGGAGTTTATCGCCATCCGCGAAAACCAGCGCCGCCAAGCGTTGGGCGATGCCGAGGTCGAGCGTATTTTAGGCCACCAGCACCGTGGCCAAAACTTCGGCGCCAGCATCCCCGAGGAGGTCACCCCGGAATTCGTGCGTTCTGAGGTGGCCCGCGGCCGGGCGATCATTCCCAACAACATCAACCACCCGGAAAGCGAGCCGATGATCATCGGGCGCAACTTCCTGGTGAAGATCAACGGCAACCTGGGCAACTCGGCGGTGACCTCGTCCATCGAGGAGGAAGTCGACAAGATGACCTGGGGCATCCGCTGGGGCGCGGATACCATCATGGATCTCTCCACCGGGCAGAACATTCACGAGACCCGCGAGTGGATACTGCGCAACTCGCCGGTGCCCATCGGCACGGTGCCGATCTACCAGGCGCTGGAAAAGGTGAACGGCGTAGCGGAGAACCTCACCTGGGAGGTGTTTCGCGACACGCTGATTGAGCAGGCGGAACAGGGCGTGGACTACTTCACCATTCACGCAGGCGTATTACTGCGCTACGTGCCGCTGACCGCCAACCGCGTCACCGGGATCGTCTCCCGGGGCGGCTCCATCATGGCGAAGTGGTGTTTGTATCACCATCAGGAGAGCTTCCTGTATACCCACTTCGAGGAGATCTGCGAGATCTGCAAGCAGTACGACGTGGCGTTCTCTCTCGGCGACGGCCTGCGCCCGGGCTCGATTGCCGATGCCAACGACGACGCCCAAATGGCGGAGCTGAAAACCCTGGGCGAGCTGACCCACATTGCCTGGCAGCACGACGTGCAGGTGATGATCGAGGGCCCCGGCCACGTGCCCATGCACCTGGTGAAGGAGAACATGGACAAGCAACTCGAGTACTGCGACGAGGCGCCCTTTTATACCCTGGGCCCGTTGGTGACGGATATCGCGCCAGGGTACGACCACATTACCTCCGGCATCGGCGCTGCCATGATCGGCTGGTTCGGCTGCGCGATGCTCTGCTACGTGACGCCCAAGGAGCACCTGGGGCTGCCCAACAAGGAGGATGTCAAAACCGGCATCATCACCTACAAGATTGCCGCCCACGCAGCGGACCTGGCCAAGGGCCACCCGGCCTCCCAACGTCGCGACAACGCGCTCTCCAAAGCGCGCTTCGAGTTCCGCTGGGAAGACCAGTTCAACCTGGGGCTGGACCCGGATACCGCGCGCAGCTATCACGACGAAACCCTGCCCAAGGACTCCGCCAAGGTGGCGCATTTTTGCTCCATGTGCGGGCCGAAGTTCTGCTCGATGAAAATAAGCCAGGAAGTGCGCGATACCTACCGCGACACCGCCTCGGGAAGTGACGCGGCGCGGGGCATGCAGGAACAGGCGGATAAATTCCGCGAGGAAGGCGGCGAGCTTTACCAGAAGGTGTAACGCGCCAATACGTTGTCGCTTCGCTGCCATGGCCTCGATGGCCCGCGCTTGATATGAGCGGGCCATCGAGGCCGTTTTTTCGAAGGTGCGCGATGTCGATCGAAAAAACCCGATTCAGCGTCAGGGGACAATAGAGTTGTTAACCCCAGTTATGTATTCTTTGGGTTTCCTTTCAGAGAGCGACCCGACGATGAATAAAAAAACCTACCTGGCGGCCTCCCTTGCTCTGTTGGGCGGTAGCGTACTCAGCGGCTGCGGCGACGACAGCGACTCGACCGCCGATACGTCGATGCTGCGCTACATCCCGGCGGACTCCCCGTACTTCATGGCCACCCGGGAGACGATGCCGGAGCAGGAGGTATTCGATTTCTACAAACGCACGATGCTCTTCGATGAAGGCCTCGAACAGGACATGGAGGAGCTGCGCGAGCTCCAGCGCCATGAAACCGATGCGCAATCCCAGGCGTTCATCTCGCTGATCCTCGCTCTCGGAGAAGAGGTCAAAAGCGTAGAGACCCTGGACGACCTGCATGAGCGAGGTATCAAGGCCGCGCCCCAGGCCGCTTTTTACGGCTTGGGCATCCTGCCGGTGCTGCGCTTTGAGCTGGAAGATAGCGCGGCGTTCCGTGAAACCCTCGAGCGCGTGCTGGCCAATGCCGATATAACGCCGCGCACGGGCACTACGGACGGCACCGACTACTGGGTGCTGACCCCGGAAGACGATGTCGAGATCACCCTGGCCCTCGTCGACGGACAGGCGCTGCTGTCGCTGGTGCCCGATGATGCCAGCGATTCCTTGCTGGCCGAGGTGCTGGGCAAGAATCTGCCGGAAGAGAGCCTCGATGACACCGGCGCCCTCGCCGATCTCGAAAGCCGCTACGGCTTCACCCCCTACGGGGCGGGCCAGATTCGCACCGCCCGCGTACTGGATGAGTTGAGCTCGCCCGACCACGCAGGCACCGAAGCCCTGTTGGCTTCGGCCGGCGAAGAGCCGCTGGACTTTTCCGCCTGCCAGGCGGATCTCGACCGTATCACGGACCGCTTCCCCGGCATCGCGATGGGCTCGCGGGAGCAGGACCTGAACGGCCGCTCGGAGATGAACCTGATCGTGGAAACCGACGACGCGATCGTCAGCGACCTGCGCCGCCTCGTTACCGATGTGCCGGGCCTGGGAAGTAAAGAAGGGCTGACAAGCTTTGGCATGGGCC
Organism: Vreelandella sp. EE27; assembly: GCF_968206495.1. Classification (NCBI taxonomy): domain Bacteria; kingdom Pseudomonadati; phylum Pseudomonadota; class Gammaproteobacteria; order Oceanospirillales; family Halomonadaceae; genus Vreelandella; species Vreelandella sp. EE27. The sequence goes on along the minus strand of NZ_OZ309109.1, from coordinate 955,810 downwards.
TGAGCCTGCCGGTGCTACTTGAAACCGTGCAGACCTACTCGCGCCAACTACGCGAGAACCCCTTCGGCTGCGCCGAGCTTCAGGAGCTGAACAGCGTCTGGGACGATGCCAACAAAACGTTGAGCCATCCGCTCATGATGATGGTTGGGCCATCGCTTTCGGGTCTGTACACCCGAGTCGACAGTTTCTACGTCGAAAACGGCATGCCTGCGGGCACCGGGCTTTTGACACTGGCCTCCCCCAACCCCATGACACTGCTCCAGAGCGCCAGCAACTTCCTGCCGGGGTTTGGAGAGCTAAGGCTGACGCCGGGCGGCGACGCCCAGCGCGTCGAGAGTATTCTGCTGCCCCCGAACGCGCCCGAGCTTTACGCCGCCATGTCCGAGTCCGCTCTGGCACTGGGCCTTGGCAGCGACGACCCCTCGTCACTGCAGGATGAACTTAAGGCCTCGTCCGCCGATGAGAACCTGCTGATGCACGGGTTCATGGCCGGCGACTTCTTTCATGCGATGGCAAACGTCGCCGCGCAGTCCCCCGGTGACGACTTCTCCAAGGCCGATATCGAGGTGTTCCGCCACTACGGGGACATCTACGATCAGATGGAGTGGTGGGTCACGGTTGGCGACGCGGGCCTGGAGATGGGCTTCTCGGTCGAGATGGCCGAAGAGTAGGCATGACCACGCGTCAGCGTAGCGTCGTCCGGGCGCTACGCTGAACGACAATCTGCTCTCAAAAACAAACGATCTGCTCTCAAAAACAAAACAGGGGCCCGAAGGCCCCTGCTCACTATTCTAAAACTGAATTACTTTTTGGCGGCGTCTTTTAGATCGCCCTTACCTTTTTGCACTTCGCCTTTGGCTTGCTGGGCTTTGCCCTTGGCTTCGGTCTTGTCGCTACCGGTTACTTTGCCAGCGGCTTCTTTCACTTTGCCCGCAGCTTTGTTGGCGTTACCGTTTGCTTTATCTTCTTTTGCACCAGACATAGTCATATACCTCTAATCCGTTAGTAGGGAACGTGCATCCTGCAAGGAGACAATCACTGTCTTTCGCTTTACAGGTATCTATTAGAGTAGCCGGTGCTGAAAAAGTTGCGTTAATTTCTTTCGGGCAATGCTGTGGCCTTCCACTTATTGAGCAGCCAGTGCAGGCAGGCCATGACCATCAGCGTGATCGACAGCGCCACGAACATCGATGAAAACCGGTAAAGCGCACTGTAAACAAGGTCCTGGCTTGGCCCAAGCGACTGGCCAAACAGAATGCCTAGCGTGGTCATACCGCCAAACCCGACGCCGGAGCCCCCCGCCTCGCGAACGTGTTCGCGGGCAAAAAGCATCAAACCCAGCCAGTAAATCATGATCGCCAGCAAGAAGTGATTGCTCTGGGTATAAAGCAGCATCTGCATCACCAGCGCCATGTTGCACCCTAAAAGCGTACCGATGATCCGCCGGATGGACGAAGCCTGGGCGCCGGCGTAGCCCATGGCGAACAGCACCAGCACCGTCGCCATCTGAGCCGAGAGCGAATCGCGCAAATCAAAGGTTTGAAACACCACGAAAGAGAGGGTGGCGGTAATTCCGCCGATCAACGTCTCGTGGCGGATTTGCGCGGCCGGCTTCTCTGCCCGCGGGGGCGGCTGGCGGGGCGTGACATCGGGGAACAGCGTGTGCATGAGCATGGCAATCAGCACCGCCAGGAAACTCGCCAGCATGTTGGCGGTTAAAAGCTCGCCCAGGTCCACCCCGGGGTAGCTTGCGAAGTGCAGCAAAACACTCAGGGTCACCACGCCGTTGGCGGCGTATAAAAAAAGCGGACCTTTCGCCATCAGATTGAAGCGGAAAAGAAAAATGCCGAGCACCACCAGCGTCATTACCACCGGCATATGCTGTAACAGGCCGATGATCAGGCTGACCTCCACCACGTTGAAGGTGGCGTTGCCCAGAAACTGGCGAACGATGCTGGCATTCAGTAAAGGCACCATGCCCAACAAAAACATGGGAAATACAGTGAAGAATACACCGTAGTTCCAGCCCATTATCTTGCTGATGACGAACCCGATCGTCGCGCCCCCGGCCACGCGCAGGCACTGGCGCAGGCCGTTTTCGTCCAGTATCTTCTCGCGCGCCGGGCCGCCAAACACGTAGGTCATGAACGCCTTGATGGGTCTGGCGTGAGTCAACCGGTGTTGAATCGACCCTGTGTTAGTAGACCGGATCTTAGTAGACATAATGTAGCCAGCTGATCAAATGCGCCTGTAGCCACGCGAACGGGTGCGCCAGCGCATGCTCGCCGGGCAGCAGTTGAACGCTCGCCCGGGCGCCGCTGGGCGGCATCGCCGCGAGCGGGTTTTCTAATGTAACGTGCAAGCGCAGGCGCTGGGCATCGCGCACCCACCGGTTCGAAGTGGGAATATCGGCCAGTTGGCCGTTGGCGCTGATCTGGCCTTCGCTCACGCCGGCGTCCAGTGCCGTCACGCGGCCTTCGAAGATATGCCCGGGCAGCGCATCCAGTATCACTTTCGCTTCGTCGCCGACGTGCACGTGGCGCAGGCTCTTCTCGCGAAAGTCCGCCACGATATCCACGCCGCTGGCTACCAGCGCCAGCACCGGCTGGCCCGCCTGCACGTAATCGCCGGGTTGAAGTTGCAGGTTGGTCACCTGCCCCGCTTCTTTGGCGCGCACCTCGGTACGGTCCAGATCGAGCTGCGCATTGGCCAGCGCATTGCGGGCCTGGCGCAGCCGAAGATTGGTATCGCCTTCTTCACCCAACTGCGCCTCGAGGCTTTTGATTTGCGCCTCGGCCGCGCGCACGTCGGAATTGGCGGTATTCGCCGCCGCGACCCGCTGTTCGTACTGCTGGCGGGAGATGCTCTGACGCCCCACCAGCGACTCCGCCCGCTGGCGTTCGCCGCTGAGCTCGGTTGCGGTCGCCCGGGCGGCGCTCAACGAGGCGCGCGCCGCGGCCAAGTCGGCCTGCAAGCGCTCGTTCTCCTGGGCGGCCTGCTCGACATCCAATTCCGCCTTGGCAAGCGCGATCTCGTAAGGCTCGGGGTCAAGGCGAAACAGTACATCGCCCTTGGCCACTTGCTGATGATCGCGTACCACCACCTCACTGACCGGCGCACTCAACTGCGGCGCTATACGAGTGACCGGGCGCATGATGCGCGCCTCGGGGGTAAGCGGCATGAAGCTGTCGGCTATCAGAAAGTAGACAAACAAAAGGGCAAAGGCAGCCAAAGCCACCCTTACCCATCGGGTAAAGCGCTGATCGGGGGACATCGTATTTACTCTTTCAAACCCTGGCAGGGGCCCAGGTCGATTCAAATTAATACGTTAGTCTATCAAATAATTAGCAAGCTAACAATATAACCCCTTTTAAGACACCACATACCCACAAAAAACCCCACCGCGGGGGTGGGGTTTTGAAACGCTGCTACGAGCTCGCTTTAGAAGCGGTAGCGTAGACCGACACTGGCCGCGTCGAAATCGTAGGCCGATTTATCGAGGTAGCGCATGTAGTCGGCGTTGATCGCAATGTTCGGGGCGATATCGAACTCGGCGCCGCCGCCGTAGGAGAAGCCGCTTTCACGGTCGAGATCGAAATCAACTTCCGTCATACCCGCCAGGCCGTAAAGGCGAACGTTGGGGGCGATCGGGGCGATACCCTTGGCGTAGACACCGGCCAGGTAATCCAGCTTGGCGCCACCGTCGGAGCCGCCGGTACCCAGGTGGCCTTCCACGGCGAAGTAGTCGTTGAACTGAGCGCCGCCGCGCAGGCGCAGGCCTACGTCATCGCGCGAGGAGCCGCGGTCCGGGTCCAGGCTCCAGAACATGGCATCGCCACCGATATAACCTTCCGGGTAGCCAAAGGATTGCTGCGCCTGGGCCGATGCCGCGAAAGCACTTGCGCCGAGAACGACAGCGGCAGAGGTGAGTGATAATACGGTCATCTTCATAGGAGGTACCTCAGTTAAAAAACAGTGTTTCCTTACGTTTTTTAAGTTTGCCCCAGAATGGCGCTCAACGCAACTCCTCAGCGTACCTTCGAAAGACTCAGCACCACGATCCCGCCGACCACGACCGCCCCGCCCAGCAGTTGAACCGGGCCAAGCATCTGACCTAAAACGAAATATCCAAATACCAACGAGGCCACGGGCTCGAGATTCATGACCGGGGCATTGCGTGTCATATCCAGGCGCGGCACAAAAATAAACAGCGTCGAAAACCCGGTACCGTATAACAGTGCCAGCAGCACAAGCCCGGTCCAGCCGGCGCCGTTGTCGGGCAGGTCCATGCCGCCGGGCACCGCGCCGGTAACCGCCCCTATTACCATGGCAAAAAAGACGGTTTGCATGGTCAAGAGGGTGCGCAAGGTACTGCCTACACTGGCCAGGCGGTGTTCGGTAATCCATAGCGCGTTGGCAAAGACGAACCCGGCGAGCAAACCAAAGCCGATACCCGCCATCCATTCGGGGCCCATGCTTTGCGGCGTTGCAAGCCAGGAGGGAATATCCAGCACGACCAGCAGGCCGATCAAAATAGTGCCCATTATCAGGCACTGGCGAAGTGTCGGCCGCGGCCCACCAAGCGCCCAGCTCAGCAGTGCCAGCTGAATGGGAAAGGTGTTGACCAATAAAAGCGCCACGACGACGGGAAGCCGCGCCACCGCGGAGTAGAGGCTTAGGCTTTGAACGGTGATCAAAAGCCCCACCGCCAGTTGCCAAGGCCAGGTGCCCCTGGGCAGCCAAAGGCTTTTCCTTTGTACCCACACCAGCGTGATCAGGATCAAACAGGCAACGCCGGAGCGGGTTAAGATAGCCAGCAGTAAGCCGGTCCCATTATCGAAGGCCAGCCGTGCCGAGACGTGATTGGCCGCGAACATACTGGCCACCGTTACCAGCAACATGATGGCTAAATGGCGCGGAAGCGGCGAAGTGGATAAAGCTGACATAGCGACAGATCGGCTCATATTGGATAAATAAGGGGCAAGAACTAGCCATATTACATGGATGGCCCGCGCGCTTCAGCGCTGATTGCGTCAGAGCCGTCATGCTACACTAAAGTCTATTCCCCGCTTTAACTTAACCCCACCCAAGAGAAGGCTTGTATGAATGCACCGGTGCTGGTGATCAACTGTGGCTCCTCCTCCATCAAGTACGCGCTGATCGATTCGACCCCGGATACACCACGTCTTTCAGGGCTTGCCGAGCGGCTGGGCAGCGCCGAGGCCTGCTTGAAGGGGAAAACCAGCGCGGGGGAACGTTTTACCCAGGCGCTTCCCCACGCCGACCACGCTCAGGCGCTCAACGCCATACTGGATCGCCTGGAGGGCCGCCTGCCCGTAGCGGTCGGTCACCGCATCGTTCATGGCGGCGAGCACTTCACCCAGGCCGCGCTGATTACCGATGACGTCATTGCCGCCATTGAAACCACCGCCGCTTTGGCGCCGCTTCATAACCCGGCGAACCTGGCCGGCATCACCGCTACCCGCAGCGTGTTCGCGGCGCTGCCCCAGGTCGCGGTGTTCGATACTGCCTTTCACCAGACCCTGCCCGAGCGCGCCTACCGCTACGCGCTGCCCGAGGCGCTTTACACCCAGCACGGCATCCGCCGCTATGGTTTTCACGGCACCAGTCACGCCTTCGTAAGCCGCCGCGCCGCCGAACTCAGCGCCCGAGGCGAAGGTGGCTGGCTGACCGCGCACCTGGGCAATGGCTGCTCCACCGCGGCGGTGTGGCACGGCCAAAGCGTGGATACCAGCATGGGGTTGACGCCGCTCGAAGGGCTGGTCATGGGGTCGCGCAGCGGGGATGTCGACCCGGGCCTTCACGCCCACCTGCACCGCCAGTTGGGCTGGTCACTGGATAAAATCGACGAGGTGCTCAACAAGCAAAGCGGGCTTTTAGGGCTTTCCGGCTTGACTAACGATATGCGCGAAATCGAAGAGCAAGCGCTTGCCGGCCACCCCAAGGCATCGCTTGCGCTGGAAGTTTTTTGCTACCGAATCGCCAAGTCTCTGGCCGCGCTCTCCTGCGCACTGCCCTCTTTGGACGGCGTCATTTTCACCGGCGGTATCGGTGAAAACTCGCCGATCGTACGCGCGCGGGTGCTCGCCCTGATGCCCCACTTCGGTTTTACGCTCAGCGATACGGTGAACGAGGCCACTATCCGTGGCCAGGAGGGCCTTATCAGTCAACCCGACCACGGCCCGGAAGTCTGGGTCATCCCCACCGATGAAGAGGGGCGTATCGCCCTGGAAACTCGCCAGTGCCTGGAGACCTTGATATGAGCACACCGGACGACCAACCCCAGGCCATTTTGCTGGTGCCTACCAGCGCGGGTGCGGGCCTGACCTCGGCCTGTTTGGGTCTTATTCAGGCGCTGGATACCATCGGCCTAAAAGCGGGCTTTTTGAAGCCGTTCATGCAAAACGAGCTCAACGGCCCGGGCCTCGACCGCTCGACAGCGCTTGTCTCGCGTACGCTGAACCTGCGCCCACCCTCGCCCATCTCCCAGGCGCGGCTGGAGCGGCTCTTGCGCGATGATCATACCGATGAGTTGATGGAAGATGCCGTCGAGCTCTTCGATCAGGTGCTCCAGCAAGCCAAGCGCGACGACACGGCGCTGGATTTAGTGGTCGTCGAAGGCGTCGTCCCCACTCAGTACACCACCTACGCCACGCAGACCAACGCCCAGCTTGCCCATGCGCTGAACGCGCGGATCATTTTGGTCGGCACCGGCGATTTGAACGAGCCCCAGCGGCTGGCCGAAGAGCTCGACATGCACGCGCGAAGCTTCGGCGGCGTAGGGTCCAAGCGCACCCTAGGCGGCATTTTGATGCGCATGAAGAACCTGCCCTACGGCGGTCACGAAGATGAGCTCTCCGCCGCACCGGGTACGGTCAAACCTCAGCTGGAAGAACCGGTCCTGGCGGAGCTGCGTCGCTACTCGCCCTTTTTGGCCACCGAAAGCTTCCACCTGATCGGCATCGTGCCGCAAAGTAAAACACTCAACGCCCCCCGTACGCTGGATGTCGCCCGGGCGCTGAACGCCACCGTGCTCAACGAAGGCGACGCCGCCTCGCGCCGGGTGCTCTCTACCAGCCTGTGCGCGCGAAGCGCCGCCAACGCTCTGCACATATTTACACCGGGCAGCCTGGTCGTGGCCTCCGGCGACCGGGACGACGTGGTGCTCGCCTCGGCGCTGGCCACCATGAACGGTACCCAGCTTGCCGGGGTGTTGCTCACCAACGGCTTCATGCCCAACGACAACATGATCGAAATGTGCCGCCCGGCGCTGAAAACAGGCCTGCCGGTACTGGCGGTCGAAACCGACAGCCTGACCACCGCCCAGAACCTGACCATGGTCAGCCGCGAAATCCCCATGGACGACTTCGAGCGTGCCGAGCAGGTGGCCCGCTACGTGGCCGCGCACATGGACCTGGAATGGCTAAAAGCCAACCTGAGCCGTGGCTATACCCGGCGCTTGTCGCCCTCGGCGTTTCGCTACCAGCTGGTCAAACAGGCCCAATCGGTCAAAAAGCGTATCGTGTTGCCGGAGGGCAACGAACCCCGCACCGTGGAGGCGGCCATTATTTGCCAGCGCCGCGGCATTGCCGACTGCGTGCTTTTGGGCCAGCGCGAGGAGATCGAAAGCGTGGCCCGCCACCGCGGGCTGACCGTGCCCGAGGCGCTGACCATCATCGACCCGGAGAGCACTCGCGCTCACTACATCGCTCCGATGGTCGAGCGCCGCCGTGGCAAGCTCAACGAATTGACCGCCGAAGCCCAGCTTCAGGACAACGTCGTGCTCGGCACCATGATGCTCGCCCTCGATGAAGTGGACGGCCTGGTCTCCGGCGCTATTCATACCACTGCCAATACCGTGCGCCCGGCATTTCAGTTGATCAAGACGGCACCGGCGTACAGTCAGGTATCGTCGATCTTTTTCATGCTGCTGCCGGAGCAGGTCGTCGTCTACGGTGACTGCGCGGTGAACCCGGACCCGGACGCCGAAACCCTGGCCGAGATCGCGCTGCAAAGCGCCCGCTCCGCCGAGGCCTTCGGGATCGAACCGCGGGTCGCCATGATCAGCTACTCTACCGGCGACTCCGGCACCGGCGTGGATGTCGACAAGGTGCGCGAAGCTACGCGTATCGCTAAAGAGCGCGCCCCCCACCTGGCGATCGACGGCCCGCTTCAGTACGACGCCGCGGCCATCGAAAGTGTCGGCAAGCAGAAAGCACCGGACTCCCCCGTGGCCGGCAAAGCCACGGTGTTCGTTTTCCCGGATTTGAATACCGGCAACACGACCTACAAGGCAGTACAGCGTAGCGCTCGGGTGGTCAGCGTGGGCCCAATGCTGCAGGGTTTGAACAAACCGGTGAACGACCTTTCCCGCGGGGCGCTGGTCGACGACATCGTCTACACCATCGCGCTCACGGCGATTCAGGCCAGCCAGCGCTAGCGTTGTTTTTTTTGGTACGTGGCCATAAACGAAAAACGCCCCGAGGTGACCCTCGGGGCGTTTTCATTTACTTACCGCGATCACCTCTTTAGGCGAGCGGTACCACGGCTTCCAGCACCATGATGATACTCAGCGCGGTAATGGTGAGAATCGATACACCGAATACCTGCCGCGCCCAGCGCACGTCGTCTTCCAGGCGATAGCCGCGCAGCGCCAGGTAGAGCCAGTAAAAGCCCATCACCAGTGCCACGCACAAATAGCCAATCCCGGCTTTGCTCGCCAATACCAGCGCAAGCGAGGCGGGAATGAACGCCACGATATAGCCCAGAATGTGATGCTTGGCAGTCTTGATGCCACGCACCACCGGTAGAACCGGAATGGAGGCGCGCTGATAGTCCGCGTAGCGAAAGATCGCGATGGCATAAGAGTGCGGCATCTGCCACAGGCAGAAAATCACCAGCAGCGCGATCGCACCGCTGTCGAACGTGCCGGTGACCGCGCAGTAGCCAACGACCGGCGGCATCGCACCGGAAAGGCTGCCTACCAGCGTGCCGTATTCGGAGCTGCGCTTCATGTAAAGGCTATAGATGCCCACATAAACGCCCCAGCCGATCACCGCGAGCGCCACGGTCAAGCCGTTGGTGCCCAGCGCCAGGCATACCACGCCGCAAACCCCCAGCAGCGCTGAAAGGCCCAGCGCCATGGTGATCGAGACGCTACCGCGTACCAGCGGGCGATGGCGCGTGCGCGCCATCAATGCATCGATATCGCGGTCGATGACGTTATTGCAGGCACAGGCTGAACCGATAATCAGCGCAATGCCCAGTAAGACGGCGGCGAAGGTGATGCCATCGAACTGCCCCTGGGCGGCCAAAAAATAGCCGCCGATGGCGGCAATCAGATTGCCGCCGATGATACCGGGTTTAGTCAGTTCGAGAAGGTCCTGCCGCCGGCTGGGCATCGTGGTTAGCCGATCATCATGTTGAGGTGCAGATGATGCATGATCCACAAAGAGCCTCCTACCACGAGGGCGAGAATCGAGACGGTGAACACGAAGGACATCATGTTCCAACCTTCGTCGGCCTTGGTATTCAGGTGCATGAACATCACAAGCTGAACAAGCATCTGCAGCACCGCGGTAATCACGATAATCCAGACCGTCACGGGCGTGCTGAACAAGCCCATCATGACCGCGCCAAATGGAATGATCGTCAGTACCAGCGAGAGTACCAGCCCCAGTACGTAGGATTTCGTCGAGCCGTGGGCGGACGGTTGGCTAGAAGAATGACTCATCTCAAAGCACTCCCATCAGGTAAACGAAGGAGAACACGCAGATCCAGACGATATCCAGGAAGTGCCAGAACAAGCTAAGGCACAGCATGCGCGGACGCGTTTGGGCGTTGATCCCCTTGGTGGACAGCTGAACCAGCATGACCAGAATCCAGATCATACCGAAGGTGACGTGCAGACCGTGGGTACCTACCAGCGTAAAGAACGATGACAGGAACGCGCTACGATCAGGCCCGAACCCTTCGTGAATCAGGTGTTGGAATTCGTAAACTTCCATCCCCAAAAACATCAGACCCAGAACGAAAGTCACGCCGAGCCACATTTTCACCTGGCCGACGCGGTTGGCGTTCATTGCCAACACGCCCATGCCGAAGGTGAAACTACTGATCAAAAGGGCAAAGGTGCCAAAAAGAATCAGCGGCAGTTCGAAAATATCGGCGCCGGTTGGGCCGCCCGCCGTGCCCCTCATGAGCACGGCGTAGGTGGCAAACAGCGTACCGAAGATCACCAGGTCACTCATCAGGTAGACCCAGAAGCCGAAGACTTTGGTGCCTTCTACATCGTGGTGATCGTGGTCGTGATGCTCGTCAGCATGGGCGCCGTGGTGCGTTGTATCTGTCGCCATTACCCTTGTGCCTCCAAACGCTTTTGATGAGCCCGCTCGATCCGCTCAACCTCGGCGGCCGGGACATAGTAGTCGATGTCGTCGTTAAAGACGCGCGCCAAAAAGCTCACCAGCGTACCCACTGCGCCAACGATCGCCAGCCACCAGATATGCCAGATCATCGCGAAGCCAAAGATCATCGCAAACAAGCTGATAATCGGGCCCGCCGCGGTGTTTCTGGGCATGTGAATATCCTGGTAGGTCTTCTCTTCCGCCTGCTCGATACCGCGCTGTTTCTGAGTCCAGAAGCTATCGATATCGCCGACTTCCGGCTCGTGCGCGAAGTTATAGAACGGCGCGGGCGAAGAAGTGGACCACTCGAGCGTACGGGCATCCCACGGGTCGCCGGTGACGTCCTGATTCTGCTTACGATCGCGGATACTCACGTAGAACTGGATCAGCGTACAGGCGATACCCAACGCGATCAGTACCGAGCCTACCCAGGCAACGATCATCCAGGGCTGCCATTCAGCGTTGGGGTAGGACTGCATGCGGCGCGCCGCACCGTAGAAGCTCAGCACGTAAAGCGGCATGAACGCGGTGTAGAAACCGGTGATCCAGAACCAGAACGAACGCTTGCCCCACTTCTCGCTTAGCGTGAAGCCGAACGCTTTCGGGAACCAGTAGGTCAGACCCGCCAGCATGGCGAATACGACGCCGCCAATGATGACGTTATGGAAGTGCGCGATAACGAACAGGCTGTTGTGCAGCACGAAGTTCGCCGCCGGCAGCGCCAGCATGACACCGGTCATACCACCGATCGTAAAGGTGATGATGAAGCCAAGGGTCCACAGTACCGGCGAGGTCATTTCCAGGCGACCACGGAAGATGGTGAAGATCCAGTTGAAGACCTTAACCCCGGTCGGGATAGCGATGATCATCGTCATGATGCCGAAGAAGGCGTTGACGTTGGCACCGGCCCCCATGGTGAAGAAGTGGTGCAGCCAAACGATGAACGAAAGCACGGTGATGGCAACGGTTGCCCATACCATGGTGTGGTAACCGAACAAACGCTTGCGAGCGAACGTTGCAATGACTTCCGAGAAGACACCGAACGCCGGCAGCACCAGGATATACACCTCCGGATGGCCCCAGGCCCAGATCAAGTTGACGTACATCATTACGTTGCCGCCAAGCTCGTTGGTAAAGAAGTTCATACCGAAGTAGCGGTCAAGCGTAAGCAGTGCAACGGTCGCCGTCAGAATCGGGAACGAGGCGATGATCAGCACGTTGGCGCACAAGGACGTCCAGGTGAAGATCGGCATGCGGAACATCGTCATGCCTTTGGTACGCATCTTCAAAATAGTGACGAAGAAGTTGATACCCGTTAGCGTCGTACCGATACCGGATATTTGCAGCGCCCATATCCAGTAATCCACCCCGACCCCGGGACTGTACTCTATCCCCGACAGTGGCGCATAAGCGAGCCAGCCGGTCTTGGCGAACTCACCCAGTACCAGCGATACGTTGATCAGCACAGCGGAAACTGCGAACAGCCAAAAGCTCAGGTTGTTCAAGAACGGGAAGGCGACGTCGCGCGCACCGATCTGTAGCGGCACCACCAGGTTCATCAGGCCGATAACCATCGGCATCGCTACGAAGAAGATCATGATAACGCCGTGGGCGGTAAAGATCTGGTCGTAGTGATCCGGTGGCAAAAAGCCCATCGAGCCGCCAGCGGCCAGGGCCTGCTGACTACGCATCATGATGGCGTCGGCGAAACCGCGCAGCAGCATGACAAGCGCCACCGCGAAGTACATGATACCGAGTTTTTTGTGGTCGACCGAAGTGAACCACTCATTCCATAGCCAGCCCCACTTACGGAAGTAAGTAATCGCGCCCAACAGGGCGATGGCACCGACAATCATCCCAATACCCACGATCACGATAATCGGATCGTGTAAGGGGATTGCTTCTAAGCTTAGTTTACCGAACACGGCTTACCCTCCCGCCTCGTTGCTGATGAGCTGGTCGTCGTCAGACCCCTCACCCTCTTGGTTTTCGGTCGTTTGATAGGCTTCATTCGTATCAACGGCCGGTGCACGGTCTGCGTCCTGCGTTTCCGTCTCAGGGTCTGTTCCCGAATGGAAACTGCTTACTAGCCGCTCGTAGAGTTCCGGCGTTACGTCAGAGAAGTACTCGACCGGGACGAACGAAGAACGCTCGGCAAGTTCGGAGTAACCTTCCGGGTAAGTCAGGGTGTTGGGCGACGCGGCGACTTCTGCGACCCACTCATCGAAGTTCTCTTGCGATGTCACGTGAGCGTCGAAGACCATACCGGCGAAGCCTGCACCGCTATAGTTGGTGGAGCGCCCCCAGTAGGTACCGATTTCGTTACCCATGAGATGGACGTCGTTGTCCATGCCCGCCATTGCGTAGATCTGTGTGCCCAGACGCGGAATGAACAGCGAGTTCATGACCGAGCCGGAGCTCACCCGAAAGCGCACCGGTGTATTGACCGGCATGGCGACTTCGTTGATCGTGGCGATGCCCTGTTCGGGATAAATGAACAGCCATTTCCAGTCCAGCGAGACCGCCTGGATTTCAAGCGTCGGCTCGTCGCTCTCAAGGGGGCGGTGCGGGTCGAGCTCGTGAGAAGAGCGCCAGGTAATCACCGCCAGAATACCGACGATGACAACGGGCACCAGCCACACGATACCTTCGATCACGTTGGAGTGCGCCCAGTCCGGCAGGTACTGCGCGACGGTGTTGTTGCGCCGATAGTGCCAACCGAAAGCGATCGTAAGCACGATGACCGGGATCACCACGATCATCATCAAGCCAAAGGCACTGAGAATCAGCGAACGCTGTGCTTCACCAATATCGCCCTTGGGGTCCATCAGGGCCGAGCTACAGCCTGCAAGGAGCAAGCACAGCGCGAGGAGCACGAAGAAAGTGCCACGCCTGCGCCATTTGGAGGGTTGTTGCATGGTGCGATCTCGTCAGAGTTGCGTTTCAAAACTAGCCGCCAGACAGCAAGCCAAACGATATGCCATATAGCAGACCAACTAGCACCCCATACTTTTCCTGGCGCACCAGGCGCGGGCCTCATAACACCGGGAAAAATATGCGCTACCGCATGGGGTTGGTAGCGAACCTGGCGTGCGTTTAACGCACGAATAAAGGCGGAGGTATTTTCTATTGATTACGCGCGCGCAGAAAGCGACGCATTGCCGCACCCTGCCCGTTCAAAACCCATGAATACCGCCTTTCGGCCAAGTCACTGCGATGCTCGGCTCACGGTTCGAGCGTCTCTCAAATCGCTTTGAAATCTGCCCGTCATCGGAGACCACCGCATCGAGGCTGCCAAGAGTAGCAAAATAGGCTGGTCGAGCAACACCCATTTGCGCACATTGACCGGTAAAGTTCGCTTTTCGCCCGATCAAACCCACGCGGCGCTTTTTTGAACGCCTCGAAGAGGGCGGGCAAAGCGGTATTAAACAAATAAAACTAAATGTTATAATCTAAAGCCATGCCAGCCCGCGTCCACGTACCCCGGCGCACTACTTGAACCGCCCTACTAACAATACCAGATGGCGGCCGTGCCACGTTAACCTTGAGGCCTTATGACTGTTCTACCTATTAACCGACTTCCGCACGCATCCATTTTCTGCGGGGCGGGCGCCTTGCTGGTAGGCGCGCTACTCACGCCCCAGGCATTGGCCAACGAACCCGAGCCGCAAACCCTCGACCGGCTCTGGTCATTTGCCAATGTCTCGGTCAACTACCTGGACTGGTCCAGCGGTACCGAACGCCGCACCGCCAACAACGCAGCCAAAAGCGACTTCACCTACGTGGAGCTCGAAGGCGGCGTTGGCTTTAGCTGGGGCGAGTTCTACGGCTTCTTCGACTTCGAAAACCCGACCAACGATCAGTTCGACGAATCTAGCAACGGCCAGGATAACTTTCGTACCGCGGGCAAGGTCACCTCGCACATCTATCTGGGCGATACGCCTTTCTCGCTCTACGCCCACGTCTATGATTTTCGCGACTACGGCTTCGACGGCCGCGAACAGGATCAGATCCTGGGCCTTGGCTACCGCACCACCTTCGATAACGGCCTGTGGTTCAAGCCCTTCATCGGTCCGGCGCGGGTACAGAGTGACGGCTACACGGGCATGAACGGCTATATGGCCGGCTGGGTCGCGGGTTACGAATTCACGGCCTTCAATCAGGGCTTTAGCGTGACCAACTGGCACGAGCAAACCTTTGATCGCGACAGCGACTACATCGAACAGAACTACGTGGGTGGCACGGCTAGCCGTACCGGCACCAACGGGGCGATCGGTCTTTGGTGGCACCCGGCGGATTTGATCACCACCGGCGTTCAGTATCGCTACTCGGATAACAAGCTAGGCGCACCGAATCAGTACCAAAACGCGATGATCTACTCGGTCAAGCTCAACTTCTTATAAACCGAGGCGAGCCTCGCGAACTCAAAGGATCTCCCTATGACACTCCTTATGAGCCTGGTCGGCATGGCGACGCTAGTCGCCATTGCGCTGCTGTTCTCCTACGACCGTAAGGCCATACGCCTGCGCACCGTACTGGGCGCCTTCGCCATTCAGGCGGGTATCGGCGCGTTCGTGCTTTACATCCCCTTCGGTCAGGTCTTTCTGGGCACGATTTCGGCCGGTGTGAGCCAAGTACTGGTGTTTGCCAACGACGGTATCGAATTCCTGTTTGGTGGCCTGGCGGATGTCGAAAGCATCGGCTTCGTTTTTGCGGTTCGGGTTCTACCGGTCATCATCTTCTTCTCCTCCTTGATTGCCGTGCTTTACTACCTGGGCATCATGCAGTGGGTCATCCGCATTTTGGGTGGCGCGCTTCAAAAGGCGCTAGGCACCTCGCGCACCGAATCGCTTTCGGCCACGGCGAACATTTTCGTGGGTCAAACCGAGGCGCCGCTGGTGGTGCGTCCGTTCATCGCACGCATGACCCCGTCGCAGCTTTTCGCCGTAATGTGTGGCGGCCTGGCCTCGGTGGCGGGCTCGGTGCTGGCCGGCTACGCGCAGCTGGGTATTCCCATGGAGTATCTGGTGGCCGCCTCGTTCATGGCCGCCCCGGGCGGGCTGCTGTTCGCCAAGCTGATCATGCCGGAAACCCAGGACAACGCGGATAGCGATAGCATTTCCAAAGTGGACGAAGAGCTCAAGGAGCAGGACGACAAGCCGGTCAACGTGCTGGACGCCGCGGCCTCCGGCGCGACCTCCGGGATGATGCTGGCCGCCAACGTGGGCGCCATGCTGCTGGCGTTCATCGGCTTGATCGCGCTGATCAACGGCATTTTGGGCGGCGTCGGCGGCTGGTTCGGCTTCGAGACGTTGAGCCTGGAAATGATCCTTGGCTGGCTCTTCGCGCCGCTGGCGTTTTTGCTCGGTGTGCCCTGGTCGGAAGCGACCCTGGCCGGTTCGTTCATCGGCCAAAAGATCGTTGTCAACGAGTTCGTCGCCTTCATCAACCTCGCCCCTTACATCGATGGGGAACAGGTCGTGGCCGCGACGGGTCAGATGATGACGCCGCATACCGCAGCGATTCTGTCCTTTGCACTGTGTGGCTTTGCCAACCTGTCCTCCATTGCGATCTTGCTGGGCGGGCTTGGCAGTATCGCGCCGACTCGGCGCAATGAAATCGCCCGGTACGGGGTCAAAGCCGTACTGGCCGGCACGCTGTCCAACTTGATGTCGGCCTCGATCGCAGGCTTTTTCATCGCGTTGGGAAGCGTCGCGGCGTAGCCCTTTTTTTAAATGCGCCAAAAAACGGGCACGCCACGCGCGATGCCCGTTTGTTTTTTACACTGAAAATATCGATACCAACGCGAGAATGCCATGACTGCCTCACCCGACCTCATTCAAGCCGCTAAACAAGCGCTCGCCCTGATGGACGTCACCAGCCTCAACGACGACGACACCGACGCGCGCATCGAGTCGCTATGCCAGATGGTCAAAACCCCGGTCGGCACGCCCGCCGCAGTCTGCATCTATCCGCAGTTCATCGTGACCGCTCAGCGCGCCCTGAGCGCCCACAACCTGGCAGGCCAGGTGAAAATCGCCTCGGTGACCAACTTCCCCGAAGGGGGCGAGGACATCATGGGCGCGGCCCGGGCCACCCGCGAAGCCGTTGCCTCCGGCGCCGACGAAGTCGACGTGGTCTTCCCCTATCGCGCGCTGATGGCCGGCGATGAAGAAACCGGCCGGGAACTGGTCGAAATGTGTAAGGCCGCCTGCGGTGGCCAAGCACTTTTGAAAGTGATCCTGGAGACCGGCGAGCTGAAAACCCCCGCCCTGATCAAGCGGGCGAGCGAGCTTGCCATCGAAGGCGGCGCCGACTTCATCAAAACCTCGACGGGCAAGGTCGAAACCAACGCCACCTTAGAAGCTGCCGAAGTGATGCTCAACGCGATCAAGGCAAGCGGCCAGGAGGTGGGCTTCAAAGCCTCCGGCGGCGTACGCACCGTCGAAGAGGCGATCGAGTACATGAAACTCGCCGCCAGCATCATGGGCCCACACTGGGTCACGCCCCAGCATTTTCGTTTTGGCGCCTCGAGCCTTTTGGGTAACGTCCTCATGACCTTGAACGCCACCGACACCGCGCCGGAAGAAGGAGAATACTAATGTCTTCCCAGCACGCCCTGCTCCCCCAGGAATTCATCCGCCTCAAGCGCGACGGCCAGGCGCTGCCGCTCGAGGAGATCAAGCACTTCGTTCAAGGCGTGGCCGATGACCGCATCAGCGATGCCCAGATCGGTGCTTTCACCATGGCGGTCTATTTGAACGGCATGAGCCGCGAAGAAGTCGTGGCGCTGACCACCGCCACCCGTGACTCCGGCCACGTCATGGAGTGGGGCTCGATGAACCTGCCCGGCCCCATCGTCGACAAGCATTCCACCGGCGGCGTGGGTGATCTGGTGTCGCTGGTGCTCGGTCCCTGGGTCGCCGCCTGCGGCGCATACGTGCCGATGATTTCCGGGCGCGGGCTTGGCCATACCGGCGGCACGCTGGATAAGCTCGAGTCGATCCCCGGCTACGACCCCTACCCCGCCCCGGAACGCTTCGGCCAGGTGGTGAAATCCTCGGGCGTGGCGATCATCGGCCAGACCGGCAACCTGGCGCCGGCGGACAAGCGCATCTACGGCGTGCGCGACATTACCGCCACCGTGGAGTCGATCCCGCTGATTACCGCCTCTATCCTTGGCAAGAAGCTCGCCTCCGGGCTCGACGCGCTGGTCATGGATGTCAAAGTCGGCAGCGGCGCCTTCATGCCCACGCCGGAAAAATCCCGGGAGCTTGCCGAAAGCATTGCCAACGTGGCAACCCAGGCAGGCACCCCGACCACCGCGCTATTGACCGACATGAGCCAGCCGCTGGCCCCCAGTGCCGGTAACGCGGTCGAAATCGTCGACACCCTGGCCCTGCTGCGCGGCGAGCGCCCGCAAAGCCGCGTGATGCAGGTCACCCGGGAGCTGGCCGTCGAGATGCTGATGGCCGGCAAGCTGGCCGCTAATCGCGAGGAGGCCCTTGCGAAGCTCGACAAAGCGCTGACGTCCGGCGCGGCCGCCGAAGTCTTCGCCCGTATGGTGTCGGAGCTTGGCGGGCCGAGCGACTTCATGGAGAAATCGGACAGCTACCTGCCCAAGGCGGCGGTAGTGAAGCCGGTCTACGCGTCCGAGTCCGGTATCGTCAGCCGTATCGACACCCGGGCGGTCGGCATGAGCGTAGTCGAGCTTGGCGGCGGGCGCCTGCGCAACGACGCCGCCGTCGACCACAGCGTTGGCTTTAGCGAGATCGCCGAAATCGGTGACCGGGTCGATGGCGAAAAGCCGCTGGCCATGGTTCACGCCCAGAGCGAAGAGGCCGCCAACCGCGCCGCCGAGCAGCTCAAGGCCGCCATCACCCTGGGCCAAGCCGCCGTCAACGCCGATACGCTGATACAGGACACCTTTAGAGGAGAAGCCTAATGCGCCGCGCGATCGTAGTAGTACTGGATTCGTTTGGTATTGGCTCGGCGCCGGACGCCGCGGCCTTCGGCGATGAAGGCGCCGACACCCTGGGCCATATCGCCGCCGCCTGCGCCCGCGGCGAGGCCGACACCGAATTTCGCAGTGGGCCCTTGAAGCTGCCCAATATGGCCAAGCTCGGGCTTTTTCACGCCCACCGGGATGCCACCGGCCAAGTGGCCGAAGGCGTCGAGCTCCCCGAAGAACTCAAGGGCGCCTACGCCCACGCCCAGGAAATTTCCAGCGGCAAGGACACGCCGTCCGGCCACTGGGAAATCGCCGGGGTTCCGGTGCGTTTCGACTGGGGCTACTTCTCGGATAAAGAGGGCAGCTTTCCGCCGGCCCTTTTGGACAAGATCGTCGAGCAGGCCGGGCTTCCCGGGACGCTTGGCGACTGCCACGCCTCGGGCACCGAGATCATCGCGCGGCTGGGCGAGGAGCACGTCGAAACCGGCAAGCCGATCGTTTACACCTCGGCGGACTCGGTTTTTCAGATCGCTGCCCACGAAGAGCATTTCGGCCTCGAGCGCCTCTACGCGCTGTGCGAAACCGTGCGCGAGCTGCTCGAGCCCTATAACATCGGCCGGGTCATCGCCCGCCCGTTCGTCGGCGATGACGCCGCAAGCTTCACGCGTACCGGCAACCGCCGCGACTACAGCATCGAGCCGCCGACGCCCACGGTGCTACAAAAGCTCGCGGAAGCCGGTGGCGACGTGGTCTCGATTGGCAAGATCGCCGACATCTACGCCCACTGCGGCATTACCCATAAGGTGAAAGCCAGCGGCCACGACGCGCTCATGGACGCCACCCTGGGGGAAATCGCGCGCACCGAGGCCCGCGAGAAGCCGACGTTCATCATGGCCAACTTCGTCGATTTCGACTCGCTTTACGGCCACCGTCGCGACGTGCCCGGCTACGCCAGTGCGCTTGAGGATTTCGACGCCCGCCTGCCGGAGCTGATGGGCGCGCTCGACAAGGACGACCTGGTGATACTGACCGCGGACCACGGCTGCGACCCGAGCTGGGAAGGCACCGAGCACACCCGCGAGTACGTGCCGATTCTGGTGAGCGGCGCAAGCTTTACCCCAGGGCCGCTTGGCAAACGCGACACCTTCGCCGATATCGGCCAGACGCTTGCCGACTTCTTCGTGCTACGCGCAATGGACGACGGCGAAAGCTTTCTGCCCGCCTTCGTCTGATTCGTTTTTGACCGCTCAAGGTTTGATCGTTTAAGGAGCATTTATGGCAACGCCCCACATCAACGCAGAATCTGGCGACTTCGCCGATACCGTTTTAATGCCCGGCGACCCGCTGCGCGCTCAGTACATTGCCGACACCTTCCTCGAGAACGTGCGCCAGGTAAACGACGTGCGCGGCATGCTCGGCTTTACCGGCACCTACCAGGGTGTCGAGGTCTCGGTGATGGGCCACGGCATGGGGATCCCCTCGGTTTCCATCTATGCCAAGGAGCTGATCACCGAGTTTGGGGTGAAGTCGATCATTCGCGTGGGCTCCTGTGGGGCGGTGCGCGACGACGTCAACCTGCGCGATGTGGTCATCGGCCTGGGCGCGAGCACCGACTCCAAGGTCAATCGCATGCGTTTCAACGACCACGATTTCGCCGCCATTGCGGATTTCGAGTGGGCGAGCCACGCCGTGGCCGCCGCCAGGGCGCACAGCGTGCCGGTGAAAGTGGGCAACATCTTCTCCGCAGACCTGTTCTACAACCCTCAGGAGCAGATGGCGGAGTTGATGAAGCGCTTCAACATCGTCGGCGTCGAGATGGAAGCGGCCGGGCTTTACGGCGTGGCCGCCGAGTTCGGCGCCCGGGCGCTGACGATCTGCACCGTGTCGGACCATATCCTGAAAGGCGATTCGCTCTCGAGTGCCGAGCGCCAAACCACCTTCAACGACATGATGACCATCGCCCTCGACGCCGTACTGCGCGACAAGGGCGTCACCGCCTGAACCGGAGATTGCGATGAATCAGGTAGATCCTGCGCTGGTAGAGCGCCTTACCGGCGCCCTGGCTAACGCCTACGTGCCCTACTCCGCCCACCCGGTCGCCGCCATCATGGAGACGCCGGAGGGCCAGCAGTTCGTTGGCTGCAACGTCGAGGTGGCCCATTACAAGGGCATCTGCGCCGAGGGCTCGGCGATTTCGGCCATGGTCACCGCCGGTCACCATACGCTTTCGAAAGTGTACGTGATGGGCCCGGGCGAGCACCTGTGTACGCCCTGCGGTGACTGCCGCCAGCGCATTCGCGAGTTCGCCGCCCCCGGCACCGAGATCCACGTGGTCTCTCGCGCCGGCGAACGGCTCAAGACCTACACCATCGAGACGCTGCTGCCCGATGCCTTCGGCCCCGAGCAGTTGCCCGCGCGTCCTTAACTCCAGGAGAAGCCCATGGCGGCCCTTTTGCCCGACGTCGACCCGAACGGTTTGCTCGAATATTCGGTGGTCTACACCGACCGTTCGCTCAACCACATGTCCGCGCGTTTCCAGCACGTGATGCGCGACATTTCCGCCACGCTCAAGGAGGTCTATAACGCCCAGGCCAGCGTTATCGTGCCGGGTAGCGGCACCTTTGGCATGGAGGCCGTGGCCCGCCAGTTCGCGAAGGACGAGAAGGTGCTGGTGATTCGCAACGGCTGGTTCAGCTACCGCTGGACCCAGATCATCGAGATGGGCCGTTTGACCGAGGATCACACCGCGCTCAAGGCGCGTCGGGTGGATGAAAACGACCCCCAGGCGCCTTTCGCGCCGATGCCCGCAAGCGAGGTCGCCGACCGCATTCGCGCCGAAAAGCCGGCGGTCGTTTTTGCCCCTCAGGTGGAAACCTCGGCGGGTATTTTGCTGCCGGACGACTATATTCGCGAAGTGGCCGCAGCGGCCCGGGAAGTGGACGCGCTGTTCGTACTCGACGCGATCGCCGCGGGTACGCTCTGGGTGGATATGCAGGACCTGGGTATCGACGTGGTGGTCAGCGCGCCGCAAAAAGGCTGGAGCGGCCAGCCCTGCTGCGCCATGGTCATGCTGTCCAGCCGCGCCGTCAAGCGCCTGGAAAACACCCAGAGCAACAGCTTCGCCTGCGATTTGGGCAAGTGGCATGCCGTCATGCAGGCGTATGAAAACGGTGGTCACGCCTACCACGCCACCATGCCCACCGACGCCCTGCGCGCGCTTTGTGCCATCATGCAGGAGACCCGCGAGTACGGCTTCGCCAAGGTGAAGCAAGAGCAGATCGAACTGGGCCGCGCGGTGCGCGATATGCTGACACGCCAGGGCTTCAAAAGCGTGGCCGCCGAGGGCTTCGAGGCGCCGGGCGTGGTCGTGAGCTACACAAGCGATGCCGCACTGGTCGGCAAGCTAGGCCAGGCGGGGGTGCAGGTCGCCGGTGGTGTGCCGTTGATGTGTGACGAAGGCGATCACTTCCAGACCTTTCGTATCGGCCTTTTCGGGCTGGACAAGCTTCACCATACCCAGCGCAGCGTCGATCAGCTGGAAAAGGCGATCGAAGCGGTGAATCGTGAATCGTGAATCGTGAATCGTGAATCGTGAATCGTGAATCGTGAATCGTGAATCGGTAAGTAGAGTGGGTGAGAGATAAGCGGTCAATCGTCAAAGCGCCCTTTGGGGCGCTTTACGTTACCGGGATGCGCTTTTCTGCTCGACCCGCTCGACATCGACGATCCCTGAGCGGCTGACCACGACCTTCCATCGCACCAGCTGCGGCGTGTCTTCACTGCCGGTTTCGCGAATCACCAGGTTGAACAGGTGGCGGCGCTCGACGCTTTCGCGCACCGCCTGGCCCTCTTTCAGCCGGTAGATATGGTGCTTGCCCTTGTTCATTAGCCGGGTGAGGAGCGAAATATCCAGCGTCAGCGTTTCCCGGGTGTGCTCATAGCCACTCAAAAAGCGCGTGGGGGACATCCGCGAACGCGAGCGATAATGCAGCACCATCTCCTCGCGCTGGGCAACGCTTCGGTGGCGAAGTTTTTGTATCTCTTCGTTCAGTGATGAAAAGCGCTTGTAGTTGAACCATTCGAGCTGCTTGCCGACCAGCACGTTGCGCGTCGGGTCCAGATACCGGCGGCGCCACTTGGGCCGCCCCTTGCGCAGAAGCCGCCACAGCGTATTGCGCAGGTCATCCTTGAACACCTCGCGCATGGCGTACAGGATCGCCATCACCAGCACGAACAGCGCGGTAATGTCCCCGACTACATCACGCGCCTGCAAAACCCCCAGCGTCACAAACGACATGACCACCGCCGTTGCCAGCGCCTTCACCGCCCGCTGCTCGCCATGACCCAGCTCGAGCGAAGCCTGTTTGAGGGTAATCGGGTGCTCGATCAAGCGGCGCATAAGGCGCATTTTATTGGACATGCGGGTGGGGTCGGCCATGACCCGTTCGGCGTTGTACTGCCGCTCCCGACGGTAGCCGTTTTCCACCTCGCACAGGTCGATCAGCTGTTTACGCACCGGGTTGAACACCCCGCCCCGCGGCAGGTGCGCCACTAGCGTCAGGCGCTGCTGCTCGGTGAACCAGGAAAGATAGTTGTCGATATTGGCGAAATACTTGTAAAGCGCCTCGTCGCTTGGCTCGTTACGCCGCAGGCGTCTAAGGATGCCCTCGCTCAGGTCATTCATTTCATCGACCTTATCCAGCAGCGCCTGCTGGCTTTCGCGCTCGGCCTCGGAAAGCTCCTCTTTTTTCTCGACGCGCAGCGCTCGGGCATCGGTGAGTACCGACTGAGTAGCCTGTTCCAAAGCAATAACGTATTGGTAGGCGTAAAGGCTCAAGCCAAGCCGGTAGGACTCGCTGCCCAGCCGGTTGCGGCTCGCCAGGCGGCTATGCACCAACGGCAGGTGGTACTGGTCACTGTAGTAGGTGCGCGATACCTGAACGGCGCTATGGAAGAAGGCCTCTTCGGTGACCAGCTGCGTGCTAAGCCCCAGCTCACCGGGAACAAACAAGTAAACATCCAGCGTGTGCGACGTCTCCTCTTTCAGCCGCCGGGTAAGCCTTAGCTGAAAGCTGTTTTTACGCTCGACGTTAATCACCTGCCTGCTATCTCCTTAAGGTAAAATGTTTCATCATGTGCCTTTGGGCCCTGCTCGAACACGCCGGTTTCGAAGACTCTCCCCAAGCGTAGCCCAGGATGGGCTTGCTATCGTGCAGTACGCGGGCGAGTATTGCCCGCTAATCTTTCATCGCTTTTGGAGCCAGGGGATGCCCACCGCCCATTTTTCTACCTTTGAGCGTGTGCTTGTTAAAAGCCGCAGCCAAGTGGATACGGCGGTGCTTCTTTTGCTGGCCTGGGTACTGACCAAGCGCCAGCATATTTCCGAAGGCCAGCGCCGCCGCCGCTTGGCGCAGGTCACCGCGCAGTTTCGTCACGGCCACGCGCAGGGCGTGATGTTCGATATTGCCCGCCAGCAGGACGTCAAGGCACTACAGCTGGCCGCCGAGGTAGTGCGCAGCGAGTGCGACGAGCCGCGCCGCCTGGCCATCATGCACCAGGCCATTGCGCTTGCCACCGACGACGGTAAGCTCTCCCCCGCCAACCATTACGTGCTGCGCTTTCTGGCCGACGTGCTCACCATCGCGCCGGCGACCCTGGTCACGCTTTTTCAAGAACTCACCGGCAGCGCGCTAGAGCTACCCGAGGATATCAGCCGCCGCGGCTATTGGCTGCACCACGACGCTGCCTACCGCGAAGAGAAAGCCCGCCAGGCCCAGGAAGCCCAGGCGCAAGCCGAACGCGAACAGGCCGAGCGTGAAAAGGCACGCCGCGAACACGCCGAACGGGAAAAGGCGCGCCAGGAACAGGCCGAACGCGCCCGCGCCGAACAACAGCGCGCCCGCGAAGAAAAAACGCGCCGGGAGCGGGCGCGCCAGGAAAGTGATCGCCGCGAACGGGCACGGCGCGAAAACGCCCAGCACGAACAGCGCCGCGAGCAGCATACCCGCGTCGAGCCCGCCGGGGGGTACCAGACCCGCCGGGCACTGGCGGTGCTGGAGCTCTCCCCCGGGGCCAGTCGCGCGGAGATTCGCCGCGCTTACCGGCGCATGGCGCAGTTGCACCACCCGGACCGCTTCTATACCAAAAGCGAGCACCACATAGCGCTGGCCTCTCAACGGTTCCAGCGTATAAAAAATGCCTACGACTATCTGATCAAAGCGACGCTTTAACGAAGGGTTCTGACATGCGCGATCTCTACAAACGGCTGGCACTGCCCCCCGAGGTGGACGAGCAGGCGCTCAATACCGCGCTGGAAAAGTGCGCCAACAGCGCACTGCGCGAGGACGCCGAGGCAACCCTGGCCGAGGCTCGCCACCGCGCCCAGTACGATGCGATGCACCATACGCTGAGCGATATCGGCCGCCTGCGCGCCGGGCTTGGGTTAAGTCACGCCCCGCACTGGCAAGGCGATGCCGCCAACGACTTCTCGATGCCGCCGGACAACACCGCGCCCCGGCTGGATGAACTTTCCCAGCGCCTTGGCGAAGCGGTGACGTTTTACGACCGCTGGAAGCGCTTTCGCGGCGGCTGGCTACTCGTCGCCGTGTTCGCCGTTGGTGCTAGCGTAGGCCTCGCTTTGGGGCTCGCCCTGCTCGTTCGGTTTGGGGTGGGGGCGGTCTGACTGACGCTCGCGCTCGTCCTTGCGCGTTTCGGCGTTCGTAGGCCGCGGCGCGGGTTTGGGCGGTGCAGGCCGCTGACGCGGCCCCTCGGGGTCGTCACCGCTGGTTTCGATAAAGAAATCGGTTCCCGCGCTCTCCTCCACCTCTGACTGGGACCGAGGCTCCATGCTGACGCTAAGCCGCGGCACGCCCAGGTCGATGTTTTGCGCTTCCATGCGCTGCTTGAGCAGCAGGTTGAACGCCCGGGAGACGTCCCACTGCATCTCCGGGGCGGTACGAAAGCGCATCCGCAGCACCGGGCAGCCATCTTCGAAGCCCTGAACCCCCTGCATCTCGAGAGGCGACCAGATGTAGTGGCGCATCATCGGGTCCTTACGCAGCTCCTGGGCGGTCTCCTGCATCAGCGTGATAGCGTCGTCGATGTGCATATCAAACGGAATTCGAATACGCATCAGGGCGATACCGAATTGGCGCGACATGTTATGAATCGACTCGATGCGGCTGAAGGTGATGATGTGTACCACGCCGTCCAAATCGCGCAGCTTCACCGTGCGCAGGGTCAGCCCCTCGACGGTGCCCATATGGCTGTTGATCTGGACGAAGTCGTCCACGGCCAGCGAGTCTTCGATCAAAATGAAAATACCGGTGATCAAATCCTGCACCAGGGTTTGCGCACCAAAACCGATCGCCAGACCGATGACACCGGCACCGGCCAGCAGCGGTGTCACGTTGACCCCGATATTGGCAAGCCCGACGATCACCGCGATGATCAAAATAGCGACGAAAATCACGTTGCGGATCATGGGCGTGATGGTTTGCGCCCGGGCCTGGTTGACCCGGCGCCCGCGCGAGCGTGCCGACGAGGTCAGCGCCCGCTGGATGGCGGTATCGGCAAAGATCCACACAAGCCAGGCCAGCAAGACAGTCGCGCCCAGGCTCACCAGCGCCTGGCCAATCCGCGCGCTTGCCACGGCCTGCTGGCCCAAACCGAACAACGAGCCGCCCCATACCTGCATGGAGAGCTCGGCAAACACCATCCAGGCGCACAGGTGCGCCAGCACGAAACCAAAGCGCTCCAGCCGCTTGCGGTACTGGCTATGGCGGCGGCGGTGACGGCGCTTGGTGAGCCGCTCGGCCTGGCGGCGCAGAAGCCCTGTGACCACCAGCGTCAGCACCAAAAGGCTTGCGGAGATGATCGAACGGGCAAGTGCGGTGGCCACGTCGCCCACGGTAATGAAGATCGCCAGTAGCGAGCCGCCCACCATTAAAAGCGCTGGAATGTGCCAAAGACCGCCCAGCGTACGCACCATTTCGACCGCCGCGCTGGCATCCCGGCGCTGTTTATAAGGCCGGTTGCAGATCAGGTGGCGCACCGGGCGCTTGAACTTGAAGATAAACCGCGCCGCCAGCACCGCCGCCAGCATATTGGCCAGCACCGAGGTAAGGCTTGCAAGCTCGGCGCCCAGCAGATCGACCAGCCGGGTGGAGTTCACCGCATCGCCCAGGGCGATCAACGCGCCGATCACGAACAGCCCGCGCAGCGCCTGGTTTTGCATCAACTGTACCGCGGTAAAGCGGTGGCCGCGGCTGAAAAACGCAATGACCGTCTCGAACACCACCGACAGCGCCCGCCCACACAGGCAAACGTAGGCAATCACCAGTATCAGCGTGCGCCCGGCGCTGTAGGGCAGAAGCTGGCCAATCCCTAAAATGACCGCAAACGAGAGCGTCCAGGGCAGCATGCGGCGGAAGAAGTGGGCGACCAAAAGCCAGGCCTTGGGATCCCGCGGCAGATCGAGCGGCCACTCGCGCCGGGTAGCAATCAGCCGCCCAAAGGCGATCAGCGCGATCAATAGCGACACCCATATCGCGGCCAGAATGGCGCCGTCCACGACCTCGCGGATCGCCTCGCCCTGGTTGGTGTCTTCATTGAGCGCGCGCAGATCCTGGGCGCCTTGCAAAAGCTGACGGGACCACTCGTCGACCGGGGAATTACCCGACTGCGCCTGGTCCCCCAGGTCGCTCAGCGTATCGGCAAGCGCGCCCAGAAGCCCCTGGCGGGCCACGCCCTCCTCTTCTGCGGCTTCGCTGGTGGTCTGCAGCTCGCGCAGCGAGTTGAGAAGGGCCCGGCGCTGCTCATCGTTTTCCAACAATGTAATGACGTCGGACAGCGAGCTTTGAAACTCACTGCTACTCACCGACTCCTCTTCGGCCGTATCGTCGCTGCTGGTAAGGCTGGGCAGCCCCACGCTTTGTGCCTGCGCCAAAGACGCCGCGCCCACCATTGCCCATAGCGCGACACTCAAAAAGACAGTGATCAACCAGTGCTGTCGCACATGCTCCTCCAGGCTCGACCGATGCGTATCGGTCTCATTGATGAACGACCCAATAACGGTGGTGGGTAACGAGGCAAAATAACCAGGCCACGACGAATATCGCTTAGCCTACCGCCTGACTATGATAGGGTGAAGGCCTAAACGTTCACCTCAAGGATCTAGAGATGACGCTCCAGGCGCCCCCCCATCGTTTGAACCATCACGGCCAAACGCGACGCGTCGGCGTGGAGATCGAATTTGCAGGGCTTCCCCCCCACGACACCGCCCAACTGGTGAGCGAACTCTTCGGGGGCGAGCTTAACGTGGTAAGCCCACACAGGCTACTGGTACATCATACCCGCTGGGGTACCTTTGGTATCGAGCTCGATACTCAGTATGCCCACCCGGACCAGACGCTGCTGGACGACCAGCGCGACGACGACAGCGAATGGGCGCGCCAGCAGCATCTTCGCCGCGTGGAGTTTCACCGTAAAACCCGAGAACTGATCGGCGATATGGTCACCGGCCTGGTGCCCACCGAAATCGTCTGTCCGCCGGTGCCCTGGGAGGAACTGGACGAACTGGACACGCTGTTCAAGGCGCTGCGCGAAAAAGGCGCCAAAGGCACCGATGCCAGCCTGCTCTATGGGTTCGGCCTGCACCTCAACCCGGAAGCCGGGGCGATGGATGCCGAGTCCCTTTTGGCGATGCTGCGCGCTTACATGCTCTTGGCCCAGTGGCTGCGCGATGAAATCAAGGTCGATATCACTCGCGAAGTGCTCCCCCACGCCAATCCATTTCCCAAGGAGTACGCGCTGAAGGTACTGGACCGGCGCTACGCCCCGTCGCTCGATCAATTGATCGACGACTACCTTCATTATAACCCGACGCGTAACCGCGAGCTGGACCTTTTACCGCTGTTTGCCCATCTGCGCCCGGATCATCCCCACGCGCTTTTGCACAGCCAGCTCACCAAGCCGCGCCCTACTTTTCACTACCGGCTGCCCAACGCGCAGCTCTCCCAGCCGGGTTGGGGCTCGGCGGTGGAGTGGAACCGCTGGGTCGAGGTCGAAAAACTCGCCGCTAACCATGAGGC
This sequence comes from Vreelandella sp. EE27, assembly GCF_968206495.1. Taxonomy (NCBI): domain Bacteria; kingdom Pseudomonadati; phylum Pseudomonadota; class Gammaproteobacteria; order Oceanospirillales; family Halomonadaceae; genus Vreelandella; species Vreelandella sp. EE27. The sequence goes on along the minus strand of NZ_OZ309109.1, from coordinate 927,341 downwards.
CTTGAATGCCCGGTGCGATGAGTACATCGCCTACAACACCCAGGCCTGGACGACCCGCTTGAAAAACAAACTGCTGCGTTCGTTCAAGCGTCGCTGAAATTTTTGAGAGACTTCGTTTTATGACCCGCCCGCTCATCGGTATCACGACGTCCGATTACAAGAGCCACCTGGCCTGGTGGTTCGACTGGTTCGCCGTTTGGCGCCATGGCGGAAAGCCGCTGCGCCTTTCGCCCTCGCGCCCGCTGCCCGACACCCTGGACGGCTTGATCGTCGGCGGCGGCGACGATATTCAGGCGCACCTGTACGGTGGCGAAGTGCAGCTCGACGTGCGTCTCGACCCGGCCCGGGACGAGCTCGAACTCGAATTACTGGGACGCTTCATTCCCGGCCACACGCCGGTGCTGGGTATTTGCCGCGGCGCCCAGCTGATCAACGTACATCTGGGCGGCACCCTGGACCCGGACATCTATACCACCCACGAAGGCTTGAAACGCCGCCGCACGGTACTGCCGCGCAAAACCGTGGATATCGTCACCGGGAGTAAACTCCACAGCCTGCTCGACGTGAGCTGGTGTCGTGTGAATAGCCTGCACCACCAAGCGGTGCACGAGGCCGGCAACGGTATCAAGATCGTCGCCCGCGACCGGGATGGGCTGGTGCAGGGTATCGAGTCGCAACATCACGACTTCGTGATCGGCGTTCAGTGGCACCCGGAGTGGCTGATTTTCAACCGCCCTCAGCAGCGTTTGATTAGCGCGCTGGTGAAGGCGGCGAAAAAGCGCCGTAGCGCCGAGTCTTCCGAGCGTTAAGCGCCCAGTACGGCCAGCGCGGCGTCGTAGTCGGGCTCGTCTTTAAGCTCGCTGACCAGTTCGCTGTGTAGCACGGTGTCGTCACGATCGAGCACGACCACCGCACGGGCGCAGAGGCCTTCCATGGCGCTATTGGTCAGCGCCACGCCCCACTCCTTGAGAAACGCCTGATGGCGAAAGGTAGAGAGCGTTTCGACGTTATCCAAGCCCTCGGCACCGCAAAAGCGCACCGCCGCGAACGGCAAATCCGCCGACACCACCATCACCACCGTATCCGGCAAGTTGGAAGCCAGCTCATTGAAGCGCCGGGTCGACGTGGCGCAGGTCGGCGTATCGACACTGGGAATGATATTGAGCACCTTGCGCTTACCGGCGTAGTCGTCGAGAGTGACGTCGCTTAGCTCCCGGTTGGTCAGCGTAAGGCCGGGGGCTTTCTCGCCCACTTTCGGTATGACGCCGTCAACGTCCATCGGGGTACCGCCTCGGGTAATTTGCTGCATAGAATAGTAGTCCCATGTTATAGGTAGACGCGCAGTGATTAGGCAAATCCGGCATTCGCCGAGACCTACCCTAACTCCAAACCGCGCCGTTTGAATACACCTCGAGGCCTGTCGGCGACAGCGCCCCGTATGCACCGCCACGAGTATGCCATGCCCTTAGTACTGATCGTAAAAACCGGCGACGCTTTTCCCGAAGTGACCGACCAGCACGGCGATTTCGATGCGCTGTTCGAGGAGCCCATGAAGCGGGTGGTCCCCAACACGACGATTAACGTATGGGATCCGCGCGCAGAGCCCGCTGCCCCCTCACTGGACGCGCTGGATGCGATCGTGATTACCGGCTCCAACAGCATGGTGAGCGACGCCGAGCCCTGGAGCGAGGCATTGAAGCCCTGGCTCAACGCGGCGCGTGAGCGCGACATTGCCATGCTGGGCGTCTGCTACGGGCACCAGCTGATGGCCGAAGCCTTTGGCGGCCAGGCAGGCAATCACCCAAACGGCCGCGAGGCGGGTACCTTCGAGATCGAACGCACCGACGCCTCCCATAGCGACCCGCTCTTTAGCCAGCTGCCCACGCGTTTCATGGCGCACCTGACCCACGGCCAGACGGTGCTCGAAGCGCCAGACGATGCGCTCATCCTCGCGTTCAACGACCACGACAGCCACCAGGCGGTTCGCTACGGCACCCGCCAGTGGAGCGTACAGTTTCACCCGGAGTTCAACGCCGACATCCTGCGCGCCTATATCGAACGCGTGGAACCTGCGCTGATCGAACAGGGCGAAGACGTCGGCACGCTGATCAACCGCATCAAGGAAACGCCCCAGGCGACCAGCCTGCTCGAGCGCTTCATTCGCCTTTTGTAGCCTTTTTGGCCGCGGCTTTGGCGGCGCGCTTTTCGACGCGCCGGGAGGCGAGCCGGTCGGCCAGCCGCGTCGGCTCGGGCAGCTTGGTACGCCCAAGGCACTGCATGACCCACTGAAGCGACGTTGCCAGCGATATACGGTGGCCCGGGGATACGAACACGGGTTTCACGTTCACTCGCGAACGCAGCACCGCGCCCAGGGTTTCCCCTTTGGCGGTGAGCGGGCTCCAGTCGCCGCGCTCACCGCCGACCTCTTCAAAGCGCCCATAAAGGCGCGATTTGGCAATCCCGATCGTCGGCAGGTCGAGCCAGAGCCCCAGATGCGCCGCCACCCCCAGCTTGCGCGGGTGGGCAATGCCCTGGCCGTCGACCATCACCAACTGAGGCATTTGGGAGAGCCTGGCAAAGGCACCGAGCGCGGCGGGTATCTCACGAAACGATAAAAGCCCCGGCACGTAGGGCATACGCGTTGGCTCACGGTGAACGACCTGTTCGACCTGCTCGAGATAAGGCGCCTTCTGCGGGTCCCACTTCAATAGCACGACCGCGGCGCGGGTGGTTTCGCCCTCGTCTTCGAAACCGATATCCACCCCGGCGATGAGCTTCACCTCGTCGAGGCGATCACTAAGCTCCAGCCGCCCGGCAAGCTCGGTTTGCAGCGCAATCGCGTCTTTGGGCTCGAGATTCCAATCGTGTAACGGCGCATCCATGGCAGTTTTCTCCTTTTGAAACGTTAAGCGTAGAGCATCGAGCAGCCAATAAAAAACCCCGCTCGAAAGCGGGGTTTTGCTTGGCCTGGCTCGCGATTAAGCGCGTTCGCGGCGACGGACCGGCGCATCGCCGCCTTCGTCACGACGGCGACGCGGGGCGCGTTCCGGGGTGCTGCTGTCTTCGCTGATCTCAAGCGGCCGACCGGCCACACGGGCGCGCGCCATCTTGGTCAGAATGGTAGACGGCAGGTTGCTGGGCAGCTCGACCACCGAGAAGGCGTTGCGAATATCGATACGCCCGATACGCGCGCCTTCGATACCGCCTTCATTGGCCAATGCGCCGACCAGCTGGCCAGGCTTGACGCCATCCTTGTGACCCACGGAAACGCGGTAGCGAGTCATGCCTTCGCTGGGTGCGCTCGAACGCTCACGGCGGTTAGCGGGCTTGCCGCTGTCCTTGCCGCCTTCGCGCGGGGCACGCTCTTTGCGCGGGGCCTGCAAGCGGCCGATGGGTGCTTCGTCGGCGCGGGCCATGGCGGCAAAGGCGCAGGCCAGCTCGACCGGGTCGTGACCCTCTTCGACCAGACGCTCGACCAGCGCACGCTGCTCTTCAGCGCCCTTGGTCAGCGCAGCCACGACGCGGTGATGGAACACCTCGTCCCGGTGAGTGCGGATGGCGCTTTCGTCGGGCAGCGGCATCTCGGTCATTTTCTGACCGGTTGCCTGTTCCATCCAGCCCACTTTACGACCTTCGCGGAAACCGGCGAAGGTGATCGCGATACCGCTACGCCCGGCACGGCCGGTACGGCCGATACGGTGAGTATAGGCTTCGGCGTCCTGGGGCAGGTCATAGTTGATGACGTGGGTGATACGCGAAACGTCCAGACCGCGTGCGGCGACGTCGGTGGCGATCAGCACATCGACCTTGCTGCGCTTCAAGCGCGTGATGGTGCGCTCACGCAGACTCTGATCGAGATCGCCCGACAGGCCAGCAGCGTTGACACCGCGGGCGGTCAGTTGCTCGACCAGGGTGGTGCACGCGGCACGGGTGCGCACGAACACGATAGCCGCATCGACGGGCTCGACTTCGAGAATACGCGACAGCGCTTCGAGCTTGGCGCCACCATCGACGCGCACGATGCGCTGCTCGATGTTTTCGCCGGTAGTGGTTTTCGATTCGATCGCCACTTTCACCGGGTCGACGAGGTAGCGATTGACGATACGCTCGATTTCGGCAGGCAGGGTCGCGGAGAAGAAGACACGCTGAGCATCTTTCGGGGTATCGGCGACCACGCGTTTTACGTCGTCGATAAAGCCCATGCGCAGCATTTCGTCGGCTTCGTCCAGCACCAGCGCCTGAAGGTCGCCGAGCTTCAAGCTGCCGCGGTCCAGGTGGTCGATAATACGACCCGGGGTACCGACGACGACCTGAGCGCCGCGCTTGAGCGCGCCCAGCTGCTCGCGATACTCCTGACCGCCGCACAGCGTGGCCACTTCCAGGCCTTTAAGATTCTGACCGTACTTGGTAAACGAAACCGCTACCTGTTGGGCCAGTTCGCGCGTCGGCGCCATCACCAGCACCTGAGGCGCATGGCGGTCGAGATCGATACGCGAGAGTAACGGTAGTGCAAACGCCGCGGTTTTACCGGTACCTGTTTGGGCCTGGCCCAACATGTCACGGCCTTCCAGCAGCGCGGGAATGGTTTTCGCCTGAATGGGCGAAGGGGTCTGGTAGCCCTGTGCTTCAACAGCAGAAAGAACGGCAGGCAACAGAGCAAGATCGCCGAAGCTCGGCGAGGCGACAGAAGTCGAGGTCATTAATCACACCTTGGTAGACCGGCGTGGCCGGCAAAAAACATCGTAAGCGTCTTCGACACGTTGGTCAGCGTACTCGCGCTGAACACAAACGCCGCTTGGCGGATCGCTTGATAAAGGAGTCAAAGACGCCGGTCGCACCTGGCATCCAGTTGGCAGAAACATGAATAACGCGCCAACCGTTGTGGCGACCTTCTGCGTCGATTTCACCCGGTTGGTGAAATGCTAAAGACGCGCCATCTTCACAGCAATGAACATCTCAAAGGGATGTTCCCGCAAGCGCCACTACGTAATGAGTGCTACGCAGTCTAACGCTTACCGTCGTGATGGAGGGGTCAACACATGCGAGGAGCGCGAATACTAGCACTTTAAAAATTATCTGGCTAGCTTTTTTGCTTTACCCTACTTGAACAGGCGTCCTTGCGCTTGTCGACATATGGTCTAAAATTTTAATCGCAATAACGCTTTAGGCAGTCAAGGAGAGAGACGATGAATTGGGATCAAATCGAAGGCAAATGGACCGAAGTCAAAGGCAAGGCGCGTTCGAGCTGGGGTGAGTTCACCGATGATGAACTCGACCAGATCGGCGGCAAAAAGGATCAGCTCGTCGGTAAGCTTCAGCAGAAATACGGTCTGGAGCGCGAAGAAGCCGAAAAGCGCGCCGATGACTGGGCGGACAGCCTGTAAAAAAGCCAACAGTTAAAACGTAGTGGACACGTCAACGGCGTTACGCGCGGCTTTTAGAAAGCCGCGCGTAACGCCACAGGAAGTTAAAGGAGTAACGCGATGCGTAAATCACTGCTATTGGCTGCAATGAGCACCACCCTGCTGGCCGGTATGGCTTTCAACGCGCAGGCGTCCCAGGAGCCTCAAGGCGTCTACTCCGCCGAAGACATACTGGATGCCGAGGTTTATTTCTCCAACGGCTCCGGGGAAGAAGTCGGCGATGTCGATGACATTTTGTTCGACGATGACATGCGCATCACTGGCCTGGTGATCGAAAGCGGCGCCGTTTTGGGCCTTGGTGGCCGTGAAATCGTGGTCGGCACCGACTACTTCACGCTTGAAACCAGCACCGAAGGCGATGGCGACACCGAACACCGCATTATGTTGACCGCTACTCCCGAAGAAGTGGAAAGCTTCCCCGCCTACAACCGCGACTGGTGGGAGCAGACTCAAAACAACGCGCGTAACGCCTGGCAGACCACTCGCGACGGCGCCCAGAGCGCCTGGCAATCGACCCGCGAAGCGTTCAATGACGACGAGAACCAGCCCCAGCAGTAAACGGCTCGTTTAATCGCGCGTAAAAAAAGGCCGCCCATCGGGCGGCCTTTCGTTTTGTCAGGTGGCTTTTTTTCAAGTGCCCTTTTTTCAGGTGCCTTTTAAAAGAGGGCCTCGACGGTTTGCGGTTACTTTTTGCCGTTACTTTTTCGTTACTTTTGACGCCTACGAATGCCTTTGCCCTCTAACCGCTCACGATCATGGGGGCGCTCGAAATCGAGTAGCGGACCGGCCGGGACGATCCGGGTCGGATTGATCGTTTCGTGGCTGTAATAGTAGTGGCGTTTGATGTGATCCATATTCACCGTCTCGGCAACACCTGGCCACTGGTACAGCTCACGCAGATAGTTCGAGAGGTTGGGGTAATCCTCGATACGCTTATAGTTGCACTTGAAGTGGCCGAAATAGACCGCGTCGAAACGCACCAGGGTGGTAAACAAGCGAATATCGGCTTCGGTCAGCCACCCCCCTGCCAGGTAGCGGTTTTCTGCCAAACGCGCTTCCAGCCGGTCGAGCGCGTCGAATAGCGCCTTGACGTGCTTCTCGTAAACATCCTGTTCGGTGGCAAAGCCCGACTTGTAGACACCGTTGTTCACGTTGTCGTACACATCGTCGTTCACTTCATCGATGGTTTCACGCAGATCCTCAGGGTAGAAGTCGAGATCGTTGCCGGTCAGCTCATCGAAGGCACCGTTGAGCATGCGCAGCAGATCGGCGGACTCGTTATTGACGATGGCGCTGCGCGTTTTGTCCCAAAGTACCGGCACCGTGACGCGCCCGGTATAGGCCGGGTCGGTCATGGTATAGAGCTCGTAATGGTAATTCACCCGGTTGATGGGGTCGCCACTCGAGCCTTCCTCTTCGTTATAGGTCCAGCCCTTATCGAGCATCAAGGGACTAACGTGGGAGACGCCAATCAACGGCTCCAACCCCTTGAGCTTGCGCATGATCAGCGCCCGATGCGCCCAGGGACAGGCCAGGGATACGTAAAGGTGATAACGGTCCTTTTCGGCGGGAAAACTTTGCCCCTGCTGCTGACCACTTCCTTCTACCCAGTCGCGTAACTGGGCCGACTCGCGTACGAACTCACCGCCATGCTTTTTGGTGTCATACCACTGATCGACCCACTCGCCTTCTACTAATAGTCCCATCGGGCGCCTCCTGTAATTTGCGTCTCTGCTTATGTTTTTAGAGCATAGCGCGCTTTACGATGCACTCAAGCGGATGTTTTACCCTGTTTCATTCGAGTAAATTGAATCTTCCGGGCATTGCTCGATCACCGCCTCGCGCAGCACCTGGGCCATGGCGTGGGTGGCCGGGCCTGCATGGTCGCGATCCTTGAAAATCAGTTGAAAAGGCGCTTCGCGAATCCCCCCGGCAGTCAGGGGCAGCGGCTTCAGGTCACCACGCTCGAGCTCGTCGGCGATCCGGGTGACCGGCATCCAGGCAAAGCCCAGGCCGCGCTTTATCATATCAAGCGATGTATTGAGGTGGCTGACCGTCCAGCGCTGCTCGGCCTTGAGCCACCCCGCATTGGCAGACTGACGATTGGCCGAGTCACGCACGACCAGCTGGCGATATTGCGCCAGGTCGCGCAAATCGAGTTCACGCCCCAGGCCGTGAAGCGGGTGGTCGGGATGCGCCACCGCGATAAAGCGCACGTTGGCTAACGGCTCGCCCAGAAAACCAGGCACTTCCATGCCGGAAATCACCAGATCCGCCCGCCCATCGAACAGCATCTCTACACCGCCGTTGAGTACGCTTTCATAAAGCTGGACCCGAACCTGCGGGTAGGCCTCGGAGAAGCGCTCGAGCGCTTTGGCCTGGGCATCCGCGGGAAACACCTGATCGATGGCGACCGCCACTTCCGTTTCGAGCCCTTCGGCAAGGCGTGTAGCAATGTCCTCTATCGAGGCGGCGCTCTCGATGAGCTGACGCGCCCGGCGCAGCAATAGCTCACCGGCCTCGGTCAGGCGGACCTGACGACCGACCGGCTCGAGCACCTGAACGCCAAGCTGCTCCTCCAGCTTGTGCACCGCATGATTGAGCGTAGAAGGGCTTTTATGAATAGCCTGCGCGGCGCGTGCAAAGCCACCGTAATCTACAACGGCGGCGAGCATGTGCCACTGAGCAAGTGTTACCCGAGACATTTCGATTTCCTCGACGCTAAAAGCGTATTAGTGCGCTTGGTCTTCGAAAAAACTTTAACAGAATGCTGGCGACGACGAATAGCTAACTTGTGCGGCGACTCATGCTGTTTCAACGAAAACACTAAAAAACAGGGAACTTTTTGAAAATATTGTATAACATCGGCTCTGCTTCTACTTTGCTATAAGACAATTGAGTCATCGCTCTTTAGTTACAAAAAAACACAAAGACGCAGACACTAAAGTACTCTTTACAATCACTGAAATAACTAGCGGACTAACAATTCACTGAAACGCCGGTTTTTTTCAAAGGCGCCTTCTTCGGGCCAAACCAATCCTTGTACAAAAGCATGACGCTAATAGCCGCTCAAAACAGCGTGGAAAAAGCGTTTTGGGAAACGTTTCTTGATGATCAGCGGTACTCAGCGCGATAAACCATTGATCCTTGCTATCGGGAAGGCTTTACAAAGAACCACTATTGGCTATATTGATACGCCTTAACCGATACAACTACATTTAGGTGTACAAGCTATTGGCAGGTTTGAAAGTTTAGGTTTCGTATAGCCAACGCCATTAGCAAACACTGTTTCTTAATAAGTCGCTTGCTGTCCGGTTTTTTCGTTAACGCGAAACCCGCCTCTCTGTATGTAAATACAGTCTATTCACCCCTACCCCCATGGGGTATTGTTCCCGTGCTTGTTCACTTTTACGTTCATTTTCACTTCGAACTCGGCGGTCAATTTACCCATGTTGCGAATCCTTCATTCGCTGCCCCGCGCACATAAATTATTACTTTTACCCGTGGCTACAATGGTCACCGTGCTGGGCACACAAAAGCTTATAACGACGTATCAGGATCTCAATAAACCCCATACTTCACTGGAGAGCGTGCTCGTACCGCTGCCCAGCGACTCTTTTACCACCGTGCCCTCCTTGCACCAGGAGCGCCGCCCGGTCGCCAAAGCGATCGACCGCGCCTCCCGCGCCATCGACGCCACCCGCGAGCAGATCCCGCTAAGTGATCTCGCCGCGACCGAGATCATCGATCTCGATGTCATCGCCACCGCCGAGGCATCAATCGCCAGCGAAATAGATGCAAAGCCCGTACTGGATGACGGCGCCATTCACATGGCGGTGGTGTTTGGCACCCTAACCAGTGGCATGCTCAATATCGACGAACCGGGCACTCCGGGGCCGGTCGAGATTGCCGATGCTACTTCCGTGGATAGCGCTACCTCTTACGAGGATTACGGCATCGAGCTATTCGACGATATCTCCTTTCTCGAGCTCGAACTGGCCGCTGAAGAGCCCTTCGTTCCCGAGTGGGCCACCCATATCGTAGAGCCGGGTGAAACCTTTGCCGTGCTGGCGCAAAACGAGCTGGGTCTTGGCTACAGCGAAGTGCTGGCCCTTTTGGACGACATGCCCAACCCGCGCATTTTTACCAACTGGCGCGCCGGTAACAGCTTCGATTACCAGCTGGACGAAAACGGCAACTTGCTCGCGCTGCGCATGATGAAAGACATCCGCGACGGCGTGCTGCTCGAGCGCAATGAAGACACCTCGTTCGCGGCAACCGTCATCGAACGTCAGGGCGAGCCGGTTCAGCGTCTGTTCGCCGGGACCGTTAGCGGTAGTTTTGCGCGCTCGGCCCAGGCAACGGGGCTTTCAAGCAGCTCGGTGACCGAGCTGACACGCCTGCTCGAGAAAAAGCTCGACTTTAGGCGGGATAGCCGTCGCGGCGATAGTTTCAACGTGCTGGTCGAGTCCGACATGATCGACGGCGAGACACTGGATTCGCGCGTACTGGCGGTCGAGTACGACGGCGAGCGCATGGATTTGACGATGGTGCGTAACGCGGCGGATGACAACTTCTATACGCCGGAAGGCAGTGGCCTGGAGCCGGGCTTTGCGCGTCATCCCTTCGAAGGCAGCTATCGCTTGAGCTCTAACTTCAATCCGAACCGCAAGCACCCGGTAACCGGCCGTATCAGCCCGCATAACGGCACCGACTTTGCCATGCCGATCGGCACCCCCGTTACCGCGCCAGCAGACGGCCGGGTCGAGCGGGTGACCAATCACGCAGCGGCCGGCCGCTACATCGTGATTCGCCACGATAACGGCTACCGCACGCGCTATCTGCACCTGTCCAAACCGCTGGTCAGCGCCGGCGATCGCGTGACCATGGGTGATCGCATCGCGCTTTCCGGCAATACCGGGCGCAGCACTGGCCCGCACCTGCATTACGAAGTCATCGTCAATAACTCACCGGTTAACGCCATGACCGTAGAGCTTCCCGAGTCCTCGAGCCTGACCGGCGATACGTTGATCGCGTTCAAGAACCAGGCCGAACCGATGCTTGCTGCCCTCAACAGCGGCGAGACCGGTACGATCAATGTAGCCAACTACCAGCGCGACGAATAAAGAGCCTGCTCACTTGCGCTAAAAAAAGCCGCCCAATCGGGCGGCTTTTTTGCGTCTTTAGACCACACGCCCCATCAAACCGGGCGGCTTAGCGCATCGAGCAGCGCATCGTCGTGACGGTAGATATCGTCGCGGAACTCGATCTCGCCCTCGGCGTTGGGCCAGGCGGTCAGGTAGTGCAACATAACCGGAATGCGCTGCGGCAAATTCACGTTTTGATCGCTGCTGCCTCGGCCAATAAGCGTATTGACCCGGTGCTGGCTGCCGCTGTCGCGCAGAAGCATCTGGGCAAGTTCGCTAATGCCTTCCACGCGGATACAGCCGGAGCTGAGCGCGCGCTGTGTACGACCGAACGCGCCCTGGGCGGGTGTGTCGTGCAGATAAATCATGTCGTCGTTGGGAAAACGAACCACGATTCGCCCTAGCGGGTTGCCGCTGCCCGCCGTTTGTCGAAGCATGACGCCACCGGGGCGTTGCCAGTCGACGCTTTCCGGATCCAGCTGCTCGCCGGCGGGGCTTAGCACCTGGATATTACGCGCGGAGAGATAGCCTGTATTACTACGCACCCTGGGCAGCACGTCTTCGCGCATGATGGTGGGGGGAATCGTCCAGCTCGGGTTGATGGTGAGGTGGCTGATCGCCGAATGGATCATCGGCGTGGCCCGCTGGGGCGAACCGACCACGACCCGGGCATCCCACTGCTCGCCATTGGGGCGTACGTAGTGAAGCTTGTAACCGGCCACATCGACCCATACGCGGGAAGGCTCGCTTTCGAAGTGTTCGAGCCAGCGTGCCCGCTCGAGGTTGATGCGCAGCTGATCGATCCGACGGGACAGCGGCGTATTGAGTGCCCGCCGCGTTTTGTCGCCGACCACGCCGTCCGCCTGGAGCTGGTGGCGGCGCTGGAAACGCTGGACGGCGCGCTCAACGGTGGTGTCGAAGCGGCGCTGGTCGTCGTCGCGGGTAACGGCCCCGATCATCGGGTAGGCGCCATCGTCGGCCGCCACCAGGCCACTTTCGCCCCAAAGCGCCAGCCGCTTACGCAGCGTGATAACGTCATCGTCGGTATCGCCAAGGCGCAGCGCCTCATCCCGCCCGTTCAAGTACGCCACGCTGGCACTGCCTCGGCGCTCGAGGGCACGGTAATCGCTCAGCATCTGACGAAGTTCGCGGTAGGCATTCGACTGGGGCCTGGCGACCTCGAAAGCCGCCTCGACGTCGCCCTGGGCGAGGGCCTGACGCACCTGAACCATGCTGTATCCCCGCGCCGGGCGCTCGCCGCTCCACTGTGTATTCAGCGCTTTGGGGTCCACCTTGCCCCGCGAGAGGTGATCCAGCGCCAGCAGCAGGGTTTGCGTGGCCTTGAGGTCGAAACGCGCCTGAGCGCTTGCATCGCCCTGTTGGCTCATGCGGAAATCATCGAGCAGCCGGCTTCCCTGATAGTCACTGGGGGTTAAGCCATCCTGGTCGAGACGCGCTAAAGCGTCGGCCAGCGACTCGACACGCTCGGCGTCTTGCCAGACCAGCTGATCTTCGCGGGCCTGGTAGAACGCGGCCACGGGTAGATCGCTTGCGTAGGCGTTTAACTGCTGAGCCAATGCCGGTTGAGCCGGGGCGTCGGCATGGGCATGATGGATAGCATACGGAAGGGGTAGCAGGGCGGCGGTCAACACGGCACCCAAGGCCCATTTCTGAATTGGCGGTTTCTCGTTCATAACCCCTCCATGGGTTACTATGCGGTGTCGCATGCCAACCCAATAAAGATAAAACATGCGCACGCTTGTCATGACGTTATCGCTTTGCGTACCACTAATTATAGTAGGTCTTACACTATGCGGCTCGGATTAAGCTTTTTTAGCAAATTTTTCTTTCTCCCGACACTGCTGGCAAGCGCCCCCCTTCAGGCCGCCCCACCCGCACCCTTTTTTTCCCAGATGGCGGCCTCGCCGCCAGCCGGCGTCTCACCGCTTCACCAGCAGCTTCAGTTGCTCGCCCCTTCCGCGACCCCTAAAGCGCTACAGCTCGCCGCCCTGGCGCTTAGCTGCGCCGACCCCGGCGCCGAGCGTCTTGCGGTGATCGACTACTCGCTGCCGTCGACCGAGCAGCGCCTGTGGGTGTTCGATCTTCACCAAAACCGGCTGCTGTTCAAAGAGCTGGTCTCCCACGGGCGCGGCTCCGGGGACGCCAACGCCGAGGTGTTCTCCAACACCCCGGAAAGCTATCAGTCGAGCATCGGACTTTTTCGCACCATGAACAGCTACTACGGGCGAAACGGCTACTCGCTGCGCCTCGACGGGCTGGAGGCGAACGTCAACGACCAGGCCTTCGATCGCGCGATCGTCATTCACGGCGCCCATTACGTCAGCGACGACTTTATCACCCAGACTGGCCGGCTGGGTCGCAGCCACGGCTGCCCGGCGGTTCGCGAAGAGATCACTTATCCCTTGATCGACAGCTTGAAAGAGAGCCAGTACGTTTTCGCCTACTACCCGGATGCGGAGTGGATGGCGAATTCGGCGTTTTTGCGCTGCTCCGAAGGCGGTATTTACCAACTCGCGGCCGCCGCCTACTAAAGCGACACCACCGCCGCCTCTCTAACAGGCAAGCTTCGTTGAAGCCCTTGCTTTCGCGACCCGGGTTTTATGCCATGCTTAGGCTTTCCTACTTGAAGTGAGGAAGTTGGCATGGCAAAGGTAAAAACGCTGGACCTGGCCCTGCAGGGCGGTGGTGCCCACGGCGGCTACACCTGGGGCGTGATCGACCGCCTGCTCGAAGATGAGCGCATCGAAATCGAAGGCATCAGCGGGACCAGCGCCGGCGCCATGAACGGGGTCGTGATGGCCGACGCGTTGACCCGCGGCGATAAAGAGACCGCCCGCGAGGCACTGCGTGGCTTCTGGCAGGCGGTTAGCCGAGCCGGTATGGCAAGCCCCATTCGCCGCTCGCCGCTTGACGTGCTCACCGGCAACTGGAGCCTCGATCAGTCGCCCGGCTACATCGCCATGGACCTGATGAGCCGGCTCGTCTCCCCTTACCAGCTCAACCCTTTGAACATCAACCCGCTGCGCAGCATCGTGGACGAGCACATCGATTTCGAGCGGGTGCGCCGCTGTGACCGGCTAAAGCTATTCGTCGCCGCCACCAACGTGCGCACCGGTAAGCAGCGGGTGTTCCGCCGCGAAGAAATGAGCCTGGATGCGGTCATGGCCTCGGCCTGCTTACCTTTCGTGTTTCAGGCCGTGGAGATCGACGGCGAAGCCTACTGGGACGGCGGCTATATGGGCAACCCGGCGCTCTTCCCGCTTATGGAGGAGTGCAGCGCCCGGGACATATTGCTGGTGCAAATCAACCCCATCAGCCGCGACACCCTGCCCACCAGCGCCTCGGCGATCATGAACCGCCTAAACGAAATCACCTTCAATGCCGCGTTGATCAAGGAGATCCGAATGATCGCCCTGCTCAAGCACGCGCTTGACGAACAGGGGATCGAGAACTGCTACCAGCAGACGCTCTTTCACCGCATCAGCGGCGAACACGCGCTGGAGAGCCTGTCGGTATCGAGCAAAATGAACGCCGAATGGCCGTTTTTGTGTCACCTGTTCGAGCTGGGCCGCGCCGCCGCCGAACGCTGGCTTCAGGAGAACTTCGAGGCGCTGGGCGAGCGCTCGACCCTGGACATCGACACCGTCTACATGAATGAGTGACCCGTCTACATGAGTGAGCGCCCGTCTAAAAGAGGGGGCCACTTGGAACGTAAAGCGCTCTGAACGGCGCTCTTTGCCGCTACGGGAGGTTTGCAACATCCCGCCCCATTAGCCATTCTGAGGGTTCCCCTATTAATAATGGCAAGGAGCGCATCCCATGCAAGACCGTGTATTACTCATCACCGGCGCCTCGAGCGGCATCGGCGCGGCTACTGCCCGGGCCGCCGCGCGTGAGGGCTATAAACTGGTACTTGCCGCACGCTCGACGGACAAGCTCGAAGCCCTCGCCCAAGAGCTTGGCCAGGAAAACCTGCTCACCGTCGAGCTGGATGTGACCGATATGGCACAACAGCACGCCATGGTAGAGCAGGCAATGGAAACCTTTGGCCGCATTGACGGCGTTTTTGCCAACGCCGGACGGGGCGGCTCACCAGGCGGGTTTAGCGGCGCCGACCACGAGACCTGGCGCGAGATGATTCTCACCAACGTGTACGGCGTGGGGCTGACGCTGCAGGCCTGCCTGCCAGCGCTCAAGCGCAGCGCCGGCCACGTGCTGCTCACAGGCTCTGCGGCGGGCCGGGCAACCATCCCCGGCTCGATGTACAGCGCCACTAAATGGGCGGTGACCGGCATGGGCTATAATCTGCGCGAAGAGCTTCGCGGTACTGGCGTTCGCGTCACCTTGATCGAGCCTGGCATGGTCGATACGCCCTTTTTCGATGAACCCCCGGAGCATGCGCTGGAAGACAAGGATATCGCCAATGCGGTGATCTACGCGCTGAATCAGCCTCCTCACGTCGACGTCAACGAGATACTGATTCGGCCCACGCCGCCCCGTGAATAGCGCCTTTAGCCCTCCCCCGCTTCGGCCCTGATGCTTTTGAACCGTGAGCATCAGGGCGTGGCCTTGTTTTATCGCCATCCCGCCCGCATTACATAGTATTAACAAGCGTGCTAATGACTTCCTCGGAATCGTCATTGGCCGCCACACTCCCAATGCGCAGGTGAACCATGAGCCAACTCGCCGAAACCGCCTTATCGGTGCTGGATCTAGCCCCCATCCGCGAGGGCGGCAGCGCCGCTGAAACCTTCGCCAACAGTGTAGAGCTCGCCCAGCGCGCCGAGCAGCTGGGCTACACCCGTTTTTGGCTGGCCGAGCACCACAATATTGCGGGTATCGCCAGCGCCGCCACGTCCGTCTTGATCGGCCATGTCGCCGGGCATACCTCACGCATACGCGTGGGTAGCGGTGGCATCATGTTGCCCAATCATGCGCCGCTGGTGATCGCCGAGCAGTTCGGCACGCTGGAAACGCTCTATCCTGGGCGTATCGACCTGGGGCTCGGCCGGGCGCCGGGCTCGGACGGCGCGACCATGCGCGCCATGCGGCGAAGCGCCCAGGCTGGCGTCGACGACTTCCCCGCCCAGCTCGACGAGCTGACCCGCTACTTAAGCGATGAAGCGCCGGGCCAGCAGGTCAAGGCCGTTCCCGGCCAGGGAACTCACGTACCTACCTGGCTTTTGGGCTCCAGCGGCTACAGCGCGCAGCTTGCCGCGCGCCTTGGCCTGCCGTTCGCGTTTGCCGCCCAGTTCGCCCCGGGGTACCTGTTCGAGGCGCTACGGCTCTATCGCGATAATTTCCGCCCCTCCGAGGTGCTTTCCAAACCGCACGCCATGGTAGGGCTTCCCGTGATGGCCGCCGAAAGCGACGAAATGGCGCGTTACCTGGCCACCACCGCACAGCAGAAGTTTCTCAACCTGATCCGCGGCAAGCCCACCCAGTCAAGGCCGCCGGTCGAGCAGCTCGACTGGACGCCCATGGAGCAGGCCCAGGTCAGCCAGTTTTTGGGCGCCGCGATCATTGGCGGCCCACAGACGGTCAAGGAAGGACTCGAGGCGTTCCAGGCGCAAACCGGCGCCGACGAGCTGATGATCAATAGCGACTTCTTCAATCAGGAAGACCGGCTGAAAAGTTACGAGATCGTCGCCGAGGTCGCGCGCTAACGCCCTCGAGACACCGTGTTTTACCTTTTAACGTTTAGCGGATAGCCCATGACCGATATGACGATCGCGCCGATGACGAAGGACGACTTCCGGGCTTTTTGGCCAACCTTTAGCGCCATTGTAGCGGCCCAGGAGACCTACGCCATCGCGCCGGATATCTCGTTTGACGCCGCCTACGCGCTCTGGTGCGAGGCGCCCGCGGCCACGCTGGTGGCCAAGGATCGCCAGGGCGCGGTGTTGGGTTCGTACTATCTAAAAGCCAACGCGGCGGGTCCCGGCCAACACGTGTGCAACTGCGGCTACATGGTGGCGCCCGCTGCGCGTGGCCGCGGGCTTGCACGCAGCCTGTGCGAGCACTCGCAGACGCTTGCCAAAGAGCACGGCTTTCTCGCCATGCAGTTCAACGCCGTGGTCAGCACCAACGAAATCGCCGTGGCGCTCTGGCAAAAGCTTGGGTTCAGCATTGCCGGCACCGTGCCCGGCGCGTTTCGCCACCCCGCCCAAGGGCTGGTGGATA
The DNA here is from genome assembly GCF_968206495.1 of Vreelandella sp. EE27. Lineage (NCBI taxonomy): Bacteria > Pseudomonadati > Pseudomonadota > Gammaproteobacteria > Oceanospirillales > Halomonadaceae > Vreelandella > Vreelandella sp. EE27. The sequence continues at coordinate 910,567 of NZ_OZ309109.1, read as the reverse complement.
CCTACGTCATGCATAAATTTCTATAACGCGCATTTACCGCTAAATTTCCCGCCCCTTGTGCCGATAACGATACTAACGCAGTGAACCCAATGGATTGCTGCGTTGGCTTTCTCTGCTACCAGCGTAACGCCTCATCGGATCGCGACGCTGGCTTTTCCTGCTATTGCTCTGCTTGAGTGAGATCCTAAAGTACATGAAGAATCTATCCGTAAAATATGCCTTGGCCGGGGCATTGGGATTGCTGGTGGTCATGTTATTGATCGTGGCCGCGCTGGGAATACGCGCCGAGAATAGCGCCGTCAATAACCTTGCTGCCCTCGATGAAGTCGCTGCCCGTCAAACGGCGTATATCAACCGCGCCGAAGTCAACCTGATGGAACTTAGAGTACGCCTGGAGCGTTACCAGGAGTATGCCGAGGGCGGTAATACCGCGTTGGCCGACTTGGCACTGGAGCGTGCCCAAGCCGCCCTTACTCGGGCCGAGGAACGCTTCGCCGAATTCAGCGCCATCCAGGTGCCGGCGGACTCGCCCCGCGCGTCACTGATCGACGCGTTGACCAGTGAGTACGCACGGCTGGTAAGCCCGGCACTGCTCAGCGCCATGACCCAGGGGGACTATGACGCCCTGATGGTCCAACGTAGCCGGCTCAACGAGCAGTTCGATACGTTCACCCAAAGCGTACGCGACTTTAACGAATACACGCGCAACTTTGCTCAAACCACCACCGCCGACGCCGTGGCGTCGCGTAACCGCGACACCTTTATTTTTGGGGTCTTGATTGCGCTTGCGTTAATCGCGTATGTCGTGGTGCAGGTAGGTATCAACCGACTGGTCGTGACACCGTTACAAGGCGCCGTCAAACTTTGCGAACGTATCGCCCAGGGGGATCTAACCCAGAGCGTCGAGGCGCGCGGGCGCAACGAGATCGGGCGGCTTTACAGCGCCATGGGCGATATGCAAACGCAGCTACAGCAAATGATGACGACGCTTGGGAAAAGCAGCCGTATCGTGGCCGCCAACTCCCGCGAGATCGCCGGCGGCAGCCAGGACCTTGCCTCGCGTACCGAGCAGCAGGCCGCGGCCATTCAGCAAACGGCGGCCAGCATGGACGAGATCTCCTCGATCGTTCGCCAAAACGCCGACACGGCGGGTCAGGCCGAAAAACTAACGGTCAGCGCCGCGCAAAAAGCCCAACAGGGGCAAACCGAGGCCGAGCGCTCCGGCGAATGGATGCGCGATCTCGAGAAGGACTCCCAGAAGGTTCACGACATCGTTCAGGTCATCGACTCGATCGCCTTCCAGACCAACATTCTTGCGCTTAACGCCTCGGTGGAAGCCGCCCGCGCCGGCGAGCACGGTCGTGGCTTTGCGGTGGTGGCGAGCGAAGTACGCTCGCTGGCGACCAAGACGTCGAACTCATCGAAAGAGATCCGCACGATGATCGAGGATATCGCCCAGCGTATCGCCGAGGGCGCCAATCAGGCGATCCACAACGGCCAGAGCATGGGCGAGGTCAACAAGGCCGTTCGCCACGTGACCGACATGATGCAGGAGCTGGCCCTGGCGGCCAAGGAGCAGGAGTCGGGCATCGCGCAGATCAGTACGGCCATTGCGCAGATGGACTCCGCCACCCAGGAAAACGTCTCGTTGGTAGAAGCGACCAGTACGGCGTCCGCTTCGCTTGAAGATGAAGCCACGCGCCTGGCATCGATCGTGGAGACCTTTAAACTGCCAAGCGGTGGCCAAGCAGCAACGCGCACCCTGGCGCCTGCGCAAAAGCCGGCCCCTTCACTCCCTTCACGCAAGCCCGCCCCCGCCAAATCCCCTAGCGCAGAACCCGAATGGGAGGCGTTTTAATCCTGCGATAAGTCACCGGGCAGCCTTGGCTGCCCGGTCCTTTCTTCACGGCGGTCGAACACGCGTTGAGCGCCACTCTTCAAAGACCGCGGGTTCTGCCCACGGCGCTTAAAACGCCTCAGTCAAAATCCGCTCGTCATTCGCGCGCCGAAGGATTAGCCGGGGGTCTGCTCGGCCAGGGCATCCTGCAAATAGCGTTCGGCCTGGCCGCTCCCCATGGCGGTGAGGTGTTCGATGTTGCGTTCGGGAATGGCCTGGGTATCGCCATAAAACGCAATGGCTTTCTCGACGCTTGCCTCGCGCAGCAGGTGCACCATGGCGTAGGGTGAACGGTTGGTGTAATTCGAGGCCTCGTCGGGTGCCACACCATCGAAGCAGTAGTCCGGGTGGAAGGTCGCTAACTGGTAAACCCCTTCGTAGCCCTGATCAACAAGAATGCTTTCGGCCAGTTCGACGTAGTCCAGATAGTGTTCGAAATGCTTGAACAGCGTCGGGAAGACCAGCAACGTGGTCTCGGTGTCCGGATGCTCATCCAGCCACGCGACTTCGTTCATCAGCTCTTCCAGCGCTACTTCGACTTTCTTCGAGCGCACCACGGCGACGCGGATGGCCGCGCGCTCCAGCTCACGCTGGGCAAAAGGGCATATATTCTGTGCCACGATAAAATTGCGCACCCAGCTCAACGTTTGCCCGGCGACTACCTCGTCTGAATATTGCATTACGCTTTACGCCCATCTTCGCATGTCGGTGCGCGCCAGTTTACACCAGTGCGCGCAACAATTATGCGTCCGCCCAGACGGTGTTGGCGTTCTGAGCCTGGAAACACTGTAGCGCCGCGTCGTAGGACCTGGTGATGTGCTCATCGAGCAGCTTGCGTGCCGCCTGGGCGTTACGCTCAAGCGCCAGCACCACGAGCTGGTGGTGTTCCTGATCGAGTTGCTGGCGAACCGCCGGCATTTCGGGGCCCTGACGGCGGTAGCGGTCGAACTGGTCATGAAGTTGCTCGATGAAGCGCAGTAGCCAGACAGAGCCGCAGGGAGCGACCAGGGTGCGATGAAACCGGGTGTGCAGGCGCTCCCACTCATCCTCCTTCTCGGGGGTCATATCCGCGCACTTCAAGCGATGCTCGGCGGCCAGCAGCTCTGCCTCCCAGGCGGCATCACCATGGGCAATGGCTTGTTCGAACGCCATCCCCTCCAGCGCCAGGCGCGTTTTGGCAATATCGTCCAGCTCGGTACGTGTCAGGGTTGGCACGCGAAACCCGCGCTGATTCTCCTGAATCAACAGGCCATAGGCCGCCAGCTTGTTCAAGGCCTCGCGTAGCGGGCTCAACCCCACCTGATAGCGCTCTTTCAAGGCATTGATGGCCAACTTCTCACCCGCGGCAAAGCGGCCATCGACGAGGTCCCTGCGAAGAATTTCGTAGATCCGGCTGGAGGCCGTAGCATTGGCCGGCGGGCATGGCGTATTCATCATGGCTTCCTTGTGGCGTAGAGCAGCAAACTGCCCGTCACACGTAATGGTTGAAGGTGCGCTGTTGACGCTGCACAAGCCGCTACATTATATTCAGCGTCATTAATAATCGATTTTAAAAAAATAAACGATTTTACCGACGACTTTACCACGCCGCGGTAATCGCGATGAAGCCATCTTAGCGAGCAATACTCCAATGAAACATACCGCACTGTTCTGGGCTTTCTTTCGGGTCGGCATCTTCGGTTTTGGCGGCGGGCCTTCGATGATCCCGTTGGTACACGCCGAAGTGGTCAAACGCTACGCGTGGCTTACCGATGAAGAGTTTGCCGACATTCTGGCCATTGGCAACACCCTGCCCGGGCCCATTGCCACCAAAATGCCGGGGTATATCGGCTATCGGGTCGGTGGCACTCTCGGTTGCATCACGGCGGTTTTGGCCGTTACCGGCCCCATGATCGTCGCCATGATCATCATGCTGGGTGTATTCAGCCGCTATCGCGATGTCGCCTGGATCAGTGGCATGGGCCAGGCGGTCATTCCGGTGGTCATGGTGATGATGGGGCAACTGACCTGGGACTTTCTGGAGAAATCCAAAGCGTCGCTTGGCTGGCTCGTTAGTAGCGTGATCGCGCTGGCGGCCGGTGCGCTGATCTACTGGCTCGGCGTTCACCCGGGCATCATCATCGGCGCCATTCTGGCGGCCGCCCTCTTGAAGCCCAAACCTAAAAAGCCCGTGGAGACCTCGCCATGATTTACTGGGAGCTGTTTCTGGCCTTTTTCATTCCCAATATCATCGGCTATGGCGGCGGCCCGGCGATCATTCCGCTGCTCGAAGCAGAGGTCGTTGGCCGCTACGGCTGGATGACCTCTCAAGGGTTTGCGGAAACGCTGGCGCTGGGTAATGCCCTGCCAAGCCCGATCGCCACCAAAATGGCCGGCTACATCGGCTACGAGGTTGCCGGCATTGCCGGTGCGACTATCGCCGTGTTGGCTACCGTCGTTCCCTCGCTTTTACTCATGCTCTGCGCGCTGGGCCTTCTCTATCGCCACCGCGAATCCCCTCAGGTCAAGCGCATGAGTCAGTGGGTACGCCCGGTTATTGCGGTCATGATGGCGTGGCTAACGCTCGGCTTTTTGCTGGAAGGCATGGAAAGCGCCGGCCTCATCCATACATTGATCATTGGCGCTTTCGCCACCGCGGCGCTGGTGTGGTGGAAGATACACCCGGCCTTCGTGGTCATTGGCGCGCTCATTTACGGGGCCACGCTGCTCGGCTGATGACCTTATCGTGGCCCGGGCGCTTGCGCCCGACACTGATTACGAGCGTTCACCTGGTAGTAACGGCCAAAGCGTTGCATCATGGCGTTTTTGATACGTTAATAAAGGTGCCCTGCGCTTTATGGCCTTGTTGAGCCCCTCCTCTTCGATTACCGGCTTTTTCAGCGTGTTCCGCTACAGCCGGCGCGCGCTGGCGCTGGTTTGGGGCACCTCCCGCTGGATGATGCTGGGCCTTGCCCTTTGCACGCTGGTGGCTGGTGTTTTGCCCGCGCTGGCGGCCTGGGTGGGTCAACTGATCGTCGATGGCGTGGTCAGCGCCATGAATACCTTCGAGGCCGCCGAAGAGCCGGTGCTTTTGATCATCATCGCGCCGGTGCTGCAGTTGGTGGCGCTCGAGGCGCTGATCATCGCGCTGATTGCGCTGGCCCAGCGCGGGCTGGCCGCCCAACAGTCGCTTTTACGCGCGATGCTGGGCCAAAAGGTCAACGTGTTGATTCTCGAGAAAGCCGGCACGCTTTCGCTGGGCCAATTCGAGGACTCCGAGCTTTACGACAAGCTGACCCGCGCCCGGCGCGAGGCCTCTACCCGGCCGCTGGCGCTGGTCACCAAAACCTTTGGGTTCATTCAAAACGCGATTTCGCTGGGTAGCTTCAGCGTACTGCTCATTCAGTTCTCCCCCTGGGCGCTGTTGATTTTGGCCGTCGGGGCGGTGCCGGTGTTCATCTCCGAGGCGAAGTTTTCCGGCGACGCCTTTCGGCTTTTCCGCCGCCGCTCGCCACAAACGCGTATGCAGAGCTACCTGGAAACCGTGCTGGCGCGCGAAGACAGCATCAAGGAGGTCAAACTCTTTGGTCTCGAGCCGCTCTTTTTACGTCGCTACCGGGCCATTTTCGATCGTCTCTTCGCCGAGGATCGCCTGCTGACACTTAAGCGCGAGGGCTGGGGGTTCGTGCTCGGCCTACTGGGCACGCTCACGTTTTATATCGCCTACGGCTGGGTGGTGCTCGAGACGATCGTCGGCGCGATCACTCTGGGCCAGATGACCATGTATCTAATGGTCTTCAAGCAAGGCCAGTCGTCGCTTTCCGCCATTTTGACCGCGATTAGCGGCATGTATGAAGATAACCTGTATCTCTCCAATCTTTACGACTACCTGGAGCACCCCACCGAACAGGAAGGCGGCACGCTGACCGTGGGCGCAACACCCGGCGACGGGCTTCGCTTCGAGAACGTGAGCTTCGCCTACCCAGGCGGTGGCCAGGCGCTCGTGGATATCTCGTTGCATTTGCTACCCGGGCAGAGCCTGGCGCTGGTAGGCGAAAACGGTTCGGGCAAGACGACGCTCATCAAACTGCTGACCCGGCTTTACCAACCCAGCGAAGGGCGCATTTTGCTGGATGGCAGCGACCTGCGGGATTGGGACGCGGATACGCTGCGCAAACGCGTGGGCGTCATTTTTCAGGACTTCGTGCGCTACCAGCTCCCGGTAGGCGAGAACCTCGGCGTGGGCGATATCCACGCCTTCGAGGATCAGGCGCGCTGGCAGCAGGCGGCGCACTTCGGCCTCGCCGACCACTTCATCGAGCGCATGCCCAAGGGGTATCACACCCAGCTTGGCCGCTGGTTCAAGGATGGCCAGGAGCTTTCCGGCGGCCAGTGGCAAAAAATCGCGCTTTCGCGGGCCTACATGCGCAAGGACGCGGATATTCTAGTGCTCGACGAGCCCACCGCCGCCATGGACGCCGCCGCCGAAGCCGATGTATTCGCGCGCTTTCGCCAACACAGCCGCGACAAGATGACGATTTTGATCTCGCACCGTTTCTCTACCGTGCGAAGCGCCGGATTGATTCTTGTGATCGACCAGGGGTGTATTATCGAGCAAGGTAGCCACGAATCGCTCATGGAGCTCGAAGGCCGCTACGCACAGCTTTTCCAGTTACAGGCGGCGGGCTACCAGTGAGCGTCTAAAAGTGGCGCTCCTGCATTGCGGGGGAGGCCTTGTGGCCCACCCCACTGAATGCCCCAAGCGAGCGTTTACTCATCCCAGGCCGGCGCCATGTCCGGGTTGGCAATGCGTTCGCCGCGGTCGAGGGTCGCGATATCCGCCATTTCGGCCTCGGTCAAGGTGAGCTCGAAGGCCTTGATGTTGCTTTCGATATTACGCGCCTTGGTGGAGGACGGAATGGTGACGATGCCGCGGCCCTTGAGCCAGGCCATGGTGATCTCGGCCATCAGCGTTGAAAAAAACACCATACCTGATATATTGAACCAGCGTTTCTATTTTCTAACAACATCGATCCGGAGATAACATGGAATCTCGTCAAGCTATCCATAGTGAACATGCCAAGCAGTTAGACACTCAAGGGCTCCGTGACCAATTTTTGATAGAAGAGCTATTCAATAAAAACGAGCTTACTTTAGTATATAGCCATTTAGACAGGTTAATTGTTGGTGGCGCACTGCCCACCGACAAAGCCGTACCGATTACTGCATCCATGTGCCAACATACTGGAACGGATTACTTTCTCGAGCGTCGTGAGTTAGGCACTATCAATGTCGGGGGACCCGGTACAATTACTGTTGACGGTACCCAACATAGTATCAATACACACGAAGGGCTTTATATCGGCAAAGAGAGCCGTGACGTACAATTTGAGAGTGACGATACATCTAATCCGGCAGCTTTTTATATTTGCTGTACACCCGCCCACCAGCAGTACCCTACTCGCAAAGTCACTTTGGCAGACGCCTCTCCACAAACGCTAGGCAACCCGGCCAACAGCAACGAGCGCACCATTTACAAATATTTTGTACCTGACGTGCTCCCTACTTGCCAGCTATTAATGGGCATGACACGCCTTGAGGAAGGCAGCCTGTGGAACACCATGCCGTGTCATACGCATGAACGCCGCATGGAAGCGTACTTTTATTTCGATATGGCGGATGACAGCGTTGTATTTCATATGATGGGCGAACCCCAGGAAACACGTCACCTCATTGTACGCAACCGTCAAGTCGCTCTTTCTCCTAGCTGGTCATTGCACTCAGGCGTAGGCACTGGCAGCTATACCTTTATCTGGGCAATGGCGGGTGAAAATCAAACTTTTTCCGATATGGATCATATCGCGATGGATGATTTACGCTAAAAGTTGGGAGGTATCATGGGCGACACCTTATTCGATTTAAATGGTAAAACAGCCATTATAACCGGCTGCAATACCGGCCTGGGTCAGGGTATGGCTTTAGGACTAGCGAGCGCGGGTTGTAATATTGTTGGCGTTAATCGGCGATCGCCGGATGAAACACAGCAACAAGTCGAAGCGCTGGGCGTAGAGTTCTTGTCGATCCAGGCAGAGCTGGACAGCACCGACCCTATAGCGAATATAATCCAGCAGACAGAGCAGCGTTTCGGCAAAGCCGACATCCTTATCAACAACGCCGGCACTATTCGACGGGCTAATGCATTAGAGTTTACCGAAAAAGACTGGGACGAAGTCCTCGACGTTAACCTCAAGAGCGTGTTCTTTTTATCTCAGGCTTTTGCACGCTCATGCATCGATCAGCAGCGCCGCGGCAAAATTATCAATATTGCCTCCATGCTTTCCTTTCAGGGCGGCATCCGGGTCCCTTCCTATACCGCCTCTAAAAGCGGTGTTCTGGGTCTGACACGGCTAATGGCGAATGAGTGGGCTGCTCAGGGCATCAATGTCAATGCCATCGCGCCGGGTTATATGGCTACCAACAATACCGAAGCTCTGCGTAATGACCCGGAGCGCAGCCAGGAGATTCTTGGTCGAATCCCCACAGGGCAATGGGGTAAACCCGAAGACCTCGCTGGGGCGGCGATATTTCTCGCTTCAGACGCGTCTAATTACGTACAGGGGCACACCCTGGCAGTGGATGGGGGCTGGCTAGCTCGCTAAGAAACGCTATTGTTCATCTCTTTTAAAAGGCACCAATTTTGAAGATTGGCGCCTTTTTTGTTACTGATTGTGCTTGATAATGGTCATATCAAGCCGAGTTAAATGGGTAATCATGGAATCCCAATCCAGATGAAACACGCTGTCCCGCCTTGAAGAGTAGCTTTAGATACTCTTCGCGTTTGTGCTCATCATAGCGCACCACGGGGAACGACAGGCTCATAGCCGCCGCCGCTTGGCCAAATCGATCGAATACCGGCACGGACAAGCAGCGTACTCCAAGCTCGGCTTCCTCGCGATCTTCGGCAATTCCTTCCTGGCGAATAGCAGGCAGCTCATCAAGAACCTGCTGCGCGCTGGTTAAGGTATGCTTTGTTTTAGCAACAAAGCTTGTGTTTTTGAGTATCTCGCGCGCTCTACCCTCCTCCATCCAAGCCAAGAGCGTCTTACCCATTGCGGTTGAGTAGATTGGGCTACGCCGACCAACGCGCGAATTCATACATAAATTAAATTGCGAATCATATTTATGTAAGTAAACAATATGCTGCCCGTCTTCATCCAACGCCCCAAGATGTATAGCCTCATGGGTCTTCTCAGAAAGCGCTCGCATCTCCGGATTCGCCAGTGAAATCAAATCAACATTTTCGAGAGCTGCGCCCCCTAGCTCAAAAAGCTTAAGCGTCAGCGCGTACTTCTCAGACTCCTGCTCTTGAGACACGTAACCAAGCTCCTTCATTGTCTGAAGAAAGCGGTATGCCGTGCTTTTTGAAGTAAACGAACGTTGTGAGAGCTCGGATAGGCCAATGCTTGGTTGCTCGGCAAGCCCTTCAAGAATGGCGAAAACCTTCATAACGGCTGCTACATTATCCGGCTTCTGCGAAGCGGCCATATTGCTTGGACCTCGTTTCATAAAAAATGGACTATCGTTCTGAATTTACCTCAAAAAACATGAGTTGCCAACGAATTCTGTTATGGCGCTCATCATCCAAGCATATAAAAAACGACTAAAGTATAAAAGAAACATCGTTTCATTTTTATAGGCACGCTGGTACATTTAATGCGCACCTTGGGATTTTTAATATTAAAACCAAAGTACCCTTGGGAAATAGACAAAGAACAAAACCAATATGGAGAAGACATGACTACACTTCATCGGGTGGCGCGGGTATCAAACTTAGCTACAGCGTGTGCTTTAATTGCACTTTCTACTCCCGCCTGGTCTGCTGAGCATCTTCTGACAATGAAGCTCGAGCAGACGACCAATGATCATGCGCTGACGCTACCCAAAATCGCGATCAGCCGGATCTTTGATGACTCATCCTCCCTTATGTTTGAAAAGTCCTGGTTTTGGCAGGATGACGTTCATGAAAGCGGCTGGCCAAAGCACGATGAAGCTTTCGTTAATTACTCCTTCCCTAAAATTCAGCTAGACGCCAACAATCGATGGTCCATGACGCCTCAAGCAGGCGCTAAATTCAGATCGAACGTAACCCGCGCATTGGCTGGCTTACGTTTGAGCTACCAAGCGGACGACTGGGGTTTAGCTGGCCGTTATCGCTATGAGCACGAAACGACCCATGAAACAGCGGTAAAAGGCCGTGCGGGACGGATTGATTTATATGCTACTTACAATATCAATGATAGCTGGATGCTCCTCTACAATCCCCACTATCACTTTAAGCATGAGAGCAGTTCTCCTGATTTCGGCACCGGAAACCGTGACTACTTAGAGCAAGAGCTCCTCGTATTTAACCATCTGAATGCAAATAATACTGTTTTTGGAGGCTACGTTCAGAGGGATCGTAACAGCTCTGAAGCAAGTATCGATCCAAACCAACGAAATAGTTCTTGGCTTATTGGCTATCAGTATAAATTTTAGATAAAAACTGTAGGCAACCAAATACTTTATTGATAAAGACAACTGCTATCAATCTTACAGAAACAGGTATGTAAAATGCTAAAAATACACGCCGCTATCGATTTATCGCTAAAGTTTTTGTGTTGCCTACTTTTTATAAGCATGGTGGGTGTGGCTAGCTGGCAAGTCATTGCTCGCTATGCATTTAATAACCCCAGTACTATTTCCGAGGCTCTACTTAGGTTTTCTTTGGTGTGGTTGTCAATGCTAGCTATTGCTTATGTGGTAGGTCAGCGGGAGCATGTCAGCCTAACACTGCTCACCGGCAAGCTGACAGGACGTTGGAAGAAATGCTCGGACTTACTGATGGAAATACTCTTTATCCTCTTTGCGGCGATTGTGCTTATTTATGGTGGACTGCAAGCGGCGAATAACAGCATGTCCCAGATTTATCCGTTGCTCGGCATTCCCAAAGGGTACTTATATTTATCTCTACCGGTCTCTGGCACATTAATCATAATCTACTGCTTAAATAACTGCACCCTCATCTTCAAGAATAAGGCCCCCACAGGGAGTGCAACCCCATGATGTTAGACGCTGGTATTTTATTAGTGGCCACTTTCTTCATTTTACTCATTATTGGCGCCCCCATTGGTATTTGCATCGCGGTTTCCTCGATGGCCACGATTCTTATGGCATTGCCAACAGAAATTGCCATTTTTACAACCGCACAAAAAATGGTTTCCAGCTTGGATAGCTTCACGCTGCTCGCCATTCCATTTTTTATCCTTTCCGGGGTTTTAATGAACCATGGTGGGATTGCACTGCGCTTGGTTAACTTCGCCAAGTTATTCAGCGGCAGAATCCCTGGTTCCTTAGCTCATACCAATATTGTCGGCAATATGATGTTTGGCGCTATTTCGGGCTCGGCGATCGCCGCCTCGACCTCGATCGGGGGCGTCATGGTCCCCATGAGTGAGAAAGAAGGCTATAGCCGTCCCTTTTCGGCAGCAGCCAATATTGCCTCGGCCCCCACCGGCATGCTTATTCCCCCAACAACGGCGTTCATTCTCTATGCGTTGGCCAGTGGAGGAACTTCTATCTCTGCCCTTTTTGCCGGCGGGCTTATTGCTGGTTGCCTGTGGGGATTCGGCTGCATGCTGGTCGCCTACCTAACGGCGAAAGCAAGGGGTTATACCACCCGTATCGATTTACGTAACTCATCGGTCAGAAAGATCATTATGGATGCGATGCCCAGCTTATTCTTAATTGTCATTATTATTGGCGGGATCATTCTGGGCATCTTCACCGCCGTGGAGGCGTCCGCGATTTCCGTCCTCTATACCATGCTACTGACCATCTGTATTTATCGCACTATCGACTTTACCGCGTTCAAAGCGTCATTGATAAAAGCACTCGAAACTACCGGCGTCATCATGTTTCTACTGGCTGCCTCAGCTGCCATGTCATTCGCGATGTCGATCACAGGTCTTCCTGGCGCGTTGAGTGCAGCCATTTTAGATATTTCGGGCAATCCGATAATAGTTTTACTAGTGATTACCCTGATGCTACTGGTCATCGGCTGCTTTATGGATATAGGCCCCGCCATCTTGATTTTCACCCCAATTTTACTTCCGATAACTACGCAAATCGGAATCGACCCAGTACATTTTGGCATCATTATGGTATTCAACCTTTGCATCGGTACCATCACACCACCGGTTGGAACCGGCCTGTTTGTGGGGGCGGGCGTTGCCAAAGAGAAAGTCGAAAATCTGCTGCTTCCTTTATTGCCTTTCTACTTCGTGATTATGGTCATACTTTTATTAATTACTTATATTCCTCAAATCACACTATTTTTACCCAGAATTATGGGGCTATAACGCCATCCATCATTAATGGAGAAAACGTCAATGAAAGTATTTGAAGTAAAGCATAGCGATCTTTTAAGAAAGAAAGAACGTTTCATCGAGCGCAAAGAGTTGATCGGACTTATTAAAAGCAATATTCATAATCTGGTCAACATACATGATCAAACCGGTGAGTACCTGTTGCACCTGGATGATGGCAGAACGATCGATACCAAAGGCTGGGCAGGCTGGGAGTGGACCCATGGTATCGGTCTTTACGGTATATATAAATATTACGAGCAAACCACCGACAAAGAGGCTCTGGCCATTATCGATCAGTGGTTTAAAGACCGCTTCGAGGAGCCCCTGGCTACCAAGAATGTGAACACTGTATGTCCCTTTTTGACACTTGCCTATCGCTATGAAGAAACGGGCCATAAAGAATGGTTACCCTACCTGGAAGCTTGGGCCGAGTGGATCATGTATGAAATGCCTCGCACGGAGAAAGGTGGCCTCCAGCATATCGTTTACAACAGCGAAAATTATCAGCAGCTCTGGGATGACACGCTGATGATGAGCGTAATGCCACTTGCCAAGATTGGGCAATTGTTGAATAAACCCGAGTATATCGAAGAGGCGAAATATCAATTTCTGATTCATATCCAATACCTGATGGATAAACAAACCGGCGCCTGGTTTCATGGATGGACGTTCGAGGGCAACCATAACTATGCCAACGCCCTCTGGGCACGGGGCAATAGCTGGCTGACCATTGTGATTCCTGATTTTTTGGAATTACTTGACCTACCAAAGTACGATGCATTTCGCCGCCACCTCATCCAGGTACTTGAGTCGCAAGTCGAAGCACTTGCCCAATGGCAATCCGACAGCGGCCTTTGGCACACATTGATGAATGACCCAGACTCCTACCTTGAAGCCTCGGCAACGGCAGGGTTTGCATACGGATTATTAAAAGCTGTGCGTTTACGCTATATCGATGCTAGCTACGCTCAGGTGGCAGAACAAGCGGTTAAAGGCGTTATCGACAACATTAACTCAGCAGGTGAACTAGAGCAGGTTTCATTTGGGACAGCCATGGGAGACAGTCTCGATTTCTACAAAGAAATACCATTAACATCAATGCCATATGGTCAAGCGATGTCCATATTATGTCTTTCTGAATATATGCGGACATACTTGTAAATCAGCGTATTTAACGCGCAACTCAATACCAACAATATCAATATGGAGTGAACCATGATCACCTCACGCTACCCAAAAACAATCTTATCCGCGGCGATTACCGTTTTCGCATTAGCCGCCGGGAGCGCTCAAGCAGAGCAAAACATTAACCTAAAGCTGGCCTATGCTCAAAATTCCCAGCCGGTGAAAGATGCGCTGGACCTCTTCGGGGAATTAGTAGAAGAAAAGAGCAATGGATCGGTTACCGTGTCCTATTTTCCAGATAGCCAGCTAGGCGGCGAAAGCGAACTCGTCGAACTGCTCCAGGCGGGAGCAATCGATATGACCAAGGTGTCGGGCGGATTAATGGGCAGTTTCTCGCCTCTTTACGATGTCTTTTCAATGCCGTATCTGTTCGATGACGAAGAACACTTTTATCACGTTATGGACGATGAAGAAATTATGTCTAGCGTGTATCAATCAACGAAAGATCAAGGCTTTGTAGGCGTTGGTTGGTATGACTCTGGTCAGCGCAATTTTTACACTACGGGCGAACCCATCGAACGAGTTGAAGATTTAGCAGGTAAAAAGATTCGTGTAATGCAGAGCCAAACTGCCATCGACACGATGAGACTGCTGGGTGCCTCGCCAGTGGTGATGGCACAAGAAGAAGTTTATACAGCGCTGCAGCAAGGCGTGTTAGACGGCGCTGAAAATAACGAATTCGCCCTCACCGCGGCCCGCCATGGTGAGGTCGTCGACTACTATACGCTGGATGGCCATACCCGAATTCCCGACATCATCCTGATCAGCAACCGGGTACTTGACTCGCTCTCGGACGATCAGCGCGTAGCGGTAATGGAAGCGCTTGGTGAGTCTACTGAGTCTCAAGTAGAGCATTGGCAAGAAGCGATCACCAATGCCCAAACACAAATCCAGGATGAATTTGGGGTTGCCATTAATGAAGTGGATATCGCCCCCTTCCAGGAGGCTGTCCAGCCAATTTACGAAGCGCTAGAAAGCACACCAGAAGAGTACGCTATTTATCAGCAGATCAAAGAAGCCAGCAATCACTAGCACTATTTTCCAGCAGGCGTAGCACTCGTTGCTACGCTTTATTGGCTACCCCTTCGCCTGCATTCTACTATCTTTATTTATTCAACGGGGACTCTATGAATATTGGCATTAGAGCTCATGACCTGCCTAAACAGACATTGAATAGTCTTGTCGACAACTTATCAGCCAGGCGTCTAAACACCGTACAGCTCGCTTTGGGAAAATCCTTCGATTTAATCCCTGAAGTGGGATTTATCACCCCGGGTTTGGCTAGCCATATCCACAAAGCATTCAGCGAAAGAGGTCTGAGAATATCGGTGTTGGGCTGCTACGTTAATATCATCCATCCTGATCAGCAGGAGCGTGAGCAGGCGCTCGCCCTGTTCAAAGAGCACTTAAAGTACGCGCGGGACTTCGGCTGCAGCATTGTGGGTACCGAAACCGGCAATGTAAATGCCGAGATTATGTATACCGAAGATAACTTCACAGAGGCAGCCTTCAGTGAGATGGTGAAAAGCGTCAGGGAACTGGTAGTAGAAGCAGAAAAATTTGGCGTTATTGTCGGTATAGAGCCAGGGGTCAATCATCCGCTCCATAGCGTGGATAAAGTACGCCGTTTAGTGGATGCCATACCCTCGAATAACTTGCAGATCATTTTTGACCCTGTCAATCTATTAACGAGTGATAACTATCATGATCAACAGGAAATTTTGAGCAGCGCCATATCCGAGTGGGGCGATAAAGTCGCCGTTATTCATGCTAAAGACTTTATTATCGACAACGGCCGTTTGGTATTTGTACCTTTGGGCAAGGGCTGGCTTGATTATCAATTGGTATTTGACCAATTAATCACGAAAAAACCCTATATCGATATCATCATGGATGAAATCCAGGCAGATGATATCGAGGCCAGTTTTGCCTTCATCCAATCTCTGAGTAACGTTGGCCCCCATATCAGCAATCACCCCCGCTAACGAGCAGACGGCGCTAGCCCCATTTGGCTGGCGCCCACCGCTCCTGCAGTAACGGCTTCGAATTTCGATGGGTCAATTCCAAATCAATACGCCGACGATTGTCAGCATCAGGATCATCAATGACACCATCGCCTCGCCCAGCGTATAGGTTTTGAATCCCCCGCGAACGGTGAACCTGGCCAATTGGGTAGTGATCCAGAAGCCACTATCGTTGACGTGACCAATACTGATACCGCCCGCTAAAGCCGCCAAGGCAATCCATAGCGGCTCGACGACCCCTGTGGAGGCCGCCCCCGCCATGATGGTCATGGCAGTAATACCGGCCACGGTACCAGAGCCTTGGGCGATCCGGAAAATAGCCGCCAAAGCATAGGTCAATAGCACCATGCCCAACGCTGACTGGGTATCTCGGAAAAGCTGATCGACCAGCATTTCACCGATTTGCGTCTCCTGAATTACGGCTCCCAACGAGCCCCCCGCACCGGTGACCAACAGCACAAGTCCCGCCGTTTGTAACCCTCTGGAGGCGGAAACATCACACCGATCGCGGGACATCAGTGGAATGGAAACGGCATATGCTGCTATCGCCCCGAGCATCAAAGCCACGATTCGATCACTCACAAAGGCGACGAAGCCAGGCGGCTCGGTCCCTCCAAGTACACCGATTTGCTGGCCGTAATCGTATAGTGTGCCGCTTAAAATGAGCAGGATAGGAATGGCGATAGGCGCCAGTGCCTGCCACAGCGGGATGTCCGCCACGTCAGGGTGCGCCGCAGCTTCCTCATCGAGCTCACCAGCTTCATCAATCGCCAATTCGTCTTTGGCGGCATTCCAGATACCGGCATCCAGCAACATAAAATAGAGTTTCATGACGATCAGCGACGTGATCAGCCCAACGGTCAGCCCTGCAAAGGTCATGATACCAATATCAAAACCAAGGATAGAGGCCGCCGCTAGAGGATTGGGAGTAGGTGGCACTATCGTATGCGAGGTGGCCGCACCGATTACCAGCGCACCAATGGCATACGGCAACGGCTTGCCCAATGTTTTGGCCAGAGCCACGCCTAGCGGCACCAGAATCACAAAGGTGACATCGAAGAACACGGGTATCGACAGCAAGAACCCGGTAAGTCCGAGGGCATATAACCCGGCTCCTTTAGGCGCACTGGATACCATTTTGTGGGCAATCTTATGGGCGGCACCCGAATCACTCATGAGTTGGCCAATGATCACCCCAAAGCCGATCGGCAAGCCGATGGCCGTCATGATATTGCCAAAGCCTGCACCAATGGCATCCACCGTGCCGGTCATGCCAAGACCCATGGATAAGCCGAGATACAAGCAGCCCACTACCAGGCTAATGGCGGCATTTAATTTTACGTAAAGTATCAGCAACAGGATCAGCAAGATCGCTATTGCAAGATGCAATACTTCCATGGCGGCGTCTCCACTATTATCGTCTTTATTGAGTTCACAGAGGCTCAAGTGGGCGGAGCGTATCCGCCACTTATTTCGCTATTATTATTAGACCAGTTACTGAGGCGCTAGAACGGTGTAGCTATTAGTCTTTGGATGTTTCACCCTCTCTTCTCATCCACACAGGAGTCGCGATAAACCAGGTAGCGGTTACCGCTAATACGCTCCCCTTCATCGTGGAATCGCTGACCACGTCAAACAAATACAGCAGCGGTAATAGTACGGTCAGCACCAGCATCAAAAGTGAAATACCCTGGAAAAGCTTACGCATTACAAAGACTCCCGCTTTGATATGGAAGATGTCTTTGATACTGCTTGCCGCTTACGCTGAGCAATAAAGCTTAGGGCGATAAATAGAGCCGCAGCGATGAACCACCCGGGCAGCGCTACAAAGAAGATTTCGATACCGGCAAACTGCACCATGAACAGGCAAACGGCCAACGTCACCAGCCATGTCGCTATCACAGGTATCGTAAAGCGCTGCCCAGCGTGTTCGGCATAAAAGCTTTTCAGCCCTAGCTTGGGCAGTATCCAGTAATCGATAACGATCACCGCCCCTATAGGCATGAGCAGTAGACCATACAGCGCGACAAAATCCAGAAGCTGCATCGCCACACCTGGAAATAGCGCCACGACAGTCGTCAAAAGCCCAGTACCGATAGTCACTTTAAAGCGCGAAACCGAGGGAATGACCGCCTGAAAAGCCAGGCCTGCCCGATAGATGGTTGGATTGGCCGTCGTCCAGCCGGCGATGATGACGCAGATTAGCCCCGCCACTCCTAAAGCCTGATCAGCCAGCGGGCCAGGCAGGGGGTTAGGCATCTGCCCCGCCTCAGAGGCCGCTATGACAGCAGCCTCGCTGGTAAGTCCCGCGTCATACATTTGAAAGGCAAACAGCATTGAGGCCGCCAACCAGGCCATAAAGTGGCCAACATACATGCCTGCAGCCGAAGCAATGCTATACCAACTCTTGCGCGCAAACCGCAGCACCGTTAAGTCGGACATGCCCACGTGCATGGCCATATTGGCGAACCATGCAAAGAAAATCACATGCCAAATCGAAAAACTGGGCTGGCCCGGCACTTCCACACCGGTCCATATCGCGGTATCCGCTAGCGTCCACAAATCGCTTAGTGAACTTGCTTCAGCCCCCGTCGCATCGATAAACCACTTCAATGATACGATGCCAAAACCAAGGAACATCAACACCATCCAAGGAGCCGCGATATTGGCAAACCATGACACAAAGCGGTAGCCAAAAGCTGCGACGAGCGTAATCACTATTCCCACGCCCACAACACTCAACACCCAGCCCAAGCTATTGGGCAACAGGTCAGCAAGAGTTGGTAGTGGAAACCCAAACCATACACCGACGGCTGTGGCCGACACGGTGATCATCGCCCCAGCAAGAAAGCAGAATGAAACGCCGTTGGCCAAGTTGTAAAGAATGACCGTATAACGGCCAGCAATTTTTTCGAGGTGCCGGTAGAGCGTTAGCCGCACTCGCGTGCCGATGGGTGCGGTTAAAAAAAACCAACTCATTACAGCTAACAAGTTGCCCACCAGCAGCCCTACGACCACATCGAAGGCGGCCACACCTGCGAGCACAAACAGCGGGCCGATCATCAGCTCGGTACCTGCGGTGTGCTCGCCTGCGTACATACCGATAAAGCTTTTGAAACCAAGCCGGGCCTTGGCAGGCACCGGCGTACGCTCGTACTCTCCACCCCCTACGCCAGACGCATCTGGCGTAGGGGCAGAGTCGCTCGTATGACTCATGGCTGGATACCTCTGTCGGATGGGTTATCAGGTTTCCAGGTACACCACATGGCTATGGGTATATTCGTATAGGCCATGCTTGCCATCCGCTCCACCAATCCCTGATTTACGCACCCCCGCGTGGAAGCCTTGCATCGCCTCGAAGTTTTCACGGTTGATGTAGGTCTCACCAAAGTCCAGCTCCCGCGCTGCCTGCATGGCGCTGCTGAGGCTGCGCGTATAGATAGAAGAGGTCAGTCCATATTCGCAGTCATTGGCTAGCGCGATGGCTTCATCGAGGGTATCGACAATCTGTATAGGGAGGACGGGACCGAAGATCTCCTTGCGCATGATCTCCATATCATGACGGCAGTTGGAAAGCACTGTGGGCTGATAGTGAAACCCAGCGCCAGAATCGGCGATGCTGCCACCGGTAACCAGTTCAGCGCCTTCACGACGTGCGGTTTCCACCATTTGCGCGACTTTATCCAATCCTGCCTGGTTGATGATCGGGCCCATTTCGACGTCACTATCGGCTAGCGGGTCGCCAAAGCGAGTAGCCTCCATCGCTTTGGCCATTCGCGCGGTAAACTCATCGGCTACGCCCCGCTGAACGTAAACACGCTCAGCACAGTTACAAACCTGGCCGGTATTGATGATCCGAGAGCCGCGGATAGCGTTCACCGCCAAGTCAAGGTCGGCATCATCGAGCACGATAGAGGGTGCCTTACCGCCCAGCTCCAGATTGAGCTTGGTGATATTGTTTGCCGCGTTGGTCATGATGCGGCTACCCGTCTCTACGCTACCGGTGAAGCTAATCATATCGACCTGCGGGCTGGCGGTAAGGGCGTTGCCCGTCTCAGCCCCGGTACCGCTGATTACGTTGAACACGCCCTTCGGAAAACCAACCTCATCGAGCAGCCGAGTGAACTCGAAGCAGTTGTTGGGCGTCTCTTCACTTGGTTTGATGACCACGGTGTTCCCTGTGATCAAGGCAGGTGCCATCTTGCGGGCTATCAGGAAAAACGGAAAGTTCCAAGGCAGGATGCCGGCGACGACGCCAAGCGGTTTACGAAACAAAAATATATTCTCTTTAGGCCGATCACTCTGAATGATTTCGCCTTCGATACGGCGCCCCCATTCGGCCATATAATCCAGATAGTCCGCCGTAAAGTTGACCTCGACTTCGGCCAGACCGCTGACCTTGCCCTGCTCTTGGGTAATGGTACGCGCCAACGATGTCACGTTATCGCGTAGTTTGTCGGCCAGCTTGTGCAGCCATGCCGCCCGCTCGACGGCCGGTGTCGCAGCCCAGCTCTTTTGCGCGGCACGGGCAGCCTCTAGTGCCCGGTCAACCTCTCCAGGATTGGCATTGGGCACCCGCGATAGCAGCGCTTGAGTAGCCGGATTAAAAACCTCCAGGTGCTGCTCGCTTGGCTCGAAGACACCATTGATATAGTTTTGATAAGTGGTTGGCTGTGACATCGTGAGTCTCCTGTTATCGTTATAGGTCGCGGCGCTAATGCCGCAATGGCTCAGTGTTTTAATACGTGCCGGATGGCTTTTGCGTCGGTTGCTCTTTATAGCGAGCAATCGTCTCCATGGCGCTTTGACGCAGCAGGCTGATATCAATCCCCACCGCGATGAAATGACAGCCTAGTGCTTGGTATCGTCGGGCATCTTCTTCGAGCGGCGCTAGAATTCCCACCGGCTTGCCCGCGGCCTGGGCGGTCTTGATCACCTTCTCAATCGCCTGTTGAACGTCGGGATGGCCCGGATTGCCAGCATGCCCCATTCCCACCGACAGATCGGCAGGACCAATGAATACCGCATCCACCCCGTCGGTATTGGCAATCGCCTCGGCGTGTTCCACGCCTTTGGGCGACTCCACCTGCACAATCAGACAGAGTGACTCATGAGCCTTATGCAGATAGTCGTCGACGCCATCCCAGCGAGTCGCTCTTACCAGGCCCCCACCTACGCCACGGATACCGTGCGGTGGGTAGCGCGTCGCTTGCACCAGCGCCGCGGCCTGCTCGGCGCTTTCGACCATGGGTACCATTAACGTCTGAACGCCAATATCGAGCAGTTGCTTGATCAACGCCGGGTCCTGATTGACACAGCGCACCACCGGCGCGGTTGGGTAAGGCGCCACCGCTTGTAGCTGGGCCAGAATCGTGGGCACGGTATTCGGCGCATGCTCACCATCGATGAGTAACCAGTCAAAGCCGGTACCGGCGAGAATTTCGGCGGCATAGCCTGTCGCGAAACCGGCCCAGCAACCAAACAGGGGATCGCGCTCGGTCAGCGCATTTTTGAAGGTATTAACGGGCATCTGCATGCTTGCGGCTCCCAAGAGGTAATAACCAGTTACTGCAAATTGACGTACATGCCACCGTCTACCAGTAGCGACGCACCGGTAACGTACTGCGCCATGTCGGAGGCGAGAAATACCAGCGGCCCGGCCAGGTCTTCAGGGCGACCCAAACGGCCCAACGGCGTGCGCTCGGTCATGTAATCCCGCTTCTCCTGGTCGGCAAGGTCGTCCTTGTTGATATCGGTTTCGATAGTGCCTGGAAGCAGCGCATTACAGCGAATTCCATAGGGCCCCAATGCCACCGCACAGGACTGCATCAACGACAAAAGCCCTGCTTTGGTGGGGGTATAGTGCGTTTGCATCGCCCCGCCCACGAGTGCACTGATAGAACTCACCGCGATGATCGCGCCGCCGCGGCCTTGGCGTTTCATCTGATTGGCTGCGGCTTGAACCGCGAAGAAGGCGCCATTGAGATTCGTATTAACCGTGTCAAGATAGGTCTCCCGCGGCATATCCAGAAAACTATGGAAAGGACAAATACCCGCATTATTTACGAACACATCGACACCCCCGAAATGCTCGACGGCGGCGTCAACCAATAGCTGACCGGTATCCGGATCTTCCGCAGGCGCGCCAACCCCGACTCCCTTACGGCCCAGCGCTTTGATTTCCTGGATCAATTCGTCGACCGCGGTACGACTAGAAGGACTACCGCTATAGCCAATGATCACATTGGCCCCTTGGCGCGCACACTCCAGAGCGGCCGCACGGCCAATGCCCCGTGAAGCGCCGGTAATAATGACGCTCTTATCCGCTAGCAACATATAAAATCCTTTGAATTTCAGTCAGTAAAATTTAAATGCGATAAATGCGGCGAGCATTCTTCACAAATAGCGCCTGATGCTCCGCCTGGCTCGCATCAGCCACTATCTGGGCATAGGCACGCCAGATATCTTGATAGCCGGCATACAACCCATCCACCGGATAGTTGGAAGCAAACAGGCAGCGCTCTACCCCAAAGGCATCGAGCGCCTCGAGAATCAGCGGGCGGATACTACCGACACTCCAGTGGTGATCGAGCATGCCGAAGCCGCTCAGCTTGACCGCTATATTGGGCTGGCGAGCCAGCAAGCGCATTCCATCGCGCCACTCGCGCCAGCCGCGTACGCCTTGCCGGTCGACATACATGCCCGCGTGATTTAAAACGAATTGAATATCCGGGTGACGAGCGGCTAACGCGGCGGCCTGAGTCATTTGCGAAGGATAAATCTGCAGGTCAAACGAGAGCTCCAGTTGCGCTAGCCGGGCCATGTTCTGCTGCCATAGAGACTCCTCCATGTAGTGGCGCCCCACATAGTCGTAAAGCGGGTCCTGGTGCACATTGAGGATTTGGCGTACCCCACGTATCTGGCTTGAAAGTTCGAGCTGGGCCTCTAGCTGCGCTGGCGCCTCATGCTGCGATAGATCCACTCCTGCGACCATCGCCACGTCCAGGGAAGAATGCCTGGCAAGCAGGCGAGTAAGCCACTGTGTTTCTGCCACAGGGTCATCCGCATCGGCTTCCACATGTACCAGCCCCATAAGCTCTATGTCGTCGAGCTGATCGAACAACTCCTGGGGTCCGAAGTCGCGCGCCATGGGCGTGTAGTCGCCCAGCAAGTTCGGCGAAGGGTTCTCGAGCCAGGGCTGATTGCCCTGGTCGAGGGCCCAAAAATGCAGGTGCGGGTCGACTACTTGCAAGCTGACTCTCCAGGTAAAAAGACAAACACTTCCTCAAGGGGGATGCTGACCGGCGATTTATCTGAGGCCGTGTCCATAATATCGTCCATATATGCCCACCAGCGCTGCATAACGGGCAGTGCAGCCAGCTGGTCGACGGTGTGCGCCTCGCGCAGGTACATGATGGCGAACAAATGATGGCTTCGTGGATCCAGGAAAATCCGGTACTCCTCAATGCCAGCATCGGCTAAAGCCTTCGCGAGTTCTGGCCATAACTCGTCATGTCGACGCCGGTACTCCTTTTCCTGCCCGGGATAGAGCGTCATACGCACTGCTTGAATGGGCATGAACCCTCCTTTCAATCGACTCAATGAGTATAGGGACGCGCCAACTCGCAATCAGGATTCAGGCGTACGCCAAATCCGGGCTTGTCGAGTTTTGAAGCAGGCATGCGACCGTTTTCGGGCACCGGTTCATCCAAAAGTAACGGGTTGAACATAGGCACGACCTCGTCCGCCTTGGGCGCCATCATCAAGAATTCGGCGAACGGGCTGTTGTGGCGTGTGATCACGAAGTGATAGCTGTATACGGAGGAGCCGTGCGGTACGACCAGCTTGTTATGAGCATCGGCCAAGGCAGATATTTTGATCAGCTCAGTGATCCCGCCGCACCAGCCCACATCGGGTTGAATGACGTCGCAGCACTCCATTTCAAGCAGCATGCGAAAGCCCCATCGGGTCGCTTCATGCTCGCCCGTGTTTACGAGCATGCCCTTGGGGACATCGCGTTTGAGCTGGGCATAGCCCCAATAGTCATCCGGCGGCAAGGCTTCTTCGATCCACTTCAGATCATACTCTTGAGCGCCCTGAGCCAACCGCGTGGCATAGTTGATATCGAGGCTCATCCAGCAGTCGTACATCAGCCAGAAATCATCGCCAACGGCATTACGCATCTTGGCCAAGTGCTCCAGATTTTTCTGAAGCCCCTCATCGCCTTCGGCTGGCCCATGCACCAGCGGCATCTTGCCACCAATAAAGCCCATTTCCTTGGCCAGATCCGGACGTGCGCCGGTGGCATAAAACACCAGCTCATCGCGGACCGGACCGCCCAGCAACTGATGTACCGGCAGTTGACGCACTTTGCCCAATAGATCCCAAAGGGCCAGATCAACACAGGAAATCGTATTGACCACCACGCCTTTACGTCCGTAATAAAGCGTGGCGTTGAACATCTGATCCCAGATCTTTTCGATCTCGCCCACCTGCTTGCCTTCAATAAAGCGCGCCAGGTGTTTCTCGACGATCCAGGCACCAATTTCGCCGCCGGTGGTGACGGCAAACCCGACCGTGCCATCGTTTGCCTCTACCTCGACTACTAACGTGCCCAAGACATTGAGCCCGAAACTGCTTCGGGTCATTCGGTACTCAGGGTACTTGCTCATGGGCGTGGCAATTTGTGAGTCGATCCAGTGCCCTTCTGCCTGGTCGTGATAATCCGCACCGCCACCGCGAACGGTATAAGCGCGCACTTGCTTGATAGTCATATCGCTCATTAACGTTCCTTTTAGCTCTTATTAACGCCATCGTATTAAGTAACGTTGTATGTAAAAGTAAGTTAGTGGGCCAATGCTTATCCAGCTCTTCTCGATACCTTTTAGTTATCGACTGGCTTGACGCCCACAACGGTGCGGCTTTGGATCCAGGCAGGTAAAATACGTGATATGGCTCACTAGACTAATGTCGCACAGCTTGAGACGTTCACTTCGCCATACTATTTAGGTATCAAAAAAGCGAGCAACAACCATGGAAAGCTTTCAGTCACTGGTCGCACGACTGCGCTACAAGCACCTGCTGATGCTTTCAACACTAGGGAAACGCAGAAATCTTCATCAGACAGCTGCCGCCATGCATATGTCTCAGCCAGCAGCTACACGAATGCTGGGAGAAATTGAGCGAGTGTTTAGCTGTCAGCTTTTTGAACGCACCGCGCATGGCATGCAGCCCACGGGTCCAGGCGACATGCTCATCGAATTTGCTGAAAACGCCTTGGCACGCTTGGATCGTTGCGCCGAAGAGATGCACCGCTATCAGCTGGGCGGCCGAGGTCAATTGACGGTAGGTGCTATTATGGGGGCCGCGCCCGAACTGGTAGCGCAATCCATTATTGAGATGAAACGCCAGCGCCCTCTTCTACAGATACGCTTGATGGGAGAAACCAGCGACCAGCTCGTGGAACTCCTCGAGCAGGGAAAGGTGGATATCGCCATTGCCCGCTATGCCACCTCGATCCAGCATAATCAGTTCGACTTCGAACCGTTGGGTAATGAAAACATGGTGACAGTAGTTCGCCGTCATCATCCGCTCGTTGAGGCGCCACTGCCGCCTTTAAAGGATCTGCTTGAAATGTGGCCCTGGATATTGCAACCCATCGCAACACCCGCGCGCCAGGCACTGGAAAAAGAGCTCGAAATGGAAGGGTTGGTTTCGCCTCGAGATATTATCGAATGCGGATCTATCTTTGCGGCTTTACAGCTTGTGCAGAAAAGCGATGCACTGCTTGTGATGGCCGAAACCGTACTCAACGATCACTTATCGGCGGGATTGATTGAAAAGCTCCCCATGAGCTTGGGCAGGACGCTAACACCTTTCGGACTATTAACCCGAAAAGAGACTTACTATAGCGAACCAGTGACTGGTTTTTGCGACATCCTTCGACGAAACGCCACTCAGTGGCGAGATTAATGCATGCCCGATAGCTATCGATAACACAAAAAACCGATTCTTCAGACCTTACGAAAGCCGTTCGATTCAATACAGTTGACAATTGGTAACCCATAAACCAGCAAAGGCCTTGGCTGCTATATCCAAGACATGGATATGCAAAGCTTCTCTTTGAGTGCGTTGTCACGACCTTTCTGCGGCTTAAAGCTGCTTGTTTCTAAAGTGCTTCGTGCAGATAAAGGCGCCTGCTAATGCAGGCGCCGATTGCGGCCAACGACCCCGTCGGGATTGCTGCCCGTTATACGAGTTTACTCATCCCAGGCCGGCGCCATGTCCGGGTTGGCAATACGTTCGCCGCGGTCGAGGGTCGCGATATCCGCCATTTCGGCCTCGGTCAAGGTGAGCTCGAAGGCCTTGATGTTGCTTTCGATATTACGCGCCTTGGTGGAGGACGGAATGGTGACGATGCCGCGGCCCTTGAGCCAGGCCATGGTGATCTCGGCCGGGGTGACGCCGTGGACACCGGCGATCTGCTTGAGTACCGCATCCTCCATCACCTTGCCCACTGCCAGCGGCATGAACGCGGTGACCTCGATGCCCAGTGACTCGCAGTGTTCGGCCAGCTTGCGATTTTGCAAGAACGGATGCACTTCGATTTGGTTGGTGAGGATCTCACCCTTACCGAGAATGCCCACTGCCTCGTCGAGCTGGGCGATGGTGAAGTTGGAAACGCCGATATGGCGCGCCTTGCCTTCCGCCTTGACCTCTTTTAGCGCGGTCAGGTAATCCGCCATGGGCACTTCGTCGTTGGGCGAGGGCCAGTGAATCAGCAACAGGTCCACGTACTCGGTCTTGAGCTTTTTCAGGGACTCGTCGACGCTCTGCTTGAGCGCGTCCGGCTCGAGGCGGTCGTACCAGACCTTGGTAGTCAGGAAGATATCGCCACGGGCCACGCTGCTATCGCGAAGTACCTCGCCGACGGTCTCCTCGTTGCCGTAAAACTGGGCCGTATCGATGTGCCGATAGCCCGCCTCCAGCGCGGCGTTGATGCTCTCTTTAAGCGTCTCCCCTTCCAAGCGGAAGGTGCCGAAACCGGGATTGGGCAGGGTGGTCGTAGCCATGGGTATCATCCTTTTTGCGTTAAGCACTTGCATGTGCGGTGTCGTTAAGACTTAAGTAGCGATATGGGGCACACGGCAGCCAAGTTCAACCACCCAAGGCAATGCGCTACACTCTTTTCTTTGCCTGCTAATAAGTCCGCCATGCCTAATAACGCCATTGATACACCCTGTACGCCGCCGATTTACCGTCAGCCCGGGTTTTTGAGCTTTTTACTCGCGCGGCTGGCCGCGGTCTTTGCCATGCAGATCCAGGCGATCGTGGTGGCCTGGCAGGTGTACGACATTACCCGCGATGCAATGTCACTGGCCTACGTGGGGCTGGCCCAGTTTCTGCCCATGGTCGTGTTGCTGCTCCCGGCGGGTGACGTGGTCGACCGTTTCTCGCGCAAGCGTATACTCCTGCTGAGCTGGGCGGTACAGGGGCTTTGCAGCGCGCTTTTATGGGTACTCGCCCAGGCGACCCATGAAAGCATTACGGAAATCTATCTGGTGCTGGCGCTCTTTGGCTGCGCCCGGGCGTTTACCGGCCCTACCCTGCAAAGCCTTTTACCCAATATCGTGCCGCGTGCCCAGCTTGCCCAAGCCATTGCGCTGAATAGCTCGATCATGAAGGTCGCGGTCATCAGCGGGCCGCTGCTGGGCGGCGTGCTTTATAGCCTGGGCGGCGGAGAGCTTGCCTACGCGGTGTGCCTGGGTTGCTTTATCGTCGCACTCGGTTTTTTGCTGCGGGTGCCGGTACGCCACATCGAGAAAGCGAAGGTGCTCGAAAGTACCGCCTGGAAGCGCTTCTCGGCGGGTATTGCCTATATTCGCCATCAGCCGATCATTTTGGGGGCCATTTCGCTGGACCTTTTCGCCGTGCTGTTGGGCGGCGTGGTAGCGCTGTTGCCCATTTATGCCCAAGAGGTGCTGCATGTGGGCGCCGAAGGGTTAGGGGCGCTGCGAAGCGCTATCGCCATTGGCGCGCTGTTGATGGGGCTTTATCTGGGCGTGCGGGGCATTACCCGGCGTGCCGGGCACGTGATGTTTGCCGCGGTGGCGGTCTTTGGGGTGGCGAACCTGGTATTCGCCTTCTCGACGCTTTTTTGGGTATCGATGGCCGCCATGCTGGTGGCGGGGGCGGCGGACATGATCAGCGTTTACGTGCGCACGACGCTGATTCAGCTGGCCACGCCGGACGAAATGCGGGGCCGGGTAAACGCGGTCAACATGCTGTTTATCGGCTCGAGCAACGAGCTTGGGGAGTTTCGCGCCGGGAGCATGGCAGCCGCCTTTGGCGTGATACCGGCGGCGGTGATCGGCGGGGTCGGCACACTGGCCGTGGTCGGCGCGTGGATGAAGCTCTTTCCCACGCTACGCCGGGTCGACCGCTTCGACGATGCCCGCTGAGTGCGCTGCGGGGCTTTGCGCCACCATGCTGACCACACTGCCTACCACGATCAAACAGGGCGACGGCAGCGGGTGCGACGCCAGGCGTGCGGGCATATCCTCGAGCGTGCCGACGAGCGCTTGCTGTTCGGGTTGGCTGGCGTTGGCCACCAGCATGATCGGCCAGGTGCCCGGAAGACCCGCCTGGCGTAAGCTCTGACAAATCGCCTCGACCTTTGAAAGCCCCATGTAGAACACCAGGGTTTCGTCCTGGCGGGCAAGTGCCTGCCAGTCCGGCGCGCCGCCTTCACGACAGAGCTGGGCGGTAATGAAGCGAAGCTGCTGGGCGTGGCCGCGGTCGGTCAGCGGAATACCCATGCTGGCGGCCGCCGCCGAAGCGGCGGTAATACCGGGCACGATGCGGGCCTTGATATCCGCCTCGGCCAGTGAACAAAGCTCTTCGCCCATGCGCCCAAAAATGCCCGGGTCGCCGCCTTTCAAACGCACGACCGACTTGCCCGCTCGGGCAAGTGTGACCAGCTGCGCGCCGATCTCGGCCTGGGGCACGCTGTGATGGCCGCGGCTCTTGCCCACGTAATAGCGCTCGGCGCCGGGGTGTATAAGGGCCAGCACCTCATCGTCCACTAACCGGTCGTAAACCACGGCGTCGGCCTGCATCAAAAGCCTGGCGGCTTTCAGCGTTAGAAGCTCGACATCGCCGCTGCCCGCGCCCACCAGGTAGACCGTGCCCTTCTCACACTCGCCACGCGCAGGTAAACACAGACGCTCCTTGCGGGGCGTCACGCAGGACCACACCTGTCGGCTGACGCGCATTAGCGCCTCAGGCCATTTGTGTAACCGGTGTTTGCTTAGGACGCGCATGGCCCCGCTCCTTTTCAAGAATCGATTCAAGTTCAGACAGGCACCGAGCGCATCGATGCGTTCCTGGCCGCTGCGTACCCTCTGATGGCCTGCTGACTTAACGGGGGGCAGCTGCAAATCACTGGCTAGCCCGTTCGGCGGGCCGCCCGGCAACAGCCACTTCAGGCAATCATTATACACACCCGCTGCGCCGCGCGAGCTTCGCTTTCGAGGGTGGCGAGGCCACCCGGCCTAAACGCAAAAAGCGCCGCCTCTTGATACAAAGCGGCGGCGCTATGAAAAGGTCGGCGTTTTCTTGATGCCTCGAGCTTGTCCTTGCGTCTAGCCTTCGTCGCTATCTAAAAACGCGATCAAGGCCTTATTGAACGCGTCAGCGTGGGTGACGTTGAGGCCATGGGGCCCGCCGCTGATAGTCTCGAACTTCGAATGGGGCAGCGTTTCACTGGCCCGCTTGCCGCTGACCTCGACCGGTACGATACCGTCGGCGTCGCCGTGGAGCACCAGCGTCGGTAGCTTCATTTTGGGCAGATCGTCGCGAAAGTCGGTGTAGCTGAAGGCCTTGACGCAATCAAACGTCGCCTTGGGCGAGGCGAACGCCGCAATGTCGCGGTGGTACTGACGGTTGGCCTCGCTGATCAGATCGGTCTTGTCGCCGGCGGCGAAGAAGTTTTTGGTGAAGTCCTCCAAAAACGCGAGGCGATCGCCCCGAATGCCGTCCAGGAACTGGTTGATGGTGGCATCGTCCAGCCCGCCGTCCGGGTTGTCGTCGGCCTTGTAAAGATAGGGCGGCACCGCTGCCGCCAGCACCGCCTTACTGACCCGCTCGGTGCCGTAGCTTGCGATATAACGGGCTACCTCGCCGCCGCCCATGGAGAAACCGACCAGCGTTGCGTCATGAACGTCGAGAGCGTCGAGCAGCTTTTTAAGATCCGCCGCCAGGGTGTCGTAATCGTAGCCACCGTCAGCCTGGGTGGATTTACCGAAGCCCCGGCGATCATAGGTGATGACCTTATAGCCCGCCTCGACCAGCGCCGGCACCTGCGGCTCCCAGGCGCGCCCGCTGAGCGGCCAGCCGTGGATCAGCACCACCGGCTTACCTGCGCCGTGGACCTCGTAATAAAGCTCGACCGGTGTTCCGTGCTGAGTTCCTGCATTGAGCAGCGGCATCGTTTCACCCTCCAGATTGGTTGAACGTGGTAACAGCGTGTCATGAAAGGCTAGTACAACTCTTCACGGCTTACCAAATGCTTGCAAGGCCAAGGGTGGGTGCCGGCTTTGGGCGAAGGCACGCCAGAAAATTGCTATGCTGAGCCGCGTTGTCCACCACTTTAGGAGCAGGTATTGGTGAAGACCGAGTCCGGTACATTGGCTTTTTCCGCGTTCATGGCGCTTTTGATCGGCGTCGTGGGCATCGCGGCCACGCTTGCCTCCAACTCCCAGGCCATTTTGCTCGATGGGCTTTTCAACATGATCTATTTCGTCGTCGCGCTGGTCACCATCAAGGTGAGCAGGATGGCGAGCCAGCCGGACAGTGACGCCTACCCGTTTGGCTACAGCTACTTCGAATCGGTGGTCAACCTCTGTAAGGGGCTTTTGATTTTTGGGGTCTCGATCTTTGCGCTGGTCGATGCGATTGCCGCGCTTTTGACCGGGGGCCGCGAAATATCCGCGGGTATCGCAGTCGTGTACGCAAGCTTTGCGACCCTGGCCTGCTCGCTGACCGCTTGGGTGATGCATAAAAGCGAGCGCCACGTGGTCAGCCCCCTGGTAGCCGCGGACAAGCTCAACTGGGTGGTGAACAGCATTATCTCGGCGGCGGTACTCACCGCGTTTTGCCTGGTAGTACTGTTCGATAAGCTGGGATTCGAGCGCGTTTTGCCCTATGTCGACTCGATTCTGGTGATCGCGGTCGTGGTGCTTTGCCTGGGGGTGCCCATCCGTATGGCGAGCCAGGCGCTGGGCGAGCTGGTCAACAAGGCCCCCACGGAAGCGGTAGCGGCGCCGGTGCGTGAAGCCGTGGCAAGGGGGCTCGAGAGCATCGATGCGCTCGAGGTGCGGGTTCGCATCGTGCGCCCGGGCCGGCTTTTGTACGTGATGGTTCACGTCGTGCTGCCCAAAGAGGACGCCGCGATGTCGCTGACCACCCAGGACGCCCTTCGCGACCGGGTCGACGAACACGTGCGCCGCCACTATTCGCCGGTGGTGTGCGACGTCGTGTTTACCATCGACACGCGCTGGGCGGCGCCAACCAGTGGGCTGCTGGTGCGCCAGATCAGCTAAGCGCTCCCCGTGGTTTGCAAGGCGAGCATTTCTATCCTAAAACGCCAACGAGAGCTTTGCCATGTACACCCAGGCCTTGCTGTCCGCTCTTCAGGAACGGCTCACCCAGGCACTACCCTGCTGGCAGTTGCCCGGCGATACGCACGTCAAGCTTCTCACTACCTCGGAAAACGCCACCTTTTTGGCGGCAAGCCCCGCTACCGGACAGACGTACACCCTTCGCGTACATCGCCCACATTATCAAATCAAAAGGGAGATCGAATCGGAGCTTGCCTGGCTCGACAATCTACGCCGGGCCCGTAGGGTCGAAACACCTTCACCGCTGCCTACCCTCACAGACAGCCCGGTCCTTCAACTCCGGCTCGACGGCCGCTGCTTTTACGCCGTGGCGTTCGAGTATATCGAAGGGGAAGCCCCGAACTGGGGCCAAGGGCTGCCCGACTGGTTCGAAAAGCTGGGGGCGATCACCGCTTCACTTCACGAGCACAGCAAAGCCTGGCAGCCACCGACGTGGTTCGTTCGCAAACGATGGGACCTGGAGACGATGATCGGACCGAACGCTCTCTGGGGCGACTGGCGCCAGGCCCTGGGTATCACGGCATCGGATGAACGCGCGATCGAACGGGCCATCGAGCGGATTTATCGGTTCATTGAAGCGTACGGCAGCGACGAGCGACGCTACGGACTGATACACGCCGACCTGCGTCCGGCCAACCTGCTGGTGAAAGCCGAGCGGCTGTCGGTCATCGATTTCGACGACAGCGGCTTTTGCTGGTATGCGTTCGATTTCGCCGCTGCCGTCAGCTTTTTCGAGCTCGACCCGCTCGTCCCCCGACTGCGCAAAGCGTGGCTTCGCGGCTATCGACATATTGCGACCTTCGACGAGTACGACGAGGCTGCGCTCGATACGTTTATTATGATTCGGCGCATCATGCTAAGTGCCTGGCTCGTCACTCACGCCGAAAGCCCCACTGCGAAAGCACTGAGCGACGGTTTCATTCAAGGCACCGCCGCCCTGGCGCGAACGTATTTAGGCATCTCGAACGTAGCGCCGCGCTTACACATAGGTTGAATGAATCCAACCACGAGCCGACATCAGGGCACGCCCTCCCGAAGAAGCCTGACCCTCATCGACGCGTTCGCGCAGTCTATCAGGCAAGACGCCTTGTCTGATGGAGCAGCAGATAGAACACGCTCAAACAGCCCGCCAGCGTAAGCCACGCGCTGGATCTTCTGCTGAGGCTGTTGGTAAAACCCGGCGATATGGTGTTCGCGGAGCCCTTTGGTTACTACAACCTCTTCGTCCTTTTGCATATGCACGGCGTGCGCCTCATCGGCGTGCCACGCTTGGCCGACGGGCCGGCTCTCGAGCAGTTGCAAGCGCTGTTCATGCGGCTCGAACGCCATATGGGCGCCACACTGGTCACGTTCGATCATAATGGCTGGGAAGTCTTCACCCCGCCGACAGGCGGGATGTTCGGATGGGCAAAGCCGCCCGTTGAAGAAAGCGAGGCGATTGAACGTCGCCTATACGTAGGATGAAAGCGTTTTGAAATTCATCCGCGCCTTTCAATGAGATCGGGCACCCGAAGGTGCCCGATGGGGTATTCATCTTGCACCGGCGATTACTCGCTAGAGGCGTTTTGCGGCTCGATACGATAAAGGCCGCCGTCCTCTTCGTCGGTGAGCACATAAAGCATGCCATCCGGGCCCTGGCGGACGTCGCGGATGCGGCCCAGGGTGTCGGCCAGCAGCATCTCTTCATGCACGATCTGGTTGTCGTCATCCAGCACGAGGCGGTGGAGCTGCTCGCGGTTCAGGGAGCCCGCGAACATATTGTTCTGCCACTCGGCAACATCGCCGGTGTAGAACGCCAGCCCCGACGGCGCCATGGAGTCTTCCCAAATGTGATTCGCCGGCGTCAAGCCGGGCGCCTCACGCCCCAGGCCGATATGCTCTTCGGTGGTGTACTCGGTACCGTGAGCGATCATCGGCCAGCCGTAGTTCGCGCCTTCGTCTACCCGGTAGAGGCGGTCACCGCCGTTGGGGCCGTGATCCACCGCCCATACTTCGTTGGTTTCCGGGTGAAGCGCTAGCCCCTGGTTATTGCGGTGGCCGTAAGAGTAGATTTCCGGGCGCAGGTTGCCGGGTTCCACGCCGATGAAGGGGTTGTCTGGATGAGCGCCGCCGTCTTCATTCAGGCGAATCATCTTGCCGCCGGGGTTGGTCAGATCCTGGGGCAGGTTCTGAACGTTGCGGTCGCCGATCGGGAAGATCATCGAGCCGTCGCCGGGAAAGACGATGCGCGAACCGTAGTGAGCACCAGGATGCGTACGCGGTACCTGGGTGTAAAGGGTTTCCAGGTCGGTCAGCGTAGCGTTGTCCGCGTCGATACGTGCGCGCGCCACCGCGGTTCCGGTCCCGTAACCCGGCTCGTAGGTGCTGAACGCCCGCGGGTCACCAGGGCTTGAGTAGGTGAAGTAGACCCAGCCATTGTCGGCATAGTCCGGATGCACCACGACATCCAACAACCCGCCCTGGTTGCCGCCCTGGACGGCGGAATCATCGTCTTCCTCCAAGTCGGTTTTCGGCAGGTTATCGAGCGAGGTGACGGTGTCGCCATCGATCAATTGAAGCCGACCCGGGCGCTCGGTGATCAGCATGCGACCATCCGGCAGCCAGGCCACGCCCCAGGGATGCTCCAGCCCGCCAACGACGCGCGTGACGTCGAACGTGGTCTCCTCGCTTTCCACATCCGTGGCCATGCTCTCTTCCACCACGCTGACGTCGGCCTGCGCCCCGGCCGCCATCGCTAAAAACGCCGCGCCCACCGCCCACCGAAGCGGCGCCGGCTTCAAGGACATTTTGAGTACCTTTTGGCCCGCCATGATCTACTCCTTTAGAAAAAATTAACGTGAGTTAACTAACACGATACGTTTTCAGCGTAGGGGAGCTTTGCAAAGCCCACAAATAGCGCTTTGCTAATAAAGGTGAAACCAAAAAGGCCCGTAGATCGCCGGATGAGAAAACAGCGCCGATGTTAGCGCTCACGCACGGGCCCGGCGCGAGACGCCTTGAAGGCCGCTGACTACGCCTAGTCGCGGTACTGCGCGTAGGTATCCCGCGCGCGCGTGAGATGCTGCTGCATGGCTTTTTGCGCGGCGTTACCATCGCGCGCCAAAATGGCTTCGAGTATGCGCGCGTGCTCCTTTTGCACCTGCTCCAGGTAGCGCTGAGAAGACACCGGATTGATATCGCTACTCATGAGCTTGGCGCGGGGGATCACACTTTGGCTCCACTGCTCATAGAACGACTCGAAAAACGGATTCTTGGTTGCCTTGGCAATCGTAAAATGAAAGAGATAGTCCTCTTCCCGGGCCTGAGCATTCGCCGTATATGCCTTGATGAACCCCTGGTGCTGAGACTCCAGCGTCGCTTTATCCTGTTCATCGTGGCGTAAAGCGGCAAGCTCTGCCGCGGCAGGCTCCAGCGTCAAACGTAGTTCTAAAAGGTGTAAAATATCCTCGACCGTCGTAGGTTTAATGCGCTCTGCCGGGCGCGCCTCCACTTTGGAGGTGCGCAAAATGGTCGTGCCCACACCACGGCGTGTTTCGACCAAACCCAATGACTTGAGATGCGTAATGGCTTCCCGAATAACAGTGCGGCTCACGCCAAAGGACTCGCAAAGACTGTTTTCGGTGGGCAGTTTATCTCCTACCGCTACTTTGCCCTGCACAATCAACGTTTCAAGCTGCTCTGCCACGTGTACGGATAAACTACCCTGCTGAGGAACCTTGTTGACTTTAAATGGCGTTGTTAGAGGCGTTTGCGTGGCCATGCCCGACATCCTTTGTTTGCATTCAATAAAATGTATCGCGCCATTTTCATGAGTGTTCGATAAACAGGCACTAATTTATAATCGCATATCATCCTACCACCCGTTCCCACTAAGGCTTAAACCCTGATCCCGGCAACCCCTTTGTCGGGTGCAAATGAGTCATATTCAAATAGTTTTAACTTTTATTAGAAAACCCCAAAAAACTGTTAAATATTAGCCCGAACAATTAAACACCTATCTTTATAACGCTAACCTGCAAGTTCAATAACCGACTGCCATAACTGATCGTCGATATTAATAAGCTCTTTTGCATTGCGATTATGAAACGTCGATTCGCCGGGCCACCGGACGGTGCGGCCTTGTTCTGCTGGCACCGCTGCTTTCAAGTGGGCCTGGATCCCCTCGACAATCGCATCGCAGGACGCTTTGCCTCCCAACTGGCGAGGATCGAACACCATGAATATTTGACAGCTACCGCCACCGCTGCCGCGTTGGACCTTATCGATTTCGTGGCTCGGATTTCCCTGGGCCAACAAAGAGGCTAATGCATCGAGTAAGATAGCCAACCCCGAGCCTTTCCAATATCCGGTTGGCAATAATCGCCGCGTTGCCGCAATGGCTGCCGGGTCCCGGCTGAGCTCCCCGTCAGCGTCGAAGCCACCATCGACGGGCAGTTGCTCGCCTTTTAACTGCGTCGTTTGAAGCTTGCCATAGGAGAACTGGGACATCGCCATGTCCAGTACCAGAGGCCCCTTTTCGTAGGGCACCCCCATGACGAGCGGATTGTTTCCCACAGCTTGGGAGGTCGCCCCCCAGGCAGGCATACACGACTCGGTGTTCGTCCACATGATCGTAGCAAACCCCTGCTCGACGGCATGCCAGCCGTAGCTTCCGCCGCGCATCCAGTGGGTGGTATTACGCAAAGCCACTAACCCCATCCCGTGCTCTTTCGCTAGCTCCATGGCCCGTTCGGTGGCGTGCAAGGCGTTAGTGATACCAATGCCCATGTTGCCATCCAGTACCTCGATGGCCCCGAGTGTCTGCACGCTAGTGGGTGAGGCCGTAATATCGACAAAGCCCTGTTCTACGAACTCGACGAAACGCGGAACGCGGCCGATGCCATGGGAGTGAACACCGTCCTGGGTGCTCTCGGTGTGGATACGCGCGCAGGTTTTCGCGCACTCCTCGCTCAACCCCGCTTTTAAAAAAACGTTTTCAAGCGTGTTCAGCAAGGTTTCAAACGTCACTCTAGTCATGATCACCTCAAAACATAATACATAGTATCTTTATTACGTTAGCTTTAACACATCTACATAGCTATTCCTCCTTGGTCGCTATGATTAAAAAGGCCACCCGAAGGTGGCCTTTGAAACGGTTGCACGAAGATCGCTAACCGATTACTGCTCGCGCTTGCCATCTACCAAGCGGTTCAAGCTCAGCGGATTGCTCTGTTTGATCGCTTCGGGGAGCAGCGCATCCGGCAGATCCTGATAGCACACCGGACGCAGGAAGCGGTAAATAGCCGCCGTTCCGACCGAGGTCGTCCGAGAATCCGACGTCGCCGGGAACGGGCCACCATGCACCATGGCATCGCACACCTCGACACCGGTCGGCCAGCCATTGATCAAGATACGGCCAGCTTTGCGCTCGAGCGTGGGCAGAAGCTTACGCGCGGCCTCGAGGTCGGCGTCGTCCATTTGCAGCGTCACGGTAAGCTGCCCTTCCAGGTGCTCGGCCACCTGTTTGATTTCCTCTGTGTCAGCACATTCGACGACCAGAGAGGTCGAACCGAACACTTCCCCCTGCAACGCTTCGCTACCCAGGAAGTCTTGTGCGCTGGTCGTAAACAGCCCGGCCTGGCACTGGTTGGGGCTATCGCCTTTTTGTCCGCGCGCTACTTCGTGAGCCTTGCCGCTATCCTGCAGGTTTTTGACGCCCTTTTCGTAGGCCTCGAAAATACCCGGGGTCAGCATGGTCTGAGCCGCGCTCTCTTTGACGGCGTTGCCCGCCGTCTGAACAAACGCGTCAAGCTCTGGCCCTTTAATCGCGATCACAAGCCCCGGGTTGGTGCAGAACTGGCCCGCGCCCATGTTGAGCGACCCAACGAACGCTTTAGCCATCTCTTCACCGCGCGCTTGCAAGGCTTCTGGCAGCGGGAACACCGGGTTGATCGAGCTCATTTCGGCATAGAACGGAATGGGTTCCGGACGCGACTGAGCCGCCTTCCAAAGTGCGATACCGCCGCTACGCGAGCCAGTGAAGCCAGCAGCCTTGATACGTGCATCACTCACCAGAGCGGTTCCCACTTCGCGACCGGAACCAAACAGTAGCGAGAAGACACCTTCGGGGAGACCGCATTTCTTGACGGCTGACTGAATGGCCCGGCCGACAAGCTCACCGGTACCCGGGTGTGCAGCGTGGGCTTTCACGATGACCGGGCAGCCTGCGGCAAGTGCCGAGGCGGTGTCACCACCGGCCACAGAGAAAGCCAAGGGGAAGTTACTGGCGCCAAATACGACCACCGGGCCAAGCGCGATGTGGCGCTGACGCAGATCGCTACGCGGCATGGGTTCACGGCCGGGCATGGCCGGGTCGACCCGTACATCCAGCCACTCGCCGGCACGCACGGTTTTAGCGAACAGGCGAAGCTGGCCGCAGGTACGGCCTCGCTCGCCCTGAATACGCGCCTGGGGCAGCCCCGACTCGGCAACGGCCCGCTCGATCAGCGCATCGCCTAGCGCTTCAATTTCGTCGGCAACGGTTTCAAGAAACGCAGCGCGGTCTTCAAGCGATGTTTCCCGGTACTGATCAAAAGCGTCCCAGGCAAGCTGGCATGCCTGATCTACCTCCGCTTGGGTGCCGCCTGCATAGCCAGGCTCCAGGCGTTCGTTTGTTGCGGGATTGATAGCCTGAATAGGATCACGAGACCCTTTAACGGCTTTCTGTCCGATTAACATTTCACCTGTTAAATTCATCTTGCCTCCTGCGATGAGAGTAATGTCCCTGGTTTATTTGCAATTAAACCAGGCAGCCCTTGCAAACTTTAGCTAGCACTTGCGCTTTAAAATGGCGAGTCGAAAACGGTGTCCCTCGTATGTAATCTAGCAGATCGATACTCGGTTAGATGTCTTTATAAATATTAAACATTATCGCCTTCGGTAGTGTTGCTTCGTTGATTAGAACGATAGTTTTGCCATAACGTCAGAGCAAGTAAACCAACGGCTACTACTAAAAAGGCTACGCTAATTGGCCGAGTGAAAAAAGGGGTCCAGTCACCCTGAAACGACTGCAGCCCGCGACGCAGATTCGCCTCGGCAATAGGGCCGAGAATCAGCCCCAAAATGACCGGCGCCGTACCAAAATTATAACGATTGAGGAAATAACCCAGGACACCAAACCCGAGCATCAAATAGAGATTGAAGACATCGCCATCGACGCCATAAACACCGATAAAACAAAATACTAGAATGGCGGCTAAAAGTTGTTTTCTTGGCACCGTCAGAACACGGATAAATAACTTAATGCCCAGACACATGATCAAAAGCATGAAGACATTCGCCACCAGGTAGGCGAGAAAGATACCGTAAACGGTGCCGCTTTGATCGGCGAAGAGTAGAGGTCCAGGCGTAATGCCTTGAATCATGAGCCCGCCGAGTAGCACGGCAGTGGCAGCCTCGCCGGGAATACCCAAGGCCAGGGTAGGAATCAGCGCGCCCCCCAGCAAAGCGTTATTCGCGCTTTCGACGGACACGATACCCGGCGCGTGACCGGTACCAAACTTCTCGGGGGATTTCGAAAAGCGCCGCGTTTGATCGTAGGCCACCAGAGACGCAATACTACCGCCAGCGCCAGGTATGGGGCCGACCACCGAGCCCGACGCGACCCCGACCAGTACGGCCTTCCAGTTTTTTAACGTTTCGATAAAACGCGGGCGGGCGATATCGATCCGGTGAGCACTCTCCTTGATGCGCTCGTTAGGGTCGTACTCAAACGCATCCTTGAGGACCTGGGAAACCGCGAATAGGCCGATCAAGGCCGGCAAAAGGCTTACCCCGGTCAGAAGAGAGAGCTCATCGAAGGTAAAGCGATTGACCCCGGTAATCGGGTCGGTTCCGACAGTAGCGATAAAAAAACCGATAATGCCGGCGATCAAACCCTTGATGAGCGACTTACCCGCCACCGAGGCGATGATCACCAGACCGAAAACACTCAGCGAGAAGTACTCTGCCGGCCCAAACCGCAGCGCAAATTCAGCAATGGGCGGCGCCAGCAGGCTCAGTATCACCATGCTGGCGACGCCGCCAAAGAAAGAGGCCACGATTGCCAAGCCGAGCGCGCGCCCTGCTTCACCTTTCTGCGCCATGGGGAAGCCATCGAAGGTGGTGGCCACCGACGAAGGCGTGCCCGGAATATTCAACAAAATGGCGGGTATAGAACCACTGGCGCCCGCGCCGCAAAGGGCGCCGAGCAGCATGCCAATCCCCGCCACGGGGGGCATACCAAAAGTCACGGGTAGCAACAGGGCAATCGCCATCGCCGAGGTCAACCCCGGCAGCGACCCCATGATAATACCCAAAAGAGTCCCACCGGCAATGGCCAGCAAAGTACTCAGCTGTAACACCATACCCAAGCCATCGAGATAACCGGAAATCATGCAAGCCTCCTAAATATCAAGAAGTAAGAATGTCCGGTCACGATGGGAGCGGAATTTGGAAAAGTTCGGTAAACACATAAAAGATGGCGCTTGCGAGTACTACCGAAAAAACCGCACCAGAGAGTACCGACCCCCCTTTTTGCGGCGTCGATAACGTCGCCCAGGTACCGCTAATCATTACCAGCCCCATTACGCAAAAAAAGGTAAATAATGATGTGCTAATAATATATCCAAGCCGCTCGAACGCTAAAATATAGGCAATCAGCAAAACGATGATAAACGACCATTGGGCGATGCTACGTACACGCCCCGAAGCCGATGATGTTTTGTCGCCACTTCTACTATTGCTCTCCGGGCTCTTGCTTTCCGGGCTTTTCCATTCCTGAAAGTCTTTGATCAGACAGGGGATGGCCAGGATAAAAACGAGGCCAGAAAGAAGCTTTGGAAAAAAAGCGGCAGAAAGATCACCGGGTATTTCAACGTTAGGCAGCGCTGAAGCAGCAACGAACGCACTGGCTGAAGCAATTAGTAGAAAAACATTAAACAGCGGTTTTCCAATATCACGTTCCATAATGTTACCCAGTCGCTTTTACGCCAGATCAGTAGCGCCGAAAACATCCCCGCTGGCAGGCGATGCCTGCCAGCGCGCCTCTTTCACGATTAGTTTGCCAAATCACCCGCTGCTTCGCGCATGACCGCGGCGGACTCGTCGATGAAAGCATCGAGCTCGTCGCCGTAGAGCGGCGCAAGCTCGGTTCCCAGGTTGTTCGCTGTTTGCTCGTAAGAGCCGTCTTCGACGATTTGCTGAATGGCGGCCACCCACTGCTCTTTCACTTCTTCGGGCAGGCCTTTCGGACCGACGATACCCCGCCAAACGGTAAGCGTTAGGTCGTACCCGGACTCCTGAAACGTCGGCACGTCCGGCAGGTTATCGCTGCGTTCGGCGTAGGTCGTCGCCAGGGCGTTCAAACGCCCCGACTCGAGCGCCGAGCGAAGTTCTGCGCCCCCCAGCACGACGGCCTCTACGTGACCTCCCATGGCCGCAGAGATAGCTTCGGAGCCACCGGGATAAGGAATCAGGTTAAAGTTGGCTTCGGTACGGTTAGCAATGGCGTTGGCGGTAATATAGGCAGAAGAGCCCACGCCGGAAGAGCCCACACGAATGGATTCAGACGCCGCGGCCTCGGCCAGACTCTCGATATCCTGGTAGGGGCTCTCGCTACTCACCGCAATCAAATAGGGTTCTTCAATGATCTTGGCAATGAAGTCGAAATCATCGTGGGTAAAAGCGACGTTACCCATCGCTTCAAGCGTCAGCATGGCGTTGCTGGCGGCCAGCAGCGTGTAACCGTCGGCCGGCGAGGCAACGGCGCGGGACATACCCACGGCGCCGCCGCCGCCGGCGATATTGCGAATGACCAGGGTACCGTCAAACTGCTCTTCGATTAGCGGTTGAAGCGCTCGGACAAAGGTATCGTTACCGCCACCGGCGGAGAACGGCACGATCATACTGATATTTTTCGTGGGGTAATCCGCCATTGCTTGGCCTGCGACAACAACCCCGATGGCGAGCGTCAAATTGCTTAGTAGTTTTTTCATTGTTAATGCACCTCTCACTCGGATTTAGAAGCCCAGGGTTACGTTTGAACGCCCCGGGACAGCACCACTTAGCGAACCAGCGCGGGTCGCTTGGGATCGAATGTCCAGCCATCGATCAAATACTGCATGGCGGTGGCATCGTCGCGCCCGCCTGCCGGTAAGCGGCGATAGAGCTCGTGGGCTTTTTCGATCGCTTGCATATCGATTTCCACCCCAAGGCCGGGCGCATCGGTAACCGCCACTTTGCCATTGGCGATTTCCGGCGGGTTACGCGTCAAGCGTGCATCGCCTTCCTGCCAAATCCAGTGCGTATCGAGCGCCGTCGTACGGCCTACTGCGGCGGCCCCCACCTGCGCAAACATGGCAAGCGATATATCGAAATGGTTGTTGGAGTGGGAGCCCCAGGTCATACCGTGGTCCTGGCAAAGCTGTGAAACACGCACCGCGCCGGATAGGGTCCAGAAATGCGGGTCGGCAAGCGGAATATCCACGGAACGCAGCATCAAGGCGTGCGCCATTTCACGCCAGTTAGTGGCGACCATATTGGTCGCGACGGGCAACCCGGTCGCATGGCGGAATTCCGCCAAAATCTCGCGCCCCGAAAAGCCCTGCTCCGCGCCACAAGGGTCTTCTGCATACGCAATGACGCCATGAAGGTCCTTGCAAAGCGCAATAGCCTGCTGCAAGGACCAGGCGCCATTGGGGTCAATCGTGGTTCGCGCGTCGGGAAACGCGTTATGAAGCGCCGTCACGGCTTCGATCTCCTGCTCGCCAGGTAGCGCCCCGCCCTTGAGCTTGAAGTCCTTGAAGCCGTAGCGGTCGTGAGCGGCCTCGGCCAGTTCGACGATACGCTGCGGCGTCATTGCCGCTTCGTCGCGCTGGCGATACCAATCGTGACTCACGCCTTCAGTACCACGCCTGAAATCCAGCGGTGTAGCATGTCCATCGCCAATAAAGAAGAGATAACCCAGCACGTCCACGCTGTCGCGCTGTTTGCCATTTCCCAAAAGCTCGGCGACGGGTACGTCCAAAAACTTGCCCAGCAAATCGAGCAAGGCCGCTTCAAGGGCGGCCACCGCATTGACGCGCAGCTCGAACGTCCAGGAGCCTTTGCCGAAATCCTCGAAGTCCGCGCTCTGACCGGCACTGTTCAAAGAGGCGACCACTGAGCGCAGCTTGCCAATCGACTGGCCAATCACACGCTCTCTGGACTGCTCGAGCGACTGCTGGATCGTATCTCCCCCCGGTGCTTCGCCCACGCCCACATTACCGGCACTGTCCTTAAGGATGATCAGGTTGCGAGTAAAGTAGGGAGAGTGCGCCCCACCGATATTGAGCAACATGCTGTCGCGACCCGCGACCGGGATGACACGCATTTCGATAATGGTGGGAGTACCCTGGCTTGGCATAAACACCTCTACATCAGTCTATCGTCGCGTAGACCTTTACTTATTCAATAGCGCAAGAGAAGCCCGCAAATAAAGCCACCTCTCTTGCAAGGCATGCCCATTTTTTAGAGCGACTTGGCATTCTCGACCAGCTTTTTGAGCTGGCTTACCTGTTCATCGTTAGGCATGGTCAAAGGCACTCTGACGTTACCCGCCGGGTAGCCTACGATGTCGGCACCGGCCTTGATCAGACTAACGGCGTAACCCGGGGTGGTATCGCGCAGCGTGACAAAGGGAATGAAAAACTCACGCGTCGCTTTACTGATAAAGTCGCTATCACCTTGACGCAGCGCCTTGTAAAACTTGACGGCCATGTCAGGGACGAAATTGAAGACCGCAGAAGAGTAAGTGCTCACCCCAATGGCCAGGTAAGCCTCCGCGATGATCTCGGCGGTAGGGACGCCCCCGACATAGGCCAAGCGATCACCGATCGTCTTGATCGTGATATTGAGCGATTGCATGTCGCCCTTGCCATCTTTCAAACCCACCAGGTTGTCACACTGCTCTGCCAACGACTTGACGGCATTGACGTTCAGGTAGCCATTGGCGCGGTTGTAGTAAATAACGCCCAGGTCGGTCGAATTACAAACGCTGGCCGCGTAATCGACGATGCCTTCTTGTGAGCACTCGGTCAGGTACGGAGGCATCAAAAGAATGCCGTCGGCACCGGCGTCCTGAGCGATCTTCGCATGCTGGCGAGCAAGCTCGGCGCTCTGACCGGCACTGGCGATGATGGG
Source organism: Vreelandella sp. EE27 (assembly GCF_968206495.1). Lineage (NCBI taxonomy): Bacteria > Pseudomonadati > Pseudomonadota > Gammaproteobacteria > Oceanospirillales > Halomonadaceae > Vreelandella > Vreelandella sp. EE27. The sequence continues at coordinate 867,198 of NZ_OZ309109.1, read as the reverse complement.
AACATGGCCGCCGATGGTTTCCACCGCTACTTCGACGACTCGACGGTACTCTTCAAGCGTTAAGTTGAAAAACTCACCGGTACCGCCCGCAACAAAAAGCGCAGAAACCTCATACTCTTTCAACCATAACAGCCGCTTACGGTAACTTTCGACATCGAACCCGCCATCGGAGTCGAAGTCCGTAATAGGAAATGACAGTAGACCATCAGTAATAGAAGCCTTGAGCGATTCTTTAGAGAAATTCATTGCGAGTCCCTTTTTGTTTATGCGGTAAGCCACCATAGCCGGCGGTGATAGGATTGACGCTCATCACCTGTGTATCGCCTATTGAGGCAACTGCGTTCAGCCTTGAGGCCATATTGTCATACATCATACAATCATTCTTCTAGACTTTAGGCTAAGGATTAACCGTCACCCTCTACCGCTTTACGACTTCCTTCTCATCTAACGTCTTGCTATAAGAAACGCCATTCAGTGCAGGCCGACTATTTAAATGATTTATTTAGCATCTTCTTCGACAGGCATTTTCTTTTTCTTTACCGCCGAGTATATCGACCAACAAATAAAGGCGGCTATCAAGGCAAAGAACGTTGCACTAACGGGCCTTTCCAAAAAGACCATCAAATCCCCACGACTAAGCAGCATGGCACGGCGAAAGTTCTCCTCCATCATGGGCCCAAGAATGAAGCCTAATAATAATGGTGCAGGTTCGAAGCCCAGTAACAAGAATACACAACCAAACACGCCAAACAGTGCGACCAGCATGATGTCCATGTCGGAGTAGTTGATGCTGTACACACCAATGACGATAAACAGGATGATGGCAGGATATAAAATGGGATACGGGATTTTTAAAAGCCTTACCCATAGCCCTACCATGGGTATATTGAGAATCAAAAGAAGTACGTTGCCGATCAAAAAGCTGATGACCAGCCCCCAGAAAAGATCCGGGCTATCGGAAATCACGTTAGGCCCTGGCGTAATACCGTGTATCAAAAGAGCACCCAGCATGAGTGCCATCACAGCGTCACCGGGTATCCCCAGCGTAAGGGTAGGAATAAACGCCGATTGAGCCGCTGCGTTATTGGCACTTTCAGGGGCAGTAATCCCTTCGATTGCACCCTTGCCAAACTTTTCCGGATTTTTCGAAATCCTTTTTTCCAACGCGTAGGCAATGAACGAGCCGATGGAGGTACCCGTGCCGGGTAGTATCCCGATACCTGTTCCGATACCCGTACCTCGCAACATGGGGAAAATGCTCTCCTTCATATCGCGCCGGGTTGGCAAGAGTGACCGAAAGGTAATCTTTTTATCGTTTTTGACTTGAACGACTTTACCTACGTTGGCGATGACTTCGGTCACCCCGAAAATCCCCATGGCGATCGCGACGATGTTGAGCCCGTCATAGAGGAACGTTAAACCGAAGGTATAGCGCTGAATACCCGTACTCACATCGGTACCGACAACGCCCAGAATCAACCCGAACACGACGGCGGCGAGTCCTTTTGCCGGCGACCCTTGTACTAGAATAGCGGCGGCTACGAGCCCCAAAAGCATCATGGCGAAATAGTCGGCGGAGTTGAAAGCCACGGCAAAATTCGCAAGCGGTGGCGCAAAGGCCGCCAGCACGATAACGGTAATGAAACTCCCCACGAAGGAAGCGATCGTGGTCATGAACAAGGCGACCCCGGCTCGCCCCTGCTTGGCCATGGGGTAACCATCGAGGCAAACGACCGAGGAAGAAGGCGTGCCGGGCAAGTTCAGCAGTATGGCCGCCGTAGAGCCACCGTATTGGGCGCCATAATAGATACCCGCCAACATGACCAGCGCCGTGGTGGCCGGTACGTAATAGGTCAAGGGAAGCAGCATGGAGATCGCCGCCAGGTGCCCTACACCGGGAATGACCCCGATGAACATGCCTACCGTGACCCCCAGGGCGCAGTACATGAGATTTTCGAGCGTAAAAGCAACGGATATACCAAGCGCCAAATTATTTAAAATTTCCATTAGAAACTCCAGGGAAAAAGGCGGATCGGCATATTAAGACCAACAATGAAAACGACATACGACAACAAACAAAGCGTTATGCCGATTAAAATCAGCCTGACGGGCCTGAACGCTTTCTCACTGACACCACATATCAATACCAGCGCCATCGTGGCGATAAAAACACCGGCCGGCCTCATCAAAAGAGCAAACACCAGGATAGCGACCGTGATACAAACCAACGCTCTATAGTTGATATTGGGAAACTCGCTGGCAGTCCTTGCTGAGAACCCCATGGTCGCCAAGCCAAGAAAGCCGAGCGAAAAACCCAGAAAGCGTGGTAAATACCCCGGCCCCATATTGCGAAGTGTTCCCATGCTGTAGTCCTGTGCCTGCCAAAGCACCAGCACCGATACGATGAGACACATTAATCCTGCAAGAAAATCTCTGTTGGTTATTACTCGCATGGTGCCTATCTCTTATCATCAGGGCGTAACATCCCGCTCCAAAGAGCAGGATGTATTTTTTATACAATGGACATTGATGATAATTACTGACCGATACCGGCGCTTTCGATGAAGCGCGCCAGCTCGCTTTTCTGCGTAGCCATCCATTCCTGAAGCTGCTCGGGTGAGTCGGATGGCCGAGCCTGGCCACCCTGCTCGGCGATTCTAGACTGGATCTCTTCTGTGGCAAGAATCGCGGTAAGCTCTTTTTGAAGCCGCTCGACGACCTTGGGCGGGCTACCGGCCGTTATCAAGATACCCTGATAAGTGCCGTCCAGCTCGCCTGGAAGGCCTAGCTCTCGAAAGGTAGGAATATCCGGCAGCTCTTCAAGACGCTCCTCCCCCGTTACCGCCAACGCACTCATTTGGCCGCTCAGCACGAAAGGCAGTGACGCAGTCGTACCGTTCAGCAGCATATCGCTTTCCCCCGACACTACGGCGCGGGTGGCATCGGAGCCGCCGCGATAAGCGATGACGTTCCAGTCCAGGTCCAGATGTTGAATCAAACGCTCGGTGGTGATGTGGTTGTTCGCGCCCACTCCCGAAGTGGCAACAGAAATGTCGCCGGGGTTATTGCGGGAGTACTCGAGTAATTCATCGAAGTCAGCGAACTCGTTACGCTGAGACACCCCCAATACGTAAGGCGAGTATGACACCATGGTGACGGGCGCCAGATCATTTTCGATATCGTATGCCACACTTTCCAAAACACTGGGAGCGGCCAAAAGCGCCGTTAAATCGGAAAGAAGCAGCGTATGCCCGTTGGGTGTCGCTTTCGCAACGTAATCGGCGCCGATGTTGCCCCCTGCGCCTGCCTTGTTTTCTACGATCACGGGCTGGCCGATCGCGTCAGACAGCTCCGGGGCTATATAGCGGGCGAGAATGTCAGAGGTGCCGCCCGGCGCAAACGGCACCACGATTCTTACCGGCCCCCTGAACTCCTCGGCTAACGCACTACTGGCTGCCATCACCAGGCAAAGTGAGGTAGCGCTCAAAAGTAGCTTTTTGGTTTTTTTCATCGTTCGCTCCATTTTTATTAAAATAATAGCGCTTAAGCTTTTGTTTATTTAAGACAAAAACCTTTTTAAAGTAATATGTATTTAATCATACAACTACAAGTTAGACGTGGTTACAGCGTTTTAATATACGACTATGGTCCATACAGTTTCCGCCTGAATTATAAGTAGCACTAAAACCCCAAAAAAAGTGGGTAGAGGCGCTTCGTGACTTAGAAAATTATTTTATAAAACAGCGAATTAAAAAATAAGCGCGATGAGCGAAACAACCCTGAATGGCAAAAAAAAGCAGCCTGCTTGTCAGGCTGCCCTCTTGCGATACTTCAAATGCGTTATTTCACTCAGCGAGCCAGCGCCGGGCGCTTGGGATCGAACGCCCAATCGGGGATCAGATACTGCATCGCCATGGCGTCGTTGCGCTGAGTGACGGCCAACGACTTGTACAGGCGATGTGCCTCCATTAGCTTCTCTTCATCGAGCTCGACGCCCAGACCCGGCGTTTTCGGCACGGTGAGTTTGCCATCGCGAATCTGGAACGGCTCCCTGGTGATGCGCTGGCCGTCCTGCCAGATCCAGTGGGTGTCGATCGCGGTAATCTCCCCCGGGCACGCCGCGGCGACGTGAGTCATCATGGCAAGCGAGATATCGAAGTGGTTGTTGCTGTGCGACCCCCAGGTCATCCCCCACTCGTTACAAAGCTCACCAACCATCACCGCACCCTGCATGGTCCAGAAGTGGCAGTCGGCCAGCGGAATATCCACCGCGTTGAGCTGAACCGCGTACTGCAGCTGTTTGAAGTCCGTTGCGATCATGTTGGTCGCGGTGGGCAGGCCCGTACGCTTTTTGAACTCGGCCATGGTTTCACGCCCGGAGTAGCTCTCCTCTTGGCCGCAGGGGTCTTCGGCGTAGCTCAAAAGGTGCTTGATGGGATCCAGAACCCGTACCGCCTCATCGAGTGTCCAGGCGCCGTTGGGGTCCAGCGTCAACCGCGCCTCCGGGAAGGCGTCGTGAAGCGCGCGGATGCAGTCGGCCTCTTCTTCGCCGCGCAGCACGCCCCCCTTGAGTTTGAAGTCCTTGAAGCCGTAACGCTCATAAGCTGCCTTGGCCAGGTTGGCGACCGCATCCGGCGTCAGCGCCTCCTGGTAGCGCACTTCGTCCCAGGCATCCGCCGGCGCCGTGGCTTTCGGATAGGGCAGATCGGTTTTATCCGGGTCACCCAGCAAAAACAGGTAACCCAGCGCCTCGACCTCATCGCGCTGGCGGCCGTACTGACCCAAAAGATCCGCCACCGGAAGCCCTACCGCCTGGCCATAAAGATCGAGCAGCGCCGACTCCAGCCCCGTAATGACGTGAACCGCGACGCGCAGATCGAAGGTTTGGCGGCCGCGCTCTTCGCGACCGTTTCTGGCCAGCGCCACCCGGGCGTTGTTGAGCGTCTGTTTGAAGCCGTTGATGCTGGAGCCTTCGACGATATCGCGGCACTGCTCGAGGCCCTTGAGAATGCCCTCGCTCGACGGAATCTCGCCCACGCCCTTGTTACCGGCATCGTCTTCAAGAATCACGACGCAGCGAATGAACCAGGGCGCGTGGCCACCGCTCAGGTTGAGCAAAAAACCGTCGTAACCGGCGACGGGTACGACCTTCATTGAGGTAATTTTTGGCAACATGACTATCGACTCTCTTTTGACCAGGTTAAATGTATCGATGCGCTATCTAGGTGACCGGGGCCGGGTTAAACAGTACCAGGTCGTTGTGGATGCCCAGCTTATCTGCCGAGGCCTGTTTCCGGCCGCTGGCCACATCCAGAATTAGATGAAAAAGCTCCCAGCCGACATCCTCGATACTGACCTCGCCGGTGGCGATACGCCCCGCATCCAGATCGATGATGTCGTGCCACCGGCTTGCCAGGTGCGAGTTGGTCGCCACCTTGAGCACCGGCACCATGGCGAGCCCATAAGGGGTGCCCCGCCCGGTGGTGAACACCTGCAGGTTCATACCCGCGGCCAACTGTAATGTGCCGCAGATAAAGTCGCTGGCCGGCGTTGCCGCAAAGGTCAGCCCTTTTCGCCGCAGCCGCTCCCCCGGGCCAATCACGTCGACGATGGGCGAGTTACCGGACTTGATCACCGAGCCCAACGCCTTTTCGACCACGTTGCTCAAGCCGCCCTTCTTGTTACCCGGCGACGGGTTGGCGCTACGATCGGCCTGGCCCTGTAGCAGGTAGTCATCGTACCAGGCCATCTGATCGATCAGCGCCTGGCCAACGGCTTTATCGATCGCCCGGGGCGTTAGAAGATGAATGGCGTCGCGCACCTCGGTGACCTCGGAAAACATCACGCTGCCACCGGCACGCACGATCAAATCCGTGGCAAAGCCCACCGCCGGGTTGGCCGTCACCCCAGAAAAGGCGTCGCTGCCGCCACACTGCATGCCCACCACCAAATCTGATGCCGGGCAGGTTTCGCGGCGGCGCTTGTTCAAGCGCTCGAGGTGACGCTCGGCCATGGCGAGAATGCCATCCACCATCTCGCCAAACCCCTCAAAGCTTTCATCCTGAAGGCTCAAGACATTGGCCTCGGGGTCGGCAGCCTCGGTATTCTCGTAAATCCTTACCGGGCGGTCTTCAAGTAGCGTCGAGGGCTGAAGCTTTTCGCAGCCCAAGCCAATCACCATTATCTCGTTGCCGAAATTGGGGTTCAGCGCGATATTTTTCAGCGTGCGAATGGGCACGATGGCCGCCGGTGCGTTGATCGCAACGCCGCAGCCGTAGCTGTGATTGAGCCCGACCACATCGTCCACGTTGGAATAGCGCGGCAAAAGCTCGCGCTTGATACGCTCGACCACGTACTCAACGGTGCCCGCTACGCACTGCACGCTGGTGGTAATACCCAGTACGTTCTTGGTGCCCACGCTGCCATCCGGGTTACGAAACCCCTCGAAGGTATAGCCCTCGAGCGGCTCGGACGCCGGCGGCTCCCGCGTGGCCAAGGGTAGCTCGTCCAGGCCCGGGGCCGTGGGCAAGCGCACGTTGGTTTCATTGACGTGGCCGCCGCGCTCGATTGCCACCACCGCCGTGCCGATCACCTCGTTGTAGCGAATGACCGGGCTGTCCTGCGCAATCGCTTTTAGCGCCACCTTGTGGCCCTGAGGGATCGGCATCGTCGTCGTGCACTCGTCGTTGATACTGACGCCTTCGGCCAGCCCCCCGTGTTCGATCACGATAGCGACATTGTCGTTGGGATGAACCTGAATGACGCGGGAATTAGTCGTTAGTTGAGTCATGCGGCTTTCCTGAATCGGTGGTCGAACGGCCTGGCATCTGGCTAAGCTCCATCTTCTGCCGGGCTCGCGACTTGAACCCCATGGCGATGGCGAAGACCACGGACGCGGCAATCAGCGCCCAAAGCACCATCGCAATCGGGCTTTTGGTAAAGAAGATGCTATAGGTGCCGAAGGATTCGAGGCTTTTGACGAAATAGACCTCCGCCTGGCTGCCCAGAATGAACCCGATGATCAGCGGCGCGACTTCGAGGCCGATTTTTTGAATCAAGTAGCCCAACACGCCAAAGATCAGCAGTGTCCAGACATCGAACATGATGCCGTAGTTGATGGCATACGCCCCGACCACACACATCATCACGATGAGCGGGTAAAGAATATGCTTGGGCACCATGACCACCTTGGCGATATGCTTGATGGCAAAGAACATCAAGAAAAACATCACGAAGTTGGCCAACACCAGTGCGACCATCATGACGTACCAGGTGTCGTGGTTTTCCGGAATGAATAGTGGCCCTACCTGAATCCCCTGCAGCGTAAAGGCGCCGATCAAAACGGCAGTGGTCGAGTCGCCTGGAATACCCAGCGACAGAAGCGGAATGAGCGCACCGCCGGTTAACGCATTGTTCGCCGATTCCGAAGAAATCAGGCCCTGGGGCGCCCCTTTACCCATTTGCGAAGAGTCCCGCGCCAGGTTCTTTTCCTGGGTATAAGCAAGGACCGAAGCAGCACTCCCCCCAACGCCTGGCAGCATGCCCACGAAAGTGCCGATAAACGAGGAGCGCGTGAGGTTGGTCAAACTGCCCTTGAACACCGACAGCGAAAAAGCGCTCTCCTTGCCAATCTTGACGCGCTCGCCGGCAACGTCCCGCTTAACGCCTTTTTCGGCTTCAAGCAAAATGGTCGACACCCCGAAAATACCGATGAGTACCGGCAGTAACGAGAAGCCCTCGAACAGGTACGGCTCCATGAAATCGAGCATCAGCCGGGTATGGCCGTTGCCGCCGTCCGAGATACTGTAATCGCCGATCAGGCTCAACCAGACGCCGATCACGCCGCTGAAGATGCCCACCAACATACTGTTGGAAAGCGAGGCAATCACGGAGAGCGCCAGCAAGATGATCAGAAACTTCTCCACGTAGGAGAATTTGATCGAGAAATCCGCAAGCAAAGGCGCAAACAAAAAGAGCACCGCGGCGCTCACCAATCCACCTACCAGCGAGGCAATCACGCAGATACGCAGCGCTTTTTCGCCTTCGCCTTTTTGAGCCATGGGGTAGCCGTCAAAGGTCGTGGTAATCGATGAGGGCGTGCCGGGTATATTCAAAAGCACCGCCGGCACCATCCCGCCGGATATACCGCCAACATAAAGCCCCAGCAGCAGCGCTAAGCCGTGGTTCAAGCCCAGCGCGTAGGTCAGCGGTAGACAGACGGCCACGGCCATGGTCGCCGTCATGCCGGGGATCGCCCCAAAAATGATACCGACCAGGGTGCCAAAGCCAACGAGTAAAAAGAAAGAGAAATCGAGGAACGAGAGAAATTCCATGGCGCTACCTTCGGGTCACGGCAAGGTGATAGTAAAGAGCTTGGCGAGTACGAACCAAACCAGCGTAGGCGCGACGACGGCATTGACGGCGACGATGAGGAGGGCTTTTTTGGTCCACTTATGCAGATAAAGCAGCGACATGAGCAGCACGAACGCCATCGAGACGAACAGGAAGCCGTAGCCTGTATACGGAAACAGGTTGCCGACCACGTCCATCAGGTAGAAATAGGCGATGATCAACGCGAAGGTGCCAAAAAATCGCCCGTTATCCCGCGACTCACCAAGGATGGGCAGCGTACGCTCCCCGCGCTTGACCGCCGCCATGAAGGGCACCACTCGAGTCACCAGGATCACGGCAAACAGGATGCCCAAAATCCAGTGAACGAGAGTGGGAAAATATAAGTGCGATGTTTCGAAATCGATCGAAACACTCAACAGATCTGACGCCATATCTGCTCCAGACGTATGAACTCGGCGCACACACTGACAGCGGCGGTGGGCGCGTCGATGTGCTTGCCCCGGGAAAGGAAAGGAGAAGCTGACGGCAGCCCGCCGCCAGCGCCTGACCGCTTAGTTGACGTTATTCTTAATTGATATTGCTGATGATCTCTTCGTAGCGGGTCATTTTCTCTTGCAGGTACTCCGACGCCTCTGCAGAGGGCTTGAAGTCGGGGATGAAGAACGCATCGAGCTGTGCCTGTTGAATGTCGCCTTCGTCATAGATCTCGGCGAGCGCCTCGTCGATCTGGTCGATGATGCCTTGATCCATGTCCTTGTTGTAAAGGAAGAAGAACTCTTTATCGAAGGTAAAGCTCTGGTCATCGCCCATGGTGACGTTCACGTTGGGTTCGACGTATTCAAGGAGCTGCTCGCGGGTGGTTTGACCAAGCCCCTCTTCCGGCGCCTGTTCGATCGTATCCTGGCGCGCCGTCAGCCAGATGAAGCGCATGGCTTTCTGGTCGCTCTCGGGCAAGCGCGTGTACTGCTCGTTGGCCTGAACGCTGCCGTTGATGACATCGGCCTGGCCGTCGAACAGTTGCTGGTTCTTGTCGGACTGGGAGCCGGTATTGATCGCGACCAGGTTCTCTTCCTGACCCGGATGTTCGATGGCGATCGCGTTCTTGAGCGCGCTGTAGCCGATCTCGGAGACGCCGCCGGGTTGAATGGAGACGCGAACGGTTTCACCACTGCCCACCGCTTCGATGATGTCATCAATCGTCTGGTAAGGTGAATCCGTGGGCACCAGGTAGGCGTTGCCGGGGTTGATGGCGATGGTCGGCCCGATGGTGTACTTCTCGAAAATATCGTCGTACCCCTGTACGCCATACAGGTAGCCAAGGTAAGACTGATCATGAAAGATCATCAGGGTGTTGCCCCGAGAGTCCCTATCCAGGGTGCGAAACGCCGAGCTTGCGCCGACCGCATCCACCTTCATGTTCACGCCAAGGTGCTCGGCCAAACGGTCTACCACAATGCTTGCATTTTGGTAGGTATCGCCACCGGTCGAGGTCGAACCGATCACGACGCGCACGTTGCCTCGAAGCTCGGCGTCCTGGGCCATGGCAAAGCCAACATTGAGGGTAAGACCCACCATGGCCGCGGCCACGCTTGCACGCATGAATGTCTTTTTGGATAGCAACATAAGCTTACCTTTTGCGTTGATTGTTGGTTTTCTACGCTTTGAAGGCCGTTACGTTTTGTTTAGCGACACTTCAAGGCTTCAGCCGATCATTGGGCGCACTCGATGTACCATTCAAGGCATGAATAATAATACATCATACAAATGGAAGGTTATGGATAAGCGCGGGGTACGGCAAGCTAAAACCACTAAAGCAAGACCAAAGTTTAAACGGGCAAAGAAACCTTTCTACATTAGGCCACGCTTTTAAATTTATACAAATGTAAAAGGTACTTTGTGAAAAAAACAAGGCAGGTCAAGGGGAAAGCGCTGAATCTATCCAATACTTAATTTGATAAGGGCTAAAGCGGTAGCTTCTGGGAGACACCTATAGGCTTACCGCTGACCTCCCCTTTAAGCGTCGGTATGCTGTGGCCCAATAACCAACACTTTGGCAACGCAAAAGCCCCGTAAAAACCTTCCAGTCGAAAATTAGAGAGCATGCGCAGCCGCAACGTTTTATCGTTTGATTAGGTGTTTTAAGGCGTGGTCAGCCCGGTGGTCACCTTGCGCGCACCGGGCTGAGCGCATCTTTTAGACTAGCGTTTCAAAAAGTTGCTCTTCACCAGATGCACGACCTCGTCCATGCGCCCGCTCAGCACGGCCTTGGCCGAGTAAAGCGCGGTCGCGCCCACCTGCCCCGCCGCTACCTTGGGCGGCATGACCAGCTCCATCGGGTTGGTCATGACATCCAAAAGCGCGGGGCCGGGCTGGTTGAGCCACTCGGTGATCGCGCCCTCCAGCTCGTCCTCGCGCTCCACGCGTTTACCCCAAAGCCCAATGGCGCTGGCCACTTCGCCAAAGTTGGGGTTTTGAAGCTCGGTGTAGGCGTCCAGCATTCCCTCGACCTTCTGCTCCAGTTCGACGAAACTCAGCGACTGGTTGTTGTAGACCACGATCTTGAGCGGGATTTTGCGCTGGACCAGCGTCAGCAAGTCGCCCATCAGCATCGAAAGGCCGCCGTCGCCACACATGGCGATGACCTGGCGATCCGGATAGGCCAGTTGAATCCCCAGCGCCTGCGGATAGGCATTGGCCATGGTGCCGTGTTGTAAACTGGAGAGCGTGCGCCGCTCTTTTGAAGTATGGATGTGGCGCAACATCCAAACGTTCACACTGCCCGTATCGGCAGTGAACATCGCATTCTCATCGCTTAAGCGGTCGATGGCCAGGGTCAGCTCTTGCGGGTGAACCGTCTTATTGTCCTTGGTGTCGTGGGCCGACTTCTCGAGAGACTTCTTGTAGCGCTTCAAGCACTTGTCGAGCCATGCGGAATGACTATTGGGCTGAACGGTCTGGTTCAGCGCCTCGCAGGTTTCGGCAATACTGCCAACGATGCCGACATCCACCGGGTAGCGCTTGCCGATCTGGGTGGGCTCGTGATCGACCTGAATGATGCGCGCGCCTTCCGGATAGAACTGGGCGAAGGCGAAGCTGCACCCGAGCAGCAGCAGCGTGTCGCACTCCGCCACCGCGTGATAGCCCCCTTCCAGGCCATACACACCGGTCATTCCGACCTGGTAGGGGTTGTCGTACTCGATGTAGTTCTTGGCCCGGGAGGTCCAGGCGATGGGGGCTTGAAGCTTTTCGGCCAATGCGATGACCTGCTCGCGGGCGTCCTCGCAGCCGGCGCCGGCAAAGATCGTGATCTTGCCGCCTTTATTGAGCTCTTGAACGGCGGGCACGAGCGCCTCGGCGCTGGGGCGAATCGAGTAGTCGAAGGTGTGCGTTTTAAAGCTCAATTCGCCGGCGGGCTGTTGCGTCATGACGTCGCCGGGAACGATTAGCACCGCTACGCCGCGCTTACTAATGGCCGCCTGCGCAGCCATGGCCGCCATGCGCCCGGCCTGTTCGGCGGACACCACGGTTTCGCAGAACACGCTGCACTGCTTGAAGATGTGGGATTGATCCACTTCCTGGGGGAACTGGCTGCCGATTTCGCCCAGCGCAATGTGGCTTGCGATCAGCACCACCGGCGCATTGTTGCGGTGGGCGTCGAAAAGCCCATTGACGAAGTGCAGGCTGCCCGGCCCGCAGGAGCCGGCACAAAGCGCGAGCTCGCCGGTCATGTACGCCTCGCCGCCAGCGGCAAAGCCCCCCACTTCCTCATGGCGCACGCCGATCCACTCGATGTCGCTTTGTCGAAGCGCGTCGGTGAAGTGGTTGAGCGAGTCCCCCACGACGCCGTAACAGCGCTTGGCACCGGCGTTTTGCAGCGTATTGACCAGTATCTCGGCGACATTCGAACTCATGGACGACTCCCTTCGCAGCGTTGATGTGATCTCTTAGCTTAGCCCTGAACCGGGGTTTTGCCGAACGCACGGACGTTCTCTTTATGCTGCAATGCAACAAAGCTGCTATACTAGGGGTCAATGACCACGGTTAGGGGTCCAAAACCGCGGTGACGTTGGCTTGCACTGATTCAGTGCCGGCTTTTAGGGCAAAGCCTGGTGGTATAACCTGCAGAGGATTCAACATGAGCTTATCGACATCCGGTGCTTGCCTTGATCAGGAAGTACTCGCCTTTTGGCAAGCACAGGCAGTCTGGCAGTACGCCGCCAGCGAAGGGATTGCCGAATATACCGACCAATTAAGCAGCTCCAACGGGTTGGGCTAGGACTCGATTGTCATACCACGTCCTGCTTTTCCCGTTGCTTCGGCAATAGGTCGTGACGCATTGGCGTTAAAGCAAGAAACTTCATTAAAGAAACTTTATTAAAGAAGCTTCGCTAAACCGTTAGCGCAATGTGCGACGCCTTGTAAGCATTTTCTTACAAGGCGTCTTCTTTTGTCTCTGTTTTTATAACCAGCCTTATAGACCGCCAAAGCGATACGGGCACTGTTTGTTCATTGACACCCTACACTTGAATACATGAAAGCACTTGGCCGGTCATTCAAGGAAATAAAAAATTTATATTTTACAATAATTTATATAAATAACTGGCTCAAATACCGATAAAAGCGCCGATATAGCGCCTCTTTTACCAAACCTGCTAAAGCCCTCACTCCATGGTTGACCTGCTCTCTTTAGTCGCCTTCCTGGCGCTTTCTCATAAAAAACCATAAAGCTTCAATAGCGGCTTAGCGCGTTTTTAAAATGGGTGGTCCTCCTATACATTCTCGGTTAACATTAGTTAGCCTCGAACAGGCTTTACTAATTCAAAAAGTGTTTAAACAAGCTCATTCATTAAGGAACTGACAATGCAGACCCCGTTTTTAGGATCGAAAACCCGCTACGCATTAACCTTGAGCGCCGTATTGGCGATGAGCGGCTGTCAATCTGGCGCAGACCTGGGGGGCCTGATGTCAGCGGGCACCAATATGGCCGGCGCCGCCATGATGTCCGATCAGCAAATCCAACAGATCGGCGATCAAACCATTGCCCAGCTGGACGCCGAAAGTCAGTTGGTGGACACCAATAGTCAATACGCTACCCGCCTGCAGCGCTTGACCCAAGGCTGGGAAGAAGTGGAAGGCCACCAGTTAGACTTCAACGTTTATCAGCAGTCCGAAATGAACGCTTTCGCAGTGCCGAACGGCTCTATCCGCCTCTATAGCGGGCTGATGGATGAAATGAACGATGACGAAGTTCGCTACGTCATCGCCCACGAGATCGGCCACGTCGCACTGGGTCATTCCAAAAAAGCCTTCCAGGTGGCCTACGCCGCCTCTGCTGCCCGTGAAGCCGCCATTTCAAGCGGTAGCTCTACCGCAGCGGTACTTTCCTCCTCGGAGCTTGGTGATCTGGGCGAAGAACTCATCAATGCCCAGTTCTCGCAAAGCCAGGAGAACGAAGCCGACGATTACGCCCTGCAAATGCTGCAGAGCCAAAACCTGAATGCCGAGGCATCGGTCTCCGCGCTGCGCAAAATGGAAGCGCAATACGGTAATAACAGCAGCTTCTTCTCCAGCCACCCGGCGCCGGGTGATCGGGCCAGCCGGCTATCCAACTCGCTCAATTAATCGCCCCGCCCAAGGCGTCTACCCGTCATTCGGGTAGACGCCTTTTCACGCCTCGTCACGTTTTCATGCTCGGTAAAGCCCATGCGAGCCGCTTCTCATGCGTGAGAGGGTACGGGGTCGTGTTCATCAGCAGGCTCGCTTAACCGCCGCTCGAAAGAAAAGAAGGCGGCCAGCGGGTGGGTGGTCCCCTCGATCAGAGCGCGCAGCAGCGGTGCGCCCATCATCGAATAGGTGATACCGTTGCCGCCGTAGGCCAGCGCGAAATGCACGTGCGGCCCCCAGCGTTCGACGGGGCCAAAATACGGCAGCCCGTCGTCGGTCTCGGCGAACGTGCCGGCCCAGCAGAAGGTCGGGTTGATCGCAAGCCCAGGCCAAAGCGACTCGACCTTGCGGGCGAGCCCATGGGCTTTTTCCATCACGCGTTCGTCGCGGCGCTTGGGCACGTCGTTGTCGTCGTCATCACCGCCGACCAAAAGCCGCCCTTCATCGGTGGAACGCATATAGAGATAGGGCCTGGCAGACTCCCACACCAGGGTATGGCGAAGCTTGCCCAGCACCTGTGGCGCAATGGGGTCGGTCACGAAGGCGTAGCTGCTGCGGTTTTTCGCCACCGGTTTGTCGAGCCAGCGCTGTGATTCGTAGCCCGCCGCTATAATCACCTTTTTAGCGCGCACCCGGGCAGCATTTTTCAAGGTAACCACCACCCCCTGCTCATCGGGCGAAAGACTCGCCACTTCGGTACGATCGAACACCTCGCCGCCCTGGCGTTGGACACGCTCGAAAAGCCGGTACGCCATCAGGTAAGGGTCCAGGCTCGCAGCGAGCTTCGAAAGAATCGCGCAGGGCGCATCGATAGCGTAGCGCTCATAAAGCGCCTCGCGATCCAGCCACTCCATGTCGAAGCCGTGCTTGTCACGCAGCGCGTACTCGGCCTTCAAGGCGTCGACATCGTCTTCGCTCGAGGCGTAGTAGAGACTTTCCTGGCGCTCGAAGGAGACCTTGCCAAGCTCACCGGCCAGCCGCTCGAGCGATAAAATCGCCTCGCCGCAGCCTTGATAGGCCATCACCGCATGGGGCTCGTCATACCGTTTGGCAAGCTCCACCATGTGGGTATCGATTTCATACTGCAAAAGCGCGGTGCTCGCCGCGGAGCTGCCCCAGCCGATATCGCGACGCTCGAAGACGACCACGTGGTGGCCGTGCTGGCTAAGCTCATCGGCGATCAGCGCGCCGGTAATGCCACCGCCGATGACAACGACGTCGCAGGTATGGTCGTGGTCTAGTTGGGGAAAGGAAACAAGCAGGCCATTTTTTACCGCCCAGAACGGATAACCGCTTTTAAGATCCATTTAATTGCCTTCTCAAGGTTGTCCTGTTAACCATAGTGTCTGGACAAAGAATTGTCCTTACGCCGCATGAAAAGTAGAGGAGCCTGGCATGATTGATTTACGAAGCGATACCGTCACGCGCCCGAGCAGCGCCATGCGCGAGGCGATGCTGGTCGCCCCGGTGGGCGACGACGTCTGGGGCGACGACCCCACCGTCAACGCCTTCCAGCGCCATCTTGCCCAGCGTACCGGCAAGGAGGCGGCCCTACTCTTCCCCAGCGGCACGCAGAGCAACCTGGTCGCCCTGATGGCCCACTGCGAGCGCGGCGACGAATACATCGTGGGACAGAATGCCCACACCTACCGCTATGAAGGCGGCGGCGCTGCGGTGCTGGGCAGCATTCAGCCCCAGCCCATCGAAAACGCGCCGGATGGCAGCTTGCCGCTGGAGAAAATAGCCGCTGCGGTCAAGGCCGACGATATCCACTTCGCGCGCACGCGCTTGTTGGCGCTCGAAAATACCATCGGCGGTAAGGTACTGCCTTTCGAGTACATTAAGCGCGCCACCGCGCTTGCCCGCGAACACGGCCTGGCCACCCACCTGGACGGCGCGCGTCTTTTCAACGCCGCGGTGGCAACAGACACCTCGCTCGAAACGCTTTGCGCGCCCTTCGATAGCGTGTCGCTGTGCTTTTCCAAAGGGCTGGGCGCGCCGATCGGCTCGGCGCTGGTCGGCTCCCACGCGCTGATCGATAAAGCCCGGCGCTGGCGTAAGGTGGTGGGCGGCGGTATGCGCCAGGCGGGCATCATTGCCGCCGCCTGCCAGCACGCCCTAGACCACCACCTGGCAGATTTGGCCGACGACCACCGCCGGGCCACACGCCTGGGCGAAGGGCTGGCCGCGCTGCCCGGCATTACGGTGACTTCACAAGCGACCAACATGGTGTTCGCCCAGGTCGACAAAGGGCATGTCGAGGGACTGGCCCGATGGCTCGAAGAACACGACATTTTGCTCGACCTGCTTTACGCCACCCGGTTTGTCGTACACCGCGATATTAATGACGACGATATCGGGCGCGTGCTCGAGGTGATGCAGGCGTATTTCGACCGCTAAGCCGGCCTACAGGCGGCGCAGCCCCCACATAAAGTAGGCGCCACCAATGAGCGAGGCGACCAGGCCCGCTGGAATGTCGTAGGGAAACATCACCTGGCGGCCGATCAAATCCGCCAGCACCATCAGCAGCATACCAATCAGCCCCGCGCCCAAAAGATGCCACCAGGCGCGGGAGAAACCGGCCAGGCGTGCCATATGCGGGGCCAAAAGCCCTATGAACGAAAGCGGGCCGACGACCAGGGTGGCGCAGGCGGTCAGCACCGCCACCAGTAACAGCAAGGCCAGCCGGGCCCGGTTCAAGCCGATGCCCAGCCCCCGCGCGGTGGCCGCCCCCAGCGGTAGAATATCCAGCCAACGGGTAAAGGGCAGCGCCAAGAGAAGCAGCCCGGCGGCGGCGGCCCCCACCAGCAGCGCGCTTTGAACATCCACGTAGTAGGTCGAACCGGCAAGCCAGGCGATTACCTGCTGGCCGCGCGGGTCACCACCAGCCAAAATCACGCCGCGCACCGCATCGAACAGAGCGCTGACCGCCACGCCGCTCAGCAGCAGGCGCTCGGGTAGAAAGCCGCTTCTCTTGTTGAGCACGACCAGAAGCGCCAGGGTCGCCAGCGCGCCTAACGTCCCCACCCCCACCAACTGGGCACTCCCCGGCGTGGGCAGCCAGTAGATGCCCAGAATCAGCGCAATGGCGCAGCCCCCACTGATACCCAACACCTCGGGGCTTGCCATGGGGTTGGCCGAAAGACGCTGCAAAAGAGTGCCCGCCACCGCCAGCATCAAACCGCTAGCCGCCGCGGCCATCACACGGGGCGCGCGCCACTCCATTACTGCCGCGTCGAAGGGCGACACCAGGTTGAGCCCGTGGCCGCTTTGGCCAACCGTTAACCCCAGCAAAGCCGCGCCCGCCAGCAAAAGCAGCAGCCAAAGGGCTCGCCGCCCGGGTGCCGAATGGCGAAGCATGGTCACCCCCGTGGCCTGCGGGGGCTGGTCGCTTTGCAGCTTCAAGCGCGGGATCAGCCAAAGCAGCAGCGGCGCGCCCAGGGCGCCCGTAATCGCCCCGGTCGGCAGCAGCGTGGCAAGCTGGCCGGAGAAGCGTTGCAGCAACAAGTCGGTGGTGGCGAGCAGCACCGCCCCCAGCACCACCGAGTAGAGCATGCGCGACCCCAGCCGCCGCGCCCCGGCCATGCGTACGATATTCGGCGCCGCCAAGCCGATAAAACCCACGATCCCCACTACACTGACCACGCTTGCGGTGATAAAAACGGCCAACCCCAGTCCGGTCAGGCGCAAATATTTAAGCGAAAGCCCGAGGCTTTTGGCGCTGGCGTCGTCGAGCTCCAACACCGCCAGCGGACGAATCAATAGCACGGCGGCCACCCCGCTCAGCAAAAGCCTGAGCGAGAGCGTGGCCACGCCCTCCCAGCCGTTTTGCGCCAGCGACCCCGCGCTCCAGATCAAAAGTCCCGCCAGGGTTTCGTGGTTGAACAGTAAAAGCGCGGTGGCTAGTGCCCCAAGGTAAAGGTTGACCACAAGCCCTGCCAGTACCACCACGACCGGCGCCAACCGGCGCTTCCAGGCAAGCCCGAACACCAGCGCCATGGCGGCCACTCCGCCGCCAAGCGCCACCCACTCGCGCCCGTAAGCCAAAAGCCCAGGGGCCAGCAGCGTCGCCATCATCAGGCCGAGATTGGCCCCCGAGGCGACGCCTAGGGTGGTGGGCGAGGCCAGCGGGTTCCGCAACACCTGCTGCATCAACACCCCGGCAAGGGCCAATGCGCCGCCGGCCAGCAGCGCCACCAAAAACCGCGGCCACCAGGTAAAATGAAGCAGCAGCGCCTCGGCGCTGGCAAAATCCGGGCTAAAAAGCCCACTTAGGCTGTCGGCAACGCCGCCCTGCTCCGCCAAGGCCAGCGCCAGCAGCAAAAGCAGCGGCAGGCCGAGCAGGACACAGGTGGTAAAGGGGGTGACGCGAAGTTTTAGTGACATGCCGACCCAACGCCTAAAAGAGCAGTCAATACAGGAGCAAGCGTTGTCATGGAGCAGCCCGGTCGGCAAGAAGTGAGAGAAAATAATTCAAGCGCAGGATTCTAAATGATAAGTATTAACACTACAATTGGACGATCAATTCGCCAAACCACGGGAGCCGCGCATGTTCGAGGTCTTGAACGCAAGCTTTACCATTGCCGGCAAGCCTTTGCTTCACGCCATCGAGCACACCTTCGAGCAGGGCAAAGTCGTCGGCCTGATCGGCCATAACGGCTCGGGTAAATCGACGCTGATCAAGCTGCTCGCGCAGCAGCAGCCGCTCACCGAAGGCGCCATCCACTTCGACCAGCGCCCGCTGTCCCAGTGGGGCCACCGCGAGTTCGCCCGTCAGGTGGCCTACCTGCCCCAACAGCTGCCCAGCGCGGAGAACCTGACCAGCCGCGAGCTGATCGGCTTTGGCCGCTACCCCTGGCACGGGCTTTTGGGCCGCCATACCCAAAAAGATAAAGCCGCGATCGAGCGCGCCATTCACCTGACCCATACCGAGGCCTTCGCTGACCGGCTGGTCGATACGCTCTCCGGCGGCGAGCGCCAGCGGGTGTGGCTTGCCATGCTGCTCGCCCAGGGCAGCCGGTTTTTGCTGCTGGACGAACCGCTGGCCGCGCTGGACATCGCCCATCAGGTCGAGGTGTTGGCGCTGGTGCGCAAGCTCTGCGACGAGCTCGATCTGGGCGTGATCATCGTACTGCACGATATCAACATGGCCTCGCGCTACTGTGACGAACTGATCGCGCTGCACAGCGGCCGTCTGCTGGCCCAGGGCACGCCCGGGGAGCTGATGCACGCGCCGACCCTGGAGGCGATTTACGGGTTGCCCATGCAGGTCATCGACCACCCCAGCGGCCACCACTCCATTGCCGTGGCCCAGTAAGTGGGTAAAGTGATCGGACTACGGGTTTAACTGATAACCATTATCGACTAATCTGGTCAACGTAGAACACGCCGGGGCACTGCCCCGCCCTGGATGAGGAAAGCGACGATGCCCCTGGCCCTACGCGAACCCGAACCCCGGCGCCCCGCCACCCTGGCCGAGTGCTACACCGACCGTTTGGCCCATTTGGCGCCGCCGCACATTGGCGGCGAGCCGCCACCGGGGGCAATAAAGGCCGCGCGCTGGCGCAACCCGGCGCTATTGGAGCAGGACATCGCGCAGTACGCCGCCCAGTTTCCCGGTGGCGACCGCCGCGCCATCGTCTCGCTTTGGTCGAAGTGGCTGTTCAGCACGTTGACCGTGCCCACCGTGGTCTCGCACCTGCTGCTCGACCGGGCACTGCCGGTTAGCCTGGACGAGGCTTACGTGCTACTCAACGCCCAGGGCTGCGCCCAGGGGCTCTGGCTTGCCCAGGGCGGCGAGCCGGTTACCACCCATGACCCGGCCAAGCGCTTTGCCGCGCTGATCGACGGCCACTGGGCGCCGCTGATCGAACGGCTATCCGCGCTTTCCGGCGCCGCCCCCCGGGTATTCTGGAGCAATGCCGGCGGCTACCTCGACTACTACGTCAATCTGTTGGCCGAGCACCCTTTCGTACGGCCAGGTGCTTTGAAGGACGCCCGGGCGCTTTTGGAATCGCGCACCCTCGACGGCCAACGCAACCCGCTCTACCAGCCGGTGAAAAGTTTCACGCCCAAGGGGTCGGATGAAGTGAAGCAAGTGCGTAAGCTTTGCTGCTTGCGCTACCTGCTGGACGAGTTCGAGGTGTGCAGCAACTGCCCGCTCGAGGGCTGCGACCGACGCGCCCGCAAGCGCTAGCCGCCGGGGCTGATCTGCGCCACGGCGTCCGCGCTTGCCTGCTGGCGCTGCTCTCCGGTTAGCTCGATCAACTCCCCCTTCGCCATTTCCAAAAGCCGGTCGGCGTGCACGAAGTAGCTGTCGTCGTGGCTGATCGCGAACACGGTTTTTCCCATCGCCTTTAGATGCGGCAACAGCTCACGGTAGAAAAGCCGCCGGAATTGCGGGTCCTGGTCCGCCGCCCACTCATCGAGCAGCAGCACATCGCGCTCTTCGGCAATAGCGAGCAGCAGCGCCAGGCGCTTTTTCTGGCCCTGGGAGAGGGTCGGGTTGGTGACGCGGTCATCCTGCCACGCAAGCTTTTGCGTCATCTGCAGCCGCTCGAGCCAGCGAGCCACCAGCGCCGGCTCAGCGGCACCGCCCCCCGGGCCCATTAGTTGGTCGAAGGCGTGGAAGTCGGTAAATACGCTGGCAAAGCGGGCGCGAAAGGCGTCCCACTCGGCGGCACCGATACGCTGGTCGTCGATTTGAATGTAGCCGCTTTGTGGGCGGTACAGCCCGGAAAGAAGCCGCGCCAGCGTCGACTTGCCGCTGCCGTTACCGCCAATCAGAAATACCTGCTCGCCGCGCTGAAGGGTCAAATTCAACGGCCCCACCTGAAAGGCGTTTTGCGCGCCCCCCTCGCCTTCGTAGCGGTAGACCACGTCGACCAGCTCGATACGCTGCCAGGTTTTGAGCGTATCCTCGACCTCGAAACCGGGCTGGTACTCGGTAAGCTCGAGGCTTTTGAGTTTATCGAACGCCACCTGGGCGCTGATCAGCGTGGGCCAGGCGCCAATGGCCTGAATCAAAGGGGTGCGCAGGAAAAGCAGCGTTAGCGCGAAGGTCGCCGCCGTGGCCTGGCCCGCCCACCCCAGCACGTTGGCCATGAAAAACACCACGCCGATCGCGCCGAGCATCATGATGTTCGACCAGTTATTGGCGCTTAAATGGTAGGTATCCGCGCGAATGATATGGTGGCGGTAGGTCCTGGCGTTCGCCGTGTAGGTGTCGTCGAAAAAGCGCTGCGCCCGCGCGCGGTTGAGCGCTAGTTCCTTGCGCCCTTCGATAGCGGTCTGGTAGTCCCGGTATAAAAGATCTTCGCTTTCGCGCACCAGATGAAAGTGGCGGTACACCTTGGACACCAGTAACCAGCCAATCCCCATGGTAGCCGCCATCCAGGCCACCGTTACCAGCACCATCTCCGGCGAAAGCCACGCAAGATACGCAACGCACGCCACGCTCATCACGATGCCCTGCACGAGTTCCGGCAGGCGTACGAAGCCAATGGTGATGTTGCGCACGTCGCTTGAAAGGCTCGCCAAAAGCGTGGCGCTACCGGCCCGCTCGAGGCGCTCGATATCGGTATCCAGCATGCGTTTCAAAAGCCGGGAGCGCAGGTTATAAACGAAGTAGTGACCCAATAGCGTGAGCGCGAGCTGGGTGGCCAGGGTAACCGCCAAAAGCAGCGTCAAAAGTCCCATGAAGGGCAGCAGTACGGAGAAGGTACTCTCAGAGGTGATCAAACGCTGGTTGATGAAGGCGATGACCCCCACCCCTAACCCGGCGCTTAGAAGGCTCAACCCCATGGCGCCAAGAAAGGCCCAGCGGTAGTGCGTAAAGACGACCCGCAACAACTCCATTAGAGACTCCCCCGTGGTGTAGGCCGCGAATTGTGACGCACTCACCCGCCAAGTCAATCAGCAAGTGATTGTCATTTTCACTTACCCATACCCGTTCGAGCCTTCAGGAAAAGATCAGCAGCGCCATACCCTCGCTCCCTTGAAGCCACCCTGGATCAGTCGAACAGGCTCATCCGCTTGGTGACGTTGTCGCGCTTGATACGCCAGTGGATCATCGCACCGCCCACGTGAAGTACCACCAGCACCAAAATGGCCCAGCCAAGCAGTTCGTGCCAGCCGAAAAGCGTTTGGGATAGCGCGGCGTTCTCACTGAAAAAACCGGGCAAGTGCCAGCTGAAAAACTCGATAGGGTAGCCGCCGGTGGCCGTTGCCGCCCAGCCGATCAGCGGCATTAGCACCAGCGCGATGTACAAAAGGTGATGTACGCTTTTACTGACGATGCGCTCGAACGCATTCAGGGGCGGGTCGTGGTCTGGCACTACGAAGGCAATGCGCGTGATGATACGCAGGGTCATCAGTAGCAAGATCGTCACGCCCAGGGTTTTATGCCCGGTGTACAGGAGGTTGGTGAAAGTCGTTCCCAAAAAATTGGCCGTCCGCTCGAAGCCCCAGGTGCCGAGCGTTAGTCCCGTGACCAATGACACCAGTACCGCCGCCGCCACCAGCCAGTGCAGCACCCGATGTGGGTAAATATAGTGATCCAGCTCGTGCATCGCTTGCTCCTGACGCCTAAATCCTTATGAGTAAAACGCTGCCCCTAACCTTATAACGCTTCGCCAATGGCCGCTAGCTGTTCGCGAATTAACTCTCCCAGCCGGCGGGCAGGCTCGGTGGGCCGATGCGGCGCGCGGTGCAGGGCAAGCTCGATGGAAGGAAGCGTGGGCAGCCCACTCGACTCGTCCAGCGGGCGAAGCGAAGGTGTGAGCATGCTGCGGGTCACCACCACCACCGCAAGACCAGCGGTCACGATCGGCGCAAGCCCGGCCATCGACTGGCTGGTGTAGGCCACGCGCCAGTCGCGCCCCGCCGCCTGCAGGGCCTGCTCGGCCACTTCGCGAAACACGTCCGCGCCGGGGGAATAAAGCGCCAAAGGGATCGGGTCGCTCAAAAGTGGCTGCTGGTTCATGCCCACCGCCCATAAAAGCGGCTCGCGCCGGATCACCTCGCCGCCCGGCGAGTTACGTTGGCGCGTGACCAGCGCCAGATCGATGTCGGCATTTTTGACCTGCTCCACCAGGTGCGCGCTGGTTCCACAGATCACCGTCAGCCCCACCGCCGGATAAAGCTGGTGAAAGTAGGCGAACACCGACGGCAAAAGCGAGGCGTAATCCTCGGGAATGCCCAGGGTCAGATCCCCGGTTACCTGGCGGGCCTGCATATCGCTAAAGGCTTCGTCGTTCAACGCCAGCAAGCGCCTGGCGTGGGCTAAAAGCCGCTCCCCTTCCTGGGTAAAGCGTAGCCGCCGGCCTTCCCGTTCATGCAGCGTCAAATCCAGCTGCGCTTCCAGGCGTTGCAGCTGCATGCTGACCGTGGACTGGGTATAGGCCAAGCGTTTGGCCGCCGCGGTGACGCTGCCGGTGTCGGCAATGGCCACCACCGTGCGAAGCAGCGACAGGTCAAAAATGGGTGCGCGCATATATCACCACTATTGATAGGTATCATCACTAAAGATCGATATTGTGATGTTTCACTAAGGATTATGCTTATCACCACTGACAGAAGGCAAGGTTTGTTTATATAGAAGGAGCTGCTCCATGCAACGCGTTCACACCCCCGTCCTCCCCTCTCGCGGATACAGTATCGGCGCCGCCCTCATCGCGGTCGCGCTCTGGAGCGTAGCACCGCTGCTGGCGGAGATGGCGCATACGTCGACACCGCTACAGTTGACCGCTTTGACGCTTTTGGCCGGGGCGCTTGCCACACTGCCGCTGAGCCGCAAGACCGGTGTGAGCACGTTGAGCATGGGATGGCGCATTAGCGTGTGGGTGGGCGTACCACTGCTCATTCTAGGCGCGGTGAGCAGCTACTTTATCGGCATGCGGCTGGCCCCGGCAGCGGAAGCCGCGCTGATCACTTACACCTGGCCGGTGCTTTTCGTACTGCTTAGCCAGTACAGCCGCTTCAAGAAACTGCGCATCGAAGGCGTGATCGGCGCGTTGATCGCGTTTTCCGGCGCCTCGCTCTTGTTGCTGCCCCAGGCCATTAGCGGCGGGCTGGGTGGTGAAGTCACCGGCTACGCGATCGCGCTGTTATCGGCATGCTGCTGGGCGCTCTACTCCTGGTTCGGGCAAACCGCCCCGGTCGCGCTGACTCCGCTTCTACCGCGCCTTTTATTGATTGCCTGCGCCCTGGCCACCGGCGCGAGCCTGACCCTTGAAGCCAACCTGACCCTGCCAAGCGGCGAAGCGCTACTGGCCGGTATCGCATTGGGCCTTGGGCCTTACGGCATCGCCATGGTCGCCTGGGACAAGGCGCTGCGCTGGGGGCATTCGAGCCTGGTCGGCAGTCTGGCCTACGGCGTGCCGATTCTCGCCGCGCTGCTTTTGGTATTGGCCGGCATGAGCGTACTCGACTGGCGCCTGCCCACCGCCGCCGTATTGGTCGTGGTTGGCTGTCTAAAAGCGGGCCGCTAATCAAGGCACCTTCTCTTACTCGGCGAGCCCAAAACACGCCTTTCTATCAACAAAAAAACCGCCACGACAACGTGGCGGTTTTTCGTTCTGCCCTTCAAGGACCTCTGTTAAACGCCAGAGACGCTACCCCGGCTTACTGATCCAGATAGCGCGGCTTGGCAATCCCCTCGAGCGCGTCGAGCGGAATTTCCAGTTCTGGCTGGCCCACCGCGTAGGGGGCGATCTCGTAGACGTCGAACTTCACCACCCAGTGATCCTCCATGGGCGCGACGTTGCGATGATCACTCAGCGGCCAGTTGGCGGCAAAGGTGTCGTCCTGGTCGATGTCGCTCAACCAACGCTGATGCGCCTCGCCTACCAACTGCTCGAAGGCGGCCTCGCGACCGTCGATCAGCATGTCGTCCAGGCCGACCGTGCGCGCCTGGCGCTCATCGATCACCATGAACTCGGTGGCGGGCAAGCCATGCGCCTGACCGTTGAAGTAGGCGTCGCTATTGAGTTCGATGATCAATACATCGTTGTAACGACCCACGACATCGGCTTCCAGCAACACCTCGCTGGCGCCGCCATCGGGCATGGGCATACCGTGGCGGTTTGCCTGCTCGAAAAAGTCGTTGGCGTAGCCTGCCCAGGTGGGTGCGGACGCGCTGCCCTCGACCGGCGTATTTGCGCGCTCGCTCGGGGCCAGCGCGATCAGGCGGCTGCGAAGCTCGCGAGTAAGCCCTAGGGACTTGGGGAACTCGAGTGCGGAGACGCGCACCTGGGCGCAGTTCTCGCCTTGACACTCGGGCGCGACGAACTGCTTCTCCTGGGCCAGCGTTACGATGGCGTAAGGCTCGACCGGCGCGTTTGGATGACTTTGGCAGCCGGTAAGTACCAGCGCGGCCGTGGCCAGTACGCCCCCTGTAATACGTTGCATAGTAGATCCCTTTTGAGTTCTATCCTTGTAGCGTCGCCGGTCACCATTCAATAACCGTAGCGACCCTATAAATGTAAACGCCCTTGCCGCACAAAGCGAACAAGGGCGTTACGGAGAGCCAATGAAGGCTATCGACGCTTAGGCTCTGTCTGAAAAGTGTCTGCGCTCGACAATACAGCGTTAAAAATGGGCTCAGAATGCTCATTTACTCGGTGTAAACTCCGCTTCTTCGCCAATTTTTGCCTTGTCTTGCCTTCGCTCGCCGGCTTTTCAGACAGACCCTAGGCGTCCGGCTGCATCTCGGTGGGCTCGGCCTCGAAGGAGAGCTCGAACAGACCGCTGCCATAGGAGCTATACCCGCGGGCGTGCACGGTGTAGCGTCCCGGCAAAAGCGATACGTCGAGCAGCGCGTCGGTTCCACCACCGCTGTCGTCATCGGTGTAGGAAACCCCATCGCCGGTGAGCTCCAGGTAGGCGTCGAAATCCGTGGAGTCCATGGCAATCGTCACCGCCGAGCTCTCTTCCAGCTCGATCTGATAGAGCACGTCTTCGCCGCTGTACCAGCCGTTGAGCGTTTCGCCGATGCCAAGGTCGCCACCGTTTTTAAGTTCGACGTCGTCGGGTAGCTCGCTGCTTTCTACTGAAAGCGAGAAAAGCCCCCCACTCCCGCTTTCATAAGGCGTGCGCGCGGTAATCTGATAGGTGCCCGGCGCCAAAAAGTCACTCAACCGAGCGTCCAAACCGTCGCCGCCGTCGTCGTTTTCACGGTAGTAGCCGCTTTCGTCGCCAAGCTCCAAAAACGCGTCGATATCGTCAGACGTCATATCGATCTGATAGATACCCGCCTCTTCGATGTCGAGCGTGTACGCCAACGGCTGGTCGCTGTACCACCCGTTGAGCGTTTCACCCGGCGCGATCGGGCCATCGTTTCGAAGCTCCCCGGCTTGAAGGTCACTAGCCTCGGCGGTCAGCGTGTACATGCCGCTGCCCGAGCCGTAAGTCTGTGCCCTGACGGTATAGTCCCCCGGCGCCAGGAAGTCAGCGATCTGCGCATCGAGATTGCCGCCGC
The DNA here is from genome assembly GCF_968206495.1 of Vreelandella sp. EE27. Lineage (NCBI taxonomy): Bacteria > Pseudomonadati > Pseudomonadota > Gammaproteobacteria > Oceanospirillales > Halomonadaceae > Vreelandella > Vreelandella sp. EE27. Next base: position 840,704 of record NZ_OZ309109.1, on the reverse strand, counting down.
TGTCGTCGTCTTCACGCTGGTAGCCGTTCGGGCCTTCGATGGTCAGATAAGCGTCGAAATCCTCCGAGCGCATATCGATCTGGTAAAGACCTGCTTCCTCGATGGTGAGGGTCACGACCTCCTCCCGGCCCTGCAACCAACGATCCGAGGGCTCACCCATCGTGAGCGTATCGCTCTCGCTTAGCTCGACGGTGCGCGGGTAGAGCGTGAACGGGCCGTAGCTGCTGGCGTCCTGGCCACTCACGACCACGATGTAATCGCCGGCTTCTTCAACGCGGTAGCGCAGCGTCTCGGCGCTATCCAACAGTTGCAGCTGGTCGTCATAAAGCGAAGTCACCCCTAAAAGCGCCCCGCTCAGGCTCAGTTCGACAAGGGTGTCTTCTTCAAGCGACAGCGCATAGCGCATCGAGCGGCTACCGTCCTTGCCATTGAGCTCGGCGCTTGATGTGAGCTCGCCGCGAAGGCGCTCATCGAGGGTCAAATGATCGAGCCCGCGAAGCGCCTCGGGCCCCTGCTCGGTCTCGGACGCCTCGGGTTCGGGGTCGGAGACAAGATCCAGCCCTGGCACGACCTGGGCGATCAAAAAGCCGGCCAGGGCGCCGCCTAAAACACCCACTACGAGCGTTAACGAAGAATTATTAGCCATGAGATACCCTTTTAGGACCACTATTCGAGTGCGAAATATAGTCGCATAGCTTTGCTTACATGACACCTTACTTATAAAGCGCGCAGCCATTTTTTTAATCGCGGGCCAACGCCTATCCCCTTGATGAATGGGGCGCTTTAACTGACTGATCTCACTTAAAGAGTGCTCCATTGAACTAAAATCGTAACTTGGGGTACATCTTCGCCGAATATCGCAAAGCTTGCTGAATGTAAACCAGGGCGGTAACATTCCCGGGCCTATCAGGCAACTTTCCAAAAGAATGCCGGATCGACATTAATAGCTGAGGTACTCCAATGGGAGCCCATGCAAGAACCCTAAAGAAAAGCCTATTCGCGGTTTTATTGAGCATCGCTTCAAGTAGCGTCCTGGCCCAGGGCGTCGATCTACAGGGAGGCGAGGCCTCGTTTTATAGCGACCGTTTCCAGGGAGCGACCACCGCCAGCGGCGACTCTTTCGACCAGCAGGCGCTGACCGCCGCCCACCCAAGCCTTCCCTTTGGCAGCAAGGTACTGGTGACCCGCCCGGATACCGGCCAGGAAGTCGAAGTACTGATCAACGACCGCGGCCCCTTCGTTCAAGGCCGGATCATCGACCTTTCCAAACGCGCCGCCCGCGAGCTAGGCATGGTGCGCCGCGGTACGGCACCGGTGATGCTCACACTGATCAACTAGCCGCCCGCCGAACTCAACGGCTAACGCACCCACCCTCGTGCGCTACCCCTTGGGTTAACCCATTATTTTAAAAGACCTTCTCGCTACAAAGCGGCCCGCCATCGGGCCGCTTTTTTAATTCATGAGCGATTGGCGAACTAGCGCCAGTACTTATAGTCTTTAATGGTACCTGGCTTAATGTCAGCTTTTGAATCGACCTATCCAGCAGGAGGCGACGATGCAGTCACGCTATTTTACGTTGACCGATTACCCGCAAGGGCTACCCAGCCGCGAGCTTTTCAAGCTGGAAACCGAAGAGCTTCAACCCCTCGGCCCGGGTGAAGTGCGCATCCAAAACCACTGGCTGTCCGTTGACCCCTACATGCGCGGGCGCATGAGCGGCGTGCGTACCTACGTTGCGCCTTTTGAGCTTGGCAAGCCCATGGAAGGGGGCGCGATCGGCGAGGTCATCGAATCCAACGATGAGAAACTGAAAGCCGGCGATAAAGTCAGCCACATGGGTGGCTGGCGCGATGTGGCCCAGGTGCCCGGCGAAGGCGTTACCAAGCTGCCCGATCACGACGTTCCCGACCAGGCCTACCTGGGTGTGCTGGGCATGCCGGGCATGACCGCCTGGACCGGCCTTAATCTGATTGCCGAGTGCAAACCCGGCGACAACGTGCTGGTGAGTGCGGCCAGCGGCGCAGTAGGCTCGCTCGCCGTGCAGCTCGCCAAGGCCAAGGGCTGCCACGTGGTGGGCATTGCCGGTGCGGCGCACAAGCTCGCCTGGCTCGAATCGATGGGTGTCGAGCCGGTCAGCTACAAGGATCGCACCGCCCAGGAACTCAGCGACGCCATCAAGCTTGCTAGCCCCGAAGGCATCGACGTCTACTACGAAAACGTCGGCAGCACCTGCCTTGAGGCCGCCCTCGATCAGCTCAACGAAGGCGCGCGGATTGCCGTGTGCGGCATGATCGATAGCTACAACGAGCGCAAACCCGGCCACGGCCCGGGCAACCTGTTTCAGATCGTGGCGCGCAGGGCGAAAATGCAGGGCTTTATCGTGGCCGACCACTGGTCCAACTACGGCTACTTCCTCAACGAGGTGGCGCCGCATGTGGCCGAGGGCAAATTCGACTATCAGGAAACCGTGGAAGAGGGCCTCGAGCGCACGCCGGACGCTTTTTTGGCACTTTTCGAAGGCGGCAATACCGGCAAAATGCTGGTCAAGCTGACCGACTAACGCCCTCTTTTTAACCACTTTTTCTTCCCGCCTGCCAAGGCCGCCGCCCTCGAGCGGCGGCCTTTTCTTGTGAAAAGAGCGTTAAACTCGTTCGACCAATAGCGAATTGACGCTTAAAATACGACGTCCTCCAACGCGCGCTAACCCATTGACCCTATCGATGATTGCCCCCTATCGGTGATTGACCCTATCGATAATTGACCCTATCGATGGGTTAGCGCACGTCAAGAAGGTTAGCCGGCCTTGGTGTCCGCTAACCGCTAAAGCGTTATCACAAGGGAATTCTATGAACGATAAAAGACGCGCCCGCAGCCCCTGGCCGGGCCTATTGCTGGGTGTTGTACTGGGCATCGCGGGGATGGCGCTGGCCATCGGCGGCGTAAAGCTGCTCAGCCTGGGCGGTAGCGCCTATTACTTGATCGCCGGTATTAGCGTACTGGCCACCGGCTTACTGTTGGCACTGCGCAAAGGCGCCGCGCTTTGGCTTTTTGCCGCTACTTTGCTGGCCACGCTGGTCTGGGCGCTTTGGGAAGTGGGCCTTGACTGGTGGCAGCTGGTACCCCGCGTGGCGATTCCCTGTTTGATCGCGATCATTATGCTGCTGCCCTGGTGGCGCAAGCCGCTCGATTCTCGCGGCGGAAGTCTGGCGCTGACGCTTGGCGTCGTTGCCTCCATTGGCGTGGCCATTGCTAGCCAATTCACCTCCCCCGGCGTTGTGGAAGGCAATCTGGCCGAGAACCGCTCGAATGGCGACATCAACCCCGCCCAGGTAGCCGGCGATGACTGGCCCGCTTATGGCGGCACCAATGCCGGCACCCATTACTCCTCGCTCGATCAGATCACGCTCGACAATATTGGCGAGCTCGAAGAGGTATGGCGCATTCAAACCGGCGACGAGCCCGGCCCCAACGCGCCGCCGGAGATCACCAACCAGAACACGCCGCTGAAGGTGAACGACGCGCTGTATATCTGCACCTCGCACAGCCGCGCCGTGGCACTGTCGCCGGAAACCGGCGAAACCCTGTGGCAGTTCGACCCCGAGATCAGCACCATGGGCGCCGAGAACTTCTCCGGCTGGGCCCACATGACCTGCCGTGGGCTTGCCTATTATGACGCCGCCAACTACGCCGGCGGCGAGTCCGACGAAAGCGCCACCGAGACCAGCGCAGAAGCAGCCGGCTCTTCGGAGCTTTACGCCGATGCCAGCGCTTTCGCCGTCGACGTGGCGCTGCTCGAAGAACTGGCGGGCTCTACCGGCAGCGAGCCTTCCCTGCTGCTTAGCCAGACCGATGTCATGTGCCCGCGCCGGCTCTACCTGCCCACCGCCGATGCCCGCCTGATCGCGCTGAACGCCGATACCGGCGAGCGCTGTGCCGGGTTTGGCGACAACGGCGAGGTCGATCTGACCCGCAATATCGGCGGCTTCGATCCGGGCGGCTACTACTCCACCTCCCCTGCTACCGTGACCGAAAACCTGGTGATTCTGGGCGGCCACGTGACCGACAATAGCTCCACCGACGAGCCTTCCGGCGTGATCCGCGCCTTTGACGTGCGCACCGGCGAGCTGGTCTGGAACTGGGACAGCGGCAATCCGGAAGAGACTCAGCCGATCGCCGAGGACGAAACCTACACCCGCAACTCGCCCAACGTCTGGCCGCCGATCAGCGTCGATGAAGAACTGGGACTTGTGTACCTGCCCATGGGCAACGCCACACCGGACCAGTTCGGCGCCAACCGCACCGAGAACGACGAAACCTACAGCGCCGGTCTCGTGGCGCTGGAGCTCGACACCGGCCAGGTGGCCTGGGTCTATCAGTTCGTTCACCATGACCTTTGGGACATGGACATGCCCGCCCAGCCGGTTCTGATCGACCTGGCCACCGCGGACGGCACCCAGCCCGCGGTGATTCAGCCCACCAAGCAGGGCAGCCTTTACGTGCTCAACCGGGAGACCGGCGAGGCGATCGTGCCGATCGAGGAAATTCCCGTTCCGCAAGGCGCGGTAGAAGGCGACTGGACCGCCGAAACCCAGCCCCGCTCGGCACTGAACCTGCTGCCGGCGCCGCTCACCGAGCGCGACATGTGGGGCGCCACCCCGTTCGACCAGATGATGTGTCGTATTCGCTTCAACTCGCTACGCTACGAAGGCCAGTACACGCCGCCGTCGCTCGAGGGCAGCATCGTCTACCCGGGTAACGTGGGCGTGATGAACTGGGGCGGCGTGGCCATCGACCCGCAGCGTCAGGCACTGTTCACCGGCGCCAAGTATCTGGCGTTCGTCTCCACCCTGGTACCGCGGGACGAAGTCGAAGGCGAACAGGGCTCGGCCAGCGAACAGGGCCTTCAGCCTAACGCCGGTGCGCCCTACGCCGTCGAGCTCGGCCCGCTGCTGTCGATTTTCAACCTGCCCTGCCAGGCACCCTCCTGGGGCGACGTCGCCGGTATCGACCTGCAAAGCGCCGAGGTCGTCTGGAAGCATCCCAACGGCACCACCCGGGACAGCATGCCTTTCGGCCTGCCCATTGGTCTGCCGGTCGGCGTGCCGGCACTTGGCGGCCCGCTGACCACCGCCGGCGGCGTGACCTTCATGAGCGGCACGCTGGATCAGTACCTGCGCGGCTACAACCTGGAAACCGGTGAGGAGGTCTTCAAGGCCCGCCTGCCCGCCGGCGGTCAGGCCACCCCGATGACCTATACCGGCGCCGACGGCCGCCAGTACGTGGTGGTCAGCGCCGGCGGTCACGGCACCTTCGGCACCAAAATGGGGGATTACGTGATCGGCTACGCGCTGCCCGAGTAACCCCCGCCTGACCGGATGCTTCATCCGGTCGTCCTCCACCAAAACGGGCAGCCCTTGGGCTGCCCGTTTTTTAGTGCAAAGCGCGGCTTGCTACTCATTCGCGTCTCGGGCTGCCCGTAGCGGGGGTCTTTCGCCAGGGATGGCGAAAGTAGCGTACAAGGAGGTATTCACAGCGCCCCCGCGAAGGGTAGCCCGAGACCGCACCCAGGCTGGCATCTGTTGGTTCAGTCACCGAAAATGGGCAGCCCCAGGGCTGCCCATTTTTACTTTAACGACCGGCCTGGCTGTCTAGAACGCAAGCTCCACGCCGCCGTAGACGCTGCGCCCGGGGGCCGGCTCATAGTAGCGCGCGTAGGAGCCGTTCAGGCGCACGTTGGAAAAGTGCTCCCGATCGAAAATGTTTCTAAGCCCGACGAAGGCGTTGAGCCGCGAGCGCTCGTCGAGCTGCCAGCCGTCCCCCACCCGCAGGTTCACCAGCCAGTAGCTGTCCGCCTCGACCTCGTTGGCGTTATCCGCTTTCAAGTCACCGATGTACTCGGTCTCGAGGGTGGCAAACCGCTCGTTTGCGCCTTCCCAGGTCAACTGGCTGATCCAGGTCTGCTCCGGCAGACCCGGAATCCGGTTGCCGTCGAAGCGCTCAGAAGGCGTGGCAAACTCATCGAAGGTGTAGCGGGCAAGCGTGAGTGCGCTGTCCACGCGCCACTGGTCCAAAAACTGCCAGCCAAGCGAGAGCTCCATGCCGTCGCGGTCGGTATTACCGGCGTTTTGGTAGAACGTGCGCCCGCCCTCGTCATAAGGCACCAGCTCATCGCGCACGCGCACTGAAAAGAGCGCCAGGTCGTAATCCAGCGCCAAGGGCGCCACGTAGCCGCGCAGGCCCACTTCGCGATTCCAGGATTTTTGCGGCTCTACGCTTGGGTTGAAGCCGCCGCCGCCGGCGGGGTTAGCGAACTCGGCAAAGGTGGGCGTCTCGAACGCCGTACCGGTATTGATGTACGCCTGATGCTGCGGGCGGTAGCGGTAGCTAAGCCCGGCGGAGCCGCTCCACTCGTTGAAGGTCTGGTCGCCGCCTTGGTCGCCATCCGCGAGAAAACGGTCATCCACCTCGAGCTTGACTCGATCGAAGCGCGCGCCCAGCGAAAGCGTCAGCGCCTCCGAAAGGCCTAGGTCGCCCTGAGCGAACACGCCGGTCGAGGTCGCGGTCTGCTTTTCATCATTGACCTGCTCGCCGACCGCACCGCTTGAACCGACGTCGTTACGAAAGCGGTCGTCCTTTTGGCGGGCAGCGTCCACGCCGACGATGTAATCCAGCGGCAACGCGCCCAACTCTACGGAGTGGTGGTACTCGGTGCTCACCCCCATGTAGTCGCGCTCGTAGCCCAGGCGGCTGTCACCCACGTAGGGGAGCTGCTGCTCGAAATCGCGTTGGGCGTAAAAGCCCTTGATGTAAAGCTCGCCCGGGCCCGCGCTCAAGTCCTCGTACTGCAAACCGACCATCTGCTGGTCCACGTTCTGGTGGGCATCCAGGGCATTCGCGTTCGGCGCGGCCTGGTCGCGACCACGAGCGACCTCAGAGGCGTTGAGCGCCCCCGGGTCTTCCGAGCGCGGATTTTCCAGCAGGTTGACGATGGCGGTCAGCGCGCGGTCGCTACCCAGTTCCCGGCGCAGCTTGGCGTTGAGCAGGTACTTTTCGGTAGAGCTCTGATCGCGGTAGCCGTCCACATTCAGCCCGGAAAGGCTCACGTGGTGCGACCAGTCGCCGTTTTGGCCACCGTTTTGCAGCGAAAGCTTCTGGTAGCCATCGCTACCCGCCTCGACGCGCACGCTCGAGCCCGGGTTGGTCCGGCCATCGGCGGTGGTGATATCGATCACCCCGCCGGCGGCGTTGCCGTAAAGTACGGATGAGGGCCCGCGAATGACTTCGATACGCTCGGCACTGTCCAGGTCGATGGCATCGAGCTGGGCCTGGCCATCGGGGAGGGTGTAGGGAATGCCATCGACGCGCACGGTAATACCCCGCACGCCAAACGGAGCGCGGGCGCCAAAGCCGCGAATGGCGATGCGCTGGCCCTGGGCGAAGTTATCGCGGTTTTGCACGAACACCCCAGGCACGCGAACGAGGGACTCGTCCAGACGTACGCGCTGCTGCCCGCGGCTGATCTCGTCACCTTCCAGCGTCGAAACCGCGGCGGGGGTGGCGTAAAGCTCCCGCGAAAGGCGCGGGGCGCTCACTTCAAGCGTAGGGAGCGCGGTGGCCTCCGATGCGGGGGCCTGGGCCAGAGAGGGGCTCGTAGCCACGGCGCTTGCAAGCATAACGGAGGAGGACAACAGCTTATTCATGGCATCTCATCGTGGTCGTACGGTAAAAAGGCAGAACCCTTACGAAAAGGTAGCGCTTATTGTAAACCGAGACTGCGCTTTGAAAGAAACCGGCAAGGCCGCATAAAAATTAACGCAAAATATTCGCTGGGCCGAGCACCGGTCACTACACTTGTGCAGATAGCCAGGTAACAAGCCGCTATTTTTTTAAAAGCACAGGTTGATAAGCACAGGAGGCTTACCATGGCATTGACCGCCACAGACCCCATCAAGATGCTGTTCGCTATACTACTGCCCCCGCTGGGCGTATTTCTCGAAGTCGGCCTCAAAGGTCACTTCTGGCTGAACATTCTGCTCACCCTGTTCGGCTTCATTCCGGGCATCATCCACGCCTTTTACGTCATATTGAAGTACTGACTCACCCCGTTTAAACGTATCAAACGACAAGGGCGCCTTTCGGCGCCCTTGTCGTTTTCAAACCCATGGCCTTGTCATGTTCGTTCCGGCGCAGGCGCCTCAGAGGCCTGAGGTTCATCGTGAAGGGTCTGGCCTTCGCTGCGCGCTATCAGCGTCGTACCCGCTAAATCGCCGGTGACGTTCAGCGCGGTCGCGCCCATGCCCACCAGCGCATCGATGGCGGTCAAAAGCCCCACCACCTCGATTGGAAGCCCCACCTGGGTGAACACCGTCGAGATCATGATGATGCCCGCGCCGGGCACCCCAGCGGTGCCGATCGACACCAGCGTACCGATCAAAACGATCTGCACCATGCTGGCAAAATCGAGCGGCGCACCGATCACGTTGGCGGCGAATACCGCAGAAATCGCGATGCGAATGGCCGCGCCATCCATGTTCATGGTGGCGCCCAGCGGCAAGCTAAAGCCGTAAATGCTTTTCGAAATGCCCAGCCGATGCGCCGCGTTCACGGTCAGCGGCAGCGTGCCGGAACTGCTTTGGGTGGCAAACGCCGTGGCCATGGGGGTTCGCGCCTCGCGGAAAAACGTGCCCAGACGCACGCCGAAAAGGCGCATCGCCACGCAGTAAAGGGCGAGCTGCACGGCAAGCGCAATGTAGAGCACCACGACCATATCGCCCAGCGCCAGCAGCGTATCGAGCCCCTGCTGGCTTACGGTGCCCGCCACGATAGCGAATACACCAATCGGCACGTAGTGTAAAACCCCCGCCATCACCTTGAGCGTGACCTCGTTCAGCGCCTCGATCACCCCGTAAAGGCGATCGCCCATCGCTTGTTGGCTCGGGGACTGGCGCATTTTCAAAAGCGCGATGCCAAACACCAGCGCGGTAAAGATGATGCCCAGCATGTTCAACTCGGTGAAGGCGCCAAACATGTTGTTGGGTACGATATTCAGCAGGGCATCCACCACGCCGGGGTTATCCGGCACCGAGAAACTCATGTTCTCCTCGGGCGTGGTGTTACTGCCGGGGCTGAAAAGCGACGCGACGGCCAAACCCACGATGATCGCCAGCGCCGACGAGGCCAGATAATAGAGCAGCACCTTGCCGCCAATTCGCCCAACGCTGCCCTCCTGGGACTGATTGATCCCGACCATCAGCGTGAACAGCACGATCGGTACGATCAGAAAGGTCAGAAGGCGCAGCAGCAGATCGCCCAGCGGCGCCAGCCAACCGGCCAGCGTCTCGCCGCCGAAAAGGCCCACCGCGACCCCTAACACCAGCGCAATGCTGACGCGCAAAATCAGCGAGGTGCGCATATAGCCGTTTAACAACGCTTTCATAATCCCTGCCTCGGTAAAAAGAGTGTTTGGGTGGTTGCCCAGCCAAATGCCGCCTTATATGGCGTTCGCCTACGCCCAACACAACCCTGCCCGCCCCGTTAGCGGCCCACGGCCTGGCAGCGAGTATAGACACTATCGGCTAACGCGCCGTTAGCCAATCATCCAGCGCGGGATCCTGAGCCGCGTAATACACCAGGCGCAGGTGGCGGTCTTCGTCGATCGTCAGCGAAATGTGATCAACGTCCACCGCCCCAAGAGGTGCTACCTGCAGATGGCGCACGCCCAGGCAAGGCCCGTGGATATCCTGACCTGGCCACAAGGCCCTGAAATCCGCATCCACCTGCTCGAGCGTTTCGACCAGCGCGTTGATCGCCGGGTCCTTTGGCGCACGGGCCATGTCGCGCTTGAAGCTGGCAAGCATTTGGCGCGCCTGGTCCTGCCAAGGGCAGAAAAGTGCACGTACCGCGGCATCGGTAAACAGCAGCCAGAGAAGATTACGTTCAGGCCCCGCGTGGCGCGAAAAGCCAAACAGCGCATCGGCGGCGGGGTTATAGGCCAGCACGTCCCAGCGCAGGTTGAGCACGTAGGCCGGGCGATGGGTTAAATCCTCCAGCAAGCGGTGCACTAAAGGCGGCACCTGACACCAGGTTTTGCCGGGCTCAGAGGGCAGGCGCTGGTGGGCCAGTAAAAAAAGATGGCGCCGCTCGGTCGCATCGAGCTTGAAAATACGCGCCAGCCGCTCGAGAAAATCGCTCGAGGCGCGGATATCGCGCCCCTGCTCCAGCCAGGTATACCAGGTCAATCCCACGCCAGCAAGGGCTGCGACTTCCTCCCGGCGAAGCCCGGGCGTGCGTCGCCGCACCCCGCTCGGCAGGCCTACGTCCTGCGGGGTTATCTGCTCGCGGCGGCTCTTGAGAAACTCGCCAAGTTCCGGATGGCGGCGTTGTAGCGAACGGGTCTGGGCCACGCTGTTGCCTTTAGTAATAGTATAAAGGGTTAAATTGTACCCCTTTAAAGAGCTCGCCAAAATAGCGCCGTTCACGACCACCGCGCTATATGGAGAGCTCAATGACCCCCTCTTATCGACTATCCCTTTACCTGATCGCCCTGGGCGCGTTTGCCCTGGGCATGGCCTCCTACGTAACGGCGGGGCTGATACCGCTGATCACCCAAGCGTTTGACGTATCAGACGCGGCAGCCGCACAGCTGGTGACCGCCTTTACCCTGGCCTACGGGTTAGGCTCGCCGCTGGTGGTGGCGCTGCTACCCGGGCGCTGGCAGCGCGAAGGGCTGGTTAGCGCACTGGCCGTTTTTGCGCTGGCCAATGCACTAAGCGCGCTGGCCGAAAGCTTTACCGCACTACTGGTATGGCGGGGCGTTGCCGGCGCGGCGGCCGGGGTTTATCTGGCGATGGGGATCGCGGCGGTAGCGGCGCTTGCACCCGACACACAGCGCGGCAAGGCGATTGCCGTGATCATGGGCGGCATGGCAAGCGGCACGGTGCTGGGTGTGCCGCTAAGTCTTGTACTGGCAAGCCAGTTGGGATGGCAGTTCGCGCTCTGGCTCATCACCGCACTCGGCGCCATCGCCTGGGCCGGGCTCTATTTCCAGCTACCCACACTTGCGACCCCGAACGCCGTCTCGCTCGTGCGCAAACTCGCCCTTTTGAAACACCCCACCACCCTGGCCATTCTGGCTGTTTCGCTGATGGCGGCGACGGCGAGCCTAGGCATGTATACGTTTATCGCGCCCTTTTTGGCCGCCCCTGCCTTTGGCGAAGTCTCCTCCATTACGCTCTATCTTTGGGTATGGGGTTTGGGGGGCATCGCTGGCAGTTTTCTGGTGGGGCCGCTGGCCGACAAGTACCGGGAGGCCAACGTCACACTGGTGATCATGCTGCTTTTAGCAACCGCGCTTTTGGCGTTTCCCCTTACGGCCTCGCAGCACCCCTGGCTTGCCCTGGCCCCCATCGCGTTATGGGGCGCAGTGGGCTGGGCGCTACAGGTACCGCAGAACAATCAGCTCATGACGGTAAGAGAGGCCACCGGTGACGCCAACCTCGCGGTGGCGCTCAACGAATCGGCCCTGTACCTGGGAAGTGCTATCGGGGCGGCGCTTGGCGGGCTGCTACTCTCCCATGCGCTACCGCTTTGGCTACTGGCGGTAAGCGCCGCCGCTTTCGCCGGGACGGGCGCGCTATTGCAGCTGTTCGTTCGCCGCCGCACGGCTTGAATCGTGCGGTTTGAAGGGGCCGAACAGGCATAAACCGAGCGGCGCGAGGCGAAGATTCACAGCGGGGATTATAAAATATTTGCAGAAAGGCTTTGACGCATCGGTCGAATCATGACACTGTGTCGTCAGTTGGTTAGCAAGCAGCATGGTTTCAGAAGCGTACGATCTTTTCGGCAGCCTGATAGTGTATTCCTTGTTTCACCCGCTACTTCCTCTGGGTAATACCAGGAACTTTACGACAGCGCATTTGCGCGAAAGGATTTAAAAATGGCAACTGGCACAGTTAAATGGTTTAACGACACTAAAGGTTTCGGTTTCATCGCTCCTTCTGACGGTGGCGACGACCTTTTTGCACACTTCTCCGAAATTCAAGCCGACGGCTTCAAAACCCTGCAAGAAGGCGCTAGCGTCTCTTTTGACGTTACCCAGGGTAAGAAAGGCCTTCAGGCTTCTAACATCAAGCAGACTTCTTAATCGTTTAGATTAACTGCTTGAGCGGATTTCGATCCGCCCCCTCAAGGCCCGCTTATGCGGGCCTTGTTGCGTTTGGGGTTACCCCAATGCTGTCTAAAAAGCCGTAAGCGCGTACTTTTCAGACAGCATCGATTCTCAGCCTTCCTTTACCCACTTGATCACACGCACATCGACCGTGACGGTGAGTGTCTCTAACGCTTGCGCCCGCGTACGCCCTTCCACGCTTGCGCGGTAAAGATGCGGGGTCATGGTCAGCAGGTCGCCAATCATACTTTGATCTTCGAGCGTCACCGAATAGCGAATCGACTCGACGCCGCGGGCGCTGAATCCGGCCGGCGTGTCAGGCTCGCCTTCGCGCTCGGGCTTGAGACGCGGGTAGATAATATCGCGTAGCTCGCGAAGATGATCCGGCCCCGCTTCCACCTGCAGCCATACCCCGCCGGGTACCAGCACGCGCGAAAACTCCGGGGCTACGGGAAAGCCGAACATGCACAACAGCCGGTCGATGGTGCCGTCCTGCAGCGGCAGGTTCGCGTTACTCCCCACCAGCCAGCAGCTTTTATCATCGCCCCGGCTCTGTTTGGCTGCTTGAAGCACCGCCCACTTGGAAATATCGAGGCCGACCCGCTCGAGCGCTACCTTGCCGGCCGAGCCCGCCAGCGCACGCAGGTAGTAGCCTTCGCCGCAGCCGGCGTCCAGGCAGCGCAGCGACTCGTTAGACACGCCCTCGAACACCGCCGCGCTCACCGCATCGGCAATGCCCTGATAATACCCCGCACTTAGAAAACGCTGGCGCGCCGCCACCATGGCCTTGCTGTCGCCGGGGTCGGTGGAGCGCTTTTGCTGTACCGGCAGCAGGTTCACGTGGCCCTGTTTGGCGATATCGAAACTGTGCCCCGCCGGGCAGCGCAGAGCGCCCTCATGGCGGGTGAGCGGGTGGCCATCGAGCGGGCAGGCCAGCGATTCGAACGGGGTGGTTAACATGAAGGCTCTTGAAGGCAGAACGTCGAGGGCGGCACCATCAGCCAGGCGAGCGCATGACCAGCACGATGCCCAGCAAAATGACGCCGCCCCCCAACAGAAAATGGATACTCAGCGTTTCATCGAGCAGTAGCGTACCAAAAATCACCCCAAAAAGCGGCGCCAGAAACGAGAAGATACCCAGCTGCGATGCGCGGTAGCGGCGCAGCAGCGAAAACCACAGCAGCAGCGCCGCCACTGAGATGATCAGCGTCTGAAAGCCAAGGCTCCATAGCGCCATCGAGGTCCATCGAGCGCTGGTCAACTGCCCCGAGAGCGCCGCGACGGGCAACAACAGCAGCGCCGTGACGCCGAGTTGATAGCTCAAGGTCAGCTCCGCCGGGGCCTCGGACAGTGAACTCTTACGAATGACGACCGTGGTCGCCGCCCAGCAAAACCCGGCCAATAGACCCAGCATATCGCCGAGTAGTATCTCGAGGCCCAGGCCCTGCCCAAGCCCCGGCGCCAGGGCGATCACCATGCCCAAAAAGGCCAGCCCCACACCCCACCACTGGCGCACGCCGAGTTGCTCGCCGGGCACCCAGGCGTGCAACCCCAACGCGGCGAAAATAGGCGCCGTATAAAGAAACACCGACATATGCGAGGCAAGCGTGTAATCGAGCCCCCAGGCCAGGAAAGCGAATTCGCCGGTAAAGCCAAGCCCTACCAGCACGCCGGGGCGCCAATGGCGGCAAAACGCCCGGCCTTGCACGCCCTTCCAGTACGCAAACGCAACCACCAGCAGTGCCGCCCCGGAACAGCGCAGCGCAATTTGCGCCAGGGGTGATATATCCTCAGCCACGCCTTTAATGGCGACCTGCTGAAATCCCAGCACCACGCAAAAAACCAGCATGAGCGAGGCCGCCGCGCCACCGACGCGACGGCGCTCGACAGGGCTATAGCATGTGTAATTACTTGAGTCATCAACCACTTCCTGGCGGCTCATAGGGCGTCTCCCTTACAATGAAGACGCCATTGCAGCAAGAAGCGTTACCCTCTACAAACGATTAGTTGTCAGGCCTGGACTCAGGAAAACTCATGCCATGAGAGTCGAGAGATTACCCCTCAATGCCCTGCGCGCCTTTAACGAGGCCGCCCGAGAGCAGAGTTTCAAGCGCGCGGCGGACAAGCTCGGCGTGACACCCGGCGCCGTTAGCCGCCAGGTCAAGCAGCTCGAGCAGCGCTTGGGCGTCGTGCTGTTCGAACGCCATGCCAGCGGCATCAAAGTGAACCAGGCGGGGCAACGGCTAGCCCAGGAGGTGCAGGCAGGGCTTTCGCGCATTGCCGGCGGTGTCGAGCAGATCACTCAGCCCGCCGATGGCGCCTTCGAGCTTTTGATCAGCGCGCCTCCGTCGCTTTTGCAGCTTTGGCTGCTGCCGCGCCTGCCGGCGTTCGAGGCCCGCCAGCAGCAGGTCAACGTATCGCTGGACGCCGATGCGCGCCAAACCGAGCCCATGTGGCTTCCCAACCGGGCTCGGCTAGCCTTGCGCTACGGCCAGGCGCCCTGGTCCGGGGTCGAAAGCACCCACCTTTTCAAGGATGTGCTCTTTCCGGTTTGCTCCCCCGGGCTTCTTGCCCAACATCGCATCGAAACACCCGAAGACCTGCTGTCGCAGACCCTTTTGACGGTTGAATGGCAAACGTTCGCCGATAGCCCCATCCCCGGGTGGCACGACTGGTTTCAACAGGCGGGGGTAACGCAGCCGCCAATCTCCCGGCAGCGCCACTACTCTCTCTACAGCCTAGCGCTGGATCAGGCGATTGCGGGTCAGGGCGTCGTGCTGGCAAGCTATCCGCTCATCAAGGACCGCTTGAAAAGCGGCGTACTGGTGCGCCCTTTCCAGGCGCGCTACCCGCTCACCTCGCGCCTCTCCTACTCCCTGATACGGCCAGCGAGTGGCGAGCCGCCACCCGCGGTGGCCCAATTTTGCGAGTGGCTCCTTGCCCAGGCCGCCCTGCTTGAGACACCGACGCCTTGACCCTGGCCCATTGCGACCTAGCGGGCGTAGTGCTGAAACAAGCCGTGCTGCCACTGGCGCACCGCCAGCACCGAGGTCGTGCCAAAGCGCTGGGTGATGGGCAGCGCCTGCTCGCGCTCGCACAGCGCGTGAAACTCCTTGGCCAAACGCTGCATGATTTGCTGCCATTCGCTGTTGCCCGCCCGGGAAAGCAGCCCGTTGAGCACCAAAAGCTTTTCGCTTTCGCTGTTAAAGCGCGAGCGAAAGAACTCGTTGGCGATATGCTGCTGAAAAAACTGCTGGATCGGCCCGTTCGGGCGCCAGTGAAAGTGCGGCGCAACCCGGCGTTTGATGCGATTGCCCGGCAGCAGCTCGATCACCCCCAGCCGCTCCAGGCTCAAAAGATGGCGGGTACACTGCGCTTCGCTTAGCTGGTACTGGCGGTGTATATCGGTAAAGCTATAGCCGTTGAGCACGCACACCGCGACCAAAAAGAGCTCCTGGTCGTCGGCGATACACTGCTCCTGGGCGTGACTCAGCGCCTGCAAGCGGTGGGTATCCGCCTGCATGGTCTGGACCAGCTCGCTGAATTCGAGCGTCAGGTGCTCACAGATACACTCGAGCCGCGCCAGGGTGATATGGCGCTCGGCGAACAGCCGTTTGACCGACGCCTCGCTAAGCGAAAGCCACCCGGCGACATCGGCATAGGTTTTCCCCTGGGCGCGCAACTCACGCTTCAAGGCGTCGATCAACGAGGCGGTTTGTGACATGACGGGCTCTCCTTAAGTATCTTATAACGATACTTAAGCGCGCACATAACGCAACCCGGGGTTAAAAGGTTGCGTAATACGCACCTATAAAGGACAGTTCGATGACTTCGAGACGACAAGGCTGATTTTCCCATGCAACGTGTACTGCAAACAAAAAATGCCTGGCCCTACCTGGTCGCGATTTTTCTCAACGCTTTTGTCGACCTCGGTCACAAGATCGTCATCCAGAATACGCTGTTCAAAAGCTTTGAGGGCACCACCCAAATTGCCCTGACCGCGCTGGTGAATGGCTTGATTCTATTGCCGTTCATTCTGCTCTTCACCCCGGCCGGTCACGCGGCGAACGCCTTTCCCAAAGTGCGGGTGCTGCGCCTCTCGGCCTGGGGGGCGGTGGCCGTATCATTAGGGATTACCGCCGCCTACTACGCCGGGCTTTTCTGGCTGGCGTTTGCCATGACGCTCTTACTGGCCATTCAGTCCGCGTTTTACTCGCCGGCCAAGTATGGCCTGATCAAAGGGCTTTTCGGCAAGCAGCGCCTGGCCGAAGCCAACGGCGTGGTCCAGGCGATCACCATCACGGCCATTCTAACCGGTACCGTGGCGTTTACGGCGCTGTTCGAGCGGTGGGCCAGCGCCAGCGCCAACCCGGGGCAGATGCTCACCAGCGTTGCCCCGCTTGGCTGGCTTTTGGTGGTCAATAGCGTGATCCAGGCGCTGCTGCTCTACCGCCTGCCGCTGGACTCACCGGCCAAGCCAGCCACCGAAGACGAGACCCAGCGCCCCATGGGCGGGCGCACCCGCTGGCGCAACCTGAAGGTCGTGGCCCGCCAGCCGGTACTTCGCCTCTCGATCATTGGACTCGCCACGTTCTGGTCGGTCGGCCAGGTACTGCTTGCCGCGTTTCCCGCCTACGCCAAGGGCGCGCTGGATATCGACAACACTCTGGTACTGCAGGGCATATTGGCCGCCAGCGGCGTGGGGATCGCGCTGGGCTCGATGCTGGCCAGCCGTTTTTCGCGCAACCGTATCGAAACCGGGCTGATTCCGGTGGGCGCGCTTGGCGTGGCGCTGGGCCTTGGCTGCCTGCCGCTACTGTCTACGCCGCTGAGCCAGGCGCTCAACTTCGTATTTATCGGCACCATGGGCGGGCTTTTTATCGTGCCGCTGAACGCACTGATTCAGTTTCACGCCGACGAGCGCGAGCTTGGCACCGTGCTGGCCGCCAACAACTGGTTTCAAAACCTGGCCATGCTGGGCTTTTTGATCATCACCGCGCTGATGGCACTGGCCGGATTCGACAGCCGCTACCTGCTGCTACTGATTGCCGCCGTAGCGCTTTTGGGCGGCGCCTATACCGTAGTGAAACTGCCCCAGAGCCTGGTGCGCTTCGTGCTAAGTTTTTTGCTCACTCGCCACTACCGCGTGCGGGTTCAGGGGCTGGAGAACATGCCCTCCCAGGGCGGCATACTGCTGCTGGGCAACCATATCAGTTGGGTGGACTGGGCGATCGTTCAGATCGCCTCCCCCCGCCCGGTGCGCTTTGTGATGCTTAAAAGCGTGTACGAGCTCTGGTACCTGCGCGGCTTTTTGAAAGCGCTGGGCTGCATTCCGATCGAGCGCGGCGAAAACGCCACCAAGTCGCTGGAGCGCGTTGCCGAGCAGCTCAATGCCGGCGAGGTCGTCTGCCTTTTTCCGGAAGGTGCCATTAGCCGCACCGGCCAGCTGGGCGAGTTTCGTCGCGGCTATCAGCGTGCCTGCGAAATGGCCAACCCGGACGTCAAAATCGTGCCGTTTTACCTGCGCGGGCTATGGGGCAGCCAATTCTCACGCTCATCAAAAAAGCTGAAAACCTTGCGAAGCGCCCCCCTCCACCGCTCGGTGATCGTCGCCTTCGGCGAGGGGCTTTCAAAGGATACCCCCGCGGATGTGCTCAAACGGCGCATTTTCGATCAGGCGACCCGCTCCTGGCAGCACGCCGTGGAGGAGTTCGCTACCCTGCCCGACGCCTGGATCCAAAGCGTCAAGCGCCGCCCGAGCGAACTAGCCCTGACCGACACCTCGCGCCGCACGTTGACCGCCGCCCAGGCACTGGGTGAAAGCGCGATGCTCGCCAGGCGATTAAAAAAGCGGGCCTCGGCAGCACCGTTAGGGCTTTTACTACCCAGCAGCAATGAGGGCGTGCTGACCACCATGGCCGCGCTCATGGCGAATAAAACTGCGGTCCACCTCGACGCCACGGCCGGTCAAAAGGCACTCGCCCGCCAACTTGACCAGGCGGGTATCACCACGGTCGTCACCTCCCGCGCGTTTGCCGGGGAACTTGCCCAGCGCGGGCACCCGATAACGACGCTATTGGCCGGCACCGACATCGTCTATTTGGAAGATCTAAAAACCGGCCGGGGCGAGCGCGCGCTCACCTGGCTTGGCATACGCCTGCTGCCCACCGGCGTGCTGCGCCGTTTACTCAGCCGCGCACACCGCCCGGACGCCACGGCGGTGATCGTCTTCAAATTAGAGCGCACCGGCGCGCTCAAGGGCGTGCAGCTGAGCCACCGTAACCTGATGGCCAACGTGGGCCAGATCTCCGATGCGCTCAATACCGAGCACAACGACGTCATGATGGCGCCCTTGCCGCCGCATCAGGCCTACGGCTTGACCGCGACGCAGTTACTCGCGCTGGTGGAAGGGTTGCCGCTGGTGTGCCACCCGGACCCGGAAGACGCCGTCGGCATCGCCAAAGCCGTGGCCAAACACCAGGCGACGATTCTTTGCACCAACGCCGCCTTTTTGCAAAGGCTTACCCAAAGCGACGATGTGCATCCGCTCATGCTGGACAGCCTGCGCCTGGTAGTGGCGGGCGGCGACACCGTTAGCCCCGAGCTGCGCGACGCTTTCGAGCGTAAATTTCGCAAGCTGATTCTGGAAGGCTACGGCGTAACGGAAACGGCGCCGGTGGCCACGGTCAACCTGCCCGACGCGCTGGATACCAACTACCTGCAGGTACAGCGCGGCGCCAAGGTAGGCAGCGTCGGCATGCCGCTGCCCGGCACCAGTATCAAGATCGTCGACGCCGAGAGCCTCGAAGAGAAGGCCACCCGGGAAACCGGCACCATACTCATCAGCGGCCCCCAGGTCATGCAAGGCTACCTGAACGACGAAGCCGGCACCGCCCGGGCGTTTCACGAACAGGGCGGCCACACCTGGCTTGTCACCGGGGACAGCGGCTACCTGGACGAAGACGGTTTCTTGACGCTCTCGACAAGTGCTCAATCGCTATCTCCTGAGGGCCAGCCCCGTTGAAACAGTCGACTGATAAAGCGCGCTAGCAAAACCAGCCAAAGCGGTAGGCGCCGAATGGGCAGATACTGCGCCCCGTCCCTACCGCCTACCCTGACATTGGCCAGTTGCCTCCGACATATAGACAGCTCCGTTCCTGCCTTTCCTGCCTTTTGGACGTAGATCTTACGAGTTACACAATTTTTTCTTCGTATCTTTTTTCCAGCTTTTATAGGCAATTACTTCCCGTTTTACCGTTCACTCTTTCCTTACGGTGTACTGGCTCTATTGACTAAAAACTGTGTATATTTTATTTATACTTCATGTATACACAGAAACAATGATGCACAGCAACCGAGGTAAGACGATGAGTAAACCGAGTTTAAGCATTTGGCTAACAGAGCCTTCGACGGCCGCGGTAGAAATTGCCCAGCTGGCCGGGTACGACACGATCGTTCTGGATGTCGAGCATGGCCTGTTCGATCTCGCGGCGCTGGATTGGCTCATTCCGTCCATTAGGGCCCGAGGTATGCGCGTTATCGTAAAAGTACTAGGTCCGGAGCGCGGCCCCATTCAGCAAGCACTCGATTTCGGCGCCAACGGCGTGGCGATCCCGCATATCGAGTCCGCAGAGCACGCCAAACAGATCTGTGGCTATGCAAAGTTCCCACCGCTGGGTGATAGAAGCTTTGCTGGTGGTCGTGTCTCCGGGTATCGGGGCTTTTCAGATGACTGGCTGACCACACAGGACACCGAGTACCAGTGCTTTCCCATGATCGAGGATGGCAGCGCCTTTGACAGCGTTGAAGACATTCTCGCCCTCGAGTGTGTCGATGGCATCTTCATTGGTCCGTCAGATCTCAGCATGCGGCGAGGCCGTGGGGCCTACAGCGTAACTGAAGGTGATCTGGACGATATCCGCCACCTTGCGCGGGCCGCCCGCAAAGCCAATAAGCCGTGGGTGTTACCTGCCTGGAGCGAGGCCGAGCGTCAGGTAGCCATCGAGGAGAAAGCCGCCATTATCGTGCTGACAATGCAGTATGGCGCGCTACTAAATGGCTTTAGCCAAGCGCTGTCTGACTTCAATAAAATGGAAGAGGAAACGCGGTAATGTCTTTGATATCTGCTGTTATTCAATACGCCCCAACGGAAAATAAAGCCGATAACCTCGCGACGATAGAGAAGCTCTTGTACCAAGCGGCAAGTCAAAAGGTACGCCTTGCCATACTGCCCGAATACGCCATCTATACCGTTCCCAAGATGGACGACCGCTTCGTCGAAAATGCCGAACCCCTGGAGGGGCCAAGCCTGACACGACTAAACGAGCTCTCCAGCGAGCTGGGGATCGCTGTGGTCGCGGGTATCAACGAAACGGCGGGGGGTGGGCGTATCCACAATACGCTGGTAGCGATGGATAAAGGCAAGATCCAGGCCGTTTACCGGAAGGTGCATCTTTACGACGCCTTTGGGTATCGCGAATCGGATAGGGTAAACGCCGCGGCTCCCAATAACGGCTCCGTGTTCGAAGTAGACGGCTACACCATCGGCATGCATACCTGCTACGACCTTCGCTTTCCGGAAACGACCAGGGCGCTGGTCGACCAGGGCGCCAACGTAGTGGCGCTGCCCGCCGAATGGATCCCGGGGCCGCTCAAGGAGTACCACTGGAATACGCTGATTCGCGCCCGTGCCATCGAGAACACGATTTATGTATTGGCGGCGGATCAGTGCGCCCCTACCGGTTCTGGTAATAGCGCTATTGTCGACCCGATGGGAATCGCCTTGAGCGCGCTGGGCGAAGCAGAAGGTGTCGGCGTTGCCGAGCTTACCGCCGAGCGGCTAAGCGCCGTACGTGCCGTTAATCCCGCACTCGAACTACGCCGTTTCAAAGTCTCGGCAATGGAGTAGGCCCATGCCCATCCAAACGACAAATACAAAAGCGGTTTTGACCACTTTAACGGTTTTGATGGCCGGCGCGCTCGCCGGCTGCACCCACGGCGACGCAGACTATGTGCTCCATTACAGCACTTACTCGAGCGCCAACTCCGATCAGTCAAAAACCGTGCAGCGCTGGGCCGAGGAGATAGAAACCCTGACCGATGGCAAGGTCCAGGTCGAATTTCACTATAGTCAAAGTCTGATCGGTGCCGACTCGGCGCTTCAGGCGACCCTTGACGGGCGTACCGACTTGGCTCAGGTCGGCTCGATGTATGCCGCCTCGGACCTGCCGATGTACACGGTGACGGAACTGCCCTTTGAAACCCAAAACCCCAAGGCGCAAATGCTCGCGATAGAGCGTCTTTACCAGGAGAACCCTACTTTTAGAGAAGATTTCGAGCGCCAAGGCGCCAAGCTGCTTTTCCCGCTGCCGCTGGGCGCCGTCGTACTCGGCTTGAACGAACCCGCCGAAAGCCCGAACGCGTTAAGCGGACGCTCGATCAGATCCGGCGGGCTTACCTCGGAAGTGCTCTTAACGGCCGACGTCAACCCGGTGGCCATGACCGCCAACGATATTTACGAGTCGATGGAGAGAGGCATCATCGACGGATACTCCGCGATTGCCGCAGCCAATTTACCGGCCTTCAGTCTTTCCGAGGCGACGCCTTATCTGGTCAATCCCGGTATTGGTACCTTTGCAAGCTCTATCGTGATCATGAATAACGAGTTATTCGATTCGATGCCGCCCGATTACCAAGCGGCGATCGAACAGGCGTCCGCCAAGAGCATCAATATAGGGCTCGAGGAGATGGACGCTGCTGGCGACGCGGCCTGCAACGACCTTTTGGCATCCAACGCCGCGCTCTCACAATTCTCCGACGAGCATATCGACCGCTGGAGAGAGCAGGTCGATATCGCCTCGAACTGGGTCGACCGCTACACGCGCAGAAGCTACGACGCTCAATCCGTGCTCAACGACTACCGGCGCATCATCGATGAGGAAGAGCGCAACACGTCTTACGCGGATCCCTTGTTAAGCTGCATGGAGAGATCGGGATGAAGACATCCAACGTTACTCATAAAATAGCGTCATCATTGAGTATGGCGGCGGGCTTGCTACTGCTGGCAGTGATTCTATTGACGGTGTCCGATGTTTTCTCACGCAATGTCTTTGGCGCTTCTATTTTGGGCACCGTGGAGATATCGAGCCTGCTGCTGGTCACCATTGCGTTTCTGGGGTTGGCCTCGGCTGAAATCGATGGTCGCCACGTGGCCGTCAACCTTATAGAAGCGAAGCTTCCTCTTGCTTCAAGAAAAGTACTCATCGTGGTTCGCACACTACTGTTAGTGGCTCTTTTTTTGATCGTTGCCTGGGGGCTATTTAACGTTCTTTTATCCGCTATCGACCGGCAAGAGACGACCAACGGTATTTTAAGACTCCCCACGTGGCCAGCGAAACTCGTCCTGTTCGGATCTTTCTCTTTTTACTTTGTCGTCGCCATACTAACGAGTATTAGTGAGTTCAAAGACAACTAACGAAATAACAACATGAGACTTTTAAAGCATTCAATAAAAACGCACCAGCATTCTAAAAGCAACGCCGATTAGAAGTACGAAATTTTAAGAGCAAATATCGTACTCGTTAACAAACTATAATATCGACTCTACAGGATAACGAACATGTCTCCAGACAGTATACTGGCACTTGTACTCGTACTCGTGACGTTTCTTGGTCTGCTCGCGATACGCTTTCATGTCGGTCTATCGTTGATGCTATCAGGACTTATTGGTGTCATGGTACTGAGAACCACGGACGCTGCCATATCCGCCGTCACCAATGCCCCCTACACTACCTCGTTCAACTACTCATTGGTCATTATTCCGCTGTTTATTCTAATGGGCGTTTTAGCCGTGCGCGCAGGGCTGGCACAGGCCGGTTTCGATATTGCCTCACGCCTACTTGCCAGGCTTCCCGGTGGCGCTGCCCTCTCCTCGCTGGCAGGTTCCGGCCTTTTTGCAGCGGTAACCGGCTCGAGTGTTGCAACGGTCGCCACTCTGGCACGAGTCTCGACCGATGCGATCACGCAGGCCGGACATAATATTCGACTGGCCGCCGGCGTGGTATGCGCAGGCGGCACGCTGGGCGTACTGATTCCACCTTCCATCGTATTAGTGCTTTACGGCATCATTACCGAAGAATCCATCGGGCAACTGCTGCTCGCTGGTATTGGTCCAGGCCTTTTAACCATTGCCGCTTACGCATCGACCATCGTGGTATTGGTGCTAATGTCTCGACGCCGCGCTGGTCACGGTGCCCCTTCGACCGCCGAGCGTCCGGTAGATACCGGTTCGGCCACCCAGAAGCCCGCGTTGGATATAATGGGCGGTGCCTATCTGTTCATTATCTTTTTGGTCTCTATCGGTACTATTTATCTGGGGATAGCCACTCCGACAGAGGCCGCGTCTTTTGGGGCCTTGGCCGCGCTGATCATTTTTGCCATTCGCGTCAAATTTTCCAATCTATCGAAGGCTATTAAAGAGCCTTTGAGTGAAACCATTGGCCTAACGGCGATGACGTTTTTACTGCTGACCGGCGCGGGAGTATTTACCTATTTCCTCGCGCTTTCCGGTGCCTCGACGTCGCTGGTCAACCTGGTGGTATCAGCGGACCTTCCGCCCTACGGGGTGCTCGTCATTTGCCTGCTTCTACTGCTGCCCTTGGGTATGTTTCTGGATGGCATATCGATGATTCTCATCGCAGGCCCTATTTTACACCCCATACTGACCAGCTACGGCTTCGACGGCATTTGGCTGGGGGTCATCATAGTGAAAGTTGCCGAGATGGCGCTGATCACGCCACCGGTAGGGATGAATGTCTTCGTCTACTCGGGCACGGTCAAAGAGATTCCCATTAGCGAGGCCTTTAAAGGGGTCTTCCCGTTCATCATCGCCGACTTCTTTGTCGTCGCCCTGTTGATTCTTATCCCAGGGATCGTAACCCTTTTACCCGGCCTTTCCGGCGCATCCTGAACCAGGTGTCTCCCGGCGCGCTTAATAAAGCAGCCGGGAGCTTTCTGCGGGCAACGACTATTCATTTTCAAACATGCAACTTATTGAAAACAGGGGCAAGTATAAATCGCGCTTTCAAACCCTGTTACAATGGCTTAAAAGCATGCCAGCTTCATTCGATCGTTATATCTCAGGTTTTTAAATGGATAGAAAAAAAGCCAAACAAAGCACCTCCTCTATAAAAGAGAAGGTTTACTTTCACATCCGGAACAAGATCATTAAAAGCGATATCTTGGGTGGAGAGTTCATAGAGGAAGAAGAAGTCACCGATGAGTTAGGCGTATCGAGAACACCGGTGCGTGAAGCTTTCTCTCGTTTGGAGGCAGAACGCTTTATAGACTTGATACCACGCAAGGGAGCCCGCGTTCGCCAAATTACCGGACAGGAAATCATCGATATCTATGAGACTCGGCGACTCATAGAAATTCACGCGGCCATAAGGATATGCAAGGAAAATATCGACATTCCGGATGCCATGTATTCATATCATGAAGCCATGATGGTGGACATCGACAATATCGATTTTTACGAACATATCATCAACGATAGCGGCTTTCACGGCACCATGGTAGATGCTATTGGCAACCCCGTCATATCGGACGTGTATCGATCCATACAAGAAAGGAAAATGCGTGTTGCCTATACGGCCCTGTCGATACGCCCGGATCGGTTAAGCGTTGTGACCGATCAACATCAGCAAATCATCGATGCGCTGTCTCGTCGCGATGCAAGCGAAGTCGCGACCCTATTGGAAAAACATTTGCTGCCCGTCGAGGGGGTAATTTCGCGTTTGCCCAAATGATGTTTCAAACCCGACCTCATCGGCCTGCAAGAGTCTACCTTATACTTTTATTCGTCCTTATCGCCGGATTTTCCCCATGGATTGCCCAGCAGCACTGAGCTAGATTAATGTATTCTAATTTGGGCGCCGCCCATCGATCATCGGCAATACAAGGAGAGGTTGAATGGCCAACTCTGCTATTAGCGTTTTTGAAAACCGCCGTAGCCAGTACGTTATTGGTAAGGATATTCCGCTCGGCCAAGAGGAGACGGCCGCGTTGATCCAGCAAGCGGTGAAGTTGGCGCCGTCGTCGTTCAACTCGCAAAGCTCGCGGGCGGTGATTCTGTTCAATGAGCAGCACGACCGGTTCTGGGACATCGTCATGGATACCCTGCGCGAAATGGTGCCGCCGGAGTCCTTTGCGCCGACCGAGGAGAAGGTCAACCGCTTTGCCGCGGGCGCCGGTACGGTGCTGTTTTTCGAAGAGCAGGACGTAATCAAGAACCTGCAGGAGAAGTTTCCGCTTTACGCCGACAACTTCCCGGTCTGGTCGGAGCACTCCACCGGTATCGCCCAGTTCGCGGTCTGGACGGCGCTGTCTGAAGCCAACATCGGTGCGAGCCTGCAACACTACAACCCGATCATCGACGATGCGGTCGCCAAGGAGTGGGACCTGCCCACCACCTGGAAGCTTCGCGCGCAGATGCCGTTTGGCTCTCACGAAGCGCCCTTCGGTGAGAAAGAGTTCATGGACGATAGCGAGCGTTTCCGCGTTTTCTCCTAAACAACCCCCCACCACTAACGCAAGGGGCGCTATATCATTAGCGCCCCTTGCGTTTTCATGGGTCTTAATCGATTTACTGTTAATCGTTTTGCTGTTTAGGGGTGGAGGTAGCCGTAACGGTTTTATGCATTTTGGTACCTTCTCCTCGCGCGATGTCTTCGTGGCTTAGCACCACGATTTCACGAGGCCACCACTCGGGGTAGTGATCGCGCAGGTAAATCACCATTTTCTCGCGCAGCTCGTTTTCCGCCTTCCAGCCGGAGAACGGGTCGACGGCCACAAAGTAACCGGTGACGGTTTGCTGTGAGCCCTGCTGCGCGGTCATATAGAAATAGAGATTGTGGTGCTCGATGACCTTATCGTTGTCTTTGGCGAACGTATAAAACTGCTGTCTCAACACTTCGACATCCGCGTTGATATGCAGACTCATATCGACCGAGCGATAGTTTTTGGCGTTCTTGACCGATAAGTTCTCGAACGGCTTTGAGATAAAATAGGTGACCGGCACGATCAGACGCCGCTCGTTCCATATCCGCAGCCGAATGTAGGTAAAGTAAATACCCTCCACGTAACACCAGTGGCCTTCGAACATGACCAAATCGCCGATACGAATAGGCTTGGCCAAAGAAAGCTGCAGTGAGGAAAGAATGTTGCCCAGCACCGCTTGGCCTGCAATACCCACCAGCACCGCTAGTACGCTGGCCGAGGCCAGAATCGACAGCCCCAGGGTCTCGAACAGCTGAATCTGGCTGAGTACGTAGACGACCACCACGGTGACGGTGAGCAAAATGATGATGCGACGAATCGCGTAAAGCGTGGTCAACAGCCGGCGATCGTCACGGGGTTTGGTGTTGTCGATCTCGCCCACCAGTTTGCGCGCCATGCGCAACATGAGGGTATCCACCAGGCGCAGTGCGATCGTGCCCATTCCCCAGGCCATCACGATGATCAGCAGTATGCGAAACGTAGCGGTCGCAATGGCCGAAAACGAAACGACGTAGTTCAACAACGTTTGAGTGACCAGCGCCAACGCAATCAGCGTGACCGGGCCCTGGATCTGGCCAACAAAAATGCTCACGCTACCGGCGGACAGGTAACGCGGCAGTTGCCCGATCAAAGCGTGCACGCTCCACCCCAGTGAGATGATCAGCATCAAAAAAATGGGAATGGCGATCCACTCCCAGACCATCAAGGGACCCATAGGGGTCTGGAAACGCTCGGGCAGGTGCGATTCCAGCCATGAAGGCCCATACTCGTCGAACAGCAAAGCAATGGAAGTAATGCTTTCAGGCATGATCAGCCACACGGGGTCCTGACCTTCAACGTAGTAACGCCCCATGCGTATGTCGTAGGTTTCCCCGCCGACCTCAAGGGCAGTGAGCTTGATGTTCCGACGCGGCTGGCCCGCCATCGGGTCTTCCTCGGCGGTGCTTTCGATCACCGCATCCTGGCGAGCCGACAGACTGGAGGCGGCGATCAAGTCACCGCGCTTTAGCACCTCAGCGAGCTGCCTTGCGAGCTCTTCCCCCTGATCGGGCTGCGCATCAGGGTCTATAGCAGAGAGGTTGAGAATATGCGCCGCCGCCTGATAACGGCCTTCGTTGGTGAGTTCCATAAAACTGCGTATTGCTTCACGCGGGGTGACACGCACCACGTCTTCAGGAACCTCCCCAAGGCCAGCATTCAGTGCGTCCTGGGTAAACCAAAGCCTGTCATGACTGCCTTGATACTCACTTTGCGCAAAGCCTGGGCCGGCCAATAAAAAGGCGAGCAGCCCGACGACCCATACGGGCCACACGATCATCTTCTTCATGCGCTTTTCCATTTAATGTAGGGTCAACGCGTTATCGCAAGCGTCATTGAAGCCAAAAAACCCCATGCCCTCGTGTTCAGTTTACTCATGCCATACAACACGATACACGCTTTAAAAGGCGCGTATATTGAAAAGCCCCGCTCACTGGCGGGGCTTTTTAGCACGGCCAGGCGGCCTTTAATCGCTACTACTCTCTTTGGGGCTGGAGGTAGCCATGATGGTTTTCTGCATTTTGGCACCTTCGCCTTTTGCGATGTCTTCGTGACTGAGCACCATGATATCCCGGGGCCACCATTCGGGATGTTCATCGCGCATGAAGGTCAGCATTTTTTCACGAAGGTTCACCTCCGCGTACCAGCCGGCCAACGGCTCGGAGGTCACGAAATAGCACGTCAGTGTTTGCTGCGGGCCGTTCTGGGCCGTCACCGCGCACATGAGGCGGTGATGTTCGACGATATTCTCTTCTTGCTCCGCGTACGTCATGAATTTCTTGCGCAGGGTGTCGATATTGGCGCTGATATGTAGCGTCAATTCGAAGTAGCGGTAGAGCTTGGAGCTTTTCACCGACAGGTTCTCGAACGGCTTGGAAACGAAGTAGGTGACCGGCACGACCAGGCGCCGCTCGTCCCACACCCGTAGGCGAATGTGGGTGTAGAAGATGCCTTCGACGTAGCTCCACTGCCCTTCGAACATGATCAGGTCGCCGATGCGAATGGGCTTGGCCAGCGACAGCTGAAACGAGGAGAGAATATTGCCCAGGACCGCTTGGCCAGCGATACCCACCAGCACGGCAAGTACACTGGCAGAGGCGAGAATCGACAGCCCCAGGGTTTCGAAGAGCTGGATCTGGCTGATCACATAAATGGACGTCCCGACCACGGTCAACAAAATGATCGCCCGGCGCAGGGCGTAAAGCGAGGTCAGAAAACGCCGCTCGTCCCGGGACTTGGTATCGTCTATTTCGCCGATCAACCGTTTGGCCATGCTCAAAAGGATCGTATCCACCAGGCGCAGCGCGATGGAGCCAAGCCCCCAGGCGATGACCAACACCAGCAGCACCCGGAAACTGGTCGTTGCCATGGCCGAAAACGACACCACGTAGTCCAGCAGCACCTGGATAATGAAGGCCATGGCCAACAGCGCGATCGGTAGTTTGATGCGCAGGAAGAAAATGGTGACGCCGCCCGAGGGCATTAGCTTTGACGTCAGCTCGACGAGCTTATATAACCCCCACCCAAGCGAGCCGATCAGTACCAAAAAGAGCGGAATGGCGATCCATTCCCAGAGCATCAACGGGCCCAGAGAAACCTTTAAGCGCTCGGGCAGTTGCTCTTCGAGCCAGGAAGGGCCGTAGGCGTCGTAAAGTATCGAAATAGAGGCAACGCTTTCCGGCATGACCAGCCAGGCGGGCTCCTGGTCCTCGACATGATAGCGGCCCATGCGGATATCGTAGATCTCGCCGCCGGTCTCCAGGGCGGTGAGCTCGATATCCCGGCGCGGCTCGCCCGCCAGCGGGTTCTCGCCGGTGGTGCTTTCGATCACCGCATCCTGGCGGGCAGGCAGGTTGGAAGCGGTCAGCCAGTCGCCGCGCTTCAATACCTGGGAAAGCTGCATGGCAAGCTCTGCGCCGCGTTCTTGCTGCTCACCGGGGTCGATATTCGAAAGATTGAGAATGTGCGCCGCCGCCGCGTAGTCTTCGTCGTCGGTGAGCTTTAAAAAACTTCTGATCGCCTCGCGCGGGGTAACGCGGGATACGTCCTCGGGCAGCTCGCCAAGGCCTGAGTTAAGCTCTTCTGCGCTAAACCAAAGCCCCTCTTCGCTATTCTCCTGTTGGGCTTGTGCCGCACTCGAGCCAATCAATAAAAAGGCCAACAGCCCCAACACCCAGAGCGGCCAAGAGATACGTCGTTTCATGCAGTTGTCCATTGATAACGTTGGTCGAGCGAGAATGCAGCCACTAGCGGCAGCGTTTAAAACGGTGACGAACGGCGGCGGGCCGCCTGCTATCCTTGCATGAGCGCGCGCCGGGTTCGAGGCGGCGCAGAGCTTAACGTACCAGCAGGTTAGCGCGACAACATGAGTTAACCGCTACACTGCATCGTTTAAAGCGGGTCATACCAACACCAGGCGCGCCCTGGCTGCCCCCTAAAACAGGTCGATACTAAAAAGGACACTATGGGTCTTCAAGAATTCGCCCTTGGCGGGATTTATATTAGCCCACTGCTTGTGTATGCGCTGCTGGGTTTTATCCTGACGCTACTTTTACGGACGCTTTTGCACGTTACGCTCTCCACCCGCGCGCTTTGGTTCGAAGCGTGGTTCGACGTATCGCTGTTCGTTATTATCACGGCGCTTATCGCGTTCATATTCACCGTTTTACTCGAGACTGCCTGATGCGCTCTTCGCTTCGCATACTGCTTACGCTTGTCATGGTGGCGCTGGCCATTGCCGCCGGCACCTGGCTTTGGCGCTACTATCTTTACACGCCCTGGACCCGCGATGGCCGGGTTCACGCCGACGTGATCACCATCTCGCCGGACGTCTCCGGCTGGGTGCGCTCGCTCAGCGTGACCGACACCGACTACGTAAGCCAGGATGACCCCCTCTTTCAAATCGACCAGGCGCGCTACCAGGCAGCGCTAGACCAGGCCCGGGCCGAAGTCGCCCACCGCCAGGCCACCCTCGAACTCAACCGTGCCGAGGCCAACCGGCGTAACCAGCTGGGTAACAGCCGGGCGATCAGCGAGGAGAATCAGCAGATCGCCCAGATCAACTCCCAGGTCGCGGCGGCGGATTTGGAACAAGCTCAGGCGGCACTGGCCAGCGCCGAGCTGGATCTCGAGCGCGCCAACGTCACCGCGCCGGCCAGCGGCCACGTGCTCAACGTTCAGTTCAGCGCGGGCAATTTCGTCAATCGCGGTACGCCGATCATGGCGCTGATTCGCGAAAATTCCTACTACGTGGTGGGCTACTTCGAAGAGACCAAGATGAGTACGATCCGCGTTGGCGACCCGGCGGTGGTCACGCTGATGCAGGGCGATACCCGTATCCAGGGCCGGGTCGCGGGTATCGGCCGCGGCATCGCCGATTCCAACACCACGCTCAATGCCCAGCTTCTCCCCCAGGTCGCCCCCACGTTCAACTGGGTGCGCCTTGCCCAGCGCATTCCGGTACGTATTGCCCTGGAGGACGTTCCCGACGAAACGCTTTTGAGCGTGGGCATGACCGCTACCGTGCGTATCCGCCAGGATAACGAGTAGCCCCATGCCGCCGCTTGTCAAAACCTACCTGATGCCCGAGATGTCGGCGGTCAAGTTCGCCATCAAGGCGACCCTTGCGATGATGCTGGCGCTCTATATCGCCCTGGCTTTGGATCTCGAGCGCCCCTACTGGGCGCTGATTTCCGCCGCCTTCTTACAGGTGCGCCCGATGAGCGGCATGGTGATCGAGAAAGGCATCTGCCAGCTGGGCGGCACCTTTATCGGCGTGGTGGCGGGTATCGTGATCATGGCGTTTTTTGCCCAGGCCCGGGTGCCCGCGCTCATTTCGCTGACGCTTTGGATTGCGCTGTGCACCTACGTCGGCTCGCTTTGGCGCAACAACTACACCTACGGCTGCCTGATGGCCGCCGTGACCGCCATGCTGATCGTGGTGATCGCCGGCGGCAGTACCCCGGCGGGTATTTTCAACGTGGCGATGGCCCGGCTCACCGAGCTTGGCCTGGGCGCCATCTGCGCGACGCTGGTCAGCTCGCTTCTTTGGCCCTCGCGGGTGGGCGGCCACCTGGCGCAGCAGGCGGATACGGTCATCAACAGCGCGTTCTCTCACGCGGCCCTGCGCCTGGAGGCAAGCGACGACCGCGACGCCATGCTCAAAGCGATGCGCGAGAGCCTGGGGGCGCTGACCATGCTCGAAACCGACAGCCAGGCAGCGCGTTTCGAAGGCCCGGAAGGCCCCGGGCGCATTCGCGCCTCCCACGTGCTCACGCGGCGTACGCTGCGCTTTTTGGCAAGCCTTTACGCTTTGCATCAGCTGCTTTTCGAACACACCCAACGGCTCGACCCCACGAGCGTGGCCATTGCCCGCGAGCTCGCCCAAGGGTTTCGCGACGCCGAGGACGTCAATGGGGTGGCCAACGCCCGCAAGCACCTGCAAGGGCTGCGTGCCCGGGTACACGAAAACGATGAAACGCAGGCCCATCCACTCAGCCCGCTGGACCGTCGCCTGCGCCTGGGCCTACGCGAAGTACTGGGCCATGCGATGATCATGCTGGACGCCCGCGAGGCGATCGCCGCACCCGGCGCCTATACGTTGAAGGCGGGCCCGCTTGCCTGGCACCGTGACCGCGTGGCCGCCGCCATCAATGGGGTGCGCTCCGGGCTTGTGTTCGCCGGGCTCGCCACGTTCTGGATCGTCACGGCCTGGGACAGCGCCATGGTCGCCATGATGCTGGGCACGCTCTTCTCGGCGTTTTTCGCCACCCGAGACAACCCGGTGACGGTCACCGTTATGTTCTATAAGGGCATGCTCGCCGCCATTCCCAGCGCGTTCATTTTTGGCCACGTGCTGCTCGCCCAGGTGCACGACTTCCCGCTGATGGCCGTGGTCTTCGGCACACCGCTGTTTTTAGGGCTGCTGGGGGCGACCAACCCGGCCACCATGGGCTACTGTCTGGCGTTCACCATCTTCAATATCCTGCTCACCATGCCGGGCAACGATATGGATTTTTCCTTCGATAGCTTTGCCAACCGCGCGGTGGCGGCCATCATCGGGCTGACCACGGTGGTCACCGCCTTTCGCCTGCTGCCGGGGCTTGGCACGCGGCTTCGCCGGCGGCGCCTGATCCGCGCGATCTCCCGCGATATCCACGGCCTGCAGCGGCGCTCGATCACCCAAAGCGAAACCCGCTTTAGCGGCCATATGGCCGACCGACTTTTACAGCTGGCCCAGCACGACGACATGCTCGCCCAGGAGCAGCGCCACCTTTTCATCCTGGGGCTTACCGGGCTCGATATCGGCACGGCCACCCTGCGCCTGCGCCACCGTTTCGACAACACGCCTCATTTGGCCATTCAACACGCGCACCAAACGCTGCTGCGCGCCCTCGCCCAGGGGTTCGAACAGAGCGCCCGGGGCCACGCGCCGCAAGGCATCCTCGAGGCGGGCCAGCAGCTCGATAAGGCATTGAGCAACCACGACGAAGAAAGTGGCGCCCACCGCGAGCTTTTAACCGGGCTGGTCGAACGCCTGGCGCTGTCCCTCGACCGCCTGGCCGACACCATGGCGAGCCAGCCCGGCCATCGCCCAAGCGCCAGCGCCGCGGCGGCGGGTTAGGCCGCTGGCACCGGGCGTTATCAACGAACTTTTCGCCTGGCCGCCTATCGAAGCACCGTTGACTAAAAGGGTTAGACAACCCGGCTAGAAGCATAAAAACTGAACAGAACGCGCCCTGGGGTACGACGCCCTAAAGGCTAGCGTCAGGGAGATACCGATGCTGATCAAAATCGCCAAACCCGGTGACCTGCACGAATCCGACGTCACACCCGAATCCGTCTACCTAAACCGACGCCGCTTTTTAGGCGGCGTGGTGGGCCTGGGCGCGGGTCTTGCGCTTTCGGGGAACGTTAAGGCAAGCGAAGACTACGCCGATGTGCCAAGCGGAGAGGCACCGGCTTGGCTCGATCAAAAAATCGCCCAGACCGAGTGGCGCGCCGTCACGCCCCAGGATCCGGACAAGGACGCGCTGGCCCCCTTTGACGACGCCAGCGGCTACAACAACTTTTACGAGTTCGGCACCGGCAAGAGCGACCCGGCCAAGCGCGCGGGGAGCCTTCAAACCGAACCCTGGAGCGTAGTGGTCGACGGCGAGGTCAACAACGGCGGGCGCTTTACGCTGGAAGATATCGCCAGCCCCTCCCGGTTCGAAGAGCGCATCTACCGGCTGCGCTGCGTCGAGGCGTGGTCGATGGTCATTCCCTGGCTGGGCATTCCGCTTGCCGATGTGATCCGCCGGGCCGACCCCACCAGCAAGGCCCAATACGTGCGCTTCGAGACGCTGGTCGACCCGGAGCAAATGCCCGGGCAGCGCTCCTCCTTTGCGCTGATCGACTGGCCCTACGTGGAAGGGCTACGCCTGGACGAAGCCATGCACCCGCTGGCGATGCTCGCACTCGGCATGTACGGCCGCGAGCTGCCCAACCAGAACGGCGCGCCGCTGCGCCTGGTGGTGCCCTGGAAATACGGCTTCAAGAGCATCAAGTCGATCGTGCGAATTTCGCTGGTCGAAGAGCAGCCGGTCAACTCCTGGCAGTTGTTGGCCCCCAACGAGTACGGCTTCTACGCCAACGTGAACCCCCAGGTCGACCACCCGCGCTGGAGTCAGGCAACCGAACGGCGTCTGCCCAACAGCCTGTTCAGCCCGAACAACATCGATACGCGCATGTTCAACGGTTACGAAGACGAGGTCGCTGAGCTCTACGCCGGCATGGATTTAAGGACCAACTATTAAGGGCGGGGCGCGCTTCATGGCGGGACAAGGCAAATGGCGGCTATGGCGCGGGGCGGTGTTTTTAGCCGCGTTGGCGCCGCTCGTTTATTGGGGCTGGCAGGTGTATCAAAACGCGGCCGGCCCAGAGCCCGGGCGCTACCTGCTGCTCAATATCGGGATCGGCGGGCTTTGGCTAATGCTTTTAACACTTAGCCTGACGCCGCTTTCCAAACTCACCCGCTGGAAAGGCTTTGCGCTGATTCGCCGCCAGCTGGGCCTTTGGACATTGGCCTACGCCACCCTGCACCTTTGCTGCTATGCGCTTTTCATACTCGGGCTCAACTGGGCGCTTTTGGGGGCCGAGATCGTCAAACGCCCCTACATCATCGTGGGGATGCTGGCGCTCATCGGGCTTGCGCTGCTGGGGGCTACGTCTAATCGCGCCGCCATGCGCAAACTTGGCAAGCGCTGGAAAACGCTGCACAAACTCGCCTATCCGATTCTGGGTTTGATGCTACTGCACTTTTTCTGGGTGGTGCGCGCCGACATGCAGGAATGGGCCGTGTACGCCGCTATCGGTGCGCTACTGCTGGCCACCCGCCTGCCGCCCATTGCCCGGGCGCTGCCCAGGCTGCGTCAGCGCTTGAAGCGCACCTGAGTGGAGTGTGATGTCTTCCCGCCAAAGGGAAATAGCGCTTATTTTTTCCTGAACGCTTCGCTAAACGCTGCGGCTAGAATGCCCGTGGGCATGGCGATAAGCCCGATACCCGCCACCGCCGTGAGCCCGGCGAAGGATTTGCCCAGTGCGGTGACCGGCGTTACGTCACCATAGCCGACCGTGGTCAAGGTCGCGATGCTCCACCAAAGCGCCCGAGGAACGCTCCCAAAAGCCTCTGGCTGCACATCGGCCTCTACCACATAGAGGCAGCACGAAGAGAACAGCAGCAAAAGCCCGGCGACGCCTGCACTTAGCCACAGCTCGTAGGCACGCGTTTTCAACGCCTCGGCAAGCGACGACCAGGCCTGACTAAAGCGTCCCAAACGCGCCAAGCGTAGCATGCGCACCAGCCGTAGAAGGCGCAGCAAAAACGCGTTGTCGTGATGCATGAAGCCGATGAAAAAAGGCAAAATAGCCACAAGATCGAGCAGCGCCCAAAACGAAAAGATATAGCGAAGCCGCCCCCTCACGCCGCGATAGCGCGGATTTTCGCCTACCGCGTAAAGCCGCACCAGATACTCGACGGTGAATAGCGCGACAAACAGCGCCTCCAGCGCGGTAAAAAGCGGCGACGCCGGGTCGCGTAACGTCGACTCGGTTTCCAAAATGGCCGTAAGCGAAGCGAGTAGAATGAGTAGGCAGATCACCCGGTTAACGCCGGAAAGCCCTAACTGCGGGCGCGCCTCCGGTGCCAACTGACGATAAAGCTCGGCTCTTGTCATGCGTCGTCTCTTTAGGCTATCGGGCGTTTTTCAGAATACTACGCCGAACATCCGCTTACACTACCTTCGCCGTTTGAGATACGAATATGAAAAAAGCCTCTGGGCGAACCAGAGGCTTTTTGGGTCAAATCGTGTTTAAACCCGCGATTCAGGACTCGACGTGAAACGCCATGGTGGCGTTGACCGCCTGTTTCCAGCCGGCGTAGAGCGCATCGCGTTTTTCCGCCTTCATTTCCGGGGTAAAGCGGCGCTCGATGGCCCACTGCTCGGAGATCTCTTCGCGAGACGCCCAGAACCCAACGGCTAAACCGGCCAGGTACGCAGCGCCCAGCGCAGTGGTTTCGTTCACCTCGCAGCGCAGTACGTCCACGCCCAGCATGTCGGCCTGGAACTGGGCGAGAAAGTCGTTACCGATCGCCCCGCCGTCGGCGCGCAGCTCGCTCAGGTCGAGCCCGGCGTCGGCCTGCATGGCTTTGAGTACGTCGGTGCTTTGATAGGCCAGCGACTCGACCGCTGCGCGGATGAAGTGCTCTTTTTGAGTACCCCGAGAGAGCCCGAACATGGCGCCGCGCACGTTGGAGTTCCAGTACGGTGCCCCCAGGCCGGTAAACGCAGGCACCATATAAACGCCGTCGTTATCCTTGGCGCGGGTGGCGTAGGCTTCCGAATCCGAGGCCTTGCCCAGCATGCGCATACCATCGCGCAGCCACTGAATGACCGAGCCCGCCACGAACACACTGCCTTCCAGGGCGTACTCCAAAGTGCCATCCACTTCCCAGGCGACGGTAGTCAAAAGGCCGTTCTTGGAGGGGGTGGCGGTGGTGCCGGTGTTCATCAGCGTAAAGCAACCGGTGCCGTAGGTGTTCTTGGCCATACCCGGCTCGAAACAGGCCTGACCGAACAGCGCCGCGTTCTGGTCGCCGGCGATACCGGCAATGGGGATCTCCTGGCCCACCAGGTACTTCGGTTGAATCTGACCGTACACTTCGCTGGAGGATTTTACTTCCGGCATCATCGAGGCCGGCACGCCGAAGAGCTCCAGAAGCTCCGGGTCCCACTGGCGATCGCGAATATTGAACAGCATGGTGCGCGAGGCGTTGCTGACGTCGGTGACATGCACCTTGCCGCCGGTCAAATTCCACACAAGCCAGGAGTCGATCGTGCCGAAGAGCAGCTCGCCCTTCTCGGCTTTCTCCTTGACGCCCGTTACGTTATCGAAAATCCACTTGAGCTTGGTGGCAGAGAAATAGGCGTCGATCACCAGGCCCGTTTTCTCGCGAATCATGTCGGCGTGGCCGGCCTCGCGAAGCTCGTCGCAGATTTCGGCGGAGTGGCGCGACTGCCAAACGATGGCGTTGTGCACCGGCTGGCCGGTATTTTTGTCCCACACCACGGTGGTTTCGCGCTGGTTGGTGATACCGATGGACGCGATTTCGGTGACGTCCACGCCGCTTTGGTTGATCACCTCGGTCAGCGTGGTGAGCACGCTGGTCATGATCTCCCGCGGGCAGTGCTCGACCCAGCCGGGTTTGGTAAAGATTTGCTCGAACTCGTGCTGGGCCATGCTGGCAACGCGGCCTTCATGATCAAATAGCATTGCCCGAGAGCTGGTGGTGCCTTGATCGATCGCGAGAACGTATTTTTTCTGGCTCATGAAATGCCTCTCAAGCGTTGGCGTTTAAGTAAGAAAGTAACGGTAAAGTGTAAACGAATTAGTAAACGTGAGCGGCCAGCCCGGCAAGCGAGGCGCCGATCAATGGCCCCAGGACCGGGACCCAGGCGTAGGCCCAATTGCTGCCCTGCTTGTGTTTGATGGGAAGCAGCGCGTGGGCGATGCGCGGGCCCAGATCCCGTGCCGGGTTGATCGCGTAGCCGGTGGGGCCTCCAAGCGAGGCACCAATCGAAACCACCAGCAGCGCCACGGCAAGCGGCCCAAGTCCGGACGGCGTGTTACCGAACATGATAATGACAAAGATCAGCACGAAGGTACCGATAATCTCGGTGACCAGGTTCCACCCCAACGCGGGGATCGCCGGGCCCGTGGAGAACGTCGCCAAAATAGCCGGGGCCTGTTCGGTGGCATCATAATGCTTTTTGTAAGCCAAATAGCACACGAGCGCGCCCAAAAAGGCGCCGATCACTTCCGAGATCAGGTAGGCCAGGGTGGTCATCGCGTTCACGGGAATGCCTGGCGCGTACTCGCTGGCCGGGCTCATCAATAAACCGATCGTGACCGCCGGGTTGATATGCGCCCCGGTATCGAAGGCCACGTACACCGCGCAAAACACCGCCAGCCCCCAACCGAAAAAGATAACGATGCTATCGCTTCCGCTGCCATTGGTGTCCTTGAGCAGCACATTGGCCACGACCCCGCAGCCCAGAAGCGTCAGGATAGCCGTGCCGGCGATTTCGTGTAGAAAAATGGTTGCAAACATCGTTGTCCAACTTTTGGGTTTATTACTTCTTTTGGGTTTATTGCTTCACCCGCCCTGCCCGCGCGGTGCAACTGGAAGCGGCGGTATTTTCAATTCCGAAAATACCATGTTCTTTTTGGCATCCTATCGGGGGCATTGGAAAAAACAATACAAAAATCCGAAAACGCCGGCTAATTTGGCTTATAAATTTGATTATAAACGATTTTCTTTTATGTTAGACATTAGTTGATTACGGTGTTCGGTGAGCACTAAAAGAAGGCTGCGAATTTTCATAAAAACGCATTTTTGTCAATTATCGAAAAAATAGCCGCCGCCGCACGCTTTTACCAGGGCCCGGCTGGCTCGTTAAAAGAGCGTGCCGACAAGGAAAGCTTTCTAAGCCCGCTAAACGTCTCCTATACTCAGCCTGGCGGCTCATAGAGCGCCAAATCACTCGCCCGTCTGGAACGCGGTCTTCCCAAGCGGCAACCGCATCGGGTCATTCATCAAGGAGGAGCGCACCATGCAGGCACCTGCACACCCTACTTACCGTAGCGGGATCCACCCGCTTCACGCCGTACTGCTGGCCGGTATGCTACCGCTTTTTCTGGGGGCGGCGCTCACCGACTACGCCTACTCGTCGAGCTACCATATTCAGTGGGCAACCTTTGCCTCCTGGCTGATCGCAGGAGGGCTGATATTCAACGGCTTCGCGATTCTCGCCGCTTTGATCGGCTTGTTTCGCGCCGACCACCGCACGACGCGCTCCTTTCTTTACCTGGCGCTTTTGGTCGTGACCTGGGCGCTGGGATTCGTTAACGCGCTCGTCCACGCCAGGGATGCCTGGGCGATGATGCCCACCGGGCTCGTGCTATCGGTGGTGATCACCCTGCTGAGCCTGGTAGCGATTTTTTTGGGTTTTACCCGTACGCGCGCTGTTGGAGTAGCCTCATGAATGTCTTTCGTCTCAAATATTTAACCCCGCTTTCCGCGCTTTTAGTGGCCACCAGCGTCAACGCCGCCGACGTCGAACAGCCCTATGGCCCCAACCCGACTCTGCCCGAGCCCGAGCGCGGCTTGCTGCCGGACATGACCGTGCCCGAGCCCGCCGAATGGGGCGATGCCAAGCCCACCGTGCCCGAGGGCTATACGATTACCGCCATCGGCACCGATCTGATGGTGCCGCGCCAAACCATCGTGCTGCCTAACGGGGATATCCTGGTGGCGGAAGGCAGCGGCGGTAACGCCCCGCAGCTCAAGCCCAAGGACGTCATCGCCGGCTACATCAAGGACCAGGGCAACACCTCGGTCGAAAGCGGCGACCGCCTGACGATTTTGCGCCCCAACGGCGATGGCACCTACGAGCAGTCCATCTTTGCCGAAGACCTCAACGCGCCTTACGGGCTCGCCCTTATCGACGATGGTCTGTTCGTGGCCAACCAGGATGCGCTGGTACGTTTCGATTACGAAGAGGGCCAGCTCGAGGCCGAGGGCGCCCCGGAAGTGATTGCTCAACTGCCCGCCGAGATCAACCACCACTGGACCAAGGCGATGGTCGCCAGCGCCGACGGCGAGTACCTCTACGTGGGCATCGGCTCGAACAGCAACATCACCGAGCGCGGGATGGACGCCGAGGTCAACCGGGCCGAGGTGTGGGAGATCGACGCCGAGACCGGGGCGCACCGCCCCTACGCCACGGGCCTGCGAAACCCCACCGACTTCGCCATTCAACCGGAGACCGACCAGCTCTGGGCCGTGGTCAACGAGCGTGACGAGCTGGGCCCGGACCTGGTGCCGGACTACCTCACCTCGGTGCAGGAAGGCGGCTTTTACGGCTGGCCCTACAGCTACTGGGGCCAGCACGTCGACCCGCGCGTGCAGCCGCAAAGGCAGGATTTGGTCGACGCCGCCATCGCCCCGGACTACAGCCTGAGCTCCCACGTCGCCCCCTTGGGGGTCGCCTTCTCGATTCCCGAGGTAGGCGATGACTACGCCGACGGCGTGTTCGTTGGCGAACACGGCAGCTGGAACCGCACCGACCCGGTCGGCTACAAGGTGGTGTTCATCCCCTTCGAGAACGGCAGCCCCGCCGGTGACCCGGTCGATTTCGCCAGCGGCTTTTTGACCGAAGACGGCAACGCTCTTGGTCGCCCGGTCGGCGTTACCGTGGCCCCGGATGGCGCGGTCATCGTCGCCGATGACCTGACCAACGTGGTGTGGCGGATTACGCCG
This sequence comes from Vreelandella sp. EE27, assembly GCF_968206495.1. NCBI lineage: Bacteria > Pseudomonadati > Pseudomonadota > Gammaproteobacteria > Oceanospirillales > Halomonadaceae > Vreelandella > Vreelandella sp. EE27. The sequence continues at coordinate 800,580 of NZ_OZ309109.1, read as the reverse complement.
GACAACCCGCCGGTGACCGCCTCTGAGCAGAGCACTGACGAGCCGTCGGTTACTGAGGAAGACGAAGACGCCTCGGAGCAAACGCTACAAGACGCCCCGGAAGCGGACGCCCAGGCACCCGACGAGCAAGATCCCGACGCGGACACGTCCGAGTCATAAGCCCTTTGCCCGGCGAGCCATGCTCGCCGGGCATCCCTGCCTTTCCCCTCTGTTTCCCCCCTCTGCTTTCCCTTCCCCTTTAGATATCGAGCTTCAGCGCCTTGAGCCGGTCTTCATCGATCGCGATGCCAAGCCCGGGTTCGGTGGGCAGCGCCAGTTGGCCGTGCTCCAGGCTTAACGGCGTTGTCAGCAGCGCTTCACGCAGCGGGTTATTGGCCGAGACATCGAACTCGACCCAGGTCGGCGTATGCGTGCGCTCCGGATGCGGATGCGGCGCCAGCGCGGCGGCAAAGTGCGCTGCCGCCATAATGCCTACCGCACTGCCCCATACGTGGGGGGAAATTCTCAAACCGTTTAGCTGCGCCATATCCGCAATGCGCAGCGCCTCGACATACCCACCGCACAGGTTGAGATCCGGCATCAGCACGTCGACCCCGCCAGTGGCGGCCAGCTCGCGGAATTCGACCGCGTTGACCGAGGCCTCCCCGGCGGCAATGCGCCCGTGGTGGCGCAAGGCCAGCCGCCGAAACCCGGGCAGGTCCTCCGGTGCGACCGGCTCCTCGATCCAGTAAGGGCGAAGCGGCGCCAATGCCTCGATCGACTCAAGCGCAATATCCGCCGTGTAGGCGCCGTTTATATCGGCCATGATGGCCACGTCGTCGCCAAGAATCCGCCGCGCGCTCTGCATCCGCTCGAGATCGCTTTTGATGCCGTGGCCGATTTTGATCTTGTAGCCGTCAAACTGCCCCGCCACGCGTTCGAGCTGGGCTTCAAGGGGCAGCGCCGCGGGTTCGTGAAAGTAGCCTCCCGAAGCGTAGACCTGTACCGCCGCCTGCTCTTCGCCGCCCAGCAGCCGGTACACCGGCAGGCCCAAAAGCTTGCCCAGGCCATCGTGAAGCGCGATATCCAGCCCGCTGACGGCAGCGGCCAGCTGGCTTTGCGCGCGTACGTGGTAGAGCACGTTGGTCATGCGCCGCCAGATGACCCGGTGGTCGAAGGCGCTCTGGCCGACGTAAGCCTCGCGGAGAATATCCAGGTAGGCAAGCGTGGTTTTGGGCGGCCCATAGCATTCGCCGATCCCCAGGATACCGGCGGAAAAACGCACGAACACCAGCGTGGCCATACGGGCATGACCGATTTCCCGGGCGCTGCCGTAGCCACCGTTCGCCGGTAGAAAGCTTGCGATAGGCACCATGTCGATGGCCTCGATCCGCGCATCCTGAGCGATCGAGGCGTTGTGTTGAGGTTGGTTCATGCAGATGACTCCGAAACTAGATGAGACTGGGCAGCCAAAGGGTCAGCGCCGGAATGAAGGTGATCAGCAGCAGCGATACCAAAAGCGCGGCAATGAACGGTAAGGTGGCGCGAACGGCGCGGGGAAACGAAATGTCCGCCACCCGCGCCAGAATGAACAGCACCAGCCCCACCGGCGGGGTCAAAAGCCCGATCATCAAATTGAGCACCATGATGATGCCGAACTGTACCGGGTCGACCCCGGCCTGCACGGCCAAAGGCAGCAATACCGGCGTCAAGATGGTGATCGCCGCCACGGTCTCCATGAAGCAGCCCACCACCAGCAGGATCAAATTGATCAGGATGAGAATGAGGATCGGGTTGTCGGCTACCGCCATGACGGCCCCGGCAAACGCGGTGGGTACGCCTTCACGGGTAAGTATCCAGGCAAAGATCGAGGACGCCGCCACGATCAACAGCACCACCGAGGTCATTTCGATGGTTTCACGAAAGACCGTAATGATCTGGCGCCAGCCGGCGCTGCGGTAGACGAGCGTGGCGAGTACCAGCACGTAGGCCACCGCGGCAATCGCGCTTTCCGTGGGCGTAAAGATGCCCAGCACGATGCCCCCGACGATGATCACCGGAATCAGCAGCGAAAGCGACGCGTGGAGAAAGCTCGCGATTAGCCGCTTCACCGAGAAGCGCTCTCCCACCGGGTAGCCGCGCCGATGCGAGATCACCGCGACCATGAGCATCAACAGCGCCGCGATCAAAAGCCCCGGCACGATACCGGCCACGAACAGCTGGCCGATCGACGCCCCGGCCACCACGCCATACACCACCAGCGGCAGCGAAGGCGGAATGATCGGCCCTACCGTCGAAGAAGCGCCGGTGATGCCCACGGCGAAATCCACGTCGTAGCCTTTATCGCGCATCGCCTTGATCTCGACGGCCCCGAGCCCGCCGGCATCGGCAATGGCGGCGCCGGACATACCGGCAAAAATCACCGATGCGCCCACATTGACGTGGCCAAGGCCGCCCCGGGCCCAGCCCACCATCGAATCGGCGAAGCGAAAGATCCGCTCGGTCACACCGCACACGTTCATCAGGTTGCCGGCCAGAATGAAAAACGGCACGGCCAGCAGCGGGAAGCTATCCACCCCGCCGACCATGCGCTGGATCAGGATGATGTCCGGGATGCGGTCCGCAGCCAGCAGATACAAAAGCGACGACCCGGCCAGCGCCACCGCCACCGGTGCGCCCATCAACAAAAGCGTTGCCAGGCCAGCAAAGAGTAGCAGGATCATGGCTGTTTCTCCCCGCGCCAGCAGGTAATGCCCTGTCGCGCTAGCCGGTACGCCATCATCAGCATGGCGGCGGCCACGATGGTGTAGATCCAGCCTTTCGAGATGGGCAGGGTGCTCATACTGGAGTGCCAGACCCGCTGCCCCACCTGCCAGGCAAGCCAGGCCACGTAAGCAAAGAAAGCGGCGCTAAGCAGGTGATTGAACCCGCTTAGCCAGCGCCGCGCCCGAACGGGCAGTACGAGCTCGAGGATTTCCACATAAATATGCCCCCGCCGGGAGGCCGCCCCCGCGGCGCCGATGAACACCAGCAGGACCAGCAGCATACGCGCGCCCTCTTCGGTCCACCCGATCGAGTGGTTGAAAACGTAGCGCGACAGGAACTGCGCAAAAACCACCCCGCCCAGCAACATCAACACCCCCAGTGCGACATGGTCCTCGAACACCCACTTCTGAGCAGGCGCGACGGGCATGGGGTCGAGCGAAGACGCGGGGGCGTCAGGCTCGGCCACTGGCTCACAAGCGCTGTCTTTCGGGCGACTCATTACTCGATCGCCTCGAGCGTTTGCAACTGCTCGGCGCTCCAGCCTACGTCATCGGCGGTGAGCGAGGGGCGCACGCGCTCGGCAAAGGGTGCGCGGTCTACTTCGTGCACGTTCGTCCCGTTGTCCTCGAACCAGGAGACCAGCTCTTGTTCCTGCTGCTGAATATCCAGACTGCCCTGCTCCCCCGCTTCCCGGAAGACATCCCGGAAGATCGTCTGATCCTGTTCGGAAAGCTGTGACCAGGCGTCGCCGCTGATGATGATCGGCTGGCTATCGAAAATATGGCCGGTCAGGGAGATATCCGACTGCACCTCGTTGAACTTCATCGCCTCGATGATCGGTAGCGGGTTTTCCTGCCCGTCGACCACGCCCTGTTGAAGCGCTAAATACACCTCCGCAAAGGCAATGGGCGTTGGGTTAGCACCCACGGCCCGGGGAAACATGAGCAGCAGCGGCGCATCGGGTACGCGAATTTTCATCCCCTGCATGTCCTGCGGGGTCAGTACCGGTTTATTGGCGGTGACGTGGCGCTGGCCAAAGTAAATAAGCCCCAGCGGCACGTGCCCGGTCGCTTCTTCGTACCCCTGGGCGAGTTCCTGAAAGAGATCACTATGCGAGTACGCCAGCCAATGATCGAAATCTCTGAAAACGAAGGGCGCGCTGCCCAGCGCAATAGGTGGGTAGGCATTACCGGCAAAGGCGTTACCGGTGTAGATGATATCGACCACGCCTAGGTCGAGGCCTTCGTTGAGCTCTACCTCATTGCCCAACTGTGACGAAGGGAATACCTCGACCGTGTGGCGGCCATCGCTGCGCTTTTCGATCTCCTCGGCCGCCCACTGCGCCCATTTATGATGGCTGTGGCTGGCTTCGTAGATATGCCCGAAAACGAAATCATTGGCCTGGGCGCTAACTCCGAAAGAAAGCGCAAGAAGAAGTGTGGTGAGCTGGCGACGTGCACGCATTGTTATCTCCTTATTAGAAACGGTAACCAACACATGCAGTACACTTGGAATAGTAACTCCGCGCAATTTGTTTATTATCAAACTCACTTAACAACATCAAACTACTGTTTTTATTCAATAAAAAAGCATTCAATGGGTCTGAATACATGACAACAAAGACCAAGGTCGAAAAGACCAAAGACTTATACGACGACATGCATCACTGGATATTGCGGGGGCAATATTTACGCGGCTCGAAACTTCCCACGGAAGCCGAACTCTCGGTTCGTTACGCGCTTAGCCGAAGCGCGGTAAGAGAGGTTACGGCCCGCCTGAAAGCCGAAGGGCTGATCGCCTCGCGCCAAGGAGCGGGGCTGTTCGTGGCGGCCCGGCCGGCCACGGCGCTGGATGCCCCAAACTTCGTGGACAACCGCAGCGACCTGGAGGCACTGTTCGATTTTCGCCTGCTGATCGAGACCGAGTCGGCAGCGCTTGCCGCCCGCCACCAACGCGTGGGCGATATCACACGTATAGACGAGAAAGCCCAGGCGCTTCGCGCGCTTTTTCGTAAAGACAAACAAGGCACCCAGGAGGATTTTGACTTTCACCTGCAGGTCGCCCAGGCGTCGGGTAACAAATTCCTGCTAAGCTCGCTGCTCGCTCTGCAAACCAACGTCATTTTCGGCGCCACGTTCAATCAAAAAAGATCCGAAAGCGACCGAATCCTACATTCGCAGCAAGTAACCGAAGAGCACGATGCCATCGTTTCGGCCATTCGGGGGCGGGAGGAGGCAGGCGCCCGGTACGCCATGCAGCGTCACATAACGGCGTCGCTGGCGCGTATTATGGTGTAAGGCCTGCCCATATTGACTACGCTCTTATTCCCGGACGTTGAATGATGCGTTCGTGCAAGGGCTTAATCCTGAAGCCCAAACGTTAATCCGAGCGTTTAAGCCAAGGGTGACGAGCGGCAAGGAAAGCCGCGATACGCGTGCTTGCAATGCAGACTCAAGGAGAAACCTGCCATGATCGAAACAATCGAAGAGCTCGAGGCCATTAAACGGGTCTGCCAAAAGAAGGTGAAACGCAGTTCGACCCTTTCCGCCGGGGCCGCCGTGATTCCCATTCCGGGGCTTGATATCGGCTCCGACGTGGCGATTCTGCTGCGCCTGATTCCCCAAATCAACGAGCAGTTCGGCCTGACCCCCGAGCAGATCGACGAACTCGATACCGAATCCAAGGTAATGATGATGACCGCGATTTCAAACGCGGGCAGCCAGATGGCCGGCAAGTACATCACCCGTACCCTGGTCATCAATTTGCTACAGAAAATGGGCTTCAAGGTGGCCACCAAGGGCGCCTCGAAGTTCGTCCCGTTCATCGGCAGCGCCGTGGCGGGCAGCATCAGCTATACCGCCATGAAGTACATGGGCAATAAACATATCGAGGACTGCTACCGCATCGCCCACGAGACGCTGGACCAGCGCCGCCTGAGCGAGCGCGAGCCCATCGACATCACTCCGGCCCCGGTCGAGTCACGCAACGACGATTGAGGCCGCCTCAATCACGGGGCAGGTTTAGAACCCCAGCGCTCGCCGGCGAAGCGGACGCAGCGCGAAAAACGCAAGCACCAGCAGCGCTACCCACTCGAGCCCCGGGGGCAAAAGTGCCTGAACCTGCCCCGCTTGGCTAACCGGGTCGAACCCGGTCCGCGCCAGCACAATATCCACGCCCCAACCAATCAGCACCGTAACCACCAAAATGGCCGCCAGGTAGACCGCCAACGCCTGGCTACCCAGCTCACGGCGGAAAACGCCGAGCGTTGCCAGGCTGGTAATCGGGCCGGCCAGCAAGAAGACCAGCGCCATGCCCGGCGTGATGCCGGCCATTAAAAGCCCGGCCGCAATAGGCGTGGCCGCCGCCGCGCATACGTAAAGCGGAATACCGATAATCGCCATCAAACCCAGCGCCAGGGGCCCGCCGGAAAACCGGGCGAGCGCCTCGGGCGAGACCCAGGTCATGAGCACGCCGGCCAGCAGAAGCCCGGCAAATATCCAGGCACTGAAGTCATCCAGCAAATCGCTGAACGCGTAGCGAAGCCCGGCTCGTAAGCCACCGGGCGGGTTGGCTTCTTTAGGCGCCGAGCCACACCCACCCGAGGCGCAGCAGCTCGAAACCGGCGCGGCGGGTGCGGCCCGCTCACCGGTCAGGCTGACCAGAATGCCCGTCACGATCGCGGTGACTAGCGCCCCCAGCACGCGCAAAAGCGCCATTAAAGGCCCCAGTAGCGCGCTGGTGAGAAAAATCGAGTCCACGCCGACGCCGGGGGTGCTGATCAAAAACGACGTGGTGGGCCCGCGCCCGGCGCCACCGCGGTGCAGCGCCATCGCCGTGGGAATGGCGCCGCAGGAGCAAAGCGGTAGCGGCATGCCGATGATCGAAGCACGCAGAATGCTGCCAAGGCCCGAACCGCCCAGCCAGCGCATCAGCAAGCGCTCGGAAAGCCAGGCCTTGACCAGCCCGGCCACGAACAGCCCCAGCAAAAGCCAAGGCGCCGCGCTTAGTGCAACGCTTAGCAAACTCGTCATCATCTCCATCGTCGTCTCCCGCTGGTGGACCGAGTAGATATGCACCAGGATAAACCCTGTAACCATTACAGGGTCAAGCCAATGAAACCGTCCTACCGTATCGGAGAAATCGCCAAAAAGACCGGCTGCTCACCGGAGAGTATCCGCCATTACGAAAAGCGCGGGCTCATCACGCCGCCTGCCCGGGGCGAGCAGGGCTATCGGCTTTACAGCCAGGCCTCCCTCGAGCGTATCAACTTTATTCGCCACGGCCGCCACCTGGGCCTCGACCTTTCTACCATTCAAGAATTGCTGGCGCTTTCCGACCAGCCAAATAACGACTGCGCCGCGGTGGATGCCATCGCCAGCCGCCACCTGGCGCAGTTGGAAGAGCGCATCAAGGCGCTCGAGTCCCTGGCAGGCGAGCTTCGCCAGGTGATCGGCCAGTGCCGCGGCGGCGACACCGCCCACTGCCAAATCATTCAAACGCTTTATCAGCAGTGATGAGAGAACCGCCGCCAAAAGTATTGAAGGAAAGCAAATACAAAGAGTTCTCATATGCATTTACATAAGACAATCGTTTTTATATGATCCAGCGTAGCCATAGATATAACGCCTTTTTATAAGGCATATAACGCTCGCTCAAGGGATCCTATGAAAACCGCACCTTTTGCCGTTCACACGGCGGTTTCGGCGCTAACCTGCGTAAGCCTGCTAGGCGCCGGTAGCGCCATGGCGCAAACCGATAACGACGTTCAGGCACTCGAAACCTTGACGGTGACGGGCACCAACCTCTACGAAAACGTTGGCTACACGCGTAGAAGCACCACCGCCGGCACGGGCCTGACGCTTAGCCAAAAAGAGCTGCCCCAGGCGATCAGCATCGTGACCGAGCAGCGCATTCGCGACCAAAACCTCGATTCCATCGAAGACGTGCTGGCCAATACCACCGGTATCGCCGCGCGCCCTATCGACAGCGAACGCGTCGGCTTTCACTCCCGCGGTTTTCGGATCAACAGCTACCAGTATGACGGGATCCCGACCCTCAACCGGGACAGCCGCTGGTATTTCGGCGAGGGCCGGCTCAATACGGCGATTTACGATCGCGTCGAAGTCATTCGCGGCGCCAACGGGCTGGTGACCGGCTCGGGCAACCCGGGGGCCTCGGTCAACTTCGTACGCAAACGCGCCGATAGCCGTGAATTCGAAGGCTCGGTTTCCGGCACGCTGGGCAGTTGGGACAAGCGCGGTAGCACCGTGGATCTCACCACGCCGCTGAGCGCCTCGGGCGACGTGCGCGCCCGTTTTATCGGCGGCTATGAAGAGGGCGGCGCGCACCTGGACCGCCAGGACAAGCGCCGCACCTTCGGCTACGGGGTGGTCGACGCTGACGTCACCGACAACACGACGCTTTCGCTGGGCTTCGATTATCAGGACAGCCACACCTCTTCGCCCACCTGGGGCGGGCTGCCGCTTTGGTACAGCGATGGCACCCCCACCGACTACTCGCGTTCGTTCAGCGTAGCGCCGGACTGGTCCTACTACGACTTCGAGTCGGAGAAAGTCTTCGCCGAGCTAAGCCACCGCTTCGCCAACGACTGGCAGGTGCGCGTGGTGGGCACCCATGAAGAGACCGACATGGACGGCAAACTGGCCTACCCCTACGTGGAAGGCACCCTGCCCGACCGGCTGGATGGCAGCGGCGTGTCCTTCTATACCGGCTGGAACCGCGGCCAGCGCGAAGTCGACTCCGTCGATGCCCAGGCAAGCGGGCCCTTCACCTTGCTGGGCCGCGAGCATGAGCTGGTCGTCGGCGCTAACTACAGCGAGCAAACCAACGACTACGAGAACACCTTCATCGACGGCTTCGAGGCCGATGATTTCAACCACTACAACGGGGCGGCGCCCAATGAAGGCTGGGCGCCCTTCGAGGCGTCCGAGGCGGCCAGCACGCGGCAAAAAGCCGTTTACACCGCCGCGCGCTTTTCACTGGCCGACCCGCTCACCCTGATTGCCGGGGCGCGCTACACCGAATGGAGCGGCATGACCCAAACCGCGCGCAGCGATGACAGCCAAAGCACCTACGAAGTCACCCCCTACGGCGGCCTGGTGTATGACTTCAACGACACCTACTCCGCGTTTGCAAGCTACACCGAAATCTTCGAGCCCCAGGATTTCCGCGACCCCGCCAGCACCTACCTGGACCCGGTAGTGGGCAAAAGTTACGAAACCGGCCTCAAGGCCGCCTGGTTCAACGGTTTGCTGAACGGCTCGGCCTCGATATTTCGCATCGAGCAGGACAACGTCGCCGCGGCCCTGCCCATGGCGCCGGGCCAAACCGAAACCTTCTACACCGGTGTGGACGGCGTGGTCAGCGAAGGCTTCGAAGTAGAGCTTAGCGGCGCGGTCACCGAGGACCTGGACATGACCCTAGGCTACTCCCACTTCACCGCCAAGGACGACGAAGACGTCCTCAACATCGACCAGCCGCGCTCTCTCTTCAACCTTTTCGCAAGCTACAGCGTTCCCCAACACCGGGAGCTGACCCTGGGCGGAGGCGTGAACTGGCAAAGCAGCCTGGTCGCCAACGGCCTGACCACCCCGGTGGGCCTGCCCAGCGAGTTCGAGCAGGGAAGCTACACCCTGACCAACCTGTTCGGGCGCTACCAGTTCACCTCGGACCTTAGCCTGCAGGTCAACCTGAAAAACCTCTTCGACGAGAAGTACTACAGCCACGTAGGCGGCTACGGCGTGTACGGCGAGCCGCGCAGCATCTCCTCCACGCTGCGCTACGACTTTTAGGCAAGCTACGTTACCCCGCGGCCGCCCGGGCACTGCTCGGGCGGCCTACGTATTCATGGGAGAGTCATGATGGACAAGCACCGCCGCCGCATGGGGCTTTCGCTGGTCGCCACGCTTGCGCTTTACGCCACCACCGCCGCCAACGCCCAGACTTACCCGCAGCAGATCGAACATGGCCTGGGCACCACGGTCATCGACGAAAAGCCCGAGCGCATCGCCACCATCGCCTGGGCCAATCACGAAGTACCGCTGGCGCTGGGTGTGGTGCCGGTCGGCTTTGCCGCCGCCAACTTCGGCGACCCGAGCGGCAACGGCCTGCTGCCCTGGGTCGAAGCGCGCCTGGATGAACTTGGTGAGCCCGCCCCGGCGCTTTTTGACGAAGGCGACGGTATCGACTTCGAAGCCGTCGCCGCCAGCCGCCCGGACGTGATTCTGGCCGCCTACTCCGGGCTTAGCCAGCGCGATTACGACACGCTCAGCCACATCGCCCCGGTCGTGGCCTACCCGGATGGCCCCTGGGCGAGTAGCTGGCGCGAGATGATTCGTCTCAACAGCGCCGGCATGGGCATGAGCGATGAAGGCGAGGCGCTCATCGAGACGCTGGAAGCCCAAATCGCCGAGACCGCCGCGCGCTACCCAGCCCTTGCGGATACGACTGCGATGTTCGTCACCCACCTGGACCCGGGTAACCTGGGGCGTATCGCGTTTTACTCCGATAACGACGCCCGGGTGCAGTTCTTCCACGACCTTGGCCTTATCTCGCCCGGGGTGGTGCGCGAGCATTCGAACGCGGGGCAGTTTTCCGGTGAAATCAGCGCCGAGCTGATCGATGAGCTCGACGATGTCGACGTGCTGGTCACCTACGGCGGCGCCGAGCTAATGGAAGAGCTCGACGCCAACCCGCTCACCTCTCGGCTGCCGGCCGTCGAAAACGGTGCCGTCGTCATGCTGGATAATAGCCCTTTGGGCACCGCCGCCAACCCCACCCCTTTATCGATTGCCTGGGTACTGGATGACTATGCCGAGCTACTCGCCCGCGCCGCCCGCAAGGTACGCTAACAGCGCCACCTACGCGTTGCGCGAAAGCCGGCGCCACGTGGCCAGGCGGCTGACGGCCGGCGCGCTGCTGATGACGCTGCTGGTTCTGGCGGCCATGCTCTCGGTGGCCTTGGGCGCGAGAAGCGTGGGCCTTGCGGAAATCAGCGCCGCACTCAGCGCTCGCATCGACACCGTAGGGGACGCCGCCGTGGCCAGCCGGCTGCCGCGCACGCTTTTGGCGCTGCTGGCCGGGGCCGCGCTGGGCGTGGGCGGCGGCGTCATGCAGGGTGTGACGCGTAACCCGCTGGCGGACCCAGGCCTTTTAGGCGTGAACGCCGGCGCCGCGCTGGCGGTGGTCATCGGTATCGCGTGGTTCGACCTTCAAACGAGCCTGGGCTTCATTGCCTGCGCCCTGGCAGGCGCGGGCGTTGCCGCCGTGACGGTCTACACCATTGCAAGCCTGGGCCGGGGTGGTGCGACGCCGCTTCGCATGGCGCTGGCCGGCGCGGCCATTACCGCCGCGCTTACCTCGCTGACTACGGCGGTCATCCTGCCCCGCACCGATATCGCCGGGCTGGTACAGGCCTGGCTGGTGGGTGGCGTGGGCGGCGCGACCTACGCGCAACTACTCCCCGTTACGCCTTTTTTGCTGGGCGGTTTTGTCATCGCCCTAACGGCGGCGCGCAAGCTCAACCTGCTCGCGTTGGGGGACGATACCGCCGTCGGGCTTGGCGAAAGCGTTGCCAGAGCGCGAATGATGTCCGCCCTGGGGGCAGTGCTTTTGTGTGGCGCCACGACCGCGGTCTGCGGGCCCATCGGGTTTGTCGGGCTGGTCGTGCCGCATGCCTGCCGGCTGCTGGTGGGCGGCGATTACCGCTGGCTGCTGCCGTTTTCCGCCCTGGGCGGCGCAGCGCTGCTGACCCTTGCGGATGTCGCCGGGCGGCTGGTGGCTCACCCAGCGGAGCTCGATGCGGGTGTCGTAACCGCCTTTATCGGCGCGCCGGTGTTTATCTGGATCGTGCGTCACCGCAAGGTGGGCGCGCTATGAACACGACGGCCCCGCTGGCAGACACCTTGCGACGCACGCGCCGCGACCAGGCCAGGCGCCGCGCGCGTATCCTGGGGCTTTTGACCATCGCCCTGCTCGCCGGGGCAATGCTCACCCTGATGCTTGGCCAATCCTTTACGCCGCCGGCCACGGTGGCGCGCATTTTGACCGGCACCGACATACCGGGGGCAAGCTTCACCGTGCGCGAGCTGCGCCTGCCTCGGACACTGGCGTGTCTTCTGACCGGCGCCTGTTTCGGCCTTGGGGGCGTTGCCTTTCAAACCATGCTGCGCAATCCGCTGGCGAGCCCGGATATCATCGGTATCAGTACCGGCGCCAGCACCGGCGCGGTGTTCGCCATCGTCGTGCTCTCCTTGAGCGGGCCGGCGGTGTCGTTGATCGCGATTACCGCCGGGCTTGGCGTGGCACTGCTGATTTATCTACTCGCCTGGCGCGACGGGGTGACCGGTGCTCGGCTGATTCTGATCGGCATAGGGCTTGCCGCCATGCTGCAAAGCGTGACGGCGTATCTTTTGATGCAGGCGCCCAACTGGTCGCTTCAAGAAGCGCTTCGCTGGATCACCGGCAGTGTCAACGGCGTGGGGCTGGAACAGACGCTTTCGCTTTTCATCGCGCTGTTGCTGATGGGCGGGCTACTCGTCAGCCGCCGGCGCGATCTGGAGACGTTGCGCCTGGGCGACGAGCTGGCCGCCGGGCTCGGCGTGCACCTGGCCGCTACGCGGATCATCGTGGTGCTCTGCGCCGTGGCGCTGGTGGCCTTTGCCACGGCGGTGTCCGGCCCCATCGCCTTCGTGGCGTTTCTCTCGGGGCCGATTGCGGCGCGGGTGGTCGGCCAAAACGGCTCACTGCTGCTTCCCTCGGCATTGATCGGGGCGCTGCTGGTGCTTTTCAGCGACTACGCCGGGCAGTTTTTACTGCCCGCCCGCTACCCGGTGGGCATCGTCACCGGCGTGCTGGGCGCGCCTTACCTGGTGTATTTGATCATTCGCGACAACCAACGCAAAGGCGCCTTATGAGTGCAACCACGCTAATGGCCGAGGGGCTTTCGGCGAGCTATGGCGAGCGCCGCGTGCTCGAAGACGTGAGCCTCGCCGTGCAGGCGGGCCATACGAGTGCCATCGTGGGGGCCAACGCCTGCGGCAAGTCCACGCTCTTGCGCGCGCTTTCCCGGCTGATTACCCCACGCCGGGGCCGCGTCGTGCTCGACGGCGAGAACATTCACCAACTGCAAAGCCGCCACCTGGCGCGAGAGCTCGGCTTTTTGCCGCAGTCGCCCATCGCACCGGAAGGCATCAGCGTGCTCGATCTGGTCAGCCGCGGCCGCCACCCGCATCAGGGGCTATTCAAGCGCTGGAGCCGCTTTGATGACGCCGCCGTGGCGGATGCGCTGGCCGCGACTCACCTCGTCGAGCTTGCCACCCGCGAGGTCGACGAGCTCTCTGGCGGCCAGCGCCAGCGGGTGTGGATCGCGATGGCGCTGGCCCAGCAAACGCGCGTGCTGCTGCTCGACGAGCCCACCACCTTTTTGGACATCAACCATCAAATCGACGTGCTGGATTTGCTCACCGACCTGAACCAGACCCGGGGCACCACCATCGTGATGGTACTGCACGAGCTGAACCTGGCCGCCCGCTACGCCGATACGCTCATCGCCATGGCCGGCGGGCGCGTCTACGCGGCCGGCACGCCGGAGGAGGTACTCACCGAGCAGATGGTATTCGACGTGTTTGGTCTGGAAAGCCGCGTGATCGACGACCCGGTGACCGGCAAACCAATGATGGTTCCGCTGGGGCGCCACGGCCGCGTGAAAACCGCTCGGCCAGGGCATTAAATGCAAAACGCCCTTCTCGACCGGCTCGAGAAGGGCGCTTATGAATCACGAAGGGCGCTGCGTTACTCCGGCTGGTAGGCCATTTCGATGATCGTCTCGCCGGACTGGTCGTAAATGGACACGTGCTCATGATACGGCACGAGGTTGGCCCAGCGCTCGAACTCCATCGGGCTCAAATCCTCCGGCAAGCCCTTGCCGAAGGTCACGCCTTCTGCCTCGTAGTCCAGCCGCGTAAAGCCGTCGAGCTGCTCTTCATAAAAGTCGGTGACCTCAGCAACGGAATCCTCGGACGCCATCATGATCGTCGGCAGCGCATCTTCACCCAGGGTCCCGCCATCCATGCTGGGGATAACGCTTGGGTCGGTGAAATGGACCCGAACCTCGGCATCCGGGTAAAGCGGTAAGGTGGCGCCGTCACTCGTGGTGGTAGCGCCGGGCTGCATGAGCGCGATCTCGACCATCTGCTGCTGCATTTCGGCCATATCGTCAGGGTCGGATGGGTCCAGGGTCTGCGCGAAAGCAGGCACCGAGACAGCGACGCCCAGCATAACCAATGGCAGGTACTTTTTTAGCGGTTTAACGTTGTGCAGCACGGCTCAACACTCCTTATCGATAGTAAAACGACCACTTCGCAAGAGGCCCGTCAGGCTCATTGCAGAGCCTGCATAATGCCCTTCGAGGTGTTTGCCAAGCGAAAAACCTCGAAGAATCTGGCCTTTGGATGGCTGCCACCGCAGGAGGTTCAAATTAAATTTAAGATTCTTCGACCAACTACTTACTCGCTCATCTTGAGCTCTTTCACCACCGCATCCAGGTGGCTTTGGTTGATCTCGGCGGGGGAGTTGGCGCCGATCAGCGTCATGGTTACGCGCATGTCGGCGGCGATCAGCTCCAGCAGATGCGACACCCCCGCCTCGCCCCGGGCGGCCAGCGCGTAGGCGTAGGCGCGACCCAGCAGCACCCCCTTGGCGCCGAGGGCCAGCATGCGCACCACGTCGAGCCCGGAGCGCACGCCGGAGTCCGCCAGCACGGTCAGCTCGTCGCCCACTTCCTCGACGATGTGCGGCAGCGCCTGGGCGGTGGAGATCGCGCCGTCGAGCTGGCGGCCGCCATGGTTGGAGACCACGATGCCATCAGCGCCCATGCGCTGGGCCTCGCGGGCGTCGTCTTTATCCAAAAGGCCCTTGATGATCAGCTTGCCCTTCCAGCTTTCGCGAATCCAGGCAAGCTCGTCCCAACTGATCGAGGGGTCGAAGTTCTTGGCCAGAAAGCCCATGTAGTCTTCCATGCCCATCTTGCGCCCGGTGTAGGCTTCGATGTTGCCAAACGACAGCGGCTTGCCCTTAAGCCCCACGTCATACGCCCACTGCGGGTGGGTAATCGCCTGGGCGTACTGGCGCAGTTTGGCATTGGGCCCGGACATGCCCGAGCGGCGGTCGCGGTAGCGCGAGCCGGGCAGCGGCATGTCCACGGTGAACACCAGCGTCTTCATCCCCGCCTCCCAGGAGCGCTCCAGGGCGTTTTTCATGAAGCCGCGGTCTTTCAAGACGTAAAGCTGCGACCACTGCTCGCCGTGAGCCTCCCGGGCGACCTCTTCGATCGAGCAGACCGACACCGTCGAGAGCGTGTAGGGAATACCCGCTTTCTCGGCGGCGCGGGCCGCCTGCACTTCGCCGCGCCGGGCGTACAGGCCGGTGGCACCCACCGGGGCGAGGGCGACTGGCATCTTCCACTGGCTACCCAGAATATCGGTATCGAGGGTGGGCGTGCCGCCGCCTTTCAGCACGCGCTGGCGCAGCGGAATACCCTGCAGCGCTTCCACGTTGCCGCGCAGCGTACTCTCGGTGACCGAGCCGCCGTCCAGGTAGTCGAAAAGAAAGCGAGGGATGCGCTGCTGGGCGGCTTGCCGGTAATCCGACGGGCTTGAAATGATCATGGAATCGCCTTAATTCTCGATACGGGAAACGGGGAAGCGTCCGTACATCCAACGCCTTACGCTACCGGTTAGCGTACCAAGTAAACCCGCTGGGCGAGCGCTTCCCTGCCCCCAACTTTAGTCTATGCCAGGCGCACCCGGGCGGCGTTCGCCTTGGCCACTTACCGGATGGGAGTGATCGGCGGTAGGCAGCGGCATTTCCATTAGCGCGGCCACCCACTCGATGAACACGCGCAGCTTGGCGCTGACGTGGCGATTGGGCCGAAAGGCAACGAACATCGGCATGGGCTCTAAATGCCAGTCATCGAACAGGCGCACAAGCCCTACCCAAACTGGACTGCGGTCGGCGTCAACTGGCTGGCGGGTTTCGATTTCGAAATCAAGGTCATTGCCACCCTGCCCACGTAACCCACAACCCGTCCTTGGCGATCGACTGCTAGAGTAAGGTGAGTGCTCAACGCCGAAAAGAGGACAGGATGATGCTTCCCAACCCCGAGACCCTTTATCTGGAGCGCGACGAGGCGGCCGGCTTTCCCAACTCGCCGTTGCCGGTGCTGATTTACCGCCAGGTGCTGCAAGCCGATGACCCCGAGCAGCGCGCCCGGGACTGCGAGGCCATGTTCGAACAAAACGGCTGGCCACCGGCCTGGCGCTACCATCTGTATGATTTTCAGCACTTCCACACCAACGCCCACGAGGCGTTGGGCGTTTTTCGCGGCCACGCCCGGGCGCAACTGGGTGGGCCCAACGGGCCCGAGGTAACGCTCGAGGCCGGTGACGTGCTGGTGCTGCCCGCCGGTACCGGCCATGCCTGCCTGGCGGATAGCGACGGCTTTTGCATGGTCGGCGCCTACCCACCCAACCAGGCGCCGGACCTGGAACGGGGCGACCCGGCCAGGTTGGAGGCGGCCCAAAAGCGGATCGCCGCCGTGGCCTTGCCCGCCGGTGACCCCGTCGGCGGAACGCTGCCTACCCTTTGGAAGCCCACACGATAAGCCCGCTTTTGTCGAGGCCAGGGTGGCAAAAATCTCAGCCCCTCTAGACGACTGGTCTAATGAAGAGTAGTCTAACGGCTATGACCATGACACCAATCACCGGCGATGTCCGGCAACGCATTCTTACTACCGGCCAGAGCATCATTGGCGGCAAGGGATTTGCGGCGGTGGGCCTCAATGAAATTCTCAAAGCCGCCGGCGTGCCCAAGGGCTCCTTTTACCACTACTTCGCCTCCAAGGAGGCGTTTGGCGAAGCGCTGCTGGAAGAGTACTTCGCAGGCTATCTCGCCCAGCTCGAAGAGCGCCTGGCCCAGCCCGGCGCGTCCAACGCCCAGCGGCTTTTGAGCTACTGGCATCACTGGCGCGATACCCAGCGCTTCGATGCGCCAAACAGCAAATGCCTGGCGGTCAAGCTGGCCGCGGAAGTGAGTGATCTCTCCGAGAACATGCGCCACGTACTCCAGCGCGGCACCGACGCCGTGATCGAACGATTGGCGCTGGCTATCAACGCGGCCACGGCGGATAGTTCACTTGATTTGCCCACAAGCGTTGAGGGCGATGCGCAGGCGCTTGCCGCCACGCTTTATCACTTGTGGCTGGGCGCCAGCCTGCGCGCCAAAATCACGCGGGACGACGTACCGCTGGAGGCCGCCCTGAATGCCACCTACGCTTTATTAAATCAACGGCTTTATTCAACCGGCTAAACCAGCCTCAACCTGTAAAGGATTCAATGATGAATATTCTTTTGGTAGTGACTTCGCACGACCAGCTTGGCGATACCGGCAACAAAACCGGCTTTTGGCTGGAAGAGCTGGCGGCGCCCTACTACACCTTTCTGGACGCCGGCGCGACCCTGACCCTGGCCTCCCCGGCCGGCGGCCAGCCGCCACTCGACCCCAACAGCAACGTGCCGGATGCCCAAACCGACGCCACCCACCGCTTCGAGGCCGACGACGAAGCGCAAAAGGCGCTGGCCAACACGCACAAACTGGCCGATGTCGACCTTTCCCAGTTCGACGGCGTGTTTTACCCCGGCGGCCACGGCCCGCTTTGGGACCTGGCCGAAAGCGCGGACTCGATCAAGCTGATCGAAGACGCCATGGCTGCCCACAAGCCGGTGGCCACCGTATGCCACGCGCCGGGCGTACTGCGCCACGTTAAAGACAGCGACGGCAAGCCGCTCGTGGCGGGCCGTAAGGTCACCGGTTTCAGCAACAGTGAAGAAGACGCCGTGGGCCTGACCAACGTCGTGCCGTTTTTGGTCGAAGACATGCTCAAGCAGCACGGCGGTGAGTACAGCAAGGGCGACGACTGGGGCGTCTACGTGGTAGAAGACGGCCTGCTGATCACCGGCCAAAACCCGGGCTCTTCTGAAGCCACCGCTCAAGCGCTTTTGAAAAAGCTTTCCTAAGCGCCGGCTCACAAAAGGAGAATCGAATGTCCGCTTATGTCGTACTGATCCGTGAACGCACCCACGACGCCGATGAACTGGCCCGCTATGCGGAGAAAGCCCAGGCCGCCCGCGAAGGCCACGACCCCGAGCCGCTGGCATTTTACGGTGACTTCGAGGTGATGGAAGGCAGCGACATGGAAGGCGCGGTGATTCTGCGCTTCCCGGATATGGACGCCGCCCGCGCCTGGTACCAAAGCCCCGCCTACCAGGCGGCGCGCAAGCACCGTTTTCAGGGCGCGGACTACCGGGTGCTGCTTGTCGATGGGCTCGAAGAGGCGTAAAACGCCGCAAGCCATGTAAAAAGCAACACTATGTAAAAAGCCACGCCATGTAAAAGGCCGTTCGCGCATCCGCGAACGGCCTTTTTATTTTCTGGCTCGTGAAGGTATTTACATGGCCGCTTAACGCTCGCCCAGGGTGATCATGCCTTTCAAATACGGTGCTACCTGGCCCTTGATCACCACGCGTTCGCCTTGAACGGTGCAGCCAAGCTCGCCTTTTCTCGCGCCGCCCTGGCGGGCGGTGAGTAAGGGCTTACCCAGCCGTTCGGCCCAGTAAGGCGCAAGCGCGGTGTGCGCCGAGCCCGTGACCGGGTCTTCTTCCACGCCGACGTTGGGGCCAAACCAGCGGGAGATGAAATCCACGTCCTCCCCTTGACCGGTGACCGCCAGACCCCGCCCGGGCAGCTTTTTCAGCAGCTGCATGTCCGGCTCGAGGGTTTCGATCGCCGCCGCGTCCCGCGCCACCGCCACGATATCATCGGCGATCAAAAGCGCTTCGAGTTCGATACCGCCAAGCGCGGCGGCCACCGCGTCATGGTGGTCGAAAGGCGCAAGCGTTTTGGCCGGAAAATCCATGGCTAGCGCCTGGCCTTCCCGGCGAACGATCAGCACGCCGCTGCGCGTCTCAAAATGAAGCACATCGCGCGTATCGCCCAGTTCGTTGAAAATCACCCAGGCGGCGGCCAGGGTCGCATGGCCGCATAGATCCACCTCGACGGAGGGGGTAAACCAGCGCAGGTGGTAGCCCGTCTCCAGCGGTACAACAAAAGCGGTTTCGGACAGGTTGTTCTCTGCGGCGATCGCTTGAAGCTCGCTGTCGTCGAGCCACGTATCCAGCGGGCATACCGCCGCCGGGTTGCCTTCGAAGGGCTTTGTGGCGAAGGCATCTACCTGATAAAGCGCAATCTGCATTCTTTCTCCGTTAGCGTGTGTCAGTGCGTGGGTAGGGCAAAAACTCGACCCGGTTACGGCCGTTGTCTTTCGCCCGGTAAAGCGCCTTGTCGGCCATGTTCAAAAGCCCCTCCCCGGTATTGGTACGCTGAACCGGGCAATTGGCGGGATCAAGGCTGGCTATGCCAAGGCTGATCGTCACCCACCCCGAAGCCGTACCCGCGTTGGGGATATCGAGCGCACGTACCGCCTTGCACAGTTTTTCGCCTAGATGGCGAGCATGCTTTTCATTGATACCCGGCAGGATAAACACGAACTCTTCACCGCCAAAGCGGGCGACTAAATCGGAGGAGCGCGACACGGCCCCCTCCAAGACGCGGGCAATGCGCCGCAAGCAGTCATCCCCGGCGTTATGGCCGTAGTGGTCGTTGAACTGCTTGAAGTGGTCCACATCGCACATGATGATAGAGAGCGCGTTGGGCTTTCGCGTCAGCCTTCGCCACTCCCGTTTGAGCGTTTCGTGCATCGCCCGCCGGTTGGCAAGCCCGGTCAGCGGATCGGTGCTGCTAAGCGTGAGCAGCGCCTGATTGGTCAGCGTTAGCTCGTCTTCGGCCTGCTCGATCTGCTGTCGAAAAAGATACAGCAGTACGCCCAGCATCACCAAAACGCACGTCACGCTGACGCCATACATGATGTCGGTCCAGGGCGCGGGTATCGGCGTAAACGAGCGGCTTTCGAACACGAAATGCGCGATGACGTAAAGCGCGCCGCATCCTCCCATCATCACGCCGTAGGTTTGCCAGGTAAAGTGAGGAAACAAAAAAATCAGCACGCCCGCCAGCGCAAAATAATAAAGTGGCACCCCGGAGCTGGCCCCCAAAAAGGACGTCTTGATCAGCAAATACACTGCAAGCACGGCGACCAACATATTTCGGGCGTCGTTATACCGTCGCCGGTGGTTGAGGTACATGATGACAAGACAGCTCACGACGAACAGCGAGCTGATGATCAAAATGGGGAGATAAAAGGCGACTTCGTAAAAAATATAGAAGAGTTGGTACGGCAAGGTGGCCACGATGCAGAACAAACAGAGCTGGTTGCAAAGCTCTATCTGCCGGCGCAGCCGAATCGAATTGCCCGCCACTCCCGGCGACCAACACTTCATTACTACATCCAGCATGGGCTTAAGCTCCGTTGCGGCGTTCGACGACCCTTTACGGTTTTTTCGTTGCGCTCGGCGCTTGCGCGGCTCGTTAAAACGCGTTCAAAAAAACGTGGGATAAAGACTTAAAACAAGAGGCAACGGTAATGGGGAAGCAGCGACCGCCCGACACCGACAATCGCTCCCCGATCAGACTTTATCGGCCGGGCCCTGGGGTTCTTGATACCCGGCCGAGCAAATGAGCAGTGATGGGGACGACGCGAACAGAGATTACGTCGATAAAAATTACGTTTTGCGTCTGTCACTCGGTGGCGTGGGCCGCTCGGGCGAATGCTCGGCCTCTTGGCATGCCAAAAACGCGACCTGATCGCGGCCCTGGGCTTTGGCCTGGTAAAGCGCCTGATCCGCACAATTGAGCAGCTGCCTCTCGCTTATCGAGCGGGCCTTGCGACACGACGGGGCGATGCTGGAGACGCCTACGCTAATGGTCACCCGGCCAGCGTGCGTGTCGGCGTTTAAAATATTCAGGTCGCGAACCGCTTCGACGAGCTTCTCACCCAGATAACGAGCGCCTTGCTCATCGGTAAAGGGCAGCACGCAGGCGAACTCTTCACCGCCATAGCGCGCCACCAGGTCCGTCGGCCGGGCGAACGTAAGCTCGAGTGCTGCGGCAATCCGCTCCAGGCACTTGTCTCCCTCCCCGTGGCCGTAACGATCATTGAAGCGTTTGAAGTGGTCGATATCGCACATGATCAGGGAGAGCTCCCCCGCCTCAAACGCCAGCCTCGACCATTCCCGTTCGAGGGTTCTATCGAGCAGCCGCCGGTTCGCCAGCCCGGTCAAAGGGTCGGTATTACTCTGCACCTCGAGATGCTCGTTTTTGTGCGTCAGCTCATCTTCGGCACTGTCGATCTGCTGGCGCAACAGATACAAAAGCCCAGCCTGCAAAGACAGCACGCCTGCGACGCTAGCGACGTACATGACATCGACCCAAGGCGATGGCACCGGCGTGAGCGCCACCGACAGTGGAAACATGAAGTGAGCGGTAATGTAGAGCGCGCCGACCAGGGTCATCAGCACCAGGTAGGTAACGACCCGTAGCTGCTCGAACAGAAACACCAGAATCGACGCCAAACAAAAGTAGAAAAGGTGCACGCCGGCTTCAGCGCTAATGAAGAGCGTCACGACGAACAGCTGGATACACGCATTCACGACCAGCAACTTTCTAGCGCTTCTGTAGAATCGGCAATAGTTAAGCGGCAACACCGAAAGGTAGGCCACCATGAACAGCAGATTAGCCGTAAAGATGCCGCGATAGAAGCCGAGGTCGTAGCCAATATAGAACAGTTGATAGGGGACGGTGGCCAATGCGCCGAACAGGCCAAGCTGGTTACAAAGCTCTATTTGCCGGCGGACCCTGACGGAGTTTCCCTCCACGCCCAATGACCCAATCTTTTTTATCGTAACTAGCATTGGCCAGCCCTTGGTGCAGCGTTTAAAGACAATAACCCGCCCGGCAGGCCACGTCCACCGAATGCCTTCGCCGCAATCAGCGCCCTCGAAACTCCGTTATCCAATGCTTTTGGCGCGTGTCGCCGTCGCCTTCTCTGCCAACCGATACGCCGATTACCAAAGAGCAGACGACGGCTTTGCCGATCAAGAAAACACCCTGGCCCCCAACAAGGGGCCGATGGCCATTACCGGCCTGGATTACCGTCGGCCTCCAGAAAATCAAAATGCAGCGCCTGGGCGGAGCGCTCCGGGAACCCGGTCCAGTAGGTGTGCTCCGGGGTCGGCTCGCCCTCTTCCATGCGCCATACGCCGTCGTTGGAGGACGGTACGAGGTCCAGATACGCCGACATGGCCTCTTCGTCTTTCAGGTACTGGCCAAGCCAGGCCGTCACGAAATGCGCCGACACGTTGTTCATCCGCACGCTATCCCAAACGAAATCGGTGTAGTGCATGGCCAGGTTGAAGCCCACCGCCTCGCTCTCTACCCAGGCCTCTTTTGGTGCGGGCATCGGCGCACCGACATTGTGGTTGGCGCCTTCGAAGATCAACAAGCCCCGCTCGACGCCTTCTGCGTTTTGCCATGCCGGTAAAACGCCGTCTTCATAACCGACGGTGTCATCGTTCGAGCCGCCCACGAAGAGCGTAGGCACATTCAGCCCTTTCATCGTTTCTTCATCGAAGAAGCCCGAGGAGTACCCGGCCGGGGCAAACACGACGGCGGTCTTGATGCGCGGGTCGAAACGCTCTTGAAAAGCCGCGGTATCGAAGCGGTACTGCTCGAGGGTGCCGGCGGGCGCGTGCCACGTGCCGTCATGCGCCTCGACCGCCTGCGCCGTAAGCCCAACCCCGGCGGACACCAGCGTGCCGTAAGCCCCCATGGAGTAGCCGACCAGCGCGGTATGGTTGTCATCGACCAGGCCGTTCAGAAAGCTCTCCGGCGCCTGGCCGAGCCGGGCGATCTCATCGAGCACGAACGTCTGGTCGCTCGAGCGGTTCACCAGCGCCGACGCGAAGGAGCTCAAGGTGCTGTAGGTGGTGTCCGTATGGTCGATCGAGACGACCACATACCCCTTGGAGGCGAGGTTCTCGGCAAGCGGAGAAAGCAAAAAGCGGTTGCCCGGATAGCCGTGGGATACGATCACCAGCGGGTACGGCGCATCCGTTTGAGCCGGCGGTGCGTCCCGCATCCCCTGGCCCTGGAGTTCGACCCGCGTCTTGCCATCGCGCAGGTACGCCTCGAGCGTGGTACTCCCCTCGGCGTCATCGCTTGCCGGGTACCACACTTCGACCGGCAGCGGGCGGTCGTAGCGCGGCATCTCATCCGTTGATGTCGCGTCCTCGGCCACGTTGGCGATATCGATCTGATCCTCGTGGGTCAGCGTCAACTCGCGCACGCCCACCGGGTACTCGCCATAGGCCGCCAATTCTGGGGCATCCGGGCGCACCGTATCGATGCGGTTTTCCGCCATCGCCGGTGCCGCCATGACCGTCAGCAGCATAGAGCCTGCTACCCACCTGCCATTCGCCTTCATACACGCCTCCTCAACGCTGGTTTGGTTAATCGAGTGGCCCGAGCCACAAAGCCTCGAGCCCACTCAACCCTACCACCGCGGGTAAACGATTACCCTGCTACCGAAGTTGAAGGTGGCGCAGCGTCATGCCCGTCTCATGCATCGACCGGCTTTTTGAAGCTTGGTGGATCGGGTCAGGGGCGGGGTCATGAAGTCACCCGAGACTCGACACAAAGATAAGAGAGAATGACCTCGACTGCGTGGGTGCGACGCTGAGAAAGCCACTGCGCATCGGCCAGGTCCTGCTCGAAAATGATCGAGAGCGTGTCGCGCTGGTTGATGTGAATGATCGATAGCGAAAGAATCGAGATGTAGAGCTGGGTGGGGTCGACGGCGCTACGAAACACCCCGGCCGCCTCGCCGCGTTCGAGAGTATCGCGGATCATGCCCACCAGCGGCGTGGTTTGCTGCACCACCGTGGCGGATTTTCGCAGCATGCGCCCGCCCAGCAGGTTCTCGTTGCGCACCAGGCTTGTGAACTCAGGGTGCTCGGCCATGTGGTCAAACGTGAACTCGACCAGCGCCTGCATACCCGCCACCGGCTCCAGGCCGCCCAGGTTGAGCGCTTTCTCCCTGGCCCGAAGCTCCTCGTAGACGCGCTCCAACACCGCCAGGTAAAGACCTTCCTTGTCGCCGAAGTAGTGGTACGCCATACGCACGTTACACGCCGCGGCGCGCACGATGCGCTGCATCCGCGCGCCGTCGAAACCACATTCGCAAAACTCCTGCGTGGCCGCTTGCATCAGGCGCTCACGCGTCTCACCCGCGTTGCGACGGGTTTTCTCGGGGCGGGCGGGCGGTGTCTCGCCCAGCGCCTCGCGGTCGTTCATGGGGACATCCTTGTTCTCTGTTGTTGTCTATTGCTGTCTCGAACTGGCTATCACGGCAGGCCTAGCGCGATGCCGTCGCTGCGCGGGTCGTGGGCGGCGTAAAGGCCTTTGGCGGGGTCGATGACCACCGCCCCGGGGTGGCCGGCCAGCGCGCTCTGGGCGGGCAGCGGGCTCACCTGATGGCCGCGCCGGGTCAGCTCGGAAAAGACCGCCTCCCCCGCGTCCTCTTCCAGTTTCAACGTATCACGCCCGTCGGAGAAAGTGCGCCCTAATAGAAAGCGTGGTTTTTTCAGCGCGGTGAGCGGGTCCAGGCCGTAGTCGATCAGGCGGGTCAGCACCGCCGCCAGGGTTTGCGGCTGGCCGTCCGCGCCTTGGGTGCCGTACAACAAGCGCGGCTTGCCATCGACGCGGTACATGCCCGGGTTCAGAGTATGAAAGGGGCGCTTGCCCGGCGCCAGCGCATTGGGATGCGTTGGGTCCGGGCTGAATGCCGCCCCCCGGTTGTGCCACAGAATGCCCGTATCGCCCACGCTAACGCCGCTGCCCCAGTCGTAGTAGATCGTCTGCAGCATCGAAACGGCGTTACCGAAACGATCCGAAGCCGCCAGGTACACCGTATCGCCATGCTGGTATTCGTGCGGCCACGCCAATGCTTTATCCGTCTCGATATGGGCGGCCTGCGTCTCCAAGTGCGCTGGCGAAAGCAGCTCATCGACGGGGACTGAGGCAAAGTCCGGGTCGGCCAGGTGGGCGTTGCGATCCAGAAAGGCGCGCTTCACCGCCTCGACCAGCAGGTGGTAGTAGTCCGCACTGCCCTCTTCGATGCCGGTAAAATCGAAGCGCTCGAGAATGCCCATGATCTCCAGCGTCGTCATACCCTGAGTAGGCGGGCGATGCGCCAGCAGCTCACCGCCGCGGTAAGGCATCGAAAGCGGTGCCTCGACCCGCGCCCGGGTGGCCGCCAGGTCCTTTGCCGTCAGCGGCGAACCCGCCGCCGCAAGCCCCGCGGCAATTTTTGCGCCCAGCGCGCCTTCGTAGAAATCCCGGTAGCCGTTCGTGGCCATCGAGCGCAGCGACGCGGCCAGTTCCGGCTGGCGAAGAATATCGCCCTGCTCGGGCATTTTTCCATTTGCCGTGAATAACGCCTGTACGCCGGGCATCGTCGCCATCTCGTCACGGCGGAAATCGAGCCAGAAGCGCTGCGACGGCGTGACCTCGAAGCCCGCCTCGGCCAGCCCAATGGCCGGTTCAAGCAAAGCCTGCCAGCTCATTTGGCCGCCACAGTGTTGGCGCGATATCGCCTGGGCCTGCCCCCAGGTATCCACCGTGGCCGCCGTGGTGAGCATCGAGCCTGGCCCCCGGGCGGGCAGCGCGCCAGCGTGTTCAAGCTTGGCCTTGGGCGCCTGGCCGATGCCGGAGAGCGTGTGCACCCCGCCCTGGGCGTCGGCAATGATCATGAAGGCATCGCCGCCCAGGCCGGTAAAGTGCGGGTAGGTGACCGCCAGGCAGGCGCCCATGGTAATCGCCGCCTCGACGGCGTTGCCGCCCTGGCGCAGTACCTCGCGACCGGCTCTAGTTGCCAGGGTGTGCGGGCTGGTCACCACGCCTTCCTGGGAGTGCGCCAGGGCCGAGGCCGTCTTCGTGGAAGTTGCCACTGAGATTATCCTTGTTCCAGGCGTTTAGCCGCCGTACACCATATTGGGGAGCCACATGCTGACCGCCGGAATGTAGGTCAGCAGCAGCAAGGCAACGAGCGCGATGCCGATGAAGGGCAGCGCCCCGCGCACCGTCTGCATGTAATCCACGCCTTCCAACGTGCCCGCCACGAACAGGTTGAGCCCGAAGGGCGGCGTGAACATGCCGATCGCCCCGTTCACGGTGAGCACCGCCCCCAGGTGAACCGGGTCGATACCGATGCGCATACCCACCGTGTAGAACAGCGGCGCGAGAATCACCATGATCGAGGAGGCGTCCAGGAACATACCGGCGATCAACACCGTTACGTTGATCAGCAAGAAGATGTGGTAGGGGTTCTCGGACAGCGACAGGATGGTATTGGCAAGCGTGGTCGCCAGGCCGTTACTGGTCAGAAACCAGGCCAGCACCGACGCCGCCGAAAGAATGATCATTACCTGGGCGGTCGTGGTCGCCGCATCGATCATGCTCTGGAACAGTTCCTTGAAGCTTTTTTCGCGGTAGATCAGCGCCGAGACCAGCAATGCGTAGACCACCGACACCGCGGCCGCCTCGGTGGGCGTGAATATACCCAGGTAAATGCCGCCCAGCACCACGACGGGCACGCCCAGGCCCCAGGAGGCGTCTTTCAGCCCGGCCAGCACCTCGCGCCAGCTGGGCGGGTCCATCGGCGCGACGCCGTCTTTCTTGGCACGGTACCAGCAGTACGGCAGAAAGCACGCGGCGTATAAAAGCCCCGCCCCTACCCCCGCCATGAACAACGCCCCGACCGACACCCCGGTGACCGCCGCGTAGACGATCATCACCACCGAGGGTGGAATGATGATGCCAAGCGACCCAGACGACACCAGCACGCCGATCGAGAACGGCCCGGAGTAGCCCTCCTTGCGCATGGCCGGGTAGAGCAGCGAGCCCACCGCCACCACCGTGGCCGGGCTGGAGCCGGAAATGGCGCCGAAGAACATACTCGACGACACCGCCGTCATCCCCATGCCGCCGGTAAAGCGGCCCACCAGCAGGTTGGCGAAGCGGATGATGCGCTGCGAAAGCCCGCCGGCGCTCATCAAGCTGCCGGTGAGGATGAAAAACGGAATGGCCATGAGCGGAAACTTATCCAGCCCCGCGAACAGCCGCTCGACGACGATGGCCAGCGGAATGTGGCTGAAGCTGCCCATTGCCGCCATCACCGAGCCGGCCAGGGCGATGAAGATCGGCGCGCCCACCAGCATCAACACCGCCAACAGCACTAGAAACGTGATAACCATGGATTCATCCAATCTGATCGAGGTGGGTGTCGGCTTGGCGGCGGCCGAGCAGGACGCGGAAAAAGTGCTGGGTAAAGCGAATACCCATCAGCAAAGCGCCCACGGGAATGGCCAGCTGCACGACCCACATGGGCGCCTGCAGCGCCGAGCTGACCTGGCCGAACCGATGGGTCTGTTCGGTGAGCTGAAAGCCGTAGAACACCAGAAAGGCGCAGAAGCCGATCGAGATCGCGTGCACAAGCAGCTCAAGCCCCCGGGCGATGGGCGGCGGGCTGAAACGGCGCAGAATATCGATACCGATGTGAATACCCTGGCGGGCGGCCACACTGGCGCCCAGCAGCACCATCCAGACGATCTGGTAGCGCACCAGTTCCTCCGCCCAGGAGAACCCGTCGTTGAACACGTAGCGAGCCACCACGTTGGCAAAGAGAATGAGCGCGGCGGATAGAATCAGCAGGCCGATCACGACCTCCTCGCTGCGCGACAGCCAAGCATCAAGTTTGCGCATGGCGCACTCCCAATGAGGAACACTTCAAAGAAAAGGGGGCTAGAGGAATACCGACCCTCTTGCGGCGGGCGTATTACTCGGCGTTGGCGATCGCCTGCTGGAACTCGTCCATCAGATCCATGCCGATCTCGCTGGCGAAGGCCTCGTGAACCGAGGCAGTCGCCTCGCGAAACGCCGCCAGCTGTTCGTCATCGAGGGAGCTGACGTTAGTGCCGCTTTCTTCGATGGTGGCGATGTAGCCCTCTTCACGGCGGGCGGTCTCTTCACGCTGGAAGGTGGTGGCTTCGCGGGCGACCTCGGTCAGCAGCGTCTGGTCGTCTTCGCTTAGGCCATCGAACCAACGCTGGCTGAACAGGAACGCGTAGCCCAGATACGCGTGGTTACTGATGACCACATCCGACTGCACTTCGAAAAACCGCATCTGGGTAATCGAGACCAGCGGGTTCTCCTGGCAGTCCACCACGCGCTGCTGCAGGGCGTTGTAGGTTTCACCGAAAGCCATGGGCACCGGGTTGGCGCCCATGGCGCTGAACTGCTCCATGATGATCGGGCTTTGCATCACGCGCACCTTGCGGCCGTCGAAGCTTTCCGGGCCCTCGATGGCGTGGTTGCAGGTGAACTGCTTGAACCCGCTCTCCCAGAACGTGACGCCCTTCAGGCCCACCTGTTCGGTGGTAGCGAGCAGATCGTCACCGGCCTGGCCATCCAGCACGGTGTGGGCGACCTCTGGCGACGGGAACAGAAACGGCAAGTCGACGATCTGCATGGCGGGCACGAAGCCCGAAAGCTTGGCCGTGGGGATGATGGCCGCCTCCACCGCGCCCATCTGCATCTGCTGGGTCACCTCGACATCGTCACCCAGCGTGTTGTTGGGAAAGAGCTGCACGGTGATCTCACCGTCGCTGCGCTCCTCCACGGCCTGCTTGAAGCGCTCCGCCGCCAGGTGCTGGGCGCTATCTTCGGGCAGGTCGTGGTGGAACTTCATGTGCGTATTGGCATTTGCCACGCCGGCGAAGGTCAAAGCGCCCAATGCCACGCTATAGGCGAGTGTTTTCAGCTTGGCGTTCTTGAGTTGCGTTTTCATGGTGTGATCCCTTGCCGAGGCGCCGATGGAAGTCGCGCTCCAGGTTGATTGAGTTAAGTAACTGTTTACTTACCTCAGTACTTAGCAAGGACTGTGCCATTTCTAAACCCGCGGTATTGAGGGGCTGGCTGGCTTTAAGGCGACTATTTACGCACCAATAGCGCGCCCCAAGCACAAACCTGGTGCGAACTCGGTGCTAAAGGCGTATCACTCGCGCAGTAAATCAATGAACGCCCGGATGCACTAAAAACCGTTAACGCCATCATCTATGCCGTCAATCTGGCCACACACCCGCTGCGCTTGGCGTTAGGCAGCACGGCCTATCACAGCATTCATGAAGCGCTCACACAGCGGTTACGCCCGCCGCCGACAGCGATGCGTTCATCGAATAAGGCGTGTCTTGCCCGACAGGGCACCAATGAGCCGATTACGGCGGCCATTCGGCGCACTTAATGAGCCGAATAGGGTTTGTATTTGGCTCACATAGTCGCTTTCCTATGCTTCAAGGCTCTTCCTTTAGCTTTTCTTTAGGCTTACTCACGGTTCACAAAATGGAGCTTTTTCAAAAACACCCTTCTCATGAAATACGAAACGGCCCCATGGAACAAAAGTGAAGAGCCGCCTACCTTGGGTACATACGTCTTGCAGAGGTGAAAAATGAAGCAACTAACCGGTGGTTGCCTGTGTGGCAAGGTACGGTTCAAAGCCCTTGGAGAACCGCTTAGTGTAGGCATTTGTCACTGCCTGGATTGCCGCAAACACCACGGCGCGCTTTTCTACGCAGCAGCGGATTACCCTAGGCAAGCCGTCACGATCGAAGGCGAGCCGCAAAGCTACCAGGGGCGCTACTTCTGCCCGGTGTGCGGCTCATCGGTCTTCTCGGTTAGCGAAGAGGAGATCGAAATCCACCTTGGCGCCCTCGACGCTCCGAATCAGCTACAGCCGACATATGAGCTTTGGACTCTTCGCCGTGAAGAGTGGCTACCGCCCTTTCCCGGTGTGGCGCGCCATGATCGGGATCGGGAAGAATGAGCACATGGCCACGCGGCAGTACCTGCCGCCGTTTCCCATCATTGTGCCAAACCCGCTACCGAGTCGCGCTGCTGAGTAATTTCACCAAGCCACTGCTGGCCTAGCGGGTTCAAGGGCCGCTTTTGGGGCCAGAAAGCAATCAGGTTGCGCTGACGGGTGGGCGATAAAGGCAGTGCGGTCACGCCCGCCGCGGGCCTGTTGCTCAGGGCCAGCCGGGGCATCAGGCTGACGCCTACCTCCCCGGCTACCATCTGTAGCAGGGTGTGCGTATCCCGCACCCAAAAATCTACCGTGAAGGTTTCACGCTCTTGCTGGGTACTCACGAACAACTGCTGGATCAACGCTTCACACCCGCCGGAGGACATTACCAGCGGGTAGCGGGCAAGCTCGGTTAACGTGACGCGGGGCGATGTATCCGCTGATTCCCGTGGTGCTGGGCTCGCTGGTACGCCGCGAGGCGGTGAGTGCGATGGCGATGGCGGGGATTGGGTTGTCTTTATTAGCGACGGTATTGGTGATGGCGGGGGCCAGTTAGTTAAGCAGCCAGCCATGGCTTGAAAGCGCCCGAGCCATCACTTACGAAAGCCCCCGTTAGAGCATCGTGCGTTTCTGATACTATATCGCGCTCCCGAAAATAACCGATAGACCGAGAGAGGCCCGCTTGAGCAACGATGCTCGCCCACTGACAACGCTTGAACGCTCTCACGCCCGGACGGTGCGCCGGGGGATTACGCTGGTCAACGCCCTGGCCATGGCCCTTGGCATTACGTCTTTGCTGCTTGGCCTGGCGGCGCCCGTTGCGTTCATTGCCGATGGCAAGCTGTTCGCGCCTCCCGTTATGCTCTTGATTGCGTTGCTGACGCTGTTTCTCGTTTCATCGGGCGCGCTATTGATCGCCTATGCCCGATATCACGAGATCACCCTTGCCAACACCGCTACCCCCTTGCGCGGAACGCTCACACGCGAGCGCCGCCGAAAGGTCAATGCCGTGACCGGTGGCCGCCATACGCTACGTATCGACTTCATCGACGACATTCAGCTGCGCTGGCCTTACGGCGCCGACCTCATTTTCGACCCGCTGGAAGGCCAGTACGTCGAGCTGATGGTGGCGATGATCGAAATTCGCCACCGCGGCCCGTGGACCCGGCTTCGTGACTTCCTGGGCTGTGCCAAGGCACGCCCGCGAAAAGTGGCGGTCGTGCTCGAGTACGGCAAAGCCATTCAACTCCACGCCGCGCTCGAAAAGTACGGGCGCCACTACCTACTGCGTTACCACGCCACGGTGACGGCGGTGATCATTGCCCTTGTGGCGCTGAGCCTGTTCGTCTTGATGCAGCCCGCCACGACGAATTTTTTGATACGCATCAACTTCTTTTTGAGCCTGCTGGCCGTTTTGGGGTATTTGGCGGGGCTCCTCCTGATCACCCTGCTTGTCAGCAAAGTGGTTCGGGCGCTGCGCCGGCGCTTCGACCCAGGTTTTGACGAGACCCCGCACGAGGAAAGGTTGAAGGGGTGAGTGACGGCGGCTGGCCGTTACGATCCGACCATTTTCCAACTGGCCTTTCTTTCAACTGACCTTTTTCAACTGATAAGGAGCCCCGCTTGAGCAAGCACACTCGCCCTCTAACGGCGCTGGAAAAGCACCACGCCCGCACGGTTTACCTGCGCATGATGTTGTTCAAATGCCTACTGGTACTGTTCGGCATGTTCTTTCTGGTGCTCAGCGTGGCGCTGCCGGTGGCGTTCGTGGTTGATGATATCCGCGCGTCCCTGCTGCTTATCGGCTTTTTGATCGTGCTGGATCTGGTCGTGGCGGCGCTGGGCGTCTTGTGTATCGCCCACGGCCTGGGGCGGGCCACCACGCTCAGGCACACCACCACCCAAGTGCGCGGCCGGCTGATCGAAGAAAAACGTACCGCCAGCGCAGGCAACGGCGGCGGGCGTTACACCGTCTACACCTACTTCATCAACGACATGCAGCTTTCCTGGCCGCCCGGGGCCGAACGCCTCTACAAGCCGCTGATCGATCAAACGATCACCCTGACGGTGGCCATGATCGACATCAGAAGCCGCCCCCGGTTGCAGGCGCTGGTGAAGTGCTTTGGCATCGACCCGGACAAGGAGAAGAGCCCGGGCCTGGGCGTGGTGCTCAAATGCCAGAAAGCGATCAATGTACACGGCGCACTCGAAAAGTACGGGCGCTATTACTTGCTGCGCTACCAGCTCAAACTGGCGGCGGGCTTTGGCTTCTTCGCGGCACTCGCTTTGCTGTTTTTCATGCATCCGACCTCGAACGGCTGGATGGTGCAGCAGAGCCCCCTCATGCAGGGCATGATCATTACCGGCTATGTCTTTGGAAGCATTGTGCTGGCGGCGTTGGTGGCTAACGGGTACCCGGCACTACGCAAGCGGCTGAATTCTGATTACGACGCTACGCCGCATGAGGAAAACTGAAGGGGTAACAGATTGCTGCCTCCTCTTCATTGGCGCTGAACCCAACTCGACCAGCATTGCTATCCAGGAACCTACACTAGCTGGTAAGGCGGCTTGCCTGGACAACGATACCCGCACGATCATCCGCGCTTTCTACTCTTCAAATGATCATTTATACTTTTTAGCGTTTTGTTAATCGCGTTTGGCATGGCACTGCCATCTACTCAATTTAAGATCATGGGCGTATCCTATACGCCGTCTCGCTTTCATGCTGCCTTCCATACCTTTTATGCAGGCGACAAACCAAATAAACGCTGGTTATAAAATGATCGATTTAAGTATGCTCTCCGTTTTTTTCGTTTCAACAATTTTCCTGGTCATATCTCCCGGCCCAGACTTGTTGCTTATTTCCACGTACTCATCATCACGTGGATTTAAAGCGGGCTTCATGATATCGCTTGGCGTATTTATTGCTGGAATATTTCAAACCCTTCTCGTTGCTTTTGGCTTAGGACAGCTAATGCAAGCAATACCTACCTTGGGACTAATAATAAAAACAATCGGTGCATTATATCTCGCTTGGCTCGGTTTAAATCTATTAAAATCATGGATTAACAACGACAAAGCATCAAAAAACAACACCAAGGCAAATTTTTTAAACTCAATGCAATTATTGTATCAAGGCTTACTAAACAATTTAATGAACCCTAAAGCCTTGCTTTTCTTCAGCATGTTTTTACCGCAATTCACAAGCGCCGACTTCAATCTAACAGCTCAAATCCTGATACTCGGGTTACTATTGAGCTCCACGGCTCTACTTATCAACACATTTTTCTCATTATCTTTTAGCAAGCTAGGCGCTTACTTAAGCAGTAAAGTTACGCTAGGGCGCCATATTGACGGAATACTGGGTATTATCTTTATAGGCCTTGCTGCACGTTTGGCGGCAAGCAAGTAATTTAACGCACTCATAAGCTCTTAAAGAGAGCAAAAATAAGATTATCAATGAAAGCGCTTATAGTAGCCATATACGAAACGAGATGAAAAGTCGCTATTGTCTTTCTGGCGATAGTGAAGAGATCACAATAGCGCGTGCAACAACTTTTACGCGCCACTAAGCGACAAGGTTATCCGAACGCTCAGTCAGTAATACAGCAAGCGTTGGCTACAGAGGTTCCCGCTGCCTATCTCGATTTACTCAAGATGACGGGTGGAATGGCCTGCCAAGGCACCTTCCTCTACTTAGCCATTGGCCGACCGGCCGAGATCGTCCAAGTGACCGTATAGTCACCGAACGGTAGCTATGGTTGTTACGATACGCCGTATGAAGAGACCCAAAAGATAAAAACACATTAGCAATCAATTTTCACTGCATCATCCAACAGCCTGGAAGCACAGGTATTAAAACGGCGAAAGGCAAGCTTTGTTTGCATAAGCGTTACAGACCGGCGCAGAATCAAGAAATTCGAATAAACGCGAGCCCTGTCAGGAAAAACACCCTATGTCTCTGCACGTTTGGCTGACGTTTTTCATTGCCTACCTTCTGATTACCCTCTCACCAGGCCCCAACGTGCTGTTGGTCATTCGCAATACATTAAGGTACGGCGCGACCGGTACGGTGATCGCGCTCACTGGTAACCTTCTTGCCCAACTGTTCACCATCTTGCTGGTGGCACTGGGCGTGGGCACCTTGCTCAGCACCCTGCCCACCGCGTTTACGGTATTGAAGGTGATCGGGGCGGCTTACCTTGTTTATCTTGGCGTGGCTCAGTTAGTGACCTCTTTCAAGACACCCGCTGCGGCCCAACAGGTGGTGGGCAGTACGCCATCAAGGCACCGCTCTCTGCTGCTGGAAGCGTTTTTGGTGTCTATCAGTAATCCCAAGACCCTGCTGTTTCTATCCGCCTTTCTGCCGCAGTTTCTTGATCACACGGTAGACGTGACCCGCCAATTCGCCCTCATGTACCTCACCATCGCGCTGATCGTAATTGGCGTACACTCAAGCTATGCGCTAGCGGTACGGCGCTTGGGGCATCACTTTCAAAGTCCGCGATGGAAAGCAGCGTTCAGTCGTATCAGCGGCACACTATTTATCGGCATGGGCCTTCGGCTGGCCGGTAGCCGCACATAGTGTTTAAGTAGATAACCGATACAACGAATAATGCCGCCTCCCTCACGACCAAACCGATAAACCACTCTACCCGCTTGGCTCTAAATCCAATATTTAGCGTCTAATCGATATAAAAGCGCTTTAACCAATAAAATATTGGATTTAAATAGCCTTTACCGCAGGCCATCACCCACCCACGCTGCGCGGATTGTGGTGCAAACGAAGTCGAAGCAGCCTGATACGCCCGTTGCGGCCGCCCACTACGGCGAATGTGCCTTCTTGAAGGGAACGACGAGGTGAAACGTTCCCACTACCACCGAGCCCACCAAAAAGCCAATCACCGCAGAACACAGCGT
This sequence comes from Vreelandella sp. EE27, assembly GCF_968206495.1. Lineage (NCBI taxonomy): Bacteria > Pseudomonadati > Pseudomonadota > Gammaproteobacteria > Oceanospirillales > Halomonadaceae > Vreelandella > Vreelandella sp. EE27. The sequence continues at coordinate 765,971 of NZ_OZ309109.1, read as the reverse complement.
ATTGAAGCTCCAGCCCAGCAGGCCGCCCAAGGCACCGGTTGCCTCGCCAATGTCATGCTCGATATGGTGAACCCATTCGTAGGGCGCGTTGAACCACCCCGTGCCATCCGCCCCCAGGTTGGCCATTAGAATATGCCCACCCACCCAGAGCATAGCGATGGTACCCACCACCGAGATGGTCGCCAGCACCTTGGGCATGGCCGTCACCAGGCTACGACCCAGTGTTTGTATTCCGGGGCTCTTGCGCTTGGCAAGTTTCAGGCCGATATCATCCATCCTGACCAGCAGCGCTACCACGCCATACACCAAAATGGTGATGACCAACGCGACCACGATCAGACTCACCAGCTGAGACCAGAACCCTTGATGAGAAACCGTGGAAAGCGCGATCACCATGATTTCCGCAGACAGAATCAGGTCAGTACGCACGGCACCACTCACGATTTTTTTCTCGGCCTCCGGCCCCTTTTCGACCGCTGGCTTGTCATCGTCATGCTCGCCGGATAGCTTGTGCCAGACCTTTTCCGCGCCCTCGAAGGCCAGGTAGGTGCCGCCCACCATCAGGATGATCGGCAATAACGCGGGCAAAAAGTGATTCAGGAGCAGCGCCGCCGGCAGGATAATTATCAGTTTGTTGCGAATGGAGCCCAGCGCGATCCGCTTCACGATCGAAAGCTCACGCTCTGCCGTTACCCCGTGCAAATATTGCGGCGTTACCGCCGTATCATCGACCACCACCCCGGCCGCCTTCGCCGTTGCCCGCCCAGCGGCTGCACTTACATCGTCCAGTGACGCGGCAGCCAGCTTCGCCAGGGCGGCAATGTCATCCAGCAATCCAATCAAGCCGCCTATGGCCATGGATGTTTTCTCCGTGAATAACAGTTGTAGATAGTAAAGCACATAGCGGCTTGGACGGAGCGCGTCTCTTCACACATCAAATGCTATTCGTGCCAGGGTCTGCTCAAGTTCATGGCGATCCGCCTGGCGCTTGGCCTTCGAGCGACGGGTAAGGTTTTGCAGCTTTCGCCCTACCCCTGGCAATGCTGCTGCTTCCTCTAAATGGATCAATTCAAAATCAGGCTGCTCATCTTCGACGGACCATAGAAAGTCACATGAGGGCTTATCCAGCTTTTTAGAAATCCATAGCAGTAGCTGTGCTCTGTTCTCAAGCAGTTGCGCCGCCGTCACCGGCTTGGCGGTCATTCCCTTGAAATGGGCATCGAAGAGCGTCTCAAAATCCACTGGTTCCCTGGGAGCCAGAAGTTCCCAGGCCGGTTTAGGGCTACACGTTAGATACACCAGAAAGGTTCGCCATAATGTCGCATCGGCCCGTTCATCTTCCAGCAGCAAGCCAAGGTCGAACAGATCCCTGGGATGTTGACGAGACAAGGCCGCCGCCAGTTTTCCAGCGTAGAGATCGGCAAAATCGAGCACCTGCGTTGAGGCAAAGCCGAAGGCCTGTTCGACTTCCGGTTGGACCACCATCATTCGAACCGGGTGTACTGTGCCGCGCATCACTGGGGTTGTTTCAATCTGCACACGCGCCCGGCCACGGCTGCAAATTAAGCGTGTGATCCCCCCTGTGTTCGCGCCACCTGATGTTTGCACTTGTAATTGCAAAGGACGGGCACGCAAGGTCTCCGCCAACTGCTCTAGTGCTGCGGCAATATCCGCCACACCTGCCTCAAAATTCTGCACAGGAAGCCAGGTCAAGTCGATATCCACCGATAGCCTGGGGAGATCATGCTCAAACAAGTTGATGGCAGTACCCCCCCTTCAGTGCAAAGCGGGTTTCCTTTGCCAGCACCGGCAGGATATCTACCAGCAATTGCACACGGTCGCTGTAGCGTTTATCCCAGCTGCTCATCAAGGTCTCCCGGCAGAACAATGTGATACGTGGGATGCAGGCGGCCACCAGGCACCAGCGAACGCTTCCCACTGCCGAGATTCACCCCCTCTATCGATAGGTGTGAAAACCAGGCGTGCCCATGACGCTCGGCCAGCGCGAGAAACAGACGCTTAGCCTTGATGCTGTGGCAATGGCGCAACAGCATTTCAAGCCGCTGAGGGCGTAGGGTGGCCATGGCCTGCATTAATGCATCCACTTCGTAGACCCCACCCGCATCAGACACCTCATCACACATCTCCAGCATGGCTCGTTCCGGTGTCGAACACACCAGCACACCGCTCGGCATCGCTTCACGCCGTTCCAGCCCAAGGTTCAGCAACGCCTGATCCGTTGTCTCATCAGTAAGCGGAATATCGGGTAGATCAAAAGGTCCCTTGCCGCAGTAGTCGACCCGTTCCACCAACGGCAATTTGCATACCCACCCTGGTAAGCGATCCGGCCCGAAGAGTGTGATAACGGCGGCTTCGCCCAACCGCAGGTAGTGCTCATGCCCCAGCCAAGCCAACGCAAAGCGCCCACCTATATGCAGCGACAAACCCTCCGTCTCTTGCACCGTGCGCACCACCCCTTCCCATTTCAAAGAGCCTCCTTTACGCATGTACACACCACGCGCCGGGGAGACCAGCCAACCACTAGCGACATAGCGGGCCAACAAGCTACTGTAATAGCCATGCGCTCTTAGCCACCGGCTGGAAACCACGCCGGTATCGTTTAGTCCAGTCAGCAGGCGGTTTAATTTTCCATCATTTTGATCACTCATAATGACTAAAATACACTTTCTATAAACCGACACAATGGGCGGAGTTTAATAAACAACAAAAAAAGTCACTCAGAGTGACTTTATAAGGCATTTAATAAACAAATCCTTGAAGTGCCTTGTGGTCATAGTATGAGTTAGCTGCTTGCTTAATCCCCCCCTTTCAGTAACGATCACCCTTAAACAGCAAAGATCGCCACTACAAAGAGCCCTCCACAGTTCGCCCAAGTAACACCGCATAACGCGTACTACGCCCACCACCAGGCAGCTTGTAAAAGCAGCCCTTTTCCACCAACTCGGTCATATCTCGCGTGGCGGTCGCCTTACTCACCTTAGCCAGTGCCTGGTACTTGCGCGCATTGATACCTTGTACGAACTCTTCCCCCGCGTTATCCAGTAACCGATTAAGTATCTTGATCTGCCGCGCGCTTAATACCGTGGTGGCATGGCGCTGCCAGAAATGCGTTTTCAGCAGCACCCGGTCAATACGCAATAGTGCCTGTTCGAGTGCCTCTTTGAGTGTATCCAGAAACCACGCAAGCCAGGGTGTGATATTCAGCCCGCCCTTCTGAGTACGTTCAAGATGATCGTAGTAGGCCTCGCGCCGGGCCATGATTGCCGCGCTGAGTGAATAAAAGCGCACGGACTGCCGCTCAGCCTGGGCCAGCGCTCGATCGGTCACTGCACGCGTAACGCGCCCGTTACCGTCATCAAACGGGTGCAGCGTAATCAGCCAAAGGTGGGCAATACCGGCTCGAACCAGGGGGTCGAGCCCTTCCGGCGGCTGGTTGAACCACTCCAGGAACGCCTCAAGCTCCCCTGCCAATCGGGCACGCGGTGGCGCCTCAAAATGTACCTTCGGACGATCTATCCGACCCGAAACGACCTGCATGGGATGATCGCCGCGTAGCTCATTAACGCGTACCTCGCTTATCAGACCAGGACGCTGCACGAAGAGCAAAGACTGCCAGTGGCATAGCTGCTTCAGGGAGAGGGGATCATCGGGCTGATGGGTCGATTGAAGCAGCAGCTCGATCAGCGCTTCAGATTCCGGCGTGGTTCGGTGAGTAACGCCCGCCTGCTCTAACCCCAAATGGCGAGCCACCGATGAGCGCACGGACCCCACGTCCAAACGCTCCCCTTCGATCTCGCTGGTGCGAATAGCGTTTTGAATGAGCGCGTCCATTTCCACGGTTAAATCCGTGTGTTCAGACGTTGCATCCGTTCGCCCCACCACGCGGCCTTGCAGCAGCCTTATGGCATCCAGCAGGGGGCGCAAAGCGGGCTCACTCCACTCGAACGAAGGCCAGTTGCGCTGCTCCCAAATATACATGAGCCGATTACCACGCTTATTCGAATCAAATTATGAGCCGATTATGGCGTTTATTCGGCTCAAGCGCTAATCGACGGCAAAGCCAACGTTGTCGGCCGACCCAACGCATCGACTTTAAGTAAACCGCCATGAAGCTGACAAGAGCTACCCTGAAACCTTCATTCTCGTACAACCGTTGAGTGTCTTCAGGTTCTCGAACGCCCTTAGTGACGACCAAACCCTCGCCAATCAATGAAATGGGCTGCGCAAAAAGTTATTATCCTGCTAAATAATTTCTCGGCCGAATTGATACACTTCCATACCCTCTCACTGGACACGCTATGCACAACCTATGGATTCCCGTCGTCGCCATTTTCGTCGTGGCGGGCCTGATATTCGGAAGCCAAGCCTACTCCGAGGCCCAGCGCGATGCCCACATCGCCGCGACGATAGCCGAACGCCTTGACCGCCCCGCACCGGCCGACATCTCCGACTTGGAGCGCGTCAACAAGGGCTATGGGGTGTGCGGCGACTACGCGCTTTCAGGCTTTGATCCCGGTCGCTTCTACTACAACACCGCCACCAAGCGGCTAGCGCTTGGCACCGATGACCCGCTGTATCAGGACAATTGTGTGAGCGTTGCTTACTGAGCCCCTGGCAGCTGTTTTTGATCTTTTAAGCAGTACAGCGGTTACGTTCCAGTATCGTGATCCCGTCGTGCATAAAGAATTACCGAACGGTAATTAAAAGGCCGCTTTTCGCTTTATAAGCGTAAAAGTTACCGAACGGTAATTATGTGATTGCTACGTACCAAAACCGCGCCTATTATTACCGAACGGTAATCACAAGCAGGCGCCCTATGCCAATCGATAACGCCCCTTCCCCCACGACCATTCGCCAAAGCGAAGAGCTGGGCCAACTGGTCCGTAAACTCCGTACTGAACAAGGCTTGTTACAGATGGACCTGGCCGGCCTTGCAGGCACCGGCAACCGATTTATCGTCGACCTGGAACGCGGCAAGCCCACCCTGCAGCTGCAAAAGGTGCTGGATGTGTTGGACCTGATGGGGCTTGAGGTCGTCGTGAAGCGCAAAGGGGCTAATCGCCATGGCGAGTGACGCCACCCTAACGGTGAGCTTCTCGCCTTCCCTACCGCTCTCGCAGCCAGTTCACGAAGACGATAGCGCCAACCGGACAACCAGGCTGACAGAAGAGGCATGTCTCGCCCGACACGAATACTTCTCTCGGTTACACTAGCGCGACTGCCTGGAGGGTGAGGTTTTCTCACCACTTTTCCCCCATCCCCTTCCCAACCTGTGATGCATTCCATGTCCATTTCCCAACGCCCTTCGAAGCTGAGCCTGCCGCAGGTCAATCCCGGTGTGTCAACGGTGCTTGAGTATCTGCTGCTCAAGTTTCCGGCCATCGAGGAGGCGACATGGCGTGAGCGCATGGCCACCGGCAAGGTGCATCGCGATGACGGCAGCTGGATTACGCCGGCCTCATTCTTCAAGCCACATCTTCGCGTGTTCTATTATCGCGAAGTGGCCAGCGAGCCAAGCATCCCCTTCGCCGAGCATACGGTCTATCGCGATGAGCACATTTTGGTGGCCTACAAACCGCACTTTCTGCCCGTCACGCCCGGCGGGCGCTACGTCAATGAGTGCCTGCAACAGCGGCTGCGTAAAAGCACGGGGATCGAGGCGCTGCAGCCGGTGCATCGTCTGGATAGAGTGACGGCAGGACTGGTGCTTTGCTCGCTGAATCCCGAGACCCGCGCGCTATATCACCAGCTGTTCAAATCACAACAGATTCACAAGACCTATCAGGCCATCGCCGAGGTAGACGGCCATACGTCATGGATGGGTCGCGAGTGGGAGGTCAAGAATCGCATCGAGCCAAGCGAGCAGGGCTTTCGCATGCGCATTGGTGAGGGCGACGCCAACAGCCACTCGGTGATCCGCTGCGTGCAGCAAACCGACGCGCAGGCGCTGTTCGAATTACACCCCGTCAGCGGGCGCCGCCACCAGCTGCGCCTGCACATGCAATCACTCGGCTGGCCGATTTTGAACGACCGCTACTACCCGGTGCTGCAGCCGCTCTCGCCGGATGACGTCACGCGCCCGTTGCAGCTGCTCTCCAAGGGCTTCGCGTTCACTGATCCTGTGACACATGAGCCCAGGTGCATTGAGTACGATGGCGACCTGACGCTTAACTAGCGCGGCGTTATCACTCCCCTATCCGTTACTGCCCGAAGCGCGTTCCAGGCCAGCCCTTGATATTCAGCCCGCCCTTCTGGGCGCTGTCGAGGTGGGCCGGTCAATCCCACCGGAAACGACCTGCATGGAATGGTGACCACGAAGCTCGCCTATCCGCACCTTGCTAACGGCTTAGAATTTCTGAGATATAACGAATAAATCGCTCTTTACCTGGCCCATGTTTCGAAGCTCTATACCACCAGGCACACGCAGGATGAGGAACGCCTTTTGAGTCAATTTCAATATGCCTGGCCAAGTGCCTTTTTGCTTTTATGGAAACGAAAATCACACAGTCAGATTCAATGGCATTAATCACACCATTGAGTGTCTGCTTGGCAACTTCCAGGTCCGCCCGTTGGACGTTAAGGCTCTTCCCGGTAGCGGCAGGCCGTTGGAAAGCATTCATAAACGCAACGTGCCTGAACAGATTTCCTCCTTCCGGATAACCTGCTTCGCCTAGCGCACGGTTTATACGCCTATAGATCTCATGGCCTCTTGCTGTCCACTTGCCGTTTTCTTTATCGATTATTTTTCGGGTGTGTATCCAGCCTGGTTTATCCTCAACTCCTAATTCTTTCTCAGAGCCTGAATACCAGCGTTGTGAATCAAGGTGAAGCGAACTTTCCGGTGGCAGATAATGGCTTTCCGCAACCAACAGAATTTTTGGGCCATCCTGGCCATAAAGCCGCCCCACAAAAGGGCGCATCCGCGGATAAGCTTGGTAATGTGGCAATTGATCAAAAGCATTATCAAACACTTGTGAGTAGTGATGAATTTCAGTCATATAAACTTGTCCTGCATTTGCATAATCAATCAGCTGGGGCGAGGCAATCTATGGCTCTTAGTGTTGGCCGAAAACACCGCAATCTCGGGTAACGTTTCTATAGTTTTTCCAACCGGGCTTCCTGAATCGCCTTCAGTGTTTTGCCGCTAACATCCTTCCAGGCTATTCGCCCGTTTGAAGCGCCGCCCACCAGAACACCGGCGGCGGTAGAAGGAGAGGAAAAACGGAAATCCTGGGTAAAGGCCAGCTTATCCTTTTGCGGCGACAGCACCCCGCGATCTTTCAGCAGCTGGCGCTGCTCGCGCATGTACTCATGGATAGAAACCGTCTCTTCGGCACGCGCCAATGAGCCCTTGAGTACCACGAAGCCTCCTGTTACTTCTCTACCACTCCCGTTCGCGCCTCGCTCGTTAAGGTGCAGCGTCAACGGCGGCTCTACCGGTTCAGCCGATGAAACATCGGTTTGGCTACTCGCCGACTCGAAGGCATCGATCCCGAGCAGCGGAAAGATCACCAGCATCTCGGCCAGAAACCACTCGGCATCCGCACGATCCGCTTCATTCAACGGAGGTGGCGTGGGATAAGCCGTATTCTCCACCGCCCACTGATTGGCTGCCTTCGCTAAGCCCAATAAGCGCGCTTCCAGATAGCGAACATTAGCCTTGTTCAAGCCTTCGTTAGTGCTTGTGAAGGCAATAGTTCGGGTCCAGAACTCCTTGCCCACCACGTGCTGCTTGATTCGCTCGCAAAGCGCATCGGCCTCGCCGACATAGAGTTTGGCCGCGCCGTCGTCCGTTTGCCCCGTGAGGACATAGACGCCCGGCTGGGTCATCTCGTTTCGTTTAAGCGCCCCTTCGAGCTGGGAGCGGTTGGCCACCACCGCCCGGCCTGTCCAATTGGACTTCTCGACAATGCGCAGACCTTCGGGCGTGCCGTCGGCGAGGAAGATACGGATGGAGGTTGGGCGGCCCTGCGGCGATGTCATACAAACTCCAAAACGGTGATGATCAGGATGACCATTGATTCGACAGCAACTCAGCCTGCTTCAGAATCAGCTCGATGACTTCCGGTGACTTGTCCGGCGGATACTTGTAGCGCTGGAGCGTCCGGCGCACCAGAATGCGCAGCTTGGCGCGCACGCTTTCGCGCACCTGCCAGTCGACAGTGGTCGAGCCGCGCAGCTTGTTGGTGACTTCAACCGCCAGTGCCCGCAACTGATCATCGCCAAGCTCCAGCACGGCGCTTTCATTGGTAATCAAGGCGTCGTAAAAGGCGATCTCGTCAGCGCTCAGGCCAAGCGCCTCGTCGCGTTCCATATCGGCCTTGAACTGCTTGGCCATCTCGATCAGCTCTTCAATCACCTGTGCCGTTTCGATACCGCGGTTGTTGTACTTGCGCAGCGTATCCTGCAGGCGGTCAGAGTACTTTTTCTCCTGCACGGCATTGGTGCGCGTTTTGGCCTTGATGTCGTCCTTGAGCAGTTTCTCCAATAGTTCAACGGCCAGATTGCGGTGCGGCATCTGGCGTACGTCTTCGAGAAATTCATCGGAGAGCAGGCCAATGTTAGGCTTGTCGAGCCCGCAGAGCGCGAACACGTCCGTCACATCGTCGGCCACCACGGCGTTATCAAGAATCTGCTTGAGCGCCGAGTTCTTCTGTTCCTCGCTCAGCGAGCGGTTCGTGCTGGTGTGTTTGACCAGTGCCGCCTTGATCGCCGAGAGAAACGCGATCTCCTTGTGCAGCGCTTTTGCTTCATCCAGCGTGCTGCACAGCGAATACGCCTTGGTGAGTTGCAGCACGGTATCGAGAAAACGCTTTTTGCCATCGTCGAGGCCCAGAATATAGTTGGCCGCCGCGGGTAGTAGCTTATGCGGCGCCTCTTCAAAGCCGCTGTAGTCGAAGCCCTCGCGGTTGGCCCCCTTGGCAAACATACCATGGATGATATCGAGCTTTTCTTCGAGCACCGCGAAAGCTTCCTCGGCGCTGTAGGTGGGCTGGCCCTTGCCGCGGGAGTCGGTGTAGGTCTTGAGGGCGTTTTTCAACTCGTTGGCAATGCCGATGTAGTCCACCACCAGCCCGCCGGGCTTGTCCTTGAACACCCGGTTCACCCGGGCGATGGCCTGCATCAGGTTGTGCCCTTTCATGGGCTTGTCGACGTACATGGTATGGCAGCACGGCGCATCGAAACCGGTCAGCCACATATCGCGGACGATCACCAGCTTTAGCGGGTCCGCCGGATTCTTAAAGCGTTTCTCCAGCCGCTTCTTAGTCTTCTTGTTATAGATGTGCGGTGTCAGTAGCGGACTGTCGGCCGCCGAGCCGGTCATGATGACCTTGATCGCGCCCTTTTCCGGATCGTCGTCGTGCCACTCGGGGCGCAGTTTGACGATTTCGTTATAGAGCTGCGCGCAGATGCTACGGCTCATGGCAACGATCATCGCCTTGCCCTCAACGATCTCGTTGCGCGTCTCGAAGTGCTCGACGAGGTCCGCCGCGATGCGCTGCAAACGTGGCTCGGTACCCATCAACTTTTCCAGACGGCTCCACTCACCCTTGGTGCGCTCCCGCGCGCCGGTATCTTCCTCGTCCTCGATGACCTCGTCAACCTGCTCGGAGAGCTGGTGGATCTCCTCACGGTTGATATCGAGCCGCGCCAAGCGGGATTCGTAAAAGATGGGTACAGTGGCGCCATCGTCCACGGCGTCCTGGATGTCGTAGATCGAGACGTAATCGCCGAAGACGGCTCGGGTATCCTTGTCTTCACTAGCGATAGGCGTGCCGGTAAAGCCGATGAACGAGGCGTTAGGTAAGGCGTCGCGCATGTGCTTGGCAAAGCCGAATGTATAAGTGCCATCCTGCTTGAGCGTGGCTTTCAGGCCGTACTGGCTGCGGTGGGCCTCGTCCGAAATCACCACGATATTGTGGCGGTCATTGAGGCTCGGGTGGCCGCTCTCGTCTTCAAGCAGAGCGAACTTCTGCACCGTGGTAAATATAATACCGCCAGATTCGCGCTCGGCGAGCTTTTGGCGCAGGCTTTCGCGGTCTTCGGCCTGGATTGGGTCCTGCTTGAGTAGATCTCGCGCGCTGCTGAACGTGCCGAACAGCTGGCCGTCCAGGTCGTTGCGGTCGGTCACCACGATCAGCGTGGGGTTGTGCATCGCCGGTTGCTGCACTAGCTTGCCCGCATAGCAGACCATCGAAATGCTTTTGCCTGAGCCTTGGGTATGCCACACCACCCCGGCCTTCTTGCTGCCGGGCTTAACCTCATCACCGTAAGTCGCACGCTTCTCATCTACGCCCGCTGTAAGTTTCTCAGAAGCAATCACGGTCGCTTTCACCGCTTCACGCACGGCGTGAAACTGGTGATACCCGGCGATTTTCTTAATCACCCGCTCGGCGTCGGTCTCAAACAGCACGAAGTAGCGCAGATAATCGAGGAACAACGCCCGGTCGAAAAATCCGCGCACTAAAGTTTCCAACTGCCACTCCATGAGCGGCTTGTCATCTTCATCCTTGATGGTGCGCCACGGCATGAAGCGCTCCTGATCTGCCGTTAATGAACCGACCCGCGCGGTGTAGCCGTCACTGATGATGAGCGCTTCGTTGGTGACGAACAGATCGGGAATTTCTGTCTTGTAGGTCTGCAGCTGATTGAAGGCGCCGGTGACATCGGCGGTTTCACTGCTCGGGCTTTTCAGCTCAATCACCGCCAGAGGAAGACCATTGACGAAACAGACAATATCCGGGCGGCGGGGCTGCTTGCTACCCTGAAGGGTAAACTGATTGATAGCGCGGAAGCGGTTGGCCTCGACGCGCTCGAAATCAATCAGAAAGGCGTGGTCATAAATGACCTCGTCATCATCACGCTTATACTGCACCGGCACGCCGTCGAGCAGCCACTGATGGAAGGCGCGGTTGCTTATGGTCAAATCAGGGCTTTGCGGTTTGCTGACCTGCGCCACTGCCTGCTGAACGGCATCATCGGGCAACTGCGGATTGAGCCAAGTGATGGCTTTTTCGAGATCGGCGCGCAGCAACACCTGTTTGTAATCGTCGCGCTCAGGGTTGGCGCCGTCGTGGGCGATGTTCGGCCCGTGAACGGCTTCCCATCCTACGTCGCAAAACCACCCAAGACATAGCTGTTCCAACTGATCTTCTGTCATGCGTCTACTCCTTCCATTAGCTTTTCGAGTAGCGCGTCCAAGCACTCGTCATGGTCATCGGTATACCAGATAACATGGATATTGCATTCTGCTAACTGACGCTTATGTCTATTCCTGGCTTTTAAATCTGATGTTTTTAAAAAAGCATAATGCTTTGGTGAATTTTCTACCCCTTTGCGCGCAACTATCTCTTTCAGACACGTCAGCGTTCTATCTACGGTCAAGCTACACCCAAAAAAAAGAAGTGTTCTCGTAGAAAGAGCCTCTATCACGCTTTCGAGACTCCCTTCTTTTTGATAGTGTCGATCATATTCAGACTTTGTTAGAATCCGGTTTTTTGACTTATTAGCTGAACCGTGCAGCTTTATTAAGGTCCTTTTACCTTCTCCTAACGCTCTAGGCAGTTCTTCAGCGTCACCAGCTAACAAGTTCTCATCAAATGCTCCAAGATCGCTCTCGCTATAAACTCTTTCCAATACGTTATCAAAATTTGTTGTAATTACAGCAGATGTAAAAACATAAGGAAGTTTTCGGACGCATCCATCAATATCTCTTGACACACCGAATGCATTTTCGACTTGCTCTAGAAAACTCCCTCTTGGAAGATCATTACATAAGAGTTCAGCAGCCTCTTCAAAATCACCATCATCAATAAGGCTATCAAACTTAGTTTTGTCAACGTCTGTTTCTGGAAGAACTCTTTCTAGAAATTCAGTCCAACCTGGGTAACCCGATGGCCTCGACAAGCCAGCTCCTATAAAGGGAGTTACTGCTCCTTTTGCGTATATTTCCTTGAGCCTAACAAAACGATCTTTATTATCGTAAAGTGCCAATATTTCATCAGCTTTTTGAAGTCTTTCATTACGTCTTTGGTTACACCATTCTATAAAAGCATTTTCATACCCTGCAGTATCAAGGCCTTTTAGAATCTCGCTAGGGTAGAAATAAATATCTCCAAAACCTAACTTACCCTCGTTTTCGCCCGCACCCTCAACCCAGCGCAATTCGGAATCAAACATACTTTTTAAATACTCCATGTCTAAACCTCTTGGGAAGAGAGGCTTATTCCTCCCGCAAGAAGTTTTGGGAGCAATGAGTCGCGCATATCTGACAGTCTATCTGAGCTTTTTAAATTCAGCTCTACAGCTAAATACTTTAGCCTTGTAGTATCGGAGTAAACCGATACTAAATTGCCGGCAGGCACCACAACAGGAATACCGCGAAAGCTTTTCTTACTTATCTCCGCAAATGTACTTCCGCTAGCGAGCTGCTTGATATCATCCATAACAGATTCAGCCCATTGAAGAACAAATTCGGGCTGCAGCCTTTTTTTGCAAATCATGGCAATATAGCCTTGATTAATGGCCACAGGAACTTTTGCCAAAGCAAGGTAGCCAACCGGCGCACGAGAAGACATCAAAACCGTATCTATAGGAAGTAGACCAGAGCTTATCTTTGCTAAACCAGCCTCCGTGATTTTTCTTTCTGTCGAAATCATGACCTTACTTTGAGCACCAGAAAGATCCTTTGGGCTAGTCCAGTTGATACTACCACTTTCCCAATACTCTTTATTTTTTGTGGGCGGCGTCCCCCCCCCTTTGATCTCGACTTCCGCGCCAATGGTTGAGCATTCCCACCCCTCCGGAATCTCCCCCAGCTCACTCGCCTGCATCGCCGAGGGAAACAGCGCGGCGGTCTCATACAGCTCCTGATAGCGCTCGGGATCTTCCGCGTGCAGTGCATCGAGCTGCGCCGCCGTCTTACCGGCAATCGCCTGCATTGCGGCGCGGTTCATGGTCGTTTCTAGATCGCCTACCGCGGGCGGCTCGTCAAACTCGGCGGCGTAGCAGACGGGGGATGCGGATTCATTCTCTGGCTGGAGCGCCTGCCAGCGCTGGCGCGCGGCGATCTTGGCCTTGACCGGCTCAAAATCGACAAACCAGCTTTTGAAGAGGGCCTGGGCCATCTGTTCGAGGGTTTGGTTGATTTTTTTATTAGCCTGGATCTTTTGATCAAAAACACTAAGAGTATTAGCTATAAAATCTTGAAAGCTGCGAGGCGGCAAAGGTATCTTTAAAGAGTTTAACGCCTTGCCAGTTAGATGTTTAATTGTTGTACCAGTGAAATATGGCTCAAGAAGTCCGTGTTTACCTGCGTAAAGAAACCAATAATAAAGGTAATAATTGTTCAGAGATTCTCTTGTTCTAATACGATGGAGCGCTTTTTGAATTTTCATGTTAGGTAGATCGTTTTTCCAGATAGCACAACGCCCTGGCTCTCCACCTTCACAGACAATTAGATCACCATCATTAATTCCATACCTCTCGCTCTCACCATCTTCAAACTTCATTCTGCCTAAATCAGATAACTCAAACTCTCCCCAGCGAACATTGCTGTTCCCTAGATAGGGTTTATCGACACCTTTATTTTTATTTTTATCCAGCATTTTTCCTAGGCAAGAATCAACATGTTCGCCCAAGACGACCAAAGGCCACTCAGCACTCATAACCCAGCCCTCCAAGATTCCGCTTGATCTCGGCTTCCAGCCGGTCGCTTTCCTCGAACTGCCCTTTCAGTTGTGCCGTTAGCCGCGTCATCTTGTCGGCAAAGGGTTCGTCGTCCTCTTCCTGCGCAGCGGCGCCCACGTAGCGCCCCGGTGTGAGCACGAAGTCGTGCTTTTCAATCGCGGCAAGCTCGGCTGCGGCGCAGAAGCCCGGCACGTCTTCAAACGTGTCGGTGCGCTGCCAGCTGTGGAAGGTGTCACTGATTTTGGCGATGTCATCAGCGGTAAAATCGCGCAGCACGCGGTCGCGCATATAGCCCTGCTGGCGGGCGTCTATAAACAACACCTCGCCTTTACGGCGGCGCTTTTCGACGCCGTTGGGCGAGAAACCGCCGGATTTGTCACGTGTCAGAAACCAGATGCAGGCGGGAATCTGGGTATTGGTGAAGAGCTGGCCCGGTAGGGCGACGATGCACTCAACCAGATCTTCTTCGACCAGGCGGCGACGGATTTCGCCTTCGCCGCCGCTGTTGGAACTCATTGAACCGTTAGCGAGCAGCAGCGCCATGCTGCCCACAGGGGCGAGGTGGTGCAGCATGTGCTGCAACCAGGCGAAGTTGGCATTGCCCTTGGGCGGGGTGCCGTGCTGCCAGCGCACGTCGTCGGCCAGCGATTCGTGCCACCAGTCCTTGACGTTGAACGGCGGGTTGGCCATCACGAAGTCGGCGCGCAGGTCCGGGTGCTGGTCATCGAGAAAGCTGTCGGCGTTTTTCTTGCCGAAATTGAAGTCAATGCCGCGAATGGCCATGTTCATCGCCGCCAGCCGCCAGGTGGTGGGGTTGGATTCCTGCCCGTAGATGGACACGTGCTTTTTCTGCTCGGCGGGGTCGTAGTGGTGCTCGCGGGCGTGCTCTTCGATGAACTTGTCGGAAGAGACAAAGAAGCCACCCGAGCCCATCGCCGGGTCATACACCCGCCCCTTGTAGGGCTCCAACATCTCGACGATCAGTGAGACGATGCTCTTGGGCGTGTAGTACTGTCCGCCCTGCTTGCCTTCGGCCAAGGCGAACTGGCCGAGGAAGTACTCATAGACGTGGCCGAGGATGTCCTTGCTGCGCAGGTTGAGCGGCTCGCCGTCGAGGGTCGGCTGAGTAAAAGACGTATCCGAGAAGGAGTTGATCAGCCCGATCAGCTTGTCGTTATCGACCTGAAAGCGGCTGATGCCTTCCAGCACGCCCTTGAGCTTGTCGTTACTTTTCTCGATGGCCTCCAAGGCGTTGTCAATCAGCCAGCCCACCGAGCGCAGGCGCACATCTTCGCCCTTGCTGTTTTGCCAAAGCACCGAGCCGGTGGGCAGTGCGGCGCTCTCTTTCAGCGTGTTCCAGCGCGCCTCTTTCGGCACCCAGAACACGTTGGCCTCGCGGTAGTAATCGAGAATTTCCAGCTCGTCAGCGAGTGCCTGTTCGTACTCGGCCTCGCTGTCGAAATCCTCTCGCGGCAGGTAGTAGATGTTGTCGTCGGCGTCGTCTTTAAAAAGCGCCAGCAGCTCGCGCTGGCGCTCCTCGAACGCGTCGGAGACGTACTTCAAAAAGATCAGCCCCAGCACCACGTGCTTGTAGTTGGCCGCATCGAGGTTGTTGCGCAGCTTGTCGGCGGCGCTCCAGAGCTTGTCTTCAAGCGCTTTCAAAAATTGCTGTTCGGTACTTTGCATTAATCATTCACTTGGATTAGATAGTTAAACTTATGCTACTGCAGCCAACTACGACATGCCATTGTTTCAGCGCACAAAAAACCCGCCTTTTGGCGGGTTTTTGGATACAACGCGTTGGGAAAAAATCACTCCCACTCAATCGTCGCAGGCGGTTTGCTGGAAACATCATAAGTCACCCGCGACACCCCCTCCAGCTCGTTGATCACCCGATTGGACACCTTCTCCAGCAGCTCATACGGCAGGTGCGCCCAGCGGGCGGTCATGAAGTCGATGGTTTCGACGGCGCGTAGCGCGATGACCCATTCATAGCGGCGGCCGTCGCCGACGACGCCGACGGATTTCACCGGCAGGAACACGGCGAACGCCTGGCTGGTTTTTTCGTACCAGCCGGAGGCGCGCAGTTCTTCGATGAAGATGGCGTCGGCTTCACGCAGGATGTCGGCGTACTCTTTCTTCACCTCGCCCAGAATACGCACGCCCAGGCCCGGCCCCGGGAAGGGGTGGCGGTAGACCATGTCGTAGGGCAAGCCGAGTTCAAGGCCGAGTTTGCGTACTTCGTCCTTGAACAGCTCGCGCAGCGGCTCGACGAGCTTGAGCTTCATGGTTTCCGGAAGGCCCCCCACGTTGTGGTGGGATTTGATCACGTGCGACTTGCCGGTTTTGGAGGCGGCAGATTCGATCACGTCCGGGTAGATGGTGCCTTGGGCCAGGAAATCCACGCCGTCGATCTTGCTGGCTTCTTCATCGAATACGTCAATAAACGTGTTGCCGATGATCTTGCGCTTGGCTTCCGGGTCGTTTTCGCCTTTTAGCTTATCCAGGAACAGGTCTTCGGCGTCGACACGGATCACCTTCACGCCCATGTGGTTGGCGAAGGTTTCCATCACCTGGTCGCCTTCCGCCTTGCGCAGCAGGCCGTTATCCACGAATACGCAGGTGAGCTGGTCGCCAATCGCCTTGTGGAGAAGGGCCGCAACGACAGAAGAGTCCACGCCGCCGGAGAGGCCCAACAGCACGTGGCGGTCGCCCACTTGCTCGCGTACGCGCTCGACCTGGTCTTCGATGATCTGCGCCGGGGTCCAGCGCTTTTCGGACTGGCAGATATCCAGCACGAAGTGCTCGAGCATCCGCTGGCCCTGCAGGGTGTGGGTCACTTCCGGGTGGAACTGTACGCCGTAAAACTGCTTCTCTTCCCACACCATGGCGGCAATCGGGCAGCTCGGCGTAGAGGCGGTCACGGTGAACTCGGCGGGCGCTTCGGCCACCTTGTCGCCGTGGCTCATCCATACATCCAGCAGGCCCTTGCCGGTTTGGCTGTCCACGTGGTCCTTGATGCCGTTGAACAGGGCATTGTCCGCGTCGATGCTGATCTGGGCGTAGCCGAACTCGCTTTTATTGGAACCCTGCACCTTACCGCCGAGCTGCTCGGCCATGGTCTGCATGCCGTAGCAGATGCCAAAGACCGGCAGGCCCATCTCGAACACGGATTGCGGCGCCCGCGGGGACTCGAGCTCGGTGACCGATTCCGGCCCACCGGCAAGGATGATGCCGTTGGGGTTGTACTCGCGAATCTCTTCTTCGGTGATGTCAAAAGCCCGAACTTCCGAGTAAACGCCGATTTCGCGCACCCGGCGGGCGATCAGCTGGGTGTACTGGGAGCCGAAGTCGAGAATCAGAATCTTGTGGGCGTGAATGTCTGTCATGGCGGTATCTCTCAAGCAGTGTAGGCGCGGCCGCTAAGGCTTTTACAGGGGCTCTAACAAGGGCTATAAAAAGCAAGCGACGGGCCAGAGCCCGCCGCCGTTTAACTCACGTGCCGGTTAGCCCACCCGGTAGTTAGGGGCTTCCTTGGTAATCTGCACGTCGTGAACGTGGGATTCGTTGAAGCCGGCGCCGGTGATCTGTACGAACTCCGGCTTGGTGCGCATCTCTTCGATGTCGTGGCAGCCGGTGTAGCCCATGGAGGCGCGCAGCCCGCCCATCATCTGGTGAACGATGGCGCTCATCAGGCCCTTGTAGGGCACGCGGCCTTCGATGCCTTCCGGCACCAGCTTCTCGGCGCCAGCGCTCTTATCCTGGAAGTAACGGTCCGCACTGCCCTGGCTTTGCGACATCGCCCCCATAGAGCCCATACCGCGGTACGCCTTGTAGGTACGGCCCTGGTAAAGCTCGACCTCGCCCGGCGCTTCTTCGGTACCAGCCAGCAGGCCACCCACCATCACCGCACTGGCACCGGCGGCAATCGCCTTGGCCAGGTCGCCGGAAAAACGCACGCCGCCGTCGGCAATCAAGGGAATGTCGAACTCCTTGAGCGCAGCGGCCACGTTGGAAACCGCGGTAATCTGCGGCACGCCCACACCGGCGACGATACGCGTGGTGCAGATAGAACCGGGGCCGATGCCCACTTTCACGCCGTCGGCGCCCGCTTCGGCCAGCGCCTTGGCGGCTTCGGCGGTGGCGATGTTACCGCCCACCACTTGAATGTCCGGGAAGTGCTGTTTCACCCAACGGATACGGTCGATCACGCCCTGGGAGTGGCCGTGGGCGGTATCCACGATCACCACGTCGACGCCCGCTTCGGCCAGTGCCGTGATGCGGTCGCCGGTTTCCGGGCCGGTGCCTACGGCAGCACCCACCAGCAGGCGGCCGTCAGTGTCTTTCGCGGCGTTCGGGTAGGTGCGGGCTTTTTCGATATCCTGGAAGGTGACCAGGCCGCGCAGGTGGAAGGCGTCGTCGACGATCAGCATTTTCTCGATGCGGTGCTCGCGCATCTTGGCTTTGCTGGCTTCGAGATCAGTGCCTTCGGCGACGGTGACCAGGCGCTCGCGCGGGGTCATGATGTCGGCAACGCTGTCGCCCACGTTGGGCTGAAAGCGCATGTCCCGCTCGGTCACGATCCCCACCAGGGTTTCGCCTTCGACCACCGGGAAGCCGGAGAAGCCGTACTCGCGGGCCATGGCCAGCAGATCTTCGAGCTTCGCCTTGGGGCTCACGGTGACCGGGTCTTTCACGATCACGCTTTCATGCTTTTTGACCTTGCGCACCTCGGCGGCTTGCTGGGTCATGGTCATGTTCTTGTGAATGATGCCAATGCCGCCTTCCTGGGCCATTGCAATCGCCAAACGCGCTTCGGTCACCGTGTCCATGGCGGCGGAGACGAGCGGAATATTGAGCGTGATATTGCGGGTCAGGCGGGTTTTGAGGCTGACATCCTTGGGAAGAACGTCGGAGAAGCCAGGAACGAGGAGTACGTCATCGAACGTAAGCGCTTCTTGGGCCATACGTAGCATAGCGGCAACACCCAATGGAAAGTGGGAAGATGGGGCGTGGTAAAGTTAATCGACCATTATAGCGTTTCGAGGGCCTCGCCATCAATGTGGAGGCTGCATCCTGGTGAATAGCGTTTGGCTATAGCGCCCCGGTTTTGCCACGGTGCTCTACTTTGAGGGCGCGTTCCCTGAGCGCTTTTCGACACCCGGTCTGGTCATTCCGGGCTTGGCAGCAGCGAACGGTTCGCTTCGACCAGCTCCATCAACACTTCGATAAAGCCTTGCGCGGCGGGGGTTAGTTCCTGGCGGCGAGAGGTCAGCACGCCGATGTCGCGGTAAAGCCTTTCGCTGATGGGGATCAAGCACACGTCGTCCCGGTGAAACATCAGCTTGAGCGAAGACGGCAAGGCACTCACGCCAATATTGTTGGCGACCATGCCCAGAATGGTCGATTGATACCCCGCCACCTGCACCGGTTCCATCGGTTTACCGGCAATCGCAAAGCCCTGTTCGGTTAGCCGCCGCATGCTGGTGCGCGCTTTCATGGCGATGAACGGCCACTCGACGATCTGATGCCAGCTCACCTCTTCCTCCCCGGCCAAGGGGTGATCCGGCGCGCAGACGAAATAAAGATAATCCTTGTAGATCGGATGGAAATTGACCTCTTCGGAATGGGTGGGGGCCACACTCACGCCGAAATCGACGTCGCCGGCCATCACCTGCTGATAGATCGGCTCGTCGCTCTCCTCCAGGTACTCCGTGCCTATCTGCGGGTAGCGCTTTTGAAACTCCGCCATGGCCGCCGGTACCAGGCTGCCTCCCACCGTCAAGAGTGCGGCGAAACTGATTTGGCCCTGCTGGCCCTTAGCGAAGGCGCGCATGCTTTGCAGGCCACGATCCAACCTTGAGAGCACCCGCTCGGCCACCGGCAAGAACTCCCGCCCGGCGGCGGACAAGCTCACCTGTCGCGTGGTGCGCTCGAACAGGCGTACGCCCAACATGTCCTCGAGCTGACGCACCAGCTGGCTAAGCGACGGCTGAGACATGTGAAGCTTTTCAGCGGCTTCGGTGAAGCTACCCAAATCGGCCACGGCGATGATGGCTTCGAGTTGGCGGGCGGTCACGTTATTCATTGGCGATACCAATCAATCCATCTTTTATTCAAATTTATACAATCAATGCTTAAGCGTAATCTACTTACGTCTAATACTCTACCGAGGCAGCGCCCATGCTTAAGCAAGTGATCGATCTTCACGAAATTCTGGATACCCCTAGCGCCAGCGGGGAACGGGTCAAGGAGCATCTCATCGCCTGCGGCGCGGCGCCGGAGAGCATTCGCGTTACCCGAGTAGAGTCCGAGAAAGGCGCGAGCGATTTTTTGCATATCACCGTGGCCGGCCACAGCGGTAAGCAGGCGGGCAAAGAGGCCCCTACGCTTGGGGTGATCGGCCGCCTGGGCGGCATTGGCGCCCGCCCGGACATTACCGGCTTCGTATCCGACGGCGACGGCGCGCTGGCGGCCCTGGCCGCCGCGGCCAAGCTGATTGGCATGGCAGCCAACGGTGACCAATTAGCCGGCGATGTGATCATCACCACACATATCTGCCCGGATGCCCCCACCCGCGAGCACCACCCGGTGCCGTTCATGGATTCGCCGATCAGCTTCGAGGATACCTGGGAGCACGAAATCGACACCGCGATGGACGCCATCGTCTCGATCGATACCACCAAGGGCAATCGCGTGATCAACGTGCGCGGCGTGGCCATGTCGCCGACGGTCAAGCAGGGCTACATTCTGCGCACCAGCGAAGACCTGATGGATGTCTTCTCCCGGGTGACCGGCCGCTTGCCCGATATTTTCGCGCTGACCCAGCAAGACATCACGCCCTACGGCAACGGCCTGCATCATCTAAACAGCATCCTCCAGCCTGCGGTGGCCACCCAGGCGCCGGTGATCGGCCTGGCGCTGTCGGCGGAAACCGCCGTTGCCGGCTGCGCTACCGGCGCAAGCCATGAAGTCGATATCGAACAGGCCGCGCGCTTCGCCGTCGAGGTCGCCAAAGACTTCACCGCCGGTATCTGCCAGTTCTTCGATGCCGAGGAGTTCGACCGGCTTATCGCGCTTTACGGCGAGCAGACCCACTTCCAGCAAGGCGGTGCACGACAATGAGCATCGCCCCCACACGTTTGGGCATCGTGACGATCGGCCAGGCGCCGCGCACCGACCTTCACGAGGACCTTGCCACGCTACTCGCTGAACATATCGAGGTAATCGAGCGCGGGGCGCTGGATGAGCTAACCCTCGAGGAGGTCGAGCACCGCTACCCCATCCCCGAACAAGCCCAGGTGCTCGTCTCGCGCATGCGCGATGGCCGCCAGGTCACCATCGCCGAACAGGACCTGGAGCCCTTGCTGGACACAGCGATCCGCGCGATGGCCGAGGATGAGCGGGTCGATGCCATCGTCGTGTTGTGCACCGGCGAGCTGCCCGACTACCGCGAACTCCCCGTGCCCGTTCTCTCGCCCAAGCGGCTGGTCCGCCACGGCCTTCAAGCGCTTTTTCCCAGGGGCAAACTGCTGGTGATGACCCCGGAGCCACGCCAGATGGCCTACGCCCAGGCGCGGTGGGAAGAAGCGGGCTTCGAGATCGAGATGCTCAGCGCGTCGCCCTACGGCGAAACACAGGAACTAGAACGCGCCGCCCGGGAGGCCGCCTTGCTGAAAGGCGAGGCGCTCTACCTTGACTGCATGGGGTACACCCTGGCCCAGCGCGCGCGCATCGCAAAGCTCTCCGGCCATCGCACGCTGACACCGCGCCAACTGGTCTTCAGCGCCGCCAATCTGCTCTTGAGCTAGCCGGCACCTTCGCTACATAAAAAAACACGACATCGACACGGAAACAGCCATCATGAACGATACGACCTCGTCGGCGCAGGCCGATAGCGAGCCCCCACAGTTCGCGCGCCAACATCCAAAATTCTTCTCGCCCTGGCAGATGATCACCAACGTCATCGTCTGCGTATTAGGGGCGATCATCGGCCTCGAGTTGATCACCCGGGTCGGTATTACGCCCAACACCTCGATCATCGGGGCGTTGATCGCCATTTTGCTTTCGTATATCCCGCTGCGCCTTTTTCGCAGCTACCGCTCCCTCGAGCGCCAAACGCTGGTGCAAACCACGATTTCCGGGGCGACCTTCTCGGCGGCCAACGGTCTGCTCTTGCCCCTGGCGATCCCGTTTTTGATGGGCGAATCGCAAATGCTGGTGCCCATGCTCTTTGGCGCAGCACTGGCCGTGATTACCGATGCCTCGATTCTTTACTTCTCTTTTGACAGCAAGATATTCACCGCCCGGGCGGCCTGGCCGCCGGGGCTTGCGACGGCAGAAGCCTTGAAAGCAGCGGCCAACAAGGGGCGTAACGCCCTTCTGCTGCTGGTGGGCATGGTGGGCGGCTTGACCGGCAAGGCCTTTGGCATTCCCGCGGAAATGTTCGGTATCGCCTGGATCGCCAACGTCTTCGCCATGTGCGCGCTGGGCCTTGGGCTGATCCTGCGCGGCTACTCGGAGCAGTTTTTCGGCTTCGATATCAGCACCGCCTATATCCCCCACGGCATCATGATCGGCGCCGGGTTGGTGGCGCTGGTTCAAATCCTTTTATTGATGCGTCGAGACCGTCGCGAAAAGTCGAACGAGGGCGAGTCGACCCAGCGGCCCACGCGGTCAGCGCTTCAAATGCGCACCGCCATGCTGAACGGATTTGGCGTTTACTTGATTATCGCGATGACACTGGCGCTGGGGACGGGCATCTATACCGACATGCCGCTGGGTATGCTGTTCGGCTGGATGGTATTTGCGGCCCTTGCGGCCATGGCCTCGGAGTTGATCGTCGGCATCGCCGCGATGCACTCCGGGTGGTTCCCCTCCTTCGCGACGGCGCTCATTTTTCTGGTCATCGGCATGTTGATCGGTTTTCCAAGCGAAGCGCTGGGCATACTGGTCGCCTTTACCGTGGCCACCGGCCCGGCGTTTGCGGATATGGCCTACGACCTGAAAGCCGGCTGGGTGATTCGTGGCGAAGGCACCGACCGGGAATACGAACTGGACGGTCGCCGTCAGCAGTACTTTGCGGAGCTTTTTAGCTTCGGCGTGGCCATCGTCATCGTGGCGCTGGTCTTCAACGCGTATTTCGCCGCCGACCTGGTGCCGCCGGTCGCCCGCGTTTATGTCGCCACCATCGATGCCGGCGCCAGCATGGAAGTCGCCCAGCAGCTACTGATTTGGGGCGTGGTAGGTGCCATCATTCAGGCCGTGGGCGGTATGTCCCGCCAGATCGGGGTGCTGCTGGCCACGGGGCTGCTCATCACATCGCCGGTGGCGGGCATCGTGATCTATATTGCGCTGGTCATCCGCTGGCTGGTGGTCAAGCGCTTTGGCACCGACGGCGGCCATAAGCTCTATATTCTGGGGGCGGGTTTCATTACCGGTTCGGCGCTTTACAGTTTCTTCTCCTCGACCCTTAAACTGGGTTCCCGGTAATCTAAGGTTACGGGCGACGCGATTGCGCCGCCCGCACTGTTTAGGAGTCACACCATGTCGCGTTTACTTTTATTGAGCAGCTCCCGCGCCGGTAGCACCGGCTATCTCGACCACGCAAAGCCCCTCATCGGTGATTTTTTGGGCGACAACCCCACCCCGGTCAAGCGGGTGCTGTTCGTGCCCTTCGCCGGTGTAGGCAAAACCTTCGATGACTATCTCGCGCAAGTACGCCCGGCCTTCGAGGCGCTGGGCCTCGAGGTCGAGGGCATTCATCAAGCCCCGGATGCTCAGCAAGCGGTGCGCAACGCCGAAGCTATCGCCGTGGGCGGGGGGAATACCTTCGCGCTGGTCAAACGCCTTTACGAGGCGGATCTACTCCCGGTCATTCAGGAGCGCGTGGGCCAAGGCATGCCCTACATGGGCTGGAGCGCGGGCTCGAATATCGCTGGGCCGACGCTTTGTACCACCAACGACATGCCGATCGTCGAGCCGCCCAGCTTTAAAACCCTGGGCCTGGTGCCGTTTCAGCTCAACCCGCACTTTCTTGCCGGTAAACCCGCCGGGCACAACGGCGAAAGCCGTGAAGAGCGTTTGAGCGAGTACCTGGCGCTCACCCCCCAGGCGTTGGTGGTCGGCCTGCGTGAAGGCACGGCGCTTCGCCGGGAGGGCGAGTCGCTCCAGCTACTCGGCGAGCTCGATGGCGTCACGTTCTCGGCAAGCGGCCAGCAGGAACTCACCGCCCATAGCCAGCTGGACCATTTGCTCACGCGCAATTAATGCTAGGCTAAGCGCTTTCTCGATCCTAAGCCTTCCATGACCTCACCTTCTTCCCAAGCGCTTTCCGTGAGCGCCCTCAACAAGCAGGCCCGCCAGGCGCTGGAGCGCGACATGGGCGAGGTCTGGGTCGAGGGCGAGCTCTCCAACGTTTCCAAACCCGCCTCGGGCCACATCTACTTCACCTTGAAGGACGACCGGGCCCAGGTGCGCTGCGCGCTGTTTCGTCAGCGCGCGCGTTTCGTGGCCGCGCCCATGCGCGACGGCGACCAGGTCAAGCTGCGCGGCAAGGTTTCGCTGTTCGAGCCCCGGGGCGACTATCAGCTGATTGCCGAGGCGGTGCAGGCGGCAGGCCTTGGCGAGCTTTTAGCGGCCTTCGAGCGGCTGAAAGCGCAGCTGGATGGCGAGGGGGTGTTCGCCAACGCCCGGGAACTCCCCTACCCGCCCCGCAAGCTATTGATTCTAAGCTCCGCCACCGGGGCGGCGATTCGCGATGTATTGGCGGTCCTCAAAGCGCGCTGGCCGCTGACGGACGTAACGCTGATCCCGGTGCCGGTTCAGGGGGCCGAGGCCGCGCCGGCGATGGTCTCGGCGCTGGCGCTTTTGAACCGGCAAACGCGGCTGGACCCGAACCAGGACGCAATACTGATCACCCGGGGCGGCGGCAGCCTGGAGGACCTGTGGGCGTTCAACAACGAACACCTGGCCCGGGCGATTTTCAACTCGCGCCTGCCGGTGATGTCCGCGGTGGGTCATGAGGTGGACACCACCCTTGCCGACTTCGCCGCCGATGTGCGCGCCCCCACGCCCTCGGCCGCGGCGGAGCGGCTGGTGCCGGACGGCCAAGCGCTTGCCCGAACGCTTGGCCAGAGCGAGGCGCGCCTGCGCCGGGCCATGCAGCAAAAGCTTCAACGCGAAAGTCAGCGGCTGGACAACCTGCGCGCCCGGCTTAAACACCCCGGCGAGCAGCTCGCCCAAAAGCGCCAGCAGGTCGAGCAGCTAGGCCAACGCCTTCAACGCGCCATGCAGTTGACCCTGACGCAACAGCAGGGCCGCGCCACCCAGCTTGGCAAGCGCCTGGCAAGCCAAGACATGGCGCGGCTTCACCAGGCAGAGCAAACGCGCATCGACCAGCTCGAGCGGCGCCTAAAAGGCGCCATGCAGCGCACCCTTGAAGCGCGCCGGGCCAGGCTGACCAGCGCCGCGCGGGAACTGAACGCGGTGAGCCCACTGGCCGTACTGGGCCGGGGCTACGCGATTGCTCAGGATGACCAGGGCCAGGTGATACACCGCGCCCAGGACACCGCACCGGGCCAGAAGCTTTCGTTGCGCCTGGGTGAGGGGCGTTTGAGCGTCGAGGTAAAACGCCGCCATAAAAAATAGCGCCCGGCGTGGGCCGGGCGCTATGGCGATACTCAAAGTATCGCTTTAAGTGGGGTGTTTCAGATTAACGCTTGGGCGGCTCGAGGGTATCGTCGCCCTGAGTATTGCCGGAAGGCGTATCCGAGTCGGCCAGGCCGTGCTCGTTTTTGCGGCGGTCCTTCTCGTGGGGCGTGGGCTCTTTGCCCGGGTTACCCGCCGGGCCAGAGGCCGCGTTGTGCCCGGGCATGGCTTCGTCGGTGTAGCGCATCGATTCGCCCTCGGTATCGCTTGGCGTGCGCTTGGGGTCGTGTTCCTGATGGTCCTTATCGGTGTCGTTTTTCATCTTCTCGGTCCTCTCGTGAAGCGTGTGCTGCATCTTGTCCGCTTGCTCGTGGCCCCTATCCGCCGCCTCGCTCATGAAGCGGTCACGATACTCGCCCATGTACTCATCCTCTTTACGTGTAGAGGGTAGAATACCGCCCAGCGCCGCGCCAATGGCAAACCCCAACGCACCGGCCACCAGCGGGTGCTGCTGAATGAAATCAGACGTTTGGCGGCCGGCGTCCTGCGCCCACTGCGTGGCGTCCTGAACGCCGTGTTGGGATGATTCGTAAAAATGCGAAGTGCTGTCGCGCATGCTGCCTCCCATATCGTGTGCCCGGTCGCTCAAGTGGTGCGCTGCGTCGCTGGCGCCGTGGCCAAAATGACGCGCTCGTTCGGCCATGCGTTCTTTCATGCTCGGCCCTTCGTTGTGGCGGGAAGCAGCCGGGTCATCGCCATACGCCTCGTCAAACGCCGGCGGGTGGGAGAACGCGCTGGGCGCCGGGCGCCCAAAAGGCCGGGGCGGTGAGCCCGCCTCCAACCCGGCCGCATGGCCACCGCCAAAAGCGTCGCTTTCCTGCTCCCGCGGGCCACGGCCAGGCGCCTGGCCGGCCGAAAAGCCCGTCGCCTGGCCTTCGCGGTAACCGGTGTTATCGAAGCGCCCGGTCGGGCCGCTATGCGGGTAGGCTTCGGAGTTGGCGAAGTGCGCTGCCCCGCTTTGGCGCTGCGTATTGGCGCTGAGCTGGGCGGTCACCAGCCAACCAAGCCCGGCCCCGGTAACCAAAAACGGCACCGGGTTTTCCTTGATGGTCGTGCTCAGGTTGGTGAAAAACTCGTTCGCGCCGCCGTGGCGCAGGTAGTCGTAGGAGGCGTTGAGCAGGCGCTGGGGCGAAAAACGCTCTTCGATTTCGCTAAGCGTGGAGTCGAGACGCTCACGGGAGCGGTGAATATCCTTTTCGATCTCCTCGGGGCTTCGTTGGTCCGGATGCTCACTCATTTCAACTCCTCCTTGACGTTGTGCTGATGCTCCTTCGCAAGCGCCTTGTCCTGCTTAAAGCTTTGCATGGTGCGATGGGGCATCAGGCTGCGCGCCTTGATCTTGTTGAGCCCTACGCTGAGCATGATCATGCCCACCACGGCCACGATAACGCCCACGATGGCGGCGGAAAGCCAGGGTGTCATGTCCGGGGGAAGGATTTCATTGAGTAGGAAGACCGCCGCTGCCAACAGCACCAGAAAGCCGGCAAAAATGACCGCACCGGCAATGGCGATGGCGGCGATGCCGGTCATGGCCTGGTGGGTTTTTTCCGATACCTCGGCCTTGGCAAGCTCGGCCTCGTTGCGAACCAAATCGGTGACTTCACGGGTCAACGTCGTTAAAAGCGAGCCAACGGACGCTCCCTGCGTCGTACTATTATGCTGCGTTTCCATATAAGCCTCGTGCGTACTGGCAAGTCGATGAACGTTAAACCACGTAACCCTTAGCGGGGTGAACGGTGCGGGCCGTTATCACCGGCTAAAGGGTCATCGCCGGGCCTTGGCGTGGTAATCGGCCGGGCAGGCTCGCCGTAGCCGTAAGCACTGGGCTCTGCGGGCTCGCGCTGGAGGGGCGCGCCGCCGCCGCTCGGTCGCATACTGTCATTATCAAACGACGAAGGATGGCGAGACGCCGGGTGCTGGGAAGCGTAGCGCGACCCCGAGGCATTCATGTCCGTACGCCGCTCGCTATAGGAACCGTGCTGATGGTCGCTCGAGCTTCTCAAAAAGCGCGCAACCAAAAAGCCCACCGCGATGGCCCCGCCGATGAAAACCGCCGGTTCACGGCGGCTATAGTCCTGGGCATCGTGGCAAATACGCCGCAGGTCCTTGTCGCGCAGTTGGTGGGAGAAGCCGTCGGCCAGGTCGGCCACTTTACGTGCCTGCTGGGAAAAGAACGGCTGCTGCTGGCTATCGAACTCGTCCGCCGTTTTTTTCATCACACCGGTAAACTTGCTGGCGTGTTCGGCAAACGTTTGGCGCTGACTGTCATAGAAGTGTTCGGCCTGGTGCTGGGCGGCGCCGCCGATATCATGAGCCGCTTCCCGGCCCTGCTCCTTGAGGCGTTCCGTATCCAGGTGGTCATGCGCGCCGGGCGTTTGATGGGCGCTGCCGCCACTCGAGCCGGAGTGGGAGTACTTTCCTTGATCGCTCATTGATTGCATCCTCCATGCGTTGCAGCTGGTGGTAATAAACAAAATGAACTTCAAGCGCTAATAAAAGCGCCTTCCTTTTTAAAACAAAGAATAATTATTAGTGGAAATTAATAATACGCCACCATTGAAATATAGCGAGGCAACGAAAACTGTCAATTTATAAATACGGCATTCAAAAAGTGCTATAAAAACCCAAAACCTCAAATAAAACCATGGATTTTAACTTTAACTTCAAACAGTTGAATAATTAAAAAGCTTTAGAAATCGAAACTCATAAAAGAGGGTTAAATATAACTAACTTATTTGCAAAAAGAACCTCATTGAAAAATAAACAGTTTATTTAAAGCGCCATTAGACCGGCCTGATTAAATTAACAAAGGTTATTAAACGAAAGTGTGCCGTGGTGCGTCGTGGGTTTGGCCCTTTTACGGCTTTCGACTAGGGTGAACATAGGCGCTTAGGATGACCATAAGCATCCATTTATAAACATAGCCGCGGCCGAGGAAGCGGCCGCCGGCCGGCTTTTGAGCCAGGCGCCCGCCCTACGCCGTTAGCCAAGGAGAAAGACACCATGAGCGATCAACTGCAACCCCCGCAACATCAGAACAAGCAGCCAGGCGACGAGCACGCCATGCGCCCGGAACCCGAGTACATTCGGGAGAGCTACCGGGGCTCCAACAAGCTGCTCGATAAAGTAGCGATCATTACCGGCGGCGATAGCGGTATCGGCCGCGCCGTGGCCGTGCATTACGCTCGGGAAGGCGCCGACAGCGTGATCGTTCACCTCAAAGAAGACGAAGACGCCAAAGAGACCAAGCGGCTGGTGGAAGCGGAAGGCCGGCGGTGCCTGGTACTCAAGGGTGATGTCGGTGAACCCGGTTTTTGTCGCGAGATCGTACAAAGCACCCTCGATGAATACGGCCAGATCAACATCCTGATCAACAACGCCGCCGAACAGTACGACTGGGATGACATCACCGACATTCCCGATGACCAGTTGCAGCGTACCTTCCAGACCAATATCTTCAGCCACTTCTACATGGTCAAGGCGGCCTTGGCCCACCTAAACGAAGGCGACACCATTATCGCTACCTCGTCGATCAACGCCTTCAAGGGTAACGATACGCTGATCGACTACACCGCGACCAAGGGCGCGATTCAGGGGCTGGTACGCTCGCTTGCCATGTCGCTGGTAGAGCGCGGCATTCGTGTCAACGCCGTGGCCCCAGGGCCTGTGTGGACCCCGTTGATTCCCGCCAGCATGGATGACGACAAAGTCGCCGGTTTCGGCGCCCAGGTGCCCATGAAACGCGCGGGTCAGCCCAGCGAAATGGGCCCCGCCTACGTCTATCTGGCATGCCAGGACTCTTCCTACATGAGCGGGCAAACGCTGCACTTGAACGGCGGGGTCGTACTGAATACGTAGGGGTACGCTTTCAAAACCCCGTACGCCAAAAGGCCGGCTTTTAAAGCCGGCCTTTTAAATGCTCGCGTCAGGTTTGAATCATGGTATCCGCGTCATCGTCGCTGACGCCCAGCATTTGCAAGATATAGCGCTGGGTGGCGACCAGTACCTGCTTGCGCTCCGCTTCGCCGGGCAGGCTTTTGGCAATGGCGACCGCGCCCACCAAAGCGGCCAGAATGACGCGGGATTTATCCGCAATCGCCTGGCGGTCATCCGCTAGCGGCAGTTTATTGAGCCGGCCCAACGCACGCAGGCGCATCTCCAGCATCTTTTTCATACTCAGATACGAGGCTTCGAACAGGGTGCGAATTTCAGCTTGTTCGCTGCCGATTTCATTGAACAGCACCGCTTCCGGGCCCGGTTTTTGCCGGGTTTCGAGCTCCTGAAGATTGCAGTAATTGGCGACCAGTTCGGTCAGGTGCTGAAGCGAAAGCGGCCCTTTCACCAACCGGGCAGCGCGGCTCTCGTTCAAGGTCAAACGTACGGACTCGTGGTACAAGGCTTCTTTCGAGGCAAAATGGGCATAAAAAGCGCCATGCGTCATTTTAGCGAGCTTCATGATCTGGCCAATCGATACCTTGTGAAACCCGTTGCGGCTAAAAAGCTCGGTGGCCGAGGCTAAAATACGCTCTTTCGTTTTCGACTTACGACTCTTGGGGTAAGGCATAGTGACCTCGGACTGGGCACGCTTAATATTATCTTGATCATATAATGCGGATTGCTAGGGTGGCGGCATCAATCACTCAGGAACCGCTATGCAATCACCAATTGTTATTACCGGCATGGGTATGGTCAGCCCTCTGGGCAGTAGCGTCAATACGAGCTGGCAACGCTTGCTGGATGGCCAGTCCGGTATTGGCGCCATCGAACGCTTTGATACCGGCGAGCTCCCGGTCAAGATATCCGGCGCCGTCAAGACGCTGGACCAGGACCCGGAGCACGGCCTGGACCTGGACGCGATTGCCGACCCCAAGGAGCGGCGCAAGCTCGATCTGTTCAGCCTCTATGCGTTGGCCGCCGCCCAAGAGGCGCTGGACCAGGCAAGTTGGCACCCGACCGAGGCGTTTCATAAACGCCGCACCGCCACCATCGTGGGCTCGGGGATCGGCGGCTTTCCGACGATCACCCAGGCGCAGCAAACGCTGAGCACGCGGGGTCATCGCAAGCTTTCCCCCTTTACCGTGCCGGCCTTTTTGGCCAACCTGGCAGCCGGTAATCTTTCCATTCGCTACGGTTTTCAAGGGCCGCTGGGGTGCCCGGTCACCGCCTGCGCCGCCGGCCTGCAGGCCATTGGCGATGGCATGCGCTTGATTCGCAGCGGCGAGGCGGATGTCGCGTTGGTCGGCGGCGCCGAGGCGTGTATCGACCCTTTGTCCCTGGCAAGCTTTAACGCGTTGAAAGCGCTATCCACCGAGTCCACGGCGCCGCAGCGCGCCTCGCGGCCATTCGACCGGGCGCGTTCGGGCTTCGTCATGGGAGAAGGGGCCGGGCTTTTAGTGATCGAAACGCTGGAGCACGCCCAGGCACGGGGCGCTACGCCGCTTGCCGTCCTTAGCGGCTATGGTACCAGCGCCGATGCGCATCATATGACGGCGGGCCCAGAAGATGGCGCCGGTGCTGCCCTGGCGATTAATAGCGCGCTCGACATGGCGGGATTGAGCGGGGCCGACATCGACCACGTCAACGCTCACGCGACCTCGACGCCGGTCGGCGATCGTGCGGAAATTGCCTCTCTCCGGGCGGCCTTCGGCGAGCGGCTGCCCTCTATTCCCATTTCAGCCACCAAGGCATCGACGGGGCATCTGCTGGGCGCCGCCGGGGGCATCGAAAGCATCTTTTCGGCCCTGACAGCCATTCATCAAACGCTCCCGCCTACCCTCAACATGGAGCAGTGCGATGATGACATGCAGGATTTGACCTTCGTCACCGCTGCCCGGAGCCACGCTACCCGGCATGTCTTGTGCAACGGATTCGGTTTCGGGGGCGTGAACGCTGCGTTGATCATCAGCCCGGTCCACTAACCCGCTAAGCGAGGCCTCTAAAGCGGCGTAAAAGCGCTATCAGGCCGGTTGCGCAACCGGCGCATCGACCAGCACGCCCTCGAACAAAATGGCCTCGAACTGCTCCATCGGCGCCGCCGACTTGAGCGTTTTGGAGCGCAGAATGGCGCCTTCCCAGCCGGAGAGAATGAAACTGGCCAGGGCCTCGGCGGGCGCCTGAGACGCGATTTGGCCTTTGGCCTGGGCGGCTTCGATACACACCGCAAAACGCTTCTCCCAACGCTTGAACACGTTGTTGAGCGCGTCGCGGAAGGTGTCGCTCTGGCCGGAGAGCTCTTGGCCCAGGTTACCGATCAAACAGCCGGTTTTATGGTTGCAGTCGCTCATGTAGGCGCGCCCCTGGGCAAAATAGAGGCGCAGCCGCTCGCAAGGGTCGAGGGAGTCGTCTTCCAGCAAGGCAGCAAGGTCTTCGTCGTACTCTTCGCCAAAGCGCTCGATCACGGCCAGGCCGAAATCTTCCTTGCTCGAGAAGTAGTGATAAAACGACCCCTTGGGCACCCCGCAGGTGCTCAGAACGGCGTTAATCCCGGTGGCCGTGTAGCCGTGCTGAGAGATCAGCTCGGCACCGGTATTAATCAGTTTGTCGCGGGTTGCGATGTTTTTCATAGCGTTGTTTGAGCCTGTCGTTCGGATACCGCTACCGATCTTGAAGCCGGTATATTTATTAAAAATGGCATGCCGTGGGGCTGGGCGCCAGCTTGCACGTTCTTTACATATTACTTGCCCAGTCACTGCTTAACGAACGTAGATGCTAGCATATCAGGCTTCTCTTCAAGCATTTTAGTCTTTATTACGGATGACGCGCGGCAATGACTCTTTTTGATTCGACGGCTGCCAGCCAGTCTGGCCGGGTGCGCCTTGGCGCTGTTTTGGCTCTGTTCGTGATGGTCGGGGGTTTGGCCCTGGCCTGGTGGATTATGACCCAGCCTCCGCGTATCGAGCGCCGCGCGCCACCCCCGGCGCCCGTGCCGGTGGTCGATACCATCACCGTCGACGAGCAAACCCAGGCCCCGGAACTCACCGGGTTCGGCCGGGTAGAGGCGGAAAAATCGACCCAGCTTGCCAGCCGCGTGGCCGGCCAGCTCGACCGTTTCGCCCCCAACGTGGTGCCAGGCCAAGTGGTGGAAGCGGGTGCCCCGCTTGTGTATATCGACCGAGCGGATTTGGAGCTAACGCTCGAGGACGCCGACGCCCAGGTCGCCACCGCCCAGGCTGGCCTTGCGCTGGAGGAGGCCGAGCAGGAGCGCGCCCGCGCCGATTACGCCCGTTTCGGGCGCGAACTAAGCGCCGAGCGCCGCGCGCTGGTACTGCGCGAACCCCAACTGCGCCAGGCCGAAGCGGCGCTCAGCCAGGCCCGGGTGGTACGTAACCAGGCGGCGCTGAACCTGGAGCGCGCCACCCTGAGCGCCCCCTGGCGCGCCATGGTGACCGAGCGCACGGTAGGCGCCGGTACACTTTTAAGCCAGGGCACCGAAGTGCTGAGCCTGGTGGGCGTGGAGGAGTTTTGGGTGCGCGCCTCACTCCCCGGCGAGACCCTGACCTGGCTCTCCCCCGGCGACCGGGTCACCCTGACCAGCCAGAGCTGGCCGCCGGGGGAAAGCCGCGAAGGCCGGCTCACCTCGATTTTGCCGGGCCTGGAAGAGAATGGCCTACAGGCGCAGCTTTTGGTCTCGATCGATGACCCCTTGGCCCTCGACACCTCCGGCCCGGCCCTGCGCCTGAACGACGTCATGCGCCTGCGCTATCACACCACCGCCCGCCAGCCGCTGATTGCCCTGCCCTCCGCGGCGCTGCGCCCGGGGGATGTGGTGTGGTGGCTCGATGACGAAGACCGCCTGCAAAACACCACGGTGACACTCGCCTACCGCGGCGAAGAGCAGGCGCTGATCAGCGCGGGGCTCTCCCCGGGTCAGCGCGTGGTGACCGGCGGGCTGGCCCAGCCCCGCGTCGGCCAGCAGGTTCGTCCGCGCGCGCCGGCGAATACCCCCGCCCAGCAGTCAGAGGAAGACTCATGATGCGCAAAGGCCCGCTCGCCTGGATGGTGGATCACGGCGTCGCCCCCAACCTTTTGATGGTGCTGTTCATCGTCGGGGGGTTGATGGCTTCGCTTGCGATCAAAAAAGAGGTGTTCCCCGAGTTCGAGAGCGAAACCGTGCAGGTCACCATCAGCTACCCAGGCGCGACGCCCGAGGATATCGAGCAGAGCTTGCTGCTGCCCGTGGAGGCGGCGGTGTCCAACGTGGAGGGCATCGACGAGCTGACCGCCACCGCCAGCGAAGGCAGCGGCGTGGTGCGCGCCACGCTGATCGACGGCGTGGACACCATGCGCGTTTACCAGGAAATCCAGCAGGGCGTCAACGCGATCACCACCTTCCCGGGCGCCGCGGACCCGCCCCGTTTCACCCTGGCCGGCTACTCGCGCAGCGTGGTGAGTTTGCAGGTGTACGGCCCGGCAAGCCTGGCGGCGCTACACGACGCCGCCGAAGAGGTGCGCGCCGAGCTTCAGGCCTCGAGCGGTATCTCCCGGGCGGAGCTTTCCGGTAACCGGGAGCGCGAAATCCAGGTACTGCTGGATGAGGAGGCGATCGAGCGGTTTGGTCTCGACCACCAGCAGCTCGCCGCGCGCATCGGCGAAGAGGCGCTGGACTTGGCCAGCGGCCAGCTCACCACCGCCGAGGGGGAGTGGCTGATTCGCTACCAGGGCCGGCGCAACAGCGCCGCCGAGTTCGCGAACCTGCCGATTCTGACCACCGCCCAGGGCGCGCCGGTGCGACTGGGCCAAATCGCCGAGGTTCGCGAAGGCTTCGCCGAGGCCGACCGCGAGGAGTTCTATAACGGTCAGCGCGGGCTCTCGGTGGATGTCTACCAGGTCGGTGATCAAACGCCCACCAGTATCTCCACCGCGGTGAATAGCGAGTTCGAGCGGCTGCGCGCCAACCTGCCCGCCGACATTCACCTGGATGTCGCCCGGGACAGCTCCGAGGTGTACGAAGACCGCTTAGGGCTTTTGCTCAAAAACGCCTGGATGGGTCTGGCGCTGGTGATGGTGCTGATGGCGCTGTTTTTGGAGGCGCGGCTCGCCTTTTGGGTCACGCTTGGCATTCCCACGGCCTTTTTGGGCGCCATGCTGTTTCTGCCCTGGGTGGGCGTGTCGCTGAACATGATGTCGATGTTTGCGTTCATCATCGCACTCGGCATCGTGGTCGATGACGCCATCATGGTGGGCGAGAACATTTATAGCTACCGCGAAGAGGGCTATTCGCTGCGCGACGCGGCGGTCAAGGGCGCCGGCGAAATCGCCGTACCGCTCACCTTCGCGATTCTTTCCAACATCGTGGCGTTCATGCCGCTGCTGTTTCTGCCCGGCTTTTTGGGCATGATCTTCGCCACCGTGCCGGTCGTGGTGGTCACGGTCTTTTTGATCTCCTGGGTCGAGGCGCTGTTCATTTTGCCGGCCCACCTGGCCCACAGCCATAAACCCCGCCAAACCCCGGCCTGGCAGCGCCCGCTGGAAGGCCTTCGCCATCGCCTGCAGGGCGGGCTGCACCGCTTTACCTACCAGGGTTTCGAGCCGTTTTTGCAGCGTGCGCTCAACCAGCGCCTGCTAAGCGTGGCGCTGGGCGTGGCGCTTTTACTGGTGGTGCTGGCCTGGGCCATGAGCGGGCGCCTCGGGTTCTCGCTGATGCCGCGGGTGGAATCCGACCAGGTACGGGCGACGGTCACGCTGCCCATCGGCAGCAACATAAGCGTGAGCCGCGAACTGGGTCAGCAGTTGATCGATGCCGCCGAAACCCTGAGCGAGCGCGAGCCGACGCTGGCTTTCGAGAGCACCCGTAGCCGCCTCGATGGCGAGTCCCTGGAGGTCACCCTGGATATCGCCCGGGAAAGCCTGGACGCCTGGCCGCCGTCGCGCATTGCCACCGACTGGCGGGAGCTAACCGGCGATTTGGTCGGCGCGCAGTCGGTGCGCTTCGCCTCGGACGTGGGCGGCCCGGGCAGCGGCGCCGCACTTAGCCTGCGCCTTTCCCACCCCAACACCCAGGTATTGGAAGCCGCCGCCACGCGCCTGGCCGAGCAGCTCGGCGAATACGGGCTCACCGACATCGACAGCGGCCTGGGCGACGGCAAACCCCAGCTCGAAATGCGCCTTTCCGCCGAAGGCCGGGCGCTGGGGCTCACCGGTAGCGACTTGGCCCAGGCGCTGCGCGGCCCGCTTCAAGGCGCCACCGCCGTCGAGCAGTTCATCGGCCGTCAGGAAGTCAGTGTCGAGGTGCGCCTGCCCGAGCAGGACCGGGCGAGCTTGAACGAGCTCTACCGGCTGCCCGTGCGCACCTCCGAAGGCATGAGCATCCCGCTTTCGCGGGCGGCGGATATCACCTTGAGCCAGGCCTCCAGCAGCCTTCAACGTATCGACGGGCGGCGCATCATTACCGTCACCGCCGACTCCGACGACGGCCAGGTGATCAACCAGGTGCTGGCCACCCTCGAGGAGGAGGTTTTCCCCACGTTGACCAACACCTGGCCGGGGCTGGAAGTGGCCCTGGGCGGGCGCCAGCAGGATACCGCCGACAACCTCGCCACGCTGCGCACCGCGATGTGGATGATGCTGGCCGCCCTTTACGCCTTGCTGGCGATCCCGTTTAGAAGCTACCTGCAGCCGCTTTTAGTACTGGCCGCCATTCCGTTTGGTTTGGTGGGGGCGGTGGCTGGCCACATGGTGATGGGCTTTGGCCTTTCGATCATCAGCCTTCTGGGGATGCTGGCGCTCTCCGGGGTGGTCATCAACGACGCCCTGGTGCTGATCGACTACGCCAACCGCAAGCGCCGGGAAGGCATGGCCGCTCGGGAAGCGATCGTGGCCGCCGCTACCCGGCGCCTGCGCCCGATCATGATGACCACGCTGACCACCTTTTTGGGGCTGGCGCCGATGATTCTGGAAACCTCGCGCCAGGCGCGCTTCATGATTCCCATGGCGATCTCGCTGGGCTTTGGCATGATTTTCGCCACCGTCATCCTGCTGATTCTGGTGCCCTGCCTGTACCTGAGCCTCGAGAACCTGCGCGAGCGGCTAAGCGCCCCAACCGCCCCCCAACCTGAAGGAGCCTCCTCATGAGCCGGCTCGGTGCGCTTTCTCGCTGGCGGCCTTCCACGCTTGGGCTGCGCCTTTTCGCGGTCATCCTGAGCGTGAACGTAGCGATTGCCGCGAGTATTTTTCTGGCCGTCTCTTACAGTATCGACCGGGGCTTTATCGAGTACCTGAACCAGGCCCAGCAGCGCCGCGCGGCGCTACTGGCCGACGGCCTGGTCAGCCGCTGGAACGCCCAGGGCAGTTGGGCGTGGCTCGAACGCGACCCGCAGCGCTGGCCCCGGGTCGTGCGCTTCGAGCTTGGCCAGGAGAACAACGAGCGCCCATCGCCTTTGGGCGAGGCGCAGGATTTCGCGCTGCGCGACGCCCAGGGCGACGACGTGGTACGCCCCCGCCCCAGCGGCGCCGAAAGCGACTGGCGCTGGCTCACCCTTTACAGCGAAAGCGCCTCAGGGCGCGGCACCCAGGCGATTGGCAGCTTGGGCTTTCGCTCGCCCCAGCAGATGATGGAGCGCATGGAGAGCCGCTTTCTGGAGCGCCAAAAGCGTAACCTGTTCATCATCGTGATCTCGCTGGTCGTGGCCTCGCTTTTATTGGCGGGCGGGCTCTCCTGGTGGCTGGGTGGACGCACCCGGGCGCTGGCCGGCGCCACGCGCCGCCTTACCGAAGGCGACTACGAGATGCGCCTGCGCGCCCGGGGCCGCGACGAACTCTCGCGGCTGGCCCAGGACTTCAACGTGCTGGCCGAAACCCTGGAAGCGAGCCGCAACGCCCGAGCGCGCTGGGTCTCGGACACCGCCCATGAGCTGCGTACGCCGCTTGCCGTGCTGCGCGGCGAGATCGAAGCAATGCAGGACGGCGTGCGAGCGCTCAATCAGGAGAACCTGGGCTCGCTTGCCCAGGAGGTCAGCCAGCTGGAGCGGCTGGTGGCGGATTTGCGCCTGCTTTCGCAAAGCGATGCCGGGGCGCTGGACATTCGACTCGCCCCCATGGACTTGAGCGAGTGTTTGGAACGGCGCCTTTTGGACGCCGACCGCTGGCTAAGCGACAGCGGCCTGACGCTGACCACCCGGATCGACCCGAACCTTACCGTACTGGGCGATACCCAGCGCCTGCGCCAGCTTTGGAGTAACCTGCTGGACAACAGCTGCGCCTACACCGCGCCCCCCGGAAAACTGCACGTGCGCCTTTATAAAGATGGCCAACACGCCGTGGTGATATGGGAAGATAGCGCCCCGGGCGTTCCCGAAAGCGAGCTTGCCCGGCTGACCGAGCGGCTCTACCGGGTGGAGGGCTCGCGCAGCCGGGCAAGCGGCGGCAGCGGCCTGGGGCTTTCGATTGCCAAGGCGTTGGCCGGCGCCCATAACGCCACGCTCACCGCCGACGCCGCGCCCCTGGGCGGGCTTCGATGGACGCTGCGCTTTCCACTTTTGTCTTCACGCTAGACGAGCTTTCCTATGTCACCGACCGATTCGCATCACGCCGACGCACGGCCGCCCGCCAACCCGACGCTTCTCATCGTCGAGGACGAGCCAAAAATTGCCCGGCTGATGGCCGACTACCTGGCAAGTCACCATTTCACGCCTACACTGATCGAGCACGGCGACGAGGTACTCCCCTGGCTCGAGGCGAACACCCCGGCGCTGGTGCTGCTGGATTTGATGCTGCCGGGCAAGGACGGCATGACGCTTTGCCGCGAGATCCGCCAGCAGTGGCCGGCGCTGCCGATCATCATGGTGACGGCCAAAGTCGAAGAGGTGGACCGCCTGGTGGGGCTCGAAATGGGCGCGGACGACTACATCTGCAAACCCTTCAGCCCGCGGGAAGTGGTGGCGCGCGTCAAGGCGGTATTGCGGCGCAGCCGCGCCGCCGCCGAGCCTGCCCCGCAAGCGGCGCCGCCGTCACCGGTCACTTTGGACGACGATGGCTGGGTGGCGCTGGCCAAGGGCCAGGATTTAGGGCTCACCGCGGTGGAGTTTCAGCTTCTTCGCGTCATGATGCACGCCCCCGGGCGCATCTTCAGCCGCGAACAGCTGATGGATCACATGTATCGCGACAACCGCATCGTGTCCGAGCGCACCGTGGACAGCCACATCAAGAAGCTGCGCAGGAAAATCACCGAAGCCCTGCCCGAGCAGGAGATCATCCGCTCGGTGTACGGGGTGGGCTACAAGTATCAGCCCGAAGGTTAGGCTCTGTCTGAAAAGTGCCTACGCTCGACAATACGGCGTTAAAAATTGGCTCGTGCGCGAGTCCGATCAAAATACTCATTTACACATGTAAACTCCGTTTTTTCGCCAATTTTTGCATTGTCTTGTCTTCGCTCGTCGACTTTTCAGACAGCCCCTGGGCGTTTATCAAGGACATCGGCAGAGGCGTTGATGAAAGCGCTCATTGTAGAAGACAACGACAACCTGGCGCGCTCGATCGCCACGACGCTGACCGAGGCAGGCTTCACGATCAGCCTGGCAAGCGATGGCGCCCAGGCCCAGCACATGCTGGCCCAGGGCGGCTTCGACCTACTGCTGCTGGACCTGGGCCTGCCCGAGCTCGACGGTATCACCCTGTTGAGGCGCCTGCGTCACCAGCACGACAGAGTGCCCGTACTGATCATCTCCGCCCGGGACACGCTCGACCAGCGCATCTCGGGGCTGGAAGAGGGCGCCGACGACTACCTGTGCAAGCCCTTTTCGCTGGATGAAGTGACCGCCCGGGCCCGGGCGCTGGTGCGCCGTGCCAAGCATTTCGGCGGCGAGTCGCTCACCTGCGGCCCGCTTGAGTTTCTGCCCGACGCCAGGGAGCTTCGCGTCAATGGCGCGCCCATCGCCCTGCACCGCCGCGAGCTCGAGGTGGTCGAATACCTGATGATCAACCAGAACCGCCTGGTGAGTAAGGACCAGATCATCGACCGGCTCTCGAGCCTGGACGAACCGGTCAGCGCCGCCGCCGTGGAAACCTATATCTCGCGTATTCGTAAAAAGATTGGCCAGGAGTTCGGCCTGAAAACGGTGCGCGGGCTGGGCTACTACCTGGCGCCCCCGTCTTGATGTCGAGCGTCACCGGATGTTGAACGTCGCGACCCGACTAAAAAAGCGCATGCCCACCTCGATTCGCGGGCGCCTGCTGCTCTGGATCGGCTTGCCCTTCATTGGGCTGGCGCTGGTGATGCTGGCCTCGAGCCACGTGCTGCTTACCCGCCAGATCAACGAAACCTTCGATGCCATGCTGCTCAACGCGGCCAACCGTTTGGAGCGGCGCATTTACACCGTGGACGGTGAGCTTCAGATCAACATGCATTACTTCAGCGTGAGCACCCTGGGTAGTCGCGGCGAAGGCAAAATCTTCTACCGCATTCGCAATATCGACGGCGGCATCATTGCCGGCTTCCCGGGCCTTGGCGACCCACCCGGGCCGCTCGACGAGCCGCTTTTTTACGACGTCACCTACGCCGGCAACGAGCTGCGCGCCGTGGCGCTCACCTTCCCTTTCAACCGCAGCCGCACCCATACCGACATCGAGGTGATCGTCGCCGAGTCGAAAGAGGCGCGCTACACCCTGGCCAACGACTTCATGCTGACCTTGAGCAGCCTGATGGCTGTAACGGGTATTTTGGCCATGACGCTGGCGCTTTTCGCCATTTACCGGGGGCTTGGGCCGCTCAACGCGGTCAGCCAATCGCTTCGCCAGCGCTCGCCCAACGACCTGCACCCCATCGAGGACGACGCGCCCCGGGAAATTCACCCGCTGATCCATAGCCTCAATCAGCTGATGCAGCGTATCCGCCGCAGCATCGAGAGCACGCAACAGCTCAACGCCGATGTATCACATCAACTGCGAACGCCAATTTCCGAGCTGCGCGCGCTCTCCGAGATTTCGCTCAAGACCACTCAGGAGCCCGACACCCGCGCCAACCTGATCGAAATGCAGCGCATCGCCGAGCACGCAAGCCACACCGTGCAGCAGCTTCTCAAATACGCCAAGACCCGCCACGAGCTTTTCGACGCGACCCACCTGGAAGAAGTCGACCTGGTCGATATCTGCCGGCAGGCCTGCGCCCAAACGGCCACCGGCATCTATCAAAAGGGTCAGGAGCTCTCTTTCGAGCAGACCGGTACGCCGCCCGGGGTGCTGGGCGACCCGATCATGCTGCTTTGGATGGTCACCAACCTGATCGAGAACGCCAGCGTTCACGCCGGTGGCGGCCGCCCCTACCGGGGCAGTATCGACATCGTGCTCGAAGAGAAGCCGGGCGGCGCCGTGCTCACCGTCAGCGACCACGGCACTGGTGTCGACCCGGCAAGCCTTGGCCAACTGACCGAGCGGTTCTACCGCCATGACCCACAAACCCCGGGTAGCGGGTTGGGGCTTGCGATCGTCGAGCAGGTGGCGACCGCCCACTCGGCCACGCTAACGCTTGGCAATCGAGACGTCGATAAGCCCAAGGCGGGCGCCCAGAATGGGCGCGGGCTGGTCGTGCGGCTCGCGTTTCCGGCTATTCCGGCTGGTTGACCGCGCTTGCCAGGCGCACCATCGCCGGCGTCATGAAGATCAGAATCAGTAGCCGTAGCACGTGGTGGGAAACCACGTAGACCGGGTCGATGCCCATGACCGTGGCGATGACCGCCATCTCCCCTACCCCGCCGGGAATCAGCGCGAGCAGCACCGCCACGAAGGAAAGCGCGGTGAATGAGGCCACCAACCAGGCCATGGCCGCCGCTGCTCCCAAAGCGAACAGCGCATAGGCGATGCCGAAGCGCCCGACCTTGAGCACCTGGGAAAACGGCGTGTTGGAAAAGCGCGAGCCCACCGAGGAGCCAAGTATCAAGAAAGCGCCGAACACCAGCCAGACCGGCACCGAGTAGTCGAGACCGGCGTTGGCCAGCACCGCCCCGGCGGCCATGGGCCCCAGAAATTCCGGTATCGGCACGTTGAGCTTTCGCGCCAGCCACCAAAAAAGCGGCGCCAGCAGCAGTGCGGCGGCGTCCATCAGGTTCGGGGCGTGGGAATCGCTTGAAAGCGTTGCCTCGCCCACCAAAAGGCTTGCCATCAGCGCCGCCCCAGAAACGACGGTCACCAGGCGCAGCGAGTGGGAAATGGCGATCCAGCGCAAATCGCCATTGGCACCCTCGGCTAGCACCAGCGCCGAGTTCATGCTGCCCGGGTAGGCGCAGAACATCGCGCTTACCCGCCCCACCCCGGCGCGCGTGAAGATCCAGTAGCCACCGGCCAGCATCATCGCCATATACACGAGCATGGCCAGAACGCTTGGGTACCAGTGAATCAGCCCGGCCAGCTCATGGGCCTGAATGCGGCTGCCGATAAAAAGCCCCAGCAGCCCGATGGCGACCAGGTGAACGCGCTTGTCGACGCCGGTTTTCACCCCGGCAAGCGAGGCCCCCATCACCAGAAACAGCGCGCCCAGCATCCAGGCCAGCGGCAGTGAAAAAAGGGTGGCGACCACGCCACCCACACAACCCAGGCCCAGGGTTTTAAGCGTTCGCCCGACCATCCGCTACGCCTTTTGTGCGCGCCGCGTTTGAAAGCGCTGCATCAAGGGTTTGCCGAGCAGTGAAATCAGCAGCAGCGCCAGAATGCCCAGCGCCACCGGGCGGGTGAACAGATAGCTAAAATCGCCGCCGCTGATCTGGTACGAATGCAAAAGCGACTTCTCGGCAAGCGAGCCCAGCAAAAGCCCGATGACCGCGGCGGGCACCGAGTAGCCGTAGTGGCGGAAAATCCAACCGATCACCGCGAACACCAGCACCGTGGCCGGGCCGGTCATGTTGCCGGTCAGCCCGAACGAGCCCATCACCGCCAGCACCAGCACCGAAGGAATGAGATAGCGCATCGGCACCTTGATGATGTTAGCCAACAGCGGAATGAACAAAAGCCCCACGACGACCAGCAAAAACACCTGGGCGAAGTTGGCAAATATAATGGCGTAGACCACATCGGTTTGCTGGCGAATGAACTGCGGGCCGCCGGTGATGTTGTGCATGGCAAACGCCGCCAGCATGACCGCCGTAGCGCCGCCGCCGGGAATACCCAGCGCCAGGAGCGTCGCCATCGAACCGGCTTCCGAGGTGCTGTTGGCGGATTCCGAGGCCACCACGCCCTTGGGGTTGCCCTTGCCAAACGACTCCGGGTCCTTATCGCGGCGCTTGGTCTCCACATAAGAGAGCAGGTTCGATACCGACGAGCCCACACCTGGCACCGCACCGACGAATACGCCGATCAAGCCGCCGCGAATCATCACCCAGGGGTGGCTCAGCGCCATCCGGCAGCCACCGAGAATCTGGCCGATGCTAACCTTGCGCGACGCCTCGGACTCGACGATGAAGCTTTTATTGGCCAGCTTGAAAAGCTCCGAGGCGGCGAACATGCCCATCATGGCGGGGATGACCGGGATACCGTCGAGCAGGTAGGTTTGCCCCATGGTGCCGCGCGCCAGGCCCACTTCGCTAAAACCGATCGTACCCGCCAGAAGGCCCACAAAGCCGGCCATCAAGCCCTTGAGCACCTGCTCGCCCTTGAGGCTTGCAATCAATGTCATGCCCCACAAAATGACGATGAACATCTCGGCGGGGCCAAGCTTCAACACCATTACCGAGAGCGGCTGGATCATGATGAACAGGATCACGTAGCCCATCAGCACACCGATGACCGAAGAAGCAAGCGCTACGCCGAGGGCTTCGTTGTGCTGGCCGTTGCGCGCCATGGGGTAGCCATCGAAAGCGGTGGCGATTGCCGACGAGGTACCGGGAATGTTCATCAAAATGGCCGGAATCCCCGAGCCGAACGAGCCGCCGGTGAAGATGGCGGTCAAAAACAGCATGGCCTGAATGAAGTCCATGTACATGGTCATGGGCAAGAAGATCGCCATGGCCATGGAGATTTGAAGCCCGGGCGTGGCGCCGAAAATCAGCCCCAAAATGATGCCAGGGATGACCACCAGCCAGGGGCTGAAACTGGAAAAAAGCAGCGCCAGGCTCTGCTCTACTGCGGCAAAATCGATCATGGCGGCTCCTTAGCTGGGCAGCAGCAGTAGGGTCATGGGATAGGGCAACATCTGCGAGAAGAAAAACGCGCAGCCCAGCCCGAAAACGGCGCTAAAGCCCGTGACCAGCCAGACATTGCGCTCGCCTTTGAGCACCAGAAAAAGCGCGATGAACGCCACGGTGGCGATATCGAAGCCCAATGTTTCCAGCGAGATCACGTAGGCGGCGAAGAGCCCGACCACCGGCAGTGTCTGGTGTAGCGGCTCCTCTTCCTCGCTGGGGCGGAAAAGCGTGCCGTGCTTGATGCGTAGCCCAAGCTCCAGGGCAATGACCGCCAGCACGACCAGCGAAAGCGGCAAAATCAGCAGCAAGTTCTGG
This sequence comes from Vreelandella sp. EE27, assembly GCF_968206495.1. Classification (NCBI taxonomy): domain Bacteria; kingdom Pseudomonadati; phylum Pseudomonadota; class Gammaproteobacteria; order Oceanospirillales; family Halomonadaceae; genus Vreelandella; species Vreelandella sp. EE27. Next base: position 722,133 of record NZ_OZ309109.1, on the reverse strand, counting down.
GCGCTTGCCGAGACGCTATAGGCATCCCACAGATACCAAAGGGTAAAGCACGCCAAGGCCATGAGGACCAGAAAGTCCCCATAGTCACGTTTGTTTGCGGACATGGTGATTCTCCAGGCCGGCCTTGGCGGGCCGGCCTTCAAGCGGATCAGTTAAGCAGGTGGGCGTACTGCTCGAAGACCTCGTAGTTTTCGCGCATCAGCTCGTTGGCGCGCTCCGGGCCGACCCAAACGCCGCCCATGTCGTTACGCTCGAGGTGGTCCTGCACCTCTTTACGGGCCAGCGCGCTCTGGATGGCGGAAGAGAGCGTTTCGAAGCGCTCCGGATGCTCGCGCTCCATTTCGCTGGTGACCGCGAAGCCGCGCATCGAGCCCTGCAGCACCGGTACTTCGACGTCCATCGGGGCGAGGGCTTCGTTGATCGGCGCCACGTCCCACTGCTCGATACGCTCGTCGCTGACGATGGCAAGCGGCGTCAGGAATTCGCGAATGCCTTCGCTGCCCTGGGCGCTGATCGAAACGAAATCGACCTGACCGCCAGCGACCGCCGAACGCGCTTCGCCGCCGCTGTTGTAGGTCACCAGGTTCAGGTTGTCCTGGTCGATACCGGCCTGGTCGAGCAGCAAGCGCACCATCAGGTGGCCGGCGGAGCCCTGAACCACGGCGCCGCGTACCTGGGTGTCCTCTTCACGAATGGCTTCGAGCAGCTCGGGCAGGTCTTCATAGCCGCTGTCTTCGTTGGCGGCGATCAAATCCAGGTCGAACCACTGGAAATTGATGTAGTTGAAGTCATCCACGCTGAAGTTGGCGCCGCCGGTCAAAATCGAGTTGGTCAGGTACGGGGCGAAGGTCGAGGCGTACACGGTGTAGCCATCGTCGGGCATGTTCAGCACGTAGTTGGAGGCGACCTGCGTGCCGGCGCCCGGGCGGTTGCTGACCTGGACCGGCACGCCGATTTCCTCGGAAATATAGCCGGACATCAAGCGCGCCAGGCGGTCGGCGCTGCCGCCGGTACCAAAGCCTACGATCATGTTGATCGGGCGTTCGGGGTAGTTGTCCGCGGCGGCGGGTAACGCCATGGCAAGGGAGGCAGCGGCGGCGGTAGCGCCGACCAGCAGCGATTTCACGGTCATACCAAGCGAAGTGACACTGTTTTTGGGCATAGCGTTCTCACTTTTTATAAATTTATAGATTTTGGGCAGGTCTGTGCCTGCAGTGCCCCTACGCTATGCCACGAAGCTTTCACCAACCTTGCAAACCTTCAAAAGCCAACTAAAGTCTAATCGCCCTGCCCCGCCTCAGGATTCACCTCGCGATCTACCTCTCTATCGAGAAAAGCGATGGCCGCTTTGATGGCGCCGCCGCGCAGCAGAAAGCTTCCGATATGCCCGCGGCCGTGCTGCACATAAAGTTCGGAGCGCGTGCCCTGGTCCGCGAGCGCCTGGTAGAAATCCTTGGCGTGGTCCACCGGTACCAAGCGGTCCCGGTTACCGTGGAAGACGAAAAACGGCGGGGCTTGCGGGGTGATTTGGCGCGCGGGCGAGGCCAACCTGTACGCCTCGGGCTCTTCATCCCGGGTACCGCCGATCAGGTCGGTCACCAGTTCGCCGTCGTCGAACTTCATAAGATCGCTTGGCAGGCCCCCCACCGCTGCCGCGCGCAGCCGGGTATGCGCGCCCCCAAAAGGCTCGGCCAGCGGGCCGTGTTCGCTTGCCAGCGCCAGCAAACTCACCAGGTGCGCCCCGGAGGAGTAGCCCACACCCACGATGCGGTCGGTATCGATGCGAAAGCGCCCGGCGTTTTGATGAATCCAGGCCATTGCCTGCTGCAAATCATGAAGCTGGGCGGGGAAGCGGTACTCGGGGGCGAAGCGGTAGGCGACATTGACCGTCACATAGCCCTGGCCCGCCAGTCGTTTGGCGATTTTGTCCATATCCTTTGGGTTTCGTCCGCGCCAGCCGCCGCCGTGAACGATCAGCGCCGCCGGGCGCAGGCCTTCCCCTTGGGTATCCGGCAGGCGCACTCTGGCGGTGAGCGCCTCGGGCCACTCGGGCGGTGTGTAGCGCTGGGGGGCCAGCGCCGTGGAGCACACGGCGAGCTTTTCCTGGGCCAGGGCCTGGGCGGGTTCGCCGTTCGAGGCGAGATGGGTGGCGCCGCAACCGCCGAGCAACAGCGCCAGACTGCCCGCGCCCAGGGTTTGGCGGATCCCACGCAATGCTTGCATCGATAACTCCTTTTATCTTTCGCGCCTTCATGTCTTCGCATCGAGAAGCGAAGGTCACGTTGTTTGCACACTTCGTGCAACGACTTTACACCGAGGCGTTTGATACTGCAGGAGTCAAGACATTCAACTGCATCGACAAAAGAGGTACGCCATGACGCTATCCATTCGTAAAATCGCCGCTCCTGCCCTGCTCGCCGCCGCTTTGATTCCGGTGGCATTGACCGCTCAGGCCGGGCCGCACGACGGCAAGGACCGCGAGCAGATGCGCGAACACATGCAGGAGCAGCGCGATGAAGTGTATCAGCGCGCCGAGATCAACGAAGAGAAACAGACAGAGCTCAATGAAGCCAACGCCGAGTTTTACGAGGCGATGAAGACGCTTCGCGACGAGCACAAGGAGCGCGTCAGCGAGATTCTCACCGACGACGAAGAAGAGGCTCTGAAAGAGGCCATGCGCGAAATGCACGAAGAAAGACGCGGCGAGCGCCACCACGGCGAAGGCGATAGTGAAAGCGACGAGCCGATCACCACGCAGTAAGTCTCTCTGCGCGACCCTCTCGTTATACTCTCTCGTTACACCCTCTTAGCACACCCTCTTGCCATGCCCGGCCAAGCCCGGGCATGGCGCCGTTGTAGGCCTGGCTTTTTTCTCGTCTCCCCTTCGTGAGCGGCGAATATCGGCGGCGCAGTTGTGCATCGCAGCGCCGGGGAGTAAGTTAAAAGGCTAACGTTTCCAACCGGCTACGAGGTTCTCCATGTCCCGCGCCCGCCGCCCCTCGGGAGGGGGCTTTCCCGTGCCTGGCAGTGCACTTTTGAGTGCCTGGCGCGAAGGTTACACCCTTGGCAAACTCAAGCGCGACGTTTTGGCGGGCATCACCGTGGGCGTGGTGGCCGTACCGCTTTCGATGGCGCTGGCAATCGCCACCGGCGTAGCGCCACAGCACGGCCTTTATACGGCAATCGTAGCGGGGGCGATCATCGCCCTGACCGGCGGTTCGCGCTTCAATATCTCCGGGCCCACGGCGGCCTTCGTGGTAATTTTATTCCCCATTGCGGCGGAGTTTGGCCTGGGCGGGCTGCTTTTGGCCACGCTCATGGCCGGGGCCATTTTGGTGGCGCTGGGGCTCGCCAGACTCGGCACGCTGATTCAGTACGTGCCCTACCCGGTCATTCTGGGCTTCACCGCGGGGATCGGCGTGGTCATCGCGCTGCTGCAAGTGCCGGATTTTCTGGGCCTGACCGACATTACATTGGGCAGTAGCACCCCGCACAACCTGCTCGTTATCGCCCAGGCGCTGCCCGGGCTTTCGCTTGCCGATCTCTGCGTGGGCGTGGCGACCTTGAGCGTTTTGATTGCGTGGCCGCGTTTGAAAACGCCGATCCCCGCGCCCCTGGTGGGGCTGGCGGCGGGCACGTTGGTGGCGCTACTGCTGTCGCTTTTGGGAAGCGATGTCGCGACCATCGCCTCGCGCTTTAGCTGGGAATCCCAGGGCGTGACCGGCAGCGGTATCCCGCCGTTTGCACCGGGCTTTGCGCTACCCTGGCAGTTGCCCGGGGCCAAGGGCGAGCCGCTCACCGTTAACTTCGCGCTGATCCAGGCGCTGCTCGGCCCGGCGCTTGCCATCGCGCTACTGGCGGCAATCGAGTCGCTTTTGTGCGCCGTGGTCGCCGATGGTTTGACCCGCACCCGCCACAACCCCAACGTGGAGCTGATCGGCCAGGGGCTTGGCAACGTGGTCGCGCCCTTTTTTGGCGGCATTACCGCCACCGCGGCGCTTGCCCGTACCGCGACCAATATCAAAAGCGGCGGCTTCTCCCCCATCGCGGCGCTGGTCCACTCATTCGTCGTGCTGCTGGCGGTGATCGCCCTGGCGGGGGCGATGGGCTACGTGCCCATGGCGGCACTGGCGGCGCTTTTATTCATCATCGCCTGGAACATGAGCGAGGCGCGCCATTTCGTACACACGCTGAAAAGCGCCCCGGCCAGCGACGTAGCGGTGCTGGTGATCTGTTTTCTGCTCACCGTGGTGTTCGATATGGTCATCGCCGTGGCCGTCGGCATGGGCCTGGCGGCGGCGCTGTTCATCCGGCGCATGGCCCAGTTGACCCAGACGCAGCGTGTCGAAGCAGCTGGCTCCAGCGCTGCCTTTGCCCCCGGTGTGGCCCGCTACAAGATCAGCGGGCCGCTGTTTTTCGGCGCCGCCGAGAAAGCTATGGCCACGCTGCGCGTAGTCGACCAGGACGTGCGCGTGGTGGTGCTGGATATGCACGCGGTACCCAGCCTGGACGCCTCGGCCATGATCGCGCTGGATACCCTTCTAGGCGAGCTCGATGAACGGGGCGTTGGGGTAATCATGGTGGGGCTGGCACCGCGCATGGTGTTGAAACTCAAGCGCGCCGGTATCCGCCGCGCAACCGGAAAACTCGCGGTCACGGCCAGCCTCGATCAGGCAAGCCGCCTGGCCGAGCGGTGGCTTGCCGACAGCCAAGCGGCAGGCGAAAAAACGCCGGGGTAGCCCCGGCGTTTATAGCGCGCTTATTCGCCCGGCCAAGCCGGGCCTGGTGTCAGGCTTAGAAAAAACCCATCGGGTTGATGTCGTAGCTCACCAGCAGATTCTTGGTTTGCTGATAGTGCTCGAGGGCCATCTTGTGGGTTTCACGGCCCACGCCGGACTTTTTGTAACCCCCGAAGGCCGCGTGGGCCGGGTATTGGTGGTAGCAGTTGGTCCACACGCGCCCGGCCTGAATGCCGCGGCCCATGCGAAACGCCACGTTGATATCGCGGCTCCACACGCCCGCGCCCAGGCCGAACTCGGTGTCGTTGGCAATCGCCAGCGCTTCTTCTTCGTCCTTGAAGGTCGTCACCGACACGACCGGGCCGAAGATCTCCTCCTGGAAGATGCGCATCTTGTTGTTGCCCTTGAGAATCGTCGGCTCGATGTAGTAGCCGCTGTTGTAATCCCCTTCGATGCTCGCCTTGTTGCCGCCGGTCAAAAACTCCGCGCCCTCTTCCCGGGCCACGTCCATGTAGGACATGATCTTGTCGAACTGCTCTTGAGATGCCTGGGCGCCGACCTGCACGTCGGTGTCCAGGGGGTTACCGCGTTTGATGGCCTTGGTGCGCTCGAGCACCTTGACCATGAAGTCATCGTACATGCTCTCTTGGACCAGCGCCCGGGACGGGCAGGTGCACACCTCGCCCTGGTTCAAAAACGCCAGCACCAGGCCTTCGACTGCTTTATCCACGAAGGTGGGCTCGGCGTTCATGATGTCGGCGAAGTAGATGTTCGGCGACTTGCCGCCGAGCTCCACCGTGGAGGGAATGATGTTCTCGGCGGCGCACTTCAGGATATGCGAGCCCACCGGCGTTGAGCCAGTAAAGGCGATCTTGGCGATGCGCTTGCTGGTGGCCAGGCTCTCGCCCACCTCCTCGCCAAAGCCATTGACGATGTTGACCACGCCGGGCGGCAGCAGGTCGCCGACGACCTTCATCAGTTCGAGAATCGAGGCCGGGGTCTGCTCGGCGGGCTTCAATACCACGCAGTTGCCCGCGGCCAGCGCCGGCGCCAGCTTCCATACCGCCATCAGGATGGGGAAGTTCCAGGGTATGATTTGCCCCACCACGCCCAGCGGCTCGTGAAAATGATACGACACGGTGTTGGCGTCGATATCTGCAGCACTCCCTTCCTGGGCGCGGATGCAGCCAGCGAAGTAGCGGAAATGATCCACCGCCAGGGGCAGGTCGGCATTCAGGGTTTCGCGCACCGCCTTACCGTTGTCCCAGGTTTCCGCCACGGCCAGCATCTCCAGGTTCTGCTCGATGCGATCCGCCATCTTGAGCAGAATATTGCTGCGCTCGGCGGCGGAGGTCTTGCCCCAGGCGGGGGCGGCCTTGTGGGCAGCGTCCAGGGCCTTGTCGATATCCTCGGCGCTGGAGCGGGGGATCTCGCAGAACACCTGGCCGTTCACCGGGCTGATGTTGTCGAAATACTGGCCTTTCTCGGGTGCGACGAACTCGCCGCCGATGTAGTTACCGTAGCGTTTTTCGAAGGTGACGAGGGCGCCGTTATCGCCTGGGTTTGCGTAGATCATGGTTAAGCTCCTGAGCGTTATGATTATTGAACCACCCCTCAGTGTTGGTCACCCAGCGTCCAAACGAAATCACCCAAAAGTCGCAGCCCATAAAAAAAGACGGCCGAAGCCGTCTTTTTTGACCAGGCGCCGGATCAGCGCACGATCATCACCGAGACTTTCGCGTGGTGCACCACGTGCTCGGCGTTGGGGCCGAGCACGTAGTCGGCGAACTTACGTTTGGTGTGGGAGGCCATGACGATCAGGTCGGCGTCGATTTTCTTGCCGATCTTGATGATCGCCTCCCAGGGCGAGCCATCGACGATCACGCTTTGGGTTTGGATATCCTCGGGCACGTGCTCCTGGATAAACGCGTTTTGCGCCTCGTGCATCGCCTCGTGAGCCTTTTTCGAAAAGTTTTTCGGAAAGTAGGCCCCGACCATCGGCATCGTGAACTCCGGCAGTACGCTCACCAAATGAAGCGACGCCCCAAAGGTATGGCAAAGCGTTACCGCCACCGGCAACGCCTTTTGCCAGGACGCCGCCTCGTTGAGATCCACAGGAAGCAGAATTTTCTGATACATCGCACGGCCTCCTTAGGCGCTGGCCGGGGTGTGGTCCGGCGTTTTGCGGCCACGGCGGCGACGCTGCATCAGCACCACCAGGGCGAACACGCCAAGCGCTGGCAGCCACATCCACTCTTTGGTCCAGCGGTCCACCGGGGCGAGCACTTCGATGATCTCCTGGTCGAAATCGAGCCCCAGGTCCGCCGCGGGGCTACCGAACTCGACGAAATCGACCAGGGTCTGGTCGCCGTCGGTATAAAGCTCTAACCCCAGGTTCTCCAGGCGCTCCTCACCGGTGTTACCCGCGGGCACCGGAATGAGCATATAGGTCGACATCGGCGCGCCGTAGTCGTCTTCACCGGCAATCTGGATGCGCAGGTTGCTGCCTTCATCGACCTGGCCCAGCGCATCGGCGAACTGCGCCGGTGGCACGGAGTTGTACGGGTCGTGGATGCGATCCATGAAAAAGCCCGGACGGAACAGCGTAAAGGCGACCAACAGCAGCAGAATCGACTCGTACCAGCGGTTACGGGTGATGAAGTAGCCCTGGGTGCCGGCAGCGAAGATCAGCATGGCGATGGTGGCCACGATGAACACCACGATCCCCTGGGTCACCGTCACATCGATCAGCAAGAGATCCGTATTGAAGATGAACAGAAACGGTAGCGCCGCGGTGCGCAGGCTGTAGTAGAACGCCTGGAAACCGGTGCGCAGCGGGTCCCCGCCGGAGACCGCCGCCGCCGCGAAGGAGGCAAGGCCCACCGGTGGCGTCACGTCCGCCATGATGCCGAAGTAGAACACGAACAGGTGCACCGCAATCAGCGGTACGATCAGCCCGTTTTGCTGGCCAAGCAGCACGATCACCGGCGCCATCAGCGCCGACACCACGATGTAGTTGGCGGTAGTGGGCAGGCCCATGCCCAGAATCAAGCTCAACACGGCGGTGAGCAGCAAAATCACCATCAGGTTGCCGCCGGAAAGAAGCTCGACCACGTCCGCCAGCACCAGGCCCACGCCGGTTTGCGAGACCGCCCCCACCACGATACCCGCGGTGGCGGTGGCGATACCGATGCCGATCATATTGCGCGCGCCGGTCACCAGGCCATCCCACAGATCGAAAAGGCCTTCCTTGATATCCGCCGCCAGCTGGCTGCGGCCCCGGAACAGCGCAATGATCGGGCGCTGGGTGATCATGATGAAGATCATGAACATGGTGGCCCAAAACGCCGAAAGCCCGGGGGACAGACGCTCGACCATCAAACACCACACCAGCACGACCACCGGCAGAATGTAGTGAAGCCCGACCATGACCGTCGGCCGGGTTTGCGGCAGCGTCAAGACCGCCGAGTTGGGGTCGTCGATTTCGAGTTCCGGGTAGCGGGCGCCGATTTTCAAAAGCCCGACATAGACGACGGCGAGGCCCACCGATACGACCCAAGGCGTTGCATCGCCCAGCACCGGCTTCAGCCAGCCAAGGCCGTAGTAGACGCCGACCGAAAGCCCCATCAGCAGTAAAAGCCCGGTCAAAAAACCGATGACCTTGTTCAAGAGCGGGCGCGCCGGGTTGCTCGAGGGCAGCCCTTTCATGTCCGCCTTGAGGGCTTCCAGATGAACGATATAGATCAGCGCGATATAGGAGATCAGGGCGGGCAAAAAGGCGTGCTTGATGACCTCGACGTAGGAGATACCCACGTACTCGACCATCAAAAACGCCGCCGCGCCCATGACCGGCGGCATGATCTGGCCGTTCACCGAGGAAGACACCTCGACGGCACCGGCTTTTTCTGCGCTAAAGCCCACGCGTTTCATCATGGGAATGGTGAAGGTACCGGTGGTCACGGTATTGGCGATCGAGGAGCCGGAGATCAACCCGGTCATGCCCGAGGCCACGACCGCCGCCTTGGCCGGGCCGCCCTTGAAGTGGCCCAGCATCGAAAAAGCCACTTTGATGAAATAGTTACCCGCGCCGGCTTTATCGAGCAGCGCACCGAACAACACGAACAAAAACACGAAACTGGTCGACACGCCCAGCGCAATGCCGAACACCCCTTGGGTACCCAGCCATTGGTGGTTGATCAACCCGCCCAGGCTTACACCGCGGTGGGCGAGAATACCGGGCATGTAGGGCCCGAACAGCGAATAGGCGATAAAGATCGCGGCCACGGCCATCAAGGGCGGGCCAAGCGCGCGCCGGGTCGCCTCCAACAGCATGACGATACCGATCACGCCGATCACGATATCCTGGGTGATCGGCCGCCCGGCCCGGCTGGCCAGGTCGTCGTAGAAAACGAACAGATAGGCGCCGCAAAACGCCGCCACGGCGGCAAACGCCCAGTCTTGAAGCGGCACCCGGTCCCGCGGCGAGCGCTTGAGCGCCGGGTAGGCCATAAAGGCTAAAAAGAGCGCAAAGGCCAAGTGGATCGAGCGCGCCTCGGTCGCGCTGAAGACGCCCACCCGCAACATGTAGGGCAGCGGTGAGGCGATCCAAAGCTGAAACAGCGACCAGGCAGCGGCAATTCCCACCAGTAATTTGCCGGGAGCCCCGAGGGGTTTTCGCGCGCCGGTGTCGCTGGAGGCGACCATATCCTCCAGGTCGTGGTGCGCGTCCGCCGAGGATTTCTTTTCATCTTGCATACGCTTGCCCTTTGAAGTCCACGCCGATCATGAGCATTTATCATCAGCGCATTCAACAAAAGCGCGGACACCCAGGGTGCCCGCGCTTTGCGTTTTACTCAACGGCGCTACCGGCACTCACCGTTTAGCGCCGGGTACGACTTACTCGATCCAGCCACGCTCACGATAGTAGCGCTCGGCGCCAGCGTGCAGCGGTGCGGTCAAGCCGTCAGAGATCATCTCTTCTTCGTCCAGGTTTTCGAACGCCGGATGCAGGCGCTTGAAGCGGTCGAAGTTTTCGAACACGGCTTTAACGGTTTCGTAGATCACTTCTTCGTCGACATTGGTCGAGGAAACGAAGGTTGCCGCCACGCCGAAGGTTTCGACGTCTTCGTCGTTACCCCGGTACAAGCCGCCCGGAATCACGGAACGGGTGTAGTACGGGTACTCTTCGATCAGGCCGTCGATCTCGTCACCGGTCACCGAGACCAGCTTGGCGTCGATGGTGGTGGTCGCTTCCTGGATCGAACCGTTGGGGTGACCGACCACATAGACCATGGCGTCGATGTTGTTATCGGAAAGCGCGGCGGCCTGTTCGGCGGCGTCGAGCTGCGAGGCCAGGGCGAAGGTGTCTTCATCCCAACCGAAGGCGTCCATCACCACGTCCATGGTGTTGCGCTGACCCGAACCGGGGTTGCCGATGTTGACACGTTTGCCGGGGAAGTCGCTGATGTTGTCGATACCGGCATCGGCGCGGGCGACCACGGTCAGCGGCTCGCCGTGCATGGTGAACACGGAGCGCATCTCTTCCCAAGGGCCATCGCCTTCGAAGTTGGCTTCACCGTTGTAGGCGCGGTATTGAACGTCGGACTGCACCACGCCCATATCCAGGTCGCCGTTTTTCATGCCGTTGACGTTGGCAACGGAGCCGCCGGTCGAGGGCGCGTTACAGCGGATGCTGTGGTCTTCGCTACCGCGGTTGACCATGCGGCAAACCGACTGGCCGACCACGTAGTAAACGCCGGTTTGGCCGCCGGTACCGATGGTGATGTAGCTTTCCTGTGCAACGGCCGGGCTTGCAAAACTGGCCGCGGCAATCAGCGCGCCTGAAAAGGCGGCGGTTGAAAATACATGGCGCTTCATGGACACACCTCTTTATCTTTTATGAGCATTATTCGCTTTGAACACCCGTTACCGATCCCCTGGGCTATTTCGTTCAAAACGTTTGTAATACAGACTGTTAACCCTGCCAATGGCGGCAGAGCACTGGTCACTTTAGCGAAAAAACCGTCGCTTGGCGAAACCGCCGTGGGCGCGAACGCCATAAGCATTGCACCCTACTCGCTTTCATCCGCGATTAATACGGCTTAACTCGCCATGGCACTTTAGGCTTATAGCGCTTCTTGTGCGCCCCTGTCCAACCTTTTTAAGGAGTATAAAAAATCGCTGGCTAAACATGCGTTTAGCGATTCGTCTTTTTTAAACGCTAGCACGGATGCCCTCACACGTTATAGCCCAGCACCCCGGGCAGCCACAGGGCAATGGCCGGAAAAATCGCCACGACCGCCATGGCACAGGCCATCGCGGCCACGAACAAAAGTGCCCAGCCGAGGGTTTGCTCGAGGCGAATCTTCGCAACCTCGGTGGTGACCATCAGATTCACCGCCACCGGGGGCGTAAATTGGCCAATCGCGATATTCATGGCCAGCAAAATGCCGAACCAAACCGGGTTCCACTCGAAGTGCTGCATCACCGGGATCAAAATGGGCATCAGGATGAGATAGATCGAGATCGCATCGAGCAGCATCCCGGCGAGCAGTACCGCCAGCATGACCAGCACCAGCAGCAGTGTGCCGTTATCGGTGAGGCTGATCATCCACTCGGCCAAGTGGCGGAAGGTCCCCAGCATGGTCCCCGCCCAGGCAAAGATCCCCGCCAGCGCGATGATCAGCATCACGACCCCGGAGATGATCGACGCCTCGCCCAGCAGCGCCCACAGGTCGCGCAGTGAAAGCTCCCGGGTGAAGAAAAGCCCCACCAGGGTGCCGTAGGCAACCGCGACGACCGCGGCTTCGGTTGGCGTGAAAAGCCCGGAGCGCAGTCCGCCCAGAATGAGCACGGGCGCAAACAGCGCCGGCAAGGCCTGCTTGAAGGCCTCGCCCACGCTCAGCCGCTCGGCCTCGCTTTCCGGCGTAGGGCCTTCCCAGCCGTAACGTTTGGCCAGCAGCATGGCCGGTACCAGCAGCGATAGCCCGGCCAGAATCCCCGGAAACAGCCCGGCGGCGAACAGCGCGCGAAGGTCCACCCCGGGCACCACGATGGAGTAGAGAATCAACGCAACCGACGGCGGAATGAGAATCGCCGTCGAGGCGGAGGCGGCGATCAAGGTCGCCGAAAACGGCTTGGGGTAGCCCGCTTTGGTCATGCTGGGCAGCATCACCATAGCCACCGCCGCGGCATCAGCCGGGCCCGAGCCGCTCATGCCGCCCATGATCATGCAAACGAGCACCGCCACCAGCGCCAAACCGCCGTGGCGTGGGCCAATCAGGGCCTGGGCGAAGCGCACCAAGCGCAGCGCCACGCCGGAGCGCTCGAAGATCAGCCCGGTCAGGATAAACAGCGGAATCGCGATCAGCGGATATTTGGCGATGCTGTTGTAGGTGTTGGTGCCCAGGGTCGCCAGCATATCCGGCGAAAGCCCGGTGACGATGCCGACCGACCCCGCCAGGGCCAGCGAAAACGCCACCGGCACGCCGGCGATCAAGAACCCGGCGAAGGCGAGAATCATCCAGGTATCAGGGGTCATGGCGCAGCCCTCCGCTTAGCCGCTCGCGGGTTTGCTGAAGCAAACGCCAGACCATGGCCGCCGAGAGCACCGGCAGCCAAACCAGATACCACCACTGGGGCAGACCAAGGCCCGGCGACAGCGACTCCCACTGGTACTCCTGCCAGGCAAGCTGACCGCCGTACCAGGTGATCAAGCCAAGCACCACAAGGCCGCAAAGCCCCTGAAAGACGATCAACGCCTTGCGCCAGCGCTCGGGCAACAAACGCTCCACCAGACCAATGCGGATATGGCGGTTGCGGCGCAGCGCAACGCTTGCCCCGGCAAAGGTCAAAACGACCAGCAGGAACACCGAGAACTCTTCGGTAAACGAAAACGAGCCGCCGGTCAGGTACCGGGTCACGACGTTTCCAAGACTAATAAGGGAGATCACGATCAGCGATAGCGCACCCAGCCATCGCTCGAAACGTGCATCGGAAAACGCTTGCATGAGAGCCTCTACAAGAAAACGACCGGCCCAAAGCCGGTCGGGGAAGGAGTATCAAGGGCGTTCAGCGCTCGTCCATCGACGACCTGGCGGCCTCGAGCAGTTCTTCACCGATACGCGGCGCCCATTTGTCATAAACGGCCTGGGTCGCGTCGGCGAACGCCTGGTACTCGGCCTCGCTTAGCTCGGTGACGGTGACGCCACGCTCCTCGATCGCCGCCAACCGCTCACTTTGCTGCTCGCGGGTCATGTCGATTTCCCAGGCGCCGGCTTCTTCGGCGGTTTCGCGCAGCATGGTTTGTTCCTCCTCGTCCAGCGAGTTCCAAACCGGTTGGCTCACGGCGAAGATCAGCGGATCGTTCATGTAGTTCCAGAGCGTCAGGTATGCCTGGCCGGCCTGGTCGATGCGCGCCACGTCGAACACCGACATCGGGTTCTCCTGGCCATCCACCGCGCCGGTGGTGAGCGCGGGCTGGGCATCGGTCCAGCTCATCTGGGTCGGGTCGGCGCCCAGGGCATTAAAGGTATCCTGGAAAAGCGGCGAGCCCACCACGCGAATTTTCAGCCCCTCCAGATCCTGGGGTGAGCTAATCGGGCCGCTCGAGTTGGAAATCTGGCGAAAACCGTTTTCGGCCCAGGCCAGCGGCACCACGCCGCGGGATTCGATCGCCTCGAAGACCATGTCGCCCGCCGCGCCCTGGGTGACGGCGTCCACGGCCTCGGTATCCGGGATGAAAAACGGCAGCGAGAACATATTGAGTGCCGGCACCTGGGGGGACCAGTTGATGGTCGAACCCACCGCGGCGTCGATCAGCCCCGAGCGCATGGCGGAAAATTCGCGGGTTTGGTCTCCCGACACCAGTTGCGAATTGGGGTAAACGCGCAGGGTGAGCTCCCCCTCGCTGCGCTCTTCCAGAAGTTCGGCCCACTTTTCGGCGGCCTGGCCCCAGGGGAAGGCGTCGGACAGCACGGTAGACACCGAGAGTTCCCGGGCCTGGGCGCTGAAGGCGGTGCTTAAAAGTGCCGCCCCCATCAAACCGGCGGCCAGCGGGGCGATCGAGCGAGTCAGCGTCATAGGGGTCATCCTTATTATAAATTTATGGCAGTACGATAGAAACGCAGGCGGCCGCTCGAGCGGCCGCCTGCTTCTATTTTATGGGTTTGAAAATCGAAAGATAGGTGGCCGGCCCGCTTTACAGGCTCGACTTTCGGCGTACGCCGGGCAGGGAATTACTCGGGCCGGCAAAACCCGGCCAGCGCCGGTACCGAGACGCAGTCGCCCACCTGAACCCCGCGCTCTTTGAAATAACCGGCGTTCACCTCGAGGGCGGAGTAGTACGCCGCGCCCGCCGGGTAGGTGGGGCATTCCTGGGCGCTGTCCGCCTCGCAGGGGGGCATGGTCGTGATCGCAACGATTCGGCCTTCGTCGTCGATGAAGGCGATATCCAGCGCGATCAAGGTGTTATACATCCAAAAAGCGTTATTGGCGGGCTGTTCGTTTTCAAAGCGGAACAGCATCCCGCGCTCTTCGGCCAGGTGTTCGCGGCCCATCAAACCCTGCTGGCGCTGGGAGAGCGTTTCGGCTACCTCCACGTCGAGGCGGTGCGGGCCCTGCTCGGTGTGAAGGGTCAGCGGCAACGTGGACGCGGTGGGGTCCTCGGCTTTTGGTTCGGCAAAGGCGTTTAACAGCGGTGAAGCGACGCTTGCCAGCAGCGAAGCGGCAACCGCGGTCTTGATGAGTTGGCGACGCGATACGTTCATGGCGGTTTCCTCGGTCAGGCGCTGGCGTGCTCGTCGGTAATCGACACTACTTTCATGGTGTTGGTACCGCCGTGGGCATTCATGTGATCGCCCCGGGTCAGAATCACGTGATCCCCCGGCTTGGCCACGCCCTGCTTGACCAATACATCCATCGCCCGGTCGTTGAGCTCGGTGGGGCTCATCTCGCTGGTATCGAAGGGCAGCGAGACCACGCCCCGGTAAAGCGCCATGCGCCGCTGGGCGATGGGCGTGTGGGCAAGACCGACGATGGGCAGACCCGAGCTTATGCGCGAGGCGATCAAGGGCGTATAACCCGACGAGGTCATACAGGCAATCGCGGCCACGCCTTCCATGTGGTTAGCGGCGTACATCGCCGAGAGCGCAATGGTTTCGTCCGGACGGGCAAAGCCTTCGTGAATGCGGTGGCCGGACTCCTGAATCAGGCGCTCGCGCTCGGCCCCCAGGCACACCCGGTTCATCGCCTCGACGGTTTCGACCGGGTAGTCGCCGGCGGCGGTTTCGGCGGAAAGCATCACCGCGTCGCTGCCGTCGAGCACTGCGTTGGCCACGTCGAACACCTCGGCGCGGGTGGGTAGCGGCGCCGAAATCATGCTCTCCATCATTTGGGTGGCAGTAATCACCGCGCGGTTGAGCGTACGCGCACGCTTGATCATGCGCTTTTGCACGCCGACGAGCTTGGCGTCGCCGATCTCAACGCCGAGATCCCCCCGCGCCACCATCACCGCTTGTGAGGCTTCGATGATGCCGTCGAGGGTGGCCTCATCGGCCACCGCTTCGGCGCGTTCGACCTTGGCGACCAGGCCGATCTCGGCGCCTTCTTCACCCAATAAGCGCCGGGCTTCCTGCATGTCCGCCGCCGAGCGAGGAAACGAGATCGCCAGGTAGTCCACGCCGATCTCGACGGCGGTCTTGAGATCTTCCTTGTCCTTGTCGGTCAGCGCCGGGGCCGAAAGCCCGCCGCCCTGCTTGTTGATGCCCTTGTGATTGGAGAGCTTGCCGCCGACCACCACCTGGGTGTGAACCTGCTGGCCTTCGACACGGGTGACATCGAGCACGACCCGGCCGTCGTCGAGCAGCAGCCGGTCGCCGGCCACCACGTCCTGAGCAAGCGTTTTGTATTCGCAGCCGACCTTGTCGATGTCGCCGGCGTCGCTGTCCAGCGCCATATCGAGCACGAAGGGCTTGCCTTCCTGGAGCACCACCGCGCCCTCTTTAAAGCGCGCAACGCGAATCTTGGGCCCCTGCAGGTCGCCAAGTGCGGCTACGCTGCGCCCGAGCTTGTCGGCGATTTCGCGCACCCGCGCCAGGCGCTGGCGGTGATCGTCCGCAGTGCCGTGGGAGAAGTTGAGGCGCACCACATCCACCCCCGCCTTCAACATGGCTTCCAGTACGCCCTCCCGGTCACTGGCGGGACCTAGCGTGGCGACGATTTTGGTACGGCGAATCGGGGTAGCGGTGTACTGGCTCATGGCGTTCTCGATCGGTCGGGAAGTGGGCTATCAGCTTAGCAAAATAATGTGACGAACAAAGGGTTGCGTCGTTAGTCGTCGAGGGTGACCGTGATCGCGAGCGGATATTCGTCGCAGTTATTACCCTCGCCGCCGCGGTCGACCACCAAAAACTCCCCTTCACGCTCAAGGACCGAATTGATCGCATGCCAGGTGCCCGCGGCGTAGTTCACGCCCTGGCGGCCGTCGGTGACGAAGGCGCGCACCGCGCCTTCGTCGATCGTCTCGCCGGCGGGCGCGACTACCACGATGAAGCGCTCGCCGTGCAGCGGCATGAAGGCCTGGCTGCCCTGGGGGTGGCGCTCCAAAAAGGTAAGTTCCAGCGGAAGTGTGACCGGCTGGCTGACGAAGATGTTGATCAGCGTATGGGCGCTTTCGCCCAGGGTCTCGACCTTCGCCAGATCGTGGTGGCGCTGGGTGCGCCCGGCGTTGATGGGAAAGGATTTTGATGCGCGCGCGTCGATGACCTCCCCAAAGGGGCGAAAAGCCTCGGCGGTGAGGGGCGTCGCGGTCAGGGTTAGCATGGCGGCTCCTTTGTTTTGACCACAAGGTTTTGGCAACAACGTTTTGAAAGCAACGTTCTGGCAGCAAAAAGCCCGTTAGCGGAAAAGCTTGAGCTTCGCGTGGCGGTTGACGTCCTTGTAGAGCAGGTAGCGAAACGGCCCCGGGCCGCCGGCGTAGCAGGCCTGGGGGCAGAAGGCGCGCAGCCACATGAAATCCCCCGCTTCGACCTCCACCCACTGCTGGTTAAGGTGATACACCGCCTTGCCTTCCAGCACGTACAGGCCATGCTCCATGACGTGGGTTTCATCGAAGGGAATGACGCCGCCGGGCTGGAAGTTGACGATGGTCACGTGCATGTCGTGGCGCACATCAGAAGGGTCGACAAAACGGGTGGTCGACCAGCGCCCCTCGGTACCGGGCATCTCAAAGGGCGTAATGGCCTGCTCGTTGGTGACGAAGGCTTCCGGCACCTCGAGCCCTTCGACGAACTCGAACGCCTTGCGAATCCAGTGAAAGCGCACCGGCTCGCCGCTGTCGTTACCCGCCCGCCATTCACAGCCTGGCGGGATGAACGCATAGCCGCCCGGCGCCAGGGTGTGGCGCACCCCGTCGAGGGTCAGCGTCAACTCCCCTTCGACGACGAACAGCACGCCTTCTGCATCCGCTTCCGGCTCGGGTTTGTCGCTGCCACCGCCTGGCTGCACTTCCATGATGTACTGGGAAAACGTCTCGGCAAAACCCGACAGCGGCCGCGCCAGCACCCAGGCTCGGGTGCCCTGCCAAAACGGCAGGTTGCTGGTCACGATATCGCGCATCACGCCCTTGGGAATCAGCGCATAGGCCTCGGTAAACACCGCGCGGTCGGCGGTCAGCTGGGTTTGCGGCGGATGGCCGCCTTTAGGGGCGTAATAACGGGGTGTCGTCATGGCAGTCACCTTTTAAAGAGTCGGCGCAGGATGGTGTTCGGCCCAGTGGCGGGCGATGTCGATACGCCGGGCGACCCATACGCGATCAAAAGTTTCGATGTAATCCAAAAAGCGCTGCAGCGCGCGAAAGCGCCCCGGGCGGCCGAGCAGGCGGCAGTGCATGCCGATCGAGAGCATCTTCGGCGCCTCTTCGCCTTCGGCGTAGAGTACATCAAAGGCGTCGCGCAGGTAGTTGTAGAAGTGATCCGAGGTGTTGAAGCCTTGTGGCGAGGCGAAGCGCATGTCGTTGGTGTCCAGCGTATAGGGCACGATCAAGTGGTTGTGATCGCAGCCCTGGCGGTCGGTGACCCGCGTCCAGAAGGGCAAGTCGTCGCCGTAGTAGTCGCTGTCGTACAAAAAGCCGCCTTCCTCAGCAATCAGACGCCGGGTGTTGGGGCTGTCGCGCCCGGTATACCACCCTTCGGGCTTCTCGCCGTAAAGACGCTCGAAGATCGCCACGGCTTTTTGCAGGTGGTCGCGCTCGATGTGCTCGGGGACTTCCTGGTAGTGAATCCAGCGGTAGCCGTGGCAGGCGATTTCGTGGCCCAGCTCCTTGAACGCCTGGGCGACGTCCGGATTGCGCTCCAAAGCCATGGCCACGCCAAATACGGTTAGCGGCAGGCCGCGACGCTCGAACTCGCGCAGAATTCGCCACACCCCGGTGCGGGAGCCGTACTCGTAGATCGACTCCATACTCAGATGGCGGTCACTGTAGCTGGCGGCGCCAATGATCTCGGATAGAAACTGCTCCGAGCCGACGTCGCCGTGCAGCACGGAGTTCTCCCCGCCCTCTTCGTAATTAAGCACGAACTGAACGGCGATTTTCGCGTTGCCGGGCCAGTTGGCGTGGGGCGGCGTCCGGCCGTAGCCGATCAAATCCCGCGGATAAAAGCTTTCGGTTTGTTCATTGTCAGCCGCCATGGCGTTTCCCCGTCGTTTGTCGATTCATTCTCTTTGTATACAAGGTATACGATTTCAAAGCCGCACCGCAACGCGCGAAACGATAAGCTTCGACGCCGCCGCTGCGCCTGGCGACCTGGTTTTAAGTTGCCAGTAAGCGCCGCTCAGCGGCGCCTACGTGTTTGGCCAGGGTTCGACGCCAAAGGGGTTGCGCCGGGCTTTAAACCGCCCTATTTTCGTATACAAGACTCCCGTTAACGTTTACCTGCGAGCCGCTCAACGTGCATATACGCATCATCAATCCCAATACTACCGCTTCGATGACCCAGGCGATTCAACGGGCCGCGCAGGCGCTCAAAGGCGCGGACACGACGCTGAGCGCGACGCAGCCCGAGTCCGGCCCGGTCTCGATCGAAAGCCACTTCGACGAGGCCATTAGCGCGGTAGGCGTGGCCGAAGAGGTGCTCAAGGGCGAGCGCGAAGGCGGTATCGACGCCTACATCGTCGCCTGCTTTGGCGACCCGGGGCTTCTGGCCGCCCGGGAGCTGACCGCCAAGCCGGTCATCGGCATTGCCGAAGCCGGTTTTCACCTGGCCACGCTGATCAGCACGCGCTTTTCGATCGTCACCACTCTTGGCCGTACCGGCATCATCGCCGAGCACCTGCTGGAGCAGTACGGCTTTCGCCACCACTGTCGGCGTATTCGCGCGGCGGAAATTCCGGTGCTGGACCTGGAGCACGACCCGGATGCGGCCTTCAAGCGTATTGTCGAAGAGTGCTGCCGAGCCCGGGACGAAGACGGTATCGGCGCGATCGTACTGGGTTGCGGCGGTATGGCGAACCTGACCCAGGCGATTAGCCAGCAAGTGGGCCTGCCGGTGGTCGAAGGCGTCAGTGCCGCCTTGAAACTGGCCGAGTCGCTGGTGAGTTTGAACCTGACGACCAGCAAGCACGGCGACCTGGATTACCCGCGTCCGAAACCCTTCACCGGGAAATTCGCCGAGTTCTCCGAGCTTCGTTTGCCGCCCAAACCCTAATTTCGCTCGATTTAACCCATAACACATCAACAATTAAAAACACCGTTAGTACGCCACGCCGCAAGCGTCGCCCGGCCACCGGGCAAAACTATAACGCCGATAAAATCTTGCGAGGACGGTACGATGAGCACGTCTGAACCCAAATCAGGGGCCTCAGGGCCCACGCTCGACCCTGCCCACAAGGCAATGGGCGCCGAAAGCCTGGCGCCCCAGCAGACCCGCATCATGGGGCGCGGCTCCTACTTTCTGGCCTGGTTCGGGGGGTGCGTGTCAATCGGCACCTTCGCCATGGGCTCGAGCGTGGTGGGCACCCTCAACCTTTTGCAGGCAACGCTTGCCATCGCCATCGGCTGCTTCGTGATCGGCGTGGCGCTGGCCATCAACGGCGCCGCCGGCTACAAGTACGGCATTCCCTTCATGGTACAGGCCAGATCCGCCTTCGGATTTACCGGCACGCGCATTCCGGGGCTCGTGCGCGCGGTGCCCGCCGTGGTGTGGTACGGCTTTCAAAGCTGGATCGGCGCCGGGGCGCTTAACATGGTGTCCGCCACGCTGTTCGGCTTCGACCACCTGGTGTTTTACTTCATCGCGTTTCAGCTTCTGCAGATCGCGCTGTCGGTGACCGGGTTTCAGGGCATCAAGTGGCTGGAGAACATCGGCAGCGCCTTCATCCTCTGCTCGCTGACCTACATGTTCTACGCCACCGTGCAGCGCTATGGCGACGAGCTCTCGGCCAGCCTTTTCACTATGGAAGGCTCCTGGGGCATGCCGTTCTGGGGCGCGACCATGCTGTTTTTGGGCATTTATAGCACCATGATGCTCAACGTCAGCGACTACGCGCGCGAGCATAAAAAGGGCACCGGCGGCGGGCTTTTGGCGACCATTTACGCCATGTCGATTCTGCCCTGCACCCTGTTCATGGGCTTGATCGGCTATATGGTGTCGGAAGCCACCGGCACCGCGGACCCCATCCAGGTGTTCGCCAACGCCGTGGACAACACCCCGCTTTTGATGACCACTCTTTTGTTCATCGCCTTCGCTCAGGTGACCACCAACGTGCTCAATAACGTGGTGCCCCCCACCTACGTGCTGATGGACGTGTTCAAGATGCGCTTTCCCACGGCGACGATTCTGGTCGGGCTGCTGGCGTTTGCCACCTTCCCCTGGAAGCTGGTTCAGCCGGAGTCCGCCGCCGGTCTTCAGCTGTTCGTACAGACCTACTCTGCGTTTCTCGGCCCGATCTTCGCGATCCTGGTGGTGGACTACTACGTGATTCGCCGTCGCACGTTGGATATCGACAAGCTCTACGACCCGCAAGGGCCGTATAAAGGCGTCAATCTGGCCGCGCTGATCGCCATGGCGGTAGGCATCGTCGCCGCGCTTTCTTTTTCGGCGGTCTCCTGGTACGCAAGCCTTATCCCCGCCGGCGTGGTTTATTACCTGTTGATGGCGTACTGGCCGGTGTGTCAGCGGTTCAACCAGTAAGCACGTGTTCCCCTGCCGCCCGCCAGGGCGGCAGCTTCTCGACCCAAGGACCATACAATGAATGAGAAGCCGCTCTCCCCCGAGCTCAATATCAAGCAGATCGACCCAAGCCTTTACAACGAGGACCTGGCGCCGCTAAAGCCCGAGGCGCGCAGTTGGGGGGCGTTCGAGATCTTCAACGTCTGGTCCAACGATATTCAGAGCCTGTTTGGCTATACCCTGGCCGCTTCGCTTTTTTTAACCTACGGCCTGAACGGCTGGGCGGTGATGGCGGCCATCATTCTGGCCGGTGTGGTCGTCATGTTTCTGGTCAACCTGACCGGCAAGCCCAGCGTGAAGTACGGCATTCCCTTTCCGGTGATGGTGCGGGCAAGCCTTGGCGTGCGCGGCGCCAACCTGCCCGCCATGCTGCGCGCCATCGTGGGGATATTCTGGTACGGCGTGCAGACCTACTTCGCCTCGACGGCGGTGGCGCTTTTGATTACCGCGTTCGTGGGTGAAGGCAGCGGTGAGTTTCTGGGGCTCTCGCCGGTGGCCTGGGTGTCGTTTGTGATCGTCTGGGTCTTTCAGATCGCGATCTTCTGGCAGGGCATCGAGCGCATCAAACACTTCTTGAACTGGGCGGGGCCGCTGGTCTACGTGGTCATGCTGGTGCTGATGGGCGTGGTCTGGTACCAGGCCGGTGACGAGTTGCTGCCCGCTATCGGATCGATTTTTAGCGGCAATGAGAGCCCCGGGGGAAGCGCGGTGGCAGCGTTTTTCGCCATCGTAGGCACCATGATCGCCTACTTTGCGGCGGTGGTGATCAACTTCGGCGACTTCACTCGCTTTGTGAAAACCGAGCGTCAGATGAAGCTGGGTAATTTGCTGGGCCTGCCGCTGAACGTGGCGTTTTTCTCGTTCATCGCGCTGATCATCACCGCCGGTACGCTGGTGCTCTTCGGCGAGGCGCTGACCAACCCGGCGGACATCGTCGAGCGGGTGGACTCACTGCCGCTGACCATCGTCGCCGCGCTGACCTTCTTCGCCGCCACGGTGGGCATCAACCTGGTGGCCAACTTCATTCCCCCGGCTTATGATCTGGCGAACCTGTTCCCCAGCAAGATCAGTTTCAAGACCGGGGGCTTGATCACCGCGATTATCGCGTTTTTTGTTGGCGCGCTGTGGGTGTCGGTGATCAGTGAGATCGGCGTACCGGGCTTCGTGAATGCCCTCGGCGCCATCGTCGCGCCCTTCTACGGCATCATTGTGGTGGATTACTACCTGATCAAGCGCCAGCACCTGGACATGCAGGAGCTTTTCTCCTCCGCGCCGGGGGGCGCTTACTACTACGTGAAGGGCTGGAACAAGCGCGCCCTAATCGCGTTTTTGGGTGCGGCCCTGTTCTCGCTTTCCACCGTGCTGGTGCCTGCGCTTTCCGGGCTCGATGGCTACGGCTGGCTAATCGGCGCCGGTTTGGGCGGGCTGATTTACTTCGTACTGATGCGCCGATTCAGAGTGGAGGAGCCCGCTACCACCTCTCGAAACACCTGAGGCAACGCCGCGCTCAGGCTAAAAAAATCAGCGGTTTGAAAAACGCCATCGGGACTCCCCGGTGGCGTTTTTTATTGGGGAGTTTATGAGCGGTATACCCTGCGCCTGCCAAGCTTTATAGGCGCCCCCGCGCTGGCCAAAAGCGAGGCGCGACCACCAGGCAGACGCCGGTGATGGTCATTACGCTGCCAATGATTTGTGCCGAGGTGACGCCGTAGCCAAACACCGCATACCCGAGCAGCATGGTCGCCACGGGGAGTAAATTGAGCGCCAGCGACGCCCGACTAGGTCCCACCAGCGCCACCGCCCGGTTGTAGCAGACGAACGCAACCAGCGAGGGCCCAAGGCCGAGATAGACCACCGCACCAAGCGTCGCGCTATCCAGGCTCAAGGTTGGCTCGATAATCCAATACTCTACCCACGCCAACGGTAAAAGCACCAGCACGCCGATCGCCGCCATGGGTGGTAGGCTTGCATAGATAGGTAGCCCTGCCCACCAACGCCTGACCGCCAGGGAGTACACCACCCAGCAGGCGATTGCCAGCACCATGATGGCGCTGCCTACGCTTGCGTTATCGAGTGCCTGAGCAGGCTGCCCCTTCGTCACGACCCAGATAGCCCCCACTACGGAGAGCAACACACCGGCCCACTGTGCGCCCCTTAACCGCTCCCTGAAGATGAGCGCCATGACGACGGCCGTGGCGACCGGAATACCGGTTTCGAGCACGGCCACATTATTGGCACTGGTGGTGGCAAGCGCTGCATAAATGAGCGCTTGGAAAAGCGCCATCCCCATGACGGCCATGAGCACAAGGGCTCGCCACTGAGCGATCAGCCGGTGTCGCCAACGCCAACTGGCCATACCAAAACAGCACGTGGCGGCTATTAACGCCACACCCATACGCGCGGTGGCCAGGGCGAAGGGAGGCAGTGATTCGGTGGCCGTCTTGCCGACCAGCAGATTGCCGGAGAAGAACAGGACGACGGCTAGAAGATAGAGAGTGGCGCGCATTACACGGGGGACCTTTTCATGGTGAGGGCAACATGCAACCCTATCGGGTCGATGCTCTAGAAAAGGTTAACGAGATACCCAGGGCGTCTCTATGGAGTTTTATTCAAGGCGTCTTTAAGCGGGCTAAAGCCATGAAATATCTTGTTCATTTGCAAACCTTTTTGCTTGTCGCCAGGACCGGCAATCTCACGCGTGCCGCCAAACGTCTGTGTATTACGACCGGCGCGGTTAGCCTGCGACTCAAGGCGCTCGAAGACAAAGTGGGCACTGCGTTACTCAAACGACACAGCCAAGGCGTATGGCTCACACCGCAAGGCGAAGCGCTTTATAGCCGGGTCGAGCGGCATATGGCGGCGATCGAAGAGGCCCTTTATGAGGTGAGCGGCGACCGCCACCCGTTTACCATCAGCGTGATGCCTTGGCTTGCGTCGAGCTGGCTCATGCCACGGCTTCACCGCTTTACCCAGGCCCACCCGGAAGCGGTGATCCGGGTCGAAACGAGTAGCGCGCTGGCCGACCTGAAAAGCGGCGAGGTCTCGGCGGCGCTGCGTTTTGGCCAGGGGGAGTGGCCGGATACGCACGCCGAGCATCTCTTCGATGAGTGGATCGCACCGGTTGCCCACCCCGCCCTGATCGAGCGCCTCGAACTTCAAACAGACCGACCCGACCAGTGGCCATTACTCAACGATCCGGATGACTGGTGGTCGCTCTGGTTTTCTCAGCATCGCAAAAGGCACGGTTCGGTGGCCGCCACAAAACCCAACGCGCTGACAGGCGTCAATTTGCAGGACGCTAACACTTTGGCAGAAGCCGCCTGCACGGGCTGGGGCGTCATTCTCGGGCGCTCTACCCAAGTCCATTCGCTTCTCGAAGAGCAGAAGCTACAGCTTTTAAGCGATCAATGGATAAAAGCGCCGCGCAGCCATTATCTGGTGCGCACGAGCGAGCGCGAGGCACCTGCTCTTTTCGATGCGTTTCACCAGTGGCTCCACGCCGAGCTACAAACTGACGTTACGCCGATCCATTGAGAAGCCGACAAGACGTATCAAAGCCGCCCAGCCATTGTGATCGCCTCTCTTAAAGTGTTAAGTCTTTAATATTAGCGCGGCTCTGCAAATATCTTCTTTAAGTCCGGCGTGCTTTCCTGCTCTTCCACCATCGAAAGCGACGCTTCGATCGCTTTCAGGTGGCGGCTCATGAAGGCCTGGGCGCGGGCGGCGTTGCCGGCTTCGAGATAGGTGATCAAGTCGTCGTGGTCGTGGGATTCACAGCCCAGGTGGCCGCGGTGGCCGTAGACCGCGAGAATCAGCGAGGAGCGCGAGCAGAGCCGCTCGACGAACTCGGCCAAAGTGGCGTTGCCGGAAAGCCTTGCCAGGTGCACGTGAAAATCCGCCGAGAGGCGAATCGCTACGCTCTGCTGGCCGCTTCGCAGGGCCTGGCGCTCTTGATGGGCCAGGCTGCGCAGCTCGTCCGCCTCCTTCGCTCCCATGCGCCGGGTGATGTCCGCCATCAGCCCGCACTCCACGAGTTGGCGGGCGTCGAATACATCCTTGGCCTCGTCCGCGGTCGGCCGGGTGACGCTGGCGCCGCGCCTTGGGGTGAGCGTGACCAACTGCTCGAGCGCCAAACGCTGTAGAATCTTGCGAATACCGGTGCGGCTAATGCCGAATACGTCTGATAGCGCGTCTTCGCGCAGACGCGCGCCGGGAGGTAGCCGCTGCTCGACGATAGCGTCGCTCACCGCGCGATAGATCGCTTCATGGCGCGCCTCGCCCTCTTTCTCGAAGGTGCGGCGTTTCGTTGTTGCCTCGTCGCTCATGCCCTCTCCTTGCAATGGTTGAACGTCCTGCGCTAGCCACGCATTAAGGGTTAGCTGCCGCGATACGTCGAATAGCCATAGGGGGAGAGCAAAAGCGGTACGTGGTAGTGCTGGCTGGCGTCGGCCACGCCAAAACGCAGCGGGATTACGTCCAAAAAGCGCGGCTCGATGGCCTCGACGCCGCGGGTGCGCAGGTAGTCGCCGGCGTGAAACACCAGCTCGTACTCGCCGGCACTAAACGTGTCGCCTTCCAAAATCGGGCCGTCGCAGCGCCCGTCGGCGTTGGTCACTACGCTTCCCAAGTGCTCGCGCGAGCCGGCGGAAAGCCGAAAAACCTCGATGGTAATGCCTTCGCCGGGCTGGCCTTTCGCCGTATCCAGCACGTGGGTGGTAAGCCGTCCCATAGCGTCTCCTTGTTGGGGTTGTGTTTGACCTATTGGTCAAAGATTACGGGTGATACTATCGATTGTATACGCTAACGCCCTCGACGTACGTCCAGGAGAAGACGCCGTGCCCCATGCTAACCGCGATGCTTACCGCCCTCTTACGCCAGCACCCAGCCAGTGCGGGCGGGATGATTTTGTAGCGCACTATGGCGACATCTTCGAGCACTCCCCCTGGATTGCCGAGCGCGCCTGGCAGCAAGGGCTGAACGCCACCCACGACGCGCCGGCGGCGCTGGCCGACACGATGGGCAGGGTGCTGCTGGCGGCTAGCCCGGAGCGCCAGATCGAGGTGATTCGCGCCCACCCGGATTTAGCGGGCAAGGCGGCGCTGGCCGGGGAGCTTACCTCATCGTCGACAAGCGAGCAGGCCGGCGCCGGACTCGATCAGTGCTCACCAGAGGAACTTGCCCGTTTTGAATCGCTCAATAGCGCCTATAAAGAGAAGTTCGGCTTTCCCTTCGTGGCCGCGGTGAAGGGCCTGGATCGCTACGCGATTCTCGAGGCGTTCGAAACGCGCCTGGAGAACACCCCCGCCGCCGAGCGGCAAACCGCTGTCGAGCAGATCATTCGCATCGCGCGCTTTCGCCTGGTGGCGCGTAGCGAAGAGGCTTCTTGAGTTTCTTTTACCCACGAAAAAGCCGCGCTAAAAAGCGCGGCTTGAAAAGCGGCTAACGCCTGATTACTTGTTCAGGTTGTCGGCGGCTTTTTGAGTATTCTCTTCGGCCATTTTCTGGCTGTCCTGCATGAAGTCCTGACCGATCGAGGTGACTTTCTCGGAGTCGCCTTTTACGCGCTCCACGAAGTCAGAAGCGGTCTTTTGCTGGGTCTGCATTGCACGCTTGAAGCTGTCCGAATCTTTTACATCAAGCCAGGTACGTGCCTGGGAAATACTCATGTCGGAGTAAGCGCGCGCTGCGTCGATCTGGGCACTTACCAGACGCTCGTAGTAATCAAGCGCCGCCAGCGTGTATGAGCGCATCGGCGATACGAAAGCCGACTCGAACTGCTGCTTGGTATTTTCTGCGGTCCTATCCATCACGTAACCTCCTGCAAGTTAGCGATTCGACACGCATGTAGCCTGGCGGTCGAGAGCAAAGCAATTGCCTTGTTCTGCTAAAGCTAGCAGTGCTTTTTGTGCAGCGCAACATAAAATTTCAAACGCCCCGCTCGTGGGCTTTAAACGTCGCGAACGGTCGGCGCCTTGCCCGCTATACCGTCATGAACACCCAGCATTTTTTCGAACCAGGTGGCGATCGGCGCGTCATTTTCGAACAGTGCCTCCCGGGATACCACGTGGGCCCACATCATGCTGCCAAACAGTAGATAGTCGGCGCCGCCCGGGGCCTGGCCGTCGATGAAAGGGCTCTCCTCGAGCAGCGCATTGACCGGCACCAGCGCTTTTGCAAGCTGCGCGCGTCCCTGTTCGGGGTTGTGCAGCTCTTCGAAACGCATGTTGAAGCTCGCTTCACGCTTTTGACGAAAGTAATCGCGGTCGTCCGGATGGATCGCATCGAGCAGGTCCATCACTA
The DNA here is from genome assembly GCF_968206495.1 of Vreelandella sp. EE27. NCBI lineage: Bacteria > Pseudomonadati > Pseudomonadota > Gammaproteobacteria > Oceanospirillales > Halomonadaceae > Vreelandella > Vreelandella sp. EE27. The sequence continues at coordinate 694,868 of NZ_OZ309109.1, read as the reverse complement.
CGATACGAAAAAGCGCGGGGGTGACGCTGCGCTCCACGAAAAGCTTGAAAAAGAGCGCGCGCTGGTAGTCCTGCCCTTCCCCCAGAATAGGCGATTCGGGGTAGGTCTTATCCAGATAGCGCATGATATCGAAGCTATCGGTCACCACGGTTTCGCCATCCACCAGCACCGGCACCTTGTCGTGGTTGGCGAAGGCGATTTTCTCTTTTTCCTGAAAGCGCCAGGGTTCGGTGCGATACGCAAGCCCTTTATGGGCCATCGACATGTGCACCCGCCAGCAAAAGGGTGAAAAACGCAGCCGTTCGTCGCGCCCACACAAATCATAAACAATGCGATCCATCGGTATACCTCTCTGAAATAGCCATGTTGACGGGACCCTACGACCAGCATGGGCGTCGGACACGCTTCCGGCAAGCCGTAAACGCTTTCCGCCGCTCTTGGCCACTACTATCTATTAGTCTAATGAGAGAGGCAGCACCCCTCACCGCCCATACGGCTTAAATTCTTTAAATACAGAAGCTTGCCAAACACGCCGTTTCATTTAAAGCCATCACCGAGCCCGCTTGATCGGCAAGGCCCGTTTTCCAATCTAGTCAGAACGCCAAGCTGGCCGTATCGTGCAGATGAAAGCGTCGGGTGGCGGACATACCGGGCGTGAAATAACCAAAAAGCGTCGCCGATTAACCATTAAGGGGCTGTTTAATGAACGATACGATACTTGCGCTACTGGCGTTTTTGCCGCTACTGCTTGCGGGTATTTTGCTGATTGGTTTCAAGATACCCGCCAGGATCGCCATGCCGATCGTATTTTTGACCGCCGCCATTATCGGCCTGACCGCTTGGGACATGACGTTCAATCGCGTGGCCGCCTCCACCCTTCAGGGCCTGATCCAGACCGCGGGGCTTTTGTGGATCATCTTCGGGGCGATTTTACTGCTCAACACCCTCAAGCACTCCGGGGGCATCACCGCCATTCGTAACGGCTTCTCCGGCATCAGCCCGGACCGTCGCGTACAGGCATTGATCGTGGCGTGGCTGTTTGGCTGCTTTATCGAAGGGGCTTCGGGCTTTGGCACCCCCGCCGCCGTGGCGGCGCCGCTGATGGTCGCGCTGGGCTTTCCGGCCCTGGCCGCCGTGGTGGTGGGCATGATGCTGCAGTCCACGCCGGTCTCCTTTGGCGCGGTGGGTACACCGATCATCGTGGGCGTGGGCACCGGGGTGGACCGCGCCGGCATCAGCGCCGACCTGGAAGCCGCCGGCTCCTCCTGGGACGTGTTCTTTCAGCTGATCACCAGCGAAGTAGTCATTACCCACGGCATCATCGGCGTGTTGATGCCGCTGATTCTGGTCACCGTGATGGTGCGCTTCTTCGGGGCCAACAAGTCCTGGAAAGAGGGCCTGTCGATCACGCCCTTCGCGATCTTCACGGGTATCTCCTTCGTGGTGCCCTACATGCTGGTGGGTGTGTTCCTCGGTCCGGAATTCCCCTCTATGATCGGCGCGATGGTCGGTCTTGCCATCGTGGTGCCGGCGGCGCGCAAAGGCTTTTTGCTGCCCAAGGATACCTGGGACTTCCCCGAGGCGAGTGCCTGGCCGGACGAGTGGATCGGTAAGCTGCAGATCAAACTCGATGACGTGACGGGTCAGGCGCCCATGTCCACGCTTAAAGGCTGGATCCCCTACGTGCTGCTGGCGGTTTTCCTGGTCGCTTCGCGCACCGTGGAGCCGCTGCAAGCCGCCCTCACCTCGATCAACCTGAACTGGGCCAACATCCTGGGGGAAACCGGGGTCAGCGGCGGCGTCCAGCCCCTTTACCTGCCCGGCGGTATCATCATCGCCGTGGTATTGATCACCTACTTCTTGCACAAGATGAACGGCGGTCAGCTCAAGGCGGCGGTGTCCGAGTCCACCAAAACCATTTTCGGCGCGGGTTTCGTGCTGGTGTTCACCGTGCCGATGGTGCGGATTCTGATCAACTCCGGGGTCAACGAGGCGGACCTGGTCTCCATGCCGGTCATGATGGCCCAGGCCGTGGCCAACGGCGTGGGCGATATCTACCCGATCTTTGCGCCCGCCGTAGGGGCACTGGGGGCGTTCATCGCCGGTTCCAACACCGTCTCGAACCTGATGCTGTCCGAGTTCCAGTTCAACGTGGCGCAGAGCCTGGGCGTATCGACCGCGATGATGGTCGCCCTGCAAGCCGTGGGCGCAGCGGCGGGTAACATGATCGCCATTCACAACGTGGTGGCGGCCTCGGCCACCGTCGGGCTTCTGGGGCGCGAGGGCGCAACGATCCGCATCACCATCCTGCCGACGATCTACTATCTGACCTTTGCCGGTATCATCGCGATGATCGCCTTCTACGCCCTCGGCGTCAGCGACGCGCTGATGTAGTCCCCACACCGCGCCACTTGCAAAGCAGCGTAAAAAAACCACCCTTCGGGGTTAATGCCAGTCAGTTAAGGTTTTCATTCACCCGCTGACGATGCGATAGTCCGGTATCAGTAACTGACTGATACCGGACTTTTTTATGCATTTTAGCCAGGCCATCGATGCCATTGCCCGTATAAGCCCCGATCACTTCTCCAGCCTTGCGGACGTCCTTTCACCCGAGCTTATCGATACCTGCCTGGAACAGGCCGGCGTGGCGACCCTTCGCAAGCGGCGCCTGCCGCTGGATCTGGTCATCTGGTCATCTGGTCGATTGTGGGCATGGCCCTGTTTCGGCATATTCCCATGGGCCAGGTGGTCAACCAGCTCGATATCGTCCTCCCGGGCAAGCGTCCTTTCGTGGCCCCCAGCGCCGTCGTGCAGGCGCGTCAGCGCCTGGGCAGCGACGCGGTCAAGCGGGTCTTCGAACAGACCCAGGCCCTCTGGCACGCGCAAACCCCTCAACCCCACTGGTGTGGCCTCACCCTGCTGGCCGTGGACGGCGTCGTCTGGCGAACCCCGGATTCTCCTGACAACCAGGCCGCCTTCGCCCGCACGCGTAACGCGCAGCGCGAGGCCGGTTATCCGCAGGTGCGCATGGTGTGCCAGATGGAGGTGACCAGCCACCTGCTCACGGGAGCCGCGTTTGACAGTGTCTCGACCGGTGAAGTGGCCCTGACGGAAGACCTGATCGCCGGCACACCGGATCACTCGCTCACGCTGTTCGATCGCGGTTTTTATTCGCTGGGCCTGCTGCATGCATGGCAGCAGGCCGGCGAGCAGCGCCACTGGATGATCCCGTTACGCAAGGGAACACGCTACGAGGAGAGCCGCTCGCTGGGACGCCAGGTTCGACGAACATCGGCCGAGAAAGAGTCCATAACGGCTCGCAAGAATGAAAAAAATCGTAGCATGCTATTTTTTGCGCGACTGTGAAAAATGAGCTGTGAAAACGTAAATAATTGCATGTTATTATTTTTTTGGCATGACGTTCGGATGGTAGAAGGTATTTGATTCGAAGTGATCATTTACACAAAATTTTCAACCGCCAAAAAGGTTGCTTGAAAAGCATCCATTGCGTAACCTTATCAAGTCATTTGCAAATCCGTAACGAACTCGTTGCGGGTTTTTTTCGTCAAATGGACATGAATATTTGGAGGTTGCCATGACCGCACTGTTGAAAAAAGAACGCCTGATCATTCCTGCGCGAAAGGAAGGTGAAAGCGTGAAAGCTCGTCCGTGCCTTGGCGATCATCAAGCCCAGTTAAAAAAAGCGGGCAAAATGTCGATGGAGCGGTATGAAAGCGCCTATCGTGAGCTTGCCAAGGTGTAGCCTTTATGAGCGGCTGTGGCTCTGACAACGACGGTATCCGCTACCTCGTCGTGCTAGAATTGATCGAAATTAATAAAGAGATGTTGAGGCTCACCCCGGGTGAGCCTTTTGGTATCTGCGATCAGGGCGGCCTTGAAAGCGCGCAGCAAAAGCCATGCATGCACCGCTACTATACTCAGACCGAAGATTTAGCAATGCTGGCGAGTGTCCTAGGCTTTGGGATAGTGCAAAACCACCCCTTCCTGAATGCCAATAAGCGCACTGCTGCGGACGCTGTTTACCGCTTCCTTCTGTTGAATGGCTACGAACTGACTATGCCTGGGCAGGATGTAGTGCTGCTTTGGGAAGGTGTAGCGATGCATGAGTATAGTGAAAAGGACGTAGCTAGCCTCTTGGCCTACTGGTCACGAGAATTCGATACGTCTTCCCTGAACGACTAACCCCGCACAAGCGGGGTTTTTCATGCCCAGCTGTCGAACATGGCGGACGCTCTCTTAATTCGGCTGATAGTCCATCAACCTTATGCTGAGGCCTAACGATGACAGCATGCTTCGTTTGAAACGCGGGCCCTTTTTACAAGTGCAAAATGTCCCACTTTTTGACTGAAAGTTCTCGGGAGTACCCTTAAGGGCGCCTCAACGTCCCGGGCCTATCAGATAGGCGATGACATAATTGAACCCTGGCACGCGCCGGGGTTTTTTTATGCCCAAACACAGCGAAGCCCCGCTGAGGGCCAACTCAGCGAGGCTTCTAATCAGTTCCCCATGAAAGGGCATGGAGGCGATGTATGAGCAATTATAAGCGCAGTGGCGGCAAAACGCGATTGCGCGTAGGAGGTCGTATGTCTGAAAAAGGCGCGGATCGTGCGGGAACCATTCTGGCGATGGGTAGGTTACTGGTAGGGGTGGCAACGGTAATTGCCTCCGTTGCCGCCTTGGTCCATGCGCTCCTTTAAGGCGCATCCAAAGCATCCGAAAATTTCTTTGAGTCTGGCGCATGGATGCGCTATTTTGCATGACACTTTAAGTGTACTCATACGGTAGAAGTCACACGCGATGAAGCACCTCACGCTCAAGCTACATGGGACCGATCCAGACAAGCTGCCCTTGGCAAGCCTGTCGAAGTATCTCGGTTGCCTGGACAAGCTCTACGGCGGTAAGGAAGTCAAAACCCTTACCGAAGTAGAGCCTGGCTGCGCGTGTTTGAAAATTGCCGTTGACGATTCCGATTATGAGGAAGCTTTACAGCATGTCAGGCAGGCTTCCGAGGGTAAGGCTGCCAGAAAATACATGGACCCCTACAATCAGCTTCTAGGCCAAATTGAAAAAGATGGCTACGAGGGTGAGTTTTATGCGGGTAAGGTTCGGATAGTGTGTTTGCCTTCCAAAAAGAGAAGCGCTCATAGCAGTGCGCTCTCTCAAAAGATGGCTTCCTCGGTTAAGGGACGTTTGTACTCAGTGGGCGGCAAAGACGATACCATTCCAGTTCGAATAGAGGATATGGAAGGCAAAGTCGTTTACGGGGATACGAATCAGACCCTCGCTACTGCCCTTGGTAAAGATCTGTTCAAGCATATCCACGCGCATGGAGAAGGCGAGTGGGAACAGATGGAAATCGGTGGCGATTGGCAGCTCCGTAAGATAGTGATTCACAGCTATGACGTCATCGAAAACCTTGACCCCAAGTCAGCCTTCAACAAGCTTAGGGCGTTGGGCGGTATAAAACTTCCAAACGACAAGGGAGTTCACACCGACATACTGGATAACAGGAGCTAACGTGCGGCTAGTCGTTGATGCCAATATACTCATGCAGATTCTCAAAGCAGGTGGCCGCAACGACTTGATGTGCCCGCGTACGGACGAGGTCATTGAGAATCCAGAAGGGCGAGCAGAAGCCCTACTTGATCTGATGAACACCAAAGCCGATCGCATACTGATCCCGACTCCCGCATTATCTGAAATTCTTGTCAGGGTGGAGGATCACGAACTGCATCGTGAGTACTTATCAGTAATCAACAGCATGGCATGTTTCGACTTGATCAATTTTGATGCGATCAGTGCCATCAACTGCGCCCAGCTCGTCAATAATTCAGAGCTCAAGCAGTTGAAGGGCGTTGACGATCCAAAGAAAAAGGTCAGCTTTGACAGGCAGATAATTGCGATGACTCAAGCCTATGGCGGTGACGAGCTATGGACGCATGATAAAAAAATGCTTGCGAAGGCCGAGGCGGTCGGCATTGTAGTGAAGTCATTAGCTGATGTCGCTTCCAACATGAGTCAGATGGAGCTTCCAGAAGAAAGCAGCCCCGGTGAAGTCGTTAGTATGGACAGTCGACGTAGATGAGTATTTTAGTCGCCCTAAAACCCCGCCCAAGCGTAATGCCAGTCAATTAAGGTTTTCACATACGGCCTAACGATGCGATAGTCCGGTATCAGCAACTTGCTGATACCGGGCTTTTTTATGCATTTCAGTCAGGCCATCGATGCCATCAACCGTGTGAGCCCCGACAGCTTTTCAAGCCTTTCCGAGGTTCTTCCCCCGAGCTCATCGACACCTGCCTGGAGCAAGCCGGTGTCGCGACCCTTCGCAAGCGGCGACTGCCGCTGGATCTGATCGTCTGGTCGATCGTCGGCATGGCTCTGTTTCGCCATATTCCCATGGGGCAGGTGGTCAACCAACTCGATATAGTGTTACCCGGCAAGCGCCCAAGTGCCGTGGTGCAGGCGCGTCAGCGCTTGGGCAACGACGCGGTCAGGCGGGTCTTCGAGCAGACTCAGTCCCCCCCCCACTGGTGTGGGCTCACCCTGCTGGCCGTGGATGGAGTGGTCTGGCGCACCCCCGACTCGCCTGACAATCAGGCGGCCTTCGTTCGCACACGTAATGCGCAGCGCGAGGCCGGTTATCCGCAGGTGCGCATGGTGTGCCAGATGGAGGTAACCAGCCACCTGGTCACGGGGCCGCGTTTGACAGTGTCTCGACCGGTGAAGTGGCCCTGACGGAAGACCTGATCGCCGGCACACCGGATCACTCGCTCACGCTGTTCGATCGCGGTTTTTATTCGCTGGGCCTGCTGCATGCATGGCAGCAGGCCGACGAGCAGCGCCACTGGATGATCCCGTTACGCAAGGGAACACGCTACGAAGAGATCCGTTCGCCAGGGCGCCAGGACCGGCTCGTTCGGCTGACGACCTCGCCCCAGGCGCGCACCAAATGGCCGGATCTACCGGCCTCGTTTGAAGCGCGGCTGCTGCGCCGCCAGGTCAGGTGGCGGGAGGTGACGGTATTGACCTCGATGACGGATCCAATGCGCTTTCCGGCCGCCGACATCGTGGATCTTTACAGCTACCGCTGGGAGATCGAGCTGGGGTATCGGGAGATCAAACAGGCGCTGCTGGATAACCGGCTCACATTGCGCAGCCGTACACCGGAGATGGTGCGCCAAGAGTTGTGGGGCACGCTGCTGGCCTACAACCTGATCCGCTTTCAGATGGCGCGTATGGCCTACAGTCTGAACAGTATTCATCCCAACCAGCTGAGTTTTCATCAGGCGGCCAGCTTTATTATCAAGGAGTTATCGATTCTACCGGCGGTATCGTCGGGCCGGGTGCCGGCGGTCGTTCAAACCATCACGGAGATGGCGCCAGCCTTCGTGCTGCCGGATCGACGGGAGCGGTCGTACCCACGCGCAGTCCGGGCACGCCCGCAAAAATATCCGGTCAAAAAAAGCCAGTCAGCTCTAACTGACTGGCATTACCCTTCGGGGTGGTTTTTTATGGGTCGATACTGGTTCAGCCGATGCGCTTGAGCTTTTTCGCGTGTTCCTGCCCCCGCTCGACATAGCTCTGGGCGTTGAGTTTGAGCCCCTCCACCGCGCCTTCGGGCAGCGTTTTCACCACCCGGGCGGGGGAGCCGACGATCAGCGAGTTGGGCGGAAACACCGCGCCCTCCTTCACAAACGAACAGGCCCCGACCAGGCTGTTCTCGCCGATCACCGCGCCGTTCAAGATCACCGCCTGAATACCGATCAGGCAGCCATCCTCCACCGTGCAGCCGTGAAGCATGGCCTGATGGCCCACGGTGACCCCTTTGCCGACTTTCAAAGGAAAGCCGGGGTCGGCGTGGAGCACCGCGCCATCCTGGATATTGCTCTCCTCGCCGACTTCCAAACGTTCGGTATCCCCGCGCAGCACCGCCTGATACCACACGCTCGAGCACGCCTCGAGCGTAACCTGCCCGATCACGTCGGCAGTCTCGGCAATGTAGACGTCGTCGGCAATCGTTGGCTGGTGCTCACCTAATTGATAAATGGCCACGTTGGCTCCTCTTGTTCGTTGTGTGCTGAGTTATTCGTTCTGTCGCGCAGGTTCAGGCTAACGCCTGGCTCGTCAAACCGGCAACGTATCGGGTATCGGATATTGGCTAACGCCACTCCTCCAGCCGCATCGAGGAGCGCTCGAGACGTTCGTTTTCCGCGTCGAGCTCACGTAAAAGCTCGGTGATGCTGCTCAAATGCTCGAGGGCGATGCGCTTGGCCTGTTCGGCGTCGCCTTTCACCACCGCGTGAAAGAGCTGCTCGTGCTGGTGGTTGATCATCGCGCGCGGGCCCGGGCGGTGGTAAAGGTGCTTCACCGAGGCGAATACCGAGCTCAACAGCAGATCGGTCAACCCTTGAAGCGTATGCACCAGCACCGGATTGTGCGAAGCCTGAGAGACCGCCAGGTGAAAGGCATGGTCGAAGCGTGCCAGCTTCTCGACATCCACTTCTTCAGCGTTGGCGACGTAATCGGCCATTGCCTCGAAACGGCGGGTAATCAGTACCCGGTCCATCGAGGTGCCCCGTCGAGCGGCCAGGTAGGCGGACTCGCCTTCCAGCAGCGCGCGCACCTCCAAAAGATCGAACAGCGTGCGCGGGTGATCGCGAAACAGATGCATGAGCGGGCCTTGCTGCGGCATGGGCAGCAGCGAGGCGACCACAGACCCGCGCCCCTGACGGGTTTCGATGATCATCTTGCTGCGCAGAATGCGCAGGCCTTCGCGCAGCGAGGCGCGGGAGACGTCAAGGCGCTCACAAAGGCGCCGCTCCGAGGGCAGCAGTTGGCCCGGGCGGAACACGCCCTCCAGAATCAGCGCCTCGATTTTCGCGGCTACCTGCTCCGGCATGCGCCGCCCAAGCGGCGTCTCGAAAGGTATCTGGCTCACGCTCGTCTCCTCCAGGGCGGGCTCGAATAACTGGTCAGACCACTGCACCACAGGCTAGACACCTGCACGAAAAAAGCCCAGATTATTCGATATCAGCGGTGTCACGCCGCGTTTAAAAATCGATATTACAAAAACAGGAGGGGATATGAACATCCTCTACGACGCCCGCCTGGACGGCGAGCTGGCTGACCGTGACAAGACCGAGGTACTGCGCGAGCTGCAAAGCGCGGCCCCCACACTGACCCTTCTGCACAGAGAAGAGGACCTGCGCCCCTTCGAATGCGACGGGCTGGCGGCGTACCGCGTGCTGCCCATGTTGGTGGCGCTACCCGAGAACCTCGAGCAGGTCGAACGCCTTTTGACGTGTTGTTTCGCGCTGGGTGTGCCCGTGGTCACCCGCGGCGCAGGCACCGGGCTCTCCGGTGGGGCGTTGCCGCTCGAGCAAGGCGTGCTGCTGGTGATGTCGCGCTTCAACAAAATCGTCGAGGTCGACCCGGACGCCCGTATCGCCCGGGTACAACCCGGGGTACGCAACCTGGCGATTTCCGAAGCCGCCGCGCCCTATGGGCTCTACTACGCCCCGGACCCCTCCTCGCAGATCGCCTGCTCGATCGGTGGCAACGTGGCGGAAAACGCCGGCGGCGTTCACTGTTTGAAGTACGGCCTGACCGTGCACAACGTGCTGCGCGTGGACGTGCTGACCATCGAGGGCGAGCACATGACATTGGGCTCGGAGGCCTTCGATGCCCCCGGGTTTGATCTGCTCGCACTGATGAACGGCTCGGAAGGCATGCTTGGGGTGGTCACCGAGATCACCGTGAAGCTTCTGCCCAGGCCGGAAACCGCCAAGGTGTTGATGGCAAGCTTCGATGACGTGGAAAAAGCCGGCAAAGCGGTGGGTGACATCATCGCCGCGGGCATCATTCCCGGCGGGCTCGAGATGATGGACAAACTCGCCATCCAGGCCGCCGAGGACTTCGTCAAAGCGGGCTATCCGCTGGACGCCGAGGCAATCCTTCTTTGCGAGCTCGACGGCGTCGAGGCGGACGTGGACGACGACTGCGAAACGGTACGCCGGGTGCTTGAAAAGGCCGGCGCCACGGATATACAGCAAGCCCGGGACGATATCGAACGTGCCAAGTTCTGGGCCGGGCGCAAGAATGCCTTCCCCGCCGTGGGGCGTATGTCGCCGGACTACTACTGCATGGACGGTACCATCCCCCGCCGCGAGCTGCCCCGGGTGCTCAAGGGTATTGCCGCGCTTTCCCAGGAGAGCGGCCTTCGCGTGGCCAACGTGTTCCACGCCGGCGACGGCAATATGCACCCGCTGATTTTGTTCGATGCCAACAAGGAGGGCGAGCTCGAACTCGCCGAGGACGTGGGCGGCAAGATTTTGGAGCTTTGCGTGGCCGCCGGCGGGTCGATCACCGGCGAACACGGCGTGGGCCGCGAGAAGATCAACCAGATGTGCAGCCAGTTCCAGGCCGATGAGATCAGCGTTTTTCACGCCGTAAAGGCGGCCTTCGATGAAAAGCGCCTGCTCAACCCGGGCAAGAACATTCCTACGCTTGCGCGCTGCGCCGAATTCGGGGCGATGCACGTCCATAACAACGAGTTGCCCCACCCGGAGCTGCCGCGTTTTTAACGCCGGCCCGGTTTGCGACATAAAGGAGTGACCATGACCGAACCAGCGATACAGGCTTTTGATCGCGATATTAGCGAGGCGCTTTGCCAGCAGGTCGCCAACGCTTACCAAACCAGGGCGCCGCTGCGTATTAAAGCCGGCGACACCCGCGGCTTTTACGGGCGCCCGGTAGAGGGTATCGAGCTCAGCCTCGCCGAGCATAGCGGCATCGTAAGCTACGACCCGGTGGAGCTTGTCGTCACCGTGCGCGCGGGCACGCGCATCGACGCCCTGGAAGCGGCGCTTGGCGAGCATCATCAAATGCTGCCCTTCGAGCCGCCGCGCTTTGGCCCGGCCAGCACCATCGGCGGGGCCGTGGCTACCGGGCTTTCCGGCCCGCGCCGCCCCTGGGCGGGGGCGGTGCGCGATTTCGTGCTGGGCAGCCACGTGATCACCCAGCAAGGCAAACAGCTGCGCTTTGGCGGCGAGGTGATGAAAAACGTGGCCGGCTACGACGTGTCACGGCTGATGACCGGCGCCCAAGGCACGCTAGGCGTACTGACCGATATCTCTTTCAAGGTGCTGCCCCAACCCAGCGCCCGCCACAGCCTGCGCCTTGACGATCTGGGCATCGAACAAGCGCTGGAGACGCTTTCCACACTCGGCCGCGAGCCCTTGCCGATCACCGGCGCGGCGTGGCACCAGGATGCGCTCTATATTCGCCTCGAAGGGGGAGAAAGCTCGGTCAAGGCGACCCGCGAGCGCCTGGGCGGCGAAACCCTGGAGGCGGATGTCTGGACGGCCCTTCGCGACCACCGCCACGACTTCTTCACTCTCGAAGCAGGCCAGACGCTTTGGCGCGCCTCGCTCCCTGCGCATACCGCGGCGCTGGATACCGGCGAGGCCGACGTTTTTTACGACTGGGCGGGCTGCCAGCGCTGGGTAAAAACCCGGGACGGCCAGGCGCTGCGCCAGGCGTGCCAGGCCAAAGGCGGACACGCCACCTGCTTTACGCCCCACGCCCAGGGGGGCGATGAATCGCCCTTTACACCGCTTGACCCGGTCGTCGAGAAGTATCACAAGAAGCTCAAGGCCGAGCTCGATACCTACGGCATTTTCAACCCGGGCCGGCTTTACGCGGGGCTTTGAGGAGAGCTTTCATGCAAACGCACTTTACCGATGCCGACCGCCAGAAACCGCACATTCAGGAAGCCGAGCGCATTCTGCGCACCTGCGTACACTGCGGCTTTTGCAACGCCACCTGCCCGACCTACCAGCTTTTAGGCGACGAGCGCGACGGCCCGCGCGGGCGTATCTACCTGATGAAGGAGCTTTTGGAGAGCCGCGACGACGATACCCAGGTGACCGAAGAAACGCGCCTTCACCTGGACCGCTGCCTGACGTGCCAAAACTGTGAAACCACCTGCCCGTCGGGGGTGGAGTATCACAAGCTTTTGAACATCGGCCGCGCGGAGATCGAGCGCCGGGTGCCGCGACCGGCAAGCCAACGCGCCACGCGCTTTGCGCTACGCAAGATGATGGTCGAGCCCAAACGCTTCAAGGCGCTTTTGAAACTCGGCCAAACCTTCAAGCCGCTGGTGCCGGCTACGCTCAGAGACAAAATGCCGCCGCCCCCGGTGGATGCGGGCACGCGCCCGACCACTCAGCACGCCCGCCAGATGCTGATTTTGGAAGGCTGCGTGCAGCCGGGGCTTTCGCCCAACACCAACGCCGCCACCGCCCGGCTGCTGGATCGGCTGGGCATTGGCCTGACGCCGGTTAGCGAGGCGGGTTGCTGCGGGGCGATCGACTTTCACCTGAACGCCCAGGAGGCGGGACGCCAACGCATGCGCGCCAATATCGACGCCTGGTGGCCCCAAGTGGAGCAAGGGGTCGAGGCGATCGTGCAAACCGCCAGCGGCTGCGGGGCGTTTGTGAAGGAGTACGGTGAGATGCTCAAACACGACCCGCGGTACGCCGCCAAAGCCGAGCGCGTAAGCGCTTTGGCCCGCGACATCGTCGAAGTGTTGCGCGAGGAGCCGCTGGAGAAGCTTGCCGTGAAAGAGCACAAACGCCTGGCGTTTCACTGCCCCTGTACGCTGCAGCACGCCCAAAAGCTCAACGGCGCGGTAGAAGGCGTACTGACCAAGCTCGGCTTTACGCTGACACCGGTGCAGGATAGCCACCTGTGCTGCGGCTCCGCAGGTACCTACTCGATCACCCAGCCCGAAATTGCCACGCAACTTCGCGACAACAAGCTCAACGCCCTGGAAGCCGGCGACCCGGAGATGATCGTCACCGCTAACATTGGCTGTCAAACGCACCTGGCCGGCGCCAACCGCACACCGGTTCGTCACTGGGTAGAAATCGTCGATGCCGCGCTTAACTGACCCGTTTTAACCCCCCGCGCGATCCAAGCACTTTTACAACATCAAAAAGGAAACAGCATGCAAACCAAAGCCATTTTGAGCCAGACCGATGTACTCACCGCCCTCGACGCGGCGCAAAAGGAAGCCGAAGGTCAGGGGTGGTCGGTGACCATTGCGGTCGCCGACGACGGCGGCTACTTATTGGGCCTTCGCCGTCTGGACGGCGCCGCGCCTTTCAGCGCCGAAGTCGCCACGCAAAAAGCGCGCAGCGCCGCCATTGGTCGTAAAGAGACCCAGGTGTTCGAGGAGATGATCAACAACGGCCGCACGGCGTTTCTCTCCGCTCCGCTCGAGGGCACGCTGACCGGCGGCGTCCCGATCATCGTCGACGGCCAGGTCGTAGGCTCGGTGGGCGTTTCCGGCGTGAAGCCGGACCAGGACGCGCAGGTCGCCAAGGCCGGTGTCGCCGCGATCGGCTAAACGTCAGGCACGCAAAAACGACCCTGGGCAATGGCTCGGGGTTTTTTTATGTGTGAAGCGTGAAGCGTGAAGCGTGAAGCGTGAAGCGTGAAGCGTGAAGCGTGAAGCGTGAACAGCGTAAGGGTGCGCGGTGGCGCGGAGAAACAAAGAAGAGGATAAAACAGGAAGGAAACTTGATGGCGGACCGGACGAGACTCGAACTCGCGACCTCCGGCGTGACAGGCCGGCATTCTAACCGACTGAACTACCGGTCCACTTTGAAACGACCATTTAATCGCGGTTCAGAGGCGCTTTTAAATGGTGGGTGGTACTGGGTTCGAACCAGTGACCCCCAGCTTGTAAGGCTGGTGCTCTTCCAACTGAGCTAACCACCCATGATCTAACGTCGAAAACGTTCAATCACTTTACATCTACGGCGACTGTTATCGATGGCGGACCGGACGAGACTCGAACTCGCGACCTCCGGCGTGACAGGCCGGCATTCTAACCAACTGAACTACCGGTCCGAATAACGATAACATAGTGCAACAAAAGCGATGATGGCGGACCGGACGAGACTCGAACTCGCGACCTCCGGCGTGACAGGCCGGCATTCTAACCAACTGAACTACCGGTCCGCTGATACACCAACTTTTACTGCTACACGTGTCCAACCCATTAAAAAATGGTGGGTGGTACTGGGTTCGAACCAGTGACCCCCAGCTTGTAAGGCTGGTGCTCTTCCAACTGAGCTAACCACCCGCTGGTCACGTGGCGCTGCATTCTACAGGGTTCCGGTCTGGTGTCAATACGCTAATGAATTTTTGATTCAAATTAACGTGTTGCCGCTAGAGCGCGATCCGCCTGCCTTGAGCGCCGAGGCAGAATGCCGCAACTGCCCCCGCTTCGTCAATCAAAAGTGTCACAATCGAGCAGCGGTTTTCACTACACGTGCTATTTAGCTTAACGCGCCGCCAGGCTAGACTCGCCCAGGGCTTCATGCCCTCCCCGTTTCATGGAAAGCCATTATGCAAAGCGCCCCACAAAACGACGCCCATACAATGCCGCCACCGCCCTCGGCCCCGGTTTACAACTCGGTTTATAACTCTGTTTACAACTACACGGTCGTGCGTCAGTTCGCGATGATGGCCGTCGTTTGGGGGATCGTTGGCATGGCGGTGGGCCTTTTGCTGGCCGCCCAGCTGGTGTGGCCCGAGCTCAACCTGGGCCTGCCCTGGACGAGCTTTGGCCGCCTTCGCCCGCTGCACACCAACCTGGTGATCTTTGCTTTCGGCGGCTCGGCGCTATTCGCCACCTCGTACTATGTGGTCCAGCGCACCTGCCAGACCCGGCTTTATAGCGACCGATTGGCGGCGTTCACCTTCTGGGGCTGGCAGGCGGTGATCGTCGCCGCGCTCGTGTCGCTGCCGATGGGCTACACCACCACCAAGGAGTACGCCGAGCTCGAATGGCCGATCAATATCCTGCTGGCGGTGGTATGGGTAAGCTACGCGGTGGTCTTTTTGATGACCCTGAAGCGGCGCAACACCTCGCACATCTACGTGGCCAACTGGTTTTATGCGGCGTTCATTCTCACCATCGCCGTGCTGCATATCGTCAATAATGCGGCTCTTCCGGTCACGCCGATGTACTCCACCTCGCTTTACGCGGGGGCCGTGGATGCCATGGTGCAGTGGTGGTACGGCCACAACGCCGTGGGCTTTTTCCTGACGGCGGGCTTTCTGGGCATGATGTACTACTTCGTGCCCAAGCAGGCCCAGCGGCCGATCTACTCCTACCGGCTCTCGATCGTCCATTTCTGGGCGCTGATCATGATCTACATGTGGGCCGGGCCGCACCACCTTCACTACACCGCCCTGCCCAACTGGGCACAGTCGCTTGGCATGGTGATGTCGATCATCCTGCTGGTGCCCTCCTGGGGAGGCATGATCAACGGCATCATGACGCTCTCCGGCGCCTGGCATAAGCTGCGTACCGATCCGATCCTGCGCTTTCTGGTGGTCGCGCTCACCTTCTACGGTATGGCGACCTTCGAGGGCCCGATGATGGCGATCAAGACCGTCAACGCCTTCTCCCACTACACCGACTGGACCATCGGCCACGTCCACGCAGGCGCTCTTGGCTGGGTGGCGATGATCACCTTCGGCTCGCTTTATCACATGATCCCGCGCCTTTACGGGCGCACCCAGATGCACTCGGTGGGGCTGATTGCGCTGCACTTTTGGCTAGCGACCATCGGTACGGTGCTCTACATCACCGCCATGTGGGTCAACGGGGTGATCCAGGGGCTGATGTGGCGCGCGATCAACGCCGACGGCACATTGATGTATCGCTTTGTCGACGCCGTCGAGGCGAGCCATCCGGGCTATGTGGTGCGCATGCTGGGGGGGCTGTTCTTTTTGACGGGCATGCTGGTGATGGCGTTCAACGTCTACATGACGGTGAAGTACCGCCAAACCTCGGCGCCGGCACCGCGCACAAAAGCGTTGGAGGGCCGCCGCCATGAAGCATGAGCTGGTCGAGAAAAACGCCGGGCTTTTGGGCGTATTGATACTCGTGGCGATCAGCTTCGGCGGGCTTGCCGAGATCGTGCCGCTGTTCTTTCAAAAAGACACCACCGAGCCGGTGGATGGGCTGCGCCCGCTCAGTGCCCTGGAGCTCGAAGGGCGCGATATTTACCGCCGTGAAGGTTGCGTGGGCTGCCACTCCCAGATGATTCGCCCGTTTCGCGCCGAAACCGAACGTTACGGTCACTACAACGTGGCCGGCGAAGGTCTTTACGAGCACAACTTTTTGTGGGGGTCCAAGCGCACCGGGCCGGACCTTGCCCGGGTCGGCGGGCGCTACACCGACACCTGGCACCGTCGGCACATGTACGACCCGCGCGACGTCGTGCCGGAGTCGATCATGCCCGCCTACCCTTGGCTTTTCGAGCGCGAGCTCGACGGCCAGGCCACGCCCGCCAAGATGCGTGCCTTGCAGCGCCTGGGCGTGCCCTACTCGGATGAAGAGATCGAAAGCGCCCAGGAGCAGGTCGAGGGCACCCCGGAAATCACCGCGCTCATCGCCTACCTGCAGCAGCTCGGCACGGTACTCGAGGGGGCACGCTAAATGGATACCGGCACCTTTCGCGGGCTCATCACCCTGTTTCTCATCATCGCCTTTATCGGCATCGTGGTATGGGCATACTCAAAACGCCGCCGCGACGATTTCAGCGAAGCCGCCCACCTTCCCTTCGCCGACGACGACGAAAGCGCAAGCCCCCGCGAAGCCGAGCGCGAGGACCACCCATGAGCGATTTGTGGGATAACGCCCTGCCCGGTTTCTGGAGCGCCTGGATCATCGCGCTCACGCTGATCACCCTGGCGTTGGTGGTCTGGATCGTGGCGGCCAATGTCGGCCACGGTGGCCCGCCGGGCGCTGACGGCGAGGCGGAGCGCAAGACCACCGGCCACGAGGTCGACGGCATCGAAGAGTACGACAACCCCACCCCCAGGTGGTGGTTCTACCTGTTCGCGGCCACGGTGGTGTTCGCGCTGGGGTACCTCGCGCTCTACCCGGGGCTTGGCAACTTTAAAGGGCTGCTCGGCTGGTCCCAGGAAGATCAATGGGAAGAGGAAGTGGCCGCCGCCGAGGCGCGCTTCGGGCCGATTTTCGCCCAGTACCACGACGTTCCTATCCCCGAGCTCGCCGAGGATTTTGAGGCCATGCAGATCGCCGAGCGCCTGTTCATGAACAACTGCGCCATGTGCCACGGCGTTAACGCCCAGGGCGGCGATGGCTTTCCCAACCTGACCAACGACGACTGGCTTTACGGCGGCGACCCACAGACGCTGGTAACGACGATTAGCGAAGGCCGGCGCGGGGTGATGCCGGCCTGGGCGCAGTTGGGCGACGAGACTCTCGAAGACCTCACCCAGCACGTGCTCGCCCTGGCCGGCCGCGAACACGAAAGCCCCGGGGCCGAACGCGGCGAACAAAGCTATGCCCGTTTTTGCGTGGCCTGCCACGGTGCAGACGGCACCGGCAACCAGGCCCTGGGGGCGCCGAATTTGACCAACGACATTTGGCTACACCAGGCGCCGGGCCAAAGCGTGGCCCAGGCGATCCGCCAGACCCTGAACGAAGGCCGAACCGGCCAAATGCCGCCTCAGGCGCCGTTCATTAACGAGGAGCGCATTCACCTGGTGGCCGCCTACGTCTACAGCCTGCGCTTTAGCGCCACTCAGCGCGAGTAGGCGCGCATTTGCCGCACCATCACTTGGCGCCCACCTAACCCAGGCCATCTAATCTGGCCGCGATTATTGCTATCATGGCCCTACGCTTTTGCGCCACCGCCGATAAGGCCGGAGTTCGATGCAGCCGATACCCGCCCAGGACATAACCCCTCGCGCCGAGAAACCACCGACGACCAAAGCGCCGCAAAGCCAGCACGGCCGCCTTTACGTGCGCGAAAGCAAAGGATTTTTCCAGGCACTTCGCCGCGGGCTCAATACGCTGCTGATGCTGGGTTTTTTCCTGCTGCCCTGGCTCGAGGTACAGGGGCGCCCGGCCATATGGCTCGATATCCCGGGGCGGGAATTTCACCTGTTCTCTACGACGTTCTACCCCCAGGAATTCATCCTGTTGGCGCTTTTGTTCATCGCCGCTGCTTTCGGGCTTTTCTTTATCACCGCGCTGGCCGGCAGGGTGTGGTGTGGCTACACCTGCCCCCAAAGCGTGTGGACCTTTGCGTTCATGTGGGTCGAACACCGCCTGGAGGGGTCGCGCCACCGGCGTATCCGCCGTGACCGCACCCGCCCAAAAGGCCATCTCGCGCGCAAGGCAGTCAAGCACGCCCTTTGGGCGGCGATGGCGTTGGTCACCGCCGTCACGGTCGTCGGCTATTTTACGCCCGTCCAAGCGCTGGTCGCGGAACTTGCCACGCTCCAGACCCAGGGCTGGGCGCTGTTCTGGGTGGGCTTTTTTGGCTTTTTCACCTACCTCAACGCCGGCTGGCTGCGCGAGCAGGTGTGTCTTCACATGTGCCCCTACGCACGCTTTCAGTCGGTAATGTTCGACCGCGACACGCTCACCGTGGCTTACGACGCCCGCCGTGGCGAGCCCCGGGGGCGAAAGGCCTCGAACGCCCCAGGCACCGGCGGCGACTGCATCGACTGCTCGCTTTGCGTGCAGGTCTGCCCTACCGGTATCGATATTCGCGAAGGGCTGCAGTACGCCTGTATCCAGTGCGCCGCCTGCGTGGACGCCTGTGACACGGTGATGGACCGTCTCGAAAAACCCCGCGGCTTGATCCGCTACACCACCCAAAACCGCCTGGAGGGCCGCCCCTCTTCGCGCTACCGCTTAAGGTATTTAGGCTACCTGGCGGCGTTAACCGTGGCGCTGGCCGCACTTGCCTTTGCCCTTGGCCAGCGCGTGCCGGTAAGCTTCGAGGCCGAGCGCCCCCGGGCCTCGCTTTATACCACCACCGCCGGCGGCGACATTCAAAACGTCTACCGGCTGACCGTGCGCAACCGCGACCGCCAGGCCCATACCTACCGGCTAAGCGTCGAGGGCGTGGCCGACGCGCAGCTCGACACCCAAAGCTTAAGGGTGCCCGCTGGGGCCTCGCGCACCCAGGTGGTCAATGTGAGCGCCCCCGGCGCCGGGCTTACCCCCAGTCAGCCGCTCGCTTTCATCCTTGAAGCCGAGCACGCGCCGATACGCGCCGAGCGGCAAACCCGGTTTTTGAGCGGCGAGAGGAGATAGCCCCATGTTGGAACCTGCGCCGTCGCCCTGGTACCGCCAGTTCTGGCCCTGGTTTTTGATCACCCTGCTGCTCTCTTCGATGCTGGTGAGCGTTGGCTTTGCGGTGGTGGCGGTCAAGACCTTCGACGGCATGGTGGTCCAGGAGGATTACTTCGAGCACGGCAAAGCGATCAACGCGGTGCTCGCCAAAGCGGAGCGCGCCGAGGCGCTGAATCTTGAAGCCGGGCTGCGTATCGACTCGCTCACCCAGGAGGTGGTGCTCGACCTGAGAGGCCAGGCGCGCCCGGCGGGGTTGACGCTCAATCTGATATTTCCCACTCAGGATAACCGTGACCATAGCGTGGCGCTGACGCACCGCCACGGCGGGCGCTACTTAGGCCAGGCCCCGGCGGGGCTCGAGCACCGCTGGTACGTAACGCTCACCCCGCAAGAGACCGACGAGTGGCGGCTAAGCGGCGAGATCACCCTGCCGTCCAACGCGGGCGTCACCCTGGCCCCCGCCAGGAGCGCGCCGTGACGCCACCGTGCTATCACTGCGGCACGCCGGTGCCCGCCGGTGCGCCCTGGTCCATCACGTTGGACGGTGCCACGCACCCACTCTGTTGCCCCGGCTGCGAGGCGGTGGCGCACGCCATCGTCGAGGGCGGACTCGAGAACTACTACCGCTACCGCACCGAGCTTTCCGCCCGCCCGGAAAGCAACCAGGCCGCGGCGCAAACCTGGTCGGCGTTCGACCACCCGGACCTGCAGGCGCAGTTCGTTCACCCGCGTGAAGCGGACGTTAGCGCGACCCTGGCCGTGGAAAATATTACCTGCGCGGCCTGCGCCTGGCTGATCGAGCACCACCTGAACGCGCTGGAAGGCATTACCCAAAGCGCGGTGAATCTGTCGGATCATCGCCTGCGGGTGAGCTGGGACCCGGACACGCTCAAACCGTCCCATATCTTTGCCGAACTAGCCGCCATCGGGTATGCGGCGATGCCCTTCGAGCCCGACCGGGCGCAAAAGCGCCTGAAGCGCGAAGAACGCATGACCGTGCGACGGCTGATCGTCGCCGCTGTCGGCATGATGCAGGTGGTGATGTTCTCCGTGCCCATGTACGTGGCGGGCCCGGATGAGCTGGGCGCAGACTTCTTCGCGCTCTTTCATTGGCTGTCGCTTGCGCTGACCACCCCGGTGGTGTTTTTTTCGGCCTGGCCGTTTTTTCAGCAGGCGCTACTGGGGCTTCAGCACCGCCGACTCACCATGGAGGTACCGGTGGCGCTCGCCGTGGGTGGCGCCTACCTGGCCAGCGCCTTTGCCGTGGTGTTCCACCAGGGCGAGGTCTATTTCGACTCCATCGCCATGTTCACCTTCTTTTTGCTGTTTAGCCGCTACATCGAGGCGCGCACCCGGCGCCGAGGCGGGCAAAGCGGCAACGCCTTGAGCGGCGCGCTGCCCGCCTCGGCGGTGCGTCTGGAAGCCGATGGCGCCGAGCGCATCGTCCCCGCCAGCCATCTTGCCCCGGCTGACCGCGTGCTGATAAAACCCGGCACCACCGTTCCCGCCGACGGCGTGATCGAACAGGGCGAGTCGAGCCTTGACGAGTCGATGCTCACCGGCGAGTTTCTGCCGGTCACCCGACGGCTGAACGAGCGGGTCACCGGGGGCAGCCAAAACATGGAAAACGCGCTGGTGGTGCGCGTTACCCGAGCCGGCAGCTCGGCGGCGATCTCCCACGTGCTCGATTTGACCGACCGCGCGTTCGAGCGCCGCCCACGGCTTGCCCGGCTAGCGGAGACCATGGCCCAGCGCTTCGTGCTGCGCCTGCTGCTGGTTACGGTGTGCGTGGCCATCGCCTGGACGATGATCGACCCCGGCCGGGCGTTCTGGGTGACGCTGTCGGTTTTGGTGGTCACCTGCCCCTGCGCGCTGGCGCTGGCCGCCCCTACGGCGCTTGCCGCCGGCCACGGCCAGCTGGGTAAGCGCGGCGTACTGATCACCCGGGCCGACGCGTTGGAGACGCTTGCCACGGTGACCCGCGTGGTGTTCGATAAAACCGGCACGCTGACCCGAGGCGAGATGCGCCTAAGCGCTACCCAGCCGGTGGACGACACCCTGACCGGCCACCAGGCCCGGCGCATCGCCGCCGCCATCGAAGCCCACTCCGAGCACCCCATCGCCTCGGCGTTTCGCCCTTTCAGGGAGGCGGACACGCGCGCTGAAAACGTTATCCGCGAGACCGGCCGTGGGCTGACCGCCACGCTCGGCGCCACCACCTGGCGCCTTGGCCAAGCGGCGTTTGCCGCAGGACGCGAACTCGCCCCTCCCGGCCCCGGCCAGTGGCTGCTGCTCAGCGAAGAGCACGCCCCCAGGGCCTGGTTCCAACTCGAAGATACCCTGCGCGACGACGCCGCCCTGGCCATTGCCCGGCTAAAGGCGCTCGGGGTGGGGGTCGAGCTTTTGTCCGGCGACACGCCTGAGGCGGTGGAGCCCCTGGCCACCGCGCTTGGCATCCCGACCTGGCAGGCCCAGGCCTCGCCCGAGGCCAAGCTTACGCGGCTGCGCGCTTTACAGGCCGACGGCGAGCGGGTTTTGATGGTCGGCGACGGCATCAATGACGTGCCGGTACTGGCCGGCGCAGATGTCGCCCTGGCGATGAATGGCGCAACGGACCTGGCGCGCAGCCGCGCGGATGCGCTGCTATTGAGCCCACGCCTGACCCGCATTGGCGAAGCCCTGACCATGGCCCGCGCCACCCGGCGGGTGATGCGCCAAAACATGGCCTGGTCGGTGGGCTACAACGCCCTGGCGCTACCGCTGGCCGCCCTCGGCCTGGTGCCGCCCTGGCTTGCCGCGCTTGGCATGTCGCTGAGCTCGCTGGTGGTGGTTTGCAACGCGCTGCGCCTGAACCGCCGCCCGCGGGTCGACGCACACATGACGCCTCGCCAAGAGACGCCTCCCCAAGAGGTGCGCGCATGACGATTCTCTACCTGCTGATTCCGCTCTCGCTCACGCTGCTCGCCATGGCCGTATGGGC
Organism: Vreelandella sp. EE27; assembly: GCF_968206495.1. Lineage (NCBI taxonomy): Bacteria > Pseudomonadati > Pseudomonadota > Gammaproteobacteria > Oceanospirillales > Halomonadaceae > Vreelandella > Vreelandella sp. EE27. The sequence continues at coordinate 672,663 of NZ_OZ309109.1, read as the reverse complement.
GTTTTTCTGGGCGGTCAAAAACGACCAGTTCGACGACCTGGACGGCCCCGCTCATCGCATTTTGTTCGATGACGACCCGCCCCCGCCGGCAAAGCGCCGCGCCGGTGAAAAGCCCCCGCCCTCACAAGAGCCGCCGCCATGAACCCGACCGGCATGGATTTACCGCCGCTTGCCGCCGCGCTGGTATTCGGCCTGCTTGGCGGGGCGCACTGTATCGGCATGTGCGGCGGCATCATGAGCGCGCTGGCCTTTGCGGTGCCGCCCAGCATGCGAAGCCCCGCGCGCATGACCGGGCTGTTGCTTGGCTACAACCTGGGGCGCGTATCGAGCTATATGCTGGCCGGGGCACTCGCGGCCGGGCTTGGCACGCTGGCATCCCTCGCCCCTGCCGCCCGGCTGACGCTTCAGGTGTTTGCCGCGGTGATGCTGATTTTGATGGCGCTTTATATCGCCAACTGGTGGAAGGGGCTGTTAGCGCTCGAGGCGCTAGGACGCAGGCTTTGGCGTCATATCGAGCCGGCGGGCCGGCGTCTGATGCCGGTGGTTCACTTGCCCCAGGCCTTTGCGCTGGGGGCGCTTTGGGGCTGGCTGCCCTGCGGGCTGGTCTATTCGATGCTTGCCTGGAGCATGGCCAGCGCAAGCCCCACTCAGGGTGCGCTGCTCATGGGCGCGTTCGGCCTGGGCACGCTGCCCGCGCTTTTAGCCACCGGTTTTGCCGCCCGCACGCTTGCCGGGCTGATCCGCCACCCGGCCACCCGCGTCGTCGCGGCGCTTCTCATCATCGGCTTTGCGCTTTACCAGCTATGGGCGCTTTTCCCCCACCCGGGGCACTAAGCGGCGGGCTTTATTGACTCAGCTCAACGTAGGCCCTGGCGGCAGACGGTAACCTGTACGTCGCCACCCACCCGTCCGGCCGCTCATTCACCTACCCGGGAGCTTTTATGTCGACCTGCGCCCACGCTGCCCCCTCGTCACCCGCTCCCGCCTGGGATGAAGCGCTCGTGCGCCGCTACGATAAAAGCGGGCCGCGCTACACCTCCTACCCCACGGCGCTCGCTTTTCACGAAGCGTTCGGCCCGGAGGATCTTACCGACGCTTTAGCGCGAAGCAACGAGAGCCAAAGGGCGCTGTCGCTCTACGTGCATATCCCGTTTTGCGAGAAGATCTGCTTTTACTGCGCCTGCAACAAGATCGCGACCAAGAATCGCCAGCTGGCCGAGCCCTATCTTTCCCGCCTCGACCGGGAAATGGTGCTGGCCGCGCGCCACGTGGATACCGCGCGTCCGGTGCAGCAGCTTCACTGGGGCGGTGGTACACCGACCTTTTTGACGCTCTCGCAGATGGGCGACCTGATCGACCGGATGGATGCCCGCTTCGGGCTCTCGAGTGACCCGGCGCGGGATTACGCCATCGAAATCGACCCGCGCGAGGCGGACGTTCTCACCCTGCGCCATCTTCAGTCGCTGGGGTTCAACCGGCTGAGTCTGGGCGTGCAGGACCTGGACATCGAGGTCCAGAAAGCGATCAACCGCGTCCAGCCCCGCCGGCTCACCGAAACCCTGATGGACGAGGCGCACCGGCTGGGCTTTAGCTCGCTCAACGTGGACCTGATCTATGGGCTGCCGCACCAGACCGAGCAGCGCTTCGCCGATACGCTTGCTCAGATCATCGAGCTCAACCCGGCCAGGTTGTCGCTGTTCAACTACGCCCACCTGCCCACGCGCTTTGCGCCCCAGCGGCGTATTCTCGAAGCTGACCTGCCCGGCGCCGATGAAAAGCTCGCCATTTTGCGCATGAGTATCGAGATGCTGGGCCAGGCAGGCTATGTGCATATCGGCATGGACCACTTCGCCCGCGCCGATGATAGCCTGACGCTCGCCCAGCAAAACGGCACGCTCCAGCGCAACTTCCAGGGGTATTCAAGCCACGCGCAGTGCAATTTGATCGGTTTGGGGGTATCGGCGATTTCCCGGGTCGACGACGTCTACGCGCAGAACCCGGTCACCCTGGATGACTACGCAAAGGCGCTGGATCAGGGTAAACTGGCCACCTGTAAAGGCGTGCGCTTGAACGCCGACGACCTCATTCGCCGCGAGGTGATCGAGCGGCTGATGTGCGATATGCGCCTGGACCTGGCGGCCATTGGCACGCGTTTCGGGATCGATGCCGACACCTACTTCGCCCAGGCGCTGGATAACCTGCGCCAGGCCGAGCGTGACGGACTGATTACGCGCCAGGACCTGGTATTGAACGTTACGCCGATCGGGCGGCTACTGATCCGCCACCTGGCCATGGCCTTCGATACCTACTTGACAGAGCAGTTCGCCGCGCGTTATTCAAGAATATTATAATATATACTTTGTACCCGGCCATACGAGGAGAAGGTGATGTCCATCACTGCCAGCCAACGCCGCTCGATGCTACAGGCGCCGCGCTGCCAAACCTGTAGCCTGAGTTCGCTCTGTTTACCGCTAGCGCTGCAGCTCGAGGACGTAAGCCAGTTCGACGCCATCATCCGCCGCCGCGCGCCGCTCAAAAAGGGCGAGGCGCTGTTTCATCAAGGCGAGAACTTCTCCAGCGTCTACGCGGTCCGTTCGGGAAGCCTCAAGCAGGTGACCAGCGAAGGCAATGGCGACGACCAGCTCACCAACTTCTACCTGCCAAGCGAGCTGGTCGGCCTCGATGGTATCGACGAGGAATTCTACCCGGGCAGCGCCATTGCGCTCGAAACCACCACGGTATGTGAGATCCCGTTCAAGCATTTGGACAAGCTGTCCGAGGAGCTGCCCGAGCTCAGAGGCCAGCTTTACCGCAGCATGAGCAAGGAGCTTCGCGACGACCGGCGGATGATGCGCCTTTTATCGCGCAAGACCGCCGACCAGCGCCTGGCGGCTTTTCTCACCACGCTTTCTGATCGTTTTCGCCGCCGCGGCTACTCGCCCTATAGCTTCCGCCTCTCCATGGCACGGGCGGATATCGGCAACTACCTGGGGTTGGCAGTGGAAACGGTCAGCCGGATTTTAAGCCGGCTCCAGCAGCAGCAGGTGGTCGCTGTTTCCGGGCGCGAGGTGAACATTCTGGATATGGCCCGCTTGACCACCCTGGCCGACGAAGAAGTGTCCGCCTGACCCGCCGTTAGCCTACATTGAGCGCCTGAATACGCCCGGCCTTCATTTCCGCTTGTTTGGCTTCCAGGCCCTGGAAGTCGAACAGCGCCCGGTCGGCCAGCTGCGAAGGGGCAACGTTGGTCACCGCTTTGAACATGCTTTCGAGCCGGCCCGGGTACTTTTTATCCCACTCGGCAAGCATCGCCTTGACGTTCTGACGCTGCATGTTCGGCTGGGAGCCGCACAGATTGCAGGGAATGATCGGAAATTCCATCAGCCGGGAGAACTCGGCGATATCCGCCTCCTTGCAGTAGGCCAGCGGGCGAATCACGATATTTCTGCCATCATCGGACAAAAGCTTGGGCGGCATGGCCTTGAGCGTGCCGCCGAAGAACATGTTCAAGAAAAGGGTTTCGAGAATGTCTTCCCGGTGGTGGCCAAGCGCCACCTTGTTGGCGCCGATCTCTTCGGCAAACCCGTAGAGCGAGCCACGGCGTAGCCGCGAGCAAAGCGCGCAGGTCGTCTTGCCCTCCGGGGTTTTCTCCTTCACCACCGAGTAGGTATTACGCTCGAGAATATGGTACTCGACGTCCAGCTTGTCGAGGTAGCGCGGCAGCACGTGCTCGGGGAAGCCGGGCTGTTTCTGGTCGAGATTCACCGCCACCAGCGAAAAATTGACCGGGGCGTTGCGCTGCAGATTGCGCAGGATCTCGAGCATGGTATAGCTGTCCTTGCCCCCAGAGAGGCACACCATCACCCGGTCGCCCTCTTCGATCATCTGATAATCGAGAATGGCGTTGCCGACCTCGCGGCGAAGTCTTTTCTGCAACTTGTTGAATTCGCGCTTTTGTTTCACATCGCTTGGCTCGATTGAGCTTGCCGGGGCCGGGGCCTCGGCCACGACGGGCTCGAAATGATCGGGTTGTTGCATGGTATAAGCACTGCCGGTGATGGGTGGTGAAGGCGTTATTCTATCAAGACTCCCGCTGCCACCCAACAAAGCCTTCGAGCGCCTTCAAACCTCGAGCGCGGCGTCGCGCTTGAGCCGCATGTACAAAAGCGCACAGGCGCTGGCCTCGCCCAGAAGCGACGGCCAGGGCAGCGCCAGCCGCGAGTGGCTGAGCGCCTGACTAAAGCTTGCCGCCTGGGGCTCTACCGGCGAGCGCCGGGCCTTGCGCTGATAGAGCCTGGCCACATCGACCTGGGCGTTGGGCAACTCGAAGCCGAGCCGCGCGTTGAAAAGCCGGTTGATCGGTACCAGCGCCTTGCCAAGCCCCCACCCCACCACCGGGCGGTTGCCGATAAACTCGGCAAGTGCGGCGATGTTTTCCGCCGTCGGGGGGAGCGGCGCAAAGATTCGGTGCTGGGCGATGCAGTGTCGGGCGATGCAGTGTTGGTCATTGGAAGGACGCTGGCGGCGGCGCTTTATTCGGGCCTCATCCGCCAGGGTAGCGACCCAGGCACTGCGGGTGTACACCTGGCGCTGGTCAAACACCACCGCGGCGATGCTCAAAATCTCGCTATCCTGGGAAAACCTGAACGCCAGCGCCACGAGCTCCTCGCCCAGGTAGGGGTGAAAAAGCCACTCGAAGGCGGAGCCGGAGAAGCGGCGCCGGTCGCTTTCGCGCTTGACGAGCGTGCGCAGCGAGCCGCCCAAAAGCGATGCGTATCGGTCCGTGAAGCGCATACGGCTACGCGTACTCCAGATGATAGCGATGGGTCAGCCGCGACTTGAACTCCTTGACGATATGCAGCGCCTCGCGCAGCAGGTCGCGCTCAAGCGAGGAAAGATGCTGCACCACCACGTGGTTGGTCGAGATGCTCGTCGACGCCTTCGCCTCGGCCAGTTGCTGGCGCAGGCGAAGCTCCGTGAAAAGCGCCAGCGCCTCGCCCAGGTCCTCGGCAAAGCGCTTCTCCAGCCGGCCGTCATCTGCCAGCGCTTCGAGGCGCTCGAGCGTGCCCACGGCTTCGATACGCCGCTCCAGCGCCATGGTGCGCACGCCGTGAACGATGGGAAAGATGCCGCCCTTTTTGATATCGATGCCGTGCTCGCGCTTTTTAAGCGAACCAAACAGGGTCAGGGGGGTGGAGAAGCTCAGCGCAGCGCGGGCCAGGTAGCTCAACAGCAGCTCGTCGCCGGCGCAGCGATCAAACAGTGCCTGCTGCACGCGCCGGGCAAGCTGCGCGTTGCCGGCCATGGGCTGGGCGTCGAGCAGGATGGCAAGCTTCATCAGGCTGTCGCCGTCGCGCCGCTCGGCCCAGCGCGCGATACGCGCTTGCCAGACCGCTACGCTGCCGACCCACTCCGGGTTGGAGACCATGATATGGCCGGGGCACGGCGGGTAGCCAAGCGTGATCAGCGTATCGGTCAGGCGCTGCATTTGGGCCGCGACATCCGGCCAGCTCTGATCGTCTTCGAGAATCAGCGCGTTGTCCTGATCGGTCTTGAGGATTTGCTCACCCCGGCCTTCGCTGCCCATGACCACCAGGCAGCACTGCTGTTCTGGCGCCTTTGGTACGCTAAACGCCCAGGCCTTGTGGATGATGCGCGCGTTAAGCGCCGCCAAAAGCTCCATGACAAAGCGAAGCTTCACGCCTTGAACCATCAGCGCCTCGACGAGCTCCGGCGTACGCTGGCTCGCCATGGCCAACGCTTTTAGATCACTGGCCTTCTCGATTTGTAGCCCCACCACGTAACTTCGGCTGGAGAAGTAGCTCAGCACGTCGGTGAGCTCGACGATGCCGCAAAGCGTGTTCTCCTTCATCACGACGACCCGGGCCACCTTGTGGCGCGTCATCAGCACCAGCGCCTCGAACAGATACTGCTCCGGGGCGGCGGCGACCAGCGCGGTGCAGGCCAGAGCGTCGATGGGCGTGGTTTGGGGCTTCTGCTCGACGACCAGGGCGTTGAGCAGATCCGTTTTGGTGACCATGCCGTAGCCGCCCTGGGTGCTGACCAGCAGGCTGTCGGCCTGGTGCGCCAAAAGGGTATGGACCGCGCTTTGAATGTTTTGGCCTGCCTCGATGACGATTGGCGCGCGCATGCATTCGCGCACCCGGGCCAGCATGAACCCGGCCATGGTGATCCCGTCCACGGCGCGCCGTTCGGTAAGAAGCCGCGCTTTGTTGGCAAGCGACTGCTTGAAAAACGCCTCGAACGCCGGATAGTGCTGGCAAAGCGCGCAGAACGCTGCCTTGGGGAGCACGTAGCAAAGCGTCTCCTGCTCCGCCTCGAAGCGGTAGCGGCTTTGGCCGTTTAAAATGCTGATCGCCCCGAACACATCCCCCGGGGTGTAGTGGCCGATGCGCGCCTGCGCCTGGGGCATCGCCGGGTCGAGCTCGGCGACCTCGCCTTTATGGATGATGAACACGCCTTCGCCGGCCTGGTGGGCCTCTAAAATGATATCGCCAATGTCGAAGTAGGCAAGGTCCAGGCCACTGCGCACGCGCTCGAGCCCCGCTTCGTCGAGCAGAGAAAATGGCAGCCTGGTAAGATCGACCTCGATCATGGATCACCCCGATAAAAATGGCCCTTTAACATAGCGGCTTAACATAGCGGCGTACTCAAACGTCTCGAGACTTATCGCGATTATTGTCGGCATTACTAAAGTCTATATAAAACGACCGGGAAGTCCTTTTCTGAAACGTTTAAAAGTGCGCTGGAAGAGACTCAAGACGGCTCTTTCAAAGTAGCGGATAGCGCTTTATGACCACCTATAGACTATCGTCCCATCCGGACTAAAGTCGTACTCTTTTGGCGTAAAAACGTGAACACATAGAGTAATTTACCTGTATAAAGCAGTCTGCCAAGGGCGCCTTTAGTCCGTGATACCAAAGTCTGGATTTCTTTTTTTCATTTATTGGCCAGTATTACCTTGAGTTCACAAAGCCAATAACTCCTCGGGACAAACATTATCGAGACGTTTAACGCGGCATAGGGGGTCGCGCAACGAAGCGTCACACTCATCGATTTGGCAAGGGCACTTTCGACCCGGTGGTTTTATCTGCGCGGTTCAAGGCCGCAAACCGCTGTGAAGACACTTTCCAACCTTAAAAACCATAAACGGAGAGCATCATAATGGCAGATGACAAATCCAACGCTGCTGCATATTGGAAAGCCAACGTTCGCTTGATCACGGGCTGCCTGGTGGTCTGGGCATTCGTATCTTACGGCTGCGCGATACTGTTCCGCCCGCTGCTGGCCTCGATTTCCGTGGGCGGCACGGATCTCGGCTTCTGGTTCGCCCAGCAGGGCTCCATCCTTACCTTCATCGTGCTGATTTTCTTCTACGCCTGGAGAATGAATCAGCTCGACAAGAAATTTGGCCTGGGAGAGTAAGCGATGAGCCAGTTTGCAATTAACCTACTGTTCGTGGGCGCCTCCTTCGCGCTTTATATCGGCATTGCGATATGGGCGCGGGCCGGCTCCACCAAGGACTTCTACGTCGCCGGTGGCGGCGTTCACCCGATCACCAACGGCATGGCCACCGCCGCTGACTGGATGTCGGCGGCGTCGTTCATTTCCATGGCGGGTTTGATCGCCTCCGGCGGCTACGCCAACTCCACCTTCCTGATGGGCTGGACCGGCGGCTTCGTGATTCTGGCCATGCTGCTCGCGCCGTACCTGCGCAAGTTCGGCAAGTTCACCGTGCCGGACTTCATCGGTGAGCGTTTCTATAGCCGCACCGCTCGCGTGGTCGCGGTCATCTGCTTGATCATCGCCTCGGTGACCTACGTTATCGGCCAGATGACCGGCGCCGGCGTTGCGTTCTCGCGCTTTTTGGAAGTGCCCAGCACCTGGGGCATCTGGATCGCCGCGGCCATCGTCTTCCTCTACGCCGTTTTCGGCGGCATGAAGGGCATCACCTACACCCAGGTGGCGCAGTACATCGTACTGATCGTGGCCTACACCATTCCGGCGGTGTTCATCGCCATGCAGTTGACCGGCAACCCGATCCCGATGTTCGGCATGTTCAGCACCCACTCGGAATCCGGTGTGCCGCTTTTGCAGAAACTCGACGACGTGGTCAACGCACTCGGCTTCCAGGACTACACCGCCGATGTGGATAACAAGCTCAACATGGTGCTGTTCACGCTCTCGCTGATGATCGGTACCGCCGGGCTTCCCCACGTCATCATCCGCTTTTTCACCGTACCGAAGGTGGCGGATGCACGCTGGTCCGCGGGCTGGGCGCTGGTGTTCATCGCCCTTTTGTACCTGACCGCCCCGGCCGTGGCCTCCATGGCGCGTTTGAACCTGATGACCACGGTGTACCCGGAAATGACCGGCCAGGTCGAGGATTACGAGGCCGCCGCCGCCGAGCCGATTCTGTACGCGGACCGTCCGGCCTGGTTCCAAACCTGGGAAGAGACGGGGTTGATCACCTACAACGACCTTAACGACGACGGCCGTATCCAGTTCTACGACGACACCAACGAGGACTTCACCGGCACTGCCGAAGGCCGCGGCTGGGCGGGCAACGAGCTGACCGTCAACAACGACATCCTGGTACTCGCCAACCCGGAAATCGCCAACCTGCCCGGCTGGGTCATCGGTTTGATCGCCGCCGGCGGTATCGCGGCTGCGCTTTCGACCGCCGCCGGTCTACTGCTTGCGATCTCCTCGGCGATCAGCCACGACTTGATCAAAAACACCATCAACCCGCGTATTTCCGAGAAAAACGAAATGCTGGCGGCCAGGATCTCGATGGGGGGCGCGATACTGCTGGCCACCTATCTGGGCCTGAACCCGCCTGGCTTTGCCGCGCAAACCGTGGCACTGGCCTTCGGTATCGCCGCGGCGTCGCTGTTCCCGGTATTGATGATGGGTATCTTCTCCGTGCGCATGAACAGCGCCGGTGCCATCTGCGGCATGCTCTCGGGGCTTCTGGCGACCCTTCTGTACATCTTCACCTACCTTGGCTGGTTCTTCATTCCCGGCACCAACATGCTGCCCAACACGCCGGATAACTGGTTCATCGGTATCTCGCCGCTCTCCTTTGGCGCGGTGGGTGCATTGATCAACTTCGCCGTGGCCTTCGCCGTGTCGAGCGTGACCGCTGCACCGCCCAAAGAGATTCAGGAGCTGGTCGAAAGCGTACGCTACCCGAAAGGGGCTGGTGCTGCCGTTGACCACTAAGCCATACTGCTGAATCCGCCTTCAAGGCATCACCACAACGTGAACGCGGGCTTCCCAAGGGGAGCCCGCCTTCTTTTTAAAAGAACAGTATTAGGAAACGCGCTTATGATTTGGCACCTGGTTGCCGCTGTATTTGCTGCCCTGGCGGCGGCGGGGGTAGGGCTCATCCTTCGCAAGCTGTCCCGGGGGCGCCTGCCGAAATGGATCGTGCCGGTAATGGCGGGCCTGGGGATGCTGGGCTACCAAATTCACGTCGAATACAGCTGGTTCGATCACAAGAAGGCACAGCTTCCCGCCTCCACGGAAGTGGTCGATAGCGCCACGGGCACCGAAATATGGCGGCCCTGGACCTTCTTTTTTCCAATGACCACGCGCTTTAGCGTCATCGACCAGCAGAGCATTCAGCGAAGCGGCGAAAACGCCGAGCTCGCCGAGTTCATGCTCTACCACTTCGAGCGCCACCACACCGATCTGGTCATCCCCAAGGCCTACGTGCTCAACTGCGAAAGCCGCGAGCTGGTGCCGCTCGACGACGATAGCGGCGAGCCGGAGCTTCAAGGCATGCGCACGCTAAGAAGCACCTCCGAGCTTTTAGAAGCCGCCTGTCGCCAGGCTTAAGGATTCAACATGCCCCTGACGGCCAAGCCGATTTAACCTAAACTAGGCGGCTTCAAAGGCAAGCCCATCGCACGGCTTACGGCAGGAGAAAAGCATGTTTCACGGCGGGCTTCTCGTTGCGGTCTCCCTTTTATATATCGCGGTGCTGTTCAGCATCGCCTGGTTTGGCGACCGCCGCGCGCGTACCCGCGGTGCCAGCCGCCGCCGGCCGATCATCTACAGCCTGGCGCTGGCGATTTACTGCACCTCCTGGACGTTTTACGGCGCGGTGGGCCAGGCGGCCACGGCGGGCTGGTCGTTTGCGAGTATTTTCGTCGGCCCGATTCTGACCTTTTTGCTCTTCTGGCCGGTGCTGGCCAAGATGATTCGCGTCGCCAAGCACCAAAACGTCACCTCGATTGCCGACTTCATCGCCTCGCGTTACGGCAAGAGCCAGTCGCTGGCCGCCTTCGCAAGCCTGGTGGCGCTGATCGGCACCCTGCCCTATATCGCGTTGCAGCTCAAAGCCGTCTCGACCACTTTTAGCGTGCTGACCGAAAACAACGCCCCCACCGGGGCGCTTTTCAACGATACCGCTTTTTATGTGGCGATCGTCATGGCGCTTTTCGCGGTTCTGTTCGGCACCCGCCACACCGACGCCACCGAGCATCACGAGGGCCTGATCCACGCCGTCGCCTTCGAGTCGCTGGTCAAGCTCTTCGCCTTTGTCGTGCTGGGCGCCTTCGTCACCTGGGGCATGTTCGACGGCCTGGGCGCGTTAATGCATCACGCCGAAACCCAGCTGGGCTTGCAGCGCCAGCTCGCCAACCAGGATTTCGGCCAGAGCTTCTGGGCGCAAACGCTTTTAGCGATGCTGGCCATTTTGTGCCTGCCCCGCCAGTTCCACGTCGCCGTGGTCGAAAACATCCATCCGGACGACGCCACCAAGGCGCGCTGGCTCTTCCCGCTCTACCTGCTGGCGATCGCCTTTTTCGTGGTGCCGCTGGCCGCCGCCGGGCTTTATCTGTTCTCGGAAAGCGGCGTGGAGCCCGACACCTACGTGCTGAACCTTGCCATGGCCTCCGGCCACGAGTGGCTGACGCTGTTGACCTTCATCGGCGGCTTCTCCGCGGCCACCGGCATGGTGATCGTGGCGGCGGTGGCGGTGTCGATCATGATCTCCAACGAGATCGTGATTCCGGCGCTTTTCCGGCTGCGCTGGTTCGACACCAAGGCGCGGGACTACGGCCGGCTGGTGCTGCGTGCCCGGCGCCTGACGATCATCGCCGTACTGGCGATGGCCTACGGCTTTTACCAGTTGATTGCCGAGTTCACCTCGCTCGCCTCGATCGGCATGCTCTCGTTTGCCGCCGCCGCCCAGTTCGCCCCGGCGGTGATCGGCGGGCTCTACTGGAAGCGCGGTAACCGGCTGGGTGTCGTCATCGGCATGAACGCGGGCTTCGCGATCTGGACCTACAGCCTTTTGATGCCGGCGATGATCGGCGCAGGCGTTTTGCCCCAGGCGTGGCTCGCTGGCGGGCCGCTGGGTATCGGCTGGCTCTCGCCCACGGCGCTTTTTGGTTTGAACCTGGGCGATAGCTTCACCCACGGCGTCATGCTCTCTTTAGGGGTGAACCTGTTTTGCTATATCTTCGTCTCCCAGGTGAGCTCGCAGCGAGTGGTCGAGCGCATCCAGGCGTCTCTTTTCGTCGACAGCGTCGAGACCCGCCAGACCTCGGTCAACCGCCCCTGGACCGGGGCCACTACCGTCGGCGATCTCAAGGTGCTCTGCGAGCGTTTTCTAAGCGCCGACCAGGTGACGCGCGCTTTCGAGGACTACGCCGGGCGGGCCGGCAAGCCGCTGGATAACGCCACCCGCGCCTCGATCGACGTGATTCAGTTCACCGAACGCTTTCTGGCGTCGGTGCTCGGCGCCTCCTCGGCGCGCATCGTGGTGAACTCGGCGCTGCAGGGCCGCGGTATCGGTATCTCGGATGTCATTTCGATCGTCGACGAGGCCTCCCAGGTGCTGGAGTTCAACCGGGCGCTGTTGCAGGCCACCATCGAGAACATCAACCAGGGCATCAGCGTGGTCGACCAGAACCTGCGTCTGGTGGTCTGGAACCAGCGCTATCTGGAGCTTTTCCGCTTTCCCGATCACTTGATCCGGGTGAGCGCGCCGATCGATCGCATCTTTCGCTACAACGCCCACAACGGCGAGTACGGCCCGGGGGACCCGGAAGAGCACGTCGAGCTTTTGATGGATAACATTCGCAAGGGCCAGCCCCACCGCTACGTGCGCTACCGCCAGGACGGCAGCGTCCTGGAAGTTCAGGGCACGCCGATGCCCGGCGGCGGCTTCGTGTACACCTACCAGGACATCACTCAGCAAAAGCATATCGAAGAGGCGCTGATTCGCTCGGAAAACAATATCCGGATTTACACCGACAACGTACCGGCACTGATCGCCTACTTCGATAAAGAGAGCCGCTACCTCTTTACCAACCGCGCCTACGAACAGGCCTTTGGCATCGACCGTAACGCGGTGATCGGCCGCCGTTTCGAAGATGTCTTGCCGGTGAAACAGGCCGAGGAGCGCCTGCCCTGGGTGAAGCGGGCCCAAAGCGGCGAGCGGGTGAGCTTCGAAGTGGCCATGCGCGTGGACACGCACATGCGCTACATGCTGGTGACCTACACACCCCACTTCGGCGACAGCCAGTCTATTCTGGGCTTTTTCGCGCTGTATCAGGACATTACCGAACGCCGCCAGGCCGAGATCGCGCTCAAGGAGACCAACGAGACCCTCGAGGAGCGGGTGCGCGAGCGCACCCAGGCGCTCTCCAAGGCCAACGCCGCGCTGCGCCAGGAGAACCGCGTACGCGCCGAGGCGGAGCAGGCGCTGCGCCAGGCCAAGCAGGTCGCCGAAGACGCCAACGCCTCTAAAACGCGCTTTTTGGCCGCGGCGAGCCACGACCTGCTCCAGCCCTTGAACGCGGCCCGGCTTTTCACCTCGGCGCTGATGCAAAACGAGCAGGAAAGCGGCACCCAGCGCACCATCGGCCATATCGACAACTCGCTGCAGGCCGCCGAGGAGCTCTTGAGCACGCTGCTGGATATCTCCAAGCTCGACGCCGGCGCCTTGACCCCGCGGCGCAGCCATTTTGCGCTTTCGGATATCACCCGCCCGCTGCGCGCCGAGTTCGATGTGATGGCCGACGAGCGCGGCCTGGATCTCAAGGTCGTGCCCACCGCGCTCTGGGTCGACTCCGACCCGCAGATGCTCAGACGCATCGTACAGAACTTTCTCTCCAACGCTCTGCGCTACACCCAGCAGGGCCGCGTGCTGCTGGGCTGTCGCCGCCAAAACGGCCGCTTGAACATCGAGGTGTGGGACAGCGGCCCGGGGATCCCCGAGTCGAAACTCACCGAAATCTTCCAGGAGTTTCGTCGTCTGGATCAGGTATCGCGCCACAAGGAGAGCGAAAAAGGGCTGGGGCTGGGGCTCTCGATCGCTGACCGGATGAGCCGCGTGCTGGATCATCCGATCAAGGTACGCTCCTGGCCGGGGGTGGCCACGGTGTTTTCGGTCAGCGTGCCGGTGGTGGCCGCCCAGGAGCGCAGCGCGGATGCGAGCGAGGCGCCCACCCGGCGCGGCGGCAACAAGCTGGCCGGCGCGCGGGTCGTGTGTATCGATAACGAAACGCTGATTCTTGAAGGCATGACGGCGATGCTCAGCGGCTGGGGCTGCGAGGTATTCACCGCCACCAGCATCGGCGGGGCGAAGTCGATTTTGCGTAACATGGACGGCGACCCGGACGCGATTCTGGCCGACTACCACCTGGATAACGAGGTCACCGGCCTGATGGCGCTGGAGGCGCTCAGCGAGCGTTTGAAAGGCGCGGTACCGGGTATCGTGATTACCGCCGATCGCACCGAGGAGGTCGCCGAAGAAGTGAAGCGCTCGGGCTACCAGCTCTTGCTAAAACCGGTCAAACCCGCCGCCCTGCGCGCGCTTTTGACCCGCACGCTACAGGCCAGCCGCGCTAGAACCTAACGCTAATCCAGGAAGCAGCGAAATACAGATGCTGGCTTCCCATGGTTCGCGGGCTCGGGTAACCCGTAGCGGGGGTCTTTCGCCAGGGATGGCGAAAGTAGCCTACAGGGAGGTATTCATGGCGCCCCCGCGTAGGGTTGCGCGAGCCCGCATCAGCCACCAAAAGAAAACCTCGCTTATGGATACCATAAGCGAGGTCTCTGAAACTCACATACCCGCGGTCAGGATTCGACTTTCGGCGGCTCGACCTCGAGTTTCTGGGCGGCGATCACGGCCTGGGTGCGCGAGTGAACGCCCAGCTTGCGCAGGATCGCGGTAACGTGAGCCTTGATGGTCGCCTCGGAGACGTTGAGCTCAAAAGCGATCTGCTTGTTCAAAAGCCCTTCGGTCAGCATGTTGAGCACGCGAAACTGCTGCGGCGTAAGCGAGGCGATCGCCTCGGCAAAGCGCGACTCCTCTTCGCTGGTCTCTTCCAAAATGCCGGCCAGCGCCTCGGGCAGCCATACTTCGCCCTGCAGGATTTCACCGACCGCCTCGGCAATCAGTTGCAGCGACGACGACTTGGGAATAAAGCCCGAGGCACCGTAGTCGATGGCGCGGCGCACGACGTAGGGTTCGTCGCTACCGGACACCACCGCTACCGGCACGTCGGGCATCTGACCGCGAAGCTGGATAAGCCCCGAAAAGCCGTGGGCGCCGGGCATGTGCAGATCGAGCAAAATCAGATCCGCGTCCGGGTGGCGGTTCACCACTTCGGTGGTAGCTTCCATGGTATCGGCTTCGACGATCTCCGCCTGGGGAGCCAATTGACGCAACGCCTGGGTGAGCGCTGCCCGAAACAGCGGATGATCGTCAGCGACGATAAACTTATGGGCTACTGCCATGATACTCCTCCGGTTCCTCGAGCGCGGGACATCTTTGCCGCAACGGCTAGCTCATACGGTTTAGCATGGTACCCCATGGGCTTTAAGTTACAAAAGCTCCGCCATGCACAATTTGTCATTCGTTATTCGGCGTAAAAAAACGGTGCCGGCTAAGAGCCGGCACCCGAACGGTTATGACCTGCGTTCAACTTAACATAGCCTGCCATTCAGCGTCTGATATTCCTTGACGGGCTACTGCGTGGCGCGGTGCTCGATCAGATCGTCGACCACCGACGGATCCGCCAGCGTGCTGGTATCGCCAAGCCCCTCGCACTCGTTGGCGGCAATCTTGCGCAGAATCCGACGCATGATTTTGCCCGAGCGGGTCTTGGGTAGCCCCGGCGCCCACTGGATGACATCCGGCGAGGCGATCGGCCCGATATCCTTGCGCACCCACTGGGTCAGCTCCTTCTTGAGCTCGTCAGAGGCCTCGATACCATCGTTCAGGGTGACGTAGATATAGATGCCCTGGCCTTTGATATCGTGAGGGAAGCCCACTACCGCCGCCTCGGCGACTGCCGAGTGCGCGACCAGCGACGACTCGATCTCGGCGGTGCCCATGCGGTGGCCGGAAACGTTCAATACGTCGTCCACCCGCCCGGTGATCCAGTAATAGCCGTCTTCATCGCGCCGGCAGCCGTCGCCGGTGAAGTACATGTCGTCGTAGGTCGAGAAGTAAGTCTGCACGAAGCGCTCGTGGTCGCCCCAGATAGAGCGCGCCTGGCCAGGCCAAGAGTCGAGCACCACCAGGTTACCTTCGGTTGCGCCTTCGAGACGATTGCCTTCGTTGTCGACGAGCGCCGGCTGGACACCGAAGAAAGGCCTGGTGGCGGAACCGGGCTTGAGGTCGGTCGCGCCGGGCAGCGGCGCGATCATGATGCCGCCGGTTTCGGTTTGCCACCAGGTATCGACGATCGGGCATTTTTCGTTACCGATCACCCGGTAGAACCACTCCCAGGCCTCCGGATTGATCGGCTCGCCGACCGAGCCCAAAAGGCGCAGCGAGTCGCGTTTGCTTGAGTCCATCACGCTGTCGCCGTGGGCCATGAGCGCGCGCACCGCGGTCGGCGCGGTATAGAGGATATTCACCTTGTGCTTGTCGACGATCTCACCGATGCGGCCGTGGCTTGGGTAGCTGGGCACGCCTTCGAACATCAGCGTCGTCGCGCCGTTGGCCAGCGGCCCGTAAACGATGTAGCTGTGACCGGTGACCCAGCCGACATCCGCCGTACACCAGTAGATTTCGCCTTCCTGGTAGTCGAACACGTACTGGTGGGTCATGGCCGCGAACAGCAGGTAGCCGCCGGAGGTGTGCTTGAGCCCTTTGGGCGCACCGGTGGAACCGGAGGTATAGAGAATGAACAGCGGGTCTTCGGCGCCCATCGCTTCCGGCGCGCACTCGGTGGATTGCTGATCGACCAGATCACTGAACCAGATATCCCGCCCCTCGTGCCAGTCGATATCGCCGCCGGTGCGTTTGACCACCAGCACGTTCTTGCACACCTCGGTGCCGTCGCGGGTCAGTGCGGCGTCGACGTTCTCCTTGAGCGGCACCTGTTTGCCACCGCGCACGGACTCGTCGGCGGTGATGACCAGTTTGGAGTCGGCGCCGATCACGCGCTGGGCAACGGCGTCCGGCGAGAAGCCGCCAAACACCACCGAGTGCACCGCGCCGATACGGGCACAGGCGAGCATCGCCATGGCCGCTTCGGGAATCATCGGCATGTAGAGCGTGACCGTGTCGCCCCGGCCGACGCCCAGGGACTTCATCGCGTTGGCGAGCTGGTTGGTGCGCTCGTAAAGCTCGCGGTAGCTTACGTGCTTGGTGTCATTCGGGTCGTCGCCTTCCCAGATGATCGCGGTTTGGTCGCCGCGCTTTTCCAGATGGCGGTCCAGGCAGTTGGCGGCGACGTTGAGCGTGCCGTCCTCGAACCAGCGGATATCGACATTGTCACGTGAAAACGAGGTGTTCTTGATGGTGCCCGGGGCCTTGATCCAATCGAGTCGCTTGGCCTGCTCGGCCCAGAAACCTGCGGGGTCGTCGATGGAGCGCTGGTACAGGGCCTCATAGGTGGCCTTGTCAGCCCATGCATTAGCAGCGATGTTATCGCGCACCGGATAAACGTTCTTATGCTCGCTCATGACACTGCCTCAGTCCGTGAAATTGCAATTATTGGAAAACGGCGCCGCCCGTGGAACGTGTCGGGTCAGGCGGGCAAATATCAACCTAGCTTAAACCTACTTAACGCACCTTCCCCTTAGACATTGGTAGTAGCTAATTTGCCATAAAAAACAGGTGCTTAATGCCCTATTCTGGTTCAACTCGGGCGATGAAGCGAAGCGTGCGGGCGCAGCTCCGGCACTGGTAGCGCCGCCCCTTGGCCGCCTGAGCATGGCGCTGGGCGGTGAAATGGTGGCTTTGGCAATCGCAGCGGTAGTGGTAAGGCCGGCGCTGGGTGTGGGTGATATCCAAGCGATGGGTCACGCGCGGAGTAAGGCCGTAAAGCTCGCGCATCACGGTTTGCCACTCGCGCCCGTGGGGCTTCAGGCGCGGGCCGTTTTTGAGATGGAACACCAGCCAGTGGGCCATTTCGTGGGGGATGACCTCGTCAAAATAGGCCTGGCGGTTGTCGGCCATCAGTGCCGGATTGAAGCGCAAGCCCCCGCGCCCCAGGTGGGCCTGGCCGGCGCTGGCGCCCTTGAGGTCGAACCACACCCTGGGCGCGGGTAAATGGGGGTGCACCTCGCGGGCTCGCGCCAGCGCCTCGTCGGCACGGGTGCGGGCAGCGTCAAAAAGCGCCGGCTGGCTTAACGCATTTAGCCGCTCGAGCGGCCAGGCGGGCAGTGGAGAAATACGCATTGATGATAAACTAGCTCCCAGGTGACGCTTGCCAGTGTGAGCGATCGCGCCGGATTTCTCAAAACGATCGAACGAGGCCTTTTATGGCAGTTGAACCGCAAAGTGGCAGTGAAAATTCCGAGCAGCTCCCGCCGGAGCCGCTGCTGGACGACGAGCAGCTCGACCGGCTGGACGACTTTCTCGACTCCGACCGCGTCGGCGAAGACGCGCTGGATCTGATTTCCGCCCACGGTTTTTTGGTGGCGCTGGCCGTGGCCCCCAGCGAGCAGCCTCTCGATACCTGGCTCAAAGAGCTTTTTCAGGGCGAGCCCGACTACCAGGACGCCGCCGAGCGCGATGAGATCACCGGGCTTTTGGCCACGCTTCGTGACAATGCGGTCAGCGTGCTGGAGCAAGGGGGGCTTCCGGAGCTGCCCTTCGAGCTGAGCCTGGACGGCATTGCGCCGGAAGAGACGCCCATCGGCGACTGGTGCGCCGGGTTCATGGAAGCGGTGTTCAGCGACGAAAGCGCCTGGTTTCAGGACGACGAGGAGGCCGCGGCTACGCTACTTTTGCCTTTCATGCTGCTCTCCGGGCTTTTCGACGACGAGCCGGACATGCAAGATTTAGCCGGCGACACCGCCCGCCAGGAGGCGCTCGTTGCGCAGTTGCCGGAGCTGGTGCTCGATTTATACCTGCACTACCGCGTACCGCCGGAAACCGCCAAGCCCAAGCCGCGCCCCAAAAAGCCCGCCGGTAAAAAATCGCCCAAGGGCAAAAAGCGTTAGAGCCGACAGCCGAGCTACTTGAGGCGCATCACCACCGCGTTCAACAGCCCGTACATCCACTCGCGGGCACGCTGGCCCCAGGGGCGCTCACCCCAGGCGGTGGCATCGACCTCGTCGCTTGCGGCGAAGTTACGCTCGAAAAGCGCCTGAACCTGGCGGGCCATATCAAAAGATTCGATCTCCTGGTTGGCCTCCAGGTTGTAGTGCAGGTTCCAGTGATCGAAGTTACACGACCCGATACTTACCCAGTCGTCGGCCAGTACGAACTTGGCGTGGATGAAGGTCGGCTGGAACTCGTAAATCCGCACCCCCGCTTTCAATAGCGCCTGATAGTAACGCTGCCCGGCGTAGCGCACGCCCGGGTGGTCGTGCTTGCGACCGGGCAGCAGCAAACGCACATCGACCCCGCGCCGGGCCGCCCAGGCCAGCCGCCGGCGCAGTGAAAACGTCGGTACGAAGTACGGCGTGCAGAGCCAAAGCCGCGTGTCGGTGTGGCGCACCCGCTCAAAAAGCGAACGTCGGATCGCCTGGTAGCGATAGCCCCGGGCCGGCATCACCCGCCCTTTGGCGCCGTCATCGAACGCCGGCGGCGCACGGCGCTCGACCAGCTCGCACTCGGGGCTGCCCTTGGCGCGGCGCGTCAGCTTCGAACGCCACAGGCGGCGAAACAGTGACTCCCAGTCGTTAACCGATGGGCCCTCGACGCGCACGGCAATTTCGTACCAGGCCTTCAAAAACTCATCCACCGCGCCGAAGCCGCCGGTGAACGCCACGCTCCCATCCACCACGACGATCTTGCGGTGATCCCGGCTCAAGTTACGCGCCAGCGAATGAAGCCCCAGCGGGTTGAACAAGCGCAGCGCCACGCCGCCTTCCATTAGCCGCGCACGGTCTTTACGCGCAAGCCCCCGGGCGCCGTAGCCGTCGAGCAGCAAATATACCTTCACTCCCCGCGCGCTGGCGTCGATCAGCGCCTGACTTAGCCGGTCGGCAAGCTCGCCGGACTCCATCAGGTAGAGTTCGACGAAAATATAGTGTTCGGCGCTCGCCATCGCCTCGAGCATCTCGGGCAGAAATATGGATGCTTCGGGCAGCAGGGTAAAGCGATTACCGTCGCGCCATATGGGCGACATGGCGACTCCTCGGCCGTTAACGGGGTTTAAGCGAACGGTGCACGTAAAGGTCGTAGCGGCTGGTTTTGCCCAGCAGCGTATGATTGGGCGCGGGGCCTTCGATGGGCGGCGCCTTGCGCGGGCGCTTGACCGCCACGCGGTGAGTGGCCACATCCAGCGCCTGCTCCAGAAGAAGCGGCGCATCGTCGTCGCTGCCCGCCAAAAGCCGAAACAGACGCATCTCCTTTTTCACCAGCGCGGACTTCTCCCGGTGGGGAAACATCGGGTCCAGATGAACGACTTCCGGGGTAACGCCGGCCTGTTCGACCAGCGCGGCGAGCGCGCGGGTGGCGTCACCATGAAGCAGGCGCATACGCGCCACGATCATCTCGACCTGGCTTTCGCGGGCGGCGCGGGCCAGGCCGTCTTCGAGCAGCGCGGCGATCGCCGCTACCCGCTCGATCAACAGCACCGGCGCCCCCAGGCTTGCCAGCACGAAGGCGTCGCGGCCAAGTCCGGCGGTGGCATCCACCACACTTGGCGTCACACCCTGGCTCAAGCCACACGCCTTGGCGATCAGCTGGCCGCGCCCGCCGCCGAACTGGCGCCGGTGCCCGGCCTTGCCGCCGACGAAATCCACGCTCAAGGGGTGGCCGAACTCCCCGGGCTCCCCCGCAAGCGCTAGCCGCCCGTCTATTTCGGCCAGGCTCAGCCCGGCGGGAAGGCCAAGGCCTGGGTCCTGCACGCGATTCATGCAGGCTTCTTCCAGGCCACGTCGTTGCGCAGATAAACCGGCTGCACCTCGATCGGGGCCTGGCCGCCGCCGCTTTCCAGGGTGCGCAGCGCAAGCCAGGCCATCTCCTCGGCCCGGGGCTCAAGATCGCTCAGGTGCTGGGTCATGCTCGCCTTCAAGAGATCGTCGAACTGCTCCCAGAGGGTAAACCCCGAGCCGACACCGACCCAGTCGGTCTGCAGGTCGGGTAGCAGTACCCGGGAGGGTGCTACGACCACCTCTTCATCGATCAACGTGGGGGCGTCGTTCTGACAGTGCCAGGCAGCGGTGTAGACTTCTCCCATGCGCGCATCGAGGGCGGTCACGACATGGCGAACGTGGTAGCGCCGATGAGCCTGGAGCGCCAGCGCCTCGAGGGTGGAGACGCCCACCAGCGGGCAGTCGAGGCCGAACGCCAACCCCTGGGCGGTGCCCGCGGCGATACGCAGCCCGGTAAACGAGCCCGGCCCCTGGCCATAGGCAATACCGCTGAGCGCCTTCGGGGCAATCCCGGCTTCACCGAGCACGTCGTCCACCATGGGCATTAGCCGCTTGGTATGGGCGCGCGGGGTATGCTCGAAGCGGGCCAGACATTCGCGGTGCTCGCCCTCGGCGCGGATGAGCGCCGCGGAACAGGCACTCGACGAGGCGTCCAGGGCGAGAAGGTATGACGGCATGACGACTTGATACTCCAATCCAGGGGCGCAGGCAACAGGGGCGCCTCGAGGCGATATGATAAAACCAGGCGTTGAACGCCGAAAGTCCGGCGATGTAAAAGGCCCGCATTAGCGGGCCCCGGTGCCTGAAAAGCCAGTAATTTAGCTCAGGGCGTCTTTCACTTGTTGCGTGATGTCGGCAACGCTGCCCACCCCTTCCACGCGGTGGTACTGGGGCGCCGCCTCGGGCTCTTGCGTGGCCCACTGCTGGTAGTAGTCGATCAGTGGTGCGGTCTGGTCGTGATAGACCGACAGACGATTGCGCACCGTGGACTCCTGATCGTCTTCGCGCTGAATCAGGGTTTCGCCGGTCACATCGTCCTTGCCAGGCTCTTTGGGCGGGTTGTGGTCGATGTGATAGACGCGCCCGGAGCTTGGATGTACGCGGCGCCCGGCCATACGGTCGACGATCTCTTCGTCGGGCACGGCGATTTCCAGTACGTGGTCGATCTTCACGCCGCCTTCGCGCATGGCGTCGGCCTGGGGAATGGTGCGCGGGAAGCCGTCGAAGAGAAAGCCGTTTTCGCAGTCGGGTTGGCTAATGCGCTCTTTCACCAGGTCGATGATGATGTCATCGGACACAAGCCCGCCGGTTTGCATGATTTCCTGAACCTTCAGGCCAAGCTCGGTGCCGTCCTTGATGGCCGTGCGGAGCATGTCGCCGGTCGATATCTGCGGAATCTTGAACCGCTCGCAAATGAACCGGGCCTGGGTTCCCTTACCCGCGCCTGGGGCACCCAACAAGATTAAACGCATGGCACTGCTCCTCGAGTCATAAATCGTTCAAAGTAATAAAACGGTCAAAGTAAACGTGAATAGAAGGACAATAACCGGGCCACTCGGGCGGCACAACTCTCCAAAAGCCTCAAACGAGCGCTTTTTTTCGTTTGGCCCGGCGCCTTGCCTCAAAAGGGGGTCGATGAAACGCAAGCGGCGCCCATAAAAATGGGCGCCGCTTACTTTCCGCCAACGCTGCCTAGAGCAGCAGGCGACGGATATCGGTCAGCACATCGGCCAAAAACGCGGTGAAGCGCGCAGCGTCAGCGCCGTTGATCGCACGGTGATCGTAAGAGAGCGACAGCGGCATCATCAAACGCGGCTGGAAGGCAGCGCCGTCCCAGACCGGTTTCATCTGCGACTTCGACACGCCCAGGATCGCGACTTCCGGCGCGTTGACGATCGGCGTGAACGCCGTGCCGCCAATCGAGCCAAGGCTCGAAATGGTGAAACAGCCGCCGGTCATCTCGTCGCGCTTGAGCTTTTTGCTCTGCGCTTTCTTGCCAAGTTCGGCCATCTCCTTGGCGATGTCGATCAAGGATTTCTTGTCCGCATCGCGAAGCACCGGCACCATCAGGCCTTCGGGTGTGTCCACGGCGATACCGATATGGACGTACTTCTTCCATACCAGAGTTTCGCCGTCGCCCTTCAAGCTGACGTTGAACTGCGGGAACTTCCTGAGCGCAAAGGCGCAGGCCTTGACCAAAAACGGCAGCGGCGTGAGTTTCGCGCCCTGGGCTTCGGCTTCGGCTTTCATCGACTTGCGGAAGTTCTCGAGCTCGGTGATGTCCGCCTCGTCGAACTGGGTCACGTGGGGCACGTTCACCCAGCTTCTGTGCAGATTGGTCGCGCCCATCTTGAGCAGGCGCCCCATCGGCTTCTCTTCCACTTCGCCGAACTGGCTGAAGTCGACTTCCGGAATCGGCGGAATGCCGCTGCCACCGCCGGCAGGGGCCGCGCCAGCCTGGGTCTTGGCACCGCCCTCGTTGGAGAGCGCCTGCTTGACGTAGGCCTGCACGTCCTCTTTCAGGATGCGCTCTTTCGGGCCGCTGGGCTTGACGAGTTCAAGATCGACGCCGAACTCACGGGCGAGCATGCGTACCGCGGGGCCGGCGTGGACCAGCTTGCCGTCGCGCGGTTTGTGCGCCGCCATGGCCGCTTCCGGGCTTGGCGAGCCACCCGCGCTTTCGCCCTTACCTTTCGAAGGTGCTTTGTCAGCGGATTTGCTCTCGGTTTTTTTGGACGCCGACTTCTTGCTCTCAGAGCCCTGGTTCGAGGTGCTGTTCTCAGCGTCCTTCTGCTGATCCGACGGCTTGCCGGTCGGCTTCTTCGCCTTTTTGGCACCGCCCGAGGAGGCCACTTCGATGATCGCGATTACCGTGCCTTCCGAGACGGTATCGCCCTCCTTGACGCTGACCTCGACCAGCTTGCCCTTGTAGGGGCTCGGTACGTCCATCGAGGCCTTGTCGGACTCCAGCGTGATCAGCGCGTCTTCTTCGTTGACCTCGTCGCCCTTGGACACGGCGATTTCGATGACCGGCACTTCCGAGGCGCCGGAAAGATCCGGTACGCGAACTTCCTTGCGCTCGGTGCCGCCGCTCTCTTCCTCGTCGTCATCGGCTTCATCGGACTCGGTATCGTCGGCATCGGAAGCCGCGTCTTGCTCTTGCGCCGGCGCGTCGTCCGCGTTATCGCTTTCGTCCTCGCCGGCTCCTTCGCCTTCGATTTCGATCTGGCCGATCACGTCGCCTTCCGAGACGGTGTCGCCCTCTTTCACGGTGAAAGAGACGATCTTGCCGGTGTGCGGGCTCGGCACGTCCATCGAGGCCTTGTCGGACTCGAGCGTGATCAGCGCGTCTTCGGCCTCGACGCTATCGCCTTCGCTAACGGCGACCTCGATGATTTCGACGTTCTCGGAGCCACCAAGGTCGGGCACGATAATATCGACGGTCTGCTTACCGCCGGATTGTTTGGCACTGGCGGAGGAAGCGCTTTTCTGCTCGCTTTTTTGCTCCTGCTGGCCTTCGTCCTGGGCGGCGCTTTCTGGCTGCTCGCTGCTTTGTTGGTCGTCGCTTTCGGCCTGCTCGCCATCGCCGTCGTCATCACCCTCGACTTCGAGCTCGATGATGTCGTCGCCTTCGGAGACCTTGTCGCCTTCTTTTACCAGCACCTTGACGACCTTGCCGCCCTTGGGCGAGGGAACATCCATGCTGGCCTTGTCGGATTCCAGCGTTATCAGGGCGTCTTCCGCTTCGATGACGTCGCCTTCTGACACCGCAATCTCGATGATTTCGACATCGGTATCGCCACCGATATCGGGAACTTTGATGATTTCGCTACTCAAGGTCGCGCTCCTTCCAAATCGGATCGAGCCGGCGGGCATTGCCCGCCGGGCTGCGGTTTAGCTAGTCAGCGGATTACGCTTGTTGGCGTCGATGTTGTACTTCTTCATCGCCTCGCCCACCAGCTTACGTTCGATATCGCCACGCTCGGCCAGCGCCCGCAGAGCGGCGACCACCACGAAGTAGCGGTCCACCTCGAAGAAGCTTCTCAGCTTCTCGCGGGTGTCCGAGCGGCCAAAGCCGTCGGTACCCAGCACGGTGTACTCAGTCGGCACCCAGGCGCGGACCTGATCGGCATAAAGCTTCATGTAGTCCGTCGAGGCGATGGCCGGGCCCTCGCGGCCTGCCAGGCACTTGGTGACGTGGGGCGTTTGCGCCTCACTCTCCGGGTTCAGGAAGGCTTCGCGATCAAGGGTTAGCGCTTCACGACGCAGCTCGTTGAAGCTGGTGACGCTCCAGATATCGGCGCCTACCTGCCAATCCTCGGTGAGAAGCTCCGCCGCGGCTTCGACCTCGCGCAAAATGGTGCCCGAACCGAGTAGTTGAACGCGGCCCTTGTCACCCTTGGTTTCGCGCAGCAGGTACATGCCTTTGACGATATCGTCGGCGGGTACGTCCTCGAGCTCCGGGTGCTCGTAGTTCTCGTTCATCACGGTCAGGTAGTAGAAGCAGTTCTCCTTGTCGGTGAACATGCGCTTCAGACCGTCCTGAACGATCACCGCGATTTCGTGGCCATAGGTCGGATCGTAGCTTCTGCAGTTGGGGATGGTGGAGGCCTGGATCAGGCTGTGGCCATCCTGGTGCTGCAAGCCTTCGCCGTTGAGCGTGGTCCGCCCGGCGGTGCCGCCGACCATGAAGCCGCGCGCCTGCAAATCGCCTGCCGCCCAAGCCAAATCGCCAATGCGCTGGAAACCGAACATCGAGTAGTAGATGTAAAACGGCAACAGCGTGACGTGGTTGTTGCTGTAGGAGGTCGCGGCCGCCATCCAAGCCGACATCGCACCCGCCTCGGTAATGCCTTCCTCGAGAACCTGACCTTTCTGGTCCTCGCGGTAGTACATGATCTGGCCTTTATCCATCGGCTCGTATTTCTGCCCCGCCGCGGAGTAAATACCCAGCTGGCGGAACATGCCTTCCATGCCGAAGGTACGCGCCTCGTCCGGGATGATCGGCACGACGTACTTGCCAAGCTTCTTGTCCTTGACCAGGCCGTTGAGCACACGCACGAAGGACATGGTGGTCGACACTTCACGCCCGCGCGAACCGCCGAGCTGCGAGGCGAAGGTCTTGTCTTCGAGGGTGGGGATTTCCAGCGCCTCGAAGTCGCTCTGGCGACTCGGCAGGTAGCCGTTCAGGCGCTCGCGCTGCAGGTGCATGTACTTGAGCTCCGGGGAGTCCTCCTCGGGCTTGTAGTACGGCACTTCCTGCAGCTGCTCGTCAGAAAGCGGAATGCCGAAGCGGTCGCGGAATTTCTTCAGCGCCTCGTGCTCCATGCTCTTGACCTGGTGGGCCTCGTTGGCCGCTTCGCCGTCGCCGGCACCCATGCCGTAGCCCTTGACGGTATGCGCCAGAATGACCGTCGGCTTGCCGTTTTGGGTATTCACCGCTTCGTGGTAGGCCGAGTAGACCTTGAACGGGTCGTGACCGCCGCGGTTGAGCTTCCAGATGTCTTCGTCCGAGAGATCCTTGACCATCTCTTCGGTTTCCGGGTATTTGCCGAAGAAGTGCTCGCGGGTGTAGGCGCCACCGTTGGCCTTGTAGTTCTGGTACTCGCCATCGACTGCTTCGTCCATGCGCTTTTGCAGAACGCCCTTGCTGTCCTTCTCGAACAGCGAGTCCCAATGGCGACCCCAAACGACCTTGATGACGTTCCAGTCGGCACCGCGGAATACGCCTTCGAGCTCGTCCATGACGCGGGAATTACCGCGCACCGGGCCGTCGAGGCGCTGCAGGTTGCAGTTGATGACAAAGATCAGGTTGTCGAGGTTCTCACGGCCCGCCAGGGAAATCGCGCCCAGCGATTCCGGCTCGTCGCACTCACCGTCGCCCATGAAGCACCAGATCTTACGGTCGTGCATGTCCTTGAGCTCACGGTGATGCAGGTACTTCATCACGTGGGCCTGGTAGATGGCCTGGATCGGGCCAAGTCCCATGGAAACCGTAGGGAACTGCCAGTAGTCCGGCATTAACCAGGGGTGCGGGTAGGACGAAAGACCGTCGCCGTCGACTTCCTGGCGGAAGCTGTCCATCTGATCCTCGGACAGCCGCCCTTCCAGGTAGGAACGCGCGTAGATACCCGGCGCCACGTGGCCCTGGATGTAGACCAGGTCGCCGGCGAAGTCGTCCTTTGCCGCGCGGAAGAAGTGGTTGAAGCCCACATCATAAAGCGTGGCCGAGGACATGAAACTTGCAATGTGGCCGCCCAATCCCGGATTGGCCCGGTTGTTGCGAATGACCTGGGCGATCGCGTTGTAGCGAATCAGCGAGCGGATACGCCGCTCCATGAACAAGTCGCCCGGCATCTGCGCTTCGCGATGAACCGGAATCGTATTACGGTGCGGGGTCGTCACCGAGAAGGGCACCTTCATACCGTCCCGACGCATGCGATCCGCCAGGCGGGTCATCAGGTAGCGGGCGCGATCTTCGCCCTCACGATCCAGTACCGATTCCAGGGATTCCAGCCACTCCGTGGTTTCGACCGGATCGAGATCTTCTCTTGTCTCCAGACTCATAGAGGTCTCTCCGAATGACGATAAATGACAATACGCCCGCGACCCTTTTGGGGATGGGGCGGCTGCGACGTTGAGCCGCCAAGGCCGATAAAAGCCGAGCTTGCGTGTCTTGAACGTTTTTTTATTCTACATTCAACGAGCTACCCGATCAGGAAAACGCTCGAAAATGTAGGAAAGCTACATAGGGGCCGTAAAGGTTAGCCTTTTGTATATAGAAGATACCGCAAAGTCGCTATTCTGCCAATTCCAGCGCGATGGAAATTCCATCCAAAACAGTATATTGCACCGCAACATAGCGGTTTTGGAAGCTATTTCCAAACCCTCGAATGGCGTGAACTGTAGTCAAACTACCGTTTTATTTCCCGACGAATGAATGCGTTGGGCTTGTAAGGCGCCCTGCTCGCCTGACCAGGCCGCGATAACGGTGAATTCAGACATTGATGGTAGTAGGCCCAGTCAAAGCAGGGTCCTGGGTCCTCTTTACGAAGCGGGGCAATATGCGCGTGACCGGTAATGCGCGACGCATCGAGCGCCGGATAGCGCGCTATCAGCCACCGGGTCGCCGCGACCAGGCTTTTGTACTGGGCGCGGGTGAACGGACTCACGCCGTCGCCCTCGAGCTCGATACCCACAGAGAACTCGTTGAGCGCCTCGCGCGAATGCCCAAGGCGCGGGTCGAACCAGCGTGAGCGCCCGGCGTGCCAGGCGCGTCGGTCGGTATCGACAAACTGCACGCACTCGCCGTCGCGGCGAATCAACAGATGCGCAGAAACGCGAAGGTGTGCAATCGTTTCAAAAAACGGGTGGCGCTTCGCATCCAGGGTATTGGTAAACAGCGCCTCGATCGCCGGTCCGCCAAACTGGCCAGGCGGCAGGCTGATCGCGTGAATCACCAAAAGCGACACTTCGCCGCCCGCGCGCTCGTCTGCATTGGGCGAGCTGGCCTGGCGCGCGCCAGCCCAGATGCCCCGGGTACCGGATTGGACCACGTCACCACTCTCCTCTAGGTTCGGGTAGTAAATTCACTATACTCTGCGCTATACCTACGCCTTGAGACCACACCGCCATGCATTATCAAAACGCTCTTGCCGAAGAGATCCGCGAAAGCGCCGCCCGCCTGCTGGCGGAGGACGTGGGCGCGGGGGACATCACCGCGCAGCTGATTCCCGAGCATCAGTGGGCGACCGCCCGGATCAGTGCGCATCAGAACGCGGTGCTTTGCGGCGTGGCCTGGGTCGACGAGATTTTTCGCCGCCTGGACAGCCGCGTTACGCTGCGCTGGGAAGCGGCGGATGGCGACACCATTACGCCGGAGCACCATTTTCTAGAACTGGAGGGCCCGGCGGCCAGCCTGTTAACCGGCGAGCGCGCCGCGCTGAACCTTCTACAAACGTTGAGTGCGACGGCCACCACGACCCGTGCCTACGTTGACTTTCTACAGGGCACCTCGACCAAGCTGCTCGATACCCGCAAGACGCTGCCGGGGCTTCGCATCGCCCAGAAGTACGCGGTAACCTGCGGCGGCGGGCATAACCACCGCTTGGGCCTTTGGGATGCCTTCCTGATCAAGGAGAGCCACATAACGGCCTGCGGCGGCCTCCAGGCCGCCGTGTCCCAGGCGCGCAAGCTTGCAAGCGATGTGCTCGTCGAGGTCGAAGTCGCCACCTTCGAGGCGCTCGACCAGGCACTGGCCGCCGGCGCCGATATCATCATGCTGGATAACTTCGAGCTCGAGGATCTTCACGTGGCGGTAGAAATCAACGGCGGCCGGGCGGTGTTAAAGGCGTCGGGCAACGTGGACGCCAGCACGCTAAGAGCCATCGCCGAGACCGGGGTCGACACGATTTCGAGCGGCGCGCTGACCCAGGATATCGCCTCGATCGACCTTTCCATGCGGATCACCCAAACCTTTAGCGTTTAGCCCCCAAGCGTCAGGCGTTAGGTCTCGACGGCCTTGAGCGCCTTGCTCATGTGGTAGCGCTTGAGCCACTCGCCGCTGCGCTCCACCCACTGCTCGCCGTGGTTTTCAAAACCGCGGCGCTCAAGGCGCTCATAAAGCACCAGGCTCGCCTCGATCTCGACCCGCGTGATGCCCTGCTCGAGCAGCAGACGCTCGGCATGGATCAGCAGCGTACTGCCGATCCCCCGCCCGGTAAGCGAAGGCCAAACGTAGAGAGTAACGATGCGCGCGTTTTGGCTATCGAGCTCCAAAAAGCCCAC
This sequence comes from Vreelandella sp. EE27, assembly GCF_968206495.1. Taxonomy (NCBI): domain Bacteria; kingdom Pseudomonadati; phylum Pseudomonadota; class Gammaproteobacteria; order Oceanospirillales; family Halomonadaceae; genus Vreelandella; species Vreelandella sp. EE27. The sequence continues at coordinate 643,545 of NZ_OZ309109.1, read as the reverse complement.
GCAGCGCCCGTCGCACACCGCCACCAGGGTAGTGTAAAAGGCGTGGCGCGCCGCCCAGGCGCTCGCCTCGCGGGGCAGCGCGTTGGCCCAGGCTTCGCGCTCGCTCGTCGCGTAGTGGCTCGCCGCCCCCTGCATCACCGCGTGATAAAACACCTCCGCCTGATCCGAGGCGTCGCGCCCCAGGGCCTGGCGGTAGGTAATGCGCGCGGCCGGCTCTCGTGTTGTCGTCATGCACCACCTCTACGCAGGGTTCGGGGGTTGAAACTTAAGGCCCCTCGGATTTTCCAGCCGCTCGGCGCAGGCGCCTTGCTGCTTTATACTGGGGCGCCTATCTCAGCACAAGGCCACGCGATGCACAACGCCCCGCCCTTTTCACTCGCGACCGTTGGACGGATAGCGAGCGACTACCCGGACAAGTTCGGCATACCGCGCCAGCCAGGGCTTGCCCCGGCGGCCAGGGCGAGCCTCGAACTACAGGCGCCCTATAACGACCCACTGGCGGTACGCGGGCTCGAAACCTTTAGCCACCTGTGGCTGAGTTTCGTCTTTCACCAAAGCCCGACGCGCTGGACACCGCTGGTGCGCCCGCCAAGGCTTGGCGGCAATCAAAAAGTCGGGGTGTTCGCCAGCCGCAGCACCCATCGCCCCAACCGGCTAGGGCTTTCGCTGGTCAAACTGGTGGGCATCGAGCTCAAAAACGGCGTGCGCCTGCAACTGGAAGGGTGCGATCTGGTCAGCGGTACACCGGTCGTGGATATCAAGCCTTACCTGCCCTGGGCGGAATCGGTCCCCGAGGCACAAGCGGGCTTCGCACCGCAAGCGCCTACGCTCAAGGCGGTCGCGTTCAGCGCCAAAGCGCTGGCCTTTTTGGAAAACCGCCCGGACCGAGCGTCGCTTTATGCGCTGATCGAGCAGGTGCTCAGCCAGGACCCGCGCCCCGCCTACCACACCAGCGGTGAGCGCGTGTACGGCCTGCGCCTGCGCGATGTGGAAGTAAAATTTTGCGCCGCCCAAAACAACGCCACCACCCTGGAGGTGGTGGCTATCGAACCCGGCAGCGCCTAGCACTTAAGACTAGTTATTAAGATTAGCGCTTAGCCCGGAAAGGTAATGCCCAAGCGGCGGCCGACTTCTTCGTAGGCCTCGATCACGCCCCCGAGCCCCTGGCGGAAGCGGTCCTTGTCCATCTTCTCGCGGGTGTTGGCATCCCACAAACGGCAGCCGTCCGGGGAGAACTCGTCGCCGAGTACGACCTCGCCCTTGAACACGCCGAACTCGAGCTTGTAGTCCACCAGCAGCATGCCGCCCTCATGAAAGAGCTGCTTGAGCACCTGGTTGACCTTGTAGGTCAGCTTCTTCATCTGTAAAAGCTGCTCGGGGGTGGCCCAGCCGAAGGTCTCCGCTAATGATTCGTTGATCATCGGGTCGCCTTTCTCGTCGTTTTTCAAGAAAAGCTCGAAGGTGGGCGGCGTCAGCGCCTGCCCTTCCTCGATGCCCAGGCGCTTGACCAGACCGCCGGCGGCGACGTTACGGATCACGCACTCGACCGGGATCATCTCCATTTTCTTGACCAGACTCTCGGTATCACCGAGCTGCTTTTCGAAATGGGTGGCAATCCCGGCCTCTTCCAAACGCTCCATGATGAAGGCGTTGAAGACGTTATTGACCATCCCCTTGCGCGCCAGCGACTCCATCTTTTTGCCGTCAAAAGCGCTGGTGTCGTCGCGAAACTTAAGGACCAGCAGGTCCGGGTCGTCGGTGGTGTAGACCGACTTGGCTTTGCCAGCGTAGAGTTCGTCACGCTTTTCCATGGGGGCTCCGAATAATGTAGTTAAACGTTAGCGCAAGTAGCCGGTAACGCGCTCGAGAAGCTCGCGCTGATCACTGGCACTGAATTCGCGATCGCTTGCATTGATGGCGCGAAGTACGCTTTCGTTGCCCTGGGGCTCGAGCACCAGGCGAATATTCTGGGTCATACGGCGAACGTCGTTACTAAAGACAACCTGAATCGGGTTGCGGCCCTCTTCCGAGGCGGTCATGTAGTTGACCAGAAATTCGTAGTTCTCCGGCGACTTTTCGATCAGTTCGCGGCGATTTTCGACGGTGAAATCCTGGGTCATGTAGTGGTCGAGCTCGGCCCATACACGCTCGGCATCTTGCGGAATGACCGCTTCCCAGTTGCCGTCTTGCTGGCGAAGTTGCAAGCTGCGCTCTTTGGAAAGACGCTGCGCGTTCCAGGAGGAGGCGCTGGCCGTGGCGCTGCGCGCCCCCAGATACTCTTCCAAGGCGTCGAGGCAGCTGCTTGCCGCCTGGCCGTTTTGCTCGCAGCGCACTTCGCTACTGCCCGCGCGCAGCGCGCTTTGCAGCTCAAGCGTGGCCTGGGAGGTGACGATCACGCCCTGATTGGCATCGCTTTGCTGGATGCCCAGCCCACGGCTTTGCGCGAAGGCTTCAAGCTGAGGCCACACGGCGCCGGTATCGGCGGCGACGACCAGCCAGGCGCGGCTGCCTACCTGGCGGCGCTCGACGTATTCGGGCTCCAGGCCACTGCCGATCGAAAGCGACGGCGGCGGCGCAACGTCGGCGGCGCTTTCGACCCGGCTGCCCTGAAGCGATGCCTGGGGGACCGGCATGGCATCGTTGTAGCGCTGGGCGTTACGGCTTTCCGGCAGCACCAGCGGTGAGGCCGGGGTTACGTCGGTGTAATCGAGGTTGCGATCATCATAGAAGCCATCGCGTGCGCAGCCAGAAAGCGCCACCCCCATAACCAGTGCCAGCGGCATACATTTCAGCGCGGGTCTTTTAAGCACAGAGCTCATCAAGCCACCTTAAGTCAACAGTTCACTCGCCCGGCGTGGCCGGGCATCGGGGTCGGACGCCGTTACTCTTCGACGACGCCAGCCAACTGCAGCGCTTCACTAACAGTGGCGTGGTATTTTTGCGAAAGCCAGGTCAAGGGCAGCCGAATGCCCGCGTCCATGTAGCCCATGCGGTTGAGCGACCACTTGACGGGGATCGGGTTGGACTCGATCCCGAGATTCGTGTGAAGCGGCATCAAACGCGTATTGATCTGGTGCGCTTTCTCGCTATCGCCGGCAACCGCCGCACTGCAAAGCTCGTGCATGGCGTTGGGGACGACGTTGGCGGTCACCGAGATATCGCCGTGACCGCCCATCAGCATGAAGTCACAGGCGGTTGCGTCGTCACCGGAGTAGAGCATGAAGTCGCTGCCTTTGAGCCGTGCAATTAGATCTTCCGCGCGCTCAAGGTTCCCGGTGGCGTCCTTCAAACCAATGATATTGTCCACTTCGGCCAAACGCACCACGGTTTCGTTGTAAAGATCCGAGCAGGTGCGCCCCGGCACGTTGTACATGATGACCGGCAGTTTGCTGCCCTCGGCCACCGCCTTGAAGTGCTGGTACAGGCCTTCCTGGGTGGGCTTGTTGTAGTACGGGCAGACCGACAGGCAGTAGTCCGCGCCTACCTCGCTTGCATAACGGGCAAGCTCTACCGCTTCAGAAGTCGCGTTGGCACCGGTACCGGCGATGACCGGAATGCGCCCGTTCACTTCCTCCACCACGCTTCGAATCACATCGAAATGCTCGGCAAAGGACATCGTGGTGGGCTCGCCGGTCGTGCCCGCGGCGACGATGGCGTCGGTGCCGTTCTCGAGATGGAAGTTCACCAGACGACGTAACGCCTCCCAGTCGATATCGCCATTGACTTTCATTGGCGTCGCCAGGGCGACTATGCTGCCTGTGATCATCCGCTTATTCCTCACCAGGTAAGTGTAAATACGACATATTAAACGATCGGCCCGCCTCGAAGCGCTCTAAAACGCCCTCTTCTTGCCGCCGACAGGCACATTCAAGAGCCAAATGGTACTCAGCGCACTCGAACCTGTACAGCGTAAAGCGCGCCAAGTTTTCACCTGACCGGGCAAGAGGTGCTCCCGCCGACTTTGACACAGAGAGCCCAGTTGCGTGTAATCGAGCGACACCCCTCGTAACAGGAGCTTTTCAATGGCCGTAGAAGTAGGCAAACCCGTTCCCGATTTCAGCGCCCCGGCGACCAGTGACACCACCGTAACGCTCTCGGATTACAAGGGCCAGCAGGTGGTCATTTACTTCTACCCCAAGGCGAGCACCCCCGGCTGCACCACCGAAGGCGGCGATTTTCGTGACCACAAGGAGGCGTTCGCAGCGGCCAACACGGTGGTGATCGGCGTCTCCCGAGACGGCATTCGCGCCCAGGAGAACTTCAAGGCCAAGCAGGCGTTCAACTTCGAGCTGATCTCCGATAAGGACGAAACGGTGTGTTCGCTTTTCGACGTCGTCAAGCTAAAAAAGATGTACGGCAAGGAGCACTTGGGGATCGAGCGCAGCACCTTCTTGATCGATAAAGACGGCGTACTGGCCAAGGAGTGGCGCGGTGTCAAGGTACCCGGCCACGTCGAAGAGGTGCTGGCCGAGGCCCAGGCTCTCGACCCGCAAAGCGCTTAACCCAAAGCGCCCGCCAGAGACGCTGGCGGGCGCTTGATGTGGCTTTATAGCGCGGCTTCCGGGCTATAGCCTGCTTTCGTCCGTCACCATGATGCCGGGCTCCTCGGGCGCCTGCCGGGTATTGACGCGCCTGGGCCAGGCATAAACCAGCGCTTTTAAAAGCGTGGCCAGGGGGATCGCGAAGAAGATGCCCCAAAAGCCCCAGATACCGCCAAAGAACAGCACGGCGACGATGATCGACACCGGGTGGATGTTGTTGGTCTCCGAGAACAGAATCGGCGAAAGCACGTTGCCATCCAGCGCCTGAATGATGGCGTAGGCGAGCAGCACGTAGGCGAACTGCTCGCCGATACCGAACTGAAAGCCCGCCACCGCGGCTACCGGCAGCGTGACCACGGCGGCGCCGATAAACGGCACCAACACCGAAAAGCCGACCAGCACCGATAAAAGCGCGGTATAAGGCAGGCCAAACAGCGTGAAGGTGAAAAACGCCACCGTGCCCACGATGATGATCTCGATGGATTTACCGCGAATATAGTTGGCGATCTGGACATCCATTTCCCGCCATATGCGCGTCAAAAGCGTACGCTTTTGCGGCAATAACGAAAGAATGAAGCCCACTAGCTTGTCGCGATCCTTGAGCATGAAGAGCACCAGAATCGGCACCAGCACCAGGTAGATGATGATCGACATCACGTTACCCAATGAGGCCAGCGACAGCGTCAGCGCGCGCTGGCCAAGCTGGCTGATCTCGCGACTAGCCACGCCCACCCAGCTCTGCATCTGGTCCGGGGTGATCAGGTTGGGGTAGCGCGCCTGAAGATCGTCGAGCCACGCCTGGCTGCTGGCGAACATGCGCGGCGACTCCTGCACGAGCCCCACCAATTGATTCCAGATCAACGGCATCAAAATGAAGGCCAGGGTCAGCAGCACGCCGATAAACGCCAAAAAGACGATGATGACGGCCAACAGGTGCGGCACGCCGCGGCGGGTGAAAACGTTCACCACGCCCTGCAGCAAAAAGGCCAGCACCAGCGCGGTGAAAAACGGCGCCAGCATACGGCCAAACCAGATAATGGCGGCAAACCCGGCGATCAGCACCAACAGAAGCACCAGGGCTTCTTCGTCCGAGAAGTAGCGTTCCACCCAACTTTTCAGGATGTTGCGCATGGTCATATAGGCGAACTCTCTGCTTTGCGTATCCAAAAATGGTACTTATCGTCGCGCTGCTCGCGCTTGATAAGCCGGTGAGCGCTCTGCTCGGTGAACGAGGTGATATCCCGCCATGACCCCTGATCGCTTGCGACGATTTCCAGAAGCTGGCCGCTTTCGAGCCCCGCCAGCCCCTGCTTTGCTTTCAAAAGCGGCAGCGGGCAGGCCAGGCCACAGGCGTCCACGAACGCGTCCGGCGCGGGTGCCTCGGGCGTGTTTTGATCCAACTCGTCATCACTGGCCATGGCGGCTCCCTTAAAATGCCTGGGCAAAGCTGGCATTGTGGCATAAACCTGGTTATCACTAAGCTTCGATTGCGTTTGATTTAACGGCACTTCCCCGCTCGAATCAATGTCACATCCACGTCCCCGCTTTCCAGAGCAGGTCTTACTAGAAGAGGATGCCATGCCGCACGTTCGTTTTCTGCCACGCTGGGCCCTGGCGTTTACGCTGGTACTGGCAAGCGTTCTTTTGCCCTCGCAAGGCCAAGCCTTCGACAACAGCCAACTGCCAAGCCTTGGCGGGGCCGCGCCCTCGGTCAGCCAGGAAGAGTTTCGCCTTGGCCGCGCCTGGCTCAGGCAGTTTCGCGCCCAGGCGCCGCAGTGGCAGGATCCGATCGTCAGCGACTATCTGGAGAGCCTGGTGGCCCGGCTTGCGCCTTATAGCCAGCTGGGCACTTTGAACACCACGACGGTGATGGTGGATCACCGCGCGCTCAACGCCTTTGCGGTACCCGGTGGCGTGGTGGGGATCAATTCGGGGTTATTTGCCTTTGCCGACGATGAAGGCGCTTTCGTTTCGGTACTCGCCCACGAGCTTGGCCACCTGTCTCAGCGCCACTACGCCCGCGGCTCCGAACGCGCGGGGCAAACCCAGCTACCCGCCATGGCGGGCATGCTGGCCGGCATTCTGATCGCCGCTAGCGGCGGCGGCGATGCGGGTATCGCCGCCGCCATGGGCTCCCAGGCCGCGGTGATCCAGGACCAGCTCTCCTACTCGCGGCGCTTCGAGCAAGAGGCGGACCGAATCGGCCTACAGGCCATGGCCGACGCCGGTTATGAACCGGAAGCGATGGTGCGCATGTTCTCCTCCATGCAGCGCATGGCGCGCCTGCAAGGCGGCACACCGCCGGAGTTCTTGCTGACCCACCCGGTATCGGACAGCCGCCTGAGCGACGCCCAGGCCCGGGTGGCCCAGCTCACCGTGGCCGACAGCTACCAAAGCGACACCCTCTACGACATGATGCGCGCCCGGGCACTTTTGAGCATTTACGCCAATACCCCAAGCCAGGCGACCACGCGCCTTGAACAAGGCGGTGGGGAGGAGCCCGCGCAGCGCTACCTGGCGGCGTTGATCGACGCCCGCCGCGGCCAGGTGGACACCGCCCTGCAGCGCCTCGACCAACTCGCCGCCGAGTATCCGGACTACGCCATGATCCCCGCTTCCGCCGCCGAGGTGGCCTTACAGGCGAACCGCATCGACGAGGCGATCACGCGCAGCGAGCGCTGGCTGCGCTTTATGCCCAACTACCTGCCCACCCAATTGATGCTTGCCGAGGCGCAGCTTCAGCGCGACCCTCAGGCGGCGTTTTCGCTGCTTAGGCGCGTGACCGAGCGCTATCCGGAAAATCCGCAGGGCTTTAACCTTTTGAGCACCGCCGCCGGGCGTAGCGGCCATAATGGCTGGGGGCACCTGGCCCAGGCCGAGTATCTTCAGCTGACCGGCCGGGTGGACCGGGGCATTCAGCAACTCGCGATTGCCAAAAACGTGGCCCAGCAGGAAAACGAGCCTTCTTTGGTGGCGTTGATCGATCAGCGTCGGGAAGCCTTCCTGGAGTACCGTGAGGCGCTCTCGTCGTTCAACTGACCCACTGCCGGCCCGGCGAACGGGCACACAACAAAACGCCCCTGGCAGATAACTGCCAGGGGCGCTGAATTTGGTGGGTCGTGCAGGATTCGAACCTGCGACCAATTGATTAAAAGTCAACTGCTCTACCAACTGAGCTAACGACCCAAACTGCCAAGGGCACGATGTGCGCTATAGGGCAAGGCGTTCGATACTTCTATTGAGACTTTTAAAAGTACGGATACTTTCAAAAGGGCCAGCGCAGAATAAATGCCTTTGCGCCGGTGGTGGGTCGTGCAGGATTCGAACCTGCGACCAATTGATTAAAAGTCAACTGCTCTACCAACTGAGCTAACGACCCCCTCGAACGGATGCATATAGTACGGATACCCCAACGCTTTCGCAAGTACTTTTTACACTTTACCGATCATTAATCGCCACTTGCACTCTATTGACCCAACAGCAGCCAACCCATATGCGCCGGCCTTAGCCACGCTTGGGTTTGGGCTTGCGCATCGCCTGCACCGGGCGGCGCTTGTGCTTGTCGCGGCTCCAGCGGTTTTTCTCGTCCGGGGTGAGCTCGGGTACCTTGCGCGCTTCGAGCTGGGCAAGCGTTGCCAGGTCGTCGATTTCGTCCTGGTTGAGCTCGATCCACTCGCCGGCCTTGGCGCGCTTGTCCAAAAAGATATTGCCGTAGCGCACGCGCTTCAGACGGCTCACGGTCAGGCTCTGGGACTCCCACAGACGACGCACCTCGCGGTTGCGGCCTTCCATGATCACCACGTGAAACCAGGTGTTGATGCCTTCGCCGCCGAACTCCTGCACGTCGGTAAAGCGCGCCGGGCCGTCTTCGAGCATCACGCCGTCGACCATTGCCTTGATGTTCTCTTGCTTGACCTCGCCCATCACGCGTACCGCGTACTCACGCTCGACCTGGGTCGAGGGGTGCATCAAGCGGTTGGCAAGCTCGCCGTCGGTGGTGAACAGCAAAAGCCCGCTGGTGTTGATATCCAGCCGGCCAATCGCGATCCAGCGCTCGCCCTTGAGCCGCGGCAGGCGCTCGAAGACCGTACGTCGACCTTCCGGGTCCTTGCGCGTGCAAAGCTCGCCTTCGGGCTTGTTGTACATCAAAACGCGCCGGGGCACTTCGGATTCGGGGCGCAGCGAGACCGGGCGGTCGTCGAGGCTGACCTTATCGCGCTCTTCGACCCGGTCGCCAAGCTTGGCAACGTGGCCGTTGACCTTGACGCGGCCGTCACTGATCACGTTTTCCATTTCCCGGCGCGAGCCAAAGCCTGCGCGGGCCAGCACTTTTTGCAGCTTTTCGCTGCCGGGGGGTGGGGTTTGGTTATTCTGGCTCATGGTCGTCGGACCTCTTTTTCTCTGTCGTCGTGGGCTCGTCACGCTTTTGTGCCGCACGCGCCGCTAGCCGTGCCTCTAAATCGGCGAAGCTAAGCGGCGGGGTTAACGCCGTCTCGGCGTGGTGTGGGGTGAGAGCGCTCGTATCCTGAGCGCTCTCACCCGTACTGGGTGGCGCATCCTGCACGGTTTCCGGCGCCTCGTCCAGAGACTCGGACGTTTTTTCTGGCGCAGGCTTTTCGCTATCCGGTTCGCTCGAATCCAGCGGTGCGTTTTCCTGCTCGGCCGGGGCGCTGGCGTCATCGCCGATGGCAAGCTCTTCCTGCTGGGCCTCTTCCTGCCGGGCTTCTTCCTGATGGACCAGGGCGTGCATCGGCGGCAGCGCGTCCAGGGTCTTCAAACCGAAGTCGTCGAGAAAGCTGCGGGTGGTGGCGTAGACCGCCGGGCGGCCCGGCACGTCGCGGTGGCCGACCACGCGGATCCAGCCGCGCTCCATGAGCGTGCGCATGATCGAGCTCGACACGCTCACCCCGCGCACCTCTTCGATATCGCCGCGGGTGACCGGCTGGCGGTAGGCGATCAGCGCCAGCGTCTCTAAAAGCGCTCGGGAGTATCGCTGGGGGCGTTCATCCCAAAGCCTGGACACCCACCGGGAAAGCCGCGGGCGAATGCGCAGCTGAAAGCCCGAGGCGGTTTCGACCAGCTCCAGGGCGCCGGCTTCGTGGCGCTCACCCAGGCGGCCGAGCGCCTCGCGTAGCGCCCGGGGGCCCGGGCTTTCACCTTCCATAAAGAGCGTTTCGAGGCGCTCGACGGACAGCGGCTCGCCGGCCGCCAAAAGCCCCGCTTCGATGATTTCGTCGAGGGTGGTGGTGGTCACGATGGATCCTCTTCAAAAGCGTCTTGGGCGTCATCGCCTGGCTCGAAGGCGGTATTTTCCTGCGCGTCGGTCAGCGCCGCCTGGCGGGCGCGAACGTGAATGGGCGAAAGTGGCGCGTTCTGCACGATATCGATCATGGCCTCCTTGGCAAGCTCCAGAATCGCCATGAAGGTGACCACCACGCCGCCGCGCCCCTCCTCCAGAGTGAACAACGCCTCGAAAGGCGTATAGCGCCCTTGCGCGGCGTCCTCTCCCAGAATTTCCATGATTTTCAGCATGCGCTCGCGGGTGGAGAGCACCTCGCGGCCGATCTGGTGGCTTTGGGTCAGCTCCGCGCGTTTCAGAATATGAGTGAGCGCGCCCAACAGCTCGTCGAGTTCGACGTCCGGGTGAATGACCCGGGTTTCGATCGGCGGCAGCCCCGCCTGCACGCTGAACCAGTCGCGGCCCACCCGGGGCAGGGTATCGAGGGTTTCGGCGGCCTCCTTGAGCCGCTCGTACTCCTGTAGGCGACGGATCAGCTCGGCGCGCGGGTCCTCCTCTTCCTCGCCCTCCTCCTTGGGCGGGCGCGGCAGCAGCGTACGCGACTTGATCTCGGCAAGCATGGCGGCCATCAACAGATACTCTCCGGCAAGCTCGATCTGCATCGCCTTCATCAGCTCCACGTACTCGATGTACTGGTGAGTAATGGTCGCCACGTTGACGGTCAGAATATCCAGATTCTGGCGGCGGATAAGATAGAGCAGCAGATCAAGCGGCCCCTCGAAGGCCTCGAGAAACACCTTGAGCGCCTCGGGGGGAATATAGAGATCCTCGGGCATCCGGGTGATCGGCTCGTCGAAGAGCCGACCAAGCGCCTCCACCATCGGTTCATCGACGGGAGACTCTTCAGCAGAATGCTCGCTGCCGGGCTCTAGCGTTTCGCTCACGCGAGTAGGCCTGCCGGGCAGAGGGACGGTCGCATGGATAGTCGTATAGACGGCTGTATGGACGGTTGCATGGATAGTCGTAGGGACGGTTGCATGGAGAGATTCATGGACATGCGCACAGTGTAACAGCGCGCGGGCTAAGGGGCATCGCCACCGGCGTCGGCGGCCTTGCGAAAGCGCCCCTGATAGTCGAACAGCTTTTCACGAATCTGCCAGTGGCGGCCTACCTTGCGCCCCACCACGAAATCCGGGCGACGCAGCCGAGAGGCATCACCCGCGACCTCCTCGGCGCTGGTGGGTTTCCACTCGATGCCCGGCGCGCGCAGATGCTCGCGCAGAAAGCGCTGGTAAAAAGCATAGCGCTGCCCGGCGGTTTCGAGTGCGAACCACTCACTCAGGCTCGCCCCGTCCTCATCAAAGTAGGTGACCTTCAAGCGCGGTAGCCCCCGGCCGTTGGTGGTCGCCTCGACCTGCATACCGCTGACTCTTAGCACCTTGGCATCCTTGAGCTTCAGCGCATCCTTGAGTTTGTCGTCGGCGTCGACCAGCAGCGTCTGGCAGCCATTGCAGCGCCTGGCGGCAATGTCGTTCTCGGCGCCGCACTGCTCGCATACCTTGAAGCGAAAGCGAAAATCGCACTGTTGGCGTCGGCCCTGGTCGTCCTCGATGAGCCCCTGGCAGCGTCGTCCGAAGTGCTCGATGACCAGCTCGCCGTCGCGCTTGCCCCAAAAGAGATTGGCGTGCTCGCAGGCCGGGCAAATCACCTGCACCGGCTCGCTGTCGCTATCGGGTTTGGGCTCACCGACCTCCGGGGCGTACAGGTTCCAGGGGTTGCCGGCGTAGTCGAGCACCAGGCAGTCCTCCTTGCCTGGCGATAACCTGAGCCCGCGCCCGACGATCTGCTGATAAAGACTCACCGACTCGGTGGGCCGTAAAATCGCGATCACATCGACGTGAGGGGCGTCAAAGCCAGTGGTCAGCACCGAGACATTGACCAGGTACTTGAGCGCGCGCGCCTTGAACGCCGCGATCAGTCGCTCGCGCTCCTGGGCCGGGGTGGCGCCGGTGATCAGCGCAGCCTGCTGTGCCGGAAGGTAACTTGCGACCTCCTCGGCGTGGGCGACGGTGGCGGCGAAAATCATCACGCCCTGGCGCGTCTCGGCGCGCTCGACGATCTGAGCCACGATCCCCGGCGTCGCCCGACTGCCCGCCACCACCTCGTTGAGCGCTTTTTCGGGAAACAGGCCGTTTTGCGCCGGCGCGAGCGCCGAGAAGTCATAGCCCGCAACGGCCATATCCAGGCGCTCCGGCGGGGTCAGGTAATGCTGTTTGACCATTAGGCGAAGCGGCTGCTCGAACACGCAGTCGGTGAAAAAGCACGCCTCACTGCCGCGCACCATGCCGTGGTAGTGGCGATGGTAGATAAACCCCTGACCCAGCCGGTAGGGCGTGGCGGTCAAGCCTAGAATCTTGAGGTTTGGGTTCTGGCGCTGAAGATGGTCGATCACCTGACGGTAGCTCGACTCCTTCTCCAGCGAGACCCGGTGGCACTCGTCGATCACCAGCAGCGTGAAGTTTTCATCAACGAAGGATTCGAGGTTGCGCACCACCGACTGCACCGAGCCAAACACCACCTGGCGGCTCGCCTCTTTGCGCGAAAGCCCCGCGCTGAAGATATCCGCCTCGAGCCCGTAGGCCTGGTACTTGGCGTGATTTTGTTCGACCAGCTCGCGCACGTGGGCGAGCACCAGCACCCGCCCCCGGGCAAGCCTTGCAAGTTCGGCAATCACCAGGGATTTACCGCTGCCGGTGGGCAGCACCACCACGCCAGGATCGCTTGTCCCGCGAAAATGTTCGATGACCCGCTCTACCGCCTGGCGCTGATAACCACGCAGTGTAGGAAAGGCCGATGCCGCGTTTTCAACCAACTAGTTAGCCTGCTATTGAACTTTTTGCCAGAATGTGAATCACACCCCCAGGGAGACAGGGATAACATTTTTTAATTTCTTGCGGATGTAAGACGTCATGAAGGAGTATGCCATGTCTACCAACCACTTTAGCGCCGATTGCCCCTCCTGCGGTAGCCGGTTGAAACGCTTGCCCGCCACCCGCCGCAACACGGTCCACGTCTACTGTATGGACTGCGGTCACGACTTTGGCCGCTACGAAGCCATGGTCGAACGCTATCAAAAGAGCCTGAGTCATCTCGAAGACGAGCTGGGCATTGCGGCTGTCGACCGGCGCCAACACGCCCCCTCCCATCCGCTTGAATAGATGAGTGCAACAGGTTGACCGCTATTATGAACCGTCACGACAAAGCGGTGACAGGAACGCATCCTGTCACCGCTTTTTTTACGCCTGAAACGCCTTAACGCTCACTTATCAACGAGGGTCTAGCCAAGCCAGGTGCGCGCGTTGCGAAACAGGCGTAGCCAGGCGCCGTCCTCGGTCCACTCGCTGGGCCGCCAGGAGTTGGTGACCGCGCGGGTCACTCGTTCCGGGTGCGGCATCATGATCGTTACCCGGCCATCCGGCGTGGTGAGGCCGGTAATACCCGACGGCGAGCCGTTGGGGTTGGCCGGATAGCGCGTGGTGACCTGGCCGTAGTGATCGATATAGCGCAGCGCGATCTGGCTCGACGACTGCATCTGGCGCAGGTGGGCGCTGTCACGAAACTCCGCGCGGCCTTCACCGTGGGCCACGGCGATGGGCAGCGTCGAGCCTTCCATACCTTTGAGTAGAATCGAGGGGCTTTTCTCGACCCGCACCATGGAGACCCGCGCCTCGAACTGCTCGGATTCGTTGCGCACGAAGGACGGCCAACTCTCGGCCCCCGGAATCAGCGGTTTGAGCTGCGAAAGCATCTGACAGCCGTTGCACACGCCAAGGGTAAAGGTGTCGTCGCGGCCAAAGAAACCGGCGAACTGCTCCCGGGCGCGTTCGTTGAAAAGTATCGACTTCGCCCAGCCGCCGCCGGCACCGAGCACGTCACCAAACGAGAAGCCACCGCAGGCGACCAGGCCCTTGAACTCGTCCAACGACACGCGGCCCTCGAGGATATCGCTCATGTGGACGTCGACGGCCTCAAACTTCGCCTTGTCGAACGCCCAGGCCATCTCGACCTGGCCGTTGACGCCCTGCTCGCGCAGCACCGCGACCGCGGGCCTGGCGGTGTTGACGAAAGGCGCACTGATGTCTTCGTTCACATCGAAGCTGGGCGCGGCGCTGAGACCAGGATCGCGCACGTCCATCAGGCTGTCGAACTCGTTTTTCGCGCATTCGGGGTTATCGCGCAGCGCCTGCATGCGGTAGCTAGTTTCCGACCAGGTGCGCTGGGTCAACTGCCGGGTGGTTTCCAGAAGCGGCTCTTCGAACAGCGTGACCCGCACCTGGTCGTCGTAGCGCGGCCTTGCGATCACACCGCAGGTTTCGATACCCGCGACGGCGAACTGGGTGAGCACCTCTTCGGTGTGCTGGCGGTTGACCTGAATCACCGCGCCCAGCTCCTCGGAAAACAGCGCGTTGAGCGCCTCTACCGGCTCGTCGACCATCCAGTCGAGCTTGATCTCGAGCCCCGCGTGGGCGGCAAACGCCATCTCGAGCAGCGTGACGAGCAGACCACCGTCGCTTCTGTCGTGGTAGGCCAGCAGCTTGCCATCGCGGTTGAGCCCCTGGATCACTTCAAAGAAAGCCTTGATGTCTTCCGGGTCATCGACATCCGGGCAAGTGTCGCCCAGTTGGCCATACACCTGAGCCAACGCCGAGCCGCCCAGCCGGTTCTGGCCGCCGCCCAGGTCGATCAGGATCAGGTCCGACTCGTCCTGCTCCATGTTGATCTGCGGGGTCAGGGTCGCCAGCGCGTCGGTGACCGGCGCAAAGCCCGTGACGACCAGCGAAAGCGGCGAGGTAATGCTCTTCTCCTCCGCTTCGCCCTTGGCGTTCTCGCCCTGCCAAGCGGTGTGCATGGACATCGAGTCCTTACCCACCGGCACGGCGATGCCAAGCTGAGGGCAAAGCTCCATGCCGACCGCGTATACGGCATCGAACAGCGCCTGATTTTCGCCGGGGCGGTCCGCCGCGCTCATCCAGTTGGCGGAGAGCTTGATGTCCGAGAGCTTGCCGATGGGGGCAGCCGCCAGGTTGGTGATCGACTCCGCCACCGCCAAACGGGCGCTGGCCGCCGCGTCGATCAGCGCCACCGGCGGGCGCTCGCCCATCGCCATGGCCTCACCGGCGTGGGTGTCGAAGCTTGCGGTGGTCACGGCGACATCCGCCACCGGCACCTGCCAGGGGCCGACCATCTGGTCGCGGGCGACCTGGCCTGTGATCGAGCGATCGCCAATGGTGATCAGAAAGCTTTTCGAGGCCACCGCGGGCAGGCGCAGCACCCGGTCCAGCGCTTCGCGCAGGTCCAGGTTGTCGAGCATCACCCCGGAGAGCTCCGGTGTCTGCCGGGTGAATTCGCGCTGCATCTTCGGCGCCTTGCCGAACAGCACGCTCATGGGCAAATCGACGGGCTTGCTCTCGAAGTGGCCGTCGCGCACTTCCAGGTGGTGCTCTTCCAGCGCCTCGCCGACCACCGCATAAGGGCAGCGCTCGCGCTTACAGAACGCCTCGAAGGTATCGAGGTCTTCCGGCGCCACGGCCAGCACGTAGCGCTCCTGGGCTTCGTTGCACCAGATTTCCAGCGGGCTCATGCCCGGCTCCGCGTTGGGTACGGCGCGCAGGTCGAAAAGCCCGCCGCGGTTGCCGTCCTTGACCAGTTCCGGCAGGGCGTTGGAGAGCCCGCCGGCGCCGACATCGTGAATGAAGCGGATCGGGTTTTTATCCCCCATCGCCCAGCAGCGGTCGATCACTTCCTGAGCGCGGCGCTCCATTTCCGGGTTTTCGCGCTGCACCGAGGCGAAGTCGAGATCCGCGCTCGAGGTGCCGGAGGTCACGCTCGATGCCGCGCCGCCGCCCAAACCGATCAACATGGAGGGCCCGCCCATCACGATCAGCTTGCCCCCGATGGGGATATCGCCTTTTTGAACGTGCTGGGCGCGAATGTTGCCAAAGCCCCCGGCGATCATGATCGGCTTGTGGAAACCGCGGCGCTTGATGGCGTCACCGCTGAGCGTGTCCTGCTCGTAGGTGCGAAAGTAGCCGGTCAAATTCGGGCGGCCGAACTCGTTGTTGAACGCCGCCCCGCCGATGGGTCCGTCGAGCATGATCGAAAGCGCCGACTGCATGCGCTCGGGCTTGCCGTAATCGAAGGCCTCCCAGGGCTGGACGAATTCGGGAATACGCAGGTTGGACACGGTAAAGCCGGCAAGCCCCGCCTTGGGTTTGCCGCCGATGCCGGTGGCGCCCTCGTCGCGAATCTCGCCGCCGGAGCCGGTGGCCGCTCCTGGAAACGGCGCGATGGCCGTCGGGTGGTTGTGGGTCTCCACCTTCATCAGAATGTGGATCGGCTCCTGATGGGCCCCGTATTGAGCGCGCTCGCCCGCCGCCCCGGTCAAGGGTGTGGGGAAAAAGCGCCCGGCCTGGCTGCCCTTGATCACCGCGGCGTTGTCGCTGTAAGCCGAGAGCACGTTGTCCGGCGAAGTAGCGAAGGTGTTCTTGATCATCTTGAAAAGCGACTGAGGCTGCTCTTCGCCGTCGATCAGCCAGTCGGCGTTGAAGATCTTGTGGCGGCAGTGCTCGGAGTTCGCCTGGGCGAACATCATCAGCTCGACGTCGCTTGGGTTGCGGTTGAGCTCACCGAAGGCATCGACCAGGTAGTCGATCTCGTCGTCGGTCAACGCCAGGCCAAGTTCCTGGTTGGCCACCGCCAGTGCCTCGCGCCCGCCGCCCAGGATGTCCACGGCGCCGAGCGGAGCCGGGTCCAGCCGCGTGAAGAGCTTTTGGGCTTCACTGGCCTCCCACAGCACGGTTTCGGTCATCCGGTCGTGAAGCGCCTCGGCGATCAAGACTTTGCTCTGCTCGTCGAGTCCCTCGCCCCCTACGCGATACTCGATACCCCGCTCGATACGGCGCACGCTGGATAGCCCGCAACTATGCGCGATATCCGTCGCCTTGGTGGACCAGGGCGACTGGGTGCCCAGCCGTGGTACGACCCATAGCCGAAGCGCGTTTTGGACCTCCTCGCCGGCGCTGAAGCTTCCGTAGTCCAGAAGACTTGCCAGACGCGTTTGCGCAAAATCCGTCAATGGCTCGGCGCAATCGGCAAAGTGGACGTAGTGGGCGGCCAGGGCCGTTACCTCGGGAACGCGTTCACGCAGCGCTTTTAAAAGCCGGTCATGACGGAAGGCAGAAAGGGCGGGCGCGCCTCGCAGTTCGAGCATATCTGGGGGCCTCTAAAGCAAAGAGAGTTCGAGCGGGAAATCACCAAGCCGCAGTGCGACAATCCCGCCATGATACTGGAAAGCGGCTTTGATACGAAATCGACAAGGTGACAGTGACTACCAGGCTGGGTATGGTGACTGCCTGTTTTACATCGACCACGCCCCATGCCGACACTCTATTGCCGACACTTTCTCGCCTACTATCGCCTCTACTGGGCACTGCTCAGTATTGTATGGCTGGTAATGGTGCCCGTGACCGCCGGCAAAACGCCCCAGGAACACCTAAACCGCGTGCTGGAAAAGGATTTCATCACCGCGCACACCCGCACCACGCCGACCACCTACTACGAGGGCCGCCAGGGCCCCACCGGCTTCGAGTACGAGCTGGTGCACGCCTTTGCCGAGCACCTGGGCGTTAGCCTCAACCTTGACGCCCGCCACGCACCGGAAGAGGTGCTCGACGCCGTGCGCGAGCGTGGCGACATCGGCACCTCGGCGCTGCCGCTCTCGCCGTCGACCCCCGGCATTCACTACACCCGGGCGATCATCGACATGCAGCCACTGGTGGTCTACCGCCGCGGGCTGTACGCAATCAACACGCCCCAGGACCTGGTCGGGCTCGAAGTGGGTACGCTAAGCGCCACCGGCACCGAGCGGACCCTGCAAACCCTCGAAGACTCGGTACCAGGCCTTGAATGGCAGGTGCTGGAAGAGAGCGAAATTGCCGAGCTGCTGGCAAGCGTCGAGTCCGGAAAACTCGACGCCGCGGTGATCTTCGACCATCAGTTTCGCGTCAACCGGCTGTTCTTTCCCAACGTCGAGCGGGGGTTCGCCATTGGCGAGCCGCTGTCCCTTGCCTGGGCCCTGCCGGCAGGCCAGGGGCTTGGCCTGCTCGACGCCGCCAACCGCTTTTTGGACGAGCAGCGCGAAAACGGCGTGCTGGATCGCTTGATCGATCGTTACTTCGGCCACGACGACTACCTCGAATACGTCGGCACGCGCACGTTTCTGGGCCACCTGGACGAGCGTTTGCCCGAGTTCGCGCCGCTGTTCAAACGGGCCGCCGAAACCACCGGCTTCGACTGGAAACTGCTGGCCGCAGTGGGCTACCAGGAGTCTCACTGGGACCCGGAGGCGGTCTCGCCCACCGGCGTGCGGGGCGTGATGATGCTGACCCACCCGACCGCCAGCGACATGGGCGTGCAAAACCGCCGCGATCCGGCGCAGAGTATCGACGGCGGGGCACGCTATTTGAGAAGCCTGGAAGAGCGCCTGCCCGACGACATCACCGGCGAAGACCGCCTTTACATGGCGATGGCCGCCTACAACGTGGGGCTTGGCCACCTGTACGACGCCCGCGACATTACCCGCCGCCGCGGCGGCGACCCGGGCCTTTGGGCAGACGTACGCGAGTCGCTGCCGCTTTTGCAGCAGCGCCGATGGCACAGCCAGACCCGCTACGGCTACGCTCGGGGCGGCGAGCCGGTGATCTACGTGCGCAACATCCGCCGTTACTACGAAATGCTGAGCTACGTCGAGCGCAGCCGCCAGCAGTTTTTCCGGCTCGACCAGACAGGCCTTGCCAGCACCGGCGCGCTGCCTTGACCATACCCCTCCCCGTCATCAGCCCGGAGAAGAGCATGATGCGACCCTTTTTGAATGTCACCGCCGGCCGCTGGGCCTTTGCCGCCGCGCTATGGATAGCCAGCACCCTGGCGCCCGCCGCCGCGTTTGAACAGGGCGAACCGGTCACCCCGGTACGCGTGGCGGACCGCGGCGAGCTGGTATTGTCAGATGGCGCCCTCAGGTATCAGGCCTGGGACAGCGCCGAGCTTTCCGGCCAGGTGGGCGTGGTGCTTCACGTTGCGGGGCGGCTTTCGGCCAAGGATCTGAACACGCCGATCATCGAGGCGATCGAAGCCGCGGACTTTCCCAATGAGCGCTTTCAAACCACCACGATCATCAACACCGACGACGCGGTATTCGGCAGCGCCATGTTCGTACGCCGTAGCGTCGAAAGCAGCAAACGCGATGTCCCCACCGTTCAATTCGTGGTGGACGAGTCGAGTGCGGTACAAAACGCCTGGAACCTGGAACGCGGCGGCTCGGCAGTCGTGGTACACGACGATGCCGGGCGCGTACGCTTTGCCAAGGACGGCCCGCTGACGCTTTACGAAGTCAACCACGTCATGGAGCTGCTCCACGCCATGCTCGAGTAAGGCGGCATTGACTTTCCCGCCTCGCCCCTTGATGTTAAAACTCTTTTTACAATCGCAGTGGCGCGGGCAAAGCCCCTTTGACCGGCGAACAGCGCGGGCTTTGCCTTTCACGCCCGCCACTGCCATGAACAATGAAATCCCAGGGACCGCTTCAATGAACGCCGACGCCGACCAACTGTTACGCCATGAAGATGAGATCCAGACGCTGCGCGAGTCGCTGGAGAAGCGCCTGGATCACTGGCTGCCCGAAGGCCCCCGCCACGACCTGGTCGCCAACGCCATGCGCGAGGCCACGCTTACGCCGGGCAAACGGGTGCGTCCGCTGCTGTTACTTCTGACCGCGCAGGATCTGGGGGTGCAGACCGAACTCGACGGCCTGCTGGATCTCGCCTGCGCGGTGGAGATGGTTCACGCCGCCTCGCTGATCCTCGATGACATTCCCTGTATGGACAACGCCAACCTGCGCCGCGGAAGGCCCACCATTCACCGCCAGTTCGGCGAGAGCGTGGCCATTTTGGCCGCCGTGGCGCTTTTGAGCCGCGCCTACGCCATGGTGGCCGAGGCCCCGGGCCTTGGCGGCGAGCGCCGCGCCGCTGCGGTGGCGGCCCTGGCCCGCGCAGTGGGTCTGCAAGGCCTGGTGCAGGGCCAGTTCCTCGATTTGAGCGAAGGGGACAAGGCGCGGGACGTCGATTCGATCCTGACCGCCAACGAGCTCAAAACCGGCATGCTGTTCAACGCGACGCTGTCGCTTGCCACGCTAGCCGCGGAGGCCGACGAAAGCGCCACCCACACCCTCGAGCTTTTTGCCCAGGAGCTCGGCCAGGCCTTTCAACTGATCGACGACCTGGCCGATGGGCTGAGCGGTACCGGCAAGGACGCCCACCAGGACGCCGGCAAATCGACACTGGTGGCAACGCTTGGCGAGCGCGCGGTACGCGAGCGCCTGGACGACCACCTGACCCGCGCCGATACCCATCTTCGCAGAGCCTGCCCAGCGGGCAGCCGCACCCGGCAGTTCGTCCACGCCTGGTTCACCCAGCAGCTCGCCGTACTCGGCTAGCGCGAGAGGGGGCACGCACCCATGAGCCATTATGCGGTCGTGGCACCACCGCTTTACAGCCACGTCAAAGCCCTCGAGGCGCTCAGCGTCCGGCTGATAGAGCGCGGCCACCAGATCACCTTCGTTCATCAAGCGGACGCCCGGCCGCTGATGGGCGACGAACGCATCGGCTTCGCCGTGGTGGGCCGTGAAAGCCACCCGCAAGGGCGTATGGCGCAAACGCTCTCACGGCTCGCCAACCCCGGAGGCGTTGGCCTTTTTGCCATGATCCGCGACCTGGCCGATACCACGGACATGCTTTGCCGCGAGCTTCCCGCCGCGCTCGAACGCCTTGGCGTGGACGGCGTGATTGCCGACCAGATGGAGCCGGCGGGCGCCATCGTGGCCGAAGGGCTCGGGCTGCCCTTCGTCTCGATCGCCTGCGCGCTGCCGGTCAACCGCGAGGCGCACCTGCCGCTTCCCGTCATGCCCTTTCGTTTTGCCGAGACCGACCAGGCCCGCGGCATGTACGCCACCAGCGAACGCATCTACGACCGGCTGATGGGCCGCCACGCAAAGGTAGTGGCGCGCCACGCCCAGGCGTTTGGCTTGACGCCGCGCCACGCGCTCCACGAGTGTTTGTCGCCGCTTGCCCAAATCAGCCAAACGCCGCTGGCTTTCGACTTCCCGCGTCATCGACTGCCCGAGACCTTTCACGCCGTCGGGCCACTGCGCCTGCCGCCAGGGCCCTCGACGAACCGGCGCTTGGAGACGCTGGATTTACCCGAGCGCTTCGTGTTCGCCTCGCTGGGCACGCTGCAGGGCCACCGCATCCAGCTTTTTAAAAAAATCGCCCGGGCCTGTAAGATGCAAAAGGCCCCGCTTTTGATCGCCCACTGCGGCAAGCTAAGCGCCGCGCAAGAAACCGCGCTTGGCGCGGCAGGCGCCACGGCGGTGGTCGATTTCGTCGATCAGGGCGCCGCCCTTGCCCGCGCTGAGGCGGTGATCACCCACGGCGGGCTCAATACCGTGGTGGATGCCATCGAGCACGCCACCCCGATCCTTGCGGTGCCGCTGGCGTTCGACCAGCCCGGCGTGGCGGCCCGGGTGCTCTACCACGGCCTGGGCGAGCGCGCGTTCAGCGTCTCGCGCACGGCCACCTTTGCCCAAAAGCTCGCAGCGCTGAAGACGGACCCGGCGTACAAGACGCATCTTGGCCGACTCCAGGCGCCGCTACGCGCCGCGGGCGGGGCTGAGCGCGCCGCCGCCATCACCGAGCAGGCGCTCTCCACCGGGCAGCCGGTTTTCGCGGAGACGACCCATGCAGCAGTATGACCTCATTCTCGTCGGCGCGGGCCTGGCCAACGCCCTGATCGCCTGGCGCCTGACCCAGCGCCAGCCAGGCCTTAAGCTGCTGGTCATCGAAGCGGGGGATACACCCGGGGGCAACCATACCTGGTCGTTTCACGCGGGGGATCTTTCGAGTGAGCAGCACGCCTGGCTTGCGCCTTTGGTGGCGCACCGCTGGCCGGATTACGAAGTGCGCTTTCCCGCCTTCGAGCGCACCCTCGAAAGCGGCTACCTGAGCATTACCTCCGCGCGCTTTGCCCGGGTAGTGACCGACGCCCTGGGCGAAAGGCTCTTAACCAACACCAACGTCGCCAGCCTAACCCCGCAAAGCGTAACGCTGGAAGATGCCACCGTGCTCGAGGCCCAGGCGGTGATCGATGGCCGCGGCCAGGCCAAAAGCCCGCACCTGAGCGTCGGCTTTCAGTCCTTCGTGGGCCAGCAGTGGCGCCTTTCAAAGCCCCACGGCCTGGCGCGCCCACGCATGATGGATGCCGCGGTGGATCAAGGCAGTGGCTATCGTTTCGTGTACAGCCTGCCGCTTTCCGACGACACGCTTTTAATCGAAGACACCCACTACGTGGATGATAAAGGCCTCGACGCCCCCCGCGCCCGGGAGAACATCGCCCGCTACGCCCAGGCCCAGGGCTGGGCGCTCGAGACGCTGGAGCGCGAAGAGCTCGGTCATTTACCGATTACCCTCGACGGCGATATCGATGCGTTCTGGAAAGCGCTCGACGGTCAGCCCGTCAGCGGTTTGCGGGCCGGGCTTTTTCACGCCACCACCGGCTATTCGCTGCCCCACGCGGTGGCGCTTGCCGACCTGATCGCCGCGCAGAAAGACCTGAGCGCCGAGGCGCTTTCGGGGCTAATCGAGCGTTACGCCAGAAGGCGCTGGCGCGAGCAGCGGTTTTTCCGCATGCTCAACCGTATGCTGTTCCTGGCCGGCCGCCCGGAGCGGCGCTGGCAGGTCATGCAGCGTTTTTACGGGCTCAATGGCGCCCTGATCGACCGATTTTACGCGGGCACGACCACCCTTTTCGACAAGGCGCGCATCGTCTCCGGAAAGCCGCCGGTGCCCATTCGAGAGGCCATCCCGGCCGTGCTTAAACAAACTCCTCGGCTGCGAGCCTTCAAAGATGACTAAAACGATCGTAATTGGCGCGGGCTTTGGTGGCCTGGCGCTGGCCATCCGGCTGCAGGCGGCGGGCATTCCGACGCTTCTGCTCGAGCAACGCGACAAGCCCGGCGGGCGCGCCTATGTCTACGAGGACGAAGGGTTCGTGTTCGACGCCGGCCCCACGGTGATCACCGACCCCAGCGCCATCGAGGAGCTTTTTAAGCTTGCGGGGAAATCCATCGGTGAGTACGTCGAGCTTTTGCCGGTCACGCCCTTCTACCGGCTCTGCTGGGAGTCCGGCGAAGTCTTCAACTACGACAACGACCAGCAAAGCCTCGAGACCCAGATCGAACACTTCAACCCGGCGGACGTCGAGGGTTACCGGCGCTTTCTAACCTACTCCCAGGCGGTCTTCATTGAGGGCTACGTCAAACTCGGCACGGTGCCGTTTCTCCACTTTCGCGACATGCTGCGCGCCGCCCCTCAACTGGCAAAACTCGAGGCCTGGAAGAGCGTCTACGCCAAGGTATCGACCTTCATCGAGGACGAACACCTGCGCCAGGCGTTTTCGTTTCACTCCCTGCTGGTCGGCGGCAACCCCTTTGCCACCTCGTCGATCTATACGCTGATCCATGCGCTGGAGCGCAAGTGGGGCGTGTGGTTTCCGCGCGGGGGCACCGGCGCTTTGGTGCAGGGCATGGCGAAGCTCTTCGAGGACCTGGGCGGGGAAATCGCGCTCAACGCGAAGGCCGAGCGCATCGAGGCGGACGGTAACCATATCAACGCCGTCAAACTTTCTGATGGCCGCGAGATACCCGCCCGCGCCGTGGCCTCCAACGCCGACGTGGTGCACACCTACGAAAAGCTATTGGGCCACCACCCGGTCGGCGCCTCCCGCGCTAAAAAACTCAAGCGCAAGCGCATGAGCAACTCGCTGTTCGTGCTCTATTTCGGGCTCGATCACAACCACACCCAGCTGGCCCACCATACGGTCTGCTTCGGGCCGCGCTACCGGGAGTTGATCGACGAAATCTTCTCAAGCGACAGCCTGGCCGAGGACTTCTCGCTCTACCTGCACGCGCCGTGCGTCACCGACCCCTCGCTTGCCCCAGAGGGCTCGGGTAGCTACTACGTGCTGGCCCCGGTGCCGCACCTGGGCACCGCGGATCTCGACTGGGACGTGGAAGGCCCGAAGCTTCGCGAGCGCATCTTCGATTACCTGGAAAAGCACTACATGCCGGGGCTCAGAAGCCAGCTGGTGACCCATCGCATGTTCACGCCGTTTGATTTTCGCGACACGCTCAGCGCCCATCAGGGCTCGGCATTCTCGATCGAGCCGATTCTCACCCAAAGCGCCTGGTTTCGCCCCCACAACCTGGACAGCAAGATCGACAACCTGTACCTGGTCGGCGCGGGTACCCACCCGGGCGCGGGCATTCCCGGCGTGATCGGCTCGGCCAAGGCGACGGCAGGTTTGATGGTGGAGAGGCTATCAATAGAGACACCAGGCAATGAGTGAAGCGCTTCTGGATCACGCCACCGTCACCATGGCGGCGGGCTCGAAAAGCTTTGCCAGCGCCTCCCGGCTGTTCGATCCGCAAACGCGCCGCAGTGCGCTGATGCTCTACGCCTGGTGCCGCCACTGCGATGACGTGATCGACGACCAGACCCTGGGATTCAACAACCCGGCAAACGACACCCAGGATAGCGAAGCCGAAAAGGCCGCCAGTGAAGCGCGCCTGACCGAGCTCAAGGCGCAAACCGAGCGCGCCTTTGCAGGCGAATCTATGGAAGAGCCCGCTTTCGCTGCCTTTCAGGAGGTGGCGCTGGCCCACGAGATTCCTCCCTCCCAGGCCTTCGATCACCTGGAAGGCTACGCCATGGACGTGCGCGACGAGCGCTATGAAACGTTGGAGGACACGCTGCGCTACTGCTACCACGTGGCCGGGGTGGTGGGCTTGATGATGGCGCGGGTGATGGGCGTTCGCGACGAAGCCGTGCTTGATCGCGCCTGCGATCTGGGCCTGGCGTTTCAGTTGACCAACATCGCCCGGGATATCGTCGAGGACGCCGAGGCCGGGCGCTGCTACGTGCCCGCCCAGTGGCTGCGCGATGAGGGCATGACCCAAGCGGATATTCTCGACCCGGCTTACCGGGAGGCGCTTGCCCGCGTGGCGACGCGACTGATTCAGGCTGCTGAGCCCTACTACGCCTCGGCGCGCATTGGCATCCAGGCGCTGCCGCTGCGCTCGGCCTGGGCGATCGCCACCGCACTCGGGGTGTATCGTAAAATCGGCGTAAAGGTGACCAGCGCCGGGGCGGGCGCCTGGGACCGGCGCCTGAGCACCGGCCGAGGCGAGAAAGCGTCGCTTTTGCTATGGGGCGGGACTAGCGCGCTTGGCTCTCGCGCTCGGAAGGCGTCGCCTGAGCGCCCTTTGAGGCTTTGGCAGCGCCCGCGTTAGCTTTTTGGCCGTGGCGGCTTTTCAGCGTTCGTTCGAGCTTGTCGACCGGCGGGGCATAAATGAAGCCGAAGGAGACGCAGTCGTGGCGCCCCTTGACCGCGTGGTGCAGCCGGTGCGCCTTGTAGAGGCGCTTTAGATAGCCGCGCCGGGGGATGAGACTAAACGGCCAGCGCTTGTGTACCAATCCATCGTGAAGCACGAAGTAAATCATGCCGTAAGCGGTCATGCCCGCGCCGATCCACTGTAGCGGCCAGGCCCCGGCGGTGCCGTAGGCGATGAGCGCGATGGCCAACGCCGCCGCGACCACCGCGTACAGGTCGTTGAGCTCGAACCAGCCCGTGCGCGGTTCGTGGTGAGAGCGGTGCCACCCCCATCCCCAGCCGTGCATGATGTACTTATGCGAAAGCGTGGCCACCACTTCCATGGCGGCGATGGTCGCGAGCACGATCAAAACGTTGAGTAGCACGTACATCTTGTCTCCCGGGGAAATCGCCTTTTACGCCTGGCGGCGGCGGGCGAAAAACGCTTTCAAGAGTTTTTTGGAGGCGCCGGCCAATACGCCCGCGTCGACTTTGACCTCGTGGTTGAACCAGGGCTGGGCGAGCAGGTTCGCCTTCGATTCCACCATGCCGGTGCGCGGCTCGGCGGCGGCGTAAACCAGCCGCGTGATGCGCGCGTGCACCATGGCACCGGCACACATCATACAAGGCTCTAATGTGACATACAGGGTACAGCCGTCAAGGCGATAATTTTCCAAAGCGCGGCCCGCCTCGCGCAGCGCGCGAATTTCGGCGTGCCCGCTGGGGTCATGGCTTGCCACCGGGTAATTGTGCGCCGCGCCGATGATGTCACCGTTTGGGCCGACCACCACCGCGCCGACGGGCACCTCCCCCGCCGCCGCCGCCAAGTGTGCCTGGTCCAACGCCCGGTGCATGTAAAATTCGTCGCTGCGCATGAAGGCGAACTCCGTTAAGGTAACCCGCAAATTGTTTAAGCGGCTAAATGTCACAGGATACCGAGAATGAACGATGCGCTGAAGACGCTGATCAACTTGCTGGAGCTCGAAACTCTGGAGGAGACGCTGTTTCGCGGCCAGAGCCAGGATCTGGGCTTTCCTCAGCTTTACGGCGGGCAGGTACTCGGCCAGGCGCTGGCCGCCGCGTCCCGTACCGTCGACGAAGGCCGCCTGCCCCACTCCCAACACGGCTACTTTCTACGCCCCGGCGACCCGCACCGCCCGGTGGTCTACCAGGTGGACAACGTGCGCGACGGCGGCAGTTTCACCACTCGCCGCGTCACCGCCATTCAAAAAGGGCGGCCGATCTTTTTCTGCAGCGCCTCGTTTCAAGCCCCGGAGCCTGGCTTTAGCCACCAGATCAGCATGCCCGAGGTGCCCGGCCCCGAGGCGCTGATAGAGGAAGGCAACGTCAAGCACGAGCGCTTTCCCGGCCACCCGATCGAGTTCGTCCACCTGGACCATAACCCCACCCCCGCCGCACCGGCCGGGCGCGGGCTGTGGTTTCGCATCAACGGCGAGCTGCCCGATGACCCGGCGCTCCACCGCCATCTTCTCTCCTACTCATCGGATTTCAACCTGTTGAGCACCGGATTGATTCCTCACGGTGTGGAATTCGGCGACTCGAAGCTGCGTATCGCAAGCCTGGATCACGCGCTCTGGCTGCACCAGGATACCCGTCTCAACGAGTGGCTTTTCTACTCGATCGACGCGCCCTGGTCCGGCGGCGGCCGTGGCCTGGCCCGCGGACATATTTTCAACCAGCGCGGCCAGCTGGTCGCCTCCACCGCCCAGGAAGGGCTGACGCGCTATCCGCAGGAGTAGTAGAAATAGCAGAGAACAAAAAAAGCCCTCGTTTGCGTAATGCAGATCAGTTAAGCCTGGCTATCACCTGTGGGACGGAGCTTTAGCTCGCGACGGGTGGCTTGGCCAGGGCGCCTGACGGCGCCATTCGCCGAATTGTCGGACCACCGCTGAAGCGGGCTCCACAACAACGAAATCTTGCATCCATCCCTTGTAGGAGCAGGCTTCAGCCAGCGATGCAGCGCAACGCGCTGCCGGGGGTTGGTGATGATGGCAACCAAAAGTGCCGTCGCCACCGAAGGGCGGCTATCGCCGCCATCGCCCAATGGAATTGGGCTCCTACAATGGAGTCGTGCCCCATCCCTGGTAAGAGCAGGCTTTAGCCAGCGACGCAGCGCAACGCGCTGCTACAATAGATTTACCGCTCGTTGTGGGTAGGCAAAAGCCTTAACTGATCGGCATTACTCGTTTGCGGGCTTTAAAAGTTTCAAGCAAGGTCTTCAGGATTAGGACTACCAAGGTCTCGAGTAACCCGTAGAGGGGGTCTTTCGCCAGGGCCGGAAATTGCTCCTGCATTTTCGGCATTCCCGCCATCCCTGGCGGTCAGATGGCGAAAGTAGCCTACAGAGAAGTATTCATGGCGCCCCCGCGTAGGGTTGCTCGAGACCGTCCAGATTGATGCGCTCAGCCGCCGTAAACGTTGTTGATCGTTTTCAGCGGGTAGTGCGCCGGGTAGGGCTTGCGGGCCACCCCCGAGTCCACGGCGGCCTGGGCCACCGCGGAAGAGACACGCTCCAAAAGGCGCACATCGACCGGGGTGGGAATGATGTAGTCGCGACCAAAGCTCATTTCGGTGAGCTCGTAGGCGTTCAACACCTCCTCCGGTACCGGCTCCCGGGCCAGGTCTTTCAGTGCGTGCACCGCGGCGATCTTCATCGCCTCGTTGATGCGCGTGGCGCGCACATCCAGAGCCCCGCGGAAAATGAACGGAAAGCCCAACACGTTGTTGACCTGGTTGGGGAAGTCCGAGCGGCCGGTGGCCATGATCACGTCCGGGCGCGCTTCGCGGGCCACGTCCGGGTGAATCTCCGGGTCCGGGTTGGTGCAGGCGAAAATGATCGGGTCCGCGGCCATCTTCTTCACGTGGTCGGCGCTCAAAAGCCCCGGACCAGATAGGCCGATGAACACGTCGGCGCCGTCGATAGCATCATCCAGGGTGCGCATATCGGTATAGCGGGCGAACTCCGCCTTGTACTCGTTGATGCCGTCGCGCTCGGTGTGAATCACCCCGCGCCGGTCGAGCATCACCAGGTTTTCCGCTTTGGCGCCGCAGGAGATCAGCAGGCGCATGCAGGCAATCGCCGCCGCGCCCGCGCCCATGCACACGATCTTGACGTCTTCGATACGCTTTTCGGCGATATCCAGGGCGTTCAACATGCCCGCCGCGGTGACGATCGCCGTGCCGTGCTGATCATCGTGGAATACCGGAATCGAGCAACGCTCGATCAGCGCCTTTTCGATCTCGAAGCACTCCGGCGCCTTGATGTCCTCAAGGTTGATGCCGCCCCAAGTATCAGCGATGCGCGCGACGGTATCGATAAACGCTTGCGGGTTTTCGGCGTCGACCTCGATATCCACCGAGTTGATACCGGCAAAGCACTTGAACAGCACGCCCTTGCCTTCCATGACCGGCTTGCTGGCAAGCGGCCCCAGGTTGCCAAGGCCTAAAATGGCGCTGCCATCGGAGATCACCGCGACCAGATTGCCTTTACCGGTGTAGCGGTAAGCGTTTTCGGCATCTCTTGCGATCTCGCGCACCGGCTCCGCCACCCCCGGACTATAGGCCAGCGACAGATCGCGGGCAGTCGCAGTGGACTTGGTTAACTCGACCGAAAGCTTTCCAGGAATGGGTTTGGCATGATAATCAAGCGCTGCCTGCCGATTAGCGTCTGTCATGATGGGATTCCGTCATCCTAAAGTAGATATGTCACTTTAGAGTATAGAAAAACCCGTGGCGCCTCAAGGCACGGTCAACTTTAAAAAAGAAACGGCTTTTTAGCCTCACTTTGGCTCATAATCGGGCTTTTTTACAGCCATTTGCTGCAACTTATACTCAACCCTTTTAGCTATAATGCTTTGCTTATAGATGCAGCGCAGCAATTCTGGAAATTAATTTCATTTTATTGCGTCCATAAAAAAACCCACGCCGGAGCGTGGGTTTTTAGCGCCCGGCACCTGGGTGCCGGTAAACGGGCGTTTAGCCGCGTTTGACGGCAGCGCCGAAACGCTTGTTGAAGCGCTCTACGCGGCCACCGGTGGTCGCTTGCTTCTGCTTGCCCGTATAGAACGGGTGGCAGTTGGAGCACACATCCAAAGAGAAGTCCTGACCAGAGGTAGAACCGACCTGGAAGGCGTTGCCACAAGAACACGTCGCGGTGACCGTGTTGTAATTCGGGTGAATACCTTGTCTCATCGTGAACCTCGCACGCTTATGCCGCCACCTGATCCATTGCCAGGCACCGCATATGGGGTTGAAATAACTGCTAACCGGATTGCCGCTTCACGCGTAAACCAGGTTGGTAAAACGTGTAGCGGGCGCATATTCTAGCAACTTTTTAAGCCGGAGGCCAATTGCCCGAACCCTTTTCTTCTGCCCCCACCTCCCAGGCGCCCAAGGCCCCCGGCGCGCTTGTCGTGGCGCTGCCCTCCCCGCTCAGGCAGCTTTTCGATTACTTGCCAGCGCGCCAAACGCCGGCCGGCGGCTGGGTGCCCGGTCTTCGCGTGCGCGTGCCCTTTGGCCGACGCGACGTCGTGGGCGTGGTCATTCAGGCGATAGAGCAAAGCGCGTACCCCAGGGAGAAGCTAAAACCGATTTCCGAGGTGCTCGACGATGCGCCGCTGCCCGCGGACTGGCTGTGGCTTTGCCACTTTACCGCGCGCTACTACCAGCACGGCCTTGGCGACACCATGCAGCTGGCCATGCCGGCCAGGCTCCGTCAGGGCTACCCGATGGCCGGGCGCACCTACACCCAGTGGCAGGCAGCGGGCGAGCCAAATCCCCCAACGCTTAAAAACGCCCCTAAACAGGCCGCGCTCTACGCGCTTTTGCGCCAGCACGCCCAGGGCCTGCCGACCCAGGCGATCAGCGCCCACGGCTACGCCAAAGAGCAGCTAAACGCGCTGGAGCGTAAAGGGCTGGTCAGTTCCCGGGAAATCGCCCGCCAGGCCGGGGCCGGCGCGCCCCAGGGGCTTCTGGCAAGCCCGGCGCTGCCGCTCAACCGGGAGCAGGCCGTAGCCCTTTCCGCGCTACACGAAAACCTGGCAGGCTATCACCCCTGCCTGCTCGAAGGCGTGACCGGCAGCGGCAAGACCGAGATCTACCTTCAACTAATCGAGGCGATAGCGGCGAAGGGTAAGCAGTCGCTGGTGCTGGTGCCGGAGATCGGCCTGACGCCGCAGACGCTTGCGCGCTTCAAAAGCCGTTTCAAGGTGGCGGTGGTGGCGCTTCACTCCGGGCTCAACGACGCCGAACGTATGGACGCCTGGGAGGCCGCCGCCGATGGCCGCGCGCTGATCGTGATCGGCACCCGCTCGGCGATTTTCACGCCGCTTGCCAAACCCGGCGCGATCATCGTCGACGAAGAGCACGACGGCTCCTACAAGCAGCACGACGGGCTTCGCTACCACGCCCGGGACCTGGCCGTGGCCCGCGCCCACCACCACCAGATACCGCTTTTGCTGGGCAGCGCCACGCCGTCGCTCGAGAGCCTGCAGCAAGCGCTCACCGGACACTACCGCCACCTGCGTCTGACCAAGCGACCCAGCCGCCACCCGCCGGCCAAGCTCGAGCTTTGTGATCTGCGCCACCAGCGCCGCCAGGGCGGGCTTCTGCCCGGCGCGATCAAGTCGATCAAATCGACCCTCGAGGCGGGCAAGCAGGTGCTGATTTTCATCAACCGGCGCGGCTTCGCGCCCCGGCTTGCCTGCCACGCCTGCGGCTGGATGGCGGATTGCCAGCAGTGCGATGCGCGCATGACGCTGCACCGCCAGCCGCCGCTTCTGGCCTGCCACCACTGCGACAGCCGCCGGGCACTGCCAGATGCCTGCCCGGATTGCGGCAGCGGCGACCTGCGCGCGCTGGGTTCCGGCACCGAACGCACCGAAGAGACGCTCACGGGGCTTTTCCCGGACACCACGGTGTACCGGATCGATCGTGACAGCACCCGGCGCAAGGATAGCTTCGACCAGGTCCTCAAAGAGGTGCATCGCGGCGAGCCCTGTATTCTGGTCGGCACCCAGATGCTCGCCAAGGGACACCACCTGCCCCACGTCACCCTGGTGGTGGTGATCAACGCCGATGGCGGGCTCTACAGCGCCGACTTCCGGGCGCTCGAGCATAGCGCCCAGCTTCTCGAGCAGGTCGCGGGCCGGGCCGGGCGCGCCGCGCACCCAGGCAGGGTATTGGTGCAAACCCTGCACCCGGACGACCCGCACCTGGGCCAACTGGCCGAACACGGCTACGGGGCGCTGGCGCGCAATTTGCTCGAGGAGCGAAGGCTTGCCAAGCTGCCGCCCTTTGGTTTCATGGCGCTTTTGCGCCTGGAGAGCCCCAAAGAGCAGGCCGCCCTGGCGTTGGCCCAGCAAGCAGCCCAGGCGCTGCGCCAGTGGTTGAAGGAGTCCGGTGTGCAGGCGAACTGCCTGGGCCCGGTGCCCGCGCCCATGGAGCGCCGTCAAAATCGTTACCACATTCACGTGCTGCTGGCCGCGGACAAGCGCAGCCAGCGCCACGCAGCGGCCAACTACCTGGTACAGTGGCTGGACGCCCATCGCGAGGCGCGCGGCGTACGCTGGTCGATCGACATCGACCCGCAAACGCTTTCGTAAGCGCCCACTTTTCAAGCATGGCGCCCCTCAAACGCAATACGGCTTTGAAACTGGGCGCCAATTGCCGATAATGGTCGCTTTTACTTTTTTGCCTGTTCACGTTTTAACGTCAAGCAACCGTTTCACGACGCACACGCCGCCACCAAAATCCCGGATATTCAAATGAAAGAGACGATCACTTCTTTGCTCCAGGGCGCGATCGACGCGCTTAAGCACCAAGGCGTGCTGCCCGAGGATCTTGCCCCGACCATCAAGATCGACCCGACGAAAGACAAGGCCCACGGCGACTACGCCACCAACCTGGCGCTGATGCTGGCCAAGCCAGCGGGCATGAAGCCGCGCGACCTGGCCGAGAAACTGGTCGAGGCGCTGCCCGAAAGCGACGCCATTGCCAAAACCGAGATCGCCGGCCCCGGTTTCATCAACTTCTTTGCCGCCGCTGATGCCGCCGCGCAAATCATCGCCCAGGTGCTGGACTCAGGCGACGCCTTCGGGCGAAGCCTTTTGGGCAAGGGTGAAAAGGTCCAGGTCGAGTTCGTCTCTGCTAACCCGACCGGCCCTTTGCACGTAGGCCACGGCCGGGGTGCTGCGATCGGCGACTGCCTGTGCCGGCTTTTAGAAGCCACCGGGTATGACGTGACCCGCGAGTTCTACTACAACGACGCCGGCGCCCAAATCAAGAACCTTGCGCTGTCGGTGCAGGCGCGTGCCAAGGGGCTGGGGCCGGACGACGAGAGCTGGCCCGCCGACGGCTACCGCGGTGACTACATTTTTGATGTCGCCAAGGATTATCTGGCGGGCAAGACCGTCAGCGCCGACGACCGCGAAGTCACCGGCCAGGCCGACCCGGAGGATCTCGCCGCCATTCAGGCATTTGCCGTGGCCTGGCTTCGCCGGGAGCAGGATCTCGATCTCAAGGCGTACGGCGTCGAGTTCGACATCTACTTTTTGGAGTCGTCGCTCTACGAAAAGGGCAACGTCGAGGCCACCGTCGAGCGACTGATCGCCAACGGCCACACCTATGAAGACGACGGCGCGATGTGGCTGCGCACCACCGACTTCGGCGACGACAAGGACCGCGTCATGCGTAAGACGGACGGCGGCTACACCTACTTCTTGCCGGACGTAGCGTATCACTACAACAAGTGGCAGCGCGGCTTCAAAACCGTGATCAACGAGCAAGGCGCAGACCACCACTCCACCGTGACCCGAGTGCGCGCAGGCCTGCAGGCGCTGGAGCTGGGTATGCCCAAAGGCTACCCGGATTACGTGCTGCACCAGATGGTGTTGGTGACTCGAAGCGGTGTGGAGGTAAAACTCTCCAAGCGGGCGGGCAGTTACGTGACGCTTCGCGATTTGATCGACGAAGTGGGGCGCGACGCCACGCGCTTTTTCCTCGCCGCGCGTCGCGCGGACTCCCAGCTCACCTTCGATATCGACCTGGCCCGCTCCCAGTCCAACGACAACCCGGTCTACTACATTCAGTACGCCCACGCCCGGGTATGCAGCATGCTGCGCAAGGCACAAAACGAAGACAAGGCGTTCGACTACGACCAGGCGCTTACGCACCTGGCGAAGCTCGATAGCGACCAGGAAAAGGCCGTGCTGAACCGGCTGGCGCGCTACCCGGAAGTCGTCGAACAGGCGGCGCGGGCACGCGAGCCCCAGCAGGTTTCCCAATACCTTTTGGACCTGGCCGGCGATTTCCACACCTGCTACAACGCGGTCAAAGTCATGGTCGACGACGACGCGCTTAGAAACGCCCGGTTGGCCCTTGGCCTTGCCACCCGCCAAGTGCTGCGTAACGGACTCGATCTAATGGGGGTTAGCGCCCCAGAGGAGATGTAAATGGCAAGACCGCGCAAACGGCCTACCCGCCGCGGAGCGACCAGCCAGCGCAAGGCGTCCAAAACCGAAGGCTCGGGGTTTAGGCTACCGGGCTGGCTTTGGGCGCTTCTCGGTATCGTGGCGGGCTTCTTTCTGGCCCAGCACCAGCAAGGCACCGCCCCCTGGCAGGCCCAGGAGGACACCCCCCAGGCGACGGTGCTGCCCAAGCCCTCGGGAAGCGAGGAGCGAAGCGCGGCGCGCCAAACCGAGGGCGAGGCCGAGCCTTCCATGCCGACCTTCGAGTTCTACACCCTGTTGCCGGAAACCGAGGTGATCGCGCCGGGCGTGACGCTGCCCTCAACGGTCAATCGCCCGGAGGCGCCGGACCCCGGCGAGGCAAGCAGCACGGATAGCGACCAGGGGGGCGATCAGATCGCCCAGATCATCGCCGCCAACACCCGCCCCCAGGAGCAGGCCAGCAACGACGCCGCGCCATCGACGCCGGCGACGAGCGCATCGCCCAACCGCTACATGCTCCAGGCGGCCTCCTTCAAGGAGCTCGGTGACGCCGAGCAGCTGCGCTCAAAGCTTCGCAACCTGAGCCTTCTGGCCCAGATTACCGAGGTCCAGGCAAGCGGTGACGTGTGGCATCGCGTCCAGGTAGGGCCCTACGAGGATACCCGGGAGCTCAGCCGCGCCCAGGACCTGATGGCGACCCAGGGGATCGAGCCACTTTTGATTCAGTTGCAAAACTAGCGCCGCTGCCCAGTACGCATGAATCGGTACGCGTGAACGGATGCGCGTGAACGGATGCGCGTGAATCGGTACGCGTACACATAATCCCCGGCAGAACCTGACGCGGGCGGTTGATTTTTTATCAGCCGCCCGCATTTTGTTGTGAATCACTCGGGTTCTAACGTGCTTTAGTTGCGGCCGCCACGCGGCCGGTAAGTTATCGGGAGCCTTTGCTCTCTTAAGGAGTCATCTCCATGACCACGATCGTATCCGTACGCCGCGGAAATCATGTCGCCCTGGCGGGCGATGGCCAGGTATCGCTTGGCAACACTGTGATGAAAGGCAATGCCAGCAAGGTGCGCCGCCTCTATCGGGGCAAGGTGCTCGCGGGCTTCGCCGGCGGCACGGCCGACGCATTTACCCTCTTTGAGCGCTTCGAAGCGCAGCTCGAAAAATACCAGGGCCACCTGACCAAGGCCGCCGTCGAGCTTGCCAAGGACTGGCGCACCGACCGGGCGCTTCGCCGGTTAGAGGCGCTTTTGGCCGTGGCCGATCACAGCGCTTCATTGATCATTACCGGTAACGGTGACGTCGTCGAGCCCGAGCGCGGCATCATCGCCATCGGCTCCGGCGGCAACTTCGCCCAGGCTAGCGCCCGCGCGCTTTTGGAAAACACCGAGCTCGGCGCCCGGGAGATCACCGAGAAATCGCTGCAAATCGCCGGTGACATCTGCGTGTTTACCAACCATCACATCACGCTCGAAGAGCTTGATTCCAACGAACGCTGAGGCACCCCATGACCCAGATGACACCCCGCGAAATCGTTCACGCGCTCGACCAGTACATCATCGGGCAGCAGGATGCCAAGCGCGCCGTGGCCATTGCCCTGCGCAACCGCTGGCGGCGCATGCAGCTCGACACCGACCTGCGCCCGGAAGTCACGCCGAAAAACATCCTGATGATCGGCCCCACCGGCGTGGGTAAAACCGAAATCGCCCGGCGGCTTGCCAAACTGGCCCGCGCACCGTTCATCAAGGTCGAAGCGACCAAGTTCACCGAAGTCGGTTATGTGGGCCGCGACGTCGAGTCGATCATTCGCGATTTGATGGAAGCCGCGATCAAGATGGTGCGTGAGCACGCCAAGGAAGAGGTCGGCCACCGCGCCGAAGACGCCGCGGAAGATCGCGTACTCGACGCGCTGCTGCCGCCGCCCCGGGGCCAGGAAGACAAGCCCCGCGACGACAACGCCACGCGCCAGTCTTTTCGCAAGAAGCTTCGCGAAGGCCAGCTCGACGATAAAGAGATCGACATCGAAGTCTCCGCCCAGGGCCAGGGCGTCGACATCATGACCCCGCCGGGCATGGAAGAGATGACCAACCAGCTGCAGAGCATGTTCTCCAACATGGGCCAGCAAAAGCGCGAACAGCGCCGGGTCACGGTCAAGGAAGCGCTGGTACTGCTGCGCGACGAAGAGGCCGGCAAGCTCGTCAACGAAGAAGAGATCAAGGCGCGGGCGGTCGAGTCCGTCGAGCAGCACGGCATCGTCTTTCTCGACGAAATCGATAAAGTCGCCAAGGGCAGCGGCCAGTCAAGCGGCGGCGAAGTCTCTCGGGAAGGCGTGCAGCGCGATTTGCTCCCGCTGATCGAAGGTTCCACCGTCTCGACCAAGTACGGCATGGTCAAAACCGACCATATCCTGTTCATCGCCTCCGGCGCGTTCCATCTGTCGCGGCCTTCCGATCTGATCCCGGAGCTTCAAGGCCGTTTGCCGATTCGCGTCGAGCTCGATGCGCTGACGCCGAACGACTTCAAGCGCATCCTGACCGAGCCTTCGGCCTCACTCACTCGGCAGTATCAAGCGCTGCTGGCCACCGAAGGGCTCGACGTCGAGTTCACCGAGGATGGTATCGCGCGCATCGCCGAGATCTCCTGGCAGGTCAACGAAGGCACCGAAAACATCGGCGCGCGCCGTCTGCACACCGTGATGGAGCGCCTCCTGGAAGAGGCCTCGTTCAAGGGCGGCGATATGGACAGCCCCTTGGTGGTCGATGCCGACTACGTCAACGCCCAGCTTGGCGAACTTGCTGTCGACGAAGACCTGTCGCGCTATATCTTGTAAGCAGTTGCGTTGAAGCGCGGTCCAGGCCGCGCGGTAACATGCTTTTCAGGCGGGCCACCATACCCGCCTGTTTGCTACTTCAAAGGGAGATTGCCAATGGATAGCCCGATTCCCACCCACGTTCACTACCACAAGAAAAACCGCCTGCTGGAGCTGACCTATCCGGGCGATCTGCACTACCGCGTGCCGATCGAGCTTCTGCGCGTTTACTCGCCCTCCGCGGAGGTGCGCGGCCATAGCGCCGACAGTGCGGTGCTGCAAACCGGTAAGCGCGACGTGGGCTTGATGGATATCAGCCAGGTCGGCAACTACGCGCTCAAGCTGCACTTCGACGACGGCCACGACAGCGGCCTGTATAGCTACAACTACCTTTACGAGATCGCCACCCACCAGGACGCCTATTGGGCCGAGTATCTACAGCAGTTGAGCGATGCGGGGGCCTCCCGCGAGCCGGCGAGCATTCAGTTCAAGGAACTATAGGGGTGACACCGGCCGGCTTGAAAAGCCTGGCCGCTTCGAAAAGCGCGGCGAGACCTGGCTTTGAAGCGGCAGGCGCAGACAAAACGACAGAGAGAAGGCTACAATACAGCCAACCTATCAAGCGATGACAGACGCGTCATCGATGTCCGCCTCGAACTCGGGAGCCCGTCGCCTCATGAGCCCCACGGAAAAGCGCACCACCCATTTTGGCTACCAGGAAGTACCGCTCGACGAGAAAGCCTCGCGCGTGGCGGATGTCTTTCACTCGGTCGCCGCGCGTTACGACGTGATGAACGACCTGATGTCCTTCGGCATCCACCGGGTATGGAAACGCCTCACCATCGAGCGCGCAGGCGTGCGCCCTGGCCATAAGGTGCTCGATATCGCCGGCGGCACCGGTGATCTCACGCTTAAGTTTTCGCGTATGGTGGGCCCCCGTGGCAAGGTCGTGTTGGCGGATATCAACGCCTCGATGCTTAACGTCGGCCGCGACAAGCTCATCGACAACGGTGTCGGCGGCAACGTCGAATACGTTCAGGCCAACGCCGAAACGCTGCCCTTCCCCGACAACCACTTTGACTGCATCACCATCGCTTTCGGGCTTCGCAACGTCACCGACAAGGACGCCGCACTGCGCTCCATGGCCCGCGTGCTCAAACCCGGCGGGCGCCTTTTGGTGCTGGAGTTCTCCAAGCCCGATAACGCGCTTTTGAGCAAAGCCTACGACGAATACTCGTTTCGCTTTTTGCCGCGCATCGGTGAGCTGGTGGCCAAGGATGGCGAGAGCTACCGCTACCTGGCGGAGTCGATCCGCATGCACCCGGACCAGAAAACCCTCAAGGCCATGATGGAAGACGCGGGACTCGAGCGGGTGGAGTACACCAACCTGACCGGTGGAATCGTCGCGCTACATCGCGGCATCAAGCTATGACCCTCGATACCGCGAAGTGCCACGCTATAAAGCAACGTGCTCTGATTCGACGAGCACTCGTTCAAAGAACGCTGAGGTGAGCATGCGATTGACCCCGCCCCTGTTACTGGCCGGATGTGAACGCACGCTAAACGCTCTGCTCGCCCGCGACCCGGCAGCCCCTGGCCGTCTCGAGGCGCTGGCGGGCAGCCGTTTGCTGATCAGGCTCGAAAAACCACACCTGACGCTTTTGCTTGCCTACCACGCCACCGGGGTCGACCTGCTGCCCGGCGACGATGTGCTCGAGGCAAGCGTCGATGCCACCGTCGAGCTGACCCCGGAAACCTTCTCCGAGTGGCTGAGCGGCGCCTCGATCGAGCGACTGATGTTCGACGGCAAGCTTGCCGTCCGCGGGCGTCTGGGGCTTTTGGAAGCGACCCGGGATCTGTTTTTCGACCTGGATCTCGACTGGGAAGGTGAGCTTGCCACCTGGATCGGCGCCACCCCCGCCCACTCATTTGCCGAAGGCATTCGCCGGCTGAGCCGCTTCGGGCTGCGCGCCCGGGACGAGTTTTTGCAGGATCTCTCCGAGTACGTGTTCGAAGAAGCCCGGATGCTGCCCGGGCGCCATCAGCGCGATGTGCTGCGCGACGCGCTCACCGAGCTCGACATGGCCACCGACCGCCTGGAGGCGCGCCTTGACCGCCTTACACGGCGCCTGAACGCGAGCATCGTTCAGGAGCCCTGCTCATGAGCCTGCGGCTTTTCAAAATCCTCTGGGTCATCGCGCGCCACCGCCTGGATACGCTGGTACCCAAGGAGCGCTTATCGCTTTGGCTGCGCGTTTTGATGTGGTTTTTGCCGCTACGCCTGGTGCCGGTCGGCAAGCGTTCCCGGGGCGAGCGCTTGCGCCTGGCGCTGGAATCTTTGGGGCCGATCTTCATCAAGTTCGGCCAGATGCTCTCGACCCGGCGCGATCTGCTGCCCGACGATATCTCTAACGAGCTCAGAAGGCTTCAAGACCAGGTGCCGCCCTTCCCCGGTGAACTGGCCGTGGCCCGAGTGGAAAAAGAGCTCGAGATGTCGCTCGTCGAGGCATTCGCCGAATTCGACCGCGTCCCGCTTGCCTCGGCGTCCATTGCCCAGGTCCACGCCGCCACGCTTCACACCGGCGAAGAGGTGGTGGTCAAGATCATCCGCCCCAGCATCGATGCGGTGATGCGCCAGGACATGGCGCTGATGTATCAGGTGGCCAAGCTTGTGGCGCGGGTGCCCGAGGCCAAGCGCCTGCGACCGGTCGAGGTGATCCGCGACTACGAATCGACCCTGTTCGACGAGCTCGACCTTTACAAGGAGGCCGCCAACACCTCCCAGCTCAAGCGTAACTTCAAGGACTCGGCACTTTTATTCGTCCCCACCATCTACTGGCCCTTCACCCGGCGCAACGTCATGGTGCAGGAGCGCATTCGCGGCGTGCCGGTGGCAGATATGGACACGCTGATCAAAAACGGCGTCAATCTTAGAAAGCTCGCCGAGCGCGGCGTCGAGCTCTTTTTCACCCAGGTGTTTCGCGATAACTTCTTTCACGCCGACATGCACCCGGGCAATATTTTCGTCAACTGCGACAACCCGGAAGACCCGCAGTACATCGCCATCGACTGTGGGATCGTAGGAAGCCTGACCCGGGAAGACCAGGATTATCTCGCGCGCAACCTGCTGGCGTTTTTCCATCAGGATTATTACGAGGTAGCGGCGCTTCACATCGAGTCCGGCTGGGTCGGCGAGAATACCCGGGCCAACGAGTTCGCCGCCGCCATTCGTACCGTGTGCGAGCCGATTTTAGAAAAACCGCTCAAGGATATCTCCTTTGGCCAGGTGCTTTTGGGGCTTTTCCAGACCGCCCGGCGCTTCAACATGGAAGTCCAGCCGCAGCTGGTGCTGTTGCAGAAAACGCTTTTGAACATCGAGGGCCTGGGCCGCCAGCTCTACCCGGAGCTCGATCTTTGGAGCACCGCCAAGCCCTATTTAGAGCAGTGGATGAAAGAGCGCGCCGGGATCGGCGGGCTTTGGGAGTCGCTCAAACGCCAGGCGCCGGAGCTTTCCCACCAGTTGCCGGAGCTTCCCGTGCTCGCCCACCAGGCGCTTAGCCGCATGGAGCAGGAGCATCGCCAGCGCCACCTTCAAGCCAGCGCCATTACCCAGCTGGATGCCAAATTCACCCAGCAGAAAAAGCGCCACCACCGCCTGCGTATTGGCGTGGCGCTTCTCGCCATTGCGCTTGCCTGGCAGCCCTTGAGCGAATGGGCGCTGGCCCAACCCTGGCAGGTGCTGGCCGCCGCCGGTGCCGGACTTTTACTGCTTTTATGGCAGTAAGCTAGGCGCGCCAGGCTACACTTGCGTCATACCGGATTGATTCGAGCAAAGCGCCCGCAGGATCTTTAATCAACGTCCAAGGATTTCGATGAGCACCGCCAACACCACGCCCGTTCTGGACCAGCTAGCAAAGGTGCTGGAGCAGCGCCGCCACGCCGCCCCGGAACACTCTTATGTCGCCGCCTTGCACGACAAGGGGCTCAACAAGATACTCGAAAAAGTGGGCGAGGAAGCCTTCGAGACCGTGCTGGCCGCCAAGGACGTCGAGGCTGGCGGTGACGAAGAGCGCCAAGCGGTTATCGCTGAAACCGCCGATCTGTGGTTTCATACGCTGGTGATGCTCTCGCACCTCGAGCTCGACCATCAACGCGTGCTCGACGAGCTCGCACGGCGCTTCGGGGTCTCCGGCCACGATGAAAAAGCGTCCCGATAGCGCTCAATCAGCGCTCTTTTCCCGCGTTTTACGCCCCGGCTTAATGAGGAAACGACTATGTTAGGTGGCATCAGTATCTGGCAGCTCTTGATTGTACTGGGCATTATCATCCTGATTTTTGGAACCAAAAAACTGCGCAACGTCGGCACCGACCTGGGCGGCGCGGTCAAGGGTTTCAAAAGCGCCATGAGCGAGGAGGAGAAAGAAAAATCCGCCGAGCGCGACGAAGCCGCCAAGGTGGCTCACGAAGAGCCGGGCAATACCTATGACGTTCAGGCCGAAGAGAAGCGCAAGGCCGAGGCCGAGAAGCGCTCTGAGGAGCGTCCCTAAGCCATGCTGGATATCGGCTTTCTCGAGCTCATGCTCATTGGCATCGTGGCCCTTTTGG
Organism: Vreelandella sp. EE27; assembly: GCF_968206495.1. Classification (NCBI taxonomy): domain Bacteria; kingdom Pseudomonadati; phylum Pseudomonadota; class Gammaproteobacteria; order Oceanospirillales; family Halomonadaceae; genus Vreelandella; species Vreelandella sp. EE27. The sequence goes on along the minus strand of NZ_OZ309109.1, from coordinate 602,340 downwards.
TACTCGGCCCCGAGCGCCTGCCGAAGGCGGCGCGCACCACCGGTATGTGGATCGGCAAGATCAAGCGAACGGTATCCGGTATGCAGCGCGAAATCAGCGCGCAGCTCGAGGCCGAAGAGCTTCGCCAGAAAATCAGCGATCAGCAGAAAAAACTCGATAGCAGCCTGAAGCAGGCCAAGCGCGACGTCGAGAGCATCGCGAGCGCCCCAGCGGCGTCGTCTTCTTCCGGCACCCCGGGAGATGACACGGACAAGCGCGTCGCCAAGGCCGCTGCGCGCCTGGACGATGCGCTGGAGGAAGTCCACGAGAGCCCCGAGCCCTCCTCCCAGGCGAGTACCGAGGAGTCCGCGCGTCCCGAATCCGATGAGCTGAAAAAGGATAGTAACCCGTCATGAGTAAGCCGGGCGATTCAAACCAGCCGCGCGAGGATCTAAGCCAGGCACCGCTAATCGAACACCTGATCGAGCTGCGCTCGCGGCTGGTCAAGGCGGTGGCGGTCGTGCTGTTGATGTTCCTGGCGCTTTACGCCTTTGCCAACGACATCTACACCTTCGTCGCCGAACCCTTGATCGCGCTGCTACCGGCGGGCTCACAAATGATCGCCACCGAAGTGGCTTCGCCCTTTCTGGCGCCTTTCAAGCTAACGCTGGTGGTCGCGGTATTTCTGGCGATTCCGTTCGTGCTACACCAGGCCTGGGCCTTCGTAGCTCCCGGGCTTTACGACAACGAGAAGGCCCTGGCGATCCCCATTCTGGTGTCGAGCATTGCGCTCTTCTACGCCGGGGCGGCGTTTGCCTACTACGTCGTATTTCCCTTGCTGTTCGAGTTTTTCACCCAGACCGGGCCTGCCAACGTGGCGGTGATGACCGACATCAATCAGTATCTTAACTTCGTGCTGAAGCTCTTTTTCGCCTTTGGCGTGGCGTTCGAGATTCCCATTGCGACGTTTTTGCTGATTCTCTCCGGCGCCACGACGGTCCAGAGCCTTTCGCAAAAGCGCCCTTACATTTTGCTGGGCTGCTTTGTCATCGGCATGGTGCTCACGCCACCGGACATCATCTCGCAAAGCCTGCTGGCCATTCCCATGTATCTGCTTTACGAGGTGGGCTTGCTGTTTGGCCGACTGGTGCGCAAACGCCGGCTCAAGGCCGAAGAGAACAGCGAAAGCGAATAAACCCTTTCTTGTAAGCCTAAAAAAACCTCTGCACCCGTGCAGAGGTTTTTGTTGGTCACTCGATCACGTCGACGACCCAAAGGACGCTATGGCTTGGCCTGATCCATCATTTCGTTGATGCGTTCGACCAGCTTGAAAATGCCGGTAGCGGCTTCGCTGATGCGCTTCGCCTGCATGTAGGCGGGGGTGGTCACCACCTGGTGCTCCAGGTCGACGACGATATCATCGACGTCGCAGCTTTTGTGCAGCCCGCCCATGGCGCTGATCGCCCCGGCAACGCTTGGGTCGCGCCCGATGGTGACCGAAATACCGTCGCCCCAAAGTCTGGACACCAGCACCGGAGCGATGCACATAAGACCGATCGGCTTGGCGTCCTCCTTGAACGCGCCAAGCGCGGTTTTCAGGCTCTCGAGCACGGCCATGGCGTCGCCCTGTTCGGCAAAGTCGGAAAGGTTTTTGGCCACGCCGAAACCGCCAGGCACGATCACCGCGTCGAAATCATCGGCGTCGAGCTCGGTAATGGGCTGGATCTCGCCGCGCATCAGCCGCGCCGATTCCTCCAGGACGTTGCGCGTTTCGCCGTCCTGGGCCTCTTGGGTCAGGTGGTTGACGACGTGGTGCTGATCGATATCCGGTGCAAAGGCGCGGTACGCGATACCCAGCTGATCGAGACGCAACAGTGTCAGCGTGGTTTCATAAATCTCCGAGCCATCATAAGCGCCGCAGCCGGCCAGTATCACTGCTACTTTTTTGCTCATGCCCTAACTCTCCTGGTTGTTTTCGTAGTCTCGACAGCGAGCGACATACTAAAGCCGACACTCTAGTCACTCTTCACCGGCTCCACAAGACGGCTTTCGCCTTAGAATACGGCGCGGGTATTCGCGTCTGCCAAGCACCCGCTGGGCCCTGCGTAAAACCACACCGCTAAAGCCTCGATAAAATTAAATTTAATTAACCTTATGCCAGGGCGACATAGAACTGTCATGTTTATCCTGCAAAATCGAGCCCAACACACTAAGATCCAGGTAGGCGCTTACAACGCGTGATGCCCAATCTGCGGGAGATGTATGGAGATGCAAACGTCGGACTCTACGCCGCTTCAAGGTATTGAAGCATCCAGCGGTGAAGGCGAGAGCTTGCCCCTTCGGATCAATCGTACCCCGACCGGCGTTCAAGCCAAAGGCGGAGACGGGCAAACCGACCTGGACGACCCGGAGCTCTACTTCAATCGCGAACTTTCGCACCTGCAGTTCAACATTCGCGTGCTGGAACAGGCGCTGGACGATGCCCACCCGTTATTGAACCGGCTGATGTTTTTGCTGATTTTCTCCTCCAACATGGACGAGTTTTTCGAGATTCGCGTGGCCGGGCTCAAACACCAGATTGCGTTGAACGACAACGCCACCTCCGCCGACGGCCGCTTGCCAAGGGCAGTGCTGAGCGAGATATCCGACACTGCCCACCGCCAGATTCGCCGCCAGTATCAGATCCTCAACAACACCTTGCTGCCGGCGCTCGAAGCTCAAGGACTACGCTTTCGCCGCCGCGATCAATGGAACGAGGCGCAGCAAGCCTGGGTGCGGGCGTATTTCGATCGTGAAATCATGCCGGTGATCAGCCCGATCGGCCTCGACCCCTCGCATCCGTTTCCCCGGCTGGTGAACAAGAGCCTCAACTTTATCGTCGCCCTCGAAGGCAAGGATGCGTTCGGCCGGGCCGGCGGCATGGCGATTCTGCCCGCCCCGCGCTCGCTGCCCAGACTGATCGCGCTGCCCAAGGAGCTCTGCGCCGAAGGCTTCTCCGAATACGTATTCCTCTCCTCGATGATTCACGCCCACGCCGAAGAGCTCTTTCCCGGCATGCGCGTGCTCGGCTGCTACCAGTTCCGGCTGACCCGCAACGCGGATTTGAGCGTCGACCCGGAAGAGGTGTCGGATTTGGCCTCGGCGCTACGCGGCGAACTTTTGGCGCGCCGCTACGGCAGCGGCGTTCGCCTGGAGGTGGCCAACAACTGCCCCGACGACTTGACCGATTTTCTGCTGCGCCAGTTCGATCTAACGCCCGACGATCTCTACCGGGTAGAAGGGCCGGTCAACCTGACCCGCATGATGGCCGTGCTCGACGATGTCGACCGCCCGGAGCTGATGTACCGGCCCTTCATCCCAAGCGTACCCAAGGCGCTCAAGGAAGGGAGTTTGTTCAACGCGATCAGCCAGCAGGATATTCTGCTGCACCACCCCTTCCAGGCGTTTTCGCCCATCGAGGATTGGCTACGCGAGGCGGCACGGGACCCGGACGTACTGGCGATCAAGCAGACGCTTTACCGCACCGGGGCGGACTCGTCGATCGTCAGCGCCCTGGTGGACGCGGCAAGCCAGGGCAAGGAAGTCACCGTCGTGATCGAGCTGCGCGCGCGTTTCGACGAGGCCGATAACCTGCAGCTGGCCTCGCGTCTGCAGGAGGCCGGCGCCATCGTAATCTACGGCATCATGGCCTATAAAACTCACGCCAAGATGATTCATATCGTGCGCCGCGAGAAGGGCGAGCTCAAACACTACGCCCACCTGGGCACCGGCAACTATCACGCCAAAACCGCCAAGCTCTATACCGACTACAGTCTTTTGACCGCCAATCAGGCGTTGTGCGCCGACGTACACCGGGTGTTTCAGCAGCTTTCCGGCATGGGGCAGACGCGCAAGATCGATACGCTGCTTCACGCCCCCTTCACCCTGCACCCGCGCCTGGTCGAAATGATCGACCGCGAAGCGCAGTTTGCCGCCAAGGGCAAACGCGGCCACATCATCATCAAGTGCAACTCGCTAACCGAGCCCAGGCTGATCAAGGCGCTCTACCGCGCCTCCCAGGCCGGCGTGGAGTGCGACTTGATCATCCGCGGCATGTGCTGTTTGAAGCCGGGGGTCAAGGGTGTCTCGGAGAACATTCGCGTGCGCTCGATCATCGGACGCTTTCTGGAACACACCCGGGTCTTCTACTTTCACAACAACGACAAGCCCGAAACCTGGTGTTCGAGCGCCGACTTCATGCCGCGCAACATGTTCCACCGGGTGGAAACCTGCTTTCTCCTCAAGGACAAAAAGCTCGCCAACCGGGTACGCAAGGACATGGAAACCTACCTGGTGGATAACTGCCAGAGCTGGCTTTTGGAAAGCGACGGCAGCTACCGCCTCCAGGGCCCGGGCACCAGTGACGCCATCAGCGCCCAGGAAACGCTGTTGTACGCCTACGCCTCGAAAAGCTAGCCTCTCCTTTGACGCCGCGCCGCTCTTCCAGGCGCGGTGTCGGCGCAAATATGAGACACTGCGACGATAGAATCTCGAATACCGGGGTTCTCGCTTTAAACACGTTCACTGTCTTTTATAACCGCGAACCGAACCGTCAATGCTTGAACTACGTCATCTGCGTACGCTGGCCGCGCTGCGCGAAACCGGCTCGCTGGTCGAGGCCGCCGAGCGCGTTCACCTGACCCAGTCGGCGCTTTCCCATCAGTTGAAAGACCTGGAAAGCCGTGTGGCGGGCCCGCTATTCGTGCGTAAAACGCGCCCGGTGGAGTTCACCCGGGCCGGGCTTCGCCTGTTGGCGCTGGCCGACGAACTACTGCCGGCGGTGCGTCGCGCCGAGCGCGACCTGGCCAAGCTTTCGGGTACCGAGCAGGGCCGCTTGCACATGGCCATCGAATGCCACAGCTGCTTTCAGTGGCTGATGCCCACGGTGGATTACTTTCGCGATCACTGGCCGGAAGTCGAGATCGATATCCCGAGCGGTCATCACTTCGACCCGCTGCCGGCCCTTGCCCGCGAGCAGCTCGACCTGGTCATCACCGCCGACCCGCAGCCCATCGAAGGCATTCACTACGCGCCGCTGTTTCGCTACGAGGGGCTTTTGGCCGTGGCCCGCCAGCACCCTTTCGCGCAGAAAGGCTTTGTCAGCCCCTTAGAGCTCGCCGAACAGACGCTGATCACTTACCCGGTGGAGCAGTCGCGGTTGGATGTGTTTACCCAGTTTTTGACGCCAGCCCAGGTACGCCCGAAGGAGATTCGCACCGCGGAGCTCACCATCATGATGATGCAGCTGGTGGCCAGCGGCCGTGGCGTTTGCGCGCTGCCCAACTGGGCGCTGACCGAATATCTGGAGCGCGACTACGTAAGCGCGGTGAAACTTGGCGAGGCGGGAATTTGGGGCACGCTCTATGCAGCGATTCGCGATGAGACGCGTCACACCCCCTGGATGCAGGATTTTTTGCGCACCGCGCGGGAAACGTCTTTCGCGGTGCTCAGCGGCGTCAAGCCGGCGGGTGGCGGCGAGGAATCAATAGCGTAAAGCGCGCCCCGCCAAGGCCCGGGCTTTCATCGATGGTGACGCTGCCGCCATGGCCGGTCATGACCTTGTGTACGATGGAAAGCCCCAGACCGTAGCCACCGGAGCTTCGCGCCCGGCTGTCGTCCAGCCTGGCAAAGGGCTTGAAGATATCGCCGCGCGCCTCCAGCGGCACCCCCGGGCCGTCGTCTTCGACATCGATACGTACCAGGTGTGGCTCGTCGCAAAGACGAATGCTGACTTGGGTGCGACCGTAACGGCAGGCGTTACTGACCAGGTTTTGCAGCGCACGTTGCAGATAGCGCGGCTCGGCCAGAAGCTCGATCTCCTCGTGCTCTGTCTCGAGCTTGAGACTGAGCGTTTTGTGCAGCGGCGTGAGCGCGTCGATGACCCGGTTGGCCATGGCGCAGCACTCCACCGGCACCATCTCCAGCGGGTCACCGTGGCTTGGCCCGCCCCCCAGACGCGCGTAGGTCAAAATCTCGTCGACCAGATCGTCGAGCTCGGCGATGTCGGCGTCGATCCCCTGCAGTTGGCGGCGGATCGACGGCTCCTCGGTCATATCCTCGACCATTTGCACGGCAAAGCGTATCCGCGCCACCGGCGTACGTAGCTCGTGAGAGACCGCGCGAATCATCTCCTGCTGACCTTTTAAAAGCGTTTGCACCTGGCTTGCCATGGCGTTGAAGGCCATACCGAGCCGGCCCAGAAAATCGCCGCTTTCTACTTTCACTCGGGTTTCCAGCCGGCCGCTTGCGATACGCGTGGCGGCGAGTTCCAAACGCGCCATGCGCGCTTCGATACTGCGCATGATGAGGTAGATGATGAGACTCAGCACCACCATGACGCCGATGAGAAGCGGTAAATGCAGGCTCAGCGGTAGCGTATCCCGCCGGGTAATGGGGCCGGCTTTCAGCCACTGCTCGCTGCCGGGTATTTGATAAATAAACGTAAGGGAGAGCTGCTCGGTCACCAGCCGTGTCACGACCTCGCCGCGGGCCAGTTGCTGGCGCTGGGCCGGGGTGAGGCCTTCGGGCAGTGTAGAGACGAGCGCCAGTGGCCATCCCGGCAGATGCAAACCGGCAAGTACTGACTGGCGCTGGGGAGCGGGCGTTCGTGCCAGCCACTCGCCCAGGGCCACCATGCTGCCCTGCCACTGGCGCTCGTTCCAGCCCAGGAAGGTAGCACTCAAGAGGCTATCCGGCTGTGAGCGCTCGTCGGGAATGCGCTGACGAAGCCGCCAGGGGTTGGTCTCGATCAAAATACTACCCCGCGCCAGGCGGGCTTTCTCGAAATAGCCGAGCTCGGCATCGTTGGCCGGCACCAGCGCCAGCTGCATACCGAACTGATGCGAGAAAGCGTTCAAACGCGCTTCTCGATTTTCCGGGGCAAGCTCGGCCAACTGCCGGGTCATTAGCGTCATCGGCAGGCTCACCATCTTTTCGCGAAACTCTTCGCGGCGTACCTGTTCGATGAAGGTGCGTCCGCCGATCGTAATGACGAACACCACGCAAAGCGCCAGGGCCAGCAGCACGTAAAATCTAAAAAAAGAGCCGTGGCTAAGCACGCGCGGCATGGCATCCACCTCGCTGACGCTTTTGACCGGGTCTCGCCACGCGGCGATTAGCTATCCTTGACAAAGAGATAGCCTTTGCTGCGCACGGTTTTAATACGGTGGGGCTGATGGGGGTCATCGCCGATCTTGGGGCGAATGCGTGACACACGCACGTCGATAGAGCGGTCCTGGCCGTCGTACTTGATCCCCCGCAGGTCGCTGAATATTTCCTCCCGGGTCAGCACGGTGCCCGCATTGCTCGCTAAAAGCCAAAGCAGATCGAACTCCGCGCTGGTCAGGTCGATGCGCTCCCCCTCGAGCCACGCCTCGCGGGTGGCGCTATCGATATCCAGATTGGAAAACTGCAGGCGCACCTCGCCGTTGGGGGCCACCGGCGCATCGGCGCGGCGCAAAAGGGCCCGCATGCGTGCCAGCAGCACCCTGGGTTTGACGGGTTTGGGCACGTAGTCATCGGCGCCCATTTCGAGTCCCAGCACCTGGTCGAGGTCATCGGTGCGCGCGGTCAGCATCATGATGGGCCCGGTAAAATTAGGGCGTACGCGCCGGCAGATCGAAAGGCCATCTTCGCCTGGCAGCATCAAATCCAAAATGACAAGGTCCGGCTGAAGCTCCAGAATCCGCTCGACCCCTTTCGCACCATCGGCTTCGACCGTTACTTTAAAGCCGTTGTTATCCAGGTATTCTCGGGTTAGCTCGGCCAGACGCTGGTCATCTTCGATAATCAGCACATGGTCTTGATCGGGATAGTCAGACATGAGCGGCTCCCGCTTCCTTTATAATGGTCAATAGCCTCGGTAACTTCATGGCATCTGATTAACGTGGCAAAGTGCTTAATGGTAACACTAGCTTACTCTTTATTAACGTTTGAAAGGCAAATTGCAAGAATAAATCGGCACCGCCCGGAGGACCTGCCGGGCCGCTTTTTACTATTTTTGCAAACGGCGCACCGCTTGATTGTTGATGGCTGGCGCGCTAATGTTGAGTGCGCGAGTTGTCAACCATCTTTTGGACATGGCAGGAGAAGGCGATGGGCGATCAAAAAACCAAAAGCGTCATTAAACGCGTCTACGTACCCACTCAGGTGCGCGATTTACCCAACGGCGAAAAGCTGACGATCCCCGGGCATTACAAGGCCCCGCCCGCGAGTGACGAGAGCACCGAAGACTAGCCAAGCGCCTTTAAACGTCACAAGATGCGCTTTTAGAATACAAAAAAAGCAGGCCCAAGGGCCTGCTTTTTTCATTTCGCTTAAACCGGCTATCCCTTGGGCCCTAACACGAACCAGATAATCAAACCGATTAGCGGGAAGAAGAGTAACACCAGAATCCAGATCAGCTTGGCAAGGCCGCCAGCCGAACTCTTGGCGACTTTAACAATGGCCCAAATGACAATGACAAGCCAGATAAGGCCTAACAGGCCGCCTACTTCAATTCCCATAACAACGCTCCTTGGTGTGCCGATATCCTTGCATTACGCGCTCAGCATAGCACTTCCTGGTCAACATGCGAGCGTTACTGCGGCGGCAAACGCAGCAGCATTTCGCCATCCGCTATTTCGATACTGAGCAGATTCAAAAAGCTCATGCCCAAAAGCACGGTATCGCGCTCCATACCGGGGCTGATCGAGCCCTGCACGTTGCTGGCGCGCAGCCCGCCAAGGGATACTTCGTCGAGCTCGGTTAAGTTACCCTGTACCCGGCCGTTAGCCGTGTTGAACCAGGCGCTGCGCCCGGGCTCTAGCGACAGCCTATCGGCGAGCTCGTGGGGCACCGCCACGTAGGTGGCGCCGGTATCGAGCAGGAAGGTAACCGGCTCGCCGTTGATCTGGCCGGGGGCCTCGAAATGTCCGGAGCGGTTACGCTTGAGCCGTACCGGCGCCCCCTCTGTCGAGGTATCCATGATATGGGCGTTGGGCGTGGTGAGATTTTTGAAACCGCCGTCGATAAGCCAGGTGCCCGCCCCGATCAGGGCGATCCAAAATAGCAGCATCATCACGATGCCGCCGCGCTGTGCGTTTAGCGATGTCATACACCCTCTCCGCCCGTTAGGTGCTTTCCCATGCAGTCGCCGCCTCGCGGCCGCGGCGCTCGTTCACGCCTGCACAAATCAGCATCGCCATGATGAACAATCCTACACATAATAGAATAGAGGCCTGCAGACCAATCAACGTTTGCAGCACGCCCAGCAACACGATACCCAGCACCCCGGCCAGTTTGTTCGCCAGCCCCCAGAAGCCGAAAAATTCCGCGGACTTGGCAAGCGGCGAGAAAACCCCGACCAGCGCGCGGCTGGCGGACTGGCTCGACCCCAGGCTCAGCCCCGCCAAACAGCCCACGTATAAAAAGACGTATTGCGCCTGCCACTGCCAGCCAAAACGCGCGTTGGCCCATTGGGTAAGTTCTGGGGTCGCCCAAATCGCCAGAATGGCCAGGACCCAGAGCGCCAGGGTCATCTGGTAGGTGCGCTTGGCGCCCAGCTTATCCTGGATAAAACCGAACCCCAGCGCACCCGCCGCCGCGGTGAGCTGCACGACGATGAACATGATGTTGCGCACCCCTTCGTCCCAGCCGATCACCTGGGCGCCGTAGATGAACGCAAACGCGATGATGATGTAGACCCCGGCCATCGAGAAAAGCAGCGACACCAAAAAGACGGTCAGATCCTTGAAGTAGCGAAGCTCCTTGAAAGTAGACGTCAAGCGCCCCCGCGCGATCCGCCAGTAGGACACCCCCTTCTCTCTGGGCTCACCCCGCTCTTTTAACCACAGGAAGGTGGGAATGGCGGCGACCAGGAAAAACCCGGCGGCGAACGGGCCGACCCAGCGAATACGCTCGAAATTCTCGAGCGTCGCTTCGCCCAGCACCAAAAGCGTAAAGCCCGCGGCGAATAATCCGCCAATATAGCCCAGCGCCCAGCCAAACCCGGAAATTTTACCCAGCGCCGTAGGCGGGCCGAGCTCGGGTAAAAACGCGGCAATGAACGATTCGCCCATGGAGTAGGCGTAATTAGAGAGTATGATCAGCAAAAGCCCCGCCACCACGTAGCCGGGTTCGACGAAATAGAGCATGGCGGTCGTGGCGATCGTCGCCAGATAACTTACCAGCAGAAAGCGCTTTTTTTCGGCCCGGTAATCCATGATGGCCCCGCTAAGCGGCGCGGTAATCACCACCAGCAGGTAGCTGGTGGCAAGCGCCAGGCTCCATAAAAAATTGGCCAACCGGAAGTTGTCACCGCGATCACCGACGATCACGGTGGTAAAAAGCTCGCCGAAAACCACCGTGATAATCAGCAGCGTATAGGCCTGGTTGGCAAAATCGAACATTGCCCAACCAAATATCTCGCGCCGGGAGGCGTAGGCCGCTGCGCTTTGTACGGGTTCAGAGGACATAGAAGCTCTCGTGCAGATAGTGCATCAAAGGGGCCAGCTCGACTACATTAACGCCTAAGCCAGTAAAAGGGGGATGACAGGGGGTGAAAGTTACTCTAAATTTTCCTGGGAATTACGTTGGGGTATCTGCGCATGACGCATGAATTCGCCGTCAAAAAGCACTCGATAGTCAAGGGCGCGTTGCGGGTCGCGGTGCTTATGGGGGTAAGCGGATGCTTTGCCGACACGTCCCCCTCCCTCGCTGCCTTTAGCTATATTACCGAAGAGTATCCCCCCTATAACTATGTCGAACAAGGCGTTGTAAAAGGTCACACGGTCGATCTTTTAAAGCGTCTGTTCAACTACTCTCAAACGCCCTTCGAACGTGCCGATATTCACAGTTACCCGTGGATAAGAGGCTACAACATGGTGCTGCAAACGCCCAACACAGTGCTTTTCTCGACCAACCGGACGCCCTCGCGCGAAGCGCTTTTTGACTGGGCCGGGCCCATCGCCATCGACCGGGTCACCCTGATCGGCCATGCCAGCAAGCCACTACGCATCGAGGCGCTGAGTGACGCCATCGCGCAAAGCCTCAGCGTCGTCGTGATCCGGGGCGATATCGGTGAATTGAGCCTGACGGAGGCGGACTACCCGGAAACGCTCATTCACCACGCGCTGGATAACCAGAGTGCGCTCAATATGCTGATCAATGAACGGGTCGACCTGTGGGCCTATAGCGCAAACGTCGCCGACTGGATCGTCGAGCACGAGGGCTACCAGCCCGCCACTTTGATCCCGGTTTATACCTTGAGTCGCTACCCGCTCTACTTCGCGATCAACAAGGAGAGCGACCCGGCGCTGACCGAATATTTTCAAAAGATGCTTCTTGAGCTAAGTTCATTTGATATTCCGTCGCCGGTATACGAGGATGAGTAACCGTCGGCCTCCGTCTTTTTCACCTGTACTCTTTATGATCATTATGATGTTTTCAAGCATGCAGGTGACGGCGAGCCCGGCGCCCTCCTACCCCTTGACGATCAATACCGAAGAGTATCCGCCCTTCAACCATGGCCTTGGTGGCGACCTCCAGGGTTACGCGACCGAGCGCTTACAGCAGGCGCTCGAACGAACCGGGATCGAGGCCCGGTTTCATCTGCTTCCCTGGGCGCGCGCCTATACCGAAGCGCGGCTTCGCCGGGACCACTGCGTTTACTCGACCACGCGCACCCCCCAGCGCGAGGCGCTTTTTCGCTGGGCGGGGCCGCTGGCGGCGAACGAGTGGGCGGCGTTCGCACTCGAGGGCCGGGCGGGCGATTTAACCCGCCTCGAGGACCTGGCTGGCCTGCGCGTTGGCAGCTTTCGCGAAGATGCCGTGGGCGACTACGTCAAAAGCCAAGGCATCGACGTCATCAGAGCGTCCAGCGAACGGGTCAATATCGCACGACTGGAAGCCGGTTTTTTGGATGTGATCGTTTCCGGCCGGGCACCCGGGGAGTTCATCGCCCAGGAGGAAGACATCCCGCTCGTTCACCTGTTTACCTTTGCCCATATGCCGCTTTATCTGGCCTGCAACCCAAGCGTTCCCCATCAGGTAATGGACAGAATCCAGCAGGCATTAAGGGCGCTGCCATGAACACCAGGGGCCGGCTCATCAAAGGACGCCTGACCTTAAAGCAAGCGCTTTTGACGCTTCTCATCGCCACGCTGATCAGCCTGGTCGCGGGTAGCGTCGAGCTCTGGAGCCACGCTAAAAGTATGCGGGCCAGCATCGAACAACGCACCCAGCAGCAGCTTGCCATCATCAATGGCGCGGCGGCGGAGGCGGCGTTTCAGCTCAACCCCCAGCTTGCCGAGCAGATCGCACGAGGGCTTTTCAATGATAGCGATGTCGCTCGCGTGGTCATCGAGGATGATTTTGGCCGTAAGCTGGCCGAGTTCGAATCACTCACGCCGCCGTCCGGGCGCCTTGGGGAGGCGCTGTTTGGCGATATACTCGACTACCGGGAACCGCTTCGTTACAACATGGGCGAAACCGTGGCGACCTCACCGGTCGGCGAAATCCGGCTCTCGCTGGACCAGCATTATCTAACGGCCCAGTTTCTCGCCCGAGGCTATCGCGTGGTGGGTGTCAGTATCGCCGAGGCCTTTTTACTCAGCTCGCTGTTTATCGCTTTTTTCCATATCTTCATTACCCGGCCGCTTTTGAAGGTTCACGCCGCCATCGCCCTGACCGACCCGGCCTTTCCGGCCCAGTGGCCCAAGCCCACGCTGCGCGGCCATCGAAACGATGAGCTGGGCCACCTGGTCGAGAGCCTGGATCACCTGCTGCGTGAGTTTCAGCGCGGCCTGGAGCAGCGCGACCACCTACATCAGCTTTCCAGGCACGACGGCCTGACCGGCATCGCCAACCGACGCTACTTCGACGCCTTTCTGGCCAGCCACTGGGAGAAATCTATCAAGGCAGAAGAGCCCATTTCGGTGATATTCGTCGATATAGACCGTTTCAAGGCGTTCAACGACCACTACGGCCACACCATGGGCGACGATACGCTCAAAAGCGTTGCCCGGGCGCTTAGTCGCTGCATCGACCAGGAAACCGACCTGCTGGCGCGCTACGGAGGCGAAGAGTTCGTTTGCGTGCTGCCCGCCAAGGACATTTACCGCGCCCTGAGCATCGCCAACCACATGCGTCAAGCGGTGCTGACGCTGGCCATTCCCCACGCCCGCGGCCAGGATAACATGCTCACCGTGAGCATCGGGGTGGCCTGCGCCCTACCCGCCAGTGGAAAAACCGCCGGGCAGCTACTAAGCGAAGCCGACGAGCGGCTTTACCATGCCAAAAACCGCGGCCGAAATCGCATAGAAGCCTTCGACCCGGTTTAGCCACCCCGTTTGAAAGACCAAGCCTGCATCGAGTGAACGAGCCATTAAAAAAGGGGCGCATGATGCGCCCCTTTTGTTGGCTGAGTCTCGTCCTGTCAGGTGAGCAGCCAGTGCGCCAAAACGGCGGACAAACCGATCACCAGCGCCGTCAGGACCGCCACGATGACGATCAAATCCAGCCAGCGGTCGAAGACCGCACCGCATCGACCAAGGCCAGCCCCTTTGGGCTGACGTCGCGTTGCGCCTTGGCGCGGTCGAGCCATGAGCGCTTACTCCCTTTAGACGGTTTACAACGTATTTTTGTAAAGTCTAGTCCTTGATGCGCCGATTGACCACGAGCGGTGCACGCCGCATGCGCTCCTGCTCGGCATCGCTTAGCTCGCCGGCCTCGAAAGCGTCCGCGCCGACCGGGGTATCGCCGTGGCGACGATAGAGCTGGGTCAGCATCGATTTCCGGTCTGCCTGCAGCTCGCGAACCAGCACGAACACCATCAGGTAGAGAATGAACGTAAAGGGAAGCGCCGCCAGCACCGCGGCCGACTGCAAACCGGTCAAGCCCCCCGCCGCGATCAGCGTAAGGCAAATGGCGGCGATCAATACGCCCCAGATCACGCGCTTGTAAAGCGGCGGGTTGATCGAGCCGTTGTCGGTCATCTGCGCCACGATATAAGAGGCCGAGTCCGCCGAGGTCACCAAAAAGATAAAGATCAGCAAAATGGAGACGAGCGAGAGCACGCTGGTAAAGGGCATCAGCTCGTACATCTCGAAAAGCGCCACGGTGATATTATCCTGGGTCGCCGCGGCCAGCCCGATATTGTCGCCATTGATCTCCATGGTGAGCGCGGCGCCGCCGAACACACCGATCCACAAACACGCCAGCAGCGGCGGCATGATCAGCACGCCGAACACGTACTCCTTGATGGTGCGTCCGCGGGAGACGCGCGCCACGAAGGTGCCCACGAAGGGCGACCAGGCGATCACCCAGGCCCAGTAGAAGATCGTCCACTCGCTGGCCCACTCGTTGCTACTATAAGGTGAAATGCGCAGGCTCATGCCGATGAAGTTCTGCAGGTAGTCGCCAATGCCCAGCGTAATGGTTTCGAGAATCGCCACCGTCGGCCCGGTGACCAACACGTAGAGCATCAGGCCGATGCAGATCGCCAGATTCAAATTGGAAAGGCGCTTGATACCTTTATCCAGCCCCGCCCAGGTCGAAAGCATGTAGGCGCAGAACATGACGGCAAGAATGATGAACTGCCAAAGCGTGCTTTCGGGCACACCAAACACCGCGTTCAACCCGCCGTTCATTTGCAGCACGCCAAGTCCCAGCGAGGTCGCCACGCCCATGACGGTCGCGACCACGGCAAACACATCGATCCAGGAAACGTAGGGGCGCAGCCGCGGCTTTTTGGCCACCACCGATGAAAGCACCGACGACACCAGCCCCGCCTGGCCCTTACGAAACTGGAAATAAGCAATGATCAGCCCGACCACCGAAAACGCCGCCCACTGATGAATGCCCCAGTTGAAGTAGCTGTACTGGATCGCGTAGCGCGCGGCGGCCTCGGTCTCGGGCTCGAAATCGCCGTAGGGCACCTCGATGAAGTGACTCATGGGCTCGGCCATACCGTAAAACACCAGCCCAACGCCAAACCCCGCCGCCAGCAACATGCTGATCCAGGAGAAAAAGGTATAGTCGGGGCGGCTGTCCTGGGGGCCCAGTCGCACCTTGCCATACTTGCTCAGCGCCAGCCCGAATAAAAAGATGACGAACCCGAACACCGAAATCAGATAGAACCAGCCCAGGTGCTCGGTAACCGCACCGAGCGCGGCCTCGGCGCCGCTACCAAAATTTTCCGGAAACGCCGCGCCGATTACCACCAGTGCAAAGATGATAACGGCGGAAGCGACGAATACCGTTTTACCTTCTTTACGCGCCATTTGATCTCCTTATTCTCCCAGGTTTGAATCATCCCCATTCAGTGTTTTAACCCTTGCAGCTATCAGGGTGTAAAGCAAGCGCCGCGCCAGAAGTGAACTCGCCCTACGCGCTGTGTTCCAATGTTTGCAAAAGACGGGTTGCAAAAGACCGGTAGCCAAAGACCGGTTACCAAAGATCAAGGGAGTCTCTAATGCGCCACCCTCATCGTGATTCGCAAAACGCTGCCTGGCAGGCTGCCCATCAGTGGCGTGCCAAAGCGGCCAATACCCAACCCAACGGCCTTTTGGGCACCCTGAAGCTTGCCCTGGTATGGCTGGCTTTCGGCGCCTTGATGATCGTTGGCGTGGTGTTCGGGCTGGTCTTTTTGCTGATCGGCTGGGCCTTGATGCCGTTGATGCGCTACAAGATGAAAAAGCGTATGGATCAGATGCGCGCCGACCAGGCCCAGGATATTGGCGGTAGCGCCGGCGGTTCTTCTCACGCCCAGGACACGCGTCATCATCAGCAGGACGCGCTCGAAGGCACCTTCGAGGTCAAGGAGAAACGCTAAACCGGCGCATGGATGAAGGCAAAGGTAACGCCCAACACCAGCGGCATCACGACCAGGCTCCCGAGGTTTCCGATCAGCACGATGGAGGCCACCTTTTGGGGTAACAGGTCGTACTGCTCGGCCACCAGGTAGTTCAGCACCGCCGGGGGGAGTGCGGCGAAGACCAGAAGCGTTGCCAGCTGAAGGGGCTCCAGGGGCAGCAGCCACATCAGCGGCAGCGCGATCACAAGGCCCGATAGCGGGCACAAGACCGCCCCTAAAAGTCCGGTGCGCCAGTCGCCAAGATCCACCTCCAGCAACCGCACGCCCAGCGCGAAGAGCATCAGCGGAATGCACACCCCGCCCAGCATGTGCATGGCGTCCAGCAGCCAGCCCGGCAGCGCGATATCGCCCACGTTGATGAAAAGCCCCGCTACGCTGACCGCCACGATCGGCATTTTGAGCATGCGCCAAAGGGACGTGCGCGAATCGAGCATGTAGAGCCCCACCGAGAAGTGCAGCAGCATCTCGACGATGAACACTACCACCGCCGCCGGCAGCGCCGCCTCGCCAAAGGCGAACACCAGAAGCGGTACGCCCATGTTGCCCGAGTTATTGAACATCATCGATGGCAGGAACACCTTGCGATCAAGATTTAGCCACCGGGCCAGCGGCCAGAGCACCACCCCCGAGCCAAGCACCACCAATGCCGCCGCCCCGCCAAGCCAGGCGTACTCGGCCAGCGGCGCCTGGCGGTCCGCCAGCACGGCAAACACCAGAAGCGGCACGAACAGCTCCATATTGAGCGTGTTGAGCGTTGCGATATCCGGCGTGCGAAAGCGCCCGTAAAGCGCCCCCGCCGCGGCAATCAGGAAAACGGGTAATAGCGTGGCAAGGATATGGCCGGTCATGGATCGATACTCAAGGTGCTAGCCCAAAAAGCGTTGCCAGAGCGCAGAAACCGCCTCGCGGTGCTGGGTAAGCTGGTCAGGATCCGCCACGGGTTTATCGCCGGTTAGCGCGGCGCGGTGGGTGCGGCTTCGGTAGGCAAGGTAAGCCTCTCGAAGCGCGCCCGCCTCGTCGTCGCTGATATAACCGTGCTCGGCCAGCGTCTCCAGAAGTCGAATATTGTCGCGGTAGGTGGCAAGCTCAGGGGTCTTGTTCGAGAGCGCCAGCACCCCGTACTGGCAGAGAAACTCAATGTCCACCATGCCGCCGGCGTCCTGCTTCAGATTGAAGGTCGTGGCGGCCTCCTTCGGCCCGGGCTTGGTCGCCAGGTGATCGCGCATTTTCTGGCGCATGCCCACCACATCGCTTTTGAGCGCCTCGCCTTCGCGGGGCTGGGTCAAAAGGCCTGCGCGCAGCGTCTCGAACTTCTCTGCAAGGTCGGCGTGGCCCGCCACGACCCGGGCGCGCACCAGCGCCTGGTGCTCCCAGGTCCAGGCGTTTTGGCGCTGATACTCGCCGAAGGCGTCGATGGAGGTGACCAAAAGCCCGGCGTTGCCCGATGGGCGCAGGCGCATGTCCACTTCATAAAGGCTGCCCGCCGGGGTGGTGGCGGTCAAAAGGTGAATGATGCGCTGACCAAGGCGCGTGTAGAACACCGGCGTATCCAGCGGGCGGGGCCCGTCGGTGGCGCCCTTGGTGTCGCTGTCGTGGAGAAACACCAGGTCCAGGTCGGAGCCGTAGCCGAGTTCGATGCCGCCGAGTTTGCCGTAGCCGACAATCAAAAACGCCGGCTCATGCTCACTCAGCCCAGCGGGCACGCCGTGCTTGCGCGCCACGTGCTTCCAGGCCATGGCCAGCACCGCCTCCAGAATCACCTCGGCGATGTAGGTCAGGTAGTCGCTCACCTTCATCAGGTGGCGGGTACCGGCGATATCCGAAGCGGCGACGTGCAGCGTTTTGGCGTGCTTGAACACGCGCAGCGCCTCGAGCTGGGCCTCTTCGTCGTCCTCGGGCAACCGGTTCAGCGTTTGGCGAAGCTCATCGCTTAGCGCCGTCTTATCCGCCGGGGTGTAGAGCGTCTCCGGCGTTAACAGCTCGTCGAGCAAAATCGGATAGCGCGCCAGGTGCTGGGCGATCCAGGGGCTGGGAGCGCAAAGATGCATCAGGTGCTCGAGAGCGTGGGGGTTCTCCCGCAAAAGCGCCAGGTACGCGGTGCGCCGCAGGACCGATTCGATCAACGGCTGCACCCGTTCGAGCGCGGTGTCCGGCGTGTCGTGTTCGGCCACGGCGTCGAGCAGCAGCGGCATCAGCGCGTTCAGACGCTCGAAGCCGATACGCTGCATGCCCTGTACCTGGCGGGAGTGATAGAAGTTCTTCAAGCGTTTGAGCACCTGGGCCGGGTCGGCAAAGCCCGCCGCGTCCAGCTGCGCCAGGGCCTCGTCCTCCTCCAGCTCCCCGCGCCATAAAAGCCGCCACTGCTCGAGCTCGACACTGGTGCTGCTTTCGTCGTCCACCTCGCCTTCCGGGTCGGCGACGACCGCGTCGAAGTGGCGGCGCACTCGCTCCCGCGCCGCGTCCAGCGCCTCGACGAGTGCCGCCCAGTCTGGTTTCTTCAAGGCGTAGGCCACGCGGGTGCGCTCGTCGTCATCGTCGGGCAGCATCTGGGTCTGGCGGTCGTCGAGCGCCTGGATGGCGTGCTCGACGTCGCGTAAAAACGCGTAGTCGTGTAAAAGCTCTTCGACGACCGCCTCGGGCAGCAGGCCAAGCGGGGGCAGCTCGCTCAGCGCGCGGGCAAGCGAGGCGACCTGTAGTTCGGTATCGCGACCACCGCGAATCAGTTGAAACGCCTGGACGACGAACTCCACCTCGCGAATGCCGCCAGGGCCGAGCTTGATATTGCTCTGCATGCCCTTGCGCTTCACTTCCCGGTTGATCATCGCTTTCAGCTCTCGAAGCGACTCGATCGCGCCGAAATCCAGGTAGCGCCGGTAAACGAAGGGGCGCAGGCTTGCCAGCAGCTCCCTCCCCCCTTCGACATCTCCGGCGACCGGGCGCGCCTTGAGCATCGCGTAGCGCTCCCACTCGCGCCCCTGGTCCTGGTAGTAGCTCGATAGCATCGCGAAGCTCCCCACCAGCGGCCCGCCGTCGCCCAGCGGGCGCAGGCGCATATCCACGCGAAAAGCGAAACCGTCCCGGGTGAGTGCATCGAGGGCGGCGATCAAGCGCTGACCAAGCTTGGTGAAGTACTCCTGGTGCTCCAGCGGCTTGCGCCCGCCCTGGGTCTCGCCCTTTTCCGGAAAAGCGAAAATCAGGTCGATATCCGAGGAGAGGTTGAGCTCGCCGGCCCCCAACTTGCCCATACCCAGCACCACCAGCCGCTGCGGGCGGCCATCGGCGCAGGGAGCGGGAGTTCCCCAGCGCGGGGCGTAGAAGTTTTCCAGCCAGCCTAGTGCCCCCTCCAGGCACACCTCGGCAAGCCAGGCGAGCGCCTGGGCGGTTTGCCACATGGCGTAATCCGCCGGCCGGTTGAGATCGCGCCAGATAATCCCGAGCATGCGCGCGCGGCGAAAGCGGCGGATGACCCGGTGCAGGGCTTCTTCGTCTTCGGCGCCGGCCAGCGCCTTTTCAAGCCAGGCCTGCTGGGTGGCTTTATCCGGCGTGGCGTCGAACTCGGCGTTGTCGATTAGCTCGCCCAACCACTCGGGGTAGCGGCCAAGGGTTTCGGCGGCGAAGTGGGAGATGGTGATCACGCGATAAAGCGCGGCCAAAAGCGGCGCATCGAGGGTCTCGAAGGCGCGCGAGGGGAGCGGCTTGTCGGTCATCGAGGCGACGTTGTCCGCCTTATCGAGCGCCTCCGTCAGACTCGCCAGCGCCTGCTCGGCAAGCGGGGTGAGCGCCTCGGGCGCCTGGGATAAAACCGCTGCGTTCCACTGCATAGCCACCTCGTTGCCTGTCCGGGTACACCCCGGCGCGTTGTTAAGTTTGCGCGTTATCCGGCCAGCTTCACCCAGCCCAGCACCCCCCAGGTAAGCCCCGCCATGATCAGCGAGAGCATGACTGCCGCGGAGCCGATATCCTTGGCGCGGCCGGAGAGCTCATGATGCTCCGGGCCGATGCGGTCCACCACGTTCTCGACGGCGCTGTTCAAAAGCTCGACGATCAGCACCATGAAAAGGCTGCCCACCAGCGTAAGCCAGGCCATGGCCGTATCCGCCAGCCACCAGGCAAGCGGTAGCAGGACAACGCAGATCACGACTTCCTGGCGAAAGGCCGCCTCGTTGGTAAAAGCCGCCCGCAGCCCCTTCCACGAATAGCGCGTGGAGTGGACCAAGTGAGTTATTCCGGTATGGCGTGGCTTCATGGCGTGAGTTTCACCTGCTAAGCGTTGTTAGTTTGCCATTATCATGGCATCCAAATCCTGGGAGAGCGGGTCGAGTACTGCCGACCAGCTTAGATAAGGCGTCGAGCCGGTGCCATTCACCAATACGCTAAACACGCCCCAGCGTCCCTGGGCGGTACGAAAGTAGCCCGCCGCCGCGCGTACCGCAAACGGCTCGTTCAGCGTGCCGGTCTTGAGCATCACGCTGTTCTGGAAGGCGGAAGAGCCGCGGCGTATAAAGCGCATCACACCGTTTTCCGGCGACTGAAACGCCGCCACGAAGCTTGGAAAGAGCGCGTTTTGATTGAACATCGCCTCGAGCATGACGGTCGCGCCGTGGGCGGAGATGCGATTGCCGGTGGTCAGGCCGCTGCCGCTGTCCATGGTCAGCGGGCCGTGGCCGGGAAGGCTTTGGGCAAAGGCTTCGATCGCCTGCCCGGCCTGGCCAAGCTGCGCCTGGGGTGTTTCCACCAGGTTGAGCGCCAGCACATCGGCCATGTAGTTGTTGGAGTAGTTCATGGTGCGCAGCAAAAGCTCCTGCAACGGCTTGCTGTCCACCGCCGCCAGCCGGCTCGCCCCCGCCGGGCGGCTGGAGGTCACCTGCCAGGGGTCGCGCACCGTCACGCCCGCCTGATTGAGCATACTCAAAAGTACCTGGGCGGTCTGCGCCGCCGGGTCGCCAGCGCCACGGTAGATGTCCTGGGGCGAGGCGTTGGTGGAGATCTGCCCGGTCAGGCGCAGTACGTCGCCGCGCTCGTCAGTGATACGCACGGCGCCGATTTCGGTGCCGCTATTGGCGGGTACGGTGCGTACCTGGTTGTCGATCGTGACCAGCGGCGCGGGGCTATCGCAAAGGCCGGTACGCGCCGGCGTATTGGCGCTTGCCCCGGGGGCCACGTTCACACACCAGGTGCCAAAATTGACCCCGGCCGAGGTGAGCGGCGCGCTGTAGGCGTTGGTCACGCGGTTTTGCGCATTGCAGCGGTCGGTCGTGGCGCAGGTCACCGGCCCAAAGCGCCATTGGCTGACGACCAGCGCCCCATCGACCTCCTGAACCCCGGCCAGTTTCAAGCGCTGCACCAGTCGCCACAGGTCTTCGCTGGTCAGCCCCGGGTCGCCGCCGCCTTCGAAAATCAGGTCGCCGCGCAGCACGCCGTTATCGATCACCCCGCTGCTGACCAGCGCCGAAGTAAAGCGGTGCTGTGGGCCAAAGCGACTAAGCAGTGCCGCGCTCATGTACGCCTTGGTGACCGAGGCCGGCGAGAGCTGGCGGTCCGGGTCGATACTGCCCAGCACCCGGTCGGCATCCGGCCCCAGAAGGCGTGCCTCGGCGCTGATCGAAAAGCCCTGCTCGCGAAGTTCGCCCAGGCGACTAAAGTCCGCCAGCAGCGGTTGACTGAACAAAAGGGCCGCAGCGGCAACGCCCGCGGCCCGCGTTAGGCACCGCCTCAATGGTTTACAACGACTCACACTCACCTACCTTAGTACTCGTTCGTTTGGAAAAGACCCACCGTCACGCCCGCCGGTCGCGGTATAGAGCGCCAAAGCGCCGTCATGCGCTTGCCTTCTGCCTTTCGAGTTCGCACTCGAGCCGCCAAAGCGGCTGGCCGCTCTGCGCGTACTTGGCCTCGAACGGCGTCAGGTACTCCTCGCCGGGGACGACCGGCTCGACCCGCGCCTGGCGCCCGGTGGCCAGCATCACGCCACAAGCGAACTCCTCGATGTAAATCTGCCAGTTGGAGCGCACCTCCAGCCGCCCGCCCAGTGCAAGGGCGGTGGGAAACACCGGATGGCCGTGCCAGCGCATTTTCAAGTGCGCCGCCTTGGGGTAAGGGTTCGGGTAGAGCAGATAGTGACGTGCCGGCGCCCACCCCGCCGCCAGCGCCAGCCGCCAGAAATCGACCAGGTCCGCGCGGACCAACAAGGCGTTGGCGGGCAGCGCCCCGTGCTCGCGCCCCAGGCGGCTTTCGCTGCGATCCACACCGATCACGGCGTGATCCGGGAACCGCGCCGCCAAACGCCGTGTCGAAAGCCCGACACCGCAGCCGGCATCGAGAATCAAAGGAGCATTGGCCCCCGCGTACCAGGCGTTGGCGGTCTCGAACGCTTGGCGGCTATGTTCGGCCACGGGCTTTTGAAGCGGATGCGCCAAGGCGCGCTCTACCCGGCGCTTTAGATCCTTGTGCGGTCCGGTCTGGTTGGATGTAACGACTCGAGACGCGTGCTGCATGCCAGCCTCTGATGGAAAAACCATGATTCTATCAGTCTCTGGCGCGCGCGGCATGACGCCATTGCACCCCCGGTGCTATGATCATGCCTTTAAATTGTATGGCGCTTGGCTTGGGTGTGTTCGACCACCCGCGCTTACGCTAACGTTACCTAATTATCGCACCACGAGGAATCCGGCTTGTCACACTTACCGGTAATTGTCGGCATGGGCGGCATCAATCCTGCTGGCAGAACCTCGGGCCATCAGGCCTTTCGCCGCACCGTGCTTGATGCGCTACCCGCTGAACAAAAGCGTCACACGCTGGAAGGCCTGGCGGCGCTGATGCGCCTGGCGATTCATACCGAACAAGGCTGGCAGGACGCCCAGGGGGCCCCGCTCGAGGACCCGGCCGAGGCGTTGGCCGAGCAGGTTCTGCGCCATACGCTGATTCGGCGTAACGAAGACCCGCGCTTTTTAGCCCCGGGCCTGCCCGCTGGCCGCAAGGCCGATATGGCCCTCGATGCCCCGCTGCGCTTCACGCTGCGCCGCCGCCAGCTACCGGAGAACCTGCCCGCCGACTGGACGATCAGCCCAGCCGACGATGCCCGTCACGTCAAGGTGACCGTGCCTGGTGGCACGCTGAGCGCCTTATTGCCCGATGCCCAGACACCTAAAGTCGTTGCCGCCGCGCAGCTACCCGCCGGGTTCGACCCGGCCAGCCTCTATCGCAGCGTACACCACCCGCGTGGGCTCGCCATGGCCATTTTTGCCGCCAGCGACTGCCTGGGCGCAAGCGGGCTCGACTGGGAGAGCCTGCGCGCGCGCCTGGACCCGGATGACATCGCCGTTTACGCAGGCAACTCCATCGGCCAGCTGGACGACGAGGGCTGGGGCGGGCTAATGAAAAGCCTGGTGACCGGCAACCGGGCCACCTCCAAACAGATGCCTTTGGGCTACGGGCAGATGCCGGCGGACTTTTTGAACGCCTACGTGCTGGGCAGTGTCGGCAGCACCGGAGCGGCGCTGGGCGCCTGCGCAAGCTTTTTGTACAACCTGCGCCTGGGAATCCACGATATTCGCGCCGGGCGAGCCCGAGTGGTGATGGTCGGCACCTCGGATGCGCCGATCACCCCGGAAATCATCGAAGGGTTTCGCGCCATGGGGGCGCTGGCCGACGACGCCGGTCTCAAGGCGCTCGACGCGCTGACGCTTTTGACCGACGCCGACTACCAGCGCGCCTGCCGGCCCTTCGCGCAAAACTGCGGCTTCACCATGGCCGAGGCGAGCCAGTTCGTCATGCTGATGGACGATAGCCTCGCCCTCGAGGTCGGCGCCAATATTTTGGGCGCTGTGCCGGACGTATTCGTCAACGCCGACGGCTTCAAGCGCTCGATCTCCGCGCCGGGTATCGGCAACTACATTACGCTGGGCAAGGCGGCCGCACTTGTCCGCGATATGCTGGGCGAGAAGTCGCTGGCGACGAGAAGTTTCATGCACGCCCACGGCACCAGCACGCCGAAAAACCGCACCACCGAGTCCCACGTGCTCCACGAGATCGCCCGGGCCCACGGTATAGAACAGTGGCCGGTGGTCGCGATCAAGGCGTTTATCGGCCACTCCCAGGGCTCGGCGGCCGGCGACCAGTTGGCAAGCGCGCTGGGCAGCTTCAGCCACGCCCTGCTGCCCGGCATCCCGACCCTCGACGCGGTGGCCGACGACGTCTTCGCCGAGCGGCTACGCTTTTTCAAGGAGCCGATCGCCTTCGAGGCGGACGCCAGCTTCATCAATGCCAAGGGCTTTGGCGGCAACAACGCCACCGGCGTGGTGCTTTCGCCCAGCGTCACCGAGCGCCTGCTGACCCAGCGCCACGGCGAAGCCGCGATCAGCGCCTGGAAAAAGCGCCGCGAGGCGGTCAACGCCACGGCCCAAAGCTATCTCGACCGGGCCGGGCGCGGGCAGTTCGCGCCGCGCTACCAGTTTGGCGAAGCGGTGCTCGAAGGCCCGGAACTGGACATCAGCGCCGAGCGCATCCATATTCCAGGCTACGCGCAGCCGGTCTCCTTGAAAGCCGACAACCCCTTCGGCCGGCTAGACGACCAGGAGAGCTTTTAAAATGAGCGCCGAGCACCCGACCATCGCCGTTTATCCGGGCACTTTCGATCCCATCACCAACGGCCATTTCGACCTGATCGAGCGCGCCGCGCGCATGTTCGACCAGGTCATCATCGCCGTGGCGGCAAGCCCGGGCAAGACGCCGGCGCTTTCGCTTGAAAAGCGCATCGAACTCAGCGAGGCGGCCTGCGCCGAGCTTGGCAATGTCTCGACGGTCGGGTTTTCGTCGCTTTTGACCACCTTGATGGGGGAGCTGGATGCGCGCATCATGCTGCGCGGCATTCGCGCCGCCTCCGACTTTGAGTACGAGCTGCAGCTTGCTAACATGAACCGCGCGCAGAACCCGGAACTCGAAAGCGTTTTTCTCACGCCGGCGGTGGAAAACTCCTATATTTCATCGACCATCGTGCGTGAAATCGCAAGGCTCGGCGGCGACGTCTCGGCCCTGGTGCCGTCGGCGGTCGTCGACGCACTACGCGAGCGCTACGCCAACGCGCGCTGAAGCCCTCTGCTTCACCCTGGTGCGCGGCAAGCGCGCCAGGGGAATCCGCCATTCAAGAGGTAATAGCCATGGCCCTGATGATTACCGACGAATGCATCAACTGCGACGTCTGCGAACCGGAGTGCCCCAACGATGCGATTTCACCGGGTGACGAGATCTACGTGATCGACCCCGGCCTTTGCACCGAGTGCGTGGGCCATTTCGACGAGCCCCAGTGCCAGCAGGTCTGCCCGGTGGATTGCATTCCGCTCGACCCCGAACGCCCGGAATCCAAAGAGCAGCTTTTGAAGAAGTATCACCTCATCACCGCCGCCTAAGCCGCCCGTGCGTATCTGGGCGCTTGCCTGGCCCATCATCCTTTCCAACCTCACCGTCCCGCTTTTGGGGCTGGTGGATACCGCCGTGGTCGGCCATCTGCCGGACTCGCGCTATCTGGCCGCGGTAACCCTGGGCGCGACGCTTTTTAGTTTCCTTTATTGGGGCTTTGGCTTTCTGCGCATGGGCACCACGGGGCTCGTCGCCCAGGCCATCGGCCGCGAAAACCCCTCTGAGGTCAAAACCCTGCTCGGCCAGTCGCTTTTACTGGCGTTTTTTATTGGCGCTCTCCTGCTGCTGTTCGGCGCGCCCTTAATCAACCTTGGGCTCTGGCTTTTGGATGGCAGCGAGGACGCCCAGGCGCTGGCCCGGGAGTACGCCGAGATTCGGCTTTGGTCGGCGCCGGCGGTGCTCGCCAACTACACGCTGCTGGGCTGGTTTTTGGGCCAGCAAAATGCGCGCGTCACGCTGATGATGCTGGTGCTGACCAACAGCGTGAATATTGTGCTCGATCTCTATTTCGTGGTTGGGCTGGGCATGACCAGCAACGGCGTGGCACTCGCCAGCGTTATCGCCGACTACAGCGCGCTGGCCTTCGGTAGCTGGCTGGTACTGCGTCAACTACGCCTTTTAGAAGGCGCCTTCGATCGCGCGCGCCTTTTAACGCTTCACGCCTACAAGGCACTTTTTAGCGTTAACGCGCATCTATTCGTGCGTACGCTTGGGCTTTTGTTCGCCACGGCGTTTTTTACCGCCCAGGGCGCCCGCCAGGGCGATACGGTCCTGGCGGCCAACGCCGTGCTTTTGCAGTTCATCATGATGACGAGCTACGCCCTGGACGGCTTCGCCCACGCCGCCGAGTCGCTCGTGGGCCGGGCCTTCGGCAAGCGCGACTGGGCGCAATTTAGCGCCACGGTGAGCGCGGCGGCGCGCTTTTCGTTCTACACTGCCGCATTGGCAGCACTTGCCTTTGCGCTGTTTGGTAATGCGATCATTGCGCTGTTGACCGGCCTTGGCGAAGTGCGCGCCGCCGCTGCCGTGTATCTGCCCTGGATGGTCGCCATGCCGCTGATTGCGGTGTGGAGCTACCTGCTCGACGGCGTGTTCATCGGCACCACGGCGGTGCGCGAGATGCGCAACAGTATCTTTATCGGCCTTTTGGTCTACCTGCACGCCTGGTGGCTTTGTCAGGGGCTTGGCAACCACGGGCTATGGCTCGCCTTCACGCTGTTCATGCTCACCCGCTCGGCGGTGCTGATCGGCTACTATGTTCACTACCGCCAAACGCGCTGGCGAAGCGCTGGCGCCTAACATTGATCCATTGGTGGGGATGAAAAAACCACCCCGGGCTCGTATATTGAGCACGCGTTCCCAATAACGAATAAAGCGAGCCTCCCATGCTAAGGTTTATCTCCAGACCCGCGGTCAAGCTGGTCGAGCGCTATTTGCCCGACCCTTACATCTTCGTTTTGCTGCTCACCTTGATCGCCTGCGTCGCGGCCATCGCCGTAGAGCGCCAAACCCCGCTTGCCGTGCTGCGCATGTGGGGCGACGGCTTCTGGGGGCTTTTGACGTTCTCCATGCAGATGCTTTTGGTGCTGGTGACTGGCTTCATGCTGGCAAGCTCACCGCCGGTCAAACGCCTGCTTCAGCGTCTGGCGGGTACCGCCAAAAGCCCGGGCGGCGCCATCATCCTGGTCACGCTGGTATCGCTTGCGGCCAGTTGGATCAACTGGGGCTTCGGGCTGGTGGTCGGCGCTTTGTTCGCCAAGGAGCTCGCTCGGCTGATCAAGGTCGATTACCGACTGCTGGTGGCCAGCGCCTACTCGGGCTTCGTGGTGTGGCACGGGGGCCTGGCGGGGTCGATTCCGCTCACTATCGCCACCGAGGGCCACTTCTCCGCCGACCAGATCGGCGTGATCGGCACCGGTTCGACCATTTTTGCCTTCTTCAACCTGGCCATCGTCGTGTGTCTGTTCATCGCGATTCCGCTGATCAACCGGCTGATGCTGCCCCCGGACCAGGAGAGTGTGTACGTGGACCCGGCGCTTTTGGAGGACGAACCGGAAACGACCGCGCGCACCACCCGCCCCGCCGAGAAGCTCGAAAACAGCACCTGGCTTGCCCTGCTGGTGGGCGTGCCTGGCCTGCTGTTTTTGCTGGATCACTTTCTGCTACGCAGCGGCGGGCTCAACCTGAACGTGGTCAACTTTCTGTTTCTGTTTTTAGCCATCGTCTTGCACCGTACGCCACGCAACCTGCTGACCAGCCTGAACGAGGCGATCAAGGGCGGCGCGGGGATCGTCATCCAGTTTCCGTTCTACGCCGGCATTATGGCGATCATGGTGGAGTCGGGGCTGGCCCAGAGCCTGTCGGAGTGGCTGGTGTCGTTTGCCAGTGCCACCTCGCTACCGTTCTGGTCGTTTATCAGCGCCGGTATCGTGAATATTTTCGTGCCCTCCGGAGGCGGGCAGTGGGCGGTGCAGGCGCCGGTCATGCTGCCCGCCGCCGAGGCACTGGGCGCGGACGTTGCCCGGGTCGCCATGGCGGTGGCCTGGGGCGATGCCTGGACGAACCTGCTGCAGCCGTTCTGGGCGCTGCCGGTACTCGCCATTGCCGGGCTCAAAGCCAAGGACATTATGGGCTTTTGCCTGGTTCAGCTATTTTTAACCGGCGCGATCATCTCCATTGGGCTGGTGTGGTTTTAACCCGCTCCGTTCGATGCGCGGCCCGGAATCGAACGGGTACGCGCTTTTCAGATTTTAAAGAAGGCTTTTGTATGACGGATACCCAACGCGCCGACGCCACGGCCCTGCCCGGTCAGCGCGAGCTTTCCATGACGGTGCTAATGACGCCGGACATGGCCAATTTCAGCGGCAAGGTACACGGCGGTGCTATTCTCAAAAAGCTCGACGAGGTGGCCTACGCCTGCGCCAGCCGCTACTCCGGCCACTACGTCGTCACGCTCTCCGTCGACCAGGTACTTTTCAAGCAGCCCATTCTGGTCGGCGAACTGGTGACGTTTTTGGCCACCGTCAATCACGTGGGCCGCTCCTCGATGGAGATCGGCGTGAAGGTGGTGGCGGAAGATATCCGCGAAAAACTGATCCGCCACACCAATAGCTGCTACCTGACCATGGTGGCGGTCGACCCCCAGGGTCAGCCCGCCACAGTGCCCCCGCTTTCGCTCGATACGCCGCTTCAGAAGCTGCGCTTCGAGAAGGCGGCACTGCGTAAAAAGCTGCGAAAACAGGCCGAGCAGGAAGAAAGGCTCGCCCAGCAACACCTAAGCGACGAGTCCTAGCCCGTTTTTGACCACTACTGAAAGGAGTCTTCATGCTGGCCAGAGAGCGCCACCCCCAACTACCCAAAGCCGTGGAGTACGCGCACATCGGCTGGGATTTTTTCATTCTGGCCGTGGTGATCGTCAACCTGGCGCTGCTGCTGTTCGACTCGCTTTTTTTGCTGGACTGGTTTCGCCAGGGCCTGGAAAGTACCGCCCCCGGCTTTCACGACGCTTACCAGCGCACCATCCATAGCCGGTTTTTCGCCATCGACCTGGTGTTCGTCACGATATTCGTGATCGACGTGCTGCTGGGCTGGATCGCCGCCGTCGTCGAGCGGCGCTACCACCGCTGGTTTTTCTACCCGTTCATCCACTGGTACGACGTGCTCGGCTGCATTCCGCTGGCGGGCTTTCGCTGGCTGCGCGCGCTCAGGCTTTTGTCGCTGATCAACCGCCTGCACCGGCTGGGTTTGATCAACGTGCGTAACTGGTCGAGCTTTCAGTTCGTGGCCAAGTACTACGACATCCTGCTCGAAGAACTTTCCGATCGTATCGCGCTGCGCCTGATGGGCAACGTACAGCAGCAGATTCTAGCGGCGGATTCGCTCACCGAGCGGCTGGTGGACCGGGTGATCATGCCCCGCAAGGCCGAGCTGATTCACGAAATCTCCCAGCGGCTGGAATCGACCGTGGGCAAGGCCTACGAGCAAAACCGCGCGTCGATCATGAGCTCCATCGATGGCTTGATCACCCGCACGCTTAACGAAAGCCCGGAGATTCAGCGGCTCAACCGCCTGCCGATGGGCGAAGCCGCCTCCAGCGCCATGCAGGCCTCGTTAAGCGGCGTGGCCCAGCGGCTGGTCGACGAGCTGGCCCTCGGCATTCACTCGTCGGATTTCCGTCAGCTCGTCGAGCGCACCGCCGAAAGCGGGTTCGAGAGCTGGCTCACAGTGGACGAAACCAGCGCCTACGTCACCGAGCAGGTGCTCTACGACATGCTGGAAATGCTCAAGGAGCAGGTGCGCCGCCAGCGCTGGAAAGACCGCTACGACTAAACGAGCACATTCGAACTACCCGCCAGGGTCTGTCTGAAAAGTCGACGAGCGAAGACAAGACAAGGCAAAAATTGGCGAAAAAACGGAGTTTACATGTGTAAATGAGTATTTTGAGCCAATTTTTAACGCCGTATTGTCGAGCGCAGGCACTTTTCAGACAGAGCCTAAGCGCTTCACAGGACAAGGCCCGAAAAGATGAACAGCGAACTACTTTTACTACTAGGGCCGGTGGCGGTTTTCATTGTGTCGATGACCCTGACGCCGGGGCCGAACAACTTGATGCTGACGGCCTCCGGGGCGAACTTCGGCGTTCGCCGAACCGTGCCCCATATGTTGGGGATTCTGGGAGGATGCTTCGCCCTTTATGTGGCCATTGCGCTGGGCCT
Organism: Vreelandella sp. EE27; assembly: GCF_968206495.1. Taxonomy (NCBI): domain Bacteria; kingdom Pseudomonadati; phylum Pseudomonadota; class Gammaproteobacteria; order Oceanospirillales; family Halomonadaceae; genus Vreelandella; species Vreelandella sp. EE27. The sequence goes on along the minus strand of NZ_OZ309109.1, from coordinate 572,340 downwards.
GGGCGTACTCTTCGAGCGTTTTCCGATTTTGCAGACCACGCTGCGCTGGGTGGGGAGCGCCTACTTGCTCTACCTGGCCTACAAGATTGCCACGGCGCCCCCGCCGGATTTAACGGACACGCGCACTAAAGGAGCGCCGCTGACGTTTGGGCAGGCGGCGCTGTTTCAACTGGCCAATCCCAAGGCTTGGGTACTGGGGCTTGCGCTGATTGCCGGATTTCTGCCCGACAGCGGCTCCACACTAGTTAATGCGGTAATACTGGTGGGCTTTGCCGAGTTCGTGGCCATGCCCTGCCTGCTGTTGTGGGCGGTCTTTGGCATGGCCATCGGGCGCTTTATCAAAAGCGACGGCGCGTGGCGGGCATTCAATATCACCATGGGAGTTCTAACCGCCGCCTGTGTGGTGCTGATTTTGCGCTAAACGCACAATCAGCCGCAGCGAAACGCGCTGATACGCCCGGCCTCATCGACTTCGATGTTGAGCCTGTCCGCACGATGGTCCATCGTGGCCGAGCTGTCCGGCGTGAGCACGCGAACGTCGCTCGCGCCGCTTTCGGCCTGCAGTTCGCGGGTGCGCGCATCGGTTAGCTGCTCGCCCGTTACCTGATCGAGCCTTGCAATGTCGCACTCGCCCCGAGGGGCGGTTTCGCCTACCCGCGGCGGCGGCGGCGCGCTAACGTCCGGGCTGGTGGGCGCCTGGGCGACGCCGGTATTGGTCGTGCAGCCACTGAGAAGTACCGCCAGCGCCAGCGCGGCGGGGCCGGTTTTGCACAATCGATTAACGCTTAACATGCCACTTATCCTTGTGAGTGCGTGGTGAACGGGCCGCGGCGTTCGGGTTGCACAACGGCCTGGCATAAAAAAGCAGGCGAGAGGGTATCTCGCCTGCTTTTCGAACCCCGCTCGATTTTATTCGGCGGCGTCTTGTACGGCCTGGCCGCCCGCTTGAACGTCCTGGCCCGCACCCGACATGGTGTTGCAGCCTGCCAGAGTGGCGGCGCTAACCAGTAGAATGAAGCTCATCGCGATTAGTTTTTTCATCGTGTTCTCCTTAACATTTATGGGCCGGGGAAGCCTTCGCATGAATAGGTAACGCAGGCGTTGTGTTAGCGTAACAGCGTTTGGGCCATCGTGCCCGTTTAACGCACCGCCGCTCACCCGAATTAGATAGCAGTTGCCATGCTAGTCGTCAACATTTGAACCTGGAGCCCGCCCATGAGCACCTTTACGCTGGACCCTCGCCTGGCCGCCGACACCCTGGCGCTGGCCGACCTGCCGCTTTGTCGCGCCCTGTTAATGAACGATGCCCGCTACCCCTGGGTGATTCTAGTGCCGCGCTACGAGAGCACCTGTGAGGTCTTCGAACTAAGCGCCGAGGACCAAACCCGGCTTTGGCAGGAAGCGACGGCGCTGGGCAAAGCGATGAATAGTGCGTTCAAGGGCGACAAGCTCAATATCGCCACGCTTGGCAACGTGGTCAGCCAACTGCACGTTCACCTGGTAGTGCGCTTTGAAAGCGATGAAAGTTGGCCCGCCCCGGTATGGGGCAGAGGTGAAGCCGTGCCCTACACGCCCACGCAGCAAAGCGAGCGCCGCGAGCTGATTTTGGCGCATATGGACAAGCTCACCTTCTAAATCAGGGGGAGGCGCCAAAGGGGGCGGCGCTGCGCGAGGCGGGTTCGCTAAAAAGCGGCGAACTCGCCGGCTGGTTAAACCCGGCAACCGAAAGCGACACCCCCAGCATTATAATCACCGCGCCCCCTGCCAGGGCCGCCCAGGCCGCGGTTTTTTCCAGCACGCTTTGGCGCGACTGACGCTTGAGCCGCCGCGTGGCCCAGCCGCGAGCGAAAACGCTTGCCAACGCCAACGCCGATACCGTCATCCCGGTGCCGACGGACATCGCAACAACTGCCGTCACGCCCACATAAAACTGTCCTAAAAGCCCCGCAGCGCCCAGCAAAAGCACCGCCCCGGAACACGGGCGCATGCCGATCGCGCCCACGGTCATCAGCGCAGTGCGCCAATCGAGCGCCTGGTCGGGCTCGATATGATGCGCCCCGCCACAGCAGTGGTGGTCGTGGTGGTGGTGATGATGCGCCGGACCAGGTGTCGAAGACGGCCTTAGGCTCAAGGGCGAGGGCGAGGCCGCGACCGGCGCAAACGTCGCGCGCGGGGGCGCTTGATAGGCGCGGCGCAGTTGGCGGAGTGCCCGAACGCACAGCCATAAGCCCAAAAGCGCCACCAGCGCAAAGCTTGCCTGCTCGACCCAAACCACGCTGCCCATCGCCTGACGGGTCACGAAGCCAAGCCCCAATACCAGCACCCCCACCATCGCGATGGCGGTGACGCCTTGCAAAAGCGAAGCGGCGAAGGAGAGCCCTAGTGCCCGGCGGGTCGCCCCGCCGTGGGAGGCGAGATAGGTGGCCAACACCGCCTTGCCGTGGCCCGGGCCCGCGGCGTGGAACACGCCATAGCCGAAGCTTACGCTCAAGAGCGTGAACCACGCCGAGGGCGAAGGCGTACGGGCAAGCTCGGTGACCGCCAGGGTGAGCGAGCGGTGTAGGCCGCGCTGCCAGGCAAGTACCTGCAGGCTCGCGCCCTGAAACCAGCCGTACGCCGCGTAGGCTACCAGCGCCAGGCAGACGGCCAATACCGCCGTGCCGAGGATTTTTTTCTTCGAAGAGGGCTTTGGTACAGCGGGGCTTTTAAAGGTGACATCACGCATGGCTACGACTCGGTGCAGTTAACGTGGCCGGTTTCAGCAAAAAAGCGCCCCAGATCGGGCTCGCCCTGCTCGCCCTTGTCCAGCAATGCGGCCTGTAGCACAAGCTCTGGGTCCGGGTCGGCGGGGGTTACGCTCAAATCGCAGGAAAGCTCACCGGCGAGCGCGAGCGCGCTTTCTGCGGGGGCGCCGTTTTGCTCCTCATGGACCACTTCGATGTAATAGGTCGGATCGAAAATCTGGTACTCGAGCAGCGCGCCGTCGAGCGCCACCGGCTCCGCCAGGGGCAGCGTGAACATGTACACCAGCCGCTCGTTGCGCTTGAGGGTGGTGTACTCGCTGACCTCGCCAAGCGCCTGAGGTTCGCCATCGACCCAAAGCTCGGTGAAATACCCCTGGGCTGCGAGATTATCGCGTATGTCCTGGCCCAACTGATCCAGCCCCTCCTCGAAACTTGCATCCTCCACCCGAGAGAGCTCATCGAATACGATCAGGCTATAGAACGGGTCCATCCGCCAGGTCTGGCTAAGCGCCGTGGCCCGGCCCTGCTCGTCGGTCAAAACGTTCACGCTCAGGTCGATCCAGCCGTGGGGGTGCGCCTGGGCGCCGGGGCTGGCAAGCACGCTCAGCGTAAAGGCCAGGGCGCCAAACCTCGCAGGGCGTGTCGCCCAGCCGCCCAGTCGGTGCCAAACGCTCAAGGGGCTTCTCCCAGCCGCTGCTGCAGCTCGACAAGCCAGGGGTCGAGCAGGTACGGCGCCAGGGGCGTGGCGCCGCGCAGTGCAGAAACACGTACCTGGCTTGCCGCCCCTAGCGGTTCGACCTGCAGCATCAGGCGGTACTCTGGCCAGCGAGCCAACGCGCCTTCCGCCCGCCCCAGGGCCAGATCGGCGTGGCGGATCACGTAGCCCTGGGCCACCATCAAATCCACCGCCTCGCGGAAGGTGCGCTCCGGCGCGGCGTTAAAGCGAAGCTCCCGCGGGTCGACCGGCTGGGTGGTGGCGCACCCGGCCAGCACCAGGGCGAAGAGCATCAGGGCGGGCACTGCGAAAGCACGGCGAAAAAGCATCATAAGCGGCTCCCGGAGCGCTCGAAGGCGGGCAGTGCCGACTGAAAGCGCCGGCAGAAGTCGTCGTTGCTGGCGGTACGCGATTCGCGTACATCGCGCACATGATCGAAGCGGCGAATATCACGGGATATACGCACGTGGTCGTTGTGGACCAGCACGCTCACCCGCTCGCTTTCGATGGGCTGCTGGCCGATACCGATACCGGTGCCCACCCCAAGGCCGACCGAGGAGCCGCGGCCGATCCCCAGCCCGCCAAACAGGCGCACGCCGGAGCCGTAACGGTAGCCATCGTAGGCGTCGTAATAGCCCACCAGCTCCCGCTCCTTGCTGGCGCTCACCAGGCCAAGGGAGGTATCCGTCGTATCGAGCTCGAAGTCCCAGTTTTCTAGAAGCGCCACGCTCTGGATCACGAGATCCTGCGCGTCGGCGCCCTGGGTTGGAAAGTAGCACGCCGGCGCCGGTGCCGGTTCGGCGCGGGGCAGCTGATCCGGCACGGTCTGACAGCCTGCCAGCGCCATTAAACAGACGACCCCGATCGGTAGTGACTTCATGGGTGCTCCCTCGGCGTTCAAACCGGCTCTTGTAGGATTGATAACGCAAGCCCTGGTACCCAACCTGGTGCCACGGTAAGCTCAGGCCTTAATTTCTCTTCCAAGACAAACAATTCATCATAAGGTTTTATGGAGGCTGCGTCATGAAGGTTGTGCTCTGCCCCGATAGCTACAAGGATGCGCTGAGTGCCGAAAAGGCCGCCCAGGCCATGGCAAAAGGCGTCCGCAAGGCCTGCCCCTCGGCCACCGTGCACGCTTGCCCGCTCGCCGACGGCGGTGAAGGAAGCCTCGACGCACTGATTGCCGCCACGAATGCCAGCCGCTGCCAAATCGAGGTACACGACGCCCTGGGCCGACCCCGCCTGGCCAGCTGGGGCTGGCTCGCTGGCGAGCGTACCGCATTTATAGAACTGGCCGAAGCCAGCGGCTTGCAGCATTTGACCCCCCAGCAGCGCTGCGCCCTGCACACCAGTACGTACGGGGTGGGCGAGCTTTTTCGCGCCGCCCTGGACGCCGGCGCCGAAAAAGCCCTGCTACTGCTGGGCGGTAGCGCCACCAACGATGCGGGCGCAGGGATGCTCCAGGCGTTGGGGGCGGTCCTTAAAGACGCAAGCGGGCAGGCGCTCGCGCCGGGCGGCGCCGCGCTCGCCTCGCTCGACACCCTGGATCTGTCCGGGCTCGACCCGCGCCTTGAGGCGCTCAGTGTCGAGGCGGCGGTGGACGTAGACAACCCGCTTTTAGGCAGCCGCGGGGCAAGCGCCGTGTTCGGCCCGCAAAAAGGCGCCACCGAGGCGGATGTGGCCCGCCTGGATAAAGCGCTCGAGCGCTTTGCCGACGTTAGCGCGACGGTGCTGGGAAACGACCATCGCGCGCTTCCCGGCGCTGGGGCCGCCGGCGGCATGGGCTTTGCCGCGGCGAGCTTTTTAAACGCCACCCTGAAGCCGGGTATCGAGATCATCATGGCCCAGGCGAACCTGGCCGCGCTGATCGAAGACGCGGATTGGGTGATCACCGGCGAAGGCCGCCTGGACGGCCAGAGCCTGGCGGGCAAAACGCCGATTGGCGTAGCCCGGGCCGCCCGGCCCTACGGCAAGCCGGTGGTGGTGTTAGCGGGCAGTTTGGGTGAAGGCTGGCAGGCGTGCCTCGAGGAGGGCGTGACGGCGGCCTTCGCCTTGGCCGACGGCCCCATGACGCTAGAGGAGGCGCTGGCGCGCACCGCCGAGCTTTTGAGCGCGCGCTGTGAAAGTATCACCCGGCTCTACTGCGGCGCCCCGGCGGTTGAAAAATAGCCTGGCCGCCTGCACTTAACAGGTAGAGGCGGCGGTGATACCGCCACGCTATGAACGCGATACACAAAACCCGTTTTATCGCGCCACTGCCCTTCGCTACTCTAAGCACCACGAAGGTAAGTGCCACGAAGGGCCGAGCGCCCAGGAACGGTTTCACAGTACGGTTTTACAGGAAGGAGTCTTTATGTCCGAGTTCAACAGCATTGGTCTACACGAAGGTAGTGCAAGCCAGCTGGCCGAGAAGCTCAATCATCTGCTCGCCAACTACCAGATCTTCTACATGAACGTGCGCGGCTATCACTGGAACGTCAAGGGCAGCGACTTTTTCCAGCTTCACGAGAAGTTCGAGGAGCTCTACACCGACCTGCTCACCAAAGTAGACGAAGTCGCCGAGCGTATTCTGACGCTGGGCCACAAGCCGGTCCACGCTTACAGCGACTACGCCAAGCTTTCGCGCCTGGAGGAAGACAAGGACGTACACGATGGCCAGGCCTGCGTTAAAGGCGTGCTCGACGGCTACCAGACGCTGATCGCCCTGCAGCGCGAAGTGCTGGCACTGGCCTCCGACGCCGACGACGAAGGCACCGCCGCCCAGGCCGGCGACTATATCCGCGAGCAGGAAAAAACCGTGTGGATGTTAAACGCTTATTTGAGCAAGTAACCCGCACCGCATCACAAAAACGGCGCCTGTAGGCGCCATTTTTGCGAGTACCACCAGCGCTTTTGGAACACCGAAGTGGCTAGCGCTTTTGTGCCAGCGCCTCGGTAAAGGCGCGCAGCATTTTCCAGAACTCCTCGACGGAGGCGAGTTCGACCCGCTCGTCCGGCGAGTGGGCGCCCCGAATCAGCGGGCCAAACGAGATCATTTCCAAATGCGGGTACTTGCTGCCCAGGATGCCGCACTCAAGGCCTGCGTGGATGACCTTCACCGCGGGCTCGACGCCCAACAGCGCCTGGTGGCGCTCCTTGAACGTGGCCAGCAGTTCACTCTGTGGGTTGGGCGCCCAGCCGGGGTAACCGTTTTCCACCCGGACGCGCGCGCCCATGAGCCCGAACAGCGCACTGAAGCGATCCGCCAGCGCTGTCGTCGCGCTGTCGTGCAGCGAGCGCACCAGCGCGCAAAGATGCAGCCGCCCATCATCAAGGCTTAATACGCCCAGGTTGTTCGAGGTCTCGACCACGCCCTGGACGTCCGCGCTCATGCGTTCTACCCCGCAAGGGGCGGCGTAAAGCGCGGCCACCAGCATGGCGCTGGCATCGCGGGTCAGCGGCTCTTTAGCGCTATCGCCTTCGAGTTGTTTGGCCTTTAGCGAAAGGCCAGGGTCACCGCTACCCAGCTCCGCTTTCAGAATGTCTGCGAGCTTTTCCACCTTACCAAGTGCGGCGTCCAGCTCATCGGCGGGCAGCGCTACGGTGGCAAACGCCTCGCGGGGGATCGCGTTTCGCAGCGTGCCGCCGCGGTAGTCGATCAGCCGAGCATCGAGAATATCCAGCGCCCGCAGCGCGCGCACCAGCAAGCGGTTGGCGTTGCCCAGCGGCTTGTGAATGTCTATCCCCGAGTGGCCACCCTTGAGCCCGGTCAGCGAAAGCTCGATCACCGCTTCCTCTTCGCGCAGGGCGCTGCCGGGCAGCTTGGCATCCACCAGCACGTCCGCGCCGCCGGCACAGCCAATGTAGGCCTCGCCGCGCTCTTCGCTGTCCAAGTTCAAAAGCAGCGAGCCTTCAAGCCAGTTTTCATCCAGGTTCAGCGCACCGCCCATGGAGCTCTCTTCCTCCAGCGTGAACAGCGCCTCCAGCGGGCCGTGGGTCAGGGTGTCATCTTCGAGCAGCGCCAGAATCGCCGCCACGCCAAGCCCGTTATCCGCCCCCAGGGTGGTGCCATCGGCGTGTAGCCAACCGCCTTCGACGTAGGTGCTGATCGGGTCTTTAGTGAAATCGTGCGGGGTGTCGGCGTTGGCCTGGGCGACCATGTCCAGGTGGCCCTGAAGGATCACGCCAGGGGCGCCTTCAAAGCCCTGGCTTGCCGGCTTTTTGATACGCAGATTACCGAAGCTGTCGCGATCGGACGTCAAGCCAAGCCCCGCCGCCCAGGCTTCGAGCTTTTCGACCAGCGCGGCCTCGAAACCGGAGGGTCTGGGCGTATTACACAGCGTACGGAAGTGGCGCCATACCAGCGTAGGTTCAAGCGAGTCCAGATGTGCGTTCATGATAGCTCTTTGTGATTCATAACCGTCCTACTCTACCGCTCCCGCTCGTCGGGGAAAAGAGCCCACTCGGCCAGACACCGAACCGCCGCCCGAAGCGCCCGGTTCGCCTCCCGCGGCGCGGGGGCGGGCAGGCGGTTTTGAAACGCCCACGCGGTCAGGGTTTCGAGGGCGTGGGCTGCATCCGAAGGCGCGCCCGGCTTTGCTTGCTCGGCGCTTGCCAAACGTGCCAGCAACGCAAGTGCGGGTCGGGCCAGCGCCGGGTCGCGGTGGGCGTAGGCCACGTCCCGCACGTCCTGGCGCTGCTGCGCGTTCAAAGGCGCAGGCTTTAGCGCACCGAGCAGTAGCACTACGACATCCGGGGCGAGCTTTGGTAGCTCAAACGCGAGCAGGCTTTCAAGCCCCGCGCTAAAGGAGGCGTCGAGCTCCTTTAGCACCGCTTCGCCTTCCGGGTTGAGCGCGCGCGCCACCATCACCGCGTACTCGCCGGTGGAGGCTTCGCGGGTAACGCCCAGCCGCACCGGTTTGAACCCCAGCGCCCGCCAAAAGCGTAAAAGCGAGGCCTCGGCACCGAAGGTCGCCCCAAAAAGTGCCAGGCCGCTTTCCCGCGCGGCCGCGATATCCGCCTCGATCAGCGCCCGACCCAACCCTTCACGGCGGCGCTGCGGGTGAGTGGCAATGCGCGCGACCCGGCGCCAGCGGGCGATGAGTGCGTCGCGGCTGCCGCTGTGGGCGGCCAGCGACTGCGCGAGCAGGTGCCCGCGCGGGCGACGCTCGCCCCGGGCGACCTGGTCGGCGAGCTCGGCCTCGAAGCCCCCTTCTTCCCGGGTCACCAGTACGGCCTGGGGCGCGGCGCCCTCGCCCATCATGCGAAAGCCGGTGCCCGGGCCGTCCATTAGCTGGCGTAAATCATTGGGCGTGGTGCGGTAGTGCGACTGAACCAGCAACCCGAAGAGGGTTTCCATCAGCACCGGGTCGCGGGAAAGCATTGGCTGGGTGAGTGCCTGAGTCGCGTCAGGGGCGCCGCGCTGGAGCCTGGGAAGCGGCGCGTCCAGCAGCAGCAGTTTTTTTAGCACCGCTTCCAGTGGGTCCTGGGCCGCCCAGCGCACCGGCGCATCCAGGCACACCTCGCGCCAGAGCGGGGTTTGGCGCTCGAGCACCTCGCGAAAGCGCAGCGCAAAGCCGCGCCCGGAACCTTCGTAGCCGTGCACGGTGGTGGCAAACGCAATGCGCGGAAACGCCTCGAGCCACTGGGCCAGCAGCGCGGCGGGGATCGCCGCTGCTTCATCCACGAGCAGGTAGCGGCCATCGCCGCCAAGCACACCGTCGCTTACCTGCTCGCCGAGTGCCTGGGGCGTCAAGTAGCGCAGCGTTTGCCCGCTGGGTAATTCGAAATGCCCAGGCCCCTGCCAGCGCCCCGCGGGGCAGAGCGCGCCGAGCCGCTCGGTGAGGCTTACGATAGCACCAAGCGACGGCGCGGTGACGACGATGTCGCTTACGCCGCTTTGCAGCAGCCGCGCGCAGGCGATGCCCAGCGCCGCGCTCTTGCCCCGGCCGCGGTCGGCGGTAATCACCAGCGGCCGGCGGCGCTTCAAGCGAGTAATGAGAGAAGCCACCCGCGCCTGGTCCGGGGTTTGGCAGGCCGGGTCTTCCACGTAGTGCGGGGCGGGTGGTACCGGGCCAAGCCTGGGCAGCCAGGGCCGGAGCGCTACCGGCCAGCGGACGACATCAGCAGAGGCCGTCAAAATGCCCGCCAGCCGCTGAAGGTAGTAGGCGCTTAGCCCCTGCCAATGCCAGGGGTGGTCGGTAAAGCGAGCGTAGTCCGGGTCCGGCGCACGCCCCCAGTCCGCCGGGGTGATCAGCACGCAAAGCCCGCCTGCGGTTAACGTGCCCGCCAGCACGCCGAGCGCGTCCGGGTCGAAGCCTTGGGCTGCGCTTGCGTCAATCACCACCAACTGGTGCTCGCCCCCCAACCGGCTGCGCGCTTTTTTGTTGGATAGCGCCGCGACCGGGGCGTCTTCCGGGCTTGCCACCCAAAGCGGCGCTTGCCAGGCGTGGGCTTGCCAGAGCGCCAGCGCCGCTTCTCGGCACGCTCCAGCCTCGCCGTGAAGCCACACCAGCTGGCGCCAGCGGCGCCGCTTCAGGCGTTTGGCGTGGGCGGCCACGACCTGGGCGCAGCGCTTGGAAAAGGGGGCCGATGCATTAGCGGGGCGCTCTATCATGGAACTTCCTGAACAGGTGGGTCTGGGTCGTTAAGCACCGGCGTAACCGGTTCTGCAATGCACGTCCTGCAACGCGACGCCTGCCCCGGGATACGCGTTCAACCCGGCAAGGCCAGCTTTCAGCGTCTACCACCAACGGCTATGGCGCGCGGGCCCGGGGAGTATGCTAGCTTATCGCTGTAGCGCACCCAAGTTGACGTATACGTAAGGCTGCGTTCGTTTTCCTGACCGTTTACCAATACCAACAACATCACACGCTAAGGAAACTCATCATGACGACGATCTCTCGTTTCGCCCTAAGCGCGCTGGCCACCGGCGTGCTCTTCGCCTCCACCGCCCAGGCCCAGGAGCAGTGGACCATGACCTCCACCTGGCCGGACAACCTGGACCTGATTCAGATCGACCGCCATTGGGTGGAGCTGGTCAATCGGCTGGCCGGCGAGGAGCTACAGATCAATTTTCGCGCCGGCGGCACGCTAATGCCCGGCACCGAGGTGTTCGATGCCACCGAAACCGGCAGCATAGAGGCCGCCGGCGACTGGCCGGGCTACTGGGCGGGGCTCAACCCGGCGTTTTCACCGCTTGCCACCACCACGAGCCTGTTCAACGGCGTCGATTACCTGAACTGGATTCAGCAGTGGGGCGGGCGTGAGCTCTACGAGGAGATCTACGGCCAGTTCAACATGATGTACCTGCCCTATGGGATCACCAACAACGAATCCGGCTTCATGGGCCGCACGCCGATCGCGAGCATCGCGGACCTTGAAGGCAAGCGCCTGCGCCTTTCCGGCCGCGACCAGGGCCGGGTGCTCGAACGCTTGGGCGGCTCCCAGGTGACGCTTGCCGGCGGCGAGGTGTATCAGGCCATCGAGCGCGGCGTGATCGATGCCGGCGAGTTCTCCACCCCCGGCGTGGACTACAAGGCGGGCTTTTCCGAGGTGGCGGACAACTGGGCAACGCCAGGCTGGCATCAGTCCGCGAGTGTGTTCGGCGTGATGATCAACATGGAGGCCTGGAACGCGCTCGATGAGACGACCCAGGCAAAGCTGCGCATCGCCGCCGACGCCACCATGGCCTGGTCGCTGGCCTGGTCCGAGCGCGCGTCCAACGAGGCGACCCGCCAGTTCATCGAAGACGGCGTGACCATCAACCAGTTCTCCGAGGAGGACCTGGCACGGATTCAGGAGGTCACCAACGAGGTGATCGTTCAGGGCGCCTGCGAGAACCCGGACCACGCCAAGGTCTACCAGTCGATGGTGAGCTACCTGGAGGAATACGCCACCTGGCGCGATGTCTCCGCCCCGTTCAACATGAGCCGGACCATGGAGAGCCTGCCGTCGCTTTCAGAAATCGAAGCCTGCCTGTAAGGCGCGTTGGCCGCTTCGCTAACCACGGGGCGGCTTTGCTGACTGCGGAGGGTTTTTCATGTACGCCATTGCCAAGGCGATCGATGCCGTGAACGAGCTTTTTGGGCGTCTCATCGCACCCTTGATTGCCGTCATCACCCTGATCGTGTTGTTCGATATCGCCTCGCGCTTTTTCCTGGGCCGACCCAGCGACTGGGCCTTCGACGTCACCAAGATGCTGTTCGGCGCCCACTTCATGCTGATGGCCGCTTACGGCTTGAAACACCACGCCCACGTCGAAGTGGACGTACTCAAGCGCCTGCTCTCGCTAAAGCGCCAGGCGGTGCTGACCCTTCTGGGCTATGCGATCTTCTTCGTGCCGTTCATCTGGATGCTGTTGAAATACGGCTGGCTGTTTTTCGAGCGCTCCTTCAGTCGGGGCGAGACCACCTACGGCATGGTGGCCATTCCCGTCTACCCCATCAAGGGTGTGATCGTGGTGGCCGCCGTACTGATTCTGCTGCAGGCCATCGCCATCGTGCTGCGCGCCGTTATCGCCCTGCGTGAGGAGAGGCGCTATGAACCTGAGTCCTGAACTGTTGGCGCTTTGCATGTTCGGCGGGCTGTTGGTTGGGCTCTTCATGGGCCACCCGCTGGCCTTCGTGCTGGGCGGGGTCGCGGTGATCGGCGCCTTTCTCGGCCCCGGCGAGCGGGTGCTGGGTACGCTGATCAACAATATCTTCGGCAACGCCATGGACAACTACGTGCTGGTGGCCATTCCGCTGTTCGTGCTCATGGCGCGGTTTCTCAACGACTCCGGCGTCACCGAGCGCATGTTCGACGCCATGCGGCTGCTTCTGGCCAACCTGCGCGGCGGGCTTGCGCTAACCGTGGTGATCGTCTCGATATTGCTGGCGGCGACCACCGGTATCGTCGGCGCCTCGATCGCGGTGATGGGCATGATCGCGCTGGTGCCGATGCTGAAATACGGCTACAACAAGGAACTCAGCGCCGGGGTGATCATGGCCAGCGGCTGCCTGGGGATTTTGATACCGCCCAGCATCATGCTGATTCTGATGGCAAGCTACTCGCCGGTGTCGGTCGGGGCGCTGTTCGCCGGCGCGATGGTGCCCGGCGTCATGCTCGGCGTGATGTACGCGCTCTACGTGCTGCTCATCTGCCACTTCAAGCCTTCCTATGGGCCGCCGGTACCCAGACAAGAGCGCGCCAGCGTGAGTACGATGGAGCTTCTGACGATGCTCGGCAAGTACGTGGTGCCGCCCATGGCGCTGATTCTCGGCGTGCTTGGGGCGCTGTTTACCGGTATTGCGACGGCAACAGAAGCCTCGGCGATTGGTGTCTTCATTGCCTTCCTGCTGTTTCTAATCTTTGGTGATCGCAAGCTCTCGACCTGCTGTCGCACGCTGATCGACGCAGGCAAGACCACCACCATGGTGATGCTGGTGCTGGTGGGCGCCACCGCCTTTACCGGCGTGTTCTCCCGGGGCGGCGGCATGCAGGTAATTCAGGATCTGCTGCTGGCAATGCCCGGCGGCACGACCGGGGCGCTGATCATGATGTTTTTGCTGGTGTTCGTGCTGGGCATGTTTCTGGACTGGACCGGCATCGTGCTGCTGAGCTTTCCCATCATGCTGCCGATCATCCAGCAAATGGGGATCGATCCGCTCTGGTTCGTGGTGATGGTGGCGGTAGTGCTGCAAACGTCCTTCCTCACCCCGCCTTTCGGCTACGCGCTGTTTTACCTGAAAGGCGTCGCCCCGCCCGGGGTGGAGATCGTCGACCTCTACAAGGCGGTAATTCCCTTCTGCGTGCTGATTCTAATCGCCTGTGTGCTGATGGCGTTCTTCCCGGTGCTGGTGACGGGGCTGCCAAGCGTGATGATCGGTTATTGAGCTTTCCACCGCCGCCCTTTCGGGCGGCGACGTGATCTGAAGCGTTTTCTGTGCTAATTTAGAAAACGATCACTTCCAATATGGCATTCATGACGACTTCGAACCGACAAGCCCCTCTCGTCTCGCGCGGTCGCGGACGCCCCCGCGAGTTCGATCTGGCGCCTGTGCTGGACCGGGCCATCGAGGTCTTCAGCGAGCGCGGCTACCAGGGCACCTCGATCACCGATCTGACCAAAGCGATGGGGCTCTCTCAGGGGAGTCTCTACAAGGCGTTCAAAGACAAACGCGCCGTCTTTTTGGCCGCCTTCGATCACTATCGGGAGCGGCGGACGCGACAGCTTCGCGACGCCCTGGGCGTGGACGGTACCGGGCGCGAACGGCTACGCCGGGCGCTTTTGTTTTATGCCGAGTCGGCCCAGGGCGAACAAGGCCGGCAAGGGTGTCTGGTGGTGGGTAGCGCCATCTCGCTGTCAGCCTTCGATGCAGACATGGCCGCCCATATTACCGACGCGCTCGAGCGCAACGAAGAGCTGGTCGCCGATTTGCTCCGTCAGGGCCAGGCGGACGGCTCCCTTCGCCCCGAGCTTCAAATCGATGCCACGGCGCGCACGCTTTTATGCCTGACCCAGGGCATACGCGTGGTAGGCAAGACCGGGCGCAGCCGCGAAGAGTTGCAGGCCGTGGTAGAGGTTGCGATGCGCGTTGTAGATTAATTTTTGTCTATTTTGGAAATGATCGTTTTCATAATGCTGACTAACAGGAGTTCGTATGAACGTTGCCTTTCTGGGCCTGGGTATCATGGGATACCCCATGGCGGCCAACCTGCTCGACGCGGGCCATTCGCTGCGCATCTGGAATCGATCCCGCTCCGCGACGGCAGCGCTTGCCGCCCACGGCGCCACGGCGTTCGATACGCCGATCGAGGCGGTCGACGAAGCGGATATCGTAATCTCGATGCTGGCCGATGATAACGCCACGCGCACCGTAATGAGCGAAACGGTACTGGCCGCCATGCGCCCAGGCGCTATTCACGTCAACATGGCCACGGTGTCGGTGCAATACGCCACCGAGCTTGCCGACGCGCACCGTGCCCACGCCATCAACTACGTGGCCGCGCCCGTACTCGGGCGGGTCGATGTGGCGCGTTCGGGCCAGCTTAATATTCTCGCGGGCTGCGACGCGCTTACGCTTTCGAAGGTCCAGCCGCTGTTTGATGCGCTAGGCCAACGCACCTGGCACATCGGCGAGCGCCCGGAACAGGCCAATGCGGTCAAGTTGGGGATCAACTTCATGATCGCCAGCGCTATCGGCACGATGGGCGAGGCGGCAGCGCTTGCCAGGGGGCACGGCGTGGACGCCGCCGACTTTATCGAGTTGGCCACCTCGACGGTATTTGCGGCTCCAGTCTACAAGGGCTATGGCGCGGCCATCGCTGAAAGCCGCTTCGAGCCCGCCGGCTTCAAACTCTCACTGGGCCTGAAGGACGTGCGCCTGGCGCAGGAAGCGGCAGAAGCTGTGAACGTGCCGCTGCCCTTGGCCGGCACGCTGCGCGACGCCCACGTGGAAAGCCTGGCCCATGGCGAAGGCCACCTGGACTGGGCGGCGCTGGCGCGCACGAGTGCACGCCGCGCCGGCCAGACGTAAGGCGGACGGCCAAAAACATACTCAAACGAGACAAACCGCCAACAAGAGAGGCTCTGATGGACACGATTACATGGGATGACTTCAGCAAGGTCGAGCTTCGCGTCGGCAAGATCATCAAGGCCGAGCCCTTTGCCGAGGCGCGCAAACCCGCCTATCAACTGCTGGTGGATTTCGGCCCGGAGATTGGTCAGCGAAAGTCGAGCGCACAGATCACCGAGCTCTACACGCCGGAAACCCTGGTGGGCAAGCACGTGGTGGCGGTGGTTAATTTCCCGCCCAAGCAGATCGGCCCCATCATGTCCGAGTGCCTGGTGACCGGTTTTCATAACGACCAGGGCGAGGTAGCCCTATGCGTGCCGGACCAGCCCGTACCCATCGGCACGAAGCTAGCCTAGCCTGGCGTAACGCGCAACGGCCCGTCGCCAAGCGGGCCGATTTCGCGGCGCATGTCACCGCTTCTAGTGCGCCTCGTCCCAGTTGTCGCCGGTTTCGGCCTCGACGATCAGCGGTACTTTCAATTCCGCCGCGCCTTGCATGCGTTTTTGCACCTGTTGGATGAACGACTCTACCTGGGCCTCCTTCACCTCGAACACCAGCTCATCGTGTACTTGCATGACCATCAGCGCGTCGAATTCACCCTCGGCGAGCCAGGCGTCGACGTCGATCATCGCCTGCTTGATGATGTCCGCCGCGGTGCCCTGCATGGGGGCATTGATCGCGGTGCGCTCGGCGCCCTGGCGGCGGTTGCGGTTTTGCGAGTGGATCTCCGGCAGGTAAAGCCGCCGGCCCAGTACGGTCTCGACGAAACCATCTTCGGCGGCCTGGGCGCGGATCCGGTCCATATAGCGCGCCACGCCCGGGTAGCGGTCGAAATAACGGTCGATGTAGGTCTGCGCCTGATTGCGCTCGATGTGCAGCTGCTTACCCAGCCCCCAGGCACTCATGCCGTAGATCAGCCCGAAGTTGATCGCCTTGGCGCTGCGGCGCTGCTCATTGCTGACTTTATCAAGCGCCGTGCCGAAGACCTCGGCGGCGGTGGCGGTGTGGATATCCCGGTTTTCGGCGAACGCTTCCAGAAGGCCCTTGTCCTCGGAAAGATGCGCCATGATGCGCAGCTCGATCTGGGAGTAGTCGGCGGCGACGATCTTGTAACCGGGCCGGGCGACGAACGCCTGGCGAATCTTGCGCCCCTCTTCTGTGCGAATGGGGATGTTCTGCAGGTTCGGGTCGGATGACGACAGCCGCCCGGTGGCGGTCACCGCTTGGTGGTAGCTGGTATGCACCCGCTTGCTCTGCTTGTTGATCAAGCGCGGAAGCTTATCCGTGTAGGTCGATTTGAGCTTGGAAAGCCCGCGGTGCTCCATGATCACCTTGGGCAGCGGGTAGTCGAGCGCCAGCTCCTCGAGCACGGCTTCCGCCGTAGACGGGGCGCCCTTCGGGGTTTTCTTGAGCACCGGGATTTTTTGCTCATCGAACAGAATTTCGCCGAGCTGCTTGGGCGAGCCCAGGTTGAATTCCCGCCCGGCGAGCTCGAACGCCTTTTGCTCGAGCTCGCGAATGCGCGTGTCGAGCTGCTGGCTTTGCGTGTGAAGGCGCTCGTCATCGATGGCCACGCCGTTGCGCTCGATGCGCGAGATCACCTTGATCAGCGGAAGCTCCAGCCGGTCGAGCACCTCGGCCAGGCGGCCCTCTTTTTCAACCAGCGGGCGCAGAGTGTCGTGCAGGCGCAGGGTGATGTCCACGTCTTCGCAGGCGTAGGGCGCGGCTTCTTCGAGCGCAATCTGGTTGAAGGTGAGCTGCTTGGCGCCCTTGCCGGCGATCTCCTCGAACGAGATGGTTTTCTCGCCGAGATACTTGAGCGCCAGGGAATCCATGTCGTGGCGGGTGGCGGTGGAGTTAAGCACGTAGGACGCCAACATGGTGTCCGCCAGGGGGCCGGCAACTGAAATGTCATAGTTGGCGAGCACGGAGATATCGTACTTCAAGTTCTGGCCGATCTTGACGGTTTTCGTACCTTCAAGAATCGGCTTCAACGCGGCGAGTACATCACTTCGGTCGAGCTGAGCCGGGGCGTCGAGGTAGTCGTGGGCGAGCGGTATATAGGCCGCCTCCCCCGCCTGCAGGCAAAGACCCACGCCGACGATCTCCGCCTCCATGTAGTTAAGGCTGGTGGTTTCCAGATCGAAACAGAAACGCTCGGCGCTTTTAAGCCGCTCGAGCCACGCATCGAACGCTTTTTGGTCGGTGATGACGTGGTCTTCCCGCGCCGCGCTGGGGGTGGTTTCGACCTCCCCGGCCTCACTTGGGGCCGGTTCGCCGCCTTTCACGTCGTCGACGCCTTCATCCTTGCCCTCGAGTAGCTCCACCAGCCACTGCTTGAACTCCAGCATCTGATAGAGCTCGGTGAGCTTTTCCCGGTCAGGGTGGGCGATGTCGAGATCATCGAGGCCCACCGGCAGCTCACAGTCGGTCTTGATGGTGGCGAGCTGGTAGGAAAGGTAGGCCTGGTCGCGGTGCTCCTCGAGCTTTTTGTGCAGCGTCTTGGCGCCGCGAAAGCTCAGCGTCTTGATCTTATCCAGATCACCATAAATGGTGTCGAGCCCGCCTTCCATACCCTGCAAAAGGCCGATGGCGGTTTTCTCGCCCACCCCGGGCACGCCGGGGATGTTATCCACCTTATCGCCCATCAGCGCGAGAAAATCGATGATCAAGGACGGCGGCAGGCCGAACTTGTCTTCCACGCCCGCCACATCCAGGGTCTCATCCTTCATGGTGTTGACCAGGGTGATATGGGCGTTGACCAACTGCGCCATGTCCTTGTCGCCGGTGGAGATCACCGCGTCGCGCCCAGCTTGTGTGGCGTGAAAGGCGAGCGTGCCGATCACGTCGTCCGCTTCTACGCCTTCGATGCACAAAAGCGGCAGGCCCAGCGCTTTGACGCAGTCGTGCAGCGGCTGGATTTGGCCGCGCAGGTCGTCCGGCATGGGCGGGCGGTGAGCCTTGTACTCGCTGTACATCTCGTCGCGAAAGGTCTTGCCAGGCGCGTCGAACACCACCGCCATGGGGCTTTGGGGGTAGTCCTTGATGAGCCGCTTGAGCATGTTCAAAACGCCCTTCACGGCGCCGGTGGGCTGGCCGTTGGAGGCATTGAGCGGAGGCAGCGCGTGAAAGGCGCGGTACAAATACGAAGAGCCATCGACGAGCACGATTGGAGCGCGGGCCATAACCAGTCCCTATTGCAGATCGGGTGAAATGAGCGGTATCGCTTGAGCGTTAATGGTGGTCACTATAGGCCAAAACGCAAGCTGTGGGCGGCCATGATACGCGTTCGTGGGCCAGGGTGCAGAATGGGTACGGCGAGGAAATCACCATAACGCTGCCAACTGGCGAGTCGAGTCGCTACAATGAGCCAACCAAAACCCGGGCGAGAAAACGATGGCTGTATTCACCCCGCTTAGCGACGCGCAGGTCGCCACTTTTCTGGAACGATTCGACGTGGGCCGGCTGGTCGCGCTGGAGGGCGTGGCCGGCGGCACGGAGAATTCGACGTTTTTCGTCACGACCGACCAGCGGGAGCTGGTATTGACCCTTTTCGAGCAAGGCGAGCACGAAGAGCTTCCGTTTTTCGTCGACCTGATGGATTACCTGGACGAGCACCGCATTCCGGTACCCGGCCCGGTGCACGACCATCACGGTACGGCGCTACAAAGCCTGGCGGGCAAGCCGGCGCTTTTGTTTCCCCGTATGCCGGGGCGCCACCCCGCCAGCCCCAATTTGGCGCAATGCCGGGCGCTGGGCGAGGCACTGGGCCAGTTGCACGTGGTCTCTCAACATTTTCCGGGACAGCGCCCCAACCCGCGGGATCTGAACTGGCTGGAAGCGGTACACCACAAGGTGCTGGCGTATTTGAGCCCCGCCGATCAGGCGCTGATGAAAGACGAGGTGGACGACTTTCAAAGCGCGTTTGGCCAGATGGATGCGTTGCCCACCGGGGCGCTTCACGGCGACCTTTTTCGTGATAACACGCTGTTCGAGGGCGACCGGCTTGGCGGTATTATCGATCTTTACAACGGCTGCACCGGCGAGCTCTTATTCGACGTCGCCATCGTGATCAACGACTGGGCAACCGATGAAGACGGCACGCTCAACGCCGAGCGTTACGACACCCTTTTATCGGCGTACATGGCGCGGCGGCCCTTCACCGCGCAAGAGCGCGCGCTGTGGCCGACGATGCTGCGCATGACCGCGCTTCGTTACTGGCTCTCGCGCCTTCTGGTCGTTTATGTCGACCCGCCGGCCCACGATTTGACGCCCCACGACCCGGAGCGTTTTCGCACCATCTTGAAGGCACGCATCGCCCACGGGGCCTTGCCGCTGCCTGAGGCCAATGATGAATGAGTGACTCTTCAAGCTCCCAAAGCGCTGCCCAGCGCGCGCGCCGCACCTGGAACATCGACCAGTGGGGCAGCGGCTATTTCGACGTCAACGAGCAGGGCCAGGCGCTGGTGCGCCCGCTGGGCAGCGACGCCGAGGGCCCGGCACTTGCGATCAGCACGCTGACCCGGGAGCTGCAAAACGCCGGGCTTCGTCTACCGGTACTGGTGCGCTTTAGCGATATTCTTCACGACCGGGTCGAACAGCTTTGCAGCGCCTTTGACAGTGCCATGCAGGAAGCGGACTACGCCGGCGGCTATACCGCGGTGTATCCCATCAAGGTAAACCAGCAGCGCCGCGTGGTGGAGGAAATACTCGCCACCGCCGAGCGCGGCAGCGGTCGCGTAGGCCTGGAAGCGGGCAGCAAGCCCGAGCTTATCGCCGTGATGGCGCTGTCGGATGCCGGCTCTTCGCTGATCGTCTGCAACGGCTACAAAGACCGCGAGTACGTGCGCCTGGCGCTGCTGGGCGAAAAGCTCGGTCACAAGGTGTATCTCGTGGTCGAAAAGCTCTCCGAGCTTTCGATGATTCTCGAAGAGGCCCGCGCGCTCGAGGTGACCCCGCGTATCGGCCTGCGCGCCCGGCTCGCCTCGGTGGGCAAAGGCAAATGGCAAAACACCGGCGGCGAGAAATCCAAGTTCGGTCTCACCGCCAGCCAGATTCTGCAGGTGGTCGACACCCTGCGAAGCCAAAACGCCCTGGAAAGCCTGCAGCTGGTGCACTTCCACTTGGGCTCGCAGATCGCCAACATTCGCGATATTCAGCGCGGCCTGCGCGAGTGCGCCCGCTTCTACCAGAACCTGATCGCGCTGGGCGCGCCGGTGGATACGGTGGACGTGGGCGGCGGCCTGGGGATCGATTACGAAGGCACGCGCTCAAGAAGCGACTGCTCGGTGAACTACTCGATGCGCGAGTACGCCCGCAACGTGGTCAACGCCTTCGCCCAGCTTTGCCAGGAGGCGAACCTGCCCGCCCCGCACCTGATCAGTGAATCCGGCCGGGCGCTGACCGCCCACCACGCGGTGCTGATTACCAACGTGATCGGCGAGGAGCGCATCGACGACACCCCGCCGGCGCGCGAACAACAGGACGCCCCCCAGGTGGAAGCGCTTTGGCGCGTTTTCGACCAGCTCGAGAGCGCTCAGGAGCCCCGCGTGCTGGTGGAAGCCTGGCACGACGTGCTACAGGCGGTCAGCGAGCTGCACGAACGCTTCGTAATGGGGCTTGCCAACATCGATGCCCGCGCCCAGGGCGAGCGCCTCTATATGGCGACCTGCGCGCGCCTGCGCGGCCAGCTGGATACCCGCAACCGCGCCCACCGCGAAATCATGGACGAGCTGGCCGAGAAACTCGCCGACAAGCTTTTCGTGAACTTCTCGCTGTTCCAGTCGGTGCCGGATGTCTGGGGGATCGAGCAGATTTTCCCGGTGCTGCCACTGACCGGGCTGAACGAGGCGCCCACCCGCCGCGCGGTGATTCAGGACATCACCTGCGACTCCGACGGGCGCATCGACAGCTACGTGGACGGCCAGGGCGTTGAAAGCACCCTGCCGCTACCCGAATGGCCCGAAAACGAAGAGCGCTGGCTCGGCTTTTTCCTGGTGGGCGCCTATCAGGAGATTCTGGGCGACTTGCACAACCTGTTCGGCGACACCGACTCCGTCGACGCCGCCCTAGGCCAGAACGGCGAGTGGGTGCTCTCCAACCCGCAAGCCGGCGACACGGTGGCCAACGTGCTGGGCTACGTGAACTTCGATGCCGCGGCCCTCAAGCGCAAACTATTCGATCAACTAACGCGAAGCGGCTTATCCGAGACCGAACAAGAGAGCTTCGCCGCGAGCCTCAACGAAGGCCTGGAAGGCTACACCTATCTTGAATGATGGGCCTCTAGCTTGAATGACGCTCGAACGGCAAACATGTAGCGCAGACGCAAAAACGCCGCCGGCCCTGGGGCCGGCGGCGTTTTTAATACCTGCTTTTATTCGACGACGGTAGTATTTACCTCGAGCCCGCCGGTCAGTGTCAGTTTGAGCGCCGCGCCCCGGGGCAGCTCGCCGACACCCGCCGGCGTACCGGTCAAGATCACATCCCCCGGCACCAGGGTAAAGTGGCGGCTCATTTCCGCCACCAGCGTCGGGATCGCAAACAGCATATCCGCGCCTTCGCCGTACTGGCGCTGCTCGCCGTTGATATCGAGCGTAAATGACAGCGCGTTCCAGTTGGGCACACGGCTAAGCGGCAAAAACGCCGAAAGCGGGCACGCCCCGTCAAAGGCCTTGGCGGTTTCCCAGGGGTGGCCCTTCTCTTTGAGCTGGGTTTGCACGTCGCGAAGGGTTAGATCCATCGCCAGGCCAATGCCGACAATCGCGCGCTCGGCCTGTTCGTGGGTCGCGTGGGTCAGCGTTTCGCCGATCAACAGCGCAAGCTCGGCCTCGAAATGCACATCACCGCGGGAGAAGGGAGGATCCAACGGTTTGGTAATATCGACCACGCTGGTCGCCGGCTTGATAAACAGCAACGGCTCGCTCGGAACCGGATTCTGCAGCTCTTTGGCGTGGTCGGCGTAATTGCGACCAACGCACACGACCTTACCCAGCGCGTGGGGAAATTCCTGGCCATCGGTAAACTGTGGAACAAAACGCATGGCGGGTACTCTCCTTCTCATTATACGTGCCGCATACACAACGACAGGCGCATTAGTCTACCCCACCCGACTACCCGTACGACAACCCTGCCCCGCTTTTTTGAAGAGCACGCGCCTGGTCACGCTTCATGCTACATACACATGCCCATAAATCAGCCGCTCGTCAAAGCCCGTGGCCTCGATCAAACGCTCGGGTTCGAGCAGTTTTATGACGGTACGATTTTTTCGGATCAGCTTTTTCTGCTCCAGCGTGGTCATACAGCGGCTAACGTGCACGCTGGTCATCCCTAAAAGCTCACCAATGACCTCTTGAGTAACAGGAAGCGTAAAAAAGTCTGTATCGCTGGCCTGCTTGAACCGGTAGCGGGCATATACTTCGAGCAGGTAGTGGGCGACCCGCTCTTCTGCCTTGTGGTGAGTGCAGCTTCTTAACCGTGCAATGGCGATATTGTCATTGACCATGACATAAGAAATAATCGCCTTTCTTATGTCATCGTGTATTTCAAACAGTGCGTGCACATCTTCAGCGGATACACGCTCCAGCTCGCAGTTTTGTAGCGCCACTATGGCGATATCGTTATTGTCGAAAAAACTTTCACGCAGACCTACGATATCGCCAGGCATATAAACGTTACATATATCCTGCCCGTGGTTTTTAACTGATTGACAAATACTGACCCACCCCTTTTTAACGATAAAGAGCTTGGGCTTCCCTTCCTGTAGAAAAAACAGTTTTTGATGGCGCTTTAGTTCGACTTTTTTGACAGCAATTCGAGTCAACAACTCACTGGACTTCTCGCTAATAACACCATAAAGACTTAGCGCTTTCGCAAGCGAGGTGTTTTTCTCATGCTTTAAAATAGTGTTTGGCGACGAAGTATAATTACTATCTTCCATCAAGTTCTGTCCATCAGCGCCATACCTGCTACGCATTCTCAATACTCCATTACCGCTATACAAAAGTTATGCTTTTAAAAGAAAAAATACAGGACGCGTACACATATATAGCGGAAAAGCCCAATGGACGGAAAATATAGCAACACTCACAACCAGGCCCACCCTGACAAATAGCATATATTTAACAAATGTTAATAAAATACGCCTACTTCTCAGCCTGTATATTTAAAGTCCTTACATCTCTCAACCAAGGTTGAATGATTAAACAAAAAGGCTTTTTGTGTCAAAGAATAAAGCACGCAAAAGTCATAACTTATGTTATTGAAAAGAAAGACTTTATTAAAATCTAAATAACTCTTTTTAATCTTAAATACATTATAAAAGGTTATTAAAATCACATACCCCGATAATGAACTATAAAAAACCCCGGCGGCAAGCCGGGGTGATCGTTTTAAATGACACTATCGTTATAGGCCCATTACAAGGCTAGGTTTTAGAGCGTACACCCTCGCTGTCCGAACGTTCTAAAAATTCGCGCGTAGTATCCTCAAGATTTTTACTCAACCACTGGGCCATAGCGACTTCCTCTTCGAGGATCTCATGACAAATTTGCGATATTTCCGCTTCTCCTGCCATATCCGCCGCTGCGATGAGCGACTTATAGCAGGCAATCTCGAAATGCTCGAAAGCGTAAGACGCAATACCGCCTTTGATCACTTCGTCCTCCGCCATCATTCCGCCAATGGCTTGACCGAACGCCGTCATCTGCGCGCCAATATCCTTGATGGTCGACGTGTTGGCATCCAAAAGCCCAATACAGTGCTCGAGTTTTCGGGCCTGACCTTGCGTTTCATCTATATGTTGCTCGATACGCTTTTGAAGTTCAGGGTAGCTTTCAAGCCGCCGCGCCTGAGCGCTTAGCATTTGCTCGGCCTGCTTCTCCATCGCGTGGGCATCCCGAAGCCAATCCAAAAGATGTTTGTTTTCCATGGTGCTTACTCCTCGATTAAAAAGCGTTATACGTATTAATGACTACGTATGTCTTAACAACATTTCAGTAAAAAAACGATTTCCGCTAAATCGCCAGCTACTTCATTATAAACAAAGACCTCTTGCATACCCATTGAGCGCTTATCTATCTCAACCGAGAGTCTCTCTATCGAAATGCGTTGCTCAGAGAAACCGAAAAGCATTTTTAACTAATTATTTTTAGAAAAACTATTCTTAGAAAAACCACCACTAAAAAATCAGGGTCGACTTAAAATTGAGAGTAGCTGGACGACAGGATAGTTCAATAAATATTATCAAGGACTCTCAACGCTCAGCGATAAAATAACTTACGTTAAGATTTCCCTTTACTTTAGAATATTCAAAAATTTCTAAATAAGGATTGATAAAAAAAAGAGAGATACTATCTTTTAAATTGCTTTTCATCCGCAATGGAGTGTCCTGATGAACGATCAACGCAGCGATCAAAAACGTGGTGACGTTAAAGAAGCCGAACGGCTAATGGAGAGAGACGTGCCCAATAGCGAGGAGGCGCCGCAAGAAGGCTCGCACACTCAAAAGCCAAAGCCTTATCGGCCTGACGAAAACGTAGATGACCAAAAGAGCCATTCGACGTCGCCGGCACACAACACCTCCATGAAGAATGCGCCTTTTTCCGGTGCTCAGGTCGTCAAGGAGAAGAAGGCACACAAGGAAAATATCGACCAAGAGAATAACAAGGCAGATCCAAAAAGCAGTGAATAGTCACTCGTCATTCGCCCCTTCCTGAGTCAACGGGCAGTGTCTCGATAAAAAAACGCCCGAACCAGGCGTAAAGCCTGATTCGGGCGGCGCTATTTTGACCCGGGCGTTTCTTTTAAATGAAAGCCTGGCCAGTCAAGGCATTCAACCTTGTTCCGGTGACCAGTTGCCGTCAGGGCCATGGGCCAAAAAGCCAGGGCGCTGCTTGGGTGCCGCGAAGGGCTCGCCGCAACGGTTATCCGGGCGGTTGAAAACAAAGAACACGTTGCTGCGCGGGTCCGGCGACAGGTTCGCGTTGGAAGCATGAAGCGTATTGCAATCGAACAACAATAAGCCCCCTGCCTTGCCCTTGGGTGCCTCGATACCGTATTTGGCCACAAGCTCGGTCAGCGCCTCGGCGCTGGGAACGCCCACTTCCTGAGCTTTCAATGAGCTCTTGTGGTTGTCCTCCGGGGTTTCACCCAAACACGGCACGAACTCATTGTGCGAACCGGGGATCAGCATCAGCGGGCCATTGAACTCATGATTATCGGTCAGGATCAGCGAGGCACTTACCGCATGCATATTCGGCATGCCGTCTTCCGCGTGCCAGGTTTCGAAATCCGAGTGCCAATCAAAGCCTTTACCGGCAAAGCCTGGCTTGTAATTAATACGCGACTGATGCACGTAGGGGT
Organism: Vreelandella sp. EE27; assembly: GCF_968206495.1. Classification (NCBI taxonomy): domain Bacteria; kingdom Pseudomonadati; phylum Pseudomonadota; class Gammaproteobacteria; order Oceanospirillales; family Halomonadaceae; genus Vreelandella; species Vreelandella sp. EE27. The sequence continues at coordinate 546,985 of NZ_OZ309109.1, read as the reverse complement.
CGTCACCGATGATCTGGCGGGCGGCCCCGGCCACGCGCTCGTCATTGGCAAGCTGGCCCAGCCGCTCAGAGAGCTTATGCACCGCAAAGAGCGAGCGGATCTCGTTACTTTCCGGCTCGGTGATACTGAATTCCCGGTTGCGGAATTCGTCGGTGTTCATGAGCTCGGTGATGTCATCGCAAAGCTCGTCGAGCTCGTCGCCGCTAATCAGGTTGGGGATAAACAAAAACCCATTACGCTCGAACTCATCGAGCTGCGCTTTGGATAGCGGCCCGCTTAGCTCACCGCCTTTCACCACCGCATCGCGGCGCGGCTGGCTGAGGGAGGCGGGCTTTTTGGGCAAGCGCGTAGGATATAAATCCTGCTCTTTCACATTTTGCGAAGAGGCCATATCGCCCATCTCGCTATACTGTTTATGAGCGGTCACAACATTAAGAGGTGTGTTGGTGACTGTCATCTAATCCACTCCTTGTATGATTAAACTTCAGGTCCAGAAGCGTTTTTGAAACGCTACTAACTGTGTAATAACAAAAGTAGCCAATATAAGCAGGCTTGCAACCCTTGAAACACTAATGGCTAACGCACGTTATAATGACAGCCTCAACTTCCTCATTTTCCCCAGCTTATTGATTTTTATATCTTTTAAAACAAATTTTACTATAAAAAACAATTTCTTATATTGTCAAAATAAAAATATAATATACTTATTCTGCTAAACAATCACCTCGCGTTACTAAGCTACCAAGAGCAGAACACGTAAAGTAAAACTCATTATTTGATATAAGTTAAAATAATAAATAAGCAAAACATATTCCTGGAAACGCACCTTTTATGTCAGAACGACCAGGAACCTCTCTGGTTGGCGTCAAAACAAAAAAATCAGCCAACATATTTAAATAATATTGATCTATGTTATGGATATTTTTAACGCTTTTCTTTCCTCATCAAGAGTGCAGACCTAAAGCCGATACGTTTGAAAGGACTGTCTGCATCTTCCTTTGCCGTCCTCTTGTCACTCCCCGATAAGTCACATCGTACCGTCAGCAGATCGATCGACTGGCCATGGCGGGTGAACAGTCGACGTCCTACTACACGAACATCAACGCCTTGTTGATCGATATTGTCAGCACGGTGACCTTTAGCATCGAACGCGGGGAAATCGTCCGGCAGCTCAACGCCTATTATAGCCTTCTGAATATCAAGGAGTTGGCCGGAATCGAGCGTGCGCTGCTCACCACTGCGTTTAGTGTCGACCGTATGCTGCCCGCCACGTACGCCAACCTGCTTTCGCTGACCGGCCGCTCCCAGGCGTACGTGAGTACGTTCAACCAATTCTCGACGCCCCGTCTTCAAAGCGAACTCGGCGAGATACTGGCAAGCCCGCTGGCCCAAACCCTGAACGCCATGCGGGATATCGCGATAGCCCAAGGGAGCGCTGGCAATTTCAATGTGGACCACTAGCAATGGTTCGAGCAGCAAACCCGCCTGATCGACCAGTTGGCGGGCATTGGGACCCGCGCCGCGAACCAACTGCTCGAGACGGCCCGAAACCTTCACGACGATGCGCTGAGCGAGCTTATGTCGTACCTGGTTTTAACCCTGGCCGCCGCGATGCTCGCCATCGTGCTTTCCATACTGATCGTGCGCAGCATCGTAAGGCCATTGAACGTGGCGCTTCACAACATTCAAACCCGCGGCGGCGATCTTACCCAGCGTTTGATCGTTCCTGACAGTGATGAGCTTTCAAGGCTTTATCTGGCTTTCAATGAATCGACGGCCAAAACAGAAGAGTTGGTGGCCGGTATCAAACAAGGCGCGCTGTCCGTCGAAGTGGCCAGCAAAGAGATCGCCAAGGGCAATGCGGATCTGGCGCAGCGCACCGAAGAGCAGTCCTCCTCGCTGGTGGAAACGGCAACCAGCATGGAGCAAATCACGGCAACCGTTAAGCAAAGCGCGAGCACCGCGCAGCAGGCAAGCCACTCCACCCAGGACATGGCCGAGCAAGCCAAAGCGGCCAACGATATCGCCGAACAGGCCCGCCTGGCCATGGAACAAATCCACCGGGCTAACCAGCAGGTCACCGCGATCATCGAAGCGATCGACGGCATCGCCTTCCAAACCAATATTTTGGCACTGAATGCCTCTGTCGAGGCAGCCCGCGCGGGTGAGCAGGGCCGCGGCTTCGCCGTGGTCGCGGCGGAAGTACGCAACCTGGCCAGCCGCAGCGCCGAAGAAGCCAAACGGATTCGCCAGCTCATCCACCACAACGTCGAAAGCATTCAGGAAGGCGAAAATCTGGTCACCTCGACCAGCGACACGCTCAAAACCATTGCCGAGCGCGCCCAGCACACCGCCGCGCTGGTCGCGGAAATCTCCGCCGCCACGGCGGAACAGTCCTCCGGCATCGAGCAGATCAATCAGGCATTGACCCAGCTGGACGACGTCACCCAGCAAAACGCGGCGCTGGTAGAGCAGGTCGCCACGGCGAGCGGCGCACTGGATGGCCAGGCAAGCGACATGGCCAGCATGGTCAGCCGCTTCAAGGTGGGTGGTGAACACCAGGGGTTTACATTGGCGCACTCGGCGCAGTAGTGCGGCAAAGGTGACAGGCTCTCAGAGATATTAGCCATTGCCCCCTCCCCCCGATCCGCCCGAGGTGGGAACTGACTGGCTCAAAACAACGATTACATCTGAAAAGGCGGCCTTATCGGCTGCCTTGACTCCAGTGCTGCCTGTACCGTGGTTAGTAGGCTTGTCAAAGTCGTTGACATATAGGATTGAAATTTGTCCTGACCAAGCGTCCGTGCATACACATCATAGGGAAGAAACCGCTCCATCTCGTTATTGAAGCCCCTACTGCTGATGATATCGGGAATTCTTGAAATCATGCTGCCAAGCCTGGCCGGGTAATCCTCTAACCGATAGTCGTTTATTTTCCGTTTGACCAGATCGCTATTTATCTGGGCGCCCCGCTGCGTAAGCCAGACCAAATCCCATATATCGCGATGTCGAACGTATTTTTGGGTGGCAGGTAACGAGAACAGCTTATCCGCCATGATTTCATCACGGGTTTCTACCATGATCAGCAGATCTTCGTAGCCATCGGGCAGAAATGCGTAGTTTCGGACCAAAGGCAGTGCTTCTTTGGTATGGGCAGGAATATTGGCCACTTCCAACTTGATTTTCTGCCGAGGAAGATCCCGACGCTCAGGTGAGGTCGTGATAGCGATTTGCCATTTTTCGATGTTAAGTTCGGCGTACCTTACATCCTTTTTCAGCGATGCTGGCTCTTTGACAGTTACTTCAAGCCCATAGCGCTTGGTCAGGTAGTCTTCAAGACAATGTTTCATATCCATGAGCGATCGGGACGTGAAGCCTGCACCACCCGCAAAGTCCAGATCTTCACTGAACCGGCTACCTCCATGGCATAATCGCAGGCACGTACCGCCCTGGAAAACCAGCCCATCCAGCAGCCCTTCCTTCTCCAAGGCAAACAGCAGATCGTAATGCAGCAACTCTTTTTCAACGACTGGCCGCAGACGCGCCAAGGCGGGCTCTTTCATGGCCTCATCTACCAGAGCATTGAAATCGACCGTCTCAATCATCATACAAAGCGTCCTCGTCGATCAGATGGGTATTACGGCCCACTCGCTTGAGATCCCGAAGCGCTGTAGACCTGGCGGCTACTTTCAAAGGTCGTCGACGCTCCTTGATGCTGGAGAGAATATCCGATACGGCACGCTTGGTATGCGTGAACTCGATAACGCCATAGGGTGTCTTGTACTCCCCTTTTCGACCGGTCGTCATTACGGTTAGCCGACCAACAGGAATCTGAGAGATTATCCCATACTCTGACAAAGCGGACTCCAGGCTGATATAGCTGTATTCGCCGCGGCGTAATGTTTTAGCGATCAGCTCCAACGTATTCGGCCCTTTATGCTTCGATAACGCGTATACGTATACACCCTTGGATGGGCGCTCGAGAATGCCGGCTTCCACCAAGCGTTTCACCGTTGCTTCCAACGCCCGGGCCGACTCACCCGGGAACACTTTGGTCATGTCGCGTGTAGAAAACACGTAGCGGCCACGCTGATCGAAGGCAGCAAGGCATTTGAGGGTTTCGCTCTGCTTCATGAGGCCCCAAGACATCAACAACCACATCAAAATATGTGGTTAATGTCTACATAGTAGCTTGAAAAATGATTTACCGATACATGAAACTCTGGTTTAACGAAGAGGAAAATATCGAAGAGAGCGCGCGAAGTTCGCGCAGGGAGACGCGGCTTCGCCGCAGTAACCTCAAAAGCATGGCACTCGTTAAACAGCGTAACTACATCCTGGCTTTACCGGCAATAACGGCCTTGAAACCCGCTTTAGTAATCGGCGCTTTCTGGGCATCCACTACGGTACCCCCCACCCGGGTCACCGCTTTGGCGATTTTGACCAGGCGCGCTAGCTGCAGCTTGCCGGGTTTCATAACCTCGCTATTCGCGCGTATCTGAACGCTTACGCCCTTTACTATATAGGGGCTATCGACATCGTCTGGCGCCGGTAACGGCGCGGGGGGCGCGGCGTTTTCAACCACGATGGGCGTGCGCGACGTCTCTCCCGAGACCGTATAGACCCTGGCGGCACTCTCGTACTCGGCCCCTAGCGAAGCCAGTACGGTGATCAGGCGCTGATTGGTGGCGGTCGATGGGTCTTCGAAGAGTACCTGTACTCCCCAGGCGGCGCCGCTATCATTCACCAGCACAGGGGCGTTTTTATCGGGTTCGCTTCCCCTATTGCTCTCTTCTCCCGCCCCCTTGCCAGAAGAGGCCGACCCGGTGGGCTGGCCGCTGAGCAGCAGATACACCACGACCAGTGCGCAGGTAAAGCTAAGCCAAGCCGCCAGAATGGCGAAAATAAGGGTTAGAGTGACGGTGTCCATTGCGTGCAGCCTCGACTTACAAACACATTAACCATTTATTATCACAGGTTAAGCTATCAGGTCGGAAGAGGGTAGACTGCTAAATTTACAGATCAAACATTAAAGAAAACATACTTTCATCGGGAAGGTGTGCCTTACTGGCGACCGGCAGGCGGTATGTAGGGGCTCGTCGCTCCAGGATGGGGTATTGCCGATCAAACGCTCAATGTCTATGACGTACTGATATCCGTACGCGCGCAGGCGCTTATACGTTACATGGACATTCCATAACAGCCACTTTGCGGTATCCAGGGCTCATGATGGCTCGAACGCCGTCCCTATCGCTTGCGCCCGCATGATTATAGTATTCTGTACAATGTACTCTATGTTCAAGGAGGCCCTATGGTCACCCTGCCAGATGCAGAGCAGCGGTTTGCAGCCCAAGCTTCGCTTCACACGCGTCGCGCCCGCCAAGCCGCATTAAACAGTGGGCAAACGCTGATCGAGATTGTCGATGGTAACTTCGTTCGCGTTTTACCCAATGGAGAAGTGCATATTCTAAAAAAAGCGCCAGCCAAACATAAGGTATCAATGGGTACGAAGCTTAAGGTGACCTGATGGATCAAATACCACGGCTACGAATGTTTGCCGGGCCGAACGGTTCGGGTAAAAGCACTATCAATCACGTGATTCCCTCTCATCAGAAAGGCGCTTACATCAATCCTGATGATATCGAGGGTAACGCCAAGGAAGCTGGCGCGCTTTATTTTTAAGATTATTCGGTCAGCATATCCCAAGCGACTATCGAGAATTATTTCTATCAATCAGCACTCACTTCAAAAGCGTCGCTAGCCCCACAGCTCGATGCATTAAACTTTAAAGATAGCTTTATTGGATTTCCTCACACCTGTCCACCCAACTCCTATATCGCTTCTATTGCTTCTTTTCTTATCCTGGATTCATAGAAGCGTTATCGAGAAGCTCCCCCCTCAGTGCTAAACAACATAACGTTAGTATGTTCGCGCTGCTGCTTGATGGCATTATCCAGAATATCGAGCAGATGGGCATAGTCACCGGGCATGCTCACATCCAGCCCATGATCTTCGGCACGGCACAAGGTGGCTTGGGTGTCATCGATCACCTGCTGCAGCTTGGCAATAACCTGCTGATGTTCGTGCTCGCGCATTTAATTTTCTCATTTAAAAGTGGCTCCGAATACTTACTTACACCCCGTAAAATCATGCGCGAGTCCGGTACTCCTATCCACGGGATTGAGCACCCAACCTATGACTCCAACAGAGAAAGCACATTCTGTGGGATCTGATTCGCCTGAGCGAGTACCGTGGTACCGGCCTGCTGCAGGATTTGCGCGCGGGTCATGTTGGCGACTTCCACGGCGTAGTCGGCATCCAGAATGCGTGATCGAGCGGCCGTAAGGTTTTGGTTCATTTCACCCAGGTTGTCGACGACGGCCTCCAGGCGGTTGTCCAACGCGCCCAGTTCACTGCGCTTACTGTCGATTTGCGCGATGGCGCGATCCAGCGCCGCCAACGGGTCGGGCGGGTTACGAATACGGCGTGCCTGGTCGGTTTCGGTCAGCGTGACCGTGGTTAAATTACTATCGACATCCGTACTAACGGAGCGGCTGAGCGGATAATAGAGAATCACCTCGCCGTTGCCGTTCACCGTTTGGAGCAGCGTCTCGTTATCTTGATTCGTGACAAGATTGGCGGTCTTGAAAGCTCCGCTGCCATCCTCAAAGGCGTTCAGATTAAAAACATAGCCGTTGTCAGGATCCCTGCCCATCACGTCGCGATGCGTTGTGCCGTTCAACTCCCGGTAGTTGACCTGTACGTTGTTGTTACTGGGCTTCAGATGAACCGTAGAGGAACCCGATACGTAAGGCTGATCGGTCACTGGCCCCATCGCCCCCCGCTCACTCACCACGGTAAAGATATCCTCCTCGCCGCCGGTTTCACTGGTTACGCTGGCTGAGTAGTATGCGTAGTCGCCGCTATCCAGCTGCTCTTCCACGTAATAGGTGCTGCCTAACCGAACGAGCTCGATCCGGTCACTGGCGCTTTCATCCTGGCCATCAAGGGTCAAGCTGTATTGCGAGCTCTGCTTACTGACCGAGGGCATGTAACGTACTTCGCCGATACTACGGGGGAGATCGCCTGACGACACGGTGGGCTCATCCAGCGCTTGGGCGACCACGCTTCTCTGGCTGTTGTCCATTGAGAGCCGAGCGGGTGTATAGCGTGGCTCTCCCGCGCGCGTGTCTTCAATCCAGTGTTGCCCTCCGGACCCGACCAGGCGCGTACTACCCGATGGCCAAGCCACGCCCTCTTCATTTAAAAACGCCAGGGAGTTAATGGTCTCGCTCGAGGTACGCTCGGTAGCCGCTTCGCGAACACTAATCGTAACCCTATTATTACGCGTATCGGTATCGTGACGCGCACTTACCGAAACATTTTGGAGCTGACCGCCCTCGCCACCTAGCTGAATGACATCACTGCCGCCAAAGCGCACCAGGTGAGGCTCGTTTTCCTCAGGTACATAGTTCACGCTAGAGTAAGTCGCATCATCGATAGGAATACGCGACGCACTCCCCGATAAGGTATCGATGTGATTGATCGTGCCGGGCTCGCCCTGAAAGGTAAAGTCCTTGAGGTTTAGGGCCTCGACGCCAAAGCCTGGCTGCCCCAGGTTGATATCGATCGTCTCACCATCATTGGCGCCGACATGCAAAGGAATTTTGCCTGCCGAGCCATCCAGCAGCGGAATACCATTGAACTCGGTAGTGCGACTCAGCCGATCGATCTCTTTCAGATTCAGGTTGATCTCCGCCTGAATCCGATCCCCCATCTCGCCGTTATAGATCTCACTCAGCCCCTGCACGGTTAGCTCGCGAATACGCTGCAAATTGTTATTGACCGATTCCAGAACGCCCTGGGCGGTTTGTGACAGCGACGCGCCGTCGCTTGCGTTTTTGATGGCCATGGCGCGACCGTTGATCTGGCTGGTCATGCGATTACCGATGGCTTGGCCCGCCGCATCGTCTTTTGCGCTGTTCACACGCAGCCCTGAAGATAAACGCTCCATGGAGGTCGCAAGCGCCGACTGAGAGCGCGTCAGGTTTGCCTGACCGGTCAAGGAGAGCAGGTTAGTGTTGATAGACGCCATTCGAGGGCCTGCATTAGAAGTAATTACTTGCTTATCGGCCCAATTTTGAAAAACTTTAACAAAATATTACATATTAGCGATAAGGTGGTTACCTCACCTTAGCCAAGACTGGGGCCAATTCAGCAGAGAAAGAATAGATTGTGAGATTTCGTTAGCTTGAGCCAGTACAGAAGCACCTGCTTACTACAGCCATATTAGCCAGCCACTTCAACTGCAATCGACATCTGTTTTATAATTATGGCTAAAGAAACAGCACTAATGAAGCTTCTAAACTAGTCAGTCGTGACTGACTAGCCTTACCAATCAAACTATTATCAGCATCGAAGCCGTTAAAAAATGATGACAATATAATATATTACTCGCAACGGGCGCCTGCCACATTGCCCAAAGTCAGATGGGTAATCTCAACATCATATAACAGTTGAGCAGCAACATCGTCAAAGGCTCGATCACAATTGAACTCAGTGTCGATGACATAATCTTCCCCACGCTGTTGATACATCACATCAGCCCATTGCGAAGCGGCATCAGAAGCCTCTCCGCTGATTAGCTTCGCGCCCAGCTTCATATTGATAAAGCCAACAGCGCGCGGCCCTTCCCAGTAAGCATATACTGATGGATCGAAGGCATTGCCACAGCGAGTTAGGCAGTCCGAATAAAAGTAGAAGCCCTCGCCAGCGTGCTCCATGAAATTGCCAAACGTTAATGGGCGAGAAATATCCGGCGCGAAGGACTCTCCGAGAAAAGAAGTTAAATCTACTTGGCATCGCTCGTTAATATCCAAACCCAAGCTGGTGATGCTTCCACCCGGCGCTTCTGCGACAACCTGGCATCCATCAACTATATAAGTATGCTGGTCGCCCCAAGACTCCCGAGCGATACCAGCGACAGACTCGAAGTAACGCAGGTTAGTGCCCAGCATGTCCCCGTTAAAGACTGCATCCAACCCAGTGCTTGGCTGAGCTTCAGCACTGCATGATATAGCTAGTAAGGCAACAACGGATAAATGCTTGCGCATAATAATACTCCTGTTTTAGCGGGCCTGAATCTCGTGGGCCTGCAAATTTCATGGATCGGGTAACAAAAGACGTCTACAAGCAAGCGACAATCAATGTCGCGAGCTAACAAAATATCGTTTTATTTTTACATGGATAAGCTAGCATTCTTGGGCAGAAGCGCTGGCTAGCCTGATATCGTAATTAGCGTTACTGCTTTTTTATTTTCCTGAAAAACTCTCCCAGATTGAAGGAAACACCCATAAACCCTGGCTTTACTTCAACCGCGCCTTTAAAGGCTTTAAAGTATGTGTCATCCTTACTTAAATCTATAAACTTATCCAAAACCTCTTGGTCTTGGCCAGTGACCAACTGACATAAATCATCGTAGAATTTATCCATACTGTCGTATTTTTTATGAATTAAATCCAGCGGAAGATAGATCGATAAATCCTTTTCTGCGACGAAGTTGTTTGGATGAGCGCTTGTTATAAATAGTGCTGCTCCATCCTTATGCCCCAGCCCTACAAAACTATTGAAGTCTCTTGACCCAAACCCCGGCGAAGGAAATTTTTCATCCAGCTCTCGCCGCATTTCGTCATCATTGTAACCTCTTATAATAGCCCCTTTGCCTGACATCTTCTCGCCCAAACAATTCATGCTCCTCTCAACTTCACTCAAACTCCCACCGGGCCAGTTTTTCCCAAGAACAAAAACATAAAAATCGAACCCTGGAACATCAGGTACATAGTCAATCTTAGAAACGCGAAATGCCATGACAACCTCGAAGAAAAGCAAACATACCCAAGGAAAGTATGTCAGTAAGCTTTATGATTTCTGACATACTAAAAAACGGGGCCTTTTGGCCCCGTTAGGTATCGTTTGATCAGCGATGTAGCTAACCAATTAACCCAGCAGAGAAAGAACGTTCTGCGGGATCTGGTTCGCCTGGGCCAGAACCGAGGTACCGGCCTGCTGCAGGATCTGGCTACGAGTCATGTTGGCCACTTCCGTTGCATAGTCGGCGTCTTCGATGCGCGAACGGGCCGCGGAGAGGTTGGTCTCGTTGGTGTTCAGGTTCTCGATAGCAGACTCGAAACGGTTCTGCACCGCACCGAGTTCGGAGCGCATGCTGTCAACCTTGTTCAGCGCAGAGTCAAGCGCTGCCATGGGACCGTCAGTTGCAGGACCACCTTCTCTAAGAGCCGCACCACGAGTTACTGCACCATCTGCACCAATGTTAGCGGTGAAGTAAGAGGTCTCATCACCGTCTTCAACCGCAATAACGAATGCGGGATCGTTGTCGCCAGTACCAGTGTAAGCACGGACGTTATCCGCATCGTCACCAGATAATGTAGCGCCGTCGTTAAGACCTTCAATGCCACTTAGATCAGTGGGAGCATTTTCAGCCACGTTATCTGCGTCAATACCATTAGCAACGCTAAAGCCCGTCAAACCAAGAGTCTCACGGTTGATAGTTTCCAAACCAACCGAGATAGTTTGGCCATCGTCAGCACCTACCTGGATACTCAGGTTGCGAGTATCGGCACCAAGTACTTTTGTGCCGTTAAAGTCGGTCTCACGGGAGATACGATCAATTTCGTTAAGACGCTGATCGATTTCGTCCTGGATAGAGCCCAAATCCTGCTGGCTGTTAGTGTCGTTGGACGCCTGAACACTTAGCTCACGAATGCGCTGCAGGTTGTCGTTGATCTGGTTCAAACCACCTTCAGCGGTTTGCGCAACGGAGATACCGTCGTTGGCGTTACGCTGGGCCTGGCCCAGACCGGTGATCTGGCTGCTCATGCGGTTGGCGATGGCTTGGCCGGCAGCGTCGTCTTTGGCGCTGTTGATGCGCAGGCCAGAGCTCAAACGCTCCATGGAAGTGGCCAGAGAGCTTTGTGATTTGGACAGGTTGGACTGGCCAATCATGGAAGTGATGTTGGTATTGATTACTGACATGGTGGTATTCCCCTTTCAATAAGATTGGCCACTTGGCCTGCTTTGCGGCGTGTTGTGCGCCGTTATATTAATTAACGGCGCGGGTGGGAGAATCTTTAGGGTGGGTGGTAAAAAAATTTGTTTAAATGTTGGTGGATGGCGGGGTGAGGCATTTATCTGATCACGCTTGGGTGCCGGGGTTGGTTGGCAGCGCTTGGCGCGCTGCTTCGCTGGCTGAAGCCTGCTCCTACAGGGGTAGGGGCAGTGGCCTTTGTAACGGGGGCTATGAGAGGCTTAACCCCGGCAGCGCTTGGCGCGCTGCTTCGCTGGCTGAAGCCTGCTCCTACGGGCAGGGGGTCGAATATTGCTGTATGGGCGTTATAACAGCCGCGTTAACGCGAGGGGAGCGCTACTACTTTTTACGGCCTAGTTGGCTGTCCAGGGCGTCGAACTGTTGTGTGAGATAGCTGCTCATGCTGTTCATTTGCGCGACCATGGCATCGAGCTTGCCAAACTGGCTGCGGTAGCGGGCAATGGTAGCATCCACCGTTTTTTCCATGCGCGCGAAGCGGTCGTCCAGGCCTTTCACGCGGCTTTCCGCACCGGTAATGGCAAGCTTTACCACCCCGTTGCTGCCCAACATCTGCTCGACGGTGCTGCCAAGCTTGCCGGCTAAGCCCCCTTCTTTTTTATCGCCGGCGAAAAAGTCACTGAGCGCTTTGGGGTTATTGGCCACGATGTCGCTAAGCTTGTTATCGTCCACTTTCAGCTTGCCGTCGCTTTCCAGCGTAATGCCCAACTGGTTGAGCGTGTTGAACTCGCCGCCTTGTACGCCGCCGGTGAGTACGCTGCGCAGGCGCGATTCGATAATGCGTACGGAGTTATCGCCCACTAGCTCGCCGGCGGTCGCGCGCTCGCCAGTGACATTGGTGAGCTTGCCGATGGTGGTTTTCAGCTCGTTAAACGCCTTGACGAAGCCGTTGACCGCCTCGCGCTGCTTAAGCGTGTCGCGCTCCACCACCACGGTGCTGGTGGCGGTTTCGTCTTTGCCCAAGCTGAGCTCGTTCAAATTAAGCGTCACGCCCTGAATGGCACCGGCGATCTCGTTTTTCTCGCTGGTGATCGCGATACCGTTGACGGTGAGCCGGGCGTTTTCACCTACGCGCTTGATGTCTTCACTGATGGCCGTGGCAATGGCGTCATCGGGTGTGGCGCTATTTGAAAAGGTGAGGCTCTCAATAGAAGCTTCCTGCCCCGTTGTTTTAGAGCTTAGCGCCAGGCGAAAGCCGTTTTCGCTGCCGTCATTGACGATGGTCGCATTCACGCCCGCCTCTTTATTGGCGTTTAGGGCGTTGCGAATATCCTCGAGCGTACTGCCTTCTTTCAGCGCAAGCGTAACGCTTTTGCCATCCCCCAGGGTCAGCGTCATTTGGTCGGAGCCGTTTAGCTCTACCGGTTGATCGCGATTGGCTACACCGGTGGAGGCCCAAGTACCAGCGGTGGCCAGTTGGGTCACTTCGACCCGGTAACTGCCGGGCAGGGCTTCCGCGCTGGTGGTCGCCTTAATGGCATCGCCGCGCACATTGGCGGAAAGGCTTTGGTAGAGCTTGGGGTCGTTGACCTTGCCCAGCGCGTCTTGAAAGCCATTCAGCGAGGTTTGAAGCTGCCCAAACGCGGAGATTTTAGCGGTTTGATCTTTTTTCTGCTGGGTAATGGGAGCTAGCCGGCCGCGTTCGGCGTCTTGAAGCTGATCCAGCAAGCCGGTGAGATCGAGGCCAGAGCCTACGCCTAAAGAGGTTATCGTCGCCATGCAAGGGGGCTCCTATATGCAAAAGGCTAAACCAGGGTGCGTAGACACGGCCTGCGTGCTCCGCCTGTTTAAAACTTACCTATAACTAGTATCGGCCAACGCCGTGATTTCTTTAGTGACACGAAAACGCCTGCTTTACAGCAGGCGTTTAAGCGGTACTCAACGTGCTTTGGCGCGTTTAATACCTTATTAATGGAAGGCTTACCAGCTTTTAACTACGTTTTACTGCCTAACGGCTCAGTTTTACTGCCTAGCGGCCCAGCTGGGCATCCATTGCGCTGAACTGCTGGGTTAGATAATCACTGGTCTGGTTCATCTGGGCCACCATGCCGTCGAGCTGGCCAAACTGGGTGCGGTAGCGGCTAATGGTCTGCTCGATGGTCTGCTCGGTGCGTATATAGCGCTCGCCTAACGATTCCACGCGATTTTCTGCGCCGCTAATCGCACCGTTCACCGCTCCACTACTGCCTAACAGCTGTTCGATCGTCTGGTTGACCTGGCCTGCCATACCCGCGTCGCTGGCATCGCCGGCGAAGAACGCCGAGAGTGCTTCCTGGTTATTGGCGATCGCATTATCGAGCTGGCCATCATCGACTTCCAGGGTGCCGTCGCGCTGCAGGGTGATACCGATATCGGCCAGTCGCGAGTACTCGCCCCCTATCCCCCCGCTCAACACACTGCGCAGCTGGTTTTCTACGCTACGCGTGGCGCTGTCGCCATTCAGTTCACCCGCTACGCCGGTCTCGGCGTTGAAGCTCGTCAGCGTACCAATGGTCTCTTTTAGATCGTTATACGCATCCACAAAGCCGTTGACGGCGTCGCGCACCGCGCGGGTATTCTGCTCGACCGCCACGGTGCTCTCGCCCTCTTCCTGCAGGTTGAGCGTCACGCCCTGAATGGCGCCTTCGACCTGATTGGTGGGGCTGGTAATAGTGATGCCATTGACTTCCAGCGCTGCGTTGGTGCCCGCCTGATGCGTCGTTGTATCGGCGGCAAAGGGCGCGTTACCTTCCGCACCAAAACTGAAGTCGCTGATCGAAGCATCTTCGCCGGTCTCACTGGAACTGAGCGCTAGGCGGTAGTCGTCGCCGTCGAAAATGATGGTGGCGTTGACGCCGGCATCGGCGGCGTTGATCGCATCACGCATGTCCTCGAGGGTGCTATCCGCCGCAATGATCACGTCTTCGCTTTCGCCGTTGCCAAACGTAAGCGTCAGCTTTTGCTCGGTAGAGGTCAGCGGCTGTTCATACTGGTCTTGCGAGACACCTTCCGAGGCCAGCGTGCCGCGAGTGGCCAGCGTTTCGACACTGATATTATAGCTGCCCGGTAGTGCCTCGGCATCGGCAGCGGCGGTGGCGGCGCTCCCCCCCACGTTAGTGGAAAGGCTTTCATAGAGTGCGGAGTCGTTTAGCTCCGCCGCAGCGGTTTGAAACTGCGCTAGCGTGCTTTTCATCTGGCCATAGGCGGAAATTTTGGTTTCCTGGGTCTCGATTTGGCGTTCGATGGGTTCGAGCTTGCCACGCTCGGCATCCTCCAACTGATCCAGCAGCCCAGTTAGATCCAGCCCGGACCCTACACCCAGTGAGGTAATGGAAGCCATAGATTAGTGCCCCTTCGATTAGCGTCGCTCAATTAACCGCGCGACCTGAAATTTGCCTGCGTTGATGCATTGAATATCGGCATCCGGCGCTTTTTCTTTAGCTCTTGACCTGTTTTAACTCATTAAAAGGTTATTTTCTGTAATGTTTGGAAATTTTGAGACTACGTCGCTACCCAAAGAATTCGCTAAAAAGCGTTCGTTGAACCATCGTCTTATATAGACCTTGGTCTAATGCCCATGAGTGACTTACACTGGCCTGCGTATTTCGCGTTCACTGCTGGAGAGCCTCATGTCTGCCCAAGGCAAAACCCCGACTGCCCACCCCGCCCCGTTTAGCCGAGAGCAGCTGCGTGGATGCCTTTTTAACGTGGCGGAGCTTCTCTATGTGAACGGCCACGTGCTGGAAACCATTACGCTACCTGGCTGTGGGCTGGCGAAGCGGGAGATGGCCGTACTGGAAGAGCAAAACGCTGGCTGGGCCAGGTGTCGCAAAACCCTCGAGGCGAGCGAAGCGGGTACCCTCAACACAGCAGGGCGATTCGTACTAACGGCGCTGGGCCGCGAGATCATGTTCGATATGTTTGGCCAGGGGGCGGCGGACTGCGCCTAGGGCCTAGGGATAGCCTAACACGCTTAAAAAAGCGCTCTAAACGCAAAAACGCCCGCGAATGCGGGCGTTTGTGTTTGGCACGGCGTTGTGATCAACGAAGGCCAAGCATCGAAAGAATAAACAGTACGACGACTACCAGACCCACGATGTAGATGATATTACGCATAACGGCGCTCCTTGCTTTTTTGCGTTTAGAAAAATCAACGGGTTGCTTTCCCCATCGGGGCAACACCCACATCCTAGCAGGCTTTTGGGTTCTTTGCGTAATTTACGTGCGCTAGCGTGGCGAAGACTCTACGCTTTTTAACAGTCGAGTCGTCGTCAAAAAGGAATGCCAATGCGCGCAATGTTAATGGGGTTAGGGGTGGTGATGGCCATGGGGCTGCCTTTTACCGCTCAGGCCGACGCGCCCTCGAGAGAGGCGTTTAACGTGCTGGACGAGCAAGCCAGCGCGCTTGGCCGCCTGCATACGGTGGTCGTCGCGGTCGAAGGTGAAATCGTTCACGAATTTCATCAGGGCGGCCCGGGAGTCGCCACCCCGGCGAACGTGAAGTCGCTCTCCAAAACCGTGCTGGCGGCGATTACCGGCGCCGCTATCCAGGCCGGTGTGATCGACTCGATCGACCAGCCGCTGGTCGAGCTTTTAGGCAGCCACGTGCCCCAAGGTGTGGACCCGAAGGTTAGCGAGATTAGCATCGAGAACCTGCTCGCCATGCAGGCGGGGCTCGAGCGCACCTCGGGCGGCAACTACAGCGGCTGGGTGGCGAGCTCCAACTGGGTAGAGGATGCGCTGAGCCGGCCGTTCGTGGATGAACCCGGCGGGCGCATGCTCTACTCCACCGGCTCGAGCCACCTGGTATCCGCCGCGCTCACCTACGCAAGCGGTGAGTCGACCTACCAGCTTGCCCAGCGGCTTCTGGCCGAGCCGCTGAACATTGCCATCCCCCGCTGGTTGCAGGACCCGCAGGGCATCTACTTTGGCGGCAACGATATGCAGCTTTCGCCCCGGGCGCTGGTGGAAATCGGCGAGCTTTACCGCAATGATGGCGTGGTGGACGGCGAACGCATTCTGCCCGAAGGCTGGGTGGAGGACTCCTGGACACCGCGGGGTAGCTCTCAGTGGACCGGGGATGGCTATGGGCTTGGCTGGTTCGTTACCACCCTTGGCACCACGCCGGTCTATTACGGGCGCGGCTACGGCGGCCAGGCGCTGTTCGTCATTCCCGAGCGTGACATGACCGTGGTGATCACCTCCGACCCCACGCCCCCCTCGCCGGGCGGGCAGTTTCAGCAGCAGTTGAACCGGCTGGTGATGAACTTACTGACCTACCGCTAACGCTCCCTTCAACTCTCGAGCGCAGCGCGGGGTTTAAAGCAGATACATGAGAATGGCGGCGAAGGTGGCGCCGGTGATCAGAAAACCCAGCGAGAGCACCAGTCCGTCCTTTGCCACCAACCCCAGGCCGAAGAGCGTTAGCGCAAGCCCCGCGCCGTTGGCGGTGAAGGGAATGAACTCCATCGGCGGCATGGCCAGTGCCACCAACGAGCAGGCAAGCGCGGTGGCGCGCATACCGATATAGCCGCTCATCCAGGCCAGGCGCACGCCCAAAAGCCCGTCGACCCACTTGGCGGGCTTGCGCATCAGTCCCAGTGATTTATCGAAGCCTTTGCGCGAGACCGACCGGTTCAGGAGTATGCCCGGCAGCCAGAAGGCCTTGCGCCCCAAAAGCAATTGGCTCGAGGTTAGAAGCACCAGCACCGCCATGAGCGTGGGCACGCCAGGAATATCCCCCACAACGGGGGCCAGGGTAATGATGCCCGCCACCAGCAGCAGCGGCCCAAAGGAGCGCCGCCCGACGGCGTCGAGAATGTCCTCGACACTGACGCGGCGCTTTTCCTCTTCCATTTGCGCCATGGCGTCGAGCAGTTCAGTCAAGCTCGCGGCCTGGGAGTCGTCACTCATGGGGGCGTTGGCGCTCCTCGGCGGCGAGTTTACTGCGAATGAAGTCGCTGTGGCTTAGATGCAGAAGATCCGCCAGGCGGCGAATGCGGTGCTCTTCCTGGGGGTCGATACTGCCATCCGCCCAGGCCAGTTGCCACATCAGCGCCACCAACTCACAGCGCTTTGCGTAGTCGTAGTGCTCCTTGATGAGGCTTACGAACTGGTAGTGGTCCACCGCCTCCTCCACTTCGGCATCCGCCAGCGCCATCAGCTCGGTGACTTCTGCGTCGCCCAGCCGATAGCGGGCCATGAGTATCTGCTTGAGCGTTTGGCGCTCGGCATCGGTTTGCTCGAAGTCCGCGCGCATCACTTCGCAAAGCAGCGCCGCCGAGGCAAGTTCCAGCGTCAGGTGCTGGTTTTCGCGCCGCTCGGGCTCGGCGAGCGCGTCCTGAAAAAAATCCCGAATCGCGTCGAGCATGGCTCACTCCTTACGCTTGGCAAGCTGTTCTTTGAGCTGCTTGGGCACCTGCTTGATGATCAACCGGTCCTGGCCCTCGTCGTACTCGATGCTGGAGCCCAGCAGGTGCGAATCGAAGCTGATGGAGACGCCACCGGCGCGGCCAGTAAAGCGGCGAAACTGGCTCAGCGTTTTCTTGTCCGGCGGAATCTCCGGCGAAAGGCCGTAGTCGGCGTTGCGGATGTGCTCATAAAACGCCTTGGGCTGCTGTTCGTCGACGAGCCCGGAGAGCTCTTCCAGGGTCATCGGCTCGCCGCGGCGCATCTGCTCGTTGGCGTAGTCCACCAGCGTATCGGTCTTTTCGCGGCTGGCCTCTTCGTCGAATTCTTCCTGCTCGACGAAGTCGCTAAAGGCCTTGAGCAGCGTGCGGGTCTCGGCAGGCGCATCGACGCCCTCCTCCATGCCGAGCACCGCCGCCACGCCATCGGCCAGCTTCTTCGCGCCGCGATCCTTTAGAAACGAGACGTACTGTTGGCTGGCGGTTTCATCGCCCTGCCACTGGGTAATGTTGACCCGCGCGGCCAGGGTGAGCTGCTGGGTATTGAGCTGGGCAGCAGGCACGGCCTGGTGGGATTCGCTAATACCGATGCCTTCGCGCTGATGCACGAGCGCAAAGAAGAGCGTTTCGGTATCGCCCTGGCGCTGGTGGGCGATCACCAGATACCCGCTCACCGAAAGCGCCTCCTGCAGCTCGCGTGCCAGGCGCTCGGTCAGGGCGGTGGAGAACGCCATAAAGTCCTGATCACCTTTAAGGTATGCGGCAAGCCAGGCCACCAGAGGCCCGGCCTGCTCGCCCTCGAGAGCGAAGCGCCCCCAACCCTTGGCCTTGGTGTTGTAGGTATCATTCAATTTACCCACCAGGTTTGCCATCACCGGGTCGTCGCTTTCGCCAACGGCTGGCGCGGTGGTCACGGTCAGGCGCTCGCCGTCCAGGGTGGGTTCCAGGCGGTGAACGATGCTTTGCAAAAGCGGCATAGGGGAATCTTGCCTTTTAAATGATCAAAAATTGAGACGCTTAGGGCTTCAGCCGGTAGCCGGTATGGAAAATCCAGCCGATCATGGCCAGGCTTGCGGCGAGAAAGAGCGTAATCATACCCACGCTTGCCCCAAGACTTACGTCGCTGATGCCGTAAAAGCTCCAGCGAAAGCCGCTGACCAGATAGACCACCGGGTTTGCCAACGTCACGCTTTGCCAAAACGGCGGCAGCATGTCGATAGAGTAAAAACTTCCGCCCAAAAAGGTCAGCGGGGTGATCACCAAAAGCGGCACCAGCTGGAGTTTATCGAAGCCATCCGCCCAGATGCCGATGATGAACCCCAGCAGGCTGAAGGTGACGGCGGTGAGCACCAAAAAGGTCAGCATCCAGAACGGGTGGGCGATCTGAAGCGGCACGAAAAAGCTCGATGTGCCCAGAATGATCAGCCCCAGCAGTATCGATTTGGACGCTGCGGCCCCCACGTAGCCCACCACCACTTCCAGATACGAAATGGGCGCGGAAAGGATCTCGTAAATACTGCCGGAGAACTTGGGAAAGAAAATGCCGAAGGACGCATTGGAAACGCTTTGCGTCAGTAGCATCAGCATGATCAGCCCGGGCACGATGAAGGCGCCGTAGCTGACCCCGTTGATTTCACTGATACGCGAGCCGATCGCCGCGCCAAACACCACGAAGTAGAGCGAAGTGGAAATGACCGGTGAAACGATACTTTGCAAAAGCGTGCGCCGGGTGCGCGCCATCTCCGCCATGTAGATCGAACGGACGGGGTAGAGATTCATGAGCGCTCCTTGACCAAATCGACGAAAATATCCTCAAGCGAACTCTGCCGGGTGTGCAGGTCCTTCACACGAATGCCCTCTTCGCTCA
Source organism: Vreelandella sp. EE27 (assembly GCF_968206495.1). NCBI lineage: Bacteria > Pseudomonadati > Pseudomonadota > Gammaproteobacteria > Oceanospirillales > Halomonadaceae > Vreelandella > Vreelandella sp. EE27. The sequence goes on along the minus strand of NZ_OZ309109.1, from coordinate 527,610 downwards.
GCGCGGCCAACAAGCCGGACACGCCGCGGCCTTCTTCTTCCTGATGACCATCGTAGGTGTACACCAGCATTTGACCATCGTCGGTCAGGCTCAGCGTGTCGCCCTCGAGGCGCGAAGGCAATGCGGCAAGCGGGGTGTGCAGCTCCAGGGTGAGCTGTTTGCTGCCGAGCTTTTTCATTAGTGCCGCTTTCTCTTCCACCAGCACCACTTCGCCGTGATTGATCACGCCGATGCGATCGGCCATCTCTTCGGCTTCTTCGATGTAGTGGGTGGTGAGAATGATGGTCACGCCGTTATCGCGCAGCCCACGCACCACCTGCCACATGTCGCGCCTAAGCTCCACATCCACGCCGGCGGTGGGTTCATCGAGAAACAGAATGCGCGGCTCGTGAGAGAGCGCCTTGGCGATGAGTACGCGGCGCTTCATACCGCCGGAGAGGGTAATCAAGCGGTTGTTGCGTTTGTCCCACAGCGCAAGCGACTTGAGCACTTTTTCGATATGCGCCGGGCTTGGCGGCTTACCGAACAGGCCGCGGCTGAAACTGACCGTGTTCCACACCGTCTCGAAGGCCTCGTTGGTGAGTTCCTGAGGCACCAACCCGATGCGCTGACGCGCCTGGCGGTACTGCTTGACGTTATCGAAACCGTCGACGGTCACGTGGCCTTCACTTGGATTGACCAGCCCGCACACCAGGCTGATGAGCGTAGTCTTGCCCGCGCCATTGGGGCCGAGCAGAGCAAAAATTTCGCCACGTTGGATAGTGAGATCCACGTGCTTGAGCGCTTGAAAGCCACCGCTGTAGGTTTTGTTCAAGCCCTCGATAGAGATAATGGGGTCGTTCAAGGCGTGCTCCTCACACCGCGGCCGGGCCGCGGTGCTTGACTGCCAAGGGCGACTGGCACGCGCAAGGAAGAGGGCCGCCAGCGCCCAAGGGCAGATTAACTGCGGCTGGTGACTTCGAGCAGATGGTAGCCAAACTGGGTTTGAACCGGACCATGGACTTGATTGAGCTCGCCGCTGAAGACGACCTTATCGAACTCCGGCACCATTTGGCCCGGGCCGAACGTGCCCAGGTCGCCGCCCTGGCGACCGGACGGGCAGCTCGAATGCTCCTTGGCAACCTCAGCAAAATCGCGGCCGTTTTCGATCTCTTGCTTGAGGGCAAGGCACTGCTCTTCGCTATTTACCAGAATATGACGGGCGCTGGCACTGGCCATATAAGCCTCCTGAACATCGGTTTTAAGGGGTCACTAGTTTATCACGGCTGTGCTTGGGTGGGTGGCGTTAACCCGGTTGGTCACGCTGGGCTCGACACCCGCTTTGAACACGTTACAGATCGCTAGGGCGTACCTAGCGCGCCGGTCACCCTCAGCGCCTCGCCCACGCCGGCCAGGGCCTGTTCGTGCTGGCTGCGCGAAAGCGGCCCCCGGGCACAGGCAACGACCACCCAGGGGCCCTGCTCGGCCGAGCCCAAAGAGCCCCGCGAGGCCAGCCCAGCATCGCAACTACGCCGGTGCTGGGTGCCGGTTTTATGAGCGAACGTGATGGCCTCGCCCATGCCCCGCTTCAAGCGCGCCTCGCCGGAGCGGGTACGCGTCATCAGGGCGATCAGCGCCTGACGCTGGTCGGAAGCCAGGTCGCTCACTCCCCCCTGGTGGAGCGCGGCGAGCAGGTCGCCGTAGGCTTTGAGCGTACCGGTGTTTTCACCGGTTTGCTCGTAGGCATCGAACGCGCGGTCGTAATCGGGCTCGCGTAAATCGCTACTGGCAACGCCTAAAAGGCGCGCAAGCGCCGCCGGGCGCTGACCGATACCGTTTCGGCGAAGCGCCATGAAATCGCTGCCGCCCAGCGCTTTCGCTTGTGGGTGCAGCGCGCCATACACCCCCTGGCGCACGCCCACCAGCCGGGTGATCGGCCCCAGCTCATTGGGGTCACCGCCACTGGCCGCCACCATTTGCCTGGCGCGCGCATTGACCGATTCGAGCCCGACCCGGTTGATCAGCATGTCCGAGGCGGTGTTATCGCTAACGGTGATCATCTGCTCCAGCAGATACGTAATCGAGATCGGCGTGCCGGGGTCGTGCCAGTTCACCGGCCCGGCGCCATCCACGTAGTCGCTCTGGTTGAGCGTGATGCGCTCGTCGAGCGTCAGCCCACCGGCCTGGCGCTTTGCGAAGACCTCGGCGGCCACCGGCACCTTGATCAGCGAGGCCAGGTACCAGGGGATGTCGGCTTGCCAGGAGAAGGCTTCGCCGCTTTGCAGGTTTTGAACGTAAACGCCGAGCGCTCCGCCAAAGGCATCCTCGATAGCGGCCAGGCGAGTGCTCAGGCTCCCCTGCCAATAGCTCTGTTTGTCGGTCTCGTAGTACCAATCCGCTTGTACCGGCAGCGCTATACAAAGCGCCGCGACAATCAGCGTGCATTTAAACCATCGCAAATCGTCACCTCGATCGTTTGTCATGTGGCTATCGGTGCGCCGCTATCCAGCGTGTTACCCAAATCCACAGCGCGGCCCCGAGAATCAAAAGCCCACCGACGCCCAGCGCCTGCGGGTAGGTATAGGTGCCGTTAAGCTCCAGCAGAAAACGAAGCACTAAAAAAATCAGCATGATATGGAAAATGAACGCCTTGAGCGCGTCGCTTCCGACAATGCTCAGCGGCAAAAGTGCCTTGGCCGCCGCCGCGCCGCCGGCCAACGCAAGCCCTAGAACAACCAGCGCCCCACCCACGCTGAACAGCATGAAGGCAAGCTGTGGCGGGTGCTTACCGGCATTGTTCGCCACCGCCACCATGGCCGCATAGGGGCCATCATCCAGTGCCGCCAGGCCATAAAAGGCGCCGATCATTGCACCACCCAGCGCGATCAATATCGCGACCAGGCGAAGGCGCGGGGCGCGCTCGAAAACGCAGCGAAGCATGGCCTCGCCTATCAAAAGCCCGGCAAGAATCAGCGGCGCGCGGCTTAGCTGCCCCCAGGTGTAATACGCTTCGTGATCGACCAGCAGCGCTTTCAAAAGGGGGTTGCCGCCAAAATCGAACCCCTGCAACCAGGCCGAGAGTGCGGTGAGCACCGCGATAGCCGCCAGGCGCGACCATAGCGGTGCCCGGGCCCAGAACGGAAGTATCAGCGGCACCCACAAAAGCGCGATGGCGTAGAAGCCGAGGATTTCGACCCAGATGGCAAAGTTGGCGTAGAGCAGCGTATCGACGATATCCGCTGGCGCGTTGAATGGGAGCATTTCGACGATGGTGAGCGCCTTGTACCAAAACCACACTTCAAGGGCGCGCAGCCACAGTTTCAAACGCCGCTTGGGCCAGTCTTCGTCCTGGGTACGCGGTAAAAATGCCACCGCCAGCGCCATGCCGAACACCAGGATAAAAAGCGAGGAGGAGAACTTGGTGAGAAGGTGTACAGGTACCATGCCCCACTCGGGCACGTTGGGAATCCCCACCAGGCCGCTGACGGTATGGCTTATGATCATCAAACCAATGGCTATCCCCCGGGCCAGGTCGATTGCCTCGATCCGCCCTTGTGCCCTGGGGAGAACAGGTACTTCTTTTAAGCTCGATTTTAAGCTCAGCACGTGGCGTACATCCCTGTAAACGGCGTCGATTCGATGTCGATCACCCAAGCTATAGTGAGAGGGCCTCAACTTTAGCTTATCGCCCGTAACAGGGGTAGCGGACGTTTAAACGCAAAAATGCCCCGCATTCGGCGGGGCATTTCGTGGCTCATCCTTGAACCAGGGAAGCGGTTAGTCCTTTAGCAAGCGGGGTTTACCAATTGCTGTCAGAGTCGGCATCCGTGTCAGTATCGGTATCCCAATCTTCTTGCTCCTCCTCCTCTTCTTCGTAAGTGAATTCTTGCTCTTCCTCTTCGTACTCGGTTGTCGCACCCTGCTCCTGCTCGGTGTCGTAGGAGTTGTACGTGCCCTGCTCATCCTGCATGGTGTCTTCCTGCGGTACCGGCTCTTGCGGCGCCGTGTCTTCTTCCATGCCAGCAAAGGCTAGCGGGCTGGCCATTAGGCCGAAAGATACACCAAGGATGCCTAGTTTCTTGAGAGATTCCTTCTTCATGATCGTGCCTCCTGATTGGCTTTACTTTCCAGCTTTTCGACACGGGTATCAATAAAAGCGTTACCCGGTAAAAAATCGTACGTTGAGTTTAAACAAGAGCACCGTGCCATCCTGACGCTGCGCTCTTGGCCAAACCAGTGCAGCGGGCGTACCAGGTTTTCAATAAAAAATGGAAAATAACTTAAAATCAAAAACTTAAAAAGAAAAAAGCGTGTGCCAACCTGTACTCAAACCTGCATTTAATACGTATTTTAATGTTTAAGGTTGGCACATGGGCCGCGTTGGTCATGTCAATTGCAGTTAATGCGCCCGGGGGATCCTCGCAAGGCATTGGCTATCTTTTAGTGCGAATGACGGGGTACTTCGGCGCCGCGACAGCCCACCAGAAAGTCGAAGTCGCACCCCTGGTCGGCTTGCAGCACCCGTTCGATATAGAGCTGGCGGTAGCCGCCCTGGCTTGCAATCATCGTGGAGGCCGCCGTGGCATCGTCAGCGCTCAGGCGCTCGGCCAGTTCTTCATCGCTGATATCCAGGTGCAGTCGCCCGCTTTGGCAGTCGAGCTCGATCCAGTCGCCGTTGTGTACTGCGGCAAGCGGCCCGCCCGCCGCGGCCTCCGGCGCTACGTGCAGCACCACCGTGCCGTAGGCGGTGCCGCTCATGCGTGCATCCGAAATGCGCACCATATCGGTCACGCCCTGGGCAAGAATCTTGGGCGGAAGCCCCATGTTGCCCACCTCCGCCATGCCGTGATACCCCCGCGGGCCGCAGTGCTTCATGACCAGAATATCGTCGGCGTTGACGTCCAGGTTCGGGTCGTTGATGCGCGCTTTGTAGTCGTCGAAATCTTCGAATACCACCGCCCGGCCGCGGTGGCGCATTAGCGCAGGCGTCGCCGCCGAGGGTTTGAGCACCGCGCCGTTGGGCGCCAGGTTGCCGCGCAGTATGCAGATCCCGCCGTCCGCGGTGAGCGGATTATCCAGCGGCCGGATTACCTCGTCGTTATAGAGCGGCGCGTCCTGTACGTTCTCCCAGAGGGTTTTTCCATTCACCGTCAGCGCGTCCTTGAACGGCAGCCGGTCCGCCTCGCCCAAGCGTTTGAGCACCGCAGGCAGACCACCGGCGTAGTAGAACTCTTCCATCAGAAAACGCCCCGACGGCTGCAGGTCGACCACCGTGGGCGTGCCGCGACCGACGCGGCTCCAGTCGTCAAGCTTCAGATCGACACCGATGCGCCCGGCAATCGCCTGAAGGTGAATGACCGCGTTGGTGGAGCCGCCGATCGCGGCGTTCGTCCGAATGGCGTTATCGAAAGCTTGTTGGGTCAATATTTTGGACAGTTTGAGATCCTCGTGGACCATCTCGACGATACGATTACCGGAGAGATGCGCCAGCACGTAGCGCCGCGAATCCACCGCGGGAATGGCGGCGTTGTGGGGCAGCGACACGCCTAATGATTCCGCCATGCACGCCATGGTCGAGGCGGTGCCCATGGTGTTGCAGGTGCCCGCCGAGCGCGACATACCCGCCTCGGCGGCCATGAAGTCGTGAAGCGAGATTTCGCCGGCCTTCACCTGCTCGGAGAGCTGCCAGACCACGGTGCCGGAACCAATATCCTTGCCTTTATGCTTGCCGTTGAGCATCGGCCCGCCGGTCACCACGATGGCGGGGATATCGCAGCTGGCCGCGCCCATCAGCAGTGCCGGGGTCGTCTTGTCACACCCCACCAGCAGCACCACTGCATCGATGGGGTTGCCGCGAATCGCCTCCTCGACATCCATACTCGCCAGGTTGCGGGTGAACATGGCGGTGGGCCGCAGGTTGGATTCACCGCTGGAGAACACCGGGAACTCGACCGGATAGCCTCCCGCTTCCAGTACGCCCTTTTTGACGTGCTCGGCGAGCTTGCGAAAGTGAGCGTTGCAAGGCGTCAGCTCCGACCAGGTATTGCAGATACCAATGATCGGCTTGCCTTGAAACTCGTGGTCGGGAATGCCCTGGTTTTTCATCCAACTGCGGTACATGAAGCCGTTCTTATCAGCGGTGCCGAACCACTGGGCGGAGCGTAGAGGCGTTTTTTGAGCGGACATGAAAGTCTCTCCGTATCGATGCCGGTGACAAAATTGGGTGACTAAAAAGAGAGTGGGTAAGCGTTAAGCGCGCTGTCGGCGGGTCTGCTTCCAGCGGTCGAACATCACCGCCAGCAGAAGGATCGCCCCGCGTACCAGGTACTGGTAGAAGGTCGGCACGTTCAAAAGCCCCATGGCGTTTTGCACACAGCCCATGATCAACACCCCGACCACCACGCCGGTAATCGTGGCCACCCCGCCGGAAAGCGCGACCCCGCCCAGCACACACGCGGAGATGACGGCAAGCTCCAGCCCCATGGAGGTGTTAGGGTCGCCCAAGCCCATGCGCGAGGCGAGTAGCACCCCCACGACCCCGGCGACCACGCCCTGAAGGCCGAACACGATAATTTTCAAACGGCGCACGTTCACCCCGGCAAGCGACGCCGCTTCCGAGTTCCCCCCGGTGGCGAGCACGTTGCGGCCAAACGCCGTCATGTTGAGCACCACGCCAAAGATCACGAAGCAGGCAAGCATGGTCCAGACCGGCAGTGTCAGGCCCAGAAACGCGGCGCTGCCCAGGTCGAAAAAGCCCGGTACGGTAATCATGACCGCATCGCCGCCGGAGGTGATGTAGGCAAGCCCGCGCACGAACTCCATGGCGGCCAGCGTGGCGATGAGCGAGTTGATACCGAATCGGGCGATCACCAGCCCGTTAAAGACCCCGACCGCGCCGCCGGCCACGATGCCGCCGAGCACACCGGTCAACACGCTGCCGGTACTGGAGGTCACCACCGCCGCGACGACCCCGGCAAACGCTACCGTGGAGGCCACCGAAAGATCGACTTCCCCCAGCGCCAGTACCAGCATCATGGTGGTGGCGAGACTCCCGATCAGCGTGATCGACAAGAGCAGCCCGACCATGTTGCGCCCGGTGAGGAAGTCGGGAATGAAGACCGCCAATGCCACGAACAGCAGCAGAAAAATGGCGATCAGCCCCGAGGTATCGAGCAGTGTGCGTAGCGGCTTGATCAGCCCCTGGCGCCCGGCAGGCCGTTCTGGCGCTGCGCTATCCTGAGTCAATTTATTGGTTGTCATTATGTTAATCCTAAAAGAAAGCCTGAGCCCAGAGACGGTTACGCCGGCAGCGCCAGCCCCAGCAGGCGTTCGGGGGTAGCGGCGTCCCGCGGGACCACCTCCACCAGTTCGCCATCCCGCATGACGGCAATGCGGTCACAGATCGAGCTCACCTCGGCAAGGTCGCTCGAGATCACCAGTACGCTCTTGCCCTGCTCGGCCAAATCGTAAAGCAGGCTATAAATATCGCGCCGTGCGCCCACGTCGATGCCCCGGGTGGGTTCGTCCATTACGAACAGATCGATCTCTTCAGAGAGCCACCGAGCAAGAATCACCTTCTGCTGGTTGCCGCCGGAGAGCTTGCCGATCGGCGCCCGCGGGCCCGGCGTCTTGATGCTCAGTTTCCGGATGTAGTCTTCGGCATTACGCCGCTCGCGCCCGGGGTGGCGAAACACGCCCCAGCGCTTGAAAAAGCGCCGGCAGCTGATGTTCAGGTTGTCAGCGACGCTTGCCACGGGAAAAATGCCCTGGGACTTGCGGTCTTCCGGACACATGGCGATCCCGGCACGAATCGCCTCGCCGGGGCTTTTGAAGCGCCGCGTGGTGCCCTTGAAGGTGACGCTGCCCGCTTTGGGTGTCTCGACCCCGCACACCAGGCGCAAAAGTTCGCTGCGCCCGGCCCCCACCAGGCCGAATAGCCCGAATACTTCCCCCTTCTTCACCGAGAAGCTCACCGGGCCTTTGATCCCCCGGCCTTCGATGCCGTCCACGCTGAGCACCGTCTCGCCGGCTTCACGAAAGCGGTAGCCGTAAACATCGTTGATATCGCGGCCGACCATTTCACTGACCAGCAGGTCGTGGGTGAGCGTACTCATGTCCTCGTGGGTGCGAATGTGCTTCCCGTCGCGAAATATCGTGACCGCATCGCACATCTCGAACACTTCCTCCATGCGGTGGGTCACGTAGAGCACTACCCGACCTTCATCGCGCAGGCGCTGGACGATACGCTTGAGCTGGCGCGTCTCCTGTACCGAGAGGCTGCTGGTCGGCTCATCGAAGGCGATGACCCGCGCATCGCGCAGTAGCGCGCGGCCGATCTCGATCATCTGCTGCTGGCCGATCGATAGATCGCGTACTTTCGTGGAGGGATGAATCGCGCCCTCGCCCAAATCTTTCAGAATCGCCAGCGCCCGCTCTTTCAACCGGCGGCGGTCCACGAACCCACTGCGAGTGGGTAGCTGCCCCAGCAACAGGTTTTCCGCCACCGACATGTTCGGTGAGAGGGTGAGCTCTTGATAGATGATCGCGATGCCTTCGCGCAGCGCCTCCCGGGCATTGCCGAAGACGTGACGCTGCCCATCGATCCAAAGCGCTCCTTCGGCGGCCCGGTTCACGCCGCTAAGCACTTTCAGCAGCGTGGATTTGCCGGCGCCGTTTTCGCCCATCAGCGCATGCACCTGGCCGGTGTGGGCCGAGAAGCTCACATCGTCCAGCGCGCGCACACCAGGAAATACCACGCTAATGCCGTCGAAACGAAGATACGGTTCAGACATATCCAGACCCTCCACGAACAGAGCGCATTAAAGTCCCAGTTCCTCACGCACTTCTTCCCAGTTATCCCGGGTCATCAGAGTGCCGGTGGTTTCCGTATTGGCCTCGGGCTCGCGGTCTTCGCTAATCCAGTGGTACAGATCCTCTGTGGTTTGGCGGCCGTGCATGGTCGAGCTAACGGCCACCGTGCCGTGAAAGCCGGTGGGGTTGTTGCGCGAGAACTCGGCAAAGGCAGCACCAGAGCCGTTGATGCCCACGCCGATCACGTCTTCCGGCGCCAGCCCATACTGCTCTGTCGCACGCACGCCACCCAGCACGCTCTCCTCGTTGAGCGCGTAGATCACCCAGTGCTCGTAACCGCCGCGCTGAGAAAGTACCGGGGATGCGGCGGAAAAGGCGCCGTTGGTATCGGTGCTTTGCTGGGGCGCGTCGAAAATGTTCTCTTCGGGGAAGCCGGCCTCGAGCAGCGCCTGGGTGGCGCCATCGGTGCGCTCCACCGCCGTGGGCAATTCGTTATTGGTGATGCGCAGCGCGGCCACCTGTTCACTGTCCCAGCCCCGCGCCTGCATCTCCGCGGCAATCGCCTCGCCCACCTGGCGGCCAATTTTGGTGCCCGACATACCTAGATGAGGCACGTCCGCCATGGGCTCGCCGCTGGAATTCACGAACTGGTCGTCCACGGTGATGACCTTCATACCGTACTGGTTGGCGCGGTTCATGATGGCCGACCCCAGGCGCACGTCCGGCGGGCAGATCACAAAGCCCTGAGCCCCTTGGGCGTAAAGATTATCGATGGCGCTCAGTACTTGCTGGCCATCCTCACCGCCGAGCCGCACGACTTCGAAACCGAGCTCTTCGCCCACCTCGGTCGCCGCGCGCTGCTCGTTGATGAACCACGCCTGCTCCGGCTTTTTCACGATAAAGCCGATTTTTACATCCTCGTCACTTTGTGCCTGAACGCTCAATGGCGCCATCATGATGGCGCTGCATAGTGCCAGGCGTGCAAAAGAGGTGGCTAGTCGCATGGTGAAGCTCCTTTTATCGTCATTGTTTTGTTGGCTGTTTCAATCGCGGCGGGTTGTTTGTCGCCGGACGGGCAAGGCTGGCTTGCCCGCGAGTATCACTGGGTGTCACTGCTCTGCCGGGTGGAGAAACGCATCACGGTGCGCGAGTGATAATGCTCACCGGGTTCTAAAGTAGTGCTGGGGAAGTCGGCCTGGTTGGGCGAGTTGGGAAAGTGCTGGGTTTCCAGCGCCAGGCCCGAGCGCTGCTGATACGCCTGGCCGCTTTTACCGGTGAGCTCGCCACCCAGAAAATTACCCGAGTAAAACTGAATACCCGGCTCGGTCGTCTCGATTTCAAGCAATCGGCCGCTTTCGGGCTCCCATACCCGCGCCGCCAGCACCAGCTCGCCTTCTTGGCTTTCATCGCGCTCGAGCACGAAGTTGTGATCGTACCCTTGGCCAAAACCGAGCTGCTCGTCGTCCTGCTCGATACGCTCGCCAATGGCCGTTGGCTCGGTAAAGTCGAACGGCGTGCCCGCCACGTCGCGAAGCTCCCCCGTTGGGATCAGCGACTCACTAACCGGCGTAAAAGCCTCGGCGTTGAGCATCAATTGGTGATCGAGGATGGTATCGCTGCCCTCGCCTTTGAGGTTGAAGTAGCTGTGCTGGGTCAAATTGACCGGGGTGGCCTTGTCGGTCTCGGCCTGGTAGTCGATGATCAATTCATCCTGGTCGGTGAGCGTATACGTCACTTCGACGCTCAGCTCGCCGGGGTAGCCCTCTTCCCCCTCCGCGCTGGTATAGCGCAGCACCAGACCCTGACCACTTTCATTCTCGAACGGCTCGGCTTGCCAGAGTACGCGGTCAAAGCCCTGTTCGCCGCCGTGTAGGTGGTTGTCGCCGTCGTTGGTCGAAAGCATGTAGGTCTCGCCATTCAGCTCAAATTGGCCGCTGGCAATACGGTTACCATAACGCCCGATCAGCGCACCAAAGTAAGGATTGACCTGCTGGTAGGCGTCCGAGAGATAGCCATCGATCGAATCGAAGCCCAGCACGACATCGTCGAAATCGCCGGCACTGTCCGGCACTTTAAGCGACACGATGGTGCCACCGTAGGTAATGACCTTGAGTTCGACACCGTTGGCATTGGTGAGCAGGTAACTCGCCACCTCACGACCATCGGGCAGTTGGCCGAACGTGGCTTTTTCGATGCTTTCAGCGGCATGTGTCGGGCGCTGTTGCTCCATGGTAGACGTCTCGTTCTGCGCATGGGCGGTGCTCATCACCAGCAGCGCGCTACCCACTCCGATGAATAGCGCAGGGACAAAACGGCCCGGCGTGGCGTGCGTTAGAGGCATGACACTTCCCCTCTTTGTGATTGTTATTATCAAGGCGACTTAGATGCCGCCTGGTCATCGCTAACCCTAGACAATTCGGGCATAACCAACCAATACAAAGATAAGCTAAAATCCATATACATTTAGTTATCGACAACGACAAAAGGCTTATTTCATGGGTGTTCTGGAGGATGACTGGTTTCTCGACGCTCGACTAAAGTTGCGCCATTTTCAGCTATTTTTAGCGCTCGAGGAGCAGCGCAACCTGCACCGCGCGGCGCGCCAGCTCCATATCAGCCAACCCGCCGCCTCCAAACTACTCAGCGATGTGGAGTTCAATCTGGGGGTCCGCCTGTTCGATCGCCACTCCCGCGGCTTGACGCCCAACTGGTATGGGGAGGTGATGGTTCGTCAGGCGCACAGCATACTGTCAACGCTTCGCCACACCGGCGAAGAGCTGAACGCTTTACAACGTGGCCATCTGGGAACCGTCGCGGTCGGTACCGTCATGGCGCCCGCGGTGACGCTGCTGACCAGCGCCATCGAAAAGGTCCATCGCGATCGACCGGCGCTAAAAATCAGCGTTGAAGTGGATGTCAGTAAAGCGCTTGTCCCCCGCCTGCTGGAAGGCGAGCTCGACTTCGCGATTACGCGAATCCCTGCCGGCCATGACATCGAGCATTTCGTGTTCGAGGAGATCGGTGAGGAAAAACTCTGCTTCGTCTGCCGAGAGGGCCATCCTTTGGCGAGTACCGAGACGCTGACATTAGCCGATATGGCCCGCTTCCCCTGGTCATTGCAGCCTCCGGGTGCCCTGATGCGCCAGCGTGTCGACAGCTTGTTCCTGCATCATCGGATAGAGCCACCGCGTCAGGTCGTCGACACCGCCGACTTGCTGGTATCGCTGGCGCTGGTCTCGAAATCGGACACGATCACCGTGACCACTCAGGAGACGGCGGACCTGCTCTGTGCACCGCAGCGCTTTTGTCGACTCCCCTTCAGCGAGACCCTTAGCGTGCCCCCCTACGGCCTTGTCAGTTTGCGCCATCAACGTCTCTCGCCAGGGGCCGCGGTGCTAATGAGCATGCTGCGCGAACTGATCGAATAACGCATCCGTTACACGAGGCTCGTCGTCTTAAAGTTTGGCGGCGCTAACCCGCCAGCGCGTTACAGCGTATTAAAAGATTAATGTTATTTTTTGCAAAGTCAGGGGGTGTTTTTCCAGCCAAGGCCTAAGCTTTTCTTAATGCTGCTTCAGCATTCGCCGTTTCACTAAAGGTCACTTACCTGTTAGTAAAGGAGCGCTTAATGAAATTTCCCCTCTACTGTGTGATGAAGCATGGCTGGCTAAAGCCCGTATTCATCACCCTCACGATGGTCACGAGTACCGCAGCCTTTTCGGATGTCCCGCCTCTGAGCGTAGAAGGCAATCAAATCCTGAGCGGCGGAGAAGCCAAAAGCTTTGCCGGTAACAGCTTTTTCTGGAGCAATACGGGCTGGGACCAGGAAAAAATGTATAACGCGCAGGTGGTGCAGTGGTTAAAAGAGGATTGGAACACCACGATCGTTAGAGCGGCCATGGGCGCCGATGAAGGCGGCTCGTACCAGCAGGATCCTGACGCCAATGTCGAACGGGTGGAAACGATCGTCGACGCGGCTATCGACAATGACATGTATGTCATCATCGATTTTCACACCCATCACGGTGAAGATAAAAAAGAGGATGCCATTCGCTTTTTCCAACAAATGGCGCAGCAGTATGGCGATTACAACAACGTCATCTACGAAATCTATAACGAGCCGTTACAGGTGAGCTGGAGCGATGTCGTCAAGCCTTACGCGGAAGATGTGATCGCGGCTATCCGTGACATCGACCCTGACAATTTGATCGTGGTGGGCACCCCCACCTGGTCGCAAGACGTGGATGCCGCCTCTGCCGACCCGATCGAGGGCGACAATATCGCCTATACCCTGCATTTCTACGCAGGCACCCACGGTCAATCCCTACGCGATAAGGCCGAAACCGCCTTGAATAACGGTGTCGCCCTGATGGTGACGGAGTGGGGCGCCGTCAACGCCGATGGCGGCGGAGCCGTGGCCGAGGAAAGTACTCGCGAATGGATGGACTTTCTCGCCGACAACGCTATCACGCACCTCAACTGGGCGGTGAGCGACAAGGATGAAGGTGCCTCCATCATCAGGCCAGGCGCCAGTCCTACAGGTCAGTGGGACGCATCCGAGCTGACCGATTCCGGCACCCTGGTCAAAGAGATCATCAGCAACTGGGGCACCGAGATCGGCTCAGTGGAGTGATAGAAGCGTCGCTATGAAAATAGAAGTGTCGCTTTTAAAGCGGCATCGACCCAACCAAAAGCCCGGCCAACGCCGGGCTTTTTTAATTCACGCCTGCATGAAAACCGGTCGACGAAGTCCCTACTCGATGAACGCATCGACGCTTTCGCGGTGGCCATAAAGAAAAGCATCGGCGACCTGGCGAAGCGGTGCTACGTCGACATCGCTTTCATGACGACCGACCAGCTCGACAAAGTGTTCATAAAGCCCGGCGTACTCGCGCTCCTCGGCATCGACGATGACCTCACCGTTAATCGTCAAACGACAGCCCCCTTGGGTCAGGCTTAGCGACCCTTCGTCGGTTTCGACATGAATATCCCAGGTTTGCGGCCCGGTCTGGCGAAAGTCGAAATGCGCCTCGATAACGGCTTCACGCGCGTCGGTAAAGCTCAGCTCAGCGGCGATGGGGGTCTGGCAATTGCTGGGCACCTGTAGCGTGGCACCGCGCAGGAAAAACGGCTGTGCCAGAATGGCCGTCGCAATCGAAAGCGCGTTGATACCCGGATCGAACACGCCCATTCCGCCGGGTTGCCAGATCCACGCCTGACCGGGGTGCCAGACACGCACATCCTCTTTCCACTCGATCTCGACGCGGCGTACATCGCGCTGGCTAAGCCACTCACGAGCACGCGCCACCCCCGGGGCAAAGCGTGAGTGCCAGGCGGCAAACAGCGTGACGCCCTGCGCGTTGGCCAGGGTTATCAACGCCTCGACTTCGCTGAGCGTGGCCCCCGGCGGTTTTTCCAGCAGTACATGCTTGCCGCGTAAAAGCGCCGCTCGCGCCGTGGTATAGCGCAGGTGGGTCGGCGTGCAGATCGCCACGGCCTCAATATCCGGCTGGTTATCCAGCATCGCTTCAAGCGATTCAAAGCCTGGAACACCCTCCAAGGATGCGTGGGGATCTGCAGTCGCCGCCAGTTGGCAGGCTGACGTGGCCGCTATAGCAGGTAAATGCTGGTCGCGGGCAATTTTCCCGACGCCAACAAGCCCAATGTTCAGTTTCGACATACGTTCGCCTTGTTTTTGAAAAGAAATGAATCGTTGTGTCAGTGATGGTCGACGCTGCGCCCCAGGGAACTGGCCCCGTGTTCGAGCCCTAACGCTTCGGCGGTTCCTGCCAGCACCGCCAGGGCGGCGTTGAACGCCTCCCTGGGGCGGCGCATACGAATGCTCTCCATCAGTACGCGATGGCGCTCCAGCGCTTCATCGGGGTTGGAAGCGCTATCGTTGGACATGGAGATCAGCATGTAGATGGAGGGCCGGAGAATATGCGAAAGCTGCGCCCAAACGATATTGTGGGTGGCCTTGAAGATCGCTTCGTGAAAGGCCACGTCGTACTCGCTGTGCAGGCGGCGCTCTTCAGCGCAGGTCGCATTGCGCAGGTTTTGCCCCAGCCCCTCGAAAGCCTCTTCGATCGCGACCAAATCCCGTGCCTTGGCACATTTGGCGGCGGTCATGGCCACGTAGGGTTCTACATCCAAACGGAAAGCGAGAATCTGGCGTTGAATATCCGGGTTGGGCACCGCGTAGCGGGTTAGCCAATCGGTCACTTGCGGGTCCAGAATGTGCCATTCCGAGTATTCGCGCACTTTCGATCCGTGGCCGGAAATGCGCTCGATAATGCCCACGTCGACCAGTTGGCGCAGGTCGCTACGAACCGCCGAGCGGTTCATCGCAAACCGCTCACAAAGATCCAGCTCGCGAGGCACGAAGTCACCCGGCTGGTACTGTCCGGTCAGAATCTCGCTGACCAAATGCTCCGCAATACTGGGGCGAGCCGTGGGCTTGTTCAGAGATGACGTCACTAAAATCGATCCTGTTTCAATTCATATCCATCCTAACGTAATTACCCGGGCGCCATCACAGCGACTCGCCAACAGCGCCTCACCCACCTGCTTCAACAACGACACTCCACGGTTGTGACACGCGTTTTAAAAACCGCGGCTTCGACGGCCGAGCGGTCACTCGGCGGTTAGCAGCCTTTTCGCTTTACCAGAAACATACAAAAGTCTATGTTGAACATAAAGAAATAAAGTAAGACATTTAAAAGAATGACTCAACGCCCCGCCGCACGCAGCAAGACGCAATAGCTCATACAAGGACAAATAACGATGCGACTTATTCAATACCTCGACGCCAACGACCTGCGGGTCGCCTGCGTCGAAAACCATGACCAGGTCAGGCTTATCGAGATCGAAGGAGGTACCTATGGCCTTGCCCAAGCGGCCATGGCAGAAGGGCGCTCCTTGCAAGCAGTGGCAACGGCCCACCAAAGCGACGAGCTGATCGACTACCAAACGTTGATCGATGAACGCCGCTTGCTCCCCCCGGTCACCCACCCGGACCCCGCTCACTGCCTGGTGACGGGAACGGGCCTGACCCATCTGGGCAGCGCCGACACCCGCTCGGCCATGCATGCCAAGACCCAAGTGAGCGACGATGAGCTGACCGATTCCATGCGCATGTTCAAGCTCGGCGTCGAAGCAGGCAAACCCGCGGCCGGCAGCATCGGTGCCCAGCCCGAGTGGTTTTACAAGGGCGACGGCGACTGCATCGTGGCGCCCGAAGCGGACATGCCCTCGCCAGGCTTCGCCGAAGACGCCGGTGAAGAGCCGGAACTTGCCGGGCTTTATATCGTCAGCGGCGATGGCACCCCTTTCCGGCTGGGCTACGCCGTAGGCAACGAATTTTCGGATCACGTGACCGAGCGCTTCAACTACCTGTGGCTCGCCCACTCCAAGCTGCGCGCCTGCAGCATGGGGCCGGAGCTGCTGGTGGGCGAGCTGCCCGCGCACCTGGAGGGCACCAGCCGTATCGTTCGCGACGGCGAAACGCTGTGGGAAAAGCCCTTTCTCACCGGCGAAGCCAACATGGCGCATAGCCTTGCCAACCTCGAGCACCACCACTTCAAGTACCCAGGCTTTCGCCGCCCAGGCGATGTGCACGTGCATTTCTTCGGCACGGCAACGCTCAGCTTTGCCGATGGGATCCAAACCCGCGAAGGCGACCGTTTCGAGATAGCCCTCAACGATTTTGGCCGCCCGCTGCGCAATACGCTGCGCCCGACGCCAACCAGGGCGACCGGCGACATTCAGCCGCTTTGATCAAAAGTACACTCCCGCGACGACCAGTCATCAAGTAACGACATCGATTAATACGTAAAGGAGGCACGATGAATCTGGAAGGTACCCTACTGATTGGCCAACAGGCCGTTATCGGCACGGCCGCCGGCATCAACGCGGTCAATCCGGCCACCGGCGAACAGCTCGAGCCCACGTACCCAGGCGGCACGCGCAGCGACGTCGAAAAGGCCTGCGCACTTGCCGAACAGGCTTTCGACCACTATAGCGACACCTCGCTGGAGGAGCGCGCACGCTTTTTGGAAGCCATTGCTGACGAGATCGACGCCATCGGCGCGGACCTCACGAAGCGCGGCGTCGCGGAAACGGGCCTGCCCGAAGCGCGCCTTGAAGGCGAACGCGGCCGCACCTGCGGTCAGTTGCGCCTGTTCGCAAGCGTGGTACGCGCCGGCGAATGGCTCGATATTCGCCACGATCCGGCCCTTCCGGATCGCCAGCCGATGCCGCGGGGTGACCTGCGCCAGCGCCACATTCCGCTCGGCCCGGTGGCCGTCTTCGGCGCCAGCAACTTTCCGCTCGCCTTCAGTGTGGCGGGGGGTGACACCGCCTCGGCCCTGGCCGCTGGCTGCCCGGTCGTCGTGAAAGGCCACTCGGCACACCCCGGTACCTCGGAGCTGGTGGGCCGCGCCATTCAGCGCGCGGTGGCGAAATGCAAGCTGCCGGAAGGCGTCTTTTCGCTGCTCTTCGGCTCGGGTAAAGAGATTGGCCAGGCGCTGGTCGCTGACCCGCACATTAAGGCGGTCGGCTTTACCGGCTCGCGTAGCGGGGGTAAAGCCCTGATGGCGACCGCCCAGGCGCGCCCCGAGCCGATCCCGGTCTACGCCGAAATGAGCAGCGTCAATCCCGTCTTCCTGCTCCCGGAGGCGCTCAAAGCACGCGGCAAGCAAATCGCCGAAGCCTTTGTCGGCTCGCTCAACATGGGCGCCGGTCAGTTCTGCACCAATCCTGGGCTGGTGATCGGCCTCAAAGGCGCTGAGCTTGATACCTTCATCAACGCCGCCGGGGAGACGGTCAAGGAAACCACCGGCCTCACCATGCTGACACCGGGTATCCATGACGCTTACCAAAGCGGTGTGGCGGCACTGTCCAGGCAAGCCAGTGTGAAGGAAGTCGCCCGCGGGAAAACCGGCGACGGCCCTCATACCAGCCAGCCGGGCCTCTATGTGGCAAGCGCCCAGGATTTCTTGTCCGATGAAGCGCTACAGGGAGAAATTTTCGGCGCCACGTCGCTGATCATTGAGTGTGCCGACGCCGATGAGATGCTAAAGGTCGCCAAGCAGGTGGAAGGCCAGCTGACCATCACCCTGCAAATGGAAGACGCTGACCTGCAGGCGGCCAAGCGCCTGCTGCCGACCCTTGAGCGGCGCGCCGGACGCATCCTGGTCAATGGCTGGCCCACCGGCGTAGAAGTCGGCCACGCCATGGTCCACGGCGGCCCCTACCCGGCCACGTCCGACAGTCGTACTACCTCGGTGGGCAGCGCCGCCATCTTCCGCTTCCTGCGCCCGGTCTGCTATCAGGACCTGCCCGGCGAGCTGCTGCCCGAAGCGCTGCGCGATGACAACCCGCTCAACGTAACGCGCTTGGTGGACGGCAAACGCCACTAAGCGCTACCGCGGCTCACGTAACGCGCATCCAACCGCTAGCCCGGCAGGGAGTTACCCTGCCGGGCTAGTTTCGTTTGTAGGGTGCCTGAGCTTTCACTTGGCTCGCTGCTGCCGATGATGACGCGGTTGATCTACCCAATGTCGGACGGTGGCGGGCAGCGTTGCGTAGCAGCGCTGCCGATGACCAGTTCACCCCCATAAAAAGGGCTGGCAACGCTACCAACATACTCACCACACCAGAGTAAGTCACAACAGCAGAAATAACTGACGCCGTACAAAATAGATATTTAAGCGTTGAGGACGTAGAAAACACACTCGCCAAATAGCGAACAGCAGCGATAATCATCAAACTTGCAGTCGTCTACTGCTCCAGCAAAATAAAGTGGCTCGAAATCAACGTGCCTGCAAAAAACAGGCACGCCAAAATCTTTTCCGGTCTTTAAACTGGAATGACATCAGGTCAAATCCAATAGCTATAGCCACTAAGAATTGCGATAGAAAAAAGGGTGTCACTGTAAATATAATACTTGCGTCAGATGAGCCAAAGGCGTCACATGGACGAACTTTTTAAATAGGAATTACACATACCTTATCTGGAGGTATTCTTTGATTACAGAATTTCAAAAGTACAATTAAAGAGTCTTGAAATTCCGAAAATTGGTCGAGGGAAATACAAAGCCTCATGAGTAGCGGATGAACAGGATCATTCGGGCTAATTGTTATCCTCACATCTTCATCAGCAAAGGAATTTATGTACCTGACATCTAAGGATGGTAAATACATACCCTCATTAATATATACTCCGGAAATCTTACCTTCTAGTGCTTTTTTCTTGTGTTTCATATCTGTTATTTCAAAGCCCCAAAAGTCCATTAACTTTCTATCAGTTGCAGCAACAAACAACTCAGCAATTTCAATAGACTTCTTAACATCAGAATAATTTGGAGATGAAAAGTTGTGCTCTAAACCATTCCTCAAAGTTCTTACTTGGGAAACTAAGCCACTTGGAGCCATGCCAAATGCATTGATTATTCTGAGCTTAATAGGTATATTATTTCCATCTTTGGCATCTGAGAAGATCTCAGAAAACTTAACAAGATGACTAGGGAAGTTCTTTGGATCATATCCAAATGACATGAATATTTTATCTATCTGGCAATCAATGGTTCTTTTTGCATTAGACAAGGCATTAACCAACCCTCTTTTAGAGTTATCCTTTAAATCAGCCTTAGAGAAAGAAAGGAATTCTGAAGGATTAATGTCAAAACTGTGTGAAAGCCTGGTTCCACTATCCACTTCAACAAAGCAGTTAGTGAAGTCTATTTTGGCTAAGTCAAGAAGTTTTGCGAAATTCATATTTCCTCATGTAACACCATACTCTGCGGCAATTTTGGAGCGCAGCGGAAAAATCTTCCGACAGCAGCACCTAGTTAAGCGCTTACTTGCCGTCATCCCATGAATTTAGAAAATCAGCAAGAACATCGCCGTGACAGGCTTGTGGTTTACAAAAACAGCCCAAGCGCTTTCCTGCTAACTTGTACACTTCTGATTTTTCCTTATTTGGGAATTTCTCATAATCAAAGTCATATTTATATTTTCGTATAACCTCTTCACGATCATCTCCCTGCTCATACATAGAGTAGGGGTTTCCCCAATAAGACCCCCTTCCAATATATTCATAATCCGGTGTGCTTTTCTCTGACTGGTATTCCGTATTAACTTTAATGTTTATGACTCGTGTTATGGAAATCCTAACAACCCTAAAAGGCTTTCCGCTTTTTTTTAATTTCGATATTTCTTCCAAAAACTCTTCACCATCGTCGAAAACAATGGCATGCGTTATATCGTCTGGGGTCCAGCCAGCAAACTCCTTGTGTGCTATCTTCTCTGAAGTTTCATTACAGAGCCTTGCAATTAAACCATTTGGATCGTCTAAATACACCAAATTAGCTTCGCCGATATTCGAAATTAGTTTTAGAACTTTTCTCGACAGCTTAGAATAGCAATTAAAGAGCTTTGGGTAAAGAATCAATATAGTAGCCATTAGTATAAATGCTTAACCTTTAAGTTTAAATCCGAGTGTTTATTAAGATACTCAACCACAAGCCTTCTATGGCAAAGGTGCGGCTCGTGCTCACTGCACAGCAAGCAACCATGATCAAGCAATGCTGGCTTTATTGATTTTTCAATATTTCTTTGTCCCATCAAGTTTAAAAACTTATCTTCGTATACTTCCCAAGACATATCGCCTTTCTTGTAGGCATTCAAAATATCTTTAGTCGGTGCCAGCTCGGGTGAATGCACGTAATCTGCACCACAAAGCTCATTTAAAAAAAACTTCAAGTCATCCCTTTTGGCAAAGCCTGCCAATTGAGACACATTATTTAAACGAACGTCAATTAGTGTTTTAACATTCGACACCTTCAAATAATTAAAAAATTTTTCGGCACTTTTTTTGGTAAACCCGATCGTATAGATTTCCATAGAAGACCTTAAAAAACTGTAACTACAAGCTTGTAGCAATATCCTTGATGTTCTTCACCTAAGCTAATACAAAGAATACCGTTTACCTCACGCTGCTCTCGAAATATCTCGTCAAATTTCGGATCGGTAACAGCTAAGTCGTAGTCACTTCCATTGTAGTCAAACGAAGCTCGTCTTTTCCCATTATCGGTAGTGTATAAGTTAAGATCATCAACTTTTACGAGGTAAAGGGATTGATCAATATTGTAGAACCCCATAGCAATCAGGCTGTGTTGTACTCTATTATCCTGACCCCATAGATCATCTGGAGTATCGAGATAGAAAACTAAATCAGATTCTCTAATCGAATAGTTTTGTAGCCACAAGCTACCATCGATTAGATAATTTTCTGGTTGATGCGAAAGAGGAACATGTTGCAAAAAACCCATTCTAATCTTTTGCAGCGGCCTAACACCAAAAGTGCCGTAGGGATTTTTGTATTTGGCTTGCTCATGGCTTAACTCCGCTCCATTTGCATTAGAAACCGGGCGAATCCAATTACCTGTATTTATACACTTTCCAGCAACGCAGTGCTGTCTGTGTTTAACAGAGTTTGCGAGTACGATAATTTCTGCTTGAGTCATGCTATATCCTTGCTACGTGATTATTGGCTCTTAATAGTGATTATACCTCCAACCACATAACCTTAATAAAAGCGCCAGCACATTTATTGAGGTTACGCAGCACACCACAAAAAAAGCATTTTTTTTATAGCCTTAGCTCTCCCTACGCCACTATTGGCAGCATTCCCGTGCCTGCGCATAGTGCCTTTTCTCGTCATACTCTATTCACTAATGCGCCTTAGGTCACGCTGTAATTGGGGGTCCCTCCTCGGCAATACGTCGCAGGCAAGCGGCACGACCATGTGCGCGTGCCAGCAGCGTTTTAGACATTGTGGGTCGTGGCGCAGGGCGAGTTTCTTCGCTGAACACGCCACCGTCCTTCGCCGGTGACGAACGTCTGATTACCTATTGGCTAATTGTCGGGCTCTGGCGAGTGGCCCATGCTTTCGCGCAACAATGACACCCACCGGCACTGGAAAGGTAACCCCATGGCTGATCAAGCGCGCGAACTTTCGCTTCAAGGATTGAAAGTACACGAATTAGGCCAACTGATCGCCGGTCCCTTTGCCACCAAGATGCTGGTGGCTGCCCCTTTGCCCCGGGCGCGACGGGCAACGTCTGCACCGAGGACCTTGTGCACATGTTCGAAGCGATGGGCGTGGCCACCGGCGTCGACCTGGACGCCCTGCTCGATGTGGCCGCTACCCTGCCCGAGCTTGTGGGCCACGAGGTACCCGGGCAGGTGGTCAAGGCCGGCAAGGGGGACCGGCGTTATCCAGTCCCGCACTAACAACCAATACGTTCGAGTCGCTGATAGCTTTCTAACAAGCCTTCCCGTGATTTAAAACTTTACAGCTCAAATGAGCGCTATTTCCTCATATCGCTCATCTGGCGTAAACTCTAAAAACGTTAGGGGAGAGTACTATGGGAATACAGCAACGATCTGTGGCTAAACGCCAAGCGATGGCAGCCGCCGCGATGCGAACCTATCCCGGCATCTCACACGCTTGGAAAATGCGCGAAAGCGAGGCAGCCCTACTGTTAGGCGTACCGGGCTCCACTTATCGGCGATGGAAAAAAACGCCAGAAAGCGCAAACCTCGATGCCAACCATCTTGAGCGAATGTCGTTGATACTTGGGATCTACAAGGCACTGCATATTCTGCTGCCTAATCAGGAGGCCGCGGATGGGTGGCTTCGCAGACCCAATAGCAATCCACTTTTTTCAGGCCACACGCCCATGGAACGTTTGCTCAACGGCCAAGTGTCGGACCTGTACGTCGTGCGCCAGCACCTTGATGCCGCACGTGGTGGTGGTCACGCATGAGGTTTCCTTCAAACAGCGTTGTATGGCGACCCAGCTATCGCGTTATTCCCTCACGCTTTCCGCCCATTCACCTGTTCGAAAACGTGAACGCCAGCGCCAGCGATTGGGATTTACTCAATGAGCTGGAAGGTGAAACCTCGGCGCGGCTACGCGAACAGGCAGGCGCTATCCATCTGGTTCGCGATGAAGACCGACGTTACGGGCCGGGCTTTACACCGGTCATGGCCGCCTTTTGCCATTTCCCCGCCACCGGATCACGTTTTAGTGATGGCACGTTCGGGGTGTACTACTGCGCCCTTACAGAGGCCACGGCGATCGCTGAAACGGTCTATCACGCGGAGAGGTTTTTAGCAGAATCCCGCGAGCCGCCCATGATGCTCCAGCAACGCGTTTACCTGTCGAATTTGAGGGGACATCTAATCGACCTGCGCGAACAACCTCATACCCAAGCACTTCTTGCACCGGACAGCTGGACCGTGAGCCAAACCATGGGAAGAAGTGCTTGGGAAACACGCGCTGACGGGATCGTTTATCCCAGCGTTCGAGCCCCCGGCGGTGAGTGCGCCGCTGTATTGCGCCCGCCGGTACTGTCTGCCGCACACCAGGGACGCCACCTCGGCTACGACTGGGATGGCGAGCGCATTCGTCATATTTATGAGCTGACGCTACTAAAGTGATAGACCCAAGGCCAGGCCTCTAGTACTCCCTTATAACCACGTTAAAGATCAAGCCCCCGGCCCGACCACGTGCTTCACCTCCAAATAAGCACTCAACCCCCAGGGCCCTAGCTCGCGGCCGATGCCGCTTTGCTTGAAGCCGCCCCAGGCGGTTTCGGGCAGCACCAGTTGCTCGGTGTTGTACCAGATGCTGCCGGCCTTGAGCGCACGGCCGATGCGTTTGGCGCGCTCGACGTCGCCGCTGATCACCGTGGCCGCCAGCCCAAAGGTGCTGTCGTTAGCCAGTTCGATGGCCTCCGCCTCGCTTGCCACGCTGCGCGCGCAGAGCACGGGGCCGAAGATTTCCTCCTTCCAGAGCCGGCTTGTGGGCGGCACGTCGCGATAGAGCGTAGGCGCGACGAAGTAGCCTTGCTCCGGCAGCGTGTAATGGGTTTTATCGCGCACGACCGTCAGGCCTTCCTGGGCGGCCACGTCCAGGTAGGCGTTGACGGTCTCCCGCTGTCGGGCGCTGGTGAGCGGCCCCAGGTCAGTATCTTCCAAGCGCGGGTCGCCCAGGGTCAGCGCGTCCATGCGCGTGGCGAGTTCGTCGTAAAGCGCCTCGGCCACACGTTCGTGCACCAGCAGGCGCGAGGTGGCCGAGCAGATCTGCCCGGCGTTGAAATAGATGCCCGCCATCACCCAGTCGGCGGCCTGAGCGGGGTCGGCGTCGTCCATCACCAGAATGGGCGATTTGCCGCCCAGCTCCAGCGAGACGCCGGCGGCGCGTGCGCTGGCCGCCTTCATCACCGCCTCGCCCACGCGGTTGCTGCCGGTGAACGAGACCTTGCCCACGTCCGGGTGGCTCGCAAGCGGCGCGCCGATGCCTTCGCCATCACCGTTCAACAAATTCAAGACGCCTTCGGGCAAGCCAATTTCCAGGGCGATCTCCGCCAGCGCCTGTTCGGGCAGCGGTACGATTTCCGAAGGTTTCAGTACGGCGGTGCAGCCGGCCGCCAGCGCCGGCGCCAGCTTCCAGGCACTGGTCACCAACGGAAAATTCCAGGGGGTGATCAGCCCGACCACGCCAGCCGGATCAAAATAAGTGCACGCCTCGACGCCGTCCATTTCGACCGCCACCCGCTCGCCCTGGCTGGCGTCCAGCGCGCGGGCTTGCCCGGCGTAGTAGCGGTAACAAGCGATCGCGTCGTCCAGGTCGATGCCGGCTTCCATCAAGGGCTTGCCGTTGTTGGTGGCGCTGAGTTCGATGAGTTCCGCGCGCCGCGCTTGCAGTGCCTCGGCGAAGCCTTCGAGATACGGTGCCCGCCCGGCGCCGCCCAGCGCCTGCCAGGCGGGCTGGGCGTTTCGGGCCGCCACCACGGCGGCGTCCACATCCGCGGCTGCCCCTGCCGTTACCTGGCCGATCACCTCTTCACGGTAGGGGTTGAATACCTCGAGTAGACGACTGCCAAGAGAAGTCACCCACTGGTTATTGATGAACTGCTGATCGAGCGTCTTCATAAGTATCCTTTACTGGGTGCAGGCGTGATGCCAAGCGGCGGCGTCGATTTCGATGAGTAGCGGGCCGGCAGGGTTGCGCTTAATCAGGGCGCGGGCGAGCGCCTCGGGCGACTCGACCCGGACGCTTGCACAGCCAAACCCGTCGGCCAATGTCAGAAAATCCGGCGCCTGAAGATCCACGCCGAGGCGCGCCACGCCGTGGGCGTCCATGTAGCGGCGAATTTCTTCATAACCGGCGTTGTGCCAGAGCACGATGACGACGGGAATCTGCGCTTCGACGGCGGTGGCGATTTCCGAAAGCGTGAACATCACCCCGCCGTCGCCCACCAGCGCGACTACCGGCAAATCCGGCCGGGCAAGTTGAGCGCCCAGCGCCGCTGGCAGCCCATACCCCAGGGTGCCGTAGCCGGTCGAGGCGTTAAAGTAGCGCCGCGGCGCGGGCTGGCTCACCAAGTGATTGCCCGCGTAGACCGGCGCGGTGGAATCCCCCACCAGCACCGCCTCGGGCAGGTGCTCGGCAAGGGTTTGATAAAGCGGCACGAAATCGCTGAACGCCGGATCATTGGCAAGATCGAGCGCGGCCCATGCGGCGGCGGTTCGCGCGACGCCCCCGCGCTCGTGCGCCTCGGGGAAGTGTTCCAAAAGCAGCGCCAGGCTACGCCCGGCATCGCCCACCAGGCCCAGCGCGGTCGCCTGGTTGCGCACGAGCTGCTCCGGGTCCAGGTCGATGCGAATCAGCGTGCCGTCAAGGCGAAAACCGTCGTCGAACACCACATCAAAATCGGTTTCGCCAAGCTCAGTGCCGACGGCCAGAATCACGTCCGCCTCGGCGGCAAGCTTACGCACCGGGGGGAGCGCGGCGTTGGCGCCCAGGTCCAGCGGGTGGTCGCGCCCTAAAAGCCCCTTGGCGTTGATGGTGGTCACCGTCGGCGCGTCGAGCCGCTCGACCAGAGTGCGGGCCGCATCCGGGGCGGCAACACAGCCGCCCCCCAGCAGCACCAGCGGTTTTTTTGCCGCGTTTAGCAGGCGCGCCGCCTCACCCAGCCCTTCCGGGTCCGGCGCGGCGCGATAGAGCGTTGGCGCCCGGCCATGTTTTGGGGCCGTCACCGGCGTATCGAACAAGTCGATGGGGATCTCGATATGCACCGGGCCCGGGCGGGCGCCGTTAAAGACGGCGAAAGCGCGGGCGAGTACCTCGGGCAGCGTCGAGGCGTCCATCAGCGTATGACTAAAGCGCACCACGCCGCTGACCAGCTGCTGTTGGCTTGGCAGCTCGTGAAGCCGCCCTTGCCCCATTGCCAGGGTATCGCGGCGGTTGACGCTCGAGATCACCAGCATGGGAATGGAATCCGCCAGGGCCTGGCCCATGGCGGTGGCAATATTGGTCATACCGGGGCCGGTAATGATCAAGCACACGCCAGGTTTGCCGCTCGCCCTGGCGTAACCGTCGGCCATAAAGCCCGCGCCCTGCTCGTGGCGTGGCGTCACGTGCTGTACACCGCTGCCTTCTAAGCCGCGGTAAAGCTCCACCGTGTGTACGCCGGGAATACCGAAGAGCGACTCGACCCCGTAGGTATCGCGTAGCAGGCGAATCAAAAGCTCGGCGCAGGTCATCGTTTGAAAATCCTTCATGAGCTATGCCTCAAAAGAAAAACGTATGCGCCATGAAGGCGATGATGGGGAGCGTGATCGCGGTGCGCAGCAAAAACACCACCGCCAGCTCCCAGAGCGCGATGGGGATTTTCGATTTCAGCAGCAGCGCGCCGATCTCGGACATGTACACCAACTGCGTCATGGAAAGACACGCGATTACGAAGCGCGTGAGTTCGCTGTCGATATTGGTAGCCAGTACTGCAGGCAGGAACATATCCGCAAAGCCGACCAGCGTGGCCGGAGCCGCGGCCTGGGCTTCGGGAATGCGCAGCAGCTCGAGCACCGGCACCATCGGGTAGGAGAGCCAGGTAAAGAGCGGCGTGAACTCGGCAAGAATCAGCGCCACGGTCCCGATGGCGAACACCAGCGGCAACAGCGTGAGGAAGATATCGATCACGTTGATCAGCGCCAGCCTGGCAAGCGCGACCGGCCCCGGGGCACCGGCGGCGCGGCGGGTGGCCTGTAAAAGGCTATAGCGAAAAAGCCCCGCCTTGCCGGTATTCTCCTCACTGATTTGGCAGCCCACCGGCGCGTAGTAGTCGTTGGCTTTCAACGAAAGCGGCGGAATGCGCGAGACGATGATCGCGGCGACAAGCCCGGACACCACCACGGTGAAATAGAACGGCACGAACAGGTGGTTGATACCCACGAAGTTGGCCACCAGCAGGCTGAAGGCAATGGAGGCCACGGAGAAATTGGTGGCGATCACCGAGGCCTCGCGGCCGTTGTAAAAGCCCTGCTCGTACTGCTGGGACGTAATCAGCACGCCCACGGTGCCGGAGCCCATCCAGGAGGCCGTGGCGTCGATGGCGCTACGCCCGGGCAGGTTGAAGATGATCCGAAACGGCTTGCGCACCAGGCTTCCGATAAACTCCATGAAGCCGAACTCGACCAGAAACGGCAGCAAGATCGCGGCAAAGAAGAAAAACGTCAGCAGCACCGGCGCCAAATCGTCGAGCATCACCCCGCCGGTGAACGAGGCGGTGACGAACTCAGGCCCCACCTGAAAGTAGGTCATCACCACGAAAACGGCGCCCAGAATACGCAGCGCCACCCAGATCGGGCCGACGTTGAACATATCGCCGAAGTGGCCGCCACGCGCCCAGGCCGGGTTGGCCGTCTTCACGTACAGGGTCACCACTACCGACACGCACAACACCAGCATGGCTATCAAGGGAAGCGCCTGACCAAGCAGCGCCTGTAAGCCATCGGCCATCATGCCCATGCCGATATTGACCGACTCCCCGGTTTGAAACGGCACCAGAAACAGCAAGACGCCGATGACTGAGGGAATCAGAAACTTGAGCAAATGGCTTCGAGGGATGGGCCCGTTTGACGCAGCCTCGTCGCGTGTCGTTTGAGATTCAGACATAGAGTTCACCTGTTGAGAGTGCTTATTGGAGGTGGGCTGGCGGCGTGGGAGGCTTAGCCTCCCTTTGTTATCTATTGTTTTAATCGAGCGTCATCGGCGCCGGGCACTTACTCGCCCCGCTTGACCCCCGGCAGCACACAGAGCATCTCGTACAAGAGCGTGGCCCCCATCAGCGCGGTATTGCCGCTGGTGTCGTAGGGTGGTGAAACTTCCACCAGATCGCCGCCGACGATATTGAGCCCCGCCGCCCCGCGCACGATCTCCAGGCCCTGATGGGAGGTGAGCCCGCCCATCTCCACGGTGCCGGTGCCCGGTGCCACGGAGGGGTCGAGCCCGTCGATATCGAAGCTGATATACACCGGCGTATCGCCTATCTGCGCGCGTACTTCCTCCATTAGAGGCGCAAGCGACTGGTACCAGCACGCCTCCGCCTGGACGACGCGAAAGCCCTGATCCCGGCACCAGTCGAAGTCCTCGGCCGAGTAACCGGTGCCGCGCAGGCCGATCTGCACCACCTTCTCTTTCGCCAGAAGCCCCTCTTCCTGAGCGCGGCGAAAGGTCGTGCCGTGGGCGATCTCTTCGCCGAACATGTGCTCGTTGACGTCCGCGTGGGCGTCGATATGAATCAGCCCCACCGGGCCGTGCTTTTTGGCCATGGCGCGCAGAATCGGCAGCGTCATGGTGTGATCGCCACCGAGGGTCAGCGGCACGCAGTCGTGGCGCAACACGTCGTCGAAGAACGCCGTGATGATGTCGACGCTCTTGGGCAGGTGGAAGGTGTTGATCGGCACGTCGCCGATATCCGCCACCTGCAGATACTCAAAAGGCGCGGCGCGGGTCGCCATGTTGTAGGGGCGCAGCATGCGTGATTCATCGCGGATCTGGCGCGGGCCCATGCGTGTGCCGGGGCGGTTGGAGGTCCCGATATCCATGGGAATACCGATGAAGGCCGCGTCGAGCCCTTGGGCACTTTCCTGGGTGGGCAGGCGCATCATGGTGGCCGGGCCGCCAAAGCGCGGCACGCTGTTACCGCCCAGCGGCTGGTTGAACTCGGACATTAAAACCTCCTGTCGTTATCGAGACGGGCTTTCAAAAGCCCTCTTTGGCTACGCGTTACCTTGATACTGCATTTAACGTGCCAAACGCTGGAATCCCTTGAACGGGGCTTTTGGAGCCCAATCGATGCAAAAATGACTTATAAAGGCGTAGCATTGAGTCATATATGCATTGACCAAGTCATATTCGGTTCAAACAAGGAGACCGGGTGGAAGATATCGATCGGCACGTGCTCAACACCATCGTGGAAACCGCCAACGACCACTTCTTCATCGTCAGCGCAAGCGGCCAGGTACTGGATATCAGCCCCGGGGTCGAGGCGGTGTACGGCATGTCGCGGGATGAACTGCTCGGCAGCAACGTCAAAACCCTCGAACAAAACGGCACCCTCAAGCCCTCGATCAGCCTGGAGGTCATGCGTACTCACCGCGCTGCTCAGCTGATGCAAACCACCGGCACCGGGCGGCGGGTGATCGCCGAGGCGCATCCGGTGCTGGTGAACGGCAAGCTCGAGCGCATCATCAGCCGCTCCCGGGATTTAACCGACCTACAGCTTCTTCAGGACGAGTACGCGCTGCTGCAAAAGCGCTTCAACGAACACATCAAGCGCGACCGCAACGGCGCGACCCCCGACGACCGCGCGCTGGATAGCGCTTTGGAGCACCTACAGGTGCGAAGCCCCGCGATGCGCGAGGTGGCGCGTCTGCTTAAACGCGTTGCGCCCTCGAGTGCCAACGTGCTGATGCTGGGCGAGTCCGGCGTGGGCAAGACCGCTTTCGCCCGGCAGCTCCACCGCTGGAGCGCGCGGGGTGAAGGCGCGTTCATCGAGGTCAACTGCGCCGCCATTCCGGAAAACCTGTTCGAGTCCGAGATGTTTGGCTACCAGCCCGGCGCCTTTAGCGGCGCCGCCCGCCAGGGCAAGGCCGGGCTTTTGGAGCAGGCCGAGGGCGGCACGCTGTTTCTCGACGAGATCGGGGAGCTTCCGCTGTTGATGCAGACCAAGCTTTTGAAAGTGATTCAGGACGGTAAGCTCACCCGGCTGGGCGACACCCGCGCGCGTCGGGTGGATTTTCGCCTGGTGGTGGCCACTAATCAGGACCTGGCGCGCCGGGTGCAGGAAGGCGCTTTCCGGCTGGATCTTTACTATCGCCTCAACGTCATTCCCGTGACATTGCCTCCGCTTCGCGAACGCCGCGAGGATATCCCCGGCCTTGCCGAAGCGTGCCTGGCGCGGCTGAACGCCCACTACGGGCGGCAGAAATTTCTGGGCAATTACGTCTGGTCGACGCTAATGGGAAGCGACTGGCCGGGCAACGTGCGCGAGCTCGAAAATTGGCTGGAGCGTGCCTGGCTTTCGAGCGCCTCTGATCAGATCGATCGGGTCGGGCTTTCACCTCGACCCACCGCCGCCCAGGACGCCCCCTCGCCCCTGGCGGCGCAAAGCGCGCCGCTGGAGGCCGACGAAACCCTGCCGGACTATCTGGCGCGCCTGGAAGGCGAGCTTCTCGAAGGGCTTTGCAAAACCCACACCAGCACCTACGCCATCGCCAAACGGCTAGGCATCAGCCAATCGAGCGTCGTGCGCAAACTAAAGCGCTACGGCCTTGCGGCCAACGGCTGACCTACGCCCACCCCGGAGTGTCACACAACCGCAACACCTTTGACGCAGAGTGATTGACCATCGTCATACCGTTTCGAACGAGTATCGAGTCATGAGCCAATCGCGTATCCGCCTGGAAGGTGTTACCAAACGTTGGGACGCGACCACCGCCGTCGACAACGTCTCCTTTGACGTCACCCCGGGCCAGTTCGTCATTCTGCTAGGCCCTTCCGGCTGCGGAAAATCCACCACGCTTCGCATGATCGCCGGGCTCGAGGACGCCTCCCAGGGCGAGATTCATATCGGCGAGCGCGACGTGACGCGATTGCCGCCGGGGGATCGCGGCCTTTCCATGGTGTTTCAGTCCTACGCGCTGTTTCCCCACCTGAGCGTGGCGGAGAACATCGTCTTCGGCCTCAAGAGTCGCCGCGTCGCTAAAGCCGAGCGCCAGGCCCGGCTCGAGCAGGTCGCAGAGCTCGTCGATTTGACCGCTTATCTCGACCGCAAGCCCGCAAAACTCTCTGGTGGCCAGCGCCAGCGGGTGGCGCTCGCCCGGGCGATCATCTCCGAGCACCCGATTTGTTTGATGGACGAGCCGCTCTCCAACCTGGACGCCCGCCTGCGTAGCGACATGCGCCGCGAGATCAAGACGCTGCAAAGCCGCCTGAAAATGACGGTGATCTACGTCACCCACGACCAGGTCGAGGCGATGAGCATGGGCGACCGGGTCATCCTGATGCAGCACGGCCGCATCGTTCAGGACGCCACGCCGGATGCGCTCTACAACCAGCCGGCGAGCGCCTTCGCCGCCAGTTTCATAGGAAGCCCCGCGATGAATCTACTGCCTTTGGTGGCCGGTGACACCGGCGCCGTGATCGACGGCGACACGACCCTCGTCGCCCCGCTGCAAGCGGCGGGTGGCCAGTTGGGCATTCGCCCGGAAGATATCGAACTACGCCCGGCGGATGCCCCCGGCATCCCGGCAAAAATAGTGAGCGAGGAGTACCTGGGCGCGGACACCATCGTCTACGTGGCGGTGGGCGAGCAGCGCCTGCGCGTGCGCGTCAACGGCAAACCCGCGCTGACGGGCGAGGCCTGCCGGCTTTTCTGGACGCCGGAAAGCGCCCACCTTTTCGCCGAGGACGGCCTGCGCCAAACGCAGCTTTCGCCAAGCGCGTTACCCGGCACACTGCGCCGCGTGTCTCGCCCGCCCCAGGTGGGTTCGTTTCAACACTAAACCCTAGGAGTTCCCATGCGTTTTCGTCTTCCCTTTGCCCCAACGGCCCTGGCCGCGGGTTTGCTCAGCGCCTCCTGCGCCAGCGCCGATGTCGATCTCACCCTGTACTACCCCGTCTCGGTGGGCGGCGCCCTGACCGGCGTGGTCGACAACCTGGTCGAGGAGTTCGAGAGCGAACACCCGGATATCTCGGTGGAGGCGATCTACGCGGGCAACTACGACGATACCCGAGTGCGCGCCACCTCCGCTCTGGAAGCCGGTGACGCCCCGGCGCTTTCGGTGATGTTCTCCATCGATCTGTTCGAGCTCGTCGAGCAGGACGCCATCGTCGCCTTCGATGAGCTGATCGAGACCGACGAAGAGCGCGAATGGCTGGATAGCTTCTACCCGGGGCTGATGGAAAACGGCCAGCTCGACGGCCAGACCTACGGCATTCCCTTCCAGCGCTCCACCATCGTGCTGTTCTGGAACAAGGACGCCTTCGAGGCCGCCGGGCTCGACCCGGACACGCCGCCGGAGAACTGGGATGAAATGGCCGAGATGGCCGCCACCATTCGCGAAGCCTCCAATAACGATCAGTGGGGCGTGATGGTACCCTCCACCGGCTACGCCTACTGGATGTTCCAGGCGTTCGCCTACCAAAACGGCCACCGGCTGATGAACGAAGCGGGCACCGAGGTCTACTTCGACGACCCCGCCGCCGTCGAGGCGCTGGAGTACTGGGTTTCGCTTTCCCAGGAACACGACGCCATGCCCGAGGGCATCATCGAGTGGGGGACGCTTCGCCAGAACTTCATCGAGCAGACCACCGCCATGATGTGGCACACCACCGGCAACCTGACCGCCGCGCGTAACGAGGCGGATTTCGACTTCGGCGTGGCCATGCTGCCCATGAGGGAGCAGCGCGGCAGCCCCACCGGCGGCGGCAACTTCTACATTTTCAAGGACGCAAGCGAAGAAGAGCAGCGCGCCGCGATGACCTTCGTTCGCTGGATGACCTCGCCGGAGCGCGCCGCGGACTGGTCGATCGAGACCGGCTACATGGGCGTGAGCCCCGCCGCTTACGAAACCGAGGCGCTCCAGGCCTACGTCGAGGAGTTCCCGCCGGCGGCGGTCGCCCGCGACCAGCTCGAACACGGCACCGCCGAGCTCTCCACCTACCAGGGCGGGCGTATTCGCCGCACGCTGGATAACGCGGTTCAAGCGGCGCTTACCGGCCAGATGGAACCCGCCGAGGCGCTCGCGCAGGCCCAGCGCGAAGCCGACGGTATCCTGCGCCGCTACGCGCGTTAAATACCGCTTAATGAGTCGTTATCCATAAGCCGGGCCAATGCCCGGCTTTAACCTCTTGGCGGTCTTTCCTATGACGCTCACCGCTCACCGTAAAATGCAGCTCTATGGCGCGCTGTTGCTACTGCCCGCCGCCGTGTTGCTGGGCGTTTTCGCCTACCTGCCCACGATCACCACGGTGATCCAGAGCCTGTTCCTGCCCGGCTTTCGCAATGAGCCGGCCCAGTTCGTGGGGCTGGAGAACTACCAGTACCTGTTCGACGACCCCACCTTCTGGAAGGTGGCGCGTAACAACCTGATATATGCCCTCGGCACCATTCCCACCTCCATCGCGCTGGCCCTCGTCATGGCGCTGTTCGTCAACGGCCGGCTGCCCGGGCGGGGCCTGGTGCGCATGGCTTACTTTACGCCAACCATTTTGCCGATGATCGCCGCGGCGAATATCTGGATGTTCTTCTACGCCCCGCAGATTGGGCTTTTTAACAAGCTGCTGGGCGCGCTCGGGTTTTCCGGGGCGAACTGGCTGGGCGACCCGAGCCTGGCACTGGGCTCGATCATCGTCATGTCGGTGTGGAAAGAAGCGGGCTTTTTCATGATCTTCTATCTCGCCGCCCTTCAAGCGATCCCGCCGGAGCTGAAAGAAGCCGCGGACCTGGAAGGCACCAGCCGCTTTAGCTACTTCTGGCGGGTGACGTTTCCGCTTTTGATGCCCACCACGCTGTTCGTGTTGATCAACGCGCTGATCAACGCCGTACGCGTGATCGATCACCTGTTCATTTTGACCAAGGGTGGGCCCAACAACGCCACCAACCTGCTGCTCTACTACGTGTACGAGAACGCCTTCGCGTTTTTCGACCGCACCACGGCGGCCACGATCACGGTGGTGATTCTCGTCGTGCTCGCCCTGGTGGCCACGCTCAAGTTCACGCTTCTTGACCGCAGGACCCACTACCAATGAGCACTTTTTCCCCATGAGTACGTTGACCGCCGCCGCCCCTCGCCGCCTTGCAGCCGCCGTTTCCCTGGAAACCCTGGCCGCTTGGCTCTTGGCGCTTATCTGGATTTTTCCGCTGCTCTACGCGGTGTGGGCAGCGTTTCACCCGCCGGCGTTCGTGGTGCGCTTCGAGCTGTTCGCGCCGCTCACACTCGATAACTTCGCCACCGCCTGGGGCCAGGCGCCGTTCGGGCGCTACTACCTCAATACCTTTTTGCTGGTCACCGGCGTGGTGGCCGCGCAGTTCGTGGTGTGTACCCTGGCGGCGTTCGCCTTCGCGCGCTTTCCCGTGCCGGGCAAGAACGTGCTGTTCATGCTGGTACTGATTCAGCTATTCGTGTTTCCCGAGGTGCTGATCGTGGAGAACTACCGCCTGGTCAGCGGCCTGGGGCTTCTGGATACCATCACCGGTATTGGGCTGCCTTACGTGGCCAGCGCCTTCGGTATCTTCTTGCTGCGCCAGACCTTCAAGACGATCCCCCGCGAGCTCGAGGACGCCGCCCGTATCGAAGGCTGCAGCTGGCTGGCCGTGCTCTGGAAAGTCTACGTGCCGCTGGCCAAACCGACGTATCTCGCCTACGGGCTGGTATCGATCAGCCACCACTGGAACAACTTCCTGTGGCCGCTGATCGTGACCAACTCGGTGGAGAGCCGCCCGCTCACCGTAGGCCTTGGGGTGTTCTCGGCGCCGGAAACCGGGGTCAACTGGGCCACGGTGAGCGCGGCCACGCTCCTGAGCATCGCGCCGCTTTTGATCGCGTTTTTGCTCTTTCAGCGCCAGTTCGTGCAGTCGTTTCTGCGCGCGGGGATTCGTTAAAGCGTCTGCGGCGAGTATGCGGGCGGGCGTTCACGCGCCGTTTCGTGCGACAATCTGCGCTCACGTTTAGGGAGAGCGAGGATGCACGGCGAATCCAATCCGGTGGCCTTGAAGGTGCTGCAAGAGGTCTTCGGTTTTGAGCACTTTCGCGGCCCGCAGCAGGCCATCATCGACCAGGTAAGCGCCGGGGGCGATGCGCTGGTCTTGATGCCCACCGGCGGCGGCAAGTCGCTTTGTTATCAGATTCCGGCGCTGCTGCGCGAAGGCACGGCGATCGTGGTCTCGCCCTTGATCGCGCTGATGCAGGACCAGGTGGCGGCACTCGTGCAAAACGGCGTGCGCGCGGCATATCTGAACTCGAGCCTCGATTTCCAGGACGCCATGGCGGTGGAGAACCAGCTGCGCGCAGGCGAGCTGGATCTTCTCTACGTTGCGCCGGAGCGGCTGGCGATGCCGCGCATGCAGGCGCTGCTGGACCAGGTACCGATTGCGCTTTTCGCCATCGACGAGGCCCACTGTGTGTCCCAGTGGGGCCACGATTTTCGCCCGGAGTATCGTCAGCTCTCCCAGCTGCACGAGCGTTTTCCGAACGTTCCGCGCATTGCGCTGACCGCCACCGCGGACGTGCCCACCCGCGGCGATATCATCGAGCATCTCAAGCTCCAGGACGCGGCGCTTTTCAATAACGGCTTCGACCGGCCCAACATTCGCTACCATATCGCCGAGAACCTGGGTAACGCCCGCGAGGCGCTCTTACGCTTCATTCGCGATACCCACGATGGCGAAGCCGGCATCGTTTACTGCCTTTCCCGCAAAAAGGTAGAAGAGACCGCGGCCTGGCTCGAGCGCCAGGGGCTGACCGCCCTGCCCTACCACGCTGGCCTGCCCCCGGAGCAGCGCCAGGAACACCAGACCCGCTTTCTACGCGAAGACGGCGTGGTCGTGGTGGCGACCATCGCCTTTGGTATGGGCATCGACAAGCCCGACGTGCGCTTCGTGGCGCACCTGAACCTGCCCAAGAGCATCGAAGCCTACTATCAGGAGACCGGCCGCGCCGGGCGCGACGGCCTGGCCGCGGATGCCTGGATGTCCTACGGGCTCCAGGATGTGATCACCCTGCGCCAGATGCAGCAGGACTCCAGCGCCGGGGACCAGCAAAAGCGCATCGAGCAACAGAAACTCGACGCCATGCTGGGGCTTTGCGAGATCATCACCTGCCGCCGCCAGGCGCTGCTGCGCTACTTCGGCGACCAGTTGGATCAACCCTGCGGCAACTGCGACAACTGTCTGACCCCGCCGGACACCTGGGAGGCCACCGTGGCCGCGCAAAAGGCGCTTTCGTGTGTATATCGCACCGAGCAACGCTTCGGCGTGACCTATCTCGTGGACGTGTTGTTGGGTAAGTCAAACGAGCGTATCGCCCGCTTTGGCCACGACCGGGTCAGCACCTTCGGTATCGGCAATGAGCTTTCCGCCAACGAGTGGAAGGCGCTTTACCGCCAGCTGATCGCCAGCGGCTACCTGAGCGTGGATATCGAAGGCCACGGCGCCATTCACCTGACCGCCAAAGCCAAGCCGGTGCTGCGCGGGGAAGAGGCGCTCACGCTGAGAAAACCCGCGAAAACCAAAGCCACCCGCCGCGGCAGAAGCGGCGCCTCCGCCCAGGGCCACGGCCCGCTGTGGGAGGCGCTACGCCACCACCGCAAAACGCTTGCCGACGAACAAGGCGTACCGGCCTATGTGATCTTCAATGACGCCACGCTTAATGAGCTGACCGAGCAGCAGCCCCTGGACCTGGCGGCGCTGGGCGGTATCACCGGCATCGGCGCGCGCAAGCTCGAGGATTACGGCGAGGGGATATTGGCGGTGATAGACAAGCACCGCGGCAGCGCCCCGGCGGCAAGCGTCGGCGACAGTGCCCGGCAATCCGCCGAGATGCTTGGCCAAGGGATGTCAGT
Source organism: Vreelandella sp. EE27 (assembly GCF_968206495.1). Taxonomy (NCBI): domain Bacteria; kingdom Pseudomonadati; phylum Pseudomonadota; class Gammaproteobacteria; order Oceanospirillales; family Halomonadaceae; genus Vreelandella; species Vreelandella sp. EE27. Next base: position 490,838 of record NZ_OZ309109.1, on the reverse strand, counting down.
CGACGAGATCGCCTCAAGCCGCGGGATCACCGTCAACACCGTCTACCGCCACCTGGCGGAAGTGATCGAAAGCGGCGCGCTGGCGCTTAGTGACGTGGTGGCGCTGGAACCCGCCGATCTGGAACGCATTCAAAGCGCGTTTCGAGCGCACGCGGGCCAGGGGCTGCGGGCGGTATTCGACGCCCTCGAGGGCCGCTTCGACTACAACGTACTGGCCTGCGTGCGCGCCTCGACGGGCGCCTGATGCGAGTTAGTGCGCACTGATTGAGCAAAGGAAGAAACGATGCGTCAACAACAAGACCCTACCCACCAGGACTGGATACTCACGATCGGGCGGCGCGAACTGGTCATTCACCAACGCTACGAAGCGTTGAGTATCATCAACGACTTCTTGATTGGCCTCTGGTTCGTCATTGGCAGCTTCTGCTTTTTCTATGAAGGCGTGATCCAAACGCTGGGGGTCTGGCTTTTCGTGGTCGGCAGCGTTCAACTGCTTATTCGCCCCTCCATCCGTCTGCATCGCTATATCTACTTCAAGCAGCTCCCCGATACCGATCACGACGCCTGATCAAGGCTCGATCTCGTCGAACGCTTTGGGGTAGCGGCGCTTCGCCTTGATCAGACGCGCGATGGTGATGAAGTTGGTGATCACCACCAGCGCCTCCGCCAGTGTTCCGCCAATCGAGCCGATCAGCAGGTTGTTCATCATCCAGCTAAACGCCGCCAGCCCCAGAAAGACCCGCAGCATGACCCCCCGCAGCAGAAACATGCCAAGCGTGCCCAACAACATCGCCACCACGGCGAACATATCCACGTAGCTTTGCCAGGTCAGCGCCGCTGCCACGGCGCTGGCAACGAGCACACCGGCCATGACCGCAAGGCTTCCGGGGTAGCGCCGGGCAAGCGCAATACGCAGGATCACCATGGCCGTCAGCGCCGCTGCGGTCCAACTACCCAGAAAACCAAACTGCAGCATGAAGGCGACGTTGGCCGAGATGAGCAGCACCATCAGCTTGTCATCGTCTTTATTGGCGAACGCCAGCACGCACAGCACGAGCGCCACCAAACCAAAAAACTGGCCCGCCAGGGCCAGTACGTTCACGTTGTCCAGCATGTCACTCCTCAAGGCCTGCAGGCGGGGTCAGCACTGTTGGCGGTTGATACCGTGGCGCAGGCGCAGGTAGGCCCGCAGGCGGCGTGCCAGCACGTCGACGCCGATGTTGATCAGCGCGGTGATCAAAATCAACACCATCGCGCGATCAAAACGAATTTCCTGGATGGCGGTGTCCACGTAAAAGCCGAGCGTGGCGATACCCAGAATCCCCAGAATCGCCGTTTCCCGCAGGATGATCTCCCAGCGGTAGAACAATAGCGCCAAAAAGGGGCCATAAAGGCGCGGCACCATCTCGAAGGCGTAGCGGTCCATACCTCGCGGCGCGTCCTGCCGCAGCGTTATCTCGTTGCTGCGCCGCCCGATCAGGTGCGCGATGATCCCGCCGTTATGCAGCGCCAACGCCACCACCGCGGGCAGCATGGAAGGCCCCCAGAGCTGGAGCAAAATGAACGCCAGCATGTACTCCGGCGTTGAGCGCATCACCACCAGCACCCCGTGGCCCACCGCGCCGCCCGGGCGGTTCGTGAAATGGCGCGAGATCACCGGATACAGCAAAAGCGCCAGCGCCCCGGTCGCCACCAGCGCGATCTGGGTGAGCAAGAGCGTATTCCAGATGCCCGGCAACGCCTGGTTCACAAAGAGCTGACTGAGCCACTCCCAAAGCGCCCCCAGGCCTTCGCCCCGCCTAAGCGGCGCGGGCACGATATCCTCGGTAAAAAACCGCGTAACGTTCGACCACATGATGGGTAGCCCCGTGCCCAGCAGAAACGGCGCGGCCAGCAGATAAACCGGCAACAGCCGGGGGCGCACCCACCATCTGAGCGTGCCGATCAGCACGTAAAACGTGAGCAAAAGCGCCCCGACCGTCGGGTAGTGGCCCTGGGCGAAGGCCGCCATCAGGTGATAGCCGATGGTCGGCATACCCACGAAACCCAGCACCGCGCTGGAGCGAAGCCCGCACTCGAGCCGGTACGCCGTATAGCTCACCAGATGCGGCCAGGCCTGGCTTACCCGGGCGTAGACGAGTCTCGAGAGCCGCCCGGTTCGGCGCGGCAGCACCTCGCCCGGCAGCGGGTCGGTCTCGTCGAGTATTTCGGCGTACACCTTGGCAAATATGCCCGCGTAGGGGATAGCGATGGCCAGCACCCCGGTAATCGGGTGCAGGCCAAAGCTTTGTAGAAAGATCAGCGCCCAGAACAGCTCGTGGATGGCGCGAATGAAGGCGCTGAAGGTGCGCACCCACCAGTGGTGGAACAAAAGCGCCAGCCCCATACCGGCAAGCGCGCCCACCCCCACGCCCACAAAGGCAAAGGCCACGGTGCGCAACAGCGCCTCGCCAAGCGAGTCGACGGCGGTGAAATCCGGCTGGATCAATCCGAGAAAGAGCTGGCCAAGCGAGCGCCAGGGGTCGTGGGCGCTGATCTCGAAATCACCCAGCAGAAGGCACGCAAGGGCCAGTAGAATAAAGCCCAGCGTGACGCGGGTCGTGGCGCGAAACGGCATCAGTAGAGATCCTGAAGCGACGCGCTACTGAGTGTCTCGCTGGGTGCATCGATCACCACGGCGCCGTTTTTGAGCCCGACGATGCGCGTGCAAAAGCGAAGGGCGAGTTCGAGATCGTGCATCGCCATCACCGAGCACGGGTAGCCCATGGTCAGTTTGCCCATGACCGAGCTTGCCTGGGGGCCATCCAGCGCCGAGACCGGCTCGTCGGCGAGCAAGAGCGCCCCTTGCTGGTAGAGCACTCGCGCCGCCGCCACCCGCTGGCGCTGCCCGCCGGAGAGCTCGCCGCAGGGCGTCCAGCGCTTCTCACTGATGCCGACCTCCTCGAGCAGCGCGACGATCTCGTCGATGTCGCGCTTGAAGGGGTTCGCCAGGGTGGCCAGATTGCGCCACCACCGGTGGCGGTCGAGCCGGCCCATATAGACGTTGTGAAACACCGAGAGCGTATCGACGAGCCCCAGCGCCTGGGGCATCAGCGCCACCGGCTGCGACCGCCAGCGGTCATACATCAGCGACAAGAGCGTGGACTTGCCCGCCCCGCTCTTGCCCACCAACGCCACGTGTTCGCCTTCTGCCACGCTGATCGACAGCGGCCCGAGCACCCGAGTGGCACCATAGTGCGCCTCGGCGTCCTGTAGAACGAAATCGCTCACCCTTACAGCAGGTCCAGCGAGACGGCCACGTCATGAATCGGCTGGAAATCCTCGTTCGAGGCGGGAATGAAGCCCGAGCGCGGGAAGCTCGCCAGCAGTTCCGGGTCGTCCATGTCCAGAAGCGCTTGTTGGAGGCGCTCGGTGAAGCCCTCGCCGAAGCGCTCGTCCACGTCGCCGCGCACGGTCCAGTGGTAATCCGGGTAGGTGGGGGACTCCCAAACGATCTGCACCTGATCCGGGTCGACGTTGCCCTGCTCCACCTCGTTCTCCCAGGCGGTGTAGCTCAAAACACCCGCCTGATACGCGCCGGACTGTACCAGCGATACCGTGCGGCTGTGGTTGCCGCTGTAACCCACGCGGGAGAAGAGCTCATCCGGCGAGGCGCCCAAATCCCGGGTCAAAAAGTACTCCGGCATCAGCCGCCCGGAGGTCGAGCTTTGCGAACCAAAGGTGAAGGTCAGCCCCTCGAGGGCTTCCGGCGCGGTGTCGGATTCCACCGGCTCGATGCCGGTCGAGGCGTTGGCGATGAAATAGCTCTTGTACTCCGGGTCCTCGACGCCCTGGGCGATCGCCTGGGAGCCCGGCACCAGCTCGCGGGCCTGCACGCCGGTGAAACCGCCGAACCAGGCCAGCTGCACCTGGTTGTTGCGAAACGCGGTGACCGAGGCGGCGTAGGACGTGACCGGAATGAAGCGCACGTCGACATCGAGCGCTTCGGAAAGGTAGTCGGCGACCGACTGAAAGCGCTGCTGCAAGCGCGTTTCGTCCTCATCGGGAATGGCGGTGAAGACCAGGGTGTCGGCAGCGGCCAGCGGCGAGGCAAGCGCTAACAGTACGGCCGCACGGGCCAGCAACGGTTGGCGAGACATGAGTACATCCTTTTTGGGTGATAGGAGACCGGCGCTGAGCACGCCGAAGCAAAGCTAACTAGAGCATAACAGCTCTTCGTCATAAATCACGCGGGGCCGCCTCCCCCGGATATAAACGCTTCCTGATGGTGCTGTCACACGCTTGTAAGCAAAAGCGCCTAACGTCATGGAGCCCACTCACTGGAGACTCCCATGCTCAAGCGCTCTCTCTGTCTGGCGGTAGCCCTTTCCGGGGCGACCTTTGGTTATGCCGCCGCCAACGACACGCTGACGCTCTACACCAGCCAGCCCCAAAGCGATGCCCAGCAAACCGTCGACGCCTTCATGGAAGCGAATCCCGACATTGAGGTGGAATGGGTGCGCGATGGCACTACGCGGTTGATGACGCGCCTTCGCTCGGAGCTTTCCGCCGGGGTGAGCAACCCGGACGTGCTCTTGATTGCCGACAGCATGACCATGGAGTCCTTGAAACGCGACGGCCACCTACAGGCCTACGAAAGCCCCGAGCGCGACGCTTTTGATAGTGAGCTTTTTGATCCGGAAGGCTACTACTACGGCACCAAGCTGATCACCACCGGTATCGTTTACAACACCGGCGCCGAGGAGCAGCCGACCAGCTTTCAGGATTTGACCCGCCCGGAATACGAAGGCCTGGTGACCATGCCAAGCCCGCTTTACTCCGGGGCGGCGCTGATTCACATGGCAGCGGTAACCGACCATCCCGACTTGGGTGAGGCGTATTATGAAGCGCTACGCGACAATCGTACCGAGGCGCAAAGCGGCAACGGCGGCGTGTTCAACGCGGTCGCTGCGGGCACCAAGGCCTACGGCATCGTGGTGGACTTTCTGCCGATTCGCGAAGCGGCCAAGGGCTCGCCGGTCGAGTTCGTGTTTCCTGAAGAAGGCGTGAGCGCGGTGACCGAGCCGGTCGCCATCATGGAAGGCGCCGAGAACGTCGACGCCGCCCAAAAATTCGTCGATTTCGTACTCTCCGAGCAGGGCCAGGAACTGGTCAGCCGCCAGGGTTACCTCCCCGCCCGCGCGGACATCGCCCCGCCCGAGGGCTTCCCGGCGCGCGATACCATCGAGCTGATGCCGGTGGACACCGCCCAGGCCCTCGAACAGGAAGAGGCGTTGAAGGCGCGCTTTAGCGAGCTGTTCGGCGGCTGATGCGGGGAACACTCGCCCCCCGCGCCGGTAGCCAAGAGCGCGGGCTATTAACGCTTTTAACGCTTGCCGTGGTACTGCTGAGCCTGGTGCCGAGTGTGCGGCTACTCATCGAGGCGCTGGGGGATCTAACGCAAGGCAGCGAGGCGCCGCTTTGGCGCGTCGTGCAAAGCGGCGCCACCTGGCGCGCGCTTTGGCATAGCGTCTACACCTCCGGGCTTGGCATGCTCATCGCGCTGTTGCTGGGTAGCCTGTTCGCCTTCGTGATCACGCTCACCGATATTCGCGGCAAGGCGGCGCTGGTGTTCTGCTTCATGCTGCCCATGATGATCCCGCCCCAGGTCACGGCGCTCGCTTGGCTGCAGCTTTTTGGCCCGGCGAGCCCGTTACTCAAGAGTATCGGCATGGCCCCGCCTCTGGGCAGCCCCCAGCCGCTCTACTCCGCCGAAGGCATTGCGCTGTTGCTGGGTATTCAAAGCGCGCCGCTGGTCTTTCTGGCGCTGCGTACCTCGCTTTTGTCGCTGCCCCGCGAGCTGGTCGAGGCGGCGCGCATCAGCGGCGCGCGCCAGTCCCAGGTGTGGGGGCATATCGTGCTACCGGTCACTAGAGGCGGATTGATCGCCGGGGCCGCCATGGCGTTCATCTCGAGTCTTGGCAACTTCGGCATCCCTGCCATGCTGGGGATTCCCGCCGGTTACTACGTACTGCCCACGTTGATCTATCAGCGCATGGCGAGCTTCGGCACCGGCGTGCTTTCCGAGATGGCGGCGCTTTCGCTGTTGATCGGCATCGTGGCGCTGGCGGGGGTGGCGCTTCAGCAGCATTTCATGGGCCGTAGCCGTTTTGGGCTGACCGGCCATAGCGGCCGTGCCCACGACTTCGCGCTGGGGCGCTACCGCGCGCTCGTCACCACGCTCCTCGTCGCGGTCCTGCTGGTGATTCTCGTCGCCCCGCTGGCGGCCCTCGTGGTCAGCTCCCTGGTGCCCGCCCTGGGCGTTGCGCTGAATGCGACCACCTTGACCCTTGGCGCCTACGTGGAAATTCTCAGCCGCCAGGGGGTGACCTGGCGGGCGGTGAGCAACAGTTTGTGGCTCGCCGGCGGCGCCGCGCTGGTATTGATGGCGGTGAGTCTGCCGCTGGCCTACCGGCTGCAGCGCCTGCCGCCCAGGCTTCAAAACCTGACCCTAAGCGCGGTGGAGCTGCCCTACGCGCTGCCCGGCGTGGTACTCGCCATCGCCTGCATTCTGCTGTTCGTGCGCCCGATTCCCGTGGTGAACGTGGCGCTCTACGGCACGCTGGGGCTGATTTTTATCGCCTATCTCGCGCGCTTTCTGGTGGTGTGTTTGAAGCCGGTGGCGGCAAGCCTGGCCCAGCTCGACCCCTCGCTTGAAGAAGCCGCCCAACTGGCCGGCGCCGGCCCCTGGCGGCGGCTTGGTACGATTATTTTGCCGCTGGTGGCGCCGGCGCTGTTTGCCGGGGGGCTGTTGGTATTTTTGCTGGCGGTCAACGAACTCACCGTCTCGGCGCTTTTATGGAGCGCGGGTAACGAAACCCTGGGCGTGCTGATTTTCAACCTAGATGAAGGCGGCGAGAGCGTGCTGGCCTCGGCGGTATCGGTGCTGGTGGTGGGTATGGTCGCCACGCTGATGCTCTCGCTGAGCCTGCTGACCCCGCGTCTGCCCAAAGGAGTCGTACCGTGGCAAAGCTGAGCATTGAAGGCGTCAGCAAGTATTTTGACGCGCACGCCGCCGTGGACGAACTGTCGCTGGCCGTGGAACCCGGCGAATTCGTGGCGCTGCTCGGCCCCAGCGGCTGCGGCAAGACCACCATGCTGCGGATGCTGGCAGGCTTCGAGCAGCTCACGCGCGGCGAGATTCGCTTGAACGACACGCTGCTGGCAAGCCCGCGCCATCACGTACCGCCGGAGCAGCGCCAGATGGCGATGGTGTTTCAGTCTTATGCGCTATGGCCGCACATGAGCGTGGCGGACAACGTCGGCTATCCCTTGAAGCTCAAAAAGGTGCGCGGCGACGCGTACCGCCGCCGGGTCGAGCAGGCCCTGGCGTTGGTGTCGCTCGAGGATTACGCCACCCGCACGCCCCAGGAATTGAGCGGCGGCCAGCGCCAGCGCGTGGCCCTGGCGCGCTGCCTGGTGACCGACCCGGCGGTGGTACTGCTCGACGAGCCGCTGGCCAACCTGGATCGCCACCTGCGCGCCGCCATGGAGCAGAGCTTTGCCACATTTCACCGCCGCACCGAGGCCACCCTGGTGTACGTCACCCACGACCAGAGTGAGGCGATGGCGCTGGCGGATCGCATCGCGGTGATGCGCGACGGTAAGCTCGTTCAATGGGCCACGCCGGAGACGCTCTACCGCGAGCCTAAAAGCCAGTGGGTCGCGGGCTTCATCGGTCAGGGCAGCGAATTGGCCGTCGCCGCCGGTGCCCCGGGCCAGCGCCTGGATGAAGCCACGTTGATGCAGGGCCTGGCCGCTTCGCCCGAGGCGCGCACCCAGCCGGTGCTGGTGCGCCCGGAGCACGTTCACATCACCCCCGAAGGCCCCACCGCCTCGGATTTGACCGCTCGGGTCGAGCACCAGAGCTTTCGCGGCGAGCGCTTCGAGCTGCACCTGCGTCTTGCGGATGACAGCACGCTCATGGCCTATCACCCGCACGCGCTCGCCCCGGGTCAGCAGGTGGCGCTCACGCTGACCCAGGGGTGGTGCCTGGAAAGGGATTAGCGCTCATCGCGGGGACGAGCAAGCTTCTTGCGCCGCTGCTCGGCGCGCTCAAGGGTGGCCATTTTTTCCGAGCGCCTCATGGCGGACCACGTACGGATCTCTTCCATACTGCGCCCGCAGCCGATACAGAGCTCACCCTGAAGCTTGCACACGGCGATACAGGGGCTTTCGATCTTCTGAGCCATCAGTGACGCGGACCTCAAACATAAAAAAAGCGATCCTACCGGTATCGTTGCCACGCCAGCAAGGCGATAGGCAACAGCGCCACCGGCAGCAGTAGCGCGTTGAGCGCCGCCCAGCCGAGCGTACTCACCAACGGCCCCGCCAGCAGCGCCGAGAGCGCGACACAACCAAACACCAGAAACTCGTTGGCCGCTTGCACCCGCGCTTTCTCTGCCGGGCGGTGCGCCTGGCTCACCAGCCCCGTGGCCGGCAGGAAGGTAAAGTTCCAGCCAAGACCCAGCAAAATCAACGCCAGGTTGAAGTCGCCGAACCCAAGGCCCCACTGCGCCGACACAGAACTCGCGGCCAGCAGCACGCAGCCCGCCACGATCATCGCACGGGCGCCAAACCGCGCGGTCAGCGGCCCGGTAAAGAACGACGGTGCGAACATCGCCACTACGTGCCACTGAATCGTGCTCGAAACGTGATCGAAAGAGTGACCGGCGTGGGCCATCGCGATAGGCGTAGCGGCCATGGAAATATTCATCACCCCGTAACCCACCATGGCCGAGCCCACCGCCAGAATGAACAGCGGCTGGCGTAAAAGCGTTTTGAGCGGGCGCACCGCGCCCTCGGCGTGGCGCTTTTCGGCCGGCGGCAGTCGCGTCATGCAAAGCACCAGCAGCGCGATGGCGTAAAGCGCCCCCAGGCCGATAAAGCTCCCCAAAAAGGGCACCTCGCCAAGCGCCCGGCTCACCCTGGCAAGCCAAGGGCCTACAAACGCCGCCAGCACACCGCCGCCCATGACCAGCCCGAGCGCCCGGTCGCGCTGGTGAGCGGGTGCGGCTTCGATCGCGGCAAAGCGGTAGAGCTGGCCAAAGCCGATGCCGATACCAATTAACCAGGTCGCCAACATAAACAGCGCAAAGTGTTGGTGCATCAGCGCCTGCACCGCCACGGCCGTGCCAGCAAGTCCAATGACATTGCCCAAAACGAAGCCGCGCTTGCGCCCTAGCTTGCCCATTATGAGCGAAGCAGGAATGGTCGCGCACATCAGCCCAAGCCATTGGCTTGCCACCGGTGCGGTGGCCCAATGAGCGCTCGGCGCCAAGGAGGCGCCAATCAAGGGTGAAACGGCAATAAGCAGGATATTACCGCTGACCAGCAGCGCCTGACACAGCGAAAGTAGTACGACCGTCATGGGCATGCGGCGCCTCCTTGAGGGGGAGAGCCGCAGCCGTGGTGAAACCGCTGACGATAGGCCGAGGGCGAGACGCCGTAGTGGCGCTCCGGCGCGTTAGTCTCCAGCGTCAGGCGGTATAGCGGTGGGGGCTTAACCGATAAGGACATCACGGCGTGAGCGCGAGGACCTGGCGCGCGTCAGCGAGACGGTTTTTTAACGCATCGACTTCCTGCTGCACACGGCGCTTCTCCTCCTCGCTTCCCAGCGCGCCAACGTTGGCGTCGACGTTGAGCAACACGCTTTGAACGGCCGCGCTGAGCAGGTGCGCCCCGGCGGTGGCGTCGCTTTCAAACTGCGCCTCGATATGCGCTGTGATCTTTTGGCCAAGCGCCAGCGCCTCGACGCAGCGCCGGGCGGTTTCCAGCGGCACCTCGACGGCGCGGCTAGCGGCCTTATGAATGGCCTTCTTCCGGGCGCGCTGCTCGTCGTCGGTGTCCTTGGGTTTTTGCAGCGCCGCCATCATCGCCTCGAACGCGGCCACATCTTCGTCGGCCAGCGGCGCAAGCGCCCGCTTGAGCGCCTCGCCTTGTTCGATCAGCGCGGCGCGCGCAGAGCTTGGCTGGTGCTTTTGGCCCAGGTGCAGGCCCTTAAGCATCAGCGCCAGGCCAAAATCCGCCGTCACGCCAGCCGCCGCGCCACAGCCAGGCATGGGCGCGTGGGCCAGGCCGTCGCTAAAGTCCGTCAGGCGTTTTGACCAGAGCCCGGCGTGTTCTGCGTCATGGGTCATGAAAATTCCTTGAGGCGGCCCGCGCGGCGAACTCCCGCGAGGGTATCGGGTCTTATTGAGTGGACTTTTTTAAGGTTACTTCATTTGCCCAGCATGTGGAGAAGCGTTCAGGTAGTATCTTTAATGTTGACACCGTTTAATACGTTTCCATGGACGCTTTTTTACAAGGAGTCTCACTCTTGACGACGTTTAGCGATACCCCCGCCGCCACCGCTGCCGAGCTTTATGAGCGCGTAATAGCCACCTTTGATCAGGAAGGCGAGCTCGAGTGGCCCCGCGCCGACGTACAGCTCGATGATGCCAACCAGACGCTGATCTGGACGCTTTTCGACTACGGCAACCTGACGCTGACGCTTTCCAAAAACGACGACGAGTGGCTGGCGATGACGCCGATCACCCCGGTCGCCAGCGTAAGCGATAACACCGCGCTCAACGAAGAGCTGCTACGCCAGGGCCTGGCGCTGCCGCTGGCCTCCGTCGGTATCGTCGAGATCGATGGGCACGACTACTACGTGGCCTATGGCCAGCTGTTCGGTGACTCGAGGCTCGCCTCGATCTGCGCCGAGCTTCACGCCACGGCGAGTGCGGCGATGGAAGTGGCCAAGCTCATCCAGCTACATTTTTCCAATCCGGTACGTTAAACCCAAGGAGTTCCCATGCTGAACAAGATCATGACGGCCCTTCGCGGCAAGGCCCACGAAACCGGCCAGGCGGTGGTCGATTCCCAGGCGCTACGCATTCTGGACCAGGAAATTCGCGACTCCGAACAACACCTGAAAGATTCCAAAACCGAGCTTGCCAGGCTGATGGGCCAGCGCCAGATCAACAGTGACAAGGTCGCCACCCTCGAAAACAAGATCGGTGAGCTCGAGCAAAGCGCCGCGGCGGCCCTCGATAAAGGCGAAGAAGAGCTCGCCACCGAAGTCGCCGAGCGTATCGTGGCGCTACAGGACGCACTGGACGCCGAGCAGCACATTGTGGGCGAGTTCGATACGAGCATCGAGAGCCTGCGCGGCACGATCCGTAACACCGAAAACCAGCTGCGCCAGCTCAAGCAACAGGTCAGCGTGGTCAAGGCGACCGAGTCCGCCCAGCGCGCCCAGTCCGCCGTGGCGGCGCGCCATTCCGGGCAAAATAGCGCCATGGGCAGCGCCATGGAGTCCCTGGAGCGGATTCGCGAGCGCCAGGCGCTGGACTCCGCGCAGATGAAAGCCGCCGAGCAGCTCTCCAACGAAGAGAGCGGCGCCTCCCTCGATACCCGCCTGAAAGCCGCCGGTATCGGCGCCAACGATCGCAAGGCCGACGACGTGCTGGCCCGCATCAAGGCCAAAAAAGACGCCAGCCAACAAACGCAGTAATCCAGACGCACCGCCGCGTACACGTTCAGGACCGAGGGCTTGCCATCGGTCCCTGGTCAGGAGAGTTAAATGCTTAAAACCCTGAAAGCGCTGTTGGGTGGCAAAAGCGAGGACGGCGAGAATCCGTCCGGTTCGTCCCAGGCAGCGTTCAGCGCGGGCCTGCCGATCGGCATGTCCTCCGACGACTTCGCGGGCCTTCGCCTGGACGGCCGGGTGCGCCTGGATCTCAACGAGCTGGGCGCGTTCCCGGACACGCTCTTTGGCTGGGACAGCGACCAGGACTACCATATCGCCGCCGTGGGCCATATCGAGCTTGGCCAGGGGGCGCATCTGGTGCGTTTTTATCTGGAAAACGATACCTGGCTTCAGGCCAACGTCGAGAATCAGCGCGTCGTCGAGTACAAGCTGTTCGACTTTTACCGCGTGAGCCACCTTTCCGAGGCGGAGTTCGACGCGCTTTTGAACCCGGAGGACAAGGCAGCAAGCCCCCTGAGTGCCAAACAGCTGACGATCGAGTCGACCGGCGACCAGACCGAGCGCCGCTTCGAGCGCCTCTGGGGCGACCCCACAAGCGAGTGGTCCCCGCCGGTGCAGTTCGAAGAGCAGGTGATGACCATCGAGAGCGTGGTGACCCGCCAGGTCGTACATCACGCGATGCTGTTCGAGCGCCCGATCGAGGGCTCCGAGCGCATGGAGTACGTGCTCATGAGCGCCGAAAACGACGAAGAAGGCAGCTTCATGCTGGTGGAAAACCTGGGCGTTGACGTAGCCTCGATAGATATTGATGCTATTTGACCGCCAAGCCTTTACTCTAATCCAAAGGCCAGGATCCACTCGCTCACAAGGAAGACTCGACCATGAATTATTTGCAGGGCTTGCCCCACTTTTTAGGCTATTTGATCGGCGCGCTGATTTTGCTGGGCGCCTTCATGTACTGCTATAGCCGGATTACCCCGCACAAGGAATGGCAGTTGATCCGCCAGGGCAACGCGGCGGCCTCTACGGCCTACGCTGGCTCCATTTTAGGCTTCACCCTGCCGCTTTACAGCGCCATGGCGAACTCGATCAGCTTTATCGATTTTCTGCTGTGGGGCGTGATCGCCTTCGGCGTGCAGCTGGCCACCTTCTTCGGGCTGAAAGTCGTGCTCAAAAACCAGGGTGAAAGCCTTTCGACGCATATCAGCGAAGGCCACATGGCCTACGGCATTCTCGTTGGCAGTATTTGTATTGCGGTCGGTTTACTCAACGCCGCCTCGATGACGTGGTAAGGAGCTTCTCATGACCCAACAGGATCGAACGTCCCACCTCCCTCAGCGCAAGCGCAGCCTGCGTCTTTCGCTTGCGCTGATGGGCGCCGGCGCCTTTACGCTCACCGGCTGCGGCCAGTCCGAGGAAGTCACCGACGTGAGCTTCGATAGCCCCCGCAGCTACCAAAGTGTCGACGAGTGCGTCGCGGCGAACGTCTATACCCAAAGCGCTTGCGAGGAGTCTTACGAGGCCTCGCTCGAGGAAGTACCGCGCTTTGAATCCATCGAGGCCTGCGAAGCCGAACACGGCGAAGGCGCCTGCGTCGCGCCGACCGAAGAGCAGGCCCAAGCCGCCACCGGCGGTAGCGGTGGCGGCTGGTTCATGCCCGCCATGATGGGCTATATGGTCGGTAACATGATGTCGCGCACCAGCCGCGGCGCCACCAACCGGGGCCTTTACCAGGAGCCGGTTTATCGTAATCGGCAAAACCAGGGCAACTGGAACACGGCGACCAACCAGGCAAGCCAACGCGTCAATCAGCGCCAGCAAACCATGCGCACCAGCGCCACGCAGAACCGCCAAGCCACCCAGCGCAGCGGCTTTGGTTCGCGCTCCTCGGCGCGCGGCGGCTGGGGCTCTTAAAACCGTCATGTTGAGAGTCGATATTGCCGAACGCCCCCAATGGAAAACCCTGGCCGATGAGCTGGGGTTTCATTTTCATACCATCGACGGCGAGCCCTACTGGAAAGAGAGCGCCTACTACCAGTTCAGCCTCGAACAGGTGGAACGCGACATCGAAGCGCCCACCGAGGAGCTTCACGAGATGTGCATGGCGCTGGTGGACAAGGTCTGCCACTCCAACGCCCTGATGCAGCGCCTGGCCATTCCCGAGTTCATGTGGGACACCATTTTTGAGTCCTGGCGCGCCGGGCAGCCGCATCTCTACGGGCGTATGGATTTCGCCTACGCCGGGGCAGGCCCGGCGAAGCTTTTGGAGCTCAACTACGATACGCCGACCTCGCTCTATGAGACCGGGCTTTTTCAGTGGGTGTGGCTCGAGCAGGCGATTCAACAGGGGCTCATTCCCCGCCAGGCCGACCAGTTCAACTCGGTCCACGAGCGTTTGATGGGCGCCCTGGCCCATATCGGCCAGCGCCTCGACGACGCCACCCTCTACTTCTCGTGTATCAAGGACAACGTCGAGGAGCGCGCCACGGTTCACTATCTACAGGATATCGCCGTGCAGGCAGGGCTCAAGGCGCCGTTCATCCATACCGAGGATATCGGCTACCAGCCCGGCGGCGACTACTTTTTGGATATGGACGATGCGCCGATCGGCGCTCTGTTCAAGCTCTACCCCTGGGAAGAGCTGGCGCTTGAAGACTTCGGCAAGATGATCCCTAAGCTTGCGACCCACTGGTTCGAACCGCCCTGGAAGGCGGTGCTCTCCAACAAGGGGATTTTGCCGCTTTTATGGGAAGAGTATCGGGACCACCCCAACCTGTTGCCCGCCTACTTCGAAAAGCCGGGCGAGTCGCCGCTGGCGCCGGGCTGGGTGCGCAAGCCGTTTTTCTCCCGCGAGGGTAGCAACGTCGCGATGATGACCGATAAAGGCGAGTTTGAAGAGGTCAGCGGGCCCTACGTGGATAGCCCCTGGATTCGCCAGGCGTACCACCCGATGCCGCGCTTTGGGCAGTATCACGCCCTGGTGGGGAGCTGGGTCATCGGTGATCGTGCCTGCGGAATGGGCATCCGCGAGGATGTGGGGCGCATTACCAAGGATTCCTCCTGTTTTGTACCCCACGCCATCGTTTAAGCCGCTTTTAGGCGGCGCTTGCGCTTTGCAGTGAGTGCTCGCTTCGTGCGCGGCTTGCCAGGGCGGGCGCATCGCGTTCAGCTTCCGGCAGTACGAAACCGCGCGGGCCAACCCAAGAGACAGGCCCACCCAGCTCGACCTCCTCGAGTGCGCTGCCTTTTGAGAAACGCAAAAGATAGTCGTCGCTTTCCGTGGGGTGCCAGTGTGCTAAAAGCTCGAACGGCGCCTGCTGCGCGCGGCGGGCGGCAATAACGCCCAGCGCAGGCTCGCTATAGAGCTCCACGATATGGGCAACGCCTTTTTCTTTCAGCGCACGGTGGGTGTCGGCGTCCAGCGGCGTGGTGGCCAGGGCCGTGATGCCCTCGGGAAGCGTTGGCAAACGCTGGACCAGCTGACGCCAGCGCGCGCTGTCGGTGGCAATGACATCGCCGGCGTTGAGTTCCCAAAGCGCCGCGGCGCTTTCGAAAAGCGAACGCGCCTTCCAGTTGGCCTGTTGGGGCAGCAGCGCGCCGAGCATGAAGCCCGAAACGGTTTGTAGCGAAAGCCAGCTAATCAGCGTGCGCCCGCCGCCTGTCGGAAGATCCAAAAACGCTTTCAACCCTTCGGCTTCCTGTACAAGTGCCGTACTCGAATGGCGGTAAGGGCGCTGCAGGCGGTTACAAAACGCCCCGGAGGTCGTGTCGAAAAGATTGAGATAGTCGATCTCGGCATGGCTCAAGGCGTTTGCCCATTCGCTCAAGGTGATCGAAGACGCGGGCAGTGAAAGCGTGCGCGTGCCGAAAAAGTGCTCGAGCGCATGCATCAACCCGGCGCGTTCGGGGGTGCCCGCACTGGGCAGCATATCCGTATGCTTCACCCGATAGTACTGAGCCGTCACCGCGCGAAGAACGCTCGAGGTCGTTTCAAAAGAGAGTGACAACATGACAGCATCCTCTGCAAGTATGTCGATCTGATACGGTAAATTACTTTGATGTATCACTCTTGTCAAAATAATTACACTTAGCGAATCCGCAAAAAATTCTTAAAAATGCTTCAAATTCTGATATTTATCAAAAAAACATGAAATGAAAAGCTCGCTTCCAATAAAGGCAAAGATACCTCTGTATAATATTAACCAATGTTATTTCAATACGCGGTACAGGTGAAATGGCGCCTTTTCAGTCGCGTCCCCTTTAGCCGATAAACTAGAAACGAGCTATAACCTGCGAGCGCGTTGCCCGTATGATGGGCCTAATCATACGTAGCGCTTGCTAGCGTTCTTACCGGTTTCTCTGGAGCATCAGTGTTGATAACGGCGCGTTGGAAGTCCTTATCCCTTGGCTTAAGACTATTCCTCTCGTTTGGAGCGGTGCTGGCACTCACCCTGCTGCTAGCACTTTATTTGCAGGCGCGGGCCCAAGGCCTGGCGCGCCTCGAGCGGCTAATCAACGAAGAGTTGCCCCAGCAGGTAGAAGGGCTCGCCACGCACTTGCTGCTGCGCTTGAGCCCGTCGCTTGCGATATCGGAAAGCCTGGCGAATAGCTTCATGCTCGAGCAGTGGGTGCTGGACGGCCTGCCGGAAACCGGGCGACCCGATGTTGCCGGCTACCTTTCACGTACCAACGCCCAGCTGGATACGGACCTGTCCTTTTTGGCCGTTCAGTCCCCGGCCGGGGCTTACTACTTTCAGTACCGCGACGGCGAGCTTTTACAGCGCCCACTTCAAGACCCAGCCAGCGGCGACCGCTGGTACTTCGAGTTCATCGGTAGCGAAGCACCTTATAACCTCAACCTGGACGCCGACACGTTCACGCCAAGCGATGCCTTCGTTTTCTTGAACGTTCGAAGCGAGGCGTCGGCGCCTAACGGTCGCCCGCTCATCGTGGCGGGCGCGGGGCTCAACCTGGCGCAGATGTCTCGGCTCATCGAAGGCTTTTCACTGGGGGAGACCGGCCGGGCAGCGCTTTTGAACGCCGAAGGCGAGCGGATGATCGACAGCGAAAGCACCCGATTACCAAGGCCTGGTCCAGCCCTGTCAGGCGAGGCGCGCAAGCGTAGCGGCATTCAGGTCGAGGAGATCACTCGCGGTGACGCCATTTATCTCACCGCCACCCGCTGGATGCCGGAGCTACAGCGCTACCTGGTGATCGAGGTCGCCAAAAGCGAGTACGTCTTGGCCGCCAAGCAGCGCTTTTTGAGCTCGACCGGCTGGGGATTTTTGATTTTGCTCGCGGGGCTGGTACTGCTTTACCCGCTGACCGCTAGCCTGCTGCGTCCGTTGAAGCGCTTTCAGCGCCAGCTCAAGGAGATCACGCTGAGTCTCGACCTGACCCGCCGGGTCACCACGGATGACCGGGCCGAGCTTGGCGATTTGGCCAAGCAAACCAACGAACTATTAGCGCGCCTGGCGCGGGCCATGACCGCCGTCTCCCACAATGCGCAGGCGCTCGATAGCGTGGCGGACCGGCTGGCGCATACCGCGGGCCTCTCCGGCGCGAAACCAAGCGGCCCGGGGCTGGAAGCCGACCAAACCATGGCCGCGGCGGTCGAGGAAATGGCCTCGTCGGTGGCCGAAATTACCGCCACCATGGAGGAGTTCTCTGCCTCGTCGACGCAAATTGCCGATCACTCCCAGTCGGTGGTGGAGGTGGCCAACCAAACCCTGGAGCGTAGCCGCAAGGGCTCCGACGCCATGGCGCACCTGCAGTCGCAAATGCAGGATATTCGTCGCGACAGCGAGCAAAGCCTTGCCGAAATCGTCGCGCTGGGCACCAAGTCCAAACAGATCAATAAGGTGATGGTGCTCATCAACGGCCTGGCCGCTCAAACCAAACTGATCGCCTTCAACGCCGCGCTCGAGGCCTCGAGCGCAGGGGAGTACGGGCGGCGTTTTTCGGTCGTGGCCAGTGAGATTCGCCGCTTGGCCGATAGCGTGACCGACTCCACCCAGGAGATCGAAGAGCATACCGAGGATATTCAGCGCTCGATTAGCCGGCTGGTCGTGGCCTCGGAAAAAGGCGCGGGCTCGATCGAGAAAGGGGTCGAGGTGAGCTTTACCACCGCCGAGGATCTGAAGGCCGTATTGATGGCCGCCCGCCAGACCAGCAGCGCGGCTCAACAAATATCGCTCTCTACGCAGCAGCAAAAAACCGCCAGTGGCCAGGTAGTCAGCGCGCTTCGCGATATCGACCAGGCTGGCGCCCGCAACGCGCAGTCGGTGCGCCATATTACCGAGATCAGCCAGGAGATGATCAAGATGTCCGCCGAGCTCAACGAGCTGGTCCAGGAATTTACGCTTCCCGTGGCGCCCGATGACACCCGCTAAACCAGAACGCCTGCCCGGAGACAAGACGGTAAGCGCCCCCCTGCCGACCCGCCAGGGCGCTTTTCTCTCCCGGTCATTGCCGTTATGAGCTCATACGCCCCGTTCAAGCGGCTGGTGTACGAACACTACGGCCTGCGCCTCGATGGGCTGGCCGAGCCGCGGCTGGTTAAAGCAGTCGAGGCGCTTCACGCCGCTACCGGCGAGACGGATAGCGCGGCGCTTGCCGGTCGACTGCGCCAGGAAAGCGCCCTGTTCGACACGTTCATCAGCCAGTTGACCATCAACGAAACCTACTTTTACCGCGAACCCGAAGCGCTCGACTGGCTGGCAAGCCACTACCTGCCTGCCCTGTTGGCCGAAAAAACGCCGCCGCTGCGCATCCTAAGCGCAGGCTGCTCCTCTGGCGAGGAGCCCTATAGCCTGGCCATGGCACTTCTGGAGCGCTTTGGCGAGCGCGCTAAAACGCTTTTCCATATCATCGGCGGCGATGTGGACCACCAGGTGCTGGCCCGCGCCCGGCGCGGTATTTACGCGGGTCTGGCGTTTCGCGCCCTGCCAAAAGCGCTTAAAAGGCGCTACTTCACCGCCCGGGGCCGCCACTACGTCATCGACGCTTCGCTGCGCGGCTGGGTCGGCTTTTGCACGTTCAACGTCCTCGAGGAACACGCGGATGCCGCGCCCTTCGACGTGATCCTGTTTCGCAACGTCTCGATCTATTTCGATCATAAAACGCGCGGCCTCATTCAAAAGCGCCTGGCAAAGCGCCTGGCCCCACAGGGCATCCTGCTGTGCGGCGTCGCCGAAACGCTGGGCAACGACCTGGGCGTGCTCGAACTTGCCGAAAACCAGGGCATTTTCTACTTCCATCGCCCCGCGACTACGCCCCCCGCCGCGCTTTCGCCGCCGCCTTTGACATTGGTCGCTCAAAGTCACGAAGAAGCTTGTGCTCAAACGGACGCCAGTACGCCGGCAAGCGCCTGTGCGGGCGAGGCGCTCACCCCCGCATCGCCGGCTGAAGCGGCGCTTGAAGAAACGCTCGGCCAGCGTGTTCACGCCGCCCATGCGCACCTGGATCAAAGCCGTTTCAATGACGCCGAAACGCTTTTGAGCGCCCTTTTGAGCGAACACCCCAGGAGCGTGGACGCCCTTTTACTGGCGGGGCTGGCGGCACGCTGGCAGCGAAAGGCGCGAAAGGCCTACGACTACTTCGAGCGCGCCCTCTCTATCGCCCCCGAGTGCTGGCCGGCCCATTTTTATCAGGCCGAGCTTTTCCGCCTCGAGGAACTCCCGCCCGGGTCAGAGCCCCTTGGCCTGGGTTACGAGACGGCCCTTCGCCTTCTCGCGGCAAACCCCAGGTCCAGTGGCGGGCTGACGTTTCTTTGCTCGCCTATCCCGCCGGGAGACGCGGCCTTTTTGGCAAAGTGCTATCTTGCACAGTGCAATCTTGCAAAGAGCGATCTCGCAAGCGATACGCTAGAGCGCGCCCGCCATGGCCCTTGATATTACCCGTTTTATTGAACGCTTTGTCGAGGAGGCGCAGGATCAACTGCCGCGCCTGCGCGAAGGCGTGACCGCGCTCGAACACGGCGGCCACCGCCCGCAGGCGATCAACGCGCTGTTTCGCGCGGTGCACACGCTCAAGGGCTCGTCGCGCATGCTCCGCCTGGAGGCGATTAGCACGCTGACCCATGCCATGGAAGAGCTTTTGGGCGCGCTGCGCGATGGGCTGCGCGAGCCGGACCCGGCAACGCTTGGGCTTCTTAACCAGGCCGCCGACCTGCTCGACACCCAGGTGAACCGGCTGGCCGAGGGCCACCCGCCACAGACGCTCCCCCAGGCCGACCCGGCGCTTTATCGCGCCCTGACGGTGGCGCCGGATGCGATCCAGGCCCCGGACAGCGCGCTCAAACGGGACAGCAGCGCCGCGGCGGCGCCTTCTGACCAGGCCACGCCCTCGGTTGCCAGCGGCTTCCCCCCGCCGCGGCTTCGGCTCAGCGACAGCGTTCGGGTTCGCCGGGAGCGGCTGGACGATCTTATCCACCTGATGGGCGAGGTGCTGTCAGGCCACCACCACCTGCACGACCTGGTGGACCAGGCGCGAGGGCTCGGCGCCGCGCTCCCCGAGGGGCACCAGCCCGCGATGCGCGCCTTTCACCGGGAGTTCAAGGATAGCGTGCAAAGCCAGGACGCCTCGATGAGCGAGCTCCACGACCGCGCGCTTCAACTGCGTATGCTGCCGCTGTCCGTGGTGTTCGACCCACTCGCGCAGATGACCAGGGACCTAGCGCAAGGGCTCGACAAAAAGGCCGTGTGCCGGCTCCAGGGCAGCGACATCGAGCTCGACCGGCAGATGATCGACCACCTCTCCGAGCCGCTGCTCCACCTGTTACGCAATGCGCTCGATCACGGCCTTGAATTCCCCGAGGCGCGCCGCCTGGCGGGCAAGAACGCCCAGGGGCGAATAACCCTCGAGGCAAGGCAGGACGGCAACGGTGTGGTCATCGAGCTTGGCGACGACGGCGCGGGTATCGACATCGACGTGGTTCGAGAGCAGGCGCTGGCGCGCAGGCTTGTAAGCGAAGAGGAGCTGGCGCTTTTGAGCGAGCAGGAGATCGTCGAGCTGATTTTTGCCCCGGGCTTTTCGACCCGGCCGACCATCACCGAGACGTCCGGCCGGGGGGTGGGCATGGACGCCGTCAAGCGCACCGTCGTGGATGAGCTAAGCGGCGATATCCGCCTCGCCCACCGCCCGGGCGAAGGCTGCACCGTGACTCTACACTTGCCGCTGTCACTTGCCATGATGCGGGTGCTGCTCGTCCGCGCGGGCCAGCAAACCTTTGGCGTTACCGCGCCCTACGTGGCAACGCTTTTAGAGGTTTGGCGAAAGGAGCTGACCGACACCGCGGGCCAGCGCACGCTGATTTTGGGCGACGCCTCCATTCCCGTGGCCGCGCTGGCGACGCTTTTGGGGCTGGAGGCGGCGCCAGAAAACGACCGCTTGCTGCTACTCATCGCCCAGCAAGGAACGCAGAAGCTTGCGCTCATCGTCGACGAGATCATCGACGAGCGCGACATGGTCATCAAGCCCCTCCCCGAGCACCTGGGCGATCTGCCGCTGGTCGCGGGGATGGTCAGCACGGGGCGAAACGCACTCGTTAGTCTGTTACACGTCCCTTCGCTATTAACCCAGGTTAAACTACACCCGGAGCGCGACAGCACCGGGGAACCCGACGGCCATTTTTCGCCTCGTATCCTGATCGTGGATGATTCGCTCCACACGCGCGAAATCGAAAAGGACGTGCTCGAGGCTTGGGGCTACCGGGTGACGCTTGCCGAAAATGGCCAACAGGGGCTCGACAAGGCGCTGGCGAACGCCTTCGATGCGATACTCACGGATATCGAAATGCCGGTAATGGATGGGTTTACCCTCATAGCCCGGCTGCGTCGAAACGAGCGCTACCGCCAGGTGCCGATCATCATCATCACCTCGCGAGAGCAAGAGATGGATCGTAAGCGGGGTATGGCGGCAGGCGCCAACGCCTATATCATTAAAGGCGACTTCGACCAAAACCACCTGGTGGACACGCTGAAGACCTTGCTGGGCTAGTCACCGCGTTTTTAAAAAGAGGATAATCATGCGGATTTTAGTCGTCGACGACGATGAACTGTCGGCTGAAATGACCGCTGCGATCATCGCCGCGCAGGATTACGCGCCGGTGACGGCGCACAATGCGATGGAGGCGGTTCTACAGTTGCAGGCGCAACCGGATATCGCCTTGATCGTCAGCGATATGTACATGCCGCTGGTCAACGGCGTGGAGCTTCATGCCATGTTAAGCGAGCAAGGCGTGACGCTTCCGTTTATCCTTTTGACCGGCGACCCCCCGGATACCGCGCTCGCCGCCACGCCGGGCCTTTATGCATGTCTGCAAAAAGAGGCAGACCTGGCGCACACGCTGGGTCGCACCATCGACCAGGCATTGAATCCTTCGCCCGCCCGCTTTTAAGTTAACAGGTACGCTCATGTCTTCCATGACACTGCACGAGAAGCTTGACGAGCTACGGTGGCGCTTTATCGAGCAGCTACCCGCCCGGTTACAGCTCACCGCCCAGCAGTGGCAGCAAAGTCGGCTCTGCCTCCCGGCGCGGGCGCGCCTGGCCCCGGAGCTTCACCGATTTTTTCATAGTTTGAAAGGGACCGGACGCTCCCTCGGGTTCGAGCGGATCGCTGCACTGGCGCACCAGGGTGAAGAGGCGCTCACGCTCTCTCCGCTGCCCGAGGATCTCGATCACACCATCGAACACCTGCTGGAAAGGCTCACCCAGGAGCAGACACAGCTACGTCATGAGCGAACGCCGCCGCCCACGCCGCCATCGTTCAATACCGTCGAGTTCGCCGCGCCCGCCAGGCCTTCGGGCAGCCGCCAGCGGCTGATCTACCTGTGCGACGACGAGCCCGGCCAGATAAGCCAGCTGCTTCATCACCTGCGCTGCTTCGGGCACGAAGTGGTCCACTTTGCCGATCCTCACGCCTTCTTCAACGCCGTGCTGACACGCCGCCCGGATGCCATCATCATGGATGTGCAGTTCCCCCAGGGGGATACCGCCGGCACCGAAACGCTGACCAGCCTGAACAAGCTCACCGGCGAGCGCCTACCGGCCATCGTGCTTTCCGCCTTCGGCGATTTCCATTCGCGGCTCAGCGCCGTGCGCGCGGGCTGCAAGGGCTACTTCACCAAGCCGTTCAAACCGCTGGACGTGATGCTGGCCGTGGACGAGATGACTTCGCCGCCGGATGGCGAGGCGCTGCGTGTGCTGGTGGTGGACGACGAGCCGGAGATGGCCGGCTATCACGCGCTGCTGCTCGAGCAGGCGGGTATGGTCGTCGAGCAGGCCCACCACCCGTCCGAGGCCTTGGGGGCGCTCGAGCACTTCAGCCCGGATTTGATTTTGATGGATATGTACATGCCGGTTTGCTCCGGCGAGGAGCTGGCCACGATCATTCGTCAGCAGCCCGAGCACGTGGGGCTGCCGATACTCTATCTCTCCGGCGAGACCAACAGTCAAAAGCAGTTCACCGCCATGACCGCGGGCGTCGAAGGGTTCATTACCAAGCCGGTCGTGCCTGCCGAACTCGTCTCGGCGGTGCGGCTGCGCGCCGAGCGGCTGCGCCATCTTCGCACGCTGATGACCCAGGACAGTATGACCGGCCTATACAACCACAGCACCACGACCGATCTAATCGACCGCGCGCTGGTTCAGGCGTATCGCGACGATGGCCGACATGTCATGGCGATGATCGATATCGACCACTTCAAGGAGGTCAACGACACCCACGGCCACCTGGCCGGCGACCAGGTCATCATTACCCTGGCGCACATGCTCAAAACCCGCCTGCGGGTATCCGACATCGTGGGCCGTTGCGGGGGTGAGGAGTTCGTCGTGTTACTCAAAGACATCAGCGTCGAGTGCGCGGTTACGCTCATCGACGGGCTACGCCACGACTTCGAACAGGTCGAATTTCACGCCGGGAGCGCTCGCTTTAGCTGCACCTTTAGCGTGGGCCTGAGCGCTTTTCCGGAGCAGCCGTCGACCGAGGCGCTGCGCGTGAGCGCCGACCGCGCGCTGTACCGGGCCAAAAACCGCGGCCGCAACCAGGTCGCCATCAGCCAGGATCCGCCGGGTGAGTGAACCCGACCCCCCGGGCCTGAGCGAGGCCGACGAGCCGACCGAGCAGCTGGTACTGTTTCGCCTGGCGGGGCAGCGCTTTGCGCTCAAGGGACATCACGTCAGCGAGATATTGAGCGGCGATCAGAGCGTCTACTTCGTACCCGGCGCGGGCGATTACGTCGAAGGGGTGATTCACCGGCGCGGCAGAATCGAATCCGTCATGACGCTTCACACGCTTTTGGGACTTCACCCGGCCGGGGCAGGCGGCATGGTGCTGCTCGTCAACGCCGCCTCGATACGAACCGGCGTGCGTATCGAGGCGCTGGACGATGTCTGCGAGGTAAAAGTGAGCGCCTTGAAAACGCCGTCCAGGGCCCAGGCCGAGGCGCTTGCCCCCTTCGTCTGCGCGCTGATCGAGTCAGCGCGCCATGCAACGATCAATGAAACGATCCATGTGCTGGATGCCGACGCGCTACTGAGCGCGCTGCAGTCAGGCCAGCGCCCGCCAGGCCCTGACCGGGCTAGCGGCGCCGCTTTCGCCCCTTAGGGTTGAAGCCAAAGGCAGGCCACCGTATCCCCCGGTTCGACCGTCTGATGGGGGTCGATCACCGCCAGGCCGTCCGCCGCTACGCAGGACGAAAGCACCGACGAGTCCTGATCCTCAAAGGCGCTCGCCTCGATGCCCGCCGGGGTGAACGAAAGCGTAACGCGCATGTAGTGCTGGCGCGGGCCGGTGGTGGTCGAGAACGCCGCAACCGCGCTCAACCGGGGAAGCGAGCCAAGCGCCGGGCAGCCAAGTAGCGCCCCCATCAGCGGGCGCAAAAAGAGCCACGCCCCCACGAAGCCCGACACCGGGTTACCGGGAAGGCCGACAAAGCGCGCAAAGCTTGCGTCTTCTCGCGGCAGGCGCCCCAGCGCCAGGGGCTTGCCGGGGCGAATCGCCAGCCGCCAGAGATCCAGCCGCCCCAGCCTCTGCAGCGCGTTTTTGACGTGATCCTCTTCGCCCACGCTCACCCCGCCGGTGGTGATCACCACGTCACTCAGCGTGGCGGCCTCTTTCAAACACTGCTGCGTGCGCTCGGCGCTGTCCGGTACGCTTTCAAGCTGCACGACCTCGGCGCCGAAGGTTTCCAACAGGTGCTTGAGCATCGGGCGGTTGCTGTTGTAAAGCTGGCCCGGCTTCAAGGGGGTGCCGGGCTCGACGACCTCGTCGCCGGTCGATAAAAGCGCCACGCGAGGTCGGCGCCTCACTTCGACGTGCGCGATACCCTGCCCCGCCAGGTGGCCCAGCGCCGCGGCGTTCAGTCGCGTGCCGGCTTTGATCAACGTGGCCCCTTTGGCGACGTCGCGGGCGCGGCGGCGCACGCTATTACCCGGGGCTATACCGGCGGGAATGCGCGCGCGCTCGTCGCCGCGCTCACCCCCGCACTCGACCTCTTCCTGCATTACCACGCAGTCGGCGCCCTTTGGGAGCTCGCCGCCGGTAAAGATGCGCGCGCAGGTGTTTGGCGCCAAAGGCGCGGCGGGGCTGCCCGCCGCAATACGCTGGGACACCGGCAGCCAGCCGCCGGCGTCCGCGGCACGCAGGGCGTAGCCGTCCATGGCGCTGTTATCGAAGGCCGGCACATCCAGGGTGGCCACGGCGTCTACCGCCAGCACTCGGCCGGCGGCGTTTGCAAGCGTGACGTGTTCGGCGCCAAGCGGGGTGACGTCGCCAAGCAGCGCCTCGAGGGCCTGCTCGATGGGGGCGAGTTTAGCCATGCTGGCCTCGCCCGGGGATCACCAGGTTGGCGAAATTGCAGGGTTTGTGGCGGCTGTCGAGCTGTTCGGCCAAGAGATGATCCCAGCCGGTACGGCATGCCCCGGTCGAACCCGGCAGGCAGAAGATGACGGTGGCGTTGGCAAGCCCGCCCAGGCAGCGGCTTTGGATGGTGGAGCTTCCGATCTCGTCACCGCTTAGCTGGCGAAAACGCTCGCCAAAGCCCTGGATTTCCTTGTCGAAGAGTACACAGACCGCTTCCGGCGTGGAGTCGCGCCCGGTAAAGCCGGTGCCGCCGGTGGTGATCACCACCTGGACCTCGGGCTCGGCGATCCAGTGCGCCACCTGGGCACGAATGCGGTAGGTGTCATCCGCCACGATACGCTTTTCCACCAGCCGGTGGCCGGCCTCTTTCAGGCGCTCTACTAAAAGCGCCCCGGAGCGGTCGCTCGCCTCGTCACGGGTATCGGATACGGTCAGCACTGCGATATTCAACGCCACCATCGTTTCCAAAGCGCTACTCCTTGTGCTCTTTTGTCGCCTGGCGGGCTTCCAAGGCGGCCAGCTGTTCCGGCGTTGCCTTGGCCTGATACAGTTCTTTCCACTCGCTGTAGGGCATGCCGTAGACGTGCTCCCGGGCGGCTTCATAATCGAGCGTCTCGCCGCGCGCCTCGGCGGCGCTCACCAGCCACTTGGAGAGACAGTTGCGACAAAAATCCGCCAGGATCATCAAATCGATGTTCTGGACGTCCTTGTTGTCGTCCAGGTGGGTGAGGAGCCTGCGAAAGGCGGCGGCTTCGAGCTCGGTCTGGGTCGTCTGGTCTAATTCGTTGAAGGCTTGCATGCTATCTCCCGGGTGTCGGACGTTTCCCAGCATAGCAAAAGACACGCTTTAAAAACGCCTTCACCGCTGCGAATATGACAAACCCCGGGCACTCGCCGGCCCTGCCCGGGTCTATACTCAACGCTTGGCAGCGCCGCTTGCCGGGGCGGGCTCACTCATCACGCGCAAGGCATTTCAATGATCGCCCAAGACGAACTGACCGGAATGATTTTAGCTGGCGGCGAAGGCCGGCGAATGGGCGGGCGCGACAAGGGCCTCGAGCCCTTCGAGGGCTTGCCGCTGTTTGCCCACGCCTTGACGCCGCTTCAGGGCCGTGTGGCCGAGATCCTCGTCAGCGCCAACCGCAATCTGGATGCCTACAAGCTGTTCGGCCACCGCGTGATCGAGGACGTCGAACCGGGCTTTCATGGGCCGCTCATGGGCATCTACAGCGGGCTTTTGGCGGCGCAAACGCCGTGGCTGCTCGTCGTCCCCTGCGATACGCCGCTGCTGCCGGCGACGCTGGCCGAGCGCCTGAGCGCCG
Organism: Vreelandella sp. EE27; assembly: GCF_968206495.1. Classification (NCBI taxonomy): domain Bacteria; kingdom Pseudomonadati; phylum Pseudomonadota; class Gammaproteobacteria; order Oceanospirillales; family Halomonadaceae; genus Vreelandella; species Vreelandella sp. EE27. Next base: position 464,138 of record NZ_OZ309109.1, on the reverse strand, counting down.
CAATCGGTGACGGCCACATCGCCGTGGCCTTCGACGGCGAGCGCCGCCACCCGACCGTGGCGCTGATCGCCACGTCGCTGGCGGCGGATCTGGGCGCGTTTTTGGCCTCGGGTGAGCGCAAGCTGGGCCTTTGGTACGAGCGCCACGGCGCCCAAAATGTTGACATGGCGGACATCAAGGACGCATTCGTCAATCTCAATAGCGAAGCGGAGAAGCAGCGCCTGGCGTTTGCCCGCGCCGAGTCGAAGGGGCGCCCATGACGTTCTCCTGCTTCGAAGACGATGCGCTCCTCGGGGTCGACCAGGCCCGCGAGGCGCTGGCTGCGTTGATCCCCCGTCAGGTGGGTGTGGAAGAAATCGCCCTCGACGAAGCCTTTGGCCGCCGCCTGGCCGCGCCGGCCATCGCCCCGCTCGACGTGCCCCGGTACACCAACGCCGCCCTCGACGGCGTAGCCCTTGCCTGGCCTGACGAGGCGCAAGGGTATTGGCCGCTGGCGGGTAGCGCCTTCGCAGGCCAAGCGCTCGAAGGCGCGGTGGCGCCCGGCACCTGCGTACGCATCACCACCGGCGCGCCGCTGCCCGCGGGCACCGACACCGTGATTGCCCAGGAGCAGCTCGATGAGCACGGCGCGGGGGTAACGCTCACCGCCCCCGAGCGCGTAACAAAAGGCCAGAACGTGCGCCTGGCCGGGGAAGAGATTGCCACGGGGGCTACCGTGCTAAGCGCGGGCACGCGTTTGGACGCCGCCGCGCTTGGCCTGATCGCCTCGCTCGGCTTTGCCAGAGTCAGCGTTTTCAAACGCCCGGTGGTCGCGCTTTTTTCGACCGGCAACGAGGTGACCGCCCCCGGCGAGGCGCTGGCCGAGGCGGGTATATATGACGCCAACCGCTTTGCGCTCATGGGCCTTGTGCGCGAACACGGCGCCACGCCGCTCGACCTGGGCATACTGCCCGACGACCCGGCGGCGCTTGGGAGCGCACTTGGCAACGCCGCCGGGCAGTGCGATTTAGTGCTGACCAGCGCCGGCGTGTCCGCCGGGGCGCGGGACTTCACCCGCACGGCGCTGGAAGAACTGGGCAAGCTGGTGTTCTGGCGCGTGGCGCTGCGCCCGGGCAAGCCGCTGGCCTGCGGCTACCTGGGCGATGATCAAACCCCTTTCGTCGGGCTACCCGGCAACCCGGTGGCGGCCATGGTGACGTTTCATCAGTTCGTCGCGCCGCTGCTGTCACGCCTGGAGGGGCAAACGCCCGGCCCGGCCCGGCGCCTGACGGCGGTGCTGGACGCGCCGGTCGAAGGACGCCTGGCGCGCACCGACCTGATTCGCGGGGTATACCGCGGCGATACCCAGGGCAGGCTTCGCGTTTACGCGCTCAAAGCCCAGGGCTCGGGTATGTTAACCTCTATGGTAGCGGCCAACTGTTTGATCGAACTCAACGAGGCGCTCGAGGCCGCCGCTGAAGGCGAAGTGGTCGTTATTCAGCCGCTTCGTTCGCCGCAATCGCCTACACTGCCCTAATTCACAGGCTAGAGAGATGGCAATGACCGAGCAACTGATTGACAGCGTTGGCCGCCGGGTCAACTACGTACGGATCTCAGTCACTGACCGCTGCGACTTTCGCTGTGTGTACTGCATGAGCGAGGAGATGACGTTTCTCCCCCGGGCCAAGGTGCTGACCCTGGAAGAACTTTCCACCATCGCCCGCGCCTTTACCGAGCTGGGGGTCGAAAAGATCCGCCTGACCGGCGGCGAGCCGCTGGTGCGTAAAAACATCGAACAACTGGTCGACGAGATCGGCGCGCTGCCGGGGCTCGACGATTTCACCATGACCACCAACGGTGCCGGGCTCAGAAAGCACGCAAAGCGCCTTTTCGATGGCGGGCTAAGAAGGCTCAACGTTAGTCTGGACTCCCTCGACCCCGAACGCTTCAAGGCGCTGACGCGTACCGGCGATCTGCACAAGGTGATCGACGGCATTCGCGCCGCCAAGGAGGCGGGGTTCGAGCGCATCAAGCTCAACGCGGTAATTTTAAAAGGGCGTAACGACGACGAAGTGCTGGATCTGGTCGAATTCGCCCGCCGTGAGGGTCTCGATATCAGCTTCATCGAGGAGATGCCGCTGGGCGACGTATCGGATCACTCCCGGGCGGAGACCTTCTACTCCAGCGACGACGTCAAGGCGCTAATCGAGGCGCGTTACCCGCTGACCCCGAGCACGGTGACGACCCCCGGGCCTTCGCGCTATTACCAAATGAGCGACAGCGACAGCCGTGTCGGGTTTATTTCGCCCCACACCCACAACTTCTGTGAAAGCTGCAATCGCGTGCGCGTCACCGTCGAGGGGCGGCTTTTACTCTGTTTGGGCAACGAGCACTCGGTGGACCTGCGCGCGGTCATGCGCCGCCACCCCGGCGACATGGACGCGCTCAAACGCGCCATCATCGACGCGCTGCCGCTAAAACCCGAGCGTCACCACTTCACCACCGACGGCGATGTTCAGGTGGTGCGCTTCATGAATATGACCGGCGGCTAGGCGGTGGCGACGGCGCGCATCCCCACCCACGTGGTGACCGGCTTTCTGGGCAGCGGCAAGACCACGCTTATCCACAGCCTGATCGAGCAAAAGCCTGTGGACGAGAAATGGGCGATTCTGGTCAACGAGTTCGGCCAGATCGGCATCGACCAGGCAATGTTCGAAGACCGCGACGATGTCGTGGTGAAGGGCCTGCCCGGCGGCTGTCTGTGCTGCCAGCTCGCGTTCGTGTTGCAGGCGGCGCTGGTGAGCTTGATCACCCGCACCCAACCCGACCGGCTGATCATCGAACCCTCGGGGCTTGGCCACCCGGCGGGGCTTTTGGACCTGCTGCGCGGCGAGGCTTTTGCCTCGACCCTCGAGGTGCGCGATATCATCGCCACCCTCGACCCGCGCCGGCTGGACGAGGCCCGCGTGCGCGAGCACGAGACCTTCAACGACCAGCTCGCCGTGGCCGATGCGCTGGCGCTGACCATGACCGAGCAGGCAAGCGCTTTACAGCTCGAACGTGGCGATGCGTTTATCGAAACGCTTTGGCCCGCCCCCAAATGGGTGCACCGGGCCGCAGGCGGCACGCTCCCACTTTCGCTTCTTCTTCAAAGCGGGCCCACCGCGGCCGAAGAGCGCGACCGGCCCGCCGCGCATCGAGCCCTCGAGCCGCCTCCTTCTGTCGAAGGCGTGTTTTTCGATGCCCCGCCCGAGCCCGGCGCCCCGCGCGTCGAAACCGCCAGCGCCCTGGGCTATAAAAGCACCGGGCTTCGCTGGCACCCAAGCGAGCGCTTCGATCTCGACCAGCTCGCCCAAGTGCTTTCGACACTCCCCAAAAAGGCGCGCGCCAAGGGCGTCTTCAACACTACCGATGGCTGGAAGCGGCTCAACCGAGGCCTGGGCACCTTGAGCATCGAGGCGAGCGCCTGGCGCCAGGACTCGCGCCTGGAGATCATCCTTCCCACGGAATGTCCGGCGCTGGACCCGCACCAGCTGCTCGAGCGCCTGCACGCCGTTACGTCCCGCTCACCCCCAGCGCTTGGCGCGTGAGCGCGGCCACCGGCATGGGCCGGCCGAAGAGAAACCCCTGATACGAGAGGCAGCCATGGGCGAGAAGCCAGGCGTACTGCTCGCGGGTTTCCACGCCTTCGGCGATCACGTCCAGGTTCAAACTTTTCGCCAGGGCGATGGTACTCTCCACGATGGCGGCGTTGGCCGTGCTGCCCGGTATCTGCTGCACGAAAGACTGGTCGATCTTGAGCTGATCCAACGGCAGCTGGGCCAGGTAGGCAAGCGACGAGTAGCCGGTGCCGAAATCGTCCAGCGAGAAACGTACGCCCCGGGCCTTCAGGCGCAGCATGGTCTCGCGCACCTCGCTCGGCGCCTCGACGAACAGCGACTCGGTCACTTCGAGCTTTAACTGCTCCAGCGGCGCGCGGGTGCGGGCAAAGACGCTTTCGATGCGCTCGGCAAAGCCTGATTCGCGAAACTGCACCGGGCTGATATTCACCGAGATGGTCAACCGACCCAACACCGGGTGCCCCGCCCACTCGTTGAGCTGCCAGCAGGCCTGCTCGAGTATCCACTCGCCGACTTCGTTGATCAGCCCCGTGCTTTCCAAAAGCGGTATGAACTCGCCCGGCGAGATGATCCCGCGCTCCGCGTGGTGCCAGCGCAGCAGCACTTCCATACCACTCATGACGCCGCGCGGGTCGACTTGGGGCTGGTAGTAAAGCTGCCACTGCTTGAAGAGTACCGCCTGGCGAAGATCGGACTCCAGCCGTACCCGGGCCAGTAGCTCGGCCTGCATACCCGGGTTGAAAAAGCGCAGCGTTTGACGCCCGCTGCTCTTGGCCTGGGAGAGCGCCATGTCCGCCTGCTGGAGATAATCGTCCATGTTGTGCTGGTCGCTGGACATCATCGTGACCCCGGCGCTGACGGTGATCGTTACCAGGCTATTATTGAGCTTGATGGGCTCGTTTAACGACTCCATCAGTTTGTAGGCGATTCCCTGGGCAAGCTGGTGTGTCTGGGCGAGGTTGCTGTTGACCCCTTCGATCAGCACGGCGAATTCGTCGCCCCCGAGCCTTGCCAGGGTGTCGGTATCGCGCAGCATCCGCGAAAGGCGCTGCGCCACGCCCTGCAAGAGCTGGTCGCCGGCGTGATACCCCTGGGTGTCGTTGACCTCCTTGAAATTATCGATATCGAAGAGCATGAGCGCACCGTAGCGCTGATGACGGTTAAGCTCTTTCAACGCCGCTTCCAAACGGTCCATGAACAGGCGCCGGTTGATCAGCCCGGTGAGCGGGTCGTAAAACGCCAGTTGATGTATCTCTTGCTCGGCCGCCTTGCGCTCGCTGATATCGCTGATGGTCGCGACGTAATGGCTGAGCGTGCCGTCATCGTCGTAAATGGCGCTGATGGTGATCCACTGCGGGAAAAACTCGCCGTTTTTACGCTTGTTCCAGATCTCGCCTTCCCAGTTGCCCACTCGATTGACGCGCTGCCAAAGCTCGCGGTAGAACGCCGCGCCGTGCTGGCCCGAGCTGAACATCCGCGGGGTCTTGCCGACCATATCGGCGTCCTGGTAGCCGGTGATGCGCTTGAACGTGTCGTTGGTCTTTAGGATGTAGCCCTTTCGGTCGGTGATCAAAATACCCAGGTGGGTTTGAAAGGCCGCGGCGGCGATCTTGAGCTCCGCCTGGAGCCTTTTGTCCTCGGTCACATCGCGCACCACGGAGAGCACGCCGCTAAAGGTTCTGCTGACATCGACCAGCGGGCTCACCGTGGCATGGAAACAGTGGTGCTGGCCGTCGATCATCAGCGCGTATTCGAAGGTTTTGACCTGATGGAAGCGCTTGACCCGATCGAAGACGTCGCTGAACGTTTCCGCGATGTCGGCGGGCAGAATGTTCGAAAAGTGCTGACCAAGCGCCGCGTCCGGGTCGATCAACAGAAGCCGCTGGTCGATGGCGTGAATATGGCGAAACCGCCCCTGCTCATCGAACACGAAAAGCAGGTCCTGCAGGGAATTGACCAACGCGTCCAGGCGGACCTCGCGCTCGAGGGCATGAGCGCGGGCCGCCTCGCGCTCCTCGATACGCCTTTGCAAAAGACGCGAAAGCGTTATCCGATTGAGGTAGTGGCGAAGCCCCCAGCCCCCCAGCAGCGCGATGACCACCATGATGACGAGCAGCAGCGCCGTGCGGTCGCGCCAATCGCTGAGCAGGCTTTGCAGGTCGACGCCGACCACGGCGTACACGGGGTAGTCGCCGATACGCTCGAGGCGAAACAGGCGCTCGCGCTGGTCGACCGGCGAGCGCATGCGAAAGGCCTGGCCCGCCTCGCCGCCGCCCACCGGGCGCCACTGAGTCGGCGGTTCCAACCTTTGCCCTACCGTGACGTCCAGGGGCGGCTGTGAATGCCGGGCTATCAACTGGAAATCGGTATCGACCAGCGTGATGCTCTCGCCTTCATTCATGCTCAGTCGTTGCAGCGCATCGGCAAAGATTTGCGGCTGGATGCGCGAAACGGCGATACCGGCAAACTCGCCCAGCGCATTCTCCAACCGCTTGGCGTTGTACAGAAACACTTCGCCGCTTTCCGGGGAGCGCTGTAGGGTCGTCACCTCACGCGTGAGCTCGCTGTCTCGAAACGCCTGAAAGAATTCGGTGTTGCGGTAGGAGAACCCCTCGTAGCGCTCGTCGCTACTCAGCACGACGCGCCCCGAGGTATCGAGCACGCCCATGGCATCCACCGACGACACATATTGGGTGAGCTCGTCGATGGCCTCCTCGAGCACCTGGCGGCTCTGCTCATCGGGATCTTCGAACAACGTGACCAGCTCGTTGAGGCTAAAAAGCGCTTGCTCGCTCTGGCCCAAAACGCCCTGGGTCCACTGGGCCACGACGCCGACGCGGGCCTCCATGCGTACCGTGGCCGCTTCTATCTCGCGCTGGTACTGCTCATAGGCCAGCCAGCCGAACATGCTTGCCATGAAGAGCAGCGCCAGCACGTAGAGCAGTACGGCGCGCCGGCTGGCGCTGGCGGTTTCATCGGGCCCAATAGCGGCCGGGGGGGAAGTATCCGGTACAACGGACATTGCGCGTATGCCTTTTCTTAATAAACCCTGCAAACCGCTGTAAAAACAGCCACCCGAGGCGCCATTTTCCTTTAAAAAACGTGGTCCTGTCTAATCGCAGCGTGCTATTTTCGATACAAACCGTTTTTATTGTAAATGATTTGTTAAGCAAGGCCGTTTCGTACAGCGCGAAGGAGGCGCCCATGGTATCGCTTGGGCAAATGAGTGATTACGAGATCCGCTTGGTCCGCGTGTTCAATACGGTGGTCGAGTGCGGCGGCTTTACCGCGGCGGAAACGACCCTGGGGATCAGCCGCTCGGCGATCAGCCAGCACATGAGCGACCTGGAAAAACGCGTGGGTTTGTCGCTTTGTCAGCGCGGGCGCGGTGGCTTTAGCCTCACCGAAGAGGGCAAGGAGCTCTACCAGGCCGGGCTCACGCTGCTCGCCGCACTGGAAGCTTTTCGCAGCGACGTCAACGCCCTACATCATACCATCAAGGGTGAGCTCAATATCGGCATTACCGATAACCTGGTCACGCTGCCCGCCATGAACGTCACCAACGCCCTGGCCGAGCTTACCGGGCAAAGCAGTGAGGTGAGCGTCAATATCCATATGGAGCCCTCCGACGCGGTGATTCGCCAGGTGATGGACGGCCACTTGCACGTGGGCGTCGTCCCCAGCGTCAACCTGCCGGCAAGCCTCGAGACACGCTGGCTCTACGACGAGCCTTCCTACCTTTACTGTGGCGCCGGCCACCCGCTTTTCGAAACCACAAGCCCGCCCCCGGATGCGGCCGAAATTACCCGGGCGCCGGGGGTGGCGCCGCGCTATCCGCTGCCCCCCAAAGCGCGCCAGGCCCACGACGCCTTGACGCTACGCGCCTCGGCTTCGGACCGCGAGGGCGCGGCCTTTCTCATTCTCACCGGGCACTACATCGGCTTTTTACCCGAACACGTGGCCGCGCAGTGGGTCGCCGCCGGCAAAATGCGCCCGCTATGCACCGACCAGTACGGCTATCGCGTTCCGTTCGTGCTGATTACCCGCCGCGACCGGCGCCCCAACCGGGTGGTGGATGCCTTCTTGAGCCTGGTGAGCACCGCGGCGGCCGATACCTAGCCGCGGCTGGCAAGGTCGGGCGCACACATTTTACTACAATCGTTGAATATAAATTGACGCAAACGGCCTCGATTAGCTGCTAAAGTGTGTTTAAAACTTGCATAAAAAAATCAGCATCACGACCGGATCGCCCCGGGTGTGAGGGGAGCGCTTTTCATGAAGCGCTACTCGTCTGCCCGTGTCGATCGATGCACGAGGTGAGACCATGACGATTCAAGTAACCCGACGCGGGTTTTTCAAGCTGGGGGCGGCAGGGCTTGCCACCTCCAGTATGGCGATGATGGGGTTCTCCCCGGAAGCCGCCGCCTCTTCTATTCGCCCTTTCAAGCTGACGCACACGAAAGAGACGCGCAATATCTGCACCTACTGTTCCGTGGGGTGCGGGGTGCTGATCTATAGCCGCGGCGACGAGGCGAAAAATGCCCACCAGCAGATCATCCACATCGAGGGCGACCCGGACCATCCGGTGAGCCGCGGCGCGCTTTGCCCCAAGGGCGCGGGCCTACTCGACTACGTGAAAAGCCCCTCGCGCCTAAAATACCCCGAGGTGCGCGAGCCCGGCACCAACGAGTGGAAGCGCATCTCCTGGGAGGAAGCTAACGACCGTATCGCCCGCCACATAAAAGCCGATCGCGACGAGAACTTCGTTGCCACCGACGACGAGGGCCGTACGGTCAACCGTTGGACGACCACCGGCTTTCTGGCGGCCTCGGCCTCTTCCAATGAATCGGGCTATCTCACCCACAAGTTTGTAACCAGCCTTGGCATGCTGGCCTTCGACAACCAGGCGCGCGTTTGACACGGACCAACGGTGGCAGGTCTTGCCCCAACATTTGGTCGCGGTGCGATGACGAACCACTGGGTCGATATTCGCAATGCTGACGTCATTCTGGTCATGGGTGGCAACGCCGCTGAGGCGCATCCGGTCGGTTTTCGCTGGGTCACCGAAGCAAAAGAGCACAATAACGCCCAACTGATGGTGGTGGACCCGCGCTTTACGCGTACGGCTTCAGTGGCGGATTTCTACGCGCCGATTCGTACCGGCACGGATATCTCCTTTCTCGGGGGCTTGATTCGCTATCTGATCGACAACGACCAGATTCAGCACGACTACGTGCTCAACTACACCGACGCCGCCCTGCTGGTGGACGAAGGTTTTGGCTTCGAAGAAGGCCTGTTCGACAGCTACGACGAAGCGACCCGCTCCTACGATAAGGAGAACTGGGTCTATCAAACCGATGAAGACGGTTTCGCGCTTAGAGACGATACGCTGACGCACCCGCGCTGCGTCTACCGGCTGCTGCGCGAGCACTTCGACGCCTACACGCCGGAAATGGTCTCCTCGATCTGCGGCACGCCCGTGGACAAGATCATGCGCGTGTGGGAGACATTGGCGAGCACCGCCACGCCAGATCGCACCACCACGCTTTTGTACGCGCTTGGCTGGACTCAGCACTCGCTGGGTTCGCAGATCATTCGTACCGCGGGCATGGTGCAACTGCTGCTGGGCAACATAGGCCAGCTCGGCGGTGGCGTGAACGCGCTGCGCGGTCACTCCAACATTCAGGGGCTGACCGACCTTGGCCTGCTCTCGAACCAGCTGACCGGCTACATCGCCGCACCAACGGACGACGAGGAAGACCTGGACACCTTCCTGGAGGCCCGGCGGCGGGCGCCGCTGCAACCCAATCAGGTCTCTTACTGGCAAAACGCCGACGCGTTTTTCGTAAGCCTGATGAAGGCCTGGTACGGCGACAACGCCCGCGCGGACACCCAGTGGTGCTTCGACTGGCTGCCCAAGCTCGACAAGCCGCTCTACGATATCCTCGACACCTTCAACCGGATGTCGAAAGGCGAGATCTACGGCTACTTCTGTCAGGGCTTCAACCCGCTGGCGGCGATTCCCAACAAGGCGAAGGTGTCACGCTCGCTTTCGAAACTGCGCTATCTGGTCTCGATCGACCCGCTCAACACGGAAACCGCCGAATTCTGGCGCAACGCCGGCGAGTACAACGACGTCGACCCGAGCGAGATCCAGACCGAGGTGTTCCGCCTGCCGGCGCTGTCGTTCGCCGAGGACGCGGGTTCCACGGTCAACAGCGCCCGCTGGCTGCAGTGGCACTACCCCGCCGCGGACGGCCCCGGTGAGGCGCGCGCCGACACCCATATTCTGGGGGCCCTGTTCACCCGAGTGCGCGAGCTCTACGAGCGCGACGGCGGCGCCTTCCCGGACCCGATCCTGGGCCTTGCCTGGAACTACAAAAAGCCCGAGGAGCCCGCACCGGAAGAGCTTGCCCGGGAATACAACGGCCGCGCGCTGAGCGATGTGTACGTCGACGGGCGGCTGGTGCGTCCCATGGGTGAGCAGCTCGCGGGCTTTGGCGAGCTGCGCGACGACGGCTCGACGGCCTGCGGCTGCTGGATTTTCGCGGGCTCCTGGACCGAGGCCGGTAACCAGATGGCCAACCGCGATAACGCCGACCCCTACGGCATCGGCCAAACCCTGGGCTGGGCCTGGTCCTGGCCTGCCAACCGGCGCATTCTCTACAACCGCGCCTCGGCCAAGCTCGACGGCAGCCCCTGGTCCGAGCGCAAGTCGCTGGTGTGGTGGGATAACGTGACGCGGCGCTGGACCGGTGCGGACGTGCCGGACTTCCCGGTCGACTCCGCCCCCACCCGCGGGCAGATGCCTTTCATCATGAACCCGGAGGGCGTGGGCAAGCTGTTCGCAAGCCAGGGCATGGCGGAAGGCCCCTTCCCCACCCACTACGAGCCACTGGAGAGCCCGGTGCCGGAGGGCAACCTGCTCTTCCCGCGCAACAACCGGGTGCGCTACAACCCGGCGGCCCGGGTCTTCGACGAGGACCTGGCGATGATGGGCACCTGGGAGGATTACCCTTACGCGGCGACCACGTACCGCCTGACCGAGCACTTCCACTACTGGACCAAGCACGTTCACTTGAACGCGATCGTGCAGCCGGAGCAGTTCGTGGAGATCGGCGAGGCGCTGGGGAACGAACTCGGCATCGTGGAAGGCGATTGGGTACGGGTTTCATCGAAACGCGGCTACATTCGCGCCGTGGCGGTGGTCACCAAGCGGATCAAGGCGATTACCGTGGGGGACCGCATCGTGCACCAAGTCGGTATTCCGATCCACTGGGGCTTTTTGGGGCTCGCCAAGAAGGGCTTTTTGGCGAATACGCTGACGCCCTTCGTAGGCGATGCCAATACCCAGACCCCGGAGTTCAAATCCTTTCTGGTCAACGTTGAAAAAGACACCACAGGAGGCAGGGCATGAGCAATCCGCAAAATATCCTGCGCCGCTCGGCCACGACCACGACGCCCCCCCAGGGGCGTCACGAGGTCGAGCCCGTGGCCAAGCTGATCGATGTCAGCCGCTGTATCGGTTGCAAGGCGTGCCAGGTCGCCTGCATGGAGTGGAACGACGTGCGCGACGAGGTCGGTATCAACACCGGCACCTACAACAATCCCAATGATCTGACCGAGGATTCCTGGACGGTGATGCGCTTCACCGAGTTCGAGAACGCCCAGGGCGATCTCGAGTGGCTGATCCGCAAGGACGGCTGCATGCACTGCGCCGACCCGGGCTGTTTGACCGCTTGCCCGGCGCCGGGGGCCATCGTTCAGTACGCCAACGGTATCGTCGATTTCGACTCGGACAAGTGTATCGGCTGCGGCTACTGCGTGACCGGCTGCCCCTTCGACATTCCGCGGATCTCCGAGCGTGACAGCAAATCCTACAAGTGCACGCTCTGCTCGGATCGGGTCTCGGTGGGCCTGGAGCCCGCCTGCGTAAAAACCTGCCCGACCGGCTGTATCGAGTTCGGCTCCAAGGCGGACATGCTGACCCGCGCCGCCCAGCGCGTGGACGATCTGAAAGGCCGCGGCTTCAGTGAGGCAGGCATTTACGACCCGGCCGGCGTCGGCGGCACCCACGTCATGTACGTGCTGCACCACGCGGACACCCCGGACATCTACGCGGGCTTGCCTAATGACCCGAGCATTTCGCCCTTCGTCAGCGCCTGGAAAGGCCCGACCAAGCCGATCATGAGCGCGATCATCGGCATCACGGCGTTTGCCGGCTTCATGCACTACCTCACCAAGGGGCCGAAGGACGAGCCGCTGGATGAAGAGGTGTTCGGCCCGGAAGGCGAAGACGCCTACCTGCGCGATCATCCCTCTGATGCGCCGGACGCCGAGCAGGCCGATGCTCGGCAGGAGAAGTGACGATGAAACGCGATTCTTACAAGCGTAACCAGCTGGGTCAGCGCATGATGCTGCGCTACCCGCCCTCTACCCGGGTCAACCACTGGACGATGGCGCTGAGCTTCATTTTGCTGGCGCTGTCGGGGCTGGCGTTCTTTCATCCGGCGTTTTTCTTTCTCTCCCACACCCTGGGCGGGCCGGTGTGGGCGCGCATTCTGCACCCGTTCATCGGCGTGGTGTTCTTTCTGCTCTTTGCCCTCATGGCCGTGGGCCACGTTCGCTCCAACCTGCCGATCAAAAACGATGTGCGCTGGATGAAGCAGCTCGATGATGTGCTGAGCAACCGCGATGAGAAAGTCCCGCCGATCGGCAAGTACAACCCGGGCCAAAAACTGGTGTTCTGGCTGTTGGTGCTCTGCGTGCCGACGCTTCTGATCACCGGTGTGCTGATGTGGCGCCCCTGGTTTGCCGGTTACTTCCCAGTCACGGTGGTGCGTATCGCAAGCCTTTTGCACGCGGTGGCCGCCTTCGGGGCGATCGTGACGATCGTGGTGCACATCTACGCGGCGATTTGGATCAAGGGCTCGTTCGGCGCCATGATTCGCGGCTGGGTGACCCACGCCTGGGCCAAACACCACCATCCGCTCTGGTACGATGAGCACGTTAAAGGCGAGCGCGAACGCCAATCCCGGGAGCCCACTCCGGCGCCCGACGACCCGCACCAACTCAACACTCAGGACTAACACGGGGCGCCAACGGCGCCCCGTGTGACAGGAGCAGGCATGAGCGAATGGATTTCCGATACGCTGCACGACCCCAAGCCGCCGCGCCACGGCGAGCCGCCATTGGTGGTGCTGCCGGAATCGCGCCTTTTCGCTACGCGGGCCACTCGCTTTAGCGAACTCGAAACGCGCTTCGATGAGATGGCGCCGTTTCTCGCCTTCAACGCCCACCTGGCCCGCGCTCAGCACCGTGTATTGAAGGATCGCAAGGCCGAGTCCTTTGATTCACAAAGCTGGGATGTCGCGCTTGACCACGAGTTTCCGCCGCTCGCGCCCTCGGCACTGATTACTACCCTGGATTGGCAGGCGGACCTAAACGCTCTGATCGCAGAGCTCGACCGGGCGCTCGAGGCCGAAAACGCCACGTTCGCCGCCCAGCGTGAGCTACTCGCCAGGCTGGGTGGCCTCAGTGAGCGCAAGGTGTCCGAGCTTGCCCGGGCGATTGTCGAGCAGCAAGGCGTCGACGCCGAGCTTCGCGGCCTGGCGCCGCTGGTTGGCGCGGCGCTTCAGGTGGCCTGGACGCGGCTGGCGCAGTCGCTTGCCCGGCTTCCCCACCGCCCCAAGGACGCAGCCCAGGGACTTTGCCCCTGCTGCGGTACGCCGCCGGTGGCCTCTACCGTACAGCTAGGGCGTCACCGCTCGCGGGTACGCTATCTGGTGTGCGGGCTTTGCGCCACCCAGTGGTACCTGGAGCGGACGCGCTGCAGCCACTGTTTCGACACCGAAAAGCTCGACTATATTGGTGTTGAAGGGCCGGACGGCAAGCGTGCCCTGCCCATTCGCGCCGAGAGTTGCGGGGCCTGCCGGGCAAGCGTTAAGTTAATGGACCGCGAATGGGAAGCCGACACCGACCCCTTTGCCGACGATATCGCAACGCTTGGCCTGGACGTACTACTGGAAGAGCAGGGCTACGCCCGCGCCGGTTTCAACCCGCTGCTCGCCTTTGGCGGCGAGGACGGCTAGCCCCCGCGCCTGCGATATCACTCCCGGACACCGCTCGACACGGATGCAAGCCTGATGACGGATATCGCCCCCTCTCAACCAACCGAAGACTGGCGCCGCACGCTGCCCTCGGTCGACCGGCTGCTCAACCACCCGCACCTTTTGGCGCTTGCCGCCCAGTACGGCAAGCCGCTTTGCAAGCGCATGACCCGCGACACGTTAAGCGCGCTGCGCCAGGCCCCGCTTCACGCGCCGCTGGATGACGAGGCGATTACCCGCCAGGTGCAGGCAAGGCTTCTGGAGGCTATCCGCCCCAACGCCCGCGCCGTGTTCAACCTGACCGGCACCGTGATCCACACCAACCTGGGCCGTGCGCTGCTCTCGGAGCCTGCCATCGACGCCATGGCAAGCGTTGCCCGCTCGCCGGTGGCGCTGGAGTACGACCTGGCCACCGGCGGGCGCGGCGACCGGGATGATCTCATCGAGGCGCTGATTTGCGAGCTGACCGGCGCCGAGGCCGCCACGGTGGTCAACAACAACGCCGCCGCGGTGGTGCTCACCCTGGGCGCTTTGGGCGCCGGGCGAGAAGGAATCGTCTCCCGCGGCGAGCTGATCGAGATCGGCGGCTCCTTTCGCATGCCGGACATCATGGCCGCCGCCGGTTGCCAGCTTCGCGAAGTCGGCACCACCAACCGCACGCATCCGCGCGATTACCGCGAGGCCATCAACGAAAACACCGGGCTTCTGGTCAAGGTGCACGCCTCCAACTACGCCATCGAGGGCTTTACCCAGTCAGTCGACGAAGCCGGCATGGCCGAGATCGCCCACGCAGCCGGGCTACCGCTGGTGGTGGACCTGGGCAGCGGCGCGTTGACCGACCTTTCTCGGTATGGCTTGCCCTATGAGACCCAGCCCCTGGATGCCATCACCGCCGGCGCCGATGTCGTCACCTTCAGCGGCGACAAGCTTTTGGGCGGCCCCCAGGCGGGTATCATCGCGGGCAGCCGCGCCTGTATCGAGCGCATCAAGCGCCATCCCCTCAAGCGCGCGCTGCGCCTGGACAAACTCGTGCTGGCCGCTTTAGAGGCCACGCTCAGACACTACCGCGACGACGAACACCCGAATCAAACGCTGCCCACGCTCAGAATGCTCACCCGCCCCGAATCGGATATTCGCGCGGCGGGCGAGCGCTTGATGGCGACGCTCGCAACGCCGCCGGGGGGATACGAACTCGCCCTGGTGTCCTGCATGAGCCAGCTGGGCAGCGGCTCGCTCCCGGTGGATCGGCTACCCAGCAAAGCGCTGGTCATCGCCTCGACCGCAAAGCGGCGCGAGACCCGCGAGCGCGATCTGCGCCGGCTGGAAAGCGCGCTTCGCGGCCTGCCCCGGCCGATCATCGGGCGCATCAAGGAAGGCGCGCTATGGCTCGATTTACGCTGCCTTTTCCCTGACGACGAAGCGCTGCTCGCCGAGCAGCTACACACCGCGCTGACCCAAGAGACGGCTTCATGATTCTGGCAACCGCCGGCCACGTCGACCACGGCAAGACCACGCTGATCCAGCAGTTGACCGGCGTCGACACCGACACGCTCAAGGAAGAGAAAAGCCGCGGGCTGACCATCGAGCCCGGCTTCGTCTACCCGGAGACCGACGGCAAGGCGGAGCTTGGCTTCATCGATGTGCCCGGCCACGAGCGCTTTATACACAACATGCTTTCCGGCGTGGCCGGTGTGGACGGCGCGCTGTTGATCATCGCCTGCGATGATGGCGTCATGCCGCAAACCCGCGAGCATTTGGCCATTCTTCAACTGCTCTCGATTTCGATTACCGCCGTGGTACTGACCAAAAGCGACCTGACAAGCGCCGAGACCCACACGCTTCGCCGCCAGCAAGCCCAGGCCCTCGTCGGCGACGTACCGGTCTTTTGTGTCTCCGGACGCACCGGCGAAGGCGTGGCGGCGCTATCCCAGTGGCTAAGCGAACGGGCCGAACGCTGGCAAGCGCGCCCGGCACCGGGGCGCTTTCGCCACGCCATCGACCGCGTGTTCAGTAAAAAAGGCGCGGGCCTCGTAGTGACCGGCACGGTGGTGGACGGCACCATCGAAGAAGGCCGCCACCTCTGGCTGCTGCCCCAGGGCAAGCGTGTGCGGGTGCGCGGACTGCGCCGCCAGAACCAGCCCTCTAAAAGCGCCCAGCGCGGCGACCGCTGCGCCCTCAACCTGGCCGGCATCGAGCGCGAAGACGTCGCCCGGGGTGATTGGCTGCTGGACGCACCGGCGCCGCTTCCCGGCAGCCAGCGCCTCGATGTCACGGTCAACCTGCTCGACTCGCTGGAGCGCGACACGCCTCACTGGACGCCGGTTCACGTGCATATTGGAGCGGCCCACCTGACCGGGCGCTTGGGGTTGCTGGAGGGCCAAAGCCTTGCCCCCGGCGGCCGGGCGCTGGGCCAGCTGACCCTCGACACCCCGCAACACGCCTGCTGCGGCGACCGCTTCGTTATCCGCACCCAAAGCGCCGACCACACCCTGGGTGGCGGGCGCGTGCTCGACCCGCAGCCACCCCGGCGCGGCGCGCGGCGCCCCGAACGGCTGCGCACACTCAAAACCCTGGAGCAGGCGATTGAAAGCGGCGCGCCGGAGCGCCTCGAAGGCTACGCCGACACGCTGAAAACCCTAGCGCAGCAGCAAGCCAACGGCGTATCGCTTGTCGCGCTGGCCGCCACCTTCAACCGCCCACTCGAGGCGCTGGAAAGCCAAGCGAGCGAGCAGGGTTTGACGCTGCTCAGCGCCGGCGAAGAGCACCGCGCGTTCGACCCGGCGAACCTCGCAGCACTCGGTCAGACGCTTTGCCAGGCGCTGGCCGCGTACCACGAGAATGCCCCCTCCGAAGTCGGCGTGGAGCGCGACCGCCTGCGCCGTTGGGTCGCCTCCAAATGGCCGGACGGCATCTTTCGCCGCTGGCTGGACACGCTGATTCAGGCAAACCAGGTTCGCGCCCAGGGCCCCTTCATCGCACTGCCCGAACACCGCGCCCGCCTCGATGAGGCCGACGAAGCACAGTCCCAGACATTATTGCCCCTGTTGGAAGCGACCTTAGATCCCCCTCGCGTGCGCGATATCGCCCATGCCCAACAGCTCGATGAGCCCCGCGTACGCGAGGTGCTGCGCGCCAATGCGCGTTTAGGGCGGTTATTCGAGGTCCGCAAGGATCACTTCTACCCGCTGGCCACTTTGCAACGTCTGGCCGAACAGGTGGAGACCCTCGAGGCCGACCATGGCGCCATCACCGCCGCCGGCTACCGCGACCGTACCGGCCTCGGGCGCAAGCTCGCCATCGCCCAGCTCGAATTCTTCGACCGCGTCGGTTATACCCGGCGCGTGCGCGACGAGCGTAAGCTGCGCCAGCCTGGCATGTGGCGTTAAAAACCGTTAGGCTTTCCTGGTGTGTGAGGAGGAGGATCGTTCCCCGGTGGGGCGACCGGACTTCAACTCCGTGTAGGGGCTGCCATGCAGCCCCTGGTGAGTTCGACTCTCACCCTCCTCCGCCATTTTTTGGCCGTGCCCCTCAGCGCGATTGCGCCGCCGCAACGCCCCCCGCCGCGCGCTCATTGCCAAGCACGGTGCTGGCCAGGTAGTAAACCACCGCCCCCAGGGCCGAGCCAGTAAACCAGCCGTAGTCGTAGAACCAGCTCATCGTACCGGTCAAAAGCGCCATCAATGTCAGCGCGACGGGCACGCCGAAAGCGATAAAGCCTGCGATGTTGACCGCCGGATAAGCGCGCCCATCCTGATACAAGCTCGGCACATCCAACTGCTGCTTTTTGATCAAAAAGTAATCCACCGCCATGATGCCGGCGATCGGCCCCAGCAGGCTCGAGTACCCCAGCAGCCAGTTGGAGTACATCTGCTCGAGCGACACACCCTGAGCGATTACCCCCGCCTTTTGCAGCAGGTCATACCCCATCAATAACACCCCCACGAGCCCGGTCAACAGCACCCCGCGGGTCTGATTGATCAATTTCGGCGCGATGTTCTGAAAGTCGTTGGTGGGCGAGACGATGTTGGAGGCGGTGTTGGTCGAAATGGTCGCGACGACGATCAACAGCATCGCCAGAATCACCCAGAAGGGGCTGTCGATGAAACCGATCAGGCGCACCGGGTCCGCCACCGTCTGCCCCACCAGGGACTCGGAGGCCGCCGTCATCACCACGCCGAGCGAGGCAAAGAAGAACATCGTCAGCGGCAGGCCGATGATCTGGCCGACGATTTGATCCTTCTGACTTTTGGCGAAACGGCTAAAGTCGGGAATATTCAGCGAAAGCGTGGCCCAAAAGCCGACCATGGCGGTCAAGCCCGCAAAGAAGTAGCCGTAGACCGAGGCGCCTTCGGGCCGCGACGGTGGCTGGGCCAAAAGCGCGGTCATCGACATGTTCGGCCACGCCCACACCATCAAGCCGACGCCCACCAGCAGCAGCAACGGCGCGGCGAGCGTCTCCATCCATTTGATCGACTCCGCCCCGCGAATCACCACGTAAAGATTCATCGCCCCGAATACGAAAAAGCCGATCACCTCGCCGACCCCGCCAAGCGCCGCCCAGGCGGGAAACAGCGCCGACAGCAGCAGGTGAATGGCCAGCCCCCCGAACATGGTCTGAATACCGAACCAGCCACACCCCACCAGCGCGCGCACCAGACACGGCACGTTGGAGCCCAAAATGCCGAAGGAGGAGCGCAGCACGATCGGAAACGGGATGCCGAATTTGGTGCCGGGAAAGGCGTTGAGCGTCAATGGCAGCAGCAAAATGACGTTGGCGAGAAAAATGGCAAACAGCGCCTCACCCACGCTTAGGCCAAAATACGCCGTCAACACACCGCCCAGGGTATAGGTGGGCACGCAAATCGCCATGCCCACCCAAAGCGCGGCTATGTTCCATTTACTCCAGGTGCGCTCGGCGGCGGTGGTGGGGGCGATATCCTCATTGAAGCGCGGGCTATCGCGCACGTCGTTATTCACTTCAAGCTCGATCAATCCTTCTCGATCCACCATCCGGGATGCTGAAACGGTCATGAGTTCCTCCTCGAAGAGCCACTGTCTATTATCGTTATTGAGTCAGCTAAAACCCGGTCATCTAAAACCAGGTCATCTGAAACCAGAGCAATAAGTATGCCTAACCGTAAGCAATGGTTTATAACTTATTGATAAAAAGCTGACTTATTCGACAGAAAAAGCGCCTCTTTACAGGTTGTTGTTATTTTGGTGAGCGTTATTAAAAGCCACTCAATCAAGAGAGTACGCCTAAAAATAAAAAAGCACCATAAAAGCACAAGTTAACGTAAATAATTCTCATAATACTCATTAAGACCATGATTTTAATAAAATAAATAAATGCCGTAAATAAGTGCAGCGATTCACCAGGTTGACAAAAAACGATTTAAAACAAGATTAATCATAAACTTACGGGCGCTTATAAAAACACTTGAAACAGCAGGGTTTATACCACTAATCTAAAAACTGTCTTCACGGACAGCTTTTAAAACAACAACGGCCTTTTGATTAAAAGAGGCTTAACAGCACGCCACTAACGCTAACAATACTTTCAACGGATAACCGCCTCATCGAGTGGGGCGGGGTGTGTGACGACGAGAGAGGGCTCTTGCATGCAAACAATGAAAATCGGCTTGATTCAAATGGGGCTAAAAGCGAGCACGGATGCCGACCCGGCAGAGATTCGTGACGCCATGAACGAGGCGCATCTGCCGATGATCAGGCAGGCCGCCGAACAGGGCGTTCAGGTGCTCTGTTTTCAGGAGGTCTTCAACCAACCGTACTTCTGCCCCAGCCAGGACGAAAAGTGGTACGCCGCCGCCGAAAAGGTACCCGAGGGCCCCACCTGTCAGATGATGCAGAAACTCGCCTCCGAGCACCACATGGTGATCATCGTGCCAGTCTATGAAGAAACCGAAACCGGCGTTTACTACAACACTGCGGCGGTGTTCGATGCCGACGGCAGCTACCTGGGTAAATATCACAAAACGCATATTCCCCAGGTCGCCGGCTTCTGGGAAAAATACTTCTTCAAACCGGGACAGTCCAATTGGCCGGTCTTTGATACCGCCTTTGGCAAAATTGGCGTGTACATCTGCTACGACCGCCACTTTCCTGAAGGCTGGCGGGCGCTGGCGCTCAATGGCGCCGAGGTCATCTTCAACCCCTCCGCCACGGTCGCCGGGCTTTCCCAATACCTTTGGGAGCTCGAGCAGCCCGCCTCTGCCGCCGCTAACGGCTGCTTCATCGCCGCCATCAACCGGGTGGGCACCGAGGCGCCCTGGAACATCGGCGACTTCTACGGCTCGAGCTACATCGTCAACCCGCGCGGCAAGATCGAAGCTCAGGCCAGCGCCACCGAGGACGAGCTGCTCGTCCACGAGATCGACCTGGACGCGGTGCGCGAGGCGCGCAACAACTGGCAGTTCTTCCGCGACCGCCGCCCCGAGACCTACACGCGCCTGACCGACAGCGAGTAATCAAGCGACTGGATAAGCAGGAGTAACGCAATGAGCCTATTGATCAAGGGCGGCACGGTCGTCACCCATGCCGACACCTACCGCGCCGACGTCCTCTGCGTGGATGGCAAGATCGAAGCGATCGGAGTCGATCTGGATACGCCTCAGGGCTGCGAGGTCATCGATGCCACGGACCAGCTGGTCATGCCCGGCGGCATCGACCCGCACACCCACATGCAGATGCCCTTCATGGGCGCGGTGGCCAGCGAAGATTTTTACACTGGCACCGCCGCGGCCATGGCCGGCGGCACGACGACGATCATCGATTTCGTCATCCCCCAGCCCGGGCAGTCGCTTTTGGAGGCGTTCGACACCTGGCAGGGCTGGGCGGAGAAAGCCGCCACCGACTTCGCCTTTCACGTGGCGATCACCTGGTGGGACGAGAGCGTCAAGGAGGAGATGGGCACGCTGGTACGCGAGCACGGTGTAAACAGCTTCAAGCACTTCATGGCCTACAAGGGTGCGATCATGGCCACCGACGATATTTTGGTGGAGAGCTTCTCGCGCTGCCTGGAGCTGGGCGCGGTGCCCACGGTGCACGCCGAAAACGGCGAGCTGGTCTACCACATGCAGCAGAAACTGCTCGCCCAGGGCATGACCGGGCCCGAGGCGCACCCGCTTTCCCGCCCACCGCAAGTGGAGGGCGAGGCGGCCAGCCGCGCCATCCGTATCGCCAGTACGTTAGGCGCGCCGGTGTATCTGGTTCACGTTTCGACCAAAGACGCGGTGGACGAGATCGCCTACGCCCGACGCCAGGGCCACGCGGTATTTGGCGAGGCGCTGGCCGGGCATTTGATGATCGACGACAGCGTCTACCAGAACCCGGACTGGGCCACCGCCGCGGCCCACGTAATGAGCCCGCCCTTTCGCCCGAAAGGCCACCAGGAGGCGCTCTGGCACGGCCTGCAGTCCGGCAACCTGCAAACCACCGCCACCGACCACTGCTGTTTCTGCGAAGAGCAGAAAGCCAACGGCCGCGAGGACTTCACGAAAATTCCCAATGGCACCGCCGGGGTCGAGGACCGCTTGGCGGTGCTCTGGGATGAAGGCGTGAACACCGGCAAGCTCTCGCCCCAGGAGTTCGTCGCGGTGACCTCCACCAATACCGCCAACATCTTCAATCTCTACCCGCGCAAGGGCGCCATCCAGGTAGGGTCGGATGCCGATATCGTCGTCTGGGACCCTAACGGCACCCGCACGATCTCCGCCAAAACCCACCACCAGAACGTCGATTTCAACATCTTCGAGGGCAAGACGGTGCGCGGTATCGCCCGCCATACCGTAAGCCAGGGCAAGTGGGTGTGGCGTAACGCCGAGGAGCTTCACGCCGAGCGTGGCGCCGGGCGCTATCTTGAGCGCCCGGCCTACCCCGGCGTCTTCGAGCAGCTCAAAAAGCGCGCCGAGCGTGAAGCCCCCAAGGCCGTGAGCCGCTAATAACGCTAATAACAACCCGGGAGAAACGACCGTGACCCATTCCCTCGATCACCTGCCCAGCGCCAAGGAGGTCGGCACCTTCGACCCCGAAGCGCTGGCCCGCAACTTCAGCGATATTCACCCGCCGCTCACCGATCGCCAGGCGATCATCGAGAGCCAGCGCTGTCTCTACTGCTTCGATGCGCCCTGCGTCGAGGCCTGCCCTTCGGAAATCGACGTGCCGAGCTTCATTCGCCAGATCTCTGATGGCAACGTCAACGGCGCAGCACAAACGATTCTCGAGGCCAATATCCTGGGCGGTAGCTGCGCCCGGGTCTGTCCGACGGAAATACTCTGCGAAAAAAGCTGCGTGCGTAACCACGACGCCGAGTGCCAGCCGGTGTTGATCGGCCTCTTGCAGCGCCACGCCACGGATAACATGCACTTCGACGGCCACCCTTTCCAGCGGGAAGCGCCGACCGGCAAGCATATCGCCGTGGTGGGCGCCGGCCCCGCCGGGCTCTCCTGCGCGCATCGCCTGGCGCTTTTGGGCCACCAGGTGACGATTTTCGAAGCCGAGCAAAAACCCGGCGGCTTGAACGAGTACGGCATCGCCCGCTACAAGATGACCGACGATTTCGCCCGCCGGGAGGTCGAGTTCCTGCTCGGCGTGGGCGGCATCACCATCGAGTACGGCCAGCGCCTGGGCGACAACCTGAACCTCGAGGCACTACGCGAGCGCCACGACAGCGTCTTTTTGGGGCTCGGCCTGGGCACCAGCCGCGCCCTTGGGCTGGTGGATGAAAATGCCCCGGGGCTGCTGCCCGCGGTGGAGTACATCAAACCGCTGCGTCAGGAAACGGATCTCGAGCGGTTGGCGGTGGCCAATCGCTGCATCGTCATCGGCGCGGGCAATACGGCGATCGACATGGCCACCCAGATGGCAAGGCTCGGCGCCAAAGAGGTATCGCTGGTCTACCGCCGCGGCAGCGAAGCGATGTCCGCCACCCAACACGAGCAGGACATCGCCAAGGCCAACGGCGTGCGCCTCGTCACCTGGGCCCAGCCCGACGAAGTGCTGCTCGACGAGCAGGGCCGCGTGGCCGGCATGCGCTTTGCAGCCACGAAGGACGAGAACGGGCGCCTGGTGAGCACCGGCGAGACCTTCGAGATCCTCGCCAACGCCATCTTCAAGGCCATCGGCCAGGGCTTCGACGACCAAAGCTTGGCCGATATCAGCGCCCGCGAGCTTGACCGCGACGGCGAACGCATTCGCGTCAACGCCCACTTTCAAACCTCGCTTGGCGATGTGTATGCCGGTGGCGACTGCATCGCGCCGGGCCAGGATCTGACCGTCCAGGCGGTGCAACACGGCAAGCTCGCCGCCCACGCCATCCACCAGGCGTTGACCGCCCAGCAGGAGGCCGCATGAGCACATTCGCATTTAACCCCAGCGTTAGGCAAAACAGCCGCGAAAACATCGTCAACGGGGTCGATCTTTCAGTGAACTTCGCCGGCATCAAGGCGCCCAACCCCTTCTGGCTCGCCTCCGCCCCGCCCACGGACAAGGCGTATAACGTGACCCGCGCGTTCGAGGCGGGCTGGGGCGGCGTGGTCTGGAAAACCCTTGGCGAAGAGCCCCCGGCGGTGAACGTCTCCTCGCGCTACTCCGCCCACTACGGCAAGAACCGCGAGGTGATCGGCTTCAACAACATCGAGCTGATCACCGACCGTTCGCTGGAGGTGAACCTGGCCGAGATCACCCAAGTAAAGAAAGACTGGCCGGACCGGGCGCTGATCGTCTCGATCATGGTGCCCTGTGTGGAGGAGTCCTGGGCGTACATCCTGCCGCGGGTCGATGCCACCGGCGCCGACGGCATCGAGCTAAACCTGGGCTGCCCCCACGGCATGCCGGAGCGCGGCATGGGCGCAGCGGTCGGCCAGAACCCGGATCTGATCGAACAGGTCACCGCCTGGTGCAAGAAGTACTACTCCAAACCCGTGATCGTGAAGCTCACCCCCAACATCACCGACATTCGCGTGGGTGCCCGGGCGGCGCTGCGCGGCGGGGCGGATGCGGTCGCGTTGATCAATACCATCAACTCGATCTCCAGCATCGATCTGGACAACATGGTCGCCAAGCCCACGGTGGGTCATCAAAGCACCCATGGCGGTTACTGCGGCAGCGCCGTCAAGCCCATCGCCATGAACATGGTGGCAGAGATCGCCCGGGACCCGGCAACGCCGACGCTGCCCATCTCCGGCATCGGCGGTATTGCCAGCTGGCGGGATGCGGCGGAGTTCATCGCTCTGGGGGCGGGCAGCGTGCAGGTCTGCACTGCGGCGATGCTCAACGGCTTTCGCATCGTCGAGGAGATGAAAGATGGCCTGTCGCGCTGGATGGCAGAGAAAGGGTATGACTCCATCGAGGCGTTTTCGCGCAAGGCGATCCCGCAGACCACCGACTGGAAGCACCTGGACATCAACTTCCAGACCATCGCCCACATCGACCAGGATCTTTGCATCGAGTGCGGGCGCTGCTATATCGCCTGCGAGGACACCTCGCACCAGTCGATCGCCAAGCTCGCCGAGCCCGACGGCTCGCGCCGTTACGAAATCATCGAACAGGAGTGCGTGGGTTGTAACCTCTGTCAGATCACCTGCCCGGTAGAGAACTGCATCACCATGGTCCCCCAGGACACCGGCAAGCCCTTCCTGGCCTGGGACCACGACCCGCGCAACCCCTTCAAGGCCGCTGGCTAATCGCCTTCAGCGCCCTGCGGGGCGCTTTTTTTGGGCTCGGCGACCATCACGTAATCCGCCCCGTGGCTGAGCCCGCCGTCGATCTCGATATGCTCAAGCGCCCGGCGCTCCAGGTCGTCGACGTGCTCGAGCATCGCCCGGGCCAGCTTGCGATCGGCAATGGTCGCCATGCGCTGGCGGCACATCTTCATCTGCCCCTCGACGAATTTCCTGGCGTAGCGAATCGGGAAGCGTTTGGTCTCGATGACCTCGAAGCCGGCACGCGCAAGCTGACGCTCGACCCAGCTAATCGGGTACTCGCGGTAGGTGCGCTCGCCGGCAAGCAAAAGGCAGGCGTCGCGCAGCCGGCCGATCTCCACCACCAGCTTGCCCGATGCCGTGGTGGCATCGAAGGGCACGTAGGGCTCGAGGCCGACCAGGTAAAGGCGCTTTTTGGTGAGCGCACATAGCCTTGGGAAAAGCTCGTCCTGCCAGTAAGGGGCGAAGCCGTCGATGGCGCCGAGCAGGTAATCCGCCAGCACGGTGTCGAAGCGCTCCTCTTCCAGAAAGCGCGGGTCTTGCCAGTTGCCCAGTACCAAACGGTCCTGGTCGCGTTTTTTGCCCGCCACCGCGCGCTCGACGCTTTGCGCCATGCCGCCGGCACCGGTGACCGCCGTCCAGCTCTCGGTGTTCAAAGCGCTGACCCAGCCAATCGAGTTGACCCCGGTCCCGGCGTCCAGAAAGTGGCCCCAGGGGCGCTCGCCCTGAAGCGCCTCGATGTGCTCGAAAAGTAGTGAGGCCACGTGCCCCTCCCAAAACTGGTTGCCCTTTTTAATGGCCGAACGAGGCCATTTATTTAATTACATTATAACATATCAAATAAAACCATTAACCGCGAGCTCCCCGAGGCGCTCGCGAATTCAATGAATTAGCGTGACAGTCTCAGACTAATTTGCCATTATGATAATCGATCTCATATAAAACACTTTCTCAAAAAGGAGACATCATGAAAAAAATGCCCCTCAACAACGCCGCCCTGAAGACACCGGTCATCACGGCGTCGCTGCTCGCGGCCGCCATGAGCGCTTCCGCCCACGCGGATGAGCGCTTCGCCGTTTTCGATCTGGGTAGCCTGGACACCCTGGACGCGCTGGGCGCAAGCGACCAGGTCGTGGGCCTGCCCAAGCAGGTGCTGCCGGACTACCTTGCTCACTTCGACGCCGACGAGTACACCGACCTGGGCGGGCTAAAAAGCCCGGATCTCGAGGTGCTCAAACAGAGCGAACCGACGCTGATCGTTTACACCGGCCGCCAAAACGAGTCGAAAGCAGAGTTCGAAGAGCTCGCGCCGCTGTTCGATGCCGGTATTAGCGGTGACGACTACCTGGCCGCCTTCGACGACAACGTCCGTACTCTGGCCGAGCACGCCGGCGTCGAAGAGCAAGCCGAAACCTCGCTGGAAACGCTACACAGCGAAATCGAAAACCAGCGCGAAGCGCTCGAGGACGCTCCCCGCACCCTGGTGATCATGCACAACGACGGCAGCTACTCGCTGAACGAAAACCCGGTGGTCCACGAGGTGCTGGGGGTCGCGACCCAGGACATCCCCGAGAGCGCCGAACGACGCACGTTTGGCGAGCGCACCTTCGTCACGCTAACCCCCGAAACCATCGCCGAGATCGACCCCGAGCGCCTGTTGGTCGTCGACCGTAGCGCCGCCATCGGCCAGGAGCCGCTGGATGCGGACGAACTGCGCCAGCAGCTCGCGGACGCCGGTGCCGACAATGCCGAGGTGGCACTGCTCTCGCCGGAACTTTGGTATCTTTCCGGCGGCGGCCTGCAAAGCCTGACGCTACAGATCGAAGAAGTGGTCAGCGCACTAGCAACCCAGCCGTAACGCCCCTTGGGTACGCAAGCCCCTCCCACCTGGTGGGCAGGGGCTTTTTTATGGAAGTAACCTGGGCGACACCTGGCGTCAAACCATTAAGCCCCTGTTCTGGCACTATTATTGCTTATTGTTAGTACTACGTTGCGAACAATTACGTTGCTAACCATGAGGCCACGCCCGTGCAAACTTCCGACTATCCCCTAAAAGAGGTACCCCAAAGCGCTCGCAAGGGGCTTTTATCCACATCGGTGGTCCTGCTCGGGTTCACCTTCTTCACCGCCACCATGTGGGCCGGCGGCTCGCTGGGCCAGGCGTTTCCCATCGGCCAGCTTTTATGGATCATTCTGGCGGGCAATTTGCTACTCGGCACCTACGCCGCGGCCCTTGGCTATATCGCCTGCAAAAGCGGCTTGAACGCCGTATTGATGGGACGCTTCTGCTTTGGCGAAAAAGGCAGCAAGCTGTCGGATTTCATCCTCGGCTTTACCCAGATCGGCTGGTACGCCTGGGGCACCGCGACCATTGCGGTAGTGCTGGTACGCACCACGGGGATGCCCGAATGGATGGAAAGCCCCTTAATGGTGCTTTTTGGCTTCGGCTTTTGCATCACGGCGATGATTGGTTACCGCGGTATGGACTGGCTTTCGCGTTTTGCCGTGCCGGCGATGATGCTGTTCATCGTGATCAGCCTGTTCACCGGCCTGGTGGACGTGGGCGGCCTGGCCGGACTTGGCCAGCAAACGCCCACCGAGAGCATGAGCGTGGCCGCGGCGGTCACGGTGATCATCGGCACGTTTATTAGCGGTGGCACTCAGGCCACCAACTGGAGCCGCTTCGCCAAAAGCCCGCGTATTGCGGTCATCGCTACGCTGGCAGCCTTTCTTGTCGGCAACGGCCTGATGGTGCTGACCGGCGCGCTCGGCGCGATGATCTACCAGCAGGCGGATATCGTCGACGTGCTCATCGCCCAGGGCTTCGTCTCCATGGCGGTGCTGATGCTGTTTCTCAACATCTGGACCACCCAGGACAACACCATCTACAACTTTGCCGTAGCCGGCTGTAACCTGCTGCGCACTAAACGCCGCCGGCTGGTCACGGTGGCCGGCGCGGCCATCGGTACCGTACTCGCGGTGGGCGGTATGTATAACCTGCTGATTCCCTTTTTGGTGTTGCTGGGTACGTTCATCCCGCCGATGGGCGGGGTCATCATGGCGGATTTTTGGCTGAAACATAAAGGCCGTTACCCGGCGCTGGACACCGCGCGACTTCCCGACTTCAACCGCCGAGGCCTGGCCGCCTACGCGCTCGGCGCGGGCGCGGCCTACTTTTCGCCGCTGCTGCCCCCGTTGGTGGGAGTGCTGGCCGCTGCGCTAAGCTACGCCGTACTGCTTCGCCTGAACCAGGCTTCTTCAACCGCCCCCTCACCCGCTACCGCTACCGCTAAACAATAAGTGAGCTTCCCATGGATATCGTCAACGCCCGCCTGCGCCACCGCTCCGAGCTTTTTCATCTTACGATCGAGGACGGCGTATTTAGCGCCATTACTGCCCAGGACGGGCACAATCAGGCGACACCAGAACAAACCGATGCCAAAGGCCAACTGGTCTGCGCGCCTTTCATCGAACCCCATATTCACCTGGACGCCGCGCTGACCGCCGGCGAGCCTGCCTGGAACGAGAGCGGCACGCTGTTCGAAGGCATCGAGCGCTGGGGCGAGCGCAAGCCGCTGCTCTCGGAAAACGATATTCGCGAGCGCGTATATAAAACGCTGAACCTGCTGATCGGCAACGGCGTGCAGTTCGTGCGCACCCACGCCGACACCAGCGACCCGAGCCTGGTCGGCCTGCGCACGCTATGTAAACTGCGCGACGAATTGAAGGACAAGATCGAGATTCAGGTGGTGGCGTTTCCCCAGGATGGGCTGCTCTCCTACCCCGGCGGCGACAAGCTCATGGAAGAGGCGCTGGAGATCGGCGCCGACGTGGTCGGCGGCATCCCCCACTTCGAGTACACCCGGGAGCTTGGCGTGGCCTCCATGAAGCGCGTCATCGAGTTGGCCCTGAAGTACGACCGGCTGGTCGACGTGCACTGCGACGAGATCGACGACCCCAACTCGCGCTTTCTCGAAGTACTGGCGGCCGAGGCGCTGTTCAACGACCTGGGCTCGCGGGTGACCGCCAGCCACACCGTGGCCATGCACTCCTACGATAACGCTTACTGCTCGAAGCTCTTCTTGTTACTCAAGAAGTCAGGCATTAACTTCATCTCCTGCCCGACCGAGAGTATTCACTTGCAGGGGCGCTTCGACACCTACCCCAAACGCCGCGGCGTGACCCGCGTTAAAGAGCTCAATGAGGCGGGGATCAACGTCTGCTTCGCCGAGGACTCGATTTTTGATCCCTGGTATTCGCTGGGTAATGGCAAGCTCTTGCGTACGCTGGATTTCGGCCTGCATATCTGTCAGATGATGGGCTACAAGGACTTCAGTCAGGCGCTGTCGCTTGTAACCGACAACAGCGCGCGCACGCTCAATATCCAGGAGCGCTACGGCATCGAAGTGGGCAAGCCGGCAAGCTTCAACGTACTGGACGGCGAGGACGACTACAGCGTGCTGCGCAACCAGGGCGACGTGCTGCTCTCGGTGCGAAACGGCGAGACCATCATGCAGCGCGAGCCCTCGCGCATCGTCACCCCAAACTGGATTGGCTGAGTCGAAAAAACCGCGTTAATCTGAAACGGTTCCCAACAAGGAGGTGGATGTATGAGCGTTGAAACCGTGCGCAGTTTTCTGGCCGAGCACGCCCCGGACATCGAGATCATTGAATCCAACGAGAGCACGGCGACCGTGGCCGAGGCGGCCCAAACCCACGGCGTCGAGCCGGGCCAAATCGCCAAGACGCTCGCCTTCAAGGTGAACGAGAAACCGCTTTTGATCGTAGCCGCCGGGGACGTGCGCATCGACAACGCCAAGATCCGCGCGCGATTCGAAGGCAAGGCGACGATGCTCGACGCCGATACGGTGATGGAGCTGACCAGCCACCCGGTGGGCGGTGTCTGCCCGTTCGGTCTTGCCGCCGACGTGCCCGTTTACTGCGATGCCTCGCTCAAGCGCTTCGATGAAGTGCTGCCCGCCGCGGGTTCCGGCAACAGCGCCGTACGCATCGCCCCGGAACGGCTCGCCGAGCTGGTGCACGCCGAGTGGGTGGATGTCTGCTCGCTCAACGACACACGCTAAGCGCTTTAAATCGATCAGTACAAGGGCCCTGCGCCGCTGGCGGCGCAGGGCCCTTGTGCGTACACTAAGCGGGCTAACGGCTCGCGCCGATACGGTGTGAGCGATCAGCGACGTTCTCAGGGCGGGGTGCAAGTCCCCACCGGCGGTGATGGCGCACTAAACGCCCAAGCCCGCGAGCGCTCCAGCCTTATGTTGGAGGTCAGCAGATTCGGTGAGACTCCGAAGCCGACGGTGATAGTCCGGATGAAAGAGAACGGCGCCGCTACCCGCTTTTATGCGTACCTCTGGGCGCGTGCAAGGGCGTGGCGGGCGGGCGCCGCATGCCCTGATTCTGGCACTTTATTCAATGAGAATGACCATGAATCAGACCTTTCCGTTAGAGCTTTCCTCGCACACTACGTCTCAGCGTATCGCCTTCATTCAGGGCCACTGGCATGGCGACATCGTCGGTCAGGCATACCAGGCGTTTATCGCAGAAATCGAGCAAAAAGGCCTCAAAGCCGATCAGGTCGATGTCTTTACCGTTTCCGGCGCTTATGAAATTCCGCTACAGGCGAAAGTGCTAGCCGAAAGCGGCCGCTATGGGGCGATCGTCGGCGCAGGCTTCGTGGTGGATGGCGGCATCTACCGCCACGACTTCGTCGCCCACGCGGTGATCGACGGCATGATGCGCGTCCAACTCGACACCCAGGTCCCGGTGATCTCGGTGGTGCTCACCCCGCACCACTTCCACGAGCACGCCACCCATCACGACTTCTACTTCCAGCACTTCCTGGCCAAGGGCAAGGAAGCGGCAAGCGCCTGCCTTAACACCATGGAAAACCTCTACTGCGCGCGCAAGCTAAGCGAAGTGTAACCGCACGGGGCCCGGCCTTTGCCGGGCCCCGGTTTTTTAGGCTAGCAGCCGCACTCCGCAAGCGGCGCTTTCAAAAGACGCCCCCGCTCTTCCCCTGCCTGTACCGGGTGCGCGTCCCGGCGCCAGAAATCCAGCCCGCCTAAAAGCTCCTTTACACGAAAGCCGGCACTTGCCAGCTTCCACGCGCCCTTGGTCGAGCCGTTACAACCGATGCCGTCGCAGTAGGTGACGTACACTTTCGAGGGGTCGAGTGCGGCAAGCCGCTCGGGCGTCATTTCCCGGTGGGGAAAGCTCACCGCCCCGGGAATGTGCCCGGCGCAGTAGTGCTCGACACTTCGCGTGTCGATCACCACGACCTCCTCGACGTCGTTGGCGAGATCCTGGGCCAGATCCCAGGCATCGGTGTGGTAGCAGAGCTTGTCGTACATCGCTTTGGCCATATCGGAAGGGGCCGCAGGCGGGAAGGCGAGCACCGCGGAAGAAGGTGTGTCGGTCACGAATGGCTCCTTTATCAGGTATTCAACAGGTAGCTGTAGAAGGCCGTGTTGCGCTGCCAGCCCAGTGTTTCGTAAAGGCGCTGGGCCGGTTCGTTTTCGACCTGGGTCATCAGCACTAGCCGTGCCACGCCGTGCTCGTGGGCAAGCGATGCCGCAGCCTCCATTAGCGCCCGGCCAGCCCCTTGCTGGCGGGCGCCTGGGTCGACGTAAAGATCGTTGAGCGTCCAGCGCGCGTTCAGGCCGACGGTGGAGAGCCCGGGAAATATCTGCACGAACCCGTCGAGTTCGCCGCGTGCGTCTTCGCTGACCAAAATGAACGAGTCCCCCAGCCCGAAGCGCTGTTCCAGAAAATGGCGGGCGGCGCTTACATCGCCGGGCTGCTGGTAGAACTGACGGTACGCATCCAGCAGCACGGTCAACGCTTCGAGATCGTTCATTACGGCGGCTCTGATCGTCATGGGCTTTTCCTCTTGACTGGCTGTTGGACGATTCAGTCTCGCGCTATAGTGGCCCCTTGGTAAGAGCCACTTTTTGTAATATCGGGGGAACCAGTGAGCCAGCGCGCTACCGCCAGTGATTGGATCATCGATGCCCTGGCACTGCGGGTCGCCCCGCACACCGCCACGCCGCTGAACCGCCAGCTCTACACCACGCTTCGCGACTGGATACAGCGCGGCGAGCTGGGCGCCGGCAGCCGTTTGCCTTCGTCACGGCGGCTGGCAGGCGGGCTAGCGCTTGGCCGCAACACGGTACTCGCCGCGTTAGAGCGGCTGGTGGCAGAGGGCCTGGTGGTCTCGAAAAAGGGCGCGGGGCTTTACGTTGCCGAGCTGCCCGCTTTCGCCGCCCCTAATGCGCCGCCGCCGCCCGCCGCGTTCAGCCCGTCCCAACGGGGCCAGGCGCTGATGGCGCGCTGCGCCACGCTAAGCGAAGAGCACCTGGCGTTTGCCCCCGGCGTTCCGGGGCTCGACCTTTTCCCCCACGCCCAGTGGCAGCGCCTTTTACGCCGCCACTACCGCCAGGCCGAAAGCCAGTGGCTTGGCTATCAAACGCAAGGCGGCCTGCCCGCTTTAAAAGAAGCGCTGTGCGAGTATCTGACGCTCTCGCGCGCGGTGCGCTGCCGCCCGGCGCAGATAGTGATTACCCAGGGTGCCCAGCAGGCGTTCGAACTCATCACCCAGCTCTTGACCGACCCCGGCGACGGCGTATGGGTGGAGGAGCCGGGCTACGGCGGGGCGCAAACCAGTTTTCTGGCCGCCGGGCTCGATCTGATCCCCGTGCCGGTGGATGACAACGGCCTAAACCCGGCGCGCTGCCCGGCGGGCTCCAAGCCGCCAAGGCTTATTTACGTCACGCCTTCGCATCAGTACCCCACCGGGGTGACCATGCCGGTGCCCAGGCGCCTGGCGCTTTTGGAGCAGGCCGCCGCCCAGGATGCCTGGCTGGTCGAGGACGACTACGACAGCGAGTTTCGCTACGATATTGCGCCGGCCCCGTCGCTTCAGGGGTTGTCGGAGACGGCGCGGGTCATTTACATCGGCACCTTCAGCAAGGTGCTCTACCCCGGGCTTCGGCTGGGTTATATCGTGCTGCCCGAGGCGCTGGCGGATACCTTCCGGCTGGCCAACGCCCGCCTTCACCGCGAGGGGCATTACCCGCTGCAGGCGGCACTGGCCGAGTTCATCACGAAGGGGGATTTTTCCCGCCATATCGGGCGGATGCGTGGCTACTACCGCCAGCGCCAGGCCTGCCTGCGCCGGGCGCTGGCACCGGCAGTCGAAGCCGGGCTGGCCCTGTCGTCCGGCCATGCCGGTATGCACCTGGTCGCCGAGCTTGAAAACGTGCAGCAAGAGCGCGCGCTCGTCGATAAGGCGCGAAAGGCTGAAGTGACGCTGTCACCGCTTTCCCGCTACTATATGGGCCAGCCCCAGCGTGCCGGGTTGGTGCTGGGCTACGCCGGAGCGAGTGAGGACGAACTTTCCCGCGCCGGCCGCTGGCTCAGCCAGGCGTGGCTCGAGGTAACGCGCGACCCGTCAAGCGGCGTCACCGGCTAATGCGGCAAGCATCTTAAACGCCCGCGGCTTCAATGTTTCAGCTATCTTCATTAAAGCCGCCTGGCGTCTTCAAAGCGCCCGCGACCAAAAGAACGCCATCGGGTCACGTATTCCCGGTGCAGCGTCTTGTAGTAGGGTAGCGCTTTAAACGCACATCTATACACCCAACAGTCCGGGAACACGGCGTTCCCCATGAGGTTAACGTGGCTCAACCGCTCTCTTCACCCGCCCCCTCACACGCATCACGATACAAGGCGTGGAGCGTGCACGTGTTAACGGCCAGCGGTGTGCTGCTGGGCACCATGGCGCTTCTGGCGCTGGTCGATAACAATCCGGTGGCCTGCCTTTTGTGGCTAGGCGCGGCGATGATGATCGACGGTTTCGACGGCACGCTTGCACGCAAGTACGAGGTCAAAACGATACTCCCGCACTTCGACGGCTCCACCCTGGACATGGTCATCGATTACCTGACCTGGGCGTTCATTCCGGCGCTTTTCATCTACTACTTCATCGACCTGCCCGCCGGGTTCGAGCTGCTGGCGGTCTTCACCATCCTGCTTTCGTCGATGTTCTGCTTTTGCAACGTGGACATGAAAAGCCAGGATAACTACTTCGTCGGCTTTCCCGCGGCCTGGAATATCGCCGCGGTCTACTTCTATATTCTCGGCTTCCCCGCCTGGGTCACCTTTGCCGGCATCATCTTTCTGGCCGTGCTCACCGTTACCAGGATGAAGTTCCTTCACCCCTTCCGAGTGCGCCGGTTCATGCCGGTCAATATCGCCATCACGCTGTTATGGTGCGTGTGCGCCACCGCGCTGGTGCTTTCAAGCCCGCAACACGCAGGCTGGGCGCTGGTGGGGCTTGCGATATCCTCCGTTTATTTTGTCGGCATGTGCGTGTGGCGCACCGCCCAGGAGTGGTTCGAGTAAACGATGTCCCTCACGCCGCGCCAACTCGAACACTTCGAAGCCCTGGCCGCCGAGACCGACGGGATCGATCTCGAGGTGTACGCGCGCTTCGAGCGCGACCCGCTTAAACCGATCATCGGCCTGGGCGAGCCCCATTTGCGGGTCGGCTTTTTCGGCCGCGACCCGGGCCGGGACGAGGTCCGCCATGGCGACCCCTTCATCGGCGCCGGCGGCCAACTGGTGAGAAAAGCGCTTTATCAGCGCCTTTACGGCGAAGAAATGCCGAATTTCGAGGCCTCCCGCGCAGTGGGTGAGCACTTTTTCTGGATCAACACCGTGCCCTATAAGCCTACCGGCAACAAGGCGTGGTCGATGAAGGTCAAACGCCGCTTCCATCCCTTGATCAGCGAGGTAGTAGTTGCAGACTGGCAGGGCCAGGATTTGATCACCCTGGGGCGCGAGGCGTTTTTGTGGTTCGGGATTAATCGTTCCAAGGAGGAGCGCGCCCGGCTCGAGGCGTTCTGGAAACGTGACGACCGCTTCGAGAGCAGTATCGATGTGACCCTCGAAGACGGTAAGGGCGAGGCGCGCAGCGTCACGCTTCACCCGCTGCCCCACCCCTCTCCGCTCAACCAGACCTGGTACACCCGCTTTCCCGGTTTATTGAAGCAGCGTCTGGCGCAGCTCGATGTGCGCCAGGATAACCTGCGGCTTTAAGCGGCGCGGCCGGCGCCTGGCGGCGCCAGCTCGGTAATCTCGATGATCTCGGTGAGCTTCGCTTCCAGCAGCGCTTGGGTGTGCGGTGCCTCGTAGTGGGCCTTTAGCCCCGCCTTGCCTTCCCAGCACTCCCAGAGCAAAAAATCCCCGGCCCGCGCGCTATCTTCCAGCACCTGAAACTGATGGCAGGCAGGCTCATTTTGGGTCGCTGCCTCCAGCTGCAGAAGTCTTTCCCGGGTTTCATCGAGGCGCTGGAAGTCGGTGGCGCGGATACGCGCGCATAGATAGTAAGCCGTCATTTCGTTCTCCTTTGGGGTCAGGAGACATAGCGTACTCGGCCCGCCTGCCGGTCTGTAGCGCCAACCTTTCAAAGCCGCTTTTCAGAAGCGGAAAGCACGCCCCGGGCGGTGGCTACACCGAGAGCCCAATCCCGCGCAGCACGATCGAGGTCACCGACTGCACCGCCTTCTCGAACTGCATGTCGCTAAGTGGCTGGTCGTCGTTGAGCAGTTCGACCTGGTAGTCGAAGTCGGCGTAGTGCTGGGTGGTGGCCCAAATCATATAAAGCAAGTGAGAAGGGTCGACCGGCGCGATCTGCTCGGAGGCGACCCATTCGGCGATCTTGGCCTCTTTGAGCTTGGCCCAATCGAACAGGTTCTCGCGCAGGCGCTCCTTGAGGATCGGCGCCCCCTGCATCACCTCCGCCGCCCATACTTTCGAGCCCTGGGGGCGATAGCGCGAGTGGTTCATCTTGGCGCGAATATAGCTCGAAAGCACCACGCGAGGGTCATCGTAGAGCTCGAAGCAGAGCGCATCCTGTTTCCAAAGCGCTAACAGGGCCAGCAGCACCTCCTGATAGAGCGCCTCTTTAGTCGAGAAGTAGTAGTGCACATTGGACTTGGGCAGCCCCGCCCGGGCGGCGATCTCGGCCATGGAGGCGCCGGCGTAGCCCTTTTCCGCAAACAGCTGCTCCGCCGCCTCGAGAATGTTCTTGACGTTGGTTTGCCGAATTTCATCCTGGGTTCTCGCCACGCGATACACTTCCCTTTCCATTCAGTGACCTAAAAAAGCACGCCCCCACCGGGTGAAGACGCTGTGACGATCACCTGAATAGCCACCAACGTCAACTCCAGCGGCGGATGATAAGCCAGACGCTTTCTCACTCCCTGCGCAGCGGCCGCCCTTGAGCCTTCGTGCGGCCAAAGCCTTCTTTGCCGTTTTGTATATTAGAGACCGTTCGAGTAGGCTAACCGGAGTGCCTGGGAGCCCGCCAAAAGCGGCCGGGCATCGCCCGTTGGTTCGACAGAAGTGTCTCGAACACTGACTCATTCAAGGAAGCGCCCCATGAAGTGTACGGCCTGCCAAGAAGGCAAACTCGTTCCCAGTTTTCTCGACTCGCTCTTTCGCTGTCATACCTGCGAAAATTGCGGCGGCAACTGGCTCTTGATCGAAGACTATATCAGCTGGAAAGAGCGCCACCCCGAGCACGTGTTCGACGACGACCACATCGAAAACATCGATGCCGAAGACACCGTGGGCGCGATGATCTGCCCGGTCACCGGCGGCATCATGAGCAAGTTTCGTATCAGCAAGGACCACAGCCACCGCCTGGACTACAGCGCGCGGGTCGGCGGGGTCTGGCTCAATCGGGGCGAGTGGGAAATGCTGGTGGCGGAAGGCCTGGCGGGTAATCTGAACGCCATTCTCACCGATCACTGGCAGCAGCGCATTCGCGCGGAAAGAACCAGCGACACCTTCGCCGACCTCTACCGCCAGAAGTTTGGCGATAGCGATTACGAGAAGGCGCTAGCGATTCGCCAATGGCTTCACGACCACCCGCAAAAGCCGGACCTGCGGGCGTTCCTGATGGCCGAGAACCCGTTTTCCGCCGTCGAATAAACGCGCAAGGCGGGCCCAGGGGATACTTGTTCAGCACGGCACTGGACCTGACGCTATAACCGCTCGGGCAGGCTATTGGTGTTGTCCAGCCGCGGTTCCTGCTCCAGCAGTTGGGCTCGCCAAGTCGGAACCTCCTGCTCATCCACATCCAGGCGCTTCAACCACTGGTCCGCCGCCCAGCCGGTCAGGCGCAGCTCGCCGTGGCGGGAGCCGCCGTGTAGACCCCCGACCGTTTCGCAACGGATATCCTTGAGCAGATGATTCAACAGCACGTAAGGGGCTGGTCTGGTACCTTCGGCATCGCCAGCAATGTACGGATAGGCCCCCGCTTGAATCACCACGCTCGAGCCTGCTTCATAAAAGGCAAAGTGGCTGTTGGGCAGTTGTGCTTTTAAGGCATTGAGCCCGCCAACCCGCTGTAAACGCTCCTGGTCGAGCAGTGTCAGCCAGCTGACCGTCTTGATTTTGCCTTTTTTGAACTCCGGTCGATTGGTCAATAAAGCTGCCGTTCCTGCGTCCAAACCTGGCATGCGCTCGGCCATGAAGGCTTCTGTGGGCTCGTTCTCTCCACGATTTGTCACCGAAAGGTTGAAGGCATACCCTGCATAGCCATGTTCCGCATTGAGCTGTCGCGCGCAGTCCTGGAACAAATGCAGAAACTCGAGAGAATGTTGCTCTTGGTAAAGTAGCGGAATAGAAAACACAATTACACTAAGATCACGCCCAATATTGGACTCCCACCCTGCACTGCCAAATATTCTAAAGTACCAGTCACTTGCATCATTAGACTGTTGACCGCTGGTGTAATAAAAACTCAGAGGATAATTTTCATCCATGCGAGACAACATCTCGCGCAGCGACCGAGCCTGGGCATAAGGCGTCAATGGGCTTCCCTCTGGCGGCTCTTCGCGCCACAGCCAGGTAAGGTGGGGCTCGGCCAGACGTTTGAACGCATCGAAGCAATGGCACAGCGCCTCGCGCACCTCAGGTGTATGCGCATTCTTGAAGTAGAGCGTACCTCGAAGGCAGATCACGGCGCCGATATACTCTTCGGGTCCGCCTTTCATTAAAAGATTGCCGGGGATTTCCAGTAAATGGGGATGTTTAGCTAATTCTTCGGCCAGATCAAAGGGTAATTTCACAGCAGCCTCCCCTGAATTAGTGGGCAGAAGTGGGCGAAGGCGCATGCGATGCCCGGCCAAGAACCCTTAAGGCGCTAGAGATTCGCCAGTGGCTTCAAGAACACCCATAAAAGCCGGATCTCCCGGGTAATGCCGATCAGTTAAGGCTTTTGCCTACCCATAACGAGCGGTAAATCTATTGTAGCAGCGCGTTGCGCTGCGTCGCTGGCTAAAGCCTGCTCTTACGGGAGATGGGGCACGACTCCATTGTAGGAGCCCAATTCCATTGGGCGATGGCGGCGATAGCCGCCCTTCGGTGGCGACGGCACTTTTGGTTGCCATCATCACCAACCCCGGCAGCGCGTTGCGCTGCATCGCTGGCTGAAGCCTGCTCCTACAAGGGATGGATGCAAGATTTCGTTGTTGTGGAGCCCGCTTCAGCGGTAGTCCGACCATTCGGCGAATGGCGCCGTCAGGCGCCCTGGCCAAGCCACCCGTCGCGAGCTAAATCTCCGTCCCACAGGGGCTAGCCAAGCTTAACTGATCGGCATTAGGATCTCCCGAGTGTTTTAATGAGCGAGGATTCTTTTTCCGCCGTCGAATAGCGCGGGTAAGTCGGGCGTACCTGCGAGGCCGCGACAACGCGGCCCGACTTCAAACATCGCCAATAATGACCGTGCCCGAGCCTTCGATCACGGTATTGCCGTGGGCGCCGACGCTACTGAGAACGGCGGCGGGCTTGCCGTTGATGAATACCGTGGAGGAAACGGTCCCGGTGATGGGGCTTCCACAGGCCGACTTGTCGCCGAGCCGTGCCGCGGACAATCCGTCGTGAAACACGTCGGGGGAGCCCTCGACCAGCGGGTTGGTTCCGTGCCCGGGGATCGGGCACGCGGTGTCGTCGGTCACACGTGCTGCTGGCTTGCCACTCATGGTCGAACTCCTTGAAAAAACGTGTTTTCGGCTGTCACACCCGGTACGTCATAAGGCCTCATCAGCCTTCGTCCTGGCGCGTCTTGCCCCACTGCCCAACACCTTCGGCAATCAAACTCAGTTGGCGCACCACCAACGCGCCGGTTTCTTCGTCGCCGCCGGTGAGCTGGCGGCGCTTGAACTCGCGCTTGATCTCGTCCCAGCGCGCTTTTTCCTTCTCGCTTAGCGTGCCGCGCAGCTCCTTGAGCTTGAGCAGGTTCTCCTCCGCGCCCTGGGTGAGAAGCTGCGCTTCGCCCACGTAGTGGTCGTCGATGATCGCCTCGAGCTCGGCGTCGCTGAGGATGGGCGATATCTTCTCCGCCAGGCGGTTCATGTTGCGGTAGCTGCCTTGAAGGCGAAACGGCGGCTCGGTGCGGTACTCATCGGCCTGGGCGCTGGAGGCGATGTACTGCTGATTGACCCGTAGAACCACCTCGCGCACCTTGAACATGTTCTTGAGCACGGCCAGGATCTCTTCGCGCTCTGCGCCGCTGTAGTCGTGCTCGAAGTCGGTGCTGGGCACCTCGCGCCCCTGGGCCTGGTCGACGAAGCGGTAGAAGTCGTCCAGCCCGCGGGTAGAAAGCGGCGCCAGCACCGTGTTGGCGCTCATCGAGTTCTCGATATAGGAGAGCGCGAACACCTCTTCCATGCCGCTCAATACGTCGCCCAGGTTGTAGACATCGGCGCGGTTGGCGAGCATGTCCGGCACCTTGAAGACGTCGCCGCTTTCGGTGTAGGGGTTGCCCGCCATGGCGATGCAGAAACGCTTGCCGCGCATGTCGTAGGTTTGGGTGCGCCCGTTCCAGATGCCGTCGATTCGCCGGCTGCCGTCGCACAGCGAGATGAACTTCTGCAAAAACTCCGGGTGCGTGTGCTGAATGTCATCGAGATAGAGCATGACGTTGTTACCCATCTCGAAGGCCAGGTTCAGCTTGATCAACTCGGCCCGCGCGGTGGAGTGGGTGGCGGACTCCGGGTCCAGCGACGTCACGTCGTGACCAAGGCTTGGGCAGTTGATCTTCATGAAAATCAGCCCCAGCCGGTTGGCAACGTACTCCATCAGCGTCGTTTTGCCGTAACCCGGCGGCGAGATCATCATCAACAGGCCGCTGTTATCGGTGCTGCGCGACTCACCGACGGTGCCCATCTGCTTGGCGAGGTTGTCGCCGATGATGGGCAGGTAGCTCTCTGTAATCAGCTTGTTGCGCACAAAGGAGTTCAGCGGCTTGGGCAGGTACTCCTCGAGCCTTAAGCGTTCGCGCTGCTCGCGCAGAATGATCTGGCGGCGCTCCTGAAGCTGTGTCCAGTCGCGAATCACCACGTGCTCGTGGTGGCGCAGCCGCTGTTGGAAGTCGTCGAGCTGTAGCGCAAGGCTCTGCTGATCCAACCGTTCGTGTTGGCCAATCAGCCCCTCGACGGTAAAGGCGAGCTCGACACTGTGGGCACTCGGCGTCAGCCGCTGGGCGGTGTTGAGTAGGGCAATGGCTTCGGGCAGATAGTGCAGCACGCCCTGCTGGCCGGCCTGGCGGGCGTGGGCCTGGAGCCAGTGGGACGTAATCGTCCAGCGCGCGCCGGGCTGGCCTTTGACCACCGCCAGCGCCTCCTGAAAATGGGCGTAGTGCCCCTGGCGCTGCATGGTCTCGATAAAGCCCTCGGTGAGGGCCGCGGCGTATTGCGTGGTCGAGAACGCTTCGCCTTCCTCGGCAAGCTGGCGCACCAGAAACTCCGCGGCGCTGTCGCGCTCGGCGGGACCGCCGGGGAGCGTATGGTGCTCAACAAAGGCGCTTAGCTTTGGCGCGATCTCGTCGATCAGCGCGCGCAGCAGGTCTTCGCTTTGCATGATGCGGCTCAAAATGCCCGCGGACAGGCAGCGCGCGCGCAGGTTGCGCGCGGCTTCGTCGTCACTCAAGCGGTCGGCCCAGAACAGCATGGCCAACGCCCGCGGCAGCGGCCCGAAGCCGAGCAGCCCGGCGCTCTGGCGGGCGGGCCACAGCGTGCGCACGATCAAGGCGGCGTCGTGGTCGTGGATGCCCTTCTCGTAGCCTTCCCGGTAACGCGGCGAGGCAAACGTGGCAATCTCGCGCTGGAGCGCCTCGGTGTCTTCAACATTAATGGGCGCGGCGTCGGGCTTAGCAAGCTCCTCCATGAAGCGGTAGGCCAGGTACTCCGCCCGGTAGACCTGGCGGCTCTCGGAAGGCAGCGACATGCTCCAGTAGCCGCTAAGCGCACTCAGGCGCTCATCCGTCAGCGGCTCGTAATACTGGGTGCCGGTCAGGTGCAGCATGATGCGCTCGTCCCGCGGTACCAGGGTCAAATCCAGATGCTGCTGGTTGACGCTGAAGCGGTGGCGCGGGCCCAGGCGAATCACGTTGCCGCCGGATTCGAAGATATCGGCGCGGTCGCGCACGCTGCGCAGCGCCGCGTCCTGGGAGGCGCGCAGGCGCCCGCCGATGTCGTCGGCCTCCAGATTGGCGCCGAAGCCGCGCAGCTCCTCCACCATGCTGCGCACCTTACCCACCATGGCATCGGCGGCGAAGAAGCTGTGCAGCTCCTCGAGGGTTTCGAAGCGCTCGGTGCGCTGGACGACGTTGTCGAGAATGCGCCGGCTGGCGTCGGTCAGGGTGGTAACGCGGCGCTGGCGCTCGTCCTGAAGCTGCTGGCGGCGGCTTTCGATGCTCTCGTGGGCGCTTTCACGCTGCTCGAGGATCGTGGTCAAGAATTCGTCATACTCGCCGAACTGGCTCTCGAGCTCTTGAAGCTGGTCGAGGATGCGCGTCATCAGCTGGTCGCAGTCATCCGGCTCGCGAAGGGCGCCCACGCCGTTGGCCAGGCTCTGCTCGAACAGGCGAATCTGGGCGGCGAACTGGGCCTGGGCCTCGGCGCTGCCCTGCTCGCGCAGGCGGATTTCGGCTTTCGAGCGCTGCTGGTTGATGCTGGCGTAGATGCTCGAGATATTCTCGGTAATGCGCGTCTGCTCTTGGGCGTCGCCGCCGGGCATCGACGAGAGCAGTCCCTGGATCATGTCGAGACCGGCGGTCAGCTCGCGGTAGCGCTCGACGCACTCCGCCAGCGCCTTGCGGTTTTCCGCTTCGCTGACCGCGGTTTTGATCTCGTCGAGGGTGGCGCGATACCCCTCGAGCGCCTCGGGCGTTGCGAGAAACGAAAACGTCTGCTCGGTCAGCGACGCCTCGGCTTTATCCAGCGCCTGTTCGAGCTCGGCCAGGCGCGCCGTATCGAGATAGCGCCGCTCGCCCAGCGCCATCAGCCGCCCGCGGTGATCGCGCAGCTTTTTCAGGTAGGTGACGAACAGATCCGGCGTTTTCCAGCTGCTCGGCTTGAGCTCGCGCAGAAGCGCCGACTGGGCCTTTTCGAGCTCATTCAGGGCCTCGGCGGTCTGCGCGCGGATCGCCTGTACTTTCTCGTACTCGTCGAGCATCAGCTCGGCGGTGTGCTTGAGCTGTTCGAGCACGGCGTGAATGGCGGAGAAGTCCGCCTCGCCCATCCAGTAGAACTGATTCAGCGTGCGGTCCACCCGGCGGATGATGGCGTTGAAGTGGCGCTCGTTGGCCTGACCGTCGCCGGCCAGTTGAACGATGCTGTTGAGCTCGGCGATGCCGCGCACCAGCTCCGGGTTGCCGATCCGCCCCATGGGCGTGTCGTTGCGCACCGCCTCCTGGGCGTGAAAGCCTTCGGACATGAACGGCGTCGCCCACACCTGAATGGGGTGCACCAGGGTCGGCTCGTCCTCGGCGTAGAAAATCGCCAGGTGGCCGTTTTCGAGCACCGCGGCGCCATGGCCGACCATGGGCGTGTCGACCTCTTTGCGGATCAGGTTGTAGCGGTACAGCACGACCTGCCCGGTACTCACGGCGTAGAACACGTAGAGCACGTCCTCGCCATTGGGCGAGCGCACGACGCGCTTGAAGCGCAGATCCTCTTCGGGCACCTCGAACGTGGTCAGCTCGCCATTGTTGAGGTAGCACCCGGTGGGAAAGATGATGCCGTGGTTTTCCGGAAGCTCGACCACCGAGCCCGCCATGGCGTCGATGCGTTTGACGTGCTGCTCGCCGCGATTGAACAGGTAGTAGCGCCATTCGGCTTCGTTGAAGGGCAGAATGCGCACCAGCAGCACCGCGCCCAGGTCGGCGTACTCGAAGGTGGCATCGTCCAGCGACTGGGAGTCCGAATCGACCGGGTCGCTGAAGATCCCTTCGCCGCTTTTGGTGTTGTTCTCGATCTTGAACGTGATGTTGCCGCCCAGGTTGTCGACGAACACCGTATCGAGAATGTTCAGGTGCGGCGCACGGCCCTGCTCCTGCATATCGCGCCCGGCGCTTTGCCAGGCGAAAGCGAAGCGCTCGGGAAAGACCAGGTCGCGCTCGCCGCGGTTGTCGATATAGCGGCTTACCTCGCCCTGGGCGCTGAGCTCCCAGCGGAAAACCCGCAAGTCGGTGAGCTTTTCACCGATCTGAAACGCCACCAATAGCTTGCCGCTTAACGTGGCCATCTGCGAAAGCGTGGCGTTGCTGTAATACTGCTGTAGCTCGCGAAAGTCGCGGACGAACTGCTCGTCGGTTAGAAAGCTATCGGCCAACGTGCTTTCGGTGAGTTCGAGCCCGTCGTCGTCATCCTTGAGATGATAAAGCGCGAAGACGTCGCTTGCCTCGAGCGCCTTGCGAAGCCCTAGCTGAACATTGAAGCCGAACAGAATCTGGCCGCCGATACGCACCATGTCGCGGGCGACGGCGTTGTTCTCGGTACGCACCCGGGCGCGGCCCAACAGCGCCATGTTGCTGGTACCGAAAACCTCGGCGCGCGCGTCGTTCAAACGCGTCACCGACGCGCCCAGCTCGCTTGACTGGGTGGTCAGCCGGCGCTGAATGGTCTCGAAGGCCGAGCTCTCCCTGACGAGGTTCTCGACGGCGTCCTTCGACGTAGTATCGCTTGATCCAGTGTCCTTCGACATCGTGTCCATCCTGAATGAGTGCTCGC
Source organism: Vreelandella sp. EE27 (assembly GCF_968206495.1). Taxonomy (NCBI): domain Bacteria; kingdom Pseudomonadati; phylum Pseudomonadota; class Gammaproteobacteria; order Oceanospirillales; family Halomonadaceae; genus Vreelandella; species Vreelandella sp. EE27. The sequence continues at coordinate 420,612 of NZ_OZ309109.1, read as the reverse complement.
GAGACAAGGGCTCACGACAAAACAAAAAAGACCGCACGTGGCGAACACCTGCGGTCTTTCGAAGGCGCTACAAGGCGGCGGTTAAACCGTTTCGGACGACTTTTTCGCGCCCAGGGCGCGGTCGGCCAGGCCTGCAAGGGTGGCCTGCAGCGCCGGCGATTTGTCGAGCACGCCCTGAATGGACTTGCCGTAACCGATACCGGTGGCGAACTTCTCGAAGATGTCGCCGTCGCCGCCGATCAGCTCGAACTTGGCATTTTGCAGGGCAGCGGCCATGACCTTGCCGTTTTCCAGCATACCGACACGATGCGCCTCGATCTGGGCCATCACTTCCTTCTCGTGAACCTCCAGGTTCATGCGGAACTCTTCGAAGTTGCGCGCTTCTTCGGACATGTTGTCGTAGGCGCGCAGCTTCTCGACCAGGCCGTTGGCCTCGGCCTTGGCCATCGCCTCGCGGGCCTGGGCCTTGGCGGTGCCCAGCTTCTCTTCGCCCATGGCTTCGGCTTCCAGGCGCTGTTCGAGCACGCGCACCTCGGCCATGCCGGCATCTTCGTCGGCCTTGGCATTGGCGGTTTTGACTTCCGCCTGGGCCAGGCCCTCGCTGCGCTGGGCGTGGGCCCGCGCTTCCAGCACCTGGGCTTCGGCCAGACCATCCGCCGCGGCCAGTGCCTGGTGGCCACGCGCCTGCTTCTCTTCGGCGGCGGCGCGCTTCTCGGCGGAATCCAGCTCGGCCTGAGCGCGGATGACGGTTTCTTCGGCTTCGAGCTTGGAGCGCTCGAAGACCGCTTCGGCGGCGCGCACTTCCTTGAGTTTGCTTTCTTCGGCCTCGGCCTGGGCGGCGGTCAGGCGAGTGACTTTCTTACGCTCGGCTTCGGAGCGGTTGCGAACATCGTTGATGTTCTCTTCTTCTTCGGCCACGCTGCGCTCGACGGCGATGCGCTGGCTGGTAATCTCGGCAATGTCCTTGCGCTCTTCTTCCAGCGCTTTCTCCATGCCGATCCGTTCGATCTCGACTGCCCGCTCGCGGTTGACGTCCTCGAGCTCCTTGGCCTGGCGAATACGCACTTCTTCGATCTGGACAGCGCGCTCGCGGGCCTTGGTCGCCATCTCGATCTGGCGCTGCATGTTCTCGTCGGCAATCGCCAGCTCTTCATCGGTCTTGATGCGAGCGGCTTCGCTCTTGGAGCGCTCCTGCTGGCTGACCTGCTCGGCTTCGGACTCTTCGCGCGAGCGTAGGCTTTCGATCTCGCGGCGCTGGCGCGCCTCGGCGTCGGCCTGGGTACGCTCTAATTCGAGCGCCGCTTCCCGCGCCGAGACGTTCTTGCGCTGCACCTCGAGATCTTGATCGCGCTCGAGCCGGTTGGTCTCGACATTGTGCTTCGCGGTAATCTCGGTGATGCACTTGATACCTTCGGAATCAAGAATGTTGTTCGGGTCGAGCGAGCTCTTGGGCGTCTGCTCCAGGTAGTCGATCGCCACGTCTTCGAGCACGTAGCCGTTAAGATCCTGACCGATGGTTTCGACGATGGCATCGCGGAACTGCTGGCGCTCGTCGAACAGCTGCATGAATTCCATCTTCTTACCGACGGTCTTCAGTGCCTCGCTGAACTTGGCGTTAAAAAGCTCGTTGACGGCGTCGCGGTCCGAGGCGCGGTTCACGCCCACGGACTTGGCCACCCGCAGCACGTCCTCGGCGGTCGCGTTAACGCGCAGGTAGAAGGCCACGCTGATGTCGGCGCGCAGGTTATCCCGGCAAATCAAGCCCTCTTTGCCCGTCCGGTTGAGCTCGAGGGTAATGACCGAGATCTGCATGGTTTCGGCGCGATGAATCACCGGCAGCACCATCGCCCCCGTGAAATAGACCTTCGGCGTGGTCGCCAGGTCGTTGACGATCAGCGCCTGGCCCTGGTCGATCTTGCGGTAGAACGTTTTAATGAGCGATAAAATCGCCAACAAAAGAACCACAATGATGCCAATGACAAAAAGCGTTGGCATGAGCCACGGTAAGTCCATTTTTTCTCTCCTGTTAACGGGGGGTCAGTCGTTCGAGCCGGCGTTGAAATCGTCTTCCGGGATGACCCGGTAGGCGTCTTCATCGGCCAGGTAGTTAATCAAAATCGCACGGTCCCCCCGTACCAGCGGTTTGTCGCTGCGCACCTGAAGGATGAGATGGTCGCCGTCGATATAGGCGTCGGCGCGCCCGCGGGCTCTGTCGACGCTGCCGGAGCGGATCGTACAAAGCGTGCCGGCCAGGCGCTGCTCGGTAGGCAAATGCAGCGCGGGCTTGAAGAGCGGGCGCAGCGGCTTGATCAGCCAGGAGGTAATGAAGATACCCACGAAGAACCCGAGGACCAGCACGACCAGGCCAAAGAGCCCATATAAAAGCCCGGCAGCGACGTACTCCCCCACCAAGAGCTCGGCGAAATAGCTAAACAGCCAGCCAAACAGCACGACCAGGGTAACGGCCAGCGGGAGTGGCACGCCCTTGAGGCCTAACGTCGCCAGCAGGCCGCCGGCGTCCACGGAGCCATCGGCGCCGTCCATATCGCCCAGGTCGTCACCGGTCATGCCAGACAGCGAGATCAGCCAGTAGATGACGGCCACGCTGAGCAGAATGGTGAAAATCACCGTCGGGAAGGTCGAAATGATCGAGATAAATAAAGGCATGCGCCTTCTATTCCTTGAAAGCCGGGTCAGGATGGCGCTCGCAGCGAACCCCCTGCGCGATAGTGAGAGTCAGCGAGAGCAGGCGCACCGCGCGCTATTTTCCTGCCCTCAGGATTAGCAAAAACTACAGGAGCGATGCTTAAAAGCAAGATATAAGGAGTTTTTAAGCGATCACTTACATAGCGTGTAGGCAATCTCTTACATTTCGAGTTAATTCGACTGTAGTTATTAAAAAATTGAATGGAAGCGTACGGCCTCGATGACCTTATTAGCTTTGCCTTAATAAACGCCACGTCATACATTAAGGCCCCAAGCGCTTACACGGCGCGCCGCAGTACTCTGACGCAACTCGGCAAACGGCTATCCAACTCAGGGATGAATACCATGGATGACACGCTTTCTAACGGCTTCTCTTTGGCCGAGTTTCAGCAAGACCGGCTATCGGCGGATCAGCGCACATTGCTGCAATGGGCCGACTGCGAACTCTATTCGGCCTTTGTGCGCAATGCAGCAGGTGAGGAAGAGCCGGCCGTCGTTCAGATGGACTCGGCGTCACGCTACGTCGCCTCCACCAGCCCGGACACCTTGCACACCCTGCTGGCTGGAGCCAAGCTTGCAGAAGGCAGCGAAGTGGTCGTCAAGCCACTGCCACTCAATGAGTTGGCGCGCAATGCGTACCTCTATGCTGTGGGCCTACACATTCTCGACGACGAAAACGGCCAGTATCTCGACCGCCCGACCCTGCTAACACTGGGGTTGACCGCCGTGGTGGCGTTGCCGGAAAGTAAAGAGACCCTCTACCAAGCGGACATTTTCTTTTTCGCACCAGCGCACGATGCCCAAACCGTGCCGCACGGCGCCGTTCAGTACTGGTACGACGCAAGCCCCGAGCCCTTCGACAGCCAGGACACGAGCCTAAAAGCGTCGATCTACGTATTTGACGATGAGCTGGATTGGGCCAACCCGCTCTTTCCCGACCTGCCCGAAGGCGCGGTTGCGTTGAGCACCCTTTCGCCCGGCGCTAAGGCCTTTTTCGAGCGTACACGATGGCCGCTGCTAAGAGGCCTGAACCTGGAGCCAGCAAAGCCTCTCGAAGGCGAGCAGCCCTACCACAACAGCCTGGCCGAAGGACAAGCGCTGACCTCTTTCAACCAGCTGCGGGCCATGATGGGGCGGGACATCGTACCCTCAGCCCTGGACATCACCCTGAACGTTGCAGACGCTGACGCGCAGGAGAAAGAATCTGCCAATACCTCGGCGATCTGGAAGGTCACGATCAGCTTTACCACACCCTTGAACATCAAGGCGCTCTTCACACCACTGTGGGTGCCGGCGTCGCTATGTCAGGCCAACACAGAGCTACCCGACAACACCGGCATCCACCGCGCCAGCAAAGCGCTACGCGAGCGTATCGTGGATCATCTCGCCTGGATATTTCTCCACCGAGGGCGAAGTTTCGACGTGGCGCTGTTCGGCAACTGCCTGGAAGGGCTACTACCTGGCCACGTAATCAACCAGTTCGAGCCTTTTCAGCCGGACTACACCGACCACCGTTTTCCCTGCTTGGCGCGCTTTCAATGTGCGGATGAACAGGTGCCCGTACTGCTACTCGGCCAGGAGGGTGGCCACTACGTGTGCAAGCCGCTGAAGAATGCCGATATACAGGAATCGAAGGTACCCACCTCGATCCCCCGCCGCAGCGAACTGATCGATATGGCCTCCCAAAGCATGCCGCTCTCCAGTATCGACGACATTCTGGTGCTCCCCCCCGCGCTCATCGATTTCCCCGAACCGTGGTATGAAGGCATACGGATCAGCGATCAAAATCTCAAGGCGTCGTTTTTTTCCAGCATGCGCGTCAACGTCTTCCTGGACGAGGTCGAGCGAAACGATAGCGCGGCCACCAGCCCCCTGGTGAAAGGGATATTGGGGGTCTGCCTGGTCGTGATGGTGATTACTGCCCTCGTCGCGTTGAGTTTGTAGCTTTCACCGGGTTAATGCGTGAATGGCGAACCTGGAGAACGGCTGCCGCACGGGCATAAAAAACCCGCCTTCGACCGAGACGGGTGTTTAGATGAGAAGGCCCGGCGCCTGCCCGGGATGACAGGCGCCCAATAAACCGTTACTCGGCTTCGAAGATAACCGGGTACTCCTCGACGGGTTCGTCGCAGGCTTCGGCGGCGCGGTATTCGGTAAGGTGAAAATCGGCGCCCTGCCACTGCCAGGTGCGCGCACCGCCACAGCCGCCAACGCCGCGGTCCTTGTACTGATCACTCAGCACCGCGGTATCGGCATCGAACGTTGGGTCGAAAAGTTGATCGGTGCCGGTCCAACTGCCGTTACGCCACTGGGCAAAGAGTAGCTTGCGCGGATCGGCGTCCTCGGCCTGATAGATCGCCTCATAAGAGGTCTGGTAGGCACCGGCGTTGCACGGCACCAGCCACAAATCGCCACTGACCAGATCATCCTCGATTTCGTGATGCTGCGGCGCAATTCCCCGGGCGGGGTCGATCGGCCCACAGGCCTCCCCCACCATTGCGGCTACCTCTTCCGGCAACTCTTGGGGCGCCGAAGAGGTCTCATTCATCTGCGCGGCGGCAAAGCCGGCGGAAACCGTCAACGTCGCGGCGGTCAACCAGCTTAATGTGCGTAACGTCATATCCACCTCCTGTTTTGGTTTGCCTTGGATAAGGTTTTTCGACAAGCGCCGATGAATACTGGCTACTTCATAACGCATTATCGAAGCGCATGCTACGTGGCTATTTCGGTTTGGCTGGTCGTTACCTATCTATCAGACTTGCTTACGCGACTCTTCCACCATCTCCCCCGCCAATTCCCCCACCGTACGCACCGCGGTTTCCATCGCCGGGGTCAGCGTGAACGCGTAGTTCAGCCGCAAACACTGGCGAAACTTGCCCGAGGCAGAGAAGAGCGACCCCGGCGATATATGAAGCGCATGAGTGGCCAGGCGCTCGTTCAGGCGTACGCAGTCCACCGCGGCGGGCAGCTCTACCCAGAGTAGAAAGCCGCCCTGGGGGTAGCTGATCGCCGTGCCGTCGGGGAAGTAGCGCTGCACCCAGCTGATCATCACATCGCGCTGGCGCTGGTACTGGCGGACAACAAAACGCAGGTGGCGCTCGAAATAGCCCTTGGCGACGAACTCTGCCACGGCCAACTGGGGAAGCGTGGCCGAGGCGCCGGTGGAGACGTATTTCATATGTAGCGCCTGGTCGCGGTAGCGCCCCGGTGCCATCCACCCTACTCGAAGCCCGGGGCCCACGGTTTTGGAAAAGCCGCTGCACAGCAGCACCCGGCCATCGTCATCGAAGGATTTCACCGTGGGCGGTCGGGGTTGGCTGAATGACAGGTCGCCGTAGATGTCGTCTTCGATGATCGCCACATCAAAACGCTGGGCGAGCTGAAAGAGCGCCCGCTTACGTGCGGCGGGCATGGTGTAGCCCAGCGGGTTATTAAAGGTGGGCGTGACCTGAATAGCACGGATCGGCCACTGCTCCAGGGCCAGCTCAAGGGCTTCCAGGCTGATGCCGGTTTGCGGGTCGGTGGGGATCTCGAGCGCCTTCAGGCCGCTGGCCTTGAGAATCTGCATGGTGCCGTAGAAGCTGGGGGAATCCACCGCGACCACGTCGCCAGGCTGGGTCAGGGTGCGCAGCGCGATGGACAGCGCCTCCTGGCAGCCGGTGGTGACCATGATGTCGTCCGGGTGGAGCAAACAGCCCGAGGCGACCGCCAGGCGCGCCACCTGCTGGCGAAGCTCCGGGCTTCCAATCAGCTTGTCGTAGTTGAAGCCGTGAAGGTCGGTGCGGCGGTGCAGACCCGAGAGGATTTTGGAAAGCGGGTTGAGCGTTTCGTACGCTAAATTGGGTATGCCGCGCCCCAGCAGCAGGCGCTGATCGTCGCGCTGGGTGGCGACCATCTCGAGCACCTGGTCCCACTGGGAGACGTCCAGCGGGCGCTGGGCCGGGCGCGACACCGAAGGCAACGCCGCCGGCGCCCGGTGGGCCAACACGAAGTAGCCCGACCGCGGCCTGGATTCGATCACCGCCGAATCCATCAGTTGGCGGTACGCCTCCTGGGCGGTGGAAATACTGACATCCAGCTCCTGGCATACGGCGCGAATCGAGGGTAGCCGCTCGCCCACGGGGTAAATATCGTGCTCGATGCGCTCGCGCAGAATACCCGCCACTTGCTCGTAACGCGTCATACCAGTCTCCCGATGAAAGCTTCAACGACCATACAGATTGAAGGACTTTTACCCTACAGAGCGCTAATATCGACCCTCTGTATCTTAAAATCAATAAATCCTATATCTGTATCCTCATTCGCGCGCCGGTTACCTTGGGAAAGCCCTCCCAAGGAGACTCGCCATGCCCCGTTTCAGCCTGAACCAGCTTCGCGCTACCCTACGCAAGTACCTCGAACGCCGCCGCAGCCGCCGCCAGCTGTTAACCCTCGACGACCGCCTGTTGCGCGATATCGGCATGAGCCGCGCCCAGGTCAATCGCGAAGCCAAGCGCCCGTGCTGGCGCAGCTCACTACCCCAAGGAGGCCCGTATGACACGCGCTGATTACTACCTGCTCGATGTATTTACCGATCGACCCTTTACCGGCAACCCGCTGGCGGTGTTTCTGGAAAGCGACGCGCTCGACACCCCCACCATGCAGGCGATCGCCCACGAACTGAACCTGGCGGAAACGGTGTTTCTGGGTACGGCCCAAGCGCCCGGGCACTACCCGATGCGCATCTTCACCCCAATCGAGGAGCTGGATTTCGCCGGCCACCCCACCGTGGGTACCGCACAACTGCTCGCCGAGCTCGACTTGGTCGAGCGCGAGCAAACGCTGATATTGGCGCCGCCGGTAGGCGAGTTGGCCGTGCGCTTCTCGGATACAAAAGCCACGTTTACGACCGCCCGCGCGGCCAGCATCGACGTAAGCCCGCTCAACCACGAAGGCGCCGCGGCCCTTTTAGGGCTTGAACCTGGCCAGGTAATGGATAAGCCGGTCGTCGCCTCCTGCGGGCTGGCGTTTCATCTTGTCGAGCTGAGTGATGCCAAGGCCTTGGGCGCCGTGCAGGTGTCCGCCACCGAGTGGAGCGCGACAATCGCCCCGAGCGGCGCCGAGCAGGTCTATCTGTACGTGCGGAAAACCGACACCAATAACGTGGGCGCCATTCGCAGCCGCATGTTCTCGATGCACGATAGCCTTTGCGAGGACCCGGCCACCGGCAGTGCGGCGGCGGCGCTTAGCGGTTACCTGGCCACCCAAGGCGAGGCGCGCCGCTGGACGATTCATCAGGGCGTTGAGATGGGCCGGCCCAGCGTGATCGAGACCGAGATGAAGGGTGAGCTGGTAGAGGTTGGCGGCGAAGCGGTGCTGGTGGGCAAAGGCACGCTCTACTTACCGGATTAACATGAACAAGCCCCACCCGGTTATCCGGATGGGGCTCTCAATGCCGCTGCGCCAGGCGCTAACGCCTGGCGCTTCTCATCAGTTCTGATTGGCAGGAAACGAGAACTCCGCACGGGTCGCCTCACTAACCGACGGCCAACGCTGAGACACCGCCTTGCGCCGGGTGTAAAAGCGCACCGCGTCCGGCCCGTAGGCGTGCAGGTCACCGAACAGCGAGCGCTTCCAGCCGCCGAAGCTGTGGTAGGCCACCGGCACCGGCAGCGGTACGTTGACGCCGACCATGCCGACCTCGATACCGTCGGTGAAGCGCCGCGCCGCCTCGCCGTCGCGGGTGAACAGGCACGTGCCGTTGCCGTACTCGTGGTCGTTGATCAACTGCATGGCGTCATCCAGGCTGCCCACGCGCACCACGCAGAGCACCGGGCCGAAGATCTCTTCCTGGTAGATGCGCATATCCGCGGTGACGTTATCGAACAGGCAGCCGCCGACGAAGTAGCCGTTTTCATGGCCCTTCACGGTAAGTTCGCGGCCGTCGGCGACCAGTTTTGCCCCGGCGTTCACGCCCTCTTCGATAAAGCTCAGCACCTTGTCGCGGTGCTCGGCGGTGACCAGCGGGCCCATGTCCAGGCCCTTGTCGGTACCCGGGCCGACCTTGAGATCGGCAATCTTGGGCAGCATGGCGTCCACCAGCCGGTCGGCGGTTTCATCGCCCACGCATACCGCGACCGAAATCGCCATGCAGCGCTCGCCGCAGCTACCGAACGCCGCACCCATCAGCGTATTGGCGGCGTTATCCAGATCCGCATCCGGCAGCACCACGGCGTGGTTCTTCGCCCCGCCCAAGGCCTGGACGCGCTTGCCGTTGGCCGTGCCGCGGGTGTAGATCGCCTCGGCCACCGGGGTGGAGCCCACGAACGAGACCGCCTTCACCGCCTTGGCATCCAGCAGCGTTTCCACCGCCTCGCGGCTGCCGTGGACCACGTTCATCACGCCATCCGGCAGGCCCGCTTCTTTCAAGAGCTCGGCCACGGCCATGGTGGAGGATGGATCCTTCTCCGAGGGCTTCAAAATGAAGCAGTTACCGCAGGCGATCGCCATGGGATACATCCAGAGCGGCACCATGGCGGGGAAGTTGAACGGCGTGATGCCGGCCACCACGCCCAGCGGCTGAAAGTTCGACCACGCATCGATGCCTGGGCCCACGTTGTGGGAGTACTCGCCTTTCAAAAGCTCCGGCACGCCGCAGGCGTACTCGACGTTCTCGATGCCGCGCTTGAGCTCGCCCAAGGCGTCTTCCGGCGTCTTGCCGTGCTCTTCACTAACGAGCTGCACCAGGCGCTCTTGGTTGTCTTCCAAAAGCTGCTTGAAGCGGTACATCACTTGGGCGCGCTTGGCCGGGGGCGTATCGCGCCAGGCCGGGAACGCGGCCTGGGCGGCTTCGATTGCGCGCTCGACATCCTCGGCACTTGCATCGCACACCTGGCGGATTACGTCGCCGGTCGAGGGGTTGGTGACGTCCAGCGTGCGCGGGCTTTCGACGCGCTCGCCGTTGATGAAATGAGAAACAACGCTCATCGCTTTACTCCAATCGGTTATGCCAACGAATCCAGGGTACTTGCCACCGCGTCGAACAGCCGCTCGAGCTCGGCTTCCGTGGTACCAAACGGAGGGCCGAACTGCAGCGTATCGCCACCGAAGCGTACGTAAAAGCCGGCTTCCCAGAGTGCCATATGGGCATCCCGGGGGCGAATGGTCGGATCGCCATCGCGCGGGGCAAGCTGAATCGCCCCGGCTAGCCCAAAATTACGAATATCCACCACGTTCGCGCGGCCTTTTAGCGCGTGCAGTTTCGCCTCGAACGCCGGAGCGATGCCGCGCACCTGGCCGGGGAAGTCTTCGCGCTCGAACAGCTCGAGGGAGGCCAGCCCCGCCGCGCAGGCCACCGGGTGGGCGCTGTAGGTGTAGCCGTGGACGAACTCGATGGCGTGGTCCGGCCCGCCGCCGTGCATGAAGGTATCGAAAATTTCGCTGTTGGCGATCACCGCGCCCATGGGCACCGCGCCGTTGGTGACCTGCTTGGCCACGTTCATGATGTCCGGCGTCACGCCAAAGGCCTCGGCGCCGGTGCGCGCGCCGCTGCGCCCGAAGGCGGTGATCACTTCGTCGAAAATCAACAGGATATCGTGCTCGGTACAGATCTGGCGCAGCCGGTCCAGGTAACCCTTGGGTGGCACGATGACGCCGGCGGAGCCGGACATCGGCTCGACGATCACCGCGGCGATGTTCGAGGCGTCGTGCAGGGCAATCTGGTCGAGCAGCGCGTCGGCAAGCTCCGCGCCGGTCTCGGCCTGGCCTTTGGTGAAGGCGTGGCCAGCCTGGAGGGTGTGCGGCAAGTGCGTGACGTCCAGCAGCTGGCCGTAGTGCTTACGATTGCCACCAATGCCGCCCATGCTCGTGCCGCCCACGTTCACACCGTGATACCCCTTGGCGCGGCCGACCAGGCGCGACTTTTCGGGCTTGCCCTTCAAGCGCCAGTAGGCCCTGGCCATCTTGAGCGAGGTGTCCGCCGCGTCCGAGCCGGAGTTGGTGAAAAAGACATGGTCGAGCCCTTTAGGCGTAAGGCTTGCGATCTTCTCCGCCAGCTCGAACGCCAGGGGGTGGCCGATTTGAAAACCCGGCGCGAAATCCAGCGAACCAAGCTGCTTCGAGACGGCTTTTTGGATCTCTTCCCGGTTGTGCCCCGCGCCACACGTCCAGAGCCCGGAGAGCGAATCGAACAACTTACGACCCTGGTCGTCGATGTAGTAGCGCCCCTCGGCACCGGTAATCACACGGGGGTGAGCGCGAAAATCGCGGTTGCCGGTGTAGGGCATCCAGTAGTGCTGGTTCAGCGTTTCGTTGGCGCCTTGCTGGGCGCCAGCGTGCGAGGTCGTGGAGAGATCCGTCACGGTAGCAAACTCCATAGCGATAGGGATATGAAGTCAGCATGCGTTACGAAATACGTTTATCAAACAAGATTTCTCTTTAGCTCACGTTAGTAAATTTATACGTAATACGTGGCCCTGACAGGCATGCACTCCTTGACGTTTTTTTGGAATAGCCCTAATTATTGTATTTATACGAATAAATATAAAAACCGATAAGCACGCCTACCCAGGTCACACATCGCGGCGCCCTTGCGGCTCTCGACGGTGCTGACCACCGCTCACAACTACGTATAAAGCGGATATCAACAAAGGGCTAACTCGTCATGAAGAACTTCCCTCCTGCCAAGCTGTGGCTGTATGGCGCCATCGCGTTTGGTTTTGTAATGCTGGAAAGCCCCCTCATCCTGGTGGCCAATCGTATCGAGCCCACGGTGCTCGGTATTCCCTTCTTCCTGGCCTGGAATCTGTTCTGGTGGCTGATGCTGACGCTGACGTTTTTGGTGGCGTATTTCACCAACTGGGGCAGCGCGGCACCGGCTCGTCGAGGCGACCACCCCGCTGATCAGGGAGAAAAATAATGTCTGGCAGCCTCTTTATCATTGCGGCCTTCATGATCATCCCGTTGATCGTTGGGGTGCTATCGGCCCGCCAATCCCAGGCCACCAGCGAGGACTTCTTCGTTCAGGGCCGGGCAATGGGCAGTATTGCGGTATTTTTTACCGTGGCGGCGACTTGGTGGAGCGCCTTCGCGTTTCTGGGCTCCAACGCCACGTTCTACACCAACGGGCCGGTCTTTCTCACCGCCCTTGCCTGGAATCTCCTGTTTGGCTTCATGTATTACGCCGTGGGTAAACGGGTCTGGTTTCTGGGTAAGCGGTTCGACTATTTAACGCCTTCGGACCTGATGGGCGACTTTTATAACAGCGAGGCGCTGCGCATCACCGTGGCCGCCATCATTCTCTTTTTTACCGTCCCCTATCTGCAGATCCAGCTCACCGGCGGCGCCTACTTGATCGAAGTCGCCTCCAACGGCTTGATTCCCTTCTGGCTGGCCGCGCTGCTTTTCTACTTCATCATCATCGTTTACGTCTGGATCGGCGGTATCCGCGCCATCGCCTGGACCGATGTGATCTACGGCGCTCTGCTGTTTTTCGGCATGATGTACGCGGGCTACTACATCTCGACCCAGCTGGGCGGGCCCGTCGCGCTATTCAGCCAGCTACAGCAATCCTCGCCGGCGCACCTGACCCTGCCGGGGCCGAACGGCAACATGGGCTACCCCATGTGGTTCTCGCTGTTTGCGATTACCGCCATCGGCGCCTTCATGGGTCCGCAAATCTGGCTGCGCATGTACTCGGTCAAACACGGCAAGCTCTTCAACCTGATGCCCTTTTTGCTGGGCCTGGCGGCCTTTGCCTACGTGGGTTCGGTGCTGTCGGGCTACTCCGGCGTGCTGCTGGAGCCGGGGGTGGAAAACCCCGACCAGATCCTGCCCATCATGCTGATGGAGTACGCCCCTTATTTGCTTGCCTCGCTGATCATGGCGGCGGGCGCTTCGGCGGCGATGTCGACGGCCAACTCCCAGATCCACGCGGTGTCCACCGTGGTCACCATGGATATCTACAAGCGCTACGTGAACCGGGACGCGAGCCAGATACGCATCGTGACCATCGGGCGCTACTCGCTGGTCGGCTTCTCGCTGGCCGCTTATATCATGGCGCTCACCGTACCCGGCGTGCTGGTGACCATCGGCATTGCCGCGCTGGCGGGTACCGCGCAACTGATCGTGCCCACCGTTGGCGCTATCGCCTGGAAGCGAGCCCACCCCACCGCCGCCCTGGCCGGCCTGTGGGCGGGCGTGGCCTGCGTACTGCTGATGACCTTTGGCCCGCTGAGCGCGCCCTTCGGTTTTCACGCTGGTATCTGGGGGCTTTTGCTCAACGTTTTACTGTTTATCGGGCTGAGCCGTGCGTTAGAGCGCCGCGACACCGAGGTGGTCGAGCGCTTCACCCAGGCGCGTAGGGAGTACGACGCCGAGTATCACCCGGAGCGCCTGACCACCGATACCGTTTCCACCGCGACGCGTAACCGGTAAGGAGCGCCTTGATGGCTCACCCCGCCACGCCCGGCCGCCGCCCCAAGCTCGCCGAGCTGATCAGCGACGACATCAAGCGCTGGATCGCCGCTGAGTCGCTCGGTGAAGGCGACCGGCTGCCCAATGAAAAAGCCCTGATGGAACTCTACGGCAGCGCCAAAGCCACCGTGCGCGAGGCGCTGAAGATTCTCGAGGTCGAGGGGCTGATCACCTTGAAAACCGGCCCCAAAGGAGGCGCGGTGATCAATCAGCCGGGCATGGAACCCGCCAGCCGCATGCTGCGCAATTTTCTGCACTTTCAAAAGCTCGACGGCTGGCAGGTGTACCAGTTGCGCAAACTTCTGGAAGTGGAGCTGGCCGCCTCCGTGGTCGGTCGGCTGAGTGAGGAAGATTACCGCCAGCTCGAAGCCAATATGGCCGCTTGCGGCGGCTGTGGTGCCAGCGAGGACGATCACCGCCATCAGCGGTTTCTGGAGCTCGAGTTCCATCAGCTGCTGGCGGCCGCCTGCCCCAACCCGCTGCTGGCATTCATGTGCCGGTTTCTCAACGACATGCTGCGCGACCTGGTCGTCATCAAGAAAGCTTACGTGCCCGAACGCGGCCAGTTCGACCGGGCCAACCAGGACTACCACCGTCAATTGGTAGAGGCCTACCGCGCCGAGGACACGCCGCGCGTGCGCAAGATAATGGCCGAGCACATGGCGGATGCGGAATTTCACATGAGCGCCCTGGAAGCCGAGATGGCCGCCCAGATGCTCACCGGCAGCCTTCACTTCGATTCACATCAACGCTCCAAACTGCACGATTTGTTGACAGACAACGCTCGACCGGCGCCCTCAGCGCTTAACCCTGCGAGGAGAACAACATGACCGCGACGCAAACCACCCCAACCGACCTGACCACCGACAGCGACCGCCTTTGGGCCTCGATGATGGAGATGGCCAAGCTCGGCGCCACCGCCAAGGGCGGCGTCAACCGCCAGGCGCTCACCGACCTGGACCGCCAGGGGCGGGATTTATTCATCGAGTGGTGCAAGGCCGAAGGCTGCACGGTCCGTATCGATCGCATCGGTAACATCTTCGCCCGCCGGGAAGGCCGCGACCCGCAGGCCAGGACGGTCATGGCCGGCAGTCACCTGGACAGCCAGCCCACCGGCGGCAAGTACGATGGCGCCTTTGGCGTACTGGCAAGCCTCGAGGTCGTGCGCACCCTGAACCAGCACGACATCAAAACCCGGGCGCCCGTCGAGATCGCCGCCTGGACCAACGAAGAGGGCTGCCGCTTTGCCCCCTGCATGATGGGCTCCGGCGTGTTTACCGGCGAGCTCGGATTCGACGAGATGATGGCCCGCACCGATGCCGCGGGCATGACGGCAAGCGACGCGCTGGATGAGACCGGCTATCGCGGCAGCGACGATGTCTCCCCCGAGGAAATCGCGGCCTACTTCGAACCCCACATCGAGCAAGGCCCCATCCTCGAAGACACCGACACCACCATTGGCGTGGTGATCGGCGCCCTCGGCCAGCAGTGGTTCGACCTGACGCTCACCGGGTTAGAAGCCCACGCCGGCCCCACGCCCATGGATTTACGCCGCGACGCCATGATGGGCGCGGCGGAAGTCACCCAAGCGCTCAACCGTATCGCCCACAACCACGCGCCCCACGGCCGCGGCACGGTGGGCTACATGGCGCTTCACCCGGGCTCGCGCAACGTAATCCCCGGTCAGGTGAAGATGACCCTGGACATGCGCCATTGGGAACCCGAGGCGCTGGAAGCGATGAGCCGCGAGGTAACCCAGGCCGTCGAGGAGATCAGCAAGCGCCACGGGCTCGAGTACGAGCTCACGCCGACAGCGACCTTCGCGCCGGAGTTTTTCGATAAAACCTGCGTCGAGCGTGTTCGCCAGGGCGCCGAGACGCTGGGGCTTTCGCATCAGGAGATCATCAGCGGCGCAGGCCACGACGCTATTTTCATCAATCGCGTGGCGCCGGCGGCGATGATCTTCATCCCCTGCAAGGACGGCATTAGCCACAACGAGGCCGAAAGCGCCACGCCCGAACACGTTCACGCTGGCGCCAATGTGCTGCTCCAGGCGGTGCTGGACGCGGCGGGCACCGATGAAGGGGGCGCGTGATGACCACCCCTCCCCAGGAAACCTTCGAGACGCTGACCGCCCGTGAAGCGCTGGCGCGGTTTCGCGAAGGCACGCTCAGCCCGGAAACCCTCGTCGAGGACTGCCTGGCCCGTATCGCGCGCGACAACCCGCGCGTGAACGCCTTTAGCGTGGTCAATGAGCGTGAGGCGCGCGAACTCGCTAGGGCATCGCACCAGCGCTGGCAACAGGGTACGCCCTGCGGCCCGCTGGACGGCGTACCGGTGACCATCAAGGACCTGACCCTGACGAAGGGGCTGCCCACCCGCATGGGCTCGACCACCACATCGGCCGAAGGCCCATGGGAGGTGGACGCGCCCATCAGCCGCCACCTGCGCGAGGCCGGGGCCATCGTGATCGGCAAGACCACCTCGCCGGAGTTTGGCTGGAAAGGCGTCACCGACAACCCGCTGCACGGCATCACCCGCAACCCCTGGGATACCCGGCTGACGCCCGGCGGTTCTTCCGGCGGTGCGGGCGCGGCGGCGGCGCTCAACCTGGGGCTTTTGCACCAGGGTAGCGACGCGGGTGGTTCCATTCGTATTCCGTGCAGCTTTACCGGCACCTTCGGCATCAAGCCAACGTTTGGCTGGGTACCCCAATGGCCCGCCAGCGCCATGAGCACGCTTTCGCACCTGGGGCCCATGACCCGCACCGCCGCGGACAGCGCGCTGATGTTAAGCGTGATGGCCCAACCGGACAGCCGGGACGGCTATGCGGGCAACCCACAAGGCCCCAACTGGCTAGCACCCCCGCCGGCCGACCTGAGCGGCTACCGCATCGCCTTTAGCACGGACCTGGGTTACGTGGACGTGGCGCCGGACATCGCCAGGCGAGTGGAAGAAGCGGTCACGCACCTTGAAGCGCTGGGCGCCACGGTCGAGCGCGTCGACCCGGGCTTTGCCAAGCCGCTCGAGACGTTCAATACGCTCTGGTTCGCGGGCGCCACCCAGGCGCTTGAGAAGCTGGACGAGACGCAGCAAGCGGCCCTGGACCCGGGCTTTTTGGACATTGCCCGGCGCGGCCAAAACGTATCGCTTTCGGCCTACCTGGCCGCCCGGCGCGCGCGCAGCGCGCTGACCGCCCACATGGCCGCGTTTCACGAACGTTTTGATCTGCTGGTAACCCCCACCATGCCGATATCACCGTTCGAAGCGGGCCATAACGTGCCGCCCGATGGGCCTTATAAGGATTGGATGGACTGGACGCCGTTCAGCTACCCCTTCAACCTCACTCAGCAACCCGCAGCGTCGATGCCCTGCGGGCTGGATGACCAGGGGCTGCCGGTAGGGCTTCATCTGGTGGCGGGGAAATATCAGGATATGAAGGTGCTGCATGTGGCGCGGGTGTTGGAGGGGGTATTGCCGAGGTTAACGCCACCTGCCGCATGAATATAACCAACGGCAGTGAAATGCTTATCGGGATATTCAATAAGGCGGCGTTTATGTTGAAGGGTGGGCTCGTTTCGTCATAACGCTGAAGTAGCCGGCGCCGGAGCGCCAGCGGAGAGAACCAAAAGCGGTACGCTTTTGGCGTCCGGTTGACCGACTGGTTATGGACGGGGCACCAAACTTGCTGCCAGCGTGGCAGTCAGCAGTGAAGAATATAGCCCCAGGACACTCCAGACAGCGACGTAGCTACCGATGCCGAATGCAGTTGGATTGCTGAAATACTTCTCCAGAAGAAGATTGATCTGGGATAACTCCAGCCCACCAAGAGCTTTGTAAATGCCATACGTGAAGAACGACGATACGGCCAAAAGAATGAACCTGAGAGGCTTCGGAATATCCTTCCCCCAGCCATCCTTGAGCTCAAGAAGTTTGCAGAAGGCGTCTTGTATCTTTGCCAGTTTCAATACAGCTTGCTCCAAACTTTCATCTCCTCTGTCCATAACGAGGCTATAGAAAAACCCGATTTCGAGCCGTCTCTACCGCCTTTTGCCCTTATTCATTTACCCAGCCGGATATATGGCTGAGTAATCTTAATATCGGCATTTAACCACTTGAGCGGCCAGCTAAAGCTTGCTGAAGACGGCCTTTTGCTCTTAAACGCAACTTATCCCGCTCATAGCCCTTCATGACGCAACCAAGTGGCCATAATTCGCCAACTTCTCAATATTGTGCACTAAGCAGTAGAGCTGCCACTGGCCTTGCACCTTTTTCTTACCGCGAAGGCTGAAGCGGTTCAGTCTTTTCGTTGTGCCAATATTGCCGAACACCGGCTCTACAACTGACATGCGATGGCTGTAAATCTCTTTGCCCTTCGGGCTATCAACTCGGTGCTTCATCCAGTCAGTGTAATTGGGTAAACGGTTGTTCTCGACAATAAAAGACACTTGTCGCCCTGCGCCGTTACGATGGTCGGCAGAGCTCGGGGTCTGCATGCATCGGACTTTCTTGGGGCAGTGCCGACATTGCAACAAACGCCCTTCAAAGTGTACCCGGATCTTGCCAGTGTCCGTTTCTCGTTGCCCTCGATAGGACAGCTTTTCGCCGGTTGGGCAGACACACGTTAGCGCTACTGGATCAAACTGAAACGCGCTGGCGGGCGTCGTCTCTCGCCAGCCTTTGTCCGGCAGGTTCTGGTGGCGCTTGCCGTATTTGTCTTTCTGGTCGGCGAACTTCGGATCCCGGCTGCGGAACTGGTTATCGGGGATGTAGCCATTGATCTGCTGTTCGTGCAGGTACTTCATATTAGCTTCGTTGGCAAAGCCTGTATCGGCAGTGACGATGGTGCCTTTCTGATAGATGTTGCCCGCAATCCCCAGCTTCTTAAAACGGACTTCGACCGTTTCCAGTACGGGCTGCAAGGTGTGATGTTCCTGGCCTTCGCCAAAGGCCTGAGCATCAATGATGATCTGGTATTTTTTATCCACCGTGGCGACGCCGTTATAGCCCTGGATCGTTCCTTTGCTGGTGGTCATTTTGGCGCTTTCGTTATCGGTGAGATTACTCTTCACTTCCTTGATTCGCTTCCCGCGGCCCATCCTTGGGCTGTTCGTCTTTAGGAAACGGTCCACTTTGTTCATGGCATCATCCAACGAGAGGATCATTTTGGCCCGACGGATATCCCGATCCAGATCGGCTTCCGTCTCGGCCTCATCGCGCGTGTAGTGCTCCAGTAGGTGATGCCGAATCAGGCCTCTCAGTTTCTCACGCTTCTCGCCCAACTCTTTGAATGTGCCAGACCACTCTTTGGAAGCGTCGGAGGACATCTTGCAGCTATCAATGGCAAAGAGTTCGTTACCCAACAAGCCTTGTTCGTGGCACACCAGCAGCACTTGTTCGAACAGCGCTTCAATCTCATCAGCATGGCGGCTGACGAAGCTGGCCAATGTGGTGAAGTGGGGAACGGTATCGCAGGAAAGGGCTTTGAAAATGATGTTGGTCTCGCAGCACCATTGCATTTCACGACTGGAAGTGATGCCTTTTGAGTAAGCAAACAGGATAATCTTGAGCAGGATAGCCGGATCATAGGCCAGCCGACCGGTCGCATCGTTGCGGTACTTGGGATGGAAAACGGATAGGTCGAGCTTGTGCTCGATCAGGTAGTGCCCGGCGTGTTCAAAAGTACCTGGCTGGAGCTGATCCTGGTAGTTGATCACCACCATGGCGTTCTGATCGTAGTTATAAGCCTTGAAACGCGGCATGCTGACCACTCCTCGTCTGTTTCCTCGATCCTACCAAAACCTGGCCATCAGCGGGGTTTTTCTACAGCCTCAACGCCGCATTCAGCGGCTTGTCCGCTGCAATGCATTGTTATATTTTTAGTTGCTGGCATGATGATAAAGGCTGCAAGTTATGAAACCTTTAGGTATTTTGTAATTTAGTTTTTTACTGCGCTGAAGATGGACTTCTACAGAATAGTTTTTCTTTTTAGCATCTATCTCAAGTGACATCCTTTTTGCCTTGTAGCGTTCATACAGCCTTGCGTCAAGCTCCTCTAAGTGCTTTATTTCATTAGTGTAGGCACAGTAAACTCTAAATGGTATTTTCCCAATATCAATACCATTTAACTTGAAGCTTATTAATGCTGTATTTTGATGGTTGTCTAGTTCTTTTCGTTGGCCATTATGATCGGTGAAACATGTAGGGGCTATCATGTTGCACTGTAAATTAGGGTCGTTTGCAGTTCGCTTAAATTTTTTTTGATTAAACTCTGCTTCTGTTTTTCCTGCTGCTTCTTTTACTTTGAAAATATCTAGGCTGGGCCAATTTGAACTAACAATAGAAACTAAATAGTCCGCCTTGTATAAGTCGTTATGACCGCCAATATCTAGGGCATAAAAAAAATCTTTCGTAAAAATACCGAAAACCAAAGACTCTCTGACCCCCCCTTTCTTATTTTTATACAAGTGAAAATGCGATATATTGCATGTATAGAGCAAATAATCAACTGCCTGCCATTCATTTATTTTCTTACTCATATACCCATTTATATCATCTCCTTTTTTAATGCTTTCTTGAAGCGACATCCATTCTTTATTAGTAGCCCATGAGCTTTCTTGGAGTTTTTTGCTTAAAATTACATTTCTTGGCTTAGGTTTAACTCGCCTGTGCTGTAAACAGCAATACACTATTGGAGACATATCTGGCTGATAATTCTTAATTTTCCTGACATCCAAATTAAACTCAGCCATCAACTTTTTTCTGAATATATCAAACCAGCCTGACTGAAGTGTCTTTTCCATACACGGTTCCAAATTTAATATAACGCCCGCGTAATAGGCGCGAGCTTGCGAGCGTCCTAATTGATGCGCTTGTTAAACGTTTTTCTGGTGATGACTAATCGCTTTCTTTATGTCCTCCATAAATCCATCACTTGAAGCATCGATATACCTATAATCTTGCATCAGAGGCGGCATGTCAGGATGGTCAACATCAATATTGATTATCACGAATTTCTTTGATCTGTCTCTCATTCTCTGCTGCATAAAAAAGTTTGCCTCAGCAGTCGTCCATCCTGATTTTCCATTGAGGAAATTGCTTGAAAGGAATATAAGACCAAAATCACACTTCCTTAGCCCATCATTTATTTTGTCGGTAATACTTTCTCCCGGAGCAATTTCCTCTTTGTCATACCAGGCGCGAACTTCAGATTTTTGAAGCTCATTGAATATACTATCTACAAATTTCTTGTCCTTACTGGAATGAGATAAAAATACTGTGAATTTATCCATAGTTACTGGTTTACCCCATATGCCGAAAAATACATCTCTGTCTGGAAAGAAAAACGCTTCGTTTGTTTCAGACGTCATATTTTTATCCACGTCTTCCGGATTGCTCACTGAAATAACGTTGTACGACTTATTGCCCATCGAGGCCATGAGGTCATCAACGAACCGATTATAGGCTCTTTTCGTAGCTGGATATTTGCTAGCCAAATACTTATCAAAATCTTCATGTGATTTCTCGAAGTTTAGAAACCACAAAAGTTCGAAGTGATACGGATTGTTATTAACAAAAAGAAGTGACCCTACTAAGGTGTTTCTATCGTATCGAGACAGAATGTCTTTTACAAAGTCCCTCTCTCCTTTCCGGTTCCCATAATCCAACTCTAGCAGATAAGATCTATGTTCTTCTTTCAATGTTCAATCCTTGGATAACGTTTAACAGCGATTATATGCCCATCTACATAACCCCAATAAACGCGCCGGCGCTTTTATTGGGGTTATGTGGCCCGCCCGCGGACCCTAACTTACTGATCACTATACCGCCGATAAATTTCCAGACAGCCTATCCACTGTTCGCGTGCCCGCTCGTTTTACTCGATTCAACCATACCCTATCGCCAAACTTAACTTAGATCACGCAAAAATTTGATGACACCCATCAGTCATAGGTCGTAGATGTACACTCACCAGCTTTTTCGACTTGCCCAAGCGCTTCCCGCGCCTTCGCCGCAAACGCCTGCCGCGAGGGCTTGAACCCCACGCACTCGGGCCAGGCAAGCCATGCATCGGGCACCATAAAGCCGGGCAACGCCTCGCGCACCCAGGCGTCGAGCGCGGCTTCGGCCACCGCCTCGGCGTGGTAGTCGATGAAGGCCACCGGGCGTTCGCCCCATTCCGGGTGGGGCACGGGCACCACCAGCGCCTGGGCGATGCCGGGGTGGTCGACCAGACGCTGTTCGATGGCTTCGGGTTGGATGTTTTCGCCGCCGGAGATAAAGGCGTTATCCCGCCGCCCCTCAACCACCAGCTCGCCTTGTTCGGTGAAGTAACCCTTGTCCTTGGTGGCAAACCAGCCCTCGCTATCCACCGCCGGGTCGAGCTGCCCTTCGCGCAAATAGCCGTCGAAGAGCGTCTTGCCGCGCACCTGAATCTCGCTCTCTTTGATGCGTACCTCGCGCCCGGGTAGCGGTACGCCGACCACGCCGGGGTCGCCGGGCAGGCCGGTGCATACCTGGCTTGCCATCTCCGAGAGCCCGTAGCTCACTTTGGGGGTCAGGCCGAGCCCGGTCATTTTGTCGACCAGCGGCGTTGGGATCGCCGCGCCGCCCAGCAGCAGCTCGCGCAGCGCTGTCTTTTGCGGGTCGAAGCCCGCGTGGAGCAGGCGCCAGAGCTGGGTGGGCACCAGCGACAGGTGGGTGATCGGCCGCTGCTCGAGGCGCGCCAATAAGGGCGAGCCGTCGTCGATAATGACGCGCCCGCCGGCCAGAAAAACGCGAAAGGCGATGGCGTAGCCGCCGATATGAAAAAGCGGCAACGAGAGCAGCCAGCCGCTCGTTTGGTCGACGGGAATGAACGACGCCGAGCCTCGGGCGGAGGCCAGGTGGTTACCCAGCCGGTGCTGCACCGCCTTGGGCGTGCCGCTGGAGCCGGAGGTAAAAATCGTGTTGCTGGGCTGTTCTGGGTCGAGGGTGGGTTCGCCCGGTTCGGCCTCGGCGGTGAAGTCCAGCGCCAGCGGCGTCAGTGCCCTGGCGCTTGTAAGCTCCGCGCTGATGCTTTCGGGCTGGGCCACGAAACGCGCGGGCAGGCGCGCCGCCATGGCGAGCTGCTGGGCAGCGGGAAATGCCGGGTTGACCGGGCAGAACACCACGCGGGCGCGCAGGCAGGCCCAGGCCAGCAACAGCGCTTCAAGCGAGCCGCGGGCGGGCACCAACAGCCGCTCGCCGGGCGGGACGTGTCGCGCCAGCTGCTGGGCAAGGGCGGCCACGCGGCGGTCCAGGTCGCGGTAACTTATCCGCAGGTCGCCCGCTTCGATCGCAGTATGTTCGGGGGTCTGGGTGGCCCAGTAATGGATGGGGCATGGCTCGGTCACGCAACACTCCTGACGATGGCTGAATGAAGTGGATAACGGGGAACGTAATGGCGTCTCACTCGGCGCGGTAAAGGCACTGGCAGCGCTCACGCAGGACCGCGCCGCGCTCATCGGTGATGCGCTCCGCAAGCGAGTCCGCGGTATCGAGCCCCGGCGGCTGGCCAGGCGCCCACTCCCGGGCAAGGCGCGAAAGGAGGCCTAGCCCTAGGTCGGATTCGAAGCTCGACGAGACCACCACCCGAAGCCCCAACGCCCGGGCGCGTTCGACCAACGCCTGGCATTTGGAGAGCGAGCCGACCAGCGTGGGCTTGATGACCAGCGCCGCGAGCTGCGGGTGGGGCTGCCAGGGGCGCTGCTGCGAGAGCGTTTCGTCCAGCGCAAACGCCACCCCGGTCGCCTCGGCCACCGCCTGGGTGTCGGCAAGCGCGGCGCAGGGTTCTTCCAGATAGTCGACCTGCCCCTCGGGCAGCCGGGCGCAAAAACGCAGCGCCTGCTCGCGGGTAAAGCCCCCGTTGGCATCGAGGATCAGCCGGGTGGTGGGCAGGCGCTCGCTTAGCCGCTTGATGAGCGCCAGCTCTTCATCGAGGGGGTAACGGGCGACCTTGAGTTTGAGGCGCGCAGGCGGCGCCGTTCGCCAGGCCTTGAGGCGGACTTCGATAGCGACCATCAGATAGGCGGGCGTGCCCTGCAGCAGCGGATAAGGGGCGGCCGCCTCGGGCAAGTGTTCGGGCCAGGCGCGCCGGGCGCAGTCGAGGCCGAACTGCACCGAGGCAAGCTGCGGGGCGATGGGTTCGCCGCGCTCGAGGGCGGCAAGGCGGTCAAGCGCCTCGGCTTCGGCCTGGGCCAGTGTCTCGCGGGAGAAGCCCGGCAGCGGGGCGATCTCGCCCCACTGGCCGTCAATCTCGACCAGCAGCCCCTCGCGGTGGGTCAGCCGCTGGCCGTTGAAGATCAGCGGCTTAGTCAGCGCCAGCGCGTAGCGGTAGAGCGCCCGCGCCATCAGGGGTTACGCGGGTAGCGGGAGAAGTCTGGGCGGCGCTTTTCGTTGAACGCGTTGCGCCCTTCCTGGCCCTCTTCGGTCATGTAGTAGAGCATGGTGGCGTTGCCGGCCAGCTCCTGAAGCCCGGCCTGGCCGTCGCAGTCGGCATTGAGCGAGGCCTTCAGGCAACGCAGCGCCATGGGGCTGTGCTGGAGCATCTCGCGACACCAGCGCACGCTCTCACGCTCTAGCTCGGCAAGCGGCACCACGTGATTGACCAGGCCCATGTCGAGCGCCTTGTCAGCGCTGTACTGGCGGCACAAAAACCAGATCTCCCGGGCCTTTTTCTGACCCACGATGCGCGCCAGATACGAGGCCCCAAAACCGCCGTCAAACGAGCCGACCTTGGGGCCGGTCTGGCCGAACACGGCGTTGTCGGCGGCGATGGTCAAATCGCACATCAGGTGCAGCACGTGGCCGCCGCCAATGGCGTAGCCCGCCACCATGGCGACCACCGGCTTGGGGCAGGTACGAATATCACGCTGAAAATCCAGCACGTTGAGGTGATGGGTGCCCTCTTCGTCCTGGTAGCCGCCGTAGTCGCCTCGAATGCGCTGGTCGCCGCCGGAGCAGAACGCTTTATCCCCGGCGCCGGTCAGTAGAATGGCGCCGATAGCGCTGTCGTGGCGGGCGCGGTTGAGCGCCTGGGCCATTTCATTGACCGTTTGCGGGCGAAAGGCGTTGCGCACCTCGGGCCGGTTGATGGTGATGCGGGCCACGCCCTCGCTCGAGGTGTGATACAGAATATCCTGGTAGTCTGCGGAGTTGTCCTGCCACTCGATGGGGGCATAGAGTTCTGATTCAGTCAGTCCGTTAATCATGTCAGTCTCTTTTAATCGGTTAAGGCGTTCTGCGTCCCGGTCAGCTCAGCATACCGGCCACCACCAGGCCTAATGCCAGCATACTCAGCAGCGTAGCCGCGCCGTACATCAGTTTCTTGTTGAAGCCGTCGCGGCCCACGCTTATATCGAACAGGCCATGGCGCAGCCGGTGGGCAGCATGAAAGAGCGGCAGGCACACCACTGCGCCGACAAACAAAAAGCCCGGTACGCTGAACAGTAGCGCCGTGGCCCGCCCGTAGCTTAGCGCGTCGGCGGGCAGCAGCCCAAGCGGCAACAAAACGCCAATAAACAGGATAACGGCGGGCAAAAGGACGGCAAAACAGACGCCGCCCGCGCTGAAAAGCCCCCACCAAAGCGGCTCATCGAAGGCTTGTTGGTGGGGGGCCGCCTGTGTACTGCCGGGTTTACTCATGGCTTGCTTGCTCATATTCAGGCCCTCCCCAATAACCAGAAGAACAGCAGCGCGACGACCACCACACCTGCCCACTGCCCCGCCACGATCATGTTGTCAGGCAGGCTACGGCCCGCGATGCGCAGCGGCATGACCCGTGGAAACAGCACAAAGAACGTGGCGGCGTGATAAAGGCTGGCGGCAAGCGCCAGAAGGTTCAGCGCCAGCACCAGCGGCGAGCCCATGAAGCCCACCCAGCCCTGCCAGCTCTCCGCCCCCTGAACGAGCGCCACCATTCCTGCCATCAAACAAAGCAGGAAAAACACCAGCGGCAAAACCGTGGCTTCACGCAGCATATAAAGCTTGAAAAACCGATGCTTTAGCCACCAGTTGCGTTTCAGTGGCGGCAAGCGTTGCGATGATGTTTTATTCATGCGCCTTCCCCTCACCGTTCATCTCATCGCCTTTGAACAAGGCGATCAAGGTATGCTTGGCCGCTTCGACCTTGCCCTGGTTCACCGCCGCGGCGGGGTCGACGTGCTTCGGGCACACCTTCGAGCAAAAGCCGACAAAGGTGCAGCTCCACACGCCCTCGTGGCGGTTGAGCTCCGCCATCCGCTGCTTTTTGCCGTGGTCGCGGCTGTCCTGGTTATAACGGTGGGCCAGCGCGATCGCCGCCGGGCCCCGAAACTCCGGGTTGAGCCCAAACTGCGGACACGCCGAGTAGCAGAGCCCGCAGTTGATGCAGTTGGCGAACTGTTTGTAGCGGGCAAGCTGCGCCGGCGACTGCTTATAGGTTTCCGGCGCTTTAGGGTCGTAAGGTTTTACCGGATTGTCGTCAATCAGATAGGGCTTCACCGCCGCCAGGTGCTCGAGAAAGATCTCCATGTCCACGACCAGGTCGCGCTGTACCGGAAAGTGGGCTAGCGGCTCGATACGGATCTCGCCGTCATAATCGCGCAAAAAGGTTTTGCAGCCGAGCTTGGGAATGCCGTTCACCATGACCCCACAGGAGCCGCAGATCGCCATGCGACACGACCAGCGGTAGCTCAGCGTGCTATCCAATTGCTCTTTTATATGGTTGAGGGCGTCCAGTAGCGACGTGCTGTCATCAACCGGCAGCTTGTACTGCTGCCAGTAAGACTCCGCCGCGTTATCGGGTACGTAGCGCTTAACGCTAATGGTCTTGTTCATACCTTGCCCCCTTTACCGGCATCCCCATAGGCCCGTTCCGCCGGGGCGGAAAACCGTACATCGACCTCCTGCCAGTGCAGCCTGGCAGGCGCCTCGCCTTGATAGATCACCTGGCTGTGCTTGAGGTAGTTAACGTCGTCCCGCGTTTGCATCCCTTCGTCCAGACGCTGGTGGGCACCGCGGGATTCACGCCGCTCCAGAGCACCAAGGCACGAGGCTTCGGCGATATCCAGGCCACACCCAAGTTCGAGGCACTCCAGAAGCTCGGTATTGAATATCTTGCTGGTATCGTTGACGCGAATCTCGCGGTAGCGCGCGCGCAGCTTTCGAATTTGTGCCAACGCCTGGGCCATGCTCTCCTCGGTGCGGTAGATACCACAGCCGCTTTCCATGGCCTGCACCATGGCGTGCTTGAGATCCACCCAGTTCTCGCCGCTGCCGCTGCGGGTGCCATCGCAAAGGCGCGCAAGCGTGGCCTGTTGGCGCTCGGCCTGGGCGTGTAGAAGAGCGCTATCGGCCCACTCGGTGTGTGCCGCACGCCGGCTTGCCTGTTCACCGGCCAGGCGGCCAAACACCAGCAGTTCGGTGAGCGAGTTGGAACCCAGCCGATTGGCGCCGTGCAAGCCGACCGAGGCACACTCCCCGGCGGCATAGAGCCCAGTAATCGAGGTTTCGCACTGCGGGTTGGTTTCGATCCCGCCCATGGTGTAGTGAACGGCGGGGCGAATGGGGATAGGTTCCTTCACCGGGTCGACGTTGATATAGGATTTGGCCAGCTCGCAGATGAACGGCAGGCGCTCGAGGATGGTTTTCTCACCCAGGTGGCGAAGGTCGAGATACACCACGTCGCTGTCGCCGAACTTGCCGGTGCGCCCGGCCTGCTGCTCCTGCCAAAACGCCTGGGAGAGCTTGTCCCGCGGGCCCAGCTCCATGTACTTGTTTTCCGGTTGGCCCAGCGGCGTTTCCGGGCCCAGGCCGTAATCCTGCAAGTAACGGTAGCCGTCCTTATTGAGCAGAATCCCGCCTTCGCCGCGGCACGCTTCGGTAATCAGAATGCCGGAACCGGGCAACCCGGTAGGGTGATACTGCACGAACTCCATATCGCGCAGCGCCACGCCGTGGCGGTAGGCCATCGCCATGCCGTCGCCGGTGACGATGCCGGCGTTGGTATTGAAGCGAAACAGGCGCCCGGCGCCGCCGGTGGCTAGCACCACTGCCTTGGCGCGCAGCAGGGTCAGCTCGCCGGTCGCGATCTGCAGCGCAATGACGCCGATGACCGCGCCTTCGTGAACGGCCAGGTCGAGCACGTAATACTCATCGAAGCGCTCGATCTCCGGGTATTTGAGCGAGGTCTGAAAGAGCGTGTGCAGCATGTGAAAGCCGGTTTTATCCGCAGCAAACCAGGTGCGGGCGGTTTTCATGCCGCCAAAACGGCGCACCTGCACCTGGCCGTCGTCTTTACGGCTCCAGGGGCAGCCCCAGCGCTCCATCTGCACCAGCTCCTGGTAGGCATGGTGAACGAAGTAGTCCACCACGCCCTGCTCGACCAGCCAGTCGCCGCCGGAGACGGTGTCATCGAAGTGTGCCTGGTGGGTGTCATCGCTGCTGGTAACCGCCGCCGCGCCACCTTCGGCGGCTACGGTATGCGAGCGCATGGGATACACCTTGGAGAGCATTGCAATACGCTGCGAGGTGCCCTGCTCTTTGGCGGCCTCGGCCGCGCCTATCGCAGCGCGCAGTCCCGCACCGCCGCCCCCTACGATGACAATATCGAAATCCTGCTGGCGCATGGCACCCCCTTCCGCTGGTCAGGTTAAAAGCCTACCGATACAGCGCTCTACGGCATTCTCTGCTGATTTGAAATTACCATACCCGGGCACGGCAAAGTATTGATTGCGCCTTAATCTAAAGAACTATTGACACATATCAATCAACGGCCTCCAGCACACGTATTACAGTCATATCTCCACCCATCGTGACGTTGCGCCGGCGTCTTTCAGGCCGCGCACAAGGAGGCCACTCACCCCCACTTTTTCCTCCCGTGAATGATTTACGGGTAATTTTCTGACCTGACCCGCCATAAGAGAGGGCAACATGACCAGCCGTGCTCAACCCGTGCCGTTATGGAAGTTGTTAGCACCCGTTTTCGTCGCCATCGTCGTTGCCTTGATACCCGCGCCATCGGGACTGGCACCGCATGCGTGGTACTTTTTTGCCATTTTTCTGGGCTGTGTGGTCGGGCTGATACTCGAGCCCCTGCCCGGTGCAGTCGTTGGCCTACTCGGGGTGACGCTGGCCGCGCTGCTTTCGCAATGGGTACTGTTTTCGCCGGAGCAGTTGGCAGCGGAAGGCTTCAATGCGGCCAACCAGGCCTTCGCCTGGGCGGTCTCGGGCTTTACCAACTCGACCGTTTGGCTGATTTTTGGCGCCTTCATGTTTGCCCTTGGCTATGAGAAAACCGGCCTGGGGCGGCGCATCTCGCTTTGGCTGGTGAAATCCATGGGCAAGCGCACCCTAACGCTGGGTTACGCGGTCATGATCGCGGATGCGATTCTGGCGCCGTTTACCCCCTCCAACACCGCGCGCAGCGGTGGCACCATCTACCCGGTGATTCGCAACCTGCCGCCGCTTTATGATTCCCACCCCAACGACCCCAGCATGAAGCGCATGGGCAGCTTTCTGATGTGGACGGCCATCGTGTCCACCTGTGTCACAAGCTCCCTGTTTCTGACCGCACTGGCCCCCAACCTGCTGGCCATCGCGCTGACCGAAAGCGCCACCGGCCTGCATATCCACTGGGGGCAGTGGTTCATGGCGGTCGCGCCGGTGGGTATTTTCCTGCTACTCCTGGTACCCTTATTGTGCTACTGGCTGTGCGCCCCAGAGGTAAAAGCGGGTAATGAAATTTCCGACTGGGCCGGCCAGGAACTGGCCAAGCTGGGCCGCTTGACCCGCCATGAAATCCTTTTGGTCGTCATGGTAGCTACGGCCTTGCTGCTGTGGATCTTTGGCGGCGATATCATTTCGGCGTCCCTGGTGGGCCTGGTGGTCATTTGCGCCATGCTGCTGACCGGCATCATCGAATGGAACGATATTCTCGATAACCGCGCGGCCTGGAATACCTTTGTCTGGTTTGCCACCCTGGTGGCCCTGGCCGGCGGGCTGAGCCAGGTCGGGTTCGTCAACTGGTTCGGTGGCGTGGTCGGCGGGCAGATCAGCGGCTTCAACCCCGTGATGGCCATGGTCGCGCTCACCGTGATTTTCTATCTGCTCCACTACCTGTTTGCCAGCGTCACCGCCCACGTGACGGCTTTACTGCCGGTCATGCTGGCGGCGGCCTCGGGCATCGCGGGGCTGGATATGGAGCTGTTCGTTTTGCTGCTGCTCCCCACACTTGGCTTCATGGGCATTCTGACGCCCTACGGCACCGGCCCCAGCCCGGTCTACTACGGCAGCGGCTACCTGCCCAGCGGCCTTTGGTGGCGGCTAGGGGCGGTCTTCGGCCTGCTGTTTCTGGTGGTCTGGCTGGCGGTCGGGCTTCCGTGGCTGCTGTTGATCCACTGAATAAAGGGCCCTTAAAGGAGCGCGCGATACCAGCTTTCAAGCTGCCGCGCGACCTGGCCGGGCTGCTCGGAATGCAGGTTGTGCCCCCCTTCGAGGGGGGCATGCGCTATATGGGGCGCCGCCGCTGTCAGGCGGGTCGCCAGGCCGCTGAATTTGGCGTCGTGAAGGCCGGACAGGTAGCCGACCGGCAACGAGGTGTCTGCCAACCACGGCCACTGAGAGGGCTGATGCCCCAGCGACGTGGCCCGCAACATGCAAGCTACGGCCTTACCGATATTGTGCCCCCGGCGCTTGCACTGCTGGCTGCGCGCCGCAGTGGAGAGATCGGCAAATACGGGCTGCTGGTACCAGTTGGCGAGCACGTTTTGAAGCGGCTCCTGCTCGAAGCGTATTGCCCAGCGTTCATCATGCGCAAGACGCCCCGGCCGCTCGCTTTCGGGTAGCCCGGGGTGGGCACTCTCCAGCCATAACGCTTGAAGCCCCGGCGGTTGTCGGCTGGCGTGATAAAGCGCCAGCCGCCCGCCCAAAGAATACCCCAGCAAGCAGTAGCGGTCGATGCTCCGGGCGTTCAAGGTAGCGCCCAACCAGTGATGAAACGCGTCGAAAGAGCTTACCTGCACGCCGTGGTTCTCGCCGTGGCCGGGCAGGTCCAGTGCCAGCGTCGGGATACCCTTCCCCGCCAACTGGTCACGGACCTTTATCCAGTCGTGCCGGTCGCCTAACAGGCCATGCAGCATTATCAGGGTCGGGTTGGAAAAATGACTGGAAGAGTCGCTCACGTCAGGCCTCTCGAATCGCTGCGCCCAGGGCCGCCAGCTCATCCGCTACCTGCTGATGAGGCAGGTTGATTTCGATCAGCGTAACGCCGGTTTCGAGGGCCTGCTGGTAGGCCGCGGTAAAGGCATCGAGCGAATCCGGCGCGGCGTACGCAAGCCCGAACATCAACGCCGCATGCTCAAAGCTCAGCCCGTGGGGCTGGCGAAAGTAGCGCTCCAACTGCTCGCCTTCTTTGGGCACCGGCAGCATATGAAAAATGCTGCCACCATCGTTATTGAGAATGACCACCACCAAGGGGTGCGCCGCCCGTTTCAGCAGCGCCAGGCTGTTGAGGTCGTGCAGGGCGCTGGTGTCCCCCAGCACGAGGGTGGTGGGCCCTGGATGAGTACAACTGAGGCCGTAGGCCGTGGCCGTCAGGCCATCGATACCGGAAGCGCCGCGATTGGTGAATACCCGCAGGGGCATTTCGCGGTAGGTGCCCAGCATATTCATCAGCCGCGCCACCAGGCTATTGCCGACTACCAGCTGCCCTTTCGCCTGTTGCGCTAATTGGTGGCACACCCCCAGTTCGGAAAACACAGCGCATCGCGCGTCGATACACTCGCGGGTGCGCCGTTGAAGGCGGTCCAGCCGGTGCCAAGGCGGCCGCTCGGCGGGTGTGGGCAACGCTTCAATGAACGCGTCGGGCGGGCTGACCCAGCGGCGCCTGATCACGTAATCGGGGTCGAGCCGGTGCGGCAGCGGATCGACCAGCCAGGTGTCCTGCCAGGGCTTTTGCGCAATAAAGCCGGTCAACCGCTTGGAAATCAGCCGCCCGCCGAACTGCAGCAGTACCTCGGCCCGGGCAAGCTCTTCGTAAAACTGCGGGTCATGAAGGGCCAGATCGAAATACACCAGGTTTTGCGGTTCGAAGCGAAGCTGGCTTTGCAGGTCCGCCAATAAAGGCCAACCCAACTGTCTGGAGAGCTCGACGATCTTCGCTACCTGGTGGGGGGCATGGGCGCTTCCCTCGATATTGCCCACGACAATCACGCCCCGCTTTCGGGAAAACGCCTCCCACTCGCTATCGCACGCGCTAGTGTGTGAAGGGGTTTCCTTAGGTGCCTGCCAATCACTCCAGGGGGCGGGGGCTGCCTGCCAGCGGCCTAGCGGGGCAAGATAGTGGGTGGCATCGAGTAAGTCGCGGCCTGGGTAGAGCGGTTCGCGATACCGGCAGTTAATGTGGATAGGCCCAGGCGTGCGGCGCTGTCGATCGACACAGTGGTCGATGGTACTCAGCAAAAAAGCCGCTGGCATCTCAGTGGCTGGCGGCGGCAAATCCCGGTGCTCGACCGTGTGGCGGGCGAAAATATCCCGCTGATCGATCGCCTGGTTGCTGCCGTTATCCAATAGCTCGATCGGCCGGTCGGCGGAGAGCACCACCAGCGGCACGCCGGTCAATTTGGCTTCCACGACCGCCGGATAGAGATTGGCGACCGCCGTCCCCGAGGTCGTGATGATCACGACCGGCCGATGGCTGCCTCGGGCCATGCCGAGTGCGAGAAAGCCAAGCCCGCGTTCGTCGAAATGGCAGTGGCAGTTTAGCCCCGCATGTTCGCTGGCCGCCGCCGTCAACGGGGCCGAACGCGAGCCCGGCGCCAGCACCACATCGCGCACCCCCAGGCGATAAAGCTCCTCCAGCATCAGCGCAGCCCAGAGGTGGTTGAAGGTAGCGTGATGCGTTGCAAAGCCAGGCATTGAAGCAGGCGTGGTCATGTGTGTTACCCCATACCCAAAAGCGCCATGATATCGGCAATTTTACTATCCAGCTCGCGCCATTCAGCCTCGGGCTCAGAGCCTTCCACGATACCGGCACCGGCATAGAGGCGAATCGTATCGGTGCCTACATGGGCACAGCGGATCGCCACCGCCAGGTCGCTATTGGCATGACTAATGCGCCCGACCACTCCCGCGTACCAACCGCGCTGATGGCTTTCATGGCGCTGAATGAACGAAAGCGCCGCGGCACGTGGCACGCCCCCCACCGCCGGCGTGGGCGGTAGGCACATCAAAAGCTGCTGATCGGTCACCTCGGGGTGAAGCTCGGCATGAATGAGGCGGCGGATATGCTGCACCGAACGCAGCGTAACGATGTGCGCCTCCCCCGTGCCGACCTGGCGCGAAAGCGGTTTTAGCTGGGTCAGTATCTGATGGTACACACACTGGTTTTCCAGACTGTTCTTGGTATCCCGCAGCAGTGCGTCCGCCAGCTCACGATCCTGCTTGGCATCGCGCCCGCGGCGCGTCGTGCCCGCCAGGGCTTCGCTCTCCACGTGGCGGCCTTCACGCCCATAAAGCCGCTCCGGCGGGCAACCGATAAACGCCTCATCGGGGGTGAACTGAATACCAAACTGAAAACAGCCGGTGGCTTTCGCCTGCCACCGCGCCAGCAGCGCCCAGGGGTCCGGCAGTTCACTGCTCGTCAGGCGTGTCTCGCGTGAAAGCACGACCTTGGGGGTTTCATTCAATTGCTCGGGCCGTGTCACGCGTTTGACCCGTTCACCCCACTCTGCCCGCGTGGGGGTGTCGTCTCGCATAAGGGTAAGCGGCACGGGGGGCGGAAAAGGCCGTGGGGGCATTAGTGAATCGAGCGCTGCCTGGGCCTCGGCCAGCTCCTGCTCCCGCGGGCGCTCATCAAAGCGTAGGTTCAGCGACAGGGTCGTAAGCGAGCCCTCGCGCTTTAGCTCTATACGGGGCAACACGAAATAACAGGCGCCGAACCCTGTCCACCCAGGTGCTCCGGGGTCGAAGGCCATTCCGCCAAAATAGCCGGGCTGCGCGCCTGGTTCGGCGGCCAGGGCCCACTGGTCGCCATGCAGCGCCGCCAGGGTATTAAACGCCCGGGCGGCGCCCACTATGGCGTACTCCGGCGCCTCGGCTTCCCGCGCTTTCCAGTAAAGCCTGGGTAACGCGCGCTGCCCGTTCAGCCAATCCATCAAGGGGCCACACGGGCAAGGCGTACTCAGGCGTATAAATCCCCGCCGGTCGTCAGGGCAAAGCGCTTCCAACTGACGCTTGAGCTCGACGACCGGCGTTGCTGATGGCTTCATTGAGCACCTACTTCCTTTACCTGCTGCGCAATGCGACGACCCGACTTAGAGGTGGTTCGCCTCAAGAGCGGCGGGCACCCAGCCACCGGTGTTTGATATAGGGCAGCACCCAGCGGTCTCCGCCAAAGCGGCCTGCATTGGCGCCGGCAACCAGCAAGAAGAAGGTGAGCGCGATCATCCACGGGTTGGTCGAGACGGTACCCGCCATCAAGAAGGACATATTCATGACGATGGCGAAAAAAGCGGCAAACGACGTCAAAACGCCCGCGATCAGCCCAAGCCCGACCAGCATTTCGCCCATGGGAATGACCACATTGAACACGTCGGCGTAAGGCAGTGCGAAGTGTTCCAGAAAGGCCACGTAGTTGGGGTACACCATGCTACCCTCGCGCATGACCGGGTTGGCGACCGCATTACTCAAAAAGCCCTGAGCATCGAAGCCCCCGGTGATCTTGCCGATACCCAGCATGAGCCAGGTCACGCCCAGGTAAAGGCGCAACACCAACCAAACGAAGGCCGCATATTTGTTTTTCCTAAATAAGTCACCGATCATCTCGTAGACTCCTTTTCAAAAGGGAACACCCTTATTGTGGTTGAAAGTGGGCTGGCGCTTTATGACATATGTCTATGTTTCATCACTTAATTGGCCATTCACCTGCGTTTGTGCCTGAGTTGCTTGCAGGATGAGCCAACTCGCCATTTCTTAATCCATGTTATCAAAAGAGATAGTAATCGATGGTCCACTTCAAACGATACCCTGACTTCAAAACCTGGCTTTTGGCGGCCCGGCCACGCACCTTACCGCTGGCCTGCGCTTCTATCCTGCTGGGTAGCGGGCTGGCCGCCCAGCAGGGAAGTTTCGAGACGGGTATTTTCGTGCTGACCCTGTTGACGGCGATGTCGTTGCAGATACTTTCCAATTTGGCAAACGACTACGGCGACGCGGCCTCCGGCGCCGACGACGACGCGCGTATCGGCCCGGTTCGAGCGGTGTCGTCAGGCCTTATGACGGCGGCGGCAATGCGCCGGGGCATGGTGGTCACCGCCGGGGCGGCCGCGGTGTTGGGAAGCTGGCTATTACTGGCCGCGTTCGGCGGGCAGTGGGGGCATATTCTGGCGTTTTTGCTATTGGGGGCGGCGTCCCTGCTGGCGGCAATTACCTATACCGTGGGGCTCGGCGGCAAGCCTTACGGCTACCGGGGGCTGGGCGATATCGCCGTGTTCCTGTTCTTCGGGCTACTGGGGGTGCTGGGCACGTATTACCTTCATACGCAGCACATAAGCGGGCTTTCGATACTCCCCGCCGCGGCCTGTGGGCTGTTATGCACCGCCGTACTGAACGTGAACAACGTGCGCGATATCGAAAGCGACGCGCGTAATGGCAAATTGACCCTGGCGGTCAAGCTCGGCCGCGAAAGCGCCCTTCGTTATCACTGGGCACTGCTGGGCACGGCGCTACTCTTAACCATCGCCTACCTGCTACTCCTACCGGTGCCCTGGCTGGGCTGGAGCTGCCTGCTGATGGCAAAGCCCCTCTCTGATGCCGCCAGAACGCTTGGCCACACCCACGACGGTGAAACCCTGACCGGGATGTTGAAGAAGACGGCGCTTTCGACGCTGGTTTACAGCGTACTGCTGGCGGGTGGGTTGGCGTTTTTTTAGGGGATGTCGGCAAGTGTTGAGAGCCCGTTATAAACGACGGGCACTTAACTGCGGCTAACCATCTTGATGTGGGAGCGCCCGTATTTCTGGCTTCAGAAGGTGGCCCTGAAGCCTTGAAGTGGCGCTGTTCATGCTTCGATACGGCATCATTTTTATATCGCAGCTACTACTCACCAATGTTCTTGGACATATTGAAACCAGTAATCGCGAAGCCGACTTCCTGGTATAGCTTGAGCGCACGCTCATTTTGGTAAGCTACCCTTAGCTTTATTTGATTAATACCAGCTTCTTTTAGCTTTTTTTCGAAAGCGGCAATAGCCAAGGTGCCATAACCCAAACCCCGAAACTCATCCAATACGAAGAAGTCACAAATATATGTCGACTTATCTTCAGCATTGATCGAATGCCACAAATAACCTACATGCTTTAGCTGCCCATCAATGTCAGCATCAATGCACAACAGTGAATGCTCACTCCCCTGTAAACCATTGGGAAAGCAACGTTGGAGATCCTTCTTAGCCAGCTCAACTCCCCACTCTATGGAGTGCCCATAGTTTTGGGCTATTTCCCGGCTGTAGTCGTCAATAAAATACTGACAATAAGTGGGATATTCTTCTTTTCGCATTTCCCGAAGCACAACCATTTATATTCCTTTTTATACGATGAAACTCATTTGCAATATAACGCCGCGTCAAGGGGTGAGCAACGCCGACCACCACACCTAAACCATCGTCCCTTACCCTTAAACACGAAATTCAACTTAAACTAAAATAGTCGAGCGTTACGAACGCGTTTTAACTAGCTGTCTCGAAGTGGATAAAAAACATTAGAAGATCGACATCTTTAGCTTTTGACAAGCTGTAACCTTCACCCACGACATTGGAAACGGCAGATTCCCAGAAGCTCAGAGCGCCGGCGTTCTCCAGAAGAATACGAACTTGCCACTTACCAGGAAACGTCTTAACCACCTGCGAAAAAATATTTTTACCTATTCCTTGACCTTTAAACTTACGAAGCACGAAAAACTGGGCGACATCGTATATTGATAAATAGCCAGGATAACGACGAATCAACACAAAACCAGCCAGTTCGGAATTCACGTAAATGAAGTAAGGGACACAATCTTCCTGCTCCCAGTACACGTCAAACTTTGAAACGTCGTAACTAAATTTACCCTCATGGTCAGGATTCCATTTCATATACTCGGTCATATCGTATATGTAATAGGAGAACAGGTTTTCAAGTACCTTGCGCTCTTGTTCTTTAATTTTGATCAGCTGAACTTCCATTTTTCTCCTACCAGTTAACGTCCGGTTAAGGGGCTAACAACGCAAAACCACTGAACCTAGAATAAAAACCGTAAGTACACATGCTGATTAAAAAAACCGCCACACGTTGGCAGTCTCTCTTGAACCGTTTTTTTATTTTATTTATAGACGACCTTGAAGCGTTCTAAAACCAACAGCATATCCTCTGTTGGCTCAATACCCAATTCGTTGCACTCTAAGCTAAAAAATTCCCAATGGGCTTCTCGCCACCACTTTAATGACTTATCGCCCTCACCTTCTTCTGCTGCAAACGCCGCGGTCACATCGCTGTATTTACACTTACTAACGGAGGTGAGTTCGATGATACAGACAGGTGCCCCCTCCCAATCCGTCACTACTTGGAGATGACCAACTTCTGGCATGGGTTCACCCTCGTGACTATACCAATACTCCAGGCTACACGAGGCACGTTTTTCTCCACGCAGTATTAAGTCGGCACATACATTAGCGTTGTACTCATCTGCGCAGAAATAATCAGCACTGAAAGACGTATATTTTTCCGCGGTTTCGCTAGGCAATGAGCTTAGATATTTGTTTAAACAAGCCTGACTTCTTTCTTCCATAATCTCGAATCCCAATTAAAAATATAACGCTAATCTAAGTGGCTAAAAATGCCACACTAGCCCTAAAATTACCACCGTAAACATATAAATCCAATTTAAAATAAAAACGCCACGCGTTTGCAGTCCGCCTTAAGCACCATGTTATGTGCGCAGCCAACTCTTACACCATTTTTACCCATTTGGAACGCCATTCTTGCGCTTCCATTGGGTCAGGCCAGAATTCTTTTTGTTTACGGATAAGCCCATTTTCTACAGTATGGAACGTAATAGCACGCGCCTTTTTAATGCTATCAGTTATAAAAACATCAGTGACTACGGTTTCGCCATCACAGACGATTGAATGAACGATGAATTCCCAAGTACTATTTGCTGGATAGTAGGAGTTGATTGCTGTGAAATTTTCTCGCCCAACAATAAGCTCACCAGATTGAGGCCAAAAAACTTCAAAATCCAGACTAAGCCACTCACTAGCTTTCGCGAAATCATTAGTTTTCATTGCATCCCAAAATGCTAAGACAACTTCCTTTGAATCCATGATTTCCCTCCAAGCACATAACGACCTGCATCACCAGTGGCGCCAACGAGCATACCGCGTCAGCACCGCCAACGTTCCCGCCACCTGGTGAATGCTTTTGTTAACATGTCTTTCCATTAGTAATTATCATATTCAAAATCATCAATATGGAACCGTAGGCTATGCAAGTAATCAATGAAAATACTTCTTCCAATTTTTTTATCTGCATTAGGATTTAAGTAAGCATAACCTTCGACATTTTGTGCTATTGGAGTATCAGCGGTAATGGATTGGTCTTCAAGAAATAGAATTCCTGATAATTTTTTTGTAACTTCGAATACAGAATCTTCCCCAGTATATTTTTTAAATATATCTTTTGCTTTAGTAGGCTTTGCCGCATATTCGCAAAAAAAACGCCTTGAAAAAGACCTGTAAAAAATTTCGTTCGCGTTTCCTAAGCTTGGAATCTTCTCACTAAACCAGGGGAAAATAACAAATACGATGAAGCTTGGATTTACTTTAGAAAATTTTTTGGCATGTTTAAAAAGTAAGTTGTGATGATTTTTTGCGTGAAGGTAAGGATTATAGGTGCTTGCTGTCATCAACACTCCCGAACCCCACATAATTGCATATCTGAGATGAGGAATAACTCGACTTCTTATCGAACGAGGTTCTTGGCTTCCGGTTAAGAACGATAATAGCTCATCCAGAAGTTGCTTTCTGTTCTTTTGAAACATTTCATAATCAATATCAAGTGGATATTCTGGAGAAATAGAGAAATTTGAACGTCCTGCCTTTTGCTGAACATCCTTGAATATGCCCGATAGAATTATTCCTGTTTTGTCTGATAATATTTTAACATCGAAATAGATATTGAAATCTTTATATGCTCCATCGAAATTAGCATTATAATACCCGAGATTTTCAGCGACTGTTTTCGTTGCAGGTACCGTTACTTCAAGGTTTATTGGCTCACTCAACCAGTCGGTATTAGAATTAAGGTAATCATAGGCAACAATTTCAGCATAGGCACCTTCCCAATTTTTATCATCTGCGACCTGATTAATTGTGTTTAGCAAATCCTGAAATTTTACATGACCTGAGTAAATAGTATTTAACCGTTCTAATCTCTTTTTATAGGACGTAGTAAACGCAGCAAATTGTGTGCGATTTAACGCACCTATTACGTTATTTGTAGTCCCTTTGTTTACGTTAATGTTGCACGTGTTACTGCCAAATATCTTTTCGACTATATCTTTATAATTCTCAGAATCATTCACGGAAAACCCTTTCTTTGAGATGCTAACAGTGATTATATGCCCATCCACATAACATCAATAAACGTGCCGGCGTGTTTATTGATGTTATGCAGCCCAAGCGCAGCCAGTAACTTACTGATCTATATAACGCCGACCCTTTGTCAGGCAGTCTGTCCATTATTCGCGTGCCTGCTTGATTTGCCCGATTCAATCATATCCTATCCACAAGTTTAACTTCGGTCACGCGTAAATTCGATGACAGTCGTCAGCCATAGGTCGCAAACCTTCATTCACCAATTTTTCAAGCAGGCCCAACACAACACTGCCGCTCGTAAGCGGCAGTGTTGAATGATTGGTTGGAAAGCGAAGCGTTAAAGCACCACTTCATCCCCTTCGAACTTCGGCGGCCCAAGGTAGATGACTTCCGGCTACTGTGCATTAGCATGCGCATTACGAAACGCCTCGGACTGCGTCCAAGCGCGGAAGGCGTGCTCAGACTCCCAGACGCTGTGGGAGATGAAGACGGTGTGGTCGTCCTGCTTGTCGCCCTGGAGCATCTTGAACTTCTTGAAGCCGGGCACTTCATCGAGGTGGGAGTCGCAGTTGCGCCACACCTCCAGAAAATCCTCTTCCCGGCCGGGGGCAATCCGAAAACGGTTCATGGCGATGCTTCTATAGGGGCTGGTTACCATAACGCTCCCTGTAGCAGAATGACGTGCTGGCTATGCGCCGCGATCAGCACCTGGCTTGGCAGCACCGGCAGCGCTTCGGGTTAACGAATCCAGCGATACATTAGGTTTGATGGCTCCAGATAGCCGATGCAAGCAACAAGCTAAACGGTCCATTTGTACCTTCTTCTTAAACGGCCGCCACTTTTATACGCTGGGTCGGTTTTTGGAACGACTAGCGTCTCTAAATATTCTGCGCCAAGGAGCTCGATGACCCGGATAGACGCCTTATTATCATCTTCCACAGTCAAAATTAATTCGCCATGCATATCGACTGCCTGCTGCTTTAGTGCCATGCATGCGAAATAAGAATAACGGTTTCCTCTAAATTTTTCATGGACGCCATAGCCGATATGTCCAGCGTATTTCAAAATATGTTCTGTATTTCCGTCTTTCAAAGAAATATGACCAACTTGTTGTGAGCCTGCATGAATGCAGTAGCGATAGAAGGGCACCAGTTGGCCAACCTCTTGGGGCAAAATTTTCTTGTCGAACCGAAGAACTATGGGGCCATATTCTATCACTTCGTCCCGCAACGTTTTTCTCCTTTAATACTTAACGTTTGAATTTACGCCTAACATGATCTTTTAGTTGCCATCCCGCATATCCAACACCATGAATCTAGAATCTGAACTGCAGCTAGCACCATCGCTCCCACACCAGATACCCCAAATCGTGCTACCGATATTAATGAAGTAAATGACCAAGCTTCGATCAAGTGATCCAGTTACAGCTAACCGGTATGCCTTTTCTACAGGCTCTGGGTCTAGCCCTGATTGCAGCTCAGCTATAGCTGCCTGCGTCTCAGGATTGTTAGTGGGCATCTCTAAAAATTCAATCTTTGTAAAGTGAGACGCTCCGCCAATCGGTTCCGGCTGAGTCTGTACCATCTGGGATGGAATGAAAACCGGCGAGTACGCAGCAGGCTCTGACCAAATCCAACCCTCGTGATTAGAGATGATATGTCCGTATGGAGTACAGACGATTGCTCCCCATTCCGACAATGGCTCAGGTAGCTCTATAACGGCGGTGTCAGGTGTGCCAGCACAGTCACCCTGTAGTGTAGCGGCTTCTGCATTGAATGAAAAAAATTAACGCTATTGTGACGAGCAATGACTTGTAATTCATTATTGTCCCTAAATTGGGCAGTTAACGCCGCGAACAGCGTAATTCAAAGTGGCTTGGAGCGAAGCGGAAAGCCACTTTGAATTATTCGGCTGATTCGCTTTATCGACTGCCACAGCTAAACGTATCATCTTTTCCTGCTGGCAAGAGTTGATGAGCGCTTTCGAAGCACCGGCCTCCGGTCCATCGAACATCAACCTGGTCATCTGCCATCTCGAAAGGGGGCTCTACAATTTGTCCTACACCAACGCCACGCCCCCATGCGTCGAACCCATTAGGCTGCCACGTTTTTGGGTTCTTCTTGACGTATTCACCGACTCTGAATCCCATACAGGGGCCCTACGCTAGATTAAAGTTAATGACCAAGACCAGTGGCGCGTACGAGGAGCCAAGGAAAAAGGCTTGCGTCTAATCCGAGCCCGCTGAAGCACCTTGTTAGGCACGTCCTTCATCCCCGTTCAACCATTATGCCGAATCCTAAAGATCCATCGCAGCGATAGATTGAATACCGCAAGAAACGGGTCGGCTTGGAAGAAAATCTTGTCAACAATGGAGGCCCTACCCCTAACGAAAGTTCATTGATCGAGGTATGCCTAATGGTTCGTTTTGTAGCTCTTGATACTGCCTCCGTACGGAAGCTCCAGAATGGAGGGCTTGATGCCAACGGGCATCCGTGTGAGCAGGCGACTTCCACTGGTGCCGGAACCCCGTGTCGTCACTGCCTTCGACACATCGAGGAGGGTGACAAATATCTAATTCTGTCGTTTCGCCCATTTTCTACCCTCCAGCCCTATTCCGAGCAGGGCCCCATATTTCTGCACGCGAAGGAATGCGAGAGACATGAAAGCGGTAGAGATCTCCCCCCCATTCTCGATAGCGCTCAATACATTGTCCGGGGCTACGATTCCTCCGACAGAATAAGATTTGGAACGGGAAAGGTTACCCAGAGAACTCTGATTGCGGACTACGCAGAAGCGCTTTTCGCGGACCCAAGCGTTGCTTACCTTCACGTGCGATCCGCCGCAAACAACTGCTACCAGTGTCGAATCGACAAGGAATGAACCGATTCACTAAGCACTCTATCTCATTAGTATTTGTAGTTTTCGGTTACGGCACATAACACTAAGCTAAGTGACTAACAAACATGGCACTCAACTCAATTAGCCCCAGCCAACACCACACTTAATGGAACGAAAATGCCGAACGTTTGTTGGTCATCTTGAGCGCTTTATTATAAAACTACCTGTCGGCTGGATGATTAACACCATCATTAGTAACAACATCACCTAAATCGAACGGATTTACGCCCTGTAAACAACCCACATTAAAACCGTACTCATCAGG
Source organism: Vreelandella sp. EE27 (assembly GCF_968206495.1). Lineage (NCBI taxonomy): Bacteria > Pseudomonadati > Pseudomonadota > Gammaproteobacteria > Oceanospirillales > Halomonadaceae > Vreelandella > Vreelandella sp. EE27. The sequence continues at coordinate 378,664 of NZ_OZ309109.1, read as the reverse complement.
AGCTGAACGTCTTTGGTGATGAGTATAAATCCCACAATTTGAACAAAAATAGTGTTTAGCCGTATTTGTATTGAATTGATAGAGCTTTAGAAAATCTTGCCCTTTTAACAAACGAATACCGTCAAGCTTTACAGAAGCAACAATAGCCCCCTTTCGGCGAAAAATAGAACAATCACAACGCCTGGGCTTTTCAATACCGTTTGGTAAATGCAATTCAAGCTCAACAGAGCCACAGTGGCATGTTGCAATATGTTTCGTATTAATCTTAGTATCACCAACTTTCTTGATTATACTTACTTCCTTTTATTGCTAGCTTTCTAACGCTACATTAAGTGGTTAAAAACACCAAACCTAAACCAAGATCGCCAAGCGATGCAGCTCCGACTGAAACACTTTTCTATGTACGTAACCTATTGTTATAAAACATCTATCCATTTGGAGCGCCTTTAAATGGCTCAAGAAATCATGCCGAATCGCAGAACGTCATGACAAACTGGACAGTAGTTTCAGAAAGTGACATTTTTGGCATGCATGAGCCATTGTCCACAAGCTGTTTTTTTGTATAAACACCGGCAGTTGAATTCAATTCAAAATTCATCCTGGCAGAACCTGAATAAATAACCATCTGGTACTTGGACAATGAACTGTTTTTGAGTAACTGACTTATCTTTAACCTGATAGCATTTCGACTCTATAGGAAGATAAATGGAGCTCGGTGATTCAATCAAAACACTTGAGTAAAGCTTATCAATATCTGACACATCCCACTGAAAATTAATACCACGGCCAAAAGGAGCATTAAGCTCACCTGTTAGCCATTTGCGACTATTTCCTTTTAACCCCTCAAGCATTAAATCCACACCTTCACGCGTAAGATATACAAAATGCTCATCGGGCCTTTCATACTTTATTATAAACTCCAATACTTGGGTGAAATAAGAAACACTCTCGTCAATATCGGTACAGTAAAGCTCTGGAACCATCTTCAAACTCATAAACTATCCTATTTGTATAAAGCCGGACTATTGGGTGATTCGGGAGCAGCAAAGCGAAGGATAACCGCCCGGCAAAAGCGCCTTGTTAACGGTTTTCGAGAGGAAATAATGTCTCCATTTTCTTGCTGATCTCTTCAAGTTGTCCAGCTTCCAAGTGCAGGGTAGCCCCCAATCTGAACGCACCCGCCATCTCGACCATTTCAATAATGATCGAGATGTGGCCCAGTGATGTAGCCGTTGCCTTGAGCGTGAACTCTCCATCCAGGGCACCCCATGCCTTCTCTCCTTTCCAGCCTTGCCAGTGGTCAGCCATATCCCGAAACAGAAGACTTGGCGGCCCGACAAAATAAGTTGTTGTAGTGACTTTACCAACAAAGGGTGCACCTGTAACAGAAGCGACAAAGTTTGAGCCTTCCTCATTTCCACCAACGATACTCAAGGCGAGGGTTGTCGAGCTATCACATGACTTTATCTCTATATTTTTCATAAACCTTTAACGCCAATTAATTCCCAAGCCGCCTACCCATTATTCGCGGCCCGCTTGACTTGCCCGATTCAATCATACCCTATCCACAAATTTACCTTTGGTCACGCGTAAAATCGATGACGGCCGTCAGCCATAGGTCGTAGACCTACGCTCACCAATTTTTCAGGCAGGGACAACACAACACTGCCGCTCGTAAGCGGCAACATTAAATGAGTGGCTCGAATGGATAAGTTCTCATTGCTCCTTGAGGCCAATTAATTTTCTAAGCCTTCGCTGCCTTGACGCCAAAATTTAATGCCAAAATCGAAGTACAACCTAATCCAACGGCCATTGATTTTTAAATACACCACATTAGCGGGTTCTTCGAGAACTTCGTCATACCATAATTTCTGCACAATCATCTCTTAAAGCGATTGTTTTTCTATCTGCGGCCTCTGGCTATTTACTTCGAGTTCTTCCATATCTCAAAAATTTTAACACCCGCAGCAACGACGGCCTAAAGTGGCGCGGCTTTTGGAGCAAAAGGCGTGACGCTTTTGACTGTCCGATTGCCTGCACTTTTAAGTGTTTTTATAGCCATGGTTTCAATTGCTCTCGTATAAAATAATCAAAGTTCTTTGCGCATTGACCAACGATTTTTTGTGAATAGACGTTGAACCAAACTACTGGATACTCTCCCTCACTGTATTGAGATAGATCCAAGCAGGCTAACTCATGTGCGTCATGGTCATACTCTAGGCACAAATACCCTTCAGGTAATAAGTGCTCTTCCCTGAGCAGCAATGTATTAGCCATGAAGCCATTTTCAGGGTCGAGGTAATTTTCATCAATCCCCGTGTAGTAATGATTTGGGTATTCGAGAGAACCTACCTGTATTAAGAAGGCCTTAGCTTTATATCGTAGACGTCCTCAATCGCCCAAATCTTTTCGTATTCCTGCGGCCCAGAAAAAGACCAGCCCGAATCTTTCTCTTTTATAGCCTGAACTAGCGCTAGGTAACTTTTTCTCATAGACACTTAACATCCGGCTCCCCAGCGCCCAAGCTGGAGAGTTTTTTGTGGTAAAGTGTAGCGTAGCGAAACCCACAAAAATCGCGTAGCTCTAGTCGCATGCGTGGAGTCGTTTGTTATAAGTTTAGCCACGACTCACCTTCTATTACACCTGATGCATCTACAGGTTCTTCGTCTTGCCACAATAGAGATTTTTGAAAATCATCAATTGAATCCCATCTATTGTGGACAATTCGATCATCACCGACTTCTACTATTTCCATAGGTACTGAATTTAACTTTATGCAAAACAAGTTATGCCAGTCCCCATAAAATGGAATTAGACAATTCGTCACACCCCATTCCTCTCGCATTTCTAATGCAGATTCAATTTCTTCGATGCTCCAGAATAAAAAGGCCAAAGGCGCAATACCAGACGTTGTTCTAATCGAATTAAATGTTTTATTTTGACTTTCAGTTTTATTTATGAAAGCAACCAGTTCTTCGGGTATGTGCATAATTCAAACCTTATAACGCAAGCGTAACGGGTTGATTTAGAGCGCTAGCGGAAAACCTATCCCGTTAACACACCGGTTAGGCTTCTTCATAGATCCACCCGCAAGCACTCGAATTCGACATGGCCAGCGCATGGGACCTCTCCAAAATCCAGTACAAAGCCCAAAACTTCAATAAGTCCCGAAGACTGCTCAGCAACATAGCCGACTCCTCTATATGAGAATGGCCCCGTGCGCTCAATCCTTTCCGCTGCGCGTTCTTTCTTTATTTCGTTCGACCAATCATCTAGATACGCAGCCTTGGCGTCTCCGTCTATGACACTCAGCTGATTTGGAACCTCATCTCCAGGCTTCACATCGCATGGATAGCTGAAGACAACCAGCTCTTCGGATTTGCTCTGCAGCAAACTGATGCTGACTCATCTCCTAATGAGAATGGCTCAACATGTGAGACTAGCAGGGATTTCATATACGCCTAACAGTGATTATATGCCCATCCACATAACACCAATAAACGCGCCGGCGCGTTTATTGGTGTTATGCAGCCCGCACACGGTCCGTAACTTACTGATCTATCTAGAAACGCTATCTTGTAGGCTGTCTATCCCTTCTTCGTGTGCCCGCTCGTTTTGCTCGGTTAAATCATACCCTATCCACAAACTTATCTTCGGTCACGCGTAAATTCGTTGACGGTCGTCAGCCATAGGTCGTAGACCTACGCTCACCAATTTTTCAGGCAGGGACAACACAACACTGCCGCTCGTAAGCGGCAGTGTTGAATGACTGGTTGAAAAGCGAAGCGTTAAAGCACCACTTCATACCCCTCGAACTTTGGCGGGCCAAGGTAGATACCTTCCGGGGACTTGGCGTTGGCGTGGGCCTTGCGGAAGGCTTCGGACTGGGTCCAAGCGCGGAAGGCGTCTTCAGACTCTCAAACGCTGTGAGAGATGAATACGGTGTGGTCGTCCTGCTTGTCGCCCTGGAGCATCTTGAACTCCTTGAAACCGGGTAACTCGTCAAGGTGTGAGTCGCGGTTACGCCACACCTTCAGGAAATCCTCTTCTCGGCCAAGGGCGATACGAAAACGGTTCATGGCGATGCTTCTATAGGGGCTGGTTACCATAGCGCACCCTGTAGCAGAGTGACGTGCTGGCTACGCGCCGCAATCAGTGGCAGCGCTTCGGGTTAACGATTCCAGCGATAGATTAGGTTTGATGGTTCCAGATAGCCGATGCAAGCAACAAGCTAAACACTCCATTTGTACCTTCTTCTTAAACGACCGCCACTTTTATAAGCTGGATCGGTTTTCGGAACGGCTAGCGTCTCTAAATACTCTGCGCCAAGGAGCTCGATGACCCGGATAGACGCCTTATTATCATCTTCCGCAGTCAAAATTAATTCGCCATACATATCGAATGCCTGCTTCTTTAGTGCCATGCAAGCGAAATAAGAATAACGGTTCCCTCTAAATTTTTCATGGACGCCATAGCCGATATGTCCAGCGTATTTCAAAATGTGCTCTGTATTCCCGTCTTTCAAAGAAATATGACCCACTTGTTGTGAGCCTGCATGAATGCAGTAGCGATAGAAGGGCACCAGTTGGCCAACCTTTTGGGGCACAATTTTCTTGTCGAACCGAAGAACTATGGGGCCATATTCTATCACTTCGTCCAGCAACGTTTATCTCCTTTAATACTTAACGTTTGAATTGGTGCCTAAAATAATTTTTAAGTTGCCATCCCGCATATCCAACACCATGAATCCAGGTGTTTGGTCCCACGAAGTGATGGAATCGGCTAGCTTGGTGGTCATAATGTGCTGAAGTGAAGGCTGCCTATGCCAATCAAAAGTGCCCGCCTAGCCTACTCCTCGGGAGGGGGAAGGTGGGCATCAATCAAGGTACGTGGCCGGTACTCATACGTGGTATCGGCCCAGCGCTTCCATACACTCGCATCGACTGACATATTCACCGCAGGCAGGCCCTGCATGTCGTGCGAATATTGCCGGTACAAACGACCGTCCGTTGTCTTTCCAAGGCGTTTGGATCTGGTGTAGAGGTTCTTAGAACACGGATCCCTAGGTGTCATGTTCCAGCCGTGCTCAGCAACATCGAAGGGTCCACTTTTAGGCCTGCCTTTTGCGCTTTGGCTACCATTCAGCTCAGCGATAGGTCGGCCAGCGTGTCGTCGGTGCCATAGCCGCCGCCTACATTGGCGTGAGCCCCGATGAACCAGCGCTGTTCTACGTCGCTGTTACCCGCTTTCTGCTGGCCGTCTTTGCTCGTCCAGAGCGAAAAGTAGCCACTGAGCCAACAGGCTCAAGAATTGAAGCGTTATTTAAACCACACTTTTCCACCGATAAATTTATACGCTGGCGTGCCGCGCACCAAAGTCTCGCGTGCGAACGCTTTTTCGCATTGCGGGCATATACAAGCCAAGGCGGTGAAGTCTTCCACAATGCGTTCTTTGAAACATTTCACCAGCTCCCCCTTGCCTCCTTTGCGATATTTGAACAGCTGGGCACCGCAGTTCTTACAAAAAATATCGATGGTTTTGGTCGGGCCCTTTTTATTGGGTTTCGCCATTTTCTGTCACTCGTAACTTCATGTGAGACTTCAAACGTGCATCGTGATGATTCTGCTAATGCAGGTCAATTTCGTGGATAGCGCGAAATGCCTTCGAAGTACACTCGGATCTTGCCATTGTCCGCTTATCGTTGTCCGGAAAAATCGAGCTTGCGCTCGATCAGGTAGTGCACCGCGTGTTCAAAGGTGCCTGGCTGGAGCTGATTCTGGTAGTTGATCACCACCATGGCGTTCTGATCGTAGTTATAAGCCTTGAAGCGCGGCATGCTGACCACTCCTCGTCTGCTTCCTCGATCCTACCAAAACCTGGCCGTCAGCGGGGTTCTTCTAAAACCTCAACGCTCAAATCAGCCGCGCGCTTTTTGCGTCGGCTGCATTTTCTTGTTAGGACTGATTACCCCCAGTAGCTCCCTGTATTCACGTTTAATGCACCTATGAACACTTAGTCTTGTTGGCTTTGGTCTGGACATTCTTTCTGTTCTCACGGGATCACTGTATAAGTGCTCTAGGTCGTCTCCACACCCATGGGATTGAAAATAATCCATTGTATTTATTTTAGGCAGAGGGATCAGATCGCCTTCCGATTTGCTGTAAATAACTCCCTTCACTGGAAACAAAGATAGAAGATCACGCAGCTTGTTATCAAAAGATACAAACATCGGTATAAAGTATCGACCATCGCTAGCCTCGGTCATAGAAGTAATTAGTTTCTCCATAAATCTAGGTGCGGCCATGTCCCATGCAATATTATCAAGCTTCTTGAGGAGCCCCGACATAGGCATACCTTTCTGTATTTTATTCAGGATTCCAATACTATTCCTATTCAAGAAGTATTTATGTGCAATGATTGACTCCCTATCAAAGTAAGCTCCGACTACTTCGTGAATATAATCAAAGTAGTCGGCCATTTTATTTTTTGCATTTTTATTTGATGAAAGCTGAATTTTCACCATTCCGATTAACTGCAACAAAATCAGTCTTTGGACTAGAACAAAGTCTAGGATATGCTCCTTGCCCTTTTCAGATGCGTAAAAATCGTAAGCGAAATTTATAGCTCTACGAGCGGCATTACGGTACGTGAATATAGGCTTAGGATTTGACGTTCTCTTATATTCCTTACAATCGATGCTTCTAAATATCTGTAGACTTACTAAATTGGATCTAAAATCTTTATCAAGGGATTTCCAAAACGATATTTTTGAACTTTGTTCGTTGCTAATAATATTGATGACGCTCTTTACGTTCTCAACCATATAAAACAATGAGTCGAAGTTAAGATCATCATGTAGAATCCCATCAATCAAAGGAATGATTTTATTTTGCATTTCTCCGAGCGGCTCGCCTCGAACCAACTTATTTATATAAGAGACAATATTGGTATCAAGCATCAAGGTATAGTCAATACCAAACTTCACCTCACTTGAGCTAAACATAGCTCTTAATAGGTCATCCTCAAGGAAGTAGATATGTTCAGACTCAAAATAAGGGACAAGATAATTCAGGGGGGGGTTAGTGTACTTCTTGACTGACGGTGGGAGCGCACTGCGCCTGTAGGAATCCAAGCAAACAATACCCACTAAATCTGGGTGCTGCGCTTGTAAACTTGACCATGCAATTAATGCGTCATCAGGGGTTTTGGCCTGTGATAAGATATATGCGCATAGCTGTACGTCCTTATGTTCAAATGCTTCCATTAACCTTCCTTGTACTGATCTATTATTGACCCAACAGTGATTATACGCCCAGCCACATAACCTCAATAAACGTGCCGACACATTTGTTGAGGTGGCCAACGCAAAAATCATAACCTACTGATAAATATAGTGTGTCCCAATTTTCAGGCTGCCTATCCCCTCTTCGCGTGCCCGCTCGTTTTGCTCGATTCAATCATACCTTATTCACAAATTTACCTTCGGTCACGCGTAAATTCGAAAGCACCCGTCGTCCAAAGGTCGCAGGCCTGCGCTTGCGGACTTTTCAGCTAGGCCCAAACAACACTGCCGCTCGAAAGCGGCAGCATCAAATACGTGATTTCAAAGGCAAGCGTTACAGCACCACCTCATACCCTTCAAACTTCGGCGGCCCCAGATAGATCCCTTCCGGCGACTTGGCGCCTGCGTGCGCCTTGCGAAACGCCTCGGATTGCGTCCAGGCGCGGAAGGCGTCCTCGGACTCCCACACGCTGTGGGAGATAAACACGGTGTGGTCGTCCTGGCTTTCGCCCTGAAGCATTTGAAACTCCTTGAAGCCCGGTACTTCGTTAAGGTGGGAGTCGCGGTTGCGCCACACGTCCAGGAAATCCTCTTCCCGGCCCGGGGCGATACGAAAACGGTTCATGGCGATGTACATGGGCTTACTCCTTGGAAAATGGTGATGTGACGTCACTCGATGGTAACGTCACGGATCAGGCGCGGATAGCCTTGGGAGGCAGTATGGCAAAGACCGGCATCCAGGTGGTTTGGTTCAAGCGCGATCTGCGCATTCACGATCACGCCCCGCTCAGCCTTGCCTGCGTGGCGGGCCCGGTGCTGCCCGTGTTTGCCATCGAACCCGGCCAGTGGCAGGCGCCGGACAGCGCCCTGCGCCACTGGCAGTTCGCCGCAGAGTCGCTGGTGGATCTTTCAAACGCTTTGGACGCGCGTGGCCTGCCGCTGTGTCTCTGGCAGGGTGATATTATCGCGCTGCTAAATGCCTTGAAGGCGCATTACGCCACCATCACACTCCATTCCCACGAAGAGACCGGCAACGCCTGGAGCTACCAGCGCGACCGCGAGGTAAAAGCGTGGTGCAAGGCGCACAATACCGAATGGCTGGAAGCGCGCCAGGTGGGCGTGGTGCGCGGGTTGAAAAGCCGCGCTGACCAAACCGGCTGGGAGGCGCAGTGGGAAGCGCTGATGCAGGCGCCGCCCTTCCAGGCCCCGCAGAATGCCCGTGCCGCCCCCGGCTGGGAGGCGTTTCATCATCTTTCGGTGGATGCGCTGGCGGGTCTTTCGCTTGGCAAGGATAAAACGCCCTGCCCCGGCCGCCAGACCGGGGGCCGCCACGCCGGGCGCGCGCTCTGGTACAGCTTCATTACTCAGCGCGGCGAGCGCTACCGCGGCTCGATTTCCAAGCCTCTGCTTGCCTGGGCGTTCGGCTCGCGGCTTTCGCCGCACCTGGCCTGGGGCACGCTTTCGATGCGTGAAGTGGTGCGCTCGCTTCGCCACCAGCGCGAAAAGCACGCGGAAGAGACTCGCTGGGCGCGCTCGCTCAGGGCTTTGGCTTCGCGCCTTCACTGGCACTGCCACTTTATTCAGAAGCTGGAAAGCGCGCCGAGTATCGAAGACCAAACCCTGCACCCGGCGCTCAAGGGGCTGCGCGAGCGCGACCCGGACCACCCGCGGCTGCACGCCTGGAAGCGGGGCCAAACCGGCGTGCCGCTGGTGGATGCCTGCATGCGCTGCTTGCTGGATACCGGCTGGATCAACTTTCGCATGCGCGCCATGCTGATCTCGTTTGCCACCTTCGGCCTGGGGCTTCACTGGCTGGAGCCGGGCCGCCACCTGGCCAGGCTCTTTACCGACTTCGAGCCCGGCATTCACTACCCTCAGATTCAGATGCAGTCCGGGTCGACCGGCTTCAATGCCCTGCGTATCTATAACCCGGTCAAGCAGGCCGAGGAGAACGACCCCGACGGCGAGTTCGTCGCCCGCTGGGTGCCAGAACTCACCGTGTTACCCGTCGAGTGGCGCGCCAAGCCCTGGGCGCTGCCCCAAAGCCTTCGCGAGCGTTACGGGTTTATCCTCGGCGAGCACTACCCGCTACCGTTTGACTTCGAGGCCGAGGCCCGCCACTGGAAAACGCTGATTTATGAGGCAAGCCACACCCCGGAAGCTAAAGCCATTAGCCAGGAACTGATAGCGCGCCTGGCCAGCCAACGCCGCCCCAGCGCCCGGCGTAAAACGACAAAACCCGCCCACCGTCAGCAGCTTTCGCTGTTTGAGGGCGGCGGGTCGGGTTCTGAAAGTGGCTAGCTCGCGGCTCACCAGGGCGTCAGCGTACGCTTTCTAGAAGTGGTAGTTGATGAACGCGCCGGTGCGCCACTGCACGTCGTTGCCTACATCGTCGACGATCGGGCTGTCGCTGGCGTCGCCGGTGAGCTTCGAAACGCCCAGCAGGCCGGTGACCGACCACTGCTCCGTCAGGTAGTAACTAAGCGATGCATTGGCACCTAGCGTGAAGGCACCATCGTCGGACTCGAAAGCCACGATGCCGGAGCGCGCGCTATCGGCGGGCGAGACACTAAACAGGGCGTCGGTCCATTTGTCGCTGGTATAGGCCAGTTCCGGACCGAAGGTCATCACGGTGCGTTCGCTCAAGCGCGTGACATGCTGGGCCTTGAAGGCGAGGCGGTAGCCGTCGATATCGCCGGTAAAGGGTGTTTCCGCCGACCCGGTGTAGCGCCAGCCAGCACCGCGGTAGCTAACGCGTAGCCCCGCCGTTGCGCCACCGTCGACCTCTTCGAAATGCCTCAGGTCGCCGGTATCGTCGCGGCCGAAGGTGTAGCCGATAAAAGGCGCCACCTTCAAGTTACCCTGATTGATGACGTTCCAGCCGATCCCCTCTCGAATGCTCAAGAACAGCGTGTCGTCATAGGTCGCTTCCACCACCGGGAAGGGGTTCCACTCGTAGTCGTCACTGCCCAGGTAGTCCGGGGTGTAGATTGCACCGGCGCCCAGCGTGCCCTCCCACTGCGCCGATGCCGATGAGCAAAGCGCCCAACTGCCAATGGCTAGCACAAGCGTTAGCGGGCGGAGATAGTCGTTGGCATGCATCATGTCCTGGATCCTGAGCGGCTCGAAGTCAGCATGCACTCTATGTCCAAATCAATAATCGGGCAATCGTATAACGGCCCATTGGTCGTTAAGGCATAGTCGACTTTTCAACGCTTGCGAGGCGGCTTCGTTTCAAGATGCGCGCCAAAAAATGCCTATCTCGGCGCCTTGTAGAATCAAAACTCGCCTTCGTTGGCCGCATTTTGACCCCAGAGCCAACCTGAACACGCGCATATAGTTTAGACACACCGCCTATTTCGGTTTAAAATTTTCACCATATTGTACTTTTTATAAACCAACGTATGCCGTTCGCATAGAGGTCGCCATGATTGGAGAACGTGTTAAGCGTGCCCGCGCTGCAGCGGGTCTCTCGATGCAGGTATTGGCCCAGCATGTTGGCGTCAGTGCCAACATGATCAAAAAATATGAGCACGATGAAAGCATGCCAGGGTCAGGCGTGCTCATTAAGCTGGCGAAATCACTTGGCGTTCGCAGCGAATACTTCTTTCGCCCGATGAAAGTAGAGTTAACGGGCGTGGAATACCGCAAACGCGCCAAAACACCTAAAAAACTCCTCGATAAGATATCTGCTGATGTTTTAGACCAGGCCGAGCGATGGGCCGAACTCGAGAATTTATGGCCTAATTCTCCACTTGCTGATTTTGTTATTCCTGAGGCTTTCTCCAAGCATTTTGAGTCGCTGGATGAAGTTGAAAATGCGGCTAATGTACTGCGCGCTAACTGGGCGCTAGGTACCAACCCGATACATGACTTGATCGATACTTTCGAATCTCGTGGCATCCTCGTCATTACCACCAACGTAGATGTAGAAACCAAATTCGATGGCCTACAGGCTAAGGTTGCCAATAAGCCCGTGATCGTTGTCTCTTCCAATTGGCCGGGGGATCGACAGCGCTTTACGCTGGCTCATGAACTAGGCCACTTGCTACTTCACGGGCGGCTGGGCGATCACCTTGATGAAGAAAAGGCCTGTAACCGTTTTGCCGGGGCATTCTTGCTACCCGACACCCGGGTTTACCAGCACTTGGGTGAGAAACGCCGCCATCTCGAGCCCAAAGAGCTCTATCTGCTCAAAATGCAGTACGGGATTAGCATGCGGGCATGCGCCTTTCGCGCGCTAGACCTTACGATTATCGACAGTCATTACTACCGCCAGCTTTCGATAACGTTTTCCAAGAATGGATGGCACAAAAAAGAGCCGGGCGCTGATTATCCAAGGGAAACGACGCTAACGTTCCAGCAGTTGGTTTATCGAGCGTTAGGCGAAAAAATCATCAGCGAATCAAAAGCAGCTGAGCTACTCGGCATCTCACTGATGCGCTTTCATAAGGAGCGCAAGCTGGAGCCATTGAATGCAACAGCTACTCATCAGTGATACCAATATCCTGATTGACCTGGAAGAAGGTGAGCTGATCGCCACGTTGTTCCTTCTTCCCTATGACTTTCAAGTACCCGATATTCTTTATGCAGAAGAACTTGAAGAGCAACATGGTTACTTGCTTTCGATGGGACTTTCACAACGAGAGCTATCACCTGAAACGCTGACTTATGCCCAGCGCATCATGCAAAATTCCCTCGGGCCCAGTCGCAATGATTGCTTTGCGCTCGCGCTTGCACGTCAAGAAAATTGCCCCCTCCTCACGGGTGACAAAGCGCTGAGAACGACTGCTCTGACTGAGGCCATCGATGTTCGTGGCACCATTTGGGTCGTTGAAGAACTTATCCGCTACCAGCTTATTACCCCTGAGCAGGCCCACCAAACCTATACATTAATGCAGGCGCGCGGCCGACGCCTGCCTTGGACAAGCGCGTTTAAACGCTTGGAAACATTCGCAAGTAAAGGTCAATAACACACAAAACCCGCCCCCGCCGCAAGCGAATACTTGCAGCGGGGCGGGCGAGTCGTGCCTACCGCTTTGTTGGCTCGGCGAGCGAAGCGTGACAAAGCGCGGGGCCATGAAGGCAAGGCCCAGGCGTCTTTTATCCATCGAACGGGGAGAGCGGATAAAAAAGGTAGTCGCCCCCGGCGGCCACATCGGTATCCGGCTCGACCATCAGGTAGCCATCGGCCTGGCTTGCGGCGCTGAGCCTATGCGAGCCCTGCCCACCGGCCAGCCGGGCCACCGGCGTGTCGCCCTGCCAGGTCAGCGCCACCCGTAATAGCTCACAGCGCCCCTTGGGCCCGCGTTTGTCGAAGCCGGCTTTTACCCGGTAGCGCTGAAGCGGCGCCGTGCGCCGGCCTTGCCGCGCGTGAATGAAGGCCAGCGCCAGCCAGTGCCAGCCCACCAGCGAGGCGACAGGATTACCCGGCAGCGCGATCAGCGGCGTGGTCGCCTCGCCGCTTCCAAGCGTGGCGAAAGCGAAGGGTTTACCGGGTTTGACGGCGACGCCGTGGAAGTCGATGCGTCCCAGCCGCTGGATCACCGAGCGCACGTGATCCTCCTCCCCCACCGAGGCCCCGCCGCTACAAAGCACTACATCCGCCGACGTTGTGGCCGCTTGCAAGGCGCGATATAGCGCCTCGGGGTCATCGGCGATGATCCCGACGTCGATCACCTCGCACTGTGCTTTTACCAGCAGTGCGTTAAGCATGGCGCGGTTGCTGTCGAACACCTGCCCCGACGCGCGTGCCGCTCCCGGTTCGATCAACTCGTCGCCGGTGGAGAGCAGCGCAACGCGCAGGCGGCGATACACGCTCACCGCGTTGACGCCGTGGCTTGCAAGTAGGGCGATGGCCGACGCGTCTAGCGTATCGCCCGCCTCGAGAAGCGGCGCGCCGGTGCGCGTTTCTTCCCCTTGCCGGCGAATGTTGGCGCCTAGCGTCGGTGCTTCATCCAGATGAAGGCAGCCCCGGGCATCCAGCCAGGTGCGCTCCTGGGCCACGACGGTATCGGCGCCCAGCGGCAGCGGCGCACCGGTAAAGATGCGCGCGCAGCCGCCTTCGGGCAGGTGCAGGACACCCGCCCCGGCCGGCACGCGCAGCAGCACGGGCAGTCCTTCGCCGTTGGCGGCGTAGTCCGCCAGGCGCAGGGCAAAGCCGTCCATGGCGCTGTTGTCCACGCCGGGCAGGTCCACCGGCGCGGTGACGGCCTCGGCCAACACGCGGCCCTGGGCGTGGGCAAGGGCGACACGCTCGGTGGCGTTAATCGGCGTCGCGGCGTCGACCAGCCGCTGCCGGGCCTCGAAAAGCGGCACGAGGGGGCGGTGTTCGAGCTCGCCGCAGGGGCAGCTCATAGGCCCTCCGGGTCGTTCGAGGCCACCGCGTGCCGGCGGCTGCCGCAAAGCGGCGCGGTGGGGAAGATCATGGTGGCGAAGTTGCAGGGCCGGGTGCGCGCATCGAGCTGCAGCGCGATGATCTTATCCCAGGCCAGCGCGCAGGCTTTGGGGGAGCCTGGCATGGTGAACAGCAGCGTCTGGTTGGCAAGCCCCGCCACGGCGCGGGACTGGATCGTGGCCGTGCCGATCGTCTGAAGTGAATAGTGGCGAAAGAGCTCGCCGTAGCCTTCGATGGCCTTGTCGAACAGCGGCGTCAGCGCCTCGGGGGTGGTGTCCCGCGCGGTGAAGCCGGTGCCGCCGTTGACCAGCACCACGTGGATCTCGGGCTCGGCGATCCAGGCCGAGACCGCGGCGCGAATCTGGTAGATATCGTCCACCAGGATACGCCGCTCGACCAGCACGTGGCCCTGCGCGGTCAGGCGCTCGGCGAGCAGATCGCCGCTGCCGTCCCGGTCCGGCCCGCGGGTATCGGACACGGTCAGAACCACACAGTTGAGCGGGATGAACCGAGCATCGAACGGGGTATGCGACATGAGTGCCTCCTGCTTACTGCATCAAGGAGCCGCTGGCGTCGTCGTCCAGCGCAAAGCCTTCGACGCCGAACTCGCTCTCCAGGGCCAACAGATAGTGGCGAAGCGCCCGCCGCGAGGTCTGCTCGCGCAGGTGATGGCGAACTCTATCGGCCACGTGTTCGAACACGGCCTCGCGCCCTTCTACCCGCTCATCGATGCTGACCACGTGCCAGCCGTAGCGCGAGGCGAGTGGGCGCGCGTGAAGCCCTACGGGCAGATGCTGTAGCGCCCGGTCGAGCTCCGCCACGGTCTGGCCGGGCACCAGCCAGCCCAGGTCGCCGCCGCTCTCTTTGGAGGGGCAGGCGGAGTAACGCGCGGCGAATTCATCGAAGCGCTCGGACATCGTCTTAAGTGTCTCGATCAGCGATTCGCCTTGCCGGTACGCCGCGTCGCGCCCGGCCGCGTCGTCCGGGGCGGCGGCCAGCAACACATGGCGAACGTGGATCTGCGCGGGTTCGTTGAAGCGCTGCTGGTGCATCTCGAAAAAGCGCCGCGCGTCCTCCTGGGAGGGTTCCGGCACCTGAAGTTCCTGCTCTAAAAGGGCCGTGATCGCTGCCTCCTGCTCGGCGCCGGATGGCTCATCGCCATCCGCCAAAAGCCCCAGCTCGACGGCGCGCTGGCGTAGAAGCGCCTGAACCACCAGCGCCCGCGCCGCCTGGCGCTGCGCCTCTCCGGCGGTGGCCGCCGGGTGGTGCTGCATTTCCCGGGCGATGGCTTCCTCGTCGATCACGACACCGCCTACGCGAATCACCGGGGCCACGGCGCTGCCGGGGAGCTGCTCTATATCGATCTTTTGAAAATCAGTTGCCTGCATCTGGATCACCGTTGTCTCGTTGGCTTGATTGAAGGATTAACCGCGGCGGCGAACCAGCTGGTAGCGCCGAGTAACGTAGCCAAAGGGCGCGCTCCACACGTGCACCAGACGAGTGAAGGGGAATAGCAAAATGATGGTCAGCCCCAGGAAGATATGCATCCGGTAGATCCAGGGGACTTCCTGCATGTAGTCCGCCGCACCACCGCCGAAGAAGACGATGGCCTGGGCCCAGCTGGAGAGCGTGAGCATCATTTCGCCGTCCATATGACCCAGCGAGAAGAGGATGGTGACCATGCCAAGGCCCGCCTGCACCACCAGAATCGCCAGTACCAGGGTGTCCATCAGGCTGGAGGATTGGCGTACGCGCAGATTGAACAGGCGGCGATACAGCAGTATGCCCCCGCCGGCAAGGCACATGGCCCCGGCAATGCCGCCCACTACGATGGCAAGCAGCTGCTTGTTATGCGCGGCGATGAAGGGCTCATACACCCAGTGCGGGGTGAGCATGCCGAACAAATGGCCAAAGAAAATAACGATGATGCCGATGTGAAACAGATTGCTCCCCAGGCGCATAGTGCCGGGAGAGAGCATCTGGCTGGAGCCGGTTTTCCAGGTGTACTGGCCATGGTCGAAGCGGACCAGGCTGCCGATCAGAAACACCGTGCCGGCCAGATACGGGTAGTAGCCGTAGATCAGATGGGTGAAGTAGTGCGCGATGGCATCGAACATGATCTTTCTCCTTTAACGACCGGCGGACGGGGAAGACGAGCCGGCATTGCCAGGCATGATGCGCACCGTCTGCGGCTGTACGGCGTGCTTGCGCTCGGCCAGGCGGCGGCCTTCGGCGGATTGCAGGGCGCAGTCTTCGTCGGATTTGGCGGAGAAGCGCACCGCCTCCTCCTCCCACACCGCATCCAGCGCTTCGGGGGTATGGTCCGGCGCCTCCTTTTGTACCTGGGGGCGGTGGGCGGCAACGTCGTCCTGCGCGCCGATCAACGCCAGAAGCGTTAGCGGCACCAGGGCGTGGTCGGCCTCGCGCTCTTCGAGCCGCGCGGTCAAAAGCGCCAGAATATGGCGGATCTCGCCCAGCCAGCGGCCGATATCCGCCGGGCTGCAAAACGACAGATACTCCAGAAACACCGGCAGGTGGTCCGGAAGCTCCCGGGCGTCGAGCTCGAAGCCGGCGGCGCGATACTCGGCCAGCAGGTCCACCATGGCCTGGCCGCGATCCCGGGACTCGCCGTGCACGTGCTCGAAGAGCAACAGCGAGGTGGCGCGCCCTTTATCGAACAAGGCGACATACTCCGCCTGCAGTTCGAGCAGGTCGTACGCCTGTAGGCGCTGACACCACCCGGTGAGCGACGCCTTCATGGCGCCGTCCAGGCGCGGCTCGGCCTCGATGATCTCGACCATTTCGCCACACGCTTGTTGAAGCGCCGCACTGGGGTAGTCCAGCAAGCGGGCCAAAACCCGCAGCGTGCGCATGCCGTGCTCCTCGGTGGGTAAAGCCTCGGCGCCAAGCGCTTTTGGGGCCACATTAGTCATGACGCACCTCCTCGGATTGTGGCTCGAAAACGCCGACCGGCTCGACCAGCACACTGGTCTGCTTGCGGCCGTTGAACAGGTTGGGTTGGCTCTCGCCGTGGCAGCCATCGCCGAAGGTGAAGCCGCAGCCACCCCGTTCGGGGAAGGCATCCACCGCCATTTCCCGGTGGCTGGTAGGAATCACGAAGCGGTCCTCGTAGTTGGCGATGGCCAGGTAGCGGTACATCTCTTCCACCTGGCCGCGGGTCAGCCCCACCGCCTCGAGCACGTCGTCGTTCAACTCGCCCTCTACGTGCTTGCCGCGCATGTAAAGGCGCATTGCCATCAGGCGCTTGAGGGCCAGCACCACCGGAGCCTCTTCGCCGGCGGTCAGCATGTTGGCCAGGTACTGCACGGGAATGCGCAGCGACTCGATTTTGGGCAGCACGCCGTCGAACTCGATGTGCCCTGAATCAAAGGCGGACTGAATCGGCGAGAGCGGCGGCACGTACCAAACCATGGGCAGCGTGCGGTACTCCGGGTGCAGCGGCAGCGCCAGCCCCCAGTCGATGGCCATCTTGTAGACCGGCGACGCTTGCGCTGCCTTGATGACGTTGTCTTCCACGCCGTCGCGCTTGGCCTGGGCGATCACCTCCGGGTCGTGAGGGTCGAGAAATATCTCGCGCTGGCGATGATACAAATCGCGCTCGTCAGCGGAGGCGGCGACCTCTTCGATGCGGTCGGCGTCGTAAAGCAGCACGCCCAGGTAGCGGATACGGCCCACGCAGGTTTCGGAGCAGATCGTCGGCTGGCCGGACTCGATGCGCGGGTAGCAGAAGATGCACTTCTCGGACTTGCCGCTTTTCCAGTTGTAGTAGATCTTTTTGTACGGGCAGCCGGAGATACACATCCGCCAGCCGCGGCACTTGTCCTGGTCGATCAGCACGATGCCGTCCTCTTCGCGCTTGTAGATCGCCCCGCTGGGGCAAGAGGCCACGCAGGTAGGGTTCAGGCAGTGCTCGCACAGGCGCGGCAGGTACATCATGAAGGTGTTTTCGAACTGGCCGTAGATATCCGCCTGCACGTTATCGAAGTTGGCGTCCTTGCGCCGCTTGGCGAACTCGGTACCCAGGATCTCTTCCCAGTTGGGGCCCCACTCGATTTTCTTCATGCGCTTGCCGGAGATCAGCGAGCGCGGGCGGGCCACCGGCTGGTGCTTACCGACTTTGGCGGTATGCAGGTGCTGGTAGTCGAAGGTGAACGGCTCGTAGTAGTCGTCGATGGCGGGCAGGTCCGGGTTGGCGAAGATATTCGCCAACACCCGCCACTTGCCGCCGATACGCGGCTCGATGCTGCCATTGGCACGCCGCAGCCAGCCGCCCTTCCATTTGTTCTGGTTCTCCCACTCCTTGGGATAACCAATGCCGGGCTTGGTTTCGACGTTATTGAACCAGGCGTACTCCATGCCTTCGCGGCTGGTCCAGACGTTTTTGCACGTCACCGAGCAGGTGTGGCAGCCGATGCACTTGTCGAGGTTCAAGACCATGCCGACCTGGGAGCGAATCTTCATTTCACGGCCTCCTGTGAACGGTTGTTTTGCTTATCGTCGTTTTGCGCGTCGCTGTTCTGCGCGTCTTTAGGCTGACGACCGGGCTCCTGGACGCTGTCGTTGCCCTCGCCATCCAGCCAGTCGACGTGGTGCATCTTGCGCACCAGCACGAACTCGTCGCGGTTGGAGCCGACCGTGCCGTAGTAGTTGAAGCTGTAGGAGAGCTGGGCGTAGCCACCGATCATGTGGGTCGGCTTGGGGCAGACGCGGGTCACCGAGTTATGGATACCGCCCCGGGTACCGGAGACTTCGGAGCCGGGCACGTTCACCTGGCGCTCCTGGGCGTGATACATCATCACCGTGCCGTCCTTGACCCGCTGGCTCACCACGGCGCGGGCCGCGATGGAGCCGTTGGCGTTGTACACCTCGAGCCAGTCGTTATCCTCGATCCCGATATCCGCTGCGTCGCTCTCGGAGAGCCACACCACGGGCCCGCCGCGGTTGAGGGTCAGCATCAACAGGTTATCGGAGTAGGTGGAGTGAATGCCCCACTTCTGGTGCGGGGTAATGAAGTTGAACGCCTTGCTCTTGAAGCCGTTGTCCGCCGGCAGAATGAAGCCTTTGGCCGCTTTGGTATCGATGGGCGGACGGTAGACCAAAAGGCTCTCGCCGAAGGCGCGCATCCAGGCGTGGTCCTGATAGAACTGCTGACGGCCGCTGACGGTGCGCCAGGGAATCAGTTCGTGGACGTTGGTATAGCCCGCGTTGTAGGAGACGTGCTCGTCCTCCAGGCCCGACCAGGTGGGGCTCGAGATGATCTTGCGCGGCTGCGCGACGATATCGCGAAAGCGAATCTTCTCCTCGTGCTTGGAGGTGGCCAAGTGGGTATGGTCACGCCCGGTAATATTGGAGAGCGCCTGCCAGGCCTTCACGGACACCTCACCGTTGGTTTCCGGCGCCAGGGTCAGGATCATTTCCGCGGCGTCGATGGCGGTGTCGATACGCGGGCGCCCGGCGTGGGGGCCTTCGGTTTTGCGGTGGTTGAGCTTGCCCAAAAGCTCGACCTCGGCCTCGGTTTTCCAGGCAATGCCCTTGCCGCCGTTGCCGATGCTTTCCAAAAGCGGCCCAACCGAGGTGAAGCGCTCGTAGGTTTCCGGGTAGTTACGTTTCACCTCGATGAGTGACGGCATGGTCTTGCCGGGAATCGCCTCGCACTCGCCTTTTTTCCAATCGAGTACCTCGGGCTGGGCAAGCTCGCCGGGGGAGTCGTGCTGCATGGGCAGCGTGACCAGATCGGTCTCCTCGCCCAAGTGACCTTCGCAGACCCTGGAAAACACCTTGGCGATGCCCTTGTAGATCTCCCAGTCGCTGCGGGACTCCCAGGCGGGATCGGTCGCGGCGGTCAGCGGGTGAATGAAGGGGTGCATGTCGGAGGTGTTGAGGTCGTCCTTCTCGTACCAGGTCGCCGTCGGCAGCACGATGTCCGAATAAAGACAGGTGGTGGACATGCGAAAATCGAGGGTGACCAGCAGGTCCAGCTTGCCTTCCGGGGCGTCGTCGCGCCAAACCACTTCCTCGGGTTTCTGGCCGCCGAAATCGCCCAGGTCCTTGCCCTGAATGCCGTGGCGGGTGCCCAGCAGGTACTTGAGCATGTACTCGTGGCCCTTGCCGGAGCTTCCCAGCAGGTTGGAGCGCCAGATGAACATGTTGCGCGGGAAGTTTTCCGGGGCGTCCGGGTCTTCTGCCGCGAAGCGAAGCTTGCCGCTTTTGAGCTGGTCGACGGCGAAGTCGGCGGTGGACATGCCCGCGGCCTCGGCCTGAGCTTTCAAGCGCAGCGGGTTGGCGCCCAATTGCGGCGCCGAGGGCAGCCAGCCCATGCGCTCGGAGCGTACGTTGAAGTCGATCAAACTGCCCGGGTACTCCTCGGCCCTGGCCAGCGGCGAGAGAATCTCCTTGATCTCCAGCTTTTCGTAGCGCCACTGGGAGGAGTGGTTGTAGAAAAACGAGGTGGAGTTCATGTGCCGCGGCGGGCGCTGCCAGTCCAGGCCAAAGGCAAGCGGGGTCCAGCCGGTCTGCGGGCGTAGCTTTTCCTGGCCCACGTAGTGGGCCCAGCCGCCGCCGCTTTGACCGATACAGCCGCACAGGATCAGCATGTTGATCAGGCCGCGGTAGTTCATGTCCATGTGGTACCAGTGGTTCATACCGGCCCCCACGATGATCATGCTGCGCCCCTGGGTCTTGTGGGCGTTGTCGGCGAACTCCCGAGCGATACGGGTACACTGCGAAGCCGATACGCCGGTGATCTTCTCCTGCCAGGCCGGGGTGTACGGGCGGATCTGCGCGTAATCGGTGGCGCCATCGTCTTCGCCGTCGGCGGCCAGGCCGCGGTCGATACCGTAGTTGGCGCACATCAGATCGAACACCGTGACCGCCAACATCTCGCTACCGTCGGCACGCTTCAAACGCTTGGCGGGCAGATGGTGGAACAGCAGATCGTCGGCGGCACCAGCGCCCTCGCCTTTCACGTGGGCAAAGTGCTCGTGCTCGATCCCTCCAAAGTAAGGGAAAGCCACCCGCGCCACGCTGTCGTGATGGCTCACTAGGCTCAGTAGAGGCTTGATCTCGACGCCTTCGGCGTCCAGCGGCTCGAGGTTCCACTTGCCGACGTTGTCGCCGGTTTCACCCCACCGAAAGCCGATAGAGCCGCGGGGCACGACGAGCTGGTCGCGGGTTTCGTCCCAGGCGACGGTTTTCCACTCCGGGTTGTTCTCCTGACCCAGCGCGGCGTCGAAATCGCTGGCGCGTAGCTGGCGGCCCGGCGCAAAGCTTCCGTCGGCGCGGGGCTCGAGCTCGACCAGAAACGGCATGTCGGTATAGCGGCGCACGTAGTCGGTGAAGTAGGCGCTGGGGTTCTCGAGGTGGAACTCCTTCAAGATGACGTGGCCCATGGCCATCGCCAGGGCGGCGTCGGTGCCCTGCTTGGCCGAGAGCCACTCATCGGTGAGCTTGGAGACTTCCGCGTAGTCCGGGGTGATCGAGACGGTCTTGGTGCCCTTGTAGCGCACCTCGGTGAAAAAGTGCGCATCCGGCGTGCGGGTTTGCGGCACGTTGGAGCCCCAGGCAATGATGTAGCTCGAGTTGTACCAGTCGGCGGACTCGGGTACGTCGGTCTGCTCGCCCCAGGTCATGGGGGAGGCCGGGGGTAGATCGCAGTACCAGTCGTAGAAGCTCATGCACACGCCGCCGATCAGCGACAGATAGCGGCTGCCCGCGGCGTAGCTCACCATCGACATGGCGGGGATCGGCGAGAAGCCGATGATGCGATCGGGCCCAAAGGTTTTCGCGGTATAGACGTTGGAGGCCGCGACGATCTCGTTCATCTCCTCCCACTCGCCGCGCACGAAGCCGCCCATGCCCCGAGCGCTTTTGTACTGCTTCGTTTTCGCCGGGTCTTCGACGATCGAGGCCCAGGCATCCACCGGGTCGGCGTGTTGGTCGCGCGCCTCGCGCCAAAGCGCCAGCAGCGGCTTGCGCACCAGCGGGTACTTCAGCCGGTTGGCGCTGTACAAATACCAGGAGTAGCTGGCGCCGCGCGGGCAGCCGCGGGGTTCGTGGTTGGGCAGGTCCGGGCGGGTACGCGGGTAGTCGGTCTGCTGGGTCTCCCAGGTCACCAGGCCGTTCTTGACGTAGATTTTCCAGCTGCACGAGCCGGTACAGTTGACGCCGTGGGTGCTGCGCACCACCTTGTCGTGCTGCCAGCGCGAACGGTAGCTATCTTCCCACTGGCGGGATTCGCTGCGTAGTTCGCCATGCCCGTTGGCGTAGGCGTCGCGGTCTTTGCGAAAGAAATTCAGCCGATCTATGAAGTGACTCATGGTCGCTCTCCAGGCTCCTTGAAAATGGGCGCTGCCCGCCAGGCGGGCTCCATGGCGACAAGTCTGAGCGATTGAAAAGCGAATTACTGCGTGGTTACCTCCATATACCGCCGGTCTACCTCCAAGGTGATAGAGCCCTTGTCAGCCGGGATTAGCCGCGCGGCCCTCAATCTTCTTATAATGGTCTGGATCCAACGGCGAACGGCCCACTCAGGAGCACCGCACCTTCCATGCAACTTACCCAATTCACCGACTACTCCATTCGCGTGTTGATTTATCTCGCCGTGAAAGGGGAAGAGCGCGCAACGATCAGTGAGATTGCCGAGACCTTCGAGATCTCGCGCAACCACCTGATGAAGGTGGTCCAGGCGTTGAGCCAGAAGAACTACGTGACGGCGATGCGGGGTAAAAACGGCGGGTTATGGCTGGCGCGGGACCCGAAAACGATCAAAATGGGCGAGCTGGTGCGCGAGATGGAGCACGATATGGGCTTGGTCGAGTGCTTTCAGCGAGGCAACACCTGCGTCATTACCCCTTCGTGTCAGCTCAGGTCCGTACTGGGCGAGGCGCTCGCCGCCTTTTTGGCCGTACTCGACCGCTACACGCTCTCGGACGTACTCGACAACCGCCACCCGGAGCTTGCCGGGCTGATGCGCATTCCCACTGTCAACGCTTGAGACTGAAAAACATAACCTTGACGGAGATCAACTGGCGGCGCCTTTTTCAGATTGTGTTTTCAGAACGCGCTTTATAAGATGCATATGAAATACATCTTATAAGGAAAACGCCATGCTCAGTCACGAACAAGAAGCCCTGATTAGCGCCACCGCGCCGGTGGTTGCCGAACATCTCAACACCATCGCCCAGCAGTTCTATCAGCTGATGTTCAAGCGCTACCCCGAGGTCAAGACCTTCTTCAACCAGGTACACCAGGAAAACGGCAGCCAGCCGCGGGCGCTGGCCGCCTCGGTACTGGCCTACGTTCAGCTGCGTAGCAACCCCGCCCAAGCGCGGGCGGCGTTGGACATCGTGGTCAGCAAGCACGTCTCGCTGGGTATCCTGCCCGAGCACTATCCGATCGTTGGCGAATGCTTGATGGAGACCATCGGCGAGGTGCTGGGCGACGCCGTGACCCCCGAGATCGCCGACGCTTGGACCGCGCTCTACAACGAGCTGGCCGCGCTTTTGATCGACCTGGAAGACCAGCGCTACCGCGAGTTCGAAAGCCGCCCCGGCGGCTGGCGGGGTACGCGTCGCTTCAAGATCGCGCGCACCCAGCAGGAAAGCTCGGTCAT
This sequence comes from Vreelandella sp. EE27, assembly GCF_968206495.1. Taxonomy (NCBI): domain Bacteria; kingdom Pseudomonadati; phylum Pseudomonadota; class Gammaproteobacteria; order Oceanospirillales; family Halomonadaceae; genus Vreelandella; species Vreelandella sp. EE27. The sequence continues at coordinate 355,354 of NZ_OZ309109.1, read as the reverse complement.
CCGCTCGTTCGTGTTCGAACCCGAGGATGGCGGTCCGGTGGCGGACTTCGAACCCGGCCAGTACGTCGGCGTGCGCCTGATGATCGACGGCGAGCCGGTGTATCGCCACTACAGCCTTTCGGATTCGCCCAACGGCAAGAGCTACCGCATCTCCATCAAGCGCGAAGAGCACGGCCGCGTCAGCCGCCATTTCCACGACGTGCTGAAACCCGGCGATACGCTGGAGCTTCTTCCCCCCGCCGGCGATCTTACTCTGGCCCAGGGCGACGAGCCGGTCCTATTGGCAAGCGGCGGCGTAGGCCAAACGCCGATGCTGCCCATCGCGCGCCACGCGCTCTCCCAGGGGCGCCAAGTGGTATACATGCACGCGGCCATCGACGGCGAGCATCAGGCCTTTCGCGACGACATCCAGGCGTTGGCCAAGAACTATCCCGAGCAGCTCAAAGTGGTCAACGTCCACGAGCGGGGCGACCTGGCAGACCACCAGGGCCGCATAAACCGCGACCTGTTGGCGCGCTACTTGCCCAACCTGGACACGCGCTGCTACTTCGTGGGCCCGCAAGGCTTCATGGCGGCGATGAACACTACCCTGGCGGAGCTGGGTATCGAGGAAAGCCGCCGTCATTTCGAACACTTCGGCCCCGCGCGCCCGCTCGAAGCCGCCTGACCCAAAACGGCCCCCGGGTATGCAATACACCCGGGGGCCGTTTTTTTGCTCGAAGGCCCTGGCTTGAAACGCCTGACTTAAGGGCCTTTTCTCAGACGGTTAGCGCCCGTCGGTGCCTTCATCCAGCTGGGCGACGATGGGGTGGCTGATACAGCGATCCACCAGATCCGTCGAGGCGCCGATACGATCGGCCACTTCCTTTCTCGACATGCCCTGATCGATGAAGGGCTTAAGCGACATCCCCAGGTCCGCCACCGGGTTGTTGGTGTGCTCATGCCCACCCGGATTGGCATCCGGCCCGGTGTCCGTGGCGGCCTCGGCATCCTGAATCATGGTCGGTGTGACGTCTTCGAGATTTTTAACGATCGGCATGACAGCTCCCTGTCTCTTGAATGTACTCAATACAGTAGAAGAGGGAGACAGAAGCTTCAAATGCCGGCCCGCATTCCTAGAGCAGATCGGCGATCCCCGGCAGGTCCAGCTTCTCGTTCAAGTGGCGAAGCTCCGGCTGGTGGCGCCGGGCAATCGCTTCGACACGCTGCGCACCCTTGGGCAGAAGGTGGACCTCCATACGGCGACCGTCGCTTCGCCCGGGGCGGCGCTCGACGAGCTCGAGCTGTTCGCAGCGATCCACCAGCATCACCACGGCGTGGTGCTTGGACTGCAGCCGCTCGGCAAGCTCACCGATGCTCGCCCACTCGCGCCCCTCGAACCCCATCAGGTGTAGCAGCAGCTGATACTGCAGCGGCGTCAGTCCGTGTTCTCGGCAGATGTCCTCGCTCTGCCTGAGAAAGCAGCGCAGTTGATAGCGGAAGTCGGAGAGCTTGTGGAAGTCCTGCTTGGATAGCGGCGCGTCGGCCATTGCGTTCTCCTCTTGACAAATACCCGTGATCGTCTTAAATCTAAATAATATCACACCGTGATATAAAGCATTCGCTCATTTCCGGTGCGTGCGTTCCAAACGACAAGCGAGGCGATCATGACGCCACTCAATATCCTGCAACTCCCCTTCACTCACCAGACGGGCTGGCCAGCGCTCAAACGACACCGCCCCTCCATCGCCACACTGGCTTGGGGCGTGGTGCTGCCCATGTCGCTATTGCCGCCCATTCTGCTTTTCTATGCGGGAACTCACTACGGCGATGCCTTCGCCGCCGGGTTTGCCGAACGCCAGTGGCGCTTCATTACGACCATCCTGTTTCTCGCCGAACTTTTAACCTTCTTCGTGATGGGCTGGCTGATTCAGGCGGTGGTCAACGGCCACGACGAGCTATCGATCGACTATCACAGTGCCTACCTGCTCGCCGCCCTGGCGCCGCTGCCGCTCTGGATCGCGTCGCTAGGGCTTTTAGTTCCCAGTCTGGTCGTCAATGCGGTACTGGCACTGGCGGCGCTCGCCCTCGCCTGTAGTCTGGTCTACCACGGTCTGCAGGCGCTTTGCGAGCGCCACACCCGCGACGTCGCGTTGATGTCGGTCACTCACACCATCATGGCCGCCGGCGTGCTGGCCTGGGGGCTATTGATGGCGATCGTCTGGGCTTACTGAATCGAGGAGGGAATATGGCAATCGAACTGAAACGCGCCTTCGACACACCGCACAAGGAGGACGGCTACCGCGTGCTGGTAGACGGCATGTGGCCCCGCGGGGTCTCAAAGCAAGAGGCCAATATCGACGAGTGGCCCAAGGAGATCGCCCCGAGTAGCGCGCTGCGCAAGGCGTTTCACGACGGCTCCCTCGGGTGGGGCGATTTTCGCAAGCGCTACATGAAGGAGTTGACCGGCCATCGCGAGCGCCTGCGAGAGCTTGCCAGGCGGGCTCAAAAGGAAAAGGTGACGCTGGTGTTCGCCTCGAAGGAGGAGCGCTACAACAACGCTGGCGTGGTACGCCAGTACCTCAATATGCTGACGTAAAAAGGCCGGCGCTTTTGCGCCGGGCACTGGCCCAGGCCGCCATTACGCAAGCCAGGAAAGCGGGCTGTGCCGGATGGCGGCGCCGACCATGTAGGCGAACACCGCCACCGCCAGCAGCGCGGCCACGCCGCGCCGGCGTGGCGTGGCGCCCCGCTTGATCGCCAGGGTGCCAACGCCGATGTAGACCAAAAGCGCCAATAGCTTGGCGGCCAGCCAAGGCTGCTGCCAGGGCCAAAACCGCAGCGTCACCATGAGCGTGACCCCCAGCCCCAGCAGCGCCGTGTCGATGAGGTGCGGAAGGATCTTCACCCAGCGCGCCTGCAGGCGCGGGCTTTCGCGTACCGACCACCAGGCGCGTACCAAAAATAAACCGATACTCAGCGCCGCCGCGCCCATGTGAAGATGCTTGATTAAAAAGTAGTGCTCTATCACGTAACCCTCTCCCTTGGTCTACCCATCACTTTCTTTCATCGGGCTCTGCGGCGCCTCGACGAATAGCCACAGCAGCAGCATGATCATCACCAAAGGAACGAGCAGACTCAGCGGAGCCGCCTGAAAGCCATAGGCCTTTACCACCAGCGGCACCAGGCGCAGCGAAAATCCCACCCCCGCCAGGGTGGCCACGCAAAGGCTTGCCGCCAGGCATAGCCAGCAGCCGGGCAGCCACCGCCTGGCATGGGCGGTACCGCTTGCAATGATGCCACCCCCGAGCCCAAACCCGACGCCCAGTAGCCAGAACTGCCAGGGCTTGTGGGCAACGCCAAAGAGCAGCAGCGCCAGAGCAAGCCCCGCCAACAGCCCAAGCATCAGGTAGCAGGTGCTATAGCGCCGCGCCCAGTATCCGCAAGCCAGGGCCAGCAGCAGGCCACTCATAAGGGGCAGCCATACATAAGCCGGACGGGCGGCGAGCATGGCGTAAAGCGTCCAGCCCGCCACCGCCACCGCACTTGCCAACGGCACCAACAGCATCGCGACCAGCCTTTGGTAGTCATTGACAGGCAACGGCGGCGGCCTGGTTTTCGCGCTAGGGGGCACACTGGAGGGCATCGCAAGATTTCCCGTTAGGCTAGGAAGGCGCCAGAAGACATGCCAGAATTGTCGGCGCTCGTCTTATCCAGGTCAAAAATCATTAGGGGTAATACCGCTACCCCCAAAGGGATAGCACCGCGTATGCCGGTCACGATAGTGCCACACTCCTTTTCCCTTCTCAGGCGGCTGGAACCGTTATGAAACTGCTCCAACGCTCGCTAGTGGCCCGTATCATGGCGTCACTGATCGCGATCAGCGCCATGGCGTTCATCAGCATCACGCTGACCATGAACATGTCGAATAGCACCCGCGGCGACGCCTCGGCGATCAACGTGGCCGGGTCGCTGCGCATGAACGCCCACCGCATTCTGGTCGAGCTGCAGCGCTTGGAGTACGCCCCGGACGCAACCACCGGCGGCCAACTCGACGCGCTCGTGGCGCGCTTCGACCAGCGCTTGCACGGCGCTACCCTGCAACGCAGCGTGCCCGAGGATGCCCATCACGAACGGCGCCAGCAATTAAGCCGTATTCAGCGCTACTGGCAAGACACCGTGCAGCCCGCGCTGGACGAGGCGGGCGCCGGTGGCGGCATCGATCTCGCCGCCTTCGAGACCATGGTGACCACCCTGGTCGGCGATATCGAGATACTCGTCGAGCAGCTCGAAAACAGTACCGAAGCCAAGGTGAGGCTTTTGGGCATCATGCAGGTGCTCTTTTTGCTGCTCATTAGCCTGGTCGTCGCCATTGCTCTTTTCGATGTGCGCCACAACCTGGTCGCCCCGTTGCACCAGCTCATGGCGCTTACCCGGGAAGTGGCGAAGCGCAACTTCAACCAGCGCTCGAAGCTTTCGGGCAGCGACGAGCTGGCGCGGCTGGGGCGAACGTTCAACACCATGGCCGCGGAGCTTGCAACGAGTTACGCCGCTCTCGAAGAGAGCGTCTCGCGCAAGGAGCAGGCGCTCGAGCGCAGTAACCAAGCCATGCGCGTAATGCACGATGCCAGCCGCACTCTTTTCGGCGGCGGCAACGACCTTTGCGCCAGCGCCGCCCCCATGCTGCGCGAGCTGGAAAGCCTGCTGGGTCTGGGCCCCATCCGCCTGTCGCTCAACGACCCCTTCGACCAGCGCATCATGCCGGTTTTGGAAACGCACTCGGTGACACGCCCCGAGTACTGCCGCGACATGGCCTGCGATGCGTGCCTGATCGACCCGCTGCCCGCCTCGGGCGAGCGCCTCCAGTGTCTACAGCTCTCCATTCGCGCCGGCGATACGCTACTGGGTAACCTGGAGGTGTGGTACCCCGAAGGCGAGCTCAACGATAACACCCGCCGGCTTTTGAACATTCTGGCCGACCAGCTCGCCACCGCCGTGTATTTGCAGCGCCGTATCGACGAGCAGCAGCAGGTCACGCTCATCAACGAGCGCACGATCATCGCCCGGGAGCTGCACGACTCCCTGGCGCAGTCGCTCTCGTACCTCAAGATGCAGGTGACCCGGCTCGAGCGCATGCAGCAAAAAGAGGCCTCCCGCGAGGCCCAGGCCACCGTGATCGACGAGCTGCGCAGCGGCCTGAACAGCGCCTACCGCCAGCTGCGCGAGCTTTTGACCACCTTCCGGCTCAAGCTGGAAGGCCCGGGGCTTCAGTTCGCCCTGCGCCAAACCACGGACGAGTTCACCCAGCGCCTGGGCTTCGCGGTCGCGCTCGATTACGATGTACCGCCCTACCTGCTCAACCCCAATGAAGAGATCCACGTTCTACAAATCATTCGCGAGGCGCTGGCCAACGCGCACAAGCACGCCCAGCCCACTTGGGTCAGCATCACCGTGCGCTTTAGAGATGCCCGCTTGCAGGTCCGCGTGGAAGATGACGGCATCGGCCTTCAAAACGACGCCTCGCCGCCGATGCATTACGGCCTGGTCATCATTCGCGACCGCGCCACCACCTTGAACGGCGAGCTCTCCATTTTTAATCGCCCCGGTGGCGGGGCCTGCGTGGAGGTCATCTTCACCCCCTTGACCGCTCGCTTGACTCAACAGCCGCCGACAGCGGCCACCGACGATGCTCATTCAGGCACACGGAATCTTTAATGTCTCAGACCAGCCACGACACCCCTGCCACGCTTTTGATCATCGACGACCACCCGCTCTTGCGCCGCGGCGTGGCGCAGCTTCTCGAACTCGAAGACGACCTGGAATTGGTCGGCGAGACCGGCAGCCCCGAAGAGGGCATTCGGCTGACGCTCTCGCTCGAGCCCGACCTGGTCCTGCTCGATTTGAACATGCCCGATATCGACGGCCTGGAGGCTTTGCGCCGCCTGCGGGAGAACGACTTTAGCGGCCGCATCGTCATGTTCACCGTCTCCGACCATGAAGAAGACGTGGTAGCGGCCCTGCGCGCCGGCGCCGACGGCTACCTGCTCAAGGACATGGAGCCCGAGGACATGGTGCGCCAGCTACGCCAGGCCGCACTCGGGCGCATGGTGATCAGCGAAAGTCTTACCGCACTTTTGGCCGAGGCGCTGCGCAATCAGCGCGCGACGCCCACCGCGCCGGACATTCGCAGCCTCACCCAGCGCGAGCGCGAGATCTTGCGCCAGCTCGCCGGCGGCCTTTCCAACAAGCTGATCGCACGTAAGCTGGATATCACCGAAGGCACGGTGAAGGTGCACGTCAAACACCTGCTCAAGAAACTCAACCTGCGCTCGCGGGTGGAGGCGGCGGTCTGGGCCGTGCAAGCGGGCATCAACGACTAGCCAATCAATGTAGATACCTCCAAATAGCGCGCCGGCGCCTGCGCTTCTCGGCGCGCTTACCCCTTCGCTTTTTTCTTTAATGAAATCAGGCTTCTGGCTCTTGAAAGCACCTACCCACAAAGAGGTAGGCTATTGATTTCGCTGGCTTTCAGGGCCATTCCCAGCCCTTCCCCGCGCGCGTATCTTTCCCTTATCGGTGAGCCGCTAATGGTTCGACGCCAGGTAATGGTTTACGCAAAGGGGAACCATCATGACCAAGAGAAATGCCGACATCGTCGCTTGGGATGTCGAAGACGAACGCTTCTGGGAGCAGCAGGGTAAACACGTTGCCAACCGCAACCTTTGGATCTCCATTCCAAGCCTGCTGGTCGGGTTTGCGGTGTGGATGATGTGGGGCATGATCACCACCCAAATGCAGAACCTGGGCTTTGCGTTTTCCGTCGACCAGCTCTTTACGCTTACGGCACTGGCGGGGCTTTCCGGGGCGACGCTGCGCATTCCCGCCTCGTTCATGATTCGCATTGCCGGCGGGCGCAACACCATCTTTTTGACCACGGCGCTACTGGCCATTCCTGCCGCCGGCACCGGCCTTGCGCTGATGAATCCGGATACACCGTTCTGGATTTTCCAGGCGCTGGCGCTGCTCTCCGGCATCGGGGGCGGTAACTTCGCCTGCTCGATGAGCAATATCTCGACCTTTTACCCCAGCAAGCAGCAGGGTTACGCGTTGGGCATGAACGCGGGGCTGGGTAACTTCGGCGTCACCACCATGCAGATTCTGATTCCGCTGGTGATGACCGTCGGGCTCTTCGGGGCGCTGGCCGGCGGCCCCATGGCACTGGAAAGTGCCAGCGGCACCTTGATCGGACGTATCGAGGCCGGCACCGACACCTGGATTCAAAACGCCGGCTTCGTCTGGCTGGTCCTGCTGGTGCCGCTCGTCTTTTTGGGCTGGTTCGGCATGAACAATATCCGCACGATCACCCCCAACCCGGGCGCGCCCCTCACCGCCTTTGGCAAGATTCTTGGGCTTTACGGGGTGGGCCTTTTGACCTCGATCGCCGGTATGCTGGCCCTCGCCTGGCTCAACATGTGGGTCGCCCTACCGCTTACGATCGTGCTGACGCTGGTGCTGCTGCGCCTGATTCCCGGCGACATCAAGCCCAATATCCAGAAGCAGTTCGCGATCTTTTCCAACCAGCACACCTGGGCGATGACGATTCTCTACATCCTCACCTTCGGCTCTTTCATCGGCTTTTCGGCGGCGCTGCCGCTGTCGATCAACGTGATCTTCGGCAACATGATGGAGAGCGCCGCGGATGGGAGCCTGGTGCGCGTAGTCAACCCCAACGCCCCGAGCGCCCTCACCTGGGCCTGGATAGGGCCGTTCGTCGGCGCACTCATTCGCCCGGTCGGCGGTTGGATCTCCGACAAGGTCGGCGGCGCCATCGTCACCCAGATCATTTCCGCGGTCATGGTGGTGGCCTCCGTTGCCACTGGCTACGTGATGATGCTGGCCTACAACGCCACCGACCCCAATGCATTCTTCTGGCTCTTCCTTTTGCTTTTCATCGTGATGTTCGCCGCCAGCGGCATCGGCAACGGCTCCACCTTTCGCAGTATCGGGGTGATCTTCGATGCCCAGCAAAAAGGCCCGGTACTTGGCTGGACCTCGGCGGTGGCCGCCTACGGCGCCTTCATCGCCCCCAGCATCATCGGCGCGCAGATCCAGGCGGGCACCCCGGAGCTTGCCATGTACGGCTTTGCCGTCTTCTACGCCGTTTGCCTGGGCATCAATTGGTGGTTCTACCTGCGCCGGAGCGCCAGCGTCCGCAACCCCTGACTCCTGCTCCGGAGCCGGGCTCCGGAGCCTTTCCCTGCCCCAGGCGGGAGGACCCATGAAGATAATGCTCGCTTACGACGGTTCACGAAATGCCAAGCTGGCGCTCGCCCAGGTGGTGAACATGTTTCGCTGCAACCAGCCCTTGATCACCCTGGTGGGCGTGGCCGAAAACCCGCTCGACGCCACCGACCATAACGAAACCCTGTTTCAGCAAGCCCGCGCGCAATTAAAGCAGCACTTGGAAGAAGGCGTGGCGTTCGCCACCGGCGAGGGCTTTCAGGCAGAGCAGCTGATCGCCGAAGGCGATGCACGCAAGATGCTGCTCGCCGCCACCCGCAAGCTCGCCCCGGACCTGCTGGTCATTGCACGCCACAGCCATCAGCCCGATGGCGGCATCATCGCCAAGTCGTTGACCTACTTCGTCGACGAACTCGACTACATGACCTTTGGCAGCGTCAGCTCGTTTTTGGCGCGCCGCGCCGAGTGCCCGTTGTTGATTCTACCGAGTCCATAGCGCAGCCCATCTCCTGGCCTGCCTATACGCTAGCCAGCCCATAAGCCGCGGCGAGTCCGCGCGTTGGATACAGGACGAAATGGCCATGAAAGTATCTGCCGTTTTCAAATTCAAAAACCCCGAAATCCGGGCACTGCACCTTACCTGGATCGCGTTTTTCATCACCTTCTACGTCTGGTTCAACATGGCGCCGCTGGCCTCGAGCATGCTCAAAAGCGTCGATTGGCTGACCCAGGACGATCTCAAGCTGTTTGCAATCTGTAACGTCGCGCTCACCATCCCGGCGCGTATCATCGTCGGCATGATGCTCGACCGTTTCGGCCCCCGGCGCGTTTTTTCCGTGTTGATGGTCAGCATGTCGGTACCGGCACTGGCTTTCGCCTTCGGCAATAGTATGACGCAGCTGCTGGTCGCCCGGCTGGTATTGAGCTCGATAGGGGCGAGCTTCGTGGTGGGTATTCACATGACCGCACTGTGGTTCAAGCCAAAGGATATCGGTTTTGCCGAAGGGTTCTACGCTGGCTGGGGTAATTTTGGCTCCGCTGTGGCGGCCATGTCGCTACCCACGATCGCGCTTACGATGTATGGCGGCCCGGACGGATGGCGCTGGGCGATCGCCCAAAGCGCCATCGTGATGGCGGCCTATGGCGTTTACTACTGGTTCGCCATTACCGATGGCCCGGATGCCGCCGCCCACCGTAAGCCGCGCAAAACCGCCGCCATGGAGGTCAGTTCCTGGGCGGACATGATCAAACTCATCATCTGGACCATTCCGCTGGTCGGAGTGTTGGCCGTGCTCGTGTGGCGTATCCAGGACATGGGCTATCTGCCCATGAGCGGCGCGGTGGCGACGTACCTGGTGATCGTCGCGATCATCATTTATCAGATCGTGCAGATTTTGCGGGTCAATCTACCCATTTTGCGCAAGGGCGTGCCCGAGGATGATAAGTACCCCTTCAATAGCGTGGCCGCGCTCAACACCACCTATTTTGCCAACTTCGGCGCGGAGCTTGCCGTGGTCTCGATGCTGCCGCTCTTTTTCGAGCAAACCTGGGGGCTCAATGCGGCCACGGCCGGGTTGATCGCCGCCTCGTTTGCCTTCGTCAACCTGGTGGCCCGACCCATGGGCGGCATGGTGTCGGACCGAATGGGCAACCGCCGCTTCGTCATGCTCTGCTACATGTTCGGGATTAGCGTCGGGTTTGCGCTGATGGCGCTGCTCGATGCCCGCTGGCCACTGCTGCTCGCGATCCTGGTGACCATCGCGACGTCGATTTTCGTGCAGGGGGCGGAAGGGGCCACTTTTGGCATCATTCCCTCGATCAAGCGACGTATCACCGGCCAGATATCCGGTATGGCCGGCGCCTATGGCAACGTGGGAGCGGTGGTGTACCTGACGATCTATACCTTCGTGACGCCCACACAATTTTTCCTGATTATCGCGGCGGGCGCCTTCATTAGCTGGCTGGTGTGTCTGGTTTGGCTCAAGGAGCCCGAGGGCGCGTTTGCCACCGAGTACTATGTGTCCTCGGTCGACCAGGCGCTCGAGGAGCAGGGCCGCACGGCCACCTGATACTTTACTGACCATGCATTCGGCCGAGCCTTGCGCTCGGCCGAAGCGTTCGTGCTACCCGGCGTCGGTGATATCGGTAATCCAGGTGAGCGCGGCCACGGCGGCGGGAAAGCCGATGGTCGGCACCGCCAGCATGGCGGCCTGCTTGAGCTCTTCAGCGCTTAACCCCTCTTCGAGCCCACGGCGCACGTGAGAATGCACCGCGCCTTCGGAGCGGTTGCCAATGGCAAGCGCAAGCTTGACCAAGCGTAGTTCGCGGCCCTCTAACGGCCCGGACTGTGAGCACGCCTTGCCCAGTGCCGCGTAGGCGTCCCATACCTCGGGGTATTCACCGGCGACATCGCCGGCGCCGGAGGGAAGCTTATTTGTTGCCATGAGGCACATCCTTTGCAGTGGGTATGCGCTCAGTATAGGAGTCCACACTGCCGACGCCAGCTAGCTCCGGCCAACCTCGGCCAGCGAGTGGAAGCCAGCGTAAAACGGCACAAGGCTGCTAGCGCGAAGACAGAGTGCGGTCTTTCACATGGTGAGGAAACGCGAGCGCCGCCCTCAAAATAAGTAGGCACGAAACCGCGTGGGTAATCGTACCGTCCATTACGTAATCGACAGCGGTCGCGAGTGAAATTCTAAAGGGCTCGACCACATCATCGGCAGGCGGTCTCTCCCGCAACTCACGAAGCCCCGTTGCGATTACCAGATAGTCCCGCGTTCGGACCAGCGTGGTGAAAGGGTCTGCAACGCCAAGCCTTATCAACTCGTCTGCCTCGAGGCCGGCCTCTTCGGCCAGCTCGCGGGCGGCGGCGTTCTCCGGCGACTCGCCATCGTCGATCCCACCGCCGACGATCTCTATCATCTCTTTTTCCTGCGCGTACTTGTATTCCCGGGCAAGCAGGACGCTGCCATCGTCAAAGAGCGGCAGAATGGCGACGCCATCGCGCATATCGAGCGTACCAAATATTCCCTTCTCGCCACCGGGCCTAATGACGCTATCCTCCGTCACCTCGATCCAGGGGTTTTTATAAATCTGTCGGCTGGATGTAACGATGAACTGCCCTTTTCTTGTATGGTGCATGCGTTGCTCCTTATCCCGAGTTCGCTATCGAAGCGTACTACGTACGGCTGCTCAGGCGAATGACTTTGCCCATGGTCAGCCCTTGGACGGCAATCGAGAAAATCACCACGCAGTAGGTCAACGTCAACGCCAGATCGCGAAACTCGCTTGCGGGTAGTGACAGCGCCATGGCCACCGAAATACCGCCGCGCAGCCCGCCCCAAGTCAGAATCGGAATGGCGCCTTTCGACTGATCCTTAAGCTTGCCAAGCGGGCCCAGGATACTGGCGACACACAGCAACCGCGTTCCCAGCACGATGACGATCGCAAGCCCTCCGGCCACCAGCCAGTCACGCTCGATCGGCAGCACCAGAAGCTCCAAACCGATCAGTAAAAACAGCACCACGTTGAGGATTTCATCGATCAGCTCCCAGAAGGTGTCGACGTTGTCGCGCGTTTTATCCGACATGGCAAACAAGCGCCCGTGGTTACCAATGAACAGCCCCGCGACCACCACGGCGATGGGCGCCGACAAGTGCAGGCTATCCGCCAGGGCGAACAGGCCCATCGCCAGGGCGAGGGTGATCAGCACCTCGACCTGGTAGTTATCGACCCGCTTGAGCATCTGGTAAACCAGGTAGCCCGCCACTGACGCCAGCAGCACCGCCCCGCCAACCTCCTTAAGGAGCAGCAAACCGATGGCCGCAATATCGATAGAGGACTCGACCGGCACCTCTTCTCCGCCCATGGCGCCCAGCCCGGAAAGGCCCAACAGCACCAGAAAGACCACCACGCTTAGGCCATCGTTAAACAGCGACTCGCCGGCGATTTGATTTTCGAGCTGCCGGGAAACGCCGACGGATTTCATGATGCCCACCACCGCGATGGGGTCGGTCGGTGAGATCAAGGCGCCGAACACCAGGGCATACAAAAAGGGCACGGGCAGCTCCAGCCACCCCAGCACCAGCCAGGTCAACGCGCCGATGATAAAGGTCGACATCACGTTGCCCACCACGGCAAGCAGCGCGATGGTTAGCCACTCTTCGCGCAGGTGGTCGAACTTGACGTGTATGGCCGCGGCAAACAGCAAAAAGGCCAACATGCCGTGCAGCACTACCTGATCGAAATCGATCCGCTCCACCAGCGCCGCCGCCTGGCCGTGCAACCCCGCCGTGTAGGGTGTGACGATAATCAGCAAAAGCGACGACACCAGCGCCAGCAGCATGACACCAATGGTGGTGGGCAGCTTGATGAAACGATAATTAAGGTAACTCGATACCGCCGCGAGCGTGACCAATACGCTCACTAGAGAAAACAGACTCATCAGTATTCCTGATTTAAGAAGAAGTGAAACGGGAAGGATGACACCGGGCGGGCGAAACCGAGCTGCTGCAACACGGTTGATCAAACGCAGTGGGTAACAGGCGGTAGTTAACATACAGTAGTTAACATGCGGTGGCCGCCCAAGCGTCCTTACAAGGTTATCTCACCCGGCCCCTTCCTGTCAGTTCAGGCGTTACTGAAAGGATGGCAGACATATAAAACCCGCCCATCGCCCGCCGCGAATGCGACTGACGATGGGCGGGTGGCGTCATACGTGAAAGCGTTAGCTTAATGCTTCAAGCAGCGCCTCGGGGATTTTATGGCCGTCTTCCAGCACTTGGCTCGATACGGCCAGCAGCACCGAATGGGGATCGCATTGCCGTAGAAGCCGTAGGTAAGCAGGATCAGGCCTTTTTCGCGCACAGCGCAGCGGCGGCGGGGTCAGGTTTCCCAGCGCTATCCACGAGTTCGAACGCGGCATCACCGGCTTGTCGACTACAATGCTTGGTTATGAACCTTGTCAATATAAAATGCACCTGAACTGTAGTTCACACCAACTGTCTCTGCGTCAGGGTACCTGGCTTTATCAAAGTAAATATTTTCTCCATCTACGCAGATTCTGATCATCGCATCGTCGTTACCGACGTTAGCGCCCACGCGATGTTGTAGATGTATGATGCCCTGATTGTCTAGCATAGCAGGCGGAGAAAATGACTTTATCGGAAGTGTTTCAGGGATCCATTTTGCTTGCTCTGGGTAAAACATTATATCTACGTTTATCGGTAAGCCATCGACAGGCATATCAAAGGACTTTTCAAAAACACATGATGCCTTGTTTTCATTGTGAAATTCGAATCCCATTTTTTTCCAAAATGGAATGGACGATTCGGGTTTGCATTCAATGGAAACAGCACATCTTCCACTACTGATCGCACATTCCATTGCATATTCTACAAGTCGTTTTCCAACCCCTTTATTTCTAAACTCTTCACGAACCTCCACTATGCCAAAATCTTCCCATATGTAAGCAATAGGCTCATCAGCGAGAGTAGCTACAAAAAGCTGATTGTCCTTATGGACTCGCTGGGTTAAAATCCAATTGCACAAAAATGAACCATGCACTTCCCGACGACCGTGTTCTAGTAACCACGAATATATTCTTTGAACATCAAAATCAGTAGCCAATCTAAATGACAATCTTAACTCGTTCATTTTAAAGCCTCGATAGCTCTGAGCTTGACTGCATAGCGCCGCGCTCTGCAGAAATCATGAGCGACAGGAAATAAACCAGCTTGTTAAAAATCATCGTCTCAATGACATTATATTATTTGGTTTATAGATATTGCAAAATGTTTCAATGCCTATTTTTATCAGCAAAGAAGTAACATAAACAGCGATTGCGTAGATTCCAATTTTCAGGCCTGCCAATGCGCTTACGATAGCACTTGTTAAGTACTTTTTGTCCAAAACAGCTTGTAAGCCATTAGTGAACCACATTTTATAGACTTCACTTTCTTTGTCACAAAAGGAATGCCATATTACAGTTTGAAAAGCTGACAACACTCCCTTTCCAAGCTTTTTCTTTTGCTGGAAGGTAGCTGGTGATGGTAAACGCAACTTTTCCTCATACGTTAGTAAGTTCTTTGACTCCGCATGAACCCGCTCAACAAAATCCAAGGCGCCTTTTGGAATATTTGCGCCCAACATTTCTAATATTTCATCTTCATGCTTTGTTTGAATTAGCTTCGCTGCATCACTTTGAATTTTGTCTAAGTCCATAAACTCTGATTCATCTGTTGCTATCGATGCAAGTAAAGCCTCCTCGTCAAACCTTTTCGCTAAACTTACTTTGAAATCAGAACGGCCATTCTCGGACTTAATGTTCTTTTCACACCTAAGCGCCTCTACCATATAAGGCTTTGCTTTATTGAGGTCTCGCTTTCTCAGGTGACATATTGCTAGAAGGGCAGTAGCCTCAAGATACAAGCGTGTCGACTTTGCCACCTTCTGGCGAACACCGTTAAATCCTTTTATTGCGAAGTCAATTTCTCCGACCTCCATCGCCGTTTCGAATAACCAATTCTTTGACTGCATCAGCCTCGTTTCATGGCCGGTAGGTCTGAGAATATTTTGTATATAAGCAGTCAGATTTTTGCACTCTTCTAAATCTCTTCGTGCCGCAGCAATCTTGAGGCTTGGCTCCAAGAGCCTTAACTTGCTTTTCTGTTCTTCTGTAAGCTTGCGTGTACTCATAGCTTTCCGTATTTTTTAACGTTTAAGGATCAGGCGCGCGCCTCGCGCAATAACCCGCAGAGTACCGAAAACATGGATAAGGGGTCGCCGCCACCAGCCGCTTGTTCGGTTGTGGAATTCTATATTTTCTCAAGAAATAATGTATGTGCACACAGCCGGATCACTGAGCCGGGAGCCGTGGAAGACGATACTCTATGATTAAGCTCGCACCGTTACCTTTCGGTGGCTGCTGAATGAACCGGTCACCGGACACCATAAGAGACCGCATAACGGAGCAGCAAACCGGCATCCGATGATGTGATCCTGGATAGCCGCCAACGAGTCGGTGCAACTGGCCTGCTTGAACCTGAACCGCGGGCGTACTACTCCTTGCCGCATCTACGAGTAGTGCAGAAAGCGTATTTCGAAACTGCTCCGCTGTACCCGCAGTTCCCTGCCGCCCACCTACACCAACACCCCGAGCACTACGAGGCCGGTCGTGTTGCTCGGTCGGGGTACGCATCGAGGTACCACGTCCGTTCCAAGGGGGTAAAAGATGACCGATCAGAAATGACTCAGTGACCAACCGATCATCGGTCGGATGAAACCAAATGCGCGCAGCACTACCCCGCTTCGCTGCTTCCAAAACCCGGGAGTTCAGCTTGCAATTTGTGCTCTGCCCATCATGGTGGCAATTACGCGGGTGAATCTGCCCGTATCCCGATGGCGCGAACCGCTGCGCAAGGTCGACCGCTTCGCCGATGTATTGAAGCTCGTTTTCTATTGTGATCGCGTAAACACCGGCTGCATTTGGGGCACTGGGTAGTCCGAACCGGCAGAAGGGTCCAGCAGAGTACCGATTTGGACGAACACCTTCTGGCAGCGTATGTGAGTACTCAGCCAAAGATCCATCGGAGTTCCGCTGAATCTCCAAACTTCCAACATTCCAAAACTCGAATCCAGCGAAGCGTCGCGTTTCGATCTGCATAGATATACTCTTCAAGTAAGTAGCTGCCGAACGATGAAAATTAGCCGCGTCGGTTCCGGCACCTTGTTGGGAGGGTTTGGATCCAAGCTATTCGCACCACATCATAAGCCAGATATTTGCTTATGATTATTTTTATCCTCCCTACCAAATCCAGCCTAGCATAAGACACTTAGTGCGACTGACGATCTCAGCATTAGACTTTCAATATCCACAAAAAACCCGCCCTCTCCAACAGCTTGCGCTATCTGACGAGGGCGGGCTTAGTGACACTTAAAAGGTATTAACCAAGCGCTTCCAGCGACGCCTCGATGATGCTTAAGCCCTCTTCCAGCACCTCGCTCGATACCGTCAACGGCACCAGAATACGAATGGCGTTGCCGTAAAAACCGCAGGAGAGCAGGATCAAACCCTGCTCGCGCGCTTTGGCACAGAGCGCGCCGGTCCTTTTCGGGTCGGGCTTGCCGTTTTCATCCACAAGCTCAAACGCGGCCATCGCGCCGAGCTGACGACCGTGGGCCACCGCTGGGAAGCGCTCTTCCCATACCGCAAAGCGCTCGGCAAGCATGCGGCCCATCTGCTCACTGCGCGCAAGAATGCCCTCTTCCTCGATCGTCTCGATCACCGCCAGCGCCGCCGCGCAGGCCAGCGGGTTACCGCTGTAGGTGCCGCCGAGCGAGTTGGGGCCCGAGGCGTCCATCACCTTGGCGGTGCCGACTACCGCAGAAAGCGGCATGCCGTTGGCCAGGCTCTTGGCGGTGGTGAGAAGGTCCGCCTCGACGCCGCTGTGTTCGAGTGCAAACAGCTTGCCGGTACGCGCAAAGCCGGACTGCACTTCGTCGGCGATCAACAAAATGCCGTGCTCGTCGCACAGCGCGCGAAGCGCTTGCAGGTACTCAGGAGAGGCGACGTAGAAGCCGCCTTCGCCCTGCACCGGCTCGATCACGATGGCCGCGGTGCGATGCGGGGCGATGTCGGTCTTGAACAGCGTGCGAATGGCATCGAGCGAGGCCTCTTCGTTGATGCCGTGGATCGGGTTCGGGAACGGCGCGCGGAACACATCGCCCGGCATCGGGCCGAAGTCGTTCTTGTAGGGCAGCACCTTGCCGGTCATGGCGAGTGTCATCATGGTGCGGCCATGAAAGGCGCCGTCGAAAGTGATGATGCCGCTACGGCCAGTGGCGGCGCGGGCGATCTTGACGGCGTTCTCCAGCGCCTCGGCGCCGGTGTTGACCAGCAGCGCCTTGCGCTCGGGCCCGCGTACCGGGGTCAGCTCGCAAAGCTTTTGGCAAAGCTCGACGTAGGGCGCGTAGGAGATGACCGCGGCACTGGTGTGCATCACCTTCTTGAGCTGCGCTTCCACGGCGGCAACGATTTTCGGGTGGCGATGGCCCAGGTTCAACACGCCAATGCCGCCGGCGAAGTCGATCCAGCGCTGGCCGTCGGCATCCCAAATTTCAGCATTTTCCGCGTGCTCGGCAAACTGGGTGGTTGCCGTGGCCGCGCCACTGGCCACATAGCGGTTTTTTAGCTCGTTCAGTTGCTGATTGGTCATCATCGATTCCTTAAAGCCCACCGACGCAGACGTATTTCAACTCGGTGAATTCTTCGAGGCCGTGGTGGGAGCCTTCGCGGCCAAGGCCGGACTCCTTCACGCCGCCAAACGGCGCCAGCTCGGTGGAAATCAGGCCTTCGTTGACGCCGACCATGCCGTACTCGAGCGCCTCCAGGGTGTGCCAGATGCGCCGGTAGTCGGTGGCGTAGAAGTAGGCCGCCAGGCCGAACGGCGTATCGTTGGCCATTCGGATCGCCTCTTCATCCTGGGTGAAGCGGAACACTGGCGCGACCGGGCCAAAGGTTTCTTCATCGGCTACCGCCATCTCGGTGGTGACATCCGCCAGCACCGTGGGCGTGAAGAAACGCTCGCCGGCCGCGTGGGCCTGGCCGCCGCACAGCACCCGGGCGCCCTTTTGCTGGGCGTCGTCTACGTGGCGCTGTACTTTATCCACCGCGGCCTGGTTGATCAGTGGGCCGATCACGCTGCCCTCCTCAAGGCCATCACCCACCTTCAGGGCTTTCACCCGCTCGGTGAGCTTACTGATGAACGCATCGTAAATGCCGTCCTGGACCAGAAAGCGGTTGGTACACACGCAGGTTTGCCCGGCGTTACGGAATTTGGAGGCAATGGCGCCGTCCACGGCGGCGTCCACGTCCGCATCATCAAACACGATGAACGGCGCGTTGCCGCCCAGTTCCATGGCGGTTTTCTTCACCGTGCTGGCGCACTGGGCGAGCAGGCGCTTGCCCACCGGCGTGGAGCCGGTGAACGACACCTTGCGCACGCGGGAATCCGTAGTAAGCACCTCGCCCACGTCTGCCGGTTTCGAGGCCGTGACCACGTTGATGGTGCCGGCGGGCAGGCCGGCTTCCAGGCCCAGGTAAGCCGCGGCGAGTGCGGTGAGCGGCGTGGCCTCGGCGGGTTTGATCACCACGGTGCAGCCAGCAGCTAGCGCCGGGGCGCACTTGCGGGTGATCATCGCCAGCGGGAAGTTCCAGGGTGTGATAGCGGCGACCACGCCGACCGGCTCGCGTAGCACCATTAGCCGCTTGTCGGCGCCGTGGCCGGGCAGGGTTTCGCCGGCCATGCGCTTGGCTTCTTCAGCAAAGAACTCGATGAACGAAGCGCCATAGCCCACCTCGCCTTTGGCTTCAGCTAGTGGCTTACCTTGTTCCAGGGTCATCAACCGCGCCAGGTCGTCGGCGTGTTCATTGATCAGTTCGAACCAGCGACGCAGCACTTTGGAACGTTCCTTGACCGGGGTGGCCCGCCAGGCGGCGCCGGCATTGTAAGCGGCGGCCACGGCATCCGTAGTGTCATCGGCGCTCAATTCGGCCACCCGGGCGATGGTCTCGCCGGTGGCCGGGTTGTCGACAGCAAAGGTCTCTTTGCCCTTGCGCCACTCGCCGCCAATCAGCGCCTGTACGCTGTCGTTCAACCACTGTTCGATAAAGCTCATGAAGTCTCCTAAACGCTTGAAAAATTAAAGATCGCCGAGCATGTGCTGGTCGCTGTAGGCGCGCCCGTAGGTGCGCAGCGAATGGATATAAAGCGCTACGCCAAGCAGCGACCAGCCGGCGAAAATGACCCACTCGGCGCCGCTTAGCGCGGAGGGGCTGCCCGGCATGTACAAAAACGCCATGCCGACGGAGAGTAAAATCGCCAGCACGCCGCAGGGCAGCCCGAAGCTCACGCGAAACGGGCGCGGCATGTCCGGCTCGCGCAGGCGCAGCACGACGAAAGAGATCGCCACGAACAGGTAGGCGATCACGATGCCAAGCCCGCCGGCGTTGACGATCCAGACCAGCGCCGGGCGGCCGAAAAACGGCGCCAGACACGAGAGAAAGCCCATCATGAAGATGGCGTTGGTCGGGGTTTTATAGCGCGGGTGCAATTTAGCGAACGCCTTTGGCAGCATGCCCGCGGTGGCCAAGGCGTAGATGGCGCGGGAGCCACCAATGTAGAAGGAGTTCCAGCTGGTGATGATGCCCGCGATACCGGCCAGTACCATCAGGTTGCTCGCCCAGGGGGCGTTGAACAGCGCGCCCATGGCATCCGGTACGCTCAAGCTCGACCCCTCCAGCGCCACGCTATCCAGCGAAAGACTGGTGGCCAAAATGATCAGCGAGTACCACGCCACGGCCAGCAGCACGGAGACCATCAATACCTTACCGATCGCTTTATAAGGCAGGTTGATCTCTTCGGCGGCCTGGGGGATGACGTCGAAGCCGACGAACAGAAACGGCACCATGACCAGCACCGTCACGATGCCGGCCAGCACACCGGTCTCATTCGAAGCGAACAGCGGCGACATGTTCGCGGTATTGCCCTCGAATAAAGCGCCGGTAATGAACATCACGCCCACCAACAAAATCAAGCCGGTGACGACCTTTTGCAAAAGTGCGGCGGTGCTTACACCGAAGTAGTTGATCATCATCATGGCAAGCGAGCCACCCACGCCGACCGCGACCCAGGTCGCCTTGACCTCCCAACCGCCGATGGTCCACAGATGGCCCACGGCGTAGTTGGGCGCAATATGCTCGACCACGGTGGGAAGCGCCACGGCCTCGAACGCCACCACGCTCAAATAGCCCAGGATGATCGCCCAGGTGCATAAAAACGAGGCGCCGTGGCCCAGCGCCCGGTAGCTATAAACGTGTTCGCCGCCCACCTTGGGCATGGCCGAGGCAAGCTCGGCGTAGGTCAGCCCGACCAACAGGATCGCGATGCCGCCCAGGATAAACGCCAAAATGGCGCCGACGCTTCCGGCGGACTCAATAGCGGTGCCGGTCAGAACGATCCAGCCCCACCCGATCATGGCCCCGAAGGCCAGCGCCAGCACGTCCCCCCGTGCCAACACACGAACAAGCTTTGCCTGTTCAGGAGTCGATGTCGTCATGTGCAAATATCCCAGGAGTGGTTGGTTGTTGTATGAGCGTGGCAGGTTGTTATTGAGCGCCCCAATGCAGACCCTGGCCGTGGGGCCAAGCGCTGGCAAGGGCTTTACTACACGCTAGCAGGGCCGGCCAGCTACGCGAATGGACCACTTTCGGGTTTCACTGGACCACTTTGCGCTAATATGCGATAACGCCTCGACTTTAGGGCCACTACGCTTTTTACTCGCAAGCGTTGAAGGAGCGTCAATGGACTACGAGAAGATGCTCGCACAGTTAACCGCGCTCTTTCAGTCCCAGCCGGAGCGGCTCAATAAGCAGGTTCGTATCGAGCAGGCGCTGCGCCAGGCGATTACCCAGCACTGGCGCCAGGGTAGCCGCTTGCCGCCCCACCGGGCGCTTGCCAAAGCCGTTGGCTGCGCGCGCCAAACCCTGGCGCAGGCGGTCAATACGCTGCTTGGCGAAGGGCTTCTCAAAACCGCTCACGGCCAAGGCACCTGGGTGCGCCGGCATCCTCCCGCCCCCGCGCCCTCGACGCTTTCCACGCCGCTTTCAAAACGCGCAAGCCAGGTATTGAGCGCGCCGGGGTCGAGCAGTATTCAAAACGGCTCCTTCATGCCCGGCATTCCGGATATCGCCCAGTTCCCCATGCGCCGCTGGCGAAAGCTTTATGAAAGCGTCACGGTGTCGCAAAACGCGCTGCTGCTTTCCTACTCCACCGGCGGGTTTGGGCCTTTAAAGCGCGCCATTCGCGATTTTTTGGCGCGCTGGCGCAACATCGACTGCGACGTGGACCAGATCATCATCACCGATGGCACCCACAACGGCATCGAGCTTTGCGCCATGGCGCTCACCGACGTGGGCGATACGGTGGTCATGGAGTCGCCCTGCTACTGGGGGGCGCGCAACGTTTTCACCGCCGCCGGGCTCGAGATCGACCTGCGGCCCTGGTATCCGGAGCACGGCTACCCCCTGGACGGCGCATCGAAGCCCGTCGCCCTTGCCTACCTGACCGGCTCCCACCACTACCCGCTGAGCATGCCCGCGAGCGCCGCGCACAAGGAGCGCTTGTGCGCGGCGCTCGAGCCCGCCTACGTGCTGGAGGACGATTACGAGTTCACGCGAGACGACCATCCCGAGCTTTTATTCGAACCCGGTTCTTCGCGGCATTTGCTGGTAGGCTCGTTTTCCAAGATGATGTTTCCCGGCCTGCGTCTGGGGTATCTGGTAGTGCCTCGCCATCTGGCCGCGCCGATGAACCGGCTGCGCAGCGAGCTCTTTCGCGAAGGCCGCATGCTCGACCAGGCGGTACTCGCCCAGTTCATGTTCGATGGCAGCCTGGACAGCTGGTGCCGGCGCATACAGCGCGACTACCTGGGCCGCCAGCAAGTCTTGCACGACCAGCTTTGCACACTGCCTCGGGTCGAGCGGATATCGCCGCCCAGCAGCACCCTTAGCCTGTGCATCGAATTCGAGCCCGGCGTCGACGACGTAGCCATTGCCCAGGCGCTTTTGAAGGAGCACCTGATCGCGCGCCCGCTAAGCCCGGTGTGTGGCCAGGGGGACACCCGCTCGGGGCTGGTGATGGGCGTCGGCATGCTCTCCGGCGACACGTTGACCCGGGAAGTACAGCGCCTGCGCCACCGGCTGGCGGCGCTTTTGCGCTAAAGGTAGCCCCCCAACAACCGATAACACCGCATACCGATCAAACAGGAGACTTCATGCGCCACCCTAGCGGCTTTACCGGACACGCCCGGCGTCTTTGGGCGCTGTGTGCCCTACTCATGCTCTCGGGCTGCGCCACCTTCGCGCCCAACCCGCCGCAAAATCAAAGCAACGTGTGCGAAATCTTTCGCGAACAGCCCAGCTGGTACGACTACGCCCGCGACTCCGAAAACCAGTGGGGCACCCCGATTGCGACGCAAATGTCGTTCATTCAGCAGGAGTCCTCGTTTCGAAGCCACGTTCGCCCGGACCGTAAATACTACCTGGGCTTCATACCAGGCCCCCGCCCCTCTTCCGCCAAAGGCTACGCCCAGGCCCAGGACCCGGTATGGGGCGAGTACCGCGACCAGGCCGGTAGCCTCTTTGCCCGGCGTACCCACATGAAGCACGCCACGGACTTCATCGGCTGGTACAACGCCCGCACCCGCGCGCAAACCGGTATTTCGCTGAATAACCCGGAGCACCTCTACTACGCCTACCACGAAGGCGCCGGCGGCTATAAGCGCGGCACCTACCGAGGCAAGCCCCATGTGCTGCGCGCCGGGCGCCAGATCGCGGAACGATCGAGTCGCTATCAGGCCCAGCTCAACGCCTGCGAGGCGGAGTTTCAGTGCCGCAAGTTCTATCAGGTGTGGCCTTTCTGCCGCTAGGGACGTCGCATGACATTATTGATGGGTGCGGTGTTCGCCGGCGTTGTGTTTTTGACGTCGCTTTTATCGGGCATTTTCGGCATGGCCGGCGGGCTGGTGCTTTTATGGTTTCTGCTGCTGGTGTTTCCCGCCGCCTCGGCCATGGCGGTTCACGGGGTCATTCAGCTCACTGCCAACGCCTCCCGCGCCTGGCTTTCGCGGCGTTACATCAATTGGCGGGTGGTCGCGCTGATGGCCGCGGGCGTGGCCGGTGCGGCGGGGCTTTTGCTGCTTTTCGACTACAGCCCCAACGCCGCCACGGTATCGCTTTTGATCGGCCTGCTGCCGGTACTGGTGTGGATGCCCAAGCGCTGGTTCTCGCTCAACGCCAACCGCGCAAGCCACGCACTGGCGTGCGGTCTCGCCTCCGGGGGTTTGACCATTGCGGCGGGGGTGTCCGGCCCGTTGATCGATATCTTCTTCGTGCGCTCGAACATGGACCGCCGCGCAGTCGTCGCCACCAAGGCGATGATCCAGGTAATCGCGCACAGTATCAAGATTCTCTTTTACCTGGGCTCGGCGCTGGCGCTTGGCGCCGGAGAGTGGGCCATGGTCCTGCTCGCCACGCCCTTTGCGCTTTTGGGCACCCAAACCGGCACGCGCATTCTGCACCGGCTGACCGATGCCAACTTTCGCGCCTGGACCCGCTGGATCGTCACCGTCATCGGGGTGTTTTACCTGATCCAGGGGCTCTACCTGCTGGCGGGCTAGCCCAGGCCGCGGGTTTGACACCGACACGGGCGCACGCTATCTTTGCATCTAAATGTAAATGAGAAACATTTTACTTTAATGAGTCGCAATGGAGCATCAGCATGAAAAGGTGGAGTGCCCCCCAGCCGCCGCGCCAACTTCGCCACACCGTGCTCTTTTTACGCACCTCGTTCGAAGCGATGCAGAACGCCATCGCCGTGCGCCTCGAAGACCCGCTGCCCTGCTGGCTGGATACCCATACGCTCTCGATGCTCGCCAGTGAGCTCAAACAAGCAAGCCAGGCCGCCAAATCTAGCCTGCCGCCGGATGCCTTCACCCAGCTCTGTGTGGCCTCCAACCAGTGCGAGCTGTTGCTGAAACAGTGCCCCGGCGTTTTAAGCAGCGCCGTGTGCCACCGCCAGTTGGGTGCGATCGTCACTGCCCTGACGACCGCCCTTGTCCATATGGCCGCCCCCGCGCCCAAAAGGCGCTGGTTCTGGCCGTCCTGATACCGCGTTAGCCAGCCACGCCCGGTGCGCCGGGCGGGTATTTAACGCCCATGCACTATTCATTTTTTTCAGGCATGCTCGAAACCGCGTCGGGATTAGCCCATCCAATAAGTGTATCGAGCGCCATATAAAATCGTAATTGGCGCTTGGTAGTAAACTGGTCTATTCTGCCCTGACACTATTTAATCGCAAGAAGGAGTTTGCTCATGGCGTTCGAGACACTACTCGCCCCTACCCAGCTTGGCAGCCTGCCACTTCCCAACCGGGTCATCATGGCGCCGCTCACCCGGGCGCGTACCCCGGACAGCGTTCCTGGTGAAATGCAGCAAGCCTACTATGGTCAGCGCGCCGGTTCGGGTTTGATCATCTCTGAGGCGACCAATATCTCGCCCACTGCGCGGGGCTACGTGTATACCCCGGGTATCTGGACCGACGAGCAAGAAGCCGGTTGGAAAAACGTCGTCGACGCGGTACACGCCAAGGGCGGACGCATTGCCATGCAGCTCTGGCACGTTGGGCGCGTTTCTCACGAAATGGTTCAGCCCGAGGGTCAAGCACCGGTCGCGCCCAGCGCCTTGAAAGGTGAAGGCGCCCAGGCCTTTGTCGAGTTCGAGGATGGCAGCGCCGGTCAGCACCCTGCGAGCACGCCGCGAGCGCTCGAGACCGACGAAATCCCCGGCATCGTCGAGGATTACCGCCAGGCGGCCGTTCGCGCCAAGCGCGCAGGCTTTGACATGATCGAAGTTCACGCGGCGAACGCCTACCTGCTCAACCAGTTTCTGGCCACCGGCACCAACAAGCGTGACGACCAGTACGGCGGCTCGGTCGAAAACCGTGCGCGCTTCCCGCTGGAAGTCGTCGATGCCGTCATCGAGGTGTATGGTGCCGACCGCGTGGGTATCCGCCTGACGCCGTTCATCGAGATTTTCGGTCTGACCGACGACGAGCCCAAGGAGATGTCGTTCTATCTGGCCGACGAGCTCGCCAAGCGCGGCCTTGCGTATATTCACTTGAACGAGCCCAACTGGGCCGGCGGTGACAATGAGTTCCCGGAAGGCTTTCGCGAGCAGATGCGCGAGCGCTTCAACGGCAGCATTATCTACTGCGGCCACTACGACGCCGAAAAGGGCGAGGCGCTGATCAAGAGTGGTAACGGCGACCTGGTGGCCTATGGTCGTCCCTATATCGCCAATCCGGACTTGGCCGAGCGTTTCCGGGCCAACGCGGCGCTCAACGAGCCAAACCACGACACGTTCTACGGCGGCGATGAAAAAGGCTACACCGACTATCCGTTTATGGATAACGGCCATGACCGCCTCAAATAAGCGTCGCCTTGTGATAGGTTATTGACGTTTATAAAACGTACTTGATTGATCCAAAGCACCACTCACGTGGTGCTTTTTTTATATCCTCGCGCCTGTAAAGCCTGCTATTTTCACCTACCTTATCGATAAGGTTTTAGGACGCCCATCGTCAAGGTTTGATTAAAGGCGTCCCTAATGTTGGTATCAGGCTCAGGGTGATAAAATGGACACTGTTTCCCTTCCCGTAGGATTTGCGCTTTTTTCGCTGCTTCTCGGCGTGGTCGCTATCGCGATTTTCGCTTATTTGGCGCTGGCGAAAAAACGCCGCATCAAAGCACCCAGGGTTGCGCCGCCGACCCACCCGCCCCGCGCGCAAGCGTCTCAAGCGGCCGCGCCCACGGCGCCCACCCCGGCGGCGAATAGAAAAAAGCAGCACTCGCTGTTCGTGATTTTCGCCCAGCCAGACGTGACCACCGACGAGCGCCTGACCGAGTGGCTACGCGGCAAAAACGCCCGGTTCGACCCGCTCAAAAAGGTATTTTTGATCGACGGGCAAAAGCGCACCAACCCGATCGTCGTCGCCAACGCCTTTCCCCCGGGGGAGATGCCGGACCTGTTGCGGGGCGAAACCGACGGCACCATTCGCGGGGTCAGTTTGCTGGTCAAGCCGCCCATTCATCGGCGGCGCAACCAGCAGATGCACGTTTACGTGGCGCTGGCCAAGGAGATGAACGACACCTTCAAGGGCGATATTCTCGATAGCGAACAAAACCCTGTCTCGGAAGCGACCTACCAGCACATATTGGGCGAAACCCAGTAGGGTTAGACGACGCCCTGGCTTTTCAGGTAGTCGTCGTAGCTGCCGCTGAAGTCGATGATTCCCTCGGGCTGCATATCCAGAATACGCGTGGCCAAACTCGACACGAACTCCCGGTCGTGGCTGACGAAAAAGAGCGTACCGGGATAGTTCTCGAGCGCCAGGTTGAGCGCCTCGATGGACTCCATATCCAGGTGGTTTGTAGGCTCGTCCATCAGCAGTACATTGGGGTTGGTCAGGGTCAGCTTGCCAAACAGCATCCGGCCCTGCTCGCCGCCGGAAATCACCTTAACCGACTTGCCGATATCGTCGCTTGAGAAGAGCATGCGACCAAGCGCACCGCGCACCACCTGCTCGCCGCCTTGCGTCCACTGGCCCATCCACTCGAACAGGGTGGCATCCTCGGCGAAGTCTGCCGCGTGGTCCTGGGCGAACACGCCAAGCTCGGCGGCGTCGGTCCACTTTACCTCGCCGCTGTCGGGTGCGAAATCGCCGGACAGGGTCTTCAAAAGTGTGGTCTTGCCGATGCCGTTGGGGCCGATGATGGCTACGCGCTCGCCGGCTTCGACCCCCATGGAGAAGCGCTCGAACAGCGGCTTGTTGCCATCATAGCCTTTGGTGATCGCCTCGACGTTCAGCGCATTACGGTGAATCTTTTTGTTCTGCTCGAAGCGGATGAACGGGCTGACCCGGCTGGAAGGCTTGATGTCTTCGAGCTTGATCTTGTCGATCTGGCGCGCCCGGGAGGTGGCCTGTTTGGCCTTGGAGGCGTTCGCCGAGAAGCGGCTGACGAACTGCTGAAGTTCGGCGATCTGGGCTTTTTTCTTGGCGTTGTCCGCGTGCTGGCGCTCGCGGGCGGCGGTGGCCGCGGTCATGTAGTCGTCGTAGTTGCCCGGGAACAGGGTGATCTCGCCGTAGTCCAGGTCCGCCATGTGGGTGCAGACGCTGTTCAGGAAGTGGCGGTCGTGGGAGATGATCACCATGGTGCTGCTGCGCGCCTTGAGCATGTCTTCCAGCCAGCGGATGGTGTTGATATCCAGGTGGTTGGTCGGCTCGTCGAGAAGCAAAACGTCCGGATCGGAGAACAGCGCCTGGGCGAGCAGTACGCGCAGTTTCCAGCCCGGCGCTACCTCGCTCATGGGGCCGAAGTGCTGCTCGATGGGGATCCCCAGGCCCAGCAGCAGCTCGCCGGCGCGCGCCTCGGCGGTGTAGCCGTCGAGCTCGGCAAAGCGCACCTCGAGATCCGCCACGGCCATGCCGTCCTCTTCGCTCATTTCGGCCATCGAGTAGATGCGCTCGCGCTCTGCCGCGACTTTCCAGAGCTCGGCATTGCCCATGACGACGGTGTCGATCACGCGTTCGTTCTCGAACGCGAACTGATCCTGGCGCAGCTTACCCAGGCGCGTGCTGCTATCGAGCATCACCTGGCCGGCGGAAGGCTCGAGCTCGCCGCCGAGAATCTTCATGAAGGTCGACTTGCCGCAGCCGTTGGCACCGATCAACCCGTAACGGTTACCGTTGTTGAATTTGACCGAGACGTTTTCAAACAGGGGCTTGGCCCCGAACTGCATGGTGATATTGGCGGTGGCGATCAAGAGGAGCCCCTGGTTGATGATGAGTGCACACGTGCGCGCATTAAAGGCTCGCGATTCTACGCGCTCTCACCGCGTCTGGCACTACCGTAACGCGCCCAGCACGCTTTAGGGCAGCGTCAGTAAAACCCGGCCTTCATCCAGCGCCTGACGCAGCCGCGTGTGCAGGATCGCCACGATGCCATCGTGCTCACCGGCCAACTGCGTGGTGACTACCTCGAGGTTTGGGTGACGCGCCTGGGCAGCGCGGCAGATCTCGGCGATATCGCCGTCTTCCCCGGCGTGGCGCCCGGGGGACAGGAATAAAAGCGCCACCACCACGGTGGCACTATTAAACCTATCGCTTTCCAAAAGATGCTCCAAAAGCGGCTCGTTGAAGCGGTATTCGTCGCCTTCGCGGCGCTCCATGGAGGCCGGCGCCACGCAGGCGGCGCGCTCGCCCAGCACCGCGCCGAGCTGGCCCGCCAGGCGGTTACGCACCGCGGTGACCTCGAAGATCGGGCTGCCGTGATCCACCAGCACCACGCTGGGTGGCGCGCCTTCGGGCATTGTCTGGAGGACGTTATCGGCCAATAAATGCGCCAGGCGCAGGTCGTTGTCGCCCTGCTCGTCCACCAGCGGCATCGCAACGCGCACCCGCACGTTTGGAAAGCGCGCTTGCAGCTCGCCCATGCGTTTGGGCAGATAGTCGGTCAGTGCACGGCTTGCGCCGAAGAAAAACGGCAGCACGATGATCTCGCGGGCCCCCGCCTCGGCGCTTCGTTCGGCGGCCGGGCCCAGCGTCTGCGCCGCTACGCCGCCGAGTGCCTCGGCGTCTACCTTGTTGGAGTGCAATAGCGAGGCGGGCTGGACCGTCTCGCCCAGCCGTTCGCTGAGTGCCCCCGCCACCCGGCGCAGGTTGAGCGTTGCCGCCGGGCGCAGCGAGCCGTTATCGACCAGGAAAATCGCGCGCATAAAAGCCTCCCAAAGAGCGTTTCAGGCCATGTTACCATGGCCGTTTACCGACTTTTTGTGGCGATTTCATGTTGATAGATACCACCGCCGTTAATCAAAGCCGCCGCCCTTTCGATGACAACGGCGACATCTGGCTATTCGGTTACGGCTCGCTGATCTGGAAGGCAGACTTCCCCTTTCTGGAGCGGCGAAGCGCCTACATCACCGGCTGGGAGCGCCGCTTCTGGCAGGGCTCCCACGACCACCGCGGAACACCGAACGCCCCAGGCCGGGTAGCCACCCTGGTACCGGTAGAAGGCGCGGTCTGTCACGGTATGGCCTACCGAATTACCGAGGAAACCCTGGCACCGCTCGATCACCGGGAAAAAAACGGCTACCTGCGCGAAATCACCCCGCTGCACTTTACAGACGCCAGCGAGGTGCAGGGGCTTGTCTATATGGCGACCGACGATAACCCGGCGTTTTTGGGCCCCGCCCCGCTCGACGCCATGGCGCGCCAAATCGCCGCCGCGGTGGGCCCCAGCGGCCCCAACCGTGACTACCTGGTCAATCTTGCCCAGGCACTGCGCGAGCTGAACGTAGAAGATGCGCATATCTTCGCGCTGGAAGAGCAGCTCAAACGATTTTGAGACTACCAGTAGCGCGGGTAACGGCGGTGGCGCGCCAGGTTATTGACCAGTATCGCCACGACCAGCATGACCACGCAGCCCATGCCGATCGGCAACAGCGGATACCACCACCCCATCTGGTGCACGCTCGTCCCGCCGCCGACCGCGATCAACGCCGCCGCCGCGCCAGGCGGATGTACCGTATGAGTCAGTTGCATGACCAGAATGGAGAGCGACACCGCCAGCGCCATGGAGACCGGCGTGGCACCCAGTAGCTGGTAGCAGGCAACGCCCACCCCGGCGGAGAGAACGCTGCCAAACAGCACGTGGCTTGGCTGGGCGAAGGGGCTTTCCGGGGCAGCGTAGATCAGCACCGAGGTCGCGCCGAACGAGCCCACGATCAACAGCTGCTGGCTAAGCCACTCGGCGCTGAGCCAGCAGATCAAGGCCATACCACAGAAAGCGCCGATCCAGGACCAGAGTGCATCCTGCCAGCCGACCCGGGCACGCTTGAAAGGCTCCCCGCGCATTTTGCCTAAATACGTTTTCATCACACTCACGCAAGCACTAAATGAGTGCGAATAATCGCAAAATGTACTCAATAAGCAAGTGGTGATTGATCAAGATCGAATGAATTTCATTCAATCAGACCCGACACTACATCATCAGCCACGAGAGAATGAAAAGCGCGATCAGGGTTTGCACGATACCGCCAATGATCGAACCGCGCAGAAACGACTTAATGCCGCCCCATAGAATCAGCAGACCGATGATCAGCACGGCAATGCTGAAAAAGGAGTCGTTGATGCCTAGCGAGCGCGTCAAGCCATCGATGAAGTCGCCAAACGCGCCGAAGAAGTTGCCAAAAATGCCCAGCAGGAACTCCACCACCACGCGAATTGCATCGCCGATGGCCTCGCCTACCCCGTCGAAAAATCCGTTTGCCTGCATGCGCGTCGTCTCACGTGGAAAGAAGTCCGGCATTGTCGGTTAAAACGTTTATCAGGGCAAAGCATGGGTACTACAAAGCAGTCGACTCTCCAGCACTCAATCTTGCTTTGAGCCTAGTCTGCTAAACTAGATTTCCTCTCATTTATGCTTTATCGGGTGATGTTTCATGCTCAACCAGCGCGCGCTCGTCTATTTGAACGAGGTCATCCGCCGAGGCTCACTGCGCCGAGCGGCGGCACATCTGGATGTTGACCCTTCCGCTCTTAGCCGCCAAATAAAGGCACTAGAAGAGACGCTTGGCAGCAAACTTTGCGAAAGAGCCGGCAGCGGTATGCGTGCCACTCAAGCAGGACAACTGCTCGCCCAGCATTTCAATACGCAGCGCGCTCAGGAAGAAGCGGTTCTCTCTCGGTTGACCGCGCTACAAGGGCTCTCTCACGGCAACGTACGTATCGCAGTAGGAGAAGGATTCATCGCTGACCTTATCGCCAAGCCGTTGGGCGAGTTCATGAATGCGTTCGAAGGTATCAACGTGGATATCCGCATGGCCGGCGTCAACGAGGCCGTCTCGCTTCTGAAGGATTACGAGGTAGATTTAGCGCTTTTATACGCTCCGCCCGTCGACTCGGCGCTTTATTGTCATGTGGAGACGCGTCAGCCGCTGGATTTAATCGTTCCGCCGAACCACCCGCTGTGCGAACTCGAGCGCCCCTTAACGCTAGTGGATCTCAGCCCTTGGCCGCTTGGCCTCATGGACAACCCTTTCGGTATGCGCCAGATGGTCAATATGGTCGAACAGCTAGAGCGTATCCACCTCGAGGCGCGTCTCTATACCAATTCTGTGGCGGTACTCAAAAATTTCGTACGCTCGAATATTGGGGTCACTTTCATGCCCGAACTGACCGTGGTGGATGAAATCGAGCGCGGCGAGATCGTTACGCTGCCCATGCAGTACCCCTTGATGAACGACGCCCGCGCGCAAATCGTGAGCCTCAAAGGCCATGAACTCACCGTTGCCGCCGCAACTTATCTCGATCACCTTCATCTCGGCATGCGCTTTTTCTCGACTGACGCGCCACGCCTGTTGCCTTAAAAACAACGCTTCAGGCATTGCATAGTCAACACTTCAATGCCTAACCTCATTCTGAGGTTCGATCAATAATAAATAGGTAATCCATTACCTGCTCACAACGATCTGATCATTATAAATTGAAGACAGGAGATCCCTTATGCTGCGTTTCACACCGAACCGCCTTGTCAGCGCCTGCTTGCTCGGTTCATTGGCCATCGCAGGTAATGCACTTGCTGCCACGACCATCAACCTGAGCTATAACGGCGCCCCGGACCCGGAAAAAAATGCGGTGCACGTTTTCGCCACTAACCTGAAAGAGCTGGTGGAGGAACGTACCGATCAGGAAATAGAACTGCGTCTTTTCGCCAACAGCATGTTAGGTGACGAAGAAGAGCGTATGGAACAAACGATGAATACGCCCATGCTTAACATTGCCTCTTTTGCTGGCATCTCACCTTTAGCGGACGAACTTTTTGTTAGCGCGATCCCCTTTTTGTTCGAAGATTTTTCAGATGCTCGCCGCTTTTTTGATGAGGGCACCTACTGGAAAGCTTTTAAGGATGAATTCAGTGAGCGCACTGGGGTAGAGATGCTCGCGGTGGTCGAGGAAGGCGGCTTTCTCTCCTTCACGAATAACGAACGACCCATCAGTCATCCGGACGACTTCGAAGGTCTACGTTTTCGTGCCATGGACCCAAGCCAGGTAGCACTTTACGAGTCCTTTGGTGCCTCAGGCACACCGATACCCTGGACGGAAACCTACTTGGCACTGCGTACCGGCGTAGCCAACGGCCAGATGAATCCGCCGATGTACATTATCCTGGGTAGCCTTTACGAAGTGCAGGATTACCTGACACTGGCCAATATCCAGTACTCCGATCAGTTTCTGGTAGGCAACAGCGCCATGATCGATAACTGGGACGATGAGCTTCGTGAGACTTTCATGGAGGCGGTCGTCGAGGCGAACCAGAACGCGCGTGAAAGCAATGAAGCGCAGGTCGAATCACGTATCGCCTACCTTGAAGAACAAGGCATGGAAGTAATTCGCCCATCTCAAGAAGAGCTTGAAGCGTTTCGTGATATCGGCCAACCCGCTTATTTTGAGTGGCTGGAAGAGCGCGGCATCGAGCAGCGCTGGATCGACATGGCGCTCGAGGATGCAGGCGAAAGCGGCACGGCACAGTAGCCAGTAACTTTTACCGCTTTAGGGGCCAGCAACCGCTGGCTCTTTTCCAAAGGCTTGCCGGAGCGATGCCATGCTAACCACCTTACGCCAGCGGCTGCTTACGATAAGCCGCCCCGTTACCCTCACGTTGGCCGGCGGTTTGCTGGCGATCAACGTTGCCATTATTTTATACGGCGTCTTCGCGCGCTATATAGCAGGTGGCGCACCTATATGGACCGACGAGCTCTCGCGTTTTCTTATCATTGCCACCGTGATGCTGGCAGCCGGAGTAGTATGGACAGAAGGTGGGCATATGCGGGTAGCGTTACTAGAGCGTCTATTACCCGCCCCCTTTTCAAAAGGGCTCAACCTCTACCAATGGGTAGTGACACTGTTAATCGCCCTGGGGGGAGCCTGGATAAGCTTTCGTTACGCACTTTCCCCATCAGTAGGGCTTTTCAAAACGTCCGGCTTGGGCATTAGCCGCTCAGTGCCGCTATGTTCTCTAGGCATCGGGTTTGCACTACTCGCCTGGCACGTACTTCTTTACGGGCCCGCACCGCTTAAAACCGTGGAGGATAACGCATGATTCTGACCATGCTGGGTGTCTTTCTCGCTCACGTGCTGCTCGGGCTGCCACTTTTCATCGCACTTTTAGTCACCGCTTTGACCGGGTTCCTATTCGTTGATCCCGCCATGATCTTGCGGATGATGCCCCAGCAGTTTTTTGGCGGCATCAATGTCTTCTCGCTGATGGCGATTCCGCTTTTCATCCTGGCGGGCAATTTGATGAACGCCAGCGGTCTCACCGAGCGCTTGATGGGCTTCGCCCGGCTGATCGTTGGACACCTGCGTGGTGGCATGGGGCATGTCAATGTGGTGTCGAGCGTCTTCTTCGCCGGCGTGAACGGCTCGGCAGTAGCCGATACGTCCGCGCTGGGTTCGCTGCTGGTCCCGGCCATGGAGAAAGAGGGATACTCCCGCGCCTTCGCCGCTGGCCTAACCGCGGGCAGTTCACTGATCGGGCCCATCATCCCGCCTAGTATTTTCATGATTCTCTACGCCTCGCTCACCAATACCTCGGTAGGCGACCTGTTCCTCGCCGGCGTCGTGCCCGGGCTACTGCTGGGCCTGGCCTTTATGGGCATGAACGCTTGGTATGCCTGGCGCCACGATTTGACCACAAACGGCCGTCTGCCCACTTTGAAAGAGCTGAGCGTGGCGTTCGTAGCCGCGCTGCCAGCGCTGATTGCCCCGTTCATCATCGTCGCAGGTATCGTGCTGGGTGTGTTCACACCGACCGAGTCGGGGGCACTAACGGCTCTTTACGTTGCGCTTTGCGGTGCGGTATTGGGTGGGCTGCGGCTGCGCCATTGCTGGCAAGCCATCAAAGACACCGCCCGACTTACTTCAGCGATCTTTTTGATCATGGCCGCATCGTCCATCATCAGTTGGCTGCTCTCCTACGCGCAAGTGCCGACGCAATTCGTCGACCTTCTCTCGCCGTACGTGGATAACATGGTCGTCATCTTGTTATTGCTTAGTGCGATCACCTTCATCACGGGGATGTTCATGGAAGAGGTGTCGGCACTAATGCTGCTCACACCCATCTTTTCGCCGGTGGCGATGATGGCGGGCATCGACCCGATCCACTTGGGCGTGATCATCACATTGAACATCACCATTGCGCTGATCACCCCGCCACTGGGAGCGTGCGTGTTCGTAGCCGCCGCCGTGAGCCGGCTGGAAATCGTCTCTCTATTCAGGACGATCTGGCCTTTTGTTCTCACCGCCGTGGCCGTACTGCTGCTATTGATCGTGTTCCCTCAGCTCACGCTTTGGCTGCCCACCTATTTTGGATAACACCGTGTTGGATGAAAAAGCGTTGCACACGAACCCTTTGAATAAAACCCTGGCCAACAAGACAGAGCCACTAAGTAACGAAGAGTGGCGGGCATTGCCGCCTATCCCTCACTATCCCGCGCCAGACTGGGAGCACGTCAACAGGCTCTCGATTCGGGACAATGGCGAACGGCTACTGCCAATGAGCCTGGCGCCCGCGCCCATCCGAGTCTTCCCTGCCTACGCGCGTTTGGGCATTCCTGGCGCGCTTGATGAGTGTTTCGTGCGTGAGGGAGTTTACCGAGCACTAGTGGCCGCTGCGCGGCGCCTGCCCAGCGGGCTGGGGCTGATCGTGCTGGATGGCTGGCGCCCTTGGCGAGTGCAGCAATATCTGTTCGAAACGCTGCAGCTGGCGATCCGTGATCGTTTCCCCGACCTCGACGAAAAGGCGCTGCTACTGCGCACCCGAGAGTTCGTCTCCCTTCCCAGTCAAGACGCCGCGGCGCCTAGCCCGCACCTCACCGGTGGAGCGGTGGACGTCACCTTGTGCGACGCGGACGGCGTAACGCTCGACATGGGCACGCTGTTCGACGAGGCGATCCCCGCCTCGCATACTGCCTACCTCGAGCGCTCTCTCGAGCACCACTCACTCGATGCCCGAGATCATCGGCGCCTGCTTTACCACATCATGACCGAACAAGGATTCACCAACTTACCGAGCGAATGGTGGCATTTCGACCGAGGCGATCAACTATGGGGACACTATCAAGAGCAATCCGAGGTGACTTACGGCTCGGCGGCACTGGATACGATCGAGAACCGCTGGCGCCGCCAGTTATGCTAAGCCTTCACGAACACGGCCCAAACCCGCTACATTAGAGTGGCGCAGTACAATATTCACGTCAGTCAGGAGGTTTTACGATGCCTAGCGTTTTGATTACCGGCGCCACGTCGGGCTTTGGCCGGGCCGCCGCCTACCGCTTTGCCAAGGCGGGCTGGTCTTTGATTTTGACCGGGCGCCGTGAAGAGCGTTTGAAAGCGCTCGAAAGCGAGCTTGGCGATCAGGTCAGCGTGCTCACGCTGACGCTGGACGTGCGCGATAGCGACGCCGTTACCCGCGAGCTTGGCAACCTGGACGAGGCGTTTTTACCGCTGACGTGCCTGGTCAATAACGCGGGGCTTGCACTAGCGCCGGGGCCGGCGCAGAACGCCGATTTAAAAGACTGGCACACGATGATCGACACCAATATTACCGGGTTGGTCAACGTCACCCACGCGGCGCTTCCGCTTTTGATCGATCACGGCGAAGGGGCGAGCATTTTGAACCTGGGTTCGGTGGCCGGGCACTGGCCTTATCCGGGTGGGCACGTGTATGGGGCGTCGAAGGCATTCGTCGAGCAGTTTAGCTATAACCTGCGCTGCGACTTGCTGGGGACCGGCGTGCGCGTCACCGACCTGGCACCGGGCATGGCGGAAACCGAGTTTACCCTGGTGCGCAACAAGGGCGATCAGGAAGCTTCGGACAAGCTCTATCGTGGCACGAGCCCGTTGCAGGCCGAGGATATCGCCGAACAGCTTTTCTACCTGGCCACGCTGCCCGCGCACATCAATATCAACCGTCTCGAGATCATGCCGGTACGTCAGGCGTGGTCCCCGTTTGCCGTGGACCGCGACAAGGACTGATTAGTAGCGGACCCGATTACGTCCTTGCTCCTTGGCCTGGTAAAGGGCGTTATCGGCGCGTTTCATCACGCTTTTTTGCGATTCGTTCAGGCGTGCCTCGATGACTCCCAGGCTGACCGTCACGCTGCCCACCTGGGGAAAGCGCGTCTTTTGTATACAGCAGCGGATCTTTTCCGCCAGCTGTACCGCCTGTTCGAGGGAGGTTTCCGGGGCCAAAATCATGAACTCTTCGCCGCCCCAACGGGCGCAGTGGTCCACTTTACGCAGGTTGTTTCTCAGTAGCCTGCCAAGCTTTGCCAGCACCTGGTCGCCGACGTCATGGCCGTGGCTGTCGTTGATCGTCTTGAAAAAGTCGATATCGAGCATGATCAGCGAGAAAGAGCGCACGTAACGGTTGAGCCGGTTGATCTCTTTTTTAAGCAGCTGGTCGAAGCGGGCGCGGTTATAAAGCCCGGTCAACGTATCGGTGGTGGCAAGGCGCTCGAGCTCGGCCTCTTTTTCGACGCGTTTGGAAATATCGCGTTGGACCAGTACCAGTACGCGCTCGGTGTAGCCGGGCATGGTAATCGCCGTAACGCGCCACTCGATCAGTATGCTCGGCTTACCCGCGCTTAGCGGGCTCTTATCGAGCCCGCTAAGCGAGTAGCCAGCGTCCACGTCCCCCTTGGCTAGCGCACAACTTAGCTTGCGCAGTAGCTTTCGGTTGTCGATATCGTGACTCACGATTTTAGGCGATGCGCCCAGCCACTGCTTGCGCTCTCCGCCCCAGAACCGCGTGTACTCATCGCTGGCATCCAGAATATGCAAGCCCATGCTATCCGGCCGGCCGCCCAAAATGGCGATGGCTTGGCGATTGGGCTCCATAACAGGAGGAGTTGGCGTTACCAGAGGTTCCAGCATGTATTTTCGTCCAATGAATCATGATTGAGCAGCGTCCTTCACTACTCTTTAAAGCCGTGAAAATACTGGTAGCCGCTATAGGCCGCCAGGACGGCTCTTTTCAATTACACTATGATACACTTTTTAACCGATATCGCTGATATCCCACACTATTAAACAAATAAATTACATAACAAAAACAGTTCTCTCACTTTTTCAGGGGGTGGCGGGGAAGCCGAATCCATCGCCTCCTGACGCCACACCTGGAGGCTATGACACCGGCAAACGCCGGCACGTTCTAAAAAAGGCGCACTTTCACCTCGGTCGCTACCCAAAAAAACGCCCCCAGGCGATTGAGCGCCAGGGGGCGTTGGGGTGATTTTGTCAGCACTGCTGCCTGGTTAGTGGGCGAGCATTTCCGATACGATTTCGTCGCTATCCATTCCGCTTGGGTAGTAGGTTGGCCAGTTCGTCACCTCCTCCAGCAGGGCTTCGCGGTCATCGCCCCAATAGAGGTGGAAGTGATGTGCCTGGACCGGGTAAATATCGTGGTCGCTGAACTGGATATAGCGCGGCATGCTATCGGTGTCCTCGTTTTCAAAGATAAACCGAACGCCGCGATTGCCCGCCTCGTATTCCAGAATCTCGTAGCCGTCGTATTGATACTCGGCGCTGCGCTCTTCACCGTTTTCATAAAACGTGATGGTGTTGCCATCGATCACGATGCGCTCGACCTCGGTTTCATAACCGATGTCGTAGTAATCGGCATACTCCTCGGCGGTTTTGTCACCGTTTTCAGCCTTGTGCTCGAACACCGGCGCCAGCGTGCCCTCCTGTAGGTAGGGATAAACGGACTGCCAATCGCCTTCCCAGTCGGTCAGCGGGCGATCTTCCACCTGTTCATCATCGAAGTAGCCGGCGTAAATATCGCTGTCGTGATCGTGGGAATGCGAATGGTCATGGCCGTGATCGTGAGAATGGTCATGGTCGTGGGAGTGCGCGTGGTCCTCTTGCTCGGCATGCGCGCCCTGCAAACCTACCAGCAGCAGCGAACCCGCGGCGACCGCCCCTAGTGTCTTGCCTGAAAAACGTGACATATACGCTCCTGTTTTTAAATCAAATGTAACCCGAGGGTTTGTTTTGAGCCTGATGGACAGCCCTTAAAACAATGATATAACATATCAATAAAAAGCAGGATTCGCCAATAGTCCAGCCCGCTTTTTAATCCTGGTAGTGATCGTTTTATCGCGCTAATTTAAGCGGGTAGGCGCCTATATGGCCGGGGATAACAAGGATCGAACATGCTTTACACACTGAGTTTGCTGGGCGGCATCGCGCTTTTAACGCTGGGCGGTGAAGGGCTCGTTCGCGGTGCGGTCGCCGGGGCCGAGCGCCTCGGCGTCTCGGCACTTTTTACCGGCCTGGTGATCGTCGGCTTTGGCACGTCCATGCCGGAGCTCATGGTGTCGATCAACGCCGCGCTCGGGCAACAGCCCGATATCGCCATTGGTAACGTAGTGGGCAGTAATATCGGCAACGTTCTGCTGATTCTGGGTCTGTGTGCGCTGATATTCCCGCTTACCGCCAAGCGCGAAGTGCTCAAACGCGATGGCCTGGTCATGCTGCTCGCCACGTTTTTATTCATCGCGCTGGGCTTGAGCGGCGAGCTTGGCCGGTTGGATGCCATACTGCTGCTGGCCGGGCTTGCCGCCTACCTCGTTTGGGCGTACCTGGGCGAGCGTCAAGCGGGCGGTGAGGCCGAGCTCGCCAAGACCCCAACACCGCCACCGGCCAAGCGCCCTACCTCGACCCTGTGGATTCTCGCCAGTCTCGCCGGCGGGCTCGCGCTGTTGATTGGCGGCTCTCAGCTGCTGCTTTACGGCGCCGTGGGCATCGCCCAGGCGGCGGGGCTCTCCGAGGCGGTCATCGGGCTGACCGTGGTGGCGGTGGGCACTTCATTGCCCGAGCTTGCGGTGTCGTTGGTGGCCGCCCTTCGCCGCCAAGCCGATGTAGCGGTGGGTAACATTCTGGGCAGTAACATCTTCAACCTGTTGGGTATTCTGGGCATATCGGCATTTTTACAGCCGCTTACGCTGGTCGAGCGCATGGCGGCGTTCGACCAGTGGGTCATGCTGGGCGCGGCGGTCGTGCTGGTGATATTTCTCTACACCGGGCGGCGCCTTTCCCGAACGGAAGGGGCACTGCTGCTGGCAGCCTACGTGGCCTACGTAGCGGCAAGCTTTACGCTTTTGGCATAATGATGAGCCCCTGCCGATGAAAGGAGCCGCCCGTGCGTTTGGGCACATTAGGACCAGAGAGCAGCAACCACGCGCTGATCGCCCAGCGCTACCTGGCACACCACGCCCCAGCGGGCCAGAGCGTCTACTTTGACACCTTCGAGCGCGCCTTCACCGCGCTTTTGAACGATGAGATTACCCACCTGCTGCAATGCACCGCTCACGCAAGCCACGCCGAGTGCGTGAGCCGCACCATGCACCGCGCCTTTCCGGTGGACACGTTCATTGCCGGCTCCCACCCGCTGGCGTTGGTGGTGCGCCGCGACGTCGAAAGCCCCGCGCGGGTGGCGCTTCAAGCGGCTACTCGCTACTACACCGATTTGAGCGCCTTTGCCGAGGTACGGGAATTGCCGACCACCGCCGCTGTTGGCCAGGCGCTGCTGGAAGGCGAAGAGGTGGCGGGCATTTGCGCCGAGGCGGTGGCGCTTAACGCGCCAAGGACGTTGCGCGTTGCGCGCTCACTAGGCCCAGCGCTGGATAGCTGGGTGGT
This sequence comes from Vreelandella sp. EE27, assembly GCF_968206495.1. Lineage (NCBI taxonomy): Bacteria > Pseudomonadati > Pseudomonadota > Gammaproteobacteria > Oceanospirillales > Halomonadaceae > Vreelandella > Vreelandella sp. EE27. The sequence goes on along the minus strand of NZ_OZ309109.1, from coordinate 315,755 downwards.
CTACGCAACCACCCCGCTTGGAAAGGATTCGCCGCTGTGGCTACACGAGAAAGATCGCCGCGGCGCCTAACAGTACCAGCAGCACTCGCCACCAGGTCGCGCGCCGGGCGATCACGCCAAACGAGATCAGCGCCAGGCCTACCGCCACCTTGAACGCCATGAGCACCGCCTGGGCGGGGTCGACGGCAAGGTCAATGATGGCGGGGTTGGCCACCATGGCCAGCGGAATGATGTAGAGGCCGATACCCAGCGCCATTGCCTTCAAGGCGACCTTGAGCCAGTTCTCCCCCACCATGCCCGCAGCGATGAACACCCCACCGCACACCGGCGGCGTAATCGTGGACAACAGCGCAAACCAGAACACGAACAGGTGGGCCAGCAGCGGCGAAAGGCCGAGTGAGGTCAACGCCGGCCCCGCCACCGACACGCAAATGACGTAGGCGGCGGTAGTGGGCACTTCCATACCCAGAATCAAACAGGCCAAAGCGGTGAGCAAAAGTGCGGGCCAGAGCATATCGCCGGAAAGCGACAAAATGCCCGAGGTGATCTTCACCCCCAGCCCGGTCAGCGAAAGCACGCCAATCACCAGCGAGGCGCAGACGATGATCGAGCCGATCACGGCGATCTGGCGCCCGGCGGTGAGGGCCGCCTCGCTCAAACGCTGACCAAACCCGGCCAGCGAGAAGCGCAAGCGAACGTTGAACAAAAGCAGCGCCATGCCCGCGAAAATCGCAATACTCGCCGCGTACTGCGGGGTATAGCCGCCGTTGAAGATACGCTCCAACAGCAGCACGAAGGGCACCGCGAAAAACAGCGAGGTAATCAGCACCTCTTTCGCCGCCGGGCGCTCGCTGGCCGCCACGGGCTTGAGATCGTAGCGGGTCGCATAGGCGTTGATGCCCACCCAAACGGTCAGAAAATAGAGCACCGCCGGCAGGGCCGCCGCCGCCATGATCAGGGTATAGGGCGTGCCGGTCAGCTCGACCATGACGAAGGCGCCGGCCCCCATCAAGGGCGGCATGATCTGCCCGCCGGAAGACGCCACCGCTTCGACCGCGCCGGCCAGCGAACGCGGGTAGCCCAGCCGCACCATGGAGGGAATGGTGATCGCGCCGGTCGAGGCCACGTTGGCCGAGGCGGACCCGGAAATCGAGCCCATCAACGCCGAAGAGATCACCGAGACCTTCGCCCCGCCGCCGGTCAGACGCCCGGCAAGGGCACCCGCCAGGTTCATGAAGCCCCGGCCCGCCTCGCCTGCGTTGAGCACCGCGCCGAAAATGACGAAGATCGCGACCACGCCAACGCTAACCCCGGTGAGCGACCCCCAAAGCCCGCCTTCGGCGATGGTGAGCGTGCCCACCATGCTGGGTAAGGGAATGCCCGCGTGGCCGAACGTGCCGGGAATATACTCACCGAAGACGCCGTACATCAGCGCCAGCAACGCCACCAGCGGCAGCGGCCAGCCAATCGCCCGGCGGGCGGCCTCCAGGGCGAGAAAGATCAAAAACACGCCGATGGCCATCTGAAGCGGCGTATCGATAAAGCCGTACTGGTAAGCCAACGCCTGCTCGTTGAGCGCGATATAGCCACACGCCGCCACGCCCAGTAGCGTCAGCAACCCACCGCTTAGCCGTTGAAAGCGGGTACGCGCCATATACACCAGCACCCAGGGCAGCAGCAGCGCCATGTGCAGCGGCCGGCTGACCAGCGCCGGGGCCAGGCCGTAAAAAATGAGTCCAAGGTGAAAAAGGACGCTTGCCGCGCCCAGGGCCACCCACCCCTTCGCCCAAGGGCTTGCCTTGGGCGCGGGTATTTCTGAAAGAGCCTGCATCGGATATGCCTATCAACACAAACGCACTACAGCGGCCTGGCCGCTGTAGTGCGTATCAGGAAAATAAAGGGGGTTAGCGCAGCGCGTCGGGCACGTCGATACCGGCTTCATCGTAATAGCGCAGCGCCCCGGGGTGCAGCGGCGTTGCCAGGTTGTCCAAAAGCGCCGGGGTGATGCTGCCCCACCAGGCGGCTTCTTCGGCCATGGCGTCGCGGCGCTCCCAGAAGGTTTTGGTCAGCGTGTAGGCGGTGTCGTCGTCCATTTGCGCGGTGGTAAAGGCCATGACCGGCAGCGACGTGGTGTTGACGTCTTCATCCACGCCGGGATAGGTACCGCCGGGAATCAATTGCGCCGTCGCGCCGGTTTGCTCGATCTGCTCGTCGGTAAGCGATACCAGCGTGATCGGCATACTGGCGGCGATTTCGATCACGTTGGGCGTCGGGAAGGAGCTTGCGGTCACGAAGGCATCGATCTGGCCGTTTTTGAGCGCATCCGGGCCGCTGCCCAGCGCCGCATCCGCCACGCGAATGTCGTTTTCAAGGCCGAACAGCTCGAAATAGCGCTGCGCTTCCCGGGCGCCAAAGGTGCCGCGGCCGATCAACACGTGCTTACCCGCCAGCTCGTCGAACGACGCCGTCCCTTGGTCGTCGGCCAGCACGAAGTGCATGGTAATGGAAGGGATCGGAAAAAGGCCGCGAATTTCCTGTAGGCGCGGGCCCTGGCGCTGAGCAAAAGGCCCCTCGCCCGCCATGGCCTGCTCGACGAGCGCCGGCGGCGTAGTGAACACATAATTGCCCTGGCGCGCCATCACTTCCATGACGTTTTGTACCGAGCCCTGGCTCTCCTCGAGCGTCAGGATGATGTCATCCTGGGTACCTTCGCGGATCGCTTCGGAAAGCTCGACGCCCATTTGATAATAAGCGGTTCCCGCCGAAGAGGATTTATAGGTGATCCGGGTTTCCGCCTGGGCGGCGAAGGATAAAGCACTCAAGGCGAGCAACGTGGCCGATACACTCAGTGCGCGGCGAAGTGAGCAAGTAAAATGGCGCATGGGGCGTCCTCGTTGGGGGCAGCTCTCGATAGAGATCTCTTGATGGCCAGCCCGCGAGGCCGGCGCGGCTAACATACCATGACTTGACGCTCGAGACAGCTACATGCCGAGCCCCGCCCCAGCGCCTGGGCTGATCCATAGTGCCAAGCCCATAGTGTCAGGCGGTGTTGTCGACTGGCGGCTTATCGAAACCCGTTTACCGTGCTTTTGCGACTAACGAATAAGAGCATTAAGAGATATGCCACTTATGGGCGATATTGGCTATTAGCGAAACGGTTAATTTGCTAAAAAAAGATGCATTAAACCAACTTAATACAAACTTCGTTCGTTTTAATTCCGTATTGCGATAAAAGCTGAATTGTTAAACTTGGCAGGACTTTTTCGCCCTCTTTAAACTCACAGGAACTTGCTCTCATGCTAACGCTGCATCAAGCCCCACGCCAGCCGCGACCCTCTCGCCGCTGGCTTTTTTGGTTGTCACTAGTGCTTTTTTGTTTGGCTCCTTCCGCGTTTGCGGTGACCGGCGATCTCGATTTGACCACATCAACAGTGGGATTTTTTGCGCTGGGCGTGTTCGTACTGGCCTATGCGCTGGTCATGGCCGAAGAAAAGATCCACATGCGCAAATCCAAGCCGGTGCTGGTCGCCGCGGGCATCATCTGGGGACTCATTGGCTGGGTATACGTTCAAAACGGGCTATCAGAGGCGTCGGAGTACGCGTTTCGGATGACCCTTTTGGAGTTTATCGAGCTAATGCTGTTTTTGCTGGTGGCCATGACCTACATCAACGCCATGGAAGAGCGCCGGATATTCGATGCCCTGCGCTGCTGGATGCTGCGTAAAGGCTTCAATTACCGCACGCTGTTTTGGTTGACCGGGGGGCTTGCCTTCGTGCTCTCGCCCATTGCCGACAACCTGACCACCGCACTTTTGATGTGCGCAGTCATTACCAAGGTCGCCGAAGGTGACCGGCGTTTCATCAACCTGGCGTGTATCAATATCGTGGTGGCTGCCAACGCCGGCGGCGCGTTCAGTCCCTTTGGCGATATCACCACGCTCATGGTGTGGCAGGCCGGGCTCATCGAGTTCCAGGACTTCTTCATTCTCTTCGTGCCGGCGCTGGTCAACTTCCTGGTCCCTGCGCTGATCATGAGCGCCTTCATCAAGAACCAAAAGCCGGGCAGCGTTTACGAGGAGGTCGCCTTGAAGCGCGGCGCGCGGCGTATCGTTGCGCTGTTTTTGCTCACCATTACCACCGCCGTGCTGTGTCATACGCTTTTACACCTGCCCCCGGTGCTGGGCATGATGACCGGACTTGGCTACCTGCAGTTTTTCGGCTTTTACCTGCGCAAGAGCTTACCCAAGTCGCTTGCGCGCAAGCGCGAACGTTACAGCCGCCGGGGCGACAATAAAAAGCTCGAGCAGTTGGGTAGCGTGGTGCCTTTCGATGTTTTCAACCGGGTGGCACGGGCCGAGTGGGACACGCTGCTGTTCTTCTACGGGGTGGTGATGTGCGTAGGGGGCCTTGGCTTTATGGGCTACCTGGGGCTTTTGTCCGAGGCGCTCTATACCGGCTGGAACCCGACCTGGGCCAACGTGGTGCTCGGCGTGGTCTCGGCGGTGGTGGACAACATTCCGGTGATGTTCGCCGTGCTGACCATGCAGCCGGAGATGGCGCACGGCCAGTGGCTATTGATTACGCTGACCGCCGGGGTCGGGGGCAGCCTGCTTTCGATTGGCTCGGCGGCGGGGGTCGCGGTGATGGGCCAGGCCCGCGGGTCGTATACCTTCATGGGCCACCTTCGCTGGACGCCGGTAATCCTGCTTGGCTACGTGGCGAGTATTCTGGTCCACCTTTGGCTCAACGCGGGTAGCTTTGGGCCGCTGAGTTAGCCCTACCCCCGGCGCCGCTCGCCTGGCGCCGGGGTCATCGTTTAACGCTCGAGTATATTCAAAGGCCCGGCGCGTTCGATCACGCGCTGCCAGGTCGGGTCGCTTTCGATGCGTTGGGCGTAGGCGTCGATGCTTGGATACGCCTCCAGCGAGCGTGTGCCCTTCAGCGCCAGAATGGGAAAGCTCATCTGCACATCCGCGCCGCTTGGCCACTGGCCGCCGAAGTTGCCGTGCTTTGCCAGGTGCGCTTCCATGAACGCCACGTGCTGGTCGAGCTGCGGGTCGATAAAGCGCTCGCGCACCGTCGAGCTTATGCCCTTGGCCACGGGCCGCACCAAGGCCGGCGACTGTTTGGGAATCATGCTAAAGATCAGGCTCATCAGCAAAAGCGGCATCAAGGAGCCTTCGGCGTAGTGCAGCCAGTAACGATAATCGACCCAGTCATTGAGCGCGTCGGCATCCGGTTTGAAACGCCCGTTGCCGTAGCGCTCGATCAGGTAGTCGATGATCGCGCCGGACTCGGCAATGACCAGCTCGCCGTCGGTAATCACCGGCGATTTGCCCAGCGGATGTACGTCCTTGAGCTCTTTGGGCGCCTGCTGGGTTTTGGGGTTGCGCTTATAAACGCGGATCTCGTACTCGAGTTCCAAAAGCTCTAAAAGCCAGATAACCCGGTGGGAGCGCGATTTCTCGAGATGGTGTACGTGGATCATGGCCCTTCCCTGTCGTCGATGGCGGTATTGCCTGGTGCCTATCGTCTGGCCGGGCTTGCCGACCAGACGTCATCCGTTACAGCTTGGCCTGGGAGCGGTAGCTTTGCCACCAGCGCGAAAGCATCTCCCGCGGCGGCCACTTGCCCTGAAGCCAGGGCCGGAGCAGTCGGGTCGAGAGCGGAATGAAGATAAACACCATGACCGGAGTGAGCGCTAGCGTACTCACCAGTACACGGGGCACCAGCGCCCAATCCGCCAAAAAAGCACCAAACAGCGCCTGAAACATCAGCGAAATGGGAAAGAACGCCAGCCACACGGCTACCGCTTGCTTCCAGCGCGGCGGCGGCTCGCCCCCATCCATTTGAAACCAGGCGCCAAGCCCCGTGGCGCGCTGTTCGATCGGAGCATCGTAAAGGCCCTTGCCCCGCTTGAGCCAGCCGCCCCGAGAGGCCGAATGCTGCCAGGCGTTGAGCGTTTGGTGGCTACTAAAGCGAAAAACGATTTGATACTCGTCGTCGCCCTTGGGCGGCGCCAATACGCCGGAGCCCAGGTAGCCGGGGAAATCCGCCGCCAGGTCACGGCCTTCGTTCAACCAGCGGTTAAAGTCCTGATAGCGGCCGTCGGCCACGCGACGGGCCACCATCAAGGTAACGGGTGAGGCAGACATGGGTTATCTCCTGATCAATGAAGCAGCTTGCCGGGTAGGCCGCTGCCAGCCGCCGGGGCGGGTAAGCCCTGGGCGAGCGTCTCATTATAGAGGCAATATGCGTGCCAGTGGAGTCTAAACCTGGGAATTAATGATGGACGGGCGTCGAGCGCTCGCCGCGCTGAAAAGCGCGTACGCGCTGGTAGATGGCAATGGCCTCGGCAACGGCCAGCTCTTCGTCCTCGGAAAGCCAAAGCGCCTCGGTGGGGTGGTGTTCATCGGCAAGCAGCGCGTTCACATCGCGCCGGTGGCGCTCCAGCAGCACCTCCAGCGCCAGGCGCAAGCGATACACCTCCAGTGTAAAGTGCTCTTTTTGCTCTTTACGCCTTATCACCTCGAACGGGTCACTGGCGCTTTCGATCAAACTTTCGAGCGTATTGAACACCAGCTTTTCCGCCAGGTTCAGGTTGGGAATAACGCTAAGCACCAACTCCCGGAGGGTTGTCGTCACTGCCTTTTGGGAGTGCATTTAAATCACCTTCGAACAAAAACGATACGACTAAAACGACCTTCATCGGTAAAGATCAACCTAAACACGCCGTGGACACCGTCCTGGTCCACTACGCGGCGAAGCGCTTCAGCGGGAAACACGACCCAGCGGCCGTCGATACTGCGAGCCCGTACATTGTTATAGCGCCCTTCGTAGTGCGCCAGGCACTCACGCTGGGTCAGGTTAAGGATAACATCGATAGAGGGCATGGTCGGGGCTTCAAAAATCACTCAAACTAACATCGTTCGACATTTATCGCAGGCCTTTCGATAACGGCTTGAGGGTTTGCCAATCGAGACGCTCGGGCCACTGCTCGATCCAGCCAGGCACCTGGCCGGCGGCCATGGGTTTAGCGATACCGTAGCCCTGGGCCAGGTGACAGCCAAGTGCCATCAACGCGCTGGCGTGGGCCAGCGTTTCCACGCCTTCGGCCAGCATCGGCTTTTTGAACCGGTTGGCCATATAGATCACGCTCTCGACGATCGCCATGTCGTCGTTGTCGATGAGCATATCCCGCACGAAGCTTTGATCGATTTTAATCAGGTTCACCGGCAGCTGGCGAAGGTGGGTCAGCGAAGAGAAGCCGGTGCCGAAGTCGTCGATCGCAAACCCGACCCCCAGTGCCTGGCAGCAGGTCATGTTGACCAGGGCTGACTGAATATCGTGAATGGCAGCGCTTTCGAGTACCTCCAGCTTCAAATAGCGGGGGCAAACGTTGGGATACGCCGCCAAACACGCCGACAAACGCTGGCTGAAGTCCTTCACCAGAAGATGAGCCGGGCTGATATTGACGCTGACCGTCAGCGCCAGCCCCTGATGTTGCCACACCGAGAGCTGGCGCAGCGCTTCGTTGATCACCCATTCGCCAAGCTCTACCTCGAGGGTGGTGGTTTCGATGGCCGGTAAAAAGGCCGCCGGCGCCAGCAGGCCATCTTCCGGGTGCTGCCAACGGATCAGCGCCTCCAGGCCAATGACTTCGCCGCTTCGCATATCGATTTGCGGCTGATAGTGAAGGCGTAGCTCCTGATGGCTGAGCGCGTCGACGAAGCGCTTGCGCTGTTCGTGACGCGCGCGCAGCAGCCGGTCCTGGAGAGGGTCGAAAAAGTGGTAGATATTGCGCCCGCGCTGCTTGGCGCGGTACATCGCCTGATTGGCATGGCGCAGCAGTACATCGCCCTGGGTGTCATCTTCCGGGTAAAGCGTGACGCCCAGACTTACCGTCAGGTAAATGCTTTGCCCATCGATCAACAGCGGCTGACGAATGGAGTCCAGCAGCGCCTCGAAATATGCCTGGTCCACGCCGTGGTGCAACAGCAGCACGAACTCGTCGCCGCCTACGCGGGCCAGCACGTCATCGCCAAACAGCAGGTGACTGACGCGCTGGGAGAACGTGGCGAGAATCGTGTCGCCGCACTGCGGCCCCAAACGCTCGTTGATCGTTTGGAAGTAGTCGATGTCCAGCGAACACACCGCCAGCGGAAGCCCTCTGGCGTCGGCGTGGGCAATGGATTCCTGGATCAGCTGGGTCAAAAGCTGCAGGTTGGGCAGGCCGGTCAGCGAATCGAAATAGACCTCGCGGTTTAAATGCCGCGCATGGGCAGGAATGGCCGAAAGGTCCGCGAGCACGATGACGTGGTAGGCCACCGCGCCCTGCGTGTCGCGTACCCGGTTGGTCGACATCATCGCCGGGTAGAATTTGCCATCGTGGCTTTTGTAGCTGACCTGGCTTTTGCCGCGATCACGAAACAGGGCTTCCTCGCGGACCAGGCGCGATTCGTGGTTATCCTCAAGCGCCAGAATACTGAACGCCTGGGGCGACTTGCCCATCGCCTGTTCGCGTGTAAGCCCGGTCAGCTCGCAAAACGCCGGGTTGACGTCGAGCACCAGGTTGTCGGCATCGGTAATGATAATGGCTTCGTTGGCGTAGCCGAACGCGGCCTCGCTGGGCGAGAAAGAGCCGCCGACGTCAACGACCGACAGCGGTGCACCGGGGCCTAGAGACGGCGCAATATCGGTTTTTTGTGGGGTCAATGAACTGCTCCTTAAGCAGATCGAGCAGCGGGCTTTATCGCGCCCGTCTTACTCTCTTATGCAATCGACACACCGGTCACTGATACCGCTTGCTTGACCACCTTTTGCTCACACGCGTGACTGACACGCGTAGCTCATGCTGCTCGTCACTCGAACGAACCCTCGAGCGGCCGGGCCACGGCTTTTTGAACGTCTAAACCTGGTCGCGCCCGGCGTTACGGTATTAAAACCCTCATACCCGCGTCAGGGTAATTCTCATTTTATCCAGGATAACACTATTAACACTTTCCCGACGTGCTTGCATTAAACGTACGAGGTTTACTGACCCGATCAAGGCGCCAGGGCGGCGGCGCCCAAATAGCGCTGTTCCCAGTAGTCGATATCCAGCGGCACGCTCACCACGTGACGACCGGAACCCGGGGCATGAATCATCTGACGGTTACCCCGGTAAATGCCGACGTGGGTCGCCTTGGAGCCGCTGCCAAAAAACAGCAGGTCCCCTGGCCGCGGTGTTGCCGTGTTGGGGAGCGCGCGGTACTGCGCGTCGGCGGTGCGGGGCACGCGCAAACCGGCGGCGCGATAGGTCATTTCGACCAGCCCCGAGCAGTCGAGCCCCTTGGGGGAATTGCCGCCAAAGCGGTAGGGAGTGCCGATCGCCTGCTGGGCGTGGGAGAGGATCAGCGCGCGCTCCATCGAGATACCCGCCATGGTGCCGGGGCCGGGCCCCGGCGCGGTGGCGATCTCTTTACTGGCGCACCCGGCCAATAGAAAAAGGGCCAAAAGCGGCCCAAGACGGCGAAGACCAACGGCGTAGAACGAGGCAAACGAAAACAAAGTGGTCGACATGGAGCACTCAGCCAATTGAAGTGGGATGCCTTCATCATGGCCCAAGCCGCGGCCCCCCGCCACTCGATCCTACACCTGGCGCCTCAAAGCATGGCGTGGCGCACCCGCGCCGAGACCCACTCGGAGACCAGCACCGTGGCAAAAATCATGACAAAGATGACGCTGACCTGGCTCCAGGCCAGGCTGTTGATCGAGGCGTTCAGTTGAAGGCCGATACCGCCAGCGCCCACCAGCCCCAATACCGTCGATTCGCGGATATTGATATCCCAGCGATACACGCTGATACCTGCGAAAGCGGGCATGACCTGGGGCAGCACGGCGTAGTTCATCACCTGCAGGCGGCTGGCACCGGTGGCGCTGATCGCCTCCACCGGGGTCGGGTGGATCTCCTCGATCGCCTCATACAAAAGCTTACCCACGAAACCAATCGAGCGCAGGGCAATGGCGATGATGCCCGCCAGCACGCCGGGGCCGACGATGGTGACCAACAACATCGCCCAGATCAACGAGTTGATCGAGCGCGACGAGACGATCACGGTCAGCGCCGCACTGCGCACCAGCGGGTGCGGCGTGGTATTCCGCGCGGCCAGAAACGCCACGGGAAAAGCCATTAAAATACCCAGCGCCGTGCCCAGGGTCGCGATGTTGATAGTGTCCCACATGGGCTGCCAGAGCCTGGCGGCGTATTCCCACTTGGGCGGCAGCATCCGGCTGATCAGATCGCTCCCCTGGCGCCCGGCGTCCAGGGCGAACACCCACATGGTGTTGTCGGAAATCACTTTCCAGCAGAGCAAAAAGAGACTTGCCCCGAAAAGCCAGCCGCCGAAACGCAGCCACTGAGCGCGAGACGTGCGCCGCTGCCAAAGCGGTACGCCGGTGGCGGAGGTTAAAACGGGCATCGCGGGCTCCTATTGAGTAAAGCGGCGGACGTGGCTGGAGGCGTATTCGCTCAGCAGCACGATCGCGATGATGATCAGCAAGATAGCCGCGGAAGTGCTGTACTCGTAGCGGCTAAGCGAAGTGTTAAGCGTTGCCCCGATTCCCCCGGCGCCGACGATGCCGATCACCGCGGACTCGCGAAAATTGATATCCAGCCGGTACATGGAGAGCCCGATCAGACGCGGCATCACCTGGGGCTGCACGGCGTGGTTCATCACCTGCCACCAGCCGGCGCCGGTGGCGCGCACAGCCTCGACCTGACGCGCGTCGAGATCCTCGATGTCTTCGGCTAAAAGCTTGGCCATGAAGCCGATGGTGGCAAACGCCAGGGTGATCATGCCCGCCAGCGGCCCGAAGCCGAACATCACCACGAACAAGATGGCGATGATGATCTCCTGAAAGGTGCGCGAGATGGCGATGATCGCCCGGCACACGGCGTAAACCGGCAGCGGGGCGATGTTACGCGCTGCCCCCAGCCCCACGGGAATCGCCAGCAGTACACCGATCACCGTGGAGGTGAGCGTCATGGTCAAACTTTCCAAAAGCCCCGCGATGATATCGTTTTGACGGCTAACGAAATCCGGCTGCGTGAACGCTGCCAGGAAATTGACCGCCCGCCCGGCACCTTCCGCGACCCGGGCCCAGTTGACCTCGACGGAGGCCAGCGCCAGCACCAGATAAACGCAAGTGCCAACGATGATGGCCAAGCGTAGCCAAGGGCGCTCGATGAACGGCCGCCGCCGCCACTGGCCAAGCTGTGCGGCCGCCAAGCGCGCGTCGGTGTCTGGCCCCCTCATCGCACGGCCCCACTTACCGGTGCTGACAACACCCGAGGCTTGTCGGCTGTATCGATACGCCGAACCGGCGGCGGGTTTTCCGGGATGGGCTCTTCGGCCTCCTCGGCCCGGGTATCCCACTCCTCTTCGCCGTAGATGGTCGTGAGGATATCGCCGCTAAGCTCGGCCGGGGCACCGTCGAAAACGATTTGGCCCGCGTTGAGCCCGACGATGCGATCGGCGAACTGCTGGGCCAGCGCGACATCGTGAATATTGATGATGGCGGCAAGGCCGCGCTCGGCGCAGAGCTCACGGATCAAACGCATGATCTGGCGCGAGGTTTTCGGGTCGAGGCTCGCCGTAGGCTCGTCGACCAGCAACAGCCGAGGGCTTTGTAAAAGCGCCCGGGCGATACCCACCCGCTGGCGCTGCCCGCCGGAGAGCGCATCGGCGCGCTTGTCGATGGCGTGGGCAAGCCCGACGCGTTCGAGCAGGCGAAACGCCTCAGCCACCGCGTCCTCGGGGTAGCGGCGCAAAAAACTGCGCCAAAAACCGACGTAGCCCAGCCGCCCGGAGAGCACGTTCTCCATCACCGTGAGCCGGTCGATCAGCGCGTACTCCTGAAAGATCATACCCATGGAGCGCCGCGCCCGGCGCAGCGCACGCCCGGAAAGCCCGGTCAGTTCGAGTTCGTCCAGCCGAATGCTGCCTTGGGTCGGCTCGACCAGGCGGTTCACACAGCGAATCAGGGTGCTTTTACCCGCCCCGGAGGGGCCGATCAACGCCATGACTTGCCCTTTGGGCAGCGAAAGCCCGATATCGGTCAGGGCATGATCCCCGGTGGGGTAGCGTTTGCCAACGCCGGTTAGGGTAAGCATTGAAACACCTCCTCTGGATAGCAAGCCGGCCGAAAGGATGCCCTTTCGGCCGGCGTTCGTGGTGCGTCAGCGCTTAGTCGCAGTCGTAGGTCACATCGTTGGCGTCGGCGATGGTACGAATGACCGACCAATCTTCTTCATAGGTGATGGGAATGAACTGCGCTTCACCGGAGTTGGCGAACTCTTCTTCCAGCGCTGTGCCTTCCCAGTCATAGCTGAAAAACGCGTCCTGAATCTGCTGGGCCAGTTCCGGGTCGAGGTTGTGGGCCAGGCCGTAGCCGGTGGTGGGGAAGGTTTCCGAGGTATAAATCACCTCGTAATCGCCTTCGTTGACCACACCCCGGGCCAGCATCCGCGTGGCGACGGAGTTGGCGATGGCGGCGGCGTCGTAATCTTCGTTGACCACGCCCAGAATGGAGTTGTCGTGGGAGCCGGAGAACGCGGTTTCGAAGTCTTCGCCGGCTTCCATGCCGTATTCCGAGCGCAAAAGCGCCGAGGGCGCGCGAAAGCCGGAGTTGGAGGTTTCCGAAGTGAACGCCATCTGGCGTCCTGCCAGGTCCTCGACGGCTTCGATACCGCTGCCCGGATAGGTGATGATCTCCATCTCGTAACCAAAGCTTCCGTCGTCTGCCGCCATCATGGCAAACGGTCTAAAGCCGCCACAGTTGACCGCTACCGGCACGCCGCCGGTATTGAAGCCCGCTACGTGCAAGCGTCCGGCGCGCAGCGCCTCCTGCTGGGCGGCGTTGGACTGTACCGGGAAAAACTGCACGTTCTTACCGGTCGCCTCGCTCAGGTGATCCAGGAAATCCGCCCACACCTCGGCGTACACCGCCGGGTCTTCTACCGGCGTGTAGGCAAATACCAGCGTATCCGGGTTGACCCACTCGGCGGTGTCTTCGGGTACGTCGGCTACCATGTCGCCGTCGTTGTCGGTGTAGCGCGATGAAAGGTCGGCGGAGGCGGTGAGCGCGGTCAGGGCGAAGGCCCCCGTTACCGCAGCGCTTAACAAAGTACGAGAAAGAGAGAGCGTCGACATACATCACCCAAAATGTTGTTTGAAGTAGCGCTATGCTGACAAGCCCGGGTGACAAGCCTGCGACACTTGCATGACGCCTTTATGACGCCGCGGGGTAAACAGCGGGGGCGGACCCGTCGCCGCGGCGCTCGACGAAAAGGCTATTACCGGCGATTTTCTTGGCCTGATGTTTGAGTTCCGAAAGCTGCGCGGCGATCTCCAGCGCCCGGCAGCTCGTGGTATCGAGTATCGGCTTGACCGCGATCGACACGCTGACGAAGGAAAAGAAGTCCGCTTCGCCCCGGCGGTTTTCAATATGCACCCCGCCCTGCAGGCGGTCGCGCTCGTCGAAAAAGCCCGGCGCCATCACCTCGAAGGAGTCGAGGATCTGGCGGCACACGCCCTCCCAGTGCTCCAGCGGCAGCAGCATCATGAAATCGTCGCCGCCGATGTGGCCGATAAAGCCCCCGGCGCTGTCCACCTGGGCCTGTAAAAGGCGCGAAAGCGCAATGATCACCTGGTCGCCCCGGGCGTAACCGTAGGCGTCGTTGAAGGCCTTGAAGTTGTCCAGGTCCACGTAGGCCGCCGCAAAGGGCTCGCCTTTCTCCAGCGTGTGCCCCAGGGTTTCGTTGATCAAAATATTGCCCGGCAGCCCAGTCAGTGGGTTGGCGTGGCGCGCCTGGCGCACCTGGATGGCGGTGATCTCGCGCAATAGATCGACGATGCTGCCCATCCCCAGGTAGCGCCCTGCATCGACGATCACGAAGTCCTCCTGTTCGATATCGCGGCTGTCCGTGAGCTGCTGGCTGAGCACTTCGAGTGGCGTATCCGCCTCGGCGATCAGCGGTTTGGTATCCGCTACTTCCAGCACCTTGCGCTTGGCGTAAAGCGCGTGGCTATAGGGGTTGGTGAACAGGGTCAAGAATGCGCTTCGCCGCACCACCGCCACCGGCGCGTCGTCCTTTACCACCGCGACGCAGCGAAGTGCCGGGTGGTGGCGAAAGCGCTCGGCCAGGGCGATTACCGAATCGTCCGGCGCAGCGGTCTCGATGGCGCGGGAAATGGTCCGGGCGGTGCGCCCGGAGCCGCTGGCAGGCCCCGGCGCCGGCAGTTGCATGTTCAGGGTAAACGGCGGATCGATGCTGGGGCGGGCAAAGTAAAACCCCTGCAACAGCGAAAGCCCCCGGTCGAGCTCCCAAAGGCAGAGGTGCTCGGCGGCGGTCTCCACGCCTTCGGCAATGAGGTGGCAATCGAGGCTTCGCGCCACGTCCAGAATCGAGCGCAGAAACTCGCGCTTGGCGGGCTGCTGGTCGATCCCGGCAATGAAGTGACGGTCGAGCTTGACGAAGTCCGGGCGCAGCTCCGCCCAATGGCGAAGACTCGAGTGCCCGGCGCCCAGATCATCGAGGGCGACCTGAAAGCCCATGTCCCGGTAGTGGTCCACCGCCTGGCGCATCAGGGCGTAATCGTGAATCGGCACGTGCTCGGTCAGCTCGATCACTACCCGCTTGGCAGGCAAGCCGCTTTCGCGTACGAAGCCCAGGGTCAGCCCCTCTTCGAAGTCGCGCTCGACGATGGTCAGCGGCATCACGTTGAGAAACAAGAACCCGGGCAGTCCGAGCTCGGCAAAACGGCGAATGGCCAGGCGCCGGCACATAAGATCCAGCTCGACCAAATGCCCCGCCTGCATCGCCACGTCGAAAAGGCGCAGCGGCGAGTAGAGCGGCGAGTTTTCGGGCCCGCGCGCTAACGCTTCGTAGCCGAATATCGCCTGCTGGCTGGCATCCACGATGGGCTGGAACACAATGGTCAAGTCCTCGTTTTCAAGAATGTGGTTAAGCCATTGAGTGTCTTGAGCAGTCATGTGCCGGGTGCCTTTGCAAACGTCGTCAGCCGAAAAACCGGCTAACGCGTCCTGAGTCGACGGGAGGAGGTTCAGTCCAAAAAGATTGGGATATTTTGATGACGCTTTTATGACGCCCGGTGTTGCGGGGCGTCATGCGCCCGGGGCCACCACGGGGAGCTCGACGGCCACATAGACCCCGCCGGCTTCGGCCCGCGTAAGGTGCAGCGTGCCGTGGTAAAGCGCCACCAAATCCGCGACGATGGCGAGCCCCAGGCCGCTGTTCGAGCGCTGCTCGTCCAGCCGCGTGCCCCGGGCAAGCGCGGCCTGACACTGCGCCTCGCTCATGCCGGGGCCGTTGTCGCTAACGCCAATCAACAGCGTCTCGTCTTGGGCGTCCACGCGAAGCGTCACCTCGCTTTGCGCCCAGCGCAGCGCGTTATCCAGGAGGTTACCGGCGATTTCCTGAATATCCTGGCGGTCCATACGGACCTTCGGGCGCGCTTGCCAATCGGCGCTGAGCGCGACCTGGCGGCGGTGAGCCAGGCGGGAGAGGCCCTCGATCAACCCGGAAAGGGCCTCGTCGAGGGCGATGGGCGCCAGGTGCAGGCCCTCGCCGGCCGCCGAGGCGCGGGCCAGGTGGTGGCGTACGGCGCTATCGATGCGCGAAAGCTCGGTATCCAGCCGCTCGCTGTGTTCGCCGGGCAAATGCTTTAGCTGCAGGCGCATCACGCTCAGCGGCGTTTTTAGCGCGTGGGCCAGGTTACCCGCCGTGTGGCGGCCACGCTCGATCAGCCGCTGATCGCGCACGAGCACTGCGTTCATCGACCCGGCAAGCGTTGCCAGCTCCTCGGGCAGTTGCGTATCCATGCGCTCCGCGGTGCCCTTTTCCACTTCGCGAAGGTTGGCGCTCATGCGCCGAAGCGGCGCCAGCCCCCAGCGCACCTGTAACGCCAACACGCCCATCAAGAGCGCACCGAGCGTCAAAAGCCCCAGCCATAAAAGCCGCTGGAACCGGGCAATGCTCGCGCCCAGCTCGGTCTCGTCCGCGGCCACGCTGACGTGCAGCGGCGTATCTAGCGGGGCCAGATAAATATCGCGCTCGAGCACGCGTAGCGGCTGGCCGCGGGGGCCTTTTAGGCTTCGCGCGCTTATCCGACGGCTGTCGGTCACCGGCAGGCGCTGATCCCAAAGCGAGCGCGAGGCGAGATGGTGCGTGTTTTGGTCGGTGATTTGCCAGTACCAGCCGGAAAACACCTGATCGAAGCGGGGATCGCCCAGCGCGCTTGGAGAGCGCAGGGTATCGCTTGCGGCGTCGAACGCCACCCCGGCGATCACCACGTTCAGCGTCGCTTTTAGGCGCTCGTCAAAGGCGGTTATGGCGGCGGTACGGTAATAATGCGCAAGCCACGCCCCGGAAAGCGGCAGCGCCAGCGCAATGATGACGAGTGCGGCGAGCAGCAGCCGCGTGGCGATCGAGCGGTGGGACCAGCGCTTGCGCAGTTGGCTCCAGACAAGCCGGCCGCGGTTAGCCGACATCCGGCGCCTCGGCCAGCAGTCGATAGCCCTGGCCTCGAAGCGTGGCAAAGCGCCAGCCCCCGAGCTTGCGGCGCAGCCGGCTGATCTGCACGTCGATCACGTTGGAGTCCGGCTCCTGGTCACGGTCGTAGACGTGCTCGGCGAGCTCGCCCCGGCTGACCACCCGCGGGGCGGCGTGCATCAAATAGCTCAGCAGGCGCGTCTCTTGGGCGGTCAGGCTGACCGGGCGTCCGGCAAGCGTCACGTGCTGGGTGTGGGTATCCAGGTGGAGCTCGCCCACCTTGATGACCGGGTGCGCGTAGCCGTGGGTGCGGCGAACGATTGCGCGCAGGCGAAAGAGCACCTCGGCGGGCTCGAAGGGTTTCGTCACGTAGTCATCGGCGCCGGCCGTAAACCCCGCGGCCTTGTCCGCCCAGCGCTCGCGGGCGGTCAAAATCAGCACAGGCAGGTCGATACCGTCGTCGCGCCAGGCGCTTAGCCAGCGCGTGCCGTCGCCGTCGGGCAGGCCGACGTCCAGAATCAGCGCGTCATACGCCTCGACGCGCACCAAAAAATCCGCTTTTTGGCCGGTGGCGGCATGCTCCACCAGCCAGTCGCCCTCTTTTAGCGCCTGGCCGAGCTCAAAGGCCAGCGCCTGGTCATCCTCTACCAATAAACACTTCATGGCCCGCCCCCCTCGACACTTTCGCGCTGCATCTCGTTGATACGCACGCCTTCGATTTTCATGAGCTTGCCGCTGCGCCCGTCGAACTCGAACTCGACGACCTGCCCCTGGGGGCCGAGCATCTTGATCTCGTACTCGATGTCGCCGTCGTCGCGCTCCATCTCGACCTCGATGACCTCGCCCAGGTAGCGCGCTTCCAGCCAGTCCAGAAGCGACTCCAGGCTCACCGCCTCGCCCGAGCGCACCTGGTCATGCAACCCTTCCCACTGCGGGTCCGCCCCCACGCTTTGGACGCCAAGCCACGCCACCAGCGCCACGGCCAGGGGCCAGCGGCGCTTAAGGCGCGATGAATGAGGCGTTAAAAGCGTTTTCATGGTGTCAGCATGCCAAAGTCGATATGAACGTTGGATGAACGGCGCCTTCAGGTTAGCGACAGAGACGCGGTGCTATAAAAGGAGCGTCGCATCGGCAAGCGCCGGTGCGTGTTGATCATTCACCCCGTATCGCTCAAGAAGGAGTTTGACATGAATCTTACGAAAAAAGTGCTGATGATGCCGGCCACTGCCCTGCTGCTAAGCGCAGCGGCGGGCGCCGCCCAGGCCGACGAGGGCCTGGCCCTCGAGCGCCTCGACGACGTTCTCGGCTATACCGCCGACTACGGCTTTACCCAGTACCAGGAAATCAGCGTCGAAGGCGGCGACCGGGTCGAGGTCGAAGGGTGGCTCGATGACGAGTGGTTCGCCGATATCGAGTTCTCGCTGGACAGCGGCGAAACCCTGCAAGAGGAGCGCGAACGCCTGGTCAGCGGTGCCTGGGGCATGAGCGAAGACGATATTCGCCAGGCATTCGAAGTCGCTTCCGAGGAAGGCATGGTGACCTTCGAGGAGATCGACATGAACCAGAGCGGTATCATCGACATCGAAGGCCGCAACGCCGAGGGCCGCGAGGTCGAGCTGAGCGTGCGCCAGGGCTCCTACGAGATTACCGCGATGGATCGCGACTAGCCTGGCCGCACCCCAGCGTATTGCATCATGGGGTGTTGCAGCATGTCGCAAAACGGGCCCTGACGAGGGCCCGTTTTTTCGATGCGCGCGTGTTTATCGACTTTCCTGGCAAGTGTTTATCGGCTTTCCTGACAGTTGCCCCGCGCCATGATCGCCTCGGCGATACGCTCGATTCCCTGGCGGTAGGCCGCCTGACGATAGGTCACCTTCTCCTCTTTTGCGCGCTCGAGCACCAGGCGCGCCTCGCGCTCCAGCTTTTCATCGAGACGCTGGTTGACCTCCTCTTCGCTCCAGGCTTGGCCGGCGCGGTTTTGTAGCCACTCGAAGTAGCTCACGATCACCCCACCGGTATTGGCCAGCACATCGGGCAGCACATCGATGCCGCGATTGTCGAGCTCGCGGTCGGCGTCGCTGGTGACCGGGCCATTGGCAATTTCCAGAATCATGCCGGCCTGGATATCGACGACGTTGTCGCCGTGCACCTGGTTTTCCAGCGCGGCCAGGGCCAGCACGTCGACTTCGAGCGCCAAGAGCTCGGCGCCCTCGATGGCCTTGCCCTGGCGGCATTTGGCGAGCGCGCCGTGTTTTTCCTTGGCCTTTTGGGCCGCGTCGATATCCAGCCCCGTCTTCTTGTAAATGCCGCCGCTGGAGTCCGACACCGCCACGACCTTGTAGCCCCGCGCGCTTGCCTGGCGGGCGAAATACGTCGCCGCATTGCCAAAGCCCTGCACCGCGACGGTGGTGTCTTCGGGCTTGCGGTTTTGTTGCTCGGCCCACAAATCCAGCACCTTGAGCGCGCCGTGGCCGGTGGCCGCCACGCGCCCGGGCGAGCCACCCAGCGGCAAAGGCTTGCCGGTGATCGCCGCCGGCACCTTGGCGCGCACGATGTTCTCGTACTCGTCGATCATCCAGCCCATTACCTCGGCGTCGGTGTTGACGTCCGGGGCGGGAATGTCACGGTCCGGGCCCATCACGTCGGCAATGGCGCGAATGTAGCCCCGCGCCAGGCGTTCGCGCTCCAGCGATGAAAGCGCCTTGGCATCGACCTGGACCCCGCCCTTGCCACCCCCAAAGGGGAGGCCGACGACCGCGCACTTGATCGCCATCCAGAAGCTGAGCGTGGTCACCTCGTGTTGGTTGACCTGCGGGTGAAAGCGCACGCCACCCTTGGCCGGCCCCAGGCTTATATCGTACTGGACCCGCCAGGCCGGAAATGCCTGCAGGCGGCCATCGTCCATGCGTACCGGTATACTGACCTGTAGCGAAAGCGCGGGCTGCATTAGTCTCGCCCGGGCATCGGGATGGATATCCAGGGCGTCGAATACCTCCTCCAGCCGCGAGTGGGCGTCCTCGAAAAGCGCCGCGCCGGTTTGCGGGGTAAGCGCCTGGGCCTCAACATGCGAAGGTTCGGGGCCATTTTTTTTAGCTGCCCGTTTGTTTGATGAGCTGGCGGGGGCTTTCTGCTTTTTGGTTTTCGAATTAGCCATTAACACACTCCGTTGCATCGTTGGGTAAAGGCCGGGGCTTGCGTAAGCTCAAGCGTAGCATTCATTGTTTTACTGCGCCCTCGCCCACCCTCAAGCGCCCAAGGGACACTACTATGCCACCAATACCACCGGCCGACACGCCAAGCGCCTTGCTGGAAGACCCCATCGCCCGGGACCTGGCGTGGCTTCTGGATACGCCGGATCTGGTGGCGTTAAAAGGCTACCCGGGCCGCCCCACCCGAGCCGAGCTTGGCCTTGAAAGCGACGCCCACGACTGGCTCGAGCGACTGTTACCGGCGTGCCGGGCGGTGGTGAAAAAACGCCTAACGCGCATGGGCCACTACCACGAAACCCTTTGGCATCTGCTGCTCGGCCACGCACCCAACACGCGGCTTTTGGCCCATAACGTTCAAATCAGAGAAAAACGCCTGACCCTGGGCGAGCTGGATATGCTCTACCGCACCTGCGCCGACCCGGCGCCCATCCATTTGGAAGTCGCGATCAAGTTCTACCTGGGGCTCGACGAAGGCCCAAGCGGCGCCACCAGCCAGAACCGCTGGATCGGCCCGGGCGGGCTCGACAGCCTGGGGCGCAAGTGCGCCCATTTGCACGCCCACCAACTGCCGCTTTCCGCCACGCCCCTGGCCCAAAAAACGCTAAACCACTGGCTGGCACCGCGGGACTGCGCGCCTTTCGAGCCCGGCGCCGGCGCACTCACCCAGCGCCTGGCCATGCCCGGGGTG
This sequence comes from Vreelandella sp. EE27, assembly GCF_968206495.1. NCBI lineage: Bacteria > Pseudomonadati > Pseudomonadota > Gammaproteobacteria > Oceanospirillales > Halomonadaceae > Vreelandella > Vreelandella sp. EE27. Next base: position 295,303 of record NZ_OZ309109.1, on the reverse strand, counting down.
CTGTTTTATCCGTTTCACGCAACGCTGCCCCCACCGGAAGGCACAAGCGCGCATCACCGCCGCGGGCAGTGGTGCTACTTAAAAGATTGGGAGACACTTTTGGCGCGCGAGGGGGAGGTGAAGATGGCCTGGCTGAAGAAGCCTTTCTGGCTGGCGCCGCCGCTAGAGACGGCGTTTGATTCGCCAAAAGCGTTTGGGCCTGCGCTCACGGCGCATATCGCGCAGTACGGCCCCCAGCAGGTCATGCTGAAAGCCGAAGGCGGCGCGGCGCTTAAACGGGTATTCATCGTGCCCAACGACTGGCCGCGGCAGATACCGCTACCGCTTGGGTCATCGAAAACCCGGCCCGGGCGTTAAACGACCACCAGGTTATCCCGATGGATCAGCTCATGGGCCTCGACGAAGCCGAGGATCGCCTCGATCTGATGGCTGGGTTTGCCGGCCAGCAGGCGGGCGTCGTCGGCGCCGTAGTTGATCAGCCCCTTGGCGACCCGTTCACCCTGCTCGTCCACGCACAGCACCATGTCGCCGCGCTTGAAGCTGCCCTGCACCTGGCGTACGCCCACCGGCAGAAGGCTCGAGCCCTTGTCGCGCAGCACGTTGACCGCCCCGGTATCCAGGGTGAGCGTACCGCGTACCTGGAGCTGGCCGGCCAGCCAGCGCTTGCGCGCCGCTATGGGGGCCTGGTTGGGCGTCAGCAGCGTGCCCAGCGCCTCGCCGCCCATGATGCGACTGATCACATTGGGCTGGCGGCCGCTGGCAATCACGGTGAGCGCCCCGGAGCGCGCCGCGAGCGTGGCGGCGCGCACCTTGGTACTCATACCGCCACGGCCAAGCGCCCCGCCGCTGCCCGCCACCGCCGCAAGCCTTGGGTCGTCGGCGCGGCCTTCGTCGATCAGGGTGGCGCCGGGGTCTTCCCGGGGGTCGGCGTCAAAAAGCCCTTCCTGGTCGGTCAACAGCACCAGGGCGTCGGCCTCGAGCAGATTGGCGACCAAAGCGCCCAGGGTGTCGTTGTCGCCAAAGCGGATCTCGTCGGTGACCACGGTGTCGTTTTCGTTGACCACCGGCACCACCCGCATCTCGACCAGGGTGCGCAGCGCCGAGAGCGCGTTGAGGTAACGCTTGCGGTTGGAAAGATCGTCGTGGGTCAGAAGGATTTGCGCGGTCAGCATGCCGTGACGGGCGAAGTGCTGCTCGTAGCACTGGGTCAGGCCGTTCTGGCCGACGGCGGCGGCGGCCTGTAGCTCATGGACCGCGGTGGGCCGGGCCTGCCAGCCAAGACGCACCATGCCCGCGGCCACCGCCCCGGAGGAGACCAGCACGACCTCGACACCGCGGCTTTGCAGCTCGGCGATCTGGTCGACCCAGGCGCCGATGGCGGCGTCATCGAGCCCGCGCCCATCGTCGGTAATCAGGGCGCTGCCGATCTTCACCACCACGCGGCGCGCGCCCCTTAGCGCCTCCCGACCCGGCAACTGTTCACGCTGTTCCATGCCGCCTCTCTTTTGCCCACACCTAAACGTTCGTCGTGATTTACCGGCTGCTGGCTCAGGGCGCGTACTCGACCTCGACATCGAAATCATCGTCGTCGAAGTCGTCGTCATCGTCCTGGTCGCGCCGCTTGCGGTTGTAGCCCAGACGCGCCTCGGTGCGGGCGACGGACTCTTCTTCCATGCGTTGGCGCATCTCGCGCTCGCGCTCGAAGGCCTCTTCGTCTTCGTTTTCCAGGCGCTGCTGCTCGGTCAGCCAGCGGTGCGCGGCCTGGACCAGCTTATCGGTGCCTTCGCTGCCGATCGCCGAGATGCGAAACACCGGGCCCTCCCAGTCAAGCGCATCGATGACCGCCTGGGCGCGGGCTTCGCGCTCCTCTTCCGGCACCAAATCGAACTTGTTGAGCACCAGCCAGCGCGGGCGCTCCGAGAGCGCCGGCGAGAACTCACCGAGCTCGTGGACGATCGCCTGGGCGGCCTGCACCGGGTCGGACTCATCGAACGGCGCGATATCCACCACGTGGAACAAAAGCCGCGTACGGGTCAGGTGCTTCAAAAAGCGCAAGCCCAGGCCCGCACCGTCCGAGGCGCCTTCGATCAGCCCGGGCACGTCCGCCATCACGAAGTGCTCGTGCATGCCCAGCTTCACCACGCCCAGGTTAGGCACCAGGGTGGTGAACGGGTAGTTGGCGACCTTCGGCTTGGCGGCGGAGACCGAGCGAATCAGCGTCGATTTACCGGCGTTGGGCATGCCCAAAAGGCCCACGTCGGCCATGACCTTCATTTCGAAACGCAGATTGCGCCGGTCGCCTTCGGTGCCCGGCGTGGTCCGCCGGGGCGCGCGGTTGGTCGAGGACTTGAAGTGAATATTACCCAGCCCCCGGCGTCCGCCTTCGGCGACCAGCACGACCTGGCCGATTTCGGTCACATCGGCGATCACTTCCAAAGTGTCTTCGTCGATCACCGTGGTGCCGACCGGCACTTTGACGTGCAGGTCAAGACCTGCCTTGCCGCTCATCTGACGCCCCATGCCGCCCTGGCCGTTTTCGGCCTTGTAGAAGCGCTGGAACTTGAAGTCGATCAGCGTATTGAGCGCATCGTCACCGATCAGGTAGACGCTGCCGCCATGGCCGCCGTCGCCGCCGTCGGGGCCGCCTTTAGGGACATATTTCTCGCGGCGAAAGCTCAGACAGCCGTTGCCGCCCTTGCCTGCCTCGACAATCACCGAGGCTTCATCGACGAACTGCATTGAATTCTCCCGGCCGCTTTCGCCGCCCTTGCATCCCCCGCCTTCACAAAGACCAAGGGGTTAAACAGACAAAAAAGCCCCGCCAATGCGGGGCTTTTCTTTCGTGCGATCGTCCAAGCGCTCAGCGCTTATTCAGCAACGATGCTCACGAATTTACGGTTTTTCGGGCCCTTGGTCTGGAACTGGACCTTACCGTCGTTCAGTGCGAACAACGTGTGGTCACGGCCGATACCGACGCCCTGGCCTGCGTGAAAACGCGTGCCGCGCTGGCGAACGATGATGTTACCCGCGGTTGCCGCTTGGCCACCGAAGAGTTTCACACCAAGGCGTTTGGATTCGGAATCGCGACCGTTACGCGTGGAGCCGGCTGCCTTTTTATGTGCCATCGAAATAGCCTCCTAATTAGGGGAATGAACCGTTTTAAACGGAGATTCCGGTAATTTTGACTTCAGTGAACCACTGACGGTGGCCCTGACGCTTCATGCTGTGCTTACGACGACGGAACTTGATGATGTTGATCTTATCACCACGGCCGTGAGACACGATTTCAGCGGATACTTTAGCGCCGCCGATCATCGGTGCGCCAATGTTGAAATCGTCGCCGTCTGCAACCATCAGCACTTCTTCGAAATCGATGGACTCGCCGGTGGCGACTTCGATTTTCTCGAGCTTGATGGTCTGACCTTCTTGAACGCGGTACTGCTTGCCACCGCTTTTGATAATTGCGTACATGTCGCTCTCCGGACTCGTCATTGAAGCTGGCACCTTGTTAAGCCAGCGCTCATCATCTACCGCGCTTTCGCGTCGTGCTCTTAAGACCTGCTGCGAGTGGCGCCCCTTTTGGCAGCCATCTGACAGGGAGCATGATGAGTGGGTCGCGGATTATAGCGCCGTTCGACCTTTACCACAAGCCCCTGGGGAGGTGTCAATCCGGCCGGTATCGACCCCGGGGCGGGGCTCGAAGTAGAGCGCGCCTTGACGCCTTACAGGCGGCCCCATAGCATAATCCCCACTCAGGGCGGTAATTGCCGCTTTTCACCTGCCGCGATGAACAAACTCCATGACTAACGTCTCTCCTAAAACGTCTGCCAGCCCAACGCCTTCACCGCTTCACGCCGTGGTGGCGGGCGACTTCGAGGCCGTTAACCGTACCATTGTCGAGCAGCTCAACTCCAAAGTCCCGCTGGTGGAAACCATCGGCCAGTACATCATCGAAAGCGGTGGCAAGCGCATGCGCCCGCTTTTGGTTTTGCTGGCCGCGCGCTCGCTGGGCTACGCAGGCGACAAGCACATTACGCTCGCCACGCTGATCGAGTTCATGCACACCTCCACGCTTTTGCACGACGACGTGGTCGATGATTCGCACCTGCGCCGCGGCAAAAAAACCGCCAACGATGCCTGGGGTAACGCGCCGTCGGTGCTGGTGGGTGATTTTCTCTACTCGCGCTCGTTTCAGCTGATGGTCAACGTCGGCTCGATGCGCATCATGGCGATTCTTTCGAGCGCGACCTGCATCATCGCCGAGGGCGAAGTGCTCCAGCTGACCAATATCGGCAACCCGAGCCTGACCGAGGACGCCTACTTCGAGACCATTCAGGGTAAAACCGCGATGCTGTTCGAGGCGGCGTCCCATAGCGGCGCGGTACTGGCCGACGCCACCCCGGTGCAAGAACGCGCCCTGCAACATTACGGGCGCTACCTGGGGCTCGCCTTTCAGTTGATCGACGATTTGCTCGACTACCAGGGCGACGCTGATGCAATGGGCAAGAACGTCGGCGACGACCTGGCCGAAGGCAAGCCGACGCTACCCTTGATCAACGCCATGGAGCGCGGCACCCCGGAAGAGGCCAAGCTGATCCGCCAAGCGATCCGCAAGGGCGGGCTCGAGCAGCTCGACGAGGTGCTGGCGATCGTTCACCGCACCGGGGCGCTCGAATACACCCGCAGCCGCGCGGTAGAAATGGTCGATAAAGCCCTGGCGGAACTCGAGACGCTGCCCGAGAGCCCCTATCGCAACAGCATGGCGGATCTCGCCCGCATGGCGATCGAACGCCAGTCCTGAATCGCAGTTTTTATGGGGCGCGGTGAAATTTCTACTTGAAAAGTCCCGCGCTCACGAGTAAGATTCATCCCCGTTATTAAGCGCCGGAATATAGCTCAGCTTGGTAGAGCGCTGCCTTCGGGAGGCAGAGGTCGTAGGTTCGAATCCTGCTATTCCGACCACAAATTTTAGAAAAATGGCCACTTAGCTCTTCGAGCAAGTGGCCATTTTTTTGTGCCTGGCATTTTGGCTGGCTTTTCGCATCGGTGGTTTTTCAGGCCACGTGAGTGAAAAGCCAGGATGTCGTTTTGCACGATAACCCGCTATTCTGTCTCGAATCGAAATTAAGGAGCCATGCCGGGTTTTACGCTTGGCAAGCTGCCACCTGATTGACTTCCAAGTGCATGACCGCCCTCACCCCGGGGCGACATTCATCATGCCGTCCCGCCACATTCGAGCACCCTCATGTTTTTAAAAACTCTACTCTGGATCGTTCGGGTTCTGACGATTGTTTTGATAGCGGTCAGCCTGCTGCCCGAAATTCCCAGCGGCCATTGGTCGATCCGGCTTTGGGAGTTTCCGCGCCTGCAGCTGAGCGTGGTGTTGGCCGTCGTGCTGCTGCTTCTGACCTTGCATGCCTGGCTTGGAAGAGCTCAAAAGGAGCACGGCGTATTGCTTGCGCTGCTGCTGGCGACCGGCGGCTGGCAGGTGTCCCATATCCTGCCCTTTACCCCGGTTTGGCCGAAGGAGGTGCAAGAGGCGGATGCGCGAACCCTGGAGAACCAGTCCACGTTCAAGATTCTGACCGCCAACGTCGACTACACCAATGACCGCTACGCCGAGGCGCTGGATTTGATCGAGCACGAAGACCCGGACGTCGTGCTGATCATCGAGATCGATCGCGAGTGGGAAGCGGGGTTGGCGCCGCTGGACGAAAGCTATGAGTACCACGTGGGCGAGGTGCGTGAGGAAGGGTTAGGCATCGCGCTTTGGTCCCGCGTTCCTCTGCAGGCGCAAGAAGTGGCCCATTTGGTGTCCGAGCGCCGGCCGTCGGTCTTTGCCACCCTGGACGTCCCCGGCATCGGGGCGGTGCGCTATGTCGGCATTCACCCGGTGCCACCAGGGCTTAAAGAGCGCACGCCAGACGATGGCGGCGACGCGGAACGCCGGGACAGCCGGGAGCGCGACGCGGAACTGATGCTCGTGGCCGAGCGCGTCGAACAGGACCCGGACAGCCGCTGGATCGTGACCGGGGACTTCAACGATGCGGCCTGGTCCAATACGACCCAGCTATTTATGGGCTTGAGCGATCTCAAGGATCCGCGCCGCGGAAGAGGCTTGCTGAGTACCTACCACGTCGATTATCCCTTTTGGCGCTACCCGATCGACCATCTGTTCGTCTCTGACGGCTTCGAGCTCGTCGCGCTGGACCGCGTAACGCTTGCGGGGTCGGATCATTTTGCCATCACGGCAACGTTGACGGCCGCCGAACAAGACCCGGCCGCGCCCGAGGCCTCGGCCCAGGAGCAACAAGAAGCCGATGAGCTGATCGAGGAAGGTGAAGAAGACGCCCGCGAAGAAGGCGTCAGCAGTTAAAGAGCGATCATACTAAAAGCGCACTAAAAAAAGGCCACCCCTATCATGCGGGTGGCCTTTTTCGTTGCAAGCGCGGGTGTATCACGCCATCTCGAGTTCTCGAATCGACGCCACCAGGTCGTTGAAGCGCTCGCCTTGAACGGTGACGTGCTCGCGCAGAAGGCGCTCGGTCGTTTTGCCGTCGCCGGCTTCGATCGCTTCGACGATGGCTTCGTGCTCGGCCAGCGAGCTCTCGACGCGCATACGCACCTGAAGCTGCATCCGCCGGTAGGGCTGTAGCAGCGCATGGAGCCGCGCCGCTTCCTGGGCAAGAAACTGGTTATGGCTGGCCGCGTAGAGGCAGTGGTGAAATACACTGTTTTCGTAGTAGTAGCCGTTGGTATCCCCCTGCTCGGCCATGGTACGGCACGCCTTGAGCGCCTGGGTCAGCGCAACGTGCTCCTGGCCGGAAATACGCCGGGCGGCGAGGCGCCCACAAAGCCCTTCGAGCTCGGCCATGACTTCAAAACGCTCGACCAGCTCGGACACGCCCAGCCGGGTCACGAAGGTGCCACGCTTGGGGACCACCTGCACCATGCCCGACACGGCGAGTTGCTGAATGGCTTCGCGAATCGGCGTGCGCGAGCAGGCGTACTCCAGCGCCAGTGCATCCGGGTCGAGGCGCTCGCCGGGGTTGAAGCGCCCGGCGACGATCGCATCTTCCAGCAGGTCGCGCAGCCGCTGCGCCTGGGACACCTTCGCCATAAGTCTACCCCCTCCTGCCTTGACTCATAAATTCTTTGGCTCTATTTGTTATATACAACATGCCGCACTGTTTAATGTTTACCACGCTAACTCACAATTATAAAGCGCTGGCGTCGTAACAAGCAGTCCGCCCACCGATTCACAACAAGGCCGATGCGCATGAACATGAATATGACGTTTCTCCAGGGGCTGCTCACCAATATCAGTACGCGTACGCGTCAGCTAAGTAGCGTCCTGGGCAACGAGAAAGACAGCGACAGCCACTTCAAGGGGCTCGCCGCCGCTTGCAAGGGGTTGATGGGTCGTACCGGCGAGGCCTCCCAGATCCTGCTGGCCCAGCAAGCGCTGGCCCACTACCAGGCGCTCACCGAGGAGGAGAAGCTGGCATTCTTTCAGCTTCTTGCCAACGACTACGCCGCGGAACCTGCCGATATTCACAGCGCCTACCAGGCCTACTGCGAGCGTGAGGACAACGCTTCCCTGGAGCGGCTGTTCAACGCCTGCGAGCCGCGCCGCCAGGACCTGCTGCGCCGTTTGAATCTGTGCCCCGGCGGCACCTATGAGCTCGTGAACATGCGCGCCGATCTGCTCAAGTTCCTGCGTCAAACGCCGGAACTCACGGCGCTGGATAGCGACTTTGCGCACCTTTTCAGCTCCTGGTTCAACCGCGGCTTTCTGGTACTCGAAAGCATCGACTGGAACACGCCCGCGGCGGTGCTGGAAAAGCTGATCCGCTACGAGGCGGTGCATGAGATCGGCGACTGGCACGACCTGCGCCGTCGCCTCGACCCGGACGACCGCCGCTGTTACGCGTTCTTCCACCCGGCCACCGGGGACGAGCCGCTGATCTTCGTGGAAGTCGCGCTATGCGACGGCATTCCCGGCAACGTACAAAACATTCTGGAGCACGGCGAAGAATTGCCCCTCGACGACGCGGACACCGCCGTGTTCTACAGCATCAGCAACTGTCAAAAGGGGCTCAAGGGTGTCTCTTTCGGTAACTTTTTGATCAAACAGGTCGTTCAGGAGCTCAGCCGGGAGCTTCCGCAGATCAAGAACTTCGTCACCCTTTCGCCGGTGCCCGGCTTTGCGGATTGGCTCGAGGAGATACGCGGGACGGCCACGCTGTCCGAGGAACTCACGACCTATCTGGAGTCCCACGAAAGCAAGGAGCTCTCCTCGCCCGCGCACAAGGAGTTCATGCGTTTGGCGGCCCACTACCTGACAGAGGTCAAACACAAAAGCGGCCAGCCCTTGAACCCGGTAGCGCGCTTTCACCTGGGCAACGGCGCGAGCCTGCACCGCTTGAACTGGCGAGCGGACACCTCTCGCAAGGGGCTGCAGCAGGCCCACGGCCTAATGGTGAACTATCTTTATCAACTCAACCGTATCGAGCAGAACCACGAAGCGTACAGCGTCAATCACACGGTGGTGTGCGCCAGCGACATTCGCCGCCAGGCGAATCAAGCAAACCAGTATTTAGAAGCCAAGCCATCGGCGAAATCGCCGGCCAAGGCATAAGCCCGGATACGTTTGACGACAATAACAAGGAGTCTTTTATGAACCATAACCTCTACCTGCACTTTTACCCGCACTTCGAGCGCGCGCCGGACAAAGTGCTGATGGACACCCTCGACGGCCAGCGCTACCGCTACAGCGATGTGCTCTGCCAAAGCCGGCGGATCGCCACGACCCTGCTGGCGCTGGGGGTGGAGCCTGGCGACCGGGTCGCTGTTCAGGTCGACAAGAGCCCTGAAATCGTCATGCTGTATCTTGCCTGCCTGCAGGTCGGCGCGGTGTATCTGCCGCTGAACACCGCCTACACCGATAGCGAAATCGCCTACTTTCTGGAAGACGCCGAGCCGCGCCTGTTCGTCTGCCGGCCGGAAGTCCATCGCGAAGCCCGCGCCATCGCCGAGAAAAGCGGCGGTGCCCAGGTCGAGACCCTTGGCACCCGCGCCAACGGCAGCCTGATGGAAAAAGCCGCCAGTGCTGAAGAGACCGACGCCGTATGCGAAGTAGCCGCCGATAACCTGGCCGCCATTTTGTACACCTCGGGCACCACCGGGCGCTCCAAGGGCGCGATGCTGACCCACCAGAATCTCGCTTCCAACAGCCGGGCGCTAACCGAGGCGTGGCAGTACAGTGAGAACGACCATTTGATCCACGCACTGCCCATTTTCCACACCCATGGGCTGTTCGTGGCGTGCAACGTCACGCTGATCAACGGCGCGTCGATGACCTTCTTGCCCAAACTCGACGTCGAAGAACTGCTCGACCTGATGCCGGATTCCACGGTGCTGATGGGCGTACCGACGTTCTACACCCGCCTGCTGGCAAGCCCGCGCCTGAACCGCGAGGTCGTCGCCAACATGCGCCTGTTCATCTCGGGCTCGGCGCCGCTGTTGGCGGAAACCCACGAAGAGTTCAGCGAACGCACCGGTCACGCCATTCTGGAACGCTACGGCATGACCGAGACCAACATGAACACGTCCAACCCGTATGAGGGCGAGCGCCGCCCGGGCACCGTGGGCACGCCGCTTCCAGGGGTGACGGTGCGCATCACCGACCGGGAAACCGGCGCCGAGCTCGCCCAGGGCGAAACCGGCATGGTCGAGCTGACCGGGCCCAACGTGTTCAAGGGCTACTGGCGCATGCCGGAAAAAACCGAGGCCGAGTTTCGCGATGACGGCTACTTCATCACCGGCGATTTGGGCCTGATCGACGACAAGGGCTACCTGAACATCGTCGGCCGCGACAAGGATCTGGTGATTTCCGGCGGCTACAACGTCTACCCGAAGGAGATCGAGCAATTCATCGACGACCTGGACGATGTCGAGGAGTCCGCGGTCATTGGCGTACACCACGCCGACCTGGGCGAGGGCGTGGTCGCCGTCGTGGTCCCCAAGGCGTCGGCACGCGTAGACGAAGCGCAGATTCTCGAGGCGATCAAGGACGACCTGGCGCGCTACAAGCAGCCCAAGCGCGTCTTCTTTACCGAGGCGCTGCCGCGTAACGTGATGGGCAAGGTACAAAAAAACCAGCTGCGCGATACCTACGCCGATACGTTCAGCGAGAAGCCGGCGGCCGCCAACGCCTAACCCACCCACTCAAGGCGTCGATGTAACCCCCTGACGACACGGCGCCGGTATCCCCTAAAAACAAAGACAACGCTAGGAAAACGCCATGGTAATTTACGGAGTCGCTTTGCTGGCCGGCTGCATGCTGGTCGGCCTATGGGTAGGTGATGTGCTGGGCATGCTGCTCGGCGTGGAGTCCAACGTAGGCGGTGTCGGCATCGCCATGCTGCTGCTGATCTTTCTCGGCGGCTATCTCATCGACAAGAACAAGATGCCCGCCAGCACCGAAAGCGGTATTACGTTCTGGAACGGCATGTATATCCCCATCGTGGTCGCCATGGCGGCCAGCCAAAACGTGGCCGCGGCCATCGATGGCGGGATGATTGCGCTGTTGGCAAGCCTTCTGGCGGTGGCGGCAAGCTTCGCGCTGGTCCCCGCGCTGACCAAGCTGGGCCGCCCCAAAGAGGCCGAAACACCGCCCCCCGCACCGGATGCAACGCCGGTCGACAAGGTCGCCTCGCGCGCCCCGGCGTCGCGTTCGAAGAAAACCGCCCGCCCTGCCAAATCCGCGCGTCCCACGCGCCCTCACCACGCCCGCTAAGGAGCTGCCACCATGCTTGACTCACTATTGACGCAGCTCGAAACCCAGCACCTGATCGCCGCCTTCGCCCTGGTGGGCGCGGCCATGTACGTGTCCTACTTGGTGAGCGCCAAGCTCACCAACGGGCGCGTCCACGGCTCCGCCATCGCCATCATGGTGGGCCTGGCGCTGGCCTACTTTGGCGGTATTTATACCGGCGGCACCAAGGGGCTAGCGGATATCAGCCTGTTCGCCGGGCTTGGCCTGATGGGCGGCGGCATGCTGCGCGATCTAGCGATCATCGCCACCGCCTACGGGGTGCGTTTTCAGGAGATTCGCCAGGCCGGGCTGAGCGGGATTCTGGCGCTGTTTTTGGGCGTGATCGTCTCCTTCATTGCCGGTGTGGCCGTGGCCTACGCCTTTGGCTACCGCGACCCGGCCAACCTCACCACCATCGGCGCGGGCACGGTGACCTATATCGTCGGGCCGATCGCCGGCGCCTCCATCGGCGCCTCGTCGGAAGTGATTGCGCTCTCCATCGCCGCGGGCCTGTTCAAGTCGATTCTGGTGATGGTGCTCACGCCGATCGCCGCGCGCCGTATCGGCCTGGACAACCCACGCTCGGCAATGATCTTCGGCGGGCTGATGGGCACCACCAGCGGCGTGGCCGCCGGGCTCGCCGCCACCGACCCGAAGCTGGTGCCTTATGGCGCCATGACGGCTACCTTCTACACCGGCCTGGGCGCACTGCTGGCGCCGTCGCTTTTGTACTTCTGCGTGCGGGCTATTTTCTAGCGTAACCAACGCCTTAACCGGCAATCGGCAGGCGCTTGCGGCTGAATACCGTAAGCGCTACCAACAGCGCCGTGGTGGTGAAGATCGCCACGGCACTCATCGCCATGCCTACTCCGGGCGAACCCTGCTCGAACTGGCCGAACACGAAGGTCGAGACGGTACTCACCCCGGCCGGGGCCACCATGATCGAGGCCACCAATTCTCGGGAGGCGATGGCAAACACCAAAAGCATCGACACCAGCAGGCTCGGCGCCAGCGCCGGCAGCAGGATGCGCCGAAATGTCGTCACGAAGCCCGCCCCGCAGACCCGCGCCGCCGCCTCCAGGCTCTCGCCCATTTGCCGAAACGCCGCACTTGCGTAACGCACCGGGTAAGGCAGCAGCAGGCAGGCGTAGGCGAGCAGGAGCATGGCGGAGGTGTTGTACACCTGAATGGGCCAGTAGCTCTGATTCCAGGCGAGAATCAGCCCCACCGCCACTACAATGCCCGGCAGCGTATTGGGCAAAAGCGATAGAAGATCCAGCACGCCCTTGCCGCGCACCTGCGCCCGCACCACCAGATACCCCACCAAAGCGCCCAGCACCCCGGTCAAAAGCGCCGCCCCGATGGCCAGGCTCAAACTGGTGCTTAGCGCCTGCAGCGCCCCGCTGCGGTTGGCGAAAAGCGCCTCGAAATGGCGAAGCGAGAGATTATCAAGCGTTAGGCCACCGGAGAGCGTGCCGGTGAGTGCGGTGGCCAGCACCGCCAGTATGGGCACGCACACGGAGACGAACGCCACCAGCGAGAAAAACACCACTACCGGCCATTTCCACGGGCCCAGCTCGGCGCGCTCGAGCGTGACGGGCTTACCGGTTTGGCTGACGAACGAGCGCCGGGTCACCAGGTAGTGCTGAAGATAAAAGGCCGCCATGGCGAGCATCACCAGCAAAAGCGAAAGCACCGCCGCCCCGGGGATGTCGATCGGCCAGTCGGAGAAGCGCTGGTGAATGCCGGTGACCAGCACGTAGTAGCCGGACTGCGCCCCCAGGGTCGCCGGGGTGCCGAACTCCTCGATGGTCAGCGCGAACACCAGAAGCAGACTCGCCGCGATCCCCGGCGTGGAGAGCGGCAACGTCACCCGCCAAAGTGCCTGAAATCGAGACGCTCCACACACCCGGGCCGCCGAGGCGTAGCGCCCGCCCACGCTCATCATGGTGCGCGAAACCGCAAAGTAGACCACGGGAAAGACGTTGAGCGTCATCACGAACACGATGCCGGAAAACGAGAACAGGAAACTACTCGCCTCCAGCCCCACCAGCTGTTCGACGTAGCCCCGCGGCTGCAGGCTCAGCATCCAGGAGAGCGCGGCGATGTAGGGCGGAATCATGAACGGAATCAGAAAGATCAGATCCCAGGCCGCCCCGCCCGGCACCCGGGTCAGCGCACGAAGTGCGCCCAGCGGTACCGCCAGCACCGCACAGGCCATGACCACCATCACGCCCAGGCGCAGCGTGTTCCATAAAAGTGTGAGCAGCGCCGGGTCCGAAAGCGTGGGCACGAACAGCGAGAACGCCTCGGAAAACTCCCCGCGGGAAAGATTCGGAAACACCGCCTGCAGCACGATATAGGCAAGCGGCAGGCCCACCAGCAGTAAAAGTGCCACCACGGCGACCCACAAGACGACGCCTGCCCCGTCGAAGCGGGGAAGGCGCAGGTTGGGAAATGGGTTCATCACCGCTGGGTGATCTCACGGAAGCGCTCGAGGATCGCCTCGCGCTGCTCGTTCATCGCCTCGCTGTCCACGTCGATCAGCGTAAGCTCGTCCAGCGTCGGACGAAGTGCGTCGACATCACTACGCGCCGGCATCAGGTAGCGCTCGGCCACGCGGCTCTGGCCCTGCTCGGAGAGTACGAAATCGAGAAACTGCTCGGCTTCATCCTTCACGTCGCTGGAGTCGAGAATCATCATCGGACGCGGGGCGATCACCGTACCGCTGTCAGGGAAGATGACGTCGATCGCCTCGCCTTCGGCCTGCTGGCCAAGCGAAATGTAATCCACAGCGCCGAATACTACCGACTTCGCCCCTTGCAATACCGGGTTCAGCGCGCGGGCGTTGGGGCCGGGCACGATCATGCCGTTATCCATCAAGGATTCCAGCAGCGACCAGGTCTGCTCCTCGCCCATGGCGGTCAGAAGCCCGGTCACAAGTTCAAAGGCCGCGCCGGACTGGGCCGGGTCGGGCATGGTGATCTGGCCCTGGTAGGCCTCGTCGGTCAGGTCGCTCCAGTCGCTGGGACGCGGCGTATCGCTGTTTTGATTCCACACCAGCGCCAGCGCCGAGACGCCCTGGGCGATGTAATCATCAGCCTTTAGAAAGTCCGGCACGTTGTCGGCGCCTTCCGGCGTGTAGCTATGCAGAAGCCCCTCGTCGGACATCGACACCGCGCTCTCCCAGGAGGCGGAGATCACCACGTCGGCGAGCGGGTTCGAACGCTCGGACTCGAGACGCGCCATGACCTGGCCGGTGGTGCTCTGAAAAACATCCACCTCGATGCCGCTTTGCTCGGTGAAGTCCGCGGCAAGCTGATCGATCAACGCACCGGGGCCCGAGGAGTAGACGGTCAAAACCTGGGCAGACGCCTGACCGCTAAGCCCGAGCAGCGCGCCGGCGCTTAGCGTGAAAAGAGTCGAGCGAAAAGAGAAACGAGACATTTAGCAATCCTTGATGGTCAATGAACCAGATCGTGAGTGAGCGTCGAGGTCAAGCCAGCGCCGCCATGGCGCGCAGCGGCGTGCAGGCAAGTCGTTCACCGTCGGGCGTCCAAGCGGTCAGTGAGCCGGCGTCGACGGCCAGCCCCGCACGGTCGGTCGGGGGATGCGGCTGCGCGGTACGCAGCTTGACGGTGGTGGTGGGATCCAGCGAAAGCGTCAGCGCGGTATGGTCACCCTGGAAGACACGGCCCTTGACGTCGCAGGTCAGTTCCGCCTGCTCCAATGGCACCAGCCGCACCGCCAACCTGGGCAGAAGAACCCGGGCTGGGCCGTGATAACCCGGCTCGGTCGACACGAAAAGGGTTTGGCCGGCCACATGAAGCCCCGCCGCGCCGAAGTGGCCTTCCAACAGCGCCCCGGCATCAATGAACGAGGCGATCGCCGGGGTGGCCGGGCCATGGTAGAGCGCTTCGGGCGTGGCGACCTGCTGCAAGCGGCCGTCCTGGAGCACCGCGACTTCGTCGGCCAGCGCGAAGGCTTCGTGCTGGTCGTGGGTGACGAACACCGTGGTCAGCGAAAGCTCTTCGATCAGAGCGCGGATTTCCAGCGCCAGATTATCGCGCAGGCCCTTGTCCAGATTGGACAGCGGCTCGTCCATCAGCAAAAGTCGGGGCTTGCCGACGATGGCGCGGGCGAGCGCGACGCGCTGCTGCTGGCCGCCGGAGAGCGAGCCCGGTGGGCGGTCGGCGAACTCGGCAAGCCCCACCAATGAAAGTGCCCACGCCACCTGAGTGCGGCGAGCGTTCGCCTTGACGCCCTGCATCTCCAACGGGAACGCTACGTTTTGGGCCACGCTCATGTGGGGCCACAGCGCGTAATCCTGAAACACCATGCCCAGCTTTCGCTCATTGGGGCTCAAGTGCCCCTTGGCGCTGGCCACGCACTGCCCGGCTAGAGCGATCTCGCCGGCATCGATGCCGGTTAGCCCGGCAATGCAGCGAAGCAGCGTGGTCTTTCCACACCCGGACGGACCTAAAAGCGCCAGCACCTTGCCTTGGCCCAATCGCAGGTCGATCCCCTCGAGGGCTTTTTTATCGCCAAAGGATTTATGTATTCCTTCAACCACCAGCGTAGGTTCACCCATGGGTCATCCCGGTTAAATACTCATCATGCTAACGAGAGAGCATGACAAGCGGTTTACAGAAGTCCGATTTTGCTTTCGGCGCGGGGTCTTGACTGACCATCGTTCACACATCGATCAACGCCCCTTGCACGACTCTCACCACGCTTAACGCGTGCCCGTAAACGCAGCCGGTATCCAGACAGCGGATATCGGCGCGCCCCGTGTCACCGTGAAGGCTGGACCAGTGACCGAACGCCCATATGCCGGACTGGGTGGGCCAGGCGTCGAACCAGGGCACCAGTGAGGCGCTCTTTTGGGCCGGCGATTTAGCAGTGAAGTCGATGGTCGGATGATTCGGGTCGGAGACGTCGCAGTAGCGCATTTCGGTGAAGGCGCAGATGATGTGCTGCCAGCTATCCATGCCGCCCTGGGTATGGCGGTAAGGCGAGCGCGCCAGCTGCGCGAGCCACGCATCGCTTGCCATGCGCAGCACCTGGCTTGCCTGGAACGCGTAGCGCTCGGCCAGCGCCAGACTCCACCCGGGAAAGATACCCGCGTGGGAGAGCGTCAGCTCGAGCGAGGGCTCGCGCAGCAAAAGCGGCTGCTGGCGCAGCCAGTGCTTCCAGTCGACACTGCCTTTATCGCTCAGAACGGGCGCGAGGGCGGCGTCCCCCGGCCCATGAGCGCCGGCCAGCTGGCCCAGTAGCCGCGTTTCGTGGTTGCCCAGCACCATCTGGAAGCGATCGCCCAGCGAGGCCACTAGGCGTAGCACCTCCAGGGAGTGCGGCCCCTTGCCCACCAGATCCCCCACGCTCCAGAGCCGGTCTACGTTGGGGTCGAAGCCGATCCGCCCCAGCGCCTCTTCCAGGTCATCGATGCAGCCGTGCACATCGCCTACCACATATAAAGCCACGGGCCTCCTTAGGTGAATGCCAGCGCGCTGTGGTACGGAAAGGCGACGTGCAGCGCAGCGCCGCGCTCATGGGGCTGCTCGCTGGTCAAGGAGAGCAGCGTGCCGCCCAGGTCCAGGCGCAGCCGCCACTGGTGGCCTTCGAAAAGGCACTGGCGCACGGTGCCCGAGAGGTAGTTGGTGTTCGGCTGCGCGGCTTCATCCTGCGAGCACAGGCGAATGGAGCCGCTGTGAAGCATCAGGCTCACCGGCTCGCCGGCAACGCTTTGGGCGTCTTGCGTCAAGCAGCACGCCAGGCGCTGGCCGTTGACTGCCACTTGCCAGGTCTGTTCGTCGAGCGGGTGTTCCAGCCACGCCGTCAGCCGGCTATCGAAGCCGGCAAGCCCCGCCACCCAGGGCGAGGCCGGCTGGGCGAACAGCGTACGTACCGGCCCCGCCTGCTCCAGGTAGCCCTCCTTGAGCACCAAAAGCTCATCGGCGAAGGCGCACGCCTCCAGCGGGTCGTGGGTGACGTAGAGCACGGTCTTGTTCAGCCGCTCGAAAAGATCGGCCAGCTCGAAGCGCATCTCCATACGCAGTTGCACGTCCAGGTTGGAGAGCGGCTCGTCGAAGAGCAGCACCTCCGGGTCGGTGGCCAGCGCCCGGGCGATGGCCACCCGCTGCTGCTGCCCGCCGGAGAGCTGCGACGGCAGCCGGTCGCCGTAATCCTCCAGATGTAAAAGCGCCAACAGCTCGTCCACACGCTGGCGCCGTTCAACTCGCGAAAGCGCGGTTAGCCCATAGCCGACGATACGGCGCACGTTCATGTGTGGCCAAAGCGCGTAGTCCTGAAACACCATGTTGATCGGGCGTTTTTCCGGCGGCAGTGAAAAGCCGGGTTTGGCGATGAGCTGGCCGTTGATGCGCACCTCGCCGCTGTCCGGCTCCTCCAGCCCGGAAATCAGCTTGAGCAGGGTGGATTTTCCGCACCCGGACGGGCCGAGCACCGCCAGCACGCGCCCCGGCGCCAACGTTAGGCTAATATCGCTCAGCGCAACCGCGGGGCCGTAACGCCGGCCCAAGTGGGAGAGTTCAAGCATGGCGTACCTCGGCGTTGTCAGCCGGCACCGGCGTCTTTGGCGGGTGCGTATGCAATAAGTGTTGAAACAGGCGCCGCGCGCTCATGTGAACGGCTTGAATCACGCCAAGCGTCAGCGCCGCGGCGACCAGCGTCGAGGCGGTGGACTCGCCGTAGAGCCCCTGCTGGAACATGCGGTTGATCACCACGGGCAGCACCTCGTAGCCAGGCGGGTGAAGAATGGAGGTGATCGCCAGATCGAACACGCTGGAGCCGAAGCTCGCCAACCCCGCGGAGAGAAACGCGGTCAGCGTCAGCGGCAGCAAGATGGTGAAAAGCCGCCGCCATACGCCCGCCCCCTGCAAGGCCGCAGCGGCCATGAAGGAGTGAGGGATCTGCCCCATCGCCCCCAGCAAGACGCGAATGGCGATGGGAATGGCACCGGCCATACCCGCCAGCACCAGCAAGGCGGGATGGCCGTAAAGGCTAAGCCCCAGGGCGTCGAGCCAGGGGTGGTTCCACAGAAAAATGAACCCCACGCCCAGAATCACCCCGGGCACGGCCAGCGTGATGGTCGAGATCACGTTGATCAGCCCGTTCAGGTAGAACTGGCTGAACGTGAGCAGATACGCCGCCAAAAAAGCGACCAGCAAACTGGCCACGGCGGCGATCGCGGCGATCTGAAACGAATTGGCCAGCGCCGCCCGCAGCCCCGAGCCGCTTGCCAGTACCGTCCGGTAGTGGGCAAGCGTCATGTTGCTCGCCGTCACGCCGTCGCCGAGATTGTCCAACAGCGAGACCACCAGGCTGCTGCAAAGCGGAATGCCCACCGCGACGGCCACGAAGCCGAAGGCCGCCGCGGTGAGCAGCGGATGCCCGCGGGTCGCCGGCCGGCCCGCCTCGGCCTTGGCGGTCAGAAAATCGAACCGGGAGCGGCGCAGAAGCCACAGATACAGCGCCACGGCCACCACCAGAATCGCCATCAGGTACACCGAGAGCACCCCGGCCAGATCGAAGCGAATCGGCGACTGGTTCATCGCGGTGAAGATGGTGTAGGGCAGCGTGGGAAACCGGTAGGTCGTCGCCAGCGCCGCCGGCAGGCCGAAGTCACCCAGTGTGTCGATGAACACTAGCACCATGCCCGAGAGTATCGCGGGGGCCAGCAGTGGCAGGCGGATAGTCGCCAGGGTGCGCAGGGGCCCGGCGCCGCACAGGCGTGCGGCGTGCTGATGCTCCTTGACGTGCCACTGCATGGCGGCGGTGATCGCCAGATACGCGAACGGAAAGTTCTTGAAGCACATGATCGCCACCAGCCCCGGCGGCGAAAAGACCGCGGCGTTCACCCAGTCAGCGCCCAGCCACTGGGCGGCGATACCGCTTTTGATGCTGAACAGTATCCACCCCTGGGCGACGATGAACGACGGCACGATCAGCATGGCCCAGGCGCACAGATCCAGCGCCGCCGCGCCCCAGGCCGAACACTGCTGGCGCACCACGGCGAGCCCCCCGCCGATCAGCGTGCCGAACAGCGCCGTATATCCCGCAAGATAAAGCGAGTTGGTCAGCGAGACGCGCCAAAGCCTGCGATGGAAAAGCTCGGCCAGGTTCGAAAAACCGGCAAAGCGGGTATCGCCTTGCAGGATGCCCGGCCAGAACGCCTGCAGCAGCACCAGCGTCATGGGCACGGCGACCAGCACCAGCAGTACCAGGGTGATCGCCGCGCCGAGCAGCGTGTCGGGCTTGAAGCGCCCCAGACCGCGCCGGGTTTTCATGGCCTGCATGTTAGTAAACGGCCTGATCGGCGAACCAGTTCTTGATCGCCGCCTCGTTCTCGGCGGCCCACTCGGCGGGGGCCACGTTGTAGACGGCGTTCGCCTCGGGGCCATAGGGAAGCGGCGTGACACCCTCGACCGGCGAAAGGAACAGGCCGTCCTTGCCGCCGTTGTCGGTCAGAAACTGCTGCGTCTCGGGGTCGAGCATCCAGTTGGCGAACGCCTCGGCCGCCTCCGTCTGTTCGGTGTCGGCCTGGATGGCGACCCCGCGCGAGGAGGCCGGCGCGCCGCCTTCCGGCCACACCACCTCGACCGGCTCGCCGGACTCTTTCAAGGCGTAGGCGTTGGGCGACGAGAGCATCGCCACGGAGATTTCGCCGGAGGCCAGCGCCCGCCCGGTCGGGCCATTGGTGCGAAACACCCGCAGGTCGTTGTCCAGTATGCCGGAGTAGAGTTCGCGCGCCTGCTCCATTCCCCGGTCGTAGTGCAGCCAGGCCACACAGGGGTAAGCCGGCGCCGCCACCGCCGGGTCCGCCTGGCCGACCACGCCTTCGAATCGGCTGTCCGTCAGGTCATCGAAGGAGGTCGGCGCCTGGTCCACCAGGTCGGTGCGATACGCCAGGGCGCAGGAGGCGGTCGTGCCCGCCGGTACCCAGGCACGGCTCTCGGGTAGCAAGGCGCGGCCCTGCTCGGTGAGATGGCGCTGGTTATCGACCTCGAGGTCGCGTTTGAGAAGCCCCTGCTGGTCCAGGCTGTGCAGGCTGCCCACCCCGTCGAACAGCAGCACGTCCCAGTTGGGGTTGTTGCGCTCGGCGGCGATACGCGCAAGTAAATTGCCGCCGCTCATCTGAACGACCTCGATCTCGAAGCCGGTGTCCGCCGTGAAGCGCTCGCCGATGATGTCTTCGAAGTCGTTGGTATAGAGCACTAAGGGCGACGCCAGGGCGGCGTTGCTCAGTAACCCAAGGCATAGGCCGGTGACTGCTTTCATGGTGAGGACTCCCCGTTGAGAATGCGTTGCCTGCTGAGACGGCGCTAATCTAACGCCAGCGCTCAACGTCTTGAATACGCCTTGTCGTCCCAGTATTGCGGACGTTCTTTGCGCTAATGTGTCACAAGACTGCAATCACACCTTGGTAAGTAACGGGAGCCCATCCAACGCGAGAGTGCTATGCCGGAAACCAAGCAAACGAACGACTCCTTACCTCAGGTCGCCGCGTTCGTGCAGACCGTACGCCAGGGCGGCTTTGCCGCGGCGGGTAGAAAACTGGGGCTCTCGGCCTCGGCGGTGGGCAAAAGCGTGACGCGCATGGAGCAGCGTCTGGGGGTGAAACTGCTCAACCGAACGACGCGCAGCGTGGCGCTGACCGAGATCGGCGAGGCCGTCTTCGGGCGCTACACCCACGTACTGGAGCTACTCAAGGAAGTGGATCTGCTCGCCGGCCAGGACGCGCAAACGCTGAGCGGCACGCTAAAGCTCGACCTACCCAAGGTATACGGCGCTCGGGTCATCGGCCCCATGCTTGCCCGGTTTGCAAGCCTGCACCCCGGCATCAGCCTGGACATTCGGCTCAACGACGAAGTGTGTCATCTCGTCGAAGAAGGGGTCGATCTTGCCGTTCGAATCGGCACCGTGGCGGATAGCGACCTGATTGCCCGGCCGCTGGACCGCCAGCGCCTGGTCGTCGTCGCCTCGAAGGAGTATCTCGCGCGTTACGGCACGCCGCAAAAGGCCCGGGCGCTTGGTGAACATCAGTGTCTGGGGTTTCGAAGCGCCTCGACCGGGCGTCTCAGGCCCTGGCTATTCAAAGATGAAAGCGGCGTGGATACGTCCCTGGCGCTCGATCATCGCTACCGTTTCGACGAAGGCATCGCCATCAAACGCGCCGCAGAGGCCGGGCTGGGCGTGGCCCAACTGCCCTCCTACATGGTGCGCCGCGCCGTGAAAGAGGGAACGCTGGTCAGGCTTTTGGATGAGTTCCGCCCGGGCCCTACGCCCATTCAGCTCATCTACACTCAAAAGAGCAAGCACAACGTCCGGCTTCAGGCGCTGGTGAATTTTCTGCTCGACGAGGCGCGCCAGGGGCGGTTCGGGCCGAGCTGAGAGCACCGCACCAGCGCTTCAGTTGGCCTCGACGGCCGCCCGGCCCTTGATGATCGAGCGGGCCAGCATCAGATACGCGATGGCCCCGCAGGCTGCCATGGCCAGAATGATGGCCTCGAGGGTGTGCGGTAGCACCGTGGAAAGCCCGCTAACGATGCCGGCGATGCCGAACTGGGCGGCGCCCAGCAGTGCCGCCGCCGTGCCGCCGCTGGTCGGGAAGAACTCCAGAAAGCAGGCCTGAATGTTCGGGGTGATCGCCCCCATCGCGCCGATGGTCAGCATCATGGCCGGCAGGAAGGCATAGAGCGGCCAGTCCATGAAGGCGGCGGTGATCAACAGCACCATGCCCACGGCCTGGCACCCCGAGGCGAGCTGCAAAATGCGCAGCGACGGCAAGCGCGAGAGCAGCAGCCGGTTGAAGATATTGAATACCAGCATGGTGAGAATATTGGCGGCGAACAGCAGCGAGAACGTCGACGGCGACTGCTCGAAGTGCCCCTGATAGATAAAGGAGGCGTAGGTGATGAACATCATCATGGTGGAGAACGACGCCGCCTGCCAAACGATGAACGGCAGCGCCGGTTTGGTCGAAAGCACCAGTTTGTAGCGCGCCAGCAGGCTCATTTGCGGGCTTTTGGCCCGCGAGACCTTGCCCCTACCGGAAAACACCGCCCGCATCAGCAGCGGCACCAATACCAAAGCATAGACCGCCAGCGCGAAGAAGATGTAGTGCCAGGAGCCAAAGGAGAGAATCGCGCTACCGACGCTGGGCGCCACCCCCGGCGCCAGCACCATGATGAACCCCATCATCGAGAAGAGCTTGGCGGCGTCACGTCCCGCCACGCGGTCGCGCACCAGCGCGGGGACCGAGACCAGCGTCCAGCCCGCGCCGAACGCCTGGATCGCCCGCCCGATCAGCAGCGCATCGAGCGACTCGGCCATACCGATGGCAATGCTCGCGACGGCGAAGACCCCGAGCCCGCCCATCAAAATACGCTGGCGCCCGAAACGGTCCGACAGCGCCCCGCCCACTAGCTGGCCCAGCGCCATCGCGAACACGTAGATCGACACGCTCAGCGAGATCGCCTGCTGCGAAACGCCAAGCGACTCGCCGATCACCGGAAAGGCCGGCAGGTAAGTGTCCATGGAAAAGGGGCCCAGCATCATCGTCAGTGCCAGGCTCAGCACGA
Source organism: Vreelandella sp. EE27 (assembly GCF_968206495.1). Classification (NCBI taxonomy): domain Bacteria; kingdom Pseudomonadati; phylum Pseudomonadota; class Gammaproteobacteria; order Oceanospirillales; family Halomonadaceae; genus Vreelandella; species Vreelandella sp. EE27. The sequence goes on along the minus strand of NZ_OZ309109.1, from coordinate 272,881 downwards.
CGATGAAAGGCGTTTTGGGTCGACTCATGATAACTCGCGTTTGAATGGCTTAAGACGTATGGCGACCCCGCTATGATAAAGCGTGGCGCCCGGCACGGCCAGCCAGGGCGGCGCAGAGCCGCACTCAAACGACCAGCCTTTGGCGCGTTTCGCACTGAAGATGGCGCGTCAAAAGCGCCGAGAGCTCGCCGCTTTGACGCCAGGCGTGCCAGTAAAGCGGCACGTCGACCACGTGGCCCGGGCACAGTTCGACCAGCCGCCCCTGGGCAAGCGCCTGCTCGATCTGAAGCTCGGGGACCATTCCCCAGCCCAGCCCACTTTCGAGCAGCCGGACGAACCCTTCCGACGAAGGGCAGATATGGTGGGCAAAGCCCTCCGCAACGCCAAGGCCTTGCGCGTAGCGGTGCTGTAGCCGGTCATCGGTGCCGAAAATGATCGCCGGCGCGTGATAGAGCCGATCGATGGTCACGCCCTCGGCAAAGTGGCGGTCGATGAATGCCGGGCTCGCCACCCCCAGGTAGCGCATCGCCCCCAGCGCCACGCTTTCGGCGCCCGCGACCGGCTGGGGCGTGGCGCAAACACAGCCCGCCACATCGCCGGCCCGCATCCGCTTCAAACCCACGTCCTGATCCTCGACGACCAGCTCGATCAGCACCCGATGCGCCTCGCAAAACGCCGCGACCGCGTCCGCCCACCAGGTGGCCAGGCTATCGGCATTCAGCGCGATGCGTAACCGGTTCACGCCTCCTTCGTTGAGCGCCGGTACCAGCGCGCCCAAATCGCGCTCCAGAAGACGCACCTGCTGAACGTGGTTGAGTAGCCGCCGGCCCGCCTCGGTGGGCACGGGCGGCGTTACCCGTGTGAGCACCGGCTGACCCAGCCGTGCCTCTAAAAGCTTGATACGCTGGGAAACCGCGGACTGGCTGAGCCCCAGCGCCTGGGCGGCGCGCTCAAAACCGCCCTGTTCGATCACCTGCGCCAACGCGGTCAAGAGCTTGTAGTCGAGCAATCAGTTTTCCTAATGCAGCATGGGGAATATTCGTTTTATTTATAGCCTGGCACCCAACAAACTGCCCACCACTTTTCATAAAGGCGAACAGATCAAGGAGGTAAAGGCGATGGGCCAGAGTTATCTCAACGGGGTGTTCATGGGGCTGGGGCTGATCGTGGCCATCGGCGCGCAAAACGCCTTCGTTTTATCGCAGAGCATCAAGCGCGAGCATTCGTTGCTCATCGCCCTGGTGTGCATTGCCTGCGACGCGGTGCTGATCGGCGCGGGCGTGCTGGGCGTTGCCACCGTGCTTTCGCAAAGTGCGCTGCTGCTCGCTTTCGCCCGCTGGGGCGGGGCGGCATTTTTGATTGGCTACGCGTTCATGGCGCTCAAGCGCGCGGCGCACAGTGAGGCGCTACGGGCGAAAGGCGGGGCGAAACGCTCGCGGACCGCGGTTCTCTCGGCCACTCTTGCCATCACGCTGTTAAACCCCCACGTGTATTTGGATACGGTGCTTTTGATCGGCTCGCTCGGCGCGCAGCAGCCAACCCCCACGGCCTTTGCTTTTGGGGCGATCAGCGCCTCGACAATTTGGTTCAGCGCTCTGGCGTTGGCGGGCCACCGCCTCGCCCCCTGGCTTTCGAGGCCGGTTACCTGGCGGCTGATCGATCTGGGCGTGGCTGTGATGATGTTCGCCATTGCGCTGCAGTTGATCCTCGGCGCGGTGTAAAAAAGTAGCCTGCTAAGAGATATGCTAAGCTAGTCGATCCGCTCTCATAAATGACGAGGATGTGCGCCATTCACCATAACGCTCACACCAAAGCAGTGCTGCTGTTCGCGAGTACCATGACCGTGATGTCCGGGGCGATCATCGCTCCGGCGCTACCCGGCATCGGCCGTTTTTTCGAGGACGAACCCCAGGTCCTGATCCAGCTGATTCTGACGCTGCCGGCGCTGATGATCACGCTTTTCAGCCCGCTGATGGGCTATCTGGCCGATAAGTTTGGCCGCAAGCCGCTCTTACTGATCATGCTTTCGATCTACGGCTTCGCCGGGGCGTCCGGGTTTTTGATCGACCGGGTGGAGGTGTTGTTGGCCTCGCGGGCGCTGATGGGCGTGGCGGTGGCGGGTATTTTGAGTATCAGCACCACGCTGGTGGGCGACTATTTCAGCGGCGCCGAGAGGGCACGCTTTTTGGGGCTGCAAAGTAGCTCGATGGCCCTCGGTGGGGTGATCTTCATCAACCTGGGCGGGGTGCTGTCGGACTGGAGCTGGCGCGGGCCGTTTCTTTTGTACCTTACCGGAGCGCTGCTGCTGCCCTACGCCTGGGCCATCCTGAAGGAGCCGCACCGGGAAACCGCGGGCACTACCCCGGATCAGGCCCCCCTGCCACGGGTGGATATCCCGCGTACCGGGCTTGCCTATCTGATCGCCATGATCAGCATGCTGATGTTTTATATGTTTCCCGCCCAGCTGCCGTTTCTGCTCACCGCCCAGGGCGATACCAGCGGGCTGGCCATCGGTATCGCCCTCTCCATGGCGGCGCTGTCTGCAAGCGTGGTGAGCTTTTATTATGGGCGCATCAAGATGTTTTTCTCGGTGATGACGATTTACGTGGTGGGGTTTTCGATCGCGGCACTCGGCCTTTTGATCGTGGGTCTGACTTACAGCTACCCCATGGCGATCATGGGGGCGGGGGTAGCTGGTCTGGGGCTTGGGCTTTTCATGCCCAACACCACCACCTGGCTAATGCGCATTACCCCGGAGCGGGTACGTGGGCGGGTGTTCGGCGGCTTCACCTCGACGTTTTTCTTCGGCCAGTTCATCTCGCCGGTGATCGTTGCCTGGATGTCGCTGTGGCTCGATTCGCTGCGCGACGTGTTTATCACCATGGCGCTGCTTTGCGTGGCGCTTGCGCTGGTCATTACGCTGCTGAGCAAAACGGTGCTGAAAGCCGACAGCGCGCTTTAGCGCGCTAACAGCGCGTGGTACACATCGACGTAATCCCGCGCCATCCGTTCGGCGGTGAAACGCGCCAAAAAGCGTTCGCGCACGCGCTCGCGGCTCAGTTCGGGTAGCCGTTTCACCGCCACCACCGCCTCCTCGACCGAGTCGACGATGAACCCGGTCACGCCGGGCTCGATGACCTCTTCGACGCTGCCGTTTCGCCAGGCAATGACCGGCGTGCCGCAGGCCATCGCCTCGATCATCACCAGCCCAAAGGGCTCCGGCCAGTCGATGGGAAATAAAAGCGCGGCGGCATCGCCCAGCAGCGTTTGCTTTTGGACGTCGTCGATCGTGCCCACATGACGAATCGCGTCGTCGAGCTCGGGGACGACGAAGCGGTCGAACCAGTCCGGGTTGCCGACATCCACCCCGCCGGCAAGCGTTAGCGGGTAGCCGGCGGCGCGCGCCACCTCGATGGCTCGGTCCGGGCGCTTTTGGTCGGTCATGCGGCCGATGAACGCCAGATACCCGCCATCTCCCGCCCCCAGGGCGAAGCGGCCAGCATCGAGGCCGTGATGCACCACCCCCGCCAGGTTCGTTTGAGGAATGCTGCGCGCCTGGGCGTGGGAGATCGCCGCGACCGGCAGGTCCGGAAAGCCTTCGAACAGTAGCTGGCGGTCAAGCTCGTCGACCCGCCAGTGCACGGTGGTCAGGCTGTGGGCACGGCGGCGACCCAAAAGCGGCGCGTGGCAGAACTCGCCGTGGCAGTGAATCACATCGAATTCATCCAGATGCTCGCGCAGCTTTTCCAATACCCGCGCCTCCAAAGCGCCGGGCACGCCGGGGGGAACAGTGCCGTGAAGCGCCTGCAACTGGCTAAGGCTCGGCGCGCAGGCCAGGTGCCGGGCCGGGGTCTGGCAATCCGAAGGGCCGATCAGGGTGACATCGTGATTTAAGTTAAAGAGTGCCTCGGTCAAGTCCGCCACAATGCGTTCAGTACCTCCGCTGCCCAGAGGCGGTGTGGGAAAGATAACTGGAGCAACCTGGGCAATGCGTATACGCTTTTTAATGGGCATAGCGTGGCTGAGCCTTAAGTGAAAGGACTTCACAACATGCATATCGTACATATTGCGTTACAGGGATGCCTTCGAGGTCACGACGTCGAATACGGTATAACCGCCGACACCGGCGGCCATATCCGCTACCTGCTGGAGCTCGTCGACGCCTCCGCTCTCGACCCTCTCATTACGCGTATAACGTTAGTCACCCGCGCCTTCGAATGCCAGTTTAGCGATGTCGACTACGGCCAGGGCGTGGAGCAGATAAGCCCCAAAATCGAACTGGTCCGCCTGCCGAGCCAACGCCCCGACTACCTCGCCAAGGAAGCGCTTTGGCAGGAGCTACCCTCTTTCGTCGATGCCTTCACCGCCTGGCTCGACACCCTACCCGCGCCGGCGAACATCCTGCACGCCCACTACGCCGATGCCGGCGAAGTCGCCGCACAGATCAGCGCGCGCCGGGGTATTCCCTTCGTTTTCACGGCCCATTCCCTCGGGCGCAGTAAGCTGAAATGCCTGGCGCACGACGGCCACCCCCTGGACGAGCCGACCCGGGCGGCGCTTTCCCGGCGCATCGCGTTTGAAGAGCGCGCGATACGTGAAGCGGCGTTGGTCATAGCAAGCTCCCGCGACGAAGCGGAGAGCCAGTACGCCGACTACGCTCACTACGCCCCGGGCAAGATTCGCGTGATCGCCCCGGGCAGCCACCTGAGCGAGTTCGAAAACGCCTGCTCTACCCCGGCGGTGGACGCGCTGCTGGCACCCTTTTTGACCGATCCCGACAAGCCCGCGTTGATCGCCATCGCCCGGCCGGTGACGCGCAAGAACCTCGCCACGCTGGTGCGGGCCTTCGGCGAGAACGCCACGCTCAGAGAAACGGCCAACCTGATCATCATCGCCGGGGTGCGCGAGCATATCGATTGGCTGGAGCCCGAGCTTGCCGGCAACCTGCACGAACTTTTAACGCTGATCGACGATTTCGATCTTTACGGCCATGTCGCCTATCCCAAGCACCACGCCCCAAACGATATCAAGGCGCTCTACGCCTGGGCGCGAGAGCGGCGCGGTATTTTCATCAACCCGGCGCTCAACGAGCCCTTTGGGCTCACGCTTTTGGAAGCGGCGGCGGCGGGGCTACCGCTCATAGCCACCGACAGCGGCGGACCCAACGATATCATCGAGCAGTGCGGCAACGGCATACTGATCGACCCGCGCCGCGCCGAGGACATCGGCCGCGAAGCGCTGGCGCTGTTCGGTGACGCCAAACGCTGGCAGCGCATGGCCGACAACGGCCGCGAGGCAGTGAAAGCCTTCGACTGGCAGCGTCATACCGAGCGCTACCACGATTTGTTGACGCGCCTTTGCACGCCCGCGCAAACGCGGGCGCTCGACGGTATGTCGGCGCTCCTGATTTGCGATATCGACAACACCCTGACCGGCTCACCGGTGGGCGTGCGCGCGTTCAACCAGTGGTTTGCCGGCCAGCGAAAGATGGGCTTTGGCGTGGCCACCGGGCGAAGCTTTCACAGCGCGCTGGCGATTCTCGCCCAAGCGGGCATTCCCCACCCGCAGTTGGTTATCGCCTCGGTGGGCTCGGAGATTTATTACCTGGAGCCCGACGGCGTCACTTACCGCCAGGACGACGGCTGGCGCGAGACGCTCGACCACGGCTGGCAGCGTGACGCCCTGGCCCGAGCGCTCGAAGCGTTTAGCGATATCGCCCCTCAAGGCCCGCTCGAGCAGCGCGCCCATAAACTAAGCTATTTGAGCGACAATGACGGCGAGCTGGCCCAGCGCATCACCACTCACCTGAAGCGTGCGAACCTGCGCGCCACGGTGATACACAGCCACGGCCGCTACCTGGACATCCTGCCCGAGGCGGCCTCCAAAGGGCGCGCGGTGGCGCACGTTCGCAAAGCGCTGGGGGTCGAGGAAACCGCGCTGTTCGTGGCCGGCGACTCGGGGAACGACCTGGATATGCTGCGCGCCTCGACATGCTCGATTCTGGTGGCGAACTACAGTGACGACCTGGAAAGCGCCCCGGGCATGGGGCATGTCTACATCGCCCGAGCGCCCCACGCCCAGGGGGTGATCGAGGGCGTTCAGCACTTTCAGCGCCGCCGCCCGTCCACCAAAACCTACGACGACGTGGCCTCATGAAGCTAAGCGCGCTCACCCTGGTACGCGGGCGCCGCGCCCACCTGGTCAACCTGATGCTGAGCCTGAACGCTCAGACACGCCCACCGGACGAGCTGGTCATTGCCTGGATGCAACCAGACCCGGAAAAGAACCTGCCGCTTACGCGTTTTCCGGTCCGCCACGTAATGGTCGAGGGTGAGGCGCTGCCGCTGGCCCGCGCGCGCAACGCCGCGGTCGAGGCAGCCTCCTTCGACGCCCTGGTGTTTCTGGATGTGGACTGTATCGCCTCGCCTACGCTGGTGGCGCGCTATCACCAGGCCCTGAGCCTGCAAGCGGCGCTTTATATCGGCGAGGTGCACTACCTGGCCGAAGGGGCGGTGCGCTACTCGGGGAGCGGCGAGCTCGACCTTGAAGCGCTTTATCAAGAGGGCGAGCGCCACCCCGCCCGCCCGGCAATCAAGGACGACGAGATACGCCCGGAGCCGGATCACGGCAACCTCTGGGGCTTGTCCTTTGCGCTGATGAAAGCAGACCACCGGCGCGCCGGCGGCATGGACGAAGGCTACGTTGGCTACGGCGGCGAAGAAACCGACTACGCCTGGCGGCTGGCCCAGGCCGACGTCGCGCTTTACTGGGTGGGCGGGGCGCTGGCCTGGCACCAGCATCACGCCATATACGCCCCGCCCTGGCCGCACTTCGAGGCGATCATCGCCAACGCCCGGCGCTTTCACGCGCGCTGGGGGCGCTGGTGCATGGATTACTGGCTCGGCCAGTTCGATGACGCCGGGGCGATCAGCTGGAGTCCGGACAGCCCACATATCGAGGTGCACCGCCAGCCAGGCAGGGATGAAATCGAAAACGCGCGCCTGCCGCCGAGCGCACGCTTTGGGTAACGCGCCTTAGGGCTCGAGGTAGGCGTTGATGGCTTTCGCGTTCACCGCGGACACCGTGGGCGCCCCTTCCCACAGCTCATCGACACACCGCTCGAGCCACTCGGCGGCGCGCGCGGCGGCGTCGCGATCGAACAGGGTGGCGAGCTTTTCGACATCCAGCCCCCGGGCTTTTTCCAGCACCGCCTGCCAGCCCGCGAAATCGCCAGGCCACACCGGCATGTTCACCGCCGCGCCAAGTGCTGCTAGGCGTTCGGCCTTGCGCGTCTGTTCACCGAAGTAGCGCCACTCCGGCGCCACGATGTAAGGACGTTCGAGCATAGCGATTTCATGCACGGTATTGTCCCCCGCCGAGGCCAGCACGATATCGCTGGCGGCCAGGTAGTCCACCACGTTGTCCACCCAGCCGACGTTCACCAGATTAGCGAAATCGGTCTCGTGCCCTTCCAAATGCAGCGGGCCGATGGTGAGAAAAAGCGTTTGCGGCGCGGCGCGGGCGGCCACGGTGAGCGGCGCGTAGGGCGTGCCCGCCCCGCCACCGCCGGTCAGCGCGACCACGATTTCGCGCTCCCTATCGAGCCCTAGACGACGGCGCGCTTCTTCACGGCTGGGCACCGCGGCGGTGGTGGTGCAAAGCCCGCCACTATAGAAAGTCTTCCCGCGCAGGTCGGCGGGGTAGTCGTCCTGCTCCAGGCGCTCGTCGAACGGCGCGAGCATCCCGACGCTTGCCTCGTAAGCGCCCAAGTGGCCCGGGTCGTTGCGATCGCCGTGCATGCGCACGCTCACCGCGGGGATGCTGGCGATACGCGACAAAAGCGCCATTTCCGCAGAGACATCGATCACGAACAGGCCCGCGTCGATATCGTCCAGGTGATCGAGAATGCGGCGCATGGTCTGGCGCATCTCGACCACCCCCATGGGCACGCAGTGCATCACCGACGGCGTGGGCTGCTCATAAAGCGCCTGGGTGGGCACCGCCGCGCCGATCATGTTGGGCAGGGTAATGATGTCGATCTCACGCTCGAAGCCATCGAACAAGGACGGATCGGCGGTCATCACGCTCACCGGGCGATCAGGTGAAAAGTGGCGAATGATCGCCATGGCACGCCGCGCGTGGCCGCGGCCCTGATGGTGGACGAAAAAGCTGATCGGTTTTTTCATGGGAACACGTTCCGTTGTGTTTGAAGGCTCGCCCGACCTGCGAGCGTCGACCGTTTGTTGTTAGGCTAGGGTTAAGCATAGCCACCGCCGGAAGAAATACGCCTGGCGACGACGCTCTTTTTCTCTTTTATTCTCGCCCTTTCGGGGTTGGAGCGCGCGATGGTAGAACTTGTAGGGTATCAGTACGCGCTGATCGGGCTGATTTTTGCCTGGAGCGGCTTCGTTCGAACGAGCCTGGGCTTTGGCGGCGCGGTCCTCGCCTTGCCCTTTCTGTTGCTGGTACACGACGACCCGCTGGTGTTTTTGCCAATTATCGCCATTCATCTATTGATCTTTTCGAGCTGGATCGCTTGGCAGGGCAACCGCCAGATCAAGGCGGACACCACGACCGACGCCCAGAGCAACATCGATTGGCACTACCTTGGCAAGGCGCTGAAAATCATGATCGTGCCCAAGCTTGTGGGCGTGGTGGGGCTTTTGACGCTGCCGGCCACCCTCATGACCAACATCATTTTCGGTATCGTGATCGTCTACGCCGTGGGCTATGTGTTGAACAAGCCCTTCAAAAGTCAGCACCGCTACGTGGACTACGTACTGCTGGGCCTGGGCGGCTACGTCAGCGGTGCCTCATTGATCGGCGCGCCCTTGATCGTTGCCGTATTCGCCGCCCACGTGGCGAAAGAGCAACTGCGCGATACCATGTTCGTGCTGTGGTTCATCCTGGTGGTGATCAAGATGGTCTCGTTCATCGTCGCCGGGGTCGACCTGCAGCTTATCCACCAGCTCTGGCTTCTACCCTGCGCCTTCGCCGGCCACCTGCTCGGCGAGCGCGCCCACCGCTACCTGATCAAGGCCGATACCGTGCTCTTTTTCCGCGTGCTGGGCGTGGTGCTGATACTGGTCAGCGTCCTGGGTCTTGGCTTTTCCGCGCTGCAGCCGTGAGGCGCCGAGCCAGCGTCATCGCCAGCATGAAAAACACCGGCACGAACACGATCGTCAAGGTCGCTGTCACCATGCCTCCCACCACGCCGGTGCCGATAGCCCGCTGGCTGGCGGAGCTCACACCGGTGGCCAGCGCCAAGGGCAGAACCCCCAGAATGAATGCCATCGAGGTCATGACGATGGGGCGAAAACGCTGGCGCGCCGCCTGGATGCAGGCTTTCTTGAGCGACATCCCTTGATCGACCAGCGTCCGGGCGAACTCCACCAGCAGGATGGCGTTCTTGGCCGACAGCCCGATGATGGTGATCATGCCCACCTTCAGGAAGACATCGTTATCCATGCCGCGCACGCACACCAGCGCCACGGCGCCGAGGATGCCCAGCGGCACCACCAGAATCACCGCCAGGAGAATGGCCCAGCTCTCGTAGAGCGCCGCCAGGCACAAAAACACCACCAACAGCGACAAGGCCAACAGTATGGGCGCCTGATGCCCGGCCAGGCGCTCCTGCAGCGAGGCGCCGGTCCACTCCAGCGCGAAACCGTCGGGCAACTGGCTCACCAGCCGCTCCATCTCCGCCATCGCCTCGCCAGAGCTCGTGCCGCTGGTGGGCCACCGGAGATATTGAGGGCGGGATAGCCGTTGTAGCGGCTCGATTTCGGCCTGGAGCTGATCACCGACACCGCGCTGCCCGACAGCACCCAGACGCGCCTCGAGGATATGAAAGCCCATGTGCGTGAACTCAACGAGCTGGTACTGGAGCTGCTCTCCTACACCCAACTACAGTCGCCAAGGCAAGCCCTCGATATCACCACGCTGTTGCTGGAAGAGTACATGGACAGCATCCTCGGTGCCTTTGCCGAAACCATCGAGGAGCGCGGCATCCAGCTCGACCTGCGGGTGGCCGTCACCGCACCGGTCACCCTCGAGCCCAGGCTGACGGCGCGCGCGCTGTAGAACCTGGTAGGCAACGCGATCCGTTACTGTCGAGCGCGCATCCTGATTACGGCGACCCTCGACGAGGCACGCCTGCACATCCGCGTGGAAGACGACGGCATTGGCATTCCCGACGCGGAGAGAGAGAACGTCTTCACGCCCTTTTATCGGTTGGATCGCAGCCGCGACCGCGCCACCGGCGGTCACGGTCTGGGTCTGGCCATTAGCCGGGAGGCGATCACCGTTCAGGAGGGTAGCCTGACCCTCGAAGAGACGCCGCTGGGCGGCGCGGGCTTTCATATTCGCCTTCCGCAGCCGTCCGCCGCCGAGGCACTCTGAGTCACGAGACGGCAGGTGCCCACCAGGCGGGCAGAACGCTGCTGAAGGCCGATAACCACCTCTGAATCAGGGCGACGTCAGCGCCGGATAGGGCGCGGGGCCAAAGCGATTATCGCCGTGGCTGGGAAGCACGTGAAAGACCAGTATCACGATGTAGCTCGCTGTGAGTGAGACATAGAACATGGCCTGCCCCGCCGTACTTAACGCAACTTGGGTGAACATGATAACGAGCACGAACCAGAGCAATAGCAAAACCACCGGCAACAACAGCCACCACCCTCGCCGACCGGTATCGTGCAGGCGACGGACGCTGATACTTAGCGTAGGCAGAATGATCACGAGAGAAAAGACGATTCCGAGCGGGCCAGAGGACTGTTGTTCGAACGGCACGTTGCTATCCAGAAACAACAGTCTATCTAGCAGGCCCAATGCCATGCTCGTCAGAAACGAAAAGAGGATAAAAAGCCAGAATCCTTTGCGGCGTGTGCGCCCTTTGAAATCGGCGTAATGCTTGAAAGCATCTTTGATGGCGTTCATTTATGGCCCCGTTTGATTCAATCAAAGTGATACAAGAAGTCTTTTCGACCGAAGTCAATTGAACGGCTCATCATATATCAGTTTTGTCTGATTCACACCGCCCACCAGGCGGGCAGCAGTGCGCGGATGGGCGGCTGGTTGAAGCGGTCGTCCATCAGCACCACCACGCCTTCGTCCGTTGGGCCTCGGATCACCCGCCCGGCGGCCTGTACGACCTTGATCATCCCGGGGATCCGATAGGTGTACTCCTCGCCCTGACCGAACCGGGCGTGAAGGCGCGCCTTGAGCGCTTCGTTGAAGGCGTTGAACGGCGGAAAGCCGAGGGTGGCGATAAAGGCGCCGATCAAGCGGTCGCCGGGCAGATCCACGCCTTCGCCGAAGGCCCCGCCGAGTACCGCGAAGCAGACACCCCGCCCGCCGGGGGTGAAGCGCGCCAGAAACGCGTCGCGCTCGGCCTCGCCCATCCCCCGCGTCTGCGCAAAGCTGGGGATCTCGGGCCAGGCGCTTTGAAAGCGCGTGTAGACCGCCTCGAGATACGCGAAGCTGCTGAAAAACGCCAGATAGTGGCCGGGCATCTGCTGGTACTGGGCGGCGAGCGTTTCAACGATGGGGTCGACCGAGGCCGCGCGGTCGCGAAAGCGGGTCGAGATATGCGGGGTGACCTGCACGCTGAGCTGGTGGGCGGCGAACGGCGAGCCCACCTCGCGCCATACGGTGTCCGCCGGCAGACCCAATAGATCCCGGTAGTAGCGCCCCGGCGTCAGCGTGGCGGAAAACAGCACCGCGCAGTGGGCGCGTTCAAAGCGCGGGGTGAGAAAATCCGCCGGAATGACGTTGCGGATACCCAGTACGGCCTGGCCTCGGCCCTGGCGGGTAAAATCACAAAGCGAGTGTTCGCCGAACTGCTCGGCCAGCCGGCAAAACCCGAGTGCTTCGAACAAAAGCTCCTGAAGTTCCAGCCCGGCGGCCTGGGGCTGCTCGCCGAGGTATTCGGTAATGGCGCTCGCCACCTTGTAGAGCGCGCCGACCAGCTTGCCCGGTAGTGCCTCCAACAGCCGGTAGCTCGCCTCGCCGGTGGCCTGAGCATTACCTGCATCGACCAAGGTTTGCCACTGCTTGCCCAGCTGATTGAGCGGGCCCTTGAGCGCGGCCGGGGCACTTTTTTTGGCGCGGTTGAAACGCTTTTGCGAGATCTCGGCGCTGTACATGCCGCGGGCGCGCTCGACCAGGTTGTGTGCCTCGTCTATCAGCAGACCCACCCGCGCCTCTGTCGCGATGGCCTGGCCGTGGAGCAGCGCGTGAGCGTCGAACCAGTGGTTCACATCCCCCACCGCGACATCCGCCCAGCGGGCCATTTCCTGGCCCAGATAATAAGGGCAAACGTCGTGTTCCAGCGCCACCTCCCTGAGCCCGGCGCGATCCAAAAAGCCACGCTCGACGCAGGCCTGGCGCGCCCCGGGCAGGCGGTCGTAAAACCCGGCGGCCAGCGGGCAGGCCTCCCCGTGGCAGGCGCGGTCCGGATACTCGCAGGCCTTGCTACGCGCGGTGAGCTCCACCACACGAAGCGGCGCGGCGCTGGAGGCGGTCAGCGTGGTCAGCGCCTCCAGGGCCAGCCGCCGCCCCGGGGTTTTCATGGTCAAAAAGGCCACGCGGTCAAGTTGCTTGCGGGGCATGGCGGCCAGCATGGGAAACAGCGTCGCCAGGGTCTTGCCGATACCGGTGGGTGCCTGGGCGAGCAGGCAGCGCTCGGTACTGACCGCCTTGAAGACGTTCTCGGCCAGCTCGCGCTGGCCGGGGCGAAAGCGCGCATGGGGGAAACTCAGTTGGGTAAGCGCCCGGTCCCGAGCTTCGCGATGCGCGGTCTCCTGCTTCGCCCAGCTCAAAAAGCGCCGGCACTGTTCGGCAAAAAACGCCTGGAGCTCATCAATACTCGCCTCGACCGTCAGGCGGGTTTCGCGCTGACTGGCTATCTCGAAGTAGACCAGCGCCAGCGTCACGTTTTCAAAGCCGCGCTCGGCGCACAAAAGCGCGCCGTACACCTTCACCTGGGCCCAGTGGAGGGCGCGCTGGTTGTCCGCCATGCGCGAAAGATCGCCCCGGTGGGTCTTCACCTCTTCAAGGCAGTGGGTGTCCGGGTCATAGCCATCCGCCCGGCCAGATACCTTTAGGCCTTCGAAGGTAGCGGATAGCGGCAGCTCCGCGACGTAACTCTCGCCTCGACGGCTGGCCACCAGGGTGTGCCCGGCAATGCCTTCCTGGGCGCTGGGCGCGGGGGTGAAGCGGTAGTCGAGATCGCCTTGGCGGGCGGTAAATTCGCATAGCGCGCGTACCGCGATCCGGTACTCGCTCACGCGCCGACCTGCCAACGCACGTAGCACACCTCGACGGGCATCTGGTGGCGCGCGAAGCAGTCGAGCCAGCGGCGCTGATTGTCCTGCAGCCGGTCGCCGGGGCCTTTTACTTCGATCATGCGATAGCGCGGGCCCGCCTCACCCTCGGGGAAAAACTGAATCAGGTCGGGAAAGCCCGCCCGGTTGTGTTTTAAATCCCCCAGCAGGCGCTCGAACAGTACGCGTAGATGCGCGGCGGGAATGCAGCGAAGCGCGGTGTCCAGTAACGCCTCGCTCAAGACAGGCCAGTGCACGAAAGCGCAGGCAACGCCGTACCTGGCGGCGAAAGTCTCGCGGATGGTGTCGGCGTAGCGCCCATCCTCGAGCTGGGCCAGGCAGGCGTGGATCTCCTGCGCGCGCTGCTCGGCGAAGTCCTCCCGGTAGAGATCCGCCGGCCCGCTTTGGAAGGGATGAAAAAACGCCCCCGGTCGCGGGGCGAAAATCGCCGGCCACAGCAACAGCCCGAAAAGCCCGGTGATCAGGCAATTTTCCACGTAGTAAACCGGCGCTTCGGGGGCGGCCAGGTGCTCGGCCACGGCGCGCTCGACCGGCTGCGGCCCCAAGAGCGTGAGTACTCGTTCGGGCACGTTTGCCGCGCGGCTACGCGGCGCCGGCGGCCCGCCCAGGCGCCGTTCGAGGCGCGGTACCAGCCGCTGAAGCGCCTGACGTTCGCTTTCAATGGGGGCGTCCATCAGCGCCTCGCGGGCCTTTTCCAGCGCACGGCGGTGCCGGCCAAGGCGCTCGAGCAAGCGCAGCGCGCGAATGCGGGCATCGCTACTCGTGGCCGCGTGGTAAAGCGTCAGGGCAAGCTCACCGTCGCCGCCGCGTTCGGCTTCGCGCCCCATGCTCACCAGCAGCCGGTCCCGCCGGCCGGCGAGCCAACGGTTATCGCCGGAAGGCGGAAGCGCCTCATAAAGCGCCGCGAGCGGCTCGCCCTCGGCCAGCCGCTCGCGCAGGCGGTGAAGCGCCAGGTAGGTGGTGACCTCGCCTCGGTGGCCAAACGCCCGGGCGTTTGGCGAAAGCGCCACCGGCTCGAAGCGCTGTAGGCCAAGCTCGGTCAGCACGAACTCCGCCCAATCCTGGCGCAGGTTGCCAAAAAACATCAGCCGTAGCCGGTCGCAGGTGGCCATGACGTTGAGACGCACGATTCGATCCGGCGCCTGTGGCCACCAGGCCTTTAACGGCTGTACGGCCTCGAGCGACGGCACCAGGGTTTCCAACAGAGTTTTCTTGGAGGGCGAGGCGCCAAGCCCGGCGGCGCGCAGGGCGCCGGCCAGGGCCTGTTTGAGCTCGCTCAAACGCAGGTGGTGGAAAAGCTCGGCGCTGGTCAGATGCGGCGCCGGCTCGACCAGGCCCGCCTCAAACAGCGGCATGAGCGCCTGGTCGGTGTCGCCGATCTCGGCGTAGGTGAGCTTCCCGGTTCTAAACAGCTCGCCCTTGCGCATCACCATGCGCGCCAGCAGCGCCTGGGAGGGCTTTGGCAGCGCGTCGAACGCCGCCAGAAAGGTGGTTTCCTCTTCGCCCAGCAGATCACGGTGGCGCTCGGCCACCCAGGCGAGTACGTAACGAAAATTCGTCAGGTAGTAGAAGGGATCATCGAGGGAGGCCGTGGCCGGACCAGAGAGGGCACTGTTCATTCATCCATTGTAACAGCGCGGCAGCGGCTTCGATAACCCGCCGCTCACCCGACCTTGTGCTGCAAAAGCGCCTCGAGAGATTCGGGTAGGGCTTCTTCCCCGCCGCTTTGTGCCGGCGCCGGCGCCTCGGCTTTCGGCGTTTTACCGCTGACCAGCACGTACCACTCGGTTTCGGTCAGGTAGTGCTGGCACCAGCGGCTCAGGCTGTCGGCGATCATGTCGCTTGCGCCCTGTTCGCCGCGAAAGGATTGGGCCAGGCAAAGCAGGTCCTGGCGGGCGGTACGCGCGCGCGCCGTGCCGCCGTGCACCCGGGAGAGCGGGCAGCGCCGGTCGAAAGCGGCGTTGACCAAGGCATTTAGCCAACGCTCCACTTCGTGTGCCTGAATACCGCCATACACTGCCACGCTTTTACTCCTTGCCCTTTGCGGGTTCGCCCACTCAAACCGGGTACACAACCCATTCTGGCTGCAAAGGGCGCTAGACTGCCCGAATTAGCGCGCGCTGTCACCTGCCGCGCGGCGGGGTTCTTCAAATCCCTGCAGTACGCTTACCACATTACGACCGATATCGTCCACCGCGTAGCCGCCTTCCATCAAAAAAACGCAGGAAAGCCGCACCTGCGTCAGTCGGGCAGCTCGCAGGGCCAGCGTGCTGCCCAGCGGCGTTTATCGCCCGGCGTTTGCTGCTTTAGCCGGTACTCGGCACGGCTGGCTTCGCTGCGGTCGGCGAAGGGCTGGGCGCCAAGCAGCGCCAGGGGCGGGTTGGCGCGGGTGTAGCGCGCGCCCTTGCCTGCGCAGTGCGCCTGGTAGCGTTTGGCCAGGTCGTTGGTGATGCCGGCGTAGGTGCCACGCCGGCATTCGAGCAGGTAAAGGTACCAAGGCGCCTGAAGGGGCTCGTTATCGGCGGGGGGGCCGCTTGAAGTGCTAGCCACCGCAGCATGCCTTGAGCTTACGCCCGCTTCCACACGGGCAGCGCTCGTTGCGCCCGGGTTTTAATTTATCCAAGCGCGGCTCGCCATCCAGGTACCACCAGCGCCCGTCTTCCAACACGAAGCGCGAGACCTCTTCCAGCACGTGCCAGCCGCCTTCCTGAAAAAAGGCCTTGAAATGGACGGTTGCGCGCCCGTCCTCGGGTGTGGCGGCGTGTTCGATCACCAGCCGCTTCCAGCGCGTGGCCGGGTCCGGGGCCAAGGGCTCGGGCCGGGTACTGGGGTGCCAGGTGGCTTTCAGGTAATCGACCAGGTCGAGGGCAAAGGCGCTGTAGCGCGAGCGCATCAACGCCTCGGGCGTGGGGGCGATGGCGCCCTGATGATAAGCGCCGCAGCACGCCTTGTACGCCGCGGTGCTATCGCAGGGGCAACTTGTAAGCAGGCTCGAGGTCATAACGGTGGCCCTATTAACGCACGTGCGCGGGGCCATTTTCCTGTATCGGTGACGGTTTATGCGGGTATAGTAGCAGAGTCACATTACCAAAAAAGACGGAGTACGAAACACGACCAAACCATCTTTCCAGACGCATCGGAGGTTCTCATGAAGGTATACAGACCGGAGTGGCAGTGCACGTTTAGCGTAAACGAAGGCGCAGTAGAATCAGCCCATTGGAAAGAGCGCATCGCCTGGCGATTGCGTCGGTTTGCCGACCGCCTTCAAGGCGGTGGCCGTACGATCAAGATCGATTGCCATGTTTCACCTTTTGTGAGCCGCGCCGAGGTCGACACCTGCCTGGCCAAGGGCTTTGAAGTCACCCAGGGCCTGATCACCCAGCTGGCTCACCAGCAAGCCTGTGAAGACGTCATGCGCGACGCCAAGGCCGAGCTTTATGAGGAGCACCCGCTCCCCGAAAAGTTGCCCGGCCTGTAAGCACGGCTCGGCTTGTCAAAAAACACCCGCCCAGGCGGGTGTTTTTGTTCCGCTTACTCACCGAATGCCTGGCCCGCGAGCGCTACCTGCTCGACGATGCCGGTGTACAGTTCACGTTGGGATACCATTTGTGAATGAGCGTCGCTGAGCACGACGTCGAGGGTTTCCTGCTCGCCGGGCTCGCGCATGTCTTCGAGGGTCAGCAGATTGCCCGTGCCCAGGAAGGTGCTGACGGGAAGGTCGAAGACCAGCAGCTCTGCGTGATGTTCGAGTGCAAACGCCGACGCGGTGGATGCCTCGGAGTGGGCGACACTTTCGACGATAGCGTTCGCTTCCAACGCGACATAGCGCTCCAACTGCTGCTGCACGTTGTTACGGTGTTCGCGTAGCCGATTGCGCTCGAAGGTTTCCCGCGCTCGCTCGCTTTCCGCTCTGCCGAGCTGCTGCTGGATTCTGCCGATCCGGCGCTCGGTATTGCCAAGCTCGCGTGCCAGCTGACGGTGATCGCCGTTGCGGTTTTCAGCGCGAATCAAATCTGCCGAGCGTTCTTCCTTTGCCTCGCGAAGCTGCTGATTAAGCGTATCGTCCTCGCTTTGCACGCCGTACGGGCGCCCGCGCAGCTCAGAAAGCTCGCGGTATTCGTCAAACAAGGCGGCATACTGCTCGTTGATGGGCGCGGGGTGCAGCGTTTCATCCGGCAGCCAGAGCCGATAGCAGGTATCTTCCTCTGCCAGGCGGTCCACCGTCACGTCGTCGGTGGAGGCGGGGCAGCTATCGGTGTTCGTCCTGCCGCCATAGGAAAATACCCGGCTGCGCTCGGGGTCGAGCGTTCTGACCGCCAGATCGTTTTCCAGAATATAGTCATTCCAGCCTTCGACCACGGCCCGCTCCATCTCGGCCTGGCGCTCGACCGTCTCCTCAATGCGCGCTTCCAATTCCGCTATTTTTTGATCCGCGGGCGCCAGCGCCTCGTCAAACGCTGCCTGGGTCTCTTCGAGCTTTGCAAGCTCGCTTTGCTCGGTTTCCAGTTCGGCTTCCAGCGGCGCCGTACTTTCTTCAAGATGCGCACGCCAAACCGCGTCCTGGTTTTCGCGCTGCTGCTGGAACGTTTGCGTCGCTTCCCAGAGCTCTTGCGCATCGTCAGGAAACTCAACGTCGGGTAGCTCGTCGCCGGGCGAGGCCAGCCATGCGGTCAAAGCGCTATTGAATTGCTGTAACTCGGTGGCTTCATCGATGGCTTGTTCATCGAAGTAGTACACCCGCGCCTGCCGAGTCTGATCGACCATGGAGGGGTCGAGCCCGCCCTCGGCGGAAATTTCTGCCTGATCCGGGTAGTCGCTTCCACAGCCCGCCAGTAGCAGCACCGCGGCAGCACCTGCCCATAGATTGAATTTCCCGCTCACCGCTACCTCCTCAATTAACCAAGCTTATCGGCAAAATAGTCTATCGCTATTTCACATTATCCTAATGATACTGGACATGACGCAACACTTTATCGCGACACCTTCTTCGCGATACGGGGAACCGATTAGCGAGGTTGACCGACGCCCAAGCGGGCGGGGGTTAGGGTCTGCCTGAAAAGTCGACGAGCGAAGACAAGACAAGGCAAAAATTGGCGAAAAAACGGAGTTTACATGTGTAAATGAGTATTTTGATCGGACTCGCGCGCGAGCCAATTTTTAACGCCGTATTGTCGAGCGCAGGCACTTTTCAGACAGAGCCTAGGAAAATGGCGACTCGAGCGCTTTGCCCATCCGGGTCATGAAATCCAGGCACGCTGCGAGCTCGCTTTTGTCGATGTACTCGTCGGGCTGGTGGGCCTGGGCGATGCTGCCCGGCCCCAGGATGATGGTTTGCAGGCCCTGGCCCTGGAACTGGCCGGCTTCGGTGGCGTAGGCCACGGCGTGGTTGCAGCACTGCCCTGGCAAGTGTTCCTTGGCCAGGCGCAGCACCGTGTCGTTGTCGCGATCGGCCAGGCCCGGCACCGTGACGTTGAGCGCCTCGGTGGCGATGTCGACGGTTTTGCCCCGGGCCTGCAGCTCGGCCTTGAGCGTTTCACCAAACGCTTCGAAACGAGCGAAAACATCTTCGAAGGTGTCCGTGGGCAGGTGGCGGATCTCCCACTCGAACTGGCACTCCCGGGCGGTGATGTTGATCGCCGTGCCGCCCCGGATGCGGCCTACGTGCAGGCTGGTGTGGGGCACGTTGAACGCCTCATCCACACGCCCTTCTTCCACCAGGGCGGCCATGGTGTCCTCGATGAAGGTGACCAAACGCGCGGCCACGTGAATGGCCGAGGTGCCCTGGTTGACCTGGCTGCTGTGCGCCTCGACCCCGGTGACCGTAGTGCGCAGGTTGGTCGCGCCCTTTTGCGCCACCACCGGCTGCATACTGGTGGGCTCACCGACGATCACGTGCGCGGTGGTCGAGTAGTGATCGAAAAAGCGCTCGATCAGCGCCGGCGCGCCGACGCAGCCGATCTCCTCATCATAGGAAAAACCGAAGTAAATGGGCTGTTTGAGCGGCGCTTTCACCCACTCGGGCACCATGACCAGCGCGCAGGCGATGAAGCCTTTCATGTCGCAGGTACCGCGACCAAACAGGCGGTCGTCGTCGCCTTCGACCAGCGTAAAAGGGTCCGTCGACCAGGGCTGGCCTTCGACCGGGACCACGTCGGTGTGGCCGGAGAGCATCACCCCGCCCGGGGCGTCCGGGCCGATGCGCGCGATCAAATTCGCCTTGGTGCCGCAAGGGCTCATTACCCGCTCCGAGGTAACGCCGTATTCGGCGAGATACCCTTCGACGAATTCGATCAGCGCCAGGTTGGAGCCGCGGGAAGTGGTATCGAAAGCAACCAGTTGGCTGAGTAGCGCTTGTGCATCGGTCATGGCGTGGCCCTTGATTGACGTCTTTTCATTACCCTATCACCGCCGGGGGCGCACCGCCTACGGCCAAAGTTGCATGAGCAAACCGGGGGCTGCGCGTAGCGTTCATCAAAATGTCATGTACACTCACTAATGTTCAGTGCAACCAAAAAAAACGCCCTAAACGTACTGTGCCACCCGGCCGATCCCAGGCCCTAAAGGAGCTTTTATGTCTCGTTTCACGTTACGTGCCCTCTCTGTAGGCATCGCGGCGGCTACCTTGAGCGTTTCCGCCCAGGCCGCCACCGAGATCACCTGGTGGCACTCCATGGGCGGGGAGCTGGGCGAGCGCCTGAGCGCGCTGGCCGAGGACTTCAACGCCTCCCAGGACGAATACCGGGTGAATCCTTCGTATCGTGGCGAGTACGAAGAGACGATGGTCAACACCATCGCCGCCTTCCGCGCCGGCCAGCAGCCGCACATCGTCCAGATCTACGAAGTCGGCACCGGCACCATGATGGCCGCTCGGGGCGCGATCTACCCGGTCTTCGAGCTGATGGAAGAGCACGGCAGTGACTTCGATCCGGACGACTACCTGCCCGTGGTGACCGGCTACTACACCGACACCGACGGCAACATGCTCTCCATGCCGTTCAACTCCTCCACGCCGATTCTCTACTACAACAAGGACGCTTTCGAAGCGGCCGGCCTCGATCCGGAAACCCCGCCGACCACCTGGCAGGAAATGGGCGAGATGGGTCAACAGATCGTCGATGAAGGCGCGGCGTCCTGTGGTTTCACCATGGCCTACGCGGCCAACTGGGTGGGGCTTGAGAACTTCTCGGCGCTGCACGACCTGCCGATCGGCACCCAGGAGAACGGCTTCGGCGGCCTTGAAACCGAGTTCACCTTTAACGGCGAAGAGCAGGCGCGCTTTTGGGATCAGATCAAGGAGTGGTCGGATAGCGGTGTGTATAGCTACGGCGGCCCGGCCAACGGCCCGGACGCAGCCCCGGCGTTCTACTCCGGCGACTGCGCGATGTACATGAACTCCTCCGCATCGCGGGCGGACGTGCTGGCCAACTCGGACTTCGAAGTCGGCTTTGGCATGCTGCCCTACTATGACGACGTGGACGGCGCGCCGCAGAACTCGATCATCGGTGGCGCCACGCTTTGGGTCCTTTCCGGCCACGAAGACGACGAGTACACCGGCGTCGCGGAGTTTCTGGAGTACCTGTCACTGCCCGAGGTACAGGCCGAGTGGCACCAGGGCACGGGGTATCTGCCGATCACCACCGCCGCGTTCGAGCTGACCCAAGAGCAGGGCTACTACGACGAGAACCCGGGCGCGGATATCGCCATCGAGCAGATCAACCTCAACGAACCCACCGAGAACTCCAAGGGCCTGCGCTTTGGCAATTACACCCAGGTACGCATGGTACTCGATGAAGAGTTCCAGGCGGTGCTGGCGGGTAACAAGAGCGGCCAGGAAGCGCTGGATGACGCGGTAGAGCGCGGCAACCAGATCCTGCGCGACTTCGAAGCCGCCAATAACTAATTTAGCGGCACCACTCGAACCCCGGCTTCTATAAGCCGGGGTTTGTTGTGAGGGCCCACCTATACGCCCGACGACGCGGACCTATGGGTGGGCTTTCTCCGGGCCGGGTTCAACAGGACGCCTCATGCAGACCAAACGCTCCACCTATCAAAGCCGGTGGCTCCCCTTCTTTTTGTTAGCGCCGCAGTTGGCGATCACCCTGGTGTTCTTTATCTGGCCGGCGACCCAGGCGGTGAAGTCGAGCTTCGAGCGCACCGACGCCTTCGGCTTCAACACCACCTTCGTAGGCCTTGCCAACTACGCCCGGGTGCTGGCCGACCCCAGCTACCTGAACGCTTTGGGGCGCACGGCGATTTTTGCCGTCTCGGTCACCGCGCTTTCCATGGGCACCGCGCTTTTACTGGCGGTGTGCGTCAACCGGGTGCTGAAAAGCGCCCGGTTCTACACCACGCTGCTGGTCTGGCCCTACGCCGTGGCCCCGGTGGTCGCCGGGGTGTTGTGGTGGTTTCTGTTCAACCCGACCATCGGCCTTCTGCCCCACTTGCTCGACTGGTTCGGTATCAACTGGAACCACCGGGTCTCGGGTAGCCAGGCGATGATCCTGATCACCATCGCCGCCGCCTGGAAGCAGATCTCCTACAACTTTCTGTTCTTTCTGGCCGGGCTTCAGTCGGTACCCCATTCATTGATCGAGGCCGCGGCCATCGACGGCGCCACGCCGTTCAAACGCTTCTGGACCATCGTCTTCCCGCTTTTATCACCGACCACCTTCTTCTTGCTGATCATCAACATCAACTACGTGATGTTCGAGACCTTCGGGGTGATCGACGCCACCACCGGCGGCGGGCCGGGCCAGGCGACGATGACGCTGGTCTACAAGGTCTACACCGACGGGGTGGCCGGGCTCAACATCGGTTCGTCCTCCGCCCAGTCGGTCATGTTGATGGGCATCGTGATCGTGCTGACGTTCATCCAGTTCCGCTACGTGGAACGCCGCGTCAACTACTAGGCACAGGGATCCATCATGGTCGAAAACAGACCCTATCTGAACATTCTGACCCACCTGGTATTGATTGCCGGCGTACTGGTGGTGGCGTTTCCGGTGTACGTGGCGTTCATCGCCTCGACCCACGAACCCGGCGCCTTCGTGCGCGGGGTGATGCCGCTGCTACCCGGCGACAACATGTGGGCCTCCTACAAGCAGATGCTGACCTCGGGCTGGCAGGTGGGCGGCGCGCCGCCGGTATGGCTGATGCTGGGCAACTCGCTGATCATGGCGCTGACGATTGCCATCGGCAAGATCGCGATTTCGATCATTTCGGCCTTCGCGATCGTCTACTTTCGCTTCCGGTTTCGTATGTTGGCGTTCTGGCTCATCTTCATCACGCTGATGCTGCCGGTCGAGGTGCGCATCATCCCCACCTACGCGGTGGTGGCGGATTTAGGGATGCTCAACTCCTACGCTGGGCTCACGCTTCCGCTGATCGCCTCGGCCACCGCTACCTTTCTGTTTCGCCAGTTCTTCATGACCGTGCCCGAGGAGCTGATGGAGGCCAGCCGGGTCGACGGCGCCGGGCCCATGAAATTCTTCAAGGACATCTTGCTTCCGGTGTCGATCACCAATATCGCCGCCCTGTTCGTCATCATGTTCATCTACGGCTGGGTGCAGTACCTGTGGCCGCTTTTGGTCACCACCGACGAGGACTTTTACACCATCGTGCTGGGCATCAAGCGGCTGATGGCGTCGTCTGATCGCGTGCCCGCCTGGAACTTGATCATGGCGACGGTGACGCTTGCCATGCTGCCGCCGGTGCTGGTGGTGCTGTTGATGCAGAAGCTGTTCGTGAAAGGCCTGACCGAGACGGAGAAATAGGATGGCCAGTATTACCCTGGAAGGACTCAAGAAAACCTACGCCGGCAACGTGCAGGCCGTCAAAGGTGTGGACCTGGCCATCAAGGACGGCGAATTCGTGGTGCTGGTGGGGCCGTCGGGCTGCGGGAAATCCACACTTTTACGCATGGTCGCCGGACTCGAGACGATTTCCGAGGGCACGCTGAAAATCGGCGATCGGGTGGTCAATACGTTAGAGCCCGCCCAGCGCGATATCGCCATGGTGTTTCAGAACTACGCGCTCTACCCGCACATGACGGTGTATAACAATCTGGCCTACGGGCTCAAGAACCGCGGCTTCAAAAAGCCCGCGATCGAAGAGCGGGTGCGCAAAGCGGCCAAAATGCTCGAGATCGAAGAGTACCTTCCGCGCAAGCCGCGCAATCTTTCCGGCGGCCAGCGCCAGCGGGTGGCCATGGGCCGGGCGCTGGTGCGCGAGCCCGCCGCGTTTTTGTTCGACGAGCCGCTCTCTAACCTGGACGCCAAGCTGCGCGTGCAGATGCGCGTAGAAATCAAACAGCTCCAGCGCCGGCTAAAAACCACCAGCCTTTATGTGACCCACGACCAGTTGGAGGCCATGACCCTGGGCGACCGGCTGGTGGTCTTGAACGCCGGACAAATCGAGCAGGTGGGCACGCCCATGGAGATCTACGCCCGCCCGGCGTCGATGTTCGTGGCCGGGTTCATCGGCTCACCGGCGATGAACATGGTAGCGCTAGAGTACCTGCAAACCCGCGGCGCCCGCGAGCTGCTGGCGGACCTGCCGCCGGATACCGACGTGGTCGGCATTCGCCCGGACGACATGCGCCTGACCCCACCCGATGCCCCGCACCTGGTGGTCGATTCCACCCTGGAGCTCTTCGAGGCCGCGGGGGCGGAGAGCCACCTCTACGTGCGTTTGCTGGATAGCGACCAGCCCACGGTGATTCGCACCAGCGGCCAGCCGCCGGTAAAAGAGGGTGAAACGCTGCGCTTTTATGTCGCTCGCGAAGCGCTTCACCCGTTCAATAACGACACCGGTAGGCGTACGGGCTAGTACGCCTACTGCCGCGCCAAATCCACGATGCGCCCTTCTACCTGGGGCGCGACCTCGTCTTCGGCCACCATGTAGTCGCGCAGCATTTCCCAGTCGGTGTTGCCTACGATATGACTGCGGTCGTCATCATGTGCTGCTTCGAGCGCGGTATGGCTGTCGCCCCCGGCGGCGGTGAAGTTGTTGGTAGCGATCACGTAGGTACGCGCCGGGTCGATATCCATAAGCTCGCCGTCCTGGGTCACTTTCAGGCTCACCACCCGCTCGCCGGCCGGTTCGCGGCTGTCATACACGACCTCGACCCCGCGGGAGACCTGCAGAAAGGCGCCGCTCTCTTCCGGAGCGTTGGCGAGAGCGATCTCGAAGGTCTCGAGAAGCTCGGCGCCGGTGACATCCATCAGCGTCAGCCGGTTACCGAAGGGTTGCACCGCGATCAGCTCGCCAACAGACACATCCCCCGCCGCTATCGGCTCGCGAACGCCGCCGCCGTTTTGCAGCGCCAGTACGGTGTCCGGGTTCACCCGGCGAGCTGCGGCCAGTTGGCCATCGGCAATCAGGTTTCCAAGCGCCGTCTCATCGGCGCGCACGCTCGCCTCGTCGCCATTGCCGTGACGCGGGTTGGGAAGCGCTGTATCAAGGTGGGCGCCTACCTGGGTATCGCGCACTTCTTCGATACGCGCGGTGTAGGGTTCGAGCATCGCAGCCGCCTCGAGATCCGGCTCGAAGTCTTCGGTGGCGAGCAGCTCGCCGGTGGCGTCCGTCACCACACCGTCATCGTCGAAGGTGACCTGCATCACCCCCAGGTACTTGCCGTACTCGTTCGCCTGGCCGATCACGGTGGGCGTTTTAGGCTCGCCCCGGTCGTTTTCGCTGATCACCACGGGGGCGTCCAGGCGCGTGTGGCTGTGCCCGCCGATGATCACGTCGATCCCTTCCACATGCTGGGCGAGCAGCACGTCGTTACCCACGCTCGGGTCGCTTTCATAGCCCAGGTGCGTGAGCGCGACGATCTTGTCGATGCCCTCGGCTTCAAACGCCGCCACCATCGCCTCGGCCGCTTCGCGGTAATCCCCGATGGTCACGTTGCCCGGGCTCGAGACGTCTTCGCTCGATTGCGTGCTGAGCCCGAAAATACCGATTTGCTCGCCGCCGTGCTCGACAATGACGCCATCGTACAGATGCCCAGGTGTGGGCTCGGCGCTGATCGAATCCCCCAGCAGCTCGGCAAACTCCGGCGCGGCGGAGAAATCCAAATTCGCGCCCACAATGGGAAACTCGGCAGCGGTGAAAAGATCCGCCAGCGCCTGGTGGCCCGTGTCCGGGTCGTTCAAATCGAACTCGTGGTTGCCGGGCACGAAGGCGTCATAGCCCATCCGGTTCATGAACGCGACGGCGTCCTGGCCGCGAAACTCGTTGAAGTAGAGCGTGCCGGAGAAGATATCGCCGGCATCGAGCAACAGGCCCTCGCCGAACTGGCTGCGCGCCTCGTCGAGGGCGCTCACCAGTTGCGGGTACTGGTCAGTACGCCCGTGCAGGTCGTTGGTGTGAAAGATAGTGAGCGTGTAGGGGGCGGCGAGCACGCTGGGCGAGAACGCGAGTATCAATGCACCGGCCGATACGCCCATCCCCCAGGACCCGCTTTTCGATGACAACATGGCAATTCCTTTTAATCCTGTTTTATTCGTTGCGCTGGCGAAACGATGGCGCCGCGCCCAAATCGCATTCTCTATAATTATTAACAGCATTTGTGACGTTTATTAAGGGCCCGCCTCTTCTGTTGGCGCCAAAACACACTTTTTCGCGGCGAAGCGACCCGGCCGGCGGGGGCCGCCGAGCCTTTGACAAATACAGACGATCACCTAGGCTTAAACCCGCCATGCTCACGAGCAAATGCAATACTACTTTCGTTTAACAGGGATGCTGCCGAAATGAAATATCGCCCGTTGGGAAACTCTGGCCTGCTGGTTTCTGAAATCGTGCTGGGCACCGTGCCGTTTGGCGGCAGCGCCGGCTTCGAAAAAGCCGCAAGTGTCGATGTAGCCGGCGCCAAGCGCCAGATCGACATGGCCCTGGACGCCGGCGTGAACCTGATCGACACCGCCGATCTCTACTCCATGGGCGAGGCCGAGGAGATCACCGGCAAGGCGCTGGGTGAGAAGCGTAACGACATCATTCTCGCCTCCAAGGCGCGAAGCCCGCTGGGCGACAACCCCAACCACAGCGGCTTTTCGCGCTACCACCTGATCAACGCGTGTGAAGCGAGCCTGAAGCGCCTGGGCACCGATCACATCGATCTGTACCAGATGCACAACTGGGACGGCGTGACCCCGGTCGAGGAGATGCTCTACGCCCTCGATCACCTGGTGCAAAGCGGCAAGATTCGCTACTACGGCACTTCCAATTTCACCGGCTGGCAGATGATGAAGACCATCGGTAAAGCCGAGCTTCACAATCTGGCGGGCCCGATCAGCCAGCAGATCTATTACACGCCGGAATCCCGTGAAGCGGAATACGAGCTGATGCCGCTGGCCATCGATCAGAACATCGGTACGCTGGTGTGGGGGCCGCTGGGCGAAGGGCTCTTCAACGGCAAGGTGCGCCGCGGCCAGAAAGCGCCGGAAGGCACCCGCCAGGGCAACGGCTGGCCCGAGCCCTACGTGCACGACATGGAACGCGCTTACGACATCATCGAGCTTCTGGCCGAGATCGGCGAAGCCCACGGCACCTCGATCCCACGCACCTGCCTTGCCTGGCTCAAGGATCGCCCCGGCGTGACGTCGTTGATCGTGGGTGCACGTAACGAAGAGCACTTGAAGGACGACCTGGCCGCCGCGGAGCTCACCTTGAGCGCCGAGGAGATCGAGCGCCTGGAAGCTGCCACCCGCCCGGCGCCGCAATACCCCTACTGGCACCGGGTCGTCGCCGGTATGGACCGCATCGACAAGGCGGAGCAGCCGTTCATCGATCAATACCGCAAGACCATCGATAACCGCAGCGACGAGCGCTGATTCCCGCGTAAGCGCTTACCCCCATGCGACGCAAAAAACCGGTACGGGGTTTCACCGTACCGGCTAAAGATCGATTCGAGTAGTGCCAGTTAGCCAGGCCCTTGCGCAAAGCAGGCGCCTGGCCGCAAGGGTGCCTTGTTAGAAGTAGTAGCGCGCACCCACTGCGTAGTAGAGGTCGTTATCGTCGTAGCGGTCGAGGGAATCCAGGTCGGACTCGTAGAGCTCGGCAAAGACGTCGAAATCATCGGAAAGGTTATAAAGCGAGCCCAGCGCCCAGACGTTGCGCTTGTCGTCGTTGTCCGGGTCGATGTGGTAGTAGTCACCGTACACGGCCAGCGCGTCGTAGGTGTAGGTCGCGCCCAGGCCGACGCGGTCGAATCCGCCGCCGTACGTGCTGCTGTCGCCGCGGGTCTCGTAGCCTACGCGCACCTGGAAGGCGTCGCTTGCAGTGTAGGCAGCGGTGGTACCCACGCGGGTTTTGCCGTTACCGCCACCGCGTACGGTGTCTTCCGTATAACCCACCGCCAAACGCGCAGGGCCGGCCTCGTACACTACGCCGCCCTGGGTGGCGACTACGCTGCCTTCACTGGTTTGCTCGTCGACGGTCAAACCGCGCTCGGAGAAGTGCTTGGCGGCGAAGACCACCTGAAAACCTTCGAGCTCCGGTGATTCGTAACCGATGGAGTCACCGCGCGCCTGCAGACCGCCGCCGGCGAACTCGTAACCTTCGCCCACGTAGACGTCGAAAACCGCCATGACGTAGTCATCGTAGAAGCTGTCGAAGTTACCCGCGGTAAACGTACCAAAGCGGCTGCTCTCGACACCGATGTAGCTTTTACGTAGTTCCTTGAAACCCGGACGACTGCGCTCATCACCGTTGAAGCGCCACTCCAGGCGACCGAACGCGGCAAGGTCCGGCGCTATTTGCTGTTGTAGCTTAAAGCCCATGCGCGAGCTGAAATCGCGAAACTCGGCGCCGTTATTCACACCATCGTTAAGACCGCCCCCCTCGACCCCCATGGCGATCCGCCCGTAGACATTGACGGCGGTGCCGTCTTCGTCATAAACGCTGGCCGCCTGTGCGCCCGCTGCTGTGAATGCACTTGTGAGCGCCAGCGCCAGTACCGTTTTTTTAAACATGAACCATCCCATTGCAGTGAACAGCAGTCGTTGCTGCTTCATTTTTTAATAAGCGCGTGACATGAGCCCCCAGGCGGGTTCCCGGGCCACCACCAACCCCTTAGCGAAACAAACTCTAGTAGGTTTTTATTGCAGTAATCTTAAAGTCTGTCGCTGAAAGCGATAAAAATAAAATTCTCCTAATATATCAATTTGTACATATAAATTAAATATTTAGATGTTATGTAAAAGAGTGAAGGTAAGCGCGGGCGGTGTTGTCATTAGTTGTTCACTCGCGTGACCCGGATTTGTCATGACGTTTTGCCACGCTTGGTGAAACGTTGAGGGAAGGAGCGAGGCACATGCGGCTTTGTATAGTGAGTGAGACCTGGGCGCCGGATATCAACGGAGTCGCCCATACACTCAATCGCCTCGCTCACGAGCTAAAACGCCAGGGCGTACATATCGATATCGTGCGCCCCAAACCCCGTGCGGGCGGGCATATCACGGCGTTTGGCGAGGAGCTGCAGGTTCATCGCCTGCCTCTTCCCGGCTACGCCGAGGTGCAGGTTGGGCTTGCAAGCCCGGGCAAGCTTGCCCGTTTTTGGCAAAAGCACCCACCAGACGTCATCTATTTGGCCACCCAGGGCCCGCTTGGGCTTGCCGCGCGCCGAGCGGCGCGCCGATTGGGCGTGGTTTGCGTAGCCGGCTGGCACACCAACTTCGATCACTACTGCCATGACTACGGCATGTCCTGGCTCAGCGCCGCCACGCTTCGCTACCTGCGCCACTTTCATAACGGCTGCGCGCTCACGCTGGTGCCCACCCACGCGCAGGCCAGCACCCTGCGAAGCCAAGGCATTCGCGGCGTCAACGTTCTTTCGCGGGGGATCGACGCCGAGCACTTCTCGCCCGCGCACCGCGACCATACGCTGAGAGCGCAGTGGGGCGTCAACGAACATCAGGGCGTTGCGCTGTACGCAGGGAGGCTGGCGGCGGAAAAGAACCTTACGCTGCTGGTGGAAACCTTCCAGGCGATGCGCGAAGTGCGCCCGGATATGGCCCAGGTGATCGTGGGCGACGGCCCGGCCCGGGAGCAGCTTCAAAAAGCGCTGCCCCAGGCGTACTTTACTGGCTTTTTGGACCAGCCGGCGCTTGCGCGCCACTACGCCAGCGCCGATATCTTCGTATTTCCGTCGCTTTCCGAAACCTGGGGTAACGTGATTACCGAGGCCATGGCAAGCGGCCTGGCGGTGGTCGCCTTTAACCACGCCGCCAGCGCCGAATTGATCCGCAGTGGTGACAACGGCGTCAGCATCGACCCGGATGACCCGGCCGGCTTTCATCACGCCGCCGCCGAGCTTTGCCAGCACCCCGCCGACTACGCTCGGCTCGGGCGCACGGCCAGGCTTGGCGTGCTCGAACACAGCTGGACCGGCATTGCCACGCAGTTCAAGCGTTACCTACAAAAAGCCCAGGAGGCCCACCATGCGCTCTCGCCCACTTGTCGTATTCGATCGTCTTGATGTGTGGGAGTGGCGCTTTTGCCAGCGCGTCACTCGCCTGTCACTGAACCCGGCCTGGCGGGTCGTACTACAAACCGCCAGTAAACTGGGCGATTGGCCAGTGTGGGTACTGTTGATTGCCGCCCAGCCCTGGCTAACCCCGGACGGCAACCGCCGGGTGATGCAGTACAGCGCCATCGCCCTGATCGCCCTGTGTGTTTACCGGTTGATCAAAACCCGGCTTTGTCGGGAGCGGCCGTTTATCACCTACCTGGGCGGCGTGCACTGCGGCGAACCCGCCCGCGACCGCTACAGCTTTCCAAGCGGGCACACCATGCACGCGGTGATGTTCAGCGTGATGGTCGCCGCGCATACGCCCTGGCTTTTGGTGGTCGTGCTGCCGCTAAGCGCCTTGATCGCCCTTTCCCGGGTGGGCCTTGGCCTTCACTATGTAAGCGACGTACTGGCCGGCGCGGCGATTGGCTACGGCTTTGCGCTACTGAGCCTTTATGTCATGCCGTAGCGCATTGCGTAGCGCTTTTACCCAAAAACCACTACGGTTAAATCACTCCTAACGTTTATGTACCTTGCAAACGTTGCCCCTCCAATGCCGATCATCAGGGAGTGATGACATGACCATGACCGTAGGTGAGCTTTTCATTGCGCTGGTATTGATAGGCCTGGCGCTATTGTTAAGCAACGCCATCCGCTTGCTACTGCCCTGGCTTCGCCGCCTCTTTCTGCCCAGCTCCGTCATCGCGGGGCTTTTGCTTTTGCTGTTGGGCCCGGACGTGATCGGGCGCTTCATGCCGACCCTATTCGAAGAAAGCCCGGGGCTTTTCCCCGGCTACGTGCAGGAGAGCTGGTCGTCGCTGCCCGGGCTTTTGATCAATGTGGTGTTCGCGGCCCTGTTCATCGGTAAAACGATCCCAGGGCTTCGCACGATCTGGATGCGCGCAGGGCCTCAGGTGGTGGTGGGACAAACCATGGCCTGGGGGCAGTACGTGGTGGGGCTAACGCTTGCGCTGCTGGTGTTAGCGCCGGTGTTCGGCATGAACCCCATGGCCGGGGCGCTGATCGAAATCGGCTTCGAGGGCGGCCATGGTACGGCCGCCGGCATGGCCGACACCTTCGCCGACCTGGGCTTTGCCGAAGGCGCCGATTTAGCGCTGGGGCTTGCCACGGTAGGTATCGTCTCTGGCGTGCTGATCGGTACGGTGATGATCAATATTGCCGCGCGGCGTGGAGTGGTCACTCTGGGCCAGGAAGAGCAAGAAGAAACGCCGGACGAAACCATGCGCGATGACGAGCGCCCCTCGACGGAAGAGTTCAGCGAGTTCAAAAAGGACCTTAACCAGGAGGCCGGCACCACCGACCCGCTGAGCCTGCATATTGGCCTGGTCGGCATAGCCATCGTGCTCGGCTGGCTAATCCTCTCCGGGCTTCAATGGATCGAGCAGGTCACTTGGGCAAGCGACGGCGGGCTCGAAATTCTTGCCCACGTGCCGCTGTTCCCGATTGCGATGATCGGCGGGGTGGTCGTACAGCTGATCATCATGCGCTTTGGCTGGGAGCGCCACGTGTCGACGCGCACCATGTCGCGCATTGCGGGCACCGCGCTGGACTTTACCATCGTGGCCGCACTCGCCACGCTTTCGCTCACCACGCTAAGCGAATACCTCGTGCCGTTTTTGCTGCTGGCGTTTGCGGGTATCGCCTGGGGGCTATTCGTTTTGATCGTGCTGGCCCCGCGTATCATCCCCGAGCACTGGTTCGAGCGTGGCATCGGCGACTTTGGCCAATCGATGGGCGTGACGGTCACCGGGCTTTTGCTCATGCGCATGGCCGACCCTAAAAACGAGTCCGGTGCGCTCGAAAGCTTTGGCTATAAGCAGCTGATGTTCGAGCCCATCGTAGGCGGCGGGCTCTTTACCGCTGCCGCCCTGCCCCTGATCGCCGAATTTGGCCCGCTCGCCATTCTCATCTTCACCGGACTTTTGACCGCCGGTTGGCTGGCGTTCGGGCTGCTGTATTTCGGCCGGATGGTGCCCGAGGGCGGCAAGGGCCGCTGGCAGGGTGAGTCCAACGAATGAAACGCTGCTCGTGAAACGCCAACGCCCGCATAAGCGGGCGTTGGCGTTGGATGATGGGTGTGGGAGTGAACGGTGTGATTAAAACAAAAGCCCCGGTGCTGAATACGCTACCGGACAGGGTCGCGGTCGACGCCTTTACTTGAGATCCGGGGGAATATCGTCGAGCTCTTCCGGCGTCATGAAGGACGTCTTGAACATCACGTAGACGCCCACCGCAGAAAAGCCTAAAAACAGTATAAACATGACGAACATCAATGCCATTGCCATGACGCGTATCCCTGAGTAGACGGCTGTTACGTTGACGTTTTATAGCCGCTGAATTGGTTTATCCCTGAGGATAGACCAAAAAGGATCCGCCATCTGTATAAAATTTCATACAGACGTTCGTAGGCTGCCTTTGACGTGGCAAATTAGGTATAAATATCAGTCAATTAATAATCTTTTATGAACGCAAAAAAGCCATCTCGCTTAAACGAAATGGCCAGTTTGCATCGCCGCCGCTCCTTAGCCTTGATGCCGACGCGATCCTGCGTCGGTGCGAGTGAGCAGGCTAGTGTCCATTAAAATCCATCTTCTGTTGGCTCCATGCCGTCCTTACTATCCTGTAGCCTGCTCAAACCGTTTTAAGGGTTTCATCACTTAACGCGGTGGCTACTGCCCATAACGTTGCATGGCACGGGCCAACATGCCCAAATAAAAAATAAAACCAATAAAAATCAATTAATTAAAAAATAAATAAAAGCCAAGTCTGTCGCTTTTAAGCGTGCAAAAGAGGTCAAATCTTGTATAAAAATGGCACATGCGACAATAACCAACCCCCGGCTGGTCACGATGGCACAGCCTGGCCTTACCCGGGCCGATCCCCCCTCGCTCTACGCGCTAGCCCGGCGACCGGGAAACCTGTAAATAGTGCTTACCAAAGTACGCATTGCTGGCTAAAGTAGTGTTGAGGCAGCCGACGCTAACGCGCTGCCCGGAATCGCCCCCGCTTCTATCCTTACGACAGGTATCCGCCAATGACACGCGCTCTTGCTATGGGTTTACTGCTGTTGATGACACTTTTATTGGTAAGCGGCTGCAACACGATTCGTGGCGCCGGGGAGGATATTGAACAGGGGGGCTCGGTCATTCAGGACGCAGCGGAGTAATTTTGAAACAGGTTTATTTATCCCACGGTTTGGAAAGCGGCCCCGAGGCACTGAAAGTGCAAGCGCTCAAGGGCGTGGTAGAACGTCATGAAGGTTATGAGCCGGTCGTGATGGATTACCGCAGCCAACCGAGCTTCAAGGCACGCCTCGAGCACCTGTTCGCCACTTTGCAAGCCCGAGGCGACGACCCCGCCCAGTGTATTCTGGCGGGGTCGAGCCTGGGCGGTTTTCTGAGCGCGGCGGTCAGCCAACGCTACCCGGTGCTGGGCTGTTTTTTACTGGCGCCGGCGCTTGGCATGGCAGAGTACCCGGAAACGACGGTGACGCTTCAGGCCCGGCACACGCATATCATTCACGGTTGGCAGGACGACGTGGTGCCTTTTGGCCCGGTCATCGAACACGCCCGCCGCCAGCGGCTTGGGCTTCGCATGGTGGATGACGACCACCGCCTGCACGCAAGCCTCGAACTCATTCTGCGTGACTTCGAGCAGTTTCTAACCCTTTGCCAAAGCGCCTGACGCGGCGCGGCTACTTCTGTTAGTTAGGCTCTGCCTGAAAAGTGCCTGCGCTCGACAATACGGCGTTAAAAATTGGCTCAAAATACTCATTTACACATGTAAACTCCGTTTTTTCGCCAATTTTTGCCTTGTCTTGTCTTCGCTCGCCGACTTTTCAGACAGACCCTAGGCTTCATCCGCCAGCGCGGGCAGCAGCGTTTTTAGCTTGCGGGTCAGCGTATTGCGCCCCCAGCCCAAAAGCTCGGCGGCTTCGCCCTTACGCCCGCCGGTGTGCTTGAGCGCGGTTTCGATCAAAATGCGCTCGAAATCCGGCACCGCTTCTTCCAACAGGTGAGTATGGCCCTCGGCCAGGGCGTGGTCCGCCCAGCCGCGAAAGGCCGTGCGCCAATCGCTTTGGCCCCCGGCGGACGAAGCGCTGATGGTACGCAGCTCCGGGGGCAGGTCCTCGATCAATATTTCACGCCCGGACGCCATGACCGTTAGCCACCGGCAGATGTTTTCCAACTGGCGCACATTACCCGGCCAAGGCAGTTTGGTCAGGTGTGTCTCGGCGTCCGCTGTGAGCACCTTGATATCGGTCGAAAGCTCCTTGGCGGCCTCGGCCAGAAAGTGACGCGTAAGCCGCGGGATATCTTCCCGGCGCTCGGAGAGCCGTGGCAGGTGAACGCGGATCACGTTCAAGCGGTGGAACAGATCCTCGCGAAAGCGCCCTTCGTCCACCAATGACTCAAGGTTCTGGTGGGTGGCGGCGATGATACGCACGTCGACCTTCACCGAGGTATGCCCGCCCACCCGGTAGAACTCGCCGTCGGCCAGTACGCGCAGCAAGCGGGTCTGCGTTTCCGCCGGCATGTCGCCGATCTCATCCAAAAAAAGCGTGCCGCCGTTGGCCTGCTCGAAACGGCCCTGGCGCTGCGCACCGGCGCCGGTAAAGGCGCCCTTTTCATGGCCAAACAGTTCGGACTCGATGAGATCCTTCGGAATCGCCGCCATGTTCAGCGCGATAAACGGGTGACCGGCGCGGGGGCTGTGCTGATGAAGTGCCTGGGCAACGCGCTCCTTACCGGTACCGGACTCGCCGTTGATCAACACCGTAATGTGCGAGTGCGACAGCCGCCCGATGGCGCGAAACACCTCTTGCATGGCCGGCGCCTCGCCGATGATCTCGGCGTTGAGGCCTTCCGGCACGCTGACCGGGCGCTGACGCTCGCGAGCGTGGGCGACCGCACGACGCACCAGTGCCAGCGCTTCGTCCACGTCGAAAGGCTTGGGCAGGTACTCGAAAGCCCCGCCCTGATAGGAGGCCACGGCGCTGTCCAAATCCGAGTGGGCGGTCATGACGATGACCGGTAGATCCGGATGCGCCTCGCGCACGCGCGAGAGCAAATCCAGCCCGTCGATCCCCGGCATGCGAATATCGGTGACCAGCACATCCGGCGGGTCGCTCAAGAGCCGGTCAAGGGCGGTATCGGCGCGCTCGATACACTCGACGTCAAGATCCGGCTGCGCCAGGGCGCGCTCCAGCACCCAACGGATAGCGCGGTCGTCATCGACGATGACCACCCGTGAAACATCGGTTTGTGTCGCCTCAGTCATGACGCGTCTCCGGTAATGTTATTGACCAACGGAATTAACAGACGAAATTCGGTACGTCCGGGGTGTGAGTCGCATTCGATCAATCCCTGATGTTGATGCAGAATCGACTGAGCAATGGAGAGCCCCAGGCCGCTGCCTTCGGCGCGCCCGGAGACCATGGGGTAAAAGAGCGTCGCGCGTAGGGCCTCGGGAATACCCGGGCCGTTATCGATCAGACCCACTTCGCTCACCAGCCGATGGCGCTCCGCGCCCAGGGTGAACTGGCGCTTGGCGCGGGTACGCAGAATCAGCTCCGGGGAGGGCGTCTCGGCTTCGTTCATGGCCTGGACGGCGTTGCGCGCCACGTTCAGCACCGCCTGTATCATTTGGGATTCGTCACCGGAAAGATCCGGCAAGCTGGGGTCGTAATCCCGCGAGATGACCACATCGGGATGCTCGGCGAGCAGCAGCGTGCGCACGCGCTCGAGCACCTTGTGAATATTGACCGGCGCGTGCCGGGTAATGTGATGAGGGCCGAGCATGGAGTCGACCAGGTCTTTTAGCCGGTCGACCTCTTGAACGATGATATGGGTATATTCGCGAAGCGCCGGGTCGTCGAGGTCGCGCTCGAGAAGCTGGGCCGCGCCGCGAATACCGCCCAGCGGGTTTTTCACCTCGTGAGCCAGGCCCCGGGCCAGCACCTTGATGGTTTCCTGGCGGGTGGTTAGCGCCTCCTCCCGGGAGATCTGCATTAGCCGGTCCCGCGGCTCCACTTCGAGTAAAAGCTCGCCGGGCGAGAGCGGCGTGACGGTGTAGTCCACGGTGAGTGGCTCGCCGTTGAGCGGGGTAATGCGCGCCTCGCGCTGGGTATAAGGGTGAAAGGCGTCGCGCGCCTTGGCCAATACATTATCGATACTTTCGCCACAGCCCAGCAGCGTATCCAGACTCATGCCCTTGACGCGGCTAATGCTGACCGCCAGTAGCGCTTCGGCGGCCGGGTTCATCCAGCAGACGCGCAGTTCACCGTCCAGCAGCAGCACTGCGGTGGTGAGGTGTTCGAGTAAACGCTGATACATGGCGTGTCCTGAGGAGCCCCCTAAGAATTCGCGTGGCTTGATCATCGTGTGGTGCAATGTCTGTGTGATGTTTTAAGAGGAATTGCAAAAAGCGCGCCAATTGGGCGCTAGCGCTGTCATGCACGGCTTTAACGCATCCAGGCGGCGCAACGCGGCGTTTAATAGCGCAGCGCCGCCCGGTTAACGCCGCGCATTCGCACCATTTTAGTGCATATTAGCGCGGCGCGACGGTAATACTCACCGCGTCAGTGCGATGCTGAACGCGCCCCTGGCTATCGAGCAGCTCGGCTTGAAGCCGGTGGTGACCTTGCGGCAAGCCGGTCAACCAAAACGCGTCGCTGTGCAGCGCCGACTGGCTGACCTCGCCGTTCACCAGAAGTCTTATTTGATGGTCGTCGCGCAGCGCCGGCTCAACGTACACCTCGACCGGGGTCATGGCATCGCGAATCAGCGCCTCGGCCGAAGGGTTGGCGATCACGAACCGGTCGTAGGGCATAAAGGGCTGGCCGGGCCGGGTCCTTGCCGGACTCGAAGAGGGGGGCGGCGGCGTCCGCTCGACCCCGGGCAGCGGCGCCAGCGTGATCGCCTCGCCGCCGCGCTCCGGGTTGTCGGTATAAGTGACCCGGCCGCTTTCATCCACCACGCGGTACACCGTTTGCGCCTGGAGCTTTCCCGCCGTCAGCGAAAGCCCCAACAGCAACGCCGCCAGGCGCGCGTACTTCGCCATGCCAATGACACGCATGCCCATAGTCTTCCCCATAAAAAAACCCCGCCGAGGCGGGGTTTTGAGTCAGTAACACCTCAAGGGTGCCCCTAACGTTAGAGCTTAGCAGCTGTAGTACAGGTCGAACTCGACCGGGTGCGTCGCCATACGCATGCGCGTGACTTCTTCCATCTTGAGCTCGATGTAGGCGTCGATCATTTCGTCGGTAAACACACCGCCTTCGGTCAGGAAGGTGCGGTCGGCGTCGAGGGCTTCCAGCGCCTGGTCGAGGCTCGAGGCCACGGTCGGTACGGCCTTGCCTTCTTCCGGCGGCAGGTCGTACAGGTTCTTGTCCATGGCGTCGCCAGGATGGATCTTGTTCTTGATGCCGTCGATACCCGCCATCAGCATGGCCGCGAACGCAAGGTAAGGGTTGGCGGTCGGGTCGGGGAAGCGCGTTTCGACACGCTTGCCTTTGGGGCTAGCCGTGTACGGAATACGGATCGACGCACTGCGGTTACGCGCACTGTAGGCCAGCATGACCGGCGCTTCGAAACCCGGCACCAGACGCTTGTAGGAGTTGGTCGAGGCGTTGGTGAAGGCGTTCAGGGCACGGGCGTGCTTGATGATGCCGCCAATGTAGTAAAGCGCCATTTCGGAAAGGCCCGCGTACTCGTCGCCGGCGAACTGGTTGGCACCATCTTTCCAGAACGACTGGTGAACGTGCATGCCGGAGCCGTTATCGCCAACCAGGGGCTTGGGCATGAAAGTCGCGGTTTTGCCGTAGGCGTGGGCCACGTTGTGGATCACGTACTTCATTTCCTGAACTTCGTCGGCCTTCTTCACCAGGGTGTTGAACTTGACGCCGATTTCGTTCTGACCGGCGTTCGCCACTTCGTGGTGATGCACTTCGACGCTCTGGCCGATCGCTTCAAGGGTGTTACACATTGCGCCACGAATGTCGTGGAAGCTGTCCACCGGCGGAACCGGGAAATAGCCGCCTTTCACACGCGGGCGGTGGCCCAGGTTGCCGCCTTCGATCTGGCTATCGGTCGCCCAGGCGCCCTCTTCCGAGGAGATCTTGTACATGGAGCCTTGGATGTCGGTCTTCCAGTGTACTTCGTCGAAGATGAAGAACTCGGGTTCCGGGCCGAAAAACGCGGTGTCGCCAAGGCCGGTGGACTCGAGATAGGCTTCGGCACGCTTGGCGATGGAGCGCGGGTCGCGATCGTAACCCTGCATGGTGGCCGGCTCGATGATGTCGCAACGCAAAATCAGCGTGGCATCTTCGGTGAAGGGGTCGAGAAAGCCGGTGCCGTCTTCCGGGCGCAGAATCATGTCGGATTCGTTGATGCCCTTCCAGCCTTCGATGGAGGAGCCATC
This sequence comes from Vreelandella sp. EE27, assembly GCF_968206495.1. Lineage (NCBI taxonomy): Bacteria > Pseudomonadati > Pseudomonadota > Gammaproteobacteria > Oceanospirillales > Halomonadaceae > Vreelandella > Vreelandella sp. EE27. The sequence continues at coordinate 234,583 of NZ_OZ309109.1, read as the reverse complement.
GAACATCTGACCGTTTTCAAAAAACTCTTCGTCCACGTCCCGTGCCGGTACGGTGACGTGCTGCTCTTTACCGCGCGTATCGGTGAAACGCAGGTCTACCCATTTGACTTCATTTTCTTCGATTAGCGCGAGCGTCTTGGCTGACATACTGTTCTCCGTCTCCGGTATGAGCGTGGCTTAAAGCGTGTACTGTTAAGCGATCTATTAAACGTATTGTTGAACAAAACCGTTGATACGCCGCGAGCGTATAGCACGCCTTTGTTGTGTATTCGCATTGGGGCGAGTTTCAAACCAGGCCCCGTGACCAGCGATTAAAATAAACCGACTATCGTTGTAGCACGCTGTGAGGCGTTTGCCTACGACGCCAGCCGTTGCCGTTTAATAAGCATGTAGCGTGCCAACTTTGCACCAATATGGCATGACGGCTTACCAAGCCTCTGTTTTAAAAATGATTTTCTCAACCCGAAAGCTGCCCTGATGTTGCGCGTCTAAATCAACGCCCCCGGGACGGGACTCAGAAGCCACTTCCGAATGCACCAAAAGGGTTCATAAAAACCTTTATTGAACCAAATGCGTGCGCAAGCATGGGGTGATCGCCTCTTTACTACACCTTCAAGCGCTTCCCAAAGAGCATGGTGGTCAACGTCGTGGTATTCGCGACCTTGTTCAGCCCGATAGAGCCCACGACACCCACGACGATCAACAGCAGCGCGTAAAGGAAAAGCGGCAGCGTTTCTACGCCGACCACCGTATCGACAATGGCAAAAAACATCGGGTGGGCGAGATAAATGCCGAAGGAGTAGCGGTTGATCGTGCGCATCCACGCAGGCGCGGGGCGCCCTTTCAGGTAGCGCATGGCGCAAAGCGTGGCCAATACGAACAGCGGGATCACCCACACCTCCTTGGAGGTGAACACCAGCCAGCCCGGAAGCGTAGCCAGTACGATCAGCACCACCGCCCCGGCCAGCCAAATCGGGGAGGAGAACGCTTGCATCCAGCGCGGCGGGCGGGGTCTTGTCTCGCCTTGCGCTACCGGCTGGTAGTAGCGCACCAGCACCAGCGCCAAAAAGAACAGATACACCCAGCCAAGCGGGGCGACCCAAAGCAGGTAGCCTGGCGGCGCCACCTCGAGCCAGTAGGCCGTGCCCCAATACGCCATGCTGACCACGCAGCTCACCCAAAGCCCGGGCACCGGGTCGAACCGCCACAGCCGCCAGCGGGCAAACAACCAGTACGCCACGTAGAACTGCATGGCGATAATCAGAAAGTAGCCGTGCCAGCCCGCGTAGAGAAAGTACTCCCGGGCAACGCTTAAATACCCCACCGAGGTGCCGCCCATGTTCAGGCGCACCCACTCGGCGGTGGCGTAGATAAACCCATACGTTACGTAGGGCAGTATCACGTACTTGACGCGTTGCCATAAAAACCCCGGCGGCACCTGGCGGGCGTAGCGAAGCGCGAACACGAAAATGGAGATAAACAAAAAAACCGGCGTTCCCAACACCAGAGGGATACGCATCAAGTCGGTGGTCAGGGTGTCCACGCGTTGATTGAGATGGTCCAGCCAATGAAACAGGAAAACCGCCGCGCATCCGTAGGCGCGCAGCCAATAAATCTCCTCGACCTTTTGCATCCAAGCCTCCTGCCCTGAGGCGCTGCTATGCTAATAGCGCAGCCAGCCCCGCTGGTCACATCCCTTTTGTCATGAACACTCGGAGGCAGTGTGCCCCTTCACCCTATTGCGGCTTGTCTTATGCGCTCAGCGCGTGCGCTCACTGTTGTTATGAGTGCTTTTTTACTCAGTGCCCCGGCGCTGGCCGGCGAAGTCTCGCGCCACGCGTTCCCCTCCCCGGTGCTGGGTGATGACTACCCTTACACGCTCTACCTGCCCGACGGCTACCAGGTAGATGCCGCCGAGCCCTACCCGGTGGTCTACATGCTGCATGGCTCGTTCGGCAACGAACACGACTGGGTCAGCCGGGGGCAGCTGGCTCGAACCGTCGACCGTTTGATCGACGCCGGGCACCTCCCCCCGGCGGTGTTCGTCATGCCGGGCAGCCGCAGTTGGTGGGTCGATGGCTATAACGAGCCTGCTCGCCGCGCCTTTTTCGACGACCTGATGCCGCATATCGAAACCACCTACCGCGTAGGCACCACCCGCGCCAAGCGCGGTGTGGCCGGGCTCTCGGCCGGCGGGTACGGCGCGCTGAATTTCGCCCTCGAGCGGCCGGACCTGTTCGCCGCGGTAGCGGCGCTTAGCCCGGCAAGCTACGTCCCCGCACCGCCGCGCAACTCCTCGGCGCACCGCCACCCGGCCTTTTTAGATGCCCAGGGCGAGTTCGATCAGGCGCTTTGGCAGCGGCTCAACTATCCGGCTCACCTGGAAGATTACCGCCTGGCGGTCGCGCCTGGCGCCAACAACGAACCCAGCGCCACGCCCCCGGTACCCCTTTATATCAGCGCGGGCCGCCGCGATGAGTTCGACGCCGAATATCACGCCCGCCAGCTGCGCCAGGCGATCGAGCGCATTCAACCAGGCCAGGTGCGCCTGGACCTTTACCCCGGCGGGCACACCTGGCGCGTATGGCGTGCCAGCCTACCCGCGGCGCTTACCTTCCTGTTTCAATACGTTGGCGCCGAGGAAACACCCGATAACGGCGAATGGGACGGCCAGTAGGCGAGGCCCATGACGACAAACTACACTAAGCTCATCACTCACTCGACAAAAGGATATTGAGGATGCATCAACATATCGAATGGGACGACCCCGGCAGCGCCAGCGTCGCGGCCTACTTCCAGGGCGACCCCAACCACACCCCGCCTTACCCCGGCGCCATTCTCTCCGCCCGCTACCAGCGCCGTATCGTACGCGTCAAAGTAGAAACCTACCGGGAAGAAGACGCCGTCAGCATCGGCACCGTGGCCGCCATCCTCGACGAACACGGCCACCGCCACAAAACCCAGGGCAAACTCAACATCGACGACATCGTACGCCTGCCGGATGACAAGCGCGCGATGGAGCGCTGGGAAGAAGAAAAGTAAGCCTGCTCCCCTAACCTAGCGTGCGCCCCACCGCTTATGACGAAGTACCCCCAAGCGGTGGGGCCGAATCAGCTGGCTCTTGGCTAAAGCCTTTTTACAGCACGGTATGAAAGTTCGAGTCTCCCCATCCGCCTCGACTTCCCCTCGCTGGACGTTCTCTACTCCCCCATATGCACTGGCTGCCTATGCGACAGCGAACTGACCCTCCTAACCACTAGATGTAGTGCGTTCTTTCTAAGCTGCCTGGGCGGCAGCGAACGCCCCGGAATCGCTCGCGCGCTTTCTGTACTATTTCTAAGCTGCCTGGGCGGCAGCGAACGAACGGCAGATGTCGCGAAACATACGCCTCCATTTCTAAGCTGCCTGGGCGGCAGCGAACGAACGGCAGATGTCGCGAAACATACGCCTCCATTTCTAAGCTGCCTGGGCGGCAGCGAACGCGTCGGCCGTCTTCCAACGTGGTGCGACGATTTTCTAAGCTGCCTGGGCGGCAGCGAACACGCCTACCGCATCCTGATAGCTCTGGAGCTTTTTCTAAGCTGCCTGGGCGGCAGCGAACTTAGTCCTCCGTTTTGCCCACAGGGCGGCAAATTTCTAAGCTGCCTGGGCGGCAGAGAACCATTCCGGGCACTTGGGGTTGGCGCCGAGCATTTTCTAAGCTGCCTGGGCGGCAGCGAACGAGGTGGACAAAGATGTCTAGGCACTCAGATATTTCTAAGCTGCCTGGGCGGCAGCGAACCCACCATCAGTCGGTAGCTCGGTTTCTTTCTCTTTCTAAGCTGCCTGGGCGGCAGCGAACGCTACGGTATGACGTTGGACGACTACACGAGCTTTCTAAGCTGCCTGGGCGGCAGCGAACTGCTGGACACACTCGACGCAACTACCCGTAGATTTCTAAGCTGCCTGGGCGGCAGCGAACGCCTTCTCGGTCGCTGGCGCTCGCCGCGGACTTTTCTAAGCTGCCTGGGCGGCAGCGAACAGATGGCAGCGCGGGCAGTCATAATCCAAGCATTTCTAAGCTGCCTGGGCGGCAGCGAACGAGGTCGTCTTCAAGGCCTATGAGCCAGTGAATTTCTAAGCTGCCTGGGCGGCAGCGAACCCAGTCCTACAAGCAGTTCATCGCTACCGATTTTTTCTAAGCTGCCTGGGCGGCAGCGAACGGGCGTCAGCATCTTCCGTACGCTCGATCAATTTTCTAAGCTGCCTGGGCGGCAGCGAACCCAGCGCCTAACAAACCTGATACGCGATTCTGTTTCTAAGCTGCCTGGGCGGCAGCGAACACCAGGTCGTCGAGCGAACCCAGTTGCTCGCGTTTCTAAGCTGCCTGGGCGGCAGCGAACGACGGCCAGCAAGCCCCGGGCCTCGCAGAACTTTTCTAAGCTGCCTGGGCGGCAGCGAACCCGGTGCTGGCCGGTACCGACTAACCGAGTTTTTTCTAAGCTGCCTGGGCGGCAGCGAACCGGCGCCTGCCGGACTCTGTGCAGCCTCTGTATTTCTAAGCTGCCTGGGCGGCAGCGAACTCGCTATCGGGTGCAGCAGCGGCGGACCACTTTTTCTAAGCTGCCTGGGCGGCAGCGAACTGCCCAGGCGATGAAAGACGCGGGCGTGTGCGTTTTCTAAGCTGCCTGGGCGGCAGCGAACATACCCAGGGCGGCGACCGCTACACGAGCTACTTTCTAAGCTGCCTGGGCGGCAGCGAACAGGTGCTTGCTAATTACGAAGAAATTAGCGAATTTCTAAGCTGCCTGGGCGGCAGCGAACGACTCCGACAACAGCGCGCTCAAGGCGCGGATTTTCTAAGCTGCCTGGGCGGCAGCGAACCGTTGAGGCGGCGCGCTGCTGCTGGGCCTGTTTTTCTAAGCTGCCTGGGCGGCAGCGAACTATTTTAGAGCGAACATCAAATAACGCTGTCTTTTCTAAGCTGCCTGGGCGGCAGCGAACTGCGTCCCGACGGAAAGCTAGCGCGGCATCGTTTTCTAAGCTGCCTGGGCGGCAGCGAACATAGAAGCTGAGCGCGAATGGCTGACAGCGGTTTTCTAAGCTGCCTGGGCGGCAGCGAACACATTCCTGAGCCTGTTCGTTTGCTCTTCGATTTTCTAAGCTGCCTGGGCGGCAGCGAACGCTCTTGGTGCCAGCTTCATACGCAACCGTCATTTCTAAGCTGCCTGGGCGGCAGCGAACGCACCCCGAAAGATCCAGCCCAACCTCGTCGATTTCTAAGCTGCCTGGGCGGCAGCGAACAGCTCGCCATCAATCGCACCGACGGCCGCAAGTTTCTAAGCTGCCTGGGCGGCAGCGAACCAAGCAGGCTTCGAAGTAAACGAAATCCTTGATTTCTAAGCTGCCTGGGCGGCAGCGAACAGAAGGCGCATTCGGCGCCGTTGGTTTTAGCATTTCTAAGCTGCCTGGGCGGCAGCGAACGCCGACTCGTCACCCTGGTATCTGTTCGATGATTTCTAAGCTGCCTGGGCGGCAGCGAACATATCGATGGCAGAGTCGAGGCAGTCATCATACTTTCTAAGCTGCCTGGGCGGCAGCGAACTTCTTTTTAATTCCCATTGCGCTGCCTTCGTCTTTCTAAGCTGCCTGGGCGGCAGCGAACGTTAGCCTTACGGGCCAGCGTGGAGCCCTGCATTTCTAAGCTGCCTGGGCGGCAGCGAACCAATAACGCTGCTGAAGCCGCCGATGATGCCGTTTCTAAGCTGCCTGGGCGGCAGCGAACAGCGGGCTTTTCTGTTTCTGGAGCCCGCGCATTTTCTAAGCTGCCTGGGCGGCAGCGAACGCTTTGGGTGCGACCAAGATCAGAGTCAGCACTTTCTAAGCTGCCTGGGCGGCAGCGAACGTGGTGCCTTGCTGAGTGTCCTGCGTTAGAAATTTCTAAGCTGCCTGGGCGGCAGCGAACGACGCGGGTCTCGTTGTAGGCCTGCTTTTGTTTTTCTAAGCTGCCTGGGCGGCAGCGAACCAAAAGGAGGTAATCCATATTCCTCGAGATGCTTTCTAAGCTGCCTGGGCGGCAGCGAACCTGTAACATGTTGCTTTTAACCATCTTTTGATTTTCTAAGCTGCCTGGGCGGCAGCGAACCCCGACCCTTTGAGGAATCGAACGGCTTCGGCTTTCTAAGCTGCCTGGGCGGCAGCGAACTCTCGAATCAAGCGATCGATCTCGGCATCAGTTTTCTAAGCTGCCTGGGCGGCAGCGAACGGCGGCGCGGGCCGCATCGTTGAGTTTGTCGATTTCTAAGCTGCCTGGGCGGCAGCGAACCCAATTACGGCGGTCTGAATGCGGTAGTGGGCTTTCTAAGCTGCCTGGGCGGCAGCGAACGGTTTCATCCACGCGCACCTTACGCACGTTCTTTTCTAAGCTGCCTGGGCGGCAGCGAACGCGCATGACCTGCGTGACATCGCTCTGATTGATTTCTAAGCTGCCTGGGCGGCAGCGAACAGGGTGGTAACGATGATGACTCTGATACTGGTTTTCTAAGCTGCCTGGGCGGCAGCGAACGCGAATGCTCGGCTGATAATTGCGTTACGATTTTTCTAAGCTGCCTGGGCGGCAGCGAACCGGCAAATATCGGTTACGTAGTTTCGTCCATCTTTCTAAGCTGCCTGGGCGGCAGCGAACTAGAGCATACCAAAATTAACGTTCTGATTGTTAAAGAGCTTTAGCCAAAAAAGCGGTATCACCCCTTTTCCAAGTGATACCGCTAAGTGCTTGATTAACCGTTACCCTTTCTTATGCTCAAAAAAAGGGTCAAAACCATGGCACGGTCGCGTCGGGGCTTAAACCATAGCGGTTGAACACACCCGCCACTGATTTTTCCCGAGGTTTTCCATGCTCGATAAACAGACTAAAACGCTGTTGGGTCGAGCGGCTATTGATGTTCACGAAGGGTAATTCGATACGTTTTTCCGCCACCCGGGCGTAAATCTGGCGCGCCTCGCTTTCTGATACGTCATGCCGTTTGGCATAGCGTTTCGCACGGCTGGGGCTTCCCGTATTGAACTGCCTGCGCGCCACGTTGATATGCTTCGCATCGGAAGGCACGGCCAATATGTCGCTCACGCTCACGTGGTCGCGCATGCCGGTGAGCCAGTTGGCGGTCATCAGTTGCTGAAGACGCGCTTGGGTGGCGTGCAAACGCAGATGACCGCCCAGCGTGCGTGCATTAACCCCGTGCTTGCGCAGCGGAAAGCTAACGCCGATATCGTTTGCTTCCAGGTCGAAAAGCGCTCGGTGCAGTTTGTTATAAAGCGCGCCCATCAGCATGGGTTCGGGGAAATCCGGGTCGGGCCTTAAGTGGATATCAATATAGTGATCCATGGCCTACCCCGCTTCGCCGAATACGCCGCCACGGATGAGAGTCGCCATGACAAAGTGCTGGTTTTCGGTAGACGGCACCTGGTCCTTCAGCAGCCAGTTATCCAGCAGGTTGTAAAAATCCACCTTCTGCTTCGGCTGACGATAAGCACTACCTTGCGTGGTGACCGAGCCGTAGGGCTCGACGGCGATGGGCCCAAGATCGCTGCCGTCTTCCGGTGCCGGGTACCAGGTGTCGATGGTGCGCAGCGCGTTACCCAGTTTCTGGGAGTGGATAGCGGCTTTCTGGTCATCGCCAATGCTGTAGAGCGTCTTGCTCTTGTCGCCCCGCGAGCGGTCGAGAATTAACTCCTGCGAGGGGAACACCTCTTGGCCGGCGCCCAAGCGCGCAAAAGCAACCACATCGAGCAGCAGATACTGTTCACCGGCCAGCGCCTGAGCGATCACGCTACCCAGCTCTTGGGTTTGAGCATCGCCGGTAAAGTCGCGGGTCGACTGCTCAAGCCCGTCAAAGGTCCAGCTTTTTTCCGGCTGGCCCTGCTTCATCTGGCTGACGACGACCTCGACCTGCTCGGCTCCCATACGGTTGCGCCACAAAAAGCGCCCATTCGCCAGGTTACAGGCGTAGCGGTGGGCCAGCTCGTCGAAGCCGTGCGCGTCAACGTAGCCAGACACCGTTTGCTTGAGCTTTTTCTGATACTCGGCGTTATTGCAGGCGGAGGGCGTGCCTGCGCCTGCCAATACCCGTAGCGTGAAGCGAACCGCCAGGGTGTCGGCATCGTGAGGTAGCGCTGCCACATCGACCGTTTGCAGGTTAGGATTCTCGATAGCGGCATCGAGCTTGAGCGGGTCCTGGTCCTTGGCTTTCAAGCGGTTGGAAATGGTGCCGCGCACGGATTTTTCGCGCACCGGCACGAAGTCCCACTGCGCCGATTGACCACGGCTTTCCCAGTTGCCGGCGCGAAAAAGCGCATCGGATGGGTCGAGTTTGCGCTCGAAAGCGAGCACGGAAGCGGTTTTGAGTGTGTCGTTCTTGGCCATGATGTTTCCCCTTTAATTAGTCTTGTAGCAACGTGTTGGTGTAGTCGTTTTGCAGGCGATAAATACCGCGATCCAAGTCGCTCTCCACGAACCACAGCAGATCGTCGGGCGCTTGAATGCGGTGGGGGCTGATCCATTCACCGATGGAATAGAGGCTTTCCACGAATTGAAACGGCACTTCCGGGTCGCGGGCATTGGCGACCTCACCGGGCTCATGTAGCGGCGAAATGGCGCCATAGCCCACCGGAATGGGTACCAGCCAGCCGGGGTAAGGGCGACGCACACTCCACCGCGCCACTTCTTTTTCCTTACCGTCTTTTTCGTCCGTTACCTGCTCAACCTGACAGGTGTGGTTGAGCCGGGAGAGATCGAGCCAGGCATCCAGCGGCGAGGCATTTTCATCCTTCGCCTTTAGCGTGGCGGTGTGCTCGGTCAGCAGGTCGTCGCGCAGCACCAGCGCGAAACCGGGTAGCAGTCGACGTTTAAGGCGCTGCCACTGCTTGGCTCGCTCATCTGCGCTAAAGCTCACAAGCTCAGGGCGATGGCGGCGCTGGCTGTCCAACGGTGGCATCACGCTGCCGCCCGCAATCCGCATGCCCTGCACCTGTTCCAATAGCCGCTGGGCAATATCACGGCGGCGCTCGGCACTGCCAAGGTCGTCTCCGCTGGATTCCACATCGATCAGTAACGTGACGTCCAGATGCGCGCGCCCTTCTTCGACAATGGCGGCAGTATTACCGCTTTTGTCGACCGGGTTGCGCGTCAGGTGAAACGCCTTGATAAAGCCGCCTTCGGTGACTTGCGGTTCGATGTGGTGGCACACCACGCCAATCCCGTTGAAGACCAGCTTGATATCGTCGGGCAGGTTGCGCTCCAGCACCTGCTGAACGCCTAAAAAGGCACTCATGGCGGGAAAACCCCAAGTCATTGGGCTGGAAATCGCGTTGGCATTCTGGATACGTAGGCGGGGGAGCACTAGAAGATGATCGATCATGCGGGCGCTCCTTCGATGCTCTCTTCATCGTCGCGCAGAGCATCCTGCAGGTCGTCCAACTGGCGGCGGAATTTTTCCAATACGAGCTCAATCTTGCTCGCCCAGACGTCATGCTCTGGGTCGCCAAGGCTAATCTTCATACGTTTGGTCAGCGTGTTTTTTAGCCAACCCGCAACGCGTTTAGAGACTTCTTCATGCCAGTCAGATCGCCACCGTGCGGTTGCAAAATCGACATCCAGCTCGCTTCGACCTGGGTCGAGCCAATAGCACTCAGCCGTTACCAAGCGGCACTCACTGTCTTTTGACCAGCCAGCCTCTAAACGGTGAAGCTCATGGGTAAACATCAAAAGCTCATCGGATAGCATTGCCGTCAGGTCGTCGTGCAACCCCCTGTCTTTGTACGTTTTTCTTGGTGACTTGCCTGCTTGGGCTCGGCGTTCATCCTCTTTCATGTTCTGCTTAATCCAACTGATCAAGTCGTTGATCAGTTGACGAACCGGCGCTCGCCGACCAAAGCGTGGCAACACCGACTCCGTACGAAGCGGCGGGGAAACATCACGGGAAACCCAGTTGGGCGGAAGTGAGGCCAGCAGATAGTTCTGCCCGCCACGTTCGCTATTGAGCTGCGAAATATTCTGCGGCTTGGTGCCGCCAAGTTTCTGCACGGCCAGGTTGAGATAGTCGCTGTATTCACCCTCGAAAGCGGCCTCCTCTCGGCGGGCCTTGCGCCCTGCCTTGGCGTGTTCACCAAAGCGTGCCTCGCTAAGCCGGGCGTGAAACGGGTGCGTTAAGGCGGTGGCGTAAAGCGGTGCCAATAAGTGGTAACCGGTATTGTCGGCGGGTTCATCACCCACCAGCCAATAAACCTGCTTGCCGCGCGCGTGGGAACTGGGCTCGCCCTTGGGCTCAACGATACTGGCAAAAGCGCTTACCCACGCTTGGGCTTCTTCACGATCCTTGCCAAGAGCTTCGGTCAGCGCATCATCGCTTTCGAGCGCCAGCTCCAACAACGAACGCCCTTGCCATTCGAGTTTCAGGAATTTGTAGACATCGAGGGCAGCGGCGTTACCCACCACATCGCCCTGAAAATCGTCCGGCAGGCAGTGGCTGCCGACCAGCTCACCACGCTCAAGTGAACGGGGTTCGACGTAGAGGTTGGTGCCCTTGGCGTCCGGGTGAACCGCCTTGAGCGAGTGGGTAACGACCTGAAGCTGATTTACGCGCCGCGCGGCATCGGCGAGCCAGGTTTGCGGCGCGAACTGCTCTTGCAGTTTGAGATAGACGGGGTCGTCCGGTGCCAGTTTCTCGGTTTTGGTCGCAAAGCGGTTCTGAATGAAACCAAGAATAAGCGCTTCAAGCGACGTCGGTTGATTCGGTGGTTCGGTCATAACGCTCCTTTTTTCCCTGTTTATAATTTGAATTACTTCTTCCTCACAAACCCCAGCGCCGGATGAAAATGCCATCCGTACGGGGCGTAGTCGGTTTTCAGGCGAATGCGGCCAAAGCGGTTGGCACAGCGCTCGAGACTCATATCCATGGCGTCAGCTTGCTCAGCAAGCGCGGTCATATAGTCCGGCTCGTTCCAAGGGGTGACGTGCGGGTTTTCCAATAGCTTATCCGGTAGCCGGTCCAGTTCGCGCTCTACAGGCGTCAGCGTCTCTTCACGGCCGTTCTGCTCAATGCGGTAAAACAGATAGCCCTCCTCCGCTTCATCCGGCATCAGTACGAACTCGCTTTCCTGGGCGTTATCTTCGCGAAACGGGGCGTGCTGCAGTGCCGTGGCGCTGAGGGCCATCGGGGCGGGCCGGTAGAATAGGTAGGCGCCCAGCTCAACTCTGGGTGAGCCGCCCCGCCGTTTGCGGCGGCCCGTTGAAACAGGTAGCGCTGCGCCTTCCACCATCAGCGAGGCCAGCCGGGTATGCTCCAGGTCGACCAGCTTCCCAGCAGGCTCCAGCGCTTCACTCGGCGTCAGGCGCGGGCGCGAGTCGATCACGTCGATTTCTGAGGCGCGCAGCAACGCGCCGAGTCGGTGCTGCGTCAACAGCCAGTTGTTGTCTTCGAAGCCGGGATGGCTAAACGCGACCCGCTCCCCTTGCAGGTGCTTCACGTTGGTATCCAGCAGGGCGATGTTGGGCGCGTTGGCAGGCTGAGGCCGGTGGCGGCGAATGCGCCCGGCGAGCTGAATGATCGAGCGCATGGAAGACGGCTCGACAAGAGCCCAGTCGTAGTCGTGATCGCGGCCCACCTCGGTAACCGGCGAACCCAGCACGATAAAGAGATGCTCGCTCGCCTCCCCCTTCAATCGCGCTTGAATATCCGGCAGATCGAATACGCCCCATTCATCGCGGCGATCCAATACGCGGTCGAGCCGGGCTTCCAGCCGCGAGCGCAGTAGCAGCGGAAACTGCGAGTGGTAAACGCAGAGGTGAATATGCGTACCAGCGGGAACGTCCGCACGATAGAGCGCCTGGGCCACGGCCACCAGGGGCGCAATATTGGCCATGCGTACCAGCCCGAAACTGGCGCGTTTGCCGCTTTGCGGGTCCTGGGTGTGATGCGCCGCGTGCAGCGCCAGTGCCTGGGTTAGCACCGTTTGCGCCAGCGTCTCGGCCATGGCATCGAGCGATGACGGGGCCGAAAAGGGAACCAGATAGCCTCGGCGTAACGGGTCTTGCTTGACCAGTTTTGCCCCCCGCCTGTGGGCAAAGGCGCTATGCGCAGTATCGAAACGTATGCCATCAGCGCAGCTCGCCTGGGTGCAGCCATGCTCATCGAACCAGGCACATACCGGCTCGACGGGAGCACCCGGCTCGCCCCGGTGGCGCTGATATTCAGCGCGGCCTTCCCGGTAGGCATCGAACAAGCCACGCACCAGGGCGGGCGGCAGCGTCGCTGACGAGAGCAGCACCCGAGAGCCCAGCATGCCCGCCCAGTAGACCAGCCGGGTGAGCGCGGGCAGATCCTTGATATCGAAGTCATCCGGTTCGTCGAGTACCAGGTCGCTACTCATCAGACGCAGCATGGGGGCGATCTGGTGGCCGCCGCGAAGGCTTTCCGTGGCGGGCATCAGGTGGTCGATGGTGGTGACCAGAATTGGTGCGCAGATAAGCGCTCGCGTGCGCGGGTCGGTAACGGCCTTGCTCAGCGCCGGGTGCGCGTCCACATTGCCCTCGAAATGCACATGGCTTTGTTCATCGAGCAGCTCGGCCCGCGAATCCGAACCGCCCTGGGATTGCTGGTGCTCGAAAAGCGCCCGGCTAGCGGCGCCGCCCACGCGCACGGCCAGGTCATCGCTGCCAAGGCCGAGCCGCTCGCGGTAGGCCTGGCCGGTTTGCAGCGTCAGAGTGCGCAGGCCCAGCGCAATCGAGAAGCGCGCCCCGGTTTCGGGCTTACTCAAGCCGTAGATAATTCGCCCGTTGGCAATCGTCTTGCCGCACCCGGTCGAGGCCATATTGATCCCGAAAAACCCCTGGGTGGCGCTTTTCTCGCGCAGACCGACGGCCAGGTCATAGGCTTTGTCCTGCCAACGAAAACGCGCCTTCTTGCTGCGCGCTTTGAAGCCCTTGTGGCCGGTGATGCCGCTCATCGCGTTCACCATATCGGGCAGGCGATGGGTGATTTCGCCAACCGCCCGCGTGACGCCGAGCAAGTGCTCGGTCAGCGGCTGACTGGGCTGGCGCTTGCCATTCACCGTGGCCGTGTTGGCGTATAGCGTTTGTGACCACGAGCCAGATAAACGCCCCTGGCCGGTCAAGCTCGAGTAGTGGTGGTCAGCCAACATCAGCGCCATGCGAGCCAGATGCATCACATAGGGCGCCTCCAGCGGCGGCACCTCCCATTTGCATTCTCCCAACTGACGGGCCAGGCGCTGCGCCCGGTCGCGCCAGGATTTCTCGGTGACCGGTAAGCCGTGGGGAAAGTACCAGTAAGGCGCCACGTCTTTTTCCGGGGCCGCCTCGACCCGCTCATTCCACGCCGCCGTAATATCGCGGGGTAGCGTGGGCAGGTTATCCGTGTTGAGCGGCGCTTTAGCGCCGGACCACTTTTGGGTAATGCCATCGTCTTCGTAGGCGGGTAGTGCGGGCAGGCGGTGATGACTGACGATCAGCCAGCCAACGGCAGCGGCCAACGGGGGCAAGTGATTGAAGGGTGGAGGCTTGCTGGTTTCGTCCAGACCATCACGATGTAATGTCTCCACCCAGCTTCCAAGCCAGCAGGCGTCATCGGCTGCCGCTGAGTTTTCAAGGCGGCGCAGCCAACCGGCGTCATCGTCGTCGCCCACAAACGCTTCCAACAAGCGCAGCGACACCCATTCGTGGCGGTAACGATTGCGCCCTTCGAGCTTGCCCTGAAGGCGCCATTGAAATGCCTGGCTGGCCTTACCTAAATCATGGAAAAGCGCCGCCAGCGAGGCGAGCAGATGAATCAGCCGTCCGCTGTGCCAGTCGTTTTCGTCCTGGGCACGAAGAATATTGCGCCGGGTGGTGTTGGTCGGCGTGGCCCCCTGCGGGTTAAATTTCGCTGCATCCCCCACCACCCACACAAGCTCGCTATGATCATGTCCACGAATCCAATGGCAGGCCACGGCGGTGTTCTTACGGGCGGATTTGCGTAAAAGCTTACGCAACGTATCAAGCCCGGCCTGGGTGATCGGTGTTTGCCAGGTGCGGTCCCCTCGGCGCTCGGCGAACTGATCGAGAATACGCCGGGTCTCCTTGAGCGCGTTCTTGTTGCACTGGGAGATCAGCAGCACGTTCATGGCTCACCGCTCTTCTCTTGATGCCCCAGCGCCTGGGCCACGTCCTTGAGCGTATCGATCATGAAATCGAGGGATTCGGTGCGGGTCAGGCGCTCGATGCAGGCTTGGCGAAATTCCTGCTCTTCATCGCCACGCATGGCGGAGATAAACGCCTGGGGCAGAATCACGGCGTCTTTGACGAGATCTGCCACGTCGAACACCAGCCCGCCCCGGCGGGTTTTGCCGTGCAACACGGCAAGCCCATGCGGGATGCCCAGCACCCAGGTGGCGGTGGCGGCCAACCCATACGCCAAGTAGTTGCCGTGGTCGAGAAAGCGGTTGGCGGGGTCAACGCCGGTACCGCGCTTAGCGCGGGTGAAGTCGCCATAGTCGGTGGCGTTCACCGCTAATTTGAAGAGCGTTTTGGTCAGGCGCGCTTCAAGGGTAAGCAGGTCCACCGTGCTGGGTGCCTGGGCGATCGCTTCGCGATGGTGACCCAGCGCGCCATGCAAATGGTCGGTTGCAATGACGAACCCGGCGTCTTTCATTACCCGGCTGGTCCACAGCGCTTCGATACGCGCAAGGCGGGCCTGCTGGAACGCCCTGGCGGCATCCAGGCGTTTTACGTCATCGAACCAAAAACGTACCCAGTACTGCAGATACTCCGTGGGCCGGTACTCGCTTTGCGGGGTTAGCCAGGCAACGTCGACATCCACTTCGTTGGCGGCAAACAGCGGCGTGCCACCGCCGCCACAAAACCCCACCAGCACGCCCGCCTTGGCAAGCTCGCGCATCGCCGCTTGAGTAATCGAGGTGCCGGTACCCAACAAAAGCGAGGTGGTATTGGCGATGGGGATATTCCAGTAGCGCGACTTACTGCCCTCATCGGTGACATACTCGACCCGACCGCCGTTGACCAGCACCCGGCAGTGTTGAAGGTAATAAAGGTTCGCCCGCTTCGAGTGCAGGATGGTTTTCAAATCGTTGGGTGAAAAATCATCCATAAAGCCCCCTTAACTTTTTTATCATCAAACCATTCCTGGCCCTGAAACACCACTGGCCCTCGCTATACTTAAGCCTAAAGCACCTTAATTAAACGCTCGTTTTTCTCGTTGCGTGCTACGCTTAGCGTGACTTTTTTACCACCCATAAACAGGTTCACGACCATGCGGCTACACCCTTGGCTCTGCGCGCTCGTATGCGCGTTCGCCCTTCCGGTTCACGCGCAATCTACCAACGACTGGGCGCAGTACGATGAGGTGTTCGAAAACGGTGCGCGCCAGGCCAACCTTTGGCAGTGGGGATGGACGGGCGCCTACGCGACGAGCCTGGCGGTGAACGCCTACCAGTCGAGCGAGGCAAGCGACCGCGACGACCGGTATGACGCGCGCGTGGGTGCGGTGAAATCCGCCCTGGCGCTGGGTGGCATGTTGACGGATCGCCAGCCGCATCCGGCGGCCCTCGAGCGCTACGAGCGCTTGAAAGCCAGCGGTGAACTGAGCGGCGTGCAGGCACTCGGCCTGGAGCTCGCTCAAGCCGAGCGGGCGCGGCGGGGCCTTGGCGCCCGGGTGAGTTCGCTGGTGGTCAACGGCCTGGCGGCCGGGGTGATCGCCGCCGACGGCCGCGGTGACGATGCGGCGATCAACTTCGCCTCGGGCATGCTGGTCAACGAGCTCCAAATTTGGACGCAACCAAGCCAGGCTTCTTCGGCCATTAACCGTTTTCAACCCGCCCAGGTATCGCTGGGCCCCATCACGCTCAAGGGCGAATACGCTTTGACGTTGGCCCCTCACCAGGTGGGCGCGACCTGGCGCTATTAAGTGTTAGGCTGGATTTGAAGACGACGTGATACAGGGGACAGCGCGGCCCGTGAACGCGGGTCGCGCCACGCAAAAAGGGTCAAGAGAAACCCATGAGTACCGCTCTAAAACAAAGCGTTGATAGTATCGAGGTGGTGGACGCGCGCCATATCGCCAAAGTGCTTGCGAGTCTGGACGATAGCCGCCATGCATTGACGGTGGCCCTCGATGGCCAGCCACCGGATTACCCGGCGCACCTGGAAAACCTAAGCCTGGAGACCGGCGAGCTGGCCCTGGTCGTGACCGACGCAGGCAGCCTCGACCCCGCCACACTCGCACAGCGCGCGATAACGCTGAAAGCCGAAAACGATCAGATTCTGAGCTTTGATGACTTCAAGGTCCGCCAGGCTGAACGTTGTGGCGAGGCGCTAACGATACGCGGCGCGATCCCCCAACGCCTGACTACCGCCGCCCGGCGGGGGCAGGCGCGCATCAAATTGCGAAAGGATATGCCGGTGAACGTGGCGCTGTCGCTTTTTACCGGCCAGCCGCCCATTACATCGAAACTACGCGATATTTCCGGCGGCGGGTGCCTTGTGCAGCTGCCGCTCGGGAAGTGCGTCCCGCTGACCGAAGAGGCGGTGGTCCCCAGTGTCGTACTGACCTTTCCCAACGGTGAGCGCTTCACCGCCAGCGCTTCGGTACGCCATATTACGCCCATCGCTTATACCAACGAGGCGGCGATCGGGCTCGCCTTCGAAGGCCTGGACCGCCCGCATCAGCAGGAACTGACCCAGATCGTCTTCACCACCGAGCGGGAAATCGCCTGGCGAAGCGGGGAAGGCTCGCGCCTGGTGTCACCGACCAAGCTCTATACCTCGCCGGACGCCAAAAAGCGCGCGCGGCGCCGGTCGAACACCCGGCCTCAGCGCTCCTCTCGCGCCGTCTCGGTATTGCGCGAGATCACGCGCGACTTGCACCTTTTTCTGCTGGCCTTACAAGGCGGCCAGCCGCTGCCGTTCGAACGCCTGGAACGCAGCGCCAACAAGCTCATCAAGCTACACGGCAAAGGCCGTCAGGCGTTTTTCTTTAGCCTGACCTGCTTGCGGGACGAACCCGCCTGGATGCAGCACTCGGTGAACGTGGCGGGCAAACTGGCCGACCTGATGCTGGCGGAGCCTACGCTGGCGGACGATACCCATCGGGCGGTCAAGGCGGCGCTGATCCACGATATGGGCAAGGCAATGCTGATCGACGAGACGCTGCCGTCGCTTGAAAGCGATATGGACGAGCGACAGCGCCTACGCCTGCAGGCCCACGTCGCTACGCTACTCAACGCGCTCGAGCAGGCGGGCTACCCGTGCGGGCCGCTGGAGCGCGAGGTGATCGGGGCGATCAACGAGCGCCTGGATGGCTCGGGCTACCCGCAGGGGCTCAAGGGTGACGCGATCTCGACGCTGGCACGCATGGCGGCGGTCATCGATGTGATCGATGCCATGACCCGCGTGCGCGGTGATCGCCCGCCGCTGGATATCGTTCAGGCGTACCGCTTTCTTTACAATCGTCCGGAGCGCTTCGATCAGCACTGGGTCACGCGCTACGTACAGCGCCACGGCTTCTACCCTTTGGGCAGCCTGGTCGCGTTCTCTCACGGCTATCTTGCCTGGGTGTTGGATCTGGACGAGCGGGGCCAGCCAAACCGTGTCCACGTCGTGCGCAATACGCACCGCGAGAAGGTCTTTTACGACGACGAGCTCGGCCGGGTGGATTTTGACCAGCTGGGCCGTCTTACCGGGCCTGCCCAGCCCCACCTCCACGGCCTTTGAAGCGGCTCTTAAGGCACCTGCCCGGTGCCCGCCCGCGCTCGTCGAATGCCAGGAAGCGGCGCGGGGGTAAAAGCGGCATATTGGCGCGGTCATTGTCAAAGGCGATGAAGCGGGTAAAATACTCGGCAATTTTTTGACACTCATAAATGTTATGTTATAACCTAATCGCTCTGCCGAGGAGAGAGACGTTGAGCCACCATCCACATCGCCATAATCGCGAAGGGCCTTGCCACTTTTCGCTGATGTCACTCTCGGCCACCCGCCGCTTGCTGCTGGTGGCGGTGCCTATCGCCGCCCTCTGGCTTCTGGTGTTCTGGGCCGGCGGGTGGGGCCGATGAGCCATCGCGACCACACCAGGCTACAGCTGCACGACCTTCACCTGGCCCAGGGCCGACGCATGGTGCTCGAACAGCTCAATGGCGATTTTCTACCCGGGGCGATTACCGCCCTGGTCGGCGCCAACGGTGCGGGCAAGAGCACGCTGATACAGGCCATGATGGGCGAATTACGTCCGGTCTCGGGCAGCGTGAAGTGCACCGTGGCCCCGGAGCGCCGCGCTTGGCTGCCGCAACAGCTGGCGCTGGACTTGACCTTTCCCATGAGCGTGGAAGAGCTGGTCATGACCGGCACCTGGCCAAGCCACGGCGCGCTCAAAGGGTATTGTGCGGCGCACTACCGCAAGGGTCGCGACATCATGGCAAGACTGGGCATTTCGCACCTGGCCCACCGCCCGCTGGGTGAGCTTTCCGGGGGGCAGCGCCAGCGCGCGCTGATCGGGCGCACGCTGATGCAGGAAGCCGAGCTTTTACTGCTCGACGAGCCCTTTGCCAACGTGGATCGCGAAACGGTGGACATTCTGGTGACGATTCTGCGCCAGATGGCCGAGAACGGCGTCACGCTGATTATCGTGCTGCACGACATGGACCACCTGAAGCGCTTGGCCGACGAAGTGCTGATACTCAGCCACGGCCACGGCCGTTGGATCGCCCCGGAAGCGATCGCCGAACCGCATATGCCCGCTCAAAGCGTGCCGTTTAACGCAGGGGGTCTCCATGCTGGAACTGCTTAATGCCTGGCTGATTGCCCCGTTCGACTACGGCTTCATGCGCCGCGCGGTGGTCGGGGGCCTGGCGCTCTCCATCGCCGCACCGCCCTTGGGCGTGTTTCTGGTGCTGCGCGGCATGAGCTTGATCGGCGACGCCATGGCCCACGCCATCCTGCCCGGCGTGGCGCTGGGCTTTCTGTTGGCCGGTTTTTCGCTGCCGATGATGAGTATCGGCGGCGTGCTGTTCGGGCTGATGGTGGCGCTGCTGGCCGGGGCGGTCTCGAAGATGGGCGGTCAGCGCGAAGACGCCGCCATGGCGAGCTTTTTCATCATCTCGCTGGCCGCCGGGGTCATGCTGATCTCGATCGGCGGCAGCAGTGTGGACCTTACCCACGTGCTGTTCGGCTCGATTCTGGCGATCAACTCCACCGCGCTTTTACTCATTGCCGGTATCAGCACGCTGATCGTGCTCACCATGGCGTTCATCTTCCGCGCGCTGGTGGTCGAGTGCCTCGACCCGCTGTTTCTACGCGGCCAGAGCCGGCGGGGCGGCTGGGTGCACAGCGTGTTCCTGGCGCTATTGGTGCTCAACCTCACCGCGGGTTTCCAGACACTGGGCACCTTGATGGCCGTGGGCCTGATGATGCTGCCCGCCACCGCCGCGCGGTTTTGGAGCAAACGCCTGGAGGGGCTGATGGGCATTGCCGTGGTGCTGGCCATGATCGCCAGTACCGGGGGGCTTTTGCTCTCTTATCACCTGGATATTCCCTCGGGGCCGAGCATCATATTGCTGGCGGGCGTGGCGTATTTCTTCTCGGCGCTGTTTGGCCGTTACCACAGCCTGGCCGCCCGGTTACGCCGTAAAACGGCGCCGCTGGATGCGCCGCTCGAGCATTCTCATACGCATTAGGAGTTTCGTCATGTCGCTACGTTTTGCCCCGCTATTGGTGGGCGTGTCTACCCTACTCGCCCTGCCCGCCGCCATGGCCGCTGAGCGCGTTCAGGTGGTCACCAGCTTCTCCATTCTGGCCGATATGGTCGAAAACGTAGGCGGCGAGCACGTCGAAGTGAACTCGCTGGTCGGCCCGGACGGCGACGCCCATGTCTACTCGCCACGCCCGGGGGATGCGCGCGCGCTGGCCGAGGCGGACCTGGTGGTGTTCAACGGTTTGCTATTCGAAGGCTGGATGGACCGGCTGCTGGACTCCAGCGACTACCAGGGCCCGCTGGTCACGGCGACCGACGGTATCGAGGCGCTGGATTACCACCCCCACGATCACGGCCATGATCATGGACACGAGCATGATCATGATCATGGGCACGAGCATAGTCACGATCATGATCACGACCACGTGCACGGCGATTCCGACCCGCACGCCTGGCAGGATATGGTCCAGGCCGAGGTGTATATCGCCAACATTCGCGATGGGCTGATCGAGGTGGACGAAGAGAACGCCGACGATTACCGCGCCAACGCCGGGCGCTATTTGGAAGAGATGGCCGAACTCGACCGCGAGATTCGCGCTTTGATCGAGGAGGTGCCCGCCTCGGCCACCGTGATCACCGGCCATGATTCGTTTGGCTACTTTTCCAGCGCCTACGGCGTGCGCTTTCTCTCGCCCTCAGGGCTCTCCACCGAGGTGGAGCCCAGCGGCGCCGGTATGGCCGCGCTGGTCGACGTGATCAACGATGAAGGCGTCCAGGCGCTGTTTCACGAGAATATGACCAACCCGGCGGTGATCGAGCAGCTCGCCGAGGAGACGGGCCTCGAGGTGGCCGGCACGCTTTACGCCGACGCCCTGGCCGCCGAGGGCGAGGCAAGCACCTATCTTGGCATGATGCGCCACAACGCCGAGCTTTTGCACGGCGCCCTGGCCGAGCCCGGCCATGATGATCACGACGAGCACGGCCATGATCACGGCCACGAACACGAACACAGCCACTGATCGAACCGCTCTCGCGTCATTCAAAGCGCCCCTCGGGGTAATGCCGATCAGTTAAGCTTGGCTATCACCTGTGGGACGGAGCTTTAGCTCGCGACGGGTGGCTTGGCCAGGGCGCCTGACGGCGCCATTCGCCGAATGGTCGGACCACCGCTGAAGCGGGCTCCACAACAACGAAATCTTGCATCCATCCCTTGTAGGAGCAGGCTTCAGCCAGCGATGCAGCGCAACGCGCTGCTGGGGTTGGTGATGATGGCAACCAAAAGTGCCGTCGCCACCGAAGGGCGGCTATCGCCGCCATCGCCCAATGGAATTGGGCTCCTACAATGGAGTCGTGCCCCATCCCTCGTAAGAGCAGGCTTTAGCCAGCGACGCAGCGCAACGCGCAGCTACAATAGATTTACCGCTCGTTGTGGGTAGGCAAAAGCCTTAACTGATCGGCATTAGCCCCTCGGGGCGCTTTTTTTATGCACTCGACGCCCTGCCACGAGCCCTTCTCTCAATGCCGCCCAGGCGTTTATGCGTTGCATTTTTGCCGCGGGATGAGGAGACTTAGCCTCTTTTCCTGGTGAACAAGAGTCAGCCCATGCGTTTAAACGCCGATTTTTCCCGGTTTGCCTGTGTGATGCCTGCAGAGTACGAGTGGGTGGATTCCCCCAGTGCCGGGGTTGAGCGGATGATGCTGGACCGCATCGGCGACGAGGTCGCCCGGGCGACGAGCCTTGTGCGCTATGCCCCGCACAGCCAGTTCGAGCGCCACGTGCACGGCGGCGGCGAAGAGATTTTCGTGCTGGAAGGCGTGTTTGGCGACGAACACGGCTGCTACCCGGCGGGCAGTTACCTGCGCAACCCTATCGGGACCGGCCACACCCCGCAAATAGGCGAAGAGGGCGCGCTGATTCTGGTCAAGCTTCACCAGTTCGAGCATACCGACACGCTACGCGTTGCGATGCCCGCGCACCGCCTGCCCTGGCAGCCCGACCAGCGCGAGGGTGTGCGCTATAAGATGCTGCACACCCACGGCCAGGAGCGGGTAAGCCTCGAGCAGTGGGAAGCCGATGTGACCGTCAATTACCCGCAGCTTAGCAAGGGGCTCGAGATATTCGTGCTGGAGGGTGTGCTTTGGGAAGGCGGCACCGAGTACCCGGCAGGCAGTTGGTGTCGCTATCCGTTTGGGTCACTGCCTACGCTCAAGGCGGGAAGCGACGGCGTGCGCCTGTACCTCAAGCGCGGTCACCTGTCCGCGGCGTAGCCCGCTAAAGGCCGCCAAGGCCCAGAAACGGCAACAGCGTCAGCAGCGCAATCAACACCACCGCGACGAGGGTGAGCACCACCTGAAGCGGGTGAGCCATAAAACGCCGCCAGAGCGTCGGCGCCTCGCCCCTGGCCCTGGCCTGCTCGAAGGCGTGGCGCTCGCTTTGCTGGCGGCGCTGCTGGTACTCGGCAAGCGCCGCGTCGGCGGCCTCGCGTTGGCCCTCATCGCGCAGCCAGATCGCATCGACCCCCAACCGGAAAAAGCCCGCCTGGGTCTCGTAGACATCAAAGCCGCGCTCAAAGAGTAGCGCGCGCACCTCCGACGCCTCTTCATCGGTGACATGGCGCAGCCGAAAAAGCAGATGCGCCACGCTAGTCGCCCGTCTCGGCCATCAAGTCCGCCTGGATAACCTCGATCCAGTAGCCGTCCGGGTCTTTCACGAAGATGACATCCTTCATTTTGCCCTGTTCGGCGCGCTTCACAAACGTTACCTCATTGACGTCGAACCAGGCCTGGGCGGCGTTAAGATCCGGCACACTAAAGCAGATATGACCAAAGCCCTGGGGCTCGGCGTTGCCATCGTGATAGGCGAAATCCGCCTGCTCTTCGGTGCCCCAGTTGTGGGTCAACTCCAAAAGGCCTTTCTGGCTGAACGTCCAGGCCGTGCGCTCACGGGTATCTTCGGGAATCTGCTCGTCGCTTTCGACATTGGCAAGGAAGTAGAGCGAGAACTGCATCTCGTCGAAATCGAGCCGGCGCAGTACCTGCATGCCAAATACGCGCGAATAAAATGCCAGCGCCGTTTGTGGGTCTTTCACCCGCAGCATGGTGTGGTTGAGACGAAAGCCTTGCGTGTTGGCCGGCGCGGGTACGACGCCGGGATGCTGCTCACCCTGGAAACTCATGGAACACTCCTTATTTGACGCGAAACTTTGACGAAACCGAGACTTTGTACAAGGCTGTAGTCTAATTGATACAGGTGCAACGCACATTCAACGCCCGTTCGACATACAAACTTAACCATGAGGGCAGACCTTGGCTAATTCCAGCCCTGCTCTCAGGAGGCATCATGTCTCGTGACCGTAACGTTTTCGGTGAGCCTTTAACACCCTGCTGCCATAGTCCTAAAGCAGGCTTCTACCGCGACGGTTTTTGCCGCGTAGGCCCTAATGACATCGGCGTACACTCGGTGTGCGCCATTGTGACAGAAGAGTTCCTGGCGTTCTCCCAGGCGCAGGGTAATGACCTTGTCACCCCGCGCCCGGAATTCGGCTTTCCGGGCCTGGCGCCGGGCGACCGCTGGTGCCTTTGCGCCAAACGCTGGCAGGAAGCCGCCGATGTCGGCCTGGCACCGCCGGTCATCCTGTCCGGCACGCATGAGAAAACCCTCGACATCGTTCCGCTGATCACCTTACAGCAGCACGCCATGGATGCCGTGCACTAGATACTCGCCAGGCTTTACAAGCCACCTCAGTATCCGGATAGTAGACCCACGACAGGGGCGCCCGGCAACGGGCTGAGACGTACCCTTTGAACCTGAACCGGATAGTACCGGCGTAGGGAGTCGTGGTGTTCTCACCACCTCCCGCCCGGGAGGATGCCATGACTCTACCCCCCCTTGGACGCTACCTGAGCGCGCTACATGATGCGACGCCGCTCGTACACTGCATGACCAATTTCGTGGCCATGAATTCGACCGCCAACCTCGTGCTGGCCGTGGGCGCCTCGCCTGCCATGTTGCATGCCCAAGAAGAAGCGCCGGAGTTCACGGCGATCGCGGATGCGCTTTCGATCAATATCGGCACCATCTCGCCGCATTGGGCAGCGTCGATGCTGGCCTGCGCCGAGGTGGCCAGGCGCCAAACAAAGCCTTGGGTGCTGGACCCGGTCGCGGTGGGCGCCACGGCCTATCGTCAAAGGCTGTGTGAAGAGCTTTTAGCCCTCGAGCCCACGATCATTCGCGCCAACGCCTCGGAAGTATTGGCCCTTAGTGGATTGGAAAGTCGCGGTCGCGGCGTGGACGCCGCCGCCAATGTCCAGCAGGCCGACGACGCTGCCATCGCGCTTGCCCAACGCCACGGCTGCGTCGTGGCCATGACCGGCGAGCAGGACTTCATCACCGATGGCACCCAACATGCCCGGGTCACCGGTGGCCACGCGCTGATGCCCCGGGTGACTACGCTTGGCTGCGGGCTTAGCGCCATTGCGGCCGGTTTCGTTGCCGCCACGCCTCAGGAACCCTTCAAGGCGAGCGTAGCCGCGCTTGCCGGCTTTGCACTGGCGGGCAGCCGGGCAGGGAAAAAAGCCAGCGGCCCGGGTAGCTTTCAGGTCGAGCTGTTGGATGCGCTCTATCAGCTGACGCCCGAGACGCTATCGCGTCAGGGCCTTTGGGAGAACGTCGACCCGGCCAACAGCCAGGGAGCGCCGCAGTGAGCCTCGACCTTTCGCTTTATCTGGTGACCGACGCGGCGCTGTGCAGTGCTTACGGGCTCGAAAAAACGGTCGAGGCGGCGGTGGCCGGTGGCGTCACCGTCGTGCAGCTTCGCGACAAGCACGCAAGCGATGCGGCCATGATCGACCAGGCCAGACGCTTGAAGGCATTGCTGGCGGGTAGCGGCGTTCCCTTGATCATCAACGACCGGCTGCACGTGGCCGTCGAAAGCGGCGCCGATGGCCTGCACGTGGGTCAAAGCGACGCCACAGTGCCGAGTGCTCGCCAGGCTTTAGGCCGTCATGCGCTGTTGGGGCTGTCGATCAATACGCTGGCCGAGCTCGAAAGTGCTCCGCTTGAGACGCTGGACTACCTGGGGCTCGGCCCGGTCTTTGCCACCACCAGCAAGCAGGATCACGCCCAGCCGCTGGGCTTTGACGGCCTGGCAGCCCTGGCCCGGGCGAGCCGCCTGCCAAGCGTGGCCATTGGCGGGCTGAAAGCCGAGCACGCCGGGCGCGTGTTCGAAGCCGGTGCCCACGGCCTGGCGGTGATTTCGGCCATTTGCGGCACGCCCGACCCTTACCAGGCCGCCCTGGCGTTCAAACGGTGAAGCACCAACTCGAGCATATCAGTGCCTTCGTGAAGGTCGCCGAGCTGGGTAGCTACACCCGCGCCGCCGAGGCGCTGGATATCTCGCGTACCCGGCTTTCCCGCCAGGTGATGGCGCTGGAGGAGTCGCTGGGGGCGCGGCTTTTGCAGCGCACTACCCGGCGCATTCACCTGACCACCGAAGGCGAGCGCTACCTGGCCCACGCCCAGGCCATTTTGCAGGCGCTGGACGAAGCGGCGAGCGACGTGAGCAGTACCACCCAGCAGGTGGGCGGCGAGATGCGCATCAATGCGCCGATGAGCTTCGGCGTGCGCCACCTGGCGCCGCTGGTCGCCCGCTTCATGACCGAGCATCCCGCGCTCCGGGTGCGCTTGGATCTCAACGACCGCCGAGTGGATCTTGTCGAGGAGGGCTACGACGTGGCGATCCGTATCGGCAAGCTGGCCGACTCCAACCTGATTGCCCGGCGTATCACCCGCTGCCGGATGCTGTTCTGCGCCTCGCCGGATTACCTTGAGCGCATGGGCACGCCGACGACCTTCGAGGCACTGGCCGAGCACCACTGCCTGCGCTACCGAAGCGGTCAGGCCACCGGCAGCTGGACGCTTGGCAATGCAACGACCCTGACGCCCCACGGGCCGGTCGAGAGCAACAACGGCGATGTGCTCACCCATATGGCCGAAGCCGGACTGGGTATCGCACAGCAGCCGAGCTTTCTGGTCACCGAGAGCATCCTGACCGGACGGCTGGTGCCGCTACTGACCGATGCGCCGCCGGTCATGCTCGATATACACGCCCTCTACCTTGCCAGGCGCTACCTGCCGGCCAAGGTCGAGCGCTTTATCGCCCTGCTGTCCGAGGTCTGGGGCGACCCGCCCTGCTGGGAAGAGGCCATGGGATTGTCGCGCATAGCGCAACAGTGAAGTGAAAAAAGCGCAGATTATCTTCACTCGTGCGCGGATTATAGTGTCTCCATCAGCCCCACCCCTGACCGCTTATGGAGCAACACTCATGACCACGACCGCGAACATCTCGACCACCCCTTTCTTCCAGCCCTACGCCATCACGCTTTTACGTGTCTCGCTGGGTGTCATGGCGCTGGCTCACGGCCTTTTGAAACTGCTCGTGTTCACTCTGCCCGGCACCGTGGGCTACTTCGAGTCGCTCGGTCTGCCCGGCTTTCTCGCCTACTTAACCATTGCCGGCGAGATCGGCGGCGGCCTTGCCCTGATACTGGGGATCTACACCCGCTGGGTCAGTCTTGCGATGATTCCGCTGCTGCTGGGCGCCGCCTCGGTGCATTTGGGCAACGGCTGGATGTTCTCCAACGAAGGCGGCGGCTGGGAATTCCCGATCTTTTGGGCCGTCGCGCTGCTGGTGCAGGCAGGACTGGGCGGCGGACGCTTCAGCCTGACCGAACGTACTCGCTAACCTCTACGCCAGGCCCCGGCTCGCCCGGGGCCCTTGAAGGAGATTCACCATGCTACCCAGCCTGTTTATTTCCCACGGCTCGCCGATGCTCGCTCTGAACACCACCCCTGCTCACCGTTTTCTGCGCGGGCTGGGCCAGACCTTGACGCCCAAAGCGGTCATCGTGATCTCGGCGCACTGGGAGAGCCTAAAGCTCAAGGTCAGCCAGACCGCCTGGCCGGAAACCATTCACGACTTCGGCGGCTTCCCCCGCGAGCTTTTCGAGTGCCACTACCCCGCCCCCGGCGAGCCCGCCCTGGCCGAGCGGCTGGGAACACTGCTAGGAGCGGATGTCGTCGAGCGGGGCTTCGACCACGGCGCCTGGGTACCGCTGTCGCTGATGTTTCCCAACGCCGACGTGCCGGTCGTCTCGATGTCGCTGCCGCTTCGCTGGTCGAGCGAGGAGCTAAAGGCGCTGGGTGAAAAGCTCGCTCCGCTTCGCGAAGAGGGCGTGCTGATCGTGGGCTCGGGAAGTTTGACCCACAACCTCTACGAGACGATGCCGCTGGGCAGTGCCATGCCCCCTTGGGTGGGCGAGTTCGCCGGCTGGGTCAGCACCCAGTTCGAACAGAACAACCGCGACGCGCTGCTGAACTGGCAAAGCGCCCCCGAGGCGCGGCGTAACCACCCCACGCCGGAACACTTTCTTCCGCTACTGGTGGCCATGGGAGCTGGAGGCGATGCCCGCCAGCTTCATCACAGCGTCGAGCACGGCGTGCTGGCCATGGACGTGTACGCTTTCGAGTAAAGCCCTCAACAAAAAGCCCCGCTAACGCGCTGTTAGCGGGGCTTTTTTATGCGCGGCGCACGCCTTTGACGTTAAAGGCTTGCGTTGACCACCATGCAGTCCATGCCCTGGGCATGCAGCGTTTGGCAGGCAGCAATGGCGCGCGCTTCGTCGAGTGCGACCACGCGGGCGCGGAATACCGGCGTGTGGCCCTCGACGGTATCGACCGCGGCGCGGCCCCCCACGTCGTTGGGCAAACGCTGAGCGGCCTGGCGGGCGAGCTGTTCGGCGTGGCTCGCCTGGCTAAACGCACCCACCTGAATCCCCCAACCACCGTTGGCGCTGGCCACAGAAAGCGGATCGGCCATGGTTTGCTGCTGCTCTTCGATCAGCGCTTGCAGCGGGTCGTGGTGCGTGACGGGTGCTGCGCGGGAGGGCTGGGGTGCGGGCGCCTGATTGGCGGCAGCGGCCGGTGGCCGCGCACTCGTATCCACATTGGCCAGAATGGGAGAAGGCGGCATGCTGGGCGGCGGCGTGGTCAGCGGCGCCGAGAGCCCAGGGAAGCTCATGAACTCGCGGGAGAAGTTGGTATCGGCAAGCCAGGACGGGTTATCGCGAAGCCCGGCCCTGGCGAAGCTGCGATCGAGCAGGTCGGCCATGTGCTCATCCCGCGACGACGAGCTGAACCCGCCCATGACCACGGCGATCATGCGCCGGCCATCGTGCACCGCAGTGGTCGCCACGTTAAAGCCCGAGGCACGGATAAAACCGGTTTTCAGACCGTCGGCACCGGGGTAGTCGCGCACCAGGCGGTTGTGGCTGGTATGACGGGTGCCCTTGTAGCTGAACTCCTGTAGACCGAAGTAATGGTAATACTGGGGGAAGTCCTGCATCACGCGGGTCGAGAGAATCAGCATGTCCCGGGCGGTGGTGATCTGGCCATCGTCGGGCAGGCCCGAGGCGTTGCGAAAGGTCGTGCTGTGCATGCCAAGCTCCCGCGCCTTGGCGGTCATCATGTTCGCAAAGCGCTGTTCGCTGCCGCCGACCGCCTCGGCGACCACGACGGCCACGTCATTGGCCGAACGTACGGTCAGCGCGCGAATAGCGGTATCCAGCGGGATAGTGCTGCCCGCCGAGAGCCACAGCTTGGTGGCCGGCATGGCGGAGGCCTGGGCGGAGACCGCAAGCGGTTGGTCGAGGCGTAAATTGCCGTTTTCGACCGCCTCGAGGGCCATGTAAATGGTCATCATCTTGGTGAGCGAGGCGGGATAGCGCGGCAGATCGGCATTTTCCGAGTAGAGTACTTCACCGTTTTCCAGATCGACCACGATGCCCGCATAGCGCGGGTTACCGTCGGCATGCGCAGTACTGCCCAGTACCAACACCGCCATGGCGACGGCGCACATCAGCCACCACCGCATGGCGGTGTTTGAAGTCACTCCCCTCGCTGCCATACCTGCCCCTTGCTACTCGCTTTAATTGATCTCAAGGCCCGGGATTCACGGCCTTCGTCCCAAGCGCTCAGGTTAGCACGTACCCGATCACAGTAAACGTATTCTAAAGTGAGAAAAGGGTCTGTTTTAGTAGCACGCATAAAAAAACCGGCCCCCAGGGGGCCGGCTTTCACTCGACTTTTAAAAGCGTGCTTTCAAAAGCGGTGCGATCTTACTCTTCCGCAGCGGCTTCTTCGACGGCCGGGCGGTCGACCAGTTCGACGTACGCCATGGGCGCGTTGTCACCTGGACGGAAACCGCACTTGAGAATGCGGATGTAGCCACCGGGACGTTCGGCGTAACGCGGGCCCAGCTCGTTGAACAGTTTGCCGACGGCTTCTTTAGAGCGCGTGCGGGCAAATGCCAAACGGCGGTTCGCGACGCTGTCCTGCTTGGACAAGGTGATCAGCGGCTCGATAACGCGACGCAGTTCCTTGGCCTTGGGCAGGGTTGTCTTGATGACTTCGTGCTCGACCAGCGACACGGACATGTTTTTGAACATGGCCTGGCGGTGCGAGCTGTTACGGTTTAATTGACGACCACTCTTACGATGACGCATGGTTGTGATTCCTTACCAAACTGGGACTCAAGTCGACGCTTACGCGGAGGCCTTGTCGTCCTTCAAGCTCGCGGGTGGCCAGTTCTCCAGCCGCATGCCAAGGGAAAGACCGCGCGCTGCCAGGACATCCTTGATTTCGTTCAAGGACTTCTTGCCGAGGTTCGGTGTTTTCAACAGCTCCACTTCCGTGCGCTGGATCAAATCACCGATGTAGTAGATATTCTCGGCTTTCAGGCAGTTCGCGCTGCGAACGGTCAACTCAAGATCGTCTACGGGGCGCAACAGGATCGGATCGATATGATCCTCTTCCTCTTCGACTTCCTGCTCTTTATCAGCTTCCAGGTCGACGAAGGCGGCCAGCTGCTCTTGCAGAATGGTCGCACTGCGGCGGATAGCCTCTTCCGGATCCAGAGTACCGTCGGTTTCCAGGTCGATAATCAGCTTATCGAGGTCGGTGCGCTGCTCGACACGAGCGGCTTCGACCGAGTAGGAAACGCGGCGGACAGGGCTGAAGGTGGCATCCAACTGCAGGCGGCCAATAGCACGCGTCTCTTCATCAGAGCCGCGGGCGTCAGCCGGTTCGTAGCCACGACCCAGCGCCACCTTAAGCTGAATTTTCAGCTCGGCACCTTCATTGACGTGTGCAATGACGTGGTCCGGGTTGACGATTTCGACGCTATGATCAAGCGCAATGTCGCCAGCGGTGACGACGGCTGGGCCCTGCTTGTTCAGCGAGAGCACCGCCTCATCGCGGCTGTGCATCTTGATCGCAACATCTTTCAAGTTCAGGAGGATTTCGATTACATCTTCCTGCACCCCTTCGAGGGCACTGTATTCGTGCTCGACACCGGCAATTTCAGCCTCTACCACGGCAGCGCCGGGCATGGATGAAAGCAGAATGCGACGCAGTGCATTCCCCAGGGTGTGGCCAAAGCCGCGCTCGAACGGTTCGAGAACGATCCTGGCATGATGTGCGCTGATTTCTTCGACCTTGATATCGCGAGGACGAAGAAACTCTGTCACTGAACGCTGCATATGAACACCTTTCAGGCTGCCAAACGGATACTGAGTACTCTAGAGCGTGTACTCAAGAGCATCCGGGCGGTGCGTAGGACGAACCGCCCGGGCTTCAAGAAGCATATTTGCCAAGCAAACGGCTTACTTGGAGTACAGCTCGACGATCAGGTTTTCGTTGATGTCGGCAGTCAGGTCACCGCGTTCAGGCAGAGCCTTGAAAGTGCCTTCCATCTTCTTGGCGTCGATGTCGATCCAGGCAATATCGCCACGGTTGGCCGAGATGGTCAACGCGAGTTGGATACGGGCCTGGTTCTTCGCCTTTTCGCGAACGGAGATCACGTCACCCGGCTTCACTTTGTAGGAAGCCACGTTAACGCTACGACCGTTGACGGCAATCGCCTTGTGGCTGACCAGCTGACGCGCTTCAGAGCGAGTCGAGCCAAAGCCCATGCGGTAGACGACGTTATCCAGTCGGGATTCGAGCAACTGCAACAATACTTCACCGGTCGCGCCTTTCAGGCGAGCGGCTTCTTTGTAGTAGTTACGGAACTGCTTTTCGAGTACGCCGTACATACGACGTACTTTCTGCTTCTCACGAAGCTGCAAGCCGTAGTCTGAAAGACGCTGACGACGCTGGCCGTGTACACCCGGGATCTGCTCGGATTTACACTTTTTCTCGAACGGAGTCACGCCACTCTTCAAGAAGAGGTCGGTGCCTTCACGACGAGACAGTTTGCACTTCGGTCCAATATAACGAGCCATGAATCTCTCTCCTTAAACGCGGCGTTTCTTAGGCGGACGGCAGCCATTATGGGGAATGGGCGTCGCGTCTACGATGCTTTGCACGCGGAAGCCGGCGGCGTTCAGTGCGCGCACGGCGGATTCACGGCCGGGGCCGGGGCCCTTGACCAGCACGTCTACGTTTTTCACACCATACTCGGCTGCAGCAGTCGCTGCACGTTCACTCGCTACTTGAGCTGCGAACGGGGTACTCTTACGAGAACCTCGAAAACCCGAACCACCGGCAGTTGCCCAAGAAAGCGCATTGCCCTGGCGGTCTGTGATCGTCACGATCGTGTTGTTAAAAGAGGCATGGATGTGCGCAACGGCGTCCACTACCTGCTTTTTAACCTTTTTACGGTTACTACGCGGGTTAGCCATGTTGATGTCTATTCCTGTCTTAACGCCGGTTCTGCCTTAGTTACAGAACCTGCGTATTATTTGCGGATCGGCTTACGCGGGCCCTTACGGGTACGCGCGTTAGTCTTGGTCCGCTGACCACGCAGCGGAAGACTACGACGATGACGCAGACCACGGTAGCAACCCAGGTCCATGAGACGCTTAATGTTAAGCGTGACATCACGGCGAAGGTCGCCTTCTACGGTGTACTTGCCAACTTCAGAACGCAGGGTATCGACTTCTTCAGCCGAAAGTTCCTGGATCTTGGCAGTATGGGCGATACCAGCAGCGTCACAGATGTGAGCGGCGCGGGTACGGCCAATCCCGAAGATATAGGTCAGCGAGATCGCCGCATGCTTGTTGTCCGGGATATTGACGCCTGCAATACGGGCCATCAGCTTACTCCGAAATTTGAGCGGCTTGCTCGTTTGTTCATCTTTAAAAGGCGCAACAGCATACCCCTTTTACTGCCCTAAGGCAAGGGGTATGCGACGCCCGCTTAAAACAGCGAGGGGATTAGCCCTGACGCTGTTTGTGCCGCGGTTCGGTGCAAATAACGCGGACAGCGCCATTGCGACGAATGATTTTGCAGTTACGGCACATCTTCTTTACGGAAGCTCGAACTTTCATCGTTCTTTCTCCAAAAACGGCTCGCGGCACGTCCGGGGTGTTTGGCCAGGGGGTGTCGAAACACGCGCCTGGCCAAATGCCTGGGAGGCAGTGCTTAGCGCACTATGCCACCGCTACCGTAGCCTTTCAGGTTGGACTTCTTCATCACCGAGTCATATTGATGCGACATGAGATGCGACTGCACCTGAGCCATGAAGTCCATGATGACCACTACCACGATCAGAAGGGACGTGCCGCCAAAGAAGAACGGGACGTTCCAGGCAACGATCAGGAACTGGGGCATCAGGGAAACTGCAGTGATATACAGGGCACCGAACAGAGTGAGACGTGTCATCACTTTGTCGATATAGCGAGCGGTCTGCTCGCCGGGACGAATACCCGGCAGGAACGCACCTGACTTTTTCAGATTGTCAGCTACATCCTTGGGATTGAAGACCAGCGCTGTGTAAAAGAAGCAGAAGAATACCACTGCCGCCGCAAAAAGCAAGATGTAAAGCGGCTGGCCGGGGCCAAGCGCTTGCGATGCACGCTGCAGCCACTCCATTCCTTCACCGGCACCGACCCACTGCCCGATCGACGCCGGGAAGAGAAGGATGCTGGAGGCGAAAATAGCCGGAATGACACCGGCCATGTTCACTTTCAGGGGAAGGTAACTGCTTTGGCCCGCATACATCTTGTTGCCGACCTGGCGCCGTGGATAGTTCACCTTCAAGCGGCGTTGGCCACGTTCGATGAATACCACGAATGCCACGGTGGCGATCCCTAGCACTGACAGCGCTAACAGCGGAAGAACATTCCAGGCCCCTTCGTTGCGGGCAAGCTCGAAAGCCTGACCCACGGCGCTGGGTAGCCCGGCGACGATCCCGGCAAAGATCAACAACGAAATGCCGTTGCCGATACCCTTCTCGGTGATCTGCTCACCTAGCCACATCATAAACACCGCGCCGGAGACGAACGTCACCACGGCAGTGAAGTAGAAGCTAAAGTCAGCGCTGTAAGCGATGCCTTGGCTAGCCAGGCCCACGGACATGCCGGTGGCCTGGATAAACGCCAGTATCACCGTGCCGTAGCGGGTGTACTGACTGATCTTTCGGCGGCCGGACTCGCCCTCTTTCTTGAGTTGCTCAAGCTGAGGGGAGACCGCAGTCATGAGCTGCATGATGATCGACGCCGATATGTAGGGCATGATGCCCAAGGCGAGAACACTCATACGCTCCAGCGCACCACCCGAGAACATGTTGAACATGCCCAGGATGGTGCCCTGCTGCTCCCTAAACAAGGCAGCAAGCTGGTCAGGATTGATACCGGGAACGGGAATATGGGCACCGATACGGTACACCACGATGGCGAGGAGCACGAAGCGCAAACGCGCCCATAGTTCACTCAGACCGCTGCCCGTCGCCGGCATGTTTCCTGACTTGGCCATTTAGTCCTCTACCTTGCCGCCAGCGGCTGCGATCGCGTCACGGGCACCTTTGGTGACCTTGAGACCGCGAACGGTAACCGCTTTATTCAATTCGCCAGAAAGAATGATCTTCGCAAACTGCGTAGCATTCTTCAGCACATTGGCTTGCTTTAAGGTTTCGAGAGTGACTTCGTCACCCGCGACCTTGGAAAGCTCGGCCAGGCGTACTTCTTCAGAGACCAGCGACTTCGCCGACGTAAAGCCGAACTTCGGCAGACGACGTTGCAGCGGCATCTGACCGCCTTCGAAACCAGGCTTGACGGTACCGCCACTGCGAGATTTCTGACCTTTGTGGCCACGGCCACCGGTCTTACCAAGACCGGAACCGATACCACGACCAACGCGCTTTTCAGCGTGTTTTGAGCCCGGAGCCGGGCTTAAGGTATTAAGTTTCATGGATTACTCTCCCTCAACGCGCACAAGGTAAGTTACCTTGTGGATCATGCCGCGTACGGCAGGGGTGTCTTCCAGTTCAACCGTATGACCGATGCGACGCAGGCCCAGACCTTTCATGGTCGCCTTATGCTTGGGCAAAACGCCGATGGTGCTGCGGACCTGGGTAACCTTGATCAAAGCTGCCATGGTGCTTACCCCGTAATCGCTTCGACAGACAGACCGCGCTTGGCGGCCACGTCGTCCGGTGATTGCATGGAGGAGAGACCTTTAACAGTCGCTCGCACCACGTTAACCGGGTTGGTGGAACCGTAGCACTTGGCCAGTACGTCGTGGACACCGGCGAGCTCCAGTACGGAGCGCATGGCGCCACCGGCGATGATGCCGGTACCTTCAGACGCCGGCTGCATGAATACCTTGGAAGCGCCGTGACGCGCTTTCACCGGGTACTGCAGCGTTTGGCCTGCAAGGTTTACCTTGACCATGTTGCGACGCGCCTGATCCATCGCTTTCTGGATCGCGACCGGCACTTCACGCGCCTTGCCACGACCAAAACCGACACGACCATTACCATCACCAACGACGGTCAGCGCGGTGAAGCCGAAAATACGACCACCCTTGACCACCTTGGCGACGCGGTTGACCTGCACGAGTTTTTCTTGCAGATCACCGCCTTGCTGTTCGTTCTTCGCCATCGTAAAACCCTTTAGAATTCCAGGCCGCCTTCACGAGCGGCGTCGGCCAGAGCCTTGACGCGACCGTGATACTTAAAGCCAGCACGATCGAAGGCCACCTGGGTGATGCCTGCTTCTTTAGCGCGCTCGGCAATCAAAGCGCCAACTTTGGAAGCGGCTTCTGAGTTGCCCGTCGCACCTTCGCGCAGTGCCTTGTCCAGCGTAGACGCGCTGGCCAGCACTTGGCCACCATCCGGCGAGATAATCTGCGCATAGATGTGACGCGGCGTACGGTTGACGCACAGGCGATACACGCCCAGCTCGCGGATCTTGGCGCGAGCGCGGCGGGCACGACGGAGACGAGATTCTTTCTTCGCGTTCATAACCCTGCCTTACTTCTTCTTGGCTTCTTTGCGACGCACCTGCTCGTCGGCGTACCGGACACCCTTGCCTTTATACGGCTCGGGGGGACGGAAGGCGCGGATCTCCGCGGCGCACTGACCAAGTGCCTGTTTGTCCGCGCTTTTCAGCACGATCACGGTATTCTTCGGCGTTTCCGCTGAGACACCTTCAGGCAGTTGATAGTCGACCGGGTGCGAGAAGCCCAGTGAAAGATTGAGCGTCTGGCCTTTCGCTTGAGCGCGATAACCGACGCCAACAATTTCGAGAGTCTTCGTAAAGCCCTCGGATACGCCCGTCACCAGGTTCTGAACCAGGGCGCGGGTTGTACCGGCCATTGCCCAGCTCTTGGCATTTTCACTCGGGGCGAAGGTCAGCTGGCCATCTTCTTGACCGATCACCACGTCGCGGTGAAGGGGCATTGACAGCGTGCCCTGGCCGCCCTTGGCGGTCAGCTGGTCGTCGTTGATTTTGATTTCAACGCCGGCAGGCACTTTAACCGGATATTTCGCTATGCGGGACATTCCAGCCTCCTAGAATACGGTGCAGATGACTTCGCCACCGACGCCAGCCTGGCGCGCGGCACGATCGGTCATGACACCATTGGAGGTGGTGACAATCGCGATACCCAGACCATCGGCGACCTTGGGAAGATTGCTCTTGCCCTTGTATTGACGCAAAGACGGCTTGGAGACCCGCTGAATATGCTCAATAACCGGCTTGCCCTCAAAGTACTTGAGCGCCACGGTCAGCGTCGGCTTAACGCCTTCGGCAACCGAAAAGTCGGTAATATAGCCTTCTTCTTTTAGCACGCGGGCCACTTCCACTTTCAACCTGGAGGACGGCATGACTGCCGTCTCCTTGGTGGCCATCTGCGCATTGCGGATACGGGTAAACATATCCGCTAGAGTATCTTGCATGCTCATTTAATGTGCGCTCCTGATGATTCTACGTGGCGTTACCAGCTGGACTTCTTCAGACCAGGGACGTCGCCACGCATGGCGGCTTCACGCAGCTTGTTACGGCCGAGACCGAACTTGTTGTAAAAACCGTGCGGACGGCCGGTGATGCGGCAGCGGTTAGTCTGACGCACCGGGCTCGAGTCGCGCGGCAGTTGCTGCAGCTTCAGCGTTGCCTCGAAGCGCTCTTCCTCGGACGTGTTCACGTCCGAGATGACCTTCTTGAGTTCAGCGCGCTTGGCGGCATACTTCTCTACCAGCTGAGTGCGCTTGAGCTCACGTTCTACCATGCTCTTTTTAGCCATGATCCAACCCTTATTTCTTGAACGGGAAGTTCAGCGCCGCTAGTAGCGCGCGACCTTCCTCGTCGGTGTTGGCGGTAGTGGTGATGGTGACGTCCAACCCGCGGATACGATCGATTTTATCATACTCGATCTCCGGGAAGATGATCTGCTCACGCACACCCATGGAGTAGTTGCCACGACCGTCGAAGGACTTCGGGTTGAGACCACGGAAGTCACGCACGCGAGGAATCGCGATGTTCACCAAACGGTCCAGGAAGTCCCACATACGCTCGGCGCGCAGTGTTACTTTGATACCGATTGGCCAGCCTTCGCGCACCTTGAAGCCCGCGATGGACTTGCGTGCCTTGGTCACCAGCGGCTTTTGACCGGAGAGCTTCTCCAGATCACCGATGGCATTGTCGATCAACTTTTTATCGTTGACCGCGTCGCCGACACCCATGTTCAGCGTCACTTTCGTGATGCGTGGTATCTGCATTACGTTGGCGTAGCTAAACTGCTCTTTGAGCTGAGCCACTACCTCGTTTTGATAACGTTCTTTCAAGTTCGCCATTGTGCTACCCGACTCGCGTTAGGCGTCGATCTGCGTCTGCGTCGACTTGTAGATACGTACCTTGGTACCGTCTTCCTTCACCTGGAAGCCGACGCGATCCGCCTTACCGGTCTCCGAATTGAAGATGGCTACGTTGGACGCGTGAATCGGAGCCTCACGCTCGACGATACCGCCCTGATTTCCCGCCATGGGATTGGCTTTGGTGTGACGTTTGATCATATTCACACCGGACACCAGAAAGCGGTTTTCTAATACCCGCTTAACGGTGCCACGCTTGCCTTTATCCTTCCCGGCGATGACGATGACTTCATCGTCACGTTTGATCTTTTGCATATTCGCCTCGCTCCTTACAGCACTTCAGGCGCTAAGGAAATGATCTTCATAAACCGCTCATTACGCAGTTCACGAGTGACCGGACCGAAAATACGGGTGCCGATCGGCTGTTCGTTGGTGTTGTTCAACAAAACCGCCGCATTTCCATCGAAACGAATAAGCGACCCGTCGTTACGACGGACACCGCTGCGGGTGCGAACGACCACCGCCTTGAGGACCTGGCCTTTTTTGACCTTGCCCCGCGGGATAGCCTCTTTCACCGTTACCTTGATGACATCACCTACGCGAGCGTAGCGACGGTGTGAACCGCCTAGCACCTTGATGCATTGCACCCGGCGCGCTCCGCTGTTGTCGGCGACATCCAGCATTGTCTGAGTCTGAATCATCGGTTTTCTCCAAACCTAATCTGACTGCACTGGTTGGAAGACCAGGGGATCAACCCTTGGCCTGCTCGACCACCTCGACCAGCGTCCAGGCTTTCTTCTTGGAAAGCGGACGGCACTCCTCAATGGAAACCGTATCGCCTGCCTTTGCCTGGTTCGCCTCATCATGGGCGTGCAGCTTGGTGGAGCGCTTAACGTATTTTCCGTAGATCGGGTGGCGCTCACGACGCTCGATCATGACGACGATGGATTTCTCCATCTTGTCGCTCACCACCTTACCGGTGAGCGTACGTGCTTTTTTCTCTTCGGCCATCTCAATCACCTGCCTTCTCGTTGAGCAAAGTCTTCACACGGGCGATATCCCGACGGACCTGCTTGAGCAGATGAGTCTGGCTCAGTTGGCCAGTGGCCTTCTGCATGCGCAGGTTAAACTGCTCGCGGAGGAGCTCGAGGAGCTGCTCTTGGAGCTCTCCTGCGGACTTTTCACGAATTTCTTGAGCTTTCATCACATCACCGTCCGTTTTGCAAAGGTGGTGGACAAGGGCATCTTCTGTGCGGCCAGATCAAATGCTTCACGGGCCAGCTCTTCGGATACGCCTTCAATTTCGTACAGGACCCGACCCGGCTGGATCTGGGCTACCCAGTACTCAACAGACCCCTTACCTTTACCCATACGAACTTCGAGTGGCTTCTTGGAGATCGGCTTGTCCGGGAATACGCGGATCCAGATCTTACCGCCACGCTTGACGTGACGTGTGATCGCACGACGGCCGGCTTCGATCTGGCGCGCAGTGATGCGGCCGCGACCGGTAGCTTTCAGGCCATACTCCCCGAAGCTGATCTTGCTTCCGCGATGCGCGAGGCCACGGTTGCGGCCTTTCTGCATCTTGCGGAATTTCATACGCTTGGGCTGTAACATCGACTCGCTCTCCCCTTATCTGGAACCTTTCTTCTTGGGCGCGTTGCCGGAAGGCTGTTGCTGCTTGGCCTTGGCACGTACTTCCTCGATACCGCCGAGGATTTCACCCTTGAAGATCCACACTTTGACGCCGATAACGCCATAGGTGGTGTGAGCCTCAAATGTGGCGTAATCGATATCAGCACGCAGGGTATGCAGCGGAACGCGACCTTCGCGGTACCATTCGGTACGTGCGATTTCGGCGCCACCCAGACGACCTGACAGCTGAATCTTGATACCGCCAGCCCCCAAACGCATGGCGTTCTGTACCGCGCGCTTCATCGCACGACGGAACATCACGCGACGCTCAAGCTGGCCGGCAACGTTCGCGGCGACGAGCTTGGCATCCAGCTCCGGCTTGCGAACTTCTTCGATGTTCACGTGAACCGGAACACCCATCATCTCGGTAAGATCGCGACGCAGACGGTCGACATCTTCACCTTTTTTACCAATCACGATACCCGGACGGGCAGTGTGAATGGTGATGCGGGCATTGTTCGCAGGGCGCTCGATATGGATATGGCTAACGGAGGCGTTTTTCAGACGCTCTTCCAGGAAGCTGCGCACTGCGAGATCGTTATTGAGCTTATCGGCGTAAGCGCCGCGCTCGGCATACCAGACAGAAGCATGGTCTTTGACAATGCCCAGTCGAATGCCTATTGGATTGACTTTCTGACCCATCTGGTCGACTCCTACTTCTCGGCTACCTTGACGGTGATGTGGCAGGTGCGCTTCAAGATACGATCCGCACGGCCTTTGGCGCGCGGCTTGATACGCTTGAGCGTCATGCCCTCATCGACGCAGATGGTCGAGACACGCAGCTCGTCGATGTCCATGCCGTTGTTTTCTTCCGCATTCGCGATGGCGGACTGAAGCACTTTCTTAACCAGCTTGGCAGCCTTCTTCGGGGAGAAGGTCAGCAGGTCAATAGCTTCGGCAACCGGTTTACCGCGCACTTGGTCAGCCACCAAACGGGCCTTCTGTGCGGATAAAGCAGCGCCACTCAGCTTAGCTGTGACTTCCATCTCTCAATCCTCTCTGGCTTACCGTTTGGCTTTCTTATCCGCCGCATGACCGCGATATGTGCGGGTAGCAGCGAATTCGCCAAGTTTATGACCCACCATTTCCTCGGAGACGTGCACCGGGACATGCTGGCGTCCGTTATGGACCGCGATGGTGAGACCTACCATGTTGGGCAGAATCATCGAACGACGCGACCAGGTCTTGATCGGTTTGCGATCGTTCTTTTCTACTGCCGTCTCGACCTTCTTCAAAAGATGAAGGTCGATAAATGGACCTTTCTTCAGTGAACGTGGCACAGCCGTTACCTCTTAATGTCTTGGCAATTTAGATCAACGCGTCTTGTTACGACGACGTACGATCAGCTTGTCGGTGCGCTTGTTCTTACGCGTCTTGTGACCCTTGGTCGGAATACCCCAAGGAGAAACCGGATGACGACCACCGCTGGTGCGGCCTTCACCACCACCGTGCGGGTGGTCTACCGGGTTCATCGCGACGCCGCGAACAGTCGGACGCACGCCTCTCCAGCGCTTCGCACCGGCCTTGCCAAGTTGACGCAGGCTGTGCTCGGAGTTGCTCACTTCGCCCAGGGTCGCGCGGCACTCGGCCAGGATCTTACGCATTTCGCCAGAGCGAAGACGTAAGGTGGCGTAGTTACCTTCACGCGCAACCAGCTGTGCGCTAGTACCGGCACTGCGAGCAATCTGCGCGCCTTTACCCGGCTTCAGCTCGATACCGTGAACGGTAGAACCGAGCGGGATATTGCGCAGCGGCAAGGCATTGCCTTTCTTGATGGGCGCGTTAACACCGGATTCCAGCACGTCACCCGCGCTGACACCTTTCGGTGCGATGATGTAACGACGCTCGCCATCGGCATACTTCAGCAGCGCAATGTGCGCACTACGGTTCGGATCGTGCTCAAGACGCTCAACGGTGGCGGGAACGCCATCCTTGGTGCGTTTGAAATCGATCAAACGGTAGTGCTGACGGTGACCACCGCCCACGTGGCGGGTGGTGATGCGACCGTAGTTGTTACGGCCACCGGACTTGGACTGTTTTTCCAAAAGCGGCGCATAAGCGCGGCCCTTGTACAGCTGCTCACCAACGATCTTGACGACGTGGCGGCGACCGGCGGATGTGGGTTTGGTCTTGACGATTGCCATTATCCGTACTCCTGCCCTTATTCGGCGCCAGAGAAGTCTTCGAGCGTTTCGCCCGCAGCCAGGGTCACATACGCTTTGCGGTAACCCTTACGCAGGCCAACACCATGAGCAGTACGCTTGGTTTTCCCCTTGACGTTCAAAACCTGAACACTGCCGACTTTCTTGTCGAATAGCGCTTCAACGGCTTTTTTGATCTCGGGCTTGGTAGCATCAGATGCCACCTTGAAAACGTACTGGTTGCGCTCGGCGGCCGACGCGGCCTTTTCGGTCACGTGCGGTCCAAGCAGAACCTTGAATACGCGTTCCTGGTTCATGCCAGCTTCTCCTCGAATTTACGCAGGGCGGAGACGGTGATCAGGACCTTATCAAAGGCAACCAGGCTCACCGGATCAGCTGCCGCGACATCCACCACGCTCACGTGGGGAAGATTACGCGCGGCTAAATAGAGCGTTTCGTCGATTTCATCGGTGACGATCAACACTTTTTCAAGGTTGAGCTCTTTTAGCTTGGCAGCGACCTGCTTGGTCTTGGGCGCGTCTACGCTGAACTCTTCAACCGCAACCAGACGTTCCTGGCGTACCAGCTCAGACAGGATGGAGCGCATCGCCGCACGGTACATCTTGCGGTTAACCTTCTGGGAGTGATCCTGCGGACGTGCCGCGAAGGTTACGCCGCCACTGCGCCATAGCGGAGAGCGGATGGTGCCGGCACGTGCGCGACCGGTACCTTTCTGACGCCACGGCTTTTTACCACCGCCACGGACGTCGGAACGATTCTTTTGAGCGCGGGTGCCCTGACGGCCACCTGCCAAATAGGCAGTAACGACCTGGTGGACCAGCGCTTCGTTGAATTCTTTGCCAAAAGTGGCGTCGGCTACTTCAACGGTACCCGTGCCTGCAGCAAGATTCAGATTCATTGGTAATTATCCCCTTCAGCCAGCTTTCACGGCGCTGCGAACGATGACGTCGCTACCGGTTGCACCCGGAACAGCACCTTTGATTAGCAGCAGGTTACGCTCGGCATCGACACGGACGATTTCAAGGCTCTGCACGGTGCAGCGGGCGTTACCCATCTGACCGGCCATTTTTTTGCCTTTAAATACGCGACCCGGGGTCTGACACATGCCGATAGAACCCGGCGCGCGGTGCGACAGGGAGTTACCATGGCTGTTGTCTTGGGTACGGAAGTTCCAGCGCTTAACAGCACCCTGGAAGCCTTTACCCTTAGAGGTGCCGGTCACATCGATCATTTGACCAGCTTCGAAGAGGGATACGGTGAGTTCGCCACCCACTTCCGGAACGTCCTCACCTTCTGCAAGGCGGAATTCCATCAGTGAACGACCAGCCTCAACACCCGCCTTGGCAAACTGTCCAGCTTGCGCTTTGGTGAGGTGCTTGGCCTTGCGAGAGCCGGTGGTAATCTGAACCGCTGCGTAGCCGTCGGACTCGACGGTTTTTACGCGTGTAACACGGTTAGGATCCACTTCAATAACGGTTACGGGCACGGATGCGCCGTCTTCGGTAAAGACACGGGTCATCCCGGCCT
This sequence comes from Vreelandella sp. EE27, assembly GCF_968206495.1. Classification (NCBI taxonomy): domain Bacteria; kingdom Pseudomonadati; phylum Pseudomonadota; class Gammaproteobacteria; order Oceanospirillales; family Halomonadaceae; genus Vreelandella; species Vreelandella sp. EE27. Next base: position 192,319 of record NZ_OZ309109.1, on the reverse strand, counting down.
TTTTACCGACTAAACCGATAGTCATACTCAGTCTCCTATAGTGTACGGGGCTATCACCCGCTATGGCTGCCCTTTCCAGAGCATTCCACTAGCACATTGTATGGCGCCATCCCGGCGCGGCGGCTGCTGATCAGTTAATCGATGATCGCTGGGCCGCAAGTGTCTAGTGTGATTAGTCGAGCTTGATTTGCACGTCGACGCCAGCGGCGAGGTCGAGCTTCATCAGCGCATCAACAGTTTTCTCGGTCGGCTCAACGATGTCGAGCACGCGCTTGTGCGTACGAATCTCATACTGGTCACGCGCGTCCTTGTTGACGTGCGGTGAAATCAGGATGGTGTAGCGCTCGCGGTTGGTCGGCAGCGGGATCGGCCCACGGACCTGAGCACCAGTACGCTTAGCGGTTTCTACGATTTCCGCTGTGGACTGATCGATCAGGCGATGGTCGAACGCTTTCAACCGAATGCGAATCTTTTGGTTCTGCATTTGCCCTAAACTCCAATGGATGTCGACGGCGCGAGCCGTCTACCCACGCATTCAAAGGATGCGCATTATATGCACCTCAAGAGACAGTGTCAAACATTTGCTCTTGATGCGCAGAAAAGGGGGCTCATGAGAGCCCCCTTCGTCATTCAGCTAAAAACTTACTGAACGATCTTGGCTACGACGCCGGCACCAACGGTACGGCCGCCTTCGCGAATCGCGAAGCGCAGGCCTTCTTCCATGGCGATCGGCGCAATTAGGGTAACAACCATCTGGATGTTGTCGCCCGGCATAACCATTTCAACGCCTTCCGGCAGTTCACAAGTACCGGTTACGTCGGTGGTACGGAAGTAGAACTGCGGACGATAGCCCTTGAAGAACGGCGTGTGGCGGCCGCCTTCGTCTTTGGACAGCACGTAGACTTCGGCTTCGAAGACGGTGTGCGGCTTGATGGAGCCCGGCTTGGCCAGAACCTGACCACGCTCGACGTCATCACGCTTGGTACCACGCAGAAGCGCACCGACGTTCTCGCCTGCACGACCTTCGTCGAGCAGCTTACGGAACATCTCAACACCGGTAACGGTGGTTTTGGTGGTGTCTTTCATGCCGATGATTTCGACTTCTTCACCCGCTTTAACGAGACCACGCTCTACACGACCGGTAACAACGGTACCACGGCCAGAGATAGAGAATACGTCCTCGATCGGCATCAGGAACGGCTGATCGATCGCACGCTCCGGCTCCGGGATGTAGGCGTCAAGCGCTTTGATCAGCTCGGCAACGGCGGTAGTACCCATGCCGTTGTCGTCTTTACCTTCCAGCGCCATCAGCGCGGAACCGGTAATGATCGGCGTGTCGTCGCCCGGGAAGTCGTACTGGTCGAGAAGCTCGCGAACTTCCATTTCAACCAGTTCGAGCAGCTCTGCGTCATCGACCATGTCCGCTTTGTTCAGGAACACGACGATGAACGGAACGCCAACCTGACGAGACAGCAGGATGTGCTCGCGGGTCTGCGGCATGGGGCCGTCAGCGGCGGAACATACCAGGATCGCGCCGTCCATCTGCGCAGCACCGGTGATCATGTTCTTGACGTAGTCGGCGTGTCCCGGGCAGTCGACGTGCGCGTAGTGGCGCACTTCGGACTGATATTCAACGTGAGACGTTGCGATGGTGATACCGCGCTCGCGCTCTTCAGGAGCGTTATCGATGGTATCGAACTCACGCCAGTCACCGCCGAAAACTTCAGCAGACACGCGCGTCAGGGCCGCTGTCAGAGTCGTTTTACCGTGGTCGACGTGACCGATGGTGCCGACGTTGATATGCGGTTTGGAACGTTCAAATTTTTCCTTAGCCACTGCTATAACCTCTTTACGTTAGCTAACGGTTAACCGTTTTGGTTGATGACGGCTTCAACGACGCTGTTGGGCGCCTCATCGTACTTCGCGAACTCCATGGAGTAGCTCGCACGGCCCTGGGTCTGAGAGCGTAGATCGGTTGCGTAACCGAACATCTCACCCAGCGGCACCGTTGCACGGATGATCTTACCGGAAGAGGAGTCATCCATGCCCTGCACCAAGCCGCGACGACGGTTCAGGTCGCCCATGACGTCACCCATAAAGTCTTCGGGGGTCACGACCTCGACCTTCATCACCGGCTCCAGCAGCACGGCCTTGGCCTTCCTGGCACCCTCTTTGATCGCCATGGAAGAAGCAATCTTGAACGCAGTCTCGTTAGAGTCCACGTCGTGGTAGGAGCCGTCGAACAGCGTAACCTTGACGTCGATCATCGGGTAGCCCGCGATGACACCATTTTTCAGCTGCTCGTAGGCACCCTTCTCAACCGCAGGGACGTACTCCTTCGGAACCACACCGCCCACGATTTCAGAGACGAATTTGAAGAAGATTTCATCATCGCCTTCGCCTTTCTCTTCAGCAGTCAGCGGCTCGATACGCAGGTAAACGTGACCGAACTGACCACGACCACCGGATTGGCGTACGAACTTGCCTTCCTGCTCGACGCTGCCGCGAATGGTTTCGCGGTAGGCGACCTGCGGCTTACCGATGTTGGCTTCTACCTTGAACTCGCGACGCATACGGTCAACGAGAATGTCCAGGTGAAGCTCGCCCATACCCGAAATGATGGTCTGGCCGGTTTCTTCGTCGGTCTGCACGCGGAAAGAGGGGTCTTCCTGGGCCAGCTTGCCCAGTGCCACGCCCATTTTTTCCTGGTCCGGCTTGGATTTCGGCTCAACTGCTACCGAGATAACCGGTTCCGGGAATTCCATGCGCTCGAGCACGATCTTGTGGTCGATATCGCACAGAGTGTCACCCGTGGTGACGTCTTTCAGGCCGATACATGCCGCGATATCGCCAGCACGCACTTCCTTGATCTCTTCACGCGAGTTGGAGTGCATCTGTACGATACGGCCCACACGCTCTTTCTTCGACTTAACGGAGTTGAAGACACCGTCGCCAGAGTTCAGAACGCCCGAGTAAACGCGAATGAAGGTCAACGTACCAACGAAGGGGTCGGTGGCGATTTTGAACGCCAGCGCCGCGAACGGTTGATCGTCGTCGGCTTCACGGGTCTCGATGGTGCCGTCTTTGTCGTCCAGCTCACCTTCGATCGGCTTGACTTCGGTGGGTGACGGCATGTATTCGATAACGCCGTCCAGCACCGCCTGTACGCCCTTGTTCTTGAACGCGGAACCACAGGTAACCAGCACGATCTCGTTGGCCAGGGTGCGCGCACGCAGACCCGCCTTGATCTCTTCGATGGACAGCTCGCCCTCTTCGAGGTACTTGTCCATCAGCTCTTCAGAGGCCTCAGCAGCAGACTCGACCATCTCTTCACGATACTTCTCGGCGGTCTCCTGGAGATCGGCCGGGATATCGACGAGGTCGTAGTTCATGCCCTTGTTTTCTTCGTCCCACAGAATCGCTTTCATCTGGATGAGATCGATGACGCCTTTGAAGTCTTCTTCCGTGCCCCAGTTGATCTGGATCGGCACGGCGTTGGCACCCAAACGCTCTTTGAGCTGATCGAGAACCATGAAGAAGTCAGCGCCGGTACGGTCCATCTTGTTGACGAAGACCATGCGCGGAACTTCATACTTGTTGGCCTGGCGCCATACGGTTTCCGTCTGCGGCTGAACGCCGGAGGAACCACACAGTACGACGACCGCACCATCAAGAACACGCAAGGAACGCTCGACTTCGATCGTGAAGTCAACGTGTCCGGGGGTGTCGATGATGTTGATGCGGTGCTCGTCGAACTGCTTGCTCATGCCCTGCCAGAAACAGGTCGTCGCAGCTGAGGTGATAGTGATACCACGCTCCTGCTCCTGCTCCATCCAGTCCATGGTCGCGGCACCGTCGTGCACTTCACCCACTTTGTGGGAGAGGCCGGTGTAGAACAGTACGCGCTCGGTTGTCGTGGTTTTACCCGCGTCAACGTGGGCCACGATACCGATATTGCGATAACGCTTTAGTGGAGTCTTGCGTGCCACGGTGAAACTCCCGTTAGTTGGCGATGCTCGTTAATAAAGCTGCGACTTTTTTTATGCCACCGCCGCCATCAGCGGATAGCGGCGGAGAGTTGCAGCGGCGTCACACAGCGTGTGGCGCGTGCAACGGGGCATAAAAAACCCACACTTGGCAGCGCCGAGCTTAGAAACGATAGTGAGAGAAGGCTTTGTTGGCTTCTGCCATACGATGCACGTCTTCACGCTTCTTAACTGCAGAGCCTTTGCCTTCTGCGGCATCCAGCATTTCGCCTGCCAGGCGTTGAACCATCGTTTTTTCACCGCGGCGACGCGCAGCGTCTACCAGCCAGCGCATTGCGAGCGCCTGACGACGTGACGGGCGAACTTCGACCGGCACCTGATAGGTCGCACCACCTACGCGGCGCGACTTGACTTCGACCATCGGCTGGATGGTTTCCAGCGCCTTGTCGAAGATTTCCAGCGGCTCTTCATTACTACGCTCGGCAACCCTGTCCAACGCACCGTATACGATGCGCTCAGCTACGGACTTCTTGCCGCTGGTCATCAGGTGGTTCATGAACTTCGCCAGACGCTCACTTCCGAACTTCGGATCCGGCAGGATTTCGCGTTTGGCTACAACTCTTCTTCTAGGCATGATAAGCCCTCGTTTAAGGATCCTTCAGGTAAACCCGGGGCTTATAGTCGCCTTTTGGCGTCGCCCGACCTTACTCTTATCAGACCAGCAAATTCGTATTAAAGAGACCGCGAGTCTTAGGACTTCGGCTTCTTGGTACCGTACTTGGAACGACCCTGACGACGGTTCTGAACGCCAGAGGTATCAAGGGCGCCACGAACGGTGTGATAACGCACACCGGGCAAATCCTTAACACGACCGCCGCGGATCAGAACGACCGAGTGTTCCTGCAGGTTGTGACCTTCACCACCGATGTAGGAAGCGACTTCGAATCCGTTGGTCAGGCGCACACGGCAAACCTTACGCAGGGCCGAGTTCGGCTTCTTCGGGGTGGTGGTGTAAACGCGCGTACATACGCCGCGCTTTTGCGGACAAGCCTGAAGCGCGGGCACGTCACTTTTGGTGACGGGGCGCTTGCGCGGCTTGCGCACTAGCTGATTAATCGTTGCCATGGTGTTTAGCTGACTCCAATGGTTGCCTTGGCCTTTTTCGTGGTCGCGGGCGCACCCACCCCACTGTTAAAGGCTGCGCATTCTAATGGCTGGCCATGGGTTGCGTCAAGTCTTGCCGGCATTTTCGCCGGCAAGACCGCCTCCCAAAGGCCAGCCGCCTGGTACGTGGCTAACGCCATTCGATGCTGATCAAAGGCTTTCTTAAAGCTCGTCGTCAGTATCGAGGGCGGTTAGCTGTGCACCCAGCTCCTGTTCAACCTCGGTCGCCGAGGGATTGAACTGGCGCTCGACGTCTTCGCGCTTGCGACGACGCTCGGCGTGGTGGGTCAGACCGGTACCTGCCGGAATCAGACGCCCAACCACCACGTTTTCTTTCAAGCCGCGCAGGTAGTCGCGCTTGCCCGTTACCGCGGCTTCGGTGAGTACCCGCGTGGTTTCCTGGAACGAGGCCGCGGAAATGAACGACTCGGTCGCCAGGCTCGCCTTGGTGATACCCAGCAGCAGGCGGTTGCACTTGGCCGGGAACTTGCCCTCTTTCTCAAGGCGAACGTTCTGCTCGAGCACGCGTACGAGCTCTGCCTGGTCACCGGTGATGAAGTCGGAATCACCCGAATCGGTGATCTCGACCTTGCGCAGCATCTGACGCACGATTACTTCGATGTGCTTGTCGTTGATGCCCACGCCCTGCAAGCGGTAAACGTCCTGTACTTCGGCCGTGATGTACTTGGCGAGTTCCGCCACACCCAGAAGACGCAGGATGTCGTGCGGATTGCTCGGGCCATCGGAGATGACTTCGCCCTTCTCGACGGTCTCGCCTTCGAATACCGCGATCTGACGCCATTTCGGAATCAGCGCTTCGAACGCATCGCCGGTTTCCGGGGTAATCGTCAGACGACGCTTGCCCTTGGTCTCTTTACCGAAGCTCACCACACCGCTGATTTCGGCAAGGATCGCGGACTCTTTCGGCTTACGCGCCTCGAACAAGTCAGCAACCCGCGGCAGACCACCGGTGATGTCCTTGTTACCCGACGCTTCGACCGGAATACGGGCCACGACCTCACCGACACCGATGCTCGCGCCGTCGTCGGCGGAGATGATCGAGTTACCCGGCAGCAGGTATTGAACCGGCGTATTGGAGCCGGAAACCGACACGTACTCGCCAGCGGCGTCCTGCAGCATGACCATCGGGCGCTTGTCGCGACCAGCCATCGGGCGTGCCGCGGACTCGATCACCTCGATAGAGGAAAGACCGGTCATCTCGTCGACGGAGCGGTGCATGGTGACACCCTCGTCAAGATCGATGAACTGCGCCTTACCTTCTACTTCGGCCACGATCGGGTGGGTGTGCGGATCCCACTTGGCCACGGTAGCGCCGGCATCGACGACGTCGCCGTCGCGTACCGAAAGCTCGGCACCATAAGGCAGCTTGTAGTACTCGCGCTCACGGCCGTGGTCGTCGGCGACGGCCAGGGCACTGGAGCGTGATACCACGACCAGCTTGCCGTCGGCGCGCTCGACGTGCTTGATGTTGTGCAGGCGTACCTTACCGCCGTGCTTGACCTGAACGCTGTCCACCGCAGATGAACGCGAGGCCGCGCCACCGATGTGGAAGGTACGCATGGTCAGCTGGGTACCCGGCTCACCGATAGACTGCGCGGCGATGACGCCGACGGACTCACCGATGTTGACCTGGTGTCCACGGGCCAGATCGCGGCCGTAGCAGGACGAGCACACACCGTGCGCCGTGTCACAGGTAATCGTCGAACGCACCACGATCTCGTCGACACCCATGGTGTCGAGTGCGGCACACCAGGCTTCGTCGAGCAGGGTGTTACGCGCGATCAGCACTTCCTCGGTGCTCGGGTCGATGACGTCGAGCGCCACGACGCGGCCGAGTACGCGCTGGGAAAGCGGTACGATGATGTCGCCACCCTCGATGATCGGGTGCAGCGTCAGACCGTTCTCGGTGCCACAGTCGGTCTCGGTGATGACCAGATCCTGGGCCACGTCTACCAAACGGCGCGTCAGGTAACCGGAGTTGGCCGTTTTCAGGGCCGTATCCGCCAGACCTTTACGCGCGCCGTGGGTCGAGATGAAGTACTGAAGTACGTTCAGACCTTCACGGAAGTTGGCGACGATCGGCGTTTCGATGATCGAGCCATCCGGCTTGGCCATCAGACCCCGCATACCGGCGAGCTGACGAATCTGAGCCGCACTACCCCGGGCACCGGAGTCGGCCATGATGAAGACGCTGTTGAACGAGTCCTGCTCGACTTCGTTGCCATCACGGTCGATCACGGTCTCTTTCGAGATACCCGTCATCATCGCCTTGGCCACCTTATCGTTGGCCTTGGACCAGATATCGATGACCTTGTTGTACTTCTCGCCCGCGGTCACAAGACCCGAGGAGAACTGGTCTTCGATCTCTTTGACTTCGGCTTCCGCCGCGTCGACGATCTCGGTCTTGGCGTCCGGGATGACGAAGTCGTTAACGCCGATGGATGCACCGGACCAGGTCGCCAAACGGAAACCGGTATACATCAGCTGGTCAGCGAAGATGACCGTGGGCTTGAGCCCGGAGCGGCGGTACACCTCGTTGATCAACCCGGAGATCGCCTTCTTCTTCATCGGCTTGTCGATGAGCTCGAAAGGCACGCCTTCGGGCAGAATGCGGTACAGAAGCGCCCGGCCGACGGTAGTGTCGTAGATGGAGCGCTTGTCGCTACGCTCGCCGGTCTCTTCGTCGACGACGACCTCGTCGAGGCGAACCTTGACCCGGGCGTGTAGGGATACGGTTTGGGTACCGAAGGCGCGCTCGACCTCGTTGAGGCCGGAGAACACCATGCCCTCGCCTTTCGCGTTGATCTTCTCGCGGGTCATGTAGTAAAGACCCAGCACCACGTCCTGAGAAGGAACGATGATCGGCTCGCCGTTGGCCGGCGACAGCACGTTGTTGGTGGCCATCATCAGCGCACGGGCTTCGAGCTGGGCTTCCAGGGTCAGCGGTACGTGAACCGCCATCTGGTCACCGTCGAAGTCGGCGTTGTAGGCGGCACACACCAGCGGGTGCAGCTGGATCGCCTTACCTTCGATCAGAAGCGGTTCGAACGCCTGGATACCCAGACGGTGAAGCGTCGGGGCACGGTTCAAGAGTACCGGGTGTTCGCGGATGACATCGGCCAGGATGTCCCACACTTCCGGAAGCTCACGCTCGACCATCTTCTTCGCGGCCTTGATCGTTGAGGCAAAGCCCAGCGATTGAAGCTTGGAGTAGATGAACGGCTTGAACAGCTCGAGCGCCATTTTCTTCGGCAGACCACACTGGTGCAGGCGCAGCGTCGGACCCACGGTAATCACCGAACGGCCCGAGTAGTCGACACGCTTACCCAGCAAGTTCTGGCGGAAACGACCCTGCTTACCCTTGATCATGTCAGCCAGGGACTTCAGCGGGCGCTTGTTGGAGCCCGTGATCGCCCGACCGCGGCGACCGTTGTCCAGCAGCGCATCGACCGCTTCCTGAAGCATACGCTTCTCGTTGCGCACGATGATGTCCGGCGCGTTCAGATCGAGCAGACGCTTCAGGCGGTTGTTACGGTTGATCACACGACGATAAAGGTCGTTGAGATCCGAGGTCGCGAAGCGGCCGCCGTCCAGCGGTACCAGCGGACGTAGATCCGGCGGTAGAACGGGCAGCACTTCCATGACCATCCACGCCGGCGCATTGCCGGAGTGGTAGAACGCTTCCAGCAGTTTCAAACGCTTGGAAAGCTTCTTGATCTTGGTTTCAGAGTTGGTCTGCGGAATCTCTTCGCGCAGCGTATTGATCTCTTCTTCCAGATCGATGTCTTTGAGCAGTTCCTGCACCGCTTCGGCGCCCATACGGGCATCGAAGTCGTCGCCGAACTCTTCGAGCGCCTCGAAGTACTGCTCGTCGTTCAAGAGCTGACCACGCTCGAGGGTGGTCATGCCCGGATCGATGACGACGAAGGACTCAAAATAGAGCACACGCTCGATATCACGCAGCGTCATGTCCAGGAACATGCCGATACGTGACGGCAATGATTTCAAAAACCAGATGTGCGCAACCGGGGATGCCAGCTCGATGTGGCCCATGCGCTCACGGCGCACGGCGGCCTTGGTCACTTCGACGCCGCACTTCTCACAGATGATGCCGCGGTGCTTCATGCGCTTGTACTTGCCGCACAGGCACTCGTAGTCCTTTACCGGGCCAAAAATCTTGGCACAGAACAGCCCGTCGCGCTCGGGCTTGAACGTCCGGTAGTTGATGGTCTCAGGCTTCTTCACCTCGCCAAACGACCAGGAGCGAATCATGTCCGGCGACGCGAGTGTTATCTTGATCGCGTCAAACTCTTCGGACTGAGACTGCGATTTGAGTACTTTCACCAAATCTTTCATTGGACAGCTCCTAGCTCTCTAACTCGATATCGATGCCCAGCGAGCGGATTTCCTTCACGAGTACGTTGAAGGACTCCGGCATGCCTGCCTGCATGGTGTGGTCGCCATCCACGATGTTCTTGTACATCTTGGTGCGGCCCTCGACGTCATCCGACTTGACGGTGAGCATCTCTTGTAGCGTGTACGCGGCGCCGTAAGCCTCAAGCGCCCACACTTCCATTTCACCAAAGCGCTGGCCACCGAACTGCGCTTTACCACCCAGCGGCTGCTGGGTCACCAGCGAGTACGAGCCGGTAGAACGTGCGTGCATCTTGTCGTCGACCAGGTGGTTCAGCTTCAGCATGTACATGTAGCCAACGGTCACCGGACGGTCAAACATGTCGCCGGTACGGCCGTCGTACAGCTTCATCTGGCCCGACTCCGGGATATCTGCAAGCTTCAGCAGATGCTTGATCTCGTGCTCCTTGGCACCGTCGAATACCGGCGTTGCCATCGGGACACCGCCCTTGAGGTTCTTCGCCAGCGCAATGACTTCTTCGTCACTGAGCGAGTCGATGTCCTCGAGACGGGTACCCGGGGTGTTGTAGACCTGTCCCAGGAAGTCGCGAATCTCGGCAATCTGCTGGCCACGCGCGTCGCGCAGCATCGCGTCGATCTTCACACCCAGTCCGCGTGCGGCCATACCCAGGTGGGTTTCGAGAATCTGACCCACGTTCATACGCGACGGTACACCGAGGGGGTTCAGTACCACGTCGACCGGCTCGCCCTTCTCGTCGAACGGCATGTCTTCGACCGGCATGATCGCGGAGATAACACCCTTGTTACCGTGACGGCCGGCCATTTTGTCGCCCGGCTGAATGCGGCGCTTCACGGCCATGTAGACCTTGACGATTTTCAGAACGCCCGGCGCCAGGTCGTCGCCTTGAGTGAGCTTGCGCTTCTTGTCTTCGAAACGCTCGTCCATCTCCTTGCGGCGGTTCTCGAGCTGCTCGTCGGCCTGGGCCAGCAGTTCGTTGAACGACTCGTCCTGCATGCGCAGCTTGAACCACTGCTGACGCGGAAGCTCTTCCAGGTACGCTTCGTCGAGCACGTCGCCTTTTTTCAGGTTCGGGCCGCCGTTGACCGCCTGCCCGTCCAGGGTACGCTTGAGACGCTCGAAGGTGGCGTCTTCGGCGATACGGTAGGTCTCCTGAAGATCCTTACGCACTTCGTCGAGCTGCATCTGCTCGATGGAGAGTGCGCGCGAGTCTTTTTCGACGCCGTCGCGGGTGAAGACCTGCACGTCGATGACCGTACCCTTCATGCCGGTCGGGGCGCGCAGCGAGGTGTCCTTAACGTCGGACGCCTTCTCGCCGAAGATGGCACGTAGCAGCTTTTCCTCCGGCGTCAGCTGGGTTTCCCCTTTGGGCGTGACCTTACCGCACAGAATGTCACCCGGGCCGACTTCGGCACCGATGTAGACCACGCCGGCCTCGTCCAGCTTGCCAAGCGCCGATTCGCCGACGTTGGGAATGTCCGAGGTGATCTCTTCCGGGCCGAGCTTGGTGTCGCGGGACACACAGGTCAGCTCCTGGATGTGGATCGTGGTGAAACGGTCTTCCTGGACGGCCCGCTCGGAGAGCAGGATGGAGTCCTCGAAGTTGTAGCCGTTCCAGGGCATGAACGCGATGCGCATGTTCTGACCCAAGGCCAGATCACCCATGTCGACGGACGGGCCGTCGGCGAGAATGTCGCCGCGCGCTACGTCGTCGCCGGGGCGAACGATCGGGCGCTGGTTCATGCAGGTGTTCTGGTTGGAGCGCGTGTACTTGGTCAGGTTGTAGATATCAACGCCGGCTTCACCGCCGATGATTTCATCTTCGTTGACCCGTACTACGACACGACGTGCGTCGACGGAATCGATCACGCCGCCACGACGCGCCACGGCGCAAACGCCGGAGTCCCGCGCAACGAAACGCTCCATACCGGTACCGACGAGCGGCTTGTCGGCGCGCAAGGTCGGCACGGCCTGACGCTGCATGTTCGCACCCATCAAGGCGCGGTTGGCGTCATCGTGCTCCAAAAACGGAATCAGGGCCGCGGCCACCGATACGACCTGACGCGGAGAAACGTCCATCAAGGTCACCTGCTCGGGACGCATGAAGGTGGTTTCGCCACGGTGACGGACCTGTACCAGGTCATCGCTAAGCTGACCGGCTTCGTTGACCGCCGCCGACGCCTGGGCGATAACGAAGTCGCCCTCTTCGATGGCCGACAGGTGAACGATGTCATCGGTGACCTGGCCCGAGTTGACCTTACGGTACGGCGTCTCGAGGAAGCCGTAGCTGTTGGTATGGCTGTAGGTCGCTAGCGAGTTGATCAAGCCGATGTTCGGGCCTTCCGGCGTTTCGATCGGGCACAGACGGCCGTAGTGCGTGGCGTGTACGTCACGTACTTCGAAACCGGCACGCTCACGGGTCAGACCACCCGGGCCGAGGGCGGACACACGACGCTTGTGCGTGACCTCGGAGAGCGGGTTGTTCTGGTCCATGAACTGAGAAAGCTGGCTCGAGCCAAAGAACTCTTTCACCGCCGCCGCGACCGGCTTGGCGTTGATCAGATCCTGAGGCATCAGACCTTCGCTTTCCGCCATGGAAAGACGCTCTTTGACCGCGCGCTCGACGCGCACCAGACCGACACGGAACTGGTTCTCGGCCATTTCGCCTACGCAGCGAATACGACGGTTACCCAGGTGGTCGATGTCATCGACGTCGCCAAAGCCGTTACGAATGTTGATCAGCTCGCGCAGCACGTCGAGGATATCGGTACGGTCCAGTACGCCAGCACCGGTGTCGGCATCGCGACGCAGGCGGCGGTTGAACTTCATGCGGCCGACACCGGACAGATCGTAACGGTCTTCGGTGAAGAACAGGTTGTGGAACAGCGTCTCGGCGGCTTCCTTGGTAGGCGGCTCGCCGGGGCGCATCATGCGATAGATCTCAACGAGGGCCTCGAGCTGCGAACCGGTGGTATCGAGCTTCAAGGTATCGGAGATGAACGAACCGCAGTCCAGATCGTTGGTGTAGAGCGTTTCGACGTGCGTAATGCCGCCCTGCGCCATACGTTCGAGGACTTCCGGGGTGATCTCGGTGTTGCAGTTGACGATCAGCTCGCCGGTCTTGGCATCGACCTGGTCTTTGGCCAGGGTCTTGCCGTAGAGGTACTCCATCGGCACTTCCAGACGCTCGAGGCCGGCTTTTTCAAGCTGACGAATATGCTTCTGGGTGATCCGACGGCCCTCTTCGACGATGATTTCGCCGTTGCCGTCCTTGATGTCGAACGTAGCGGTGTCACCGCGCAGGCGCGACGGAACGAGCTCCACGGAGAAACCGGATTTCTCGATGTGGAACTTGCTGGTCTCGAAGAACTCGTCGAGGATCTCTTCGGTGCTCATGCCAAGCGCACGCATCAGTACCGAGGCCGGCAGCTTCCGACGACGGTCGATACGCACGAACACGTTGTCTTTCGGGTCGAACTCGAAGTCGAGCCAGGAGCCACGGTAAGGAATCACGCGCGCTGAATAGAGCAGCTTGCCCGACGAGTGGCTCTTGCCTTTATCGTGGTCGAAAAACACACCGGGTGAGCGGTGGAGCTGGGAGACGATTACCCGCTCGGTACCGTTGATGACGAAGGTACCGTTCTCGGTCATCAGGGGGATTTCCCCCATGTAGACTTCTTGCTCTTTGATATCTTTGATGGCTTTATTGGAAGAGTCGCGATCGTAAATGATCAAGCGAACCTTCACGCGCAGCGGCGCCGAGTAGGTAACACCGCGCAGCTGGCACTCTTTTACATCGAATGCCGGCGTGCCGAAACGGTAGCTGACATACTCGAGTGCGGCGTTGCCAGAAAAGCTCTCGATTGGAAACACGGACTTAAACGCCGCATTCAGACCGACCTCGTGACGCTCATCAGGCGAACGGTCCTGCTGGAGAAAGTCGTAGTAGGAATCAAGCTGGATCGCCAGCAAGTAAGGCACATCCATCACTTGGGGCAGTTTGCCGAAATCCTTGCGGATGCGTTTTTTCTCAGTATATGAGTAAGCCATCTGTATTCCCCAGCTTGTTCACCATGGGTGGCCGATGCGTGGTCATCTGCCCCGCGGGCGTTTCAGACGCAGACAGCAAGCTCCTAAATCGGTAGCTCGCCGTCAAAAATCTTGATAGATAACAGTGTTATCGGACGCTCATTAAGGTATAAAAACCTTGAATGCCGATACCAAACACCGGTCTTACTGTTGTTACTGCCCTCAGGCAGCCCTTCTGCATAACACGATGCATCCAATGATGCCAGTTACAACAGAAAAAGGCCGGCAGCGGGAGTTGCCCGCCGCCAGCCGTGGAAGCTTACGCTAAGCGTAAAGCCGCCGGCACAAGAATTACTTGAGCTCGACGGATGCGCCCGCTTCTTCCAGCTTGGTCTTCGCTGCTTCTGCGTCGTCCTTGGACATGCCTTCTTTCAGCGTGGCCGGCGCGCCGTCAACGGCACCCTTGGCTTCTTTCAGGCCAAGACCGGTGATTTCACGAACGGCTTTGATGACGTTAACTTTCTTGTCACCAGCAGAGGTCAGAACCAGGTCGAATTCAGTCTGCTCTTCTTCAGCAGCTGCTTCGCCGCCGCCCGGGCCCGCGACAACGGCTGCCGCTGCGGATACGCCGAACTTCTCTTCCATTGCTTCGATCAGCTCAGCGACTTCCATTACGGACATGTCGGCTACAGCATTGATGATATCGTCTTTGGACAGTGCCATTGTTTCATTCCTAACTTTGCGGGAGTCTGTAGACTCAGGTTTCATTGCTCGGTTCAGGCAGTCAGGCCACAAGGCCTGGGATGCCGGCAGAGAAGTGCCTTAAGCGGCTTCTTCCTGCTTCTGGTCGCGCAGCGCGGCCAGAGTACGAACCAGCTTGCCAGCAGAGGCTTCTTTCATGACCGACATCAACTTGGCAATCGCCTCGTCGTAGGTCGGCAGGGTTGCCAGACGGTCAATGTCGGCAGCCGGGATCAGCTCACCTTCGTAGGCCAGCGCCTTGACTTCGAAGTTCTGCTCGGTTTTGGAAAACTCCTTGAACAAACGAGCGGCAGCGCCCGGATGATCGGTGGAGAAAGCCAACAGAGTCGGACCAACAAAGCTCTCGTTCAGGCACTCCCACTGAGTGCCCTCGAGGGCGCGGCGTGCCAGCGTGTTGCGCACAACACGAATCTGGACGCCATTCTCGCGCGCTTGCTTGCGCAGGTCGGTCATTTTGCCAACCGTGACGCCGCGAGAATCGGCAACTACGACGGAGAGTGCGTCCTTGGCCGCTTCACTCACCTCGGCAACAATCGCTTTCTTGCCTTCAAGTGCTAGTGGCACAGTGATCACTCCTTCGTGCCGGACCTCAAAGGTCCGGTGGTTACCATCTCTTTTAGGGCAAGATGCACCCTAAAAGCCTTGGGGATGGTGCTCACCAGAAAAGCGTCGCTCAAAAAAGCATCAACCAACTGGCGGCCACACCATCTGCGCAGGCGCTCTTAAGCGATTAAGCCAGCCCGGAAAACCGGGTGTGGCACCTGCGGTCTTTGACGGTGCTCTGCCTGGCGTACCGGGCAGAGGACCGCAAAGTTCTTGCTTAACTCTTTCTTTACCGTTCTTGCTTCATCGGGCACTTGGCCCGCCACCCACCGAACCGTTTCGCTTACGCGTACTGGGAATGGTCGATGGTGACACCCGGGCCCATGGTGGTGGACAGGGTCATTTTCTTCAAGTAAACACCTTTGGAGGTGCTCGGCTTGAGACGCTTCAGGTCGGCGACCAGCGCTTCCAGGTTGCCCTGTACCGCGGAGGCGTCAAAATCGATCTTACCCAGCGTGGTGTGGATAATGCCGTTTTTGTCGGTACGGAAACGTACCTGACCGGCCTTGGCGTTTTTAACGGCCGTGGCGACGTCCGGGGTCACGGTGCCGACTTTCGGGTTCGGCATCAGGCCACGCGGGCCAAGAATCTGACCCAGCTGACCGACAACGCGCATGGCGTCCGGCGAGGCGATGACGACGTCAAAGTCCATCACGCCTTTTTTGACCTGCTCGGCGAGCTCGTCCATACCCACGATGTCGGCGCCGGCTTCTTTAGCGGCGTCGGCGTTGGCGCCCTGGGTGAAGACGGCTACGCGCACGTCTTTACCAGTACCGTTAGGCATAACGGTGGCACCACGAACGACCTGGTCGGATTTACGCGGGTCAACACCCAGGTTGATCGCGATATCAACGGACTCTTTGAACTTTACAGTAGAAAGCTCGGAGAGAAGCGCAACGGCTTCTTCCAGGGAGTACGCTTTTTTGACGTCTACTTTTTCACGAATGATCTTCGCGCGCTTGGATAGTTTAGCCATGATCAGAGACCCTCCACGTTTAGGCCCATGCTACGAGCGCTACCAGCGATCGTGCGTACCGCGGCGTCAAGATCGGACGCGGTCATGTCCGGCTCTTTGGTTTTGGCGATCTCTTCAAGCTGCTCGCGCGTCACGGTGCCGACTTTTTGCTTGTTCGGCTCGCCGGAACCGGACTTGATGCCCGCTGCTTTTTTCAGCAGAACGGCGGCCGGCGGCGTTTTAGTGACGAACGTGAAACTACGGTCAGAGTAGACCGTGATCACGACCGGCGTCGGCAGGCCCGGCTCGATGTCCTGGGTTTCTGCGTTGAACGCCTTACAGAATTCCATGATGTTCACGCCGTGCTGACCCAGCGCAGGGCCCACGGGGGGACTCGGATTGGCTTTACCTGCAGCGACCTGCAGTTTGATATAAGCCTGTACTTTCTTCGCCATGCTTATTACTCCAATTGGGTGATAACGCCTTGCGGCTCCCCGGGGTTAGCAGGGGCTTACCCTGCACGAAACAACTTGTCTGTCTTTACTCTTTCTTTACTTACTCTTTCTCGACCTGGGAGAACTCGAGCTCCACAGGCGTAGCACGCCCGAAGATCAGCACGCTGACCTGCAGGCGGCTCTTTTCGTAGTTCACCTCTTCAACGACACCGTTGAAGTCGGCAAACGGGCCATCGGTCACGCGGACCGACTGACCGGGTTCGAACATTGTCTTGGGGCGCGGCTTATCGGTGCCGTCTTTGACGCGGTGCAAAATAGCGTCGGCCTCACGCGTGGTGATCGGCGCAGGCTTCTCTTTGGTTCCACCGATAAAGCCCATCACGCGGGGCGTTTCGTTCACCAGGTGCCAGGTCTCGTCGACCATTTCCATTTCGACCAGCACGTAGCCCGGGTAGAACTTGCGCTCGCTTTTACGACGCTTGCCGTCGCGCATCTCGACCACTTCTTCCGTCGGCACCAGAATTTCGCCAAAGCGGTCTTCCATGCCGTACATTTTCACCCGCTCAAGGAGCGAGCGCATCACGTGCTTTTCAAAGCCGGAATAGGCGTGGACGACGTACCAACGTTTGGACATGCAAACTCCTAACCAATGACGCCGGACATTGCCCAGCCAAGAAGAGTGTCAATCAACCAGAGCATCAGACCGACGACCAATACGGCCACCAGCACGATGGCGGTGGTCTGAATGGTTTCGGGCCGAGTTGGCCATACAACGCGCTGAATCTCTTTCTTAGCGCTTACCGCAAGCTCTACCAATGCGCGCCCCTTGGTGGTGGTCAACGCAATCAAGCCGGCCGCGGCGCACACAAGCACCACGCCCAGCACACGATAGAGCAACGCGATATCAGCAAAATAGACATTACCGACGACTGCAACGACAAGCAGCGCCACGACCGCCGCCCACTTGAGCCCGTCATGACGCGACTGTTGCACCTCTGCGCCATGTTTTACGGAACTAGGCTTCATAAAAACGAGACTCCTCAGGGTGCAGCGAGCGATCTGGAATTCTGGATAAAAGACGTACCAACCTGGGGAAGGTTGGCAGGCCAGGAGGGACTCGAACCCCCAACCTGCGGTTTTGGAGACCGCTGCTCTGCCAATTGAGCCACTGGCCTGTATCATGATGTGCGTCGGCACACCTACGCTACAGAGCGGGCGCCATGATAGCCAAGAAACCGCTACCTGACAACCCTTGCACTTCGCCCACCGCATAAGCCACGGCGACAAAGACAAAAAAAGCGAGCAATGCCCGCTTTTTTCATAATATGGAGCTCATGGACGGAATTGAACCGTCGACCTCACCCTTACCAAGGGTGTGCTCTACCCCTGAGCTACATGAGCACAATCACAGCAAACGCTAAACTGGAGCGGGTGGCGGGAATCGAACCCGCACCATCAGCTTGGAAGGCTGAGGTTCTACCATTGAACTACACCCGCTTGACTACCAAAGAATCAAAAACCGGCAAGCTCAACCGTATACATGCCTTGCGGCTTTTAACCCCAGACAACGCAAAAGCCGTTGCCGTAAAACTGGTGGAGAGGGAAGGATTCGAACCTTCGAAGCTTTCGCGGCAGATTTACAGTCTGCTCCCTTTGGCCACTCGGGAACCTCTCCAGCTGTGGCGGCACATTATGCCAGCCTCCAAAACAGTGTCAAGCCAGATATTTACTTAATTTATCATGACTTTTCAGGATAACCTGTCGCGCTTTCACGCTGACCTACTGCCTTGGAACGCGCTGCATTCTGTCAAAGCAGCATGGAAAATGCAAGCGCCGCGCGAATTTTTTCAAGCGCCACGGGCTCGGGCACCCTCGGCGCACCGGCCATTTTTCCGGCGCGTTCGGCGAAAGTCAGCGGAAAGCTCGCCTCCAGCCCGCCGTATACCATGTCCGGCCACACTGCGTGGGGCACCCGCACCCCGCGCGACACCACCCGAGCATCGCCGCCGGTGAGCAGCATCGGAAGCGCCACGCCCTGCTGGTCGCACACTTCGCTATAAATACGATTGATCGCACTGACCGCCGCCATGTAGATACCGTGATTCACCGCATCCACCGTGCGCCGGCCAGGCTCCAGCAGCGCATCGGCTTCGCTGTCCGGGTCGATGGCCACGTTGCGCGTGCCGAGTTTCAGGCTCTCTTTCATCAAGCGAAGGCCCGGCACGATGAAGCCCCCTAAATGCACGCCGCCGGGCAACACGAAGTCGATGGTGATGGCGCTGCCGCAGTCCACCACGCAGCAGCCCCCGGCCAACTGATAGCCGGCTAGCGCACCCATCCAGCGATCCACCCCGAGCTTGCCCGGCTCCTCATAGCCGTTGACCACGCCCAGCGATTCCGGCAGCGACCGGGCGACATGGACCTGACGCACCTGGCGGCGCAGCAGTTTGACGGTATCGCCCAGCACCGCCGCCCGCGCCACGCTCGAAATACGTACCGCCTCGACGACGTCGAGATCCGGTATGTCCGCCCCGGGGCGCCACTCCTCCCGGGTCCATACCGCGCCGCGGGAGCGTATTTCGCTGCTGGCCGCATCTTTTAGGCGCCACTTGGAGAGCGTATTGCCAATATCCAGATCTAAAATCATAAGCGCCTGCGTACGCTGATCTCACCGCCGGACAAACGCCGCGGCTGACCGTCTTCGGTGACCCAAAGGTTGCCGCTCTCGTCTACATCCCCGGCCACCGCTTCGCTTTCACCCACGCCCTGGAGCACGCGAACGCTCAAGCCCGCGTAGGCGTGGCGCGCGTTCCAGGCGTCGCGCCACACCCCAAAGCCACTCTCTTCGAACTCGGCCAGCATGGCCAAAAGCCCGGCGATCACCTCGGCGGCCAGCTGGTTGCGCGAGAGGCCCGGCTTTTCGTCGAAAAGCGCGGCCACCGGCTGGCCGATGCTCTCGCGAAGACTCTCGGGCAGCGACAAATTCATGCCCATGCCAATCACGGCCTCGCAGGGGCCAGCGGCGTCGCCGGTCACCTCGATCAAAATACCCGCCAGCTTGCCCAGTTCGCGGCCCTGCTCGGCCAGCAGGATGTCGTTGGGCCACTTGAGTTTGGGCGCCACGCCATGGCGCTCGAGCACCTGGCAGACGACCACCCCCACCGCCAGGCTCAACCCTTCCAGCGAGGCCACCCCGGCCTCGAAGCGCCAGCCCAGCGACATCATCAAACTCTGCCCCCAGGGCGTGGACCACACGCGGCCGCGGCGACCCCGCCCGGCGGTTTGCAGCTCGACCAGGCACACCTCGCCGTGGCCGGCGCCCTGATCGAAGCGCGCACGCAGGTACTCGTTGCTCGAGGGGAGCTGGTCTTCGACGAACAGCCGCGCCAGCAGGTGGCGCGCCTCGGCGGGTAGCTTAGCCACTACCTGCTGGCCTTCCAGCGGCTCCAGCGGGTGGGCCAATCGGTACCCGCGCCCTTTCACGGCGACGAGCTCCACCCCCATGGCCTCCAGCTTTTTAAGCTGTTTCCACACCGCGGCGCGGGAAACGCCCAGCGCCTGGCCGAGCGCTTCACCGGAATGGACCTCGCCATCGCTTAACAAACGCATCAGGTTACCGATGGTCATGTCCTTGCCCCAGTTGGGAAAACGCCTATCTTACCGGAAGCGCCATAGCGGCGAAAACTGCCGCCTTTGGGTTATTGACTTGCCCCTTTATTTAAGACAGCGCTGGTAGTAAGGCCTACCCAGACCCTATAATGCCGCCCTATTTTTCCAGCAGGATCGCGTCGTGATCGAGAATCTTCGTAACATTGCCATTATCGCCCACGTTGACCACGGTAAGACTACCCTGGTCGACAAACTCCTGAGCCAGTCCGGCACCCTCGACCGCAAGGCCGAAGGCCAGGAACGTATCATGGACTCCAACGACCAGGAGAAGGAACGCGGCATCACCATCCTGGCCAAGAACACCGCTATTCGGTGGCAGGATGGTGAGGGCAAGGACTACCACATCAACATCGTGGACACCCCTGGACACGCCGATTTCGGTGGCGAGGTCGAGCGCGTGATGTCGATGGTCGACTCGGTACTGCTGCTGGTCGACGCCGTCGACGGCCCGATGCCACAAACCCGCTTCGTGACCCAGAAAGCCTTCGCCCAGGGCCTGAAGCCGATCGTCGTGGTCAACAAGATCGACCGCCCCGGCGCGCGTCCTGACTGGGTCATCGACCAGATTTTCGATCTGTTCGACAACCTGGGCGCTTCCGACGAGCAGCTCGACTTCCCGATCATCTACTGCTCCGCGCTCAACGGCATTGCGGGCATGGAGCCGGACGCCCTCGAAGAGAACATGGACCCCATGTTCAAATCGATCGTCAACATCGTCGAGCCGCCCAAGGTCGAACTCGACGGCCCCTTCCAGATGCAGATCTCAGCGCTGGACTACAACAGCTACGTGGGCGTTATCGGCCTTGGCCGCATCAAGCGCGGCAGCGTCAAGCCTGGCCAGCAGATCAGCGTCATCACCAAGGAAGGCGCGACCCGTAAGGGCAAGATCGGCCAGGTGATGACCCACCTGGGCCTGGATCGCGTGCAGACCGACGAAGCCACCGCCGGCGACATCGTCTGCATCACTGGCATCGAAGACCTGGCGATCTCCGATACGCTCTGCGACTCGAGCGCCGTCGAGGCACTGCCGGCGCTGACCGTCGACGAGCCGACCGTCTCCATGACCTTCCAGGTCAACGACTCGCCCTTCGCCGGTAAAGACGGCAAGTACGTCACCAGCCGTAACATTCGCGACCGCCTCGACCAGGAGCTGATCCACAACGTGGCGCTGCGGGTCGAGCAGGGCGAAACGCCGGAGAAATTCAAGGTCTCCGGACGCGGCGAGCTACACTTGTCGGTACTCATCGAGTCCATGCGTCGTGAAGGTTTCGAGCTGGCCGTGGGCCGCCCGGAAGTCATCATCAAGGAGATCGACGGCGAGAAGCAGGAGCCCTACGAAGAAGTCATCATCGACTGCGAAGAGCAGCATCAGGGCGCGATCATGGAAGAGCTCGGCTACCGCAAGGGCGAGCTTTCCAACATGAACCCGGATGGCAAGGGCCGTGTACGCCTGGACTTCATCATTCCGGCACGCGGCTTGATCGGCTTCCGTGGCCAGTTTTTGACGCTGACCTCCGGCACCGGCATTCTGACCAGCCGTTTCGATCACTACGGCCCGCTCAAGCCCGACGCCTCCATCGAGCGTCGCAACGGCGTGCTGGTCTCCATGGTCGACGGTAAGGCGCTCTCCTACGCGCTTTACACCCTGCAAGAGCGCGGCAAGCTGATCATCGACCACGCCACCGAAGTGTACGAAGGCATGCTGATCGGCATCAACAACCGGGCCAACGATATGGTCGTCAACCCGACCAAGGGCAAGAAGCTCGACAACATGCGCTCCACCGGTAACGACGAGAACATCGTGCTGACGCCGCCGATCAAGTTCACCCTGGAGCAGGCGATCGAATTCCTCGACTCCGACGAGCTGGTAGAAGTGACGCCTTCGCACATCCGTCTGCGCAAGAAGCACCTGACCGAGAACGAGCGTAAGCGCGCCGGCAAGAAATAAGCCCGCCGCCCGCCATCGAAAGCCCGCCATCGCGCGGGCTTTTTTGTGCGCGCAGGTTCGCGCGCTAGCATGTCTGCCGGGCGGCTTCGCTTGATCGGGTTAACGCAGCCTAAACGCAAAGGGGCTGGAAAGCGGGGCGAATCTATCGCAGAGTAGACCTCGAAGCGCGCCACGAGAACGCGTGCACACTACAATTCATACAGCCGTTTGGATCGCGATGCGACCCGGCGCCCGGACAGGGACCCTCCTTCACATGAGCCGTTGTCAAAGTGTATCGGGGGCGCTTGCCTTGCCAGGCATGAGGACACCATGACCCCCATTATCGAAGTACAAAACGTCAATAAAGCCTTCGGTGGGCTCCACGTCATCAACGATTGCTCGATTCACGTCGAGAAAGGCTCGGTTACCGGCATGATCGGCCCCAACGGGGCGGGTAAATCGACGCTTTTCAACCTGATCGCGGGCTCGCTGATTCCGGATAGCGGTCGTATTCTGCTCGAAGGCGAGGAGATCACCCGGCTTTCCGCCGACGCGCGCTTTCACAAGGGACTTTTGCGTACCTTTCAGATCGCTCACGAATTCAGCCAGATGAGCGCGCTGGAAAACCTGATGATGGTGCCACCGAATCAGGCCGGAGAAAGCCTTTTCAACACCTGGTTCAAGCCTTCGCTCGTGCGCGAGCAAGAGGCCGAGGTTCGCCGCCGGGCGCTGGAGGTGATCGATTTCGTTGGCCTGCACCACGTGCGCAACGAACTGGCGGGCAATCTTTCCGGCGGGCAGAAAAAGCTTTTGGAGCTGGGTCGCACCATGATGACCGACGCCAAAGTGGTGCTGCTCGACGAGATCGCCGCCGGCGTCAACCGCACGCTGCTGGGCGAGCTGATCGGCAACATCGAGCGGCTGAACCGGGAAATGGGCTACACCTTTTTGGTCATCGAGCACGACATGGACATGATCGCAAGACTCTGCGACCCGGTCATCGTGCTCGCCCAGGGCAGCGTCATGGTGGAAGGTTCCATCGAAGAAATTCAGAACAACCCCGAGGTGATCGAGGCCTATTTCGGCACCGACGCCGCGTAAAAACACGCCTCGTACAACAACCACTACTACGTCGAGACACGTTGACCATGTCGATTGATGCGTCACCCAACGCTGCGCCGACGCCGCTACTGCGCGCCCGCGACGTGCACGGCGGCTACGGCAGCATGAACATTCTGAACGGGGTCGAAATGACCCTTTACGCCGATGAAATCGGCGTGATCGTCGGCCCCAACGGCGCCGGCAAGTCCACCATGCTCAAAGCAGTATTCGGCCTTTTGAACGTCAACCAGGGCGACATTTTGCTCAACGGCGAGCCGATCCAGAACCTGCCCCCCAACCAGCTGGTCAAGCGCGGCATGGGCTTCGTCCCCCAGGAGAAAAACGTCTTCCCGAGTCTGTCGGTGAAAGAGAATCTGGAGATGGGCGCGTATTTGAAGCCACACAACGTCAAGCGCATGCTCGAACAGGTGTATGAGTTCTTTCCGCCGCTCAAGGACAAGCGCCGCCAGCCCGCCGGCGAGCTCTCCGGCGGGCAGCGCCAAATGGTCGCCATGGGCCGGGCGCTGATGGCCGAACCCACGCTCTTGTTGCTCGACGAGCCCACCGCCGGGCTCTCGCCGCTCTACATGAACGAGATCTTCGATCGGGTGAAAAAGATCAACGCCGCGGGCGTGGGTATTTTGATGGTCGAGCAGAACGCCAGGCAAGCGCTGGCGATTGCCGACAAGGGTTTCGTGCTGGCCGCCGGCCAGAACCGTTTTACCGATACGGGGGCGGCGCTGCTCGCTGACCCGGATGTCGCCAAAAGCTTTTTGGGCGGCTAGCCCGGGGGAGAACGCTGTGAACGAACTGGTCTTTTTTATCAACAACGTGGTGATCGCCGGCAGCGTCACCGGCTCGATCTACGCCATCGGTGCGATCGGCGTGACGCTGATTTTCAGCATCATGCGCTTTGCCCATTTCGCCCACGCGGACATGATGACCTTCGGCGCTTTCATGGTACTGCTGCTGACCACCGCCTTTCCGACCCTCGGGCCGAGCATCGGCGTACCCACGGCGCTGATCATGCTGCCGCTGGCGATGATACTGACCGCGCTGCTCGCCGTGGGTATCGACAAGGCGTTCTACAAGCCGCTGCGCGCCTTTGGTGTGAAACCCATCGTCATGGTGATCGGATCATTAGGCGTCACCCTGATGCTGCAGGGTTTGATTCGCCTGTTTGCCGGCACCAGCGGCCAGAGCCTTTACGTCGACGACCGCAAGGAGATCTTCCGCCTCGCCCTGCCCTTCGAGGGCGCCCGCGCGCCGATCGTGGTCACCGAGCCACAGCTCTATCTGTTCGTGATTACGATCGTCGCGGTAGTCGCGCTGGCGGTGTTTCTGAACCGCTCGCGCCTTGGCAAGGCGATGCGCGCCATGTCGGATAACCCGGAGCTCGCCCAGGCCTCGGGCATCAACACCAATACCATCGTGGCGGTCACCTGGGTGATTGCCGGGGGCCTGGCGGCGATTGCCGGTACGCTTTTATCGCTGGACGTCACCTTCAAACCGGACTTGAGCTTCTTTTTGCTGCTGCCGATTTTCGCCGCGGCGATCGTGGGCGGGGTGGGTCACCCCTACGGGGCGATCGCCGGCGGCTTCGTGGTCGGCTTTGCCGAAACCCTGGCGGTGTTCAACTGGAACGTGCTGCTGCGCCCGTTCCGGGACAGTTTGCCGGACTGGCTCGAGCTTCCCTCGAACCTGGCGTTCGTGGGCACCGAGTACAAGATCGTGGTGCCGTTTTTCATTCTGCTGGCCATTCTGGTATGGCGCCCAACGGGGCTGTTCAAGGGTAAGGTGATCTGATGAACGAACGAAACGCATCCTACACGCCCAAAGACGCCACCGTGACGCGCCGCTTCCCGGTGCGCGAGCTGGTGCTCTTCGCCGGGCTGCTCGTTGCCGTGCTGGGCGTTTACGCCATGATGGGCGCGGCCTACAGCACGCGCATGCTGGTCGAGGCGGCCTGCTACGCCATTCTGGCGCTGGGCCTGACCATCCAGTGGGGCTACGCCGGGCAGTTCAACGCCGGCGTCATGGGCTTCGTGGCCCTCGGCGGCTTCTGCGCGATGCTCTTCAGCGTGCCGGTCAACGACGCCTTTTGGGGCACCGAGCTGCCCGGGGAACTGGGCCGGGTGCTGCTTTACGGGGTGGCTGCGGTGCTGGTGGTGGTCGGCGCGAGCAAACTCGACCGCGTCGGCGTGCCCAAGCTCTTGCGTACGATTATCACCGTGGTGCTGGCGGTGGTGCTCTACCTGGCGGTGATCAGTCTACTACGCGAGGTGACCGGCGAGATTCAAAATCGCGCGGGCTTCGTCGGCGGCTTTGGTCTGCCGCCCTGGGTCGGCTGGATCGTCGGCGGCTTACTTGCGGGTGGCGTGGGCTACTTCATCGGCCATATCTGCCTGGGGCTTAGAAGCGACTACCTGGCGATCGCCACACTTGGCATCGCCGAGATCATCAAGGCGTTTTTGAAAAACTCCGACTGGCTGACCCGCGGCACCGCCACGGTGTCGCCGCTGCCCTGGCCCACCCCGGGCCCGGCAGAGCTCGGCTTTACCTTATCCCGGGCGATCTATCTGTCGCTGACCGCGGTGATCATCGCGGCGATCTTCTTTTTGCTGCACCGCGCCTACCACGCCCCCTGGGGGCGAATGATCCGCGCGATTCGCGACAACGAAGTCTCCTCGGCGGCGATGGGCAAGGATATTAACAAGCGCCGGCTGGAGATTTTCGTACTGGGTTGCATCCTGATGGGCCTGGGCGGCGGCGTGCTGGGCACCTTCAACAGCCTCTTCGACCCCCAGGGGTATCTGCCGCTCAATCACACCTTTTTGGTGCTGGTGATGGTGATCCTCGGCGGGCCGGGCAACAACCTGGGCACGATCTTCGGCGCCGTGGCGGTATACATCATCTGGATCATGTCCGAGCCGCTGGCGCTTTTCATCATGCAGCTGGTGGTAAGCCTTGGCGAAGGCGCAGGCTGGGAGCTACCCAGCAATATGGATAGCCGCGCGCTACAAGCCAGGGTGCTAGTGATCGGTATGTTGATCACCCTGGTCCTGCGCTTCGCGCCCAAGGGGCTGTTGCCGGAGAGCATCAAGACCCACGGCTAGCCTGCGCTTTTGGAAAACGCCCCTGGGCCTGGCCCGGGGCGTTTTTTTATACCCGCCGCCTAGTGCTTGCCCCCAGGATATTTCCACCCCGTTACTTTTCACTGCGCTACTTTTTCACCCGGTGCGGCGGCCACAACGCGGCGTTGCGTCCGGCCAAGCTTGAGTCCTGAATAGGGTTTTGTTAATTTAATGCTAATAGTTATCATTAGCACAGGTAATAAGCTCTCATGTCTTCTCTGCCGTCGTCGACCGTTACCGACTCCCAGGACAACGTTTTCCAAGACAACGCCTCTCGCCAGGTGGATAGCCGCACGTTATTGGGCAGCGCCGGTGAGCTCGTGATCGTGCATGAGAATCGTCGCTACGTGCTCCGGCGCACCAAAAGCGGCAAGCTCATTCTCACCGCCTGACCGCTTTTTAAACGCAAGCCAGGTAACGCCGCGGCGTACCCAGCCAGCCCACCTCTTCTCTTAACTGGTTGGAACTACCCGGCTCATGACTCATCACGTCTCTCTTCGTCCATTTTGTCTTGCCCTGCTACCACTGCTCGCCCCTGCCGCGTTGGCCAACGAGGTCCTCGAACCGATGACCGTGACCGGCACTCGCACGCCGGTCGATCTTTCCCGCGCGCCGCTGATCGTCAACATCATCGACCGCGACGATGCGGTGCTTGCCACGGCAGCCCGGGTGGAGGACGTATTGAGCCGTCAGCCGGGCCTTCACGTGGGCGGGCAGGGGCGGCGTAACGGCCAAACCCTGAGCATGCGAGGGTTCGACCGCCAGGGCGTGCTGGTGCGCCTGGACGGCGTGCGCCAGGATATCGCGACCGGCCACGTGGGCAATTTCTTTCTCGACCCGGCGCTGATCAAAGAAGTGCAGATCGCCCGCGGCGCGCTGTCGAGTCTTTACGGCAGCAACGCCATGGGCGGCGTCGTAAGCTTTGATAGCGTCGATGCCGACGACCTGCTGCGCCCCGGCGAAAATAGCGGCGCGCGCCTCTCCGTGGGTGGCGCCAGCGCCAGCAACGAGTGGCGTACCAACGTGGCCGCCTTTGGCCGGCGCGACACCGACCGAGGCGCCCTCGACGGGCTCATCTCCTTTGGTCGCAGCGAATCCGGCGATATCCGCCGCGCCGGCGGGGACGAGGCCCCAGACGACGCCGCGCTCAACAGCCTGCTGCTCAAGGGCGGCTGGGAGCCGAGCCGCGAACAGCGTCTCTTCGTTAGCTGGCAGCACTACGACGAGCGCGCCACCCAGCCGGCCAACCCGCAGCAGCGGGCGGTGAGCCCAAGCAACGCGCTTCGCGAGCGCGACGTAACAAGCGATAACGTGCAGCTTGGCCACCGCTGGCAGCCAGGACCGGGGACCGACGTTACGTCCCGGCTCACGTTCAGTCAGCAGGATATCGAGGACGACCGGGCCACTCGCCGGCTCGACCGGGTCGGGCTGCAAAGCGATGGCTACCATCAAATGGAGCCCGGCTGGCTTTCGCAAACCCTCGCCTTCGGTGGGGAACTGGAGAAGACGCGCCAACGCCCCTCCCAGCACGCCAACGGCTTTCCCCGCGCGGATATCGAAACCCAGGCCGCCTATCTCGATACCACGCTGAGCGCGGGGGCGTACGTCGACGAAGGGGGTGCCGGCGCGTTCGATTTGGGCCTTGGGGCACGTTTCGACCGCTATGATGCCAGCGGGCAAAACGGAGAGGATAGCGTTCACGACCGGGTTTCACCGCGACTTAGAGTGGCCTGGCGCCCGGTGGATGGCCTGATGTTCTTCTCGGGCTACGCCGAGGCGTTTAGGGCGCCCAGCCTTTCCGAGCTTTACGCCGACGAGCGCCACTTCGCCGGCTTCTGCGCCGGGCCGGCCTTTTGCACCCCGGACAACTACTGGATGCCCAACCCGTCGCTGTCACCGGAAACCAGCCACACCTGGGAGAGCGGGCTCGTCTGGCACCGGGGCGACTGGCAGCTTCGCGCCAGCTACTTCGACACCCGCGCCGACGACTTTATCGACACCCAGGTCGACATCATGGCCGGCACCACCCAGGCGGTGAACGTGCAGCGTGCAGCGCTTTGGGGCTTCGATACGCGCATTGCCTGGCAGCCCAGCGCCCTGCCCGGCGTTACCGGCTTTGCCGGGCTTTCCGAAGTCTCTGGTAAGGATCGCGATAGCGGCGAAGCCCTCGGCAGCCAGACACCGCTGGAGGCGAGCCTGGGCGGCGAAGTGGCACTTTTCGACCCGGCCCTGCGTCTGGGCGCTCAGGGCCGCTTCGCCCGCGCCTTCGATAAACAGGACGCCGCTGCGCGCCTGCCCGGCTACGCCCTTTTCGATGCGCACCTGGCCTGGCAGCTCACCCCGAAGGTGGACACATCGCTTCGCCTGGCGAATCTGGGCGACAAGGTGTGGTACCGCCCGGACGGAAGCCTCGGCGATGGCCGCAGCTTACTGGCTACCCTCAACTGGCAGTGGTAACGTTTAAAGACGACCCGCGCACGCGAGCGCCTCGAGTGGCGTGAGCTTTTCACGGCGCTTACCGACCCACAAGGAGCCTTTGAATGAAGGTAGTGTTATGAAGAGAGTGGCCACATGGATGCTGGGTGCGTTGACGGCGCTGTTTAGCCTGACCGCCGCCGCGGATGAGCGCTGGGTAGTACTCGGGGGCGACGTTGCCGAAACCCTGGCACAGGTAGCGCCCGCCCTCGACGTGGTGGCCCGGGACGACACCGTCGTCTACCCGGCGTCGATGGCAGCCCTTCCCTCGGTGGGTTATCTGCGTAGGCTCTCCGCCGAGAGTCTGCTTTCGGTCAAACCGACCCACGTGATCGCCAACGAACATGCCGGGCCCCAACAGACGCTCGAGCAGCTCACTCAGGCCGGGGTCGAGATCATGCTGATCGACGCCCCGGACACCCTGGCCTCGATCGAAAACAAGGTGCGCGACATAGCCCGCCACACAGGCCAGGTGGAGGCCGGGCAAGCGCTTGCCGACCAAATCGATGAAGAGCTTAACCGGCTGGCCGAGCAACCCGCCCTGCCCGCTACCCGGGCGATGTTCATTTTGCACCACAGCGGCATGACACCCCGAGCGGCAGGCAACGCCACCGCCGCGCATACCGCCCTTGAAGCCATTGGCGCCGACAACGCGTTTGCCACCATGCAGGGCTATCAAAGTGTCGGGGCCGAGGCGCTGGTGCGTGAAGCACCGGATATCGTCGTCATGTCCGCCCGCGGCCTCGAAGCGCTGGGCGGCGAAGCCGCGCTTTGGCAGCTTCCCGGCATGGCGCTGACCCCGGCAGGCGAGGCCGAGCGGCTGGTGGTGATCGACGACCAGGCGCTACTTGGCTTTGGCCCGCGCACGCCGGCCCATCTGCTGGCGCTTCACCAGGCCGTTGCCGAGGCCATGAACCGCGAGGCCGCGCAAGCAGCGCCATGATCCACTCTTTACGCTCGTTTCACCGCCCGCTGCTCGAGCGCCGCGGGCGGGTGCTTTGGGGCCTTGGCCTGGCGCTTTTAGTCGCGCTTGGCTGGGCGGGGGCCTCCGGGGCGCTGGGCATTTCGCCTTGGCGGCTTTTAACCGGCCAGGCGGACGCCTTCGATACCCACGTATGGTGGCAGCTTCGCTTGCCGCGCCTTTTATTGGGCGTAGCGGTCGGGGCCATGCTCGCCGGCAGCGGCGCCGCCATGCAGGGGCTTTTTCGCAACCCTTTGGCCGACCCGACGCTTTTGGGGCTTGCCAGCGGCGCGGGGCTTTTCGTGGCGCTTTGGATCGTGCTGTTCCAGGGCAGCGGCGGCGTTAGCCTGTATGGCCAGTTTCTGGCCGGCTTTCTCGGGGCGCTCTGCGTCTGCCTGCTGGTCTTCGCGATCGCCAAACGCCAGGGCGGGGGCAGCGCCGCGGTCATGACCCTGCTGCTGGCGGGGCTTGCGATCAACACCCTGGCCGGGGCCGGCGGCGGCATTCTGGCGTTTATCGCAAGCGACGAGCAGCTTCGCCAGCTAAGCCTTTGGGGCATGGGGACGCTGACCAACGCGCTTTGGCGCACCACCGTGCTGGCCCTGGTCGTGGTGAGCATGGCCCTTTTCATGCTGCTGCGAAGCGCGCCGGCGCTGGATCTTCTTCAGCTCGGCGAAACCACCGCTCACGCCGCCGGCCTCGACGGGGCGCGCTTGAAACGCCACATTATCGTGGCTACCTCGCTCGGCGTCGGGCTCTGCGTGGCGCTAACCGGCGTGATCGGCTTTTTGGGGCTACTGGTGCCCCACTGCCTGCGCCTGGGGCTTGGCCCCAACCACCGCCTGCTGCTGCCCGCCTCGATGCTGGGCGGCGCGCTGCTGCTGGTCGTGGCCGATACGCTGGCGCGAACGCTGGCCCCGCCGGCGGAGATCCCCGTCGGGCTTTTAACGAGCCTTTTGGGCGGGCCCTACTTTCTCTTTCTGCTGCTGCGCCGAGGCCACTGATGCTCACGCTCCATCAGGCCGGGTTGACCACGACCCCGGCCCTTGCGCCGCTCACCGATACCCTCGTCCCCGGTGAACTGGTGGCCGTGGTCGGCCCGAACGGCGCGGGCAAGAGTACGCTTTTGAAGCTTTTGTCCGGGTTTCGCCTCTGCGAGCAAGGGTCGGTCACGCTGGACGGTATCGCGCTCGAGCGCTGGTCGATCACCCGGTTGGCCCGTCGACGCGCCCTGGTGGCACAACAAGAACACCCGGCGTTCGACTGGCCCGTGGCGGAGCTCGTCGCCCTGGGCAGCACCCCCTCTTCGGCGCTTTTAGCCACCCTGCTGGAGGATATGGATCTATCACCACTTGCCAGGCGCAGCGTGCTGTCGCTTTCCGGCGGCGAGCGCCAGCGGGTGATGATCGCCCGGGGCGCATGCCAACTGCTATCAAAGCCCCCCACGGACGCCTCGACCGGGGCGGTTTTACTGCTGGACGAACCCACCAGCGCGCTGGATATCGGCCATCAACAGCGGCTGATGCGCAGGCTACGTAGCTGGGCAGCGGACTATCATTTGGCGGTGGTGTGCGTGCTCCACGATCTGAAGCTGGCCACGATCTTTGCCGACCGGGTATGGCTCATGCACGAAGGAAGGCGGATCGCCTCGGGAAGCCCGCAGGACGTGCTCGACCCCGAAACGGTCGCGAGGGTGTACGAAGCGGATTTAAACGTCGAGCGCCGCCCGGGGGCGGCGCCTTCCTGGAGCCTGGCGCGCTAGTGAAAAAGCACGCCAGGCAGGTTTTTGGATACGCGGTTCAGCGGTTTACAAATCGAGCTGGCCCTTGGTGACGAAGCGGCCGTCTTCGACGGCCATTTCGACCACCACGCCGGGTACGTCGCCATTGTCATCGAACTCGTGGGAGCCGGAGGCGCCTTCGTAGTTGATCTCGGTACCGGCGGCGATCAGCTCGACCGCCTTCTCCCACTCGCCGGGCAGAATGACCTCGCCGGGTTCGCTTGCCACGCTGCGCAGTGCATCCGCCAGGCCTTCGCGCTCGGCGCTGCCGTTTTGCTCGATGGCCAGCGCCAGCAGGAAGGCGGCGTCATACGCTTGGGCTGCGAACACGGCGCTGGGGTCGAAACCGGCCTCATCAGCGGCGCTATTGAAAAGCTCGGTACCGGGCAGATCCGGGCTGCCCGGGCGGGTGGCGATCATGCCGTCGAGCACGTCGGCGCCAATGGCGTTGACCAGGCTATCGCCCACCATGCCGTCGGCGCCCACGTACTGGGTGAACATGCCGCTCTCATAAGCCTGGCGCAGCACGGTCTGGCCCGAGGTGTCAGCGTAGGCGAGCACCACCAGGGTGTCGGCGCCGCCGGCAGAGAGCGAACCAAGCTCCGAGCGGTAGTCGGCGCGGTTGTCTTCGTGGGCCAGGCTTTCGGCGATTTCGCCGCCGCCGTCTTCGAAGGCCGTGGTGAAGGCATCCGCCAGCCCCTGGCCGTAGTCGTTGTTCACGAAGGTGACGGCCACGTAGTCGAGGCCCTTGTCCAAAAGCAGCTTGGCGAGCATTTCGCCCTGGAAGGCGTCCGAGGGCACGGTGCGAAACACCAGGCCATTGTCGTCGAGCTCGGTGACCGCCGGGGCGGTCGAGGCCGGGGAGACCATCACCACACCCCCGGGAATGGCGGCGTTGTTGGCCGCGGCGATGGTGGCGCCGGTACACAGCGCGCCGACGATAGCGGTGACGTTTTCGGAGTTCACCATACGGTCGGCGGCGTTGGAGGCCGCCGAGGCGTCAGAACAGGTGGTATCGCCGGACGGCATGGAAAGGGTTTCACCGCCCAGGATGCCGCCCTGCTCGTTGACCTGGGCCACGGCCAGCTTTGCGCCTTCGAAGATGGGCGGTGTCAGACTTTCGATGCCGCCGGTAAAGCCCCCCAGAAAGCCAATTTTGACCTCGGCCTGGGCCGTGGCGGTCAGGGCCAAAGAAGACGCCGCGATAGCGGCCACGAGTGTGCGTTTATTGATCATATTATTCGTCGCTCCCGGTGTGTGAGACGCCCCGGCTTACGCCAGCGCTTCTCTTAATCTGAAACCGAAGCCGGGAAAACACAAGTGGCTTTATCCAACGCTCCTTAACGCAGCCGGGGCCGACTTATAGCAAAGGGGCCAGGTTGAAGGTCTGGCTAAACCAGGCGTTCAGGTGGCGCCAGTGGCTGCCGGGCTCTTCGTCTACGCGGCGCATCTCGCTTTCGTGCTCGTACTCCCAGCCCGGCGCGCCCTGGTCGTCGAGGGTGACGCGGTAGCTAATGGCGGGCTCGCGGCCGACGTCGATCAGCTCTTCGAAGGCGGTCAAAAGCGCCTCGCTCTGCGCCAAAACGCCTACCTCGGTATTCCAAAGCACCGAACGCGGGTCGACGTTGAACGAGCCGATAAACACCTGGTCGTCAAAACGCAGCGCCTTGATATGCAGCGCCGAGGCCGAGGCGCCGGGCACGCGCATGTCCTCGACCTCCTCGTCGGCGCTGGTCTCTTGCTCCGGGCGCAGCTCGTATAGGCGAATGCCGCTTTCCAGCAGGGCCGGCCGCCAGGGCGTATAGGCGCCGTGGACCACCGCCGCATCGGTGGACTCCAGGGAATTGGTGATGATATCGACCTCCACGCCCTCGCCGGCCAGCGCCACGAGCCGCTCGACGCTCGCCTCGGTGGGAACGAAGTAGGCCGACACCAGCACCAGCCGTTCGCGGGCCTGGGTGTGCTGTAAAAGCTCGCCCAAAAGCGTTTGGCGCCAGGGCGGCGCGCCGTCGTGCTCGACTTTGGCCGGCGCATCCCACATCGCCCGCCCCACGCCCCAGTAGAGGGTCTGCCAGGGCGGCGATTCGCCTGGCAGGGCGCGCAGGTCGGCGATGTAGTCGGCATCGGCGTTTTCATCCAGCCAGGCCTTGAGCTGCTGGGCCAGCGCCTGCCAGGCGCCCTCCTTTGCCGAGTGGTAGCGCGCGATCGGCTGGGTGAGTGCGTAGTTCCAGTAATCGTCGAAACTTTGCGAGAGTGCCGGTACGACCTGGCCGATGGTGACCAGGTCCAGATCGGCAAAGTTGAGCGCATCGTTGGCATCGAAATACTCGTCGCCCAGGTTGCGCCCGCCCGCGATCGCCACGCTGTTATCGGCGATCCAGAGCTTGTTGTGCATGCGCCGGTGCTGTTGGGTCGGGTTGGTGAACGAGGCCAGCACCCGGGTGGCCAGGTGGCCGCGGCCAAACGCCACCGGGTTGAACACGCGCACCTCGATATTGGGATGGCTCGAAAGCGCCGAGAGCCGGTCGCCTTGGCCAATCGCCCCCATATCATCGAGGATCAAACGCACGCGGACACCGCGCTCGGCGGCGGCCAGCAGCTCATCCATCACCAGTCGCGTCGTCTGGCCATCGCCGAACAGATAGGTCTGTATATCGAGCGAGCGCTCGGCCTGGTGGATGAGTTCCACGCGCACTTCAAACGCCTCCTGGCCGTTGGCAAGCAGCGAAAAGCCGTCCGGCTCGCCCTGGCCCGCCAGGGCCTCGGCGGCTTGCTCGCCAAGCCAGGTCCCACGCGCCTGGTCCAGCGCCAAGGCGGTGCGCGTCTCCCGCGGTACGTCGCTATCGACACAGCCGGCAAGCGCGACCAGGGCCACGAAAAAAAGCGCGGCGAGCCCCCGCCGAGGGCTATTCATCGTCGAATCCGGCCTCACTCAGCTGCGCCCGGCGCGCATCCGCCTGTTTACGCTGACGATTACCTCGGTAGAGCCTGGCCAGCGCAATCGACAAAGCCGCGGCCAGCATCACGCCCAGCACCACGCCCTGCCAGGGGCGGGCGGCGTTTCCCATCACGGTTTCCAAACCAATGATCAGGGTAAGGCCCAGCGCCTGGGACCCAATCGCCAGCGCGCGAAGCACATCAACGCGGGACTGGTACATAGACATCTCCGTAAAAACCAACGTGCATGATATGGTGGACCAGTGTAACTGCTTAACGAGAAAACGATGAACGCGATTGCCCTTGGACCGCTACTAATTTCGCTGCCGCGGCTTTACGCGCTGGGCTGCGCGCTGGCGCTGCTGCTGGCCAGCCGCTTTTTGCTGTCACTGCCGGCCCGCGATAAAAGCCGCTGGTTCAACGGCCTGGTGCTTGCCTGGCTGGTGGGCGCGCGCCTGAGCTACGTGGCGCTCAACTTTTCGAGCTTCGCCGGCGAGCCGCTGGAAGCCCTCAAGGTCTGGCAGCCAGGCTATCATCCGCTGGGCGGCTTCATGGCCGGGCTTTTGTGGTGCGGCTGGTATCTGCGCGACAATCTCAAGGCAATGGCCAAGACCATGATTTTGTTCGCCCTGGCCTCGGCCATCTGGCTGGTGGTGATAATGGTATCCGCCCCGCAAGGTAGCTTCGCCGTCGCTGAACTGCCCGAGGTGACTCTCGAGGATATCGACGGCAACCCGCGCTACCTGCCCGACCTTATTGATAGCGGCGACCGAATCATCGTCAACCTCTGGGCGACCTGGTGCCCGCCGTGCCTGCGTGAAATGCCGCTTTTGCAACAAGCCGATGCGCGGGAAGGGATCAGCGTGGTGATCGTCAACCAGGGCGAAGACCTGCTGCCCGTGGTGCGCTACCTCGACGAGCAGGACCTGACGTTTCGCCATGCGCTGCGCGACCCGAGCCAGACGCTGATGGCGCGCTTTGAAGCCCCAGGACTTCCGACCACCTTACTGTTCGACTCGAACGGGCGCACCGAGGATATCCACGTCGGCGAACTGACCCGCGCCCAGCTCGAGCAGTGGCTGGATAATTAAACGACGCACCGCTTAATCCTTCCCGGCCTTTGCGTTAGAATCCCTCGCCCTGTCGCCGCCTGCCCGCCAGGCGGCACGCCCCGTTTTATGAACTTCTTGAGGCACCATGAGCGATTTTACACCCGGCCAGCGCTTTATTAGCGACGGAGAAGCCGAGCTTGGGCTAGGCACCGTACTAAACTGCGACGCCCGCAGCGTTACCATTTTGTTCAGTGCCAGTCAGGAAACCCGCACCTACAACACCCGCCAGGCCCCCTTGACCCGCGTGGTGTTCGGCAGCGGCGACAGCGTGATCGCCGCCGACGGCTGGCAGATCACGGTGGATGAAAGCACCCTCCACCAGGGTCTGATCACCTACCACGGCCTGGACAAGGACGGTACGCCCCAGTCGCTTCCCGAGACCAAGCTTGCCGACACCATGCAGTTCAACCAGGCCCGGGATCGTCTGCTGACCGGCCAGGTGGACCGCAACGACTGGTTCGATCTGCGCTTTCGCACGCTGCACCACTACCAGCGTATCGAGCAGCACGAGGCCCTGGGCTTTAGCGGCCCGCGCATCGACTTGATCCCTCACCAGCTGTTTATTGCCGATGAAGTGGCGCGGCGTCACGCCCCGCGCGTCATGCTCGCCGACGAAGTAGGCCTGGGGAAAACCATCGAGGCCGGGCTGATTCTGCACCGCCTGTTGATGAACGGCCGGGTGGCGCGCGCGCTGATCCTGGTGCCCGACAGCCTCACCCACCAGTGGCTGGTCGAACTGCTGCGCCGCTTCTCGTTAAACGTTTCGCTGCTCGACGAGGGCCAAAGCCTGGCCCACGGCGACGAAAACCCCTTCGATAGCGCTCAGCTGATTCTGGCAAGCCAGGGGTGGCTGTTCGCCAACCGCGAGCGCCAGACCCAGGCATTGGCGAGCCAGTTCGACCTGCTCATCGTCGACGAGGCCCACCACCTGGAGTGGCACGCCGACGGTGAAAGCGGCCCGGGCTACCAGTGCGTCGAGCAGCTCGCCGGTCAAATCGCCGGACTGTTGCTGCTGACCGCCACGCCGGAGCAGATGGGGCTGGAAAGCCACTTCGCCCGCCTGCGCCTTTTGGACCCGGAGCGCTACCAGGAGATCGAGCGCTTCAAGGAGGAAGAGGGCCACTACGCTGAGGTGGCAGGCGCCATCGAAGCCCTCGACAACCTGCCCGAAAGCCGCGAACAGGTGGCCCGCGTGGCAAGCGACCCGGACAGCCAGGCGCTGCTGGCAACCCTTTGTGAAGCGGGCGCAAGCGATGAAGCGAAGGCGAGCGCCAAAGCGCAGTTGACCAATGCCCTGCTCGACCGCCACGGCACCGGCCGGGTGATGTTTCGCAACAGCCGCCGCCACGTGGGGGGCTTCCCCGAGCGCCGCCTGCACCAGAGCACGCTGGAGCTGCCCTCGGCGTATCGGCGTACGCTGCGCCGCATCGAGCGCGACGAAGACTACTTCGACGAGCTACTGATCGAAACCGGCATGGATCATCCGGACGTGGTGATCTACCCGGACGCCACGTACCGCGCGCTCTCCGAGGACCCGCTGAACAGCGAACCCTGGTGGCAGATCGACCCGCGGGTGAACTGGCTGCTGGAAAAGCTCGCCGATACCGACGAAGAAGGCCTGGCCGGCGACAAGGTACTGGTGATCGCCCACCACCGGGAAACCGCAGAAGGCCTTTCCGAGGCGCTGCGCGTGCTGGGCGGCTACCAGGCGCCGGTGTTCCACGAAGACCTTTCGTTGATCGAGCGCGACCGCGCCGCGGCGGCGTTTGCCGACGAAGAGGAAGGCTGCCAGGTGCTGGTCTGTTCGGAGATCGGCTCGGAAGGGCGCAATTTCCAGTTCTGCCGGCATCTCGTCATGTTCGACATGCCCCAGCATCCGGACCAGCTGGAGCAGCGTATCGGCCGCCTCGACCGGATCGGCCAGCAGCACGCCATCGAGCTGCACGTGCCGACCTTTAGCACCTCGCCCGGTGAGCGGCTGGTACGCTGGTACCACGAGGGCATGAGCGCCTTTAGCGCGCCCCACGGGGTGGGCAGCGAGCTCTTCGACGCCTTTGGCGACGCCCTGGCGGATGCGCTACTCGACGACGAGGCGCTGACGGAGATCATCGGCGAGACCCGCACGCTGTTTAACGAGAAACTGGCCGAGCGCGAAGCCGGGCGCAACCGGCTGCTGGAGCTCAACGCCTGCCGCCCCGCCCGGGCCGAGCAAGTCATCGAAGCGGTGCGCGAGCTGGATGACGACACCGCCCTGCCCCGCTACGTCGAGCGGGCGCTGGACGTGTTCGGCGTCGACAGTCAGGAAATCGGCAAGGGCCTGCTCTACTTGAAACCCGGCTCGCACATGATCGACGGCCTGCCGGGGCTGGTGAAGGGCGAAGAGGGCTTTTCGGCCACCTACCGGCGGGACCTGGCGCTGGCCCGGGACGACGTGCATCGCCTCTCCTGGGAGCACCCGTTGGTGCGCGAGATGATGGGCCGGGTGCTGGATGGCACCATGGGCAACACGGCGCTGGCGCTTCTGCGCCACCCGGCGATTCCCAGCGGTCGGCTGATGGCGGAGCTGGTGTTCTGCACCCACTGCCCGGCGCCCAGGTCGCTGCACCTGAACCGCTTTTTACCCCCCACGGCGGTGCGCGTGCTGATGGACGAGTCCGGCGCCAACCTGACTGCCAGCATCTCGTTTACCGGCCTTTCCAAAAACGTTCAGAAAGTGAACAAGTCGATGGCGCGGGATTTGATCAAAAGCCGCCACGACGAACTGCGCGCGCTGGTCACTCAAGGGGAAAGCGAAGCCGAGAAGTCGCTGCCGGCGCTTTTGGAGACGGCGCGGGAGCGCATGCGCGAACAGCTCGACGGCGAGCTGAACCGCTTGAGCGCGCTGGCCAGCAATAATCCGGCGGTGCGCGATGAGGAACTCGAGGCTATCAAGGCTGAGCGTCAGGCGCTGGAAGAGGCGATCGACGCCACCCGCCTGCGCCTGGACGCCGTGCGAGTGGTGATCACCGTCGACCCTAACGCCTAACGCGTTTTGGCCAGGATATCGTCCAGGGCTTTATCGAGGGTCGGGTAGCCGAAATTGAACCCGGCCTCGTGCAGACGCTCGGGGCGCATATCCGCGCCGGTCAACAGTAGCCGCGACATCTCCCCCAGCCCCGCTTTCAAGACGAAAGCGGGTACCGGGAACATCGCCGGACGATGGAGGTGGCGCGCCAGGGTCTTGGTAAAGGCTTCGTTGGTCACCGGGTGCGGCGCGCCACCATTGAACGGGCCTTCGAGGCCGGGCTTGTTGATCAGGTAGATGATCGCCTCGACCAGATCCTCGCGGTGCACCCAGGGCATGAACTGCTGGCCGTCGCCAAAGCGCCCGCCCAGGCCCATTTTAAAGGGGGGAAGCATCTTGGCCAGGGTACCGCCGCCGGCTTCCAGCACCAGCCCGATGCGTACGATGGCCAGACGCACGCCGAGCGCCTTGACCGGTTCGGCGGCGGCTTCCCACTGCACGCAAAGCCGGTGGGCAAACTCTTCGTGGGGCGGGGTTTGCTCATCCACTTTCTTCTGGCCCTGGTCGCCGTAATAGCCCATGGCCGAGCCGCTGACCATGACCGCGGGCAGGGGTTTACCCGCCTTCTCCAGTGCCTTGCAGAACTCGACCAGCGCCGTGGTGGTCTCGACCCGGGAGCTAATCAGGCGCTTTTTCTGGGTATCGCTCCAGCGCTTACCGGCAATGGATTCGCCGGCCAGGTTCACGATCGCTTCCGGCGGCGTATCGATGAACGCCATGGCGCTTTCGCCGGTCGTGCATTCCCGCGGCAGTACGCGAGCCGCCTTGGAGGGTGAGCGCGATACCACATCGACCTGATGACCGCCGCCGATCAGCTTTTCACAAAGCCGCTTGCCGACAAAGCCGGTACCGCCGGTAACAAGAATCCGCATCGAGAACCTCCTCTACGTTGTAAACGTGGCGTGGCACCGCGCTATAATTACACAAATGCTATACGATAGTGCTACGATAAGTATATTAACTTTAACGTATTCTCGCGAGGATTTATGCCTGAAAACCCTCTTGCGGGCTCACGCCCCGAGAGTGTCGCCGTTATCGGTGCCGGTATCGCCGGACTTGCCTGTGCCCAGGCACTGGCGGAGCAGGGTATTGGCGCCACCCTGTTCGATAAGGCCCGCGGCCCCGGCGGGCGCATGGCCAGCACACGCCGCCCCACCGCCACCCTCGACCTGGGCGCGCAAAGCTTCACCGTGCGCGACCCGCGCTTTTCACGGCTCATCAATAACCTCGTCGAAAACGGCGCCGTTGCCCCGTGGCCGGCCGCCCACTACCGCGTGGATGAAAGCGGCTGGCAGGCGCTCGTCGATGATCAGCCGCGTTATATCGGCGCGCCACGCATGAGCGCGATGACCCGCGAGCTTCACCACCGGCTGGCGGCGTTCGCTCACGTTCACACCCACTTCGAGACGCGCATTACCGCGCTGGAGAAGGGCCCGGGCGCCACCGCTGGCTGGCAGCTACGCGATCATGATGACAACCTGTTGGGTCCCTTCGACACGGTGGTCATCACCGCCCCTCCTCCCCAGGCTGCGGCGCTGCTCGGCGAGTGGGATGCAGCGCTTACCAGCGCTTGCCAGGCGCGCCCCCAGCGCGGCTGCTGGGCGGGTTACGTGGTGTTCGAAACCACGCTGCCCGCCCTGGAAGGCATCGATGACTGGGACAGCCTTCACGCCCGCCACCCGGTGCTACGCCTGGCCTCGCGTCATCACACCAGGCCCGGTCGAGAAAGCCAGCCCGAAAGCCTTAGCCTGCTCGCCCAGCTCGACTGGAGCGATGACAACCTCGAGCTTTCACCCAGGCAAGCCGCCTGCGCGCTATACGCCGCGTTTCGCTCGCTGCTGCCCCAGGACATGACGCTGCCGCCGATTCGGGAGCTTTGCGCGCACCGCTGGCGCTACGCTCAGGCAGCAGCGCCCTCGAACGTTTCATACTTATACAGCCGCCAGGGTCTTGCCCTGTGCGGCGAAAGCTTTCGTGGCAGCCGCGTCGAGGATGCCTGGCTGTCCGGATTTGAGCTTGCAAACGCTTTGTTAGCGCTACCAAACAGTTACCCAAATCAAACGACTGTGTAAGAAAAAGATCGCCAAGGTTGTACCCGGCGCCAAAAAGTTGTACAAATTAAGCTACCTAAAAAGGCTTTAGAGTTTCACCAGACGGCCAACAGACGCTATTGCGCTGTGCGCCGCCGCCATTTACGAAAGATCCCTGTGGCAAGCGCGGCAGGCAACCAAGAGGCAAGGCGCCCATGAACACCAAGGCGACCCATCCACCCGATACCCCGCTCTACCCCATTCGGGAGGTTTCCCGGTTAACGGGTGTCAACTCGGTCACCCTGCGCGCCTGGGAGCGTCGTTACGGTCTTATCTGCCCTCAGCGCACGCCCAAGGGTCATCGCCTGTATGCCCAGGACGACATCATCCGCATCGAGCGGATTTTGCAGTGGCTCAACCGCGGCGTACCGGTCAGCCAGGTGGCGGATCTGCTCGATCAGCCGGAAACCGTCGAAGCGCCGGTTCCGGACGCGGGCGACTGGGCCAGTCAGCGCCAGCAGCTTTTGGCGACCATCGAAGCGATCGACTTGCCCAAGCTCGAGTCGCTCTACCAGCAGAGCCTGGCGCTTTACCCTTTGAGCACGGCGGTCAACGAGCTGTGGCAGCCGGCGATCTCCACCCTCGAAGCCAAGTGGGCGATCGAGCCCGACGACCTGGTGCGCCGCTCGCTGGAAGCCTTCTTGAGAAGCCAGGTGGGTATTCGCCTGCACTACGCCAATCAGGCGACCCGCGGCCCGCTGATTTTGCTCAACGCCATGCCTGACGATCCGGGCCCGCTCTGGGTGCTGTTGACCGCGCTGATGGCAAGCGAGCAGGGCTACCGCGTACAGCTGCTCGACCATTCTCTGGCGCTGGCCGACCTGCCCCAGGCGGTGTCGCGACTGCACTGCTCCATGGTGCTGCTGACCAGCGGCCAGCGCGAAAGCGACGACTTCATCCGCCGGGCGCTGCCCGAAGCCGCCACCGCGCTCAATGTGCCCCTGGGCGTCTGCGGGGAGGTCGCCCGCCAGCGCGACGCCGACCTGCGCGACAGCGATGTCCACGTACTCGGTGATGATCTACCCCAGGCCATTGCCCGGCTGCGCCCGCTGCTGCGCGAATCCGGCATCCTCTAACAGCTCACGTTTCACACCGTCATCCATAGCGTCGAGGGGTTGCTACCTTGGCGCTTTTGATACGCCAGGGAGGGCGTCATGGCGCTTCAGCTTGTCTGGTTTCGTACCGACCTTCGCACCTTCGATCACGCCGCTTTGGCCGCCGCCGCCGAGAAAGGCCCCGTGGTCGCGGTGTTTCTACGCAGCGTCGAGCAGTGGCAATCCCATGGCCACGGCGCCAACAAGATCGATTTCTGGCACCGCACGGTTCGGGCGCTGAAGGCGTCGCTCAACGAGCTCAACATCCCCCTTCTGCACCGGGATATCGGCCATTATGGGGCCGCCGCCGACACGCTTTTGGAGATCGCCCGCGAGCACGATATAAAGCAGCTGCACTTCAACTATCAATACCCGGTCAACGAGTACCAGCGCGACGAAAACGTGCTCCAAGCGTTCAAGGACGCAGGCATTGCCGCTCACGGCTATCACGACGCCGTGGCCTTCGCGCCGGGCACGCTTTTGACCGGCAAGCACGAGTACTACAGCGTATTCACGCCCTTCGCCAAGGCCTGGCACAAGAACCTCAAGGATTCGCAGCTTCACGTTCTCGACGC
Source organism: Vreelandella sp. EE27 (assembly GCF_968206495.1). NCBI lineage: Bacteria > Pseudomonadati > Pseudomonadota > Gammaproteobacteria > Oceanospirillales > Halomonadaceae > Vreelandella > Vreelandella sp. EE27. Next base: position 150,032 of record NZ_OZ309109.1, on the reverse strand, counting down.
GCCCCCCAAGCAGCAGGCGCTCTCTATCGGCAATAGCGCCATCCCGGCGCTGCCCGAACTTGCCCAAGCGCCGGTCAATCAAGACGCCTGGCCCGCCGGGGAAGACGCCGCCGGCGACCGTTTGGCCCACTTTCTGCAAAAGCGCGCCAAACGCTACAACGACCAGCGCGACTTCCCCGCCGTAGCGGGCACCAGCGAACTTTCCCCTTATCTCGCGCTAGGCGTGCTGTCGTACCGCCAGTGTATGCAGGCGGTGATGAGCCACAACGGCGGCCACCTAAGCGACGGCGACAAGGGCCTGACGACCTGGGTCAACGAGCTGGTGTGGCGCGAGTTTTATCAGCACGTGGTGGTGGGCTTTCCCTACGTTGCCCGCCGTGAGCCGTTCCAGCAGCACACCAAAAAGCTTGAGTGGCGCAGTGACGACGACGGCTTCCAGGCGTGGTGTGAAGGGCGCACCGGCTACCCGCTGGTGGACGCCGCCATGCGCCAACTGGTGACGACCGGCTGGATGCACAACCGGCTGCGTATGGTCACCGCCATGTTTTTGAGCAAGCACCTGCTGATCGATTGGCGCTGCGGTGAGGACTTTTTCCTCACCCACCTGATCGACGGCGAATTCTGCTCCAACAACGGCGGCTGGCAGTGGGCGGCGTCCACCGGCACCGACGCCGCGCCCTACTTTCGTATCTTCAACCCCACCACCCAGTCGGAGCGCTTCGACCCCGAGGGCGACTTCATCGCCCACTGGCTGCCAGCGCTTGCCGAACTGCCCGCCAAGGCGCGCCATGCCCCGCCCCGCGACATGCTGACGAAACTCGATTATCCCGAACCCATCGTCGACCATAAGGCAGCCCGTCAACGAGCGCTCGAGGCATTCAAGGCGCTTTGAAAGCGCTTAAAAAAGCGCCGCTTGAGGTGAGCCAAATCAACGATAGATCGACGATGGCGTGCATTCAGCGGTTTCCGGAAGTAGACTAGGCGTGGCCTTGCCAGCCGTTTGTCGTACTTGACCCAAGCGTTAGCCGGGGGTCGAACGCCACAGGCGGCCAACGTCCACCTTGATATTCGGAACGATTCAGTGACCAAGCAACACTCCTTTGATCGCGAAGAACTGCTGGCCTGCTCCCGCGGCGAGCTTTTCGGCCCCGGTAACGCCCAGCTTCCGGCGCCCAACATGCTGATGCTGGACCGCATCACGCACATCCACGAAGAAGGCGGTGAGCATGGCAAGGGCGAACTGATCGCCGAGCTCGATATCACGCCGGATTTGTGGTTTTTCGACTGCCACTTCCCGGGCGACCCGGTGATGCCGGGCTGTCTGGGGCTGGACGCCATGTGGCAGTTGGTGGGCTTTCACCTGGGCTGGCTTGGCCACCCCGGGCGCGGGCGCGCTTTGGGCTGCGGCGAAGTGAAATTCAGCGGCCAAATCCTGCCCGATGCCAAAACGGTCACCTACCGCATCAATATCAAGCGGGTCATCACGCGCCGGCTGATTCTCGGCATTGCCGATGGCACGGTGGCCGTCGACGGACGCGACATCTATCAGGCTAATGACTTACGCGTTGGCCTATTTACCTCCACTGCGAATTTTTAACAGGAGGCTTCCATGCGACGAGTGGTAGTCACCGGCCTTGGCATCGTATCTTGCCTGGGCAATGACCAGCACCAGGTCCTGGACGCGCTGAAAAACGGGCGTAGCGGCATTCGCTTTAAAGAGGAGTATGCCGAGCGCGGTTTTAGAAGCCACGTGGCCGGCAGTATCCATATCGACCTCGAAGCACTGGTCGATCGTAAGCTTCTGCGCTTCATGGGCGATGCGGCGGCCTACGCCTACGTCTCTATGGCCCAGGCCATCGAGGATGCGGGGCTAACCCCGGCGCAGGTGTCCAACGAGCGTACCGGCCTGATCGCCGGCTCCGGCGGCGCCTCCAGCGCCAACCAGGTCGAAGCCGCCGATGTCCTGCGCGAAAAAGGCCTGCGCCGTGTGGGCCCCTACCGGGTGACCCGGACCATGGGCAGCACCGTCTCGGCCTGCCTGGCGACGCCCTTTCAAATCAAGGGCGTGAACTACTCGATCTCCTCGGCCTGTGCGACCTCGGCACACTGCATCGGCAGCGCCATGGAGCAGATCCAGCTGGGTAAGCAGGACGTGGTCTTCGCCGGCGGCGGTGAAGAGGAGCACTGGACGCTTTCGTGTCTGTTCGACGCGATGGGCGCGCTCTCGACCCACTACAACGATTCGCCGGAAACCGCCTCGCGGCCTTATGACCAGACCCGCGACGGCTTCGTCATCGCCGGCGGCGGCGGTATGGTCGTGCTCGAAGAGCTCGAGCACGCCAAGGCCCGCGGCGCGAAAATCTACGGCGAAGTCGTGGGTTACGGCGCGACCTCCGATGGCCACGACATGGTCGCCCCCTCCGGCGAGGGTGCCACGCGCTGCATGCGTCAGGCCATGGCGACCGTGGAGGGCGATATCGACTACATCAACACCCACGGCACCTCGACGCCGGTGGGCGATGTCGCGGAGCTGAAAGCGATCCGCGAAGTGTTCGGCGATACCACCCCGGCGATGAGCTCGACCAAGTCGCTGACCGGGCACTCCCTGGGCGCCACCGGCGTGCAGGAAGCGATCTACTCGCTGTTGATGATGCAGCACGGCTTCGTGGCCGCCTCGGCCAACGTCAGCCAGCTCGACGAGCAGGCCGACGGCTTCGACATCGTGACGAGCCGCCGCGACGACGTCGCCATAGAGCGGGCGCTCTCCAATAGCTTCGGCTTTGGCGGCACCAACGCCTGCCTGGTCTTCCAGCGCTACGCTGACTAGACAGGCTACGACAGGCAATCACAAAAACGGCGCCCAAGGGCGCCGTTTTTGTCTGTATAAAGCGTTACTTACCTAGCAGCGTTACTTACCTGGCCGGGGGCGCGGAGCTCATGACCACCGGCTCGTCCCCTCGGGGCACGTCGGAAATCTCGACGAGCGTGGCTTCGATCCAGCGCTCGACCTCGGCCAGTACTTCATCCGGCGTGCGCCCCTCGGTCGGGATCGGCGCGCCGATGCGCACCCGCAATACGCCGGGCTGCTTGACCCAATGGCGCCCGGGCCAACGCTCGCCGGCGTTGTGCGCCACCGGCAGCACCGGTACGCCAGCGCGGCACGCAATGACCGTACCGCTTTTGTTGTAGCGCTTGCGGCTTCCCGGGTCGACCCGGGTGCCTTCGGGAAAGATCAGCACCGAAAGCCCGGTTTGCAGCCGCGCCACGCCCTGGGTCAGCACTTGCTTCATCGCCCGGGCGGGCCGGGAGCGATCGAGGCCGATCGGGCGCAGAAGGCGAAGTCCCCAGCCAAAAATCGGAATGCGCAGAAGCTCCTGCTTGAGCACGGTGCAAACCGGCGGCTTCATCACCTGCAAAAAAACCGTCTCCCACTCGCACTGGTGGTTGGCCTGAATCACGCAGGGCCCGTCGGGGATTTGCTCGCGGCCTTGAATGTCGTAGCGCACGTTGCAGGCCAGCCGGAACCAGAAAATCAAAAAGTAGTTATACAGATTCAACAACCGGTAGCGCCCGGCCAGCGGCAGAAAAGGCGCCAGCGGCAGAAACAGTACGCCGCACAGCAGCATGGCCGAAAAATAGCCCAGGTAGAACACCAGGCTGCGCAGGGCATTGATCAAGCCGACTCTCCTTGTTCCGGGCGGTTCTGGTCGCGGGTCAAACACCATGCGTCCAGCATACGCCCTACTTCCAGACGCCAGGGCTTTTGATGAACGCCAAACACGTCCAGCACGCGGCGGCAGTTGAGCACCCGTCGAAGCTTGGCATCGTGGTGATGGTTCAGCGCCTCGACCGCGCCCAGCGCAACCGTTTCGCCGCGCCCTTCCAGGTGGGTCGCCAACTGCGTGCGCACCGTGGAGATAAACGTAAAGGTGCTGACCGGCTCGATCCCCGCCAGGTGATAGGCGCCCCAGGCATCGGCGCCGCACTTCTGCTGGGCGAGCATGCCGATCAGCGCCATGGCGGCCGCATCCGCCGAGGTCGGACAGCAAATCACATCCTCGGCGGCGCGCACGCTCTGACCCGCCACCAGGCGCTCGATGATATCGCTCAGCCAGGCATCGCCCCCGTCGAGCGCGAACAGCGGCCCCAGACGCACGATCAAATGACGATGATACTCGCCGCGAATCCGATCCCCGGTGGCCACCAGCCGGCGCAGGCTCTCATCCCGCGGGGCGGGCACCACGTGCTCGTCGATGGGAATCTCGAAGCCTTCTTCGTAGAGCTGGTCCGACACGCACCATACGAGCGCGATATCGTTGGCCTTGCACGCCTCCATGCAGGCCTCGACCGCATCGGCGTGGGCCTTCACATCCGCGGGGGGCATGACCTGAGGGTGCGCCAGGGGCGGAATGATCACCGCGTGCGGCGCAATGGCTTCGAGCTCGGCCGCGTCGATGCGCATTTCCTGCTCGATGACCAGCTCGGTGTCTGCACGGCGGCTGGCCTCCCGGGCCAGCGCCAGGCTCAAACAGTGCCCGGCATCCAGTATCAAAAGCTTCAAGGCCGACGACCTCCTGTCTCGCGATGCCGGTTCACACACCCCCGGCGAAAAGCGTGATTAAAACGGAATTTCGTCGTCGAAATCGTCGAAATCGCCCGGGTCCGGGGCGCCGTAACGGCTGTTTTGGTCGTTATTGGGCGCGCCCTGGCCACCCTGGTTGGGCGGGTTGTTCTGGCCATTACCGTACTGGTTGCCCGGGGCCTGGTTGTTCTGCGGCGGCGGGTTGTTTTGATAACCGGCATTTTGCGCCGGGGCGTTCTGGGGCGCGTTATTTTGCGGAGCGCCGTTTTGCGGGGCGTTGTTTTGATAACTCTGCGGCGCGCCGCCACCGCCCTGGAAGTCGCCGCCACGGCTATCCAGCATCTGCATGTCGTTGGCGACCACTTCGGTGCTGAAGCGGTCCTGGCCGTTCTGGTCCTGCCATTTACGCGTCTGCAGGCGGCCTTCGATGTACACCTTGGAGCCCTTTTTCAGGTACTGCTGGGCGATCTCGGCGGTCTTGTTGAACAGCACGATACGGTGCCACTCGGTGCGCTCCTGGCGCTGGCCGCTCTGGCGGTCGGTCCAGGTGTCCGAGGTGGCCAGGTTCAGGTTCGCCACCGCCGTACCCGAAGGGGTAAAACGGACTTCCGGGTCCTGACCCAGGTTGCCGATCAGGATGACTTTGTTAATACCGCGCGCCATAGCTCGCTCCTTTTAAATAAGATCCGTTCAAATAGAGGCCGTTCTCAAATAAGGGCCGCTCAATCGTACTGTCGAATCGGTCAGGGTTGTGTCGCCGCCAGCGGTTAGGGTATCACCGATTGCGCCGACACGAATTCACTGTTTGTAGCAGCCGGATCAGGGGTTGTCCGGCGGAATCAGCTTCTCCAATGCGCTCCGGTCGAGCGCATTGCGGTTCACTTTCAAATACAACAAACGCTCTTCGGGCACCACCATCACGTCTTCCACACCGACCACTTCCGCCAGGCGCTGCATCAAAAGATCCAGCGTGTCCGGATGCGTGTCGTCGAGGGCGACGATTTCGCTCGAAAGCGGCGGCGGTGTCGGCAGCCCCCACATGACCAGCCACCAGCCAAGGCCGAGCAGCGCACAGCCAACGAACACCGCGTCCAGCCCCCAGGCGCTCGACAACACCCCGCCCAGGGTGCCGCCCAAAAAAGCGCCCAAAAACTGGCTGGTGGAGTACACGCCCATGGCGGTGCCCTTGGCACCCGCCGGGGCCAGCTTGCTCAACATCGAGGGCAGCGTGGCCTCCAACAGGTTGAAGCCGGTAAAGAAGACGAACAGCCCGACGAAAAGCCCCTTGCCGTGAGACGCCGGCAAGGCAAGCGCAGCCAGGCTCAGCGCGATGGCCGTGATCGCAAGCAGACACACCGTTTTGATGCGCTGGCGCTTCTCCGCCAGGATCATCAGCGGCACCATGGCCACGAAAGACAGCGCCATGATCGAAAGATACACCACCCCGTGGTACTCCATGGCCACCCCGGCACCGATCAGCCGAAAGGGTACCGCCACGAAAATCGCCATCAAAATCAGGTGCAGCGAGAAGATCGAGGCGTTCAAACGCCACAGGTCCGCCCGCGCCGCCACGCTTTTGAACTGCGCCCGGTCCATGCCCACATCCTTGTGGCGCACCCGGCGCGGGGCCGGCGGCACCCAGCGCCACAAAACGAATAGCCCGACGAAAGTGAGCAGCGCAGTGACCCAGAAAATGCCCGAAAGCCCCGCCCAGCCGGCAAGCCAGGGGCCGAGCACCATGGCGACGGCGAAAGAGACGCCAATGGAAAGCCCGATGGTGGCCATGGCGGCGGTACGTACCTGCTCGCGGGTTTGATCGGCCAGCAGCGCCATGATCGCGGCGGCCACCGCGCCGGCGCCCTGCAGCGCGCGACCGGCAATGATCCCACCGATGGAGTCGGCCATGGCCGCCACGACGCTGCCCAGGGCAAATATCAAAAGCCCCAGGGCGATGATACGCTTGCGCCCGAAGCGGTCCGAGAGCAAACCGAAAGGAATCTGCAGCGTGGCCTGGGTCAGCCCGTAAACGCCCAGCGCGACACCGATCAATAGCGGCGTGGCGCCGCTTAGCGTGTCGGCGTAGAGCGCAAGCACGGGCAGCACCATGAAAAGTCCCAGCATACGGGACGCATAAAGCCCCGCCAGCCCACTGATTGCGCGGCGCTCAGAGGCCAGCAGCAGTGTGGAAAGGTTGCGCATAGTGCCCTTTTAAACGGTCGGAGGCGGGTGAAAGCCCAGAAAAGCCGTCCATTCTAGCGCTTTGTCCAGGCGCTGGAAACGCTCGCCTTGCGACAAAGCGTCTCTGCCGCTTTGCCGTAATGGGACCGGCAAACGTATAATCACGCTTTTGCCACGCGATTCGAGGTGTTGATGGACAGCATTCTGGTCAGAGGTGCACGCACTCACAACCTCAAGCAGATCGATGTGGAGCTGCCGCGCAATAAGCTGATTGTGATTACAGGCCTTTCGGGGTCGGGCAAATCGTCGCTGGCGTTCGACACGCTGTACGCCGAAGGCCAGCGTCGCTACGTGGAGTCGCTCTCTACCTACGCGCGTCAGTTTCTTTCCATGATGGAAAAGCCCGATGTGGATCATATCGAAGGGCTTTCGCCGGCGATCTCCATCGAGCAGAAATCGACCTCCCACAACCCTCGCTCGACGGTCGGCACGATTACCGAGATCTACGATTACCTGCGCCTGCTGTTCGCCCGCGCCGGTACGCCGCGCTGCCCGGAACACGGCGAAGACTTGGAAGCCCAGACCATCTCGCAGATGGTCGACCAGGCCATGAATCTGGAGGAAGGCACCCGGCTGATGCTGCTCGCCCCGGTGGTCAAGGGCCGCAAGGGCGAGCACCTGCAGCTTCTGGCCGAGCTTCGCGCCCAGGGCTTCGTGCGCGTGTTGATCGACGGCCAGGTGCTGGAGCTTGACGACATAGCGCCACTCGACAAACGCAAGAAGCACGACATCAGCGTCGTGGTGGACCGCTTCAAGGTGCGCGACGATATCGCCCAGCGGCTGGCGGAGTCCTTTGAGACGGCGCTGAATTTGGCCGACGGCACGGCAATGATCCATTTCATGGATAGCGAGCGTGAGGACATGGCGTTCTCCTCGCGCTTTGCGTGCCCGGTGTGCGGCTACTCGCTCGCCGAGCTCGAGCCGCGGATGTTCTCGTTCAACAACCCCGCCGGCGCCTGCCCCACCTGCGACGGCCTGGGGATCCAGCAGTACTTCGACCCGGAAAAACTGATCAGCCACGACGAGCTGTCCCTGGCCGAAGGGGTGATCAAGGGCTGGGACCGTCGCAACATCTACTACTTCACCCAGCTCCAGGCGCTGGCCAAGCACTATGATTTCGAGCTCGAAACGCCTTGGAACGCGCTCTCGAAGCGCCAGCGCGACGTGATTTTAAACGGTAGCGGCAACGAGTCCGTGCCGTTTAGCTACGTCAGCGACCGCGGCCGCAAGGTGACTCGCGAACACGCCTTCGAGGGCGTGCTGCCCAACATGCAGCGCCGCTACCGCGAAACCGAGTCCAACATGGTGCGCGACGACCTGGCCAAGTACATCGCCATGAAGCCCTGTACCTCGTGCAACGGTACGCGCCTGCGCCGCGAGTCACGCCACGTCTTCGTCGATGATCACAATATCGCCGACATCGTGCGCACGCCGATCGGCGAGGCCTGGGATTATTTTGCCAACCTGGCGCTGCCCGGGCGCAAGGGCGAAATCGCCGAGAAGATCGTCAACGAGATCCACTCGCGGCTCGAGTTTTTGGTCAACGTCGGCCTCGATTACCTGAATCTCGAGCGCAGCGCCGACACGCTTTCCGGCGGTGAAGCCCAGCGGATTCGCCTGGCGAGCCAAATCGGCGCGGGGCTTGTCGGCGTGATGTACATTCTCGATGAACCCTCCATCGGCCTTCATCAGCGCGACAACGACCGGCTGCTGAAAACCCTCGAGCGGCTGCGCGATTTAGGCAACACGGTGATCGTGGTCGAGCACGACGAGGATGCCATTCGCGCCGCCGATCACGTGCTGGACATCGGCCCCGGCGCCGGGGTCCACGGCGGCGAAATCGTCGCCCAGGGCACGCCGCAAGACGTCATGGACAACAAGGACTCGCTGACCGGCCAGTACCTGTGCGGCACCCGCGAAATCGCGATACCGCCCTACCGCATTCCCGGCAACCCGGAAAAGCAGCTGGTGCTACGCGGGGCAACCGGCAACAACCTGCAAAACGTGACGCTGACACTGCCGCTGGGGCTTTTCATCGCCATTACCGGGGTGTCCGGATCGGGCAAGTCGACGTTGATCAACGGCACGCTGATGCCGATCGCCGCCCGGGATTTGAACCGCGCCTCGACGCTGACCCCAGCGCCCTATGCAGCCATCGAAGGGCTCGATCAGCTCGACAAGGTCATCGATATCGACCAGAGCCCGATCGGGCGCACGCCGCGCTCCAACCCGGCTACCTACACCGGGATCTTTACGCCGATTCGCGAATTGTTCGCCGGCACCCAGGAGGCGCGCTCGCGGGGCTACAAGCCCGGCCGATTCAGCTTCAACGTCAAGGGCGGGCGCTGCGAGGCGTGCCAGGGCGAGGGCATGATCAAGGTAGAAATGCACTTTCTGCCGGATATCTACGTACCCTGCGACGTGTGCAAGGGGAAGCGCTACAATCGCGAAACCCTGGATATTCACTACAAGGGCAAGAACATTCACGACGTGCTGGAGATGACCGTCGAAGAAGGGCTCGAGTTTTTCAGCCCCGTACCGGCCATTGCGCGGCGCCTGCAGACGCTTTTGGACGTCGGCCTCTCCTATATTCGCCTGGGGCAAAGCGCGACCACGCTCTCCGGCGGCGAGGCCCAGCGGGTCAAGCTCGCCCGCGAGCTTGCCAAGCGCGACACCGGCCAGACGCTCTATATTCTCGATGAGCCCACCACCGGGCTACACTTCGAGGATATTCGCCAGCTTCTGACGGTGCTTCATCGCCTGCGCGACCACGGCAATACCATCGTGGTCATCGAGCACAACCTGGATGTGATCAAAACCGCGGACTGGGTCGTCGATCTCGGCCCGGAAGGCGGCTCCGGCGGCGGGCGCATCATTGGCGAAGGCACGCCGGAACAGCTTGTGAAGAAAAAAGGCTCCCATACCGGCGAGTTTTTGGGACCGCTTTTAAAAAAGAAATAGTCAGAGTACTACTCGCACGTCAAAGGCCGGCGTTAAGCTGGCCTTTGAGGGTCGGTTAAACCCATGGCCACCAGCTAGTCGAGCGTATGCTACTCAAAAGAGGAGAAACCGATCATGGGGCAGGAAAAAAGCTGTATTGTCCGCCATTTCAATCACTTCTATTCGCTGTCAGAAGAGGAAGAGAAGCTGCTCGACTCGCTGGAAGAGAGCCCGGTCGATCAAAAGGCGGGCTCGCTTCTATGGGAAATGAAAGACCCGGCGAACGAATTCTGCACGCTGCGTAGCGGCTGGGCGTACTCCTATCGCCACCTGGAAAACGGCGACCGGCATATTTTGGAAGTGTTCCTGCCCGGCGATATCATCGGCCTGCGCGAGTTCGCCTTCTCGAAGCGCCTGGAAAACGTGCGCTTTATCACCGACAGCGTGGTGTGCCGCTTTCCCCACAAGCGGATGATCGATCTTTTCAATGATTCGCTGCCACTGACCTCGGTGATGTTCGCCATCAGCAGCCGCCAGCAAGCGCTTTTGACCGAGCGGCTGGTCAATTTGGCACGGCGCACTGCGCGCCAGAAAATGGCTCACTTTCTACATGAAATGTACGTTCGCCTGAGCCAGACCAACACAGGTCTTACCGGCCAGTTCCGTCTGCCGCTCTCCCAGGAGCAGTTGGCCGACGTACTCGGCCTTAGCCCGGTGCACGTCAGCCGAACCTTCACGGCGCTCAGCGAGGATGGCCTGGTGTATCGTGACCGTCACCACGTCAATATTCCCGACATGGCGGCGCTGGCCGCGGAAGGCGAGTTCGACGATTGCTACTTAAACGACAGCGTAAGGCCCCTGCTCGGCCAGTCCGATTGATCCGGCTACGCCTTTTTAACCTGCTCAACGGTTGGCCTTTTACATCATGACCACTCGCTTACTTGCTTCTTTCGCGCTGGGCGCGGCCGGGCTTTCGTTTTTTAGTGCGGCGCTGGCCGAGCGCTACCCGGTGAGCCAGGACGCCGCTTTTGACGCCTGGCAAGCCGTGACCCTCGAGGCCCAGGACAAGCGCCATTTCCGCGCCGTCGAGACGCAAAGCTACTCGGACGCCACGCTGAGCGTGAACGCCACCGAAGGCATCTGCCACCTGCCCTGGCTCGAGATGCGCGTCACCCTGGAACAGACGCAAACCGAAAGCCGCGCGGTGAACCTGGTACCGGCCCGGCTGCGCGTCGACCAGGCGCCGCTGATCGACACCATGGCGGAGTTTATCGTCGAGGAGGGGGATGACGGCTTCTATAGCCACTTCTACCTGGGCGAGCTCGATGCGCTGCTCGGTCAGATGAGCGACGGCGAGCAGCTTTATATCGGTTTCGAGCAGGGCGACGAACCGTCCTGGACCATGACGTTCAGTTTGGCGGGCGCCGGCGAGGCGATTCGCGAGACGCAGCGCCGCTGCGCCAGCGCCTAACGCGAGGCCGGCGCCTGGCCGTTCGGCGGCCGGCGCAGCACGAACTCGACGCGCCGGTTGGCGGCGCGCCCGCTTACGGAGTCGTTCGCCTCGAGCGGGCGCGTATCGGCGTAGCCAACGGCGCGCAGGCGTTCCCGCGCCACGCCTTCCTCTTCCAGGTGGCGCACCACGGCAATTGCCCGCCCCGTCGAAAGCTCCCAGTTGGAGGCAAACGAGGCGGTGGCGATCGGCACGTTGTCTGTGTGCCCTTCCACTGATATCTCTCCATCGAAGGTGTCGATGACCTCGCCAAGGCTTTCCAGCACCTCTTCGCCTTGAGCGGTCAGCCGCGCCGCGCCGCTATCGAACAGCAGGCTATCGTCGATGCGCAGGGTAATGCCTTCGCGGCCCTCGGATACGCTCACGCCTTGAATATCGAGGCCGTCCATCGCCGGGCTCAGCCCACTGTGGAGCGGTTGAAGTCCCGAAGAGAGCGGCTGAATACCCGAGGTCGTGGGTGTGCCGGCGGCTTCGTCGCCGGTGCCCGCCGGGGTGAGCGCCAACAGCAGCACGAACAGCGTGATCAACAACGTCAACACGTCCAGGTAGCTGGTCAGCCACCCATCTTCACTGTCGCCATCCCCGGTGAATGGCGATTCCAGTGCGTGGCGGGCTTCGCGGTTCATCGCCCTACCCCTTGGCAGGCGCGTCGTTCTCGGCGCGCGGCTTCACGTTGGCATCACGAATCTCGTCGTTGTAGTTGGCCACGAAGGAGTTCAACGTCTCTTCGATGAACGACGGCAAGCGGCGCTTGGTGATCAGCGAGATGCCCTCGAGCACCATGTTCATGGTGATCAAGCGCTCCTCGGTGCGCCGCTCGAGTTTCACCGCCACCGGTTTGAAGACCAGGTTGGCAAGCAAGATACCGTAGAAGGTCGTGAGCAGCGCCACCGCCATGCGTGGGCCGATCACCTCCAGGTCACCGGCGTCCATGACCTCCAGCATGTTAACCAGCCCCACGAGGGTGCCGATCATGCCGAAGGCCGGGGCGTAGGTCGCCATGGTGCGAAAGATTTGCGCCTCGGCGTGCTCGCGCGCCTTGAGCCGGGCGATACGCCAGCGCAGCATGTCGAAGATTTCATCTTCCTTGGTGTTGGCGATCACCAGCTGAATGCCGGTGCGCAGAAAAGGGTTGCGCGTGTGTTCGAGCTCGCGCTCCACCGCCCGCACGTCGCCCTTGAACCAGAGCCGCGACATGGACACCAGCTCGTTGATATCGTCGCGCACGTAGGTGTTCTCGCGGCGAAATACCAGCCCCACCAGGCGTACCACCCGCAGTACCTCCTTGAGCGGGTAGCTAATGAAGGTCGCCGCCAGGGTGCCGGTCACCACGATGGCAAGCCCGGGCAAGTTGAGAAAGCTCTCCGGGGATTCCGCGGTGAAAAACAGCACGCTAACCAGTAGCAAAATACTGGCAAATATACCGATCAAGGTAGAGGGGTTCATCGACGGCTCCTCGCCGGTTGGGTTTAACGGTTAAAATGCGTCAATCTGGCTCGTGCAGCCGCGCGCGCAGACGGCTAATGGCTTGGCTATGCAGCTGTGAAACACGCGATTCGGTCACCCCCAGTACTGCGCCCACCTCTTTCAGGTTGAGCTCCTCCTGGTAGTAAAGCGCCATCAAAAGCTTTTCCCGCTCGGGCAGCGCTTCGATCGCCGCGATCAGGGTTTCGCGCTGCTGACCACCCAAAAGCTCCTCAAAAGGCGCATTCAGCGCCTCCTGAGCGGGTTCCCCGCCCTCTTCCAGAAGCTCCTCGAAGGGCAGCAGGTGGCCGCTGTTGGCGTCGTTGAGCAGTTGGTGATACTCGCCGAGCGGCATGTCCAGATGCCGGGCGATCTCGCCCTCCTCCGGCGCCCGGCCCAGGCTCTGTTCGAGATGGCGGACCGCCTCGTCCATGGCCCGGGCCGAACGCCGCACGCTGCGCGGCAGCCAATCCCGGGTGCGCAGCTCATCGACCATTGCCCCGCGAATCCGCTGGCTGGCAAAGGTGGCAAAGCTCGCCCCCTGGGAGGCGTCAAAGCGCCCGAGCGCCTCCAATAGGCCGACCATGCCGGCCTGAATCAGATCATCGAGTTCGATGCTCGCCGGCAGGCGGACCTGCAGCGCCAGCGCCTGGCGGCGCACCAGCGGCATGTGCTGAGTGACCATTTCGCTGTGTTGAATTCTGCCTTGTGCTGTATACATCCTCGTGCCTCGTGGCTATACACTCGTCACTGGTAGTTCACAATCACGTGAAGCCCTTTTACCCGCATCGGCCGCTGCCCGCGCCCCAATGCGAAGCGAAACGCCAGCGGCGCATCGGCGGAAAGCCCGGCAAACCCGGTTTCGCTTCCGCGCTGGCCGCTGAGCTCGACGCAGCGCTCGGGGTGGCAAAGCCAGGCCCGCAGCGCGGCGTCGAACGGTGCCTCATACCGCCAGTGAACGCCTTCGATGCGCCCCTGGGCGATCTCCGCTACCGGCGGCGGCGCCAAAACCTGGCTGCTGACCGCCCGGTCGCTCATGGCCACCATCATACCGGTGACCTCCTTACTCCAGCTGCCTGTGCCCGCCTGAGCGGTCACTGTCAGGCTCGCCCCCATCGCCATTAGTAGCGCGACGCCTTGAAGACTCTTTTTCAGAAAACGCTTTTTCATTGTGGCCTACCGCGCTAGTAGCAGCAGTTCGATATTCAGATAATTCGCCGCCGCCTTCTGCAAATTGTCTAAAAGCCCTTCGCGGGGCAAGCCGGGCTCGTGTAGCGCCAGTAGCTGGCGGGGCCCCTGGTTGTCGTTGAGCTGGCGCAGCGTGCGATACATGCTCGCGAAGGCGTCCGCGTCGCTGCGCACCCAAAGCGCCCAGCGTGAATAGCGCTCGCAAAGCGCCTCCATCGGCTCGCTGGCATCCACCGGGACGACCTCCCAGCTTTCCGGGGTCGCCGCCCAGCGCCGGCCAAGTTCGGCCCACTCGCCCAGGCGCTCTTTGACCGGGGCGACGCTTTTCGTCGGTAGCCCCACCACTGCCAGCGGCGTCTTGACCACCGGCGTGGCGGCGTCGCTTGCCGGCGGGGTTGCCTGGGTGTCCACCTCGGGCTCGGCGGGCTCGCTCACAGCCTGCTGCGCGCGCTCTTCGTTGCGCAGGCTCGCCCACTGGCGCAGCCCCGATGCCTGGTCGCCGCCGCTCATGCCAGGGCCTCGCGGCTGACGCTACCCAGTTGGCGGATGGCGTCCCGGGTCATCAACATATGCATCAGCGCGTCGAGTAGCGCGGTATCGCGGCGCTTGCGAGATGTTTTGGAAAGGCGCATCACGTCCTGGCGCAGCGTTTGCGCGGCCTCGTCCTGGGCGTTGTCCAGGTGCGTGGCGGCCGCAGCGGCGCCGCTGGCCATCAAAAGGCGCAGTTGGGCGCTGACCTCGCCGCCATCGGCTTCCTTGAGCGCGCGCCAGGCTCGCTTGGTCAATATAGCCGCGCCTTCGCTTTGCAGCTGAGTGACCAGCAGCGATAGCACTTCGGCCCCCAGCCGCGCCGGGGTGAGCCAGTAGCGTTTGGCCACGCGCTTGGCGCTTTCCGGGTCGCGCAGCTCGCCGTACCAGGCGAGAAAATGCCGCCCTGCCTGGTCGGTGACCTCGGCGTGGGCGTTCCATAGCTGTAGCGGCTGGCCGCGAAAGCGCACGTCGACCCGATGCGAGAGTTCGCTTTCGCCAAACAGGGTCGTCAACGCGTAGCGCTCGCCCTGCCAGTATATCCGCTGAGCGCCGGTCGCCTGGCTGACCCAGGTCAAACGCTCGCTTTCCAGCGCGTCCAGGGTCTCGCCCTCGGCAAGGGTCGGCAGCAGATGGACCGCCGCCTGGCGCTGGGCATCGATACGAGCCTGCCAGCCGGCGGGCTGGCGGTGCTGTAAAAGCGTTAGCGCACAAAGCTGGCCGTCGGCGTCGAGGCTCAGATCCGGCATCGACCACTCCATGCCACGCTCGTTGCGCCGCGGTGACCAGACGATGCCCAGCGCATTCTGCTCGCCCGCCTGGTCGGCCAGTGCCGCCAGGCGCTGGTCGTGCAGTACGCCCGGCAGCGCGCCGATATCCCATACCGCTTCGAGCAGCGCGAACCCGGCCACCCGCTCACGCAGCTGCGCGAGCAGCAGGCTCAACCGACGCCCCTGGCCCAGCACGTCCTGGGACCAGCGCGGTGCCAGCGGCGCGTTCGGCCACGGCGGGCGGTCCGGCGCGGCGTCGGTATGGCCTGCCAGCGCCTGCTCGACCAGCGCAGCCGGGTCGGCCAGCGCCATATCCTCGGGCACCTGCTGGCCGTTGGAGGAGAACAGCACGCGCAGCCCAAAGCGCATGACGATATCCAGAAGCGGCGCCAAACGCCCCGCTTCGTCCTGTTTGGTAATAATACACTCGTCGAGCTCGGCGCCCGCCGCCCGCGCAGCCTGGCGGTAGCGAAGCACCACCTCTTCCAGGGTTTCGGGTTGGCTGGCGGCGTTGAGCACCAGCACCAGGCGCACCCGGGATTCGCCGCCCTGGAGCTGGCCGATCTGCTCGATGACACGCTGATCGCGCTGGCTCATGCCCACGGTATCGATGATCACCCACTGCTTGCCGCCTAACCGCCCCAGCAGGTTATCGATGGGCTGTTCGTGATCGAGGGCGTACATCGGCGTATCGAGCAGGCGCGCATAAATGCGTAGCTGCTCGTGGGCGCCGATGCGGAAGCTATCGGTGGTGACCAGCGCGACGGGGCGGGTGCCGTGGCGCATGACAAAGCGCGCGGCAAGCTTGGCGGTGGTGGTGGTCTTGCCAACCCCGGTGGGCCCCACCAGCGCCACGATACCGGTTTGGTCGAAAAAGTCCGCCTCGCTCTGGAGCACGGAAAGCCGCGCTATCAGTTGGCGGTGCAGCCAGCCGAGCAACCGCTCGTCCTGAAGTTCCAGCGCGCCAAGGGAGTCGGGCAGTGCCGCGCCGATCTCTTCGGCAAGCTCACTGCCAAAGCCCGCGCGGGTCAAAAGCGTGGTCACCGTGGCACCGCCGGTGGGCGGCGTACCCTTGGCGTCGCCGGTTTGCGATCGAGCCAACAGGGCACGCATGTCCTGCATTTCGCGCAGCAGCCGCTCGCTGACTTCCTCGAACGGGTGCGCGGGGCTCGCCTGGGCCGGCGCGGGCTGGGCGGCCAGCAGTGTTGGCGCGCTTTCATCCATGCCCACCGCTTCGAGCGGCGTGGCCTGCTCGAGCGCGGCCTCTTCGGCCATGGCCAAAATCTCGACGCCGGTGTCCGTGCGCCGATTGGCGACGATCAGCGCTTCGTCGCCCAGCGCCTGGCGCACCTGGCGCATGACATCCCGGCTGTTAGCGCCGACAAAGCGTTTTACGCTCATGGGTTAACCTCCAGGTTTTCCAAAGCGGGGGTCTGCAAAGCGCCCAACGCACCACGCATCACCGGCCACCTACCAGCGTGGTGATTTTAAGCGTACGGTCGTCGGGAATTTCCGCTTGGGACATGACGACCAAATGGCGCAGCCGGCGGCGCAAGAAGCGCGCCACAATAGCGCGAAGCGAGTGCTGCACCACCAGTACCGGCGGCTCGCCGCTGGCCTCTTGGCGCTCCAGTGCCTGCTGCGCCTGGTTCATCAGCGTGTCGGCAAGCCCGGGCTCCATCGCGCCGTTGCCGTTCATCGCTTGAATCAGGACCTGTTCGAGCTGGGCATCGAGGCCGATCACGTTCAGCGTCTCCTGGCCTGCAAACCACTGCTGGGTAATCGCCCGGCCAAGGCCGATGCGCACCAGCGCCGTCAACTCGCCCGGGTCTTTCTGCTGGCCGGCGTGCTCGGCCAGCGTATCCAAAATGGTACGTATATCGCGAATCGAGACGTCCTCTTCGAGCAGATTTTGTAAAATCCGCTGAAGCACGGTCAGCGTAATCGCCTTGGGCACGACCTCTTCTACCAGGGATTTCTGATCGTCGCCCACCTTGTCGAGCAGCTTCTGCACTTCCTGGCGGCCCAGCATCTCCGGCGAATGGCGGTGCAGCAGGTGGTTTAAGTGGGTGGCGATCACGGTACTGGCGTCCACTACAGTGTAGCCAAAGACCTGGGCGTGCTCGCGCTGGTTGGCATCGATCCACACCGCCGGTAGGCCGAATGCCGGGTCCTGGGTGGGCGTGCCGGAAAGCTCGCCGGTGACCTGACCCGGGTCGATCGCCAGCCATTTGCCCGGCTGGGCGTCGGCCCGACCGATCTCCGCGCCCTTTAGCGAGAGCACGTAGGTGTTCGATGAAAGCTCCAGGTTGTCGCGGATATGCACCACCGGCGGCAGAAAGCCGACGTCCTGGGCAAACTTCTTGCGCACGCTTTTAATACGCGCCAAAAGCTCGCCTTTCTGGCGCGAGTCCACCAGCGGAATCAGCCGGTGACCCACCTCGAGCCCCAGGGTATCCACCAGCTGGACGTCTTCCCAGCTCGCCTCCGGGGTTTCCTGCACCGCCGCCGGGGCTTCCTTGAGATCCTCGGTGACCAGCGCTTTCTCCTGCATGCGCGTCAAAAGCCAGGCCAGACCGCCGAGCACCCCGGTAAAGATCAGAAAGACCAGGTTGGGCATGCCCGGCACCATGCCTAAAAGCCCCATCACCGCCGCGGCCAGAATCATCACCTGGGGGTTGACGAAAAGCTGGCTGATCATCTGCTGGCCCACGTCCTGATCGGTGTTGACGCGAGACACGGTGACACCGGCGGCGGTGGAGATCACCAGCGCCGGAATCTGGGCGACCAGGCCGTCGCCGATGGTAAGCAAGGTGTAGGTGCGCGCGGCGTCGCCAAAGCCCATGTCATGCTGCATCATACCGATCAACAGCCCGCCGATTACGTTGACCACCATGATGACCAGCCCCGCCATGGCGTCGCCGCGCACGAACTTGCTGGCGCCGTCCATGGAGCCGTAGAAGTCGGCTTCCTGAGCGACTTCCGAGCGGCGTTTCTTGGCATCCTCTTCACCGATCAAACCGGCGTTCAAATCGGCGTCGATCGCCATCTGCTTGCCGGGCATGGCGTCCAGGGTGAAGCGCGCGCCGACCTCGGCGATGCGCCCGGCACCCTTGGTGATGACCATGAAGTTGATGATGACCAGAATCAAGAACACCACCATACCGACCGCGAAATTACCGCCGACCAAAAAGGTACCGAACGCTTCGATGACCTTACCCGCCGAGGCCCCGCCCTGGTGGCCCTCCATGAGCACCACCCGGGTCGAGGCGACGTTGAGTGACAGGCGCAACAGCGTGGTGAACAGAAGCACCGCCGGGAAAGCGGCGAAGTCCAGCGGCTTCGAGGCAAACATGCTGACCAGCAGCACCATGATGGCCAGCGCGATGTTGAAGGTGAACAGCATATCCAGCGCGAACGGCGGCAGCGGCAGGATCATCATGCCAAGGATCATGAGGATCAGAAGCGGGCCGGCCAGCAGCTTCATGGGCACACTGCCAAACGGGTTGCGCTGGCTGATTAATTGGCCAATGTTCATGAACGTGCCTCGCTAGCCCCGGGGCCACGGTTGGGATGCGTCATTTCGTCGGGAACCGGTAAATGTTCAGGGGTCGGGGGCGTTTCGCCCCCTTCTTGCGCCACGCTTTTCAAACGGTACGCCCAGGCCATGACCTCGGCCACGGCGGTGTAGAGTTCTGCCGGTACTTCGCCATCCAGATCCACGTGATGATAAAGCGCCCGGGCCAGCGGCGCGGCTTCAAGACGTGGCACCTTCGCTTCAAACGCCAGCTCGCGAATGCGCGCGGCCACCGCGTCGGCGCCTTTCGCCACGACGCGCGGCGCGCCCATCTTGCCTTCCTGGTAAGAAAGCGCCACCGCGTAGTGCGTCGGGTTGGTGATGATCACGTCGGCCTCGGGCACTTTACTCATCATGCGCCCTCGGGCCATGGCCTGCTGCTGCTGACGGATACGCCCTTTGACGTGCGGGTCGCCCTCGGATTCCTTGTGCTCGCGCTTGATCTCTTCCTGGCTCATGCGCAGCTTTTTGGCGTTACTCCAGAGCTGAAAGGGCACGTCGATCAAAATCACCACGACCAGCGAGAAGATCGCCAGCGCCGCCGCCAATGCCGCCATGTTCAGGGCATCCGCCAGCGCCTGTTGAATCGGCTGGTCGGGCAGGCCCAAAAATCGGTCGATATTGACGTAGATGAACGCGCCGGAGATGCTGCCGACCAGGACCGATTTGGCGATCGCCTTGGCAAGTTCGATGAGCGCCTGGCTCGAAAAGATGCGCTTGACGCCGCTGATCGGATTGAGTTTCGAGAATTTCGGCTTCATGGCTTTGGCGGATACCAGCCAGCCGCCCAGCAGCGCCGGCGCGACCATCGCGACGACGCCGAGCAGTACGAAAAGCGGTATCAGCGAAATCAGCGTCCGCCGGCCCAGATCGAGCGCGGTGGTCAGCATGGGCATGGTATCGAAAGCCTGTCGGCGGTCGAACAAAAACGCCCGCTCCATGACCATGCCGAGCTGATCGTAAAGCATCTGTCCCATGCTCCAGAGCCCTATGACACCGGCCAGGAGCAACAGGAAGGTCGTGAGCTCGCGCGAGCGGGGGACCTGGCCCTCCTCCCGGGCTTTCTCTTTTCGTCGAGGCGTGGCCTCTTCGGTCTTTTCCTGATCGCTATCGTTGTCTGCCATCGACCATCCGGCTCATCAAAAACCGCGCACCAAAAGTCAGCCGCCCCGAAGGGCGGCTGAACAAGATGCCTAGTGTGCCAGATGAGACGCGGGACAATGTCTTAATAACGCGGCATTAAAAGCCTAATTCGTCCAATAAGTCGTCCACCTGATCCTGGCCGGTGACGATATCCGGGGCGGATTCGTTGATCTGCGGGCCGTTGAGAAGCTCCTCCTTGCGCCGGGCAGTGTCGTTTTCCCACTGATCCTGAGCCTTGCGCTGCATGGTTTCCCGCGCCTCGGCGCCGGGCACGCTATCGATCAGCACCTGCACCAATTGGTGTTCGATTTCGCGGATCACGTCCATCATCTTCTTGATGACCTGGCCGGTGAGATCCTGGAAATCCTGCGCCATCATGATGTCCATCAGCTCTTTATTGGTCGCGGCGGTGACCTCGGGCACGTTGTGAAGATAGGCGCGCGTCTCTTTGACCAGGTCTTTCGCCTCATCAAGCTCCTGGGGCGCTTCGAACCAGGCGTCCCAGCGCTTGTCGAGCGCGGTGGCGCGGTCGGCCAGATCATCCTGCAGCGGCTGCGCACGGTCGATCGCGTTGAGCGCCTTATCCGCGGCCTGCTCGGTCATGGTGGCGACGTAGTGCAGCCGGTCGCGCGCATCGGGAATCGCTTCCGCCGCTTTTTCGATCTCCTTGTCGAGACCCAGCTCGCGCATGTTGTCGCGCAGCATGCGGGTTAGCTTGCCGATCCGGTGTATCAACTCTTCTGCGGCTTCGTCGGGCAATTGGTTAGTGCCTGACTCCTCATTCTGACTCATGGTGCTCTCCTCGCGAGCCAGGCGCGGGCCTGGCTCACTTTATTTACCCATTTTATCAAAGATTTTATTGAGCTTTTCTTCGAGGGTGGCGGCGGTAAACGGCTTGACCACATAGCCATTAGCACCGGCTTGAGCCGCGGCGATGATATTTTCCTTTTTCGCCTCGGCGGTCACCATCAGGACCGGCAGCTCTTTCAGGGCATCGTCCTGGCGAATCTCCTTGAGCATCTCGAGACCGTCCAGGTTGGGCATGTTCCAGTCGGACACGACAAACTCGAAATTGCCTGCCCGAAGCTTGTTGAGCGCGTCCTGGCCGTCCTCGGCCTCATCGACGTTGGTAAAGCCAAGCTCTTTTAACAGGCTGCGTACGATGCGGCGCATGGTCGGAAAATCGTCCACGACCAAAAAGCTCATGTTTTTATCGGCCATTGCTCTTTCTCTCCACGTATATGGCGTTAAGTACCCCTGCGCTGTGGCAGGGGCGTTGAATTAAAAGGATTCCCACTCTTCGACCGCGCTTTCACGCTTGCCGGGCTTTTCCGAACGCGGCGCACTCTGCTTCGCCGGGGACGCCAAAGCGGGTTTACGAGCGGCCTGCTGGCCCGCGGTGTGAGCGCCGGAAGCCGACGCGCGACTCTGCTGGCCTTCCAGCACTTTAAAGACCGCGACCGCCTGCTCGAGCCGGCTGGCCTGGTCCTCGAGCGATGCCGCCGCTGCCGCTGCCTGCTGGACCAGGGCCGCGTTTTGCTGGGTGACTTCGTCCATCTGACCCACGGCGTGGCTGACCTGTTCGATGCCGTCGCTCTGCTCCTGGGAGGCCGCGGAGATTTCGTCCATGATGTCGGCGACCCGGCGAACGGCGCTGACCACGTCGGTCATGGTGGTGCCGGCCTGTTCGACCAGGGACGAGCCGCTGGCGATCTGCTTGACCGAGTCATCGATCAGGGTTTTGATCTCTTTGGCCGCATCGGCGCTACGGCTGGCGAGGTTGCGCACCTCGCCGGCCACGACGGCGAAACCGCGGCCCTGCTCACCGGCCCTGGCGGCCTCGACCGAGGCGTTCAGCGCCAATATGTTGGTTTGAAAGGCGATCGAGTCGATGACGCTGGTGATGTCCGCCACTTTTTGCGAGCTTTGCGAAATCCCGTGCATGGTTTGCACGACCTGCTCGACGACCTGGCCGCCTTGCTCGGCGGTGGACGATGCCTCACCGGCGAGCCCACTTGCCTGACGGGCGTTATCCGCGTTCTGTTTTACGGTCGCGGTCATCTGCTCCATGCTCGCCGCTGTTTCCTCGATGGACGCAGCCTGCTGCTCGGTCCGCGAGGAGAGCTCGGTATTACCCTGGGCGATTTCCCGCGTGCCGTGGTGAATCGAGCCGCTGCCTTCGCGTACCCGGCCGACCAGCCGGATGAGGCTCTCCTGCATGGTTCCCATCGCCGCGAACAGCTGGCCGATTTCGTTATTACCCGCCTTGGGTAGTGGTTCGGTCAAATCGGCGTCGGCAATCTTGTTGAGACGGCGCACGGCGTCGTTGAGCGGCGTCGTCACGGTACGGCGCAAACCGATATAGATCGCGACGACGATCAGCAGCGTCACGAGTACCGCAACGATATAGAGCACGTTGAACAGATGGCGCTGGTCCTGAATATCCTCATGGATTTTGTCCACGCGCGCGAACCCGCCATCGGAAAATTCGCTAATACCGTCCACGAGCGCGAGAAGCGGAGCCCTTAGCTCCAGACGCAGCTCGTTGAATCGTTCGATATTACCCGCCTGAAGGCTTGCGTACTGCTCCTTGACCAGGGGCATGAGCCGCTGATAGCTCTCGATCACGGGGCGTGCGAGCTCTTCGCCAAGAGGCGTTTTGGGAGAGGCGATGAAATTGTTGAAGCGCATCTCCGTACCCTCGATGTGCCTCGCCGCTGCCGCCATCGCCGAGCCGACTCTTTCGTCCTGGCCGGCCACGGAATAACTCAAGCTCATCTCCAGTACCCGCATCGACTGGTTGAGCAGCGAATCGCCTCGATTGAGCTCGTTGAGCTGGTCGCGGCTGATCATCGTCAATAGATTGACGTTTCTCTCGGTGGAGCGATCCGTCATTATGTTGAGCGCGATCAGCGCCAAGATCAGTACGCTGAAAAAGCCCAGTGCCGCAATGACCGCCGTGTGAATACTCAGGTTTCGTGTGAACCGCGCCATTTAAATGATCCTTGGTATGTAACGTTTTTTCTGGTTTAAACCCGCTGCGCGCGGCCCGAAGCGGCGACGAGCGCCATCAAGCGCGCGGGAATATCGTCTAGCGCCAGGGTCTCCCCGGCGCCGCCTACCGCAATGGCTTCCCGCGGCATACCGAAGACCACGCACGTCTGTTCGTTTTGGGCAATCGTCGGCGCGCCGGCCTGGCGCATCTCCAAGAGCCCGGCGGCGCCGTCCTTGCCCATGCCCGTCAGGATGACGCCGATGGCGTTTTTCCCGGCGTGTTTGGACGCGGAGTGAAACAGTACGTCCACCGACGGCCGGTGGCGGTTGACCGGGTCGCCGTCGTGCAGGCGAACCACGTAGTTGGCGCCGCTTCGCGCCAGTTCCAGGTGCTGACCGCCAGGCGCGATATAAGCGTGACCGGGCAGTACCCGCTCGCCTTCCGACGCCTCCTTGACGGTGATCCGGCAAAGCCGGTCGAGGCGCTCGGCGAAGGAGTGGGTAAAGCCGCCGGGCATGTGCTGGGTAATCAAAATGGCGGGGGCATTGGCCGGTAGCGGCTCGAGCACGCTGCGAATCGCTTCGGTACCGCCGGTCGAGGCGCCGATGATGATCAGCTTTTCGCTGGTGACCAGTGGCGCTTTCAGCGCCGTGGGCGCCGCCGCCGGCTTACGCGCCTGGCGCGGGCGTGAGCGGGCCGCGGCGCGAATTTTCTCGGCGATTTCGTTGGCGTACTCCATCATGCCGCTGCGTACCCCAAGGCTTGGCTTGGCGACGAAATCCAGCGCCCCGAGTTCCAGCGCGCGCAGCGTGATCTCCGAGCCGCTTTGGGTCAGCGACGACACCATCAGCACCGGCATCGGACGCAGGCGCATGAGCCGGTCCAAAAAATCCAGACCGTCCATACGCGGCATCTCGACGTCCAGCGTCAGCACATCCGGGTTGTACTGTTTGATCAAATCCCGGGCCACCAGCGGGTCGGGCGCGGTGGCGACCACTTCCATATCCGGCTGCTCGTTGATGATCGTGGTCAGCAAATCGCGAATCAGCGCCGAGTCGTCCACGCATAGCACTTTGATTTTGGCAGTACTCAAAGCCCGCCTCCTGTTATTGAACTCACCGGTAGAAACCTCCTGAAGGGTGGCCACGCGGCCGCTGTCACTTTGCGCGGGTGTAGACCGTCTGCCCGCGCAGCTTGAAGGCGTCGCTGATATAGGAAAAATTCTCCGAATGCCCGGCAAACAGCAGCCCGTCTTCTTTAAGCAAAGGGGCAAAGCGTTGCAAAATGGTTGCCTGGGTTTCTTTGTTGAAATAGATCATGACGTTGCGACAGAAAATGGCATCAAAGGGGCCCTGCACCGGCCACTTGGGCGCCAGCAAATTCAGGGGCAAAAACTCCACCAGCGCCGATACTTCCGGCCGTATCCGGGCAAGACCGATATGGTTGCCCGTGCCCTTCTGGAAGAAACGTTTGACCCGCGCCTCGTCGAGCTTGCGCACCTGCTCCTGGGGGTAGATCCCCGCTCGGGCCCGGGCCAAGGCATCGGTATCGATATCCGTGGCGACGACCTTGGCGTTGGACGCCTTGGCGCCCAGCACTTCCAAAAGCGTCATCGCAAGCGAATAGGGCTCTTCGCCCGTCGAGGCCGCGGAACACCAGATCGTGATCGGCCCGGCCTTGTCCTTGATATGCTCGGCAAGCAGCGGAAAGTGGTGTGCTTCGCGAAAAAACGCGGTCAGGTTGGTGGTCAGCGCATTGGTAAACGCCTCCCACTCTTTGGCATCGGGCTGGCGCTCTAGCCGCGAAAGATAGTCGGTAAAGCGGGTCATGCCGTGATGACGTAGCCGCCTTGCCAGACGGCTATAGACCATCTCTCGCTTGTGTTCGGCCAGCACGATCCCGGCGCGCTGATAAATCAGCTCGCGGATACGCAAGAAGTCAGCGTCGGTCAGTACAAGATCGCGCTCGATCTGACCTCCCGTCGTCCATTGACCGGTATCTGCCGACCCATCACGTGGTTCGTTCAAAATGCTTGCCACTCCTCTGCAACCGCGGTCTGCCGTTTGATAGGCACAGAAGCCGACGGGGTAGTTGTTGATGTATCGCTTGAAGACATCGCGGATGCATCTTTTAGGGCATTATGGGGTGTTCTGGGTGGCGAAAACCCGCTGGCGGTGGCCGCCCTGGGCGCCTCACTCTCCAGCCTGAACGCCTCGACCGACAGCGCCAGCAGCGTCGTTTGACGCTCGAGCGATACCGCGGCCTGGGCCGTTTCCTGCACACGCGCGGCGTTTTGCTGTGTCGCCTGATCCATTTCGGCCACCGACTGGTTCACTTCGCTAATACCGGCACTCTGCTCTTCGGACGCCGAAGAGATTTCGTGCATGATGTTCGTGACGCTGCGCGCGGTTTCCGCCACGTCGCCGATCGCTGTCTCGGCGCGCTCGACAAGCCCGGCCCCGGCGGCGACATCCTGACGCGAACCATCGATCAGCGTGCGAATTTCCTGGGCGGCGGAGGCCGAACGCCCGGCCAGGTTGCGCACTTCTTCGGCGACGACGGCAAAGCCGCGGCCATGCTCGCCGGCCCGCGCCGCCTCGACCGATGCATTCAGCGCCAGTATGTTGGTCTGAAACGCAATCGAGTCGATGGCGTTGATGATATCGGCCATTTGCTGAGAACTTTGCGTAATCCGCTGCATGTTGCTGACCAGCTGGGTCATCAATTCACCGGTTTCACTCACCCGCTCAGCATTGTTATCGGCCAAACGGCGCGCCTGTTGAGCGTTTTCACTATTTTGGCGAACGGTCGTGGTCATCTCTTCCATGCTGGAGGCGGTTTGCTGAAGCGACGCCGCCTGCTGGTCGGTACGCGCGGAGAGCTCTTCGTTGCCGCTGGCAATGTTCTGAGCCGCCGGTGTCACGACACCGATCCCCTCTTTGACATCGCCAATGATGCTGCCAAGGCTCTTACGCATGGTATTGAGCGAGCCCATTAGGTGCCCGATCTCGTCCTGGCGGCGTTCGGGAACCCGCGCCGCCAGGTTGCCGCCGGCAATTTGCAGCGTAAACCGCGAGGCGTCTTTTAGCGGTCTCAAAATGGAGCGCAGAAGCACCGTGCCGAGCAGAATCAGCGCCAGCAGGCCAACCCCGAGCACGCCGGCCTGGGTAGCCAGCATGGCCGTTTGCGCCTGCTCCGCGTCAGCGGCCATCGCCTCGGCGGCATGCTGTTCCTGGGCGATCAGCTCGTTGACCATCAGCGATAGCGCGCGGCCGTCGCTATTCATGGCGCTGGTGACATCGCCGATTCCGGTCAGCACGTCCAACGCATCTTCGGCCTGGAGCAGCCGGGCAGCGCCGCCCATGCTGTCGGCAAAAAACACTTGAAGACGCTCGTCAAAGGCGTCGGCAAGCTCGGTGGCATTGGTCTCGCTTGCGTAAAACGCCTGCCAGGTGGCGCCGATTTCTTCGATCTCCTGCTCGATCTCCGCGCCGATCTCGAAACGCTGGTCGATGAGCTCCATACGCCCACGTTCGACCAACTGCTGCCGGGCCTGGGCAAGGCCCTGGTCGATCTGCTGAAGGCGAATGACATCGCGCAAGCCATCCTGATTGAGCCGCTGGAGGCGCTCGCCGGAGGCGTCGATGCCGTAAAGCCCGATCCCGCCGCTGGCGAGCAGCAGCGCCCCGCCGACCACGATCATTCCCACCAGCTTGGCGCGAATGGTATCCGGGCGCAGCCGCTTGATACGTGCCACCACGCCCCGGCGGCGGATACGCCCTTTATCGAGGTACACGCCCTTGGCCCGCCCTTCGCGTATGCCCGCGTAAACGCCTTCCGCGTAGGCGATGGCCTCGCGACTTGCTTGCACGCGTACCGAGGTATAGCCCACCACTTCATCATTTTCGATGATCGGCGTAACGCTCGCCTCTACCCAGTAGTGATCGCCGCTTTTGCAGCGGTTTTTAACCAGCCCGCGCCAGGTCTCCAAGGCGCGGGCGGTCTGCCACAGGTTTTCGAAGGCCGCCGGCGGCATATCCGGGTGGCGAATGATATTGTGCGCCGCGCCGATCAGCTCTTCGCGGCTGAAGCCGCTAATCTCGATGAAGGCCGGGTTGGCGTACGTGATACGTCCGTCAAGATCCGTCCGCGAGACAAGAAAGTCGTCCCCTTTGAGCTCTACTTCCCGCTGGGTAACTGGCTGATTATTGCGCATGGCATTGCCTTATTTTTGGTATTAATAACGTCGTTGCTCTTTCAAGCCTGGGCCAAGAGCCTGCTTATCCGGGACAGGAGGCCTAAAAGGCTTCCCACTCTTCAACGGCCTGACCGCGCGGGGCGGGCGCCGGGCTTGCAAGGCTTGCCGGGGCCGGACGCGCCAGTGGTGCGGGCGCCGGGGCCGGCGCTTGTTGCGCCCGCTCGGCGACCCTGAAACGCTCGACCGCCTCCCTCAAGCGCGCGGCGTCGCTTTCGAGTTCGTTGGCACGGCCGGCGGCCTGTTGCACCAATCGGGCGTTCTGCTGTACGACGTCGTCCATCTGGGTAACGGCCTGATTCACCTGGCTGATACCGTTGCTCTGTTCTTCCGAAGCCGAGGCGATTTCATCCATGATGTCGCTGACTCGCTGAACCGCGCTGACCAGGCCTTGCATGGTCTCGCCGGCCTGATTGACCCGGTCGGTGCCGCTGTCCACCTTGGTGAGCGAGGCATCGATGAGCGCGCGGATCTCTTTAGAGGCGTTGGCGCTGCGGCTGGCCAGATTACGCACCTCTTGCGCGACCACCGCAAAGCCACGGCCGTGCTCGCCGGCCCGCGCGGCTTCCACCGAGGCGTTGAGCGCCAGAATATTGGTCTGAAAGGCGATGGTGTCGATTACCGTGATGATGTCGGCCACCTTGTGTGAGCTGGAGCTGATCTCCTGCATGGTCTCGACGATACGACTGACTTCGTCACCGCTTTGGCGCGCGGTGAGCGTAGCGTCGCCGGCCAGCGTGCTTGCCTGACGCGCGTTGTCTGCATTGTGGTTCACCGTCGAGGCGAGCTCCTCCATGCTGGAGGCGGTCTCTTCGAGCGACGAGGCCTGCTGCTCGGTACGCGATGACAAGTCGTTATTGCTGCTAGCGATACTCTGGGCGCGCTCGAAGATGGACGTGCCGCTTTGGCGAACCACCCCGACGGTTTCCGATAGCGAGGTTTGCATGTCCGCCATGGCAATATAGAGCCGGCCGATTTCGTTATTTCCCGGCGCGCTGATCTGCTGGTTCAAGTCACCTTCGGCCATGCGCTCGAAATAGCCCACCAGACGGCTGAGCGGGCGCAGTACGTTGACGGTGACGCCCCATACCACGACCGCCACGGTGAGCGCGGTCACGACCAGCACCGCGATCAGCGTCCAGCGGACAATACCGGCAAAGTCAGCGAAGAGCTGCTGTTGAACCGCGATATCGCTCGTTGACCTTAGGATGGCACCGCTCTCCTGAAGCGCGTAAAGCCCCGTCGCGCAGGCGGCGACGACAAGCAAGGAGAAGGTAACCAAAACCAGTGCCCAGCTAAGCCGGACGGTCATGTTGTTCATCAACTGATGCATTAGCGATATCCCTTTTCTACGCCTGCGGCTCTGGTCCTGCCAGTGCTCTTTATGCCAAAGTCTTTTAACTCGATCTTTTAAAAAGGTCTCTTCGCGCCCGGCCTCTTAAAAGCGTTACGCCTGCTCGGGGTTACGCTTGCTGCGTACTGTCCACGAGCGCCATCTCTTCGCTGGTTAAAAGCTTGTCGATATCCACCAGAACCAGCATGCGGTCCTCGAGGCTGCCCAGTCCGCTCAAGAAATCCGAAGAGAGCGTGACGCCGAACTCCGGCGCGGGTTTGATCTGGTCCGGCGTCAGAGTCATGACGTCCGAGACGCCGTCCACCACGATACCGACGACGCGCTCGGCGACGTTGACCACGATCACCACGGTCTGGCCGCCGTACTCGACGTTATCCAAATGGAACTTGATGCGCAGATCGACGATCGGCACGATCACGCCGCGCAGGTTGGTGACCCCTTTGATGAACTCAGGGGCGTTGGCAATACGGGTCACGTTTTCGTAGCCGCGAATTTCCTGAACCTTGAGGATATCGATGGCGTACTCTTCTTCGCCCAGTGAGAACACCAGAAATTCGCTGTTGTCCGCTTCCGCGGCGGCCAGCACCGCGTCACTATTGGAATGACTCATGACAGCTCGGTCTCCTTGTCATACGAGAAATGGGGGTGGTGGTGAACGTTTTTGCCCGCTTCTTTTTTATGGCGGCTTAAGCGGTGTAGGCCGGTAATATCCAGAATCAGCGCCACGCTGCCATCGCCCAGGATCGTGGCGGCGGAGACACCGGGCACCTTGCGGTAGTTGTCTTCCAGATTCTTGACAACCACCTGCTGCTGTCCCACCAGCTCGTCGACCAGCAGCGCATAGCGCCGGCCTTCGCCCTGTACGATCACAGCGATACTCTTGGTCGGGTCGGTAATGGCATCCGTCACGTCCAGCGCTTCATGGATCGCGATCACCGGCAGATACTCGTCGCGCACCTTGAGCACGACGTCGTCGCCGGCCATGGCGTACATGTCGTCGCTGGAAGGCTGGAGCGATTCGAGCACCGTGGATAGCGGTAGAATGAAGGTTTCGCTACCCACCTTGATGGACATACCGTCCAGTATGGCCAGCGTCAGCGGCAGCACGATACGCGTGTTGGTGCCTTCGCCGAGTTTGGATTGAATCTCGACGCGCCCACCCATTTTCTGGATGTTCCGCTTGACCACGTCCATGCCGACACCACGCCCGGAGACGTCGGTGACCTCGGCGGCGGTGGAGAAGCCGGGGGCGAAAATGAGCTGAAAGACCTCTTCGTCGGTCATGGTGTCCGAGACGTTCAGCCCGTTCTCGCGAGCCTTGGCGAGCAAGCGATCCCGGTCCATGCCGGCGCCGTCGTCCTTGACCTCGATGAGAATATTACCGCCCTGATGGCGGGCGGCCAGGGTTAGCTTGCCTTGGCGGGGCTTGCCCAGCGCCTCGCGCACCTCGGGCATTTCGATGCCGTGGTCGAGACTGTTACGCACCAGGTGGGTCAGCGGATCGGTGATCCTCTCCACCAGGCTCTTGTCGAGCTCGGTGGACTTGCCTTCGGTAATCAGCTCGATCTCTTTACCCAGCTTGCCGGCGGTATCGCGCACCACGCGGGGGAAGCGGCTGAACACGAACTCCATGGGAATCATGCGGATCGACATGACCGATTCCTGCAGATCCCGGGCGTTGCGCTGAAGAAGGCTCATGCCGTTTTGTAGCGACCCGTTGCCTATCGACTGATCGTTTAAATCGCTCACCGTCTGATCGAGCATCGACTGGGTGATGATCAGCTCGCCCACCAGGTTGATGATTTGGTCGACCTTGTCCACGGAGACGCGAATCGAGCTCGATTCCGGCACGGCTTTCTTGGCCGCTGCCTTGTCGGCTTTTGGGGCCGCGGCCGGTGCGCTCGCACTTTTTTGCGGCGGCGCAGGTTTTTCTGCCTGGGGCGCTGGCGCAGCAGAGGCCGGGGGCGAGGCTTGGGCGGGCGCGCTGGGCGCCGCCACGGCGCTTATTTCGATCTGGTCGGGCTCGATGATAAAACACATCACCGCTTCGATATCGTCGGCACTCGTGCTTGCACTCATCACGACTTCAAAGCGCTTTTCGTCGCCGGACTGCTGCACGATGTCGCCCAGCTGTCCAAGTTCCTCTACCAGCAGCGCACGGTCTTTATCACTTACGTTCAAAAGGGCCACGATCAGCTGACTTTCTTGCGCTGGCACCGCTTCGCTTTCGCTGGACGCCGGCGCCGGCTCCTTGGGCGCGGTTTCGCTGGGCGTTATGGCCACTTCCAGTGGCTCGCCCATCTCTTCCAGCGCGATTTGCTGAAGCACATGGCAGATGCGCTCAAACGCCTGCTGGTCGGGTTCTTCCTCGCTGCGATAAGCATCGAGCTGTTCGTGCATGATGTCTTTGGCCTCTAAAAACGTATCAACGAGGTCGGGGCGTAGAACGAGTTCTCCCTTTCGCGCGTGATCCAACAGGTTTTCCAGGATATGCGTGGTTTTTTGCAACACGCTAAACCCAAATGTTCCCGCGCCGCCTTTGATGGAGTGGGCGGCACGAAAAATGGCGTTCAGCTGCTCGCTATCCGGATTATCGACATCCAGCTCCAGCAAGTGCTGCTCCATATCCGCAAGCAGTTCTTCGGCTTCTTCAAAAAAGGTGTCAAAAAAATCCGCTATATCCATGCACTGCTCCACATTAGTGTCATAGTCGTTATGACAAGCCTCGCTTACTGCGCTATATCGGCTTGCGGAAGGTTTTCTAAAGTTTCTTCCATACTATTTTCATCCGACACCGTATCTCCCGGGCCCAAAATACCGGGGTTGCGGATGGCTTCGGCGATCTCCGGAAGCAGTACGACAAGCTCGATGCGCCGGTTGCGTGGATCTATCGCCGTTGTCTCGGGTAGCAGCACCCGGTCGGCAAAGCCCGACACGCGAAGCAGCTGGTCCGGGTCGAGGCCGCCGGCCACCAGCTCGCGGCGCGAGGCGTTGGCCCGGTCGTTGGAAAGCTCCCAGTTGCTGTAGCCGCGGTAGCCGCCGGCATAGGGCACGCTATCGGTATGCCCACTAATGCTCAGGTCGTTGGGCAGCTCGTTTAAAAGCGGCGCCATCGTACGTAGAAGGCTGCGCATGTAGGAGGCGACCTGGTCGCTACCCAGCTCGAACATCGGACGCTGATCGGTATCCAGAAGCTGAATGCGCAAGCCTTCCCGGGTCAGGTCAAAGCGCATTTGGGAGCGCAACTGACGAAGCTCCGGGTCCTGATTGATCGCGCGCTCGATGCGCTCCTGAAGGTCGTTGAAAAAGCGCCGCTCCTCCAGGCTTGGCCGGGTATGCTGCATGACGTCGATACGCGCACGCTCGCCGTCGGTATGCGTCGGGTCGGGGCCGCCGCCGGGAATCACCCGAGTGCTGCCCGAGCGGTCACCGCCGGTCACCGCAGTGACCAGCGGGGCACTGAAGTACTCGGCCACGCCCTGGCGCTGCTCGTCACTTGCCACGCTCAAAATCCAAAGCACGAGAAAAAGTGCCATCAGCGCGGTCATGAAGTCTGCCAACGCGATTTTCCACGCGCCGCCATGATGGGCGTGGACCACTTTTTTGCGCCGGATGACGATCGGGCGCTTGTCGGCCCCCTTACTCATGCATTACCGCCCTTTTTCGCATCGCGCACGTACTCCTCGAGTTCGCTAAACGTTGGCCGCTCCTCGGTGTGCAGCGCTTTACGACCAAACTCCACCGCCAGCTGCGGGGCGTACCCATGCAGGCTTGCCAAAAGCGTCACGCGAATGCACTGAAGCATTTTCTCGGCCTCTTTTGCTTGGCGGTCGGCGTAGCTGGATATCGGGCTGATAAAGCCGTAGCCCATCAAAATACCCAGGAAGGTGCCGACCAGGGCGTGGGCGATCATTTCACCCATCTCGTCGGGGCTGGCATCGGCATAGGTCAGCGCTTTCACTACGCCCATGACCGCCGCCACGATACCGAACGCCGGCATGGCATCCCCCACCTTGCTGATCGCATCGATCGGTATATGAAGCTCCTGCTCAAAGACCTCGATTTCGTGGAGCATCAGCTCATCGATTTCCATGGGCTCCATGCCCCCGCTGACCATCAGGCGCAGGTAGTCGGTCAAGAAGTTCATGATATGCGGGTCGGAAAGCACCGTGGGGTGCTCCTGGAAAAGCTCGCTCTCCTGGGGGTTGTCGATATCACGTTCGATACCCAGCATGCCCTCACGACGAACCTTGGAAAGGATTTTGAACTGCAGCGCCATCAGTTCCATATAGAGCGCTTTATTGTACTTTTTGGAACGCTTAAGCTTAGGGAGTACCTTGAAAGTCGCCTTGATGGCCTTACCGTTATTGGACGCAATGAACGCGCCCACGCCAGCCCCCCCGATAATTAATAACTCGAGGGGCTGATAAATTGGTCCAAGGCTTCCCCCCGCCAAGACATACCCACCAAACACCGACAGCAGTACTACCAAATAACCTAAGAGAATCAGCACACGTACGTTCCTTGCGATGACAGTGAGACATCAGAGGAGTCTGCTTCATCGGTTGTGGTGATGAACGTGGACACTCCCCGCCTATTTGACGCTTAGGCCTATCATACCAGGGCACTTGCAATTCTTAATGATAAAGTACCGCTACCTTTCCCCCCTATCTCAGGATTAAACACGAACTTAATGTGAGTTAGGAGGTAATAAAAGGCTTCGAGGGGAGGCTATGTTATGCCTGAGGTTTGCGGGTCTTACCCGCGCGGGAAGGGGGCTGGCAGATGCCGCATACGTAGTCGCGGGTAGGGCTGTGCGCGTGCGCGACGAAACGGCCCAGGCAGCGGGTGCAGGAGGTAAGCTGTAAAAGATCGCTCTCGAAAAAACGCACCAGCGTCCAGGCGCGGGTCAAGCCCAGCACCGGGTCGACGTTTTCAAGCGTGACCTGCTCTTCATAGAGTCGGTACGCCTTGACGAAGGCGTCGATACGCTCGCAGGGCGTGTTTTTTCTGAGGCTGCCATAGATATTATAAAAAAGTGACGAGTGAACGTTGGGTAACCAGGTCACGAACCAGTCAGTCGAAAAGGGCAACATCCCCTTGGGCGGGGAAACACCGCGGACCTCCTTATAGAGCTTGATGAGCCGGGTACGGCTAAGCTCGGTTTCGGTCTCCAATACCTGCAATCGGGCACCCAGCTCGATGAGTTCAATCGCCAGCTGAACCTGGTGCATTTCATCGACCAAGCTTTTTTGAGTCACTCGGCCTCCCCTTTGGGCAGCGAATCAAACGGTTCGCCGGCCATCAGCAGAGAAGCGTGCAACCCTGAAAGCCCCTGATCTCGGGGGTTTTCCATCACCTGACGCAGTTGTTTGGCGCTTATGTCGCTAAACCGGCACACCAATTGATTGGTGCGGGCCAGCCTGGAAAGCTGACGGGCGTTCAGGGACACCAGCAGGTCAGCGAGCTCGCCGTCCACTTTCAAACGCAGCATCGCCGCATTGCGGTCTTCGCTTAAAAGACGCTGGGCCAGCAGCAAATACGCGAGGTTAATTTCCTGGATTTCATCGAAGAAGCTTGTTTGACTCATAATGTTCCATCGAACGTCGCGGCGTTAATCAACCACTACACTGACGCCAAAATGATTGTTGTTCCCTACCATCATGGTTGCACACAACGTCAGTATTGGCTACTTGCGCCTTTCAACATGAGTTTCTTCTTCTCCAGAGAGCTCGAACACCCATACGAGAAGCTCCGCTACTACCTGGTATAGGCTAGCAGGAATTTCCGTATCCAGGTTGAGCTGCATCAAAAGTGCCACGAGTTCCGGCGCATCGTGAACATAGATACCCTGGCGCTCCGCCTCCGCCATGATACGCTCGGCAAGCTCGCCATAACCCTTGGCCACGACCCGGGGCGCCTGCTCCCCTTCGTGATAGGCAAGGGCCACTGCCTGGCGGCGGCGCTCGGTCGAGGAATCCATCAGGTCTCACCCTGGGGTTGCTTTAGATTGACGCGCACTTTTTGAAAGTCCAGCGCACCAAGGCGCTCCTCCAGCCGACCAATCGAGGGTGCCAGGTGCGCGTAAGTCTCTTCATCGAAAGTATCCACCGACACATCGAGCACGGACCGGAAAAGAGAAAGCGTCACGCTGAATGCGCCCACGTTGGGCACTTCGAGCTGCATCTGTGAGCGCCACTCCTGCTCGGCCTCTGCGCCTTCGCCTCCCTCGTCACCCTGCTGCCGACCGGTGGGTAGATTGATGACTAGCGCCATGAAGATACCCGCCCAGACGTCACCTTCCCAACGCAGCACCGGGGTAGCCAGCATTTCAAGCTGCTGGCGCACCAGCCCCTGTAGGCTTTCGTGAACGACCTCGCGCTTGGTAGACGATAAAGCTTCGAACTCACGAAGCGCGGCGGTTTCCCGCGCTGCGAGCGCGCGCGCCTCCGGCTTTTCGGTCAGTGGCGAAGGCGTTGTAGCCAGGCTACCTACGGAGCGCTCGACCCCAGCGCGCTCGCTTGCAAGCCCCGGCGCAACACCCGCGCTGGTGTTCGCGCCACCCGCCCCTGCGCTGGCCCCGGGAAGATTAGCCGCCGCCTGGGCCGCCGGAGCGGTGCTCGGCCCCGGCACGCCCACGCCACCCGCCGCGCCTTGTACGAATACCAGCGCCGTGTTGGGCAAAATGGGGCCGGGCGTGCCCGAGCCTGGAAACGCCCCCCAGCTCGGCGCCTGGCTGGCGACCAGGGGCCTGACAAACGACGTTTGGGGGTCTGCAGACGTTTGAGCCGATGACGGATACGCCCCCGGCTGGGCCTGTGGTCCAGCGGACAACTGACCTGTCGACTGATACACGCCAGGCTGTATTTGCGGGCCAGCCGGCAGGGGGCCGGACGGCTGAAGCGCGCCAGACTGCATGGATGGGCCAGCGGGCAGAGGACCAGGCGACTGGAGGGCGCCGGGTTGGACTTGCTGCCCAGCCGACAAGGGACCGGACGGCTGAAGTGTACCGGGTTGCGTTTGCGGGCCAGCCGGCAAGGGGCCGGATACCTGGGGCCTGGCAAGCTGCATCTGGGGCTCGCGCATCAGCTGCTGGCGGGGGACCTCGCCTTGAAACCAGCGCTTCAAGTGGGCTTCGTAAAACAGGCCGCTATCGCGAATACTGGCGTTGAGTCGGTTGGAGAGCGTCTCGGCACTGGCGGGCTCGTCGGGGCCCATCAGCGGGGCGTCGAGTCGCACTGCCGTGGGGGGCGCGGGAAAGCGCAGCAGAACATCGGCGATACTACGCGCCGCAGGGCTAAAGTGGGTTTGCGTCGAGCCCGGCGCTCCCTCGCCTTTGGACGCGGGCAAGCCCCGCCCGCCCTGGTCCGGCGAAGCAGGGAGGCGGCGCAAGTCGTCAAGAGGAAGATTGGTTGTGGGGCGACCATCGAGGCTCGAGTCGCGGGATAATGCGCGGGGGCCGTCGCCGGGCGTAACCGGCTGGACGGGGGCGTTGATCGAGCGCTGTAGCGAATCCGACTGACGCCCCAGCACCTGGTGCATCAGCGTATCGATCAACGGCGTGATGCCGCTCACAGCGTGGTGTCATCCTGGCCGGTTACGCCCTGCTGAGGCGCGTAGGCGCGGTGCAGGTCGCGCTGCTTTTGAGAAGCGCCGATCAGCTTGCCCAATTCATCGCGACGGGTGACCAAGCGGCGGCGAATATCGACATCGTGCTCCAGGATGCGCTCTAAAAGCTCGGCTTTGAGCGTCCGACCCGAGGCATCGAGCGCGACACGCTCATCAAGCCCGCGAAGCTTATCGACTAGCACAACGTAGTGGGTACGCTGTTCGATAAGCTCCGCCCACTGCTCGTTGCTCGCCAACGACTGCATGTGCGCTGCGCGCGATAACAGCTCGCTGTAGGTATCGAGCAGGGCTTGCTGGGTATCGGCATGTGCCGTGTCAAAAGCAGACATGATGAGCCTCACGCACTTTGTGGATGGCCTATTTCACGCCAGGCCGAGGCAATATCCTCTAAAAGGCGTTCTGCCTGATCGAGGCTTTCTTCGTCGTTACGCAGGTTCGCGGCCAATAAAAGCCGTGCGATGTAGTCGTAAAGTGAACCGAGCCGCTCGGCAACCGCGCCCCCTTTTTCCTGATCGAGCGCGGCGTTTAGGCCGTTATTGACGATATCCAGCGCCTTGGAGATAGCGCGACCCTTTTCGCTGACATTACCCGCCTGCATGTGGATGCGTGCCGCGCGAATCGACGCCTTGGCACCGTCGAACAGCATAACGATCAGTTGATGCGGGTCTGCGGACATGACGCCACTCTCCACGCCGACGCGGGCGTAGGCATTAGCCCCCCGTCCATAGGCGCCGCCGCTGCGAGAATAAGTCATAAGGGTACTCCTTAAATGAATAAAATAGCCGCCGATGTCGCAATGCCTGATGGGCTGCTCGAACGATCTCGCTCAAACGGACCGGCCTGTATGGTTTATCGGCGTAGCCCAGGGCGACTTTAACGAGTCGCGGGCTTTTTGATCGGTCATTGCAGCGGTTTAGGTGGAGACCGCCACCTCGCGTTTCGGCGTGCCCAACCGCTCGGCGACATCGCCGGCAACGCTATATTTCAGCGTACTGCGTAACGGCGCCGCGGCCTCCTCGGTCAAAATGACCTCCGTTGGCGTCCCTTGCTCATCGACACGCACCACCCAGGCCAACTGTTCGCTCGAAAAAAGCGCCAGCGCCCCTACGGGGAGCGACTTGAAGTGGTCGATATAACGCTTGACCCAGCGCGGGTCGAACTGCTGCGGATGACTCAGCAGGTAGCGGTAGATTTCCTGAGTCGTCTTGGCCGGGCGGTCGGGGCGGTCGCGGCGCATGGCCTCGACCACGTCGATAATCGCGCAGGCCTTGGAGAGCTCGCTTAGCTCATCACCGCCGAGCTGGTCGGGATAGCCGCTGCCATCCATGCGCTCGTTAATCCCCTTGATGACCGCTTGAGCGACGTTTTTCGAAAGCCACTGACAGCTCTTCAACCGATCGAGCAAAAGCCCCGGGTGCTCGCCAATCGCTTTTAGATGGCTAGCGTCCAGATGAGGCGCGGTGAATACGACCTGGGGGATCAATGCCTTGCCCAAATCGTGGACGAGGGAGCTTGCCACCATGGCCTTGCGGACATCGTCCGGCGTGTCGCGGCCGAGCCAGTCCAGAAGGTGAATCGCCACCGCGATGCCATGGCGTACCAGCAGCGGCTCCAATGACAGGCAGCGGGAAGCGAAGAGCAGCGCCTGGCGATCTTCCTCATGCAAACTGATGATGCGGTCGGCGTTGAGTGAGAGCTGGCGCGAGTCGATATCGCTGCCCTCTTGCAACAATAGAAGCTGGGCGTCCAGGTAGGCGGCCACTTTTACCAAACGCCGCGCGGCCGGAGTAGCGTAGTATTGGAGATCGCGACGGCCGACCTGGTACTGCTCGCCTTTTTCGGCTCCCTGAGCGGCGAATAGCGGCGACGACTGGCGCCCCCCTTGGTTTGCTTCCTTGTCGTAGCGCGTCGCTTCGCGTTCGATTTCACATACGAAATACCAGATCTTGCGCGACTGCTCGGCGGTATGATCCACCAGCTCGAACCCAACGCGCAGTAGGTGGTGCTCGGCATCGGTCAATTGATGGCGCGCTTCGCCATCTACCGCGAACTGCGTGCCGTCGGGAAAGGTAAAGCCAAGCCTTAGCGGCGAACCGGCGTTGGCAAGTAAACCGCTGGCCTTGAGCGGGAGTTCCACCTGACAGCCACTTTGAGACAAGTCGCGCAACTCGCCCTCAACACTCTCGCCCTGCTCGTCGGTCACCGATACCGCCACCGTCATGCCCATGCGCAGCTGGGTGCGAAACGTTTCGCGCCGCTGGAGCACATAAAGCGCGTCGGGGTAATCGCTGCGGCACAAAAGCCGCCCGCCGGAGTGACTTGCGTCGATCAGCGAAAGCGGAGCCGTGCGAATGACCTTGCCCTGGGACTGGCCACGCAGGAAGAAAGGCTCTGCCGCTTGCAGCCGGGGAAGCAGATAGCTCACCGATGACAGATCCATTACCAGCGCCTCACCTTCCTGTCGCTCCATGAGAACGATGGGCTCGGGGCTTGCATCTGGCGTCATCAGACAAATCGACACCCCGCCCGTTTCGATCATCGTATCGAGCAAAGAGCCGATTACTGAAGGGTTACTGACGCTTTCAAACCCGTCCTGCTCCACTTCCATCACCTTCTTCTCCGCGATCGACGCTAGTCGTTAGCGTCCTTGTTATTACATGAGCATACCAAAGCGCGAGGCAAGCTATTGGCCTATATGGCGCTACGTGGACAGCTATTTTAGGCATTTAAGAAATACCGACGATTAATTTTCCCTCACAGTAAAGTTCGCTCGATAGCAGCCGATGATTCTTCGTGAGGCCCATACGTTTTTTGCCGGGGCTTCGAAGGCACGATGAGTGATTTCCGCCGCTTGGCAAATTTCAAAAGGAATACACGTATGGACTCTTTACCGCTGGATAGTTCCGTCATTTCATCTTCCACGAGCGCCTCCTCCCCACCCGCCTGGCAGATGCAGCCCCTGCGCCAGGAAAGCATGGCAAGCCTGCTTCAAGCACCAACGCAAAGCCAGCCCCCGGCAACCGAGGTCTCCAGGGAGGAGCTTGAGGAGCCCATTGCCCGCCTCAACGAAGCGCTGCGTGATCGTGGCGTGGAGTTCGAGGTCAGCGAAGAGGCTTCCAGGATAATCGCCCGTGTGATCGACCGGGAGACGGGGGACGTCATTCGTCAGATCCCAAGCGAAGAGGTACTCGAGGTGGCCAAGCGGATAGAGGAGATGAAGGGGGGAATTATTTCACTCGAGGCTTAAAAACCGCGCAGCCTGCCGCCGAGCAACCCGGTAGAGGGACACGCTGCGGCTGCGCCACGCCTTTTTAGCGTAGCGTAGGTTTTAAACCTGCATGTTCATCACGTCGCGGTAGGCGCTGACCAAACGGTTACGCACCTGCAGGCCCATTTGAAAGGCCACACTGGCCTTTTGCATGTCGACCATGACGTCGCCGAGCTCCACGTTAGGCGCACCGGCCTGGAACTCCATCGCCTTGGTGTCAGCGGTTTGTTGTAGCTGGTTGATACGCCGGATGGAGGCCTGCAGCTCGCCGCCAAACCCACTTTGCCCCAGGGCGGCCGGCTCGCTTTTCAGGGGCGCTCCTGCTTGAGAAGCCATACCCTGCATCTGCTGTAGCGCGGACTGAATGGCGGGTGAACTCATACGTATGCCTCATCGTCGATACGGTTGAAGTAATGTCGCTACCCTACCACTGGCAGCACTCCTCTCATACGAACAAATAAGTCATAAAAGCTGAGCTTTTCCTTCGTTCATGCTCGACCCGCCTAAGCATAATGGCGCACATCAAAGTTCCGCATCAATTATCGATTAAACGTCTGTGTTCACGACTTACCGGGATTGACGAGTATAGCCTATGCTTTCATTGATGATGTGCTTGGGCCGTGACCAGCTTTGCTCAACCTCCAGGAGGAATACATGAGCGAGACTGGTGCTACGGCAGGCCGTCAAACCAGCTCGACCCCTAACGCTTCCAGAGGCGACACGGCAGAGAGTTTAAAAAACAACGCCACGCTTACGCGCTTGAAACAGCAAATGCGCGCGAGCCCGTTGGTTGTCTTAATCGTGGCAGCCGCGGCCTCTATCGCGTTGGTGGCTGCGCTTTTCATGTGGGCGGGCAGTCCCGAATACCGAGTGCTTTACAGCAACCTGGACGAAGCGGACGGCGGCCGGATCATCACCGAGCTCGATAGCCGCGCTATTCCCTATCGTTTCAGCGATAGCGGACAAGCGCTTATGGTGCCCAGCGATCAGGTCCATATGCTAAGGCTCCAGCTTGCCGAACAGGGGCTTCCCCGGGGCGGCAATCAAGGCCTCGAGCTGATGGACAACCAGGCGTTCGGTATCAGCCAGTTTGCCGAGCAGGTCAACTTTCAGCGCGGGCTCGAAGGTGAGCTTGCCCGCTCGATCGAGTCCCTGGGCCCGGTAGAGCGAGTGCGTGTTCACCTCTCTTTGGCCAAGCCCTCGGTCTTTATTCGCGACCGTGAGCCGGCCAAGGCGTCTGTCGTACTCACGCTTTTGTCCGGACGCGTACTCGGGGAAGGCCAGGTCAGCGCGATTGTGCACATGGTATCGAGCAGCGTACCCGAGCTTGCCGCCGAAGACGTGACCGTCGTGGATCAAAACGGTCGCCTGCTCTCGGCAAAGGCCTCCCAGGGTAACGACCTGGACGGCACTCAGCTCGAGTACATTGCCGAGGTGGAGCGCTCCTATCAGCAGCGTATCGAAAACATTCTGACGCCGATTTTGGGAAGCGATAACGTGCGCGCTCAGGTCGCCGCTCAGATCGACTTCTCGCGGCGCGAACAAACCTCCGAGCGCTACGGACCCAACCAGCCGCCGAACGAAGCGGCGGTGAGAAGCCGTCAGTTAAGCCTCTCCTTCGATGGCGAAGATCCGCTGGCGACCGGTATTCCTGGCGCGCTAAGCAATACGCCCCCGGGTACGGCCCCTTCGTTCATCAACCAGGAGGGCGAAGGCGAGGATGGCGAAGAGGCGCCGGAAAATGCGCTTTCGAACCTGCGCCAGGACGATGTCGTCAATTACGAAGTGGATCGTAGCATCGAGCACGTTCAGCAGCGCCTCGGCCAGGTTCAACGCTTGTCCGCCGCGGTGGTCGTCAATTTCAGAACCGTGATCAACGGCGAAGGTGAAGCCGAGCAGGTCGCCCTGACGCCGGAAGAGGTGGGGCAGCTGGAGCGGCTGGTACAGCAGGCAATGGGCTTCTCCGAGGTCCGCGGCGATCAAATCGAAGTGGTCAATACGCCCTTCGTCCGCGCCAGCGACATCGAAGACGACACCGT
Organism: Vreelandella sp. EE27; assembly: GCF_968206495.1. Taxonomy (NCBI): domain Bacteria; kingdom Pseudomonadati; phylum Pseudomonadota; class Gammaproteobacteria; order Oceanospirillales; family Halomonadaceae; genus Vreelandella; species Vreelandella sp. EE27. The sequence goes on along the minus strand of NZ_OZ309109.1, from coordinate 108,552 downwards.
CTGGTGGCAGCGCCCGGCAACGCTTTCGCTTGCCACGACCCTTGGACGCTACCTGATGGTCGCCCTTGTCGCGCTGCTGCTTTATCTGCTCATTCTGCGCCCGTTGATCAAGCGCTATACCCAGACGCCTCCCGCTGCAGCACCGGCGACGCCGGGTAGCACTTTCCGCGCAAGCGTTGGCGATGAAGAAGAAGGTGAAGGCGAGCTTGGCGAAGAGGGTGAGCGCTCGGAGTCGGAAGAAGACGACACCTACGCGGCGCGTCCCAAGCGCCGGCGTAAAACGTCTCTTTACGAGCACAATCTTAAAGACCTGCAGGATATGGCCAAGGACGACCCACGTATGGTCGCCATGATTATTCGCAGCTGGATGAATGCCAATGAGTAGCGCCATCGAACAAATGGGCGGCGCCCGTAAAAGCGCCATTCTCCTGCTCACGCTGGACGAAGACAGCGCGGCAGAGGTGTTCAAGTTTCTAAACGCCTCTGAGGTACAGGCGATCAGCCTCGAGATGGCCAAACTCGATCAGATTTCTCACGAGGACATGAAGGCCGTGCTGGAGGCTTTCCACCGCGAGACCGACGAGTTCGTGGCGCTGAATCTCAACTCGAGCGATCATATTCGCTCGGTATTGACCAAGGCGCTGGGCAGCGAACGCGCCTCGAGCCTGATCGAGGACATTCTCGAGAGCACCGGCAACAATTCGGGTATCGATGCGCTCAACCTGATGGAAGCCTCGATGGTGTCCGAGCTGATCCGCGATGAGCATCCGCAAATCATCGCCACGATCTTGATTCATCTGGAGCGCAATCAGGCCGCCGACATTCTCGAGCTCTTCGAGGAAAAGCTGCGTAACGACGTCGTGCTGCGGATTGCTACCTTCAGCGGCGTTCAGCCTGCCGCCCTCCAGGAGTTGACCGAAGTGCTGACCAGCATGCTGGACGGTCAGAACCTCAAGCGCAGCAAGATGGGCGGCGTAAGAACCGCAGCGGAAATTCTCAACCTGATGAACTCGTCCCAGGAAGAGGGCGCGATCGATACCGTGCGTGCCCACAACGAAGACCTGGCGCAGAAAATCATCGACGAGATGTTCCTGTTCGAGAATCTTCTCGACCTGGACAGCCGGGCGGTTCAGATGGTACTCCAGGAAGTCGAAACCAACTCGCTGGTTATCGCGCTCAAGGGCGCTCAGGAGGCTTTGGTGGACAAGTTTTTGCGCAACATGTCGCAACGCGCCGCGGATTTGGTGCGCGAAGACATGGAGGCCCGTGGCCCCATTCGTGTCTCTCAGGTCGAGACCGAGCAGAAAGCCATTCTGCAGGTGGTCCGCCGCCTGGCCGACTCCGGCGAGATAGTGCTGGCCGGCGGAGACGACGAGTATGTCTAGTGGCCGCACGAGCGAGTTCGACCGCCACGGCCAGTGGCAACGCTGGCAGATGGACGAGCTCCAGAGCCACGCGTTCGAGGCCGGTGATGACCATGCCGCCTCGCCAAGCGCTTATCAGCGCCGAGTCGCCGCCGCGCAAAAAGCCGCCGAGCAGGCACGCCTTCGCGAGGAGCAAGAGCGTGAAGCCGTTTACGAACGCGTGCGCCGCGAAGCCGAACAGCAGGGCTATCAGGACGGTCTCGCCCAAGGCCATCAAGAGGGTTTGGAGCAAGGTCTGAAAGAGGGGCGCGAAGAGGCGCAAAAAACCCTCGACGAGCAGATTCATCATGCCATCAAGCCGCTCGAAATCCTGGCCAAACAGTTCGCTGACGCCCTGGAGCGCATCGACGACACCATCGCCGACGATTTGGTCGAGCTTGCCATGATGACCGGGCGCCAGCTCGCCCTCGACGCACTGGCCGAACAGCCCGAACAGGTTCTTCAACTGGTGCGCGAGCTTTTACATACCGAGCCGCCGCTCACCGGTCAGCAGCGCCTGTGGCTCAACCCGGACGACCACGCGCTTGTAGAAGAGCGGCTAGGCGTCGAGCTAAGCGCCGCCGGCTGGGCGCTGCAGCCCGACGACCAGCTTGCCCGCGGCGGATGCCGGGTGACCAGTGCCCAGGGGGAGCTCGATGCAACCTTCGAGAGTCGCTGGCAGGCCATCACCTCCCAGATGCGCAGGCGCAATAAATCCGCGGATACCGCCGGGGGCAACGCATGAACAGCGCCGCCCACCATACTCACACGCAGCACTGGCGCAAGGCGCTCACGCGGACCTCGCGCCGGGTAAGCCAGTTGCCCCACTACCGGCGTAGCGGCCGGGTAGTGCGCGCGACCGGCATGGTGATCGAGGTCGTGGGTCTGCGCGTGGCAGTAGGCAGCGCGTGCCGCATCGAACTGCCCAGCATGGACGGGCGGGTCAACGACAGCGAGGCGCATGCGGAAGCCGAAGTGGTAGGGTTTTCCGGCGAAAAGCTCTTTTTGATGCCGCTCGAGCAGATTTCCGGCCTCATGCCCGGTGCCCGCGTCTCACCCCTGGTCGATGGCAGCGGCCATAGCGCGCGGCGCTTTCCCATTGGCGATGAGCTTTTAGGCCGGGTGCTCGACGGTAACGGCAACCCCCTGGATGACCGCGAAGGCATCGACGAGGTCGCCCGGGCGACGCTGCATACCGCGCCGCTCAATCCGCTGTCGCGCGCGCCGATCGACACCCCGATCGATGTCGGCATTCGCGCCATCAACGCGCTGTTAAGCGTTGGCAAGGGCCAGCGCATGGGCCTTTTCGCAGGCTCCGGCGTGGGTAAATCGGTACTGCTGGGCATGATGGCGCGCTACACCCAGGCCGATGTTATCGTGGTCGGGCTGATCGGCGAGCGTGGCCGCGAAGTACAGGATTTTATCGACAATATTTTAGGCCCGGAGGGGCGCCGCCGCGCAGTGGTCGTAGCCGCCCCGGCGGACACCTCGCCGCTTCAACGCCTACAGGGCGCCTCCTACGCCACACGCCTTGCCGAAGGCTTTCGCGACAGCGGGCGCAACGTGTTGCTGATTATGGACTCGTTGACCCGTTACGCCATGGCCCAGCGAGAGATCGCGCTGGCCATTGGCGAGCCGCCGGCGACCAAGGGCTATCCACCCTCGGTGTTCGCCAAACTGCCGGGGCTGGTCGAGCGCGCGGGTAACGCCGAACGCGGCGGCGGTTCGATCACGGCGTTCTACACCGTTTTGACCGAAGGCGATGACCAGCAGGATCCCATCGCCGACTCGGCCCGGGCGATTTTGGATGGCCATATCGTGCTGTCGCGCAGCCTGGCCGAGGCGGGGCACTACCCGGCCATCGATATCGAGGCGTCGATCAGCCGGGCCATGAACGCCGTTGCGACGGACGAGCAGATCAAACGGGCGCGGACCTTTAAACAGATTTTTTCACGCTATCAGCGCAATCGCGATTTGATCAGCGTGGGGGCGTACAGCCCCGGGCACGACCCTCGGCTGGACGAGGCGGTCAACCTGTTTCCAGAGCTCGAGCGCTTTTTGCAGCAAAGTATCGAAGAGCGCGCCACACTTGAAGAGTCAAGACAGGCACTAGTGCAGGTGGTGGGAGGCTAATATGCAGCATTCACAGCTCGACATTTTAACCAATCTGGCCCGGGACGCGCGCGACCAGGCGGGTAAGCTGTTGGCCGAAGAGCGCCAGAGCCAGCACCAAACCCAGGCGCAGCTCGAGTCGCTCAGCCGCTACCGCGCCGAGTACGCCGAGCGCCTGCAAACGGCGATGCGCGACGGTATCGACCCGGCGACCATGTTCAACTATCAGCAGTTTTTGGCCTCGCTCGACGCCGCGCTCAGCCGCGCTCGTCAAGCGCTGACCGCCCAGCAAAAGCGCGTTCAACAAAGTCAGCAGCACTGGCAGCAGGAGCAGCGTAAACTCTCCTCCTACGACACCCTGGCATCGCGGCGGCTTCTCGAAGAGCACCGCCGCCAGGAGCGGGCCGACCAGAAAGCCAACGACGAGTTCGTAACGTCCCAGACCGCCCGCCGTTCACCGGACAGTTCGCAGTAATGCGCGCGAGGATTTCAACATTATGACTATGTCGCTACTGCCATACACCAGCCAGGACCTCTCTAGCTCGAGCCTCTCGAGCCAGGGTCTGCGCGGTGCGCTCACTACTTTGTCCGGCGCGACGCCCTCGCCCGGCGCCTCGGAAGGCTTTCAAACGGCGCTGCGCCAGGCATTCGATACCCGCGCGGGTACGTCTCTAACCAGCGACCCGCTTCAAGCGTCGCAAGCGCCAGCCCAGGAGCACTTTCGCGCTGCGCTGGCAGCGTTGGGCGTCGAGCCCGATACGCTGGATGAAACCACTATCAGCACGCTGGCCGGTCAGCCGAAAACGTTGCCACAGGGCATGCTCGCGGACTTTCGCGATGCGATGAGCGCGCTAGGCGTGGACGGGGAAGCACTCGATGAAACCGCGCTACGCCAGGCGCTGGACATGCGCGCAGCCGCGCCTTTAGCCGGCCAGGCTCAGTCCCAGTCTCAACCCCAGGATACAGTGGCACTCGACGCCTTTCGTGATGCGCTGAGCGCGCCGGGCATGGACGCAGAGGCCCTCGATGAAACGGCGCTACGTCAGGCGCTTGATACGCTCGCAGCCACGCCTTCAGCCGGCCAGTCTCAGCCGCAGGACCCGGCGGCGCTCGACACCTTTCGCGAAGCCCTGACGGCACTGGGTATCGACGTCGGCACGCTCGATGACGCCTCCTTGAGCGCGCTTTTTAACGCCACCGGCCAAGCATTGGCGGCCGATGTACCCAGCGGTCAGCGTCTCGAGACCCTGGAAAACATGTTCGCCAGACTTAACGCTTCCGCGTCCGCTGACGAAAACCCGATGATGGCACCGCTTACCCTCAATACGGCCGGGACAACGCCCTTGTCCGGGCCGGCTGACGGCGTGGAAGAGCAGGAGTGGGCCGACGGCCCGCTGGATGAAGTGCAGGCGCGCCTGGCGCTGATGGCGGCGTTTGCCGAAACACCGGCGAAGGCCGCCGAGCCCGGCATGCCCGAAACGGCGCAGCTCAATAGCGCAACACCGGCGACCTTTGCACTGAGTGAGGCGGCAAGCCAGGTGCTGAACGCCGTTAACGCTTTGCGCGCCGAGGCCAATCCGACCGCCAGATGGGCAACCTCAGCCTCGGGTGAAGCACGGCCGACCTGGAGCGCTCAGGGGCCGGCTTCGCTTTACACAGCCGCAACGACCCTGACCGACGCCCCTGATGCCGGTCTTACCCCGGCACCATTGGTAGCCCGCAGCGATGCGATGCCGGCAGCCACGGCGAGCCTGTTACAAACCGCTTCGGCGCCGGCCCCTTCGACGGGCGCCGAGCAGGCAGGCCTGGGAGCGGCCCCTGGCGGCGCACCGGTCGCAACACCTGGCAGTGCCAGCGCGGCCATCAACGCACCGGTCACAAGTGCCGCGTTTCCTGAAAAGCTGGGCCAACAGCTGATTCAGCTAACCCAGCGCGGCGGCGAGCAGCACGTCAAGCTCGAGCTACACCCGGCAGAATTGGGGCCGCTTTCGATCTCGCTGAAAGTGAGCGAACACGGCACCCAGGCACAGTTTTTCTCGGCGCACGCCCAGGTTCGTCAGGTCGTCGAGCAGGCGATCCCTCAACTGCGCGAAGCGCTGGCCGCCCAGGGAATCTCACTGGGCGAGACCTCGGTCGGTGAACACGGTCAACCTAACGAGCAAGCCTTCGCCCAGGCGAATGGCGCTTCGGCTCGAGGCGGCGACGACGCCGCCGAGGGTGGGCTGGAGGGCATCGACGCCGGCCTGGCCACACCGGTGCGGCTGACGCTGGATGGGCGGGTCGACCTCTACGCGTGATGGTGGCCCCGGCGGGGCAGTCACAATCTCAACGCCTTAAAAAGCTAAGCCAAAAGATAGGCTCTCCTGGAGAGTCTGTTCATTTACTAAGCGGCTGGCTCATTAGGCATAATGCATGGCATTCGTCATACGCAAGGATCATGGGAACAGTCAATGGCAGAAGCAAGCGGTGGATCCAAGAAACTGCTTTATATAATGATCGTGCTGGTCGTCCTGTCGGCGCTCGGTGCCGCGGCCGCTGTTTACATGGTGCTGGGCGGCTCAAGCGACGATGAGGCGGGCCAGACCGAAGTGGTCGCCGAACCCGAACCGCCGGTTTTCACACGCATCGAGCCCTTTACGGTGAACCTGGCGGACGACAACTACGGTTCACGCCTTCTGTATACCGGCATTACGCTGCGCGTCGGCGGTGAGCAGAGCAAGGCGATCATCGAAGAGCACATGCCCCAGGTACGCAGCCGCTTGCTGATTTTGTTGTCCGGCAAGCAGGCCAGTGAATTAACGTCTATCGAAGGTAAGGAGGCGCTTGCCCAAGCGATTATCAGCCGGCTCACCGTTCCACTAACGGAAAACCAGCCGCCGCTTGATCTGCAGGAAGTGCTGTTTACCGATTTTATCGTGCAATAACCTCGGGCGCGGGAGCCGTTCATGTCACAGGACGATCTACTGTCCCAGGAAGAAATCGACGCCTTGTTGAAAGGCGTCAGTGGAGATGAGGAGCCAGCAAGCACCTCCTCCTCTCCTTCAAAAGATGATCAGCGCATTCGTCCTTACGATCCGGCGACCCAGCACCGGGTCATCCGGGAGCGTCTGCACGCGCTGGATTTCATCAACGAACGTTTTGCCCGCTACTTTAGGAACGGGCTGTTCAATCTGATTCGTAGAAGCGCCGATATCACGGTGGAATCGGTTCGCTATCAAAGTTTTAGTGATTTTTCGCGCAACGTACCGGTGCCCACCAACCTCAACATCGTCTCCATGAAACCGCTACGCGGCTCGGCGCTGGTCGTCTTTCCGCCTAACCTGGTGTTCATGGTGGTGGATAACCTGTTTGGCGGTGACGGTCGCTTCGTGACCAAATCCGACGGCCGCGAATTCACCAATACCGAGCAGCGCATCATTCAGCGCCTGCTCAATTTGGCCATCGACGCCTACCAGGAGGCCTGGAAGGTCGTCCATCCGCTGGAGGTCAACTTCTTACGCTCCGAGGTACAGGCCAAATTCGCCAACATCACCAACTCGCCTAACGAGATCGTGGTGAATACCAAGTTCAATATCGAAGTAGGCAACCTCTCCAGCAGTTTTCAGATCTGTATGCCCTACGCCATGATCGAACCGCTGCGGGATCTTCTTGCCAACCCGATCAACGACAGCAACCACGACCACGACGGCACCTGGTCGCGGCGCATGGCCAGCGAACTTCGTCAGACAGAAGTCGAACTGATTGCCGAGTTTGCCCGGATCCCAAGCCGAATCTCCCAGGTAATGGGGCTGAAAAAAGGCGATGTACTGCCCATGGACATTCCCAGCACCATTACTGCCAGCGTCGATGGCGTGCCTGTCATGGAGTGCGAGTACGGAAGCCAGCAGCAGCACCACGCCCTGCGCGTGCTCAGCGTGATCGACCACGGTGCCATGAATAACGCCGCGTCCCTGGACTTCATTAAAAGCCCGCGACGCCAATCCAAGGAACAAACGCATGACTGATCCTAACAAACCCGATCAACCTGTTTCCGACGATGATTGGGCGAACGCCATGTCTGAGCAAGTCCCCGAGTCGGACGCCGCCGGCGAAGAAGACCCCTGGGCGGCCGCCATGGCCGAACAGGAATCCGCCGAGCAAGAAAGCGCTGAACAAGCCCCGGAAGCCGAGCCGCAGCCCGCCGCCAGGGCGGCAAGCGAAGACATTTTCCGCCCGCTAAGCGGCGAAGGCGCTTCCAGTGTCTCCCGGGACCTGGAAATGATCATGGATATTCCGGTTAAGCTCACCGTCGAGCTCGGCCGGACCAAACTGACCATCAAGCAGCTTTTGGAGCTTGCCCAGGGCTCGGTCATCGAGCTCGAGGGGTTGGCCGGCGAGCCGATGGATATTCTGATCAATGGCTATCTAATCGCCCAGGGGGAGGTCGTGGTGGTGGAGGACAAGTACGGTATCCGCATCACCGAAATCATTACCCCCTCCGAGCGTATTCACAAACTCAACCGATGAGCGTCGCGACGTCTACAAGCCAGCCAGGCTCGGTCGATGCGCTGGGCTCGGATGCGCTGGTCGGTATGGCAGCGCTGGGTAAAACCGCCGCAGCGTTGGCGCTGGTGGTCGTTATCATTTTGCTGTGTACGGCACTTTTGAAGCGTATACAGCAAAAGCGTTTCGATAGCGGTGCGCGGCTGCGCGTGGTCGGCACGACAGCGGTGGGCAGCCGCGAGCGCATCGTGGTGGTCGAGGTGGAGGATACCTGGCTGGTCGTGGGCGTTGGGGGTGGGCAAATCACCAAGTTGCACGAGCGCCCTGCCCCCACCGACCGCCAGGTGCCCGAAACGGAGGTGTCCGCCGGGTTCTCCCAGCGTCTGGCGAAGGCGATTTCGGGCCGCCGTTCTGATCCCGCCTCCTCCGAGTCAAGCCCCCCTCCATCGCCATGAGAGACGTCATGCCCCGTTATCGGTACCCTCTTCACGAGCGGCTCGCTTATGCACTGTTCGGTGCGCTGCCGTTTTTGCTGTTGATTTTGCTGCTCCCCAGCCTGGTCTCGCCCGCCGAGGCCCAGCAGCTCCCGCCCGGGCTGATCTCACAGCCGCTGGAGAATGGCGGCCAGCAGTGGTCACTTTCGTTACAAACGCTGCTACTCTTGAGCTCGCTGGCGTTTTTACCCGCCATGCTGTTAATGATGACCAGCTTTACGCGCATCATTATCGTTTTGAGTCTGTTGCGAACGGCGATGGGCACTCAGTCTACGCCGCCCAACCAGGTACTATTGGGTATCGCGCTATTTTTGACCTTTTTCATCATGTCGCCGGTGATCTCCGAGGTGTACGATACGGCCTGGCAGCCGCTCAGCAACGAGACGATCAATTTCGAAGAGTTTTTGGTGCGCGCTCAGGTGCCCTTTCGCGAATTCATGTTGGCGCAGACCCGGGAACCGGACCTGGCGCTGTTCGCGCGTTTGGCCGATGTCGGCCCCATGCAGGGTCCCGAGGATCTGCCCATACGGGTGCTGCTGCCTGCCTTTGTCACCAGCGAACTGAAAACTGCCTTTCAAATCGGCTTTACGATTTTCATCCCGTTTTTGATCATCGACCTGGTCGTGGCCAGCACGCTGATGGCACTCGGGATGATGATGGTACCGCCGGTGACGATTTCGCTGCCGTTCAAACTGATGCTGTTCGTGCTGGTGGACGGCTGGCAGCTGTTGATTGGCTCACTGGCGCAAAGCTTTTACATGCTATAGCGCCTCGGTGACCCCCGAGCGAGAGGAGCGATCATGACCCCCGAAATCGTAATGAGCATGGCCTATCAGGGAATGCGTCTTACCCTGTTCATGGGCGCACCGGTACTGCTGGCGGCGCTGTTTACGGGCCTCATCATCAGCCTTTTTCAGGCCGCCACCCAGATCAACGAGATGACCCTGACGTTCATCCCCAAAATTCTGGCGGTCTTTACCGTGCTGGTACTGGCGGGCCCCTGGCTGATTGGCCTGATTACCGACTACACCCACCGGCTATTTACCAATATTCCCAATATGGTGATGTAGAGTGGTCGACATCACCTTTACCCAGCTTCAAGCATGGCTTGTGGCTTTTTTTTGGCCCTTCGTGCGGATTACCGGCTTTATGGCCATCGCCCCGCTCTGGGGGCACTCGAGTATTCCCAATCAGGTCAAGGTAGGCCTGGCCGCGCTGGTCTCCATCGTGATCGCCCCCGTGCTTCCGCCCATGCCCGAGGTGGCGATCTTTTCCTGGGCAAGCCTTGGGATCATGATCGAACAGCTTCTGGTGGGCCTGGCGATGGGGCTGGTGATGCACATCATCTTTGCCGTGGTACAGGCCTCGGGAGAGTTCATCGGTTTGCAGATGGGTCTGGCGTTCGCCAGCTTTTTCGACCCGTCCAGCGGCACCAACATCATGGTGCTTTCGCGCATTCTCTATATGATCACGCTGCTCATGTTTCTAGCGCTGAACGCCCATCTCATGGTGCTGGAAACCCTGATCATGAGCTTTCAAACCCTGCCCGTCGGGCTGGGTGGCCTAAACCCCAACGCTTTTGAGCTGCTGGCCCGCTACGCCGGGACGATTTTCGCCTCGGGTATGCTGCTGGCGCTGCCATTGGTGGCGTCTCTGCTCATCATCAGCTTGTCGCTGGGCATCCTCAACCGCTCGGCCCCTCAGCTCACCGTCTTCAATATCGGCTTTCCTACCTCGCTGACGGTGGGGTTGGTGCTATTGATGGTGCTAATGACCGATATCGGGCGCTTTTTGCAGCCGCTATTTAGCCAAGGCATCAACTTCATGCAGGGGCTGATCGAGACCATGGCGGGCCTGTAAAAAAGCCGCCCCAAGGGAAAGGGCGGCTAAAAACCTGCATCAAAAAAGCGGTTTGCGGCTTACAGGTAGTCGAATAGCGACATGCTGCTCATATCCACGAAGGTACGCTGGGCGGCCTGCATACCGACTTGGCGCAGGCTGTACTCGGAAATCGCCTCGACCATATCCAGATCAACCAAATCAGACATCGCTTGCGTGTAGTTCAACATGCGGTTACTGGCAACCGAATCGACCACGTCCAGCTCGTTTAGCCGAGCGCCGGCCGAGGCGCGCTTCGTTAATACATTATCCAGCGCATTGTCGAGCTCATTCATCGAGGTGTTGAGCGTATTATGCAACTCCTCACCGGATGTCGGGCTCTCGAGTACGCTCAATACGTCCTCAATCGTACGAAAAAGATCAGGTTGTGCTCCCGTCTCCTTTGCCCCGTTAGACACTTGCTTAAAAAGCTCGTCGCCGGTCATGGTGACCGGCATACGCCGCGAGGAATCGATGCGCTGTTCACGGTTTTCAGTACCGCCGACGTAGGATACGCCGCCATTTTCATTTTTCTCGAAGGGGGGCTTATCGTCCGCGTAGCCACCAAAGAGATGGCGACCGTTGCCATCTGTCGCGTTGGCTTGACCGATCAAGGTTTCGTAGACGCCACGCAGCTCACTGGCAATGGACTCGCGGTCAGCAGCACTCAGCGTATCGTTGGAGGCCTGGATCACCAGCGTTTTGGCGCTGGTGATCGCATCGCTGACGCTATTGAGGATACTCTCGGTTTGCGACAGCGAGTTGCGCGCCGATACACGCGAGTCAGCGAACTGCTCGGTCATCGCCATGGACTGGGCAACGCCGACCGAACGTGAGGCGGCCTGCGGGTCGTCGGAGGGGTTGACCACCCGGCGACCGCTGGCAAGCTGCTGGCTCACCTTCAAAAAATCGCTTTGCTGGCGGTTGATGGATGCCGAGCTTTGTTCGTACATGGTAACGGTGCTTATACGCATAGTAGGTATCTCCCCTAGCTCCGCAGATTCAGAATGGTATCCAACAGGGTGCCAGCGGTATCGATCACTCGTGCGTTAGCCGCGTAGAACTGCTGGTAGCGAATCAAGTTGGCCGCCTCTTCATTCAGGTTGACGCCGGATTCGGACTGCTGCACCGCGCGCAGCTGGTCGGTCAGCCCCTGGCGGGCATCCAGGTTCACCTGGGTAATGTTGGTGCGATTACCCACATCAGATACCATCGCACCGTAGGCGCCACTGAGCGAGGCGCTACCGCCTACAACACTCCTGTCACTTTGCAGATCCTGCAGCGCCAGCGCATTGCGGTTATCGCCAGCGGAGCCTTCGGTGCCCGCCGCAATTTTACTCGGGTCATCAAACGCTGTCTCCATGCCCGCCCCCGCCCGGCGTACGGGCTGGATTTCGAAGCGATCACCATCATTAGGGATGGAATCGAAGGTGAGCTTCACACCACCAAACGTAAGCACGCCCCCGCTTTCACCTGGATCCCAGGTAAACTCACCGGCACCGACAACTTCAGCTTGAGAGTTTTCGAGCCTCACACCGCTACCCTTACGCGTCACACTTGGCTGACCATCGTCGAAACGCACGGTATAGTCCGTTGCCCTAAGCTGATCGATATTGCTAACGTCGAACGTTATCGACGACACCTCAGCATCACCCTTGTTTTTCAGGTTCGCATAGGCCTGTGGTTCGCGTAGGGAGAAGAAGTCGCCTCCCTGTTCACCCTTTAGATCTACGCCCTCCTTGTGCTGCTCATTGAATGCTACCGAGAGCGATACGGCCAGCTGACCAATCTGATTTTGGGTTTTGTCCAGGGTTTCGGCGCGGAAACTCATCAGCCCACCAAGCGAGCCCCCCTTGATGGAGGATTCACTTAGTTGAATGGTGCTACCCGCGCCGTCACGGTAGCCCACTACCGTACGTTCTGGATCATTGTCGGCCTGAACGGCTTCGAGCCTAAAGCTCGATGTGCCGGTCACCAGCGGCTGTCCATTGGGCAGGCTAACGTTATAGGTTTTACCGTCTTGAACATCCAGGCGCAGATCCATACGCTCATTGAGCTCGGATATTAGTTGGTCACGCTGGTTGAGCAAACTATTGGGAGCCTCACCGGAGCGTGCCCGCGCCAGGGAAATCTCCCTATTGAAACTGGCAATTTGCTCGACGGTGTTGTTGATCTGGGTAACTTCATCCTTTATTTGGCTATTGATGTTGTCCTGCATATCCTGCAAATAGCCATCGAAGGAGCGGAACTGGGCGCTCAACGTATCCGCCGTCCCCATCACGCCTTGACGAGAAGCGGGGTCTGACGGCGCACTGGCCAGATCTTCAAGGGAAGAGAAAAAATCCTGTATCAGCGGCGAAAGGCCCGCTTCGCGGTCGGCCAGCAGGTTGTCGATCTGCGATATTTGCCCCGCATAGGTCTCAAGCGCGCTGGACTGGGTCTTGGCGTTATTGAGCTGGTTAGCCACGTACGTGTTGAACTGGCGCTCGATGGCGTCCACGCGCACGCCGCCGCCCACGTTGCCTTCACTGAGCTTGGGCAACTCGCGATTATAGCCGGGCGTGAACAGGTTGCTGATATTGTTACTGGTCGCGCCGAGCGCTCTCTGCGCTGTATTCAGGCCACTTAAGCCCGTTGAAAACATGCTCATGGTTCAAATCCTCAAGCTGATACTCATTTATCGGCAGCGCGGTGCACAACTTGAATGACGTTAACGTGCGTCGGCCAAAAACGCCGGCCCGGTGGGCAGCGGTCCCATGGTGTTCATGATGGCAACGAGTTTGTCGGCGTAGCGCGGGTCGGTGGCGTAGCCGCCACGCTGTAGCTCACGGGCGGCCTGCTCGGCATTTTGCGCCTCGACGACACCAACGTAACGCGGGTTTTTACCGATCAAGTTGGCATAGTCGGTAAAGGCGTGCTCGAAGGAGTCATAGACTCTAAACGTGTCCACCATCTGGGTGCGCTGACCGTTGAGATATTCGTGGGTCGTGATATCGGTGGTATTGCCTTTCCAGTGGCTACCTGCCTTGATGCCGAACAGGTTATGGCTGTTGCGCCCTTCGTGGGTCGCGATTTCGTGTCGGCCCCAGCCGGTCTCAAGCGCGGCCTGAGCCAGAATCAGCTCGGCGGGCACGCCACTCGCCCGGCTGGCGGCCTGGGCAGGCTCGGAAAGCGTGGCCATGAACCGCTTCACGTGATCCGGCGCGTTGGGGTTGATCACCGGTGCCGTCATGGGCGCGTTGGCCGCGGCGGCGGGCGCGTTACCAAGCGACTCGGCGCTCGCTTGCGGTGCAACCTGGCCCTGGCGGATCGCTTCGAGTTCGCTCAAGAAGCGCCCGCTCGCTTGGCCGCCCGGGCCTGGGGGCTGTAGCGGGTCATCCAGCACGCGCGGCGTACCCCGCGGGATACCGGCAATCAGCGCCTGAGTCTCATCGTCGCCTTGAGCACTGCCCTTGATAGCGCCCTGGCGCTGGAGCTGCTCGTACAGTACGTCGGCCAGGCCCATACCTTTATCGGCAATGACCTGGGACCACTGTTGATCGAGCATTTGCTGATAGGTGTCGGTCGTACTGCTGCTCATCAATCCGGAGGAGGGAATCGCTTCGCGCATGCTTTTCATCATCATCTGCACGAACAGCGCTTCGAACTGCTGGGCAGCGCCGTAGGCGCCCTCTTCCGGGTCGACCCGGGCGTTGTGCTGCATGCGCTGAAAGCCGTTCATATCGAAGGCGAGCTGGTTGGCCATGCTGTTGACACTCATCAGATCACCTCGAGCTCGGCGCGCAGCGACCCGGAGGCTTTTAGCGCCTCCAGAATCGACATCAAGTCCTGGGGCGTGGCGCCCAGCGCGTTCAGGGCGTTGACCACGTCGTTGAGCTGAGCGCCTTCGACGATCTGCAGATAGGCCTCTTGCTGCTCGATATCGATATCCGCATTGGGTACCACCACGGTTTCACCCTGGCCAAAAGGCGCTGGCTGGCTAACACCGAACTGCGAATCGATCATGATGGAGAGATTACCGTGGGCAACCGCCGCCTGGCGCAGCGTGACGGCGCTGTTCATGACCAGCGAGCCGGTACGCGAGTTAAGCACCACCCGCGCCGGGGCGTCCATGGGTGTGAGCTCGACGTTTTCCACCCGGGCCATGAAATTTACCCGCAGGTTGGCGTCCATGGGGCCATCCAGAGCAATGACGCGTCCATTACGCGCGTAGGCCACCGACTGGCCGAATTCGTTGTTGATCGCCGTCACCATGCGCTGCACGGTGCCAAAGTCGGAATCATTGAGCTGGAGCTCCAAAAGCCCGCCATTGCCGCCCAGATTGAGCGCTACTTCGCGCTCGACCAGGGCACCATTGGGAATGCGCCCGGCCGCCTGCTGGTTGATCTGCACGCTGCTGCCGCCCGCCTGAGCGCCCGCCCCGCCGACCAGCATATTGCCCTGGGCAATCGCGTAGGTATCGCCGTCGGCGCCTTTCAGGGGCGTCATCAACAGCGTGCCGCCGCGCAGGCTACGGGCGTTGGCAATCGACGAGACGACGATGTCCAAACGCTGGCCCGGGCGAGCAAACGGCGGCAGATCGGCGGTGACCATGACCGCCGCTACGTTACGCAGCTGCAAATTGGTGCCCGGTGGCACGCTAACGCCAAGCTGCGAGAGCATATTGGTCAAACTCTGGCTGGTAAACGGCGCCTGGGTGGTCTGGTCACCGGTGTTATCGAGACCCACGACCAGGCCATAGCCGACGAGCTGGTTGTCTCGCACACCGGCGAAATTGGCAAGCTCGCGTACGCGTTCGGCAAAGGCGTTGCTTGCGACCAGACATAGCGCTATCAGAGCCATCGCCTGAATCCAGCGCTTGACGTGTAACCTTGAAGTCATCACAACTCTCTTCTCGAGCGCCTAGAACGGCGAGACGTTAAGGAAGAAGCGCTGCAACCAACCCATGTGCTGCGCCTCGTTGATATAGCCATCGCCCACGTACTCGATGCGCGCATCGGCCACCTGGTTGGAAGGCACCGTGTTGGCCGCGGTCACCGTTTGCGGGTTGACGACCCCGGAGAAGCGGATGAACTCGGTCCCCTGATTGATCGCGATCTGCTTTTCACCGCGCACCCGCAAATTGCCGTTATTGAGCACTTCCAGTACCGAGACGGTGATCGTGCCGGTCATGGTGTTGTTCGCTTGGGTAGCGCCGCTGCCAGAGAAAATATTGTCACTGGCGACATCGAAACCGTAATCTTCCAGAAAGTCGATGATATCGGGAATCTGAGCCAAATCGAGCGAAGCCGAGCCGCTGCGGTTAGCGCTCGACTGCGAGGTCTGACTCGCGCTGACCTGCTCGTTGAGCACGATGGTCAGGATATCGCCGATCGCCCGAGGGCGGCGGTCCTCGAACAGCGGCTGATAGCCACGGCGCGACTGGTAGATCGAACCGTTGGCCACCGCCGGCGGCCGGTCCACAATATCGATCTGTTCCTGCTCGCCGACGACCGAAGCACGAGGAATCTGTGCACACCCAGCGGCGGTTACAATCAATAGCATGAGAGCCAACTGCGCTAAACGGCGAAAAGCGGTGTTTTTAAGCATCTTACGACCTCGGAAGCCTCTATCAAGCGCTCCTTGATACAGGATTAGAGCTGGCTCAGGCGGGCCAGCATCTCATCGCTGGTAGACACCGCTCGGCTGTTGATTTCATAGGCGCGCTGGGTCTGGATCATGTTGACCATCTCTTCCACCACGTTGACGTTGGAGGTCTCCACGTAGCCCTGGAACAGACGCCCGGCACCGTTGTTGCCGGGGGTGAGATCCTGGGGAGCACCCGATGCACCGGTTTCGAGATAGAGGTTACCGCCAATGCTTTCCAAACCCGCAGGATTGATAAAGGTCGCGATATTGATCTGCCCTGCAGGAGTGTCTTGTGGAAGGCCTGGTTGGCGAATGCTAACCGCGCCATCTTCACCGATCGATACCGAAAGCGCGTTCGCATCAATGAAAATACCAGGCTCTAGAGGGTAACCGTTTGCGGTTACCATCTGGCCGTTCTCATTAAGCTGAAAGCCGCCGTCACGCGTATAACCAATTGTGCCGTCCGGTAACTGCACCTGGAAAAAGCCATCGCCGTTGATGGCAAGATCCCGGGAGTTGCCGGTTTGCTCCAGGCCGCCTTGAGTATGCAGACGCTCGGTGGCCACGGCACGGACACCGGTACCCACTTGCATGCCCGAAGGCAGACGGTCCTGAATGTTGTTCTGGGCGCCTGGCTGGCGCATGTTTTGATACAGAAGATCTTCAAAGACCGGGCGCGAGCGTTTGAAACCGTTGGTGCTCACGTTGGCCAGGTTGTTGGAGATCACGTCGAGCTTGGTCTGCTGCGACTCGAGCCCCGTTTTTGCCGTCCACAACGACTTAATCATGGTGTCTTCCCTCTAAACCAGGCGGCTGGGATCAGCCTTGAAGTGATAGCATGCTGTTGGCGCGCTGGGCGTTCTCGTCGGCATTGCTGAGCATGCGCATCTGCATGTCATAGCGGCGCGCAACGTCGATCATCGACACCATGGCGTCGACTGCACTGACGTTGCTGCCTTCGAGCGCTCCGCTGACCAAACGCGCATCTTCGTTGGCTGCCAGCACACCGGGCTCGCCTTCTTCATTGAGCGGCGCGCGAAACAAGCCATCTTCGCCGCGGGTAAGCGCGAGCTCATCCGGCGTTACCAGCTTGATACGACCGACATCCACGAGCGCTTCGGGCCCTTCGCCCTGGGGGATAGCGCTAATGGTGCCGTCGGCGCCGATCGAAATTTGCGCACCTTGCGGAAGCGCAATCGGCCCGCCATCGCCCATCACCGGACGACCGACGCTAAGCAACACGCCGTCGCTATCGATTTGCAAATCGCCGCGGCGGGTATAGGTTTCGCTGCCGTCGTCGGCCAGTACCGCCATCCAGGCGTTGTCCTGCATGGCGACATCCAGACCGCGTCCGGTACGCTCGATCGGCCCTTGCGAAAAGTCGGTTCCCGGCGTCGTGGTCACTGCCGAGACGCGCGTGTGCAGCGCACCCGCGCCCTCGACGGGCACCGAGCGCGCCGCCTGCAACTGTGCACGAAACCCCGCCGTGGAGACGTTGGAGAGGTTCTGGCTCACCACCGACTGCTGATCCATGGCGTTCTTGGCTCCGCTCATGGCGGTATACAGCATTCTATCCACGTGCTTGCTCCTTACACAGGTGACCGGCTATTAAAGGTTAATAATGGTCTGCAGGAGTTCATCCTGAGTGCTGATGGTATTGGAGTTCGCCTGGTAGGCGCGTTGAGCGACGATCATATCGACCAGCTCACGGGCGAGTTCCACGTTAGAGGCTTCAACAGCGCCTGCCTGAATTTGGCCATACTGACCAGAACCCGGAGCTCCCGTGTTAGCGACACCCGAACTATTCGTAGCCGCCCACAAGTTGTTACCTAAAGGTCTCAGCCCCTCTTCGTTGGTGAAAGTATCTAAAGCGATCTGGCCTGCGGGACGAGATTGCTCATTAGAAAAGTTACGCATTACGGTGCCATCCGCAAGCACTTCGATACCCACTAAAGCGCCATCTGTATAACCATTCTGATTAAACTGGCTCCTCGATGAGGCACTTGCAAACTGAGTGCTTCCATCAAAACTTAAATCAAATGAAACCTCATTCGCCTCAGTACCGCCAGGGAAAGTAATTGTAGCGCTATCACCTCCATTTACTCCGGTTACGTTACCATTAGCATCTGTTACTAATCGTCCGCTAGGAGTAAAGTTAAGTGTGAAGGTATCTCTTTGCACACCATCGGTAACCGCTGTAACAGTCCACTGATTTCCGGCATTTCTCTCAAAATAAGTCGACACATTTATCGCATTACCTAACGAATCATAAGCCGTGAAACTATTTGAAAAGTGGTACGGCAAGTCAGTTCCATTATCTAGTTCAACAGTGCTTAAACCCTGACCTTGGATACTAGTGGCATCTAAGTTAAGAAGGATGTTGGCTTCTGTGCTAGCCCTCGCTGGTATGCGATTTTGAGTTACGTTTAATGGAATCGGATCACTTCCCACTAAGACATCAGAAAAAGGAAACGCTGATTGCTCGGCCGTATCCTCTGTCACCGAGGGGTCCAAACCATACCCCATCAGTCGGGCGCCCTGGGCATTAACGATATCGCCATTAGCCGCCAGGCTAAACTCACCATTTCTTGAAAAACCCACTTCACCGGATGACTGTTGCAGGCGGTAGAAGCCGTTTCCGGAAATAGCCAAGTCAAGATTACGGTTCGTGCTTTCGATACTGCCTTGTGAAAAGTTCTGGCGTGTATCAGATACCCTGACACCTATTCCCTGAGAGTTAGCGAACACATCGGCAAAACGCACGCTCGAGCTTTTGTAGCCCACGGTTTGTGAGTTGGCGATGTTGTTACCAGCAGAATTCAGCCTTTCTGATTGGGCGTTGATACCCGAGACAGCTGTCGTGAATGACATGGTCAATCCTCAAAATAATTTGATTAAAGAATCTGTTTAACTTGCCCAAGCGTTACTTGGCCATAAACGGCGCCAAGGTCCAGTCGAACGTCACCACTATCAGAGTTCGGTGTAACACGATTGACGAGCGCATAATTAAGTGTGCTGGAGTCGATTGGCTCACCTTGTGAGTCAAGCGCCTCTAACTGCACGGTATAACGTCCACTCGCTGCCGCGACCCCTTGATCATTCAGACCATTCCAATCAAATGATTGAACACCGGCCTTGAGCGCACCCAGATCATATTGGCGGATCACCTGGCCACCTTCGCCAACGATCGTCGCTTTTACATTCGACGCCGGGCGGTCCAGCTCGATACCAAAGGGCGTTGCATGGGTGCTGCCGTCGCTAGCTTGCTCTAACAAAACCTGCCGCCCAGGCACCATGACACCCTTACCAATCAGGCCACTTGCTTGTAGCGCCTGGTTGGCATCCATCTGGGCGGTAATGCCCTTGAGCGTTGAGTTCAGCTCTTCGATACCGCTGACGGTGTTGATTTGGGCCAGCTGCGAGGTCATCTCCGCGTTTTCCATCGGATTGAGCGGGTCCTGGTTTTGCAGCTGGGTGACCAGCAGCGTCATGAAGCTGTCGCGCATTTCCTGGGACTGGCTGGCGGACAGGTTGGCCGCCCGGCCACCGCCGTTGATGCTGTTAATCACGCTTGAATCGATATTCATGTTTAGCCCTCACCGAGCGAGAGTGTCTGAACCATCATCTGTTTGGTGGTATTGAAGACTTCCACGTTGGCCTGATACGAGCGCGAGGCGGAAATCATGTTGACCATTTCGTGCACCGGCTCGACGTTGGGTTTGGCAACGTAGCCTTCTTCATCGGCGGCCGGGTGACTGGGCATGTACTGAAGACGCAGCGGCGAATCGTCCTCCACGACCTCGGTCACCCGAACGCCGCCTACACCATAGCGGTTGTTCTGCGCCTGGGTTTCGAACATCACTTGTTTCGCCCGGTAGGTCTCGCCGTCGGGGCCGGCGATACTATCGGCGTTGGCCATATTGCTGGCGGTTACGTTCATGCGCTGCGCCTGGGCGCTCAAGGCAGAGCCTGCAATATCAAAAGCTGAAAACATCGACATGGCTTATTCGCTTCTCCTGAGAATCGGTTATTCCGGCTGCATCGCGTTTTTCAGCCCTTGAATGCGGCGATTCATGATCGTAAGGCCCGCCTGATAGCGAAGGGCGTTATCGGTAAACTGCGACCGCTCCCGGTCCATATCCACGGTGTTGCCGTCCAGGCTTGGCTGGTCGGGCACCCGGTAAAGCAGATCGGTGCTGGCCGCCCCGCGCCAGGTAGCGCCCTGGGCTTCGATATGACGCTCCGAGGTGCGGGCCAGCGCCACGCCACCGTTTTGCTGAACGCTCTGCCCGGCTTTTACTGCCTTGTTCAGCTCGCTGGCGAAGTCGATATCGCGCGCCTTGTAGTTCGGCGTATCGGCATTGGCGATGTTGCCCGCCAGCACTTCGTGACGCGACTGGCGAAGGCTCAGGGCGCGCTGGTGAAAATTGAATGCGGATTCGAGTTGGTCGATCATGCCGTCCCTCGTTTGCTGAGAGGCAAAGGTAATTCGGTCGTTTCTGAGGGTGCATAATAGGGAAGCGCACTCAAACTAAAGCATGGAACAAATGCCTTTTACCCCAGTATTTCGCATGATGTAGGGCCGACGTTTGCATTAAACTTCTGCCTATCAGCTAGCGCTCGCTGGCTTGGCCTCCTTTCTATCAAGCGATGACTCCCATGCCCCATTCGCCTTTTCAGGCGCTACGCGACCTATCACTGGTAATCAAACTATTGGCGGTGATCACACTAGGGCTGATGACCACCCTGCCGGCCTACGCCGATGATCAGCCGCTCATCGAGACCGTACAAAACTTCCTTTACCAGCAAACCCAGTCTCTGGGCGAGGAGGTAGTGATCGATGTCTCGCCGCCATCGGCCCATTTGCCTGCCTGCATTGCGCCGGAACCTTTTTTTCCTAACGCCAACCAAACGCCTTTAGGGCGCGTGTCGGTGGGGGTGCGCTGCGGCGAGGGCCGCCGCCAGGTGCGCTACATCCAGGCCCAGGTGGATGTGATGGGAAGCTACCTGGTCGCCGCCCAGGACATCGCGCGGGGCACTCTCGTCACGGCGTCGATGGTGACACAGCGCCAGGGCAACCTGGGCGAGCTTGCAAACAATGCCTTGACCGATGAAGATGCTATTATAGGGTTGGTTGCCCAGCGCCCCATTCGCAGCGGCGATGTATTTCAGGCGCATTCGCTCCAGGCGCCGGATCTGGTGGAACGCGGGCAGCGCGTGACGGTCATAGCACAAGGTTCGGGCTTTCGTGTGGCCCGGGAAGGTGAAGCACTCGAAAGCGGTGCCTTGGGCGCACGGATTCGCGTACGTTTTGACACTCGCGAGCTGGTGACCGCCCGCGTTTCCAGCCAGGGTGTTTTGACGGTAGATTTTTAAGTTAACGTCTAAAGTCCTCTGTATCGGTGCCGATACTCTGTATAACGGCACAGAGCCATCGCGTTTAGAACGCTTTAACGTTGACGATGAGGCCCACAACGTGAAAATTGATAATTTGAATCCGCTGTTACGCACCAATCAGCCACAGCAGCGTGATGACACTCAAAAGGTCGGCGGCGCTCAGTCATCGCCCGAAGGCAGTACCACTCGCGAATCCACGCGTCTTAGTCAGATGCATATGGACGATTCGCAGGATATCGATATGGCCAAAGTGGAAGAGCTTCGCGAGGCCATTCGTGACGGCAGCCTCGAAGTTCGCGCCGACCGTATCGCAGACAGCTTGATTGCCCAGCTAGGGGAGTAACCTGTTATGAGCCTTTCCCGGTTGCTGTTGGATCAGCATCAGCGCCTTGACGAACTCGTCGAGCTGCTTACCCAAGAGCAGGCTCAATTGATGCAGGGTGCGATCGACGGCGAAGTACTGGCCTCGCTGGCCGAAACCAAGCAGACCCTCTTGAGTTCGCTCGAGCGGATGGAAACGCTGCGCCGTTCGACGCAGCTGCGGCTGGGTTACGACGATGATGCCAGCGGTGCCTTTAAAGCCGCCGTCGATGCAGGCTGTCAATCCAGCTGGGAAAGCTTTTTGAATAAGAGCGAGCGCGCCGCACGCATGAACGCGCTGACCGGCGAAATGCTGTCGGTACGTATGAAGCACAATCAGGATATGCTGGGCTACATTCAGCAGATCGCCGAAAAAACGCTCTATCAGCCCAACGGGCGTAACCAAGCGCAATCCAGCCGTCTCAATACCTCTGCTTGATCCGCCAACTCTGCTATTAAATAGTCGAATCTCATAGCGAAACGCTTCAATAAGAACACGTATGTTCTAAGCTTGTTTTTATAAACAAGGAGCGTTGAATGCTTGATTACCTACCCGACGGGTTTACCGCGATCGTCACCGGCGCCAATGGCGGTATTGGCCGTGCCGTCATCGAGTCGCTACTCGCCTCTACCCAAGTCGGCACCATTATTGCCGTTAGCCGTCGCAAAACGACGTTAGCAGACGCTCGCATTATCTCCATCGCTGCCGATATCACCACCCAGGAAGGCATCGACGCCCTGGTGGAGACGCTCGATGGCCGCCCTCTTCACCTGCTGTTCAATGCCATCGGCACGCTACACGACGACCAACACAACGTGCAGCCGGAAAAACGTCTTGAGCAGTTCGATGCCGACGCCTTCGCCCATGTGATGCACGTAAACGCGGCGACACCGATACGACTGTTGTCCGCTCTCAACGCCTCGCTAAAAGGCCATCACCCGAGCATTATTGCCAGCCTATCGGCTCGGGTCGGCTCGATCGGTGATAACGGCTTTGGCGGCTGGTACACCTACCGAGCCAGCAAAGCGGCCCACAACATGCTAATGAAAACCGCCTCTATCGAGCTTGCCCGGCTCAATAAACAGGCTATCGTACTCTGCCTGCACCCGGGAACTACCGACACCTCGCTGTCCGAGCCGTTTCAAGCGCGCGTACCCGAGGACAAACTGTTCTCGCCAGCGTTTGTGGCCAAGAGCCTTTTAGAGGTCATCGATCAGCGCACCCCCGCGGACACCGGCAGTTTCTGGGATTGGGCGGGCGAGCCGATCGAGTGGTGAATGGTGAATGGTGAATGGTGAATGGTGAATGGTGAATGGTGAATGGTAGGAGCAGGCTTTAGCCCGCGATGCGGCGCAACGCGCCGCCGGGGTGGGCGGCCGGCACGTTGGCGAATCCGGCCCCGGGCGGCTGACGCCGCCATCGCCGAGGTGTCGGACCACCAATGAATTGGGCTCCTACAGGGCGCGGTGGTACCGGGGCCTTGTTGTGCCCCTGTTTTTGTAGGAGCAGGCTTCAGCCCGCGATGCGGCGCAACGCGCCGCCGGGGTGGATGGCCGGCACGGTGGCAAATCCAGCCCCGGGCGGCTGTCGCCGCCATCGCCCAATGAAATTGGGCTCCTGGTATGGATTGATCCGTCAAGGGCTCGATTGTTTCTTTCGTTCATGCTGCTGCTCTCGGTGTCCATGGGTCAGGGAGCGAAGGGCTATCAGCGACGGTGGATCTCTCTGGTATTCGTGGGTTGGGTACCGACCTGTCATCACTTCGTCGCGGAGCTACCCTGCTCTACAAGCGAGGGTCACCCAACCCCGGAGGGTGGGGGCCTCATGGGAGCCTCAGGGGTTCTCCCACCGGCCCAACACTCCCTGACCCATGGGCACCGAGAGATCAGGCTCATGCCGTCGCTCGACTGCCGTGCGGTTTGCCCATCACCTCACAGGCAACCGCCCATAAAAAGCCCGCCATCTCACGTGCCACGGCCGTGACGACCTGTTGCTTGATCTTGCCGGTAGCGGCCAGCCGGCGGTATCGCCCGCAGAGGCGCTTCTGCGCTTCCCAGGCGATGGCCTGGACTGTGGGCGTGGTCTGTTCGGCTCGCTGCTCGATAATGCGCGTCTTGCGTGCCGGGAAGCGGTAACTCCAGGCGGCCTCGACCAGCACGCGGCGCACATGTCCGTTGCCCGTTTTCGTGATGCCGCCCTGGCGGCGGCTGCCGCCACTGGAGTGCTCGCTGGGCACCAGCCCCAGGTAGGCCATCAGCTGCCGCGGTGAATCGAAGCGGCTAATATCACCGAGTTCCGCCAGCACCGTCATCGCGGTAATCAGGTTAACGCCGCGCATCGCCATTAACGCCTTGACCACCGGCGCCAGTGACCAGCCCGGCAGGGCCGCCTGCATCTGCTTCTCCAGACCTGCCACTCGCCGCTGGGCCTCTCGTACCGCCTCGATGTATTCCTGCAGCACGATGTGCTGAACGGGGTGATCAAAACGGACCGTTTCCAGCCAGCGGAAGTGGCCGGGTACCCACTTGCTCTTGCCCGAATAGACCTTGCCGTGGCGTAGCAGAAAAGCGCTCAGACGCTGACGAGCCTTGAGCTCAATGGCTTTCATGTCTTCACGCGCGCGCGTTAGATCACGAATCGCTTCCTGCTCGGGAGTGGGCACCCACACGGGCGTCAGCTCGCCCGAGCGCGACAGTCGAGCCAGCATCTGCGCGTCGCGACGGTCTGTCTTGACACGATCACCCGCCCGACGAGGAATCAGCGACGGCGCGACCACCTCACCATCATGGCCGCTGGCCTGCACCTGGTGATAGACCCCGTAGCCACACGGCCCGGCTTCGTAACTGAACAACAGCGGCTGGCCTTCAAACCGCTGGCTGAGCTGACGAATCATCCGGTCAATGGCCCTGGGCTCGTTGGGAATTTCGCCACGAAACTCGGGCTCGCGGCGCCCCGCTTCGGCGATGGAAACCGCGATGGTGGCCTTGTGCACGTCCAGCCCTATATACGCGGCGTGGAGATCGCTGGCACCGCCAGCGTGCTTTTCAAAAGTGGTTTTATTTACGCTAGACTGTGTCATGACCTGCCTCCATTAATAGTGGCTCTGCGTTGTGGTCTTGCCCTCAACATAACCCATGACGTTGATGAGGGGCAGGTCAATCCATAATGTCTACAAGGGCTAAGTGGCACTGATACTTTTTGCGCCCCTGCCAAGTGCCCGTGTCTTCTCCCGGGCCTTTTCCTGCGCACATAAAAAAGCCCCGAACACAGAGTGCTCGGGGCTTTTTCGAAGAGGTGCCTGACGATAACCTACTCTCGCATGGGGAGACCCCACACTACCATCGGCGCGTTGCGGTTTCACTTCCGAGTTCGGCAAGGGATCGGGTGGTTCACGCAAGCCATGGTCGTCAGGCGTAACTTTCAATGTATATCGGCTGACTGTCTTGTGATCGTCTCAATGTATCCGGTGCTCTGTCGAGCGTCGTTGTCACTGCAGGACCAGACCCCTTGGGTGTTATAGGGTCAAGCCTCACGGGCCATTAGTACACGTTAGCTCAACGCCTTGCAGCGCGTCCACACCGTGCCTATCAACCAGCTGGTCTCGCTGGGCCCTTCAGGAGGCTCGAGGCCTCGGGGATGTCTCATCTTGAAGGGGGCTTCCCGCTTAGATGCTTTCAGCGGTTATCCCGTCCGCACATAGCTACCCGGCAATGCCACTGGCGTGACAACCGGAACACCAGAGGTGCGTCCACTCCGGTCCTCTCGTACTAGGAGCAGCCCTTCTCAAACATCCAACGCCCACGGCAGATAGGGACCGAACTGTCTCACGACGTTCTAAACCCAGCTCGCGTACCACTTTAAATGGCGAACAGCCATACCCTTGGGACCGACTTCAGCCCCAGGATGTGATGAGCCGACATCGAGGTGCCAAACACCGCCGTCGATGTGAACTCTTGGGCGGTATCAGCCTGTTATCCCCGGAGTACCTTTTATCCGTTGAGCGATGGCCCTTCCATACAGAACCACCGGATCACTAGAACCTGCTTTCGCACCTGCTCGACGTGTCTGTCTCGCAGTCAAGCACCCTTATGCTCTTGCACTCATTGCACGATGTCCGACCGTGCTGAGGGTACCTTCGTGCTCCTCCGTTACTCTTTGGGAGGAGACCGCCCCAGTCAAACTACCCACCACACACTGTCCTCGATCCGGATAACGGACCCGAGTGAGAACACCAATGATGCCAGGCTGGTATTTCAAGGTTGGCTCCCTCCGAACTGGCGTCCGGAGTTCAAAGCCTCCCAGCTATCCTACACAGGCAACATCAGTATCCAGTGTGAAGCTATAGTAAAGGTTCACGGGGTCTTTCCGTCTAGCCGCGGGTACACCGCATCTTCACGGCGATTTCAATTTCACTGAGTCTCGGGTGGAGACAGCGTGGCCATCATTACGCCATTCGTGCAGGTCGGAACTTACCCGACAAGGAATTTCGCTACCTTAGGACCGTTATAGTTACGGCCGCCGTTTACCGGGGCTTCGATCAAGAGCTTCGCCCAGAGGGCTAACACCATCACTTAACCTTCCGGCACCGGGCAGGCGTCACACCCTATACGTCCGCTTGCGCGTTAGCAGAGTGCTGTGTTTTTACTAAACAGTTGCAGCCACCTGGTATCTTCGACCGGTTCGGGCTAAAGGAGCAAGTCCTCTCACCCTAATCCGGCGTGCCTTCTCCCGAAGTTACGGCACCATTTTGCCTAGTTCCTTCACCCGAGTTCTCTCAAGCGCCTTGGGATTCTCACCCTGACCACCTGTGTCGGTTTGGGGTACGGTCGCATGTCATCTGAAGCTTAGAGGCTTTTCCTGGAAGCGTGGCATCAGTGACTTCCGGACCTTGGTCCGTTCGTCTCGCGTCTCGGCTTTAAAGGGTCCCGGATTTACCTGAGACCCAGGCCTACTCGCTTTCACCAGGACAACCAACGCCTGGCTCACCTAGCCTTCTCCGTCCCCCCATCGCAATGACATCCGGTACGGGAATATTAGCCCGTTTCCCATCGACTACGCCTTTCGGCCTCGCCTTAGGGGCCGACTCACTCTGCTCTGATTAGCATCGAACAGAAAACCTTGGTCTTCCGGCGGGGGAGTTTTTCACTCCCCTTATCGTTACTCATGTCAGCATTCGCACTCGTGATACCTCCAGCAGACCTCTCGATCCACCTTCATCGGCTTACACGACGCTCCTCTACCGCTCATCCAGAGGATGAACCCGTAGCTTCGGTACCTGGTTTGAGCCCCGTTACATCTTCCGCGCAGGCCGACTCGACTAGTGAGCTATTACGCTTTCTTTAAAGGATGGCTGCTTCTAAGCCAACCTCCTAGCTGTCTGAGCCTTCCCACATCGTTTCCCACTTAACCAGGATTTGGGGACCTTAGCTGACGGTCCGGGTTGTTGCCCTTTTCACGACGGACGTTAGCACCCGCCGTGTGTCTCCCACGCTGCACTCACCGGTATTCGGAGTTTGCCTCGGGTTGGTAAGCCGGGATGGCCCCCTAGCCGAAACAGTGCTCTACCCCCGGTGGTGATACGTGAGGCGCTACCTAAATAGCTTTCGAGGAGAACCAGCTATCTCCGGGCTTGATTAGCCTTTCACTCCGATCCACAAGTCATCCAAATCTTTTTCAACAGATCCTGGTTCGGGCCTCCAGTTGATGTTACTCAACCTTCACCCTGCTCATGGATAGATCGCCCGGTTTCGGGTCTATATCCAGCGACTGGTCGCCCAGTTAAGACTCGCTTTCGCTACGCCTCCCCTATCGGTTAAGCTCGCCACTGAATATAAGTCGCTGACCCATTATACAAAAGGTACGCAGTCACCCAACAAGTGGGCTCCTACTGCTTGTACGCACACGGTTTCAGGATCTATTTCACTCCCCTCGCCGGGGTTCTTTTCGCCTTTCCCTCACGGTACTGGTTCACTATCGGTCAGTCAGGAGTATTTAGCCTTGGAGGATGGTCCCCCCGTCTTCAATCAGGGTTTCTCGTGCCCCGACCTACTCGATTTCACATGATCAGACTTTCGACTACGGGGCTATCACCCGCTACGGCCGGACTTCCCAATCCGTTCGTCTAGCCATTCACATGCTTAAGGGCTGGTCCCCGTTCGCTCGCCGCTACTGGGGGAATCTCGGTTGATTTCTTTTCCTCGGGGTACTTAGATGTTTCAGTTCCCCCGGTTCGCCTCGTATCCCTATGTATTCAGGATACGATACTGACCTTGTGGTCAGTGGGTTTCCCCATTCAGAGATGTCCGGGTCGAAGGTTGTTTGCCACCTCACCGAACCTTATCGCAGGCTACAACGTCTTTCATCGCCTCTGACTGCCTAGGCATCCACCGTGTGCGCTTCATTGCTTGACCCTATAACCCGAAGGAGTCTGGATCCCGCAATGACAACGATTGCCGGATACGCTTGAAACGTATCACAAAACAATTGCGTATCGAGATCACGCCACGAACACGCAAGCCCGGGGGCTCTTGTCTTCGTATCGTCATTCGATACTGTCAGCATGATATACATTGTTAAAGAGCGACTGTTCAATGAACAGTGATAAGGCGACGTACAACGTGCGACTTATCAATGGTCACGAAACAAACAAACGGTAGCGGAGATAATGGTGGAGCCAAGCGGGATCGAACCGCTGACCTCCTGCGTGCAAGGCAGGCGCTCTCCCAGCTGAGCTATGGCCCCATCGTTTTCACAACCTCACCTCTTGTTATAAATTTCTGTGAGACAAGGCAAAATGCGACGACGTATAGCCTGCTATACGAGGAGCATTTTAACGCAGTATCACGGGAATTTGGTGGGTCTGGGCAGACTCGAACTGCCGACCTCACCCTTATCAGGGGTGCGCTCTAACCAACTGAGCTACAGACCCAAGAGGGGATCGTGCATCAACCGTTTGCTCTATCACTTGATCAGGTAATTCATTGTGAGCGCTTGCCGGGAGAGTGACGCATCGTTTAAGGAGGTGATCCAGCCGCAGGTTCCCCTACGGCTACCTTGTTACGACTTCACCCCAGTCATGAACCACACCGTGGTGATCGCCCTCCAAAGTTAGGCTAACCACTTCTGGTGCAGTCCACTCCCATGGTGTGACGGGCGGTGTGTACAAGGCCCGGGAACGTATTCACCGTGGCATTCTGATCCACGATTACTAGCGATTCCGACTTCACGGAGTCGAGTTGCAGACTCCGATCCGGACTGAGACCGGCTTTCTGGGATTCGCTTACTCTCGCGAGTTCGCAGCCCTTTGTACCGGCCATTGTAGCACGTGTGTAGCCCTACCCGTAAGGGCCATGATGACTTGACGTCGTCCCCACCTTCCTCCGGTTTGTCACCGGCAGTCTCCCTAGAGTTCCCACCATTACGTGCTGGCAAATAGGGACAAGGGTTGCGCTCGTTACGGGACTTAACCCAACATTTCACAACACGAGCTGACGACAGCCATGCAGCACCTGTCTCTGCGTTCCCGAAGGCACCCCGGAATCTCTTCCGGGTTCGCAGGATGTCAAGGGTAGGTAAGGTTCTTCGCGTTGCATCGAATTAAACCACATGCTCCACCGCTTGTGCGGGCCCCCGTCAATTCATTTGAGTTTTAACCTTGCGGCCGTACTCCCCAGGCGGTCGACTTATCGCGTTAACTTCGCCACAAAGTGCACAAGGCACCCAACGGCTGGTCGACATCGTTTACGGCGTGGACTACCAGGGTATCTAATCCTGTTTGCTACCCACGCTTTCGCACCTCAGTGTCAGTGTCAGTCCAGAAGGCCGCCTTCGCCACTGGTATTCCTCCCGATCTCTACGCATTTCACCGCTACACCGGGAATTCCACCTTCCTCTCCTGCACTCTAGCGTGACAGTTCCGGATGCCGTTCCCAGGTTGAGCCCGGGGCTTTCACAACCGGCTTGTCATGCCACCTACGCGCGCTTTACGCCCAGTAATTCCGATTAACGCTTGCACCCTCCGTATTACCGCGGCTGCTGGCACGGAGTTAGCCGGTGCTTCTTCTGCGAGTGATGTCTTTCCTGGCGGGTATTAACCGCCAGGCGTTCTTCCTCGCTGAAAGTGCTTTACAACCCGAAAGCCTTCTTCACACACGCGGCATGGCTGGATCAGGCTTGCGCCCATTGTCCAATATTCCCCACTGCTGCCTCCCGTAGGAGTTCGGGCCGTGTCTCAGTCCCGATGTGGCTGATCATCCTCTCAGACCAGCTACGGATCGTTGCCTTGGTGAGCCGTTACCTCACCAACCAGCTAATCCGACATAGGCTCATCCGATAGCGGGAGCCAAAGCCCCCTTTCTCCCGTAGGACGTATGCGGTATTAGCCTGGGTTTCCCCAGGTTATCCCCCACTACCGGGTAGATTCCTATGCATTACTCACCCGTCCGCCGCTCGTCAGCGTCCAGCAAGCTGGACCTGTTACCGCTCGACTTGCATGTGTTAAGCCTGCCGCCAGCGTTCAATCTGAGCCATGATCAAACTCTTCAGTTTAAAATCATTGTGATTCTTGCCTGCCGCTCGAAAGCAACAGAGGCGAATCAATCCTGGCTCAAGGTTCAAACGAATTTGAAGAATTCGAAAATTCTTCTTGTGCGCTTGCCTTGATATAAGGTGACTTGTCACCCTCATCGGCAAACGCCCACATGAATTACCTGATCAAATTGTTAAAGAGCGGTTTCGCTTCGACTAATACTTGACTCGATGACCTGAGCCGGTTGCCGTAGCGAGGAAGGCGTATTCTACGCTCATCCTTGAATTTGTCAACCGCCGATTTTGGCGAGTGAAGCGAGCGAACAAAAACCGCTAACTTCCTGACAAACCGAGAGTTTTCACTCTCATTCACCGCTGGCAACGCCTTGCGTCCCCGGCAGCGGATGCGTACTTTACGGCCTCGAAGGCTCGAGTGCAAGCGCTTTTTAAAATGGTATCAAAAACGCGCTCATGACCGCGTTGGGCGCCCTTCACCCCCTTTAGCCGTAGACGGGGTTAAACTGTTGAGCGTCACCGGCAAACTCCATACCCTTGGCCTATCGATACCGCAGGCGAGCCCGATGACCTACCCGCCCCTTTATTACCCGCGTCTAGCCGGTGCGCCCGCGCCCCTTGAAGCCATGATGGCTCAAGGGAGCATCCCGCCGGTAGAGCATCGCGCCCCGAGCACTGCGCTATATATAAGCAGTGTTTCGCCATGAGTGCGCCGCGGCCACGCTACTGGCGCCTGCTATGGGGGCTTGCGCTTACGCTGGGGCTTGCCTTCAGCATGTGGCAGGCCGCCAGTTTTGCTCGAGAACGCGCGCTTGGCGAGCTCGCGGAGGATGCCGAAAACGAGCTACGCCTGTCGGCGGCGAACCTCAACGGCTATTTACTGCGCTTTGACTACCTGCCGCCGATGCTTGCCACCCGCGAAGCCGTGCGGCGCTTTCTGGCATCGCCGCAGAGCCAGAATGCCATGGCGCTCAATATTTTGCTGGACCGGTTTCGCTTCACCACCGGGGTCTCGGATGTCTACCTGCTGGACCGGGAAGGCACGACCATCGCGGCCAGCAACTGGCACCGCCCCAATACGTTTATTGGCCACAACTACGCATTTAGAAGCTACTACCGCCAGGCCATTGCCGGCCAGCAGGGGCGCTTTTACGGTTTGGGCACCCAGTCCCAGGAGCGTGGCTACTTCTTCTCGGCCCCGGTATGGCTGGACGAGACCGATCCAAACGCCACGCCGGACGGCGTGATGGTCGTCAAGGTACTGCTCGATGAAGTCGAACAGAGCTGGGCCGAGCAGGACGCCGAACTACTGGTAACCGACAGCGACGACATCATCTTCATGGCCAGCCGCCCCGAGCTTCGCATGAGCGCGCTGCACCCGCTAAGCGCAGAACAGCGCGAAACCTTGAGGCGCACCCGCCGTTACGCCATGGAGCCTTTGAGTTATTCCGGCATCGTGGTGGAGGCCGGCGATGACGTCGAGAGCCGTTTGGTTAGCTTCGAGTCCGGGCCGCTTGCCGAAGGGCGCTACCTGAGTCTGACCCGCTCGGTGGTGGAGTTTGGCTGGCAGATGCATATTCTCAAACCGCTGACGCCGGTGGTGAGTGCCCAATGGGTCGCCGCCTTAATGGCTGGCGGGCTTTATGGCCTGCTGATACTAGGGGGCGGGATCGGCTGGCAGCGCCGCCGACTGCGCCGGGAGCGGGAAGCGTTTGCCGAGCGCGAGCGCCAGACACTGGCGCGAGTACGTGACGAGCTGGAAGTCAGCGTTGCCCGGCGAACCCGCGACCTGGTCGCCAGCAACCAGCGTTTATCGAGCGAGATCGACGAGCGCCTGCGCGCCGAAGCCAACCTGCGCCAAACTCAGGACGAGCTGGTGCAGGCCGCCAAGCTTGCCGTGCTGGGCCAGCTGGCGGCGGGCATCAATCACGAGCTCAACCAGCCGCTGGCGGCGATTCGCGCCTACGCCGAGAACGCCCGTCGCTTTATCGAACTAGCCCGCACCGAGCAGGCCGACGCCAACCTGGCCCAAATCGTCGAGCTGACCGAACGCATGGCCGATATCAGCGCCCAGCTTCGCCAGTTTTCACGCAAGAGCAGCGAACGTCACGAAAGCATTGCCGTACAGGCGTGTATTCACTACGCCTTGCGCCTGTTTCAAAGCCGCCTGCGCGAAGGCAACGTCGAAGTGATCGAGCGAATGCCCCAGGACACTCTATGGGTGACCGGCGACCTGGTGCGTTTGGAGCAGGTATTAGTCAATCTGATCGGTAACGCCCTACAAGCCATGAAGACCCACACCTCACGAAGCGATGCGGCGCCCACGTTAACGCTGAGTGCCCAGAGAGAAGAGGATCGCGTGCATATCCACGTTGAAGATAACGGCCCCGGCATCGAAGAGGCGCATCTGGTTCAGATCTTCGAGCCCTTTTTCACCACCAAGGCGCCGGGCAACGGCCTGGGCCTGGGGCTTTCGATTTCATCGCGCATCATGGTGGATCTTGGCGGCACGCTTGGCGTGGCCAACACGCCCCAGGGCGCGCGATTTACCGTGACACTTGCCGTTGGCGGGCCGCCCGCCTCCCACGACGCCCCGCCGCTGGAGAGCCATCATGCATGAGCCGACAACCCTGCCCGTCATGGTGATCGACGACGAGCCGCACCTGCGCATTACCGCCAGCCAAACCCTGGAGCTGGCGGGCTACACGCCGCACTGCTTCGAATCCGCCGAACAGGCACTGGCCACCCTGCCCGACCACTTTCCCGGGGTCATCGTCAGCGACATTCGCATGCCGGGCATGGACGGCATGACGCTTTTGCACGAACTCAAACGGCGCGACCCGACGCTACCGATCATTCTGATTACCGGCCATGGGGACATCTCGACCGCCGTGGAAGCGATGCGCGCCGGGGCCTGGGACTTTCTGGAAAAACCCTTTGCCGGCGAGCAGCTGCTCGACGTGGTGCGCCGCGGGACCGAAAAGCGCCAGCTCAGCCTCGAGAACACCCGCTTGAAGGCGGAGCTCGAGGCGCAGCAGGCCGCGCTCGGCCCGCGACTCGTCGGGCGCACCCCGGTGATTTCGCGCCTGGCCGCCATGATTCAGCGCATAAGCCAGGTAGAAGCCGACGTACTGCTGTTCGGGGAAACCGGTACGGGCAAGGACCTGGTCGCCCGTGCGATCCACGAGCGCAGCGCCCGGCGCAACAACCCCTTCATGGCGATCAACTGCGGCGCGGTGCCCGAGCACACCATCGAGTCCGAACTGTTCGGTCACGAGAAAGGCGCCTTTACCGGCGCGGTAGAGCGGCGCATCGGCAAGTTCGAGCACGCCAACGGCGGCACGGTGTTTTTGGATGAGATCGAATCCATGCCGCCGGCGCTCCAGGTGAAGCTTTTACGCGTGCTGCAGGAGCGCAGCGTCGAGCGACTGGGCGCCAACGAGACGGT
The DNA here is from genome assembly GCF_968206495.1 of Vreelandella sp. EE27. Lineage (NCBI taxonomy): Bacteria > Pseudomonadati > Pseudomonadota > Gammaproteobacteria > Oceanospirillales > Halomonadaceae > Vreelandella > Vreelandella sp. EE27. The sequence continues at coordinate 74,808 of NZ_OZ309109.1, read as the reverse complement.
CGGGCTGGATATTCGCGTGATCGCCGCGACCAAGGTGGACCTCAAGGCCGCCGCCGACGAAGGCCGCTTTCGCGAAGACCTCTACTACCGGCTCAATGTCGTGACCCTGCCGCTGCCCGCCTTGCGCGAGCGCCGCGAGGACATTCCCCTACTGTTTCAGCACTTTGCCGTCGTGGCCGCCAACCGCAGCGGGCTGGAAGCGCCGACGCTGGACAATCACGCCGTGGCCACGCTGCTGGCCCACGACTGGCCGGGCAACGTGCGCGAGCTTAGAAACCTGGCCGAGCGCTACGTGCTGCTGGGGGCGGCCTTCGACTACCGGCTGGACGTACTGCTTGCCGGTGAAGCGGCCAGCCCCCAGGAGCCCACGCTCTCCCGTCAGGTCGAGCTTTTCGAAAAAAGCCTGATCGGCCAGTCGCTGGCCCGCCACCACGGCCGGGTGACCGACGTATGCAGCCACCTGGGGCTGCCGCGCAAAACCTTCTACGACAAGCTGAAAAAGCACGGCCTGAGCGCCGAAGACTATCGCCACAGCAGCGACCCCTGATGCAAAAGCTGGCCCAGCACGTTCCAGGGCGGCACCCAGGGAATCAGCGTCATGAGCGCAATCAGCATCAACAGATTCGACACCGGGCGGCGGCTGTCGCCCAGCTTCAACGCCGTACCAAAGGAGCGCTTTAGCCGCGCGCCTTCCAGGTCGACGCTGAAAAGCTCGTCGAGCCCCAGGTGAATCAGAAAGCCGAGCAGCACCCCCGCCCCGTGGGACCAGGCATTCCAGGGCGGCTGAAGCAGTACGTGGTAACTCAGCGCCGCGGTCGCTGACGAGCAGAGCGCCGCCGCCATCAGCGAATGCCAGATACCGCGATGCACCGTCAGTCTGGAGAACAGCAAACTCGCCAGGTAGCGCACGCCGAAGTAGATCCCGCCGCAGGCAACGAGCAGCGCACCAGGGCTCAGATAGGGTTGCAGCAGCAGCACGCCAAGCACCAGCGAAGGCACCGAAAGCAGGTTGAAGATCAAACGGATGGAGTGCGAACGGTCGGCGTCGATATCCGGCAAGATACCGCCGAAGGCCACCAGCACGACCATTAAAAGCGCCTGAGAGGGCGACCACCACTGGGCGTGATAGCCCGCAAACGCCAACAGCGTGCCGCCCGCTGCTGCCACGGTGATGTGCGTGCGAAAATTAGCCATAACGCGGCACCCTATAAAACTGTATAAATTAACAGATTATAGACTGCCGCGACACGATCAGGATAGAAAAAAGAGTGTCAGGCCAACCGTTTAGCGTTAATCAGGGTTCGGTTCGGCCAAAAACTGATCCTTGAGCTTCACGTAGTTGCCCGCGGTATAGGTAAAGAACTCGCGCTCTTTCTCCTTGAGCGGACGCAGCGCACTCGCCGGGCTGCCCGCGTAGACGTAGCCGCTTTTCAGCACCTTGCCCGGCGTGACCACAGCCCCCGCGGCGATGATCACCTCATCTTCGACCACCACGCCGTCCATGACGATCGCGCCCATACCGACCAGAATGCGATTGCCAAGCGTTGCGCCGTGCAGCAGCGCCTTGTGGCCAATGGTGACGTCGTCGCCCACGGTGAGCGGAAAACCCTCGGGGTTGAAGTCGCTTGAGTGGGTGATATGCAAGACGCTTCCGTCCTGAACGCTGACCCGGGCGCCAAGGCGAATCTGGTGCATGTCACCGCGAATCACCGTCATCGGCCAGACCGAACAGTCGTCCCCCAGGACGACATCACCGATCACCACACTCGCCGGGTCGATGAACACCCGCTCGCCAAGCTTTGGGAAATACTCCTTGAACGCTCTCAACGCCTTGCTCATGTTGTCTCCTTTACATGTCCTGCGGGCTCAAGCCAACGACAGCACGCCGCCGATCAAAACCACCAGCGTTAACGGAATCGATACGAAGCGAAGCGTAGCACGCCACAGCAGGTAGCCACGACTGCCCGCGCCCAGCGCCTGGCTGCCCAGCGATTCGGGCAACACCCAAGCGGCAAACGTCGCGATCAAAAGACCGCCCAACGGTAGAAAGACATCCGGTGGAATCGAGCTTAGAAGCTCGAACACGTTGCGCCCCCAGAGCGGGCGGAATTCGCCAAGCGTCGAGAAAGACAGCGCCGCCAGTACGCCCAAAAGCCACACGCTTGCCGCGACCAAGGCGGTACTTATGCTTCGCCGCCAGCCAAAACCGGTGAGCGTGGCGATCATGGGCTCGGCCAGGTTGATCGCCGAGGTCCAGGTCGCCAGTAGCAGCAGCAGGAAAAAGCCGCTGAGCCAAATGCTGCCAAAGGGCAGCTCGGAGAACGCGATGGGCAGTGTGACGAACATCAGCCCCGGACCCTGGGCCGGGTCGAGCCCCTGGGCGAAGACGACGGAGAAGATCGCGATACCGGACAAAAGCGCCACGCTGATATCGAGCACGGCCACCGCAAAGGCCGCCTTCGTCAGGCTCTGCTTCTCGGGCATGTAGGCCCCGTAGGCCATCAGCGCGCAGGCGCCCACCGCCAGGGTAAAGAAAGCGTGGCCCATGGCGTGAAACACCACCGTCCAGTTGAGCGCCTCGAAAGAGGGCAAAAAGAGCCACGCCAGCGCCTCATCGAAGCCATCGGTGGTCGCGCCGTAGCCCGCCAGCACCAGCAGCAGCACGTAGAGAATCGGCATCAAAAGGTTATTGAGCCGCTCAAGCCCCTTGGCCACCCCGGCGGCGGCAACCGTCATGGTCATGAACAAAAACAGCGAATGGTTGAACACCAAAAGCCCGGGATTGGCCAAAAAGGCGTCGAATCTCTCCCCGATCGCCTGGGGGCTTTGCTGATAAAAGCTGCCGTTGATCGAGGCGACCAGAAACTCGATGGACCACCCCGAGACTACCGAATAGAACGACAGGATGCAGAACACGGTCAGCGCGCCGAAAAGCCCCAAAAAGCGCCAGCGCGTGCTGGCCCCGGCGGCGGCGGCCAGCGCCCCCAGCGAGCGCATGGGGCTTTGCCGCCCGGCGCGGCCGATCAGAATTTCCGCCATCATCACCGGAATGCCCAAAAGCAGCACGAAGGCGATATAGAGCAGTAAAAACGCCGCGCCGCCGTTTTCACCGGCGATATACGGAAAGCGCCATATATTGCCAAGCCCGACGGCCGCCCCGGTCATCGCGAGGATAAAGGCGCGCCTGGACCCCCAGCGCTCTAACGTCTCGTTCATTCCCTTTCCCTACTCATGGCGGTATTGAAAGCCGGCAAGCCTAGCAGGCGCCCACCCAAAGACCAATTATCCCGGCGTTGGCTCGACCGTGGCATGCATTGGCCGTCCATTGGCGGCCCGGCCAAATATCACCGCTGTCATTGAAAGCGCGGGGCTTCGCCCGCACTCTGTCTTTATTACTGCGCGTTTTTTATTGCTGCGCTCACGCGCTACTCAATCTTCAACGAGGTGTCTATGTCCCGCAATCCCCTGCTTGAGACACACGAGCTTCCCCCTTTCGCCGATATCCGTGCCGAGCACGTCGTTCCGGCCCTCGACGCGCTATTGAGCGAAAGCCGCGAAGCTATTGACCGCCTCGTCGCCCAGGCCGGTACTCAAGCGCCTACCTGGGACAACTTTGCCGCACCGCTCGAAGAGGTCAACGACCGCCTCTCCAAAGCATGGTCACCGGTGAGCCAGCTCAACGCCACCATGAACTCGCCGGAACTGCGCGAAGCCTATGAAGCCTGTATCGAGAAACTCTCTGCCTTCGGTACCTGGGTCGGCCAGCACGAAGGGCTTTTTCACGCCTGGCAGGCGCTAAAACAGGAGCCGGTCTGGTCGAACCTCGATAGCGGGCAACAGCGCACCGTGGATAACGCCCTGCGCGATTTCCGCCTGGCCGGCGTCGACCTGCCCGCGGATCAAAAAGCCCGCTACGGCGAGATCCAGGCGCGCCTCTCGAGCCTTTCCAACCAGTACTCCAACAACGTACTGGACGCCACCCAGGCTTGGCATAAGGACATCGAAAGCATTGAGGCGCTCGCCGGTGTGCCCGAAAGCGCTCGAGAAACGCTAAAAGCCGCCGCCGAGGCGAAAGGTGTCGAGGGTTACCGGATCACGCTCGACTTTCCAAGCTTCTTCCCCGTGATCAGCTACGCCGACAGCCGCGCGCTCAGAGAAGAGGTCTACACCGCCTTCGTGACCCGCGCCTCCGACCAGGGCCCCAACGCGGGCACCTTCGACAACGCCGCGCTGATCGAAGAGATTCTGGCCCTTCGCCAGGAACTTGCCCACCTGCTGGGCTTCGATACCTACGCCGACTTGTCGCTGGCCACTAAAATGGCCGACTCGCCCAGCCAGGTGCAAGCGTTTTTGAACGACCTGGCAAACCGCGCCAAGCCCCAGGCCGACGAAGAGTTCGACGAGCTGAGCCGTTACGCCCGCGACGAGCTGGGTATCGATACGCTCAAGCCCTGGGATGTGGCCTACGCAAGCGAGAAACTTCGCGAGGCGCGCTACGCGATCAATCAGGAGCAGTTGCGCCCCTATTTTCCCGCCCCCCACGTGGTCAACGGGCTGTTTCAAGTGCTGGAGCGCCTGTATAACCTTCAGGTGGAAGAGGACGTGGATGCGCCCCGCTACCACCCGGACGTGCGGTTTTACCGTCTGATGGAAAACGGCGCGCCGATTGCCGGCTTCTATCTTGACCTGTACGCCCGGGAAGGCAAACGGGGCGGTGCCTGGATGGCCGACTGCAGCGTTCGTCGCGAAACCGTCAACGGCCTGCAGCTGCCGATCGCGTTTTTGACCTGCAACTTCACGGCGCCGGTGGGGGACAAGCCCGCGCTTTTGACCCACGACGAAGTCACCACGCTGTTTCACGAGTTCGGCCACGGCCTTCACCACATGCTCACGCGCCAAGCGATTGCCGATATCTCCGGCATCAATGGGGTGGCCTGGGACGCGGTGGAGCTGCCCAGCCAGTTCATGGAGAACTACTGCTGGGAGCGCGAAGGCCTCGATTTGCTCGCACGCCACGTGGACACCGGCGAGCCCCTGCCCCAGGCGCTGTTCGAGCGCCTGCTGGCGGCCAAAAATTTCCAGTCCGCGATGGGCATGATGCGCCAGATCGAGTTCTCGCTTTTTGATCTGCGCTTGCACTTTGAGCTTGAAGCGCCCGGGGCCGGCGACGTTCAGGCGCTGCTAAACGAGGTGCGTCAGCAAACCTCGGTGGTGCCCACGGTGGACTTCAACCGCTTCCAGAATAGCTTTAGCCATATATTCGCCGGCGGCTACGCGGCGGGCTACTACAGCTATAAGTGGGCAGAAGTACTCTCGGCGGATGCCTGGAGCGCGTTCGAGGAAGCGGGTATTTTCGACCCGGCCACCGGCGCCCGCTTTCGCGAGGAGATTCTCGAGAAGGGCGGCGCGGTGGATGCCGCCGAGCTGTTCCAGGCGTTTCGCGGTCGCAAGCCAAGCGTCGAGCCGCTTTTGCGCCATAGCGGCATCCGCGCCGCCTAAACCTTTTTTAGCGCCGCCCGCGTCACCAGGCGGCGCCACCTATCAACGAACAGAGCGCGGCGGCCGCTGCGCTCGGGAGCCTTCAAGTGAGTGTAAAACGCTTTATTGCCGGCGTGATATGCCCGCGCTGCGCGGCCATGGATCGCATCCGCGCCTGGGAGCAGAACGGCATTCGCTATCGGGAGTGCGTCAGCTGCGATTTTTTCGAACAGCTACCCATCGAGGACGAGAACGGCGCAGAGCTCACCACCCGGGTCAACCAGGTGCGCGACGACCAGAAAAACCAGGACGTACAGCCAGTGAGGATTCTCGACCCCAAAGGCAAACCCTGACCGGCCCGCGCGTCCATGGCCGTGCGCTTTCGACGGCTCGACGCTGAAATCTGTGTGGTTTTTCACACACCAAAACCGCACCCGTGTGCGGACTTCCAGCCACATAAGGCCTGCCGGTTTTCTACCAAAGTGGCAGGCCTTTTTCATAACTAATTGATAGTTATACGGCAAAGCAGGATTGGCACGGCAATCGCTCTAAATAAGCTGTCTGACCTGATGCGCGACCCCGCTGTCCGCTCCTCATTTCAATAACAGCTTAGGAAACATCGCCATGCGCCAACTCATGCCTAAAACCGTCCTGTTTCTCGCCAGCGGCGCCCTCGTCGCGGCCGCCGGTAGCGCCCACGCTGACCGCAGCGAATGGCCGGAGAACTTTACCGTCGGCACCGCAAGCCAGGGCGGCACCTACTTCGTCTACGGCTCCGGCTGGGCCAACTTCATTGCCGACGAGCTCGGGCTTTCCGGCGGGGGCGAGGTGACCGGCGGCCCGACCCAGAACCTGGCGCTGGTACACAGCGGCGACATGGCGTTTGGCCTGACCACCATGGGGCCGGCCGCCGATGCGGTGAACGGCGAGAGCCCGCTGGCGCCGGGCCTACAAATGGACAACGTCTGCGCGCTGTTCCCCATGTATGAAACGCCGTTTTCCATCACTGCGCTTTCAAGCTCCGGTATCGAATCGATTTCGGACATCCCCGACGGCGCACGTATCGGCTTTGGCCCGGCCGCCTCGACCTCGGACACCTACTTTCCGGCGATGCTCGAAACCCTGGGCGTGAATTTTGATCGCCGTAACGGCGGCTGGTCGGACCTGGGCGGCCAGCTCCAGGACGGCCTTTTGGACGTCATCGCCTTTGCCGCGGGTATTCCGATTCCGGCGGTGAGCCAGCTCGAGGTGCAGACCGACGTCAACATCATCTCGTTTAGCGACGAAGAGCGCGCCACCGTGCTCGAAAACTACCCGGTCGCGGAGTTCGATATTCCCGCCAGCACCTACTCCACCCTGGACGAGGACTCCCACGTAGTGTCGATGTGGAACTTCGCCATGGCGGCCTGCGACCTGCCGGAAGACTTCATCTATGAGGTCACCAAGGTCACCATGGAGAACAATGACCGCATGCGCTCGATCCATAGAAGCGCCGAAACCACCATCCCGGAAAACATCGTGCACAACACCGTGTTGCCCTTCCACCCGGGTGCGGCGCGCTGGTTCGAAGAGAACGGTCATGAGATCGACGAAGACATGATCAAGTAAGCCAGTACGGCTCCACGGCCCCGACCGGTTGCGCCGGGCGGGGCCGTTTTTCTTTCCCCTTTTCTGTCTTGCTGTGAGGGTGACCTCTAATGAGTCACAAGTCCGACCCCACTTCCCTAAACGACCCGGATGAAGGTCATGCGACGTCTGCCTCGACCGCCACGATCGCCGACGGCGTGGATGAAGAGGCCGTCGAAGCCAATCGGCGCCTATTCACCGGCTGGCAGTTTTTGTTGTTTGCCGGCCTCGCCATCGCCTACTCGGGCTTTCATCTGTTTTCGCTAAACGTGTACCCGATCGAAACCTGGTCGTTTCGAATCATTCACATCGCCGGTGCTCTTATTTTGGGCTACGCCCTGTTTGCCGGCGCCCGCTTTGCCGAGACCGACGCCGAGGCCTCCCCCGCCTGGCTCAAAGCGGTCAGCGTTGCGCTATTGATCCCGGCGGCCTATAGCCTGGTGCAGGTGTTTTTGATGCAACAGACCCTGGCCGGCGGCGCGATGCGCATCGACCCAGCCGTGGAGAACTGGCACTTCGGCTACCCGCTCATGGCGACCACCGCTGCGGCCATCGTGCTCTCCTGGTTTTTCCGTCAGGCCCGCCATCGTTTTAGCCCAGCGGATCTGGTATTGATGGTGTGTGCGCTGGCAAGCGCGGGCTATCTGCTGTTGATGTACAACACGCCCATGCGCGCCTCCACCGGCACCTCTTTCGCGCCCATCGGTATTTCCTGGGCGGCGATTGCCGGCTCGCTGTTGATTTTGGAGCTGACCCGGCGCGTGGCGGGGCTGGCGCTTGTGGTGATCTCGGTGATCTTTTTGGGGTACGTGTTCGCCGGCCCTTATCTGCCGGGCTTTCTGGGCTACCCGGGCCTCTCGGTGCAGCGCTTTTTCAGCCAGGTGTATACCGACGCGGGTATTCTTGGCCCGACCACCGCGGTGTCGTCGACCTACATCATTTTGTTCATCATCTTCGCGGCGTTTTTGCAGGCTTCCAAGGTCGGCGACTACTTCGTGAACTTCGCCTTCGCCGCCGCCGGGCGCGCCCGCGGCGGCCCCGCCAAGGTGTCGATCTTCGCCTCGGGCTTGATGGGCATGATCAACGGTACGTCGGCGGGTAACGTGGTCTCGACGGGCTCGCTGACCATTCCGCTGATGAAAAAGGTCGGCTACCCGGCGCGCAGCGCCGGCGCCATCGAGGCGGCGGCGTCCACTGGCGGGCAGATCATGCCGCCGATCATGGGCGCGGGTGCCTTCATCATGGCGGAAGTCACCGGTATTCCCTATACCGAAATCGCCATTGCCGCGATCATTCCGGCGGTGCTCTACTTCGCCTCGATCTACTTCATGGTCGACTTCGAGGCCGCGCGCAAGGGCATGCGCGGTATGCGCAAGGACGAGATTCCGCTGTTCTCGCGGCTGGTCAAGCAGGTGTATCTCTTTGCGCCGATCATTATCCTGATCGTGGCACTCTTCATGGGCTACTCGGTGATTCGCGCGGGCACGCTGGCCACCGCCTCGGCGGCGGTGGTGAGCTGGATCTCGCCGAACAAGATGGGCCCCCGGGCCATTCTGAAAGCGCTTCAACTGGCCGGCACCATGTCGATTCAGATCATCGCCGTGTGCGCCTGCGCCGGTTTGATCGTGGGCGTGATCTCGCTGACCGGCGTCGGCGCACGCTTCTCCTCGCTGCTGCTGGGCCTGGCCGGTGTGAGCCAGCTACTGGCGCTGGTGTTCGCCATGCTGATCAGCATTTTGCTGGGTATGGGTATGCCGACCACCGCCGCCTACGCGGTCGCGGCCTCGGTGGTCGCCCCAGGGCTCATCAACATCGGCATCCAGCCGCTGGTGGCGCACTTTTTCGTGTTCTACTTCGCGGTGGTCTCGGCGATCACCCCGCCGGTGGCCTTGGCTTCTTATGCGGCGGCGGGGATCTCCGGGGATAACCCGATGGGCACCTCCGTGGCCTCGTTCAAGATCGGCCTTGCAGCGTTCATCGTGCCGTTCATGTTCTTCTACAGCCCGGCAATGCTGATGGAAGGCTCCGCGATGCAGATTCTGCGCGTGGGCGTGACCGCGACGCTGGGCATCGTGCTGCTTTCGGGTATGGTGCAGAAGTGGTTCTTCGGACCGGTGAACACCCTCCAGCGGGTGGTGATGCTGGTGGGGGCGATCTTCATGATCTACGGCGGTATCTACACCGACGTGGCGGGCCTGGCCATCGGCGCGGCACTGTTTGTGATGCAGCGCAAGCAGTACGCCAACACGCCCTCGCCCAGCACTTCCTAGCGATTGGCTAGAAACCAAAACGCCCGCTCAAGACCACTTGAGTGGGCGTTTTTTTAGCTTTGGAAAGCAGCCTCGAAACCCTACGCGGGGGCGCCATGAATACCTCCCTATAGGCTACTTTCGCCATCTGACCGCCAGGGATGGCGGGAATGCCGAAAATGCAGGAGCTATTTTCGGCCTTGGCGAAAGACCCCCGCTACGGGTTACGCGAGACTGCGTCGAGTGAAAGCGCCAGCCGCCATCATCAGCCCACCAGGTTATCCACGACTTTCAATACCGGCGCGGACTGATTCAGCGTGTAGAAGTGCAGGCCTGGGGCGCCGCCTTCGAGCAGGCGCTGGCAAAGCCGGCTGATCACCTCGGTACCGAATTCGCCAATCGCGTCGCTGTCGTCTCCGTAAGACTCGAGCTGTTTGCGCATCCAGCGGGGGATCTCTGCGCCGCAGGCATCCGAAAAGCGCGCAAGCTTGGTGTAATTGGTGATCGGCATGATGCCGGGAATGATCGGCGCCGTGATGTCGCGAGCCCGGACGCGCTCGACGAAGTGGAAGTAAGCGTCCGCGGTGAAGAAGTACTGGGTGATCGCCATGTTGGCGCCGGCCTGCATCTTGCGCGCAAAGTTATCCACATCCCGCTCCAGATTGACGGCCTGTGGATGAGATTCTGGATAGGCGGCCACGGCGATTTCGAAATGATCGCCGGTCTCCGCGCGGATGAACTCGACCAGCTCGTTGGCGTAGCGCAGCTCACCGATGCTCGCCATGCCCGAGGGCAGATCGCCGCGCAGCGCCACCAGGCTATTCACGCCCTCTTCCTGGTACTGGGCGAGAAGATCGCGCAGCTGCGCCTTTTCGCTGCCGATACATGAGAGGTGCGGCGCGGTGGTGATGCCGGTTTCGCTCACTCGGCGAACGATATCCCGGGTGCGGGCCTGGGTGGAACCGCCGGCGCCGTAGGTCACCGAGAAAAAGCGTGGGTTGATGGCGGCCAGCTCATCGCGCACATGAATCAGCTTCTCGCGCCCGGCATCGGTGCTGGGCGGAAAGAACTCGAAACTGATACCTAACGGATGTTCCTGGCGGCTCATGGCGGGCCTCGCGGTGGGCTTAAAAGGTGATAGTGTAGCCATTGTCGCCGCTTGGCCGGGCCGCGGCTAATGAAAGATTCCACGGTTTTACTTTAATCTGATTCATACTCACCGCTGATTTCATTGGGACGACACCATGGATTTATCCTCGGCCACGCTGATGGGCCCCTTGCTCACACTGTTGGGATTTGTCGCGCTGGGCTTTATCGCCGCGCGGCGCTTGCAGGTAAACCCGCAGCCCATTGCCACGCTGCTGGTCTATGTGATCGCGCCGCTGACCATTTTTAGAGCGCTCATGAACGGCGAGCCCACTATCGATTACCTGGGGCTGACGCTTGCGCTTTTTATCCTGACCAGCACTATTGCGCTACTGGTCAACCGCGTCGGCCGGCGCTACCTCGGCCCCCACGAAGGCGCGCTTTTGGCGTTCTCCTCGGGCACCGGCAACACCGGCTACTTCGGCCTGCCCATCGCCCTGGTGCTGCTCCCCCCGGAAGGCGTCACGCTTTATCTTTTCTGCATGCTGGGAATCAATCTCTACGAGTTCACCGTGGGCTTTTATCTAAGCGCCCGGGGGCAGTTCACGGTGCGCCAGAGCCTTACCAAGATCAGCCGGCTGCCACTACTCTACGCGTTTGCCTCGGCGCTTTTGCTGAGCGCGCTGTCGGTGGCGCTCCCCGCGCCGGTCATGGAGTCACTGGCGGTGTTTCCCGCCACGTTTACGCTGCTAGGGATGATGATCATCGGCATGACGCTAAGCCAGGTAAAGCTTGCCGCCTGGGATACGCGCTTCATCCTGGCCTGTTTGGGGCTTCGCTATGTGCTTTGGCCGGTATTGATGCTCGTCATCGTGCTGGCGCTTGGCGCGCTCACCCCGATTTCTTTGGAGCTTGGCTTGGCGCTTTTGCTCTTGAGCGTAGTCCCCATGGCCTCCAACGTCGTGGTGGTCGCCATGGAGCTCGGGATTCAGCCCCAGAAAGGGGCATTGGCGGTATTGGTGAGTACGCTGCTGGCACCGCTTTTGATCCCGCTTTACCTGGGGGCGATGCTCTCGATCACCGGCCTGGGTTAGCGTCAGCCTAGAAGCCCGCTACCCGGTAGGCTCTTAGCTGCGTGGCCATGCGGGTCACCTCCGGGTGGCTGAAAAACGCGGCCAGCGCCTCGCCGCGCACCGGGCCCACCCCGGGCCGTGCTTGCCACTCATCCGCGCTTAGCGCGCGCAGCGCCTCCCAGTCACCCAGGCGCGCATCGCCGCCGGGCGGCATGCCCAACGCGGTCAGCCAGGCTTCGAAGGAGGCGCGCCGGGCCTGACCGAACGCTCCCATCAGCGCCTCGGCGCGGGCCGTGCCAATGCCGGAAACGCGGGTTAACTCCTCGTGGCTTAGCCGCTGCCAGGCTAAAAGGCCGTCCACCTGGCCCGCGTCCAGCAGTGCGCGCCAGGTACCTTCGCCAACGCCGTTCATGCCCAGTTGCTCGCCCAAATAGGTCAGCCGCGCCAGCAACTGATCCTGACAATCCGGCGTCAACGTAAAGCAGCTTAAAAGGTGATACTGCTCGGGTGCGGGTGGAGTGAGCTCGCCGCGCTCGCGGGTGTGCCAGACCACCTCGCTCACCTGGGGGATGGTCAGCCCGGCAAGCTCGACGGCCACCTGATCGCCGGGGCGCACGTCCCATTGTTCCCAGCGATCCAGCGAGCCAAGCGACACCCGGCTGATGCGTCGGCCATCGAGCATGACCGGGTCGAGCCATAAAAGCGGCGTGACCCGCCCGGTGCGGCCCACGCGAAACTCTACCCCGCGCACCATGGCCAACGCCTGGGACGGCGGGTATTTCCAGGCAATGGCCCACTCAGGGGGCGATGAGGACCAGCTCTGCACCCCGGGCCGCTCGGCCTGCTTGATCACCACGCCGTCGGTGGCAAAGGGCAGCGGCGCATTGAACCAGACATCGCGCCAGTAGGCGGCGTCGTGTTCGGCGTCGAGATGATGGGTGTAGGCACCGGTATCGAAGCCAAGCGATGCAAGCGCTTCCAGCCGCGCGGCCATGTCGGTGGGCCCATCCGGCCAATCCCAGACGAACAGGCCAATGCGCGTAAGCGTCTCTACGTTTGGGCTGCGCTGGGCCATGGCGCCGGCCACCAGGCCTCGCGCGCCGCTGTCCGGCGCCTGGGACTGAACGTGATCCTCCAGGCGCCAGTAGAGCTCGCCCTGGAAGATGGCATCGATGGCTTGCGGGAGTTCGTTGGGTACGGTGTCGATTCTTTGCGCCCGTGCGGTCCAGTCCTGGCCGCGTTCGCCGTCTCCGCGGCTCACCGCCTCGACCAGCGTGCCCTGCGCGTAGCGCAGCGTCACTGCCACGCCGTCCACCTTGGGCTGAATCCAAAGGTTTTCCCGCCGAGTGGTAAACCGGCGCACGCCGTCTTCGTCGGCTTTTTCAAGCCCGGTCTGGGCCGCCGGGTGATGCCGGGTCGAGGTGGTGCGCACTACGCCTTCGAGCGGGCGATGCGTCGGCGTTTGCCCCAGACACCGCTGCCACTCGCCCAACCGCGCGACGGCCTGGTCGTAAAGCGTGTCGCTCACCAGGCCAACGCCCTCGGCGTGGTAGCTCAAATCCCACAGCGCGATTTGCTCGGCGAGCGCCTGGGTTTCCAGCGCCAGCTGCGCCTCGGGCCAAGGGGGGCAGGCATCGGCTTTTGCCGCGAGCGGCCAAAGCAGCGTCCAGAGCGCCATCCCGAGGGCGGCGATCAGATAATACGCGGTTCGCGCGTGGGCGTGTCTGGGTCGTTTGACGTTCATTATTCTGCCCCGAGCCTAACTATTCATAGCCAAGCCTAGGCTAAAACGACGCGTTCGCCCACAAAAAAACGCCCCCGGGGTAACCGGGGGCGTTGTCTAGCAAGCGTTCGACTTAAAGCCCGGCGGCGCGGCGCAGTGCGTCGGCCTTGTCGATCTTCTCCCAGGGGAACGCCGTGAAGGTTTCAGTGCGCGTCTCGCCCTTGTCGTCGACCCACTGGTAGCTGTGCTCGAAGGGCGCGCGGCCGAAGTGGCCGTAGGCCGCGGTGAGCTGATACATCGGGTGCAGCAGATCGAGCATTTTGGTGATCGCGTAGGGACGCAGGTCGAAGTGCTCGCGCACCAGCTCGACGATGCGCGCGTCGTCGAGCTTACCGGTGCCGAAAGTGTCGATGGCGACCGAGGTCGGCTCGGCCACACCGATGGCGTAGGACACCTGGATTTCACACTTGTCCGCCAGGCCCGCGGCGACCACGTTCTTGGCCACGTAGCGCCCGGCGTAGGCGGCACTGCGGTCCACTTTCGACGGGTCCTTGCCCGAGAACGCGCCGCCGCCGTGGCGGGCCATACCGCCGTAGGTGTCGACGATGATCTTGCGCCCGGTCAAGCCGCAGTCGCCCACCGGGCCACCGATGACGAACTTGCCCGTCGGGTTGATGTGGTATTGAGTGTTCTCATCCAGCCATTCGGCGGGCAGCACTTCTTCGATGATTTCGCGCTGAACCATGCGGCGCAGGTCTTCCTGGGCGATCTCCGGGTCGTGCTGGGTCGAGAGCACCACGGCATCCACGCCGCAGGGCTGGCCTTTGGCGTCGTAGCGGAAGGTCACCTGGCTTTTGGCGTCCGGGCGAAGCCAGGGCAGCATGCCGTTTTTACGAAGCTCGGCCTGGCGCTCTACAAGGCGGTGCGAATAGTGAATCGGCGCCGGCATGTAGGAGTCGGTTTCGTTGGTGGCGTAGCCAAACATCAGGCCCTGGTCGCCGGCGCCCTGATCTTCGGGCTTGGTGCGATCCACGCCTTGGGCGATCTCCACACTCTGCTTACCGATCAGATTCACCACACCGCAGGTGGCACCGTCGAAGCCCACTTGTGAAGAGGTATAGCCGATCTCGGTGATCACATCGCGCACCAGGGTTTCCAGATCGACCCAGGCGGATGTCGTGATCTCGCCGGCGATGATCGCTACGCCGGTTTTCACCAGGGTTTCGCAGGCCACGCGCGCCTGCTTGTCCCGGGCGATGATCGCATCCAGCACCGCGTCGGAAATCTGGTCGGCAATTTTATCGGGGTGCCCCTCGGAAACGGATTCGGAGGTAAACAGGGAATATTCGCTCATTACGCGCTCGGCCCTCGTACGACGGCTGCCAGCTGACAGCATCAGGAAAATCATGGCAGGAGGCACCCTGCCAGAGTCATAAAGCGGCGGTGCCGCCTTAAACGGTAAAGTTTACACGCAAGGGCTCCGTCTTCCCATAACGCGCGCCTTTAATTTGCCGATGCCGGGGAAGTCAGCGACAATAACGCTTTTACCGTTTTCGTTTAGGCGAGGAGCCCCCCATGCCGTCCCGTTTTGAGCTGGCCAACGCCATTCGCGCCCTTTCCATGGATGCCGTCCAGAAGGCCAAGTCCGGCCATCCTGGCGCCCCCATGGGAATGGCGGACATCGCCGAGGTGCTGTGGAATGACTACCTCAAGCACAACCCCGAAGACCCGAAATGGGCCGACCGCGACCGGTTCGTGCTCTCCAACGGGCACGGCTCGATGCTGCTCTACTCGCTTTTACACCTCACCGGCTACGATGTAAGCCTCGAGCACCTGCAGGCGTTTCGCCAGCTCCATTCGCCCACCGCGGGCCATCCGGAGTTCGGCTACGCCCCGGGTATCGAAACCACCACCGGCCCGCTCGGTCAGGGCTTTGCCAACGCGGTGGGCTTTGCGATTGCCGAAAAGACGCTCGGCGCGCAGTTCAACCGCCCCGGCCACACCGTGGTCGATCACCACACCTGGTGCTTTTTGGGCGATGGCTGTCTGATGGAAGGCATCTCCCACGAGGCGGCATCGCTTGCCGGCACCCAGCAGCTGGGCAAGCTGATCGCGCTTTATGACGACAACGGTATCTCCATCGACGGCGAGGTCGAGGGCTGGTTCACCGACGACACCGCCAAGCGCTTCGAGGCCTACGGCTGGCACGTGGTGCCCAATGTGGACGGCCACAAGCCAGACGAGATCAAGGCGGCCATCGAGCTTGCCAAGCAAAGCGATAAGCCGAGCCTGATCATCTGCAAGACCATTATCGGCTTCGGCGCGCCCAACAAGCAGGGTAAAGAAGACGCCCACGGTGCCCCGCTGGGGGATGAAGAAATCGCCGCAGCGCGCAAACAGCTTGACTGGGCGCACGCGCCGTTTCATGTGCCCGAGCCGATCTACTCGGCCTGGGATGCCCGCCAAGAGGGTAAAAAGCAGCAAGAGGCCTGGAACGAGCGCTTTACCCGTTACGCCGATGCCCACCCGGAGCTCGCCCGCGAGTTCAAGCGTCGCATGAAGGGCGAGCTGCCTGCAGAGCTTGGCACCGAGGCGCTGATCGAAAAGGCCCAGGAAAAAGGCGAAAGCATCCCGACGCGCAAGGCCTCGCTTTTGGCGCTCAACGCGATTGGCCCGCAGATGCCGGAGCTTCTGGGCGGCAGCGCCGACCTGGCGCCTTCTAACCTGACCTTCTGGGAAGGCACCAAAGCGATCACCGCGGAAGACCCGAACGGCAGCTACCTGCATTATGGTGTGCGCGAGTTCGGTATGGGCGCGGTGATGAACGGCCTTGCCCTGCACGGCGGCTTCGTGCCTTACGGCGCGACCTTCCTGATCTTCATGGAGTACATGCGCAACGCCGTGCGGATGGCCTCGCTCATCGGTAATCACGCGATCTACGTGTTCACCCACGACTCCATCGGCCTTGGCGAAGATGGCCCGACCCACCAGCCGGTCGAGCAGCTCACAAGCCTTCGCACCACGCCGAACCTTTCGACCTGGCGCCCCTGTGACGCCGTCGAGACCATGGCGTCCTGGGATGCGGCGCTCAAACGCCGCTCCGGGCCCACGGCGCTGGTGCTGTCGCGCCAGAACCTGCCCCACCAGGCGCGCACCAAAGCGCAGCTGGCCGCCATTCAGCGCGGTGGCTACGTCCTGAAGGACTCCGAGGCCACCCCGGAGCTGATTTTGATCGCCACCGGCTCGGAAGTGGGTCTGGCCATGGACGCCGCCGCCGAGCTCGAAGGCCAGGGGCGCGCCGTTCGCGTG
Organism: Vreelandella sp. EE27; assembly: GCF_968206495.1. Lineage (NCBI taxonomy): Bacteria > Pseudomonadati > Pseudomonadota > Gammaproteobacteria > Oceanospirillales > Halomonadaceae > Vreelandella > Vreelandella sp. EE27. The sequence continues at coordinate 58,264 of NZ_OZ309109.1, read as the reverse complement.
GTCTCGATGCCTTCGACCTACCGTTTCGACGGTCAGGACGCCGAGTACAAGGAGAGCGTGCTACCCAAGGCGGTAACCAAGCGTATCGCCATCGAGGCGGCCCACGCCGATTACTGGTACAAGTACGTGGGTCTGGATGGCCGGGTAATCGGCATGACCACCTTCGGTGAGTCCGCGCCGGCAGGCGATCTGTTCAAGCACTTCGGCTTCACCGTCGAAAACGTCGTCACCCAAGCCAATGAGCTGTTGGGTTAAATCGAAACGAATAGGTCATAGGCCACAATGCCTGCGTTAACCGGTTTCTTGTGGCTGATTGGCTACTACCTGATCGGGGAGGCGGTGATTCATTTCACCGGCCTCCCCGTCTCTTCCGGCGTGGTGGGAATGCTTGCGCTGACCGCCACGCTGATCGTGCTGCGCCGCGTGCCCACATCGCTTGCCGCCGCGGCCCAGCCGCTCATCGCGATGTTGGCCATGTTGATCATGCCCGGCGTCGTCGGGGTGTTTTTTATCCTCGACGAGCTGGGCGGTCAGTGGCTGGCCATTTTGTTTGCGTTAGTGGTGGGCACGCTTTTGAGCGTCGTCACCACACTTTGGCTTCTCAAACGCCTGATGGACACCCCCCGTGCCCGCTAACGGTTTGCTCGAAACGCTGTCCGCCACGCCGCTTTTTGCCGTTGCGTTGACGCTGGCGGCGTATCTTTTGGCCAACGCCCTGTTTATCCGCTTGAAGCGACCCGCCTGGCTACCGGCGGTGCTGATCGCCGCGCTTTTACTGGCGGCCACCCTCGCCTTGATCGGCCTGCCCTACGAGGTTTACCGGGAAGGGGCGACGTGGCTAACGCTTTTGCTCGGCCCCGCCACCGTGGCGCTGGGCTTACCGCTTCACCAACAGCTCCCCCACATTCGCGCGCTTTGGCGCCCGCTTCTGGTCTGTTTACCCCTGGCCGCTAGCCTGGCCGTTTGCTACGCGCTGGGGATCGCCTGGCTACTGGGCGTGCCGCCGGCGCTTTTGTCGTCGTTGGCCGCCAAATCGGTGACCGCGCCCATCGCAATCGGTATTACCGAGGAGATCGGCGGGTCGGTCGCGCTGATGCTGGGGGCACTGCTGGTCACCGGCGTGACCACGGCGGCCTGTACCGCCGCCGCCGCAAGGTTTTTGAAGATCGACGACGACCGCCTGATCGGCTTTGCGTTAGGGCTCAACGGTCACGCCATCGGCACCGTACGGGCCTTCGACATAAGCCCGGCGGCCGGCGCCTTCGCCTCGCTAGGCATGAGCCTGACGGGCATTTTTACCGCGCTTTTACTGCCGTTTGCCTGGCAGCTGGTAGGAGCCGGGGCTTAAAATACGCTATTATCCCAAGCGTTTACGGCCGCTACGGCCCCACCGTTTTTTGAAGAGCCGCCACGCCATGGCCGATTCCAGGACATACCGCATCGCCATCAACGGGTACGGCCGTATCGGTCAGTGCGTTTTGCGTGCACTGATCGAGCGCGGCCCCCCGGAGCTCGAGGTCGTGGCGATCAACGAGCGCTCGGACCTGGCAACGATCACCTACCTCACCCGGTTCGACACCACCCACGGGCGCTTTCCAGGCGAGGTGGAAAACGACGGCGAAGCGCTCATCGTCGGTGGCCAGCGCATCCAGATACTCAACGAGCCCGACCCGGCGAAGCTGCCCTGGCGCTCGCTTGGCATCGACCTGGTGCTGGAGTGCTCGGGCAGTTTCAAGGACCGCGCCACCGCCGAAAAACATATCGAAGCCGGCGCGAAGCGGCTGCTTTTCTCCCAGCCGGCGGAGTCGGACGTGGATGCCACCATCGTATGGGGCATCAACGAGGATTCGCTTTCGCTCGAGCAGCGCATTCTGTCGGCGGCCTCGTGTACGACCAACTGTCTGGTGCCGCTTTTGACCGTGCTGGATGAGGCGCTGGGCCTGGAGCACGGCGTCACCACGACCATCCACTCGGCCATGAACGACCAGCCGGTGATCGATGCCTACCACCAGACCGATCTTCGCCTGACCCGCTCGGCGATGCACTCCATCGTGCCCGTGGACACGGGCCTGGCCGTGGGTATCAGCCGATTGATGCCGCGCTTTGCCGGACGCTTCGAGTGCTTGCACGTACGCGTGCCGACGATTAACGTTTCGGCCATGGACGCCTCGCTCACCGTGCGCCGCGATACCGACGCTTGCGAGGTCAACGCGCTGCTGGGCCAGGCCGCCGAAACGCGCCTGGCCGGGGTGCTGGGTTATACCGAGGCACCGATGGCGTCGATAGACTTCAATCACGACCCGCACTCGGGCATTCTGGATGCCACCCAGACCCGCGTGGCCGGCAAGCGCCTGGTCAAGCTACTCTGCTGGTTCGATAACGAATGGGGCTTTGCCAATCGTATGCTGGACATCAGCCAGCGCCTGGCCGCTTTGACCGCCACCGCGCGCTCGAAACCATGACGCGTCACCGCCCAACCACAAGGAAGCCGCCTAGATGAACGTGCAAAAAATGTCCGAATTATCGCTTCAAGGACAGCGTGTACTGATCCGTGAGGACCTGAACGTACCGATCAAGCATGGCCGTGTGTCGAGTGATGCGCGCCTGCGCGCCGTTTTGTCGACCGTTCAAGCGGCGGTAAGCGCAGGGGCCAAGGTCATGCTGATGAGTCATTTGGGCCGGCCTACCGAAGGCGAGTCGGCAAAGGAGTTCTCGCTGGCCCCGGTCGCCGAGCGCTTGGGTGAGCTTCTGGGCCAGCCGGTCACGCTCTCGACCGATTATCTGGACCAGCCGCCGACCCTCGACGACGGCCAGGTGGTGCTGCTCGAAAACGTACGCTTCAACCGCGGTGAGAAAGGCGACGACGAGGCGCTTGCCAAACGCTACGCCGCGCTTTGCGATATCTTCGTAATGGACGCCTTCGGCACCGCTCACCGCGCCCAGGCCTCGACCCACGGCGTCGCGCGCTTTGCGCCAAAAGCCTGCGCCGGCCCGCTGCTGGCCCAGGAGCTCGAGGCGCTGGAGAAGGCGCTGGCCAACCCGAAGCGCCCGATGACGGCGATCGTCGGCGGCTCGAAAGTCTCCACCAAGCTCGACGTGCTCAACGCGCTTTCTGAAAAGTGCGACCAGTTGATCGTCGGCGGCGGGATTGCCAATACGTTCATCGCCGCGGCGGGCTACAATGTGGGCAAATCGCTTTACGAGGCGGAGCTAGTCGACAAGGCCAAAACGTTAATGGCCACGGTCGATATCCCGCTGCCGACGGACGTGGTCGTCGCTACCGAGTTTTCCGAATCCGCTGAAGCGACGGTCAAGCCGGTCGACCAGGTCAATGACGACGAGATGATTCTGGATATCGGCCCGGAGACCGCCAAGCGCTTGGCCGGCCTTTTGAAAGAGGCGGGTACCATTTTATGGAACGGCCCGGTGGGGGTATTCGAAATCGATCAGTTCGGTAAGGGCACCGAGGCGCTTTCCAACGCCATCGCCGAAAGCCCGGCGTTCTCGATTGCCGGCGGGGGCGACACTCTGGCGGCTATCGACAAGTACGCCATTAGTGACCGCGTCTCGTATATCTCGACCGGAGGAGGCGCGTTTTTAGAGTACGTCGAGGGTAAGGAGCTCCCCGCCGTGACTGCCCTTGAAGCCGCCGCCCGCGGCACCCGGTAATTGCATCCACCTCATCCATCAATACAGACAAACTTAAGGTGACTTCATGGCTTTAATCAGCATGCGCCAAATGCTCGACCACGCCGCCGAGCAGGGCTACGGCATCCCGGCCTTCAACGTCAACAATCTCGAGCAGATGCGCGCCATCATGGAGGCCGCAGACAAAACCGACTCGCCGGTCATCATTCAGGCCTCGGCGGGGGCGCGCAAGTACGCCGGTTCGCCGTTTTTGCGCCACCTGATTCTCGCCGCGGTCGAAGAGTTTCCGCATATCCCCGTGGCCATGCATCAGGATCACGGCACCAGCCCCGCGGTATGCCAGCGCTCGATTCAGCTCGGCTTCTCCTCGGTGATGATGGATGGATCACTCGGTGAAGATGGCAAGACGCCCATGGACTACGACTACAACGTCGACGTGACCCGTCGCACGGTGGAAATGGCCCACGCCTGCGGCGTTTCCGTCGAGGGCGAGCTTGGCTGTCTGGGCAGCCTGGAAACCGGCATGGCCGGTGAAGAGGACGGCATCGGCGCGGAAGGCAAGCTCGACATGGAGCAACTTCTCACCGACCCGGAAGAGGCCGCCGAGTTCGTCAAGGCGACCCACGTGGACGCGCTGGCCATCGCCATCGGTACCAGCCACGGCGCCTACAAGTTCACCCAGCCGCCCACCGGCGATACGCTCTCGATCAAGCGGATCAAGGAGATCCACGCCCGCATTCCCGACACCCACTTGGTGATGCACGGCTCCTCCTCGGTGCCCCAGGAGTGGCTGGATGTCATCAACCAGTACGGCGGCGAGATTCCGGAAACCTACGGCGTGCCCGTCGACGAGATCGTCGAAGGTATCAAGCACGGCGTGCGCAAGGTCAACATCGACACCGACCTGCGCTTGGCCTCCACCGGCGCGGTACGCCGTTTTCTGGCGCAGAACCCGGCCGAATTCGACCCGCGTAAATTCCTGAAAGAGACCGTCACGGCCATGCGCGATCTGTGTATCGCTCGTTATGAGGCCTTCGGCACCGCCGGTAACGCCAGCAAGATCAAGCCGATCAACCTGGAAGCGATGTTCGAACGCTACGCACGCGGCGAGCTGGATCCCAAGGTAAAATAATCTCACGCTGTTGTGCATGGACAAAGGCGGCCCCGGCCGCCTTTTTTTATTTGCCCGCCCCAGGCGCTAAAACGGTTGTTGCAGCGCAGCATCGGTGTAGTATGGTGCTTAGGGGCGCTTGCGCACCTATCCCGCATCGTTACAGGTAGCTCTTATGAAACAAACGCCGTTTAGCGCCCCCTTTCTACCCGTACTGGGCATCTACAAAGCGGGCTTCATGGCTTTCGAGCTTTGGAGCACCTCGCTTTCGACGATTACCGAGCGACAAAAGCTATGGCAGACGCAGCCGTTTTTCAGCCCCTCGATGATGCTGGAGAATCAGCGCATGGTCACCGAGAAAATCGAGGCGAGCCTGGAAGCCGGAATGGTGATGCAAAAGACCTTTCTTAACGCGCTAAGCGGCCATTACGCACCCTGGTGGGTCACCAGCCAAAACACGCTTTCGCCCTATCATCGCCGCAGCCGGGCCAACTCCCGCCGACTCACGCGCTAAGGTTTTAGCTTTTGCATCGGTGCGGTTTGCGCCGAATAAGCTTTCGTCGTTGTAGCTTTCGTCGTTAGGTGAAGGTTTTAACACGCTTTTTGCCGCTGCCTACCATTACTCGCGGCCCCACAAGGGCCGCGGCGGCGTTATATAACTGTAAAAAAATTATAAAACAGTGTTCACAAAACCCTAAAAATCTCGTTCAATAGGTCAACGGTCGGCTTTTATCACTACACGCAGCGAAACGCTGCAAGGATCAACGATGCCGCTTCCACTTTTGTTGTTCGATTGTGATGGCACTTTGGTTGATAGCGAACCCCTTCTTGCCGAAGAGATGGCCACGGCGCTGAGCAGTGTCGGACTGCCCTTCGAACGCAGCGATTACATGGGTGAATTCCGCGGCGCGCGCTTTCGCAATATCGTCGCCGAGCTTCAGGCCCGTTTCGGCGCCGTCGATGCCGAAACCCTCGATCAAGCCGAGCGCATCATGCGCGAAAATCTGGCTTTTCGTCTTGCCCAGGAACTGACGACGCTAACCGGGGTGTACGATGCGCTCGAAAATCTGAGCCATTTTCCCAGCGCCGTGGTCTCCAACGGTCCGGAAACCAAGATTCAGACCGCCCTCAAGGCTACCCGGTTAGACAGCTACTTCGGTAAGCGCTTTTTCAGCGGCTATACCGCCAACTGCTGGAAGCCCGAACCCTGTCTACATTTACACGCAGCCAGTATCATGGGGTATAGCGCCGGTGAGTGCATCGCCATCGACGATGCCCTGGTCGGTGTGCGCGCCGCCTTGAAAGCGGGGATGACGGTCATCCACCTCAACCGCTTTCCCGAGACAGAAACCACGCCCGAGGGCGCACTCGAGATTCGCAGCATGCGCGAGTTGACCGGGGTGGTGGAGCGTCTGGCCTTCGAACGAGAGCCCGCGGCAATACCCGAATCGTTAGTAGAGAAACAGTATGGCGTCATTACGTGACCAGTTGGGTGGTCTTGTATACTCAACCGAACAGGGTAAAACCTGCCCCGATTGCCGCGAACCGGTCGAGCAGTGTCGCTGCGAAGAGGCCAGCGAACAGGCGCGGATCGAAGCCCTAGATGGCATCGTGCGCATCCGCCGCGAAACCAGCGGACGTAAAGGCAAAGGGGTCACGACGCTAAGTGGCATTCCGCTTGGCGGTGAAGAACTCAAAACGCTTGCCAAGACGCTCAAGAAGCGCTGCGGTACCGGCGGCGCGGTGAAAGACGGTATCGTCGAGATTCAAGGGGACCATCGCGAAACGCTCAAAGTGGCGCTTGAAGCGATGGGCTACAAGGTCAAGCTGGCGGGTGGCTAGACGACCCGCCAGGCAAACACCGCAGAGTGACTCTGCTTACCGGTAAGGCACTGCAATGGTTTGGCTGGATTACCTGCTACCGCTCATTTTCCTGTTCCCGATGGCCGCCATGGCCAGCGTCGTTCTGGCGCTGCGCAGCCTGCACGATGCGCGGGTCCAATCACCCTTCGATGCACCGCTACGCGAACCGGGCCAGGCCCTTCGCCACCGCCTCGACCAGGCCTATTCCAGCCTGTTTTTAAACGGTGCACTAGGCCCGATCATAAGCCTTGCGCCGCTGGTCTACGGCATGGGGCGCATGCTGTTCGTCATCCGTCAGGAGTGGATCGAATGGGCGCTCTACGGCCTGCTGAGTACGCTATTGGTGGTGGCGTTTTCGCTGCTTTTGATTCGCGACTATCAGCGCATTCGCCGGCTCAAGCTGGGGCTCGCTTGCGAGCTGGCCGTCGGCCAGGAACTCGAGCGGATGATTCGCCCCGAAGCGCATCCCTATTACGTGTTTCACGATGTGCCTACCGATAGCTTCACCCTCGACCACGTCGTGGTCACGCCGCAAGGCGTCTTCGTCGTGGAAACCCGGGCGCGGACGCTAGCGATCAATACCCAGGGTAAAGAGGTCAACCAGGTCGCGGTCGAGCGGGAACGGTTGCGTTTTCCCCACTGGCAGGAGCGCCGCCCGTTGCATAAAACCCGCCAGGGGGTGGCCTGGCTTTCCCAGTGGCTGGAGCAGCGCTGCGGCGTACCCGTCAAGGTGAAAGGCGTACTGGTGCTACCCGGCTGGGAGATCGACACGAGTGAAGCCGCGCCGGATGTGATGGTGGTCAGCGGCGAGCAGCTCTCGCGTCAGCTAAACCACATCACGACGGGGCCGCTTAGCGATATCATGCATGACAAGGTCATTCATGTGCTCATGGAGCGCTCACGGATCATGGAACCCCGCCATCTGCGTCAGCCGTCGGTATAACGCCTTTAGTCGCCGCGCAGCCGGCCGCCCATTTCCTGAGCCAAGTCCACGGCGTAGTGGTCGGTCATCCCGCCGATGAAATCGAGCATCCGCCGATAGCTGTCGTAAAGCGTCCAGGAAGGCAGCGGCGTGTTCTCACCAATTAGCGCCAATACGCGCTGATGCTTGAACGAGCTCTGCCCGGTGTGGTGTAGCTCGTGGGCCGCGCCGATAAACGCCTCCAACAGAATCCCCAGCGTCGTATAGGCGCCGATCTCGAGCTTTGCCTTGCGCTCGTTTTGAAAGATCCGCTCTCTTGCCAACTGTTTAGCGGCCTGTACCCCCCACCCCAGGTCCGGATGGCAAAGTTCCAGCAAATCGTCGCCCAGTGTGCCGGTCAACAATGCCTGCTCGTTTTGCACGAACACCGAGGCTACTTCATTGACCGCGCGTTCCATGGCCGCCCCGCGCAATAGCGCAATACGCCGGCGTTGAGAGACGTTACGGCTGAGCATCTCGTCGTACTCCGGCGGAAACTCGCCGGCGACCTGGCGCAGAATCTCGACGACCTCTTCATAGCGCAGAATGCCCATCTCCAGGCCATCTTCCAGGTCGAGCAGCGCGTAGCAGATGTCGTCCGCGGCTTCGACCAGCCACGCCAACGGGTGGCGACACCAACGCTGCTCGCCCTGGGGTAAAAGGCCCACCGCCTCGGCTACCTCGGCCAGCAGCGCCTGCTCGGACTGGTAGCAACCAAATTTGCCCGCCCGACCGCCGTAGCGCGCCGTCCAGGGGTATTTCAGCAGCGTCCCCAGGGTCGCTGCCGAGAGACGCATCCCGCCGTTGAACTGGTTGTACTCGATCTGGGTAATGACCCGAAAGCCCTGAGCGTTGCCTTCGAAGGTAAGCAAGTCCTCACACTCGGCCTCGGACAACCCCTCCAGCAGCCCGCTGCCCTGGGCGCGGCGGAACCAGTCGCGAATGGCGTACTCGCCGGCGTGGCCAAAGGGGGGATTGCCGATATCGTGACCCAGGCAGGCGGTCTGCACGATCACGCCCAGATCCGCCGGCGTAATCCATTCCGGGAGCTGGTCCTGGAGCAGCTCGCCTACGATCATGCCCAGCGAGCGCCCTACGCAGCCTACTTCCAAGGAGTGGGTCAAGCGGGTATGGATATGGTCGTTTTCGGTAAGCGGATGAACCTGGGTCTTGCGGCCCAACCGACGAAACGAGCCCGAGAACACGATGCGGTCGTGGTCCTTGTGAAACGGAGTACGCCCTATTTCGCGGCCAGTGGTCGAGCGCTTGTCGTGCAAACGGCGGGGCGAGAGCAGCTGCTCCCAGCGCATCTGTGTCATGGCAATCCTCCTTGAGACGTGCATTTTGACACAAATGGCGATCCGGCGTGAGTGGGGGGCAGCGTGTTATACGGGGGCAGGCATTGTAGGAGCAGGCTTTAGCCAGCGATGCGGCGCACCGCGCCGCCGGGGTGGATGGCGGGCACTGTGCTCGCTTCAACCCCGGGCGGCTGACGCCGCCATCGCCCAATGAAATTGGGCTCCTACAGGGGCGCGGAGGCACCGAGGCTCTTGTGCCCCTCGTTTTTGTAGGAGCAGACTTCAGCCCGCGATGCGGCGCACCGCGCCGCCGGGGTGGGCGGCCGGCACGGTGGCGAATCCAACCCCGGGCGGCTGACGCCGCCATCGCCGAGGTGTCGGACCACCAATGAATCGGGCTCCTACAAGGCCGCGGTGGCACCGAGGTTCTTGCGCCCCCTGCTTTTGTAGGAGCAGACTTCAGCCAGCGATGCGGCGCACCGCGCCGCCGGGGTGGCGGCGGCACGGGAACATTTCCTGCACGCATAAAAAAGCCCCGAACACAGAGTGCTCGGGGCTTTTTCGAAGAGGTGCCTGACGATAACCTACTCTCGCATGGGGAGACCCCACACTACCATCGGCGCGTTGCGGTTTCACTTCCGAGTTCGGCAAGGGATCGGGTGGTTCACGCAAGCCATGGTCGTCAGGCGTAACTTTCAATGTATATCGGCTGACTGTCTTGTGATCGTTTCTTTTTTGCGTATCCGGTGCTCTGTCGAGCGTCGTTGTCACTGCGAAACCAGACCCCTTGGGTGTTATAGGGTCAAGCCTCACGGGCCATTAGTACACGTTAGCTCAACGCCTTGCAGCGCGTCCACACCGTGCCTATCAACCAGCTGGTCTCGCTGGGCCCTTCAGGAGGCTCGAGGCCTCGGGGATGTCTCATCTTGAAGGGGGCTTCCCGCTTAGATGCTTTCAGCGGTTATCCCGTCCGCACATAGCTACCCGGCAATGCCACTGGCGTGACAACCGGAACACCAGAGGTGCGTCCACTCCGGTCCTCTCGTACTAGGAGCAGCCCTTCTCAAACATCCAACGCCCACGGCAGATAGGGACCGAACTGTCTCACGACGTTCTAAACCCAGCTCGCGTACCACTTTAAATGGCGAACAGCCATACCCTTGGGACCGACTTCAGCCCCAGGATGTGATGAGCCGACATCGAGGTGCCAAACACCGCCGTCGATGTGAACTCTTGGGCGGTATCAGCCTGTTATCCCCGGAGTACCTTTTATCCGTTGAGCGATGGCCCTTCCATACAGAACCACCGGATCACTAGAACCTGCTTTCGCACCTGCTCGACGTGTCTGTCTCGCAGTCAAGCACCCTTATGCTCTTGCACTCATTGCACGATGTCCGACCGTGCTGAGGGTACCTTCGTGCTCCTCCGTTACTCTTTGGGAGGAGACCGCCCCAGTCAAACTACCCACCACACACTGTCCTCGATCCGGATAACGGACCCGAGTGAGAACACCAATGATGCCAGGCTGGTATTTCAAGGTTGGCTCCCTCCGAACTGGCGTCCGGAGTTCAAAGCCTCCCAGCTATCCTACACAGGCAACATCAGTATCCAGTGTGAAGCTATAGTAAAGGTTCACGGGGTCTTTCCGTCTAGCCGCGGGTACACCGCATCTTCACGGCGATTTCAATTTCACTGAGTCTCGGGTGGAGACAGCGTGGCCATCATTACGCCATTCGTGCAGGTCGGAACTTACCCGACAAGGAATTTCGCTACCTTAGGACCGTTATAGTTACGGCCGCCGTTTACCGGGGCTTCGATCAAGAGCTTCGCCCAGAGGGCTAACACCATCACTTAACCTTCCGGCACCGGGCAGGCGTCACACCCTATACGTCCGCTTGCGCGTTAGCAGAGTGCTGTGTTTTTACTAAACAGTTGCAGCCACCTGGTATCTTCGACCGGTTCGGGCTAAAGGAGCAAGTCCTCTCACCCTAATCCGGCGTGCCTTCTCCCGAAGTTACGGCACCATTTTGCCTAGTTCCTTCACCCGAGTTCTCTCAAGCGCCTTGGGATTCTCACCCTGACCACCTGTGTCGGTTTGGGGTACGGTCGCATGTCATCTGAAGCTTAGAGGCTTTTCCTGGAAGCGTGGCATCAGTGACTTCCGGACCTTGGTCCGTTCGTCTCGCGTCTCGGCTTTAAAGGGTCCCGGATTTACCTGAGACCCAGGCCTACTCGCTTTCACCAGGACAACCAACGCCTGGCTCACCTAGCCTTCTCCGTCCCCCCATCGCAATGACATCCGGTACGGGAATATTAGCCCGTTTCCCATCGACTACGCCTTTCGGCCTCGCCTTAGGGGCCGACTCACTCTGCTCTGATTAGCATCGAACAGAAAACCTTGGTCTTCCGGCGGGGGAGTTTTTCACTCCCCTTATCGTTACTCATGTCAGCATTCGCACTCGTGATACCTCCAGCAGACCTCTCGATCCACCTTCATCGGCTTACACGACGCTCCTCTACCGCTCATCCAGAGGATGAACCCGTAGCTTCGGTACCTGGTTTGAGCCCCGTTACATCTTCCGCGCAGGCCGACTCGACTAGTGAGCTATTACGCTTTCTTTAAAGGATGGCTGCTTCTAAGCCAACCTCCTAGCTGTCTGAGCCTTCCCACATCGTTTCCCACTTAACCAGGATTTGGGGACCTTAGCTGACGGTCCGGGTTGTTGCCCTTTTCACGACGGACGTTAGCACCCGCCGTGTGTCTCCCACGCTGCACTCACCGGTATTCGGAGTTTGCCTCGGGTTGGTAAGCCGGGATGGCCCCCTAGCCGAAACAGTGCTCTACCCCCGGTGGTGATACGTGAGGCGCTACCTAAATAGCTTTCGAGGAGAACCAGCTATCTCCGGGCTTGATTAGCCTTTCACTCCGATCCACAAGTCATCCAAATCTTTTTCAACAGATCCTGGTTCGGGCCTCCAGTTGATGTTACTCAACCTTCACCCTGCTCATGGATAGATCGCCCGGTTTCGGGTCTATATCCAGCGACTGGTCGCCCAGTTAAGACTCGCTTTCGCTACGCCTCCCCTATCGGTTAAGCTCGCCACTGAATATAAGTCGCTGACCCATTATACAAAAGGTACGCAGTCACCCAACAAGTGGGCTCCTACTGCTTGTACGCACACGGTTTCAGGATCTATTTCACTCCCCTCGCCGGGGTTCTTTTCGCCTTTCCCTCACGGTACTGGTTCACTATCGGTCAGTCAGGAGTATTTAGCCTTGGAGGATGGTCCCCCCGTCTTCAATCAGGGTTTCTCGTGCCCCGACCTACTCGATTTCACATGATCAGACTTTCGACTACGGGGCTATCACCCGCTACGGCCGGACTTCCCAATCCGTTCGTCTAGCCATTCACATGCTTAAGGGCTGGTCCCCGTTCGCTCGCCGCTACTGGGGGAATCTCGGTTGATTTCTTTTCCTCGGGGTACTTAGATGTTTCAGTTCCCCCGGTTCGCCTCGTATCCCTATGTATTCAGGATACGATACTGACCTTGTGGTCAGTGGGTTTCCCCATTCAGAGATGTCCGGGTCACAGGTTGTTTGCCACCTCACCGAACCTTATCGCAGGCTACAACGTCTTTCATCGCCTCTGACTGCCTAGGCATCCACCGTGTGCGCTTCATTGCTTGACCCTATAACCCGAAGGAGTCTGGATCCCGCAATGACAACGATTGCCGGATACGCTTGAAACGTATCACAAAACAATTGCGTATCGAGATCACGCCACGAACACGCAAGCCCGGGGGCTTTTGTCTTCGTATCGTCATTCGATACTGTCAGCATGATATACATTGTTAAAGAGCGACTGCCATAAGCAGTGATAAGGCATCGCCGAAGGCGATTGACTTATCACTGCTCATTTAGCAGCTACTTGATCAGGTAATTCATTGTGAGCGCTTGCCGGGAGAGTGACGCATCGTTTAAGGAGGTGATCCAGCCGCAGGTTCCCCTACGGCTACCTTGTTACGACTTCACCCCAGTCATGAACCACACCGTGGTGATCGCCCTCCAAAGTTAGGCTAACCACTTCTGGTGCAGTCCACTCCCATGGTGTGACGGGCGGTGTGTACAAGGCCCGGGAACGTATTCACCGTGGCATTCTGATCCACGATTACTAGCGATTCCGACTTCACGGAGTCGAGTTGCAGACTCCGATCCGGACTGAGACCGGCTTTCTGGGATTCGCTTACTCTCGCGAGTTCGCAGCCCTTTGTACCGGCCATTGTAGCACGTGTGTAGCCCTACCCGTAAGGGCCATGATGACTTGACGTCGTCCCCACCTTCCTCCGGTTTGTCACCGGCAGTCTCCCTAGAGTTCCCACCATTACGTGCTGGCAAATAGGGACAAGGGTTGCGCTCGTTACGGGACTTAACCCAACATTTCACAACACGAGCTGACGACAGCCATGCAGCACCTGTCTCTGCGTTCCCGAAGGCACCCCGGAATCTCTTCCGGGTTCGCAGGATGTCAAGGGTAGGTAAGGTTCTTCGCGTTGCATCGAATTAAACCACATGCTCCACCGCTTGTGCGGGCCCCCGTCAATTCATTTGAGTTTTAACCTTGCGGCCGTACTCCCCAGGCGGTCGACTTATCGCGTTAACTTCGCCACAAAGTGCACAAGGCACCCAACGGCTGGTCGACATCGTTTACGGCGTGGACTACCAGGGTATCTAATCCTGTTTGCTACCCACGCTTTCGCACCTCAGTGTCAGTGTCAGTCCAGAAGGCCGCCTTCGCCACTGGTATTCCTCCCGATCTCTACGCATTTCACCGCTACACCGGGAATTCCACCTTCCTCTCCTGCACTCTAGCGTGACAGTTCCGGATGCCGTTCCCAGGTTGAGCCCGGGGCTTTCACAACCGGCTTGTCATGCCACCTACGCGCGCTTTACGCCCAGTAATTCCGATTAACGCTTGCACCCTCCGTATTACCGCGGCTGCTGGCACGGAGTTAGCCGGTGCTTCTTCTGCGAGTGATGTCTTTCCTGGCGGGTATTAACCGCCAGGCGTTCTTCCTCGCTGAAAGTGCTTTACAACCCGAAAGCCTTCTTCACACACGCGGCATGGCTGGATCAGGCTTGCGCCCATTGTCCAATATTCCCCACTGCTGCCTCCCGTAGGAGTTCGGGCCGTGTCTCAGTCCCGATGTGGCTGATCATCCTCTCAGACCAGCTACGGATCGTTGCCTTGGTGAGCCGTTACCTCACCAACCAGCTAATCCGACATAGGCTCATCCGATAGCGGGAGCCAAAGCCCCCTTTCTCCCGTAGGACGTATGCGGTATTAGCCTGGGTTTCCCCAGGTTATCCCCCACTACCGGGTAGATTCCTATGCATTACTCACCCGTCCGCCGCTCGTCAGCGTCCAGCAAGCTGGACCTGTTACCGCTCGACTTGCATGTGTTAAGCCTGCCGCCAGCGTTCAATCTGAGCCATGATCAAACTCTTCAGTTTAAAATCATTGTGATTCTTGCCTGTCGCTCGAAAGCAACAGAGGCGAATCAATCCTGGCTCAAGGTTCAAACGAATTTGAAGAATTCGAAAATTCTTCTTGTGCGCTTGCCTTGATATAAGGTGACTTGTCACCCTCATCGGCAAACGCCCACATGAATTACCTGATCAAATTGTTAAAGAGCGGTTTCGCTTCGGCTTAAACACTGACTCGATGACCTGAGCCGGTTGCCGTTGCGAGGAAGGCGTATTCTACGCTCATCCTTGAATTTGTCAACCGCCGATTTTGGCGAGTGAAGCGAGCGAACAAAAAACCGCTAACTTCCTGACAAACCGAGAGTTTTCACTCTCATTCACCGCTGGCAACGCCTTGCGTCCCCGGCAGCGGATGCGTACTTTACGGCCTCACCGGCTTGAACGCAAGGGCTTTTTAGAGAAAATGCTTCACTAGGTAAAGGAAGCTCATTAAAGCGTTTCGGCAAGGTGCGGGTTGGCGGTTACACTAGCGCTCTCGCCCACCATTTCACCGAGGTCCGTGATGAGCCCCCACCTGCTATCCGTCGACTCATTAAACCGCGAAAGCGTTAACCACCTTTTACGCGTTGCCGCGCAAATGGAGCCCATCGCCAGCCGCCAGCAGGTTACGCGCGTATTGGAAGGCGCGGTGTTGGGTAATCTGTTCTTCGAAGCCAGTACGCGTACCCGCGTTAGTTTCAACGCCGCGTTTTGTCGTCTGGGGGGCAGCGTTTGCGATACCACCGGCTTTACCTTCTCTTCCATGGCGAAAGGCGAGTCGCTTTACGATACCAGCCGGGTCATGAGCGGCTACTGCGATGCCATCGTGATGCGCCACCCCGACCAGGGGTCGGTGGCCGAGTTTGCCGAGGCGACCAACGTGCCGGTCATCAACGGGGGCGACGGCCCCGGCGAGCACCCAAGCCAGGCGCTTTTAGACCTTTATACGATCGACAAGGAGTTTCAGCGCCTCGGCAAGACGTTAAGCGGTGCGCACATTCTATTGACCGGGGATTTGAAGTACGGCCGCACCGTACATTCGCTGATCAAGCTGCTCTCTTTATATGACCCGCTGCGGATTACCCTGGTCTCGCCGCCGGGTCTGGAGATGCCGGCCTCGCTTATCGACCTGGTGACATCCCGCGGCCACCGGGTAGAGACACGCGAACATCTGGGCATGGACTTCAGCGACCTGGACGTGGTGTACACCACGCGGATTCAAAAAGAGCGCTTTACCGAAGAAATGAACGAGGGCTTCAAGGGGCTTTCCAGCGACTTCGTGGTGAACAAGGCGTTTCTGGACCAGTACTGCGGTAAGTCCACCATCGTGATGCATCCGCTGCCGCGGGACAGCCGCGCCCAGGCCAACGATCTCGACGTGGATCTCAACGGCGACCCG
Organism: Vreelandella sp. EE27; assembly: GCF_968206495.1. Classification (NCBI taxonomy): domain Bacteria; kingdom Pseudomonadati; phylum Pseudomonadota; class Gammaproteobacteria; order Oceanospirillales; family Halomonadaceae; genus Vreelandella; species Vreelandella sp. EE27. Next base: position 42,460 of record NZ_OZ309109.1, on the reverse strand, counting down.
CGGCTGGCGATTTTCCGCCAGACCGATAACGGTATCCCCATGCGTATGGCCATTTTTGCCACGCTTTTGAAAGTGGATGGGCTGATCGCCAAGGACCTGCACCCGGTACGCTGGTTCGTGCCCGGCCAAACCGGCACGCTGGATATCTGACGCCCTGTCCATTTGGGTCGTGTAGAAACGACGAGCATTAAAAAAGCGCTCTTTAAAGAGCGCCTTTTAGAGCGAAAGCCGCCCGCCGGGTAAGCCTTCCTGGTGGGCGAACCAGCCTTCCAGTATCAGCACGGCGGCAATGCCGTCGACACTCTCTTCACGGTAATTGCCGCGATGGCCCGCCTCGCGAGCGATTGTCTTGGCTTCCCTGGTGGAGCCGCGCTCATCGACCATTTCCACCGGATGACCAAAGCGCCCGTGTAAACGATTGCCGAATTTGCGTGCCCGGGTGCTCATGGCCGATTCGCTGCCGTCCATGTTGAGCGGCAGGCCCACCACCAGCAGATCCGGCTGCCACTCCTTTAATAGCGCCTCGACACGCTGCCAGTCGGGAATGCCGTCGCGCGCGGTCAATGGCTCGAGCTCGCGCGCGCTTCTTAGAAGCTCGTTGCCCACCGACAAACCGATACGCCGCGTGCCGTAATCAAAGGCAAGTATCAGGCGCTGGCCCGCCATGGCCATTAGGCGTGCCCTGCATCGCGGGTCATCAGATTAAGGTCGACGCCGAGAATACCGGCGGCGGCGGCCAGCCGCTCAGCGGGCGGGGTTTCGAAAATAACGCCGCCGTCGCCTTCCACGGTCAACCAGCTATTCTCCTTGAGTTCCTCTTCGAGCTGACCCACTTCCCAGCCAGAGCACCCCAGGCAGACCAAAAACTGCTCGGGGCCTTCGCCATCGGCCAGCGCTTTGAGAATATCCATCGAGGTGGTCAGCGCGATATTGTCATCGACCTGGACGCTTGAGTCCCACGCCTGGCTGTCGCCCACATGCAGAATGAAGCCGCGGTCCTTGTGCATCGGCCCGCCGTAGTAAACCGGCGCATTGCGATGGGGGCTGTCGTCTCCGCCCAGCGAGAGCTGCTCGAACAGCGTATCGAGGGTGATATCCATCGGGCTATTGAGAATCACGCCCATGCAGCCGTTGTGATCATGGTCGCACAGATAGATCAGACTACCGGCGAAGTTGGCATCATCCAGGTGCGGCATGGCCATTAAAAAGTGGTGCTTTAAGCTTTGCATGCGTCTCCTACGGCGCGCGGAAATCCAGCGCGCCTCGCTTGATGTGCAGTAAATCGCGGGTTATTGGGCCTTACGAGGCGAGCCGACGCTCGACGGCGTCCAGTAGCAAGCCTGCGATATCGGTCCCGCGCTGGTCGTCGATTTCGCGCACACAGGTAGGGCTTGTGACGTTGATCTCGGTAATGTAATCGCCGATGACGTCGAGGCCTACGAACATCAGGCCCTTTTCCTTGATGGCCGGCTTGACCTGGTCGATCAGCCAGTGGTCGCGCTCGGTGAGCTCGCGGGCTACGCCACGCCCACCGGCGGCCAGGTTGCCCCGGGTTTCACCGGCAGAGGGAATGCGCGCCAGCCCAAAAGGCACGGGCTCCCCATCCACCAGCAGAATGCGCGTGTCGCCATCCTTGATTTCGGGCAGGTAGCGCTGGGCCATGATCTGGCGCTGACCGCGCAGGGTGAGCTGCTCGATCACCGCGCCGATATTGCGCCCGTCCGGGCCGATATGAAAAATGCCGGTACCGCCCATGCCATCCAGCGGCTTGAAGATCACATCGCCGTGCTCGGCATGAAACGCGCGCAGTACGTCATCGCGGCTGGCCACGATCGTCGGCGTGCAGCACTCGGGGAACTGCTGGGCGAAGAGCTTCTCGTTGCACTGCAAAAGCGCCTGGGTCGGATTGACGATCAGCACGCCTTCACGCTCGGCAAACCCGAGCAGATGCACCGCGTTGATGAACTCGGCGTCCACTGGCGGGTCCTTGCGCATCAAGACCGCATCGAGATCCGACAGCGGACGCGACTCGGTCTCGCCCAGATCGAACCAGTGCGCCGGGTCGTGGTGCACGGTGAGCGCGCGCATGCGTGCGTAGGCTTTGCCCGCCTGCATGAAAAGATCACCCTGCTCCATGTAGTAGAGGGTATAGCCACGCGCCTGGGCAGCCCACAGCATGGCCAGGGTCGTGTCTTTTTTGTAGGCGATGTCGCTGATGGGGTCCATCACGACGCCAAGCTGCAGATTCGATTGACTCATCGGGGCACTATCCATTCATAAACGTAGGGAAGCAGTATGCCGCACTGGTGATACGGCTCCAACCTCAGGGCTCAAGTGCCGGGCACCAGGCGTATTGCATCCGGCGCAAGCGTGATCAGTTGCTGCTTGTAAAGCCGACCGATCGCCTGCTTGAAGGCGCTTTTACTGACCCCCAGGCGCGCCTTGATCGCGTGGGCGTCGCTTTTATCGCCCAGCGGCAAATAACCGCCGCTTTCGCGAAGCGCAGCGAGAATTTTCTCGCCCACCACGTCCAGGCGCGCCGCCCCGGGCGGCAGCAACGAGATATTCACGCGGCCATCCTCACGGCGCTGCTTGACGTAGCCGGTGACCGATTGGCCACGGCGCAGAGGCTTGGTGATGTCGTCCTGATAGATCAGGCCCCAGTAGCGGTGATTGACCACCACTTTCAAGCCAAGATCGGTACGGTCGGCCACGATAATGGCGACTTCCTCGCCGTTTTCAAGGGGGGTGGCGTCGTCACTCAAAAAGCGGTCCAGCCGCATCGTCGCCACCGGGCGGCCCTGGTCGTCCTCGTAAAGCATCACCAGGACGCGCTTGCCGGGGTCGGGGCGAAAGCGCTGTTCGCTATAGGGCAGTAGCACGTCCTTGGGCGGGCCCCAGCGCAGAAACGCACCGGTATTATTGACAGCCGTTACCGTCAGGTAAGCCACTTCCCCTATTTGGGCGCTTGCATCGCTTGCCGACCTGGGGGTTGAGCGCGCGTCGTCAGCCATGAACAGCATCCTCGAAAAATGAGCCCTCATTATGGCGCCTGGCCCGCCCCCGGGCAAAGCCGCCGGAGTGTTTTTACCCAGGCGCGCTTGATTCAATGGCCTTAAGACAACCTGCTATGCTCAAAAAAGACACAACAAAAGGGCAGGAGAGGTGTATGCAAGGGTTCACGTTGTTGGATACGGTCGTATTGATCGGTTATATCGCGCTGATCGCCTGGATCGGCTCGCGCTTTGGCAAGGACCAGCACAGTCCCGAGGATTACTTTCTGGGTGGGCGCAAAATACCCAGCTGGGCCATCGGGCTTTCGGTCATGGCGACCCAGGCAAGCGCGATTACCTTTATCGGCGCACCGGGCTGGGGGTTCGAAGGCGGTCTCGAACGGCTGGTCACCTTCATCAATGTGCCGCTTGCGATGATCGTACTGATCCTGGTGTTTGTCCCGATCTTTCACCGCGCAGGGATTTACAGCATCTACGAGCTTCTGGAGCGCCGCTTCGGCCCGGGTACGCGTACGCTGACCGCGCTTTTGTTTTTGATCGCCCGCGGCCTTGCCACCGGCGTCGTGCTCTATGCCCCGGCGCTGGTGCTGGCGGTCGTCACCGGCTGGAGCGTGAACCTCACCATCATCATCATGGCGGTACTGGCCATCAGCTACACGGTGCTGGGCGGGATTAGCGCGGTGATCTGGACCGACGTCATCCAGATGTTCGTGCTCTGGCTCGGCGCGCTATTGAGCGTGATCTTTTTGGTCACGAGCCTCCCTGGCGGATGGAGCGATGTGTTTGCCTTCGGCGCGGACTCTGGCATGTTCAACGCCATCGACCTGTCGCTTGACCCAAGCGTCACCTACTCCCTCTGGGCGGGCCTTTTTGGCGGCTTCTTTCTCCACGTGGCGTACTTTGGTACCGACCAGAGTCAGATTCAGCGCGTGCTCTCGAGCCCTTCCGTGCCGGATGCCCAGCGTTCGCTGCTGATCGGCGGTTACCTGCTCATCCCGCAGATGCTGCTGTTTTTGTTCGTCGGCATCATCCTGGCCGCCTACTACCAGCAAAACGGCCTGACCGCGCCGGAGAACCTCAACGAATTGCTGCCCCGCTACGTGGTCGAGACCTTCCCCTCCGGCATGGCGGGGCTGGTGATCGCCGGGGTGTTCGCCGCGGCGATGTCGAGTCTTGATTCAGCGCTCAACTCGCTCTCGGCGGTCACCGTGCGCGATTTCTACAGCCGCTATATAAAGCCCGATGCAAGCGATACCCACTACCTGAAAGCTTCCCGCTGGGCGACGGTCTTCTGGGGCTTTTACGCTACGCTCTTTGCGTTTTTCGCGGGTAATCTGGGCCCGGTCATCGAGGTGGTCAATCAGGTGGGCTCCTGGTTTTACGGAGCGCTTTTGGGCACCTTTTTGCTCGCGATTTTCAGCCACCGCAGCAACGGCCGGGGCGCTCTGGCAGGGCTCTGCACCGGCATGCTGGCGGTCTGGGCGACCACCGCCTTCATGGATATCTCCTGGCTTTACAACAACACCATTGGCGTGGCGGTGTCGGTCGGCGTGGGGTATTTGGTGAGCCTGACGAGCCCCGCGCCACAAAGCGAGCAGCTCAGCGATGTCCTCATCGACGAGACCGCCCCGGACATGCAGGCGATCCTTGCCGCCCGGGCCAACAGCGCCCCGGAAGTGGGCTTCGAGGCACGCCTGACCCGGCGGCGCTGCCTGGGGCTCGCGGCGTGGTTTGTGCTGATGCTTGCCCTGCTCGCCCTGCTCCAGGGATGGGCGAATGGATAAGCCTTTAACGCTTGCGCGGCGTATCGACTTCGACGCCGCCCAAAAGCGCTTCAAACGCTTGGGCGCCCAGCGCTTCGAGCCCGTTTGGGTGCCGCTCTGGGCATTTGCCCTGGGCACAGCGCCCCAAACGCCCTGCGCGTGGCTGCTGGCAAGTCTTACCCTGCGCCGACCGATGCTTTTAACCAGTGTCATGCTTGCCAGCCAACAAGCGCGCCCCGCCGGAGAACTGGCGCTCGAGGGCGGTGAAGCACCCGCCGCCGACGCCGTCACCAGGCAGTGGTTTTGGGAGCGGATGGCCAACCCCAGGCGCTGGAAGGTGCAGCTACTGGAAGACCCGCCCAAGCCGCTCTGGCTGCCCTGTTGGCTTGGCTACTCGAAGGGGCGCCAGCACCGCGTGATCGTGCTGAGCGGACTTTCCGGCGAAACCCTGCCGGTACTCAAACCCGCGATACTCGACGGGCTCGAACGGGCGGCACGGCAAAACCCGCGCGGTGAACCGCTTTTGGAGAAAGAAAAGATGAAAAGCGAAGGTTGATTCAGAAGGGGTGCATCATGTAAGTAAGCGCTTACATGTCGCCAAAGTGGTGCTGAAGAAGGGTCAGCGCAACCACCGGGGCGGTTTCGGTGCGTAGTACCCGCGGCCCCAGGGTCAACGGTGTGAAGCCCAGGGCCTGGGCTGCGCTAATATCCTGCTCGGTCAACCCCCCCTCCGGGCCGATCAATAGCGCCGCTCTTTCGGGGCGCTCGATCGAATCGAAGCGGTTGCCGGTGGCCAGGTGCAGCATCAGCCTGAGCGGCTCATCCCGCGCGCCAAGCCAGGCCTCGAGCGCCATGGGCGGATGCACCACCGGCACCGTCGCCCGCCCGCTTTGCTCGCAGGCGCTTTCGGCCACCGCTTGCCAATGGGCGTGCTTTTTGGCTTCGCGCTCGTCTTTCAAGCGCACATCGCCGCGCTGGGTATAAAGCGGGGTGATCGCCGCTACGCCCAGTTCCACGGCTTTCTGGATGGCGTAATCCATCCGGTCGCCCTTGGAGATCGCCTGGCCCAGGTGAACCGCCAAGGGCGACTCGCCTTCGCCCAACCACACGGTTTCGACCTGGGCGATGGTACGCTTGCGCCCAGCCTCGACGAGGCGCACGCCGGCCTCCTGGCCGTTACCGTCGAACAGCACCAGCGGCGCGCCCTCCCCCATGCGCAAAACCCGGGTGACGTGACGCGCCGGCCCTTCCGGTAGCTCCACCCGGGCACCGACGCTGAGCGCGGCGCTCACGTAGAGGCGCGGCATTTTACCGTGCTGAGCGTACCAGTCGGCTTTCATGGCGTTGTCCTGGGCGTGCGACTTAGTGGGTATTTTCGGTAGCGGCCGGGTCCTGCTGCGCTTCGCGCTTTTTGCGCTGGGCGTACATGGCCTCGAAGTTGACCGGCGCCAGCATCAGCGGCGGGAAGCCGCCCCGGTTGACCAGGTTATCCACGCACTCGCGGGCGTAGGGGAACAGCAGGTTCGGGCAGAACGCACCGAGGGTCTGGTCCAGCTGCGCGCCTTCGATGCCGGCGATGCGAAAAAGGCCTGCCTGCTCGACTTCGGCCAAAAACGAGGTCGTGCCGGTTTCGCTGTCGTTGACCTGGGCGGTTACCTTCACCACGACTTCATACTGATTTTCGTCGATTTTGGTGCTGGTGGTGTTCAAATCCAGATTGACCTTGGGCTTGAACGACTGCTTGAAGACCGACGGCGAATTCGGCGCCTCGAAAGAGATGTCTTTAACGTAAATACGCTGCAGCGAGAATTTCAGCTGGGGCTTTTCGCCTTCGGCTGCGCCAGCGCCGGCTTGAGGGGCATTGTTGTCTTCCGCCATGGGAGTTCTCCTGATGATTTATACGTTTGAATGAGCTGCGCCGCGGCGCAAAAGGCTTACTTTTTCACCACCGGCAGGCCGTCGGCTTGCCACTGCGCCATGCCGCCCTTGAGCTTGTTGGCGCGCTCGAAGCCCGCCTTGGCGAGCTTGGCTTGAACGGTGCCCGCGCTCTGGCCATGCTTGCACACCACGATGATGGGCTGGTCTTTCACTTTCTCCAGCTCCTTCATGCGGCTGTCCAGGCTGCTTTGGGGAATGTTGCGCGCACCGGCGATATGGCCGGCCTTGAACTCTTTGCTCTCGCGCACATCCACCACCACCGCGTCTTCGCGGTTGATGAGCTGGGTGGCCTGCGAGGAACTCACGGCGTGCGTCGACGCATTGCGGGTTTCGTAGACGAGCCACGCCAGCAGCACCAGCAAAAATGCGCCCACCAGCAGGGGGTGGTTCATTACGAATTCGAACAGCTGATCGATCATCGCGAACACAATCTCTTGGTATATGCAAAAAAAGCGGCCAGGCCACTGTCAAACCCGACAAGTATACACGTCACGGACCGGTAAGCGCAGGTCATGACGCCTAACGACTGGCTGCGTTATGATGCCCCAAGCGGGCACGCGCCGCGACCCCCACCAAAAGGGCATGCTGGAAACGCCACGCAAGCGCACCGCTTTCCAGCACGTCTTTATTATCGCAGGATGTTTTTACACCACGATCCGACATAACGAGGCTTCAATGGCTACATCGACCCCGCGCCCGGTGGCGCTGATCATTCTGGACGGCTACGGCCACAACCCCGATGCGGCGCACAACGCCGTGGCCGCCGCCAACACGCCGAACATGGACGCGCTCTGGTCATCGCGCCCCCACGCCTTCCTTCACACCGACGGCGAACACGTGGGCTTGCCCGAAGGGCAAATGGGCAACTCCGAGGTCGGCCACATGAACCTGGGCGCGGGGCGCGTGGTGTATCAGGATTTCACGCGGATCACCAAGGCGGTCAAGGAGGGCGAGCTCGAACACATCGCACCGCTTACCCGGCCCATCGACGAAGCGGTGGCCAACGGCCGTGCGGTGCATCTTTTAGGGCTTTTATCCCCCGGCGGCGTTCATAGCCACGAGGATCATTTCCTCGCCATGGCGGAGCTTGCCGCCAGCCGCGGTGCCAAGCGCATCTACCTGCACGCCTTTCTCGATGGCCGCGACACCGCGCCGAAAAGCGCGCTGGCCTCGATCGAGCGCGCCAATGCCAAGCTTTCCGAGCTGGTCGGGGCGGACAACGGCTTCGTCGCCTCATTGATTGGGCGCTTTTACGCCATGGATCGCGACAACCGCTGGGAGCGCGTGGAAAAAGCCTACCGCCTGCTCACCGACGGTGAGGCCGAGCACACCGCGAAAAGCGCCGAGGCCCTGGTGGACGCCGCCTACGCGCGGGGTGAAACCGACGAGTTCGTCACGCCAAGCCAGGTACGCCCTGCTGATCACGGCGTGACCCTGGAAGACGGCGACGCGGCGATTTTCCTCAACTTCCGCTCCGATCGCGCCCGGGAGCTGACCCGCGCCTTCGTCGACGACGATTTCGACGGTTTCACCCGCCAGCGCCGCCCGGCACTGGCGGGCGAGGGCCTGGTGATGATGACCCAGTACGCCGCCGACATTCCGGCCCCGGCCGCCTTTCCGCCCACGGATTTGACCGATACCCTGGGGGAAGTGGTCGCCAAGCGGGGTTTGAGCCAGCTGCGCATCGCCGAAACCGAGAAGTACCCCCACGTGACGTTTTTCTTCTCCGGCGGCGAGGAGAACGAGTACGAAGGTGAAGAACGCATTCTGGTGCCCTCGCCGCGGGATGTGAAAACCTACGACGAAAAGCCCGAGATGAGCGCTTTCGAGATCACCGACAAGCTGGTCGAGGCGATCGACAGCCAGCGCTTCGATTTGATCGTGTGCAACTACGCCAACGGCGACATGGTCGGCCACACCGGCGACTTCGACGCTGCGATGAAAGCCATCGAAACCGTGGACACCTGCGTGGGCCGGGTGGTCGAGGCGATCGAGCGGGCCGGCGGGGCGTGTCTGATCACCGCCGATCACGGCAACGCCGAGCAGATGGTCCACCCGGAAACCGGCGCGCCGCAAACCGCCCATACCACCTTCCTGGTGCCTTTGATCTACGTGGGCGAGCGCCAGGCCGCGCTTGAAGAGGGTCGTCTTTGCGATCTAGCGCCGACGCTTTTGACCATGATGGAGCAAAGCGTGCCCGACGCCATGACCGGCAAGCCGCTACTTACTTTTTCATCATGATGAAACGCCCCGCCCGCGCCCTGCGCCGCACGCTGCTGAGCGCCGGCGTTGTCCTGGCGCTCAGCGCCGGGGGCGCGGCGGGCCAGGACGAGCGCGCCGCCCGGGAGGAGCTCGACGCCCTGGGCCAACAGATCGATTCGCTGGCCACGCAGCTAAGCGAAACCGACCAGGCCCGGGACAGCGCGACCCAGGCGCTGGCCACGGTGGAAACCGAGCTGGCCCAGACTCACCAGCGCCTGGACACCCTACAGGCCGAGCGACGTACCCTGGACGATGAAACCCAGGCCCTGCGCCGCCACCGCGACCGCCTTCAGGGCGAGCGCGCCGGCCAGGTGGCGGCGCTGGCCGAGCAGTTCGCCGCGCTCTACCGGCTGGGGCCGACGCCCCAGTTGAAGCTTCTACTCAATCAGAGCGACCCGGCCCAGCTCGATCGCATGCAGGCCTACCTGAACCGCCTGACCCGGGCGCGCCAGCAAAAGCTCGACGATATTGCCCAGCTGGATAGCGCCCTGGCCGAGACCGAAACCGAGCTCGATGCGCGCCAGACACGGCTTGCAGCGCTAACCGATGAGCTCGAGGCGCAAAGCGAAAAGCTGGCCGAAACCAGCGCCGAACGCCAAAGTGTGGTGGCCACCCTGGACGACCGCTACGCCAGCGAAGCCGACCGCCTGGCGGATCTCAACCAGACCCGCGAAGAGGCCGAGGCGCAGCTTCGCCGCATTCAGGCGGAAATGGCGCAACTGGCCGAGGCGTCGCCGACCACCCACATCGGGCGTACCCAGGGCGATCTCCCCTGGCCGGTACAGGGGGCGATCAGCGCGGGCTTTCGCGGCCAGGACGGCGTTCACTACAACGGTATCGTCATAGAGGCCAGCGCCAATACGCCGGTCACCTCGGTCCACGCCGGGCGGGTCGTGTTCGCTGACTGGATGCGCGGCTTTGGCAACCTGTTGATCATCGACCACGGCGACCAGGTCATGACCCTCTATGCCCATATGCAGCAGTTCAGCGCCCGGCCGGGCCAACAGGTGAGCCGCGGCGACGAAATCGGCCGGGTGGGAAATAGTGGCGGCCAGAGCCGCGCCGCGCTTTACTTCGAAGTAAGAAACCGTGGCGAGCCAATTAATCCACAGCGTTGGATTGCGCGCCGCTGACGGGATAAGCTGACACGACTATACACGCGGCGTCCTTCGCGCCGCCCACTGCCTTGCGGAGTCTGCATGACGCGAACTGTTAACGAGGTAATGGCCCCCGCCAGGCGGCTGATGGTGACGCTGCTACCGCTGGCGCTGCTGGCCGCCCCGCTGCCGCTAACGGCCCAGGGCGTAAACGCGGCCGATCAAGACGAGCTGCCGCTGGAGGAGATCCAAACCTTCGCCGAGGTGTTCGAGCGTATCAAGCGCGGCTACGTCGAAGAGGTGGACGACGCCACGCTTTTGCGTAACGCCATGCGCGGGCTTTTGAGCGAGCTCGACCCCCACTCCGCCTACCTGGACGTGGACGAGTTCCAGAGCCTACGTGAATCCACCCAGGGCGAGTTCGGCGGGATTGGCATCGAGGTGGGCACCGAAGGCGGCCAGCTGATGGTGATTACGCCGATCGACGATACCCCCGCCTCCCGGGCGGGGCTGCTCGCCCGGGATATCATTTTGACCATCGACGGTACGCCCACCGAGAGCCTGTCGCTGCAGGAAGCCGTCACGCTGATGCGCGGCGAGCCCGGAAGCCAGCTCAACCTGACGATTCTGCGCGCCGGCGAAGAGAGCCCGCGGGACATCAGCCTGGCCCGCGAGGTGATTCGCAGCGAAAGCGTCAAGCACGAGCTGCTGGAATCCGGCTACGGTTATCTGCGCATTAGTCAGTTTCAATCGCGCACGCCAGAACAGGCCGGCCAGGCACTCGAGCGCATGGCCCAAAGCCAGCCGCTGGAAGGTTTGGTGCTCGACTTACGCAACAACCCCGGCGGCGTGCTGCAGGCTGCGGTGGGCGTGGCGGACCTTTTCCTGGACAACGGGCTGATCGTCTACACCGAAGGGCGTCTCGACAATACCGAGATGTCGTTTTCCGCCAACCCGCAGACCCCGGCTCGGGACATTCCGCTGGTGGTGCTGATCAACGGCGGCAGCGCCTCCGCCGCCGAAATCGTGGCCGGTGCGCTGCAGGATCAGCGCCGGGCGGTCATCATGGGCACCGAAAGCTTTGGTAAAGGCTCGGTACAGCAGATCATGCCGCTGGGTAACGGCGAGGGCTTGAAGCTTACGACCGCGCTCTACTACACCCCCAACGGGCGCTCCATTCAGGCCCAGGGGATCACGCCGGACGTAGACGTGGTGCGCGGGCGCCTCGAGGTCGCCGAAGGGCGCCGCGAAATTCGCGAAATCGACCTGGAGGGCCACCTGAACAACCAGGCCGGCGGCGCGCGCGAGCGCAGCGGGCTTTCCGAGCGGCTGCGCGACGACTACCAGCTCAGCGAAGCGCTCAATCTACTCAAGGCCCTCAACGTGGTGGACCGCCGCCGCTAGGCCTTAAGCTTTGGCCTAGCGGCAGGTTTGCGGCAGGCGACCCCGTTCCCCGGTCGCCTGGCGCATGATCAACCGCTTGAGGGGCACCGCCTGGTTCATACCACTCAGCCCCAGGTTGCGCGCAAGCGTCAGCACCGGCAGGCGGCTGCCAAAAAGTCCCTTGAACCCCTTCATGAGCGCAAGCATAGCAGCGTTGTCCAAACGGCGGCGGCGCTCGAAACGCGAAAGCGTCGAAAGCTCGCCCCAGGGGGCGCCGCGCCGCCAGGCGTGCACCACTTCTTCGGCGAGTACCGCGGCATCCATCAACCCCAGATTCACCCCCTGGCCCGCCAGCGGGTGAATCGTGTGGGCGGCGTCGCCCACCAGCGCGAAATGTGGCTGTACGTAGGTGTTGGCGTGGCGCTGAATGAGCGGGAAGCGATAGGCGTGATCCAGCACCTCGACGCCGCCCAGCCGATGGCCAAACGATTCGCCAAGCGCCGCCCCCAGCGCCGCCCGGGAAAGCCCTTCCAGGGTGTCCGCGTGCTCGGCCGTGGTCGACCAGACGATCGAGCAGTAGCGTTCGTCGCCGTCGACCGTGAGCGGCAAAAAGGCCAGCGGCCGGCCATCGTTGAACACCTGGCGGGCGCAGCCGCCGTGCGGCTTTTCACAGCGCACGGTGGTCACGACCGCGTCCTGGGCCATGGATTCTTCGGTGGTCTCGATCCCGGCCAGTTCACGCAGCGCCGAGCGGGCGCCATCGGCGGCGATCAAAAGCGATGTTTGCAGCGTACGGCCATCCTCGAGCACCAGGTAGCGCCCCTGGGGCGTGGTTTGCAACGCCGTGACCTTAACGCCGTAAAAAAGGCTCAGCGCGGGCAGGCCCAACACCTGCTCGTTGAGCGCGGCCAGCGTGACGCTGTTCTCGACGATGTGGCCAAGCACCGGCGTGCCGGCCTCATCGGCGGAAAAATCGATGCTGCCGCTGCCCTCACCGTCCCATACGTGCATATAGCGGTACGGGGTGACCCGTTTGGCGGCCATGGCGGGCCAGGCGCCCAGCTGGGTTAAAAGCCGCTGGGACACCGGGGTCAGCGCACTCACCCTGGGCGTCGGCATCGTCACGTCGAGGGTTTTCAAATCGAGCGGCGCGGCGTTGGCCTCGACCAGTGCGGTGCGCATGCCGGCATTAGCCAAAAGCCCCGCCAGGGCGGTGCCTACCATGCCCGCGCCAACGATGACCGCATCGAACGGCTCGCGGGTGTTGCGCGATGACGCCTGTTGGGTATGCATAACCTTCCTTGTCGTGAGTGGTAGAGGTGGGGCCGTGGATGACCGGCCGGTTTAGCGCTCGAGGCCCATGGCGCGACGCGCCAGGCTTCGCCTCAGCGGGCCGATGAGATTGAGGCCGATCAACCCCGCGGCGCGGGCGTGAGGCAGCAGCGGAAACGAGGCGCCAAAAAGGCGCACGAGACTGTCGCTAAAGCGGATCACGTTGGTGCGATCCCGGGCCCGGCTCTGCTCGAAGGCGAGCAGGGTGTGCATATCACCCAGCCCCCGGCCCTGCTGCGTGCCCTGCTCGAGTGCTTCGACCAGGTCCATCACCGAGCGCAGCGCCAGGTTAAACCCCTGGCCCGCCACCGGGTGCAGCGCGTGGGCAGCGTTGCCCAGCACCGCAAGCCCCGGGCGAACCGGCTCCCTGGCGGTGACCAGAGACAGCGGGTAGCTAAAGCGCTTGCCCACTTTGGTAAAGCGGCCCACCCGGTCGCCAAAGGCGCGCTGTAGCTGATCCAAAAAGGCGCCGTCATCGAGCGCCATGCGCGCGTGCTCGGCACCGTTTTCATGGGTCCAGATCAGTTCCATGGCCTGGTTGGGCAACGGCAACAGCGCAATCGGCCCTTCGTCCGTGAAGCGCTCGAACGCCACACCGTGATGAGGCTCGCTAATGCCTACGTGGGTGATTAGCGCGGTCTGCTCGTAGGAGCGCCGCTGGCTTTCGATGCCCAACTGCTCCTTGAGCCCGGACCGCCCGCCATCCGCCAGCACGGTCAACGCGGCGTGAAGCGTGTCGCCGGTCGACAGCGTCAGCCGATGGCCACCGCCGTCGGCGGCCATGGTGTCGACCTTCGCCGGGCAGTACCACTCGATGGGCAGCTCGCCCAGTTTTTGATGCAGCACCTGGCCCATCCAGGCATTGGGGATGACGTAGCCCAGGGCGTCGACGCCCAGCTCACCGGCATTGAGGCGCGTGGCGCCCAAACGGCCGCGCTCGCTGATATGAATACGTGAGATCGGTGAGGCCTCCTGCTGCATAGCCGCCCACACGCCGAGCTCGCGAAAGCGCTGCGCGGAGCCGGCGGCGATGGCACTGGCCCGGGCGTCGAAACTCGGCTGCCAGGTGGGCGCCTGGTCCGGGGACGAAAGCGCAGTGGCCTCCACGATCGCCACGCTCAAGCCATGACGCTCGATCAGCGGCGCCAGCGCGCAGCCAAGGCTTGCCCCCACCAGCCCGCCACCCACGATCACGATATCGTAAGCAGCCGTTTTTGAAGCTTTTTCAGACGCCTTCGTGGGCATTAAGCGGCCTCCCTAAGCCATTCGTAATTTCGTAACGTAACTTACATAAAGATATTTTCTGACGTTTTAATCTGGTTACTTATTCGCCATTAACGCTTCGATTTCAGCCACCTGCTTGGGCACGTCTGCGGTGAGCACCTCGCCGCCGGTTTCGCTCACCACGACGTTATCCTCGATACGAATACCGATACCGCGATAGGCCGCCGGGATATCGTCGTCGTCGGGCACGTAAAGGCCAGGCTCGACGGTAACGACCATGCCCTGATCGAGCGGGCGCGGCGTTTTTTCATCCAGCCGGTAGGTGCCGACATCGTGAACGTCCAGGCCTAGCCAGTGCGAGGTGGAGTGCAGATAGAAGCGCCGATAGCTTTCATCCTCGATGCGCGCCTGCACATCGCCTTCGAGAAGCCCGAGTTCGACCAGGCCGCGGGTCAAATCCTCGACCACGTTGGCGTGAATAGCGGCCAGGGTGGCGCCGGGGACCACGGCGGCCACGGCGCGCTCCTGGGCCTTGAGCACGACCTCGTAAAGTGCGCGCTGCGCCTCGTTGAAGCGCCCGTTGACCGGGAAGGTACGGGTAATGTCGCCGGCGTACAGGTCGAACTCGGCGCCGGCGTCGATCAGCACCAGCGAATCGCGCGTAAGCTCGGCGCTGTTTTCAATATAGTGCAACACGCAAGCGTTGGCGCCACCGCCGACGATGGTGCTATAGGCCGGGCCGCTGCCACCCTGCCAGACGAACTCGTGCTCGAGCTCGGCCTGAAGCTGGTATTCGAAAAGCCCGGGCGTACAGGTGCGCATGGCCCGGCAATGGGCGCGGGCGGAAATCGCGCAGGCATGGCGCAATAGCGCAAGCTCCGCCGGGCTTTTGACCAGCCGCTGGGCGTGGATCAATTCGCGGCTATCGAGCCAGCCCTTGAGCGCGGGCAAACCCCGGCGCTTGCCCGCTTGTGCGAACGCCAGCGCCTCTTCGGCGATGGCAAGCGCTTCGGGCTGATCCAGCGGCGCGTAGAGCAGCGTGCGCCCTTCGAGCAGGCCGGCCAAACGCTCTTCGCGCTCGGCGTTCTCGAAAGCTTGATCGATATCGTGGTGCGCCACTACGCCGCTGGCGCCCAATCGGCGGCCGGTCCAGGCCTCCAGGGTAGCGTCGCGGTCCTGGCAGAACACCACGCTTTGCCCCGCCTCCCGGCCAGGCAGCAACAACAACAGCGCGTCGGGCTCGGTGATGCCGGTCAGATAATAGAAGTCGCTTTGCTGGCGAAAGGCGTACTCGCTGTCGTTGGAGCGGGTCGCAAGCGAAGCGCCGGGAACGATCACGGCGGCATCGTTGGGGATCTGCGCCATCAGCGCCGCGCGGCGGGCGCGGTATTCGTCGTTGGCGATCGCGGCGGGGCGCGCAAGCATCTCGGGTAACATCAAAACTCCTTGATCAGTGAACCGGGGCGTCGGTCTGCTCTACCTGGGGCTGGCCCGGGTGCTGCTCGGTGTAGAGCATCATCGCAGCCATACGCGCATGCTCGCTCAGCGCGAACAAATCGTTCTCGTTTTCCGGCGAGTCGTCGATGTCCGCATCGATCTGGCCAAAGTTCGATAGATCGTCGATCGCCTCGGCCAGCGGCTGCGACCAGCGCTTTTTGAGCGCCTCGTCGGCTACCTCGTCGATGACCTCCATAAAGCCTAGCGCCCACTCCTTGAGCGCCTGGGCCTGCTCGCCGAGGGAGAAAAGCTCGTCGGGCAAAAGCGGCGCGTAGTTCAAGTCGCTGGCGCTTAATGCCTCCAGAGTTTGCCGGCGCCAGCCAAGCAACCGCTCGGCGCTTGGCTCGTCTTTGGGCTGCTCGACCCCCAGGCTCATGCAAACTTCATCGAGCCAGGCCTCGGCGCTGACATCGCGAAGCGCCAGAAGCGCGCAAAGCCGCCCGTCGAGAAACGCGGGCGACTGCATGCTGCCGTGAAGAAGAAAGACGTCAGCCACGTCGGAAAAGTCCTGGCGCTGTTCAATGAGGGACATGGTGTTCTCGCTTTTACGCTTTAAAAAATGGGCAAGAGGGGCCGACATGAAACACCCGAGCGGGCGAGTGCGCGTTGACCCCGCGCAAGTGGCTCTCTTATAGTGAACGCCGACCTGCCTTCCTATACCGTGATGTTAACGCATTCGGGCCCTGACGTGCCCGTGCCGGAGCCTTCGATGAGTAACGCCAAGCGGCCAACCAAAGAAATCACCCTGCTGGGTCGCGGCTACATGATCGCCTGCGACACCGGCGAACAAGCCAAGCTTGAACGCGCCGCTCGCTACCTGGACCGCGCCATGCAGGGCATCCACAAGCAAAGCAGCGTGCTGGGCAGCGAGCGCATCGCCATCATGGCGGCGCTGAATATCACCCACGAGCTTCTCGAGGCGCTTGACGAACACAAAGCGGGCGAGGCGAGCCTGAACCGGCTGCACGACCGACTGGAGCGTGCCTTACAAGGTACCCGCCCGGCGGAGCAGCCCTAGGGCAAACCGTTAAGCCCGGGTCTATGGCATCGGGCCTGGCTCTGTTAAGATAAGCGGGTTCTCTGGAGTGTGCGCCAGTCGTTATAGTCCCTCGAGCCTATGCGATGTACCCAGGGGGCCAAATGCTAGCCAGACCCGTGTGCATGTCCGTGCGTCGGAAAGCCTGACGGTCTGGCTGCGGCCACCCACTCTGAACCAGTAGGTTCAGGGCCAGAATGACAGCGGCACTCTGGGGAACCCTATTTTGAACGACCACACCGTGATCGACGCCCAACGTTTTGATAAAAACGCCCTGCGCCGCGAACTTCGCCGCAGACGGCGTGGGTTGAGCGAAGCGCAGCAGCAAAAAGCGGCCACCGCGCTTTGTCAGCGTCTCCAACACCTTCCCGAACTTCAGCGCGCCAGCCGCGTAAGCCTCTACCTGCCCGTGGGCGGCGAAATCGACCCGACCCCGCTACTTGGCTGGTTGGCCAAGCGCCGCGTGCAGGTCTACCTGCCGGTGCTACGCCCGTTAAGCCACAATGCGCTCTGGTTCGTTCGCTTCGACGACGATACCCCCATGGTCGAGAACCGCTTCGGCATCCGCGAGCCCTGCACCCGTTTTGGCGCCAGGCGTCATAATCGGCTGCCCGCCTGGGCGCTGGATACGCTCATCGTGCCTTTGGTGGGCTTCGACGCCCAGGCCAACCGCATGGGCATGGGCGGCGGCTTCTACGACCGAACCCTCGCCTTCATGCGCCGCAAGGGCCCAAAGCCCAACCTGATCGGCGTGGCTCACGCCTGTCAGCAGGTGAACGAACTAGCCGTCGAGGCCTGGGATATCCCGTTGAACGCGGTGGTAAGCGATCGAGGGATCGCACGGCGTAGCTCATGAACGAAAAAACGAACGAAAAAAAGGGCTGATAGAAATCAGCCCTTTTTTTAAGCGTGTGTGTCAGCGGTTGGTTGCGTCATACCCGGCGCTGACCTTGCCAGTGGCGATCAGCTCCCTGCCAATGCCTGGGCGTATCCGGTGGCCAGTACGCCTAGAAGAAAAACCACCGTTAACGCCATCACCACATCGGGCTTTTTACGCCGCATGCCTTGTCTCCAACGTCTTTATTCGTTGCCAATGCTTTAAAGCGCGCCATCTGGCTGTCGTATCAAGAGATGGCCCACTTGACTAATTTTCAAAGCCGACTATAGAGCCAAGAGCGGGCCGCTGACAATAGCCCAAAGAGCCCTTTTTAGCGCTTATTTAAACGTTTTAACACATTACAGACGCTTGCGTGCTCTGAGACGCAAAGTTAGTAAATACTTACACCGCTAGGCCATGAAGAGCTTGTAGGCCGGGTTGTCACTCTCCTGCCAGTAGCGATAGCCGATGGCGTCCAGATACTCGGCCACGTGGGTGCGGTCGATGCTGGGCACCTGCATACCGACCAGCACGCGCCCGTAGGCGGCGCCGTGGTTGCGGTAGTGAAACAGCGAAATGTTCCAGTCGTGGGGCAGCTGGGTGAGAAAGTTCATCAGCGCGCCGGGCCGCTCGGGGAACTCGAAACGGTAAAGCTCTTCCTCGAAACGCTCGCTGGGCCGCCCGCCGCTTAGGTGGCGAATGTGCAGCTTGGCAAGCTCGTTATCGGTGAGATCCTCGACCTGGTAGCCGCCCTCCGTCAGTCGGTCGATCACGGCCTGGCGGTCCTCCCCGCCGGGTTTGACCTGAACGCCGACGAAAATATGGGCGTCACTGTCATCGGCGTAGCGATAGCTGAACTCGGTGACCATGCGCCGACCAAGCGTACGGCAGAATTTCTTGAAACTGCCGGGCTTCTCTTCGATGGTGACCGCCAAAATCGCCTCGCGCTGTTCGCCAAGTTCGGTACGCTCGGCGATATGCTGCAACCGGTCGAAGTTGGTGTTGGCACCGGAGTTGATGCACAAAAGCGTTTCGCCCTCGGCGCCGGTTTGCTGCACGTACTTCTTGAGCCCGGCTAAAGACAGCGCCCCGGAGGTTTCCGACACCGCCCGGGTGTCCTCGAAAATATCCTTCACCGCCGCGCAGATCTCGTCGGTATTGACCGTGATCACGCCGTCGATCAGGGTTTTGGCCAGGCTAAACGGCACCTCGCCGATCTGCGCCACCGCCACGCCTTCGGCGAAGGTGCCGACCTGGTCGAGCACCACGCGCTCCCCGGCCTCGAGCGCGGCCTTCAGGCACGCGCTGTCCTCGGCCTCGACGCCGATCACCTTGATGTCCGGGCGCAGATATTTCACGTAGGCGGCCACGCCGGCGATCAAACCGCCGCCGCCTACCGGCACGAAGATCGCATCCAACCGCCCGCTGTGCTGGCGCAGTATCTCGACGCCGATGGTGCCCTGGCCTGCCACCACGTCGATGTCGTCAAAAGGCGGGATGTAGGTGTAGCCGTGCTCCTCGATTAGCGTTTGGGCGTGGGCGGCGGCATCGGCGAAAGCGTCGCCCTTGAGCACCACACGGGCGCCGCGGGAGCGCACCCCCTGGACCTTGATCTCCGGGGTACTGCGCGGCATCACGATGGTCGCCTTCACGTTCATCAGTTTCGCCGCCATGGCCAGGCCCTGGGCGTGGTTGCCGGCGGAGGCGGCGACTACGCCTTTCGCCTTCTGCTCATCGGATAGCTGGGCCATCTTGTTGTAGGCGCCGCGAATCTTGAACGAGTACACCGGCTGCAGATCTTCACGCTTGATCAAAATCTGGTTGTTGAAGCGGCGCGACAAAAAGGGAGCGGGAGAGATAGGCGTTTCGCAGGCGGCCTCGTAGACGCGGGCCTGCAGAATCTTTTTGACGGTAGCTTCGAGCATGCGGATATCCAGATTGTGAAACGGCCCGGTCGGGCAGGAAAAGCCCTTATTGGTAGCAGATCGCGCCTAATGGCGTCCAGCGTTATACGCGCGCATCAACACGCAAGGCCAGAGGCGTTATACTGACGCCGCCCTTACACTGCCCCGGAGCCCCCTTATGACGCAGGACGAGCTAAAAGCCGCCGTTGCCGACGCCGCCATCGCCGAGATTACCCCGCACCTCGAGAAAGAGACCGTGCTGGGCATCGGCACCGGCTCGACGGCGAACCTGTTTATCGACCGCTTAAAGCCGCTTCGCGACCGTTTCAAAGGCGCCGTGGCAAGCTCGGATGCCTCTAAAGCGCGCCTCGAGGCGCTGGGCATCGAGGTGTTCGAGCTCAACGATGTCGGTGACGTACCTTTCTACATCGATGGCGCTGACGAAGTGAACGCTCACTTTCATATGATCAAGGGCGGCGGCGCGGCGCTCACGCGTGAAAAGATCGTGGCCGCCTGCGCCAAGCGCTTTATCTGCATCGCCGATGGCTCCAAGCGCGTGGACACCCTCGGCGAGTTTCCGCTGCCGGTCGAGGTGATTCCCATGGCGCGCTCGTTCGTCGCGCGAGAGCTTACCAAACTCGGTTTCGAGCCGGTCTACCGCCAGGGCGTGGTGACGGATAACGGCAACCAAATCATCGATTGCTTCGAGGTCCAAATCACGGACCCGGTCGAGATGGAAACACGCATCAACGCCATCGTCGGCGTGGTCACCAACGGCCTGTTCGCCGCCCGCGGCGCCGACGTGCTGCTACTCGGCACTAAAGAGGGCGTAAAGCGTAGTGAGCGCTAACTCAAAAGCTCATCGAGGCCGTCCAGGGTGCGTTTAAGCGCGCCCTGATTCGCCCGGATGACGGCTTTGCCCGCTTCGCCGCGTGCCCTGGCAGCACCTGGGTCGGCGAACAGGGTTTCGAGCGCCTCTGCCAGCGCCTCGAAGGTGGCGACCTGGGTGAGCGCGCCCGCCTCGAGTAGCGGCGCTGCCACGTCGTCGAAGTTCTCGAGCGACGGCCCGCTAAGCACCGGCAGGCCGAGCGCGGCGGGTTCGAGCACGTTGTGCCCGCCCAGCGCCACCAACGAGCCGCCCACGAACGCTATATCCCCCGCCGCGTAAAGAGTGGCCAGTTCGCCCAGGGTATCGCCCAGGTAAACCTCCACGTCGTCGGTCACGCCCGCCTGCGCACTTCGCCTGGCCGTTGTGAAGCCCTGGCGCTTGCAAAGCGTGGCGACCTCGTCAAAGCGCTGCGGGTGGCGGGGTACGAGGATTAAAAGCGCTTCTGGATAGCGCTTTTGCAACGCCTGATGGGCGCTTAGCAACAGCGCCTCTTCGCCGTCCCGGGTCGAGCCCGCCACCCACACCGGGCGCTGACGCTCACCAAAAAGTAAGCGCTTACTCTCTTCCAACCCCCTTTCATCGATAGAAACGTCAAACTTGAGCGAGCCCACCACGCTAGTGCGCCCGGGCATGCCCAGGGCGTGGAAACGCTCGGCATCGCCTGTGGATTTGGCGGCAAGCCAGGTGACGTTTGAAAGCGCGGCGGCCATCAAGGGTCGAATACGTTGGTAGCGCGCCAGCGCCTTTGCGGAGAGCCGCCCGTTGACCACGGCCACCGGCACGCCCTGCTTTTGGCAGGCGTGGAGCAGGTTGGGCCAGAGCTCGGTTTCGAACATCAAGGCAAGCGCCGGGCGTAGGCGGGCGACGAACCGGCGGGCGGCGCCGGGAAAGTCCAGCGGTAGAAAGCGGTGAGCCAGGCGCGCCTTGAGCAGCTCGGGCTGGGCGTCGATCAGCGTTTGGGCTTGCTTTGCGCCGGTGGCGGTCATGGTGGTGATCAAAAGCGTATGACGCGGGTAACGCGCCAGCAGCGCCTCGATCAGCGCGCGCGCGGCGCGCACTTCCCCCACGGAAGCGCAGTGCAGCCAAATGCGCGGCGCCGGGGGGAGCGCGCCAAGACCCAGGCCAAGACGCTGGCGGCGCGGGTAAGTGGGCACTTGCTCACGCCAGACCCGCTTTAATATCAGCGGCGAGAGCGCGTAGAGCGCCGCACAGTAGAGCCCCCTGGCAAGCCCGGGGCGCTTCATCAGCGCTCGCGCTCGAGGATGGTGTCGATCATGGCCGAGGTCGATACGCCGTCTTCGAAGCCGAGCACCTTCACTTCGCCGCCGTTTTCGAGCACGGCCGTGCTTCCGGCGATCTCCTCCGGGCGGTAATCGCCGCCCTTGACCAGAATATTGGGGAGCACGGTTTCGATCAGCGCCGCCGGGGTGTCCTCGCTAAAGGGCACGACCCAGTCCACCGCGCCGAGCCCCGCGAGCACCTGCATGCGCCGCTCGAGCGGGTTGATGGGCCGCTTGGCACCTTTCAGCCGGCGGATCGAAGCGTCGTCGTTGACCGCCACGATCAACCGGTCGCCGAGGCGCCTGGCCTGCTCCAGGTAGCTTACGTGGCCCGCATGGAGGATATCGAAGCAGCCATTGGTCATCACCACCCGCTCGCCGCGCTGGTTGGCGGCGCGCACCGCCTTGACCAACGCCTCGCACTCGGTCACGCCGAACTCGGCAGGCTTGTCGCCGTACTGGGCGCTGGAAAGCTCCTCCACGCTGAGCGTGGCGGTGCCGGGCTTGGCCACCACCAGCCCGGCCCCCAGGTTGGCGAGCATCATGGCATCCGGCAACTCGCTACCGGCGGCCAGCGCCAGCCCCATCAAAGCGATCACGGTGTCGCCGGCGCCGGTGACGTCGAACACTTCTTGGGCGCGGGTGGGCAGGTGAAGCGCGGGGTGATCCTTGCGAATTAGCGTCATGCCTTTTTCGCTGCGGGTAATCAAAAGCGCATCGAGTTCGAGCTCGGCGCGCAGTGCCTCACCGCGGCGCTCCAGGGCTTCGTCGCTTTCGCATACGCCCACCACCGCCTCGAATTCGGCCAGGTTGGGGGTAATCAAACTCGCCCCGCGGTAGCGGGTAAAGTCGGTGCCCTTGGGGTCAATCAAAACGCGCTTGCCGCGGGCCCTGGCCATGGCGATGAGTCGCTCGACCTGGTTGAGCGTGCCCTTGCCGTAGTCCGAAAGAATCATCACCTCGGCATCGCCAAGGGCACCGTCCACCTGGCCGAGCAGGTCGTCGGTCTCCACGCCGGCAAGCGACTGCTCGAAATCGAGCCGGATCAGCTGCTGGTTACGGCTCATCACCCTTAACTTGGTAATCGTGGGGAGCCGCGGGCTCACCTGGAAGTGAGTGCTTACATTGGCGCTCGCCAACTGCTCTCTTAAAAGCGCGGCGTGTTCGTCGTCGCCCACTACGCCGGCAAGCGCGGTTTGCGCGCCGAGCGCGGCCACGTTGAGCGCCACGTTCGCCGCCCCGCCCGGCCGGTCGTCGGCCCCTTCCACGCGGACCACCGGGACCGGCGCTTCCGGGGAAATACGCGAGGTGTTGCCGTGCCAGTAGCGGTCGAGCATCACATCGCCCACCACCAGAACGCGGGCGTGCTGCAAAGTGGTTAAATCGACTTTCATCCAATGACCCCGTTGTGGTGGGTAGCAGTGTGCTCGAGCAGCGCGTCGAGCTTTTTGATCACCTCGTCGGTGCTGATCAGATCCATGGCGTCGGCGTGGCGTACCCGCTGCCCCCAGCTGACCTCATCCACCGATTTGTTCAGATAGGTACGCACCGCTTGCGGGTAGGCGTTGACGGCGAACTCTTTCCACAGATACGGCGCGGCGCGCTGGGGGTTGGTGGTGGCGTAAAGCCCAAGCGTCGGCGTGCCCAGAGCATTGCCCATGTGGGCCGGACCGGTATCCGGGGCGATCACCGCGCGGGCCTGGTCGATCAGCGCCAGTACGCCCTTGAGCGATGTACCGCCAATGGCGTTGACGACGCTGCCCTTCTTGCAAAGCGCTTCGATCGCATCGCCCATTTCACGCTCGGCGGCGCTGCCCCCACCGGTGAGCACGCTTATAAGGCCGTGGTACTGGTAGGCGTGATCGATCACGCTGGCGTAGCCCTTGACCGACCAGTTGCGAAAGTTTCGAAGCCTTGCGTTGCTGCACGGGTTGATCACCAGGTACGGCGCCTGGCCTGCCAGCGCCTGGGCCTCCTCGTAAGCGGTCGGGGGAATCGCCAGATTCCACTCCAGCCGGTCGTCCTCCACGCCCAGCGCTCGTGCAAAGTCCATGAACGACTCGAGCACGTGGGGATGGCGGCGCGGGGTAAGCTGGTGCTGGGTGAACCAGTGCTGGCAGTCCTTGGCGCGGGCCTTGTCATAGCCCAGCCGCACGTCGGCCTTGAGCCCGAGCGACAGCACGCTTGCGCGGATCGCCTGCTGCATGTGCAAGAGCACGTCGAAGCGGGTATCCGCGAGGGTGCGCCAAATCTTGCGCATGCCCGCAAGGCCGGTCGCCTTGTCGAACACGATAAATTCGACCCCGGAAAGACCCGACAGTAAACTGTGCTCGCCCTTGCCGATGATCCAGGTGATGCGCGCCTCGGGCCACTGGCGCTGCAAGGCGCGCACCGTGGGTACGAGATTGCACACATCTCCCAGCGCCGAAAGGCGTAAAATGGCAATATGGCGAGGATTCTTGGGCAAAGAGGGCTTCATGCGCTTAGCGGCACTCCAGCAGAAAAATTGGCTGATTCTACACGATGTAGACAGTTTAAGTGACGACACCTCGCCACACCAACCTGGGCCCGCGCTCTTCGACGGCGACCAGTGGCGCCGCCAGGGCCATGTCGTGGGCGAGGCGCCGGGGCGCGGCAGTAGCCTGTTCCTTCGCGCCGGCGATGAGCAGTGGGTGCTGCGCCCGTACCGGCGCGGCGGGCTGATCGCCCGACTCAGCGAAAAGCGCTACCTGTGGCTGGGCGCCGAGCGCACCCGCGCCTTTCGCGAACTGCGCCTTACCGCCGCGCTTTATGACCAGGGCCTGCCGGTGCCCCGCCCCATCGCCGCTGGCGTCACCCGCAAGGGTGCAAGCTACGAAGCCGCGCTGATCACCCGGCGCATTCCCGGCGCCCGGGCGCTTGCTTCGCTTCTCGCCGAGAACACCGCCAGTGAGGCGCTACTGGAAAGCGTGGGCGCGATGATCAAGCGCTTTCACCTGGCCGGGCTCGACCACGTGGATCTCAACGCGCGCAATATACTGATCGACGCGCAGCATACGCCCTGGCTGATCGACCTGGACCGCTGTCGGCTACGCCCGCCGGGGCGCTGGCAGGCGAGTAACCTCGAGCGCCTTGCACGCTCGATGGCCAAATTCATGGCCTCTCCCGATACCGCCATGATGGCCATCGCCGCGGGCTATGACCACGATCAAGCCAGCGCGTCGTAGTAGCCCATGAGCTTTGTGACGTGGCGCTTGTTGCTGTAGTGCTGCTCGACGCGCTGCCTGGCCGCCGCGCCCATGGCCTTGCGCCGCGCCTGGTCGTCGATCAGCGCCGCCATGCCGTCGCGCCAGCCATCGACATCGAAAGGATCGACCAGCACGCCCGAAGACGGGTCGACCAGCTCGGGCAGCGAGCCGGTATTGGCGCCGATGATCGGCAACCCGCAGGCCATGGATTCGATGATCGTTAGACCAAACGCCTCGTTTTCCGACGGGATACACACCAGATCGAGCACCGGGAGAATCTCGGTCAAATCGCTGCGGTGGCCCAAAAAGCGGATTTTTTCGGCAAGCGGGGTGTTCTCGATCATCGCCTGGAGCTTTGCATAGAAATGCTCGGTGCCGCCGGAGGCGTAGTCGGTGCCGCCAATCGAAACGGCGAAAAACGCGCGCTCCGGGGGAAGCTTCAAAAGCGCCTGAACCCACACGTCCTGGCCCTTACCCGGCGTTACTCGCCCGGGCAGGCCAATGGCCACCGCACCTTCGGGAATGCCGAGCTCGCCGCGTTTGGCGCTGACCGCGCCGGGGGTTCGAGCCGGATGATACTTGTCGATATCCACGCCGTGGGGCAGGCAGATGATACGCTCCCGCGCCAGCGGCAGGTTCTTGACGTTACGCGCGTGGGTGGCCTGGCTAATCGAGAGCACGCGGTCCACGCTTGCGTAGGCGAAGCGGTGATAGGGGCTTTTCTTGGCCCGCTGGCCGCCGACGTGGTCGGTGTACAAAACGCGAATGCTCGGCAGTAAAAGCCTCAAAAGCGAGGTCAGGCGCAAATCGCTCGATTTATGGCAGTGAATCACCCGGACGTTTTCGTCGATCAGCCAACGGCGAATGCGCAGCGCGCTTTTGAGCGCCTGCGCGTTGCTCTCGAACGCCAAAAAGGTGACGCCATTGCGCTCGAAGTAGGTCTCGATTCGAGTCTCGCGCAGGCACAGTCCGATGACCTCGACCCCGGCCTCGAGAAGGTCCTCGATCACCCGGTCGACATAAAGCTCCATTCCTCCTTTGCCATCGGACATGCAAAGTTGTAGCACTTTCTTCGCCATCATCGCCCCGCTAAACGCGCCGTTAAACAAGTTCGTCGTTGTCTTGTAGTATACAGGCTGCAATTAACCGGGTATTCATCATGGCGCAGAAAGTGCTGGTCGTGCGTAACGACAAAATTGGCGATTTTATGCTGGCCTGGCCGGCCCTTGCCTGTCTCAAAAGCGCCACTCCCCAACCCCACGTCACCGTGCTGGTGCCTGCCTACACCCAGGCATTGGCCCAGGCTTGCCCCTGGGTGGACGAGGTCATCATCGACCCGGGCCCACAGGGCGACAAGAGCGCCCAAAAGGCGCTGCTCGAGGCCATCAAGGCCGCGCGTTTCGACGCCCTGCTGACACTTTTCTCCACTCCTCGCGTTGGCATGCTGGGCTGGCGGGCGGGCATACCGCTACGCCTGGCGCCGGCGACCAAGTGGGCGCAAATTTTCTACACCGACCGCATCACCCAGCGTCGCTCGCAATCGAAAAAAACCGAGTACCAGTACAACGTGGACCTGGCCTGCGCGCTTTTGGAAAAGCTCTCGCTCAAGCTGCCCCGCCTGCCCGCCCCGCCCTTCTGGCCACTGGACGACGCCCTACGCGCCCACGCGCGCCAGGCGCTGGTCGGCCAGGAAAACGCTTTCGCGATCGTGGTGCATCCGGGCAGCGGCGGCTCGGCGGTGAATCTCACCACCGCGCAGTACGCCGCGCTGGTGCGCCAGGTAGATGAACAAGTAGACGCCGCGCTTTGCTGGCGAGTGAGCGCCGGCCCCGGTGAAGAACCCCAGGCTCAGGCGCTGGTCGAACTGCTCGCCCGGGAAGACATTAGCGCCGCGCGCCTGGCGCCCAGCGAGAGCGTCAAGGCGTTTGCGCTACAGCTGGCCGGGGCCGACATGCTGATTGCCGGTTCCACCGGGCCGCTGCATATCGCCGGCTGTTTGAATATCGCCACCGCCGGGTTTTACCCGGCCAAACGCTCGGCCACGCCGCTTCGCTGGCAAACCTGCAACGCCGCCGATAAACGGCTGGCCTTTAGCCCGCCGGAAAACGCCGATAGCCAGGACATGGCCGCCATCGATATCGACGCGGCGGCTGCCGATATTTCAGCGCTTGTCCGCACCCGGCTGATGGCGCACCCATAGCGCGGCGTACTTGTTGAAGGTGGAGTGCGCGGAGAGAATAGCGAGTAGCAACCCCTGGCGGCCGTCCAAAAACCCTGCCTTGAGCAGGTACATCTTGATGAAGCAGCCCAGCCCATGCGCCACGCCCTGGCCGATGGAGGCTTTTTTGCCCAGGGCTGCGCGCTGCTCGGCCCAGGCATCGGCGTAGTGGGCGGATTTCTCCAGGTAGTGGCGCACGTCGCGGTAGGTGTAGTGCAGTAGATCGCCGTTTAGCGGCTCGACGCTGAGCGCCTCGGGCACCACGAGTTTTTCGTGTACAAGTGCCGCGTTATAGGCGGCCTGGCCTTTGGGGTAAAGGCGCAAAACCCGGTCCGGGTACCAGCCACTGTGGCGGATGAAACGGCCAAAGCACCAGGAGAGCCGACTCAGGGCGTACACCGCCGGCGGCGCCTTGACGGCGTTTTCGATGCTTTCGCGAAGCTCATCGGTGACGCGCTCGTCGGCGTCTATCATCAGGATCCAGTCGCCTTGCGCCAGCGCCTCGGCGCGCTGACGTTGAACGCCAAAGCCTTGCCAGTCGGCGTTCACGTTGACATTGTCGGTGAACTCCCGGGCGATGGCGCACGTCTCATCAAGGCTTCCGGCGTCGAGAACGACGATCTCATCGGCCCAGGCCAGGGTTTCGAGGCAAGCGCGAAGGTGATGCGCTTCGTTTTTGACGATCAGTACAGCGGAAATGGCCACAGGTCACCTTTGCCAGGTACGGGGTGTTAATCGTTGCCGGCCGGGAATCTGCCACCCGCACACAACACATTTGCTAAGCTAGCATACTCATTTGATTCACGATGGAAAGGGATATGGCATGGCGTGGATAAGGACCTATCGACTCACCCCTTGGCTGCCGCTTATGGTTCTAGGGCTAAGCCTTGGCTACGCCGTGACGGTTGTAACGCGCCTGCCCTGGTGGACGCTTTTCATCATTGCCGCCGTCTGGATCGGCGCGGGGCTCAAACTTCGCTGGGGCAAGCCCCGGCGGGCACGCTATCGCGCCGTATGGCCCTGGTCGCTGGTTCCCTTGAGCCTTCTGGGCATTTACGTCTACCTGGCCGATAGCTTTGGCAACGTGGATCTGGGGGCGGTGTTTTTCCACCTGCAGGCGGGCATCACCAACCACGGCGGCGGCGGCAAGGTCGTCATCGCCGTGCTCTATACGCTGACGATGGTCGCGGTGCTTGCCTCGGTGACCTGGATGGCCCGTCACGACCAGCGCTGGCGGCTTGCCGAGCGTTTTTTCGCGCTGGCGATCCTCGCGATCAACCCGCTGCTTTATGGTTTGGGCCAGCGCAGCGCGGCCATCGTCACCGACGATGGCGAGTGGCTCGACCGGCGCTACACGCCGCCGCCGCAGGTCAGCCAGAGCGACCCACCCAACCTGGTGCTGATGTACCTGGAGAGCCTGGAGCGTACCTACGGCGACGAACGCTTTGGAAATGCCTACGCCGACTTGGAGGCGCTGGGCGAGCGCGGGATGGTCTTCGAAGGGGTGCGCCAAATGGAGAACACCGGCTGGACCATGGCCGGCATGATCGCAAGCCAGTGCGGTGTGCCCTTGATGCCGGCGGGGCTTTTGCACGACACCCAGTTCGAGCCGCTACAGCAGGTAGTGCCCGGGGTGGAGTGTTTGGGCGACGTGCTGGCCGGGCAAGGCTACCGGCTCAGTTATCTGGGTGGGGCCAGCTCGCAGTTTGCCGGCAAAGGGCTTTTTTATCGCGGCCACCAATTCCAGACCGTCAAAGGCAAGGAGGAGTGGGTCGAGGAGCTCGATAACCCGGAGTACATCAATAGCTGGGGCGTTTATGACGACACGCTTTACGATCAGACCGAGCAGGAGATACGCCGTTTGAACAGCGAGGATGACGGCCCCTGGGCAGTGGTCAATCTAAGCCTGGCTGGCCACGCCCCCCACGGCTTTCCTTCGCAAACCTGCCTCGACCGCCAGGGCGAGTTCGACGGCCAGGATATTCTCTACTCGGTGGAGTGCTCGGCCTGGCAGGCGCGGGAGCTGATCGAGCGCCTGGACGATCAGGGCCTTTTGGACAATACCCTGGTCGTGGTGTTGAGCGATCACTTGACCATGCGCGTCTCGGTGTGGGACCAGCTCACCGCCCTCGACCGGGACAATACCCTGATCATGCTGGGCGATCACATCGAGCCTCAACGCATTCGGCGAAACGCCACCATGCTCGACGTATTTCCCACCCTGCTGGAAGCGATGGGCCTGCCTTTAAAGGAGCACCGCGCGGGGCTTGGCGTGTCGCTATTGGGCGACCGCTCGACGCTTGCCGAGGCCCACGGGCTGGAGGTACTCAACGAACGCCTGCGTGAAGAGACCGCGCTTCAACACAGGCTTTGGGAAGGTTTGACCCCGCAACGCCGCGCCGCGTCGACGCCGTCCGAGCAGGCCCTCGAAAGGCCGGACGCCGCGACCAGCAACGCGGACCTCAACCGCTGACGATAACGTTGGGCGCGCCTTCGTGAGCTGCGTGCAGCGCGTTATAAACCCGCTGTTCGGTCAAATGGTTCAAGCAGTTGGTGTGGCCCAGCGGGCAGACGCGCTTGAAGCAGGGCGAGCACTCGAGCCCCAGGTAGTGGATCGTCGCACTGTCGGTGAGCGGCGGCGTATAGCGCGGCGACGACGAGCCGTAGAGCGCGTGAATCGGCACGCCCACGGCGGCGGCTACGTGCATCAGCCCGGAATCGTTGGTCACCACCTGGCGGCAGTCGGCGAGCAAATCCACCGCATCCGCCAGCGCCGTCTGCCCGCACAGGTTGTAAATGTGGGGAAGATCGCGTTTGATTTCTTCGCCCACCGCATGATCCTTTGGCCCGCCGAAAATGCGCACCTCGAACCCGTCATCGATCAAGCGCTTGGCCAGGGCGTGAAAATACGCCGGCGGCCACTGCTTGGCCGGGCCATACTCCGCGCCCGGCATCATTCCCACCGCCGGGCGCGACGAAAGCGCAAGCTTCAAACGCAGGTTCACCAGGTTGTCTAAATCCACGTCGAGGCGCGGCGGGGTAATCGCGAAATCGCCGTTTAGGGCCTGCTCCTGGGGCAAGCCCAGCGAGACGAAGCGCTTCACGGTCTGGTCGAGCACCGTTTTGTCGAGCTTACGCGCCTCGGTCAAAAGCCCGTAGCGGTACTCCCCCAAAAAGCCCACTCGCTCGGGGATACGGGCCAAAAACGGTACCAGCGCGGCCTTCCAGGAACGGGGCAGCACGATGGCCGTATCGAACCGCCCGCGAAGCCGCGCCGCCAGTTCGCGGCGGCTTTTCAAACCAAACTCGCCGTGGCCCGCCGACAGCGCCAACACTTCATCGACCTGGGGCATACGCGCAAGAATCGGCTGCGACCAGCCGGGGGCGACCACGCCAAGCGTGGCGCCCGGGTAGCGCGCCTTGAGTTCGATAAAAAGGCTCTGGGCCATCACCATGTCCCCCACCCAGGAGGGACCCACGACCAAAAGCCGCTTGGCGGTGTTAGCCATTGAGCCACTCCAGGTAGGCTTTCACGCCCTGGGCGACGGTCTTGAACTCCACGTCACACCCGGCTTCTCGAAGGCGCTCGATATCCGCCCGGGTGTAGCTCTGGTAGCGGCCCTTGAGCTCTTCGGGGAAGTCGATGTAGTCGATCTGGCCCTTGCCGTAGTAGTCGATCACCGCCTCGCCGATCGCCTTGAACGGCTCCGCCCGGCCGGTGCCCAGGTTGAAAATACCCGAGACGCTCGGGTGATCCAGAAACCACAGGTTTACATCGACTACGTCGCCGACATAAACGAAATCGCGGCTCTGCATGCCGGCCTCGAACCCATCGTGGGCGCCAAAGAGCTTGAGCGTCTCGCCCGCGCTCACCTGGCGGTGGTTATGAAACGCCACGCTCGCCATCTTGCCCTTGTGTTGCTCCCGCGGGCCGTACACGTTGAAGTAGCGAAACCCGACGACCTGGGTGGCAAGCGTCGGCATACGCGCCCGTACGTGCTGATCGAACAGCAGCTTCGAGTAGCCATACACGTTGAGCGGCTTCTCGAACGACGGGTCCTCCTTGAAGACCTCACTGCCACCGTAGGTGGCCGCGGAGGAGGCGTACAACAGCGCCACGCCGTGCTGCTCGCAGTACTCCAGCAACACCTTCGAGTACTCGAAGTTGTTTTCCATCATGTACTGACCGTCCCACTCGGTGGTGTCCGAGCAGGCGCCTTCGTGGAAAACCGCCTCGATGGCGGGAAGGTCGTTGGGCTCGCCGCGTAGTGACGCCTTGATCTCGGCGATGAAGTCGTCCTTGTCGCGGTAGTCGAACAGCGTGCAGTCGACCAGATTGACGAACTTGGTGCCGTCCGACAGGTCGTCGACTACTAAAATGTCGGTGCGTCCACGCGCATTGAGCGCTTTTACGATATTGGCGCCGATAAATCCGGCTCCACCGGTCACTACGATCATAAGATCTCCTTCAAAAGCGCTCTGGTTGGCTTTGGTGCCTATAACCCATCTGCTTGGGATTGTATACTTGACGGCTTCTGAATTCATGGCCAATGGTGCTTTTTGCGATGAGTGTCTCGACGAACCAATCGACACCGGATGTGTCGACCTTTCAAGGCTTGATCCTTGCGCTGCAGCAGTACTGGGCGGAACAGGGCTGTGTGATCCTCCAGCCGCTGGATATGGAAGTGGGCGCGGGAACCTTCCACCCCGCCACCTTCCTGCGCTCAATTGGTCCGGAGACCTGGAACGCCGCCTACGTGCAGCCTTCAAGGCGCCCCACCGACGGGCGCTATGGTGAAAACCCCAACCGCCTGCAGCACTACTACCAGTTTCAGGTGGTGATGAAGCCTTCGCCGAGCAACTTCCAGGAGCTTTACCTTGGCTCGCTCAAACGCCTGGGGCTCGACCCGCTGATCCACGACGTTCGCTTCGTCGAAGACAACTGGGAGTCCCCTACCCTCGGCGCCTGGGGGCTTGGCTGGGAAATGTGGCTCAACGGTATGGAAGTGACCCAGTTCACCTACTTCCAACAAGCCGGGGGGATCGAGTGTTACCCGGTCACCGGCGAGTTGACCTACGGGCTCGAGCGTATCGCCATGTACCTGCAGGACGTGGACAGCGTGTACGACCTGGTGTGGGCGATTGCCCCGGACGGCAGCCGCGTCACCTACGGCGACGTCTACCTGCAAAACGAGCGCGAGCAGTCGACCTATAACTTCGAGCACGCCGACGTCGATCACCTGTTCGCCAACTTCGACCACCAGGAGCAGGAGTGCCAGAAGCTGTTGGCGGCTTCACTGCCGCTGCCCGCTTACGAGCAGGTGCTCAAGGCCTCGCACACCTTCAACCTGCTGGATGCGCGCCACGCGATCTCGGTCACCGAGCGTCAGCGCTTCATCTTGCGCGTGCGCACGCTGGCCCGCGACGTGGCCCACGCTTATTTCGAATCGCGCAAGGCAGCAGGCTTCCCGATGGCCTCCGAGGCCCTTCGCCGTGAACTACTAGACGACCAGGGAGACGCATAAATGGCCGCTGATACGCTACTACTCGAGCTTGGCGCTGAAGAACTGCCGCCGAGCGCCCTGGATGCGCTGTCGGACGCGTTCGCCTCGGGAATCGAAAAAGGGCTTACGGATGCCGAGATCGGCTTCGAGAAAGTAATCGCCTACGCCACGCCCAGGCGTTTGGCCGTGCGCGTCGAGGCGCTGGCCGACAAGCAGCCCGACCGCGAAGTCGAAAAGCGCGGCCCGGCATTGGCCGCCGCCTTCAAGGACGGTGTGCCCACCAAGGCCGCCGAAGGCTTCGCGCGCTCCTGCGGGGTCAGCGTGGACGAGTTGATTCACCTGGAAACCGACAAAGGCACCTGGCTTGGCTTTCGCGAGCACCAGCCCGGCGAGAGCGTCCAGGACCTGCTGCCGGCGCTTCTTCGCAAGACGCTGACTACCCTGCCGGTGCCCAAGAACATGCGCTGGGGTGCTTCCCGTGTCGAGTTCTCGCGCCCGGTTCACTGGCTGTTAGCGCTTTACGGCAGTGACGTGATCGCCGCCGAGGCGCTGGGGTTGGAGGCGAGCCGTACCACCTACGGCCACCGCTTCCACGCCCCGGATGCTCTTCAGCTCGCGCACGCTGACGACTACCTGGCCACCCTGGAGAACGCCTATGTGCTGGCGGATCGCACCAAACGGCGCGAGCGCATCCGCGAGCAGGTGCTGGCCGAAGCCGAGGTTCACCATGCCAACGCCGTCATCGACGAAGACCTGCTGGTAGAAGTAAGCGGTTTGGTCGAGTGGCCCGTCGCGCTGACCGGCACCTTCGACGAACGCTTTTTGAAAGTACCCGGTGAGTGTCTGATCTCGTCGATGAAGGCGAACCAGAAGTACTTCCACCTGCTGGACGACGACGGCGCGTTGAAGCCGCTGTTCATCACGGTGTCCAATATCGAAAGCCAGGACCCACAGCAGGTGATCGCGGGTAACGAGAAGGTGATTCGCCCGCGCCTGGCGGATGCGGTGTTCTTCTATGATACCGACCGCAAACAGAGCCTGGCCTCGCGCATTCCCCAGCTCGAGCACGTGGTGTTCCAGCAGCAGCTCGGCACGCTTGCCGACAAGGTACGCCGCAGCACCGCGATTGCCACGTTCATTGCCCAGCAGATCGGCGGTGATACCGGCCATGCCCAGCGCGCCGTGGCGTTGGCCAAGTGCGACCTGGTGACCGAAATGGTGCTCGAGTTCCCCGAGCTTCAGGGCATCATGGGCCGCTACTACGCCGAGCAGGACGGTGAACCCGTCGAGGTCGCCCAGGCGCTGGAGGAGCAGTATCTGCCCCGCTTCGCTGCGGACGATATACCGCAAAGCCAGGCGGGCAAGGCGCTGGCGCTGGCCGACCGCCTCGACACGTTAGTGGGTATCTTCGCCATCGGTCAGCGCCCCACCGGCGCCAAGGACCCCTTCGCCCTGCGCCGCGCCTCCATCGGCGTGCTCAACATTCTGGTCAAAGGTGAGCTCGACCTGGATTTGGGCGAGCTTTTGAACGTGGCCGCCGAACAGCACCGCGAGCTCGCCTCGGCGGAACTGGTCGACGACGTTCTGACCTACATGCTGGACCGCTTCCGTGCCTGGGGTCAGGAAGAAGGCATTACCGCGGAGATGTACCTGGCCGTACGCGCCCGCCCGGTGACCAAACCGCTGGATTTTGCTCGCCGCTTGCACGCGGTGAAGGCGTTTACCCAGCGCGAAGAAGCCCAGGCGCTGGCCGCCGCCAACAAGCGCGTCTCTAATATCCTCAGCAAACAAGACTTCGACGGCAGCACCGCCGTGGAAGAGACACTGTTGCAGGAAAACGCCGAGCGCGCGCTATTTGACGCCGTTTCCAAAAGCCAGACCCAGGTCGCGCCGCTGTTTGCCGCCGGCGACTACCAACGTGCGCTGGATACATTGGCAACGCTCAGGGCGCCGGTCGACACCTTCTTCGATGACGTCATGGTCATGGCCGATGACCCGGCGATCCGCCAAAACCGTTTGGCGCTTTTGGCAAGCCTGCAGGCGCTCTTCCTCGAGGTGGCGGATATCTCGCTTTTGCCTCAGTAAAATCCCGGCGCTCGTATTCAAGGGGACCTCGGTCCCCTTTTTTTATGATACTTGTTAGGGCAATAACGGCGTGCAAAACACGCTGTTTCACGTGAAACACTTAGCGTATCTTGCTAGGTTAATAGAGTTCGCGAGCCGTTGAAGGCGCCGCCCACGCTCGAAAAAGAGACCCCGATGTACGAAACGTTTTTAAAGCAGACCTACCCGGACCAACAGGCGTCCATGGCTGCGCATACAATCGATGGCGAAAAGGTATGGTTAAAGCGGGCGGCGAAACGCAATTCGCGGCTCGCCTACGCGCCGCTCAAACTTTTAGCCGGACTCACCAGGATCGAAGCGCTCAAGCCCGTTCCCAACCTGGGCGGCGAACAGAGCATTCAAACCGAAGTGGCCAGGCTACAAGCGCTGGACGCAGCGGGCTTCAACGTTCCCACCGTGCTGGCCGCGGATGACAACGCGCTGCTTCTCGCCGATGCTGGAACCCCGCAGGCCCCCGCCACCACCCTGCTCGATGCGCTCAAGCGCGCCTCGACACAAGCCGAGGTCGATTCGCTACTCACCCTCGGCCTCGACTCATTGGTCGATCTTCACCGCCACGACGCCTACCTAAGCGAGGCCTTTGCGCGCAACATTCTCATCACTGAAGGCAAAGTGGTCTTCATCGATTTTGAAACCGACCCGGGCCAGGTACATACGCGGGTTAACTGCATGGTGCGCGACTGGTACTGCCTGATATTCTCGCTTTACGGCAAACTGCATAAGTCACCGCTTGCGCGCGAGCGGTTGACGCCGGCGTTCATTGCCGGGCTCGAGAACGAACGCGAGGACGTCGTCAGCCAGTTCAAGGCGATGCTGCCTGCCCTGCTGCGCCTGCGTAAAATCCCCTTCAAGCGCCTGGGCGGCGACGGGCGCAAGATCGATGTCACCCTGCGCTCGCTTACGGCCTTACACGAGCACTTCTCATGAGCCCCACTCTGCCCGTATCAGCAAGCAAACTGGTGATCCTCGACCGCGACGGCGTGATCAATCACGACTCGGATCACTACGTTAAATCCCTCGATGAGTGGGTCGCCTACCCCGCCTCGATTGCCGCGATCGGCGAGCTTACCCACGCTGGCTTCACCGTGGCCGTGGCGACGAACCAGTCCGGCCTGGCCCGGGGCTATTTTAGTGAGGCGACGCTTGCGGCCATGCACGACAAGCTCACTCACTTGGTCGAAAACGTGGGCGGCACTATCGCCCACATTGCTTACTGCCCTCACGAACCCGCCGACGATTGCACCTGCCGCAAGCCGCTGCCCGGCCTTTTGCAACAAATTCAGCACGCGCTGAATCTTGAAAGCCTAAAAGGCAGCTGGATGGTGGGCGACAGCCTGCGCGATCTTCAAGCCGGTGTTGCAGTAGGCAGCCAGCCGGTGCTCGTAAAAACCGGCAAGGGGGCACGAACGCTCGAGAAAGGTGAGGGGCTGGAGAACGCCCAGGTATTCGATGACCTGGCGGCGTTTACCCGGTGGCTACTCGCCGCTTAAGGCGTAACAAAGGATGGAAGCCGCAGAATCGCAGGTTCAAAACATAAAAAAACGCCGCGCTAAGCGCGGCGTTTTTTTGCTCATGTTTCACGTGAAACAAAGCGCTAGATATCGAGGTTAGCGACCAGCGCGTTGGTTTCGATGAAATCACGGCGAGGCTCGACTTCGTCGCCCATTAGCGTGTTGAACATCAAATCCGCGGCCACGGCG
Source organism: Vreelandella sp. EE27 (assembly GCF_968206495.1). Taxonomy (NCBI): domain Bacteria; kingdom Pseudomonadati; phylum Pseudomonadota; class Gammaproteobacteria; order Oceanospirillales; family Halomonadaceae; genus Vreelandella; species Vreelandella sp. EE27. The sequence continues at coordinate 6,191 of NZ_OZ309109.1, read as the reverse complement.
TCTTCGATGGTCACGCGCAGCATGCGGCGGCTGTCGGGGTCCATGGTGGTTTCCCATAGCTGGTCCGGGTTCATCTCGCCAAGACCCTTGTAGCGCTGTACCGAGAGCCCTCGCTGGCCTTCGTTCATCAGCCACACCAGCACCTCGGAGAAGTCTACAACGGGCTTCTTGCGCTCACCGCGGGCGATAAAGGCGCCCTCTTCCAGCAGATTGTTCAGTGTTTCGCCTAGTGCCGACATGGCGCGGTAATCGGCGCTCTCGAAGAAATCGAGCCCCCACACGTACTCGGTGGTGACACCGTGGGCGATGAGCGACACCGTGGGCAGCAGCAGGCCACGCTCGCTGTCTTCCTTGAGCGCGAAATGGTAGCGCGGCCCGCCTTCGTAGGCCACCCGTTCGTCCATGGCGGTTTGCAGCTCGGCAATCCAGTTCTCCATGGTGACCCGATCCTTCAGGCTGGTTTCGCCTTGAAGGGCGCTTGCGTGTACCGCCTGACGCAGCACTTCGATCGGAAATACTCGGCCCAGGCGGTCGATACGCTTCATCACATTGCGGTACTGATTCACCAGTGCTTCGAGCTGAGAGCCGGTAATCGCCGGCGCATCGGCATTGACGTGAAGTCCCGCACCATCGAGCGCCGTGGTGGTCAGGTAGTCGATCATCGCCTGCTCGTCTTTCAGGTAGAGCTCTTGCTTGCCGCGCTTGATCTTGTAAAGCGGCGGCTGGGCGATAAACACGTGACCGCGCTCAATAAGTTCCGGCATCTGGCGGAAGAAGAACGTCAACAGCAGCGTGCGGATGTGCGAACCATCGACGTCGGCATCGGTCATGATGATGATCGAGTGATAGCGAAGTTTGTCCGGGTTGAACTCTTCGCGGCCGATCCCACAGCCAAGCGCGGTGATCAGCGTACCGACTTCCGCCGAGGAGAGCATCTTGTCAAAGCGTGCTTTCTCGACGTTGAGGATTTTACCCTTGAGCGGCAAGATGGCCTGGGTGCGACGGTCACGCCCCTGCTTGGCGCTACCGCCGGCGGAGTCACCCTCCACCAGGTAAAGCTCGGACTGGCTGGGATCTTTCTCCTGGCAGTCGGCGAGTTTGCCGGGCAGACCCGCAATATCCAGCGCCCCTTTACGGCGGGTCATGTCACGCGCCTTGCGCGCCGCTTCCCGGGCCCGGGCAGCATCGAGCATCTTGTTGACGATCGCTTTCGCCTCGTTGGGCTTTTCGACCAGGTACTCGGCCAGCAAACGGCCCATCTCCTGCTCGACCGCCGTTTTCACCTCGGAGGAGACCAGCTTATCCTTGGTCTGCGAGGAGAACTTGGGATCCGGCACCTTCACCGAAATGATCGCCGTCAAACCTTCCCGCGCATCGTCACCGGCCGTGCTGACCTTGGCTTTTTTCAGCAGGCCTTCGGTTTCGATATAGTGGTTCAAGGTACGCGTCAGCGCCGCACGGAAGCCGGCCAGGTGCGTACCACCGTCGCGCTGGGGAATATTATTGGTATAGCAGTAAATGCTTTCCGTGAAGGTATCGCTCCACTGCATCGCGACTTCCACCTCGACACCATCATCACGGATCGCGTTGAAATGGAACACCGGGTTCAGCGTCGACTTGTTCTGATTAAGATGCTCGACGAAGGCTTTCAAACCGCCTTCGTAGTGAAATAGCTCTTCCTTGCCGCTGCGCTCATCCATTAAACGAATGGCAACGCCAGAGTTTAGAAACGATAGTTCACGTAAGCGCTTGGCAAGAATGTCGTAATGAAACTCGATATTGGCGAAGGTATCGGTCGAGGGGCGAAAGTGCACACGGGTGCCGCTTTTCTCGGTTTGACCTACAACGCCCAGCGGTGCCTGGGGCACGCCATGCCTGTAGAGCTGCTCGAATACTTCACCCTGACGCCATATGGTCAGTTTGAGCTCTGCCGAGAGCGCGTTGACCACCGATACACCCACACCGTGCAGTCCGCCGGACACTTTGTAGGAGTTGTCGTCGAACTTGCCACCGGCGTGGAGCACGGTCATGATGACTTCCGCCGCCGATACGCCCTCTTCTTCATGAAGCTCGGTAGGAACGCCTCGTCCGTTATCGCTAACGGTAATGGACTCGTCCGGGTGGATTACCACGCGAATCTCGCTGCAGTGGCCCGCCAGAGCTTCATCGATGGAATTATCCACCAGCTCGAAGACCATGTGATGCAGTCCGGTGCCGTCGTCGGTATCACCGATGTACATACCGGGGCGCTTGCGTACCGCATCGAGCCCTTTGAGCACCTTGATGCTTGATGAATCGTAAGCCTGCTCGCTCATTGACCACTCCGTCGTGAAGTCTGTCTCGTTCCGTGTCATCTACCCGGCTGAGGCCAGCCGGCCGATCCCATTATCGTCATGTTTCACGTGAAACATCTTTATTTGGGTCGCCGGTTGCCAAAGCTCGCTTAGCGCTTGTGGGTCGACGCTGGTAATAAATACCTGGCACTCCATCTCTTCCAACAACTCGCAAAAAAGCCTGCGGTGCTGATGGTCGAGCTCTGCCGGTAAATCATCTATCAGATAAATACATTGCCGCTTGGCGCTGCTTTCCAGAAGCCGCCCCTGGGCCAGTTTTAGCGCACTGACCACCAGCTTCTGCTGGCCTCTGGAAAGCACCTCGATGGCGGGCTGCTTATTGAGCCTTATGCGCAGGTCCGCGCGCTGCGGGCCCTGCTGGGTAAACCCCATTTGCTGATCGGTCTCGCGGCTGGCTTTCAACACCTCGGCCAAAGAGCGCTTGGCATCCCACCCACGGGCGTAGCGCAGTGATAGCCCCTTGGTCGGCAGCAGCCGTTTTAACGTCTCTTCGAATACCGGTAGAAAAGCGTTGAACCAGGTTTGCCGCAGCGCGTCCATCCGCTCGCCGGACTCACAAAGCTCCTGCTCCCACACGGCGATTTCAGCATCGGTTATTCTACCACGCCTTAGCAGTGCATTCCGATGTTTCACCGCGCGCCGGGCACGCTTCCAAGCGGTCAAAAAGTCGTGTTTCACGTGAAACACGCCCCAATCCATGAATTCGCGTCGCCCGGCAGGAGATCCTTCGAGCAGGCGAAACGCATCCGGGTTGATGAGCTGCAGTGGCATGGCATCGACCAGCTCTGCCAGGCGTACGTCCTTTTGCCCGCGCAGGCGCAGCTCGAGCTCGCGCTCGGCCCGCAAGCGGCGCACCCCAAGGGCTACCTCCGGGTCACCGGCCAAACGCCCGTAGAGCGTCATGGCGGCGGCCTCGAACTGAATGGCGTGCTTGAGCTGGTGGGTGCGAAAGGAACGGCCCATACCCAGAATATGAATACCTTCCAACAGGCTCGTCTTACCGCTGCCGTTTAGCCCGTGAATCAGGTTGACGTGGGGCGACGGCGCCATATCCACTGGCGCAAGATTACGAATGCCTTGCAGATTGAGCTGGGTCAGGCTCATTAACGGGGTTCGCCTTTACTGCCGGGGGTCATGGAAAAGCGGCGCCTTCTTCAAAGGCGCCGCATCGTGAACTAAAGCGAGGTTTCACTCGTTCAGGAACCATCAAAGCCGCATGGGCATGACCACGTACAGCGCATCGCCGCCGCCGGGCTCTTCCAACAGCGCGCTGCTGTTGGGGTCGGCCAGGGTCATCTGCACGCGCTCTTCGTCGAGTACGGAAAGCACGTCGACCAGATAGCCGACGTTGAAGCCGACCTCCATGGCGGGTCCGGTGTACTCGATGGCCACGTTCTCCTCGGCCTCTTCCTGTTCCGGGTTATTGGCCATGACCTTGAGGTTGCCCTCTTCAAGGTAGAGGCGCACGCCACGGTACTTCTCGTTGGAAAGAATCGCGGTACGCGAGAGGACCTGTTTGAGTTCGGCGCGCTCGGCAATCAATACCTTGTCGCCGTTTTTCGGCACGACTCGCTCGTAGTCCGGGAACTTGCCGTCGATCAGCTTCGAGGTAAAGGTGAAATCACCGGTGTGGGCACGCAGATGCGTGGCACCCAGGGTGAGGCTGACCGGCTCGTCGCTGTCGTCGAGCAGGCGCGAAAGCTCCAGGATACCTTTTCTGGGCACGATCATTTTCTGACCCTGCTCGATGTTGACGTCGGTTTCCCGCGAGCACATGGCCAGGCGGTGTCCGTCGGTTGCAACGGCGCGCAGCAGTTGGCTCTGGATATCCAGCAGCATGCCGTTCAGGTAGTAGCGTACGTCCTGCTGGGCCATGGCGAAGGACGTCGATTCGATCAGGTGCTTGAGCGTGCCACGCGGTACGCTGAGCTCCTGGCTGCCTTCGCCATCTTCAATATTGGGAAACTCGGCCACGGGAAGCGTCGAGAGCGTAAACCGCGAGCGGCCGCTGCGCAGTACCGCCCGCCCCTCCTCTACCGCTAGCTGAATCTCGGACTGATCCGGCAGAGATTTACAGATATCCATCAGCTTGCGTGCGGGGACGGTCGCGCCGCCTTCCTGGTCCACCTGACTTGCCACCGTGCGGCCGACCAGCTCGACTTCGAGGTCGGTACCGGTCAGCGCGACCTGGTCCCCTTCGACCTGGATCAGCACGTTGGAGAGCACCGGCAGCGTTTGACGGCGCTCGACCACGCCCGCAACCAGCGTCAGGGGACGTAGTAACGCCTCTCGGGAAATTGAAAACTTCATCACTACTCCAGGTTAAATGGTCGTCAGCCGCATCTGGCTTTTTAAGTGGATTTTTACAAAGCCTTAACTGGTGAGCAGGCGCATGAGGTTTTTGTAATCCTCGCGGATATCCGCACTCTCTTCCTGCAGGGTCTTTACCTTACGACAAGCGTGCAGCACCGTCGTGTGATCGCGCCCGCCAAAGGCGTCACCTATTTCCGGCAGGCTGTGGTTGGTCAGCTCCTTGGCCAGCGCCATCGCCACTTGCCGGGGCCTGGCCACCGAGCGCGAGCGCCGCTTGGAGAGCAGATCCGCCACCTTGATCTTGTAGTACTCCGCCACCGTGCGTTGAATGTTGTCCACGCCGACCTGCTTGTCCTGCAGCGCGAGCAGATCCTTCAGCGATTCGCGAATGAAGTCCTGGGTGATGGGCTTGCCCATGAAGTGCGAATCGGCGATGACTTTCTTGAGCGCGCCTTCGAGCTCGCGCACGTTGGAGCGAATTTTTTGCGCGATGAAAAAGGCGGCGTCATGCGGCAAATCGACGCTGGCTTGATCGGCCTTTTTCATCAGGATGGCAACCCGGGTTTCGAGCTCCGGTGGCTCGATGGCAACGGTTAGCCCCCAGCCAAAGCGGGACTTCAAACGCTCTTCGACCCCGTTGATCTCTTTGGGGTAGCGGTCCGAGGTCAAAATCATTTGCTGGCCGCCTTCCAAAAGCGCATTGAAGGTGTGGAAAAACTCCTCTTGGGAGCGCTCCTTACCGGCAAAAAACTGGATGTCATCGATCAACAGCGCATCGACGCTGCGATAGAAGCGCTTGAAATCGTTGATGGCGTTGAGCTGTAGCGCCTTGACCATATCCGCCACGAAGCGCTCGGAGTGCAGATACACCACGCGAGCGTTTTCCCGCTTTCCGGCCAGGGCGTTACCTACCGCGTGCATCAAGTGGGTTTTACCCAGGCCCACACCACCGTACAAAAACAAGGGGTTATAGGCACCGCCGGGGTTTTCCGAGACCTGGCGCGAGGCCGCTCGGGCCAGCTGGTTCGACTTACCTTCGACGAACTTGTCGAAGGTGAAATTGGGGTTGAGCCCGCTGCCGTGCTTGAGGCTGCCCTCGACCTGCACCTGGCGCTCGTTGCCGCGCTTGTTTTGAGGCTGTTCGCGCAGGGTTTCGATTTCGCGTTCGTCGGCGATATCGCCGCGCGGCGGCGTATGTACCGCCGGTGCGGAAGGGCGCTCAGGCGCGGCGGAGACCGGGTTACCCAGATCCCGGGGCTGGGGCGTTGCCGCGGCGCGACGGCTGCCGACGGTCAAACTCACTTTAGGCGGTTTGGCCGGGGCGAGCTCGCGGATCAGCTCGCTAATGCGTTTGGCGTATTTATCGCTCACCCAGTCGCGCACGAAGCGGTTAGGCGCCAACAAACATAGCTCGTTGGCGCCCCCTTCTTCGGCCTGCAAGGGGCGAATCCATGTATTGAACTGCTGGGAGCTTAGTTCGTCCTGCAGATAATCCAGGCACTGCTGCCAAAGCGCGAGTGACAC